>NZ_CP138920.1:0-2870000 GCF_047123815.1 Maricaulis sp. MIT060901
GCAGGGTCTGGGTTTCTTCCGGGCTCAGATAACAGCGGAATGCCTTGCCGCGTTCGAGCAGAGCGTTGGCAACCTCGACATGGCGATCAGCCTGGGCAAATTGCGACACGGCATCACCGGTCCAGTCCAGGCCCAGCCACTCCAGTCCTTCGCCAATTGCATCAACGGCTTCCTGGGTCAGGCGCTTGCGGTCCGTGTCCTCGATTCGCAGCAGGAACTCGCCGCCATGATGTTTGGCGAACAACCAGTTGAACAAGGCTGTGCGGGCGCCGCCAATGTGCAGAAAGCCCGTCGGAGAAGGTGCGAAGCGAGTTCGGATCGTCATTTGGTTTTGTTGCACCTGCGAAATCATGTTGCGCTGCAAGGAAGGAATTCAGGTGTTAGCATGATTAACTCCTCGAGCGATAGAGCGAAGGCACAGACATGTCTCTTGGTGTGCACGGGTTCAAGCGTTTGAAAGCAGTCCTGGATCCGCCGACGCATACGCGGCCGGTCGCACCCGCCCTCCTGCTCGCGCTCGGGCTGGCAGCCGGGGCTGTGCTGTATTTCTCGGCCGGACAACGCCCTGGCTCAGTGTGGACCGGGGGGGCAAAGGTCATGGCTCTGTGCGGGTTTGCCGCACTTTTCCTGCTCCCCGAACTTCGAAAACTGGCCCTGATCCTTACAGGAGTAGCCTCGGGATTGCTGGTTTCGGACATGCGCCTGTCCTCGATTGAAAGCGTTCTGCCCGGGCATCAGTTGTCCGGGCGCAACGAGATCACCGGTTGGTTGGAGCGGATCGAGCGCAGCGGATCTGGTCGCTCCCGTCTTATCATCAGGATCGAGGAGGCGGATCGCTGGCACCGCGTGCGTGTGCTGGCTCGTCCGGGCGAGGCCCGCCCGGGAGACAGGCTGTCCCTGTCCGCCATGCTTGAACCGCCGCGGGGCGCGGTGGTCCCAGGTGGATATGACGGGCGTTATTACGCCTGGTTCCAACGAATACGCGCTTCGGGTTGGGCGTTGTCTCTGCCTGAGCGTCTGGAAGACGAAGACCGGCGGGGTCCGCCACGTTTACTGGCCCGATGGCGATTTGACATGGCCGAAGCCATTCGAGCGCGCATAGACGGACCTGCCTCCGGGATTGCCGCGGCGCTGCTGGTCGGAGATCGGTCCGGTATCGACCCTGAGACCGCAGAGAGCCTTCGCGTGGCAGGGCTTGGCCATATTCTGGCGATATCCGGTTTACACATGGCATTGATGGCCGGCGGAACCTTCTTTGCGGTTCGTCTCGGGCTTTCCGCTATTAATCGGCTCGCACGCAGACAGGATGTGGCGCGACTCGCCGCGATTGTTGCTCTGGTGGTTTCGGTCGCCTACCTGCTGATTTCCGGTGCCGGAATTCCGACACAGCGGGCTTTTGTCGTCACCGTGGTGGCACTGGGAGCGATGATCGCGGGGCGACGAGCGTTTTCCCTGCAATCCTTTGCGCTCGCGTTAGGAGCTGTCGTGCTGATCCAGCCTGAAAGTGTGATCTCACCCGGCTTCCAGATGTCTTTCAGCGCGGTGGGGGCCCTTATTGCCGTTCACGAATGGCGACGTTCCAGAGAGGATGTCATGGAACGGCGATTGCCCGGTTTCCTGCGCCCTTTCTGGGAACTGACGCTTACAAGTTTTGTGGCCGGAACCGCTACGGCAGTTATCGGTGCTTTCCACTTCCATCGCCTGGCCAGTTACGGGCTCCTGGGCAATTTGCTTGCGATGCCGGTGTTTTCATTCCTGGTCATGCCGGCGGGCGTTCTGGGGCTGTTGCTGATGCCTGTGGGACTGGACGCTCCGGCCTTTGCTCTGATGGAGCTGGGACTTAACACCATTCTCAGTATCTCACGATGGATCGAGGCCTTGCCTACAGCGGCGCGTGCCGTGCCGGCTGTTCCGGGGTGGTGGCTGGCGCTTTATATCGCTCTCGCAGCGTTGTTGATCCTGGGGCGCGGGCTGCTGGCCCGTCTTGTCGCGGGCGGCGTGGCTGCGACGCTGGTCGGACTCTGGGCGCTCTGGCCGCAACCGGATGTCTTCATCAGCGCCGATGGGGTTGTGGTAGCTCGGTCGGGCGAGGGATGGACCGCCAACACGTTGCGTCGTGGCCGGTTCGGGCGCCAGGTCTTCCTGGAGCGGTCTGCCATGGCGGGGCAAACCGGGGAGAGGGCGGCCTGTGATGATCTGGGTTGCCTGCTTGAAACCGACTATCTGCGCATTGCAGTGCCCAGTCGGATTGAGGCCTTGCAGGAGGATTGCGAGCGCGCCGACCTGGTCGTGCTTTCCGCGGACACACCGCGTTGGATTGGGCGCCGATGCGGGCGTCCGGTCATTGCACTGTCTGAACTCGCCGAACGCGGCAATGCCCTGGTCTGGCTCAACAACAGCGGTGTCGCCCGTATCCGCTATGTGGATGCGGCGGAAACCAGCTGGCCCTGGCAGACCTGAAATCTAGTGATAGCTACGCAGCAGGCCGACGAGCTTGCCCTGAACCTTCACCCGGTGTGGCGGGAAGATACGGGTCTCGTATTCCGGATTGGCCGCTTCAAGCGCGACAGACCCGCCTTTCTTGCGCAGCTTCTTCAGCGTGGCTTCCTCGTCATCGACCAGCGCGACAACGATGTCGCCTGTATCGGCCACATCGCAGCGACGGATGAGGACCGTGTCACCATCGAGAATACCGGCCTCGATCATGGAATCGCCGTTCACTTCGAGCGCGAAATGCTCGCCATTGCCCAGCATGTCAGCCGCGACGGGCAGGCGATCGGTTTCGTGCTGGATGGCAGAAATGGGAACACCGGCAGCAATACGCCCCAGCATGGGAACCTCGATCGTGCCGCGATCATCGGAGGGGGCTGCACCCTGGCCTGTGAAATCAGCGCGCACCACATTGGGACCAAGATCGGCTGATTTTTCCTCGGTGTTTTCAGCGGCGGCGCTTTCGGGAAGCTTGAGGACCTCCAGTGCGCGGGCGCGGTGGGCAAGACGGCGGATGAAACCGCGTTCTTCCAGTGCCGTGATCAGGCGGTGAACGCCGGATTTCGAGGCCAGGCTGAGTGCACCTTTCATCTCGTCAAAGGAGGGTGAGACACCGGTTTCCTTGATGCGCTCATGGATGAACAAAAGCAGTTCATGTTGCTTGCGGGTCAGCACAGCTCGACTCCCTCCAATTCGCCGGAACAAAGCGGCAACTTGATGGGTGTTCTACATGTGTTCTATTTTGTCGTCAACAGGGGCTAATAGGCCGCCATCAGCGTTTTCGTTGCCTGTTCGACATCAGTCTGACGCATCAGGCTCTCGCCGACCAGCAAGGCTCCGGCGCCTGAAAGCTTCAGCCGCGCAGCATCATCAGCCGTGAATATCCCGCTTTCGGCTACCATGAACTGGTCGTCCGGCACGAGTGTGGACAAACGCTCGAAAGTGCTGAGCGAGGTTTCGAATGTCCGCAGGTCACGATTGTTGACGCCGATCAGCGGTGCCTCTAGGGCGAGCGCTCGGTCCAGCTCCGCCTCGTCATGGACTTCCACAAGCGCGTCGAGTGACCACTTGTCGGCTTCATCCATGAGCTCGCGGGCACAGGCATCATCAACGGCCGCCATGATGACCAGGATTGCGTCAGCGCCGAGCGCTCGGGCTTCCGCGACCTGGTAGCGGTCATAGAGAAAGTCCTTGCGCAGCGCGGGAAGCCCGGTGGCATCGCGTGCCGCGGCCAGGAAGCTGTCATCACCCTGGAAGCTTGGCGTATCAGTCAGCACGGAAAGGCAGGTGGCTCCACCGTCTTCATAGGCCTTGGCCAGTACCGGAGGATTGAAGTCCTCGCGGATAAGACCCTTGGAGGGGCTGGCCTTCTTGACCTCGGCGATAAGGGCCAGGCCGCGTTCGCGCGCATCGCGTCGAAGTGCATCGAAGAAGCCGCGCACCGGCGGCTGATCGGCAGCGAGCGCGGCGATGTCCTCATAGGAACGCTGCGCCTTGCAGGCCTGGATATGGTTCAACTTGTAAGCGGTGATGCGCGCAAGTGCGTCAGGCATCTGGTTCATGCGTCGACCCCCTGCGAGGTGATTGCGATCATCTGCTCGAGCGTTTTACGGGCACGTCCGTCAACGATAGCGGCCCTGGCCTTGGTGATGCCGTCGGCTAGATCGTTGGCCAGGTCAGCGATTACGAGCGCGGCCCCGGCGTTGAGGACGACGATGTCGTGAAAAGCGCCGAGCTCACCATCGAGCAAGGCCCGGATCGCCTTTGCGTTAAACTCCGGATCGCCGCCCTGGAGGTCTGCCTCGCTGGCCTTGGCGATGCCGTATTCTGCCGGATCGACGACAAAGCGCGTGATCTCGCCATTCTTCAGCTCAGCGACCTGGGTCGTGGTCGTTGTCGTGATTTCATCCATGCCGTCATCACCGATCATTACCCAGGCACGTTCGCAGCCCAGGTCACGCAGGGCTTCGGCCATGGGCTCAAGCCAGCGCTCGTCGAAGACACCCAGCAATTGCCGTTTGACCCCCGCCGGATTGGAAAGCGGACCTAGGAGGTTGAAGACGGTGCGCACACCCAGGCTCTTGCGGGCGCTGGCCACGTGGCGAACGGCGCTGTGGTGGGCTGGCGCGAAAAGGAAACCAGCACCGGCCTTTTCGAGGCTTTCCTCGACCGTTTGCGGGCCCACGTCCAGGCGTACGCCCAATGCCGCGAGAACATCCGAAGACCCCGATTTCGAACTGGCAGCGCGATTGCCGTGTTTGGCGACGTTGGCGCCGGCGCCAGCAGCGACAATCGCGGCAGCGGTGGAAATATTGTAGGCACCCTTGCCATCACCACCGGTTCCGCAGGTGTCGATGGCCCCGTCAGGCGCGTTGATCCGGGTCATGCGGCCACGCATCACGCGAGCGCCCGCTGCGATGTCTGCCGGACTTTCTCCAAGTGCGGCAAGCCCCATCAGGAAGCCACCAATCGCGGCATCGGGCGCATCACCTTCCATCAGGAGGTTGAAGGCGGCTTCAATCTGTTTCGTGTCCGGTCGTTGCCCGCGGCTCATGGCCTGCAGGCAGATAGCGAGCTCAGTCATCGCTCTCTCTTGTTCAGTTTGTCTGGAGAAGGGTGGGCTAGCAGGGCAAGCTGCGCCATCGCCGATCCAGCACACGGCATCGAACGCGCGATGACGGCATGACTGACGCCACCGCCGGATCGGCAGTGAAGGCATTCAGGACATGTCGGTTCAGGATCGGCATACCGGCTGGCTCAGGTTGAACTTCGCGAACCCGGCAAATCTAGCTGGCTGTGGCAGAAATTCAATCGCCCGCGATGTGTCTCACGCAGCTGTTTTCAGTGGCGTGCCAGCTAATTTCAGGAAGTTACGCAGCAATTGATGGCCGTGTTCCGACGCGATGGACTCCGGGTGGAATTGCACCCCGTGAACCGGTCGCTCGACATGATGTACGCCCATGATCTCGCCATCGGCGGTCCAGGCATTGGCCTTGAGTTCAGCGGGCAGGCTGTTCGGTTCGATGGCCAGGCTATGGTAACGTGTTGCCTCAAAAGGTGAGGGCAAGTCTTTGAAAACACCGGTGCCGGCATGGGTGACCGGACTGGTTTTCCCGTGCATGATTTCCTTGGCGGAAACAACCTTGCCCCCGAAGATCTGACCGATGGACTGATGACCCAGGCAGACGCCCAGGATCGGCATGTCGTCTGGCGATTGGGCAATCAGGTCGAGACAGATGCCGGCACGGTCAGGATCACACGGACCCGGTGAGAGCACGATGGCTGACGGGCCGAGAGCCAGCGCTTCATTGACGCTCAACGCATCGTTGCGATGCACAGCAATATCAGCTCCGAGCTCCTGGAAATAATGCACCAGGTTGAAGGTGAAGCTGTCATAATTGTCGATCATCAAGAGCATTGCGGGCCTCCGCGGCCAAACTAGGCGCTTCGGTTGTCAGGGCCAATCCCTGCTACTGCTTAACGGATGATTTACCGACTCCCTTCGCACTAGCAGCATGAGACGACGCCATCCAAATCGCTTCCGAGTTCTGCAATCTGCAACGCCGGCTTTTGCCAGTGTTGTGGCTGCTGCGGCCTATGGTGTGGGTGCGATCGTCTTCTCGTTTGCCAGCAAGGCCGACCCGGCGGACCTGCCGGAGTTTTCCCTGAGCTACGATCCGCCGAGCCTGTATGTAAGTGAGATTGCTGATCCGGCTGAGACGGACCTGGTCGCGCTTGCTGCGCCGGAGGAGGTTGCAAGCTCACAGGTCGTTGTGCCCGAGATTGATGAAATGCTCGAGGCGCAGCCTGCCAGTTACCCAGTGCCCACTGCAAACACGCCGCCACGGATTGCTCTGGTGATTGATGATGTCGGGTTGGATCGTGACGCTGCACGGCGGACTTCGGAGCTCGGTGTTCCGATCTCCATGGCGGTGCTGCCCTATGCCGATGCGTCCCGTGATGTTTCACGGCAGGTCCGTGAAGCAGGGCACGATCTTTTGCTGCACATGCCGATGGAACCACTTGGACTGGCAGATCCTGGGCCGCATGCCTTGCGGGTAGGCCAGAGTGAGGACGAGCTGCGCCTGCGTGTGCGCTGGGCCTTTGCCCGCGTGCCTGGCGCGATCGGTATGAACAATCACATGGGCAGTCGATTGACGCAGGATACCAGTGCTCTGCGGCCGGTTCTTGAAGCTCTTTCTCAGGAGGCGGGCCTGTTCCTGGACTCCATGACGACTGCAGAAAGTCGTGGCGCTGCGGTAGCGCGCGGACTTGGTCTGACAGCGCTGGAACGAGATATTTTCCTTGATCACACCATCGAGGCGGCGGCGATCAATGCCCGGCTGGCCGAGGTTGAGGCGCTGGCCTCACTGCGTGGTTGGGCGATAGCGATCGGTCATCCGCATGACGAAACCCTGGAAGCGCTGGAGAGCTGGATCGCCGAGGCAGAAGCACGTGGCTTTGAATTCGTCACGCTGACAGAGCTCGCTCGTTCGCTGGAGACGCCATCCCAGCAAATCGTGGAAGCCTCAATCCGCTAGTGAGTCTTCAGCAGCCCGGAAAAGTGCGGCGGCCTTGTTGCAGCATTCCTCGTGTTCCGATGCTGGGTCGGAATCCAGAACAACGCCGGCCCCTGCTTGAACATTCATCTGGCCATCCTTGAACACCGCTGTGCGCAGGGCGATACAGGTATCCATCGAGCCATCAGCACCGAAATAGCCTACCGCGCCGGCATATACGCCGCGTCGGTGAGGTTCCAGCTCGTCAATAAGCTCCATGGCGCGAACCTTGGGAGCACCGGAAACCGTGCCAGCCGGGAAACCGGCGAAAAGTGCTGATACCGCATCCTGATCGTCCGCGAGGTCACCTTCGACATTGGAAACGATATGCATGACGTGGCTGTAGCGCTCGACGATCTCGCGCGCGGTGATGCGGACGCTGCCGGGTTTGGAAATCCGTCCGACGTCATTGCGACCGAGATCGAGCAACATGAGGTGTTCGGAGCGCTCCTTCGGATCCGCGAGCAGATCTGCCTCCAAAGCGTCGTCCTCGGCCGGAGACTTGCCACGCGGGCGGGTGCCGGCGATCGGGCGGATCGTCGCGACACCGTCGCGCAGTCGCACCAGAATTTCCGGGCTTGAGCCGACAATCTCGAACCCGTCCATGCGGAAGAAGAAGAGGAAAGGCGAGGGTTCAGGCGGCGCAATGATCGGTAAACCCAGAACGAGTCTGCAGGGTAATCGGCGCTGAAACGCTGGCTGGGAACGACCTGGAAGGCATCGCCGGCCCGGATGTAGTCCCGCGCCTTGTCGACAGCAGCCATATAGGTTGCCGGTGACTGGTTCGAGCGTATCTCGCCCAGCTCGCCTTGCGCGCGTTCGATCTCGGGCATCTTGCCCGCCAGCGTCCGAAAAACGGCATCAATACGTTCGCATGCGGCATCATAGGCTTCACGCGGTGTAAACCCGTCGGTGCGGATCGGGCAAAAGACCTGGATCTCCTGTTTCAGGGAATCAAAGACAACGATCGTGCGAGGACGCATCAGGACCGATTCTGGCAGATCCAGCGGTTCCGCCGCAGCCTGTTCCGGAAGGCGCTCCATGTAGCGCACCATGTCGTAACCGAGATAGCCGAAAAGGCCGGCGCCGATCGGAGCTGAACCGTCAGGCAGGGTGCAACGCGCGCTTTCGATGACATCGCGCAGGGCCTGCATGGGGTGGTCGTCCAGCGGCTCAAATGTCTTGTCCACCAGATTTTCGCCCGTGCAGACTGCGGCTTGGCCGTCGCGGCAACGCCAGATGAGATCCGGATCGAGCCCTATCGCTGAATAACGTCCGCGCCACGCACCGCCTTCCACCGATTCCAGCAGGAAGGTATGCGGGGAGGAGCCGGCGAGCTTCAGATAGGCCCCGACAGGTGTCAGTAGATCGTCTGCACGGCGTGCCGTTACGACAATGGTTTCACCGCGCTGGCAGGCAGCTTCGACGGTACGAAAATCCGGGATTACGACCGGCGCTCGGGCCGGCGTCACCGGTTGGCGTTGGAATCGCGGCCCAGTGCCTGGTCAACCAGACGGGCGTCGATGCCACCTTCTTCGTCCTGACCATATTCTGCAAGCAGCGCTGCCTGGGTCATGATCAACATGTCCTCCTGCATCTCGCCAAGAATGGTCGTGCTGAGCAGCCCCATCTCCCCGAGTGCCGCTGCGGCCGGATCCACGTGTACAATGTCGTCGACAACGAGGATGACCCGAAGGCCATCACCTGTTCCCGATGCGATGACCGGTTGACCGGGTTCGGCGAAGAAAGCTTCCCGAATGACTGTCCCGGCGAATTCGCCTGCGCTTTCGTCACGTTTCAGTGTAGCGGTCTCGACCCGGCCTCCAGAGGTCAGCGCGACGATATCCATGTCCTCGCCAGCCTCGAGCTGGGCGAGGGCCTCCTCGGCGCGCGCCTGTAGCTGAATGCCGATCTGGGACTGGCGCCACAGTATTTCCGCTTCTTCGCGAACCTCGGAGAGTTCCAGATCACGACTTTCGACGATGCTGTCGACGCGAACAATGAAGAAATCGGTGTCATTGAACTGCTGCATATCGGTCGCAAGCCCTTCGAACTGATCGAAGGCGGACGGCAGGATGTCAGCCGAAAGAGCGGCGTAGCGCGGGAAGTTGAATTCACGATCCGCACCACGTGCGACGCGATCCATAGGGGCGAACATTTCCAGCGGGCTCCCCGAGGCCGCAGCGGCTTCCTCCAGGGTGGCGCCGGAATCGAGAGCGTCCTGGAACAAGCCCATTGTGTTGTACATGACGTCGAGTGCCTGTTCGCGCGCAGCAGCCTGGCGCAGTTCGGGCAATTGCTCCTGGAAGGACGGTGTCACCGCATCCGTACCGCTGGTGACCTGTACGGCGTAGGTGGCAAAGGCGCCTTCCACGACGATCGTTTCACCTACGGCGGCAGCGAAGACGGCGTCAGCCAGCGCCTGATCTGGCACCTGGTAGGCAAGCGACTCAGTCTGTTCAAACGGTGCCGGCAGGCCGAGATCGTTGGCGATGTCCAAAGCGACTTCGCCGGCGGTGAGACGATCCACGACCTGGCTGGCCGTTTCAGTGTCGTTGACGACGAGCTGGAGGAAACCGCGTGTTGCCGGCGTGCCGATTTGTCCCGTCTCGAGCTGATAATCATAAAACTCGCGCAGCGGTTCTTCGTCGACGGTCTCGTTGGCAGTGAAGTCATCGAGCTGGAAACGAACGAGCGTGATCCCGCGTAGTTCCGTGCCGGTGAAGACAGGCAGGCCCAGCTGATCAGTCGCTTGCCGGTTTTCATCGATGAATGCCTGAAGCTCTTCATCGGTGGGCGGCTCGATCGCGTCTGCGGTGGAAGCATCAATGAACAATCCCCGCATGGACCGACGCTCCTCGGTCACTCGATAGCGGTTACTGGCAAATTCAGCGGGAACGGAAATTCCGCCAGCCAGCGTCGAGGTGAATTGGGCTCTGAGCACATCATCCGCCAGCTCTTCCTCGAACTGACGTGGTGTGTAGCCGAGCTGCCGCAGATACTCGCGACCGGCTGCAAAACTGTATTCGCCCGTTGCAGGGTCCTGGAAAATGTCAAACTGCGAAGCGGCTTCCAGCAAGGCCTGGTCAGAGACAGACAGGCCAAGTTCTTCAGCCTTGGCAGAAAAGGCGGCAAGCACGATTAGACGATTGAGAACCTGGTTTTCCCGTTCTTCAGCGAGGGCCTGCTCGCGCGTGAAGGTCGGATCCTGCTGCTGGATATTGCGGATCTCGCTTTCGAAAGCGCGCGAGAACTGGCTGACACTGACTTGCTGATTGCCAACGACGGCAATCGCGGTTCCGGTTCCCGTAAAGACGCCTCCGACGCCGGTCAGGGCGAAGGCGAGAACGAGAAGTCCAATGATAACAATCGCCCAGGGTGATTTGGCGAAAGCTCGTAGCAGGGTCAGCATTGTACACAGGCCTTAAGAATAGTGAGAGCGGGAACGTAGCGACACACCCATTGGGATACAAGCGCTCTGGGCTGTGGTTGAAGCATTGCCTCACATGGGCTCCCGCCGTAATGCTGGTTCGATAACATATCGGCATCGCGACAACTTGGGGGAGACATGGCGCGGCAACTCATCGCTGGCAATTGGAAGATGAACGGGCTCAGTAGCCAACTCAGCTTCTTTGACGATCTCGTGAATGCTGTCGGCGACAGTCCAGCCGAGCTGTTGATCTGTCCTCCGGCAACTCTGATCGAGCGCTGTTCCCGAGCCGCCGACGGCAGCGGGATCGCAATCGGTGCCCAGGATTGTCACGTCAGTGCAAGTGGCGCCCATACCGGAGATCTTTCCGTTGCCATGCTGGCGGACGCCGGAGCGCGCTTCGTGATTCTCGGACATTCCGAGCGCCGGGCTGATCATGGGGAAACCAGCGCCGAGGTTAAGGCGAAAGCCGAAGCTGTACTCGCGGGTGGGCTGACATCGATAATCTGCGTGGGCGAGACATTGGAACAGAGGGAGCAGGGCAACGCCGAAACCGTCGTTACCGAGCAATTGCTGGCGTCCCTTCCGGAAAATGCCGGGGACAGGTGCGAGATTGCCTACGAGCCTGTCTGGGCCATCGGAACTGGCCGCACGGCCTCGTCAGCAGACATTGTCGCCATGCACGGCGCTCTGAAGGCGGCGCTTCCGGCGGGCGTCAGTGCTCGCATCCTGTATGGCGGATCGGTGAAGCCCCAGAATGCCGAAGAGATACTCGGGCTCGACAACGTTGACGGTGCGCTCGTCGGCGGGGCCAGTCTGAATCCGGTGGACTTTGCTGGCATCATAAAAAATACAAGGTGTTGAAGGGCTGGTAAGGCGATTGAAACCAATTGAATCCATGATGCTCATTCGTTTGTCCTGAGTATTCGCCTTAACGGAGCTCCCCAGCGCATGGCCGAACCCGACTACGCCCGAGCCCCAGTTCTTCTGTTTGATCCCGTTCATGCCAACCAGCGAACGACGCGTTATGCGCTTTTCGAAATCGGTTTTCGGCAGATTGAGTGTGTGTCGACACTGGAAGATCTGAAGGCCGGGATCACGGACAGCAATCCGCTGATGATCGTCGCCGAAAGCAGCGCAACCGATGCTGATGTGTTTCGAATTGTACGTTCAATCCGGCGTTCTGAACTGGGGAATAACCCCTTCGTCGTGATCCTGTTGACAACATGGAGCCGGGACACGCTGCATATCCGCAAAGCCATCGAGTGCGGTGCCGATGATCTCATCGTGAGGCCGTTCTCGACCATGTTTGCCGAAGAACGTGTCCGCACCCTGATCAAGGGACGCAAGAGTTTCATCGTGACCAGCGATTATATCGGCCCCGATCGGCGCAAGGCCAATGACCGGTCTTCCTCCGCTCAGTCGCTGGAGGTCCCCAATCTTCTACAGGCTGTCGTCGAGGGTGATACCGAAGCGCTGGCCAAGGGAAGCCAGTGGATCCAGGCGGCAAAATCGACTGTCAACGCGGAACGTATTCGCCGGGTTGCCATGCGCATTGTGGTGGGAGTCGAGCTGTTCCTGTCTGGAGCCAAGGACGGGGCGACACCTAAACTGGACCTGGAGGACATGGCCAAGACGGCGCGCGAGCTGCGGGCCCAGATGATCAAGGCCAACCGCGCTGAGGCTGCGGAAGTGGCCCAGGCACTCATCGACCAGATCGGTGCAATCAATCCAGCAGAAGTCTCGCCGGCCACGCTCAAACTGGTCAAGGAATTGTCGATGGGCGCCTATGCGGCCTTTGCCAATGGAGATGGCCTGGAGAAATCCCGTGACGAGATCGACCGTACGGTTGCCAGCCTGCGTAAACGCCTGCAGGCGCGCGCTGCTGCAGTCCAGGCTCAGCAAGCAGCGCAAGCAGCAGATGATGCTGGCCAAGGCGAACAAGCTGCTATAAAACGCGCCGCCATGTAAATTCGTCCCTATATGGTGGACGAAGACAGAGAACGGCGAGTTTCATGACAACGGTACTGCTCATCATTCAGCTTCTGGTCGCGGCAGCCCTGATCGCGGTTATTCTCCTTCAGCGTTCTGAAGGTGGCGCGCTCGGTATGGGTGGCGGCGGCGGTGGTGGTGCCGGTGGCATGATGACCGGCCGCGGCGCGGCAAACCTGCTGACCCGAACCACGATGGTGCTCGCTGCGGTCTTCATCGGCAACTCGATCGCTCTGGCCATTCTGACCGGCGCTGATTCCGGTGATAATCTGCGTCTGGACCAGGACTTCGACACTCCGGTGGTCGAAGAAGAGGCAACTGATCAGGTTCCCACCGACGGCTAGTCCGTATCAAATTTTACCTGAAAAGCTCACATCGCGTCTTTCGGCGCGAACGAATCTCGGATACTGAGACGGCCCATGCCGCGTTATATCTTTATCACTGGCGGCGTGGTCTCCTCGCTTGGAAAAGGCCTCGCCTCCGCCGCTATGGGCGCTCTGCTGCAGGCTCGTGGATATAAAGTCCGCCTGCGCAAGCTGGACCCTTATCTCAATGTCGACCCGGGCACGATGTCGCCCTATCAGCATGGCGAGTGTTATGTGACCGATGATGGTGCGGAAACGGACCTTGATCTCGGGCATTATGAACGTTTCACCGGAGTGCCGGCGAGCCAGTCCGACAATATCACCACGGGCCGAATCTATTCGCGAATCATCGAACGCGAACGCCGCGGCGATTATCTCGGCGCGACGGTGCAGGTCATCCCGCACGTGACTGACCAGATCAAGCAATTCGTCCTGTCTGACGCGGGCGATGTCGATTTTGTTCTCTGCGAGATCGGTGGCACTGTTGGTGATATCGAAGGCCTGCCCTTCTTCGAGGCCATTCGCCAGCTGGGCCAGGAACTCGGCCCCGACAATGCCGTCTTCGTTCACGTCACGCTGCTGCCCTTTATCAAGGCAGCCGGCGAGATGAAGACCAAGCCGACCCAGCACTCCGTCAAGGAGTTGCGCTCGATCGGCATCCAGCCGGATATTCTTCTGTGTCGATGTGAAATCCCGATCACGCCAGGCGACAAACGCAAGATCGGTCAGTTTTGTAATGTCCGTGAAAGCGCTGTGATCGAAGGCCGTGATGCGCGCTCTCTTTACGATGTGCCGCTGGAATATCACCGTCAGGGGCTGGACCGCGAGGTCTTGCGCTGTTTCGGCCTGGAAGACGCGCCAGCACCGGACCTGACTCGCTGGGAGACGATCTCTCAAGCGATTGCAGAGCCGGATGGCGAAGTCACCATTGGTGTTGTCGGCAAGTATGTTGGCCTTCTGGACGCCTACAAATCCCTCATCGAGGCCCTCCATCACGGCGGGATCGCCAATGGTGTGAAGGTCAATCTCAAATGGCTCGATAGTGAGCAGTTCGAGAATGATGGGCCTGTTGAACCGCTCGAGGATGTTCACGCTGTCCTGGTCCCCGGTGGCTTTGGCGAACGTGGCGTGGAAGGCAAGATCGCTGCGGCGAAGTTTGCACGCGAGCGCAAGGTGCCGTTCTTCGGCATTTGTTACGGCATGCAGATGGCCGTCATCGAGGCCGCACGCAATCTGGCGGGCATCGATGATGCCATGTCGACGGAATTCTCCGAAAAGGGAACGTCCATCATCGGCCTGCTGACCGAGTGGACCCGTGGCAATGAAGTCGAGACCCGTTCCAGTGATGGGGACATGGGTGGGACGATGCGCCTGGGCGCTTATCCGGCTGTGTTGGGCGAGGGCACGCGCGTGCGTGACATCTATGGTTCCGCGCACATCGAGGAACGCCATCGTCACCGTTACGAGGTCAATGTCGCCTATCGCGACCAGCTCGAGCAGTCCGGCCTGAAATTCTCCGGACTTTCGCCGGATGGCGTCCTGCCCGAGATTGTCGAGATCGAGGACCATCCCTGGTTCATCGGCGTCCAGTTCCACCCGGAGCTGAAATCACGCCCCTTCGAGCCGCACCCGCTGTTCGCCAGCTTTGTCGGTGCCGCGCTCGAACAGAGCCGCATGGTGTAATTTTTCCCGGGGGGACGCATCCAAAACGCGTCCCGGATGCATCCTATTGTCAGCTGCACTAGTTTCGCGCGTGCAGACAGGACAAGTGTCGATAGTGACAGGGATGGAAAAATGAAACTCTCAGCTTTTCTGGCAAGTGCGGCTGCCATAGCGATGACCTCGACGGCGATCGCGCAGGACAGCCAGAATGTAGATGTCGAAAGCTTTTCCCGAATTAATGCGGGCGGCGGATACCGTCTGGTCGTAACTCAGGGGGACAGTTACACGCTTCGCCTTGATGGCGACGGCGATGACTTCTCCAAGGTTGAGATCGATGTCCGCCGTGACGGCCTTTATATCGAGCAACAATCCCGCCTGTTCGGTCGCAATCGCGGCCTGGACGTAACAGTGCATGTCACTGTGCCGTCTCTGGACGAGCTGGACTTCTCTCGCGGCCTGCGGGCTGACGTTGAGGGATTCGAGTTTTCTGCTCTTGAGGTGGATGTCAGCACCGGAAGTTTCGTGTCTATGACAGGAAGTTGCGGTGAACTCGACGTCAGCGGTTCCACAGGTGCAGTTTTTGATGGTCGGGACCTGGAGTGCCAGATTGTTGACGTGTCGACGTCCACGGGTGCCTCAGCGCGCGTACACGCCGCTCAGTCGGTCGATGCCAGTGCTTCTCTCGGCGGAGACGTTGTTGTTTATGGCAGCCCGCGCTCTCACGACAGTTCCGAGACGATGGGCGGCAATGTCCGCTTTGACCGCAACGGCTGATCTAAGCCGCTGACAGCATGGAGCGCAGGCAAGTGCTTGCGCTCCCCCTGCGAAGCAGGTATACGGCGCGGCTCGAATGGATGGCAAATCGCCGTCCCCAGACAGTTTTCTACACGGTGGAGAGGCTCATGGCCGTCCCTAAGAGTAAAATCACAAAGATGAAGCGTGGCTTCCGTCGTAGCCACGATGCCCTGACGGCGTCTGCCTATGTCGAGGACAAGGACAGCGGTGAGCTGCGTCGTCCGCACCACATCGACCTGAAGTCCGGCATGTATCGCGGCCGTCAGATCCTGGATCCGCAGGACGACTAAGGTCTATGTGCCGTAAAGGTTCAAGAGCGCGGTTGGCTTTGGCCAGCCGCGCTTTTCTTGTTTCTGCCTAAATCCGCGTCGAGATTTCCTCGATGACGGCAATCGCTGTCTCCACATCCTCCCGGCGGGTCTCGAACTGTCCGACCTGGAAGCGAATCACGAAATCGCCGCGGTGCTTCGTCTGAGTGAGATAAATTCGGCCATCATCATTGATGGCTTCCAGCAGCGCCATGCTGGCCTCATCGCCATCACGGCCCTCAGGTTCCCAGCGGAAGCTGAACAGACTGAAACGGCTGTTCGATGTGATCGTGAAACCAGGCAGGGCGGCAATCCTTTGTTCCGCTAGCTTTGCCCAGGCGATGTGATTGCGGATGCGTTCGCGCAAGCCCTCCAGTCCATAGCTGCGAATGAGAAACCAGAGCTTCAGTGCACGAAAACGGCGTCCTAGGGGCACTGTCCACTCGCTGTAATTGACGATCTCGTCCTGGCCGAGCGTTTCCAGATAGTCCGGGCGCAGACCCAGCGTGCGCACCTGTTCTTCGGGGTGCCGCAGGAACTGGATCGAGCAATCAAACTGCGCGCCCAGCCATTTGTGCGGGTTGAATACAATCGAATCGGCGCGTTCAACGCCGCGCCAGTGAACCCGCTGTTCTTCACAGATCATCGCGGAACCGGCCCACGCTGCGTCGACATGGACGTAGAGCCCTTCGGTCTCGGCGATGTCCATGATAGCGTCTATCCTGTCGCAGGCTCCGATGGATGTGCCGCCCGTGCAGGCGACGATTCCGGCCGGCAGATATCCTGTTGCGCGATCTGACTTGATCTGCGCTGCCAGAGCGTCGGGTTTCATCGACCAGTTCCCGTCGGTCTCGATCTTAATCAGATTGTCCTGACCGATGCCGGCGATCCAGACCGCCTTGTCGATGGAGGAATGGGTCTGGGCGGACGCATAGATTCGCGGTTGTCCCTGACCGGCAGCGCCGCTCTTGATGCCGGCCCAGTCCAGCGCGCGTTCGCGCATGGTCAGCACTGCGGCCAGTGTTGCTGAGGAGGCGCTGTCATGGATCACCCCCCGCAGGTTTTCTGGCAAGCCAAGGGCCTGACGCATCCATTCGACCATGCGTGTTTCCATCTCGGTCGCTGCAGGAGAGGTCTGCCACAACATGCATTGCGCTGCGATTGCCGAGACCAATTGCTCCGCGAGCAGGGACGGCGGGGTTGTATTGGCTGGGAAATAGGCAAAGAAACGCGGGTGCTGCCAGTGGGTCATGCCTTCCGGGACGATGCGTTCGAAGTCCTTGAAGATCTCGGCCATGTCCTCGCCTGTCTCCGGAGGGGCAAGAGGAAGCTGGTGGAGCGTGTCTCCGGGCTGTGCCGGCGAGCGAACCGGTCGCTCCCTAAGGCCCTCGTAGTATTTTACCGTCCAGTCGACCAGGCGCTTGGCCCAGTCATGATACTCAGACATCAACATGGTGGTGTTTCTCCCCGATTTGGCCTCGTTGGTATCATGCGTCGGGAGGCGGGCAACGCCTGCGACAACCTCAAAACCGCAGCCGGGAAGCGGCTATGCGTAGATATCCTGCAGAAAAGGCGGCAGGTTTGCGCTAACACCAATTGAGAGCCCTTGCGTCGCATGAGTGCTGGGTTATGAAGCCCGCGAAAGACTTTCTTCCTGCGGAGTAATTCCAACATGACCGCCATTACCGACATCATCGCACGCGAGATCCTCGACAGCCGTGGCAACCCGACTGTTGAAGTCGATGTATTGCTCGAGGACGGATCTTTCGGTCGTGCGGCCGTACCGTCCGGCGCGTCCACCGGCGCCCACGAGGCGGTTGAAAAACGTGATGGTGACGAGCGGTATGGCGGCAAGGGTGTGCGTCAGGCGATCGAGGCCGTTGAAGGCGAGATCTACGAGTCGCTGGCCGGTTTCGAAGCCGAGGACCAGCGCCGGATTGACGAGGCGATGATCGAGCTGGACGGCACCGCGAACAAGGGGCGCCTCGGCGCCAATGCGATGCTGGGCGTGTCCATGGCGGTGGCCAAGGCCGCGGCCGACGCACAGGCCATGCCGCTCTATCGCTATATTGGCGGTCTCAACGCCCGTGTCCTGCCGACCCCGATGATGAATATCCTCAACGGTGGCGCGCACGCGGACAATCCGATCGACTTCCAGGAATTCATGATCATGCCGGTGGGCCTGCCGAGCTTCTCGGAAAGCCTGCGCTGCGGGGCAGAGATCTTCCACGCGCTGAAGGGCAATCTGAAAAAACAGGGCCTGAATACCAATGTCGGCGACGAGGGTGGTTTCGCCCCGAATATCGCGACGGCTGAACAGGCGCTTGATGCTGTCATGGCTGCGATCGAGCAGGCAGGCTACAAGCCGGGTGAGGAAGTTGCCCTAGCGCTGGATGTTGCCTCCACCGAATTCTACAAGGCGGGCCGTTATGAGCTGGCTGGTTCTGGTGAAAGCTATAACGCCGAAGGTTTCGCGGATTATCTCGGCAGCCTTGTCGACAACTACCCGATCATCTCCATCGAGGACGGCATGGCCGAAGATGACTGGGAGGGCTGGAAAGCCCTGACCGATCGCCTCGACGGCAAATGCCAATTGGTCGGCGATGATCTCTTCGTCACCAATCCGGAGCGCCTGGCCCATGGCATCGAGATCGGTGCCGCCAATGCCATCCTGATCAAGGTCAACCAGATCGGTACGCTCTCCGAGACGCTGGACGCCGTCGACATGGCGCTGCGTTCCGGTTACGGCGCTGTGATGAGCCATCGTTCCGGCGAAACCGAGGACTCCACGATTGCCGACCTGGCTGTCGCCACCAATTGCGGTCAGATCAAGACGGGCTCACTGGCACGCGCTGATCGTACGGCGAAATACAACCAGCTGCTTCGTATCGAGTCGGAACTGTCCGATACCGCTGTTTATGCAGGCAATACCGCGATCAACTACTGATCCGGTAACGCTTCCTTCACGCTGATCGCGTCTACTTGGAACCCTAGACACGGCGAATGGCCGGCAGACAGGGTGACCAGCGGTGGACGCGATCAAGCGCTTCATACCGAGCTTTTTTATCGCTATGGCGATAGCCTATTTCGGCTATCACGCCCTGACAGGTGAGCAGGGTGTGCTTAACTGGCTTGTTATCGAAAACGAGATCCGCGACACGGAGATCCAGCTGGCCGAAGCCCGCGCTGAGCGCGTGCGTATGGAAGAAGTCGCTGCGCGGCTGCGTTCCGACAGTCTGGACCTGGACTATCTGGATGAGCGCGCCCGCGACGTTCTGAATGTCGCACATCCTCGCGATTTCATTGTGGAAATCGACACGACCAATCGTCGTTAACTTTTCTTCGCACACGGAATAGCTCAGTCGCAAGTCAGATTTGCGTGCTTTCTTGGCAATGGGTTTCGGTTTGATCTTGCGGAGTTACCGCAAACTCTGATAAGTCGCAGCTCAGTTCCCGGCGCGTCTGCGTCATTTAATTTCGCGAGCGAAATATGCCAGCCAAACGTTCTGCCGCCAAAGGCGCTTCGAAAGAGCAAATGCTTCAATACTATCGAGACATGCTGCTGATGCGGCGGTTCGAGGAAAAAGCGGGTCAGCTCTACGGCATGGGCCTCATCGCCGGCTTCTGTCACCTCTATATCGGCCAGGAAGCGGTCGTCGTCGGCGTCCAGGCGGCGCTGGAAGAGGGTGACCAGGTCATCACCGGGTATCGTGACCACGCCCACATGCTGGCCTGCGGCATGGACGCGAATGGCGTCATGGCCGAGCTGACGGGGCGCGAGGGCGGCTATTCCCGTGGCAAGGGCGGCTCCATGCATATGTTCTCCCGCGAGAAGAACTTCTATGGTGGCCACGGCATTGTCGGCGCTCAGGTCGCGCTCGGCACCGGTCTGGGCTTTGCCAACTGGTACAAGGACAATGGCAAGATCTCTGTTGCCTATTTCGGCGATGGCGCAGCCAACCAGGGCCAGGTCTATGAGAGTTTCAACATGGCCAAGCTCTGGAATCTGCCGGTCATCTATGTGATCGAGAACAACCAGTACGCCATGGGGACCGCAGTCAAGCGGGCGTCATCTGAAACCGAACTGCATAAGCGCGGCATTTCCTTTGGTATTCCGGGGGAAGCCGTCGACGGCATGGACGTGGAAGCTGTACGCAAGGCTGCTGAAAAAGCGGCCAAACACGCACGCTCTGGCAAGGGCCCCTACATCCTGGAAATGAAGACCTATCGCTATCGCGGTCACTCCATGTCCGACCCTGCGAAGTACCGCTCTCGTGAAGAGGTTGATGAAGTGCGGTCGCACCACGACCCGATTGACATGGTCAAGGAGAAGATCCTTGAGAAGAAATGGGCCAGCGAAGACGAGCTCAAGGCCATGGACAAAGAGGTCAAGGCCATCGTCAATGAGAGCGCCGAGTTCGCCAAGACGTCACCCGAACCGGATCCGTCCGAGCTTTACACCGACGTTCTGGTGGAGGTCTGAGCATGACCCCACAAGTCAAACACTTCCTCGATGAATGGCATGGTGCGGTTGAAGACCGCGATCGCAACCGTCTCGAGGCGATTATTGCCGAGGGCTGCGAGCTGCACTCCCCGGTCGTCTGGAAGCCGAGCGCGGACAAGTATTACCTGCTGCACATCCTGATGGGTGTGATCACCATGATCGATGGGTTCCAGTACCGTGACCAGTGGGTGAAGGATAACGAGATCATCCTTGAGTTCACCGGAACGGTGGACGGCAAGGGTTTGTCTGCCATCGACCGCATCACCCTGAATGACGAGGGCAAGATGTGCCGGATTGAAGTGATGATCCGCCCGCTCAACACGCTGATCGAATTTGCCACACGCATGCGCGAACACGCGCTGCGTTACGCGCCTGAAGCCGCAAACGGCTAATCCTGCAGGACTGAAGATATGTCGATTGAAATCCTGATGCCCGCCCTGTCTCCGACCATGGAAGAGGGCACGCTCGCCAAGTGGAATATCAAGGAAGGCGACACCGTTGAGAGCGGTGACGTGATTGCCGAGATCGAGACCGACAAGGCGACAATGGAAGTTGAAGCCGTCGAAGAAGGCACCGTCGCCAAGCTTCTGGTCGAGGAAGGTGCCGAGAACGTAAAGGTCAACGCCGTCATCGCCATCCTGGCAGAAGAGGGCGAGGATGTGTCCGCTGCTGCGGCAGCGCCGTCTGCGCCGGTTGCAGAGGCAGCACCTGTTGAAGCCGCCCCGGCGATCGATGAACGCCCGTCGATGATGCAGGCGAATGTCGCGTCACTGGCCGACCCGGATATCCCGGCGGGCACCAGCTTCACCCCCACCACGGTCCGTGACGCGCTGCGTGACGCGATGGCTGAGGAAATGCGTCGCGATGACACTGTCTTCGTGATGGGTGAGGAAGTCGCTGAATACCAGGGCGCCTACAAGGTGACCCGCGAGCTCCTTCAGGAGTTTGGCCCCAAGCGCGTGGTCGACACGCCGATCACCGAGCACGGCTTTGCCGGTCTGGGTGTGGGCGCTGCCTTCAACGGTCTCAAGCCGATCGTTGAATTCATGACCTTCAACTTCGCCATGCAGGCGATCGATCACATCATCAACTCTGCCGCCAAGACGCTCTACATGTCCGGTGGCCAGATGGGTTGCCCGATCGTGTTCCGCGGCCCTAACTCGGCCGCCAGCCGCGTGGGTGCCCAGCACTCCCAGGACTATTCTTCCTGGTATGGCAATGTGCCGGGCCTCAAGGTCGTCGCGCCGTATGACGCTGCTGACGCCAAGGGCCTCCTGAAGGCCGCCATTCGTGACCCGAACCCGGTCGTCTTCCTCGAGCACGAGCTGATCTATGGCGAGAGCTTTGATGTGCCGGACCTGGACGATTACGTCCTGCCGCTCGGCAAGGCCAAGGTTCGTCGCGAAGGCACGGATGTCACCATCACCGCGCATTCCCGCATGGTCGGTTTCGCGCTCGAGGCTGCAGAGACCCTGGCAGGTCAGGGCATCTCCGCCGAGGTCATCGACCTGCGCACCATCCGTCCGCTCGATACCGACACCGTTGTTCAGTCCGTCATGAAGACCAACCGCCTGGTCACCGCCGAGGAAGGCTGGGGCCGTATGGGTGTCGGCGCCGAGATCGCAGCTGTCGTGACCAAGGACGCGTTCGACTATCTCGACGCGCCGCCGGTTCGCGTCCACCAGGAAGACGTCCCGTTGCCCTATGCCGGCAATCTGGAAGCCCTGTCCCTGCCGAATACGGATGATATTGTCCGCGCGGTGAAGGAAGTTTGTTACGTAGGCTGAGGCAATGACCAATTCCCCTGAGAAATCCTGGCGCCATGGTGAGTGTCACTGCGGTGAAGTCGGTTTTGCAGTTAACTTGCCGGATCATGTCGTGGCGTTGTCGTGCAATTGCTCGATCTGCGCCAAGACGGGGTTCATCCATCTCATTGTCGAGAAGGATGATTTCAAGATCGAACGGGGTGCGGAAAGCCTGACGAATTACCAGTTCGGGTCGAAGACAGCGAAACATTTCTTCTGTTCCAAGTGCGGCGTGAAGCCCTTCTATGTGCCGCGCTCGCACCCGGATGGCTGGTCGGTCAATCTGCGCGCTCTCGATGCAGAGGCGAATTTGCAATTGCGGTTTGAAGAATTCGACGGCGCGAACTGGGAAGAGAATATCGACCAGATCGCCGGCGACAAAGGCCAGGCCTGACGTCTACCCACCTTTCTGAAACGCAATCTGGCTGACATCTCCGTGTTTTAGCGGGCATGGCAATTTGCCCACGCTCACACAGCTCGGGGATTGTCCATGTTCCAACATCTACTTGCCGGCGCGGCTGCGCTGGCCATTTCCACGTCTGCCTTCGCGCAGGACCGGTGTGAAGAATATCCGCTCGCACCGGCTACAAATCCGGCTGCGCTCGGATTTTCCGAAACCGACCTAGCAGGGCTGAACCAGCTCGCAACCGATCTCGAATCCACCGCGATGATGATTGTCCGTGGCGGCGAGGTGGTTTTCTCCCACGGTGAAACCGACCGACTGATCATGGTGCATTCCCTTCGCAAGTCGCTGATGAGCGGGCTGATGGGCATTGCCGTGGATGCCGGTGCTGTGCAGCTCGACCAGACGCTGGCGGAGCTGGGGGTGGATGATCTTGTCGGTCTGACCGAACAGGAACGCTCGGCCACGGTCCGCGACATCATCACCTCCATGTCCGGTGTCTACATCCCGTCGGCGGCAGAAACGCCGCAAATGCGCGAGAGCCGACCGGAGCGCGGTGAATACGCGCCGGGTGAGCACTGGTATTACAATAACTGGGACTTCAACGTCGCCGGCCACATTTTCGAGCGCTCGACCGGGCGCAATTACGACAGCGCTTTCCTGCGCCTGTTCGCCGAGCCGCTCTGCATGCCTGATTTCGACGTATTCGAGACCCATCGCCAGCATGCGCCCGGCACAATGTTCTCTGCCTATCACATGCGCCTGTCTGCGCGGGATGTGGCCCTGTTCGGCCAGCTCTACCTACAAAATGGCGAGTGGGACGGCGAACAAATCCTCTCCCAGGACTGGGTCCGCGAAAGCACGGGCGATCATGCCGACACCGGATGGCCGGGCGCCTGGATGGGAGGTTATGGCTTCATGTGGTGGAAAGTGCCGGATGAAGCGACCTCGGAAGAGTTTGGCCTTCCTCAGGACATGTATACGGGCGCCGGGTATGGCGGTCAGTATGTGACTGTTATCCCGAGCCTGGACATGGTCATCGTCAATCGCATGAACACGGATACCCAGGGCGGCCCGCGTATGGGTGGCCGGGATTACACCCGCGTCCTGCAGGCAGCGATCCGTGCTGCCCGGGACTAAAGCAACTGAGTGCTCGTGACGGAAAGCCCGGGTCTGCTGGCCCGGGCTTTTTCAGTGTGCGCAGGAAATAAACATTCGCTAGCGAAGCAAATACCTCCAAACGTGTTGTGCGGCCGGATTGTTTGCGCTATCTCGGGTGCAAATCATTCCTTTTTGGGGGTCTCCCATGCCAATCGAAATCCTGATGCCCGCCCTGTCTCCGACCATGGAAGAGGGCACACTGGCCAAGTGGAACATCAAGGAGGGCGATACCGTCGAAAGCGGCGATGTCATTGCCGAGATCGAGACCGACAAGGCAACGATGGAAGTCGAAGCCGTGGATGAGGGCACGGTTGGCAAGATCCTGGTTGAAGAGGGCACGGAAGGCGTCAAGGTCAATAAACTGATCGCCCTGTTGCTCGAAGATGGCGAGGATTCGTCTGCGCTGGATACTGCCGGCTCCGCACCGGCCACGGCGACTCCTGCACCAGCTCCGGCCACGGCTGCTCCGGCCGCGGCTGCTCCGACACCTGCTGCTCCCACGCCTGCCGCTCCGGTTCCAGCTCCGGCGGCCCCGGTCGCTGCCTCGGGAAACCGAATCAAGGCCAGCCCGCTCGCCCGTCGTATTGCCGCAGACAAGGGTCTGGACCTCGCCAGCCTGACGGGCTCCGGCCCCTATGGCCGCATCGTAAAGCGCGATGTCGAAGGCGCCACCGTGACAGCGCCACCTGAAACGCCGCAAGCTGCGTCGGCGCCGTCCGCGCCGGCTGCGGTCATCGATCATGACGAGCCGCTGGCAGCCTATGGTATTCCGGCCGAGCGTTATGAGGTCGGCAAGGCGGACAACATCACCAAGATTTCCGCCAAGCGTCTGTCGGAGAGCTTCCGCGATATCCCGCATTTCCCGCTCAATATCGATTGTAATATCGACAAGCTGCTGGATTTCCGCAAACGCGTGAACGCCGCTGCCGAGGCCGAAGGCGCCAAGGTTTCTGTCAATGACATTCTGATTAAGTGCGCCGGCCTGGCGCTCAAAAAGGTGCCGGCCGCAAACGCGTCCTGGATCGAGGATGGCCGCATTGCCATGCACAAACACGCCGACGTTTCCATGGCCGTCGCCATCGAGGGCGGCCTGATCACGCCGATTATCAAGGATGCGGATCAAAAGGGTCTCGTCGAGATCTCCCGCGAGTCCAAGGACCTGGCGATGCGTGCGCGCGACCGCAAGCTGGCACCGGAGGAATTCCAGGGCGGCACATTCTCGCTCTCCAATCTGGGCATGTTCGGCATCAAGTCCTTCGCCTCCATCATCAACCCGCCGCAGGGCATGATCATGTCGGTTGGCGCTGGCGAGCAGCGTCCCGTCGTCAAGGATGGCGCGCTGGCGATCGCCAATGTCATGACCGTCACCCTGACCTGTGACCACCGCGTGGTGGATGGTGCAACCGGTGCGAAATGGCTGGCCGCATTCAAGACCTTCGTTGAAGACCCGATGACGATGCTGATGTAGGCAGATCATCATGCCCATCACCTCCCAACTTGCCGAGATTCGCCATACCGATCTGGTGTTCCCGGAACAGACCAATCATCAGGGTACGTATTTTGGTGGTGCGGCGATGGCGGTGATGGACAAGGTGGCTTTCCTGGTCTCCGCCCGTCACGCCCGCCGGCCGTTTGTAACGGCATCCTGCGACCGTATCGATTTCCGCAATCCGGCCTATGTCGGCAATATGATCGAATTGTCCGGCCAGGTGCGTCTTGTAGGTCGGTCTTCACTCGTCGTGGACGTGGAGCTTGCAGCAGAAGACCTGCGCACAGGCGAGCGGCGCATCTGTACGCGTGGTGCCTTCACCATGGTCGCGGCAGACCGAAAGACCAATCCGGAACGCCTGCCTCCAGCCCCCGATGCCAAGCCCGAATTTGCGCCATCACCGGTCGGGTCTGCGCGGACGCTGCGCCTGGTCTTCCCTGGCGATACCAATCATCTGGGCCAGCTGTTTGGTGGCGGGGCGATGTCGATCATGGGCAAGGCTGCCTATATCGCCGCGTCACGGCATGCCCGCTGTGAGATCGGCATGGCGGCGTCCGACAAGATCGATTTCATCGCCCCCACCCAGGAAGGCGAAATGCTTGATGTCGTTGCAGAAGTCCGTGAGGTTGGACGCTCTTCACTGCGTGTTGGCGTGCGGGCGGAAGCGGAAAACCTGATGACGGCCGAGCGGCGTCTGGTCGGTGAGGCAGAGTACGTTATGGTCGCCCTGGATGACGAGGGCAATCCAACAACGGCGCCCCCACTGGCCTAGGGCGGGCGACTCTCTCTACCTCTAGTGCGTGCCCGCTACTGGAGATCGCCGATGACCGTGAAGTCCATTTCCCTGAACGAAAAACACAGCCAGTTCGAAGCGCCGTGGTCACCCAAGCGCATCGCCACGGTGGACAATTACGACATCAAGCTGGCCAAGGCCGAAGGTCATTTCGACTGGCACAAACATGATGATGAAGACGAGATGTTCTTCATTTCGCGTGGTTTGCTGGAAATCGAGATCGAGGGACAGGACCCGGTCATTCTTGGACCCGGTGAGCTCTGTGTGATCCCCAAGGGAATCCGTCATCGCCCGGTCGCCAAGACCGAGGAAGTCCACATCATGCTGTTCGAAAAGGCCGGGGTCACGAACACCGGGGATAATCCCGACAGTGACCTGACCCAGACCATCGAGGATATCTAGGGCTTTTGGTCCAGACCAAAGCGCTCTACGGCGGCCCGGGCAATGGGTTCACCCCATTCCTGGACAAAGTGACCGCCGTCAGCAATTTCCATCGGTTCCGGACAATTCCTGATCAGGCGTTGGAGTGATCGCATGGCTGGTGGGCCCAACACAGGGTCCTGCATCCCGATCGCCATGAAACTCTCGCCCTGCCAGTCTTGCTTCCAGAATTTCGCAGCGGCCAGTCCTGTGTTCACACCTTCCATTTCCGGGGAGGTCTGTACCAGCATGGGGAAACGGCGGACGCCAGCCTTGTAATCATCCGACGGGAAGGGAGCGTTATAGGCCGCGACTTCGGCCTCGTTCAGAACAGGTGTCGCGCGCGCCATCAAGCCACCGACGTCGAAATTGGGTGTCGTGGCGACGTAATTGCGCCAGGCGTCAAAACCGTCCCCGGCAGGGCGTCCGACACCCAGCCCGGTATTCATCACCAGCAGGCGTGTAAAGCGATCCGGATAGTCCTTGGGGATGGTCAGCCCCAGAAGCCCACCCCAGTCCTGGCAGACCAGGCAGACATCCTGGATGTCCATGCGCTCGAGAAAGGCCTTGAGCATGTTGCGGTGGAAATGGAATGTGTAGTCAGCGTCTTGGACCGGCTTGTCGGAGCGCCCGAAACCGAGAAAATCAGGCGCAATCACGCGGGCACCGGCTTCAAGGAAGACCGGGATCATCTTCCTGTAGAGGAATGACCAGCTGGGCTCGCCGTGCAGACACAGGAAGACGGGTGCGTCCGATTTCGGTCCTTCATCCACATAGTGTACGCGAAGGCCTTCATATCCAGGCAGCTCATCCACATAGTTTGGTGCATAGGGCCAGTCAGGCAGATCCGCAAAACGATCATCATCGGTGCGGAGCGCTTTAAGTACTGTATCGACCATAATTTTCCTCCCGTTTATCGCGCGTCAGAGTAATCCCCGTCCGCGGGCCTCGCCAGCATTGATCCGAACCGGGTTCGCTGCTAGGAGAAAAATCGAATTCCGCAAATTCGTTCACACGCGAAGAAAGTCACGCCCATGCCTGCAACAGCTTATGATGTTATCGTTATCGGTGGTGGTCCCGGCGGCTATGTCGCCGCGATCCGGGCAGCCCAGCTGGGCATGAAGGCGGCCGTCGTCGAGCGGGAGCATTTGGGTGGTATCTGTCTGAACTGGGGCTGTATCCCGACCAAGGCCCTGTTGCGGACCTCCGAGGTCTATCATCTCATGCAGCACGCGTCTGATTTCGGTCTAAAGGCAGAGAAGATCAGTTACGACATCGAGGCAATCGTCAAACGCTCGCGCGGTGTTGCCAACCGCCTCTCGAGCGGGATCGGCATGCTTCTGAAAAAGAACAAGGTCGACGTGATCGAGGGTGAGGCCAAGCTGAGCAAGGGCGGCGTGGCTCCGAACGTCGTTGTGGCCGGCAAGTCCTACTCTGCCAAACACGTCATCCTGGCCACGGGAGCCCGGGCGCGCACCGTGCCGGCAGCAGGACTTGAGCCGGACGGTGACAAGATCTGGACCTATCGTGAAGCCATGGTGCCCAAGGAGATGCCGAAATCTCTGCTGGTCATCGGTTCGGGCGCGATCGGGATCGAGTTCGCGAGTTTCTACAAGACGATGGGCGCGGATGTAACTGTTGTCGAAATGATGGATCGTGTCCTGCCGGTCGAGGATGAGGAAATTTCCAAGCTCGCTGCGAAGGCTTTCAAGAAACAGGGCATGAATCTGATGACAGGAGCCCAGGTCGAAAAGCTCGACAAGGGCCCCAAGACCGTCAAGGTTCACGTCAAGGACGCCAAGGGCAAGGTCCAGATTGTCGAGGTCGAGAAAGTCATCCTGGCGATCGGCATTGTCGGCAATGTCGAGAAGCTCGGCCTTGAAGCGCTGGGTGCCAAGGTCGACCGTGGCCATATCGTCAATGATGGTTTCGGACGCACCAATGTAAAAGGCCTCTATGCCATCGGTGATGTCGCCGGGCCGCCCTGGCTGGCCCACAAGGCGTCTCACGAAGGTGTGGTCTGTGTTGAGAAGATCGCCGGCCTCGATGTTCACGCCTTCGAGACGTCGAATATCCCAGGATGTACGTATTGCCACCCGCAGGTCGCTTCGGTCGGTCTCACCGAGGCCAAGGCTAAGGAAGCCGGCTACGACATTAAGGTTGGTCGGTTCCCCTTTGTGGGTAACGGCAAGGCTATCGCGCTGGGTGACGACCAGGGCTTGGTGAAGACGATTTTCGACAAGAAAACCGGCGAACTCCTGGGCGCTCACATGATCGGTGCGGAAGTCACCGAGATGATCCAGGGTTATGTCGTTGCGCGTCAGCTGGAAACGACCGAGGAAGACCTCATGCACACTGTCTTCCCGCACCCGACCTTGTCGGAAATGATGCACGAAAGCGTCCTCGACGCCTATGACAAGGTCATCCACATGTAGGAGTTCGGGGCAGGGGATGTGTTCAGGAACATTCCCTGCATGCAAAATCGTCTCCGCATGCATCATAGGGTCTGAAAGCACACCCTGCGGAGGACATCATGTTGCGCAATCTGGCGATAATCACGGTTTCGGCCCTGGCCGTATCAGCCTGCACCTATTCCAGCTATGGTCCGGATGAGCACCGTTCCGTTGAATCTGCCGGACTGGTTTCCTCACGCAATGTCGATGTAACCGGAGATGCCGAGTTTGCCGGCATGATCGTGCGTGCTGACGGTGATATTGATGGCGATCTGGACGTGGCGGGTGCCACAGTGCGTTCCAACGCCGACGTCGGCGGCAATCTCTCAGCTGCCGGAGCACGTCTTCGGTTCAACGGAACTGTCGCGGGTGATGCCGAAATCGCTGCTGCCACTGCGCATGTCGATGCGATCATCGAAGGCCATACGGAAATTGCCGCGGCACGACTGCGTCTGGATGGTGAAATGCGCGGCCCGGTCGAGATCGCGGCCTCTCGCGCCACGATTCGCGGTCGTTTTCTCCAGGGCTTCGAATTTGAGGGGCATGGGAACCGCAAGAGCGGTGACCTGACGCTGGCGGGTGAATTTCTGGGTGGTGGAGCCATTTGTTCAACCGAGATCGAAATCACCAGCGCCGCGCGTTTCGAGGGCGATTTTCTCTTTGTCTCGGACAGCCGGCCGGATCGCTTGCCGTCCGGCGCGGAGTTCATTGATCTCGACGGACGCGATTGCGAGAAATTCGAACACGAACGTTTCAGTCGCCACGGCTAGGAACTGACAACATCAAAAGAAAAGGCCCGGATTGTCCGGGCCTTTTTGTGTCTGCATCTTTCAAGCGCTACTGCACTGGCTCGGGCTCGACGGCTGTGACCGGTGGTTCGGCCATCGCCTCGTTCACCATGGCCTGGACACGGCCGTAATTGGTCTTGCCGGTTCCAAGAACAGGGATCTCGTCGACAATCACGATCTTCTTGGGCACTGCGAGCTCGGTCACGCCATGATTCTTCGCGAAGGCCACAAAATCAGCGCGCCCGGCATTCTTGTAGGTGGTCAGCAGAATGATTTGCTCTCCCTTGCGCTTGTCCGGGATCGCAGCTGCTGCATGCATGCTGTCGGGCCAAAGCGATGTTGCGCAATTTTCGACAACAGCGAGAGAGACCATTTCCCCACCAAGCTTGGCAAAGCGTTTGACCCGGCCGCGGATTCTGAGAAAGCCCTCGTCATCGATCGCCACGATATCACCCGTGTCGTGCCAGCCGTCCGCCGGTTCTTCCAGAACCAGGGGCGCTGACGGGCGGATATAGCCACGCATGATATTGGGCCCTGAGATGTGAAGCTGTCCGCCATCATCAATTCCATTGACGGGAATCAGCTTTGCCTTGGCGCCAGGCAGGAGGCGACCAACGGTGCCAGGTTTGTTCGCGTCGGGCTGGTTCACGGCAAGCACCGGGGCCGCTTCGGTCAGGCCATAGCCTTCAACAATATCGACCTCGAACTTGTCCTTGAGCATGGTGCGGGTCTCGTCCTTGACGCGCTCGGCACCGCACACCGCCATGCGCAGGCTGGACAAATCCTTCTTGTCGGCCGCGCGGGCGTATTGATTGATGAAGGTGTCAGTGGCGAACAGGATCGTTGCGCCTGTTTCGGCAACCCGTTTGACGATGGTCTTTGCCTGCAGCGGCGTCGGGTGACAGATCGCCGGTATGCCCAGGTTGATTGGTAACAGAACCCCGCCCGTCAGGCCGAAACTGTGGAAGGTCGGCATCGGGTTGAAAAGCACATCTGTTGGCAGAAGCGTGATGTGATCACGGACCTGTTCAACATTGGCCAGCAGATTGGCGTGGCTGAGCACCACGCCCTTCGGCTGCCCCTCGGTACCGGATGTGAAGAGGTAGACTGCTGCGTCATCAGGATCAGGCCATGCGCGGACCGCCCAGGGCGCGATCGTTCCAACTGCAGCCGCAATCTTGTCCTTGATGCTCAGATTCTCACGGACATCCTCGAGATAGATCATCTCATGGTCAGCCGCCAGCGACTCTTCGAGCGCCTGCAATTCGCCGAGTTCAATGAAGCGGTGCGCTGTCACGATGCGTTTGCATTTGCTGGCTATGCAAGCGGACTTAATCGCCGCCTCGCCCGCAGTGAAGTTCAGCATAGCCGGCACACGGCCATAGGCGGAGACTGCGAAGATAGATACGATTGCACCAACCCCGGTTGGCAGCAGGATCGCGACGGCTTCGCCCTTTTCAGTGCCCGCCTTGAGAGCATGACCGAGAGCAAATGCAGCCTGAATCAGTTCGTTGTAGCTGAGCTCGCGTCCATCCGCGTCGATCGCGGCAACCTTCTTGCCACCGTAACGGCCGCGTGATTGCAGCAGGCCTTCGAATATTGACTTGCGGATGCGGTTCTCGTCGAACTTGTCACCCTCGTAAATCTTGTCGGCCGGTTGCTCGATTGCCGTCGCAATCGGTTCACCAGCGGCAGAATCAACCGCCATTCAATCCTCCCGGAAGTCCGCCATTCTAATGTTTTAGCGGCACACTTTTGATTGCTGGATATTACTGCGAACCGGCGGGGAGGGAAGAGCTGAGTGCCATTCCAGTTTGTGGACTAAAGCGCATTATCTCGGTAAACATTAAATATTTATCGTTTATCAAAAAATTTCTTGATATCGTTTTTCGATAATGTAAGTTCCCAATGAATGCTGGGGAGCGTCTAAAACATCGCAGTAGCGACTGCGAACTTAGGAGATTCAAATGCGTAAGGCCCTGATCGCAACCGCGTCAATGCTGGGAGCGACCCTTCTTTCCGGTTGCGTCATCGTTGTTGGCGACGACGATAGCAAAAGCTTCAATCCGGAAGTGCGACGTGATGGATATCTTGTTTTGGACCGCATCGGCGATTTCAGCCGAATCGGCGGTGATATTGATCTGCGCGGACAGCTCGGCGGCGATCTGAATCTGGTCAGCGGTGATGTCACGGCAGACGACCTGCAGGTCGGCGGCGGCGTGTCCATCGCTGCAGGTGACGTGGATTTCAGCGGCCGCGTGTCGAACGATGTGGCCATCGCCGGTGGCGACGTCAATTTTGACGGCATTGGCGAAGAAGATGTCGAGATCGCTGCGGGTGATCTCTTTGTGGCCGGCCAGGTGGGCCGGGACGGTTCCTTTGCGGCGGGGGACATGCTGATCGAAGCGTCGATCGGGCGTGACCTCAACGCGCAAGCGGACCACATGATTATTCGCAGCACCGTCGACGGAGAAGTCGAGCTGGTGGCTGCCAAGGAAATTCGCCGTCGTCGCAGGAACGATCCGGAGCACGGCCTGATCGTTATCTCTGGCGAGTTGCGTGGCGGTGGAGAAGTGTGCGGCATCACGATCGAGTTTGAACGTGGCGCCTCGGTAGGCGAAAGCCTGACGGTCTGGGCTGAAAACGAGCCTGATTCGTCGGATGTTCGGGGACGATCAAACATTTCCTATATTCCGCGTGATGGCGTCGATTGCGACGACCTGATCGACTGAATTCAATTCGAAAACCTGTCTGCCGGGGGGCACAGGGAGCGAGACGCATGAATATTAGACATATACTGACGGCCGGGGGGCTGGCCGTCCTGACGTTGGGATCTTCAGCCGGCGCCCAGGTTATTGGCGGCGACCTGAACATCAATGGCTCCAGCGACGATGTGCACTTCTTCGGCGGTCAGATGCGCATCAATGGAGAGATTGACGGCGATATCTTCGCCATCTCCGGTGATGGCGAGATCGACGCTACGGTGAACGGTAATCTCGAGGTCTTCGGTGGTGATCTGGAGCTTCATGGTCTGGTCATGGGCGATGTGGACCTGGCTGGCGGCGATATCGAAGTCACAGCCGAAATCCGCGAAACGATCAATGTCGGCGGTGGCAGCCTGCAGATCAGCGGCCCGGTGCACGGGGAGCTGAATGCAGCTGGTGGCAGTGTGGAAATAGGATCCACAGTAGGTGATGACGCCCATATTGCTGGCGGTTACATCCGCCTGACGGATGCGAGCTCGATCGCAGGCAAAGCGGAGATAATCGGTGCTGAAGTCCATATGGATGGGCGCTTTGAAGGCCGAATCTCGATCGAAGCCGAGGAAGTTGTGCTCTCGGGCCGTTTCCTCGATGAAGTCGAGATTCTTGCTGAAGACGTACGCGTCGCCGCTGGTGCGGAGTTCTCGGCGCCGTTGCGGGTTCGTGGCCCGTCCGAGCCCGTGATCGAAGCGGGTGCGGTCGTTCCGGATTATTCCTACGAAGAAGAAGGGTTCAATTTTGGAGCCCGTCACTGGAACAAGGTCGATTTCCAAATCGACGGTCCAGTCAGACTAATGGGCTCTCCTGAGAAGTTTTTCGGAGCGACATTCTACGGGCTTTCATTCCTTCTCGGGGTGTTTGCAGTGCTCCTGACCCCACGCGGTGTCGGCAAGATTGCGCGGACCTTCCGGTCTCGTCCGATCGCTTCCATGGTGCTCGGTTTTGTCGCTATTCCGATGTCGATCGTTGCAATGGTGATGTTGACGGTACTTCTGGCGATAACAATTATCGGTATTCCGCTCATACTTTTGGTCTGGCCGCTTTATCCCTGGGTAATGCTGCTTGGTTTTGCATTCGGTGGGATCGTGATTGGAGACCTCATCTTCAATCGCAGCCACGCGGAACGCGGATTGGGTTTGGCGATGCGATCACTGTCCTTGTTGTTGGTACTGGTCGCGCTCTTTGCTCTTTCGCAAGTTGGCGCCATTGGAATCCCGGTCGCGTTCCTGACCTGGGCCGCAGGTCTTGGCGCCTGGATGCTGTCCTTTGGTAACAATAATCAGGACGAGACATCCCAACGCTCCGAGCCGCCGCGCCGTGACCCGGAACCGGAAATTGAAGCCGAGCCAGACCCGGCATAATTTCAATCATGACATTTCAGTCAGGTGGGCTGGTGCCCGCCTGACTGACCCTATACGCTCCGCCGCCGAGGGAACTAGCCTGCTCTAGAAACGAGGCGAGGGGAAATGCGTACACTTTCACTTATTGCATTGGCTGCATCCGTCGCGAGCTTCAGTCTCGCGGATGCCCAGCCAATCCGACAGACATCCAGCGATTGGCGGGATGCCTTCCGTCAGCTCGAAGACGAGGATTGGCCGTCTCCGAACCGCGAACGCCGTGCCACCGGCGCGCCGGGTCCGGACTACTGGCAGCAGGATGTCGATTACGACATCGATGTTCACCTGAACGAGCGCACGGATGTCCTGACGGCGACCGAGACCGTCACCTATACGAACAATGCTCCGGACACGCTGGACTTCCTCTGGTTCCTGCTGGACCAGAACCGTTTCCGTCCCGACAGCATGGCGAATGTCACGGCCACGGCTGGAAATGGCGCTCCGGATGGTGTTTCCGCGTATTCCATGCGTCGCCGCCAGATGATCGAAGAGAATGGCTACGGTTTCAACGTCACCGCAGTCACGGATGCGAATGGCGAGCCGATGGATTTCACTATCGTCGACACGCTTATGCGTATCGATCTGGATGATGTCCTGGAAACCGGCGACAGCGTCACTTTCACGATCGAGTGGAATTATCGCCTTGTCGAGGCGCTTCGTATTGGCGGACGGGCCGGCAAGGAGTGTTTTGAGGAGACTGAGGATACGGGCGCGGACTGCATTTTCCAGGTTGCTCAGTGGTTTCCGCGTGCTGCTGTCTTTTCCGACTATGAAGGCTGGCACAACAAGGTCTTCCTGGGTGCCGGTGAATTCGGCCTGGAATTTGGCGACTATAATGTCTCCATCACCGTGCCGCAGGACTTCATCGTTGCTGCCACGGGTGAACTGACCAATGGCGAAGAGGTTCTGACCCAGGCGCAGCGTGAGCGTCTCGCCGAGGCCCGCACCGCAGATGAGCCGGTCTTCATCGTGACGCCTGCCGAGGCCCGCGCCAATGAACGCCGTGGTACACGGTCCGAGGCGACTTGGGAGTTTGCCGCGGCCAATGTCCGCGATTTCGCTTTCGCGGCATCCCGCAAGTTTATCTGGGACGCTCAGGGGATCGAGCAGGACGGTGAGGGCGATGCCCCTGATCTCGTTATGGCGATGTCCTTTTATCCGAACGAGAGCGAGCCGCTCTGGTCCACTTTCTCCACACGGGCTGTTGAGCATACGCTGAACGTCTACAACGATTTTGCGTTCCCGTATCCGTACCCGACGGCGCAGTCCGTTGCCGGTCCGGTTGGCGGTATGGAATACCCGATGATCACCTTCAATGGTGGCACCTATGGTCGTCCGACCGTGGATAGTGATGGCAACATGACCTATTCTCGTCGTGCCCGTAACGGCCTGATCGGTGTGATTATCCACGAGATTGGCCACATCTATTTCCCGATGGTCGTCAATTCCGACGAGCGCCAGTGGACCTGGATGGATGAAGGCCTGAACTCCTTCCTCGAATACCAGGCCGAGCGCCAGTGGGAAGAAGACTGGGTGATGCGTCGCGGCGATCCGCACTCCGCAGTGACCTATATGACGTCGTCCAATCAGATGCCGATCATGACGCAGTCTGACTCGATCCGTCAGTTTGGCTGGAATGCCTATGGCAAGCCAACCGTTGCGCTGAACATCCTGCGCGAGACGATCATGGGCCGCGAGCTGTTTGACGAGGCCTTCCGCACCTATTCCCGTCGCTGGCGTTTCAAGCGTCCGACGCCGTATGATTTCTTCCGCACGATGGAAGAGGTTTCCGGTATGGATCTCGACTGGTTCTGGCGTGGCTGGTTCTACTCCACCGACCATGTCGATATCTCCATCGACAACGTCACCGAGGGAATGTTCAACACCGAAAATCCGGAAATCGAGAACGCACTGGATCGTGCTGCCGATGAAGCGCGTGGCGAAAGCCGGACCCAGGCCTACAATATGGCTGAAGGCATTCGCTTCTACGCCGAGGACAATCCGGAAGTCGTCGACTTCTATTCCTCGCGTGATGTTCACACGGTGACCAATCGCGAGCGTGAAGCCTATGAGCGTTTCCGCGACGGTCTGGAAGATTATGAGCGTGACATCCTAGATAGCGGCGATCGTATCTATTACATCGAGCTGTCAAACCAGGGCGGCCTGGTCATGCCGGTCATCCTGGAATTCACCTTTGCAAACGGAAACACCGAGCTCGTTCGCATCCCGGCCGAAGTCTGGCGTTACAACCCGGCGAACATCACCTGGTCCTACATCACCGATCAGGAGGTCGTTTCCGTCGAGCTGGACCCGCTGCACGAGACCGCTGATGCTGATCGTTCGGATAACCATTATCCGCCGCGCATTGAGCCGACCCGGCTGGAGCTTTACCGTTCCGGTCAGGGCTCCCGCTCCAACATGATGAGCGATATGGACCGCCGCGTGAGCCGCGACAGCGTCCGCACGCGTTCGGAGTAAGATGAGCAAGCTTCGACTGATACTCGCAGTAATGGCAGGAGCCGTCCTCGTGACGGCTCCTGTTCAGGCTCACCGCATGAAAGCCGGCGCGACCGAGATCGCGGTCAATGAACGCACCGGCGAAATGGAAATCATCCACCGGGTCTACGCCCACGACCTTCTTGAGGCGCTGGGAAACCTGGAACTGGATGAGACCGAACTCCTCTCCTCACAATCCGGCCTTGCGCAGATCGAGCAACTTGTACGCGCGGAGTTTCGCGTGGCTGAGGGAGACGGCCGGCTGCTTGAGCTGACCTATGTTGGCGCCGAGCTGGACGGCGAGTTCGCCTGGATCTATTTCACCGCTTCGGCGCCAGAAGATACGTCCAGCTTTGTGGTCGATAATGACATTCTCTCGAACGCGTTCGAGGACCAGGTCATGATGACCAATTTCCGTTTCAACTCTGATGTTCGCACCGCGATGCAGGGGCCTGGCCGACGCGATCCGATCCGCGTCCGCTTCACGCAATAACGTCCCGACACCGGGATTGTCTCAAGGGGATTTGGGGAAATGCGCAATCTAGCCATTGCCATGCTTGTCACGAGCGTGGGTTTTGCCGCCGTGGCGGAGGCTCAGCCTATCCGTCAGACGTCCAGCGACTGGCGCGACGCCTTTCGTCAGATGGAAGACGAGGACTGGCCGACACCCAATGATGAACGCCGCGCGACGGGAGCGCCGGGACCGGCCTACTGGCAGCAACAGGTAGACTACGTTATCGAGGCGCGTCTGGACGAGAACTCCCACGTGATCACGGGCGCGGCGACGGTGACCTACACCAATAACGCGCCGGACACGCTGGATTTCCTCTGGTTCCACCTCGACCAGAACCGCTTCCGTCCGGACTCCATCGCGGTGATGACCGAGACGATTGGTGGCGGTGAACGTGCCAGTTCGCGCCTTGGCCGCATCTCGACCGATGGTATCGCCGCGCGGGCTTTCAATCGCCGGCGCCTTGTTCGAGAGAACGGCTATGGCCAGAACATCACGGGTGTGACTGCAGCCGATGGGGAGACATTGGAATTCACCATCGTCGACACGCTGATGCGGGTGGATCTGGAAACGCCACTGGAAACCGGTGACAGCGTCACTTTCACCATCGACTGGAACCATCGTCTGCTGGAAACCCTGTGGGCCGGTGGCCGGGGTGGTGTCGAGTGTTTTGACGATTACGACAATTCAGGTGGCGATTGTATTTTCCAGGTCGCGCAATGGTATCCACGAGCGGCTGCCTTTACAGATTTCGAGGGTTGGCACAACAAACCCTTCCTCTCTCGTGGTGAGTTCACGCTGGAGTTTGGCAATTACGATGTTTCGCTGACGGTTCCGCAGGACTTCATTGTTGCCGCGACAGGCGAGATCCAGAATGCCGACGAGGTTCTGACCGAAGAGCAGAGAACACGCCTGGAACAGGCACGCACGGCAGACGAGCCGATGTTCATTGTGACCCCGGAAGAGGCACAGCAGAACGAACGCCGTGGTACGCGCTCCGAGCGCACCTGGCGTTTTGCCGCCGAGAATGTCCGCGACTTTGCCTGGGCAGGGTCGCGCAAATTCATCTGGGATGCCGTTGGTATCGAGCAGGACGGGCAGGGCGAGGCACCGGACCTGGTCATGGCGATGTCCTTCTATCCGTTTGAAAGCGAGCCGCTCTGGTCGACGTTCTCGACCCGCGCTGTCGAGCATACGATCAATGTCTATAACGAGTTTGCCTTCCCTTACCCGTATCCCACAGCGCAATCGGTAGCGGGACCGCAGGGTGGCATGGAGTATCCGATGATCACCTTCAATGGTGGTACATTTGGACGCCCGACGATCGATGATGATGGCAATATCACCTATTCCCGCGGCGCCCGGAACGGTCTTGTTGGGGTGATCATCCACGAGATTGGTCACATCTATTTCCCGATGATTGTCAATTCCGACGAGCGCCAGTGGACCTGGATGGATGAAGGCCTCAACTCCTTCCTCGAGGACATCGCAAAGCTTCGCTGGGAAGAGGATTTTGTTGGCCGCAAACGCTCCGACGTCCAGTGGATCACGGGTTACATGACCTCGCGCAACCAGCAGCCGATCATGACCCAGTCAGATAGTGTTCGGAGCATCGGCGCGAATGCTTACTCCAAACCGTCGGTCGGCTTGTTCATCCTGCGCGAGACGATTATGGGTCGCGAACTGTTTGACGAGGCTTTCCGGACCTATTCCCGTCGCTGGCGTTTCAAGCGTCCGACGCCGTATGATTTCTTCCGCACCATGGAAGAGGTCTCGGGGATTGATCTCGACTGGTTCTGGCGTGGGTGGTTCTACTCCACCGATCATGTCGATATCTCCATCGACAACGTCACCGAGGGTATGTTCAACACCGAAAATCCGGAAATCGAGAACGCGCTGGATCGCGCCTCAGACGAGTCCCGCGGCGAAAGCCGGACCCAGGCCTACAATATGGCTGAGGGCATCCGCTTCTACGCCGATGACAATCCGGAAGTTGTCGACTTCTATTCCTCGCGGGATGTTCACACCGTGACCAATCGCGAGCGTGAAGCCTATGAGCGTTTCCGCGACGGTCTGGAAGACTATGAGCGTGACATCCTCGATAGCGGCGACCGTATCTACTACATCGAGCTGTCCAATCTGGGCGGTGTGGTCATGCCGGTGATCCTGGAATTCACCTTCGCAAACGGAAACACCGAGACAGTACGCATTCCCGCTGAGGTCTGGCGTTATGACCCGGCGAACATCACCTGGTCCTACATCACGGATCAGGAGGTTGTTTCCGTCGAGCTGGATCCGCTCTTTGAAACCGCCGATGCGGATCGGTCCAACAATCACTATCCGCCGCGCATCGAGCCAACGCGTCTGGAGCTCTATCGGTCCGGTCAGGGCTCCCGCTCGAACATGATGAGCGACATGGACCTGCGTGTCTCACGAGACAGCATCGAAACCCGAGAGGAATAGCAAAAAGCCCGGCTCAAGCGAGCCGGGCTTTTCACTTCCGGGGGGAGGTCTGGATCAGTCCACGAAACGCGTCCGGATCCAGTCGGAAATCAGATCGAGCGTTTCTGGGTCAAAAGTCGTTTCGATCTGGGCGTATTCAGCAATCGTGCCGGTCTGTGCGGGCTGGAACATGTGGTTGAGCCCATAAAGTTCCAGGATGGTTGCATCAGGGTTTCCGGCCAGCCCCTCACGCAGACCTGCCAGATTGGATGCGGCAGGGACTTGCAGATCCATGGAACCAACTACTGCCAGTACGGGTTGCTCAACAGCCTGCAGATAGGGCAGCGGGTCGTGATTGAGGAATTGCACATACCAGTCCCGCGTGATCTGGGTCAGGAAGAGCTCCTTCTGGTCGGCCGGAACGCTCAGTGACGTCAAAAATTCCTCGGTCAGGAGCGGTGTGACTCGTGCCCGTACATCGGCGCCGTCATGGGCCTGTTTGGCCTCATCTGTCATCACCTGAAGTGCACTGACCATAGCGGCGACATCCTCATCGGAACCACCGGACGCGCGGGCGATAAGGTCGGCTTGTTCCAGCACGATCTCCTGGCCGGTCGTGCCGGGGCCAGCGAGCAAAACAAGGAAGTCAGGTGCGCCGTCCAGGTTCGCCATCAGCGGCGCGATCAGCCCGCCTTCACTGTGACCGATCACACCAACTTTGGACGTGTCCACACCCGGCTGCGCGCGTAGCCAGCGCAGGACTGCCATGGCGTCGCTGGCAAAGTCATGTGACGTGCCTGTTGCAAAGTCTCCGGTCGATTCTGCAAATCCGCGGTCATCATAACGAAGAACCGCGACCCCCTGGCGGGTAAGATGATCGGCGAGAACGGCGAACGGGCGGTGTTCCCAGATGCTCTCGTCACGGTCCTGGGGGCCAGATCCTGAAACGAGAATGACGGCCGGCACAGGCTGGCTGCCACGCGGCATGGTCAGGGTTCCGGCCAGGCTCACGCCCTCTGCTTCAGGATTATCGATACGCACTTCGGAAATCTCATAGGGAAAAGGCGCTTGCGGTGTTTGCGGGCGTGTTGGAGCAACGACCTGCATGGCTGTGCGGGTGAATTCCAGCGCCACATCCGGAAAGCCCGGGCGGGTCCAGTCGCCACGCAGAACGCCTGCGTCAGCATCGAGCACCGCCGAATAAGTTACATTGGCCATCGGGATGCGCAGGTCAACGCGGTCGCCGTCTCGGCTCAGACCAGTCACCGGAATGTCGTAGACGCCCTGGTCAACACTATCCAGCGTGGCCGAGGTGCCGTGTGCTCCGGTCTCGATATTCAGCACGAGGTTCAAGAGCGTGCCCTCACGATCGAGCAACGCTTCCCAGCGTCCGTCCAGCCCTTCGATGATCAGTGCAACGGGCGCTTCGTCAGCGGCGGAAAAATTGAGCGCCAGCGTCATGCCTTGCTGAAACTCGCCCTCATACCGATTCGTTTCCGCGTTCCAATCGCCGGAGTATTGCGCGCCCATATTGGCGATCGAAAAGCTGAGACTTTCATCGTCCAGTGCGACTGTCGTAACGGGAATATTCTGACCCGGTGCCTGGTCCAGGCTTTCAAGGAATGCGGTCTGGTTACCGTCCTGGTCCTCGCTCACCTTGAGCAGGAGCCGCAGGGAGCCGGCGGGCGTGTCCAGCGTGCCTATCCAGTTGCGAGTGGCCTCCTGGGCGAGGGCAGGCAAGCTGATGAGGGCGGATAGGATCAGGGGCAGTAACACCCTGGTCAGGTGTAAAATGAAGGGCATGGGAATTTCCTTTTGGCATGGCTCCGCCGGTCGTGTGCCCGAAGGCACACGTTATTGAGGCAGAGTGAAAGTTGGGGAGGATTAGTTTTTGGAGCGGTAGAGGCTTGCGGCTGATGCGACCACGACGATGACGCCGGAGAAGAGCACGGCCATTGCGGCAGGCATGGCCCATTCGATCGGCGCGAAAGCCCAGATCAGTGTGTAGGCCAGAGCCGTCAGAACAAACATGCGTCCTGCAAAGCGTGCCTGCGCCTGGGCACGTTCAGGTGAACAGCCAGCATCCTGCAACGCGATGGGGCGTTTGGGCGCGGCATTTCCGTAGAGCAGAAATATGACACCGAACAGAACACCCAGGATGCGTTGTTCCATCGCATCGCCGAGAGCCTCGGTAATCCCGAAGGAAACCACCAGCGTAAATGCAAGGGGAACAGCCATCAGCAACCCAGCGGCAGAGATGGACCATCGGATCGCGGCTTGGTTCTCATAGAAGCGTTCATCACGCTCTTGATTGCGTTTCTTGATCTCGATCACCGTCCAGGCGACGGGCAGGAACAGCGCGGCAATCATGAAGGCGATCAGACCTTCCGGTTCACGATAAGCGGCGATCGCGCCGAGGCTGAACGTCAGGACCACCATGGCCATGGGGCCGAAAATGGAATTCGAAGTACGGCTCATTGTCCGGTCTCCTCTTTGTCTTTTTCTTCCGTCGGGCTGCCCAGGCCAAAGGCGGCAGCAAAACCGAGAAGGGCGTCTTCGAGCACAGAAAGCTTGATCCGATAGATCACGCTCTTTCCGTCCTTGGTGGCGTCCACAAGGTTGGCGTCCTTGAGGACTGTGAAATGCGCCGACATGGTCGGTTTGGAGACGTCGAACTCAGCGGCCAGTTCACCAGCGGTCATCGGACGCTCCCTGAGGAGTTCCAGGACACGCCGCCTTGTGGGGTCCGAGAGGGCTTTGAATACATTGCTCATGATTAGACGATTAGCTAATCGACGAATTGAAGTCAAGAACAATTCGAAAAATATCTAACTAAGAGAATGGCCGGTATGCGGGCAGGGACGGATGACAACGCTTGATGTCCGCCGCTGCTGGGCTTATTTGCGGGGCATGGCCAATCTGATCGATACGTCTTCGCGTGAATCTGCCGCGTCCGCGCGCGCCGCTCGCCACCCTGAAAAACAAAAGCGTCCGGACACCCCGGTGCTGCGGAAGCCGGACTGGATCCGGGTCAAGGCGCCGCTGGGCAAGACGTTCTCTGAGACCCAGAAAATCGTCAAGGATGGCGGCTTGGTCACGGTTTGTGAGGAAGCCGGTTGTCCGAATATCGGTGAATGCTGGGAACAGAAACACGCCACGTTCATGATCCTGGGCGACACCTGCACGCGAGCGTGCTCGTTCTGCAATGTTAAAACGGGTCTGCCAGCCCCTGTCGATCATGATGAGGCGCGCCGTGTCGCCGATGCCGTGGCTGAGATGGGGCTCAACCATGTGGTCATCACGTCAGTGGACCGGGATGACCTGGATGATGGCGGCGGGCAGCATTTTGTCGATGTGATCAATTCCATCCGCGAGGCGGCGCCGCAGACGACGATCGAGATCCTTACACCGGACTTCCTGCGAAAGGATGGCGCCGCGGAAATGGTGATCGACGCCAGACCGGATGTGTTCAACCACAATCTGGAAACGGTCCCGCGCCTCTATCTCTCCATCCGTCCGGGCGCGCGCTATTATCACTCGCTGCGTCTGCTGGAACGTGTAAAGGAACGCGATCCGAACCAGTTCACCAAGTCCGGCATCATGGTCGGTCTGGGTGAGACCAAGGAAGAGGTCATGCAGGTGATGGACGATATGCGTTCAGCCGGCATCGATTTCCTGACGATCGGTCAGTATCTCCAGCCGACCCGCAAACACGCAGCGGTCGAGCGGTTTGTAACGCCGGATGAGTTCAAGGCCTATGAAACCATCGCCCGCGCCAAGGGGTTCCTGATGGTGTCGGCCACGCCGCTGACACGGTCCAGCCATCACGCCGGTGATGATTTCGCCAAGCTGAAAGCCGCGCGCGAACAGGCGGTGAACCGCTAGTGGCGACAGTCGTCCGTGAACACCTGCGGCTCTTTCACACCGCGGACGAGCTCTTCGGGCTGGTGCTGGATGTGCGGTCCTACCCACAGTTTATCAGTCAGATCACGGCCCTTCGTGTCCTTGAAGAGAGCGAAGGTGATCTGACCGCAGAGGCGCGTGTGCGCTATAAATTCGCGGCAGAGAGTTTCACCAGCCGCGTACGCTCCGATGCTGGCGCTCTCAGCATAGATGTAAGTTTCGTTTCCGGACCGTTTCGCACCCTGATCAATAACTGGCGTTTCCATCCGCTCAGCGACGGGTCCTGCCTGGTTGATTTCTACATTGAGGCTGAATTCAAGATTGGCATGTTGCAAATGCTGCTTGAAGCCAACAAGGCCCGGGCCGGGCATGTTCTGATCAAGCGCTTCAGCGATGAAGCGGGCCGTCGCTTCGGGCCGTCGGGCAATCCTGAGCTTGATCTAACCGAAGAAATCGACGCCCTGATCCAGCAGGCCTAGCGCAGTCAGGACGGCGCAGCGGCGGACTTCGCCACGCCCCCGGTCTCCAAAGCGTTCCACCTGTGAAATGACGGTGCGGCCACGAATTGCCAACCCGAAGTGCACTAATCCGGCAGGCTTGTGAGCGGTGCCACCCGGTCCAGCGATACCGGTGATCGAAACCGCAATATCCGCGTTGGATTTCAGAAGGGCGCCTTCTGCCATCCGGCGCGCGACCTCACGCGATACGGCGCCATTGGCGACGATCACTCGGGCCGGAATGCCGAGCATTTCTGTCTTGGCTTCATTGGAATAGGTCACGAATGTACGGTCGACCACATCAGAAGAGCCTTCGACATCGGTCATCAGTGCACTGACCAGCCCGCCGGTACAGCTCTCCGCTGTTGTGATCATGACGCCTGCGGTTCGAGCCCGTGCGAGCAGGGCGTCGGCCCGAGTGATAAGTTCAGTGTCAAACATCATCTGGCATCCGCGCGGTTACGATAGCCTGGGCGGCAACGCCCTCCCGGCGGCCGGTAAAGCCCAGCTTCTCCGTCGTTGTTGCCTTGATATTGACACGACGCACGGCGAGGCCAAGCAATCCTGCCACCCGGGCACGCATCTCCTCACGATAGGGTCCCACCTTGGGGCGCTCGCAGATCAGCGTCACATCAGCGTTCACAAGCTCCCCGCCAGCATTTTTCAACAGCTGGCAGGCATGTTCGAGAAACCGATCGCTCGGCGCACCTTTCCATTGCGGGTCAGTCGGCGGGAAGTGCTGGCCAATATCACCTTCGCCTGCAGCGCCAAGAATGGCGTCGGTCAGAGCATGCAGCCCGACATCAGCATCGGAATGCCCAACCAGGCCGAACTCCTGATCAAGCCGTACACCGCACAGATACATGTGATCGGATGCTTCCAGGCGATGCACATCAAATCCCTGGCCGGTTACATAGGTCATGTCTGGTTTCCCAAGCATCGTCTTGGCGCGTTCGAAATCGGCCGGTGTGGTCAGTTTGAAATTATCCGAGCTGCCGTCAACCAGCGTGACCTTCAATCCCGCGGCGAGCGCGACTGAGGCATCGTCATGCGCCGCGCCATCACCATGTGCCTTGTAGGCGTTCATCAGTGCGCCATAGTGAAAGCCTTGCGGTGTCTGGGCGGCACGCAGTTGATCCCGGTCAACACTGGCCTGCATGACGCCATGTTCATGCGCAAGAATGGCATCGGCCAGGGGCAGAACCGGCAGGGCAGCCGGGGTGTCCTCCAGAGCCGTGATCACGGAGGATATGATTTCGTGGCTGACGAACGGCCGGGCTGCGTCATGGATGAGAATTTTATCGGGCGCCTCTGATTCCAGTGTCGCCAGACCAGCCAGCACCGAGGCTGTGCGTGTTGCACCACCCGGTACATATCGGTGGTCACCCTGGATCGAGGCATAGAAGCCTTGGTCGGCAGGATTGATCACAACGACTATTGGGCCAATGTCCGGGTGCGCAGAAAACACCTCAAGCGTCCGTTCAAGCACGGTTTTTCCTGCCAGTTGCCGATATTGTTTGGGCACACCGCCACCGGCGCGTTCTCCCCGTCCGGCAGCGACCAGAATGGCGGCAGTTTTCATGTGACAGTCCCGTGCATTGCCGCAGTGCAGCAAAATCGTTAGCGTTATCGCGACGCGAGCGCGAAAGAGGCTGTCACCTAACATGAGCTTTTCAGTCGGCAAACATGTGATCGACGTGCCAGCAATCCTGGCTCCGATGTCCGGCGTGACGGATCTGCCTTTCCGTCGTCAGGCCCAGGCTTTTGGTGCAGGAGCCGTCGTGTCTGAAATGGTGGCTAGCGACGCCCTGGCCGCCGGTCGCCGTGACATGGTGCGCAAGGCGGCCAGCGATGCCAGTCTAAATCCACGCATCATCCAGCTTGCAGGTCGAGAAGCCCACTGGATGGCGGAAGGTGCGAAGATCGCTGAAGACGCAGGCGCTGATATCGTTGACATCAACATGGGCTGTCCTGCGCGCCAGGTGACGAAAGGATTGTCTGGCTCGGCCCTGATGCGTGATCTCGATCATGCGATGACCCTCATTGAGGCGACGGTGACGGCCACAACCTTGCCGGTGACATTGAAAATGCGTCTAGGATGGGACCATGCCAGCCTGAATGCAGCCGAGTTGGCCCTGCGCGCGCAAAATGCCGGGATCCAGCTGGTTACGGTGCACGGCCGTACTCGCCAGCAATTCTACAAGGGTGAAGCGGATTGGGCGGCTGTTCGGCCGGTGCGTGACGCGATTGATATTCCGCTGGTCGTCAACGGTGATATCTGTTCACTGCACGACGCTCGTGAAGCTATGAAGCAATCCGGTGCCGACGCTGTGATGATCGGACGGGCGGCCCAGGGTCTGCCTTGGCTGGTTGGGCAGGTCGGTGCTGAAATGCTGGGAAGGCCTCTTGCGGTAAGCTGGGACGAGAAATGTTCCGCGCTGAGTGAACAGTTCCGGGAGGCGCTAGATTTCTATGGCGAAGCGCTGGGTATTCGCATGATGCGCAAACATTTCTCTTCCTTTGTTGATGTCGAACATCGTCGCGCTGCCGAAGATTCACGTCGAGCCCTCAAGAACATTCTGTGCCAAAGCGTCGACCCGGCAGAAGTCGCGGCGTGTCTTGCAGGGCTTGAAGAGCCGGAGCAGGCCGTGGCCGCATGACCCAGCACACGCTCGATCATCCTGCCCAGCTAGCCGCCGAGGTCTTGCCCTTTCCGCTGATCGTCTTTGATGATCTCAAGCGCGTGCTCTGGCTGAACACGGCGGGACAGGAATGGTTGGGAGTCTCCTCCAGGAAACTCTCCAAGCGTGGTCTGGACGCAATTCACCCCGCCTACTCACGTATCGCGGACCCTGTTTTCCAGGCTATTGATACCGGGCAGTCGGTGATCCTCCGCGAAGTGGAGATTGCCGGCGCCCAGTATGATCTGAGTGCGAGTTATGATCACGACGTCGGCGCGACAACTTTATGCGTTCTTCCCGCTCCCGCTCCGCGCCGCCAGGAACACCAGGCCGCACTGGGTTTTGGCAAGATGCTGGCCCATGAGCTTAAAAATCCGCTGGCGAGTATCCGAGGCGCAGCGCAATTGCTTGAACCGAGTGTGTCCGGTGAGGATCGCGATCTTCCCCAGACCATCATCGAGGACGTTGACCGCATCACCAGCCTTGCCAATCGCTGGAGCAGTATCGGGGATGTTGAGCTGCAGGCAGACGAACCGGTCAATCTGAACCGTGTCTGTGTCGAGGCTTTCGAGCGATTGGCGCGTTCCAGCAGTCTGGCTGACGACCTGATCATCGAGCAGTTCGATCCGTCTCTGCCCCAGGGGCGCGGTGATGTTCTCCTGCTGCAGCAGGTCGTTCTCAATCTATTGCAGAATGCACTGGACGCCCTGGAAGATACGGACAGGCCGCGGATACGTGTCGAGACCTATTACGACGCGCTTGACCGAGGCGCGGACGGTTCGAGACCGGCGCCTTTGGTGATCGCCGTACGCGACAACGGGCCGGGCGTGTCCGCGGAACTGCGAGGGTCGCTGTTCACTCCCTTTGTGACGACAAAGCCCGCGGGTGAGGGGCTCGGACTCTCCTTCTGCGCCCGTATTGCCCAATTGCATGGTGGGCGATTGGATTATGAATCAACGCCCAGTGCCACATCCTTCTACCTGAAACTTCCAGCTGATCGCCGAGGATAAGATGCCAGCCAAGATCATCCTGCTCGAAGATGACGAAAGCCTGCGCAAGATCGTGGCGCGCAGCCTGTCCTCCACAGGTCATGAAGTGCGGGCGACCGGTTCGATCGAGACAGCGCGCGGCTGGTTACAGGATGGCGGTGTCGATCTCTTGCTGACCGATGTGCTGCTGGATGGTGTGAATGTGTTTGAACACCTGCCCATGCTCAAGCGCCTGGCGCCGAGCATGCCCGTTATCGCGATGAGCGCGCAGACCACGGCGAAAACCGCAATCGGTGCTTCCAAGGTGGGGGTGTTTGACTATCTCCCAAAACCTTTCGACCTGGAGGTGTTGCGCGACACGGTGGCCGGTGCGCTAAAGAAGTCGAGCAAGTCACTCCGGCCTCGGGAGCGCCAGACCGAAGCGGGGCTGGCCGGCCGCTCTTCAGAGATGCAGCCGAGCTTCAAGGCCATCGGCATGGCGGCGCGCAGCCGGGCCAATGTTCTCATTTCGGGGGAAGCCGGGACAGGTAAACGCACCGCAGCAGAAACGCTCTTTGATGCGCGCGGGATTGCCCGGGGCGAGGTGCGTGTTCTGACGCCTTCGCATGCTCCGAAGGAGATTTTCGAGGCCTGTCAGACCGCGTCCCACCATCTCTGGCTTCGGCTTGATGAGTGGGATGAACGCCAGCTGGGCGCAGGGCTTGATGGGCTCGATACCGGGCAGGCGCTGGTCGTGGCGACGTATACGCCTGGCCAGACTGAGCTAAGCGGACGCCTGCAGGCACGTCTCGGCGAAAGCCGTGTGGATCTGCCGCCTTTGAGACAGCGCCGAGACGATATTCCCGCATTGTGCCAGGCTTTTCTGGCTGAATTTGCTCGCCGCGACGGGCGCGAGCCCCTGGTCCTGCCAGCACCCATCATCGAACAACTGCAAGGCCATGACTGGCCGGGCAATTCAGCCCAGTTGCGGGCCGTTCTCTCGCGGCTCTCCGTGGCCTGCCAGTCCGGCAGCCTCTCCGTTGAGAGTGTCACGGAGGAACTCTCCCGCGCAGATCGTGACACGCCATCTCGTGCCGAAGGGGACCCGTTCGCTGCAGTCGCGCGCTTCATGAACACCAATGGCATCAGTCGGCAGGACGGTGTCGACCTGCTCGACAAGGCACTCATCCTGCAGGCACTGGAAGTCGAGAGTGGTAATCAGTCCCGCGCCGCTGCCCGGATAGGCGTCAATCGCAACACACTGGCGCGGCGGATGGCCGAGCTCGGCCTGCGCTAACCATGTGGCAGCACGAACACGAGTGTTGATTTCGAGCAACATCGGCGTAAAGATGCGTGTTTTAAAGCTCAGGGTTGCCCGTGTCAGATTCTGAATCTGTCAATATGATCAAGAATATTTCGCCACGTTCGGCGGCGCTGTTCGGTCTTGGTTTTGTTGTTGCGACAACAGTCCTCGTTGTCGTCGCCGTTGCCATTCTGGGTGATATCTATGCGATTGAGCCGGGCGATCCGCTTGCGCTGGCGATCCTTTCCGCCAATGCAGTCTTGATCCTGGGGCTGGCACTTGTGGTCTTTGTGCGAGTGCGTCGCCGCATGCGAGGCCGTCGTTTCGGTGAGCCCGCACCCCGTCTGCACCTACGTTTTGTCGGTCTGTTTTCAATCGCGGCGGCCGCGCCAGCCATCTTCGCCGCAATCTTTCTGGGCGCGGTCCTGACGCGTGGTGTGGAATACTGGTTTGGAGAGCGGGTAACAGCCTTTGTAAACACAGCGTCCCAGACGGCTGAAGAAGTCTATTACCAGGAAGCGCGCATTACCCAGTCGCGCTTGCAGGCACTGGCGACCGCTGTGGAGAGCGAAAGAGCAGCGCAGCAATTCGTCTCCAGTCGCATCCAGTTCAACACAGTTTTCGCCAACGCCGTTGCACAGTCGCGGCTGGCTGCGGCCTACATCATTGATGAGCGCGGCACGCGTCTGGCTGAAGTGGAGTTCAGGCCGGGCGAGGTTTACGTCCCTCCGACCCAGAATCTCTATGAACTCGCGGATGCGGGCGATTTGGGTGTATCGGGGCCGAATTTTGCAGCGGCGGCCAATCTTCCCAGCAGCGCTGAAGGCATGCGCATGTTGCACAAGTTGGAAGGGTATGAAGGCGCTTATCTTTATGTTGTTCGAGAACTGGACATGTCGCTTTGGCGGGACATTCTCGAAGCCTCGAGTTCCCTGCGCGCCGTGCGCGAGCGCGAAGCGGAATCGCGTGCGGTTTTCTTCATGCTCTACGCTGAAGTTGTGGCGCTGATCATTATCGGCTCGATCTGGCTGGCCTTGTCTGCAGCGACCCGCGTGGTGACGCCGATTTCGCGCCTGGTCTACGCCGCCGAATGTGTCAGGCGAGGCGATCTTGATACCCGGGTCCAGATGGGGCGTGAGGATGATGAAATTGCTGCTCTGGGCCGTGCCTTTAACCGAATGACCCGCCAGTTGCGCAGCCAGCGCCGCGAACTCATAGAATCCCATGCAGAGTCCGAACAGCGCCGCGCCTTTACCGAAGCCGTTCTTGCCGGCGTTAGCGCCGGGGTGATGGGCGTGGACAGCCAGGACCGGATTACCCTGGTCAATCGATCCGCCGTCGGCCTGCTGAGCCCGGGCACGGATGATCTGATCGGGATCAATGTTGAATCAGTATCGCCGGAACTTTTCGAGATCATTCAGGAGGCACGACGTCGCCCCGGCCTAATCGCAGAGGCCCAGATTGATATCGGAGCGGAGGATGACCAGGTGCGCAGCCTGTCCGTCCGGGCGGCGATGGACGAAGAGGCTGGCCTTATCGTCACCTTCGACGATGTGACCCGTCTGGTCGCGGCCCAGCGCAACGCTGCCTGGCGCGATGTCGCACGACGCATTGCACACGAGATCAAGAACCCGCTGACCCCGATCCAGCTGTCTGCGGAACGTATCAAGCGGAAATATCGCAAGGAGATCCAGACGGATGTCGAGATCTTCGACCGGTGTACCGACACGATCGTTCGACAAGTCAGCGATATCGGCCGAATGGTCGACGAATTCTCTTCATTCGCGCGAATGCCACAGCCCAATATCGAGCCTGTGGAGATGCGGGAAATGACGCAAGCCGCTGTGTTCGCTCAACGGGTCGCGTCACCCAATCTGGACGTCGTTTTCGAGGCGTCCGACGACAAGATTCTCGCGCTGTGTGATGCGCGGCTGTCCAGCCAGGCCCTTGCCAATATCCTCAAGAATGCCGCGGAGAGTGTCTCTTCTCGTATGGAGAGTGAACTTGGCGGCGCTAAAACTGGCATCATCAAGGCAGACCTTCGCGCCGAACACGGTTATGCGGTGATCGAAGTGCAAGACAATGGTCTGGGCTGGCCGGTTTCGAACCGGGAACGCCTGACCGAACCCTATATGACAACGCGCGAGAAAGGCACCGGTCTCGGCCTTGCCATCGTCAAGCGTGTCATGGAGGACCACAAGGGACGTCTTGAACTGGACGTGCCTGCGGAAGGTCATGGGGCTGTTGTCAGACTGGTTTTCCCGCTCGCGGGAGAGAGTGAAACCGTGCTTGAAAACGCACAGGAGGCTTGATTCATGGCACGTGACATCCTGATCGTGGATGACGAAGCAGATATCCGCGAACTCATTGGCGGATTGCTTGAAGATGATGGATATGCACCGCGCGAGGCAGCGGATGCCGATGGGGCGCTGGCCGCGATACAGGCCCGCAAGCCTTCGCTCATTATCCTTGATGTCTGGCTTCAGGGCAGCCGTCTGGACGGGCTTGAACTGCTCGAGGAATTCAAGCGGATTGACGAAAACCTGCCGGTGATTGTGATTTCCGGCCATGGCACGATCGAAACCGCCGTCGGCGCGATCCGAAAGGGTGCCTATGACTTCCTGGAGAAGCCTTTCAAGTCGGACAAATTGTTGCTGACGGTGACCCGGGCGCTCGAAAACAGTCGCCTGAGACAGGAAAATGCAGAGCTGAGGGCACGCACCGAAGTTCAGTCGACCCTGATCGGCAACTCGCCGGGTATCATCCAGGTCCGGCAATTGGTCGAACGGGTCAGCCCGACAAATAGTCGCGTAATGATCAAGGGCCCGTCCGGCGCCGGCAAGGAGTTGGTCGCCCGCCAGATCCATGACGGTTCGCCACGTGGCGGCGGCGATTTCATCGCAGTGAGCGCACCGGGTATCGCACCGGAATCCTTCGAGGAAGAACTATTCGGTCGTGAAAATGATGATGGATCGATCAAGCATGTTGGTCTCCTGGAACGGGCCCACGGGGGCACGCTCTATCTCGACGAGATTGGCGACATGCCGCGCGAAACCCAGACCAAGTTGCTGCGGCTGCTGGTAGAACAACGCTTCCGCCGCATCGGCGGCACGGCTGACGTCTCGGTGGATGTACGTGTCATTTCGAGCTCGTCGCGAGATCTTCACGCAAGCATTGATTCCGGTGAGTTCCGTGAAGATCTCTACCACCGCCTGGCTGTCGTCCCGATTGCCGTTCCGGCGCTCGCAGAACGTCGAGCGGACATTCCGTCCCTGGTCGAACATTTCCAGGAGAGCCTGACAGTGAATGCCGGCCTGCCACGTCGCGTTTTCGGCGAGGATGTGATGGCCGCACTGCAGGCACACAGCTGGCCCGGCAATGTTCGTCAGCTGAGGAATAATGTTGAACGGCTTCTGATCCTTGCCACCGGTCCCGTTGATGAGGCCATCACCCTGGCCGCGCTGCCATCCGAGGTCGTTGCGCGCGACACCCAGGAAGGTGGTTTTGATTCCGAGAAGATGATCGCCCTGTCATTGCGTGAAGCACGCGAGAGCTTCGAGCGTGAGTATCTGAAGACGCAGATCGACCGGTTTGGTGGTAATATCTCCAAGACGGCCGCATTTATCGGCATGGAACGTTCCGCGCTGCATCGCAAGCTGAAATCGCTCGGCGTGGGTGGTCCTCAGCGCGACTCGGCAACGACGAGCTAGGAACAGCGTCATGAGAGCCATTGTCTGCGGTGCGGGTCAAGTTGGTTTCGGTATCGCCAGAGCGCTTGCCCAGGAGGGCAATGCGGTCACAGTGGTCGACTGGTCGACCGAACTGATCGACAATATCGTGACGGATCTGGACGTGCGCGGTGTCGTGGGGCATGGCTCCCACCCCGACGTGCTGGAGCGCGCAGGGGCAGGGGAAGCCGACCTGATCGTCGCTGTAACCCACTCCGATGAAACCAACATGATCGCCTGCCAGGTGGCGCATTCGCTGTTCGAAACACCGATGCGTATTGCCCGTATCCGCGCACAGAATTATCTGGAACCAGCCTGGGCAGACCTGTTCACGACCGGCAACCTGCCCATTAACGAGATTATTTCGCCAGAACTGGAAGTCGGGCGCGCGATCCTGCAACGGATGGAAACGCCAGGCGCCTTCAACACCGGTGTCTTTGCTGGCGGTCGGGTGCAACTGCTTGGCTTGCGTCTGGACGAGAACTCACCCGCTGCTGGCTCGTCCACGGAACAGTTGATGGAACTCTTCCCGGACTTGCGGGTCACCGTTGTGGGTGTGCAGCGCGAGCAGACGCTGTTCATACCCAAGGCGTCCGATCCAATCCTGCCCGGCGATGATGTTTATGTTGTCACGGAGAGCGCCCAGGTGCGCCGTGCACTGGATATCTTCGGTCAGGAAACCGGCATCGTCCGCCGTGTCGTCATCATTGGAGCTGGCAATATCGGTCTTTATGTCGCTCGCGCCCTGGAGCGCGCCGGCGGTGTGAAAGTTCGTCTCATCGAGGCCGACAAGCGGCGTGCAGAGCATGCGGCAGAGGTCCTCAAGAAGACCGTCGTCCTGCATGGCGATGGCCTGAGCCCGGCCATGCTGGCCGAGGCGGGTGTCGCCAATTCGGAGCTGGCGGTGTGCGTGACCAATGACGACAAGGTCAACATGCTGGCCGCGGTCATGTCCAAGGGTGAGGGTGCCCAGCGGGCAATCAGCCTGATCAATGAGCGCTCCTTTGAGAGCATGCGCAAACCGTTGGGCATTGATGTTCTTATTGATCCGCGCGCAACAACTGTTTCGACTATTCTCCAGCATATCCGCCGCGGTCGTATTACCGGTCTTCAAACGCTTGGCGGCGGCCAGGCAGAGGCGCTTGAGGGCGTGGCCCTCGCGACCTCGCCACTGATCGGGCGTGAGATTGACGAGCTGGACCTTCCCAATGGCGTGGCGCTGGGCGCTGTTGTTCGGGGGGACAAGGTCATGCTGCCCGGCGATGGTGGACGGGTTCGTGAGAATGATCGCGTGCTGCTGTTCTGCAATACGGCGATCATTTCCGAAGTCGAACACCTCTTCCGCGTCAGCCTCGAGTTCTTCTAGGCATGGGGCCGAGCGCTCTCCTCCGTCCGCTCGGTGGATTGTGGTCGCTGCTGGCGATCGTAGCCGTGCTTACCGGTTTGCTGTCCGGAGCGTTGGGGGAATCTCACTTGGCGCCGCTGTTCCTGGCGAGTGCTGCTGTGTGCGGGATACCCGGCCTGCTGATGTTGACGGCAACGCGCGGAATGACGATGACGGCGACGGCCATGGATGCTGTCTTGCTAGCGCTCATCGCCTGGTCAATCACGCCAGCGTTTGCCGCCATCCCGTTGTATTTATCAGGGTATTTCACGTTCCCGGATGCAGTTTTTGAAGCCTATTCAGCGTTGACGACAACCGGAGCCAGGCTCGCGAACGCAGAGGACCTGCCACGGGTTTTTGTCCTTTGGCGAGCACTTCTGGCCTGGACCGGAGGTTACTCAACCCTGGTTCTGGCTGCTGCTGTATTTGCAGCCTTGGACAAGGACTTGCCAGCCATCCGGCGCTCCGCTCTGCTAACCATTCGCCCGGACAATGTGTTTTCCCACCTGGGTGTCGCAGCCCGACGCATCGCCTTGATTTATGCCTTGTTGACCGGGCTGATCATGGTCGGATTGATGTTCGCCGGGAATGATCTTTTCCAAGCTGGCGTTCTGGCCATGGGCGGGATTTCAACGTCCGGCGTAATGCCTGTTCTGGACGGTGACCAGTTTTCAAACCTTTCCCTGACGGGCTTCTGGGTCGTTCTGGCGTGCCTGTTCGGCAGTCTGAACGTGTCACTGTTCTGGGACGCGCTTCGCGACCGCACCAGCTTCCAGGATCCCGATCTTGCCGGCATTCTGGCTCTTGTTGTCGGTACGACTTTGATCTTCTTTGTCGCGCCGGGCGAGGGGCTAGTCGAGCATGTCGCCAACGCGGTCTTTCTGGTGTCAACGTCGGGGTATCAAATCGGGGATGATGTGCTTCCAGTCGGGCTGGTCGGTGTGTTCATTGTCCTGATTGGTGGTGCCGCCGCGTCCACGACCGGTGGCGTAAAAGTCACCCGGGTCTTGATGTTGTGGAAGCGTATGGGAGCGGAACTGGCTGTGCTCGCTGATCCATCCAGCGTCATGCCTGTATCCTTCCGGGGGCGGGTAACCAAGGACAGGTCGTTGATCGCAGTCTGGTCCTATGTACTGGCATTTGCTGCCGTACTGGGTACGGGCGCCTTCTTGATTACGCTCTTTGGAAGTAGTTTCGAGGTGAGTTTCATCGCGACCGCCTCAGCTCTTTCCAACGCCGGCCCCTTGCTGGACCAGATCACCGGGGAACCGCTGGCCTGGACCGAGATGAGTGAAAACGCCCGCAGCTTCCTTATTCCAGTCATGATTTTGGGGCGTCTGGAAGTCATCGCCGCCCTGACCGCTGTGTGGGCGGTTTTCATCCGGAGATAAGTCGCATGTCGCGTTATGCCTATGTCAATTCCGCTTTTGTGCCCCATCGCGCAGCCAGCGTGCATATCGAGGATCGCGGCTTCCAGTTCGGCGACGCTGTCTACGAGGTGTGGAGTGTGCGGGACGGGCATTTGCTGGATGAGCAGGGGCATTTCGAGCGGCTCTACCGCTCGCTGGACCAGCTCGACATCCGGTTCGAACGTTCCCAGTCTGCTATGCAGGTCACCATTCACGAGCTCCTGCGTCGAAATCGGATCCGTGAAGGACTGGTCTACCTGCAGATCTCGCGCGGTGTTGCCCCACGCGATCACGCCTTTCCAGCGACCAATACTCCGCCCACTATCGTGCTGACGGCCAAGCGTTTCAGCTTCTCGGCAGCTGGCAGGCGTGCCGAGCAGGGGGTGCGTGTCATTACCCATGAGGATGAACGCTGGGACCGATGTGACATCAAGTCCGTCAACCTGTTGGCCAATGTGCTTGCCAAACAGGCGGCGCGCGAAGAGGGGGCCTACGAGGCTTGGCTTGTGGATAAGGCCGGGCTGGTGACAGAAGGCAGTTCAACGACAGCCTGGATCGTCAATGCAGACGGCGAGCTGGTAACGCGGCCGTTGGATAATCATATTCTGCATGGGATTACCCGCAAAACAGTCGTCGCGGTCGCCAACGCAATGTCTATCCCACTGATAGAACGCGCCTTTACGCCAGCCGAAGCAAAATCTGCGCGCGAGGCCTTCATCACCTCCGCCAGCAGTTTCGTCATGCCGGTGGTTCAGATCGACAACAAGATGATCGGAAATGGCGCCCCGGGATCGCTTTCACTCTCGCTGCGAGATGAGTATTTGAGGGCACAGTAAGCAAAAGACACGTTTCTTTTTAAAATGAGACGGTTGCAGGAAGGGCCCAGCCCTGTATCCGGTTAATTACGAATCGCTGGAAAAGCGGCGCACGCGGAGCAAACATGTCTCAAGATAAAAAACAAAACCTGCAGGACGTTTTCCTGAACGCGGTGCGAAAGTCCAAGACACCGCTCACCATTTTCCTGGTAAACGGTGTCAAACTTCAGGGCGTTGTGACCTGGTTTGATAATTTCTGTGTCCTGCTTCGCCGGGACGGGCTCTCGCAACTTGTCTACAAGCACGCGATCTCGACCATCATGCCGGCACAGGCGGTCCAGCTATTTGATCAGGAGAAGGAAGGCCTTGAGGCCGAACCGACTTCACCTGAGACAGCGGATATCGCGGATTGATTGAACGCGAACAACCGGTAATTCGAGCCACAGTCATCCATCCGTACGAAAGAGATCGTGCCGATCGTGCAGATGCACGCCTGGAGGAAGCCTCCGGCCTGGCCGAAGCCCTGGATATGGAATTGGTGGATGGTTATCTCGTTTCGCTGCGGCGGATCGAGGCGGGCCTGTATTTTGGCAAGGGCAAGGTCGAGGAGATCAGCGACAAGCTGAAAGAGACCGAATCCGACGTCGCCGTTGTTGATGCCGCGCTCTCGCCTCTACAGCAGCGCAATCTCGAAAAGGTCTGGAAGGTCAAGGTAATCGACCGGACCGGTCTTATCCTCGAGATTTTTGCAAAGCGGGCGCGCACCAAGGAGGGCGTGCTTCAGGTCGAACTGGCGCGGCTGGCCTATGAACGATCACGGCTTGTGCGAACCTGGACCCACCTGGAACGCCAGCGTGGTGGTCGGGGCTTCCTGGCCGGTCCCGGTGAAACCCAGATCGAGACTGATCGCCGGCTTCTCGCAGACAAGATGGCCAAGCTTCGACGTCAGCTCGACGAGGTGCGCCGGACGCGTGGCCTTCACCGCAAGACACGCGACGATGTGCCGTTCCCGACCGTCGCGCTGGTCGGATACACAAATGCTGGCAAATCGACGCTGTTCAACCGGCTGACAGGGGCAGGGGTGTTTGCCAAGGACATGCCCTTTGCCACGCTGGATCCGACGGTGCGCAAGGTGAAGCTGCCCGGCGGGCTCGAGATCCTGTTGTCCGACACGGTGGGTTTCATCACCGATCTTCCGACCGAGCTGATCGCGGCTTTTCGAGCGACGCTCGAGGAGGTCAAGGAAGCTGATCTCATTATCCATGTGACCGACGCTTCGGATCCTGACATGCAGGGCCGTGTGGCGGATGTGAACGCGGTTCTCGACCAGATCGAGGCCGGCAAGGCACATGACCAGCTCGAGATCGAAGCCTGGAACAAGATCGACATGCTCGATGAAGAGCCGCTGGAGGATCTGGAGCTCGACTGCCTGCTGTCCAATCGCAAGGCGGAACGCATCGTCAAACTGGCTGTGTCAGCCCACACCGGTGAGCGCATTGATGTCCTGCTCGGTGCAATTGAGAGCACGCTGGCTGAACGCGGTGAGGTGATGGAGCTCGTCCTGCCACCTGTCGAGGGACGTGCGTTGGCCTGGCTTATGGCCAATGCCGATGTGATCAGCCAGGACACCGATATGGAGACCGGTGCAGTGACGGGACGCTACAAGCTCTCCGACGTCAATGCAGGACGCTTCCGCGCACAATATCCGCACTTGGCAGCACCATTGCCGAAAGAGGAATACTAGGCGGGCTGTTTTTCGATCCGCTTGGCTTCGTCCCACAAGGCTTCCATCTCTTCCAACGACGCCTCGCTGGTGGTGCGTTTCTGCGCCTCCAGGGTTATTTCGATATGCCTGAATCGGCGTTCGAACTTGGCGTTTGCTGAGCGGGCTGCGGACTCAACATCTACTTTGAGTTTTCGCCCTAAGTTTGTGCAAACAAATATTAAATCACCCACTTCTTCATCTATAGCCGACTGGTCGTTATGCATCATTGCATCGCTCACTTCGCCGATTTCCTCGTGCACTTTTTCAAGCACACGATCGGCATCCGGCCAGTCAAACCCGACGGTGGCGGCACGTTTCTGGAGCTTCTGTGCGCGCTTCAATGCGGGCAGGGCGACGGGGACATCATCCAGCAGGCTTTCGCCCTTGTCCTTCTGTTTGCGTTCCAGTGCTTTTTGTTCTTCCCAGGCCTGGTTCTGGGCATCCGTATCCCGCTCACTCGCATTGCCAAACACATGTGGATGGCGACGGATCATCTTGTCATTGATCGACTGGCACACATCATCAAAGTCAAACAGGCCAGCCTCCTTGGCCATCTGGGCGTGGAACACGACCTGCAGAAGGAGGTCGCCAAGCTCATCCTGCAGGTCCGGCATGTCCTTGCGCTCGATCGCGTCGGCAACCTCATAGGCTTCCTCGATCGTATAGGGCGCAATCGTGCTGAAATCCTGTTCAACATCCCACGGACATCCGGTGTGAGGATCACGCAGGCGGGCCATAATCGCCAATAGTTCGGACATTGGCTGGAGTGGAGTGTCGGACATGTGTTTGCTCGCTGAAAGGCTGGGCGCCAAGATGAGCAGATTCTGTGTGCGGAGCGATAGCAACACCTATCCCAAGTAAGCGCATAATGGATATTATGAGAAATACGATGTTGATTTGAGCTGGCTATACAACCGCAACCGCATCAGCACACTTCGTGATGCGCAGACCGTCATACGCAACATGAACGCCCTTGGGCAGACGCGATGACAGCGCTTGATAGTCCAGCGTGATGTGAAGGTTTGTCAGAACGGCCTGGACTGCGCCCACCGCTTCAACAGCATTCAGAGCTTCACTTACAGAGAAATGAGTCGGATGCGCTTCCTCACGCAGCGCGTCGACCGCCCAGCAATCCACGTCCTGCAGTAACGCTGCGCTGTTGGCCGGCAATGCATTGATGTCAGCAGAATACGCGAGGCCATCACACAGAAAGCCCAGCGAGTTGATTGGACCGTGTTCCTGGTTAAACGGTGTGATGATCAACTGACCACCTGGTCCGTCGATCGTGATCGCCTCTAGAGGTGTGAGCTCGCTGCGTGCATCCAGGATCGGCGGATAGATGGAGTTCTCGGGCGCCACGAAGGTGTAGCTGAAACGCGACAACATTATTTCCGCCGTACGCGCATCCATCCATACCGGAATGCGTTTGCGCTGCAACAGCGCGAAGGCACGCACATCATCAATGCCGTGCGTTTGGTCTGCGTGTTCATGCGTCAGCAGCACGCCGTCCAGGCGTCTGACACCAGCCGAGATCATCTGTTCGCGAAAATCGGGAGACGTGTCGATCACGATACGCGTGACGTCTTCGCCGGCATCGAGGTCCTCGACGCTCTTGGCGCGTTCCAGCAATGCCGAACAACGACGACGTCTGTTGCGTGGATTGGCCGGGTCGCAATCGCCCCAGTCACCATTTGCGCGCGGTACTCCTCCCGAAGAGCCTGTTCCGAGCAATGTCAGGCGCGTGACACCACTCATGGCCGGCTGACCGTGTCAAACAGTTGGAAAAAGGCGTCGGAGGTCTTCTGCGCGGCTTCGGTTTCGTCCCAGCCCTTGATCTCACCGAGTTTGGCGGCGACGGCAGGAAGAAAGCTCGGCTCACACCGCTTGCCACGATGCGGAACCGGCGCAAGATACGGGCAATCTGTTTCAACAATCACGCGATCATCCGGCACAATGTCCTTGAAAACCGCGCGAACATCATCGGCTTTCTTGAAAGTGATGATGCCGGACGCCGCGAAGTAAGCGCCGAGTTTTGCAGCACGTCTGGCGAGCTCAGGGCCACTGGTATAGCAGTGCATCAGCGGGCGAAACGCCCCCTTCCCCATCTCTTCCTCCAGGATGTCGCCCATCAAATCATCGGCTTCGCGGGTATGGATGATCAGCGGCAAGCCGGTGCGGCGAGCCGCCTCGACATGTGCCCTGAAGCTTTGGACCTGTTGCTCGATCGGACTGTACCCGTAATGCAGATCCAGGCCGGTTTCACCAATACCTGCAACACGAGGGTGCTGAGCGATTTCAACCAGTTCCTCTGCGGTGATGTCTGGTCGGTCCTTGGCATGATGCGGATGCGCTCCGATCGTGCACCAGATGTCATCATGCCTTTCGGCAATCACAGAAACTACTGGAAAGTCAGACAATTGGCAGCAGATCGTGAGCATTCGCTTAACGCCCGCTGCACGGGCGCGAGAGATGACCTCGTCGAGGTCGTCGGCGAATTGCTCACCGTGCAGATTGACGTGACTATCTACCAGCATGTCTTGGCTATCCGGATGATCAGGATGTGGTCGCGGCGGTGCGTGTCAGCGACAGTGCCTGAAGCACCGTCTGTTTCGGGTCGAGATAGAGCGCTTCCGCATCGCGGACAAGCTTGGCCATATCCGCCCAGGCCTTGATCCAGCCCTTGGGGTCCCTGCCATCGGTGGCGCACTGGAGCGCCTGGGCCTGATAGGCCCGGGCCAGCGCTTCATAAAAGACGGCGAGCTGATCTTCGCGGCCCTTGCCGGTGACACGGTCGGCAATACGGCGGGCATCCTGATCGCTCAGGGACTTTCCGCGCTTCACCAGGGCGTCGACGTCCTGGATAAGACTGGCGCCATCGCCGATCGCAAGCGCCAGTGCTCGCCCGGGAGACGCGCCCGCATAATCAACCAACTGATCCAAAGAGGCCTCAGAGGGCACTCCATTACGTTCGCTCAGCCACCGGCAGACGGCTGTAGGCTCAGGAGCGCGCAGCACAAGCTTGCGACAACGCGACCGAATGGTGGCGGGAAGGCGGCCTGGTGAATGTGAGATGAGAATGAGGATGCCGCGCTTGGGTGGCTCTTCAAGTGTCTTCAGCAAGGCATTGGCAGCATTGCGATTCATGTCATCCGCGCTGTCAACGATACACACACGCCAACCGCCCGCGCCAGCGCTTTTCTCGAAAAAGCTCGGAGCCTTGCGTGCCTCATCGACCGTGATCTCTGCACGCCAGCGCTTGCGTTTGTCATCCCAAGGACGACGCAGCATCAACAGGTCCGGATTGGCCCCGGCCTCAAGCAGCTGACTGGCCGGGTCGCGCGGACTGGAACCCAGTATGCCATATTCAGTGTCCGGCGCCGCGCCGAGAACCCTGCGCGCCATGCGCCAGGCAAGGGTGGCCTTGCCGATTCCCTTAGGCCCCGAAATCAGCCAGGCGTGGTGCAGGCGGCCGCTTTCCCAGGCTGTCTGGAATGCCCTTTCGGCGTCCAGATGCCCAAGGAGGTCATAACGTTCGCGAGGCGGCAGGCAGCCGGCTTCTTGATCCGAAGCGATATCCGGATCGGTCAGGCTCACGCGTTTGCACCCAGCTTGTCTGCCATGATCTCGAGAGCAGCCTCATATACTGCGTCGGGCGCCATGGAAGCGTCGAGAACAACACAACGATCCGGCTCGTCACTGGCGATGCGCAGGAAGGCGTCACGCAGACGAGTGTGGAAGTCGGTCTCGTGCATTTCGAACCGGGTCGGATCTTCTCCGCGCTCCACCGTACGGCGCAGGCCGACCAGCGGATCCAGGTCGAGAATAAACGTCAGGTCAGGATAGAAATCCTCGAGCGCGACAGTGTGCAACTGGCGAATACGCGCGATATCAACCCCGCCCGCAGCCCCCTGATAGGCCAGAGTACTGTCTGAAAATCGGTCCGAGATTACCCAGGCACCCCGCGCCAGTGCAGGCTGGATCAGGCGCTCGACATGATCGACCCGCGCTGCATACATCAAAAGGGCTTCGGTTACGGGCGACCAGCGATCCGTCTGGCCGGTGAGCAGGATATCACGCAAATCTTCTGCGCCTGGCGTTCCACCGGGCTCACGCGTGATGATCACTTCCAGGCCCTGGTTTTCCAGGTGGGTTTTAAGCTTGCGGATGAGGGTGGTCTTGCCAGCCCCCTCACCGCCCTCAAGCGAGATGAATTTGCCGGCCACGTCAGTTCCCGCGGATCATGTGCGCAATCGCAGCGCCGATACGGCCCATCAGACCTTTCTGGGCAACATCCTCGGACGCGACAACCGGAAACTCCCGATCTTCCTGGCCAGGGACCTCGACGATGACGCGGCCAATTTCGTCGCCTGCGCTGATGGGGGCCGGGATCGGACCATCGAAGGCCACGGAAACAGTCATGTTGCGACGAGCGCGCCGATGCAGCGCGAGCTGAACATCCTCGGCGACTTCCAGACGCACGGTTTCAGCTTCGCCCATGAAGACTTCAGCCTGAGCCTCAAGCGCATCTCCGGCGTCGAACAGGTCATAAAGGGCATAGTCATTGATTGCTGCGCGCATCATGCGTTCGGCTTCATTGGCGCGGTCGGTGTTGGAGCCCATGCCATTGAACACAATGATCCGGCGCACTCCGTCGCGTTCAGCCGTGCCGACAAGGCCGTAGCCGCTTTCCTCGGTGTGTCCGGTTTTCAGGCCATCGGCCCCGGAAAAGACACCCAGAAGCGGATTGCGATTGTACTGACGGATACCGTTGTAGGTGAACTCGCGCTCAGCCCAGAGGGAGTAGAGTTCCGGGTGATCCGCAATGATGATGCGAGCGAGTTCCGCCAGGTCCGCAGCGCTGATGCGGTGGTCGGGATGCGGCCAGCCGGTGGCATTGGCGAAGCTTGCGCTCTCCAGACCCAGTTCGCGTGCCCTGTCCGTCATCATTTCCGCGAACGCCTCTTCGGAACCGCCGAGGGCTTCGGCGATAACGATACAGGCGTCATTGCCGGACTGGATGATGATCCCGCGCAGCAAGTCCTCGACCCGCGCGCGTGAATTCACTTCCAGAAACATCGTGGAACTGCCTGAAGCAGCCCCGCCCCGGCGCCAGGCATTTTCGGAGACCGGGAGTTCGTCATCCAGGCTCAATTGACCATCGCGAATGGCCTCCAGCGTCATCAGGACCGTCATCAGCTTGGACATCGAGGCCGGCGGCATGGCAACATCGCCATTGCGATCAAACAGGATTTCACCCGTATCGAAGTCCATGATCACCGCGTGGGTGGCTTCGGTCTGGTACTGATCCTGGGCAACAACAGCGCTGATCGGTGTGCTCAGGAGAAGCAGGGATGCGAGAATGGCGCGCAACTTGGACGCTCCTTCGACGATTCGTGGATGACTGACGTGAAGCGCATTCAAGCGTGTGGACCCGGTCAGGTCCAGCGTTCAAACAGGGCATTTTCGTGAATTGTCAGCCGATGGTAACGATGCGGCTGTCGTATATCCCGTAGGAACTGAGCTGACGTGCCGCATCGACGGCGGCCTGTTCACTCGCCCAACGCCCCAGATACACACGATAAAGCGTGCGCCCATTGCCGTGGGTTTCTTCAACCCAGGCATCCCCGAGATCGGCGACACGGGCACGAAGATTTTCCGCATTCGCCCGCATGCCAAAAGCACCGAGCTGAACGGTGAAACGCCCCTGCCCGGCAATCTGTGACTGTTGAGATGCAGCCGTTGCCGCATGAGCCGGAGCCGGTGTTGGTGCCCGTGTTGGGACAGCCTGCGCCGGCTCACCATTGGAAGAATGCGTACGCGCAGGAGGTTCCGCGCCTGCATGAGCGGGACCAAGATAACGAACACGGACGCGGGCCAGACCACGTGAGCGATAATCCAGTTCTTCCGCGGCAGCGCGTGACAGATCGATTATGCGATCATCAACAAACGGACCCCGGTCATTGATGCGCACGATAACGCTGCGGCCATTTTCAAGATTGGTCACTTCGGCGATCGAGGGGATCGGCAGCGTTGTGTGCGCAGCGGTCATCAGATGCTGGTCAAAAACCTCACCATTGGCGGTCGCTCGGCCGTGGAAGGTTGGGCCATACCAGGAGCCGATGCCAATCTCGTCATAGTCATCATCCCGGCGTGGGACATAGCGCTCACCTGCGACGACATAGGGGTTGCCGACTTTCTGGTGATCGCTGGAGCGTGCGATCAGGGATCGTGTTTCAGTCCTGGAGAGAGGTCTCGCAAGGCGTTCGGCACTGCTGTCAAAAGACCGCAGATTGCTCGGTGTGGAAGAACAGGCCGCCGCCATAACGGTGCAGGCCAGAACCAGAAAAACTCTCAGCGCACGCAAGACATACCATCCCGTATCTGGAAGACGTCATTCTAACCGGAGAATATCGCCGAAATGGTGAAAGCTCCGTAAGCTGCATCAAGATAGTTGCCATTCGCACCGAAAGCCGGGTAATTGGGGCTATCGGAGGGGTGGCAGAGTGGTCGATTGCGGCGGTCTTGAAAACCGTTGAGCCGAGAGGTTCCGGGGGTTCGAATCCCTCCCCCTCCGCCACTAACCCCAGTCGGGAACCCATTTCAGTTGCAGCTGCACAACGCTTTCGGTCACACCATCCACACCGAACTTGTTGTCCCAGTACTGCCATTCAATTCCGGCCCAGAGATTTCCTGGCTCCCCGCTCAGCGAGCCCAGATTGACCAGCACTCGTGGCACAATCAGCGTATTGGCCACGCCGGTGCTCTCTCCGCCAGCCAGGTCAGAGAAGCCTTCGAACAAGAGGCGTGTATTGCCGATCATCACCGGGCGGTTCCAGGCCAGCGTCAGCTGTTCGGTGCTGCCAGGCCGTGCCGGATCATCCCGGTGCAGGGCCATCACCTTGAAAAAGAAGAAACCTGGCAGATCTAGATCTGCTGAAATTCCTCCCAGATAACGCTCCAGCCCCTGCTCCCCGCGTTCGTAATTCAGGGTGAAATAGACGTCACGCACCAGGCCGTCGCCGAAATCGATATCAAACAGATTCTCAAACGAGAAACGCGGCGTGATTTCGCCGTATGCGCCGATGCTGCCATCTTCGTTGAACAAAAAAATCGGTGAACAGGAAGAAATCGCCTCCGGACCAGCGACTGGCGTGTTCAACTGTGAAGATCGTGCGATCAGTTGATCCAAGCTCGTAGTCTTCACCGCGCAGGATCTGTATGTTTTCGGCGTGCCAGAAATCCTGGCCTTAAGCGGCGCATGACAACGCCGCTGCGGTCATCACGGCCATGCAGAGCTGAGTTCTTGGCCCCATGGCAACTTCCTCAGCGGGCAGCATGAAGACATGATTCTCTGCCAAATTGTTTCTCGAAGAGACTGACCTAGCCTCGACCCAACCAGGCCAGAGCGGCTTTCTCATCATCGTGGAAACCCACTTTGATCTGATGTCGCCAGGCGAGCGTTCCCAGAAGCATTTGTTCGGTATCATGGGATGACACGTCGAGAACGTAGGCGATCCGGCGAACGCTCGGAAATGCGGTCATGAACGCCTCGAACATGGAGATGAACTGGGCCGGTGTGAATTGGGCGTCACTCCGGGAAACGAGCATCAGGATGCGTGTCGAACGGAGCCGTATGCACGCCTCGCCCAGGGCGGCAGCGGCTTCTCCCAACCCCTCAGGCGTCGTCTTGCCCCAAATTTCCTGGATCAGAACACCTGTTGTGCGGTCTTCCCCAAGGCGGTGTCCGAATTCTCCGTCACTCATCCCGAACTTCTTTTCATGGCAACAAGCGCCGGCCAATGACACAGCGAGGCAAGACTGAAGAGTTTTAAAAAACAACTGTCGGCGGACGATCACGTCATCTCACAAAGCTGAATTCTCGATCACGAGCGCGTTGGTTGGGGAAGACAAATCAGATTGGCGGGCTATGTCTGGAGGCACGATACAAACCGGAGCCATCATGATCCGTCGCAAGAATGAAATCTGGCAATTGTCCAACGAGCTGGTCACGCCAAAACCGGCTTTTCTCAACCGTCGTCAAATCATGAAGGCCGCGGGTGCCCTTGGCGTCACAGCGCTTGCCGGGTGTGGCCAGGGATCGGCCTCGGCCCGCCAGATGCCAACTGAAGGCGCGCTGGCCGCGCAAGAGACCAACTGGCAGGTCAGTGACGATCTGACCCCGTACGAAGCCGTTACGGGCTACAATAATTTCTATGAGTTCGGCCTGGATAAGGGCGATCCGGCACGTTATGCGTCCGCTATGACAACATCACCCTGGAACATTGAGGTTTCAGGACTGACCGATGAACCCCGCGAATACTCCTTGCAGGATCTTGTTGATTTCGACGCGCTGGAAGAGCGCGTATACCGCCTGCGTTGTGTTGAAGCCTGGTCCATGGTGATTCCGTGGGTCGGTGTGCCGTTGGCATCGATCATAGAGCGATTGCGGCCGAGCAACGACGCGCGATATGTGCAGTTCGAGACCTATCTCAACCGTAACGAGATGCGTGGCACTCGCCTGCGTGTGCTGGACTGGCCCTATGTGGAAGGCTTGCGTCTTGATGAAGCTCGCAACGAACTCGCCTTCCTGGCTGTGGGGCTTTATGGCGAGGTTCTGCCCAAGCAGAACGGGGCACCGATCCGTCTCGTTGTTCCGTGGAAGTATGGCTATAAATCCATAAAATCCGTCGCGAAAATCCGATTTACGTCTGAAGAGCCCGCGACTTCCTGGAACCAGTCAGCACCAAATGAGTACGGATTTTATTCCAATGTGAATCCGAACCGCGCCCACCCGCGTTGGAGCCAGTCCAGCGAACGCATTATCGGCGGTGGCCTGCTGGCACGTCGGGAGACGGAGATGTTCAACGGTTATGAGGACCAGGTCGCGTCCATGTATGCTGGAATGGATCTGATCGAGCAGCATTGATGACAACACGAGCCGACCTCCTCAAACGGTTCGGGCGCGACTGGCTCAAACCGCTGAGTTTCTGGTTGCTTGCCTTGCCTGGTTTATGGCTTGGCTGGCAATGGTGGGCGCTGCTCACAGGCGCAGAGCACGCGCTCGGCTACAACCCGATCGAGACCACACACCGTTTTCTGGGCGATACCGCCCTGAGAATCCTGATTCTGTCGCTGGCCATCACGCCGTTCCGCGATCTCACGCAGTGGACAACGGTCATGAAAATTCGCCGCCGTGTCGGTCTGGCGGCGTTCTGGTACGCATTATTGCACTTGCTGGCCTACATGGGGCTCGACCTGCTGGTTGCTGCGCAGGGCAACGTGCCCGGCATGTTTGCAGGGCTGTGGAATGATGTGGTTGAGCGGATCTATATCACGCTGGGCATGTTTGCCGTTATCGGTCTGGTTCCGCTCGCGCTGACATCGTTCAACAGCTCGATCCGCGCTTTGGGGGCGCATCTCTGGCAGCGCCTGCACCTCGCCGTTTATCCGATCGCGGTGCTGGCCGTCTTCCACTATGGCTTCATGGTGAAGGGGCATCAGCTGGGGCCATGGGTCCACGGCGGTGTCCTGGGCATCCTTCTGGTGTATCGGATCGTGCATCGGCTTCGAAAGGTTCAAGCCCGTAACAGGTCCGCGGCCTGAGCGCGAACCCAGTCAGCGCATCCGATGGGGTCTTCCATCGGAGCCAAATGGCTTGCCTGGGTCAGATCAGGGTCGAGTCCGTGACGACGCAGGCGCCAGACCGGATAGACTGTCGACCCTCTTCGCACTGATTTCAGAATGGAAACGGGTGCATGGAGTTCGCGCAGCGCGCTCCAAGGGTTATGACCGTGCGACGCGAAAATCGCGGCCTCCCATTCAGGTGCGCAGGCGAGGCTTGCTGATTCATCGTGCTCGATAACGCCGGTGTCCAGATAATCCTCCAAAACGCCCGGCTGCCACCGCTCGAACAGAGGTTTCTCCTTATAATGGGCAATTGCCTCCGAGCGGCTGCCCCATAGCGAACGCCGCTTCCGAGCTGCCGTGGACATCGGGTTGTAGCGATACGCCCACGCCCCTCCGGGAATGTGAGGAATGGCATAAAACCATGATGGCATGAAAATTGGCTCGATCAGGGCAAATCGATCCACCCGCAAACCGTGCCAGGCCGCCGCCAATAGTCCGCAGACGGACCCCATTGAGTGTCCGACGAACAGTGTGGGTCGCGTTGAGCTGTCGTGGCAGGCAAGCGCCAGATCACGACCAAAAACCTGCCAATCACGCAAGTTTCCCGGCTCGACAGGCACTTGCGACAGACCATGCCCCCTCAAGTCCGGGGCAATGATTTCAAATTGATCGGCCAGCTCTGACAGGAACAATCGGTACGTGCCCGCGTTGAAACCATTGGCGTGGCCGAAGATCAAGCGGGGTGCAGAGGGCCGACGTGCAATCAAGACGCTCAGATCGCCATCGTCGACCTCGACACGTTTGCGCTCCAAGGCCATCAGGAACGATAACGATCATCGCGAACGAGCGCTGCGATGAAATCTCCGAGTAACGCCGCCAATTCACGCCGGTTCCAGACCACCAGGACGAGGCAAGAAAACCAGACGCCGACCGCCGCCATGAACAGGCCACCACCATCATTGTTGGGATCGATACCCAGGGGCGTGAACAGGTGGAAACTGATGGCACCGCTCATGATGGAAATGCCAAGAAGCGCGCCCAGGGCCTGAAAACGACGAAGCCCCGGCAACAGGCCAATCAGCACGCAGGCAGATGCAACAAGCTCCGCCCCTCCGATCATGTACTGGCTGAACAGGCCGCTATGTCCGAACAGCCCGGGCGCGCCGAGCGTGCCGGCCCAGGCATCCAGCCGGCCGAATATTTCCTGCGTCTCCGGCGCGTCTGTGAATTTGAAGCGCAGGGAATCAAGAAAGATGATGGATACGAAAACACTCAGTACCGTGCGGATAATCGTTGTCAGTTTCATGTCAGCCCCTTCCCGTGGCAATCGCCTGTTTCCTATCGCCTCCGCGGGCTCCGGTCTTTTCACATTCCGCGGCGTGGACCGTGATCGAACGGTTGGAAACCGGCCCGAATTGCGCCAGACATCTGCAAGGTTAGGGAGAGCCGCATGACAATCAAGATCAATTCCGCCTTCGACAGTGGCAATATTGATGTCGTTTCCGTTGATCAAGGCGGGGCGATCGAACTTGAGATCTGCAAGGATAACGGCTCCGACTTCTTCCAGTGGTTCCACTACCGGGTGAGCGGCGCCAAGGGCCAGGCGCTTTCAATGGCGATCACCAATGCCGGTGATGCAGCCTATCTGGACGGCTGGAAAGATTATCAGGCGTGCGCGTCTTATGATCGCGAAACATGGTTCCGCATCGACACCTCTTATGAAAACGGCGTCCTGACTCTAAGCCATGCCCCGGAACTGGACACGGTCTGGTATGCCTATTTTGCCCCCTATTCCATGGAACGCCATCAGGATCTGATAGCCTGGGCCCAAACCTACCCGGGTGTTGATTTAGAAGTACTTGGCGAAACGCTCGACGGCCAGAGCCTGGATTGTCTCAGTGTGGGCAATGGCGAAAAAACGATCTGGATCACGGCCCGACAGCATCCGGGCGAAACCATGGCCGAGTGGTGGATGGAGGGTTTCCTCAATCGTCTTCTTGATCAGGACGACCCGGTCGCACGAAAACTCCTCAGCCTCGCGCGTTTCCACATGGTGCCGAACATGAATCCCGATGGCAGTCGTCGCGGGCACCTGCGCACCAATGCCAAGGGTATCAATCTCAATCGCGAATGGGACAAGGCGTCACCAGAGAACTCTCCAGAGGTCTTTTTCGTCCTCGAACGGATCCGAGCGACGGGAGTTGACCTGCACCTGGATGTGCATGGCGACGAGGGGCTTCCCTACAACTTCATCGCCGGCGGGGAAGGCGCACCGAATTTCACGGCTGACGACCAATACAAGCTGGACGCCTACAAGGTCGCGCTCGAGGCCATTTCCCCGGATTTCCAGACTTTGCACGGCTATGACGTAGATGCGCCGGGAACGGCAGATCTGTCCATCTGTACCAACTATATGGCAAACACGTTCGGCTGCCTCGCGATGACGCTGGAAATGCCGTTCAAGGATAATGCCGATCTGCCAGATGTATTTGCCGGATGGTCACCCGAGCGTTGCCGTAAACTCGGCGCCGCCAACCTTGATGCCATGTTGGCGGTTATTGATGACGTCTGACACGTATTAGGCGAATTTTGCTTGTGAGAATCGCGCGCATCGGGAAGCATGAGGCGACTTGATGGAGCTTTCGCATGTATCTCACTCGCCTGCTTTACTTCTCTCGAGCATCCCAGGGCCTGGGCATGGATCTCGATCAGATCCTGGCCTCGGCCCGCGAACAGAACAGCAAGAATAATATCACCGGTGCACTGTGGTTTGACGGCGATTATTTCGTTCAGGTGCTGGAGGGCGGACGTCATGCGGTCAGCGAAACCTATCACCGTATTGCGGCGGACGAACGTCACACGGACATCGAGCTCGCTTCATGTGAGATGGTCGACAGCCGACTGTTCCACAAATGGCGAATGGCCTATTTCGCTGACACCCAGGAAAATCGGGACCTGATCACGAAATACTCCGGTCATAACCAGCTGATACCGGAAAAAATGAGCGCCCGCTCCCTGCTCCACGTCCTCGCCGAGGGACAGTTGCTCGGGCACTAGGGTCACTCCTGCAGCTCGAAGGTCATTCTGGTGCATCCAGATAGCCTGGACGCGGCCGATACCGTGCGGATCATATTCCTGCATGAAATGTCCGCCCGGCTCGCATCGAGCTTGCAATCTGCACTCTGGAAGCGTCCCTGCGATCTCATCCGGGTCTGGCCTGTCCGCCTAACAGGATCACCTGACACGACGGCTATCACCAGCGATTGACTTGACGCTTACGCAAACTCGGCGAGGATGATCGGCGTATTTTCGGTTTCTGAGGGGAACAATCATGGGCCGTTTGTTGATGGGCGTCGCTTCTGGCGCCCTGCTGATGGGCGCTGGCATCTATTTTTACCAGGGCGCGAATGAGGGTGATGCGGGCACACAGGCTGGCCCATCGACCACAAGCAGCGATGCACCGCTGACCGTTGCGGATGCGGAGGCCTTTGTGGAGGGGGCTGAAGCCGAGTTCCGCGAGTTCGGCGAGTTTGCTGCGCGCACTGCCTGGGTTCAGAACAATTTTATCACTCATGACACCAACTGGTTGCTGCAGCGCATGGGCGCCCAGTCCACCGCGATGTCCGTGCGGTATGCGACCGAAGCCGGTCAATATGCTGATCTGGATCTTCCCGCTTCGCTCGAGCGAAAATTGACAGCGCTTCGGGCCGGCATCACCCTGCCCTCGCCCAATGACCCGGCTGCGGCAGCGCGCATGTCAGAGCTGACCACACGCATGGGCTCGTCCTACTCCTCCGGCCTGATGGAAATCGACGATGAGATGGTCGATCACAACGAGCTTGAAAACATCATGCGGACCAGCCGCGATCCGGAATTCCTGGCCCATGTCTGGAATGGCTGGCGCGAGGCCTATGATCCCGAAGCCATGGCGCAGGACTATTCCGAAATGGTCGAGATCGCCAATCAGGGCGCCCGCGATCTGGGATATGACAATCTCGCACAGATGTGGCTGTCCAATTACGACATGCCGGCTGACGAGATGGAAGCCGAGGTTGAACGCCTCTGGGGCCAGGTCGCGCCGTTCTACGAGGAACTTCACTGTCACGTCCGCTCGAACCTGAACGAGCTTTATGGCGACGAGGTTCAGCCTGCCACCGGTGCGATCCGCGCGGACCTCCTGGGGAATATGTGGGCACAGGGCTGGGGCTCACTCAGCGATGTCGCCGGTGTGGGTTCGGGTGAATCCGCCTACAATCTCGACGACCTTCTGGTCAACAACGGCTACACGGCCCACCAGATGGTTGAAGTGGCCGAGACCTTCTTTACGTCACTGGGCCTGGAGCCGCTTCCGGAAACCTTCTGGGAGCGTTCGCTGATCACCCAGCCCCGGGACCGCCAGGTGGCCTGTCACGCTTCGGCCTGGAACCTCGACAGCGTCGATGATCTGCGTATCAAGATGTGTACGCTCGTCAATGGCACTGATTTCGTGACGGTTCACCACGAGCTCGGCCACAACTTCTACCAGCGCGCCTATAACCACCAGGACCTCCTGTTCCAGACCGGCGCCAATGACGGTTTCCATGAAGCAATCGGCGATTTCATCGCACTTTCCGTGACGCCGGAATATCTGGTCCAGATTGGCCTGCTCAATGAAGCCGACATGCCGGGTGCGGACGCGGATCTGAGCCTGTTGATGGATACGGCGCTCGACAAGATTGCCTTCCTGCCCTTCGCGGTAATGATGGACCAGTGGCGCTGGCGCGTGCTGCGTGGCGAGATTCAGCCGGACGAATATAACTCTGCCTGGTGGGAGCTCAGAAACAGCTATCAGGGCATCACCCCGCCGGTGGAGCGCCCGGCAGACGCGTTCGACCCGGGTTCAAAATACCACATCGCCAACAACGTGCCGTATTTGCGTTATTTCCTTAGCCATATCCTGCAATTCCAGTTCCATCAGGCCGCCTGTGAAATGGCGGGCTGGGAAGGCCCGCTGCACCGGTGTTCGATCTATGGAAACGAGGAAGTCGGTGAACGCTTCAACGCCATGATGGAGCTGGGCGCATCCCAGCCCTGGCCGGATGCGCTGGAAGCCTTTACCGGCACCCGTCAGATGGATGGCTCTGCAATCACGGCCTATTTCCAGCCATTGATGGACCATCTGCGAGAGGAAAACGAAGGTCGTTCCTGCGGCTGGTAATCTCTCCGACGCATTAAGATTGAGTCACAGACGGCTCGACACATTGCGCGCGTTATAGTGTAACGTTAGGTTTGCGATCATTTCTCCGATCGGATTCCGGACCTTGCCAAACGCCGCAATGTGCCGGGCCGTTCGCTTGTCTATTGGGGTGAAACTTTGAAACCAGTATTCATGGCTAGCGTCGCCAGCCTGGCGCTCCTGACCGCTTGCGGCCAGGTCAACACCGGAACCGATGCCGAAACGTCCGCCAATGCGGACGCCAGCAGCGAAGTTGCAGCCGACGTCAATGTCGCCAGCAATCCCTTCCTGGAAGACCGGTGGGATACACCGTTCGGCACGCCGCCTTTTGACCGCATTGAAAACGAGCATTTTGCACCGGCATTCGACGCTGGCATTGCTGAGTCCCGCGCGGAATTCGCTGCCATCGTCGAAAACGCTGACGCTCCGACCTATGAGAACACGATTATCGCCATGGAGCGTCTCGGTTCGTCCCTGTCGCGTGTGCAGTCAGTCTTCTTCGCGCTTGCCAGCGCACACACCAATGAGACCATCCAGACGCTGTCCCGGGAATATTCCTCGCAATTCTCCGCACTGGGCAATGACATCTCCCTGGACGGGCGGCTGTGGGAACGCATCAACACGCTCTACGAGACGCGCGACAGCCTGGGTCTGGATGCAGACCAGATGCGGGTTCTCGAACTCTATCACCGTGACTTTGTCCGCGCCGGCGCCCTGCTGAACGACGCCGCCAAGGAACGCCTGGCCGAGCTGAACACTCAGATTTCCGGACTGACGGTCGCCTATGGCCAGAATCTGCTGGCAGAAAACAATGGCTATGAGCTGGTCATCACCGACGAGGCTGATCTGGCCGGCCTGCCGGATGGGATCCGCGCTGCCGGTGCCCGCGAAGCTGCTCGCCGTGGATATGAGAACTCCTGGGTCTTCACGACCTCCCGCTCCTCCATCACGCCTTTCCTGACCTTCGCGGAAAACCGAGAGCTGCGTGAGGATATCTACAACGGCTATGTCATGCGTGGCTTCGCCGGCGGTGACAGCGACAATCAGGAAGAAGCGATCGAGATCGCTCGCCTGCGTGCTGAACGCGCCGAGTTGCTCGGTTATGCAAATCACGCGTCCTACCAGCTTGAAACACGCATGGCGCAGAACCCGGACAATCTCTCCGATTTCCTCAACCAGATCTGGGAGCCGGCCTTGGCCCGCGCACGCGAAGAGCGTGACGACATGCAGGCCATGATCGATGCGGAAGGCGGCGACTTCCAGCTCGCGGCCTGGGACTGGTGGTATTATTCCGAAAAGGTTCGCCAGGCGCGTTACTCTCTCAATGAGGAAGAGGTTCGCCAGTACTTCGTGCTCGAGAATGTTCGCAATGCTGCGTTCGAAGTTGCCAACCGTCTCTGGGGCCTGACCTTCCATCCGGTCGAGGACGCGCAGGTCTTCATCGACGGCGTTGAAGTCTGGGAAGTTCGCGAAGCGGACGGCACCCATGTCGGCGTCTTCTACGGTGACTTCTTCGCCCGCCCGACCAAGCGTGGCGGTGCGTGGATGAACAGCTTCCGCGGGCAGCAGAATATCGATGGTGAAAACCAGCGCCCGGTCGTAGGCAATTACCTCAACCTCTCGCCGCCGGCAGAAGGTGATCCGGCGCTGATGAGTTTCAACGAGGTCTCCACCCTCTTCCACGAATTCGGCCACGCCCTGCACGGCCTTCTGTCCGAGCAACGCTATCCGCGCATTTCCGGTGTCACCGGTCCGCGCGACTACACCGAATTCCCAGCCCAGATCTATGAACACTGGGCGGCCGCTCCGGAAGTCATGCGTGAATTCTTCACCCACGCTGAAACCGGTGAGACCATTCCGGACGAGCTGATGGAACGCCTGCAGGCAGCAGCCACCTTCAACCAGGGTTTCGCAACCACGGAATACATGGCCGCTTCGCTGCTCGATCTCGCCTGGCACTCGTTGAGCCCGGAGGAGATTCCGGAAGACGCGCTGGAGTTCGAGACCCGAGTGCTCGATGATATCGGCATGATGGAAGAGATCGCGCCGCGTTATCGCTCGACGTACTTCTCACACATCTTCGCGGGTGGTTATTCTGCCGGTTATTACGCCTATATCTGGTCAAACCTGCTGGACGCTGACGGATTTATTCCGTTCCGCGAAAAACGGTCTGTATGACGAGACCTATGCCCAGCGTCTGCGCGAGAACGTCTATGGCGCCGGCGGCATCCGCCCAGCCCTGGATCTCTACGTCTCTTTCCGCGGTCAGGAACCAACCATCGAGCCGCTGCTCGAAGGTCGTGGTCTGATCGAGAGCGAAAGCGAGTAAGCTGTCACCGCTATCCGAGAAAAGCCCCGGTTCATCGAGCCGGGGTTTTTTTTATTATCCGCCGAGAAAGACGCGCTCGATGGTCCACCAGATGGCCATCAATGCGATGGCACCGTTGGCGCCGCGAACCAGCCAGCTGCGATACCAGTCCTGTTCGAAAAACCAACGCAGGGCAAAATACATTGCTGCGATGATGGTCAGCTGTCCCAGTTCAACCCCGACGTTGAAACTCACCAGCGCGGGAACCAGCGCACTTCCAGGCAATCCGAGCTCAGATAACACGCCGGCAAAACCCAGCCCGTGAAACAGCCCGAAGCCGAAGACCACCAAGGGGCGCCATTTCTGCATGTCCTTGAAAAGAATGTTCTCGACAGCCACAAAAGCTATCGAAAGCGCGATGATCGGCTCGACGATTTGGCCCGGCACGACAATCAGTCCTGAAATCGCCAACCCCAACGTGATCGTATGCGCGATCGTGAAGCTCGAAACCTGCAGCACCAGCGGTTTCAGACGTGTAGAGGCGAAAAACAGCGCGCACACGAACAAGATATGATCCAACCCCTTGGGGAGGATGTGCTCAAACCCCAGCTTCACGTAAAGCGCTATCGTCTCCCACAGGCCGCGTTCCAGCGTGACGTCGAAACCCAGTGCGGCTTCTCCAGAAGGCAACTCGCTGTCCATGCTTTCCAGTGCCGCACAGAGATCCGGGTCCAGCCGACAGATTTCGTCATCGGGGTGCGCCCAGGCAGTTGCCGCGCCCAGCACCATCAGTCCAAGCATCAGAACGAGGGAGCTGAGCACAAAAATTCTTGGCATTCATGCCTCCGAAGGGTGGTCGCGCGCCGCCGAAGCGCGGTGGAAACTCCGCGTTACCTTATAACGGGAGCACAGTTATTTGGAGTATCCACTACACTTGGGGATGCCGCTGCCGGAACCATTCGAAACCAAAGCAAGCAGCGGAAAATTATACGAAAACCGACCCTGCTGGCTTTCGTTCACTAGAACGCCTCGACGAGTTGCTCAAATTTAATGTGACCCAACAACATCAAATGAGACATGATTGTCTCATGAATGATCCAATCAGACCCACCGCCAAAAATGCTATTATGGAAGCCGGTTTTCGACTTTTGTCAGCCGAGCCATCAAGCTCTCTGTCCCGCATCGCTGAACACGCCGGTGTCGGGAGAGCCACATTGCACCGTCACTTTACTTGCAGGGACGAGCTTCTGCGGGAGCTTGCCATGCGCGCTTATGAAGAGATGGACGAGGCTGCGGAAAGCGCGGCAGAACACGCGCCTAGCTATTCTGCCGCTCTCAAGAATATTCTGGACGCCCTCATCCCTCTCGGTGATCGCCACGGCTTTCTCGCACATTTTGGGCTCGAGGATGATGCAGAGCTGAAAAATGAAATTGCGCGCCAGGCTGAGGAAACGCGCGATCTGATCGACGCGGCTCGCGGGGAAGGACTGTTCGACCCTGCCATTCCAACAAGCTGGATCGAGCGCATGTACGACGCCGCGATCATGGCCGGCTGGGAAAGCATGCGTGCCGAGGAAACAACCCTGAACCAGGCCAGCGAACTCGCCTGGAACAGCCTCATCAAGGGTGTAGGAGCGAAATCATGAACGGTGATGCAATTGAGTATCTGGGCAGCCAAATTGATGATGCTTTCTTCCTTCTCGGCGCAGCCATCCTGCTGATCGAGCTGGTGACCGGTGTCTTCACGAAGAAGATGACCGGCCGGACCCTGCTGGACATGATCGCCAATATCTCGACCCAGATTCCCTATCTGGCCTTCGAAATATTCGCTATGGGATTTGTGTATCTCGGCTTTGTCGCCATCAATGCGAACTTCGTCAGCTGGGATATTCCAGTGACGCTATGGAGCGTGGTTCTCGCGCTCCTGGTCGCCGACTTCACCTATTATTGGGAACACCGAATGGCGCATGAAATCCGTCTGTTGTGGACCCAGCATGCCGTGCATCACTCTTCTCGCTTCATGAACATCAGCGTGGCGATCCGCTTCGGGCCGTTTGAGAGCCTGACATCAGCGATCTTCCATCTGCCCATGCTGTTCATGGGCTTTCATCCAGGCGTCGTCTTCTTCTCGATCGTCGTGGTGCAGGCCTATCAGACCTGGATCCACACCGAATTGGTCGGCAAGCTGGGCGTGCTGGACGGCATCCTGAACACACCCGCCAATCACCGGGTCCACCACGGCTGTGACGACAAGTATATCGACAGGAATTACGGCGGCATCCTGATCATCTGGGACCGCATCTTCGGCACCTATCAGCGCGAAGAGGAAACCCCGCACTACGGCCTGGCGCGCGACTTTAACAGCGTCAATCCGCTGGCCGTCTGGTTCTCGGAACTTCCGGGCCTCTTCAGGGACCTCGGCTCGGCCCGCAATGCCGGAGAATGGTGGGGGTATCTTTCGAAGCGACCCGGATGGGCGCCTGAAAATGGCTCTGCCAAGCGTCAGATGGAAGGGCCGGCTGAATAGCCGGCTCCCCTAGCCTCCCAGAAACACGCGTTCGATCGTCCACCACAGCGCCATCAGCGCGATGAGACCAGTGCCCCCCAGACGGAGATAATTATAGGCAGGCTTCTCGCGCCACCAGAACACGGCGATCCACGCCATGGCCAGGATCGACAATTGCCCCAGCTCAACCCCGACATTGAAGCTGATAAGCGCGGCTGCCAGATCGCCTTCCGGCAAGCCCAGCTCACCCAATACGCCCGCGAACCCCAAGCCGTGAAAGAGCCCGAAGGCGAAAACCAGCGCGGGGCGCCATTTCTGGACATCCTTGAAGACGATGTTCTCGATCGCCACGAAGGCGATGGACAGCGCGATTATCGGCTCGACTATACTGCCCGGTAGGCTGACATGGCCCAACGTGGCCAGAGCCAGCGTGATCGTGTGGGCCAGGGTGAAAGCGGAGACCTGCCAGATCAGGTCCTTCCATTTTGATGATGCCAGAAAAAGCGCCAGGACAAAAAGAATATGGTCCAGGCCCAGCGGCAGGATGTGCTCGTAACCCAGGTTGAGATAAAGCCAAATCACGTCCCAAACAGTCTGTTCCACAGCATCCAGCATAGCACTCACCCCTGATCGCGCTTGACGGATCGATGTCATCACGCGAAATTATTTTAGTTCTAAATTATCTCCGACTCGCACTCCGGCGATGTCGATTTCGCAGGCATGAATATGACCGACACCTTCTCCTCGCAAGTCGATGTCTCTGATGAAGATATTCATTGGGATTTCAAGGACGACATGTCCTACGGCAAGTATCTCCGTCTGGACACCATCCTGTCCCAGCAGGAGTTGCTGACCGGCGAGCATGACGAGATGTTGTTCATCGTCATCCACCAGGTCGCCGAATTGTGGATGAAGCTGGTGATCCACGAGATTGAGGCTGCCTCCCGCCGTATTGCGCAGAACGAGGTCGGACCGGCGCTGAAGATGCTGACGCGGGTGTCGCGCACCCAGGAACAACTGATCGAGGCCTGGTCGGTTCTGGCGACCATGACCCCTGCTGATTACCTGGTTTTCCGCGACAAGCTGGGCCACAGCTCGGGTTTCCAGTCCTATCAATATCGCACAATCGAATTCCGCCTGGGCAACAAGAACGCCGCCATGGCGCGCGTGCACAAGGATAATCCGGTTGCCCACGCCATGGTCACCGAAGCACTGACCAAGCCCAGCATCTGGGATGAGACGCTCGCCTTCCTCGCCCGCAAGGGATACGAGGTTCCGAAGGACCGGCTGGAGCGTGACTGGAGCGAAGCCTACGAGGCGAGCGAACAGGTCGAGGCGGTCTGGCGCGAGATCTACGCTAACAGCGAGAAACACTGGGAAGCCTATGAACTCGGCGAGAAACTCGTCGACGTCGAGCACAAGTTCCAGCAATGGCGTTTCAATCACATGAAAACTGTCGAGCGTATCATCGGCTTCCGCAAGGGCACTGGCGGCACAGCCGGTGTGGGCTATCTGGTCAGGGCCCTGGATCTTCGTTTCTTCCCGGAAATCTGGACCGTGCGGACGCTGCTCTGATCCATGAAACATCTCTGGGACATATCACAACCGCTCCGCGCCGAGCTGCCTGTCTGGCCCGGTGACACCGCTTTCCAACGCGAAGACAACTGGGTGATTTCCGACGAGTGCCCCGTCAAGGTCTCCCGCCTGACCCTGTCCACGCACTCCGGTGCCCATGCGGATGCGCCGGAGCATTATGACCGTGATGGCACAGATATCGCCTCGGTTTCGCTGGAGCCCTACCTGGGGGAATGTGTGCTGGTCACCGCGGGCGGTTCCGGTGTCGATGTGACGCCAGACGATGTTGACTGGGACAAGATCGGCGCCCATGCACGGGTTCTGGTGCGAACTTATGAGTATTTCCCGCACGACAGCTGGGACAGTGATTTCCGTGCCATCAATGCGTCAACAGTCGAACGACTGGCTGCTGCCGGCTGCAAGCTGATCGGCACCGACGCTGCCTCGCTTGATCCGGAAACATCCAAGACGCTCGACGCGCATCACGCTGTCAAACGGCATGACATGCGCATTCTGGAAGGCCTCGTCTTCGACGGCGTACCGGACGGACGATACGAGCTGATCGCCCTGCCCCTGCCCATCATCAATGCGGACGCCTCGCCCGTTCGCGCGATTTTGAGAGAACTCTGAGATGACCCTCGACGAGATCAACGCGCTTGATGCCACCGATCCGCTGCGCGAGATGCGCGACCTGTTCACCATTCCTGATGGCGTGATCTATCTGGACGGTAATTCGCTGGGTGTCCTGCCCAAGGCGACGCCTGACGCGATGAGCGACATGATCCACCGCCAGTGGGGCCAGGATCTCATTCGCTCCTGGAACAGCAATGACTGGATCAATGCGCCCCGTCGCCTGGGTGACAAGATCGGAAGCCTGATCGGCGCGGCGCCCGGTCAGGTCGTTGCAGCCGATTCCACATCCGTAAACGTATTCAAGGCACTGTCTGCAGCTTCTCAACTCAACTCTGACAAGTCGGCTTTGCTTTCCGAGACCGGGAATTTTCCGACAGACGCCTACATGATGGAGGGGCTTGCGAGCGCCTCCGGTCGTCAGCTCAGTGCCGAGCTGGTCGAACGTTCGCAAATTCTGGAGCGTCTCACAAAGGGGGATGTTGCCGCCCTGCTCCTCACCCAGACGCATTACAAGACCGGTGCGCTCTGGGACATGGCAGAGGTTACACGCCGCGCCCACGACGTTGACGCCCTGGTGATCTGGGATCTCAGCCATTCCGCCGGAGCCCTGCCTGTCGAGCTGGATGCCTGCAACGCCGATTTCGCCGTCGGGTGTGGCTATAAATACCTCAATGGCGGCCCTGGTGCGCCCGCCTTCATCTATGTGGCAGAGCGTCATCAGGGCAAGGTCATGCCCGCGCTTTCCGGATGGATGGGCCATGCGGCGCCGTTCGCCTTCGACGACCGCTACGATGCCGGCAAGGGCATTGACCGGTTTCTGTGCGGCACTCCGGGGATTCTCGGCATGTGTGCGCTGGAAGTCGGGCTGGATATCTTCGCGGACGTCGACATGGCCGCCCTGCGCAGGAAATCACAAATGCTGGGCGACCTCTTTATCAAGCTGGTTGAGGAAAACACGTCCGGTTTCGAACTGGCCTCACCGCGTGTCGCTGAACACAGAGGCAGCCAGGTGTCGATCCGTCATCGCGACGGATACGCGATCATGCAGGCGCTGATCGATCGCGGCGTCATTGGTGATTTCCGTGCTCCGGACATCCTGCGGTTCGGCTTCACCCCGCTCTACACCCGCTACAGCGATGTCTGGACGGCGGTTTCCGAGCTCGCCGATGTGATGAACACGAATAGCTGGAAGGACGAGAAATATACCGTCCGCGCCGCCGTGACCTAGGAGACGATGATGAGCCCTGTTTCCACCCGAAAAACCGGTTCTGTCCTGGTCATCACCATCGATCACCCGCCGGTCAACGCACTCTCGCATTCCGTTCGCGAGGGCATAGTAAGCGCACTCAACTCGGCACCGGCGAGTACGAATGCTGCGGTATTGCAATGTGCCGGACGAACCTTCTTTTCAGGCGCAGATATCTCCGAGTTCGGCAAACCGCCCCAGGCGCCCAGCCTCGCTGACGCGATCTCAGCCCTGGAAAACGCGCCCTTCCCAGTTGTTGCAGCTATTCACGGCCAGGCGCTGGGTGGCGGTCTGGAGATCGCTCTGGGCTGTGATTACCGGGTGATGGATGCGCGTGCAAAAGCCGGGCTTCCCGAGGTCAATCTGGGTCTGATCCCCGGCGCGGGCGGCACGCAACGTCTGCCCCGTATTGCTGGTATGGCACTTAGCCTGGAAATGGCCAGCCAGGGCAAACCAATCACAGCGGCCAAGGCCCTGGAAGCCGGGATCGCCGATGCAATTGCAAGCGATGACCTTGCCAGCTCCGCGCTTGATTTTGCGAAAAGCAAAACCCGCAACGACAAACGCTCCACAGGTGCGCTTCCCAATCCTGAGCAAGATCAGTCGGCGCTGGACCACTGGCGCGCCCATGCGGGCAAACGCCAGCGCGGTCAAAAGGCCCCGCTCGCGGCAATCGATGCCGTCGAAGCCAGTGGCACGCTGGACATCCAGGCCGGCTTGAAAAAGGAGCGCGAACTGTTCGTTGAGCGCATGTCGGACACGCAGTCCGCTGCCATGCGCCATCTCTTCTTCGCCGAGCGTAAATCCGCCAAACTTCCCGGCGTCGCTGCAGAGCCCCGCAAACTCGAACGCGCGGCCGTCATCGGCAGTGGCACAATGGGAGTCGGCATAGCCGCTTCGCTCCTTTCTGCGGGCCTGTCTGTCAAGCTGCTGGACATGTCAGACCAGGCCCTGCAGGCCGGTTACAATCGCATCAAGGGCATTTTCCAGAATGACGTTGCCAAGGGGCGGTTGAGTGAAACTGCCTGCTCGGCAGTTCTGCAGCGTCTGACCGCCACCACGAAGTACGCAGACCTTTCGGACTGTGAAATCGTCATCGAGGCCGTGTTCGAAGATATCGAAATCAAGCACAAGGTCTTCGCCCAGTTGACGGAAGCGGTGAGCGAGAAGGCCATCCTGGCAACCAACACATCCTATCTCGATGTAGACGCGATAGCAGATCGCGTCCCCAATCCAGAACGCGTTCTGGGCCTCCATTTTTTCTCACCCGCGCACATCATGCGACTTCTCGAGGTTGTGCGTGGCGCGAAGACGGATCCGTCCGTCCTGGCCACTGCCATGTTGCTGGGCAAGCGTATGCGCAAGGTCGCGGCAGTTTCCGGTGTTTGCCATGGCTTCATCGGCAATCGCATGCTGTCCTGCTACGGGCGCGAGGCCGGGCTGATGCTTCTGGAGGGGGCTTCACACCGCCAGATCGACAAGGCCCTCACCGATTTCGGCATGCCGATGGGGCCCTTCACCATGGGTGATATGGCGGGCCTCGATATCGGCTACATGAACCGGCAGAAGCTTGACCCGGAGAGTTTTGAGCAGCGGGCTTTTCTCATCCATGACCGTCTGGTCGAGATGGGGCGCAAGGGCCAGAAAACCGGCGCGGGCTTCTATCGCTATGAAAGGGGCAATCGCGCACCGCTGGATGACGAAGCACTTGACGAAATTCTGGCCACGGCACGCTCGGAACAGGGCGTCACTCTGCGTGAGGTAGATGATGGTGAGATCGTCGATCGCTGCATGCTCGCGCTGATCAACGAAGGTGCGAAAATCCTCGACGAAGGGATCGCGTGGCGTGGCAGTGATGTCGACGTGGTCTACGCCAATGGCTACGGCTTCCCGCGTTATCGCGGTGGTCCGATGTTCCACGCCGACACGATCGGCCTAGACAAGGTACTTGCCGGTATTCGTTCCAATGCCGAACGCTTCGGAGCGCGCTGGTGGACACCTTCGGATCTGCTGGTCCGGCTTGCGGAAACGGGTGGTCGCCTTTCCGCTCATGAAATCAACACAGGAGCCGCGTGATGAAGATTGCTTGCCTGGGCGGTGGTCCCGCCGGCCTCTACTTCGCAATTTCCATGAAGCTGCGCGATCCCGATTGCGAGATCGACGTCTATGAGCGTAACAAGCCAGGGGACACTTTTGGCTGGGGCGTGGTCTTTTCCGATCAGACCATGGAAAACCTGGAAGGCAATGACCCGATCAGCGCAGCATCCATTGGCGACAGTCTTGCCCACTGGGATGATATCGACGTGCATTTCGGTGGCAGTGTCGAGACGTCTACGGGGCACGGGTTCTGCGGCATCGGGCGCAAGCACCTGCTGAACATACTCCAGGACAGGGCTCGTGAGCTGGACATCAATCTGCACTTCGAAGTCGAGATCGAACCGGGTCTGGATCAATTCTCCGACGCCGACATCATCATCGCCTCAGACGGCCTCAACTCGAAGATCCGCAACACCTACGCCGATGTTTTCAAGCCGGATATCGAGGTTCGTCAGAACAAGTTCATCTGGCTTGGCACAAACAAGGTGTTTGAGGCCTTCACCTTCATCTTCACCGAAACCGAACATGGATGGGTCTGGGCGCACGCCTATCGTTTTGACGACGAAACCTCGACCTTCATCGTGGAATGCGAACCGGAGACCTGGGAAAAGCTGGGGTTTGACCAGCTCGACAAGGAGGAGACCTGTCGCAAGTGCGAAGCGCTCTTTGCGGACTGGCTGGACGGTAATGAGCTCATGTCTAATGCCCGCCATCTGCGCGGCTCGGCCTGGCTGAATTTCCCGCGTGTTCTGTGTGAGACCTGGATCCATGACAATGTGATCCTGCTGGGTGACGCAGCTCACACGGCCCACTTCTCGATTGGTTCAGGCACAAAGCTGGCATTCGAGGACGCCATCATGCTGGCGGACGTTCTGACCTCGACCGAGAAACCGCTCGCCGAAGGCCTACATGACTACCAGGAAGCGCGAAAGGTCGAGGTTCTCAAACTCCAGAGCGCAGCGCGCAATTCCACCGAATGGTTCGAACATCTCGACCGCTATCTCGGTTTCGAACCCAAGCAGTTTGCCTATTCCCTGCTCACCCGCTCCCAGCGCATCAGCCACGAGAACCTTCGCCTGCGTGACGAGAAATGGCTCGGCAGCGTAGAGAGCTGGTTTGCCAAAACGGCCACAAAAAAAGCCGACACCCCGTCGCGCCCGCCAATGTTTGCGCCATTCGAGCTGCGCGACATGCGGCTGGAAAACCGCGTCGTGGTTTCACCCATGTGCATGTATTCCGCTGCGGAAGGAACGCCCAACGCTTTCCACAAGGCTCACTATGGCGCTCGCTGCATGGGAGGGGCCGGACTGGTCTATACCGAAATGACGGATGTCAGCGCCGACGCGCGCATCACGCCGGGCTGCGCCGGACTCTACACCGATGAACATGTTGCGGCTTGGCGTGAAATCACCGACTTCGCCCACAGCCGCAGCAGCGCCAAAATGGCTATCCAGCTCAGTCATGCCGGTCGCAAGGGCTCCACCCGTATCGGCTGGGAAGGCTATGACCTGCCGCTCGAAAGCGGAAACTGGGAGATCATCGCCCCCTCTCCGATCGCCTGGTCAGACGGCAACCAGATCCCGCGAGAGATGACCCGTGCCGACATGCATGCCGTCAAGGCGGATTTTGTTGCAGCGACAAGGCGCGCTCTGGAGGCCGGTTTCGATCTGGTCGAGCTTCACTGTGCCCACGGCTATCTGCTCTCCAGCTTCATCACACCAATCTCAAACCAGCGCACCGACGAATACGGCGGATCGCTCGACAATCGAATCAAGTTTCCGCTGGAAGTCTTTGAAGCGATGCGCAATGTCTGGCCATCAGACAAGCCGATGGCGATCCGTCTGTCAGCCACTGACTGGCTCGGTGAAGACGGCATTACCGGCGATGACACGGTGCGTATTTCCCAGGCCTTTATAGAGGCTGGCGCCGATCTGATCGATGTGTCTGCCGGCCAGACCAGCCCGCTCGCACGTCCGGTCTACGGACGCATGTTCCAGACACCGTTCTCTGATCAGATCCGCAACACACTTGGCTGCGCCACCATGGCGGTTGGCAATATCTTTGAACCCGATCACGTCAATTCGATCCTCGCGGCCGGCCGGGCCGACCTGGTCGCCCTCGCCCGCCCGCATCTGGCGGACCCGAACTGGACTCTGCGCGCCGCCGCGGAACTCGGTTATCGCGGCGTTACCGCACCCAACCCCTATGTCGCCGGCTTTGAACAGCTTGGCCGCAATCTCAAAAAAGCCCAGGAAATGGAGCAACGCGCATGAGCACGCTAAACGGACGCACAGCCGTCATCACAGGTGGCGGAACCGGTATCGGTGTCGCCTGTGCCAAGGGTCTCGCTGCCCAGGGCGCCAGGGTCATTCTGATGGCCCGCAATCTGGAACGTCTCGAAGCCGCCGCTGCTGAAATCGATGGCGCAAAGGCGATCAAGGTCGATGTCACCGATGATGCCAGCGTCGCCCAGGCCTTTGGTTCTGCCATGGCAGATGGCCCGGTGGACATCCTCGTCAACAATGCCGGTATCGCTGCAGCATCCGCCTTCCACAAGACCTCGCTGGAAGAGTGGCGGCGCATCCAGGCCGTTAATGTCGAAGGCCTGTTTCGCTGCACCCAGGCTGTTATCGGCGAAATGATGCGTTCCGACTATGCGCGGATCGTCAACATCGCCTCGATCGCAGGTCTGCGTGGTGGCGCCTATATTGGTCCCTATGTCGCCTCAAAACACGCTGTCGTCGGCCTGACCAAGTCCCTGTCGCTGGAATATGCAAAGACCAACATGACCGTGAACGCGGTCTGCCCGGGTTATGTAGACACAGCGATTGTCGACAATTCCGTCGCCAACATCATGGAGAAGACCGGCCGTTCCCGCGACGAGGCCCTGGCCGAACTAACGAAGAACAACCCCCAGGGGCGTCTGATCCGGCCCGAGGAAGTTGCGGAAATGGTCACCTGGCTTTGCTCTCCACTCAGCGCGTCCGTTTCCGGTCAAGCCATCATGATAGCCGGCGGCGCAATCTAGTGTCGCTCGCGGCAACTCATACCCCCGCGGCTCCGCAACAACATCTTCGCCTCTGGCTGCGTCTCTATCGTACGGTCGGCCTGATTGAACGCGAGATCCGCGCTCGCCTGACCCGTGAGTACAACGTCAGCCTGGCTCGGTTTGACCTGATGTCTGCCCTGGAACGCGCGGATGGCCCGTTGACCATGGGCCAGCTCTCCGAGCGCCTTTTGGTAAGCAACGGCAATGTCACCGGCCTGATCACGCGTCTGGTCGAGGATGATTGGGTGACCCGCACGCCTCTGCCCAACGATCGCCGCAGCTATCACATCGAAACCACCGAAAAGGGCCGCGAATGTTTTGCCCAAATCGCCACGGCTCATGCCGCCTGGGTTGATGAACTGCTGAACGCCGTACCGGCCGACATTGCCGAGGCACTCAGCGAAAATCTCGACCACATCCTGCATTCACCCCGTTTCAAGTCCGGAGACCACCGTGCGCCTTGATCCAGCAAACTACACACCTGAACACTTCCTCTGGCAGTTCGAGGACGGCATTGGCCGCATCACCCTCAATCGCCCTGAACGCAAGAATCCGCTGACTTTCGAGAGTTATGCCGAGCTGCGCGATTTCCTGCGTGACCTCTGCTATGTGCCGGATGTGAAGGTGCTGGTCTTTTCCGGTGCCGGCGAGAATTTCTGTTCCGGCGGTGATGTGCACGAAATCATCGGACCGCTGGTCCAGATGGATATGCCTGGATTGCTCGATTTCACTCGCATGACCGGCGATCTCGTCAAGGCGATGCGGGACTGCCCGCAACCCATAATCGCCGCCATCGATGGTATCTGTGTTGGGGCAGGTGCGATTATCGCCATGTCCTCTGACCTGCGCATTTCAACACCGCGTTCCAAGACCGCATTCCTGTTCAACCGTGTGGGCCTGGCGGGCTGTGATATGGGCGCCTGCGCGATCCTGCCGCGCATCATCGGCCAGGGCCGCGCGTCCGAACTGCTCTATTTCGGTCGCTCGATGAGCGCGGAAGAAGGCGAACGTTGGGGCTTCTTCAATTCGATCGTCGAACCCGATGCATTGATGGAAAAGGCGCTGGACTGGGCAAAACGCATCCGTACAGGCCCGACCTTTGCCAATGCCATGACCAAGAACCAGCTCAACACAGAGTGGGATATGAGCCTGCACACGGCCATCGAGGCGGAAGCCCAGGCCCAGGCGATCTGCATGAAGACCAAGGACTTCGAACGCGCCTATCGTGCCTTCGTGGCCAAGGAAAAACCGGTTTTCGAGGGCGACTGACATGGCAGATCGTTCCTATCTCGACTGGCCTTTTCTGGACGACAAACACCGCCGGCTTGCGGCGGAGATCGAAACCTGGGCCAACGACCGCTTCGGCGATGACGGGTTTCACGATCATGCCGATGTCGATGCTGACTGCCGAGCTATCCTGAAAGACCTTGCTGCAGCCGGGTGGACCGCTCATTCGGTCCCGGTCAATACGGACCGCCTGGACGTACGCACGCTCTGCCTGATCCGCGAACACCTGGCTTATCGATCAGGCCTCGCGGATTTCGTCTTTGCCATGCAGGGTTTGGGGTCCGGCGCAATCTCGTTGTTCGGGACACCGGAGCAACGCCAGCGCTATCTGCGCAAAGTAGCAGCCGGTGAGTTCTGCGCCGCCTTCGCGCTCACCGAACCGGAAGCAGGATCGGACGTCGCCAACCTCGCGACAACTGCCGAGCTGGTCGATGGAGAATACCGGCTCAATGGCGAAAAGACCTTCATCTCCAATGGCGGAATTGCCGATTTTTACGTCGTGTTCGCCCGGACGGGTGAGGCAGAAGGCGCACGCGGCCTCAGCGCCTTCATTCTCGATGCTGACACGCCGGGGCTGGAGATTGTTGAACGTATCGACACTATCGCCCCGCACCCGCTGGCGCATTTGCGGTTCAATGATTGCCGCCTGCCCCTGGATCGTCTGATCGGCACATCTGGTCAGGGCTTCAAGATTGCCATGGCAACGCTCGACGTCTTTCGCTCCACGGTGGGCGCCGCAGCGCTGGGCTTTGCACGGCGTGCGCTTGATGAGGCCACCAGACGTTCCACGACACGTCAGCTGTTTGGGGCGGCGCTCTCCGACCTTGCCGGTGTGCAGACCCAGCTCGCCGAAATGGCACTGGGTATCGATACCAGCGCCCTTCTCATCTATCGCGGTGGCTGGGCCAAGGATAACGGCGCAGAGCGCATCACCCGCGAAGCCGCCATGTCAAAGCTGCACGCGACCGAAACCGCCCAACAGGCAATCGACATGGCTGTGCAGATCTTTGGCGGCCTGGGTGTCACCAAGGGGTCGGTTCCCGAAGCCCTCTATCGCGAGATCCGGGCCCTGCGCATCTATGAAGGCGCCTCGGAGGTCCAGAAACTCGTTATTGCCCGCGCACACCTGTCCGGAGCGAAGTCATGACCTTCACACATCGGCACAAGGTCGGCTTTGCCGATGTGGACCCGGCCGGGATCGTCTTCTATCCGCGTTATTTCGAGATGATCAACGCGACCATCGAGGATTGGTTCCGCACCCTGGATTATGGCTTCGACCAGATGATCCTCAGGGATGGATACGGCGTTCCCACCGCCACCATCCAGGTTGATTTCAAGGCCCCAAGCCGACTGGACGACCTGGTCGAGCTGGAACTGAACCTCGTCCGACTGGGGCGCAGCTCCATCGGGCTGGAGATCCGGATCAGTGCTGAGGGCGAGCTCCGCGCACTTGTCCAGCAAACCCTCGTTTTCATTCGCATGGAAGGCAACAAGCCCGTGCGGATCCCGGACCCACTCAGGGCCCGCATCGAACGCAGCATGGAGGCAAGGTGATGGATATCATCAATCCACGCAGATGGCCGCGCCCTCGCGGGTATTCCAACGGTATCAAGTGTGATGGCGAGATGATCTTCATTGCCGGACAGATCGGGTGGGATGAGACTGAAACCATCGTCTCCGATGATTTCGCCGAACAATTCCACCAGGCTCTGCAAAATGTGATCGCTGTTCTCGAGGCCGGTGGCGGCAAGCCGGAAAACATTGTCCGGCTGACAGGTTACGTGACTTCACGTGAAGAATATCTCGCGGCGGGCAAGTTGATCGGAGCGAGTTGGAAGGAGTTGATGGGGCGCAGTTATCCAGTGATGTCCTTTGTTATCGTCGCCGGGCTGATCGAGGAGCGCGCCAAGGTCGAACTGGAAGCCACAGCGGTACTGCCGTCATGAGCATTCTGGACAACACGCAGGAGGACAAGATGATCGCCACTGGCCATGCCGATACATTCTGCCGGGATCGCCTCCCGCCCGCTGACCAGCGCCCGGACCTCCTGTTCGGCGGAGAAGCCCCGCAATACGCGGATCGCCTGAACGCCGCAGTCGAGCTGCTCGATGCCAATGTCGACAAGGGGCTGGGTGACAAGACCGCGATCTACTCGGTTGCCGAGACCCTGACTTATCGCCAGCTCATGGAACGCGCCAACCAGCTGGCAAATTATCTCGTCGATGAAATGGGTGTCGTACCAGGAAATCGCGTTTTACTGCACGGCTTCAATGGCATCGCTCTCAGCGTCGCCTGGTATGCGACCATCAAGACCGGTGCTGTCGCGGTTACCACAATGCCGATGCTGCGCGGAGGCGAACTGGCCAAGATTATTGCCAAGGCAGAAGTCAATTTTGCTCTGTGTGACAACAAGCTGCGCCCAGTTGTTGAGGAAGCGCGAGAGATTACTGGCAAGCTCGCCTCGATCGTCGACTGGGCCGGTGATGGCATGCTTGAAGATGATGTCGCCGGGAAACCTGTCACCTTCGACAATGCCGACACCGCACGCGATGATATAGCGCTGCTGGCCTGTACCTCGGGCACGACGGGAGAGCCAAAGGCCTGCGCGCATTATCATTCTTCGGTTCTGGCCATGGCCGATACCTTCGCGCAGCATTGCCTGGAACCGCAGCCGGATGATGTTTACGCGGGCACGCCACCCCTGGCTTTCACATTTGGCCTGGGGGCCTTCCTGGTCTTCCCGGCCCGCGCAGGCCTTGCCGTTGCTTTCCCGGACCGACCAGGATTTGACGCCCTGTGCGAGACCGTCGAACGCTTCAAGGTGACGACGACATTCACCGCTCCCACGGGGTATCGCGCGATGATGGGGCTGTGGGACCAGCATGATCTGTCCAGCCTTCGCAAGGGAATCTCGGCGGGCGAACACCTTCCGGCAGCGACGTCCGATGCCTTCCACACACTAACCGGCATCCGCCTGATTGATGGCATCGGTGCTACCGAGATGATCCACATCTTCATTTCGACCACCGCGACAGATGTTCGTCCCGGTGCGACCGGACGTGTGGTGCGAGGGTATGAAGCGCGCATTGCAGACGAGAACGGCGAAACGCTGCCGGCTGGAGAAACCGGGCGTCTTGCGCTCAAGGGGCCGACCGGGTGTCTCTATCTCGATGATGACCGTCAGTCCCAGTATGTGCGGGATGGCTGGAACTATACCGGCGATCTCTACTCCCGGGATGCCGACGGGTATTTCTGGTACGTCTCACGCGCGGACGACCTGATTGTGTCCAGCGGCTATAATATCGCTGGCCCCGAAGTCGAACAGGCCCTGCTCACGCATGAAGCGGTCGCAGAAGCCGCTGTCGTTGGCCTGCCGGATCCGGAACGTGGGGCCGTTGTCAGCGCCTTTATTGTTCTCGCGGAGGGCGTTTCCGGTGATGAAACACTAATCAAGGCGCTTCAGGATCACGTCAAGACGAGTATCGCGCCGTACAAGTACCCGCGCCGGGTCGAATTCATCGAGACGCTGCCGAAAACACAGACTGGCAAGATTCAGCGTTTCAAACTTCGCGGATGACGTACTAGTTTGGCATGAATCAACCGCCCAGAGGGATGAGATGCGCCAGTTTTATGTCTTCATCAAATGCGAGCTCGGCCGGACTTATGACGTGGCAGCGTCGCTGGTGGACAATCTCGACGAGGCACCGATGGTGCACTCGATCTCGGGTGCGTTCGACCTGCTGGCGCAGTTCACACTGTCCGACGAGACCGATATCGGTCGTTTCGTGAACCAGCAAGTCCAAACAATATCGGGCATCAAGGACACGCAGACCATCATCTGTTTCAACGCATTCACGCGTGACCGCGGTCTCGGCGAAGGCTGATCCATGCATTTTGGCGTTTTCGACCTGTTCAAGATCGGAATAGGTCCGTCCAGCTCCCATACGGTTGGCCCGATGAAGGCCGGCAAGGTTTTTGTCGACCGTGTTCTGGCCGACGGGCTGGACATCAAACGGATTGAGACTGAGCTCTACGGCTCACTCGCCCTGACCGGTCTGGGTCACGGAACAGATACGGCTGTGCTCCTCGGCCTCGAGGGCAATGCCCCCGCGAAGCTGAACCCGGATACGGTCCCACAGCGGCTTGAACGCATTCGCACGGAAGAAACGCTCAAACTGGCCAACGGCACCGAAATCCCCTTCATTGAAAAACGCGATCTGGACTTTCGGGGCGATGTTCGCCTGCCCTTCCACTCCAACGCTCTGAAATTCAAGGTCTATGGCGAGGGCGAGGAAATCCTGCGCGAAGAGATCTGGTATTCGATCGGCGGCGGTTTTGTCATCAATGAACACGAAGCGGGGCGCAATTCAGCGGCGGATGTGAAGGAAGGCGAACCCTACCCGTTCAGTTCCGCCCAGGAATTGCTTGAAATCGGCGAACGCACCGGCCTCTCCATCCACCGTATCATGCTTGAGAACGAACGGACCTTCCTGCCCGAAGATACGATCCGGGCCGGCATTGAAGGGCTGTGGCGCACGATGGAAGACTGTATCGATCGCGGCTTGCGCCAGGACGGCATCCTGCCCGGCGGTCTGAACGTCAAACGCCGTGCGCCCAAAATGCATCGCGACCTCAAGGAAGAGGCGAAAAACCCGACAGATGATCCGCTGGCCCCGATGGACTGGATCAATCTCTGGGCCATGGCAGTGAATGAGGAAAACGCTGCCGGCGGACGTGTCGTCACCGCGCCAACCAATGGCGCAGCAGGCATCATCCCGGCCGTGGCGCGCTATTTCGATCGCTATCATCGTGACCCCGACGATGAAGAGGCGCTGCAGCGCTTTTTCCTGACCGCTGCGGCGATTGGCTCGCTCTACAAGAAAAACGCCTCAATCTCGGGCGCTGAAGCCGGCTGCCAGGGTGAAGTGGGCGTAGCCTGCTCGATGGCTGCCGGGGCCCTCGCCGCGGCCATGGGTGCAGACAATCACCAGATCGAGGATGCCGCTGAAATCGGCATGGAGCACAATCTTGGACTGACTTGTGACCCGGTCGGCGGCCTCGTTCAGATACCCTGTATCGAACGCAATGCCATTGGTGCCATCAAGGCGATTGATGCCGCTCGTCTTGCCCTTCGTGCCAATTCCGAAGACATGAAAGTCTCTCTGGACCAGGTCATCGAGACCATGCGCCAGACCGGTATCGACATGATGGAAAAGTACAAGGAAACCAGCCAGGGCGGTCTCGCCGTCAATGTGGTTGAGTGCTAACGCCTAGGCATCATCCTGTTGTTCCTGAACCGCACGTCCCTCGCTGAGCGTTTCAGCACCGGACACCACGACACGCTGACCACGCTCGATATCGCCATCAATAGCGATGAAACCGCCCGAACGCACACCCGTGGACACAGCGATCTGGTGAGCAATGTCGTCCTCGCCGACCGTGAAGACAAAGGATCCATTCGCACGCAGGATCACGGCGTCATACGGCGCGGCCGTCTGGCTGCGCGGTGTTTCCGCCGGGAAAGCCGCACGCGCGGCTGAACCGACCAGCCACCCCGTGCCCTCCAGATCAATACGGACTTCAAAAGTTCGCGAGACCGCGTCTCCCACCGGAATAATGGCGCGGATCGGTGCTTCGATACTCGCCCCATCGCGAAGGGATACCGTCACGGTCTGGCCAACGCTGAGATAAGGCGCGATCGCAACGGGCGCCATGGCAATGGCCTCGGTATGATCCGTATCTACCAGGCGCGCAATCTCGCGACCTGGCGCTGACAGTTCCCCTGCCTCAATCAGGCGTTCAGCCACGCGACCAGCAAAAGGCGCCAATATCTGCGTGCGCTCCAGCTCGAGCTCGGCGCGTTGCATGGCAGCGCGGGCCTGTCTTTGATCCTGCAGGGCAAGGTCACGGGCCAGCTCGACCTCTCGCAGTCGCGTTGTCGGCACGGTGCCGTTTTGCGCCAGCTGTGTAAAACGTTCCGCTTCTGCCTGCTGATAGTTCGCGTTGGCCGTGCTGCGCGCCAGGCTGGCACGCGCTTCATCCAGCTGAATGCGCGCCTGACGATCATCAAGCTGGGCGATGACACCACCGGCGGCAATGAAATCTCCCGGCTCGGCGATCATGATGATCCGGCCGGAGGATTCCGCAGCGATACGGGCATCATTGCGGGCGATGACACTGGCAGGCGTGGTGATCGTCCGGGCCATGTCGAGTTCAACGACCTCACCGATACGTACGATGGCGGGCGGCGGGCCGTTTTGGGCCAGGACAGGCGTTTCGACTAGGGCCGTAACGCTGAGAGCCAGACCGGCGATTACGCTCGAGCGGATTGAGTTCAACATGGTCTGTCCCTTTATTCGGCCGGCTGCGAAGCCGCAGAGGCGCCAATGGCCCGCTCCTGGCGCCCTTCCCCGAGGCGCAGAAGACAGGGAATGAGAATGAGGGTGAAGATGAGGCTAACTGTCATGCCGCCAACAATGGCCGCCGCCAGGCCGCGATATATAACACTGCCTGGGCCAGGGTTGAGCAGCAGCGGCAACATGCCGAGCAGGCTGGTCATGGTCGACATGAAGATCGGGCGCAAACGCATGCGCAGCGCCTGTTCCACAGCTTCGCGGCGTGGCAGGCCGGAGCGCTCCCCCTGCCGGGTCTGATCAACCAGTAGAATGGCATTATTGATGACCAGGCCGAGCAGGATCAGGAAACCCATCTGGGTCAAAAGATCGAGCGGCTGTGTCACGAAGACATCCAGAATCGCCAGCAGGATCACACCACCAACTGCGGCCAGCGGGATGGAGACCAGAACCAGCAAGGCATCACGCAGGGAGCGGAAAAGTCCCGCCAGGATCATGAACAAAACCACGAGCGCCATGGCCAGGTTCATCAACATGGTCTCATTGGCGCGCTGTAGGCTGTCAGCGCTGCCACCATAGGCGACAGAACCAGACGTGGACAATTCCTCCATGATCGCGGGCTCTACCTCGTTGCGGATCACGCTGACGATCTCGCCCAGGGTCAAGTCCTCGGGCTGGTTGATATTGATGGTGACCGTACGCCGGCGGTTCAGACGCTGAATACCGCCCACACCGACTTCCTCACGCACGCTTACAAGATCGCCCAGCGGAACAACGGCGCCTGACGGTGTTGCAATTGGCAGGCCTGCCAGCTCGTCCGGCGTCTCCCAGCCCTCCGTCCGCAGGATCATGTTCATGCGACTATTGCCATCGAAATACTCACCAATGAACTGGCCGTCACCGAGCATGGAGATCATCCCGGCCACATTGCGACGCGACCAGCCCGCCTCCTGGATGCGACGGTCATCCGGCACCATGGTCAGACGCGGCTGGGTCGCCTCGGGCGGCGGATTGGCGTTGATGTTCACGCCTGGAAAGCGCTCGCGCAACATGCTCAACCCGACATTGACAGCCCTGACACGGGCATCGGGGTCAGCGGACTGGATATTGACCTGTATCCCCCCGCCCTGCTGGAAACCGCCAAACAGATTGCCCTGCTGCGCAGAGCTGAACACCACATCGGGAATGTCCCCGATGATCTCCTCGCGAACAATCTGTTCTAGCTCGCCTACGCGGGACTGGTCCGCCACACGGATACCGGCAGTGGCGCCCCCGCCCCCCGGGAACGTCCCGAAATAATAATTGCGCAGGCGCGGCTCCTGTTCGCCGCTCATATAGGGTTCAAGACGCTCGACAACGCGTGTTGCCACCTCCTCTTCGACCCAGTCCAGATTGGTGCCAGGAGGGAAGATCCAGAAGGCATCGACAGCGTCTCGCTTGACCTCCGGCAAATAGCCGTCATCCGGTTTGAACTGCCAGGCCAGAAGGCACGGCAGGATAATGAGACTGGCCGCCAGTGCGATCCGTTGGCGCGGCGTGTTGGACAGCCAGAGCACCCCGTCAGCGACCCGGTTAAGCAGCGGCTGCTCGGTCTGCGTCTTGCGGTCACGCACGAATTGTTTGACGGCGACCGGAAGAATGGTCACGGCAACGATCATGGAAAGGCCAACGCCCACGGCGATGGTCAATGCGAGATCGGCAAACAGCTGCCCTTCCACATCGCGTACAAAAATCAGCGGCAGGAAGATGGCGACGGTGGTCACCGTCGACGCCAGCAAAGCTCCCCAGACCTGGGATGCCCCCGCCTCGGACGCGGTGTGGCTGTCTTCTCCCGCTTCTCTGCGGCGGATGATGTTCTCAAGCACGACAATCGCGGCGTCCATGACCATGCCTGTGGCAAACGCCAGTCCCGCGAGCGAGATGATGTTGAGCGTGCGCCCGAAAAGATAGAGCACGATCAGCGTAGATAGCAGACACACCGGAATGGCGGCCGAGATAATGATGGTCGCCCGCATGCGGCGCAGGAACAGCCAGAGGCCGAACACTGCCAGACCCACGCCAAGGAACAGGTTGACGACAACCAGATCAATCGCGCGATTGATAAAGACCGAAGCGTCGAAAGAGGGCGCCATGACCAGTTGCCGGTCTGCGAGCAAATCCTCATTGATGCGGTCGACTTCCGCTTTCACCGCCTCGAGGGCAGCCAGGACATTGGCGCCCTGTTGACGGCGCACCTCGATACCCATGGCCGGATTGCCATTCTGGTAGGTGAAATCGCGTCTTTCACCAAAACCGACCTCGACATCTGCCACATCGCTCAGACGCACAGGACTTCCCTCGCGCCAGTCAATGACAAGCTCACCCATTTCGAGCGGATCAAACTCACCTTCAAACCGCATCTGGTAGGAACGGCGACCGATCTCGGCATTGCCGCCGGAAACATCAGAGTTGTTGGCAATGGCTGCACTGATCTGCGGCAGCGTCACGCCCAGCGCCGCAGCGCGATACGGGTCGACCGTGATCTGCAGCTCCTCCGGACGCAGTCCCCAGCCCACCTGGACGCTGGCCACCCCCGGAATCGCCTCGAGACGCGGGATGACGGTATCACTCACAAAGGCGGAATATTCGTGGATCTCCTGAGGATTGCCAGGCAAGGCCTGCATGAAGAACCAGATCAGGCTCTGCTGCGCATCTCCCCCGAAAGAACCGATATTCGGCCCGATGGCATCACGAGGCAGTGGCGGGACCTGGTTGAGACGGTTCGAAATCTCGATCGCCGTCTGGGTCATGTCGGTGTCGATAGCGAAGGTCAGATTGATGAAGGCGTTACCTTCATTGACAAAAACACGCATCTCCTCGAGCCCGGGAAGGCCCGAAAGCGCCTGTTCTTGCGGCTCGACGATTTCCGATTCCATTTCCAGCGGAGACGCGGAACGCCAGAATGTGGCGATGTTGACCTGTGGCCGCTCGACGTCCGGCATAAGCTGCACCGGCAAGCGGGTGAACGCGACAATGCCTGCCAGCGCGACAAGCGCAAGCATCACAAAAACAGCGGCCGGGTTGTTCAGGGAAAGTCGCGTTAAAGGCATGTCTGGCTCCTCGCATAGCCGACGCACCTGATAACACGTGAAATGTCTAGGGGTATTAAACCTTGCTAAGGCGGCTCACATAGCCGTGAACCGCCTTAGAATTCTTTCATCAAGCGGTCTCGTGAGAGACCAGCCTGTCGGAAACCGTGTACTTGGCTTCCGTCTGTTCCTTTATCAGGTCCAGCGTAGCGCCCGGCGCCAGTTCGATCAGCTCCAGACCGTCATCCTTCACGTCGAACACACCCAGCGTAGTGATGATACGGTGAACGCAATTCTTGCCGGTCAGCGGCAGAGAGCATTCCTTGAGCAGTTTGGGTTCCCCGCGCTTGTTCGCGTGGTCCATGATCACAACGACGCGTTTAACGCCGGCAACCAGGTCCATGGCACCGCCCATACCCTTGACCAGCTTGCCGGGGATCATCCAGTTGGCGATATCGCCCTCTTCCGAGATTTCCATCGCGCCCAGGATGGACAAGTCGATATGCCCTCCCCGTATCATGGCAAAACTGTCTGCGGACGAGAAATAGCTGGTGCGACGCAGCTCGGTGATCGTCTGCTTGCCAGCATTGATCAGGTCAGCATCAACCTCATCGTCGAACGGGAACGGACCCATGCCCAGCATGCCGTTCTCTGACTGCAGCGTGACGTCGATGCCGTCGGGAATATGGTTGGCGACAAGTGTCGGGATGCCAATGCCAAGATTGACGTAGAAACCGTCTTCGAGTTCCAGGGCGGCGCGGGCCGCCATTTCATCACGTGTCCAGGCCATTATGCGTCCTCCCGCTCACGAATGGTTCGCTGCTCGATGCGTTTCTCAAACTCGCCCTTGACGATGCGCTGGACAAAAATGCCCGGCGTGTGGATCTGATCCGGATCCAGCTCGCCCGGGCCAACGATTTCCTCGACCTCGGCAATGGTGATCTTGCCCGCCGTTGCCATCATCGGATTGAAATTGCGAGCGGTCTTGCGGAACATCAGATTACCCTGCGGGTCCGCCTTCCAGGCCTTGACGATCGCGACGTCCGCGGTCAGGCCGGTTTCCATGATGAAGGTCTCGCCGTCGAACTCGCGGTGTTCCTTGCCCTCGGCGATCAGCGTGCCGACACCGGTCTTGGTGAAGAAGCCCGGAATGCCCGCGCCACCGGCCCGAATACGCTCGGCCAGCGTCCCTTGCGGGTTGAATTCAAGCTCCAGCTCGCCTTCAAGATACTGGCGCTCGAATTCCTTGTTCTCGCCAACATAGGACGAGACCATTTTCTTAATCTGCTTGGCATCCAGCAAGACGCCGAGACCAAATCCGTCCACGCCGCAATTGTTGGAAATCACCGTCAGGTCCTTCACACCGGTGTCGTGCAGCGCTGCGATGGAGTTTTCTGGGATACCGCAAAGGCCGAAACCACCGGCCATGATCGTCATCCCGTCGAACACCAGACCGTCCAGGGCGGCCTTGGCATCGGGAAATACCTTGTTCATGAGGACCTCAGTTCAAAGTTGATAACTGGTTCATGTTTATACTGCAGGTGCGAAGAACACCAGCGAAAGGGACATGCCGCATTATCTGTCGAGGTGCCGACCGTCGATTTCGATCGCCAGAGCACCGCCGAAGAAAACGGCATATGCGCTCCAATAAATCCACAAGAGGAAGACGACAAGAGCGCCGAGTGATCCATACACGCTAAAATCGATCACTTCAGTGACATAAGTTGAAAATCCCTTCGACAAACCCAGCCACAAACCAGTCGCCACCAGGGCTGCGCTTGTCGATGCTTTCCAGGTCACAGCCTGTTCCCGCTTGCGCATGGTGAGCCGGTAAAGCATTTCCAGCGCCAGGAACATCGACAGGCCGGCCGCGGTCCATTCATTGATGAACAGGCCCAGATCAGGCTCCGGCATATTGAGAAACTCGAACACCTGGTGAGCCACGACCGGAATGATCAGCACCGCCAGATTGGCGAGGGTCAGAAGCACGCCGCCAATCAACACACCGACCATGGCCAGGATGTTGAAGTGGATGACATTGCGAATGTCCTTGTCCTCGGCGAGATGGTTGAGCCCTGCGATCAAAGCCTTCACACCCCGCGACGCGGCAAAGAGCGCGATGGCAAGGGCCACAGCGCCCTGTGCGGACAGAACCGCGATCGGCGCGTCCGCGATACGCGACATTTGACCCAGCACGAAATCCTGTGCACCTGCTGGCATGATTTCAGAAAACCGCGCGAACTGGCTTTCTGCATCGGCGATAGAAAACACCACGCCGTAAACCGACATCGCCAGCGCAATTGCGGGAAACAAGGCCAGCATGCCGAAAAATGACGCTCCACCGGCGAACAACATCACATCCCGCGCCATTGACCGACTGATCGCCGAAAAGACGATCATGACGGCTGCCCGCTTGCGGGTCGGCTTGGAAAGGGTTTCGCTGGCTGACATCCGGCCTGCTAAGCGTGAGTCCGGTTAAAGAATCACCAAGTCTCGATAAGCTGCGAGCGATTAGGGAGTTAGCCATATGTCCTTTGCCAAGGCTGTCGATCTTTTGCAGCTGGCGCGCCTCGCCAATGGTCGTACCGGCGTATCCCTCGCCGAGATCGAGGAAGAGTTCGCCTGTGTCCGTCGCACCGCGCAACGCATGACCCAGGCGCTGGAAACAGTGTTTCCCGATGCCGAGGCCTATGTGGACTATGAGGGTCACAAGCGCTGGCGCATTCCTCACGGCAAGGTCTCGGAGTTTTTTGCACCGACTGCCGATCAGCTCGCCGCGCTGGAGCTGGCCAAGGAAACGTTGACAAATGCGGGCCTGACAAGCGAAGCGAAACAATTGTCCGATCTTGGCGGTGCGGTGAAACTCCTGACGTCAGACCGTCGTCGTGCAGGCATCGAGGCTGATGAGGAAGCCCTGTTGGAGGCAATGGGCCATGCCGCCCGTCCCGGCCCTCGCCCGGCGACCAATTCACAGGTGGATGAAGCCATCGCGGACGCTCTCAAGGGGCCGTTCCGCCTGGTCATCCTCTATCGCGGTCGCAATGACGACACAGCCCGAGAACGGCGTATCGAACCCTATGGTATTCTCCTTGGAACCCGGCGCTATCTCATCGCCAGGGATCCCTCCAGGGATGATAATCGCCTGCGACACTTCCGGATCGAGGATATTGAACGCGCCGTGCTGACTGAGGAGTGGTTTGCACGCGATCCGGACTTCAATCTGGCGGAATATTCGGCGCGAAGTTTCGGCGTTTTCCAGAATGATCGCGAGTTCAAGCCGGTACACTGGCGCTTTACGCCGAAGGCCGCCCCCCATGCCGCGCGATATCGATTTCATCCGGATCAGGAAATCGTTGAAAACCCGGATGGGTCTCTCGATGTCCGTTTTACTGCCAGCGGCCATCTGGAGATGTGCTGGCATCTTTATGCTTGGGGTGACCAGGTCGAGGTTCTGGAGCCGAAGGAACTCGCCGACCTTGTCAATGAACATCGTCGGGAAGATTTCCCGGGGCTGCCTTAGCGAACGGCGATCCTGACCTGTTCAGCCGGCAGCCAGGACGGCATGGAGTGGCCGTCAGCAGCGCTCATGGCCAGCTGATAACCCTTGTGCAGATAACGGCAGACCGAACGCAGATCTTCGACATGGATGCAGCTTATGTCGTCACCTTCACGCTGGACGCGGAAGAAGCCGTCACGAAAGCGATGCGGGACCAGATTGCTCTGGGAACCTGCTGCGCCGGGGATGGATGCCTGAAGTGCGATTGCCATGTCTGAACTCCTTCTTGTCTTCGTGTTGAGAACAAGATGAGCCACCGCCACGACAAAACCTGTCACCCCCATTTCAGGGCAAAAAGAAACGCCGGCCGTTGGGGGCGGCCGACGCTTCGGGGTATCAATTCGATAGCGAGAAGGCGATCCGGCGAGGGACTGAAATGCGGCCGCTCATCTCGAATACAAATATTAGTGATTGCTGCTGAACCCTGGATGAACAAAAATGAATGGGATTTTCTACAACAATTTGAATTATTTGCGCCTGACCCCTTGTGACTTCCAGAGCAAATCACATAGGCTGCCGCAAAGCCCATAAGGACTGACCTTGCCTGCCACAGCCAACGCCCCCGACCGGCAACAGGAAATCGACCGTATCTGCGATGAACACGCGCGAGCACTCAGCGGCTCGGGCGGTGGTTTTGCGCGTTTTGATGGCGAGGACCTCAGCCGGCTGGTGCTGACCAATCGCGATCTTCAGGATGCGAGTTTCGCGGATTGTGACCTGTCGGGTGCTGACCTGTCCGGCTCGGATCTGCGGGGTGCCAATTTTTCGGGCGCAAAGCTTGTTGGTGCGAGGCTGATCGGCGCCAATCTGGATGATACCGACTTACGTGGCTGTGACATGAGCGAGGCGGACCTGTCTGCATCGCAATGCCAGAATGCCGATTTTCGCGAACTGGCACGCCTGCCCGCTATCGGCAGTGAAGGCACGCCTACAGCTTCGGTCCAGTCAACAAAACTCGGCAATGCCCGGCTTGGCGGAGTGAATTTTTCACATGCGCGGCTGGCAGGCGTGGAAGCCGAGGGCGCCGATTTCTCCGACGCCAATCTCAACAATTCCCGCCTGCTACGCGCGAAGCTGAAAAACGCCGTCATGCAGCGCGCCATCCTGACGGCGACAGACATGTCCGGTGCGGATCTGACCGATGCTGACATGCGCGGTGCACTGGAAAAGGATCTCAAGCTTGCCCAGGCCATAACCTCCGGCATGTTGACAGGAGAACTCGACGAAGAGGCCACAAACGGCTTCGAGCCCGATAATGACCCCCGCCCCCTCACCTCCAAACTGCGCGATCATGAAAAGCTCTGTCGCACCCAGGGCAAAGACGGCGCTCCGGCCAGTTTCAAGGGCATGGACATGCGCGAAGTCGGTGATCTGCGCGAACGAGAGCTGACGGCCATGCAGGCCCATGGGGCCAATTTTTCCGGCATGGACATGCGCGATATCGCCTTGCAGGGCGCCAAACTGGTCCAGGCAGATTTGCGTGGCTGTGACCTGCGTGATGCCGATCTTCGTGGTGCAGACCTGAGTGGCGCCAATCTCTCCCATGCCGATTTGCGTGGCGCGCGTCTGGACAGCCTCACACTTGGCGCTGGACGGTCCCTGCCTTCCAACCTGGCCAATGCGGATTGTCGCTACACACTCTGGGAAGGCGCACAGCTCAATGGCGTTGCAGCCACGGGCGCATGTTTCGCCTATGCCCGCATATCGGACGAACAGGCCACGACGCTCGCCGCCGCAGACCTGGCCGATGTTATTCGCGCCTAGATCTCCACACCCCAGTCCTTGAGAACATCCGCCGTGTCAGCGCCGGGCTGTGACGCGGCACCCTGGATTGCAGACGGTGTGTGCGAAAAGCGCGGCGCCGGCGATGGCTGCATCACGCCTTCCACGCTCTGGAATGTTCCACGCTCAACCATGTGCGGATGTTTGTGCGCTTCCTCATAGGTCAAAACAGGCGCAAAACAGGCATCCGTGCCTTCCAGCAATTCACACCATTCATCGCGAGACCGGGACTTGAACAGCGCTTCGAACACGGATTTGGCCTCTGCCCAGTTCTTTCCGCTCCAGTCTGCCGGAATCGTACCCGCATCAATTCCGGCCTTTTCACAGAAAAGCGCATAGAATTCCGGCTCCAGCGGGCCCAGCGAGATATGCCGACCGTCCGCGCATTCATAGATCGAGTAGAAATGGGCCGCTCCGTCGAGCAGGTTTGCGGCGCGTTCCGTCTTCCATAAACCCAATGCCATCAACTGGTATTGCGAGGCCATAAGTGAGGCAGAACCGTCCACAATCGCAGCATCGACAACCTGCCCCTGACCGTTGGCGCGGGCATGGTGCATTGCAGCCAGCACCCCCATCGCCAGATAGAGCGCGCCTCCGCCAAAATCCCCGACCAGATTGAGCGGAGCGACGGGCGTCTCGGCCGTGCCGATGGCTCCGAGAGCCCCGCTGAGAGAAATATAGTTGATGTCATGCCCGGCCGCGTGAGCCAGTGGGCCGAACTGTCCCCATCCAGTCATTCGACCATAAACAAGAGCGGGATTGAGCTTCAGCATGTCATCGGGACCAAAACCAAGCCGCTCCATAACCCCGGGCCGGTAGCCCTCAAGCAGGATGTCCGCCTGTCCGACGAGTGCGCGGCAACGGGCCTGGTCGGTTTCGTCCTTGAGGTTCAGGGCTACGGAGCGCCTTCCCCGCGCCAGAACATCCGCTGCACCCGTCCCGAACGCGCCGGGACGATCGATACGGATGACGTCCGCTCCCATGTCGGAAAGCAACATCGCTGCGAATGGTGCCGGGCCCAGACCGACGAATTCGACGATTTTAACGCCTTTTAGAGGACCTTGTGCTTGCATTGAGACCAACCTCACGATTCTTCGTTTTGGGGATCGTGGCATTTGTGAGAAACTCAAGAAACAGGATTGTGTGGATGCGGACGCCAGGGGGACAAATGGGGCGTGAACTCGACGTCCTGCTGATTGGTCCAGCGGATCAAACGGGGGAACTTGCCAACGCGATGGAAAAACTCGCGATGCGCGTACGCATCGTGCGTTCCGACACACCCCAGTCCGCGACCAGCCGTGCCTTTGCGTGCGGCGTGATCTTCGCGGCGGATCCGGAAGAGTTTGATGCCCATCGCAAAGCGCTGGAAAGTTTTGCCCTTGGTGATCGCCCGATCATCGCGATCGGCCCGTCCTCGCTGGCCGAGATTGCTGCGGTCGATGCCTGGGTGCCTGAACCGGCGCTACCGGCCCAGGTCGCTGCGCGAGCACGATCCCTCTTCCGCTTGCACTCGATGGAAGCCATTGCCAAGCGCCGCGCCAGTGTCAACGCACTTTATGGCGAAAGGCCCGAACTCGTCGCCCGGCCGGAAGCGCGCAGCTCCGTGCTATATGTCGGGGATGCCTCGCCTCGCTTCATGAGTCTCCAGCACATAATGGAAGCTGACAATGTCGAGGTGGTCGCCGCCTTCTCCTCCTATTCGGCCTTTGACTATCTGCACGAGCGCAGCTTTGACGCCGTGGTTCTCAATGCCAACGACAAGGCGGATGCGGCGTTCACAATCAGCTCGGCCATGCGCCGCAATGCCCGCCTCTATCACACACCGGTTCTCTTGCTGACACGAGACACCAATCACGAAACGGCCGACGAGGCGTTTGCCCGCGGCGTGTCCGATATCATCAGTGCTCAGACATCGGATCAAGAGATGCGCGACCGCATCCTGACGCTGACCGCGGAACGTCGGCGCAGGCGCGACGCCAAGGCGGCACTGGAAGCATGCCGTGAACCGCGCACGCTGGATATCGATACCGGCCTTTTCCACGCCGGTTTTCTGACCTCGCACCTGCAGGACATGATCAATGATCATGATCGCGGTGAAGTCAGTTTCAGCGCCCTGATCCTGAACACAGACCTGCCCGAGGGAATCGAACGCCCGGATGATCTCTCTGCTGAAAAAGCCCGCCGTCAGTTCGCCGCCATGTTGCGCCACCTCCTGCGCAGCGAGGATGCAGCCTGCCGGGTGAATGCCGATACTTTCCTGGCCTTGCTGCCGTTTACCGAAGAAGAAGGTGTCTCCGCTGTCGCGGCTCGGGTCTCTGCCATCGCTGAATGCACGGCATTCGAGAGCGAGGACCCCTTGCACCCCTTCAGGCTGCACGTGCGCTCGGAGTGTATCATGCCTCGCCCGGCCGAGACCGCTGAAGGCATGATCGAACGCGGTATTCGCCAGCTGCAATCCCGTAATGCCTTTGTCGCTCGGGCCTAGCCCGCTTCACGCGCTCGATCAGCAATTTCAGCGAGGGGTGTCATCGATTTTTCGATCGCCCGCAACCGATCTTCCGGCTCATCCCAGCCTGCGCGCAGCACAAGCTTGTGATCCGGGCGTGCCTTGAACAGCCCCGGATTGGCACTGATGTGGGCGATGAGAGATGGCGGGTCGATGAAACGGTCCTTGCGGAAATGAATGACGGCACCCTTGGGACCGGCATCCACTTTTTCCACGCCTGCGCGCTTGCAGAGCATTTTCACGGCGACCACCCGCATCAATGTTTCGACTTCCTTGGGAAGCGGTCCGAAACGGTCGATCAGCTCCGCGGCGAACCCTTCGCGTGCGGCCTTGTCCTCCAGCGAAGACAGGCGGCGATAGAGCTGCAGGCGCACATCCAGATCCGGGATATAGTCTTCCGGGATAAGCACCGCACCGCCGGCATTGATCTGCGGTGACCATTCACCGTCATCCTCATCCTGTCCCTCACCGCGCAGTGAAGCAACGGCCTCCTCGAGCATGGACTGATAAAGCTCGACGCCCACATCCTTGATATGACCGGACTGTTCCTCGCCCAGAAGATTGCCGCCACCTCGCAAATCGAGATCGTGCGACGCCAGGCTGAATCCGGCACCAAGTGAATCGAGGGATTGCAGGACCTTGAGACGCCGTTCCGCGCCATCGGTCAGCTTGCGATTGGCGGATGTTGTGAAATAGGCGTAGGCACGTGTCTTGGAGCGACCGACCCGGCCCCGCAGCTGGTAGAGCTGGGCCAGGCCAAACCGATCCGCACGGTGAATGACAAGCGTGTTGGCGGTCGGGATATCAATTCCTGATTCAACAATCGTCGTGGAAAGCAGGACGTCATACCGGCCCTCATAAAAGGCCGTCATGATGTCTTCCAGCTGACCGGCGGCCATCTGACCATGCGCAATCACGAAGGACACTTCCGGCACACTCTCGCGCAGGAAGCTGGCGATATCATCCAGGTCGGATATTCGCGGCACAACAAAGAAAGCCTGTCCGCCGCGATACTTCTCCCGTAGCAGGGCCTCGCGCACAGTGACAGAATCGAACGGCGTCACATAGGTGCGCACGGCCAGTCGGTCGACCGGCGGCGTGGCGATGATGGATAGGTCCCGGATCCCGGTCAGGGCCAGCTGCAGCGTTCGCGGGATCGGTGTCGCGGTCAGCGTCATGACATGCACATCTGCTCGCAGTGCCTTGAGCGTTTCCTTGTGCTTGACGCCGAAATTCTGTTCCTCGTCTACCACCAGCAGGCCCAGATCATTGAACTTGACTGTCTTGGCGAGCAGAGCGTGCGTGCCGATGACGATCTCGACCTTGCCGTCGCGCAATTCTTCCCGGGTCGCCTTGGCTTCCTTTGCCCCCACCAGGCGTGACAATTGCCGAACCTTCACCGGCCAGCCACGGAATCGTTCCGAGAACGTCTTGAAATGCTGGCGCGCCAGCAAGGTGGTTGGAGCCACCACAGCAACCTGCTGCCCGCTCATCGCCACCACAAAGGCCGCCCGCAACGCCACTTCGGTCTTGCCGAACCCAACATCACCGCAGATCAGGCGGTCCATCGGGCGCCCCTTGGTCAGGTCGCCCAGCACATCGTCCAGCGCGTTGAGCTGGTCATCTGTCTCCGCGTAGGGAAAGGCCGAGCAGAATTCGTCATACATGCCACCGGAACCGTCAATGACCGTCGCCTTGCGTGACAGCCGCTGGGCAGCGATCTTGATGAGTTCATCCGCCATGTCGCGCAGACGTTTCTTGGCCTTGGCCTTGCGCGCCTGCCAGGCGACGCCACCCAGCTTGTCGAGCTGGGCATTTTCGGCCTCTGCGCCATAACGCGAAAGCAGCTCAATATTCTCGACCGGCAGATAGAGCTTTGATCCGCCGGCATATTCCAACTGTATACAGTCGTGCGGAGCATCCTGGACCGGTAGTGTTTTCAAGCCGATGAAACGCGAAAGGCCGTGATCGGCATGGATCACCAGATCTCCAGGTGCGAGGCTGCCCGCCTCCACGATAACATCAGCGGTTTTCTTGCGTTTGCGCGGACGGGCGAGGCGGTCGCCGAGGATGTCCTGCTCGGAAATGACCACCAGGCTCTCGGTTTCGAACCCTCGTTCAATCGGCAGAACAACCCGACCGATTTTCGGTCCGGACGATGCATCCTGCCAGTTGTCGGACAGCTTGATATTCTTGAGCCCGTGATCACCGAGCACACTGGCCATACGCTCGGACGCACCAAGGCTCCAGGAGGCGAGAAGGACCTGTTTTCCGGTCTTTTTGAGCTCGAGAACATGTTTCGCGGTGGCATCGAACACATTGGTGTTTTCCGCTGCACGCTCCGCAGCGAAAACCCGCCCCTGCTTGCCCCCGGCATCAACCGTATTGGCGCCCGGCTCCACAAAACTGGTGAAGTTGCGCACGGCCCGGTCTGCCAGGGCTGCGTCCCAGTCTGACCGGGTGAGATAAAGCGCATCGGGTTCCAGCGCGCGATAGGTCGAGGCGGACAGGCTGGAACTGTGGGACGCATCCGCCGCCAGCTGGCGAGCTTCGAAATAGTCCTTTACCTGCTCGACACGCTCATCGAAGGCTTCATGCGCCAGCGCATCCACGCCGACGAGTGTGTTCTCAGGCAGATAAGAAAAAGCCGTGACCACTTCGGGATAAAAAAGCGGCAACCAGTGTTCGACACCGGCAGGGCGCGCGCCTTCGCTCACGGCCTGATAAACCGGGTCATCCCGCTGAACTGCACCGAAACTTTTCACGAAACCACCGCGGTAGAGCGAGATGGACGTCTCGTCGATGATGACTTCGCTGACCGGCGTGAACTCGATGGCGTTCAACTGTTTCTGTGAGCGCTGGGTTTCCGGATCAAAGGTGCGGATGCTCTCCAGGCTGTCCCCGAAAAAGTCGAGACGGACCGGCTCCTCACTGTCTGGCGGGAAGACATCGATCACACCACCGCGCACAGCAAAATCACCTGGCTCCATCACCGTGGCGGCTCTTGCGTATCCGTTGGAGGTGAAATGATGCAGAAGCGCGTCATTATCCACGCTCTGACCCGGCTTCAGCTGGATGCGGGACCCGGCCAGCACGGTTTTCGGCGGACACCGCTGGGCCATCGCGTTGATGGTGGTGACGACCAGCAGGCTTTCCTTGCCATCATGATTGGCCAGGCTTGCCAGGGCAGCAGCACGGCGGGCCGCGAGCCGCGGTGACGGCGAGATCCGGTCATAGGGCTGGCAATCCCAGGCTGGCAGGCGCAGCATTTCCAGATCGGGAGCAAAGAACTCAAGCGCCGTCGCAAACGCCGCCGCCCGCGAATCGTCACGGGCAATGAAGACATTCAAACCGCCGCGCAGACGCGCTGCGTCGGCAAAAACCAGCGCATCGAGGCCTTCCGGCGCGCCACAGACACGCGCCGTTCCGCTCGCCCGGGCGATCAGATCAAGATCCGTCATATTCGTCTCTTAGATGCGCGGCCCGTCGCCGTATTGCGCATCATCTTCTACTTTGAAGGCCTGCAGGGCGGTCATGACAGAGTTGCGAAACGCCTCCGGCACCGGTTCACGACCAATGATCCAGCCATAGATGTCCTGATCCTCCTGCTCGAGCAATTGCTCAAACAGGACAACCTCATCATCGCTCATCGTGTCCAGATTGGCGTCAGCGTATCGTCCCAGGATCAAGTCGGCTTCCTTGAAGCCACGTCGCCAGGCGCGGATACGCAGTTTCTTGCGCTTGATGTCAGTGCTTTCGGTCATGGCGTGCATATAGTGCGGCTCGAGCCTCTCGTCGACCACTGGTCTGTGTGAAATCAAGCGCTACACTCGCGATCAATGCGCCCAGAGATTCTCTTTCCGCTCTTCCAGGACCTAACCGCCCTGCCCGGCATCGGCCCGCGGCTGGCGGCACTGCTTGGCAAGGTCTCGGGCCCGCGTGTCAAGGACGTGCTGTTTCTCAAACCATCCAGCTTGATTGACCGACGTTACAAGACCAGCGTTGCAGACGCGCCGGAAGACCAGATCATCACGCTCCAGGCCACCGTCGAAACGCATATTCCCGGGCGTCGCAAGGGCCAGCCCTACAAGGTTCGCATGTACGACCAGACCGGTTTCCTGCACCTGGTCTTCTTCCATGCGCGCGGCGACTACCTCAAGAAACTGCTGCCCGAGGGGGAAACTCGGATCGTATCGGGCAAGATCGAGCGTTTTGGATCAGAGATCCAGATGGTTCACCCCGACCTGGTGATCACAGAGGAAGAGGCGGAAACCACGCCACTACTGGAAACTGTCTATCCACTGACAGCTGGCCTTACGGCCAAAACGGTTCGCAAGGCCGTGGACGGGGCACTGACGCTCCTGCCGGGCTTTCCGGAATGGTGCGATACCGGTCTGAAACAGAAATATAACTGGCCGGACTTCACGGACGCCTTGCGCGGCCTGCATCGGCCGGAAGACGCGGAAGGCCTCTCGCCGGACACGCCGGAGCGCTCGCGCCTGGCTTTTGACGAACTCACGGCGCGACAACTGGCCTTGCAGCTGGTCAGGGCCCAGCGCAAACGTGTTGCCGGACGGGAAATGAAGGTGGACGGCCGTTACGTAGCGACCATGCTTGAGCACGCGCCCTTCAAGCCCACCGGGGCCCAGGAACGCGCCCATTGCGATATCCGCGGCGATCTGGAACAGCCCGAGCGCATGACACGCCTACTGCACGGCGATGTTGGAGCGGGCAAGACGTTCGTGGCCGCCATGGCGGCCGCACATGTCGCTGAAGCCGGCGCCCAGTCCGCCATCATGGCACCTACCGAAATTCTCGCGCGCCAGCACCACAAGACCATCGCCGCATTGCTGGAACCGGTCGGCATCGAGGTCATCACCCTGACGGGACGGGACAAGGGCAAGTCTCGAAAGGCCCTGCTGGAGAAGATCGCATCGGGAGACGCCATGGTCGTGTGCGGAACACATGCCCTCTTCCAGGATGATGTCTCGTTCAGCGACCTGGGCCTCGTGGTTATAGACGAGCAGCACAGGTTTGGTGTGTCAGATCGTATGCGCCTGGCGTCCAAGGGATATCGCCCCGAAACGCTGGCCATGACGGCCACCCCCATACCCCGCACGCTGGCCCTGGCGGTCTATGGTGACATGGATGTGTCCAAGCTCGATGAAAAACCCGCCGGCCGGAAACCGCCAACAACCCGCCTAGTATCGATGGACCGTCTTGGCGAGATGGTTGAAGGCGTGCGCCGTGCTGTGGCGAAGGGCGAGCGGGTCTACTGGGTCTGCCCGCTGGTTGAGGAAAGCGAGGTGTCGGAACTATCAGCAGCAGAGGATCGCTGGCGACATCTGCGCGCGGCACTCGGCGATGACCGGATCGGGCTTTTGCACGGGCGTATGAAAGCGGAAGAGAAGGAGCGCATCGCTGCCAGCTTCCGGGCCGGCGAAATCGATATCCTTGTGGCTACAACGGTCATTGAGGTTGGTGTTGATGCACCGGACGCGACCATCATGATCATCGAACATGCCGAACGCTTCGGGCTGGCCCAGTTGCACCAGCTGCGCGGGCGTGTCGGCCGGGGTGACCGGGAATCATCCTGCATGCTGCTCTACAAGGGGCCGCTGGGCGAAACGGCGCGCGCCCGGCTGGAGATGATGCGCGAGACGGATGATGGCTTTGCCATTGCCGAGGAGGACTGGCGACTTCGTGGTGCCGGCGATCCGCTAGGCCTGCGCCAGAGCGGCCTGCCCGATTATCGCCTGGCCGATATCGAGGCGCATGCGGACCTGATCCCGGTGGCCAATGACTATGCGCGGCTCATCGTGGAGAGCAATCCACAGCTGGAGGGTGAAAAAGGCGAAGCCCTGCGGACGCTGCTCTACCTCTTCGAACAGGATACCGGTATCCGCCTTCTCAAGTCTGGCTAGGCTTGACCGCGTCCGGCAGGCTCTCTTGAACGTCGCTGGGCAATTTGTCCGGCGTGACCATGCCAAAAGAGATTATCAGCTTCGCCGCCTCCTCAACCGACATGTCAACCGGGATGGTGTTGGCCCGTGAGGTGTAGAGCAGAAAACCAGAAGTCGGATTGGGTGTCGTGGGTACAAAGAGGCCGATCACGTCATCGGCGATCTTTTCCTTCAGGGTGGAGTTACCCTCCGCGGAAACAAATGCGACAACATAGAGCCCCTTCATCGGGTATTCGGTCAACACGACTTCCTTGAAGGAATTCTGCTTACCGGAAAACACGGTCTCAACGATCTGTTTCAGAGCACCATAGACATTGCGGACAAGGGGCACGCTTTCAAGCAGGCGTTCGCCGACCTGGATGATGGAACGACCGAAGATATTTGCTGCCAATGCACCCAGTGCTGTCAGCAGGACCACTGCAATAGCAACACCCAGTCCCGGAATGGTAAAATCACCGGGCAGATAGGTTTCCGGATTATAGCGGGCCGGAATCATGGGTTTCACAACCCGATCCACATAACCGACAAAGGAAATGATCAGCAGTGCCGTCACACCCAGCGGCGTGGCGATGACGATTCCCGTCAGAAAGCTGTTGCGTAACCAGCGTAACATTCATTGAAATCCCGAGACACGCGATAACCGGGGGGTATTATCGAACTTTGCGAGCATAGGACATGTCGTCTCGCTCGCCAATCGGTTGCACATGCCGCGCGAGACCGCGATCATGGAGCGACTCGTTTCGGAGTGAGAGGTCGTGAGTTCATTTCGCATCGCCCGCTGGATTGTCGTGACAATCATCACCGCCACCGTACTCCTGACCGGAGCGGCGGCGTGGTTGCTGCGCGAACAAGTCTTCCAGACATTTCAAGACCCGGGTGAACCCTACCAGACCTATACACCTCCGCCAGCGCCGGTGTACGCCAGCGCGGAGGCCTGGTTCATCCGTGGAAGCTTCGAAGACAACTCGACGCCAGCGGTATTCTTCGTCCACCCCACCACTTATTCCGGCGGGGCCGATTGGAATGCCAAGCTGGACAAATATAGTGCCAATGCGGAAGTCGAACATGTCGTCATTCCCAACTATGCGGCTCCATTTGCCGATTCCGGCGAGCTATTTGTTCCGCGCTATCGGCAGGCCTCACTCTACACTTTCATGAACAATCGTGAGGACAGCGTTCTTGCCCGTGAATTTGCCTATCATGATGTTGAAGCCGCGTTCCGGCAATTCTTGCTCGACGTCGGTGAAGAGCGCCCGATCATCATTGCCGGTGTCGGCCAGGGTGGATTACATGCGCTGCGCGTCACGATGGACGTCATCGCTCAGGATGAGGCTCTGACGGCGAGACTTTCCGCGGCCTATGTCCTGGACGCGCCTGTCCCGCTGGATCTGTTCGAGGGCCCGCTTGCAAACATCCCCGCCTGCGATACGCCTGAGGATGTGCGGTGTATCTATTCCTTTTCCTATGCCGAGGAAGACGAGATACGCCGCTTACGTATACTCACTGAACGATCCATGAGCTGGACGCACCGCGGGGAGCTGGATTTCGTCGAGGAACGGCGACTTTTGTGCACGAATCCTCTGCTGGCGGCGCCCTCCAACCAGTATGCGTCGGCACGGATGCATCGCGGCGGTGCCTCGGCGACAGGGTTTTCGGCCGATGCCAATCCTGCGCCGCTACCCATGCAGACCGGAGCGCAATGTGCGGATGGCGTGTTGCTGATCGAACGTCCGGAATCGCGCCTGTTACGCAGACCCTCCCGCATCGCGGAGGATTTCCTCTACGCGCCGTTCAATCTATTCTACGAGGATCTGCGCCTGGATGCGGCGCGTCGCAGCATGATCGTGACAACGATTCTGGAAGAGGAGCGGCGCTGGGCACCGCCCCTTGAAGATCCGGAAGCTGTCGAGGAAGCTCCGGTTATCCCGATCCCCGACCGCCGCCGTTTCTAAGCCCGGCTCAATAGCCCTTGGTCAACTGATCATATTCAAGCAGTCGCGCGACCAGACCTTCAAACTCATTCAGCGGAACCATGTTCGGACCGTCTGACGGCGCATTGTCCGGATCAGGATGGGTTTCCATGAACACGGCGGCAACGCCGATCGAGACTGCGCCTCGCGCCAGATGCGGAACAAACTCGCGCTGGCCGCCAGACGACGTGCCCTGACCTCCCGGCTGCTGTACCGAGTGGGTCGCGTCGAACACGACCGGAGCACCGAACCCGGCCATGATCGGCAGGGACCGCATATCCGTCACCAGCGTATTGTAGCCGAAACTGGCACCACGCTCACAGGACATCACATTCGGATTGCCCGCGCTGGTAACCTTGGCGAGGACGTTTTTCATATCCCAAGGCGCCAGGAACTGGCCCTTCTTGATATTGATCGGCTTGCCCGTCTTGGCTGCTGCAAGCAGCAGATCCGTCTGGCGGCAAAGGAAGGCCGGGATTTGCAATACATCGACCGCCTCGGCGGCAATCTTACACTGCTCGGCGGTGTGAACGTCTGTCAGCACCGGCAAACCGCTTGTCTCGCGAATTTCCTGAAAAATCGGCAGAGCCGCTTCCAGGCCAACACCGCGCTGCGCGGAGGCGCTGGTCCGATTGGCCTTGTCAAAAGAGGTTTTGTAGATGATGCCAACATCCAGACGGTCGGCGATCTCGCGCAGCTGTGCGGACACCTCAAGGCCATGCTCACGGCTTTCCAGCTGGCACGGTCCTGCAATCATGACCAGGCGTTTGTCATTTGCGATCTCGATCGCATCCTGACCCGGACGCGGAACGCGAATCGTGGAATTCTGCTCGCTCATGGTGTTCTCCAGTCAACGTATAACGCCTTTGATACGCTCATGATCCAAGCCGGAAACATGAACGTACAAGCTAGTGTTCTTATCAACATTGGCGACAAACATGGCAACAGCTGAAGCCACACAACCGGCAATCGTCTGGTTCGGACGAGATCTGCGTCTCACCGATCACCCGGCACTGCATGCCGCCGTGCGTTCCGGTCGGCCACTGATCTGCATCTACATCAAGGAAGCCTTTCAGAGCGTAAGCCTGTCGCCCGGGGCAGCCAGCAATTGGTGGCTGCATCACTCACTGAAGGCCCACTCCAGGGAACTCGCCCGGCTCGGCGCGACACTGCACCTGTTGAGCGGCGAAGCCTCTGTCCTGCTCCCTCACCTCGTCCGGAAGTTCAATGTCGCGGAGCTGTTCTGGAACCAGACGGAAATTCCCTGGATTGATGAGCGTGACCGGCACCTGGCCCACCGATTGATCGAAATGGGCTGTCAGCCGAGGGTCTTCCGCTCGACGACACTGACCCAGCTGGACACCATCCGCAACAAGCAAGGAGATCCGTTCAGGGTCTTTTCGGCCTTTTGGCGGGCAGCGCAGCCGACACTCGGCCATGAACGTGCCCTGCCCGCTCCGGAGACACTGCGCGTCCATGACGAACAGCCTGAAGGCGAGGATTTGGACAGCTGGAATCTGTGCCCGGCCGAACCGAACTGGGCGGCCGGGTTCGGCGCTGCCTGGAAGCCCGGTGAGCGAAATGCCCTGGCACGCCTGGCTGAGTTTACGTCCGAGGACCTTGGCAGATATCCCGAAGAGCGCGATCGGCCTGATCTGGATACCACCTCTCGGCTTTCGCCTTGCCTGGCCCATGGCGAACTGTCAGCGCGCACAGTCTGGCAGGCCTGCCTCGAAGCCGAGGTGAACGGCGTATCCGCAAGAGCAATCGAAAAGTTCCAGGCGGAGCTCGGCTGGCGTGACTTCGCCTACTATCTCTTCCGGCATTTTGGGGATCTGCGTAACGAGAACTTCAACGCCAAATTCGACAATTTCCCCTGGCGGGAGGATTCGGCAGCATTCCGGTCCTGGACTCGAGGTGAAACGGGTTTCCCCATTGTCGATGCCGGCATGCGTCAACTCTGGCAAACCGGCTGGATGCATAATCGTGTCCGGATGATCACGGCATCCTTTCTCGTCAAGCACCTGGGCATCCACTGGCAGCAGGGCATGCGCTGGTTTGAGGACACGCTCGTCGATGCGGACACACTGGTGAACGCGGCATCATGGCAATGGGTTGCCGGATCAGGCGCCGATGCAGCTCCCTACTTCCGGATATTCAATCCTCTCGCCCAGGCAGAAAAATTCGACCCCAGGGGGACATATGTCCGACGTTATGTTCCGGAGCACGCGCAAGGCTTTGGTGCCTACCCGGATGAGATTATTGATCTGAAGGAACGCCGCAACTGGGCGCTTGAGGCGTTTAAATCACTGCCGTCCTAGCCGACCCGGACATAGCGAATTCGCTGGCCACGAGCCTCAAATTCACATCCCACCCAGTTGCCGTCAGCATCGTACCAGAGATCAACTGTCAGCGTGCCTGTCATGCGAATGCGCTCTGCCTGAACACTTCCGGCTGAAGTGGGAAACGCTTCCAGACCCAGCGACACGATTTCAACCGGCATGGCCTCACCGGTTTCAGTATTCAGGATGGCCACTGTCGCAGGATCATAGCGTGTCCAATGGCTGGACGGCGGCAACTCGGCTAGCGGCACACCATCTGTGTCATTCAGAGCGGCTTGCCAGCGGCTCCATTCTCCATCGCTGAATGTGGCGGCCTGGATGGCGATGAGCTGACCGTCTCGCCAATACTCCGTCGCGTCGTGCTGGTAACGAAACACCGGGATGGGTCCGAGGCGAACCGCCAGATCGATATCAACATCGACTCGCAAATCACCGGCCTCTGTCCTTGAAAACGCAACCGCGTGTTCACCCATGCGTGAGTTGTTGCGGTAGACCTCGAAACGAATATCTGCAGGTGTTTCAGCCTCCGCGGACGACAGGCCGACGGCAGCAGCTATGACGGGTATCTGGCTAAGAATGCTCATACCTAGATTACGCAGTTCCTGCCTATTTGGATCACGTTGAGAACACCTATATGCAGACTTCATCCAGGGAGATTTTGATGACCGCGACCTCCGTTATTGACCTGATCGGCAACACGCCGCTTTTGCGCCTGAACAAGGCGTCCGAAGCGACCGGCTGTACCATTCTCGGCAAGGCCGAATTCCTAAATCCGGGCGGTTCGATCAAGGATCGCGCAGCGCTGGGGATTATACGCGCCGCCGAAAAGTCCGGAGCCCTCAAACCCGGCGGGACAATTGTGGAAGGCACCGCCGGTAATACCGGCATCGGCCTTGCCATGGTGGGCGCCGCGCTGGGTTACAGGGTCGTGATCGTCTTCCCGCGCACCCAGTCCAAGGAAAAGAAGGACGCGATCCGCCTGCTCGGGGCCGAGCTGATCGAAGTCGATGCGGTGCCCTATTCCAATCCTGCTCACTATGCGCGTTATTCCGGTCAGCTGGCGCAAGAGCTCAATGAAAGCGAACCCAATGGCGCCATCTGGGCCAATCAGTTCGACAATCAGGCCAATCGTGATTTTCATGCAGAAACGACGGCACAGGAAATCTGGGATCAGACCGACGGCGAGCTGGACGGCTTTATCTGCGCGGTCGGGTCGGGCGGCACGCTGGGCGGTGTTTCGCGCGGACTGAAAGCGCTGAACAAGAACATCCAGATCGGTATCGCTGACCCGGGCGGGGCCGCACTCTACGGCTATTACGCCAACGGCGAACTTGCTGCGGATGGAACATCGATTACCGAAGGCATCGGCCAGAGTCGTATTACCGCCAATCTGGAAGATGTGGTCGTCGATCATGCCTACCGGATTTCCGACCATGAGGCGCTGCCCATCCTTTTTGACCTGGTGCAGGAAGAAGGTCTGTGCCTTGGAGGTTCTGCTGGCGTGAATATCGCCGGAGCGATGCGACTGGCCCGCGATCTTGGGCCGGGCCACACCATCGTGACCATCCTGTGCGATCATGGATCGCGGTATCAGTCGAAGCTGTTCAATCCCGATTTCCTGCGTGAAAAAGAGCTACCGGTACCGTCATGGCTGAGCTGACGCTTCCCAACCTCGTCTCCGCTGAGGCCGCGCTCGCTTTTTACGGCGAGGACAACACGCTGTTCCTGGACGCAACCTGGACCTATCCCGGTGGCCCGCAGCCACTTACGGACCAGGTCGTCGAAGGCGCGATCGGCTTCGATATCGACAAGATCGCAGACGCTCATTCCAGCCTCCCTCACACCCTGCCGACAGCCGGAGATTTCGGACATCTGGTTGGCGCCCTTGGAATCTCCACCAACACCCGCCTCGTGGTTTATGACAGGATGGGCGTTTTCACGGCTCCGCGTGTGTGGTGGATGTTCAAGACTATGGGGCACGCGAATATTACAGTCCTCAATGGCGGTATGCCGGCCTGGATGACCGCGGGTGGACCGAGCGCTGACACGCTGGCACGGCCTGCGGGGCCCGCCAATTACCAGGCGCAGCTGGACGATAGGCGGATCGCTTCCATTAAAGCCATGAAATCGGCCGTCGACGCGCGTGATCACAGAATACTCGATGCCCGCAGCCCGCAACGCTTCTCCGGGTCCGGTGCGGAGCCCCGCCCCGGCATGCGTCCCGGCCATATGCCCGGCGCCACCAACTTTTTTTTCGGCGAACTGATGGATGAAACCGGCGCCCTTGATGTGAACAAGCTCCCGCCCAGTTTCCTTGCCGGCGACAGCAAGCCGGTCATTACCACATGTGGTTCCGGTGTCACGGCGTGTATCCTGACGCTTGCTCTTGAGGAAAAGGGCGTGCATTCACGGGTTTATGACGGGTCGTGGTCGCAATGGGGCAGCCGCGATGACCTTCCTGTCGAAACCGGCACCGGAGCTTGACCATGAAAGACGCCACGCGCCTGACCCGCATCGGTCGGCCTGCCCATGAAACAGGTCTGGTCAATCCGGCCATCGAACGCGGCTCCACCGTTCTTGCGCCAAGCGCTGGCGAACTCTATGACGCCCCGCCCGGACGGCCGCATTATGGCCGGGTCGGTCTGGCCGCGCAGCAGGCTTTGCGTGAAGCGATTCAGGATCTGCAGGGTGGCAGCTTCTGTGCCCTGACCAGCTCAGGCCTCCAGGCCAACATCCTCTCCATCCTGACCGTGGTCGAGGCCGGCGGAACCGTGCTGGCAGCAGACAATATCTACGGCCCCGTGCGCAGCTTCCTTCGGAATATCGCGCCGAGATATGGAATTCAGACCCGCTTCGTAGCACCTGATATCACTGACGAAATAGGCGATCACTTGGATGGTGACGTCCAGGCGATTTTGTTGGAAAGCCCGGGTTCGCTGACCATGGAATTGCAAGACCTGGAAGCGATTGCCCGTATCGCCCAGGACAAGGGCGTCACCACGATCATCGACGACACCTGGAGCGCCGGCCTCACGCTCAAGCCGCTTGAAATCGGTATCGATCTGGCTGCGCAGGCCCTCACAAAATACGTCGCCGGGCATTCCGACGTAATGCTGGGGGCTGTCGTGGCCCGCACCGAGGCACTTGGCCAACGACTGCAAACCACTGAACGGGGCATGGGTTTTTACGCTGCGCCGGATGACGCCTACCTGGCGGTTCGAGGGCTGCGCACGCTCGAACTTCGCATGCAGCGCAGCGCGACCAGCTCGCTTGACATAGCAGACTGGTTATCCGCGCGCGCCGAAGTCGGTGCCATCCGTCATCCCGCCCGCAGCGATCATCCCCAACACCAACTCTTCAAGCGGGACTTCACCGGAAGCGCTGGGCTGTTTTCTTTCGAGCTTCCAGGCTGGAGCGTGGCTGACAGTGAGATATTCCTCGATGCGATGGAAATTTTCGGGATCGGATATTCCTGGGGCGGTTTTGAGAGTCTCGCCATCCATTGCGATCCGCAGATCCGTCGCTCAGCCACCGAGGCCAGACATGACGGCGCATTGATCCGCCTGGCCATTGGTATGGAGGCCCCGGAGGATCTGATCATGGATCTTGAAAAGGGATTTGCCGCGGTTGCAGCGCACAGCTGAGTGGCGCCCCCGGCAGGACTCGAACCTGCAACCATCCGCTTAGAAGGCGGGCGCTCTATCCGGTTGAGCTACGGAGGCACATTCAGGGACTAGTGAGACCAAGGCTGTTTGCGGTCCGCGGAGAAATTCTCCGCATAGGACTTCACATAGCGCTTGGCCTGCTGTGGCTCGCTGACCTGGAAGGGAATGCCCTGGCGCTTGGCATAGGCAATCGCGTCATCCTTGTTGTCGAACTTGAGACGGACCTGGGTCTTGGTGTCTTTCGTCGAGGTCCACCCCATCAGCGGATCGGGTCTGCGCGCCATGGACGGCGTGAATTCGAGAAGCCATGTATTGAGTTTGCCGCGACCGGATTGCATTGCATTCTTGGTCGGACGGTAGATCTTCGCAAACATTCAGCTCTCCCCTCGGACGGGTTCCGACAATGGTCGGGGCGGCAAGATTCGAACTTGCGACCCCCTGGTCCCAAACCAGGTGCGCTACCAGACTGCGCTACGCCCCGTTATTGCCCTTATGTAAGCGGTCGGCTCTTAAGGCAAGCCTACTGAGTGTCAGAAACCGTTTCCTCTGCAGTCTCGGTTTCGGCAGCCTCGTCAACAGCTTCTTCAGCGATCGTTTCAGTGTTGTCGAAGAAGCGGTGTCGAACGATGTCGCCCGGACGGATTTCCAGATCAACCGCGCGACCGGCTGCCAGTTCGAGCACGCCTGCGACATCCGTGTCAGCACTCAGACTGCGGCGCGATTGCGGCTGGGCATAGGCGATGATCTTCTCGATCACGCCATCTTCGTCAACGTAGACGATATCCAGGGCAATGAGTGTGTTTTCCATCCACATGGACGCCGGACGAACCGGATCATAGCGGAACAGCATGCCTGCGCCCGGATCCAGCGTCTCTCGCCACATCAGGCCACGCTGCATCTGTTCCGGCGTTTCGGCCAGTTCGACCACAAATTCGTGCTCGTTTTCAGCAGTGGCGATGATGACGCTCTCAGGGCCGCCAAATTCTATGACGGTGTCCTGGGCGGACGGATCAACCTGTGCGGCAGCAGCGCCAGCAAAGGCCGAGACAAGAAGGGATGATATCAGAATGCGCATGGTCGGCACGCTATCCGGGCTTACCGGCCAACGCAATCATTCGATGCGCGCAATTCACCGCGCATTGCAGCAAAAGATCAGGCGTGTGCCACGTTTTTGATTTCCGCCGCCAAAGCGCCCTTCGGCCCTTCTACGCAACGGACCTGCAGACTCTCACCCGGCTGGACCTCGTCTAGACCTGCCCGTCGCAGCGTCGCCGCGTGCAGGAAGACATCCCCCTCAACCTCGTCACAGGTGACGAAGCCATATCCACGCAGCGCATCAAACCATTTGACTACAGCATTGCAGAAAGGAGCTGAGGACGCGGTGCCGGGATGAAAACGTCGTGGACGAACCGGAGCTTCGGCGTCGCCTCCCGTCATTTCGACAATCTCGATCGCCTGGCGCCCTTTGGCACCCTTGACCGCTTTGCAAACAATTGTCGCATTGGGAAGAGCCGGACCTTGTCCGTATCGTCGGAGACAACTCGCATGGAGCAGGATATCGCCCTGCCCGTCTACCGCATCAATGAAACCATAACCGCGCGCCGGATCATACCATTTCACGCGACCCTCGAGACGAAGCACTTCCGCGTCGTCGAAAACTTCATGAGCTAGAACCATAACTTTTTGCTCGCTTAGACAACCCTCGAGCGAATAGTTCTACACAATTTCAAATGTTAAGAGAAGGTGAATCACCCATTCTGTTGCATTTTGCATCCGCTACATCTAGCGACTGAGAGCCATTCTCAGCATCATTAACACAATATGTGGTGAGTGAGCACTGTTCACCCCCCTATAAGGTGCGAGTTGCATGAACTTTCGGTCATCTGCTTTTTTCTCCTCTCAGGCGAGTGATTTCTGTGGAAAAGTCACACCGTGGGGAGGCGCGTTCGTTAATTTTCACCTTTTCGGCGAGTGTAGAACGCAAATTTCGCACCTGCGAGGGTATGTAATCCAGGCGATTGTATCGCTAACGCGAATCGAAGCTTGCAGAAGAATCGCTCTCTATTCGCTTCAGAGGTTATTTCTCAGCCTGTCTGCTTCAATCAGTCGAACCTGTGCTTCGGTGGATCGGTAAATTCCACTATTGGAGCCGTGTTCTGAACACTCCACCGACTCAACCCAGCATCGACCTTTGGTCAAGGTCTGCACGATCTCATTGGCCTTGTGGAAGGTCATTTCTGCGACGCGCTCACAACTCGTGCCCTCAACCACCCGAACTCTCGCAATGCCGCGTTCGCCCAGCGCGACCAGCGCTTCGCGTTCCGGATCATCCTTTGCGACAAGAAGCGTGTGATCGAACATTTCATGCAGCCAGTCGCGGATCTGCCCGAAACCACCCTTCCCGAAATCCAGCACCCAGCCCCGCTTGTCCAGCTGCTCTGCAGCGAACACGAAATGGAAGCCGAAGGAATAGCCGTGCAGCAAGTGACAATCGCTCTCCGCAGCCCACTGCCGGGACGTGCAGGACAGCCCGCGTTCATTGCCGTAGGTCTTGGTCGAAAGATGCGCCATGGTCGTGATCCGATTGCAAAGCCCTCACCCTGTGGGTTCAACACAGGGGCAGGTCTGAATATCAGGCATGGAGGGGTAAAATCCACATCGTTGGCACTCCCTAGGGGAATCGAACCCCTCTTTCCAGGTTGAAAACCTGGCGTCCTAACCGATAGACGAAGGGAGCGCAGCGATGTGAGAGCGGTCGTATAAAAAAGCTTGGACCGGGTTGCAAGCACCTTCTGCTGAAAAACCTCAGCTTAATGCAGCAGCCATGTCCTCGACCTGCAGCTGGACCGTTTTGCGGCCCTGCCATTCATTGATCTTAACACGGCCCAGCACGTGCCAAAACCCATCTCCTGCCGCCAGAAGTGTCTCTCCCAGGGGATTGTCTGCGCAACGAAAGCATATGGCCTGCACCTGGGTACCGTCCGCCGCCGTGAAGCTGGCGCGCACATGATCCGTGCCCACACGCTTGGCGAAGGAGACACGCAGCTCCGGAACGACAACCCGCGGCTCCGGATTGCCCTGCCCGAAGGGAGCCAGGCTGGCAATGTGTTCGACAAGGTCCAGCGAGACGCCACTGGCAGAGACCAGTGTGTCCACCCTCAGCCTGCGTGCCTCGTGCGCCTGCGCCAGCTCGGGGGCAAGGCGGTCGTCGAGGAAACTCACCAGCGCGTTGATCGCATCAGCCTCCACACTCAAACCACCGGCCATGGCGTGCCCACCGCCTGCCAGCAACAGGCCGGCCTCGCGCGCTGCTGCAATGGCACCGCCCAGATTGACCCCCTCTACAGATCGCCCAGACCCCTTGCCAAGGGCTGGCGAGCTGGAGCGATCAATGCCTATAACGATCGCAGGCTTGTCGAAACGCTCCTTGATGCGCCCCGCAACCACCCCAATCACGCCAGGGTGCCAGCCATCCCCGGCCGCAACTAGAATCGAGCGGGCAGCCGCCTGCCCCTGGACCTGGGCCATGGCTTCGTCGAGCACACGCGATTCGATTTCCCTGCGCTCTCGATTGAACCGGTCGAGTTCAGCGGCGATACCGGCGAGGTCATCTTCATCTGTGCCGGAAAGCAGCCGAGTGCCCAGCTGTGACTGTCCGACCCGACCACCGGCATTGATCCGCGGCCCGAGAACAAAACCCGCATGATAGGTACTGGCCTCGCCTTCGACGGAGGCGATATCCGCAAGCGCTTTCAGGCCCGGGCGCTTCCATCCACTCATCACCTTGAGCCCCTGCGCGACCAGGGCACGATTGATGCCATGCAAGGGCACCACATCACATATCGTGCCCAGTGCCGCCAGATCCAGGAAGGAGAGAACATCGGGCTCGTCCCGCCCCTCGAATGCCCCGCGTCGACGTCCCTCGCGGTTCAGGGCGGCGAGCAGGACAAAACACACACCTGCTGCAGCCAGGTGGCCACAGCCAGACGTGTCATCGGGCCGGTTCGGGTTGATGAGTGCATCGGCGGGCGGGAAACGCTCATCCATCAAATGGTGATCCACCACGATCACCGACAGGCCCATGGCGGCAGCCGCTTCGAGCGGCGCATGTGCAGCGGCACCACAGTCGACCGTGATAACAAGCTCTACGCCCTGATCCTGCAAGCGCTGGAAGGCCTCGGTGTTGGGGCCATATCCCTCGTCGACACGGTCTGGAACGTAAAAGCTCCACGCCTGGTCCACGGCGCGAGCCCAGCCAAGTAATTGCGAGGCAGAAGTCGCCCCGTCCACATCATAGTCAGCGAACACCGCAACCCGGGTCCCGCTCTCAATAGCGTCCCAAATCAGCGCCGCGGCCTCATCCATGTCCCTGAAGGAGCTTGGGTCGGGAAAACTGTCTTTCAGTCGGGGATTGAGATAGCCGGCAACATCGCTCGCCTCATGCCCCCTGCCCGCCAGGATGCGCGCCAGCAACTCCGGTAGGCGGTGCTGGCGCACGATCGTGCTGACTGTCTCGTCACTGGCATTGTACCCATACCAAGACTTGCCGAGCACGGACCGCTCGACACCCAGGACGGCACCGCCAGAATGAGAGGTTTCGTCCCGGTGCGTCTTTTCCATGCCTAAAGCGGCAGGTCGGTGCGGATACGGCGGACGGAATGGTCGGCAGAATCAAGGACGAGTGTCTCGGAAGAAACAATACCGCCGGACTTGCTGACACCTTTCACGAGGTCGCCGTCCGTCACACCGGTTGCCACGAACAGGCAATGGCTCGCAGCCAGTTCGGACAGATCGTACTTGCGATCAAAATCGGTGACACCGACACGCTCGGCTCGCGCGCGCTCCTCATCATTGCGGAAGACCAGGCGCGCCTGCATTTGACCGCCGATGGAGCGAAGCGCCGACGCCGCGAGCACCCCTTCAGGAGCGCCGCCCTGGCCGATATACATATCGACATTGGTACCCAGCCCGGCCGCTCCCATGGCGCCGGCGACATCACCATCCGGGATCATGCGAACGCGACCACCGACGGATTTCACACCGTCAACAATATACTGGTGACGCGGACGCTCGAGAATACAGACCGTGATTTCGCTGGGATCAACACCCTTGGCCTTGGCCAGAGCGAGAACATTGTCTTCGGGCTTCGCATCCAGATCGACAACTCCGGCCGGTAGACCCGGACCAACAGCGATCTTGTCCATATAGGTATCCGGCGCATGCAACAGCCCCCCGCGAAGGCTTAGTGACAGCACAGCCAGCGCGTTCGGCATGTTCTTAGCCGTCAGCGAAGTTCCCTCCAACGGGTCGAGCGCGATATCGATCTCCGGGCCTTCACCTGTGCCGACTTCCTCACCGATAAAGAGCATGGGCGCCTCGTCACGCTCGCCCTCGCCGATCACGATGCGGCCTTTCATGGCCATCGCATTAAGACCCGTACGGAGCGCGTCTACGGCAGCCTGATCAGCACTTTCCTTTTCGCCACGACCAATCCAGTCGTACGCGGCCCGGGCTGCGGCTTCTGCGGCCTTGACCGCATCCATTGCAAGATTGCTCAGCGCCTTGGTGTCGCTCATTCTCTAAGTCTCCTGCCCCGGGTCGCGCCGGGATGTCCGAGTGTTATTGCGGCGGAGAGGTCCGTTCCCGGCCCGCCTCGATGAAGTCTTCCGTGCTCAGCCTGTCATCCCCGTCCAACGCCCGGGCCTGCTCCAGCAGTTCCTCGCGCTTTTCGAGCACGTCATTCATCTGAGCTTCGTTCTCCTGCCGAATGCTGGCATCAGACCGAGTTGCGTTAACGCTAACAGGCGTTTCGGAGGATGCAAGATGTTCCGCACGTCTTTCTGTAATCCAGTCAGGTTCTTCCACACTTGCCTGCGGCATTTGAACAGACGCACACGCAGAGCAGGTAAGGCAAAAAAACAGAATACCTATAAAGCGGTTCATGATATCTCCTCGCGCAGGACGCGCTTGTGATCTTCTATACCGTCTCTCGCCCATGTTCCAATCCCCGATCCAAAGGATTTCCCATGTCGAGTAAGGACAACCAGGACAACTCAGCCTTTCCCGGCGGCAATTGGACCGAATGGACCGAGAAAGATCTCGAAACGCTCGACCAGGTCTCGCGAAATCTGATGCAGGCATCGCTGAAGTCGCAGAAGCTGATGTCCGATGTCGTGGCCAAGGCCCTGGAGGGCGATCCAGTTCTGCCACAGGCTGACCCTTTTCATTCCGCGTCGGAATTCGGTGAGGTTTGGAGCCAGATCATCTCCCAACCGGAACTGGTTATGCAGGCCCAGGCCGATTTGATGAAGGGCTATCTGGATCTGTGGTCGAATACGACGAAGCGTGTCGTGACAGGGGATGAACAGGCAGCCATCAAGCCGGAAGCCGGAGACAAGCGCTGGCGATCGAAAGACTGGAATGAAAACCCGGTCTTTGATGCGATCAAACAATCCTATCTGCTCAACCAGCATTTCCTGATGGGACTGGTTCATGGCGTTGACGGGGTTGATGACAAGACCAAGCGCAAGGTCGAGTTCCTGACCAAACAGATGACAGACGCACTGGCACCCACGAATTTCGCGCTCACCAATCCCGATGTCATCCGCGAGACCATGCAATCACGCGGCGAGAACCTGACTCGCGGCTTGAAGAACCTGATGGCGGACCTGGAAAAAGGCCATGGCCGCCTGGCTCTGACGCAGACGGATATGGAAGGTTTCAAGGTGGGCCAGGACCTGGCTACCACTGCTGGTGAGGTCGTGTTCGAAAACGATATCATCGAGCTGATCCAGTACGCACCGACAACCGAGACCGTAAAGAAGCGTCCGCTTCTGATCTCTCCACCCTGGATCAATAAATTCTACATTCTCGACCTGCGCGAGAAGAACTCCATGATCCGCTGGCTGACCAAACAGGGTTTCACGGTCTTCCTGATTTCCTGGGTCAATCCAGGCCCCGAACTCAAGGACAAGACTTTCGAGGATTATATGCATCAGGGCCTGCTGGCCGCGATTGATGCAGTCGAGGAAGCCACCGGCGAAACATCCGTAAATACGGTGGGATATTGCGTCGGCGGAACGCTGCTTGCCAGCACGCTGGCCTATCTTGAGGCCACCGGCCAGCCTGACCGCATCGCCTCGGCGACCTTCTTTGCCGCGCAGACCGACTTTGAACTCGCGGGTGACCTGCTCATTTTTATCGATGATGAGTGGATGAAGGAAATCGGGCGCCTGATGGACGCCCAGGGCGGGGTGTTGGACGGACGCACCATGGCGGACACATTCAACCTGTTGCGCTCGAACGACCTCGTCTGGTCCTTCACCATCAACAACTACCTGTTGGGTCGCCAGCCGCAGGCCTTTGACCTGCTATACTGGAATGCTGACCAGACGCGCATGCCGAAAGCGCTGCACCTTTGGTATCTGGACAATATGTATCGCAATAATCGCCTCTCGAAGGGTGAGCTGAGTTTTGGGGATGTGCCGCTCGAGCTCAGCGCCGTTAAAACCCCGATCTATATGCAGGCCTCCCGCGATGATCACATCGCGCCATACCCCTCTGTCTACAAGGGCGCCAAGCGTTTTGGCGGGCCAGTTCGTTATATGATGGCCGGCTCGGGGCATATTGCCGGCGTCATCAATCATCCGGACGCCAACAAGTACCAGCACTGGACCAATGATGATTTGCCGGAAACCGTGGATGACTGGATCGCAGGCGCTGTCGAACACCCGGGCTCTTGGTGGCTGGACTGGCGCGAGTGGCTCAATGAACGGTCCGGTGAAGACGTTCCTGCGCGGACGCCCGGTGACGGCAATCTCGCCGCCATCCGCCCGGCACCCGGTCGCAATGTGCTTGTCCGCTCCGATGAGGAAACGGCCAGCCCGAAACCGCAAACCGTCGACTAGTTCCCAACCAGATACCGAGTTGTTCCGATGAAAAACCGCCTCTTCACGATCGCGTCCGCGACCAGTCTTCTGGCCCTTGCATCTGCGTGCACCCCGGAAGCTCCAACCATGTCCTATCAGGCCCGCGTCCTGGAATGTGTGCGAGAGAACGGGTTCACCATGCTGGCCGCGCACCGGGCAGGTTTTGGTCCGGGTTATGCAGAAAACGCCATTTCATCCATCCAGCGCAATGCGGATCTGGGTGTGCTCTATGCCGAGGTCGATGTTGCCGAGAGCGCGGATGGCCAGCTCTATCTGATGCACGACTGGACACTGGACCGCACCACGACCGGCACGGGCGAGATCCGGGAAATGGCGTGGAGCTATATCTCCACACTCAACCTGGTTGATCCGGACGGGCAAGAACTGGATGAAACCGTCCCGACATTCGAGGATACGATCCTCGCCGCCCGTGAGTCCGGGGTATATCTCAATCTCGATCTTAAAAACGTCTCCGAACAGACACTTGTCGAGGCGATTGCGGCCAATAATGCCGAGAATGAAGTGATCGTCATCGCCTACACCGTTGAGGATGCAGCGCTTTTACACGCGCTTAATCCCGACCTCGTGCTCTCGGCACCAAACCGCCCGGAGGAACTCGCAGCGGCCGGTGTCAATCTGGACAATGTCTATCTCTGGCTGGGTGTCGGCGAGCCGGATGCCGAACAGGATGCCGCCCTGGCCACACGGGGCCTGGAAGCGGCAGCAGGCCTCTTCCCGCTCGAAAATGGTGAGACGGCGCTCTACACCAACGCTGCCGCGACAGGCGTGGAAGTCCTCTCGATCGATGATGTTCTGACCGGATCCCGCGCGCTGGGCGGCCGGTCTGCGCTCGACCCACAGATCGAAACCTGCCGCACGGCTGCAAGGTAGCGGAGCGTCATTGACGCTCGCCGAACTGCAGCTCGATATAACGCGCGTAAAGACCGCCACGCTTCAGCAATTCCTCGTGCGTACCCAGGTCGACGACCCGACCGTTTTCCATCACGACAATGCGGTCAGCTTCGCGCACCGTTGCCAGGCGGTGCGCGATCACCAGCGTGGTGCGATCCCGCGATACGCGTTCAAACGCCTGCTGGATGACCTGTTCACTTTCGCTGTCCAGTGCGCTGGTCGCCTCGTCCAGCAGCAATACCGGCGCATCCCGCAGGATCGCGCGCGCAATCGCCAGCCGCTGCCGCTGACCACCCGAAAGCGTTCCGGCATTCTCGCCAAGCTGGGTGTCAAAACCCGCCGGAAGCGCGGAGATGAAGTCGTGTGCGTTGGCCGCCTTTGCAGCGGCAATCACCTCATCATGGGTGGCGTCCGGACGCCCGAACAGGATGTTGTCCGCCACACTGCCAGAGAAGAGCGGTGCATTTTGCTGCACGATGGCCAGCGCACCGCGCAGTTCGACCGGATCGAGATCGCGGATATCCACCCCGTCCAGGCTCACACCGCCGGTGGCCGGATCGTAAAGACGAAGCAGAAGCTGGAAAATTGTACTCTTGCCGGCGCCCGATGGCCCGACCAGGGCTATGGTTTCCCCCGGTGATACGTTCAGTGAAACATCGTGCAGAACGTCATCTTCCGGTCTCGCCGGATAGGCGAAGGTAACGCCATCGAATCTGATCGCGCCGCTCACGTCTTCAGGCAGGGCCTTCGGTTTTTCCGGTGCCTCGATATCGGTGTCGGCGGACAGCAATTCCATCAGCCTTTCAGTGGCGCCTGCGGCTCGCATGACCTCGGCATAGGTCTCCGTCAGCATGCCGACACCCGAAACGGCGACAAAGGCATACATGACAAACTGCGTCATCGCGCCAGGCGTGATAGCGCCCGATTGAACCTGGGTCGCACCGAACCACAACACCGCCATCAATCCCGCCAGAACCACCGAAAAGATAATCGCCGTCATATAGGACCGTGTGCGGATCCGGCGCAGCGAGGCCTGGAAATTGGTTTCCACCGAAGCCCCGAAACGCGCCCGCTCCTGGGATTCACGGGTAAAAGCCTGGACAGTTTCAATGGCCGAAAGGCTTTCGCTGGCTCTCGCAGACGCCTCAGCCAGCGTGTCCTGGCTGTCACGGGAGAAACGTTGCACCCGGCGACCAAACATCATGATCGGGCCCAGTATTACTGGCCCAAGAGCCAGCACCATCAGGGAGAGTTGCCAGTTCACAACCACCATCAAGGCCAGTGCCCCGCCGGTCGTCACCACCGTTCGAATCGCCACGGAAACAGACGAACCGACAACGGTCTGGATCAGCGTGGTGTCCGTCGTCAGACGCGACAGCACTTCACCGGTTCGTGTGCTGACATAGAAACCCGGGCTGAGGCTCAGCAGGTGGTTGAAGACGTTTTTTCGCAAGTCAGCGACGACACGCTCGCCCAGCCGACTGATAAAATAGAAGCGCAGCGCACTGACCATGCCGAGCACCACAGCCAGCCCCATGCCAACCAGGAAGAAGGTCGACAGTTCGGCATTGGGCAGGAGTTCGGTACAAACATCCGACGTCGCCGCACCGCCAAATCCACAATCCACCACCAGGCGGAAAGCACCGGGCAAGGCCAGTGTCAAAGCTGCGGCTAGCCCGAGGAAGATGACAAAGAGCAAAAGCGTCAGTGGATATCGAAGGATATAGGGCATGAGGCGGCTGAGCGGTTTGAGCTCACGACCCTTCTCGCGATTGGCCTGTTCGTTTTCCAGCTGGGTTGCAAAGCTCGATCCGCGATCCTGGTCGACACGGGCACGTTGATTTGGGGTGTCAGTCACTTGGGCCTCAAGACAAAGGGGGCTGCGTCCCTCATATAGGTGGCGCAGCCCCGACCTCCTAGGGGGAAGGATGGTTAGGGTTTGCGCGCGATCACGAAGACAGAATTACCGCTGCCCGGCACCCATTCATGTTCAATCTCAAAACCGCCATCACGCAGGCTGTCGACCAGCTGGCCATAGGTGAAGATGCGCACCAGCGGCAATCTACCAATCAGGCGCCCGCCCCACAGGAGAGGCGCCATGAACCAGAGTTTGTTGCCCAGGCAGGCCGTGCTGGTGATGAAATACCCGCCCGGTTTGAGCATCTCGCGCACTTTGGCAATCGCCGGACGCCGGTCTGACAAAAGGTGTAGGATAGACATCCCCAGCACGACATCGAAACTGACCTGAGGTGCCGTAAGCGTATCGAAATCGGCTTGCTGGAAAGTGACGTTCTCGACGCCGTTTTCCGCCTTCTGCCGATCGGCGATCTCGAGCATGTTTTCGGAAATATCCGTGGCGAGGATATGCTTTACAAATCGTGCGTGTTTCAGCGCCGTACCGCCGGTCCCGCAACCGAATTCCAGCACGTTACTGTCCTTGCTCAGCTTCTCGCGGGTCAGCTCGAGCTTGCGCTCATAGGCTGCCTCATCATTGATGGGCTGCTGAAAATACTTGGTCGCGATGCGATCCCAAAACCGGGCCTTGTTACTCATTATCTCTCTCTGATCGCTTGTGTTGCCCCTCTCAATACATATACAAGTATCGAATATACACCGATCATATTCGGACATCTGATATACATAGAACAATGAACTGGCAGGCTATCTCCTTTGACTGGAACCAGGTTCGGGCTTTTCTGGCCACGGCCGAGGAAGGCTCGTTGTCCGCTGCTGCGCGGGCCTTGGGACAAACCCAACCCACACTCAGCAGGCAAATCACCGCGCTTGAAGAAACCCTGGGAGTGATACTGTTCCAGCGCGGCCATCGCTCGACCGACCTCACCCAGTCCGGCATTGAATTACTGGAACATGTCCGGGCGATGGGAGAAGCCGCCAACCGCATCTCGCTTACCGCATCCGGCCAGGCCTCTACCGTGGACGGCCAGGTCACGATCACCTCGACGGATACGATGGCAGCGGTATTCCTGCCCAAGATCCTGCGCAAGCTGCGTGAGCAGGCTCCCAAAATCTCGATCGAGATCATTGGCGCATCGGAGATCCGGGACCTGCGTAAACGTGAGGCGGACATCGCCATCCGCCATGCTCGTCCAGACCAGTCCGACCTTTATTGCAAGCTCATCGGGGAGACGAAGGGCGCGCTGTATGCAACACGGGATTTTCTCGATGAGTGGGGACGACCGGAAACGCCAGAAGATCTGAAGAATTATCCCTTCATCGGCTTCGACCGGAATGAGGAAGCCCTGCCCTATTTCCGTGAAATGGGATTTGAGATCAGCCTGGACAATTTCCGTATCAGTGCCAATCGTGGCCCGGCCATCATGGCTTATGTGCGCGAAGGCCTTGGCATCACACCACTCACCCATGATTTCGCTGGCCTGTACCCGGAACTGGAAATGGTCCTGCCCGACAAGCTCAAGCAGCTCGATGTCCCGGTTTGGCTGGTCACGCACCAGGAACTCAAGACCAGTCGGCGGATCCGGCTGGTGTTTGACCTGCTGGCAGAGGAGCTGTCAGCAATCCTTCACGCCAGCCCGCCCCCTCAAAATATCAGTCAATAAAAAACGGGCGGCTCCATTTGGCACCGCCCGTCTCGTAACCTGTAAAGGTCGCAGCGATTAACGCTTGGAGAACTGGAAGGAACGACGGGCTTTCGCCTTGCCGTACTTCTTACGTTCAACAACGCGGCTGTCGCGCGTGATAAAGCCGTTGGCTTTCAGCACCGGACGCAGGCCCGGCTCGAAATAGGTCAGCGCCTTGGAGATGCCGTGGCGAACCGCACCGGCCTGGCCAGACAGGCCACCGCCCTTGACGGTTGCGACGATGTCAAACTCGTTGACACGCTCAGCGGTTTCCAGCGGCTGCTGGAGCAGCATGCGCAGTACCGGACGCGCAAAATACTGTTCCTGATCGCGTCCATTGATCGTGATCTTGCCATTGCCACGCTTGATCCAGACACGAGCGACGGCGTTCTTACGCTTGCCAGTGGCATAGGCGCGGCCGTGTTCGTCGATCTGCGGCTCGGTCGGAGTTGCGCTGGTTTCGACAGCGTCATTGCCGGCGTCAGTGATGACGTCTTTCAGGTCCTCGAGGGAACGTGCTTCATCAGCCATGATCAGCCTCGTGCGTTCTTGGAGTTCATGGATTTGAAATCGATCACTTCAGGCTGCTGAGCCTCGTGCTTGTGATCGGTACCGGCGTAGACGCGCAGTTTGGAGAACTGCTTGCGAGCCAGCGGGCTTTCTTTCGGCAGCATGCGCTTGACCGCAGCTTCCAGGACGCGTTCCGGGAAACGACCGTCCAGCAGTTTCGCCGGGCTGGTTTCCTTGATGCCGCCCGGGTGGCCGGTGTGACGGTAGTAACGCTTGTCGTCACGCTTGTTGCCGGTGAAGACAACTTTTTCAGCGTTGATGACAACAACGTGGTCGCCAGTGTCGACATGCGGGGTAAAGTCCGGACGGTGCTTGCCGCGAAGACGCATGGCGATGAACGACGCCAGGCGGCCAACAACAGCGCCTTCTGCGTCGATCACAATCCACTTGTTCTCGACTTCCGCCGGTTTTGCGGAGTAAGTTTTCATTTCAATCCTGCCTCAGATTTAGAGCCATGGTGCGAATTCGAGCGCGCGATGTACGTTCGAATGACTCAAGCGTCAAGCACCCATCGCAAAAAGCGTTGTTTTAATTACACCTAGCCATGCGGTTATATAATACCGCAAAACAGAAACCGGTCATACGAGCGTCGCAAACTCATTGTATTCGCTACGTGATTTCAAGCCTTATGGAGAGCGTCATGTCCCTGTCCCGCCGTCACTTTTTGCAGCAAGCTGCAGCAACCTCGATTGCCTTCACCGGACTGTCGGCCTGTCAGACAATGCGTGGCACGGCTCACGCCCCGCTGGACAATCTCGAACAGGCCTACACGAACATGATCAATCCGCATGGGCCTCTACGACGAGACCCAGCCGGATTGTTCGACCTGCCTGACGGTTTTTCCTACCGGGTCCTGTCGACCATGGGTGAAGAAATGTCCGACGGGCTGTTGGCCGCGGGAGATTTTGACGGCATGGGCTGTTTTGCGCGCCCTGACGGCTTGCTCACTCTCGTTCGAAATCACGAGCTTCGACAGGACCAATATACCAAGTCCGCCTTTGCATCGGATGCATCCCGGCTGGATCGTATTGATCGCTCGCGGGTCTGGGACTGGACCGAGGATGGTCGTCCCCACCTAGGTGGCACCACCCATCTGATCGTCAACCCGGACACGCTTCGGGTCGAACGCAGTTTCATGTCGCTGGCAGGAACCAATAACAACTGCGCTGGCGGTGTGACGCCCTGGGGCAGCTGGATCACCTGTGAAGAAACCGAGATGAATGCGGGCCCGGATGCCCGGGTCGAGCATGGTTATAATTTCGAGGTCCCCTCCTCGGCCACAGGCCTCATCCAGCCTGTGCCGCTCAAGGCCATGGGCCGTTTTCGCCATGAAGCAGTGGCGGTTGATCCGGCTAGCGGTGTCGTGTTCCAGACCGAGGACCAGCGCGGCACCTCCCTCTTCTATCGCTTCCTACCCGATGTGCCCGGCGAACTGGCCCGCGGTGGACGTCTGCAGGCACTCGCGGTACGCGGTCAGCCCGGCGCCGACCTCCGCAATTGGGACATGCAGTCACTCGCCCAGGGCGCTTCAGTTCAGGTGTATTGGATCGATCTGGACGATGTCGAGGCGCCGGACGCGGATCTTGCCGAACGTGGCCATGCAGCCGGCGCGGCGCGCTTCACACGCGGCGAAGGGCTCTGGTGGGGCAATGGGGAATGTTATTTCACCTGCACGGATGGCGGTCCGGCACGCATCGGCCAGATCTGGCGATACCGCCCGAGCCGTTTTGAAGGCCGTCCCGGAGAAGCCGGTGAGCCAGGTGAGCTCACGCTTTTCCTCGAGAGCACGGATGATCGCATCATGGAATATTGCGACAATATCTGCGTCGCGCCTTGGGGTGACCTCATTGTCGTGGAAGACGGAGATGCCGATCAATACATCCGCGGCGTGACGCCGTCCGGTGAGGTGTATACGATTGGCAGAAATGCCGATATCGGCCCTGATGGCGAAAAAAGTGAGATTACCGGACCATGTTTCAGTCCCGATGGTTTGACCCTGTTCTTCAACGTTCAACGAAATCCCGGGCGGACCTTCGCCGTCCGCGGTCCCTGGCGCGTGCGAGCCTGATAGGCTGCTCGCTGCTGGCTCTGGCAGCCTGCGGTGAAATTGAGGAACCGGATGCCGCGCCGGATGTCGCCGTGAACTTTGAACGCGAAGTCCTGGTCACGGCTGCCTTCCGCACACGCGACGAAGACGCTGCGGACATCGTATTCCTGCCCAACCTTGAAACCCCATCCCTGGGCGCCATCATCGGAGCACCACGCTCCGGTGGACTCGATGTGTATGACGCCGATGGCGAAGTGCGTGCCGAACATGCCGGCCCCGGCTTGTCCACTCTCGCAGCTGCGCCGGACTTCCAGCTCCGCGGCGAACGTTTGCCACTTGTTTTCGGCGCCGCCAGTGACGCTTCTGCCTTGCACGGTTTTGTCGTGACGCTCGCGGATTTCCGGGTGTTTGAACTCCCTCTGGGCGAATTCACACCCCGCGACGGCGTGGCCGGGCTGTGCATGCTGGAGGAAGGTATTGGCTATATTGACCTGGTCCTGCTCGGCACCGGCGCCACCGCAGAAATCATCCGCATCCAGGACAGCGGCGAAGATCTGCTGAGTGTAACCCAGCGCAGCAGTTTCGAGCTTCAGGCGCCGGCTCGCGAATGCACCACGATCGACAACGCGATCTTTACTTTGAGCCCTGCGGGTGGCGTCACCAGGCTCTCCGCTGACGGTGTTGTCGAAGCTGAATTGCAGATCGCTGCGACCGGCATTGCCTCTGGCGATTTCAACGGATCCAGCCTGATTGTCCTCACGAACGCCGCAAGTCGGGAGCTGCACACTTTCCATGCGGCTGATCTGGAACGCGCTGCCAATGTGACTGTCGTGGACGGATTGAGCACGCCTGGTATCCAGGAACCTGCGGCAATCGACATTACCGCCACCACTTACGGCTATACCGCTTATGGCGACGGCATGCTCGGCGTGTTTGATCGCTCGGACAATCGCGTGAAGGTCATCTCTCGAGAGGCCTTCACCCGGGCCTATTTCACGATCGAATAGACCGGTTGCATCAAATCGATCTGCGGGCGGTCCAGGCGGCCGCCCCGCAGGCGATAAAGAGAATGATGGCACCGCCCTGGTGCAGCAGGCTCAGCGACAGTGGTGCCACCGCCAGCAGCGTCGCGATACCCAGCGCCACCTGGGCCAGGACCAGCGCCGGCAGGATCACCATGAAGGGCTTCAGCGATACGCGCGGCTCACGGAAAATCAGCCAGGTCGTTACGCCCGTCAGGATCACCACAAGATAGGCCAGCCAGCGATGCTGCAGCTGAACGGCTGCCCGACTTTCAAAAATCGCCTGGAAGAAAGGCAGGTTCTGGGCGCTGAAAGCATCCTGCAGATAATCGGAGGGAACCAGTTGCCCGCTCATCAGCGGCCAGGTGTTGTGCACAACGCCGGCATCAATCCCGGCCACGAAAGCACCGGCCATGATCTGAACGAAGACCAGACCCCAGAAAAAGAGGAACCAGCGCGTGTGAGTGCCCGCCCGGACTGGCGGTGCGCCGTATCGCGCTTCCAGGGCGCACCAGACGGTTGCGCCCAGCAGGACAAAGGCCATGCCGAGATGGGTGGCCAGGCGGTACTGGCTGACATCCAGCCGATCAACAAGGCCTGACGCCACCATCCACCAGCCAATGGCGCCCTGCAGACCACCCAGCACGAGCAGCACCAACAGACGCGGCTTGAGGCGCGCTGTCAGATCTCCTCGCAGCCAGAAGACAAGCAGCGGCACCGCGAAAGCCAGGCCAATCAGTCGACCCAGCTGGCGATGCCCCCACTCCCACCAGAAAATGAACTGGAATTCCTCCATGCTCATCCCGCGGTTGACTTCCTGGTATTCGGTGGTTGAGCGATAGAGCTGCAGAGCCTCTTCCCAGTCCGCAGTCGAAAGCGGGGGAATGGCACCGGTGATCGGTTTCCACTCTGTGATCGACAGACCACTATCGGTCAGGCGTGTAGCACCGCCAACAATGATCATCGCGCAGATCATCAGCGCGACAATAAACAACCAAGTCGCGACCATGGGAGGGGTATGGGAACGATAGCTCATGACAACTCCTGTTGGCACCGTAGCTATCGCATCCGGGCGCGAGCGCAAGCACCCAGGACGGTGAAATCATGTCGCAGGCTGAATTGGGGCTCGCCCTTAAACTTTACTCGCGCCATGATGCCGAAAAGCGATGAGGACGAAAATGAGCTTCACGGATCAGACGGTTGTTATCATCGGCGCCGGCCAGGCGGGTGGTCAGTGCGCCTTGAGTCTGCGCCGCAACGGATTTGACGGCAAAATCCTCATTGTCGGTGAAGAACCACATCCGCCCTACCAACGCCCGCCCCTGTCCAAGGCCTATCTGTCCGGTGAGATCGGTGAAGACCGTCTCTGGGTGCAGACACCGGAAGCCTGGGCCGAACAAAAGGTCGAGATGCGTACCGGCCTGCGCGCCACGGCCGTCAATCGAGAGGAACAGATCGTCGCCTTCGAGGATGGCAGCAGCCATCGCTATGACCACCTCGTCTTCGCGACCGGTTCGCGCGTGCGCGAACTTCCCGTCGCGGGTGCAGAGCTGGAGGGTGTACGCTATCTGCGCAATATAGCCGATGTCGATAAACTCAAGGCCGACGTAGGGCCCGGGCGACGGATCGCCATCATTGGCGGCGGCTATATCGGGTTGGAGGCCGCTTCGGTCGCCAAAAAACTTGGCGCCGAAACCGTCGTGGTGGAGGCCATGCCGCGCCTTCTGGCCCGGGTAGCGCCGGAAGAACTTTCAGCCTTCTATCTAAACGCCCACCAAAGTCGTGGCGTCGATGTCCGCCTAGCCAGCCAGGTCAGCAAGCTGACCGGCGAGAACGGACGAATTACCAGTGTCGAGCTGGCCGACGGCAGCCGTATCGAGTGCGACAGCGCCCTCGTCGGCATCGGCGTTCTGCCCAATATCGAACTGGCCAGTGCCATTGGTGTTGAATGTGACAACGGAATCCTGGTCGATGAAACGTGTCAGAGCTCGGTTCGCGACATTTATGCGATCGGTGATTGCTGCAATCAGCACAACTGGCTTTCCGGGACCCGTATGCGCCTGGAATCCGTGCCCAACGCGCTGGAACAGGGAAAGCTGGTTGCAGCAGCGATCTGTGGAACTCCGCTACCGAAGCGCGAAGTACCCTGGTTCTGGTCCGACCAGTTTGACCTGAAACTGCAGACCGCTGGGCTGCTCCAGGGTGCAGATACACAGATCGTGCGCAAGGGGGCCAGCCCCGACCAGATAGCGATCTTCCATTTGCGCGACGGCGTCCTAGTCGCCGCAGACTGCGTCAATGATCCCCAGAGCTTCATGGCGTCCAAAATGATGATCATGAAGAACGCAAGGCCCGATCAGGCAGACCTGGCCAATCCGGAAATCATGATGAAGGACATCATGAAGGCCGCTCAATAGCGATGGGAAAAATGGTCGGAGCGGCGAGATTCGAACTCGCGACCCCTCGCCCCCCAGGCGAGTGCGCTAACCGGGCTGCGCCACGCTCCGACTTGTTTTCATGGCAGGTCGCCACGACGGGGACGCCGTTATAGGCACAGGCCGAAAACGGAGCAACACCCCATTCAGCGAGATTCAGATCTTTGGATTGAGCGCCGACTTCAACTTCGCCCGCGCGCCTTCCAATTCCTGGATCACATCCTTGATCTCACGGTTGGATCGACCACCCGGCGCCGCCTTGCGGACGGGTTCAGGTCTGGCCTCCACATCTGCACTGTCAACTGCCCTGGCGATGTTTCTGTTCGGGTTATTGCCCAGCTCGACGATTGAGGCGACGCCATTGTCCTTGATGAACTTCTTGGCGCCCTTGATGGTAAAGCCTTCTGAATAGAGCAGATGCTTGATTCCGCGCAGCAAAGCGAGGTCTTGCGGTCGGTAGAACCGCCGCCCGCCCGCACGTTTCAGCGGACTGATCTGGGCAAATTTACTCTCCCAGAAGCGTAATACATGAGCCGGAACGTCAAGCTCCTCAGCGGCTTCGCTGATGGTGCGAAAGGCGTCCGGTGATTTGTCCAAGACCGACATGCGTTTATCGCGTCAGCCTTCGACCCCGTTTACAAGGTCTAGTCCTTGGACAGAGCCGAATCGACGCGCTCCTTCAGAACGTGCGATGGTTTGAAAACCAGCACGCGACGAGCTTCAATCGGAACTTCTACCCCTGTCTTGGGATTGCGCCCGACACGACCACGTTTGTCGCGCAGGAGAAAGGATCCGAACGACGACAGTTTAACAGATTCGCCGTTCGCAAGCGTATCGGACACCATACCCAATACAGCCTGAACAAGATCCGCAGATTCCTGGCGGGAAAGACCGACTTCTCGGTATACCGCCTCGGCCAGATCTGCACGCGTAAGAGTTTTATCCGACATAGCAATCCCCAGACAGATGAGTACAGGCTAAGCCCCAAAATGGGGGCGCGTCAACGCTCCGACCAAGAAAAAAGTCAAGAAAATCGGCAATTTCGCGTTTTAGTAACGCGCGAGAGCCGCGCCCCAGGTGAAACCTCCGCCCAGAGCTTCCATCAACAGGAGGTCGCCGCGCTTGATCCTGCCATCCTGAATCGCCCGGTCCAACGCCAGCGGAACCGAAGCTGCAGACGTGTTGCCGTGATCGGCGACCGTGGAGATAACCTTCTCGGTCGGAATGGACAGTTTGCGCGCCACCCCTTCCAGGATTCGCTGATTGGCCTGGTGCGGCACGAACCAGTCAACATCCGCAATATCAACCCCCGCTCGCCCGGCAATCGTGGTCATGGATTCGGCGATATTGGTCACGGCATGGCGGAAAACCTGGTTGCCGACCATGCGCAGATGACCGACAGACTGAGTTGCGGACGGACCACCATCCACATGGAGCAGGTCCTTGTAACGCCCGTCCGAGCGCAGATAGCTCGCCATGACACCGGCATCATCCGCACCGGTTTTCTCTTCACCGCTCAACACAACAGCGCCGGCACCATCGCCAAACAGGACGCACGTCGTACGATCGGTCCAGTCCACGATGCGCGACATTGTCTCGGCACCCACTACCAGCGCCTTGTTCGCCTGGCCGCGGGCGATGAAATTATCTGCGATCGACATCGCATAGACGAAGCCGGTACACACCGCCTGGACGTCAAACGCTGCGCCCTGGGTGATGCCCAGTCGCGCCTGTAACACGGTCGCAGTGGAGGGAAAGGTGAAGTCAGGCGTTGTGGTCGCCATCACAATGAGGTCGATGTCAGCGACATCCAGCCCGGCATGTTCCAGCGCCTTGCGTGAAGCCGCCTCAGCCAGGTCAGACGTGGTCTCGCCTTCGCCCGCAATATGCCGCTGTCGAATACCCGTGCGCTCGCGGATCCACTCATCGCTGGTATCAACCATCGAGGACATTTCCGCATTGGTCAGGATGCGTGCGGGCAGATAGGACCCGACGCCGGCAATCCGCGAAATACGCTCAGTCATTACTCAGCCATTTTTTCCTGCTCGTCGAAGTCCATGAACTTGTCGAGCATGCGCCGTAATTCCGGCATGAAATTACTCTGTGCCATGGCGTAACCCAGGCCGAGCGCGGAAGCGAAACCTTCACCATCAGCACCGCCATGGCTCTTGACCACAATACCCTTGAGGCCCAGCAGGACACCGCCATTGATGTAACGCGGATCCATACGCTGCCGCAGACGGTCAAGCGCGCCCAGAGACAACAGGCCGGCGGCGAGTTTGGCCAGCAGTGAGCTCGTCAGCGCTTCACGCACCCATCCGGCAACCAGTCGCGCCGTACCTTCAGCGGTCTTGAGCGCGATATTGCCGGTGAAACCATCAGTCACGACCACGTCGATATTACCGGCGCTGATATCATTGCCCTCGATGAAGCCCTGGTAGTCGAGGTCCAGTCCGGAATTGCGAATAAGGCCGTCAGCCTCGCGCACGATATCATTACCCTTGAGCTCTTCCTGACCGACATTGAGCAGGCCGACCTTGGGCTTGCTCTCACCAAAAACGGCGCGATGGAACGCTTCGCCCATGATGGCGAACTCGACCAGCTGGGTTGCACCGCACTGAACATTGGCACCGACATCAAGAACGACAGTATGCCCCTTCGGCGTCGGCCAGTTCGCAGAAATCGCCGGACGGTGTACACCCTTTTTCATACGCAGGATGACCTTGGAAATCGCCATCAGCGCACCGGTATTGCCGGAAGACACGATCGCATCCGCCTCACCCGATTTCACGCACTGGATCGCATTCCACATGGAGGAGCCGCGCGCACGACGCACCGCCTCGCTGGGCTTGTCCGTCATCTGGACCTGGCTATCGGAATGGCGTAGCTCGCAGACAGCTGCGACCGCCGGATATTCATCCAGCAGCGGTTGCAGCTCAGCCTGGTCGCCATGAAGGAGATATTTCGTCTGTCGGTCCGGCCAGCGTTTAAGCGCTTGCACGATACCCTCAACGACCGCGCGCGGGCCAAGATCGCCCCCCATCGCGTCTACCGAAATCGTAGGAATGCCAGTCATGCAGGAAGGTCGCGTCCCCTTGCGACGGCTTGAACCGCCAAAATCCAGCGGAACTTATCGGACCTCCGGACAGATGCAAGGCGGGAAAACGGTCAGCCGAGCGTGATGAAATCCGGAGCGGCGCCTTCCGCAAGCGTCAACGCCCCTTGCGCATCAAGCTTTTCCGCACTCGCCCGCACGTAGTCCGAGAGTTTACGCGACGCTGAATTTGTCTCTTCCGACGCAAAAATATTGCGGGCAATCGCGAGCTCCAACACGCCCGGGTCGTCAACTTTCAGCGCCTCGTCATAAACGCTGGCACGTCCATAAAAGCCCTCGGCCATGAAGCGGATTTTCTTGCCCACTCCGGAATCGCCTACCCCCATCTCGCGCATGGCCGCGTCAAAATCATCGAACATGGTGTCAAATAGAACCTGGGAGATATCGCGGTGCGCCTGTTCAGCACTCGCCTGAAACACACGGATCACCAGGGTGGTATGTAACACCACCATCTCGAAGCGACCCTCGAGCGTGTCGGGAACGCAGTCTTCGCCATACAGGGCAGGCTGTCTGGATGCAGCAAGCAGATGCTCGTACAACTCTCTCGCCAGCAGTTTTTCCGGTCGCGGCTTGAACAATCCGAACAACATGTAATCGGCGCTCCTCAATCTTTGCACTTGAGGCTAAGCTCCCGCGAGGGTAGGTCAATACGGCAAGTACAGGCCGGGCCGCCCCCGGAGGAGTGAATTCATGCAACGCAGCGTCCGTATTTCTGCCGTTATTATTGCCTGCACGCTTGGCGTCGCAGCGTGTAATCCCACGCTTCGTTCGCACGGGCATCGCTATGGTATCAACGTGGAACCGGAAGTGACCGTTGCCGAGGACACGCAACAGACTGTGTTGCAGCGCTTCGGAAACCCGTCCACACGCGGCACGTTCGAAACGAACACCTGGTACTACATCTCGGCAACACGTGAGTCGCTGGCCTATCTGCGTCCCTCCACCCGTGACCGTCGCATCATCGCCATCACCTTCGACGACACTGGCGTTGTCTCCGAAGTGAACGAATACGGTCTGGATGATGGTCGCGTCGTGGCCTACTCCTCCACGGAAACGCCGACCCGCGGTCGTGAGCTCTCCATCCTGGAACAGCTGCTGGGTAATGTCGGCACGCTTCCCAACGAGCAGTTTGGTGGCGAGCAGAATCTGCCAGGCGGTGCCGGTGGCCCGCGTCGCGACCAGTAGGTCTACTCCGCGCCCTCTGACAATTCAGGCATGACGACGCTTGCCAGACGCAGCGCCAGACGGCTCTGTGAGAAATAGCGTGTGCCACCATTGTCGAGTTAGACCACCGTGACTGAAGTGTCCGGTGCGTCCGCATCGAAATAGTGCCGGAATACGACCCGACCGCCTCCGCCGTGGCCGACGCCGGTAAATTCACCATGCTGCTCAAATTCCCAGCCATGAGAAAAGCGCGACAGGCCACCGTCCGGCAGTGCAAAGCCCTGCCAATGCTCCAGCAGGGTTTCTCGCGGCACGAACCGACCCCGCACCAGCGCCTGCGCCCATAGCGTAAAGTCGTCGAGGCTCAGATTGAGACCGGTTCCGGAGAAATGATACGGCATCCAGTAGAGCATACCCCTCGAGCCTCCACCTTCTGCCTCCGACTGGTAGCTGGTCACAGCATTATCGATGTGTGCGCCCTCTCGGGAAAACTCCAGATCCGACATGTCGGCAACTGCGGCCTGGCCCTGTGCCAGCAGGGTTTCATAAGGCTGCCCTGACGCGCGCTCGAGGGCCAGGCGCCCAAGGGCGTAGTTGGTCTGCGTATAGCGAGACCCCGTTCCTCGTTCGAATAGAAATGGCTCGTCGAACACCCGTTCCAGCGCAGACCGGGCCGTGAGCTCGAAGGGGCGTGAGAAATACTCCGGGAAGCCCGACGCATGCGAGATCGCAGTTGCCAGCGACACCTGTTGCCAGCTCTCGGGAAGATCAGTCACCAGCGTGCCTAAAGTGGCATCCAGGGCAATTTCCTGGCGCTCGACGGCCTGGAGAAGGGCCACATTGAACAGGAGTTTGGAGGCAGAATAGACCGGATAGACCGAACTTCCATCCGGCGCTGCGCCGCTCACCTGATCAACGACACCACCATGGTTTTCATAAATCACCTCGGCACCGGCCAGCAACACAACCGAATACCCAATCGTCCCGTAAAGCGCCTGACTGTCGATCAGTATGTCATCAAGGCGTGTTCGCTGGTCTGCGGATAGCTCCTGCGAGCCGGGCTGGGCCAAGACCTGACCGCACAGGCTGGCGAACAAACACGCCATCACCACCACCTTGAACCATGAAGTGGCCAGAGTTTTCATTTACCAATCCCCACGCGTAGAATTCGCCCAGTTTGGATCGGGAAACGCAAAGATTTGGTTCCCGGACCTGCATCTGGCCAGGGGCTATCAAGGGACATGCTTATGAACTGGGACACGACGGATTATGTGATCGCAACGGCCCTGTTTGCCAGCTGCGCGCTGGTGACCTGGCTGATCACCCGCAATGCACGATCACACTGGCATATCCTGGCCGGCACCCTCGCCGCTCTGGGTGCGCTTGTCCTGGTCTGGATGCAGCTGGCCGTCGGCCTGATCGGTTCCGGCGAGCATCCGATCAATCAGGCCATGACGCTGGTGCTTGCAGCGGGAGCCATCGGATCCGCGCTGTCCCGTTTCCGGGCCAGCGGGATGCGGACGACCATGCTTGCGGTCGCCGGAACACAGATGACGCTCGGCGCGCTGGGCTTCATCCTGGCAACGCCGGACCTGTTCAGCGATGTTTTCCTGGTCACCACTTTCTTTGCGGGGATCTGGACGGGGTCAGCGCTTCTTTTTCACCTGGCCTACCGCAGAGAACAGCGCGCATGAGAAAAGCCCCGGCCAGCTGACCGGGGCTCTCCAGTTCGATCGATCTGGACCGCTTAGCCAGCCAGGAAGGCGAGCAGCAGCAGAGCCACGATATTCGTGATCTTGATCATCGGGTTCACAGCCGGACCGGCCGTGTCCTTGTACGGGTCACCAACGGTGTCGCCGGTTACCGAAGCTTTGTGAGCTTCGGAACCCTTGCCACCATGATTGCCGTCCTCGATATACTTCTTGGCGTTGTCCCATGCACCGCCACCGACGGTCATGGAAACGGCCACGAAGAGACCATTGACGATCACACCCAGCAGCATCGCACCGACGGCCGTCAGGGCAGCAGCCTGGCCGGCAATCGCGTTGATGGCGAAGTAAAGCACGATCGGTGACAGAACCGGCAGAAGCGACGGCACGATCATCTCGCGGATCGCAGCCTTGGTGAGGATGTCCACGGCGCGGCCGTAATCCGGCTTCGCCTTGAACTCCATGATGCCCGGGATCTCCTTGAACTGTCGGCGTACTTCGGCAACGACCGAGGTCGCGGCACGACCGACAGCCATCATCGACATGCCACCGAACAGGTAAGGCAGAAGACCACCAAAGAGCAGGCCGACGATCACGTACGGATCCTTCAGCGAGAATTCCAGCTCCATGTGAAGCAGGTGCTCGATGTCGGTTGTATAAGCCGCGAAAAGGACCAGGGCACCCAGACCGGCGGAGCCGATCGCATAACCCTTGGTGACCGCTTTTGTCGTGTTACCAACAGCGTCCAGCGTATCCGTCGTGTCACGAACGCTTTCATCGAGGCCCGCCATCTCGGCGATACCACCGGCATTGTCGGTGACCGGACCGAAGGCGTCGAGCGCGACGATCAGACCCGCCAGGGCCAGCATGGTGGTCACCGCAATGGCGATACCGAACAGGCCTGCAAGCATGAAGGTCGATAGAATACCGAGAATGATGATGATCGCCGGCAGAGCAGTCGCTTCCAGGGAAACAGCAAGACCCTGGATGACGTTGGTACCATGGCCGGACTCGGAGGCTTCAGCCACCGACTTCACCGGACGGAATTCCGTGCCGGTATAGTATTCCGTGACCCAGATGATCGCCGCCGTAACGACGAGACCGATCAGGCCGCACCAGAACAGGTTCATGCCGGTAATCATGGTGCCGGCAACTTCGCCGATCTCGCCCATGCCATTCGGCAGGGCATAGGTGTTGACCACCCACAGACCACCAATGGACAGCACACCCGCAGCGATGAGGCCCTTGTAGAGCGCGCCCATCACATTGGTACCGCCGCCCAGGCTGACGAAGAAGGTACCGATGATGGAGGTGACGATACACACCGCAGCGATTGCCAGCGGATAGATCATCATCGTTGCGCCGAGACCATCCGCAAAGAAGATCGCCGCGAGAACCATCGTCGCAACAACCGTCACGGCATAGGTCTCGAACAGATCAGCAGCCATGCCGGCACAGTCGCCGACATTATCGCCGACATTGTCAGCGATGGTTGCAGCGTTGCGCGGATCATCCTCCGGGATACCGGCTTCGATCTTGCCGACCATGTCGCCACCCACATCAGCACCTTTGGTGAAGATGCCGCCCCCCAGACGGGCGAAGATGGAGATCAGGGAGGCGCCAAAGCCCAGGGCGACCAGAGCGTCGATGACCGTACGGTCTCCCGCCTCAAAGCCCATCGCGCCGGTCAGCAGCCAGAAATATCCGGCCACACCCAGCAGCGCCAAGCCAGCCACCAGCATGCCGGTGATCGCACCAGAGCGGAAAGCGACAGCCAGGCCTGCAGCCAGGCCGGTGCTAGCGGCTTGGGTCGTGCGCACATTGGCGCGGACCGAAACCAGCATGCCTATGAATCCGGCCGCGCCGGACAGGACTGCACCGATGGCAAAACCGAGTGCGACTTGCCAGCCCAGAGTGACGGCAATCAGGATACATACGACGACACCGACGATGGCGATGGTGGTGTATTGGCGCTTGAGATAAGCGTTAGCGCCTTCTTGGATGGCCGATGCAATTTCCTGCATCTTCTCCGAGCCTGCACTCGCGCTCATCAGGCGTTGTGTTTGCACAACCCCATAGATGATGGCGAGAACAGCTGCGGCAATGGCCAGCATAAGCATGTTCATGGCGTAGAGCCCCGTTATTTTTCCTCACATCGGCCTTTATTTTCAACGGGGAAGTCAAACGCGGGAATCGCGCCGACCGTAAAAAACTCCCCCTAGACGAATGGACTATGCCCAATGCCCCTAGGGGGTGCAATACGCCGACGCGCTTGACCCGCTAAATATCCAAGAAAAAAGGAAAACAGACGCTATCGGGCGAAAAGACGGACGTCGAAACTCCGAATCTCGAGCGTTTCGATTGCGCCTGCGCCGTAATACTCGCCAAGTGCCTGCGACCAGGCGGCCACGGCTGCTTCGCGGTTCAGGGCCTGCCCATCTTCAGTACTCAGATCTTCACGGAACGCGGTTCGTGTCATCAAATCAAGAGCATAATGGGTGTTTTCCTGCATGCGCCAGACGTCATGCCCCTGGGCCACACGCATGCGAACCAGCACATAGGCGAAACCGGTGAGACGGCCATTCTCCGCCAGCGGAGCGACCACGGCCGGCATGGTGAAGGAACGAGGATCATCCTCTTCCTCCACATATTCGTCTTCATTCTCATTGCCGCTGGAAAACAGCATGAGGAAACGATTTCCGGAACCGCCGGAACTGCCCTCGTCATCGCTCGACGGCGGCGCAGAGGCCGCGGCCAGCGCCGTCGAGCTTAGAAGAACCGACATCAGGAGCGAAATCAGAAAACGCATCACACACCTCACCATCCAGCCGAAAGCGTAAGTGAGAGGCGTCAAAAATGCGTAAAACCGCCTGCAGCCACATCCAGAGCCACGCCTGCATCATCCAGAAGCTGGCAACCTTCACCCGCAATAACCCGTCCAATCCAGTTCAGGGAAAGCCCGGTTTCCTCCTGCAGCGCCAGGATGTCGCCGGAGCGTGAGGATGGTGCTGTGAACAAGAGCTCGTAGTCATCGCCGGCACTCGCCAGCTTGATGAGACCTGGCTGCCCCTCGTTTTCCAGCCACAACAGTGCGGGATCTGACAGCGGGATCATGGCGCTTTCGATTTCCAGCCCGACACCGGAGGCTTTTGCCAAATGAACCGCGTCGGCAATCAAGCCATCCGAGATGTCGACACAGGCTGACGCCAGCCCCCGCAGCTCCAGGCCAAGTTCCAGACGCGCCTCGGGATGTTCATACCGGGCCAGCAGGTCGGCCTGCTTGTCCAGCGTGTTCAACGCCATTTTGAGGCCGAGCCCGGCATCGCCGATCGTTCCAGACACCCAGACATCATCACCTTCACGCGCGCCAGAGCGCACAAGCCCCTGCCCGCTCGGCACTTCCCCGATCAGCGTCAGGGAGATAACCAGCTGCTCGCCTCCTGATGTGGTGTCTCCACCAATCAACGGAAGTTCCAGCGGCTGTGACAGGGCCGCGAACGCCTTGGCAAGCGCCTCCCGGCGAGAAGCCTCCCAGCTTTCCGGGAAAGCCACAGAACTCATGAAAGCCAGGGGAAAGGCGCCCATGGCGGCAAGATCGGAGAGATTGCTGTGCAGGGCCCGCGCCGCGATAACGTCGGCGCTTGCATCAACCGGAAAATGGCGACCTTCCACCAACATGTCGCTCGCCAGCACGATTTCGTGGCCAGCCTGCGGGGTCAGCAAGGCGGCGTCATCCAGCAGGCCGAGCGCTGCGGGATGACCCAGTGTCATGGGTTTCAGGAAGGTCTCGATAAAGTCGAACTCGTTCGAGCCGCTCATCACCTAGAATTCCGAAGCGCGCGCCTTGCGGCCGCACTTGTCCAGCGCGGCATTGACGAATTTCGGTTCGGAGCCCTCGAAGAACGCGTTGGCGATCTCGACATATTCATCGATCACGACCTTTGCGGGAACATCGTCGCGCTTGAACAGCTCGAAACCGCCGGAGCGCAGAATGGCCCGAACGGTCGCGTCCAGACGCTCCATACGCCAGCCATCGGCCAGGACTTCATCAATCGCCGGGTCAACTGTCGCCTGGTTGCTGACCACGCCGCTGACAAGATCATCGAAGAAATCCTCGTCCGCCTCGACATATTCCGGACCTTCATGCGCCGCACCGAAACGGTGATCGCGAAACTCCCGAATCACGTCCTTGGCGCCGCGTGAGGCAATTTCCATCTGGTAAAGCGCTTGCACAGCGGACAGCCGGGCCATGCGACGCAGACGCGCACGGCGTTCGGACGGGTTTTCTTTTTCAGTCATCTCAATCTTCCGCTTCGCCGCGGAAACGGTCACGAAGCTGCAGGATGGACAGGCAGGCTTCGGCCGCGTCAGCGCCCTTGTTCTTGTCGACCGCCCTTACCATGGCCTGCGCCCGGTTTTCCACCGTCAGTATGCCATTGCCGACCGGCACACCTTCCAGCGACAGATCCATCAGGCCGCGCGCAGACTCGCCACAAACATAGTCATAATGCGTCGTCTCGCCGCGAATGACACAGCCCAGCGCGATATAGCCGTCATAACCGGCATCGGTCAGCTCGGCTTGGGTGATAGCACCGGGGATTTCCAGCGCACCGGGAACCTCGACGACGTCAAACGAGCAGCCCGCCGTGGCCAGCGTCTCGGATGCGCCCTTGATCATCGGGTCAGCGATCTCGCGGTAAAAGGCGCCGGCGATGATGAGAATGCGATAGCCGCTCATGTCAGTCTCCAGAAAACAGGCGTTCCTTGCGAACGCTCAGGCCGTACCCTTCCAGACCGACAATGGTCTGCGGCTTGGTAGTCAGCAGGTCCATTTCCTGCACACCGAGGTCGAGCAGAATTTGCGCGCCGATGCCGTATTCGCGCAGGCGACGGGCCTCGCGCTCATCCTGCGGGAGAGCGGGATGGGCGCCCAGGCGCTCGACAATCGCCGTGTGGCTGGTTTCGCGGATGAATACCATCACGCCGGGACCATCATTCTCGGCCAGCGCCTTGATACCCGCTTCTGCAAGGCCACCACGCCCCCCCGCCTCACGCAGGACATCGTCCACGAAGGAGACCTTGTGCATGCGGACCAGGGTCGGCTCGTGGGAGGACGGCTTGCCCTTGACCAGCGCGACATGTTCCGCGCCATCAATCGTATTGCGGAATACGACCAGCTTGAACGGCCCGCCCCACTGGCTGGTGAACTCGCTCTCCAGCCGGCGCTCGATGAAACGGTCATTGCGGCGGCGATAGGCGATCAGGTCCTCGATCGTGCCGATTTTCAGCCCGTGCAGCTGAGCAAAGGCGATGAGATCGGGCAGACGCGCCATGGTGCCGTCTTCATTCATGATCTCGCAGATCACGCCAGAGGAACCGGCACCGGCCAGCCGAGCGACATCAACAGACGCCTCGGTATGCCCAGCCCGGATCAGGACACCACCATCGCGGGCGACCAGTGGAAAAACGTGTCCCGGTGTTGCGATGTCATCAGCGCCCTTAGATGGGTCGGTAGCGACTTCAATCGTCCGCGCGCGATCATGCGCGGAAATTCCGGTCGTGACGCCGTCACGCGCTTCGATGGACACGGTGAAAGCCGTCTGGTGGCGCGAACGGTTCTCCGAGGACATCAGCTTCAGATCGAGCTGTTCGATACGTTCCTGGCTCATCGCGAGGCAAATCAGGCCGCGACCGTGTTTGGCCATGAAATTGACCGCGTCGGGCGTTGCGAACTTGGCGGGGATGACCAGGTCACCCTCGTTTTCGCGGTCCTCGGCATCGACCAGGATAAACATACGCCCATTGCGGGCGTCCTCGATAATGTCCTCGATCGGGGAGAGAGGGATATCGCTCACGCCTGATCCTCCGAAAATTCGTTCAGGCGCGCGGCGTAGCGCGCCATGAGATCGACCTCAAGGTTTACGCGTGCGGCTTTTTGCAGTTGGCCCAGCGTCGTCACCTCTGCGGTGTGGGGAATAATCATCAGATCGAAGGTCTCGCGGGTGACATCATTGACCGTCAGCGACACGCCATCGACCGTGACAGAACCCTTCTTGGCGATGTACTTGTTGAGCTCCGCCGGTGGCCGGATTGTGAAGACGATCCAGTCGCCCTCATTCCGGCGATCCACGACCTCACCGACGCCATCCACATGGCCGGTAACCAGATGTCCGCCAAGCTCCTCGCCCATGGCCAGGGCGCGTTCCAGATTGACGGAGCGGCCTTCGCCGAGATCACCCAGCGTGGTCAGACGCAGGGTTTCCGGCGACACCTCGACGGCATACCAGCACCCATCCGCGGTGTTTTCTTTCTCGACCACGGTCAGGCAGGCGCCGGCATGGGCGATGGATGCACCCATATCGATCGTGTCGGCATCATAGGGTGCCTCCACTTCAAACCGGACCACGTCGGTCCCGGATATCGAGCGAATTCGCCCCTTGGCCGTGATAATGCCTGTGAACATCAGCGAACCCGTTCGTAAGTTTCCTGCAGATCATCACCGCGTTCGGTGACGGATATGCGCTTGAAGATGGGGGCAAGATCGAGACTCTCAAGGCCGAGTTCTGCACACACGGACAATCCCTCGCCCCCCAAAATCTTCGGGGCTCGAAACCACTCAATGCGATCAACGAGATCCGCCTTGATCGCTGATGCGGCGATTTGACCGCCCGCCTCTATCATCACGCGCTCATATCCGTCGATCGCAGCAGCGATATCACCAGAAGCGCGTAGGATGACCTGCCGGTCACCACGCGCGAAGACTTTCGCGCCCATATTCATCCGGCCCTGGCGGTCCAGCACGAGCAGATCCGGCTGTTTCTCCGGCATGGGATCGGTACGCGCCGTGAACTCCGGGTCATCTGCCAGGATAGTGCCGACACCGGTCAGGATCACATCATGCGCCGCGCGCATGCGATGCACTTCAGCGCGGCTTTCCGGGCCGGTGATCCATTTGGATTGTCCGTTGGACAGCGCAATCTTGCCATCAAGCGAGGTGGCTAATTTGAGCGTGACCCGCGGCTGGGCGGATGGGCTCATTTTTTCTTGTCGCCTTGCGCATTCTTGCCGCCGCCGAGGTGTTCATCCTTGATGAATTCGCGGAAGTCCTCAACGCGGTGGAAGTCCTTGTAGACCGAGGCGTAACGCACATAGGCAACGCTATCGACGCTTTTCAGCGCCTCCATCACCAGCTCGCCTACACGGTCCGAAGTGATGTCCGTTTCGCCGGAGCTTTCCAGCTGGCGCACAATACCGGAGATCATCTGTTCGATACGATCCGCCTCGATATTGCGCTTTTGCGCCGCGAGCTGGATGGAACGGCTGAGCTTTTCGCGATCAAACGGGACCCGGCGACCAGACTTTTTCGAGACCGTCAGTTCGCGCAACTGCACCCGTTCAAACGTGGTGAAACGGGCCGCACAGGACGGGCATTGCCGCCGGCGGCGAATGGCATTGCCATCTTCCGCCGGGCGGGAGTCTTTGACCTGGGTGTCTGGATGACCGCAAAAAGGACAGCGCATTCAGTTACCTTAGGCCAGTTTCGGATAGATTGGGAAGCGTGCTGTCAGCGCCTTCACTTCCTCACGCACCCGGGCCTCGACCTCGGCATTGCCTTCCGGGCTCTCAACGAGTGCGTCGAGAACCTCAACCATTAGCTCGCCAATGCGCTTGAACTCGGCCTCACCGAAGCCCCGCGTCGTACCCGCCGGAGAGCCGACACGCAGACCGGACGTGACCGTCGGCTTTTCCGGATCAAACGGGACACCATTCTTGTTACAGGTGATATAGGCCCGCTCGAGCGCTTCCTCGGCGATATTGCCCTTGAGACCTTTCGGACGCAGGTCGATGAGCGCGAGATGGCTGTCGGTGCCACCAGACACAATGTCATAACCGCCAGTCAGCACAGCATCGGACATAGCCTTGCAGTTGGCGACGACCTGTTTCGCATAGGCCTTGAACTCCGGTCGCAGCGCTTCGCCGAAGGCAACGGCCTTGCCGGCGATGACATGCATCAGCGGGCCACCTTGCAGGCCCGGGAAGATTGCAGAGTTGAATTTCTTTCCGAGATCCAGGTCGTTGGAGATGATCATGCCGCCACGCGGACCGCGCAAGGTCTTGTGAGTGGTCGTCGTGCAGACGTGCGCGTGCGGCACCGGGCTGGGATAGACCCCGCCGGCGACCAGACCGGCCACGTGCGCCATGTCGATCAGAAGATAGGCGCCAACCTCGTCAGCAATCTTTCGGCATTCGGCAAAATCGATCTCGCGCGGATAGGCGGAACCACCTGCAACGATCAGGGCCGGCTTGACCTCGTGCGCCTGCTTGCGCAGCGCGTCATAGTCGATCAGGGCCGTGTCCTTGTCGACGCCATAGGCATGCGCCTCGAACCATTTGCCCGACATGTTCGGGCGCGCGCCGTGTGTCAGGTGACCACCGGCATCCAGCGACATGCCCAGGATTTTGTCACCCGGCTTGAGCAAGGCCAGGAAGACACCCTGATTGGCCTGGCTGCCAGAACTCGGCTGGACATTGGCATAGGCAGCGCCAAACAATTCCTTGGCCCGATCGATGGCCAGTTGTTCAACGACATCAACATGCTCGCACCCGCCATAATAGCGGCGCCCCGGATAACCTTCCGCGTATTTATTCGTCAGCGGAGAGCCCTGCGCCTCAAGCACAGCGCGCGACACGATATTCTCTGAAGCGATCAGCTCGATCTGATTCTGCTGGCGCAGAATCTCGGCGTGAATGGCTCCGGCAACTTCGCGATCGGATTCGACGACCGGCTGAGAGAAAAACGCTTCTGTGGAAGCCGTATCCATCGTGTCAGTGAGAGTGTCAGTCATGGCGGGTCCTTACTCGTTATGCCGCTTTGATAGGATGGTGCTCACGGGCCTTCAAGCTTCCTTTTTGCAAGACCGCATCTCGCCTCGTGAACGCCCTGCAATATTACGGAATATTTATATTACTCACACTGCACGTAACGAATACCGAAATGCACTTCTGAAGACTTGAATTGTGATTCAACTAACCATATCCCTCCAATACGAACAGCGTTCACTTTACGCTGCCCTCATCCAAAAAAAGCAAAAAGGGATCGGATATGACTGACAACGCTCTGCCTGATATCGACAGAGAAGAACTGCTTCGCATGACGACTGAAATCGTCTCGTCATATCTGTCACACAACTCAATGCCGGCCGAAAGTGTGCCAGACCTGATCAAGTCTGTGCACGCCACAATGACAAGTGTTTCCTCGATCGAGGAAAAAATTGAGCAAAAAGTAAAGCCGGCTGTACCAGTTTCCAAATCAATCGCGGACGATCACATCGTTTGTCTTGAAGACGGCAAGAAGCTGAAAATGCTCAAGCGCTATCTTCGCTCCCAATACAACATGTCCCCGGACGAATACCGCCAGAAATGGAATCTGCCCTCGGATTATCCGATGGTCGCGCCCGCCTATTCACGCAAGCGTTCGCAGTTTGCCAAGGATATTGGCCTGGGCCGGGGCGCCAAGGCGTAAGACCCAGCTTCAAGCAGTAATACCGCGGCCGGGCTTCGAACCCGGCCGTTTTTTATTGGCGTCCTTGTCCTGTTTCCATTTCAGCTTGGCGACGGCCAGGCGCTCGATTTCCGCCCGCGAAGTTTTTTCAGGCACCTGAAAGACGACCTCGTCACCGGTCACACCGTCAACCGCAGCGACACGCACTGCGTTCCCGATCCCGACAATTTCAAGATAGATATCGTGGCCGCCCATCCAGCCTCACGATCAGGCGGTGGCGAGGCCGTCCTGGCCTTCCGCAGACGCCTCTTCCCAGACCACGTCGAGCGCCGTGATCAATTGATCAAACATCTCATCCGTATGCAACGGTGTCGGCGTCAGTCGAAGACGCTCGGTGCCCCGCGGAACGGTGGGATAGTTGATCGGCTGCACATAGATGCCGTGATCCGCGAGCAGACGATCGGTGATGCGCTTGCACAGAACCGGATCGCCAACCTTGACCGGGACGATATGGGTCACGGACGGCATCACAGGATAACCGGCGTCGGCCAGGCGCTGTTTCAGCGTCGCCGCGCGTTCCTGGTGTTTCTCGCGCAGATGATTGGATGATTTGAGATATTCGACGCTTGCGCGGGCTCCGGCGGCCAGCGAAGGAGGCAGTGCCGTCGTGAAAATGAAGCCCGGTGCCATGGAACGGATCGCATCGATGATAGCGCCGTCCGCGGCGATATAGCCGCCCATTACGCCAAACGCCTTGCCCAGAGTGCCCTCGATAATGTCGACACGATGCATAAGACCATTCCGCTCGGCGATGCCGGCGCCGCGCAAGCCGTAAAGGCCCACTGCGTGCACTTCGTCGAGATAGGTCAGCGCATTGTATTTTTCAGCCAGGTCACACACGGCCTCGATCGGACCGATGTCACCGTCCATGGAATAGACACTCTCGAAGGCAATCACTTTTGGCGCATCAATCGGAGCGGCCTTGAGCAATTCTTCCAGATGCTCGACATCATTGTGCCGCCAGACATGTTTCTCACAGCGCGCGCCCTTCACACCTTCGATCATCGAGGCGTGGTTCAGCTCGTCGGAGAAGATAATCAGACCCGGCAGGATCTTGCCCAGCGTCGCCAGCGTGGCTTCGTTGGCGATATAGCCGGAGGTGAAGAGAAGTGCGGCATCTTTCTGGTGCAGGTCGGCGAGCGAGTGCTCGAGCTCGACATGATAATGCGTGGTGCCGGAAATATTGCGGGTGCCGCCAGCGCCTGAACCGACTTCGTCGATCGCGGCTTTCATCGATTCCACGACGCAGGGAATCTGCCCCATGCCGAGATAATCATTGGAGCACCAGACCGTCACATCGCGGACATCACCTTCCGGTGTGCGCCAGCGAGCATTGGGGAAATCACCCTTCTTGCGCATGAGATTGGCAAAGACGCGGTAACGGCCTTCCGCCTTGACGCGACGTACAGCTGATCCAAATGCGGCTTGGTAATCCATGGGGGCCTCGTAACAGTCTGTCCCGCTCAGTGGGAACTGAGTCTCGGTATAAACTGTTAACGGCGCTCCTGCGAATGGACGAAGCGCCGCACCCTGATTTTTTTGCAGTACTTACATCCGGAAGCGGATGTGATCTGACCAGAAACGTTCGATCCGTGTGAGCGCTGTATTGACGGTCGGAAGCGTCTCGCCTTCCACACCACCCACCGGATGCAGGGATCCGGCCTGGCGCGCAAAGAGTTCATTGAGCTGTTCGCGCACCGCATGACCGCTTTCGGTCAGGCTGACACGCACAGACCGACGATCCGTGGAAGAACGCTCGTGGCGGATGTAACCGGCATCCACGAGCTTCTTGAGATTATAGGAGACGTTGGAGCCCAGATAATGGCCACGCGTCCTCAATTCGCCCGCAGTGAGCTCCTGGTCACCGATATTGAACAACAGCAGCGCCTGCACGCTGTTCACATCCTCGAGCCCTTCGCGGTCCAGCTCGTCCTTGACAACATCGAGAAGCTGGCGATGCAAACGCTCCACCAGTTGAAGAAGTTCGAGATATTCTGCCTGCGGTCCTGCCTGCGGCGTTACGCTTTCAGCCAATGCCATGGTCTGTACTCCACCCGATCTTTTTGATCTTTGGATGGGACGCTAAACGCAAAGCTCTAAAAACCGCTTAATTTTTACCCCAACTTCCTATCAATAGCTCGTAAATACCTGAAAAGTCTTTATCACGACCGCCCAGATTGTCGAACATGGCATAGAGCGCCTCGGCCTGGGCACCCAGCGGCGTGGATGCACCGGCGCTTTGGGCCGCATCCTGGGCGAGTTTGAGATCCTTCAGCATCATCGCCGTGGCGAAACCGGGCTGATAGTCGTTATTGGCCGGCGTGGTCTGGACCGGACCCGGCACCGGGCAATAGCTGGTCATGGACCAGGACTGGCCGGAGGCCTTGGACGAGATATCGAAGAATTTCTGCTGGTCGAGACCCAGCTTGTCCGCCAGTGCGAAGGCCTCACACGTGCCGATCATGGTGATGGCCAGCAGCATGTTGTTACAGATCTTGGCGGCCTGGCCTGCACCGGTATCACCGGCATGGATCACGGCCTTGCCCATCGCCTGCAGGAAAGGCTCGGCGGCGGCAAAATCGTCTGCGGAACCACCGACCATGAAGGTCAGCGTGCCGCCCGTGGCCGCTGCGACACCGCCAGAGACCGGCGCATCGACAAACTTGAATCCCTTGTCGACGGCCGCACCACCGACATGGCGCGCACTGTCGACGTCAATCGTGGAGCAATCCAGGAAGAGCGTACCCGGCGCCGCGACCGGGAAGACCTGGCCTTCATAGACCGCGCGCACATGTTTGCCCGCGGGCAACATCGTGACCACGGCGTCCGCGCCGGCAACGGCGTCCGTTGCGGACCCTGCGGCTGACGCGCCCTGCTCCACCGCCTGAGCCACAGCGGCGTCGGACAGGTCAAACGCCTTCACATCATGGCCGGCCTTGACCAGGTTGGCTGCCATGCCCGAGCCCATATTGCCTAGACCGATAAATGCGATCGTCGCCATCTCGTATTCTCCCCTTGCCTGTCCTTAAGCGTCGTCGCCCAGGAAGGTCATTTCATGGTCTGCGTCGAGGGGTTCAAAAGCCTCGGCGATATCATTGTCATTGACGCTGGCCAGCGTGGACGGATCCCAGACCGGCGCATTGTCCTTGTCGATGATGACGGCGCGTACGCCCTCATAGAAATCCTTGCCCTTCAGGCACCAGCTCGAAGCGCGCAGGTCCTGGCGCATGACATCTTCAAAGGACAGGTCCGCGCCCTTTCGCAGCGCCGCCAGCGTGAGCTTCAACGCGGCCGGGGACTTGGACGACAGGATTTTCGCCTGTTTTGTCGACCAGCCATCACCGGCGCCCTCGATGCGCGCAATGATCTCCTCGACCCGATTGCCGGCAAAGGCTGCATCGATCAGGCCGCGCGTATGAGCCAGGTCGCTGTCACCGGGATCTCCGGAAAATTCTTCGAGCAGGACTTCCAGCGCGTCGTCATCGGAAAGATCTGCGCTCTCTAGAGCCGCCACCAGCGCATCATACTGGCTGGACGGGCAGTAATGGGTCGCGAGGCCCGATGCGACCGCGTCAGCAGCCTTGAGGCGAGCGCCCGTCAGCCCCATCCAGGTGCCGATCTCGCCAGCCAGACGCGGCAGAAAATAGGCCCCGCCCACATCCGGGTGGAAACCGATCCCGGTCTCCGGCATGGCAAACATCGTGCGGTCGCCTGCAACACGGTGGGAGCCGTGTACGGAGACGCCAACACCGCCGCCCATGGTGATGCCATCGATCAGCGCCACATAGGGTTTGGGATAGTGGAAAATGAGCGTGTTGAGACGATACTCGTCGCGCCAGAACAGCCAGGCATCATCATTGCCGGCCTTGCCGCTGTCATGCAGTTTGAGGATATCCCCGCCCGCACAGAACCCCTTCTCGCCCGCGCCATCAACGACGATCGCCTTGACATCGTCATCATGACGCCAGCTCTCCAGCGCCTCGATCATCATCAGACACATCGGGTGGGTCAGCGCGTTGAGCGCCTTGGGACGATTGAGCGTGATCCGGCCAACCTGACCGGTCTTGCGGGCGATGATTTCGGGTTCGTCAGTCAAGGTTCAGTCCTCGTCTTCGATGCAGAAGATTCCAATTTTCTTGCCGTCTACTACACCAACGGCGAGGTCGAAAGTGGATTGCGTGAAAGGTTGCCAGCCGCCACTACATCCACCCCCGATGATCTCTCCCCAGTTCGTAAAGGCACGTGCCGCGTCCGAGAAATCAGCAAAAAAGCTGTTCACCCGTGGATGGGACAACAAACGCCTCGGCAGAGCAAACGAGTTATAGGCGATCCCTTTCTTGGCCCGGTCCGCTGCCAGAAGCCTCGCTTCGTCCAGGGGGACCTCTCGCCAATGCGAATGCGTAAACTCATCCGCCAGCGGGGCGACGGCAGGCTGGAATGAATGACGCAAACGGATCAAACGCGCTCGATCAGACCCAGAAGCATAAACCTCTTCAGCGACCAGCCATGACAGCCAGTTGCGGCGACCACTGCTGGTCACCGTCAGCAGGTCACTCATAAAACTCCCTCAGCGCCCACTCATCCTCGACCCATTCCGGTTCGAGGGTGGCGAAGACCAGGCCGATCCAGCCGAAACGATCATCATTGGCCTGTTCGGCCAGGGCGGGTTCGTGTTTGAGCGGGACCCAGCAGACCAGATCGCCGACTTTTACGTCCTGCTTGGGCGCATAGGTCGTTTTGGAGAGCGCGATGAAACCGCCATCATTGGACGCGACACGCAGGGTCAGGCGCAAACAGCCATCCTCTTCCACGGACATGGGTTCATCAGCGCCGAACTCGTCCTTGGCGTCCAGAACGATCCCGACCATGGGCTGTTCGGGCACAATGCCCTCTTCCGCATCGGCACAGGCCTGGGCGAAGGCCTCCAGGGTGGTGTCAAAGCTCTTTGGCTCGCTGGCCCCGGTCTCTTCGCCCATGGCGCTCTCCTTTATGCGGTCAATTGCTTGGCGATGATCACTCGCATGATTTCATTCGTGCCTTCAAGGATCTGGTGGACACGCAGGTCACGCACGATGCGCTCGAGCGGATAGTCTTTCAGATAACCGTAACCGCCGTGCAGCTGCAGGGCCTGGTTGGCGACGTCGAAACAGGTGTCCGTCGCAAACCGCTTGGCCATGGCGCAATACTGCGCCGCCATCGGGTCCTTGGTATCGAGTGCCGCTGCCGCGCGATAGAGCATCAGGCGCGAGGCATCGAGCTCGGTCGCCATGTCGGCCAGCTTGAACTGGGTGACCTGGAACTGGGCCAGCTCACGACCGAATTGCTTGCGGGTGTGGACGTATTCCTTGGCAGTCTCGAACGCCTCGGTCGCACCGCCCAGCGAGCAGGCACCGATATTGATACGGCCACCATTGAGGCCATTCATCGCCAGGGTGAAGCCCATGCCCTCATCGGCGAGACGGTTGGCGACCGCGACGCGGCAGTCCTCAAACGTGACGACGCGCGTCGGCTGGGCATTCCAGCCCATTTTCTTTTCGTTCGCGCCAAAGCTGAGACCGGGCGTGTCCTTCTCGACCACGACGGTGGAGACCCCCTTGGGACCATCATCACCGGTGCGGCACATCACGACGTAATAGTCAGACGTACCCGCGCCGGAAATGAACGCCTTGGAACCATTGAGCACGTAATGATCGCCATCACGCTTGGCACGGGTGCGCAGGCTCGCCGCGTCGGAACCGGCACCCGGCTCTGTCAGGCAGTAGGACGCGATCTTGTCCATGGTCATCATGCCCGGCAGGAAACGCTGGCGCTGTTCCTCATTGCCCCAGGTGTCGATCATCCAGGCGCACATATTGTGGATAGACAGGAAGGCCGCTGTCGCGACACAGCCGCGCGACAGCTCTTCAAAGATCAGCGCCGCATCCAGGCGGGTCAGGTTGGAACCGCCCACATCCTCGCGCGTGTAAATTCCGGCAAAGCCCAGCTCGGCGGCTTCGCGCATCACATCGACAGGGAAAATCTTCTCTTCATCCCAATGCGCTGCGTTCGGCTTGAGCCGGTCGTCAGCAAATTTGCGCGCCATATCGCGGATCAGGGACTGGTCTTCGGTGAGAGAGAAGTGCACGGCGGCGCTCCATGATTTGCTTGCGTTGGGCGGAGAGCTATCGCGGCTTGACCCGCGGGGCAAGTTTCGTTTGTTGCATGGGCGCGATCCGGCATAACGACGCTGCCATTAGCCCCGACGGGAAACAGCTATTCCGCTGCGCTGCACAATACGCATGATCTGTTCAGGAAGTTGCGGCCAGGCACCTGAGCGGGTTTGCCACACTATCCCCTGATCCCGTATCCAGTTACCAGAACACTGAATCACAACCGCGCCGGACATCGACATGTATCCTTCCACACGACTTCGCCGTACCCGCCAGGCTGACTGGTCCCGACGCCTTGTGCAGGAAAAGACACTGACGGTGAATGATCTCATCTGGTCGGTGGTGGTTTCCGACACAGCTGATCCGGTCGAACCCGTGGCCGCCATGCCAGGTGTGGAAAGACTGTCCCTGAAAGCACTGGCAACCGCAGCGAAGGATGCGGAGATGCTTGGCATCCCGGCCATCGCCCTCTTCCCGCACATCGATCCCTCGAAAAAGGATGACGAGGGCAGCGAGGCGCTCAACCCGGACGGGCTCATCCCCCAGGCGATCAAGACCATCAAGGATGCCGCGCCCAATGTCGGTGTCATCTGTGACGTGGCCCTCGACCCGTTCACCACGCATGGTCATGACGGATTGCTGGACGGAGACTATGTCGCCAATGACGCGACGGTGGAAATGCTGGTCGGTCAGGCGCTGTTACAGGCGGAAGCCGGCTGTGACGTCGTCGCTCCCTCCGACATGATGGATGGCCGCATCGGCGTCATCCGCGAGGCGCTGGAAAGCCACGGCCATCACAACACGATGATCCTCTCTTATGCTGCCAAATACGCGTCGGGCTTTTACGGCCCCTATCGCGAGGCCATCGGCTCAGCAGCCGCCCTCAAGGGTGACAAGAAGACCTATCAGATGGATCCCGCCAATGCGGCCGAAGCCCTGCGCGAGGTTGAACTCGACATCGCCGAGGGCGCCGACATGGTCATGGTCAAACCCGGCCTGCCCTATCTGGATATCGTCCACGCCCTCACCGAAAACTTCGCCGTCCCGGTCTATGCCTTCCAGGTCTCCGGCGAATACGCCATGATCCAGGCCGCCGCCCAGAACGGCTGGATCGACGGTGAGCGCGTCATGCTGGAAAGCCTGATGAGCTTCAAACGCGCCGGTGCCAGCGGCATCATCACCTATTTTGCGCCAAGAGCGGCGCGGGCGCTGGGGGGCTAACCAATGGACCGGTCCCATTTGGACTGCCCCAATTGTGGAACGCCCATCCCAAGATCTCAGCGACACAGATTTGGGCTTCGTGGTTTCTTCAATTTGTTTGGAACGCAGTGCAGGTCATGCGGAGCTCGACTGAAACGCACCCATGGCTTTACGATCATCCTGATCGGGTTTGGACTGATATACGGATTGGCGTTCGCCATGGCCCGCTTTCCCGATTTCGCCATTGCAATCTATATTGTTGTCGTCTTTGCGTATTTGGTGTTGGCCGGAGCCCTCCAAACCTACAAGGTTCGAAAGTAGACTGCGTGATTACGTTCTGAGGGGCCCTTATCCCTGGGGGTCAGCTCGCTGAGCTCGCCCCCTTCGCTTGCACTTTGTTTCGGCACTTCCCCGCAGGGGAAGATAAATTGCCGAACATCATCATAGTTTGTCATCCCTGACGAAGGCCCGGACGCGAAGCGAGCCGGGCGCAGATCAGGGATCCTCGCCGGCATACCCATGGGTCCCGGCTCTCCGCCCCGATCAAGTCGGGGCATCCGGCCGGGATGACGAAACGCCACTTATCCTCCCCACCGGGGAGGTGGCGGCGTAGCCGTCGGAGGGGCCGGAGCGCGTCAGCGCGGAGGTCAGCTCGCTACGCTCGCCCCCTTCGCCTTCACTTCGTTACGGCACTTCCCCGTGGGGGAAGATAAGACTGCCTTGCCCTTGTCCCGCATCCATGCGACATCGGCCCCTCAACGGAGATTTTATGACTCTTGAGTCCTGACGTGCCCGCCATTGTGGCGGGCTTTTCGAGAACTGATTAACGCGCCCGCCTTGTGAGCGCAGTGTTTTCTCATGTCAGGAACAAGACATTGAATGCGAATTTGAAATCTGAAATTTCCCTGCGTCCGGCCACTCTCGATGATGTCGATGCGCTGACCGCCCTGTCCTACAAGACCATTCGCCAGAAACACGCCGAAGTGATCGGGTCGGATGCGGTCGAGGGCTACATCGCCTCCGGTGCGGTGCCCAAATACTATACCGAGCGCAACGCGTTTCTCTGGGTGGCAGAGCGGGGCGAAGAACCGGTCGGCGCGGTGGCCATCAAGGACAATGAAATCCACCTGATGATGGTCACCGTAGACCATCACCGCAAAGGCATTGGCGAAGCCCTGCTGGAGCATGGCGAGCGTCTGCTCTTCGACACGTTCGGGACCATCGAGCTGGAGAGTTTTCGGGATAATGCCCAGGCGGTGAATTTCTACCGCAAACACGGCTGGCAAGCGGTCTCGGAATATCCGATGCCGGAGGTCGGCATTCCCATGGTTCGGATGGGGAAGCAGCGTATCAGTCGCTGATCTTCATCGCAGGCAATGACCATTTGAAAACGATCGCGCAGCCGCGAAGGACGAGTGCCAGAGCGGCTGCGCCCAGCGTCACCCATTCCACCGGCAGGCCCAGCGACAGGCCGGCCACATAGGCACCGGCACCGGCCAGCGCTGCGAGGGCATAGATGTCCTCTTTCAGCACCAGCGGCACATCATTGACGATGATATCGCGAATAAGTCCGCCAAAGGCCGCGCTCATCACGCCGGTCAGAAGCGCGATTGACCAGTGGGCACCGGCGGCCAGACCAGCCCGGGCACCGATTACGCAAAAGACGGACAGCCCCACCGCATCCGCCCAGTTCAGCACGATCCGCCGCGAGGCCAGGGATTGCGCCCAAGGCGAGGTGAAATAACCCAGCAAGGCGCCCACAAGCGCGAGACCCAGATAACTCGGCTCGTCGATCCAGTAGACCGGCAGTGCGCCCAGCAGGATGTCCCGCAACGTCCCCCCGCCCATGCCCGTGACAGCACCGACAATGGCCGCTCCGAACGGGTCCAGGGACTTGCGCGCGGCCAGCATGCCGCCGGAATAGGCAAAAAACCCGATCCCGGCATAGTCCAGGATAGCAAAGAGGAGATCGATGCTCATCATTGAGTGGTCTTGGTGTTCGCCAACTTGCGCCGCGCGACCTCAAACGCCATGAAATCCACCAGGTCGCGTGACCGCCAGGCCACCAGCATGAGATATCCGACCACGACACCCCAACCGGTCATCAGACCTATGAAAAACGGTTCATCTCCGAATCCGAGATCTTCCATGAGCGTTGGGGAAACTTCATTAATGGCAACAATAGCACCGACGGGGATCGTGATCAGCAACAGTGCCGTCGTCCGAAAGACCCGCTCCACTCGCTCTGCGTTCAAACGCGCATACTCCAGCAGGAAGTCGACCTGCCCATCGCTCAGCCCGCCCAACAGGCCGAGCCCGACTTTCCAATGCTTCGATCGCGTCAATATCGTGAGCTGGTCGTTGGAGGCTTGCATCCACGTCCGCTTCCTCGTTCCGGCAAAGAAGATCAGTTTCCAGGTCACGAAAAGCTTCACCAGACGCACCCAAACACCCATCGCAACCTTGTCAGTTTCGATATAGCGACCGTATTCGCCCTTACCCGCGGGATCACTCACCGGGCTTCTCCAGGCGGGCGATCAGGCTGGACGTATCCCAGCGATTGCCGCCCATCTCCTGAACATCGCCATAGAATTGATCCACCTGCGCGGTGACCGGCAGCCTGGCGCCATTTCGACGAGCTTCTTCAAGTGTGATGCGAAGATCCTTGCGCATCCAGTCAATGGCAAAGCCATAATCGAATTTGCCCGCGACCATCGTCTCCCAGCGATTTTCCATCTGCCAGGACTGGGCCGCGCCCTTGGAGATCGCGCCGATCACCAATTCCGGATCAAGGCCCGCGCGCTTGGCAAAGTGCAGACCTTCCGACAGCCCCTGGACGACACCGGCGATACAGATCTGGTTGACCATCTTGGCCAATTGCCCCGATCCCGCCGGACCGATCAGCGACATCGCCTTGGCGTAGGCATCCATGACCGGTTCGGCGCGGGCGAAGGTATCCGGCTCGCCGCCGCACATGATGGTCAGCTGACCGTTCTCGGCGCCGGCCTGACCACCGGAGACCGGCGCATCGATGAAACCGATTCCGGCATCGCGCGCATCCATGTCCAGTTCGCGGGCAAGTTCTGCGGATGCTGTTGTGTGATCAATCAGGATGGCGCCGGGCTTCATCGCCGGAATGGCCTGCTCGGCAATCGCGAGCACATCGGGATCGTCGCCCAGGCACATCATGACGAGGTCCGCATCCGCAACAGCAGCCTCGACAGTGTCCGCGGCCTGACCGCCATGTTCCTCCGCCCAGGCCAGTGACTTTGCACCCGTGCGGTTCCAAACGGTGACGTCATGTCCTGCTGCCTTGAGGTGGCCGGCCATGGGATACCCCATCACGCCGAGCCCAAGGAAAGTACAGCTTGCCATCTTGCCCTCCCATCGCTTTCACTCACTTGCTAGTGTGTGCCGCAAGGGGGGGCAAGACATCATGACGAATTCGATTGTGCGCTTTGCAGCCTGGGCTGCCGGCATCATCCTAGCACTGCTGGCATTGCTGGCCTTCAGTTTTGTGATTCGTCTGTACGCGTCCCTGCCTCAAACCTCTGGCCGCCTAGAGCTGGCCGGATTGCGCGCCGAGGCCCAGATCGTCCGTGACGAACATGCGGTGCCGCATATCTTCGCGAGCAATTCCCATGATGCGTATTACGCCCTTGGCGTCGCCCACGCGCAGGACCGCCTCTGGCAGATGGAAATCACCCGCCGCGCACTGCGCGGTCGCCTCTCGGAGTTTCTCGGGGAAGCCGGGCTGGAGAGCGATATCTGGTTTCGCACCATGGGGCTGGGCGAAGCCGCGGACACGGCCGTAGCCAATCTTCCGCCGGATGTTCAAGGCGCGCTGCAGGCTTACTCTGATGGCGTCAACGCCGTTATCTCAGCGCCCGGTTTTGTCGCCCCGCCGGAATACCAGATCCTGATGTTCGAGCCGGAAGCCTGGACGCCCGGCGACACGGTGACCGTCTACAAGGCCATCGCGCTGGACCTGTTCGGCAATGCCTTCTCAGAGCCCCGATTGAACGCCTTGATCGAGCAGCTCGGCGAAGAGCAGGCGCGCCAGTTCATGGGCCGCTACCCGGATGAAACCCCGCGCTCCCTGTCCATGGCCGATCTCGGTCTGGAAGATACTCCGGACGCGCAATACGATGAGGCCATCCCCACGCTTGGCCCGAATGAGGAAGCCCGTGACGGCTCCAATAACTGGGTCGTGTCCGGGCGTTTGACCGAAAGCGGCCATCCGATTTTGGCCAATGACCCGCATCTGGGCCTGCGCGCACCGGCGATCTGGTATCTGACCCGGCTGACGACGCCGGAAGGCTCAACGGTCGGGGTCACCCTGCCCGGCACGCCTTTTGTAACGCTGGGCCGCAATGATCACATGGCCTGGGGGTTCACCAATACCGCGCCCGATGTCGGTGACCTGCACGCCGTGACCGAAGACGCCGTGATCGACAGCCGCGAGGAAATCATCCAGGTTCGCTTCAGCGACGCTGTCACCATCACCCGCCGCACCACCGCAACCGGCCCGGTGCTGGATCCGGAACATTTCGATTATCCCGTGCCGGAGGACGCAGACTTCCTGGCCCTGCAATGGATGCTGGATGAACCCGATGATACGACCGCCGGTGTCGGCATGCGCATTCTCAGCGGCGAAAACTGGGATGATTTTGTCAATGCGCTGCGCGGCTTCATCGCGCCCCAGCAAAGCATGGTTTTTGCGGCGGTGGACGGCGATATCGGCCTTTACGCCCCGGCCCGCATCCCGGTCCGCGACGAGTCCGGCGCCTGGGTCGACACCATCCCGTTCGAGGAACTGCCGCACACGCGCAATCCGGAGCGCGGATTCATCGCGACGGCCAACAACAAGATCATCCCTGACGGTTATCCGCACTACCTTACCAGCGATTGGTATGGGGTCAGCCGCATCACCCGGATCTATGAAGGCATCGAGGCGCGTGAACAGCACACCATGGAAAGCATGGCCGCGCTGCAATACGACACAGTCTCGACGATCGCGCGCAATCTCCTGCCTGTTCTGCTCACCGCGACACCGCAATCACCGGAGGGCCAGCGCGCCATCGCGCTGCTTGCCGAGTGGGATGCGGACATGGCGATCGATATCCCCCAGCCGCTGATCTTCTCGGCCTGGATGCAGCATCTTGGCCCGGCAATCTACAATGATGAGCTGGGCGACCAGGCGGATCGCTGGGTCGGCTACCGGCAGCAATTCATGGAAGATGTACTGCTGGGTGATGCAGCGCACTGGTGTGCAGATGTCGAGACAGGCGAAGGCGCGTGCGATGACCTGCTGGGGCCGACCCTGGATGCGGCCATGGCCGAGCTGGTGCAGGAGATGGGCGGCGATATCGCGGCCTGGCAATGGGGCGATGTGCACTATGCGCGCCATGCCCATGCGCCCTTCTCTGACATCCCGCTGCTGGCCGGTCTCTTCACGATCGAGACCCCCATCCCCGGTGACGGTTCAACGGTGAATGTCGCGCATCACAGCTGGCGGCGCGGCGATTATGCCGTGGTCCATGCAGCATCCTACCGGGCGCTTTATGATCTGGGTGACCTCGACAGCTCGCTCTACATGATCACGACCGGGCAATCAGGGCATTTCCTCTCAGAGCATTATGATGATCTGGCCCCGCAATGGGGACGTGGCGACTACATCCAGATCCGCACCGACTGGACCCCGGCATCCGCGCCGGAGGGCAGCGAAACGCTGAGGCTTTACCCGGCCACGCCGTAATTGCCGCGATAGAATTCCAGCGCTGCCACATCACGCGGGGTTGTCATCTCGATGACCTCGCCCACCAGGATGTCGTGGTCACCGCCCGCATAGACCGCATAGGGTTTGCACAGGAAGGTCGCGACGGCGTCATGGACGAGTGGGGCCTTGTCACCATCCCAACGGATCTCGCAGGCATTGAAGTCTGCATCCTGGGCACAGGAATGGGCCAGGTGGGACTGGTCGTGTGCGAGGATGGAAATGCCGTAATACGGCGCAGCTTCGAAAATCGAGCAGCGTTCGGAGTTCTTTTCGATCGACCAGAGCACCAGCGGCGGATCAAGCGAAACCGAAGCAAAGGAATTGATCGTCATGCCCAGCGCCTCGCCATCCACGAACGCACCGACAATGGCTACGCCCGTTGGATAGCGCCCGAGCGCATTGCGGAAATCCCGGCTGTTAATCACGAATTTGCCCTCAATGCGGGTTCGGAAACCTGACCTTAACTGTGATCCAATATTGAGGAGTCAGAAAAATATACAAGGTGGGTAGTCATGGCGGGCACAGATCAGCCAATTATCATCAAGAAAGTCGTCAAGGGCGGCGGGGGCGGACACCATGGTGGCGCCTGGAAAGTGGCCTATGCCGACTTCGTGACCGCGATGATGGCCTTCTTCCTGCTGATGTGGCTCATCAACACCACCACGCCGGAACAAAAGCGCGGTATCGCTGACTATTTTGCGCCTGCCTCGGTTTCGCCGGCGAACTCCGGTTCCGGTGCTCCGCTTCAAGGCACGTCCCCGGGTGATGATGGCGTACAGGGGTCCGGTGATAGTTCCCAGCGCCAGCGTCTCGCCCCGACCGCCCCGCAGCGCAATGACCGCCGCCAGCAACAAACCCCCGAGGCATCTCCGGCAGAGGACGGCGAACCAGCCGTTGCCATGGATGCTGTGATGGAGGCGCAGGAGCGCCGCGCCGAAGCTCAGCTCTACAGCGCCTCCCAGTCGCTGCGCCAGGCGATGCAGGAAATGCCGGAGCTTGCCGAGCTCTCCAATCACGTTCTCATGGACATCACGCCGGAAGGCCTGCGCATTCAGCTGATCGACCAGGAAGGTCGCCCGATGTTTGATCCGGGGTCTGTCGAGCCGAATGATCGCGCCGTGGCCCTCTTGCGTGCCGTCGCCCGTATCGCAGACCGCCTGCCCAACCGGGTCGCCATCGCCGGCCACACTGACAGCGGACCAACCTCGGCGGATGGCTATTCCAACTGGGATCTCTCTTCCGACCGCGCCAATGCCGCCCGCGCCGTTCTGCAGAGCGAAGGCATCACGGATGACCGCATCTATGAAGTGCGTGGCAAAGCGGGCTCCGAACCGCTTTATCCAGACGACCCGTTCATGCCGGGCAATCGTCGGATTTCGATTACGCTGCTACGTGAAGCGCCGGTCCTGCCAAACGGACACCGCCTCTAACGCCGCGATAATTCAGCGCAATACGATTTCGGACTTCAATTTGGACAGGCAAGCGTGTTAGCGTTTTGCCTTGTCCAATCTGGAATCGAGCTCTCCTTAATTGATGCAAGAACTGGCGTCTGTAGATTTCTGGCAGATGTGGGTCGTCCTCGCGGGCGTCATCACGGCGGTTGTCTTTTATTGCTGGGACAGGTTTGCCATCGAAGTGGTCTCCGCCTCGATTGTTGTCTCGCTCATGGCGTTTTTCCATTTCTTCCCGCTCGAGACTGGAAACCCGACAGCGACACAACTGCTTGCAGGTTTCGCCAATCCGGCGCTGATCACGATCCTCGCCCTGTTGATTGTCGGCCAGGGCATATTCCAGACCGGCGCCATGGATGGGCCGACGCGCTTCCTTCTCAATTCCTATGAAATCCATCCCAGGTCGACGCTGCTGGCGATGTTCGGCTTCGTCTTTGCGGTCAGCGCCTTCATCAACAACACGCCCGTCGTGGTGATGTTTGTTCCAATCCTGGTCGCCATCGCCAAGCGAATGGAACAAAGCCCGTCCAAGCTGATGATTCCGCTGAGCTATGTGTGCATTCTGGCGGGCATGACGACACTGATCGGTTCCTCGACCAATCTCCTGGTCGCCGACAGCCTGTTCATGACCACCGGCCAGACGCTAGGTTTCTTCGCCCCCTCCGGTATCGGCGCTTTCCTGGCGGCTGTAGGCCTTATCTACATCCTGACCATCCTGCCGCGGCTGCTGCCCGATCGTGCAGGCATGGAGGAAAGCCTGCACGGCGCTGACGGCCGCCAATACATCGCCCAGCTGGAAATCACCCCCGGACACCCGCTCGACGGCAAACAGCCGGTCGCCGGCATGTTCCCGGATCTGCCGGACATGACCGTTCGCATGATCCAGCGCGGCGAACACGCCATCCTGCCCCCCTTCTTCGAGCTTACCTTGAAGCCGGGTGACCTGGTGATCGTCGCCGCGACACGCCAGAAACTTCAGGACCTGCTTTCCAAGAATGCCGACATGGTCAAAGGCCTGATTGAAACCTCTTCGGACGGCGAGGACGACGCTCCGGGTGATCAGCTGGGGCTGACCGAAGCGGTTGTCGCGCCGGGCTCACGCCTGATTGGCCGTACAATCGAACAGATCGGTTTCAGGCATAATACCGGTAGTGTCGTGCTGGGCATTCAACGCCGCAGCCGCATGATCCGTTCGCGCATGGGCGAAATTCGCTTGGAAGCCGGTGACACGCTCTTGCTGTTCGGATCCGGCCGGGCCATGCGCCGCTTGCGGGCCGACCGCGACCTCCTGTTGCTGGAATGGTCAAAATCCTCCATCGCGGATCCACGCAAAACCCTGTCAGCGCGCATCATATTCGGCTCGGTGGTCTTTCTGGCTGCGACTGGCATCGCACCCATTGTGTTGGCGAGCTTCCTGGGCGCCGTCGCCATGTTGGCGACAGGCTGTCTCAACACGCGTCAAGCAGCGCGTGCGGTCGACATGCGCATCTATCTTCTCATCGGCTCAGCCTTCGCCTTGGGCAGTGCCCTGCAGGTCACCGGAGGCGCCAATCTTCTGGCGAGCGGCGTTGTCGCGGCGTTTTCACCGTTTGGACCCGTCGTCCTGCTGTCCGCGCTCTTCATTTTCGTTGCCGCGCTGACCAATGTGCTCTCCAACAGTGCCACGGCCATCCTGTTTACGCCGATCGCGGTCGGCGCTGCCGAACAGCTGGGCCAGGACCCAACCCTGTTTGCCCTCACCGTGCTCTTCGCCGCGAACACCTGTTTCGCGACACCAATCGGATACCAGACCAATCTCCTGGTCATGGGGCCTGGTCACTACACATTCGGAGACTACCTCAAGGCAGGCACACCGCTGGTGATTGTCATCTGGCTGGCCTTCACCGGATATCTGGCCCTGCGTTACGCAGCGGGCTGGATGTAAGGATGAGCCTTTGTGTTATAGTGCCCTGACAAGCCAGCAGTAACAGGTTTCCGGTGACCCACCCATTCGCGACGCGACAAATCCCCTTCTTCCTCACGGCGTCCACGCCCTGCCCCTATCTTCCGGGCAAGATGGAACGGAAGGTGTTTACGCGGATCGAGCCCGGTGAGGGTCCGGCCCTTAATGACAACCTGACCCATGCCGGTTTTCGCCGCAGCCAGTCAGTACTCTACCGACCCGCCTGCGAGGCCTGTGACGCCTGCAAATCCGTTCGCATCGATACCAATACGTTCGAGTGGTCCCGCAAGTGGCGCAAACTGATCAAAAAGAACCGCGACCTCACACTTTGCACCGATAACAATGTCGCCACTGCAGAACAATATGAGCTGATGACCCGCTATCTCGCCTCGCGACACCATGATGGCGACATGGTCGGGATGAGTTTCGGCGAGTTCGTCATGATGATCGAAGAAGGCGCCCAGCGCACGCATGTGGCCGAATATCGTGATCCAGCAGGCCAGCTGATCGCCTGCGCCCTCACGGATGTCCTCAAAGACGGCATCTCGCTGATCTACAGCTTTTTCGATCCGGATCAGGCCCGGCGGAGCCTGGGCAGCTATGTGATCCTGGATGCGATTCGCCAGGCGGCTGCTCTTGGGCTGCCGCATGTGTATCTGGGTTACTGGGTCTCGGGCAGCCGGAAGATGGAATACAAGGCAAAATTCCAACCTCTGCAGGTTTTGACGCCTGCAGGCTGGACGGGCTTCGATACGCTCGATATCGATGAGGACACAGATTTCAACGGGTAACCCGCCCGACTGCCAGTCCTCGGGGGAGAGAGTTCATGGACAGACGTACATTCCTCAGCGGAGCCGCCATTGCCGGCGCCTCCATCGCTTCGGCTTGCGGCGATACCAGCCAGCAGGGTTCTGACGTCGCCTCTCCGGCGATCAATCGCGGCGTGAAACGCCTGCGCATGGTCACGACCTGGCCGGCCAACTTCCCGGGACTGGGCACGGCGGCCAACAATGTCGCGGCCTACGCCAATGCCGCCTCAGGCGGCACGCTGGACATTCGTGTCTACGCGGCAGGCGAGATTGTCAGTGCGTTCGAGGCCTTTGATGCGGTCTCCGAGGGCACGGCAGACATGTATCACGGCGCGGAGTACTACTGGCAGGGTAAGTCGCCGGCCTTCAACTTCTTCACCGCTGTACCGCTGGGCATGACAGCCACCGAGATCATGGGCTGGGTGGAATTCGGTGGCGGCCAGGCGCTCTGGGACGAGCTGTCCGGCCAGTTCAATATCAAGCCGTTCCAGGCCGGTAATTCCGGCCACCAGATGGGCGGCTGGTTCAAACGCGAGATCAATTCGCTGGAAGACTTCCGCGGCCTGCGCATGCGTATTCCGGGCCTGGGCGGCAATGTCCTGCGCGAACTGGGCGGTGCAGCTGTCACGCTCTCCGGCGGCGAGATCTATCCGGCGCTCCAGTCCGGCGCCATCGACGCGACCGAGTGGGTGGGCCCTTGGAATGACCTGGCCTTCGGCTTCTATCGGGAAGCGCCCTTCTATTATGGCCCGGGTTTCCACGAGCCGGGCTCCTGTCTCGGTGTCGGCATGAATCTGGGTGTCTGGAATGACCTCGACGAGGATCACAAGGCGATCATCCACGCGGCCTGCCGTGCGGCCAACAATGTCTCGCTGGCCGAGTTCACCTATCAGAATGCCCAGGCGCTCGACGTGCTGCTCAACGAGCATGGTGTCCAGCTGCGCTCCTTCACCGACGAGATGTGGAGCCGGATCGGTGAGATTTCCGAACAGGTCGTCTCCGACACCGGTAATGCTGATGCCATGACGCGCCGCGTCTATGAGAGCTACATCACCGCACGCAACCAGATGCAGAACTGGGGCCGGATCTCGGAAATGCCGTACATGGCGCATCGCGACCGCATTCTGCGCGGCTAGATCATGCGGCAGGGCGACGGATTTCTTCTCGTTCTGGTCCTGGTCGGGATCGGACTGAGTATTGTGGACGGGATGACCGGTGGCGGTGTCGCTGGCTGGTTCCAGGCCAATCTGCCGGGCATTGCACAGAGCATCGGCGGCAAGCTGGCGCTGGCCGCACGCTATCTCTGGCCCGTCCTGACCCTGCCCCTGATCATGGCTGTTCTTGGGCGCTTCATCGCCCTGCCGAGCGTCTGGCATGGCTTCCAGCGCAGCCTGATTGGCTTGATCGAAACCATCACCGGCGCCTTAGGCGGCGCTGCACGCTGGTTTGCGCTCGGCCTCGTGGTCGTCACCGCCACCATCGTTGTGCAGCGCTATGTTTTCGGCTTTGCCTCTACCAAGCTGCAGGAAAGCGTCATCTACATGCACGCCCTGCTCTTCCTGCTCGCCTCGGCCTCCACCCTGCTCGCAGACGGGCATGTGCGCGTGGACATCTTCTATTCCAAGGCCAGCGAACGCGGCAAAGCCTGGATCGACCTGCTGGGCGTCTATCTGACCCTGATCCCGATGAGCGCGCTCATCCTGTGGGCCTCGACGGGCTATATGAATTCCACCTGGCGCATTCTTGAACGCTCGCGTGAGAGTGACGGTCTGCCCTTTGTCTTCCTGCTCAAGACCGCCATACCGTTGTTTGCCGTGCTGATGATCCTGCAGGGTATCGCCATGGCAGCGCGCTCCGGCCTCAAACTGGCCGGCCAGGAAACGCCACCGCGCCCGAAAAATCTCGGTGAGGGAGAAGTCTGATGTCGACCCTCATTGAAATCCTGCCATTTCTGATGTTCGCAGCGGCTTTCGCCGCCCTGCTGCGCGGTTATCCGGTCGCCTTCACCCTGGCCGGTGTCGCCCTGCTTTTTGCCCTCATTGGCATGGCGCTGGACGTGTTCGACCCGATCCACTTCCGCGCTTTCCCGCAGCGTATCTACGGCAATCTGATGGAGATGGACCGCCAGATCCTGGTTGCGGTGCCGCTTTTTGTCTTCATGGGCGTGATGCTGGAGAAATCCAAGGTCGCCGAGGAATTGCTCGAGGCCATGGGCGCGCTTTTCGGTACCATGCGCGGCGGCCTGGGGATTTCCGTCGTGGTGGTTGGCGCCCTGCTGGCCGCCTCGACCGGTATTGTTGGCGCCACGGTCGTGACCATGGGCCTTTTGTCCCTGCCGACCATGCTCAAGCGCGGTTATTCACCGGAACTCGCAGCCGGTTCGATCGCCGCATCCGGCACACTCGGACAGATCATTCCGCCCTCCATCGTGCTGGTTCTTCTGGGTGACCAGATCTCCAACGCCTACCAGGAAGCCCAGCGCGCCCAGGGCATTTTCTCACCGGATATTGTCTCGGTCGGAGACCTGTTTGCCGGCGCCCTCATCCCGGGCCTGCTGCTGGTGGGCTTCTATATCGGCTATCAGGTCTTTATTGCCATCACGCGACCGAACAGCGCCCCGGCCGCTCCGGCGGCGGAAGGCGGTACGGACTGGGGCAAGATCCTGCACGCGCTGCTGCCACCCCTGGGCCTGATCTTTGCCGTGCTTGGCTCCATTCTCGCCGGTCTGGCAACGCCCACCGAAGCGGCCGGTATCGGCGCGGTCGGCGCGACGTTCCTGGCTGGCGCACGCAATGCCGGTTCTGACAATAATCCGCGTCTGGGACAGCTGGTCTCTTTTGTAGGGTTGGCTGCCCTCGTGGGACTTTTCCTGCTCGTGGTCTTCGCCAATCTGGGTCAGGACCGCCGTCTCTTCGTGGCCGATCTCGGGGCCATGGGCAGCCTGTTCGCCTGGGGCCTTGTCGGTCTGACCGTGCTGGGTGCCGCACTCTCGCTCTGGCGTCTGAAAAAGTCCGGCGTGCTCGACGAGGTGATGAGTTCCACCGCCAATATCTCGGCCATGGTCTTTGTCATCCTGATCGGGGCCTCGCTCTTCTCGCTGATCTTCCGCGAGCTGGGCGGCGATGAAGTGGTGCAGCACGCGCTTGAAGCCGTTCCCGGCGGCAAGTGGGGCGCGCTGGCCATCGTCATGCTGGTCATGTTCCTCTTGGGCTTCTTCCTCGACTTTATCGAGATCACTTTCGTGGTCGTGCCGATCGTGGCGCCGATCCTGTTGATGATGGGCATTGATCCGGTCTGGCTGGGCGTGCTGATGGCCATGAACCTGCAGACCAGCTTCCTGACGCCGCCCTTCGGGTTTGCGCTTTTCTATCTCAGGGGCGTTGCACCACCGGAAGTCACCACCGCTGCCATCTATCGCGGCGCCATCCCCTTCGTGATCATCCAGCTGATCGGCATCCTTGCCGTCGCCCTGGTCCCGTGGCTGGCGACCGGTCTGCCGGAATGGCTGTATGGCTAGGAGCTTCCGCTGATGACCCCGCAACGCAAACTCGAGCTTGAACGGGGATTTGTTGCCGTGCTCGCCATCGTGATCTCGGCGATCTTCTTCTGGATGATCCGGGATTACCTGGCGGCGCTTTTCCTGGCCGCAGTGCTGACCATCTTCCTGCAGAAACCGCAGGACTGGCTCGCCGACAAGCTGGGCGGGCGCCAGGGCATTTCCGCCGGTCTTCTGGTCACCGGCTCCGTGCTCGCCTTTGTCATCCCGACCGCGATCATCATGGGTGTCGTTGCGGAGCAGGCCATCGAGGTCACCGGCCTCGTTACCCCATGGGTGCAGGAACAAGTGGCTGCGATCCGAGAGGAAGGCCTGGACGGTTTGCCGGAATGGCTGCCCTTCCGCGAAGAACTGATCCGCTATCAGGCCACCGTGGCTGCTCAGCTGGGCAGTCTGGCGGGAACCGTGGGCAATATCCTCGTCTCCAGCTTGCGCGCCGGCACCGGCGGAGTGCTAATCGCGACGCTGAATTTCTTCATCCTGATCTATGCCCTGTTCTTCTTCCTGCTGACCGGCCGCGAGACCGGGCGCAAGGCCATCACGCTTATCCCGATGACCAAGGCGGATCGCGATCTGCTGGCCGAACGCGCGCTCTCCACCATTAGGGCCACGGTCAAGGGCTCCTTCCTGATTGCGCTGGTCCAGGGCGGCCTGACCGGACTGGGCCTGTTTGTCGCCGGCGTGCCGGGGGCGATTTTCTGGGGGGCCATTGCCGCCCTGCTCTCCATCATCCCGATGGTCGGTCCGCCGCTGATCTGGGTGCCCTCGGCGATCTGGCTGTTTGCCACGGGCAATGTTGTGCCGGCGATAGGCCTCTCGATCTGGGGCGGGGTCGTGGTCTCGACCTCGGATAACATCCTGCGCCCTATCCTGGTGGGCAAGGATGCCAAGATGTCGGACCTGATGGTGTTGTTATCCACACTTGGCGGTCTCACCCTTTTCGGCGCTGTGGGGATAATCCTGGGCCCGGTCATCGCCGCCCTCTTCTCCTCCGTCTGGTTCATCTTCCGCGAGGCCTTTGAGGGCCTGCTCGAGGAAGACGACGAGGAGGACGAGGCATTTGAAGCCGAGCTTGCCGAAGCGTCTGATCCGCCCGACGAACCCACACTTGGCCTCTAGGTCTCAGACCTGTAACTCATTTCCGGCCAGCACGCTGTCGAACGCTTCTTTCGGCAACAGGCGAAAACTGGTGTCCGTCATCTCGCTTTCCAGTATCCGGTCACAGCGAAATGTCCGCGGCGCATCACGCAGGCCATCCATCGCGATGACATACCAGACAGGGTATTTGAGCAGCAGGTAATGCGGTTCGATCTCGCGTTTCGAGACGGCCCCGTCCTCACGCCGATAACGGATCGCGAGACGCTGCTGGTCGATAAATCCCTGGTGCACATGCCGCACAACCGTCTCCGGCGGTGAGGAGAAGCCGGACTGCACCTGGGTCGACGCGGTCACACCAATCAGGATGCGCGATTTCAGTCGCTCGATCCGGTGACGCTTCTCCGGCGAAAAGGATGCGATCAGCTGGCGTTTCACCGTGCCGAGATTGGCCAGGAAAAGCGGTGAGTTCATCCTCTCGGCGACCTCGATACTGATCAGCAGGTCCACCGCTTCGTGATAGGCCAGGTTCAGGCGCCCGACTCCCCAGTTCCGATCCAGGCGCACGCCGCCGCCGCGGCCTCTGTCTGCATCGATAGGCAGGCCCTGTTCGCGCATCAAATCCAGGTCACGCGCAATCGTCCGCTCGCTGACACCGTGCTGCGCGGCAAGTTCCTTCACCGTGCACAGGTATTCCTGTTTCAGCTGGGCGGTCAGCAATTCCAGACGGCGCAGTCGCTTGCTCACAGACAGGCTCCAACAAACAAATATGCCATTTTATGTCACATATTAGCCTAGGACACCAGAAGCGCTCACCGACGCGCTGGAAACGACAGGAAACCTCCCATGGACATGAATTATTTTGTTGTCGGCACCAATGATCTGGACGCGGCAAAAACCTTCTATGACGCGATGTTTGACAGCGGGACGCCGCCGCTGGTTATGACAACCGATCGCATGGTCTACTGGCAGCACAAAAGCTTTGCCTTCGCCATCGCCATTCCCTTCGACAAACAACCGGCCACCAACGGCAATGGCACAATGGTGGGCCTGAAACTGGGTTCTGCGGACGAGGTGCGCCGCCTTCACAAACTGGCCCAGGAACTGGGAGGGCGCTGCGACGGTGAACCCGGACCGCGAGGCCCGTTTTTCTCGGCCTATGTGCGGGATCTGGATAACAACAAGATTTGCCTGTTCGAATAGATCACAGAACCTTTCTTCCCCTTTTCAAGGGGAAGTGGGCCGGTGCGAAACAACGGGTCGAAGGGGTTTTGGGCCGCGAACGGGCGATACCGACCGCGCTCACGCCCCCTCCGACGGATTCGCCGCCACCTCTCCCCAAGCGGGGAGGAAAACCGTTATTTCAACAATAACTTGCACTTATCGATTTACACGCGCACTATGGATCATCCGTTCCGTATTGGAGGATGGATGTCCCAGGAAAAACCGTACAACACCCCGCCTCGCGCCTATCGCGACGAGGTGTTCATCAATTCGCCCGATGCCCGCCCGTTGCGCATCCTGGCGGAGTATCTCGAACCCAAACAGCGTTTCGCCAAACACGATATCCAGGACACGATCCTGTTTTTCGGGTCTGCGCGTTTTGTGGCCGAGGATGAGGCGCAGACTGCCCTCGAGTCGGCGAAACAATCCGGCGAGGGTCTGGAAGACGCCGAACGCAAGCTGCGCCAGTCGAAATACTATGAAGCTACGCGCGAGCTCGCGCACAAGCTGACCAGCTGGTCCAACAGCCTGGAAGACAAGAGCGGACGCCGTTTTGTCGTGTGTACGGGGGCTGGCCCCGGCATCATGGAAGCTGCCAACCGCGGTGCATCCGAGGCCCGTGGCGAGACCATCGGCCTGGGCATCTCCCTGCCCTTCGAGGAAGGCAATAATCCCTGGGTCAGTGCGCAGCTGAACTTCGAATTCCACTATTTCTTCACGCGGAAATTCTGGTTCCTCTATCCGGCCAAGGCGCTGGTATTGATGCCCGGCGGGTTCGGCACGATGGACGAGCTGTTTGAAACGCTCACCCTGTTACAGACCAAGAAAATGAGCAAACGCCTTCCGGTCGTGCTTTTTGGCACAGAATACTGGGACAAGGTGTTCAACCTGGATGCCATGGTCGAGTTCGGCACCATCAATGCCGAGGACAAGGATCTGCTTTATCGTACGGATGATGTCGACGAGGCGTTCAAATACATCACCGAACAACTCACTGAATGGGCTCTGCCACGCCCGGGCAGTCAGCTTTAACGCTGTGGCACGCTCGGATAGGGTCGCTTACCACCGGCGTGCTCCACCAGCATCTCGATGCGTTTCTCGATCGGTGGGTGCGTGGCAAACACGCCCATGAAACCGGCCTTCGGGTTTTCAATAAAGAGCTCCCTCACCTCGCTTGGCGCTTTTTCGATCTCGGCCTGGCCGGAGATTTTCTGAAGCGCCGAGATCATGGCGTCCGGGTTCTTCGTCAGCTCCACCGCCCCGGCATCAGCCATGTATTCCCGTCTTCGTGACAGGGAAAAGCGGATCAGGACGGCCAGCACCCAGGCCAGGGCGATCATGGCAAAGGCCGCCAGGATCAGCACGCCGCCACCGCGTCGCCCTCCGCGCATCCCACCGTGAAGCAATCCGCGAAACGCGATCTCCGCCGCAAACGAGATGATGCCGACAAAGATGATGGCGATGACCATCATGCGCACATCAGCGTGGCGGATATGGCTGAGCTCATGCGCCAGCACGGCCTCCAGCTCGGCCCGGTCGAGCCCGTTCATCAGGCCGCGGGTTACGGTGACGGTATACTGGTCTTCACGGATGCCGGACGCATAGGCATTCATCGCCTCGGTCTCGATAATCGCCAAACGCGGCATGCTCATCCCGCGTGAAACGCACAGGTTTTCCAGCAGATTATAGAGTTCCTTTTCCTCTTCGCGCCGGACAGTTCGCGCGCCTGTCGAGGCGTCGATCATGCTTTGGTGGAAGAACCAGGCGATGATGAACCAGATGCCGGCAATGCCAAGGGAAACAAGCCCGATCACCGGCAACTGCTCAAAGGCACCGGCCATCGCCGCGCCGGTTACATCACCCTTGACCGCATCATAGCCATCACCGGCGATGCCCATCCACACCAGTGTGATGGCAAAGCCGATCAGGACAAGCAGCACCGGGAATCCGGCCAGCAGGATCAACGAGCGCAGGTTATTGTTCCAGATATGTGTGCGAAGTCCGGCTGCCCCGAACACCATCGCACCTCGCCCCCTAGAACTTCACATTCGGGGCGCCGCGCTCGGCTTCGCCCACCTCGAAATAGTCTTTGGCGGAAAACCCGAACATGTTGGCGATCAGCACAGCCGGGAATTGCTCCACGGCGGTATTGAATTCCTGGACCGCATTGTTGAAGAACCGGCGCGCTGCGGCGATCTTGTTTTCAAGATCCGCCAGCTCGTTTTGCAGCGACAGAAAATTCTCGTTCGCCTTGAGATCCGGATAGCTTTCCGAAAGCGCGAAAAGCTGACGCAATGCACCGGAGAGCAGGTTTTCCGCCTCGGCCAGGTCCTTCAGAGAAGAGGCATCGATCGCCGTTTGACGCGCCTTGATGACGCCTTCCAGCGTACCTTTTTCGTGTTCGGCATACCCCTTCACCGTCTCGACGAGATTGGGCACCAGGTCGTGACGCTGTTTCAGCTGGACATCAATATCGCCCCAGGCCTGATTGCAGGTCTGTTTGAGAGCCACCAGCCGGTTGTAGATCATCACCAGGATGAGCGGGATGCCGACAAAAACGACCAGAAGGATGATCCAGGATTCCATTTAAAAACGCTCCAGTTAGGGGGACTTGATCCCTTTTATTCCGATTTCGCCTGCGAGGCGAGGAATTCCGATCCACGCGGGGCAAAACGCAGCGACCGCGGGAAACCGCGCGGTGCCATCTTGCCAGCCTGGGCACGCTTGGCCGTCCACAGCTCCCAGTCATCGAGGTTGAAACGACGCCCGGCGCCATCCAGCCAGCTCAATCCATCCTCGGCATTGAAGATAGTCGCATCTGCCAGTTCCGCGCCCTTGCCACCCAACAGGCGCACACCTTTGCCGCGAGACATCATCGGAATTTCATCGGCCTGGAAGACCAGGAGTTTCTTGTTCTCACCGACCAGGGCGCAGCGATCACCCATTGCCGGGATGCACAGGAGCGCCTCGTCACCATCAACCAGATTGAGGATCTGTTTGCCGCCCTTCTTGGCCGCCATACAGTCCTTCTCGGCGATGCGGAAACCGGTCCCGGCGCCTGAGGCGACCAGCAGCACCCGTTCCGGATCATACTTGAACAGACCAATCGGCGCGGCGTCCTCGGGCAGATCGACATGCAGGCGCACCGGCTCGCCATGACCACGACCGCCCGGCAGTTTGGACGCATCGAGCGTGTAGAACTTACCGTCCGTCGCGAACATCAAAAGCTTGTCGGTCGTCTCGCATTTCACTGCAAAGGCGGATTTGTCGCCCTCCTTGAACTTGAGACCGGTAACATCGGAGGAATGGCCTTTCAGCGCCCTCACCCAGCCCTTTTCCGACAAGACGGCGGTAATCGGTTCGCGCACCACGAAGGCCTCGATGGAGGCGGCATCCGCCACAGCCGGCGCTTCGCCGAAATGCGTACGACGGGCACCCAGCTCGGTCTCCGGCCCGTAATACGCCTCGACCTCGGCGATCTCGCCATCGACCTTTTCCCATTGCAGGGTTTCCGAGCCGATGAGGTCTTTCAGGGACTTGCGCTCTCCGCGAAGTTTCTTGTCCTCCTCGCGGATTTCCAGCTCTTCCAGCTTGCGCAGGGCCCGCAGGCGCATGTTCAGGATCGCTTCGGTCTGACGCTCGGTCAGCTTGAAGGTCTCCATCAATGTCTCTTTGGGCTTGTCCTCGAAGCGGATGATGCGGATGACCTCATCCAGATCCGCGTAGACAATCAGATAGCCCGCCAGGACTTCCAGGCGGTCTTCCACCTTGGCCAGGCGTGTGCGCGCTCGGCGCACAACGACTTCGCGGCGGTGATCCACCCAGATGCGCAGCGTTTCCTTTAGCGGCATGACCCGCGGCGTTCCGGTCGGATCCAGGACGTTGAGGTTCAGCGAGATCCGGTTTTCCAGATCCGTCAGCTTGAACAGGCTCTCCATCATCATGTCCGGATCAACCAGCTTGGATTTCGGCTCGATGACAAGGCGAATATCCTCGGTGGACTCGTCAAGAATGTCGTCCACCAGCGGCAGTTTCTTGGCGTCCATGAGCTGCGCGATACGTTCGACCAGCTTGGACTTCTGCACCAGGTACGGGATCTCGGTGACAATCACGCGCCACATGCCGCGACCGAGATCCTCCTTCTCCCACTTGGCCCGTGTGCGGAAACCGCCGCGGCCGGTTTCATAGGCCTCGCGGATGCTCTCCGGGCTTTCGACACAGATACCGCCGGTCGGGAAATCAGGTCCCTTGACGTGAGTCAGCAACGTATCGGTGGTGACCTCCGGATCAGCGATCAAGGCACGGGCCGCCCCACAGATCTCGGCGGCATTGTGCGGAGGGATGGACGTTGCCATGCCCACTGCAATCCCGGTGGACCCATTGGCCAGCAAGTTCGGAAAAGCGCCCGGCAGCACGATCGGCTCGCTCTCGGAACCATCATACGTGTCCTCGAAATCGACCGTGCCGTTCTCGATATCCTGCAGCAGAAGTTCAGCCGCCTTGGTCAGGCGCGCTTCGGTGTAACGCATGGCGGCTGCATTATCGCCGTCGATATTGCCGAAATTGCCCTGCCCCTCGACCAGCGGGTAGCGCGCCGCGAAGTCCTGGCTGAGACGCACCAGTGCGTCATAGACCGACTGATCACCGTGGGGGTGGTATTTACCGATCACGTCACCGACGACACGGGCCGATTTCTTGAAGGCTGCATCCGGGTTCAGCTTGAGCTCGCGCATGGCGTAAAGCAGGCGGCGGTGAACCGGTTTCAGACCATCTCGCGCATCGGGAAGCGCCCGCTGGGTGATCGTCGACAGCGCATAGGCCAGATAGCGTTTCGAGAGCGCTTCATCGAACGCTTCCTCGATAATATGACCACCTTGGGGATCGAAATTCTCGCCCATGACCTGCACCTTTTTGATTCGCACCGGTCAGTATAGGTGATTTGCCTGTCCACACAGGCCTGGAGCGCAGGATTTGCCGGGGAAAACCCGGCTACAACCGCGCCACCCGTTCCAGCTCGTTGACCAAACGCTCGCGGGCATCCGGCAATTGTTTATCGACCGGCCACAGAACACGGCGTTCGAGGAAATATCCGGTCAGGTCCAGTCCCTTGGCGATATCACCCTCACCGATCTGGCCCGTGCCACGCATAAAGGCCGGGAGCTCCAGCAGTTTGGCGACATAGGGCGCAGCTTCCTCCGCACAGACCGCACGGCCGGTGCGCGGGCTGATATGGGTGAGTTCTTCGGTTTCGCCTGTCACCGCGCATTTTTCCCAGTCCAGGCCATACCCCAGATCGGACAGCAGCCCCGCCTCCCAGCGCACATAGAGCGCCGGCCAGATATCGATATCCTCCAGCGCGGACAGGAAGACGCGGAAACCATGATAAACCGCTTCATGGGTCTCGCGTTCCGGCAAGGCAAGGATGGCCATGGCACAGGCGGAGTTGAGCGCCGCCAGCGAGGTCCGGTCATCCATGACGATACCCGCGCCCAGCTCGTCCGGCTCGATCTGGAACTGGCCGAGATGTTCAGCAAGCCGCGCGCGCCAGTGCAGGCGCACCTGATTACCCGGTTGAAGAACCGGCCGCAGTGTGCGCGATCGCGCGCCCTTCACCAGGCCGGCATGCCGCCCGTGCTCCAGTGTCAGCGCCTCGATGATGGCGCTGGTTTCACCGTGCGGGCGCACGGAGAGAATGATGCCTGAATCAGTCCAGTCCATGGCGATGTTCTAGGTGAGTCTCGTCACCGAGGCGAACGGCCTAGACGTCGAAGTCCAGTCCAACATCAGAATAGTGCCCGCGGCGGTTCATCCATTTCGGATCTACCTTCACATTGAGGAAGAGATGCACCTTGCAGCCCAGTACTTCCTCCAGCTCCTTGCGGGAGGCCTCGCCGATGGTTTTGAGCGCAGATCCGCCCTTGCCGATAACGATCGGCTTCTGGCTGTCGCGCTCGATGATGATGGACTGCTCCACCCGGATCGAGCCATCGCGCAGGCGTTTCCACACTTCAGTGTCGACCATGGAAGCGTAGGGCAATTCCTCGTGCAGGCGCAGATAGACTTTCTCGCGCGTGATCTCCGCCGCCAGGATGCGTGACGGCAAGTCCGCGACCTGATCTTCCGGATAATGCCAGACTCCTTCCGGCATCAGGCCGGACAGATGGGTTTTCAGCGTATCAACGCCATATCCCCGTTTGGCCGAGACCATGAAGACATCACTGTAACAACCTGTCTCGAAAAGGTTTTGCGAGATTGCGAGCAGGCGATCGCGTTCCAACAGGTCGATCTTGTTGAGCGCCAGGATCGCCTTGCCGCCCGTGCGTTTGAGCCCTTCGGTGACGCGCTCATCGTCCTCGATCATCTTGCTGTCACCCGACTTGCTCTCGCCGCGCGCCATGCGGTCGCGCGCGCTGGCATCAACGACGTGGATCACCGCGTCCGCATCGGCAACGCCGGCCCACGCCGCATTGACCATGGCCTTGTCCAGGCGGCGCTTGGGCGCGAACACGCCGGGTGTATCCACCAGCACGATCTGGCTGGGACCATCAATCGCCACACCGCGCACGGCAAAGCGCGTGGTCTGGACCTTGTGCGTCACAATGGTGACCTTCTCACCGACCAGTGCGTTTACCAGCGTCGACTTGCCGGCATTGGGGGAACCGATAACGGCGACAAAACCGCAGCGGAGTGGAGTATCAGCGGACATGCACGCCCTCCCGGGCCAATAGATTGGTTGCGGCTTCACGCTCAGCCGCCTGTTTTGACTTGCCTTCGCCGGTTTCCGGATCAAGCGGCGCGACCATGACCTCAACCGTGAAAATCGGTCGGTGGTCCGGGCCGGAGCGTTCTCTCAGATCATAACGCGGCTGGGTATAACCCTTCTTGGCCGCCCATTCCTGCAGCGCAGACTTGGCGTCCTTGGGCTTGTGTTTGAGATCCTCGATCTTGGATCCCCAGTGCTGGTCGTAAAAGGCCTGTACCGCCGGGCGACCGCCATCGAGATAAATCGCCGCGATCAGCGACTCGCAGGCATCGCCGAGGATCGAGGTCTTGTCGCGCCCCCCGCCCTTTTCTTCCGAGCGACCGATTTTCAGCGCAGATCCGATATCCACCTCACGGGCGACATCGGCGCAGGTTTCCTTGCGCACCAGCGAGTTGAGACGCGGCGCCAGCGCGCCTTCGTCAGCCCCCTCAAAGGCATTGAACAGGGCTTCCGCCGTCATCAGTCCCAGAACACGATCGCCAAGGAATTCCAGGCGTTCGTAATTGCGGTGGGTCTTGCGGCCTTCGCCGAAGCTGGAATGAGTCAGCGCGCGCTCCAGCAACTCCCGGCTCTGGAAGCTGTAGCCAATGCGCTTTTCAAGATCCGCGATCGGGTCAGACATCGGGCGCATTCTCCGGCACGGCTTCCAGCACCACAAAGGCCTGGGCCCAGGGGTGGTCATCCGTGATGGTGATATGGATGCGGTGCTTCATACCTGCTGGCGTCAGCGCTTGAGCTCGTTCCAGCGCCCGCCCCTTCAGCTCCAGTGTCGGCTTGCCCGACGGCAGGTTCACCACACCGATTTCCTTCCAGGACACACCACGCGCAATGCCCGTGCCCAGCGCCTTGGCGCCCGCCTCCTTGGCTGCGAAACGCTTGGCATAACTCTCCGCCCGGCGACGCCGCCGTTCGGACTTGGCCTGTTCAATCTCGGTAAAACAGCGCTGCACAAACCGGTCCCCAAACCGGTCCAGCGATCCCTGTATGCGCTCGATATTGCACAGATCAGAGCCGAGACCGATGATCACGTGTCCACCGCGCTTTCCTTGCGTGCCTCGACCATCAGGCCGCGCATAGTGGTGACCGCTTCGCGCAGGCCGCGGAAGATGGCTTCACCGATCAGGAAGTGACCGATATTGAGCTCGATGATCTCCGGAATAGCCGCGACCGGTTTGACAGTGTCATAGGTCAGACCGTGACCGGCATGGACTTCCAGCCCTCGCTTGTGAGCCTCTACAGCACCGGCCCGGATCAGTTCCAGGTGACGTTTGACCTCGGCCTCATCGCCCGCCAGCGCCGCCTCGCAATAGGCCCCGGTGTGCAGTTCAACAACGGCAGCTCCCATGGCTTCGGCGACGGCAATCTGGACCGGGTCGGGTTCGATGAACAGCGAGACGCGAATACCGGAATCGGCCAGCTGACGCACATAGGGCGCGATGTGATTATGGCCCGCAGCCACATCCAGCCCGCCTTCAGTCGTGCGCTCCTCGCGCTTTTCCGGCACCAGGCAGACCGCGTGCGGCTTGTGCCGCAGGGCGATCTCGAGCATTTCCTCGGTCGTCGCCATTTCAAGGTTCAGCGGCAGCTCGATCTCGGCCATCAGCCGGTCGATATCCCCATCCGTGATGTGACGACGGTCCTCGCGCAGGTGTGCGGTAATGCCGTCGGCACCACTTTCGGCCGCCTGGCGCGCTGCACGAACCGGGTCCGGGTGCGCACCTCCGCGGGCATTGCGGATGGTTGCCACGTGATCGATATTGACGCCCAGGCGTAAGGTCATTTCAGGCCACGGCTCCCGGGTTTGATGGCCGGAATGGCTTCCAGCTCCGGCGGCAGATTGTCCGGCTCGTAAGCGGGTACTTTATACTGGGTCAGTGAAATCAGCGGCACGCCGACATCGGCTTCACCGGCAGAACGATCAACCAGGCAGCCTTCGGCAATGACCGTGGCGCCCGTGGCGTTGATCGCCTCGATGCATTCGCGGGAACTCAGACCCGTGGAGACGATATCCTCGACCACCAGGACCTTGTCATCACTGGAAAGTTCAAAGCCGCGACGCAGGGTGAACTCGCCGCCCTCGCGCTCCACGTACAGCGCCTTGAGGCCCATATGGCGTGCGGTCTCATACCCTGGGATCAGGCCGCCCACTGCGGGAGAGACGATCACGGTCGGCTGTTCGGTGAGCTCGGCCTTGAGCTTTTCCGCCAGCGCCTTGCACAGACGTTCGGTGCGCTCCGGTTCGGCAAAGACCTTGGCCTTTTGCAGGAAAACCGGGCTGCGCAGGCCCGATGACAGGATGAAATGACCTTCCAGCAGCGCGCCCGCCTCGCGGAACTCGTGCAATACTTCCTCGCGTGTCATTCCTCGTCCCACTCCTCTGTTTCGCCGCGCATGCGTTCAGCCGACACGACAATCTCGTTCATTTTCAGGGCAGCCAGCAGATTGGCCAGGTGCCGGGCGTCATACACCTCGACATCAAACAGCATCTCAAAGAAATCTGGTGCGCGGTGCAGCGTACGCACATTGGCGATATTGCCGCGGTTCTCGCCCACGGTCTGGGCCACCCGCGCCAGCGCGCCCGGCTCATTGTGAAGCACCGCCTGGATACGCGCCATGGAGACGGCGTTTTCTTCCGCCTCCGCGGTCCAGGCCAGGTCCAGCCACTCATCCATCTTGTCTTCGTCGTAACGCGCCAGCGTCTCGCAATCGATGGTGTGGATCTCGACCCCGCGCTCCGGCCTGAGCAGTCCGATGATACGATCTCCCGGCAGCGGCGAGCAGCATTCGCCGAAATGCAGCGTCACGCCCGGTGTCAGGCCCCGCCCGCGCACATAGAGCCGCGCCTTGTCATCATCGATCAGCTCGCGATCGGTGACATCCTCGCGCTCGTCCAGGCGTCCCGGGAAAGCGGCATTGAGCAAGTCCGCCGAGGTAATGCGACCGCGGCCCAGCGTCTCGTAGAGCTCCTCCACATCCTTCAGCTCCAGCCGTGCAATGGCGTCCTGGAGGTCCCGCTCGATCAGCGTACGGCCCTCGCGGCGGAAGGCGTGATCGGCCATGATCCGGCCAATGCGCGAAAACTCGTCGCGCTCGGACTCGCGGATGAGGCGGCGGATGGCGGCGCGCGCCTTGCCGGTAATCGCCAGATTTTCCCAGCCGGCCGGGGGCTGACGCACCCCGCCCTTGACGATCGAGACCACGTCCCCATTGCGCAATTGCGTGCGCAGCGGACGTTCCCGGCCATTGATCTTGGCAGCAACGGTCGTGTGTCCCAGCTCGGTGTGGACCGCATAGGCAAAGTCCAGCGGCGTCGCACCGGTTGGCAGCGAGATGAGATCGCCCTTGGGCGTGAAGCAATAGACCTGGTCGGCAAACATCTCGAGCTTGGCATGCTCGAGAAACTCGTCCGGATCGCCGCCCTGGTTGAGGATTTCCACGAAGGGACGCAGGCGTTCCAGAGGGTCGCCACCGGCCGCCTGGGCCGCGTCCAGATCATACTTGTAGGTCTCGTTCTTGTAGCGCCAGTGTGCGGCGACACCGCTCTCGGCCACCGACTCCATTTCCTCGGTGCGGATCTGCAGCTCAATGCGTACGCTGTTCGGACCGATCACCGTGGTGTGCAGGGAGCGATAATTATTCGGCTTGGGCACCGAGATGAAATCGCGGAAGCGTTCCGGCACACAGCGCCAAGTCTGGTGAATCACGCCCATCGCCCGGTAACAGTCATCGGGATGCGGCACGATCAGCCGGAAGGCATAAATGTCGGCGATCTCGTCAAAGGTCAGCCCCTTGCGGTCCAGCTTGCGCCAGATCGAATAGGCCCGTTTCTGACGCCCGAAAATCCGCGCATCAATGCCGTAACTCATTAACAGCTCAGTGATCGCCTGGGAGACCGCAGCCACTTCCTCGGTATGCTGGTCGCGCACCAGTTTGAGACGCCGGGTGATGGATTCATACGCCGCCGGATTGACGTGTTTGAAGGCCAGGTCTTCCAGCTCGACACAGACGCGATTGATACCGATCCGGCGCGCCAGCGGAGCGTAGATTTCCAGCGTCTCCAGCGCGATACGCTCACGCTTTTCCGCCCGCCCGATGGCGTCCAGCGTCTTCATGTTGTGCAGGCGGTCGCACAGCTTGACGATCAGAACGCGCACATCGTCGGAGATCGCGACGACCAGTTTTTGCAGGTTCTCCGCCTGTTTGGTGCGTTTGGAGCGCAGCTCCATCTGGCCCAGCTTGGTAACGCCGGCGACCAGGTTGGCCACTTCCTCGCCGAACAGCTCGATCAGCTGTTCATGTGTGGCTGGCGTATCCTCGACCGTGTCGTGCAGCAGGCCCGTGCACACGGTTGCTACATCCATGCGCAGATCGGCAAGGATCATCGCCACTGCGGCGACATGAGCAAAATAGGGTTCGCCGGACTGGCGTCGCTGTGGCCGGTGCGCCTCTTCCGCAAAGTCATACGCTTTACGCACGTAGTCGCCGTCGACCTGCGGAAAATAGTTCCGGATACGGTCAACCAGCTCGTCCGCGCTGGGAATGGCGGGCGGCGGCGATGCCAGTTCGTTTGACGTCGCGCCCGAACTCAACGGAGCTTAAAGGCGGCCGTCAGGCGCGCCGTCCCGGTCAGCCTGGAGGGCTTTGAGCATTTCCGTCTCGTCCAGCTCGATGGCCGGCGCCGGCAGAGCTTCCATTTCAGCAGCCGGGGTCGGCGCTTCCGTGGTCTCTTCGTCGTCTTCCAACGGCAGGACGCGCTGCAGGCCGGTGACCAGGCTGTCTTTCAGCATGTCCATATCCAGCGTTTCGTCAGCGATTTCACGCAGGGCAACGACAGGGTTCTTGTCATTGTCGCGATCAATAGTCAGGGCGGAACCTGCGGAAATATTGCGAGCGCGATGCGCCGCCATCAGGACCAGACGGAAACGGTTCGGGATTTTTTCGATGCAGTCTTCGACAGTAACGCGAGCCATGCGCGCGATCTCCTTAAGCCAACGCTGAAGCTTGGAACCGCGTTACCTATCCCTGACGGCCTGCAATAGCAAGAGCGTGCGGACACGAATTCATCAGAGATTACAGCGCGACTTCCAGCCTGGATGTCGCAGCTACATCGCCCGCATCAAGTGCAGCAACCAGATCGTTAATATGACGCCCCCTGACGGGATCAATCCAGTCCGGCGCGATTTCAGCCAGTGGCAACAGGACGAAGGCGCGCTCATGCGCTCGCGGGTGCGGCAGGTCCAGTCGTTCATCCGAGCGTTCCAGGCCGCGAAAATCGATGATGTCCAGATCCACCGTACGCGAGGCCCAGCGCTTTTCACGCACGCGCCCGAAGACATTTTCGATGCCTTGCATGATGTTGAGCAGGCGCTCCGGAGACAGGTCCGTATCCAGCTCGATAACGCTGTTGGTATAGGCAGGGTCGATGGGATCCGGCCAGGCGGGGCTCGTCCAGAAAGACGATCGCGCGACAACCGGTCCAGCGAGCTTGTGCAGTTCGTTTGCGGCGGCCTCAAGCGTCTGCGCAGGCGTGGATCCCTCGCGGGCTAGATTGGCGCCCAGCCCGATATATACTCCGTTCGATTTCATATTTCGCTTTTCTATTTCAGCCATTTCCCAACCAGGCATTTTCCAGATGACATTCTACCCCGATGAACGCATCGGCCTTTTCATCGACGGCGCCAATCTGCACTCCACGACACGCGCCCTCAAATTCGATATCGATTTCAGCCGGCTCCGCAGCCATTTCGAGAAACAGGGCCGTCTGATCCGGGCGAATTACTACACCGCCCTCATCGATCAGGATGACTACAACCCTTTGCAGCCCCTCGTCGACTGGCTGGACTATAATGGCTACAGCCTCGTCACCAAGCCGGCCAAGGAATTCACCGACGACCAGGGCCGCAAGCGCATCAAGGGTGACATGGATATCGAGATCGCCATCGACATACTCGAGGCGGCTGACTATCTTGATCACATCATCCTGTTTACCGGCGACGGGGATTTCTGCCGGGCTGTGAAAGCGGCACAGGCACGAGGCGTTCGGGTAACGGTCGTCTCTTCGCTGAAAACCCGTCCGCCCATGATCGCGGACGAATTACGGCGCACCGCTGACACTTTCATCGAATTGCTCGATCTTGATCCCATGATCACCCGTGAGGCCTGAGCCATGACCAAACTCGCCGAAGCTCCGCTCGATTGCGATCTCTGCCCTCGCCTGGTCGAGTTCCGAGAGAAAAACGCCGAACTCTATCCGGACTGGTTCAATGCGCCGGTTCCTTCCTTTGGCGGCGAGGATGCACGTTTTCTCGTGGTTGGCCTGGCGCCAGGTCTGCGCGGCGCCAATCGCACAGGCCGCCCCTTCACCGGAGACTGGGCGGGCGATCTTCTTTACAAGACGGCCGGAAAGTTTGGTTTCACGACCGGAGAATACGCTTCACACGCCGATGACGGCCTGGCGCTGGTCGATGCGATGATCACCAATGCCGTGCGCTGCGTGCCGCCGGAAAACAAGCCGGTCGGCGCGGAAGCCAATGCCTGCCGCCCCTTCCTGACCCAGAGGTTTGCGCAATTACCCAACCTCAAAGCCGTGCTGGTGCTGGGCAAGATCGCCCATGACAACACGCTTCGGGCGCTGGGTCACAAGGTCTCCTCGGTGAAATTCGAACATGCCGGATCCGCCGACATTGCAGGGCCAAACGGAACGCTGCGCCTGTTCTCCAGCTATCACTGTTCGCGATACAATACGAACACAGGTCGGCTGACCGAGGAGATGTTCGACGCGGTTTTCAAACAGGTCCGCGATTATCTCGACGCCCTGCCCGCCGACTGATCGATCAGCGCGTCAAAAACCTTCGCCGCCGCCTCGAACTTGTCGCGACAACCTGGATTGCAAAAACCGACGACCCGGCCGCGATAGCGGGTCGGGCTGTCATCGCTGACCGGTTTGCCCGACCAGGGGCAGGTTGTGTTGATAACCTCCTTGATTTCACTGGCAGACATCATTTTCTCCACACCTTAACCAACAATATCGCTAGATATCGCGGGTTGTTTTTGGCACAAACGCCAACATGCCCACGTTTTCTGCCACACACACCTCTGAGCTCCGCCAGGAGCCTCGTCGCATCGCCTTTATCACCTATGACGGTGTGAAGATGCTCGACATTACGGGGCCCTTGCAGGTGTTTGCAGATGCCAATGAGATCCTGGGTTTTGAAGCCTACACGACGACGCTGGCTTCGCTTTATGGCGGCCCCGTGGAAACCGACACCGGTGTGGCCCTGAATACACGTCGTCTGGCTGGCGTCGGCCTGGACGATGCCGGCACGCTGATCGCCTGCGGCGGCAAGGGCGTGCATGATTCCTGTCGTGACAACCGTCTGGTCGGCGCCATCCGCCTGGCAGCCCAGAAATGCGGACGTGTGGGCGCGACCTGTACCGGCGCTTTCCTGCTGGGCGCATCGGATCTTCTGGATGGTCGCCGCAGCGTCACTCACTGGAAGGATTGTGATCGGCTAGCCGAGGCCTATCCGCAGACCCAGGTCGACCCGGATCCGATTTTCATCGAGGACCGCGGCGTGTGGACTTCGGCCGGCGTCACGGCCGGTATCGATCTGGCCCTGGCCATGATCGAGCGGGATCATTCCCGCGACGTCGCCATGGAACTGGCGCGTCATCTGCTGGTCTATGTCAAACGCCCGGGAGGCCAGTCCCAGTTTTCCGAGGCACTGCAGCAACAGACCCGCACAGCCAGCGGCCGTTTCGGCGCCCTGCACCTTTGGATGAAGGATAATCTGGTCGCAGATCTGCGCGTTGAGGAACTGGCCAAGCGTGTCGGCATGAGCCCGCGCAATTTTGCCCGCATCTATGCCGATGACACCGGCCAGACACCGGCCCGCGCCGTGGAAATGATGCGGATCGAAGCGGCCCGCATCGCCCTGGAAGATCCCGAGCTGACGGTGAAACAGGTCTCTGTCCAGTGTGGCTTTGGCAGCGATGAACGCATGCGCCGCAGCTTCATCCGCCAGCTGGGCGTCTCACCACAGGCTTACCGGAACTCGTTTGCACTGAGTCAGTAGGCGCCCCTACCCCAAATTCTTCATCAGGCGGGCTTTCTGCTTGTTCCAGTCGCGATCCTTGATGGTCTGGCGCTTGTCGACGGTTTTCTTGCCGCGGGCGAGGCCGATAAGGATCTTGGCCATGCCGCGATCATTGAAGAAGAGGCGCTGCGCAATGATGGTGCGGCCTTCCTTGGCCACAGCGCCCTGCAGCTTGGCGATCTCCCGGCGTTTCAGCAGGAGTTTGCGGTGACGCCGCGGATCGTGATTGAACCGGTTGGCCGGGCCATAGGTCGGGATATCGGAATTGATCAGCCAGATCTCGTCATTTTCCGGACTTACATAGCTCTCGGCGATGTTTGCACGACCTTCGCGCAGGGACTTCACTTCCGAGCCTGTCAGAACCAGGCCGGCTTCGAATGTCTCTTCAATCTCGTAGTCGAAATTGGCACGGCGATTGATCGCTACCGCGCCGTCCTGTCGTTTGCTCATGCTTGATCCAGCAAGCCGGCAATCACCAGCGCCTCACGGACGGCGGCGTTGGAGGCTTCATTGGGTTCGGTCAGCGGCAGGCGCAGCTCGGAATTCATCACACCCAGAACGGACATGGCGTATTTTGTCGGGCCCGGGCTGGACGAGGTGAACAGCGCGTAGTGAAGCGGCAAGAGCTTGTCATTGATCTCGCGCGCCGTGCCCCAGTCACCCTTCAGGGTCGCGTCCTGGAACTGCGCGCACAGGGCTGGAGCGACGTTCGAAGTCACAGAAATCGCGCCTACACCGCCCGTGGCATTGAAACCCAGCGCCGTCGGATCATCACCGGAGAGCTGCACAAAATCATGGCCGATCAACCGGCGGTGGGCAGAAACCCGGCCCATATCGCCCGTGGCATCCTTGATACCGACGACTTGACCCAGCTCCGCGATGCGCGCGACGGTGTCTGCATCAATGTCGACTACCGTCCTGCCTGGAACATTATAAACAATGATCGGCAGGTCGACGGCGTCATTGATCGCCTTGAAGTGCTGATAGAGCCCCTCGGCATTGGGCTTGTTGTAATACGGCGCCACGACCAGCCCTGCATCAGCACCCAACTCCTTGGCGCGCTTTTGATTCTGGATGGCAACGGCAGTCGAGTTGGAACCGGTGCCGGCGATCACGGGAATGTGTCCGCCCGCCGTTTCGATTACAATTTCGACAACCCGCATGTGTTCCTCAAAGGTCAGCGTGGCGGATTCACCGGTGGTTCCGCATGGCACAAGGCCATGCGTTCCGGCTGCAATTTGACGTTCCGTCAACGCAACTACTTGATCTTCATCGACGGCACCGTTCTTGAATGGTGTGACCAGCGCGGTGATGGAGCCCTTGAACATGTCTCAATCTCGACTTCTGTTTGGTAAGCGGCGGACCATATCGACGCTTGAGCACTTGGCCAAGCGTTCTCGAACAGGCTGGACAGTCGGCGCGATTTGCGGTGAAGTTCGTTTACCCCAAAACCCAGGAAGCGTATTGCGAAACATGATCGCTCGTTGTGTACCCGCGCTGCTCGCATTTGCGGTGATCGCGCCCGTAGAGGCCCAGATCCCGACCCCGCGCATGCGACCGGAACCCGTGAATTTCTCCCAGCATCTTTCAGACGCCGATTTTGGCCTGTTCAGGCAAGGTCTTGATGCCGCCGAAGACGACGACTGGTCGCTCGTGCGTGATGTGCGCGACCAGCTCACCGATCCGGCCAGCCGTAATATCATGTTGTGGCTGATCGCGCTCAATGATCCACGCGCCACTTTCCTCGAACTGGACCTCGCGCTCGGCGAACTGCAGGACTGGCCACGCGACAGCTTCATCCGCACCGAAGCCGAATCCAAGATTTCAGCTTCAGGCCTGTCTGCGCCCTTCATCGTCAGCTGGTTTGAGGACAATGCCCCGATCTCCGGCCGCGGCCGTGTGGCCTTTGCCGAGGCGCTGATCGAAATGAGCCGTGTTGATGAGGGCGAGAGCCTGCTGCGCGAGACCTGGCGCGGTGGTCGCCTGCCGCTGCCGGAACAGCGCCGCGTCTATCAGACCCATCGCGACCGTTTCACCGAGGACGACCACCTTGCCCGTGTCGACTATCTGATCTGGTCAGGGCAGCGTACCGCCGCCCGTCGCGTCGTGCCTCTGCTGCAGGGTGGTGAGCGTAATGTGGCGGAAGCCCGCCTTCGCCTAGCCGGTCGCCAGAGTGGTGTGGACCGGGCCGTACAGCGCGTCCCCACCAGCATGATGAATGATCCAGGCCTGGTCTTTGAACGCGCCCGCTGGCGCCGCCGGTCCGGTCTGCGCGACAGTGTCCTGCCCCTGTTGCTGCAATTGCCGGACGAACACACCGACACCAATGCACTGGACCTGATGTGGACCGAGCGCAAGCTGATGATCCTGACGCTCATCCGCGACGAGGACTATCAGACCGCCTACGAATTGGCCCGTGCCCACGGCATGGAACGCGGTGCCGATTTTGCCGATGCGGAATTCCTCGCGGGCTGGCTGGCCCTGGTGCACCTGGACGACGCACAGGCCGCAATGGCGCACTTCACCACGCTGCGCAACAATGTCTCCACCACCGTGTCGGTCTCCCGCGCCGCCTACTGGATGGCCCGCGCTGCAGACGCACTCGGAGATCCAAACCTCGCGGCCCAGTATTATGCCGAGGCTGGTACACACTCGACCGCCTACTACGGTCAGCTGGCAATCGCCCAGATCTCCGGCGATGAAGCGGTGCTGGCGTTCGAAGCCGATCCGGAACCGTCCGATGAGACACGTGTACGGTTCGAAAATCGCTCCATGATCCAGGCGATGCGTCGCCTTGGCGAACAGGGTGAGGATTATTACTACCGGCTGTTCAGCTATCGCGCTGATGATCTGCTGACCGATCCTGAAGAAGCTGTTTTGTTGGCGGCTTTGGCGAATGAGTATCTTTATGTCCGCCAGTCGGTGCGCGCTGCCAAAGCCGCCCGTCAGCGCGGGATTGTGCTACCGCAGAGCGCCTATCCAACCATTGATCTGCCAAGCGAAACTTCGGGCGACCAGCCCAATCCGGAAGTCGTGCACTCCGTCATCCGCCAGGAAACCGAGTTCTCGCAACACGCTGTCAGTGGCGCCGGTGCCCGCGGCATGATGCAGATGATGCCCGCCACGGCCCGCCAGACTGCCCGCTCAATCGGCGAAGGATATCGCCGCAACTGGCTGACCGATGATCTGGAATACAATCTGACCCTGGGCATGCACCACCTCAACGAGGTACTCGAGGATTATGACGGTTCCTATGTCATGGCCCTCGCCGCCTACAATGCTGGCGGACATCGTGTGCGCCGCTGGGTTGAGGATTATGGCGACCCACGTGATCCCGATGTCGATCCGATCGACTGGGTGGAAAGCATTCCCTTCTCCGAAACCCGCAATTATGTGATGCGCGTGATCGAGAACATGCAGGTCTACCGGACCCGTCTTGCTGATGACACGGCCACGCCGCTGATGATCGAGCACGATCTGAGAGCCGGCACACCTGAGTAACAAGAAAGCCCCCGGACTTCCGGGGGCTTTTTCGTTATGCCATCAATCCGTACCGGTCAGCCGGACTTCTTCCATCGTTTCCATGTCCAGCCGGATAAGGTCATACCCATTACCCTCATTGCGGCCGAACACCATGAAACGTCCGTCCGGCGAAATAGCCGGCGAGCTGTCGATATTCACGCGCACGCCCCGCGAGACCGTTTCGCCTCCGGCCAGGTCGCGCCGGTGCAGGATATAGTTGGGCCCGTCCTGGACACCCCAGTAGAGCTGCTGCCCATCCGGGGAAAGTGTCGCTGAAACATCATCGCCGGCACCATGGGTCAGCCGGTGTACCGATTGCTCGGACACATCATACATCATCACATCGAGACTGCCGCCCTCGCCATTATCGCGGGTGAACAGGAAACGTGTCTCCGACACCCAGCGCGACCACATCCCGCCCTCAATGATCAGGCGCGTTGAACCGCTTGCCGGGTCGTAGGCCAGGATGTCGGACTGGAACTCCTCTGGTCGCGGTTTTGGGCGTAGACGATTTCACCGCTGTCAGAGATTGCGCCGCCCAGATTGAACACGCTGGTATCGCTGAGCAATTCCACATCACCGCCCGTACGGCCGACGTGATAGACCGACCAGCGCCGGTCCCGGGTGGAGATAAAGACGATGTCCTGGCTGCCATGCCCGACACCGGGCCAGCGATCCATGTAACGACTGTCGGTGATCTGCCGCAGGATGTTTCCATCCAGGTCCATTTCATAGATACCGCCACGCTCGCCATCGTGACGATGGAACAGCAGCGTGCCTTCCGGCGTGAAAACCGCACCGTTTTCCAGCTCCGCCTGGCTCTCTTGCGTCGTGAACACGAACACTCCGGCAAGTGCAAGCACACCGGCTGCCGCGCCCAGCAATCGGGATTTGAGGGTCATATTTGGTCCTTCTCGTCAAACTCTGCGCGAGAAGTAACCGGGCCGTGGCCCGGCGACACCGGACGCCGGGACGAACAGCCTGTTTTCAAGGATGAGTACGGCTTGAGGCGCTAAACCCGTTCCAGGGCCCGGGCAAACATCGCCGGGTCGACATTCCCACCGGAGAGGACCGCACAGGCTGTGCGCCCCTTTACATCAGCCTTGCCGGAAAGAATCGAGGCGAGTGCCACGGCACCGCCCGGTTCGACCACGACCTTGAGATGACGCCAGGCAAAGGCCATTGCGTCGAGCACTTCTTCATCCGTCACAGCGTAGCCGCCGGACAGCTGTCGCTTGTTCAACGACCACGTCAGCTTGCCATGGGTCGGGGTTATGACTGCGTCGCAGATGGATCCGGTAAGCTTCTTGTTGACGACATGCTCACCCGTCTCGAAAGTCAGCTTCATATCGTCGAAATCAACGGGTTCCGCGGCCCAGACCTCGGTCTCGGAATTCATTGACTTGGCAGCCAGGCCAACACCCGCAATCAAGCCACCGCCTCCGGCACAACACACGATCTTGTCGATCTCCTGACCGAAACCACGCGCCTGGGACATCAATTCACGGCCAAGCGTGCCCTGGCCAGCGATGATGTACTTGTTCTCGAAAGGCGGAACGAGCGTCCGGCCCTCATCATCGGCAATCCGGGCGGCGATCTCCTCCCGGATTTCGGTGGCACGATCGTAAAACACCACGCTGCCACCCCAGAAATGCACACCCTCGACTTTTGCTTTGGGCGCGTCGTTGGGCATGATGATGGTCGCATTGGAGCCCATCAGACGGGCTGCAGCGGAAACCCCCTGGGCATGATTTCCGGAGGAATATGCCACCACGCCCCGCTTGAGTTCCGCCTCACCCAGGCGAGAGATACGGTTATAGGCGCCGCGGAATTTGAAACTTCCGGTGCGCTGGAGGCATTCAGGCTTTACGAAAACCCGACCGCCCACACGTTCATCCAGGACATCGCTGCGCAATAAGGGCGTTTCAACCGCCACGCCTTTTACACGGTCCGCTGCATCCTCGATATCGGCAAACGCGGGAACATCATTCTGATCAAAAGCCATACTGCACTCCACTCGAATCTGCCCCGGCGCACTGGCAGAAATGCTTAAGCAATATATTCTCCTTGCGCAAAGGGATTGCGCCGCGGGCGCGGAAGGCCTTTGATACAGAAAAGAGTAAAACGTCCAACCGGTTGTTCGAAGGGGAGATTGAGAACGATGCGCGCACACATGATGGATTGTCCGCTGATGATTTCGGACATTCTTGTCCACGCCGCCAAATGCCATGGCGATACCGAAATTGTTACGCGTCTGCCGGAAAGCGGCGAAACCCACCGCCAAGGTTATGCTGCCACCCATGAAAGAACCAAACAGCTGGCCAATGCGCTGCTGACTGATCTGGGCATCCAGGACGGTGATGTCGTCTCGACGATCGCCTGGAACTCCCATCGCCATTTCGAGCTCTATTACGCCATCTCCGGCGTCGGCGCCGTAGTGCACACGGTCAATCCGCGCCTCGACCCGAAACAGCTTATCTGGATGCTGGCGCACGCTGAATCCAAGGCCGTCTTCTTCGACATCCAGTTCGCCCCGCTGATCGACGGCATTGCCGCGCATTGCCCGGGCGTGAAGAACTGGATCTTGATGACCGACAGCGCTCACAAGGGTGCGGTCAAGACAGAATGCCTGACCTATGAAGAACTGATCGGCGCCCATTCCAGTGACTACACCTGGCCGGTCTTCGACGAGAACAAGGCCGCTGGCCTGTGTTACACCTCGGGCACGACGGGTGACCCCAAGGGAGCACTCTACTCCCACCGTTCGAACGTCCTCCACGCGCTGACTACCTCGGCGGCAGACGTGATCGGTGTCGGTGCACGTGGCACGCTGTTGCCGGTCGTACCGATGTTCCACGTCAATGCCTGGGGCATTCCCTACGCCGCGCCAATGAACGGTGCCAAGCTGGTTATGCCGGGTCCGCTGCTGGACGGGCCAAACCTGCACAAGATGATCGAGGAAGAAAAAGTCAATTACGTCGCCGGCGTACCCACGGTCTGGCTCGGACTTCTCAACCATCTCGAGCAGAACAATTTGCGTATCGACGGTGTCGAGCGCGTACTCATCGGCGGCTCTGCCCTGCCCGAAGCCCTGCTGCGGGCCTATGAGGACAAGTATGGCGTCACCATGCAGCAAGGCTGGGGCATGACCGAGATGAGCCCGCTGGGCACGGTCAACGCCGCGCTTCCCAAGCATGACGGCCTGAGCCGCGAGGAAGAGATCAAGATCAAGCTGAAACAGGGGCGGCTCGTCTTTGGTGTCGGCATGCGTATTGTTGACGATGAAGGCAAGGAACTGCCTTGGGACGGCCAGTCCTCCGGTCACGTCCAGGTCCGTGGTCCATGGATCGTTTCGTCCTATTTCAAGGGTGCGGGCGCCGAGGCCTTTACCGATGATGGCTGGTTCAAAACCGGTGATGTGGCACATCTCGATGGCGATGGTTTCATGACCATCACCGACCGCTCCAAGGACGTTATCAAGACCGGGGGCGAATGGATCTCCTCCATTGACCTGGAAAACGCCGCCATGGGCCATCCGGACGTGGAGATGGCGGCCGCCGTCGGCATGCCGCACCCTAAATGGCAGGAACGCCCCTTGCTGGTCGTCCAGGCCAAGGAAGGCGCTCCCAGGGACGCGGACAGCATCATCGAGTATCTGCGCGGAGAAGTTCCGAAATGGTGGTTGCCCGATGCGGTCGAGTTTATCGACGCTATGCCGATCGGCGCGACCGGCAAGATGCTCAAGACCAAGCTGCGCGAGATTTACGCGGATTACGACTTTCCGACAGTAGATGCGTAACACGTGCTGATATCAAACGAGAAAGCCCCGGTCGGACCGGGGCTTTTTTGTAGGTGTCAGCTGTCGGTCAACCAGGCCAGGGCGGCCTCTTCACTCGAAAAGGCCCGGATGTCGAACCCCACCGCCTTGAGAACCCGGGTAACTCCCATCCAGGCATCATCGGGCTGATCAACATCGCGCAGCATGGCAATGCGCTCGAGCACGCCAACAACATCCGCGCCAAACTCCGCAAGGTCCACCAATTGGTTCTCTGAGAAAGAACCATTGGCATGACGCGCCTCGACCAGGACACGCAACACCCCGCAAGTTTGCGCAAGATGAGCGACTTCCCTCATCCGGTTCTTAATGTCCTCGATCTCGCTGACATAGGATTCCACGACATGGATATAGTCGCCACGTAAAACCGAGAAGCCTTCTACGCTGACTGAGGGTTCCGACATTCCGGATATCCATTCGAATCTGTTCGTGCAAATTCTAGCAAAATCTCGGTCGAGCGCGGAATAATCTGATCCGGCGGAATTTGGGGGGACAAACGCATGCACGTTCCCCTATCCGTCCCCCTTGCGAGCGCCGGGGTCGACTCGTATCTTCATATCGTAATTCGATAAGACCTGAACGGGTCGCTCAGAGGAAGAAATGGAAATCTATTACATGGGAGCTGAAGCTGCGATTGTTGGACTGATCCTCGGATTTTTGCCGACGCTTATCGCCCTGCTGCGCGGACACGACAATACGTTCGCCATCTTCCTGACCAATCTGCTTCTGGGCTGGACCGGCATCGGTTGGATCATTGCCCTGATCTGGTCTTTCACAGCCATCCGCAGACGCGTGCGGACATAGTCGACGATCTTACCCCTCCCCAAGTCGACACATAAAAACAAGAATACGCGTCTCCTTCCCCAAGAGAAACGCCCGGGTATCCTCACACCCGGGCGTTTTGCTGTTATCCTGCCACTTAAGACCGGAGGACAGGATGAGCACCGGCACCAAACCAAGCCCGCTGGACAGCATGATCGCCAACATGCCGGAGAAGACCGGCAAGAGCCTGGAGGAATGGGTCGGGCTGCTTGGGCCTGTCGGGACACGCAAACATGGCGAGTTGATGAAAGTGCTCAAAGGCGATCACGGGCTCAGCCATGGTTATGCCAATCTGGTCGCGCACACGGCCCGTGACAGCATGCCCTCGAACGACAAGCCGGACGATCCGGTCGCAACGCAATATGCCGGCAAGGAAGCACTGAAACCGGTCTACGACGCGCTCATTGCTGCCGTCAGCGCCTTTGGCGGCGATGTCGAGATCGCGCCCAAGAAAGCCTATGTCAGCCTGCGCCGGGCCAAACAGTTCGCCCTGATCCAGCCCACGACCAAGTCCCGCGTGGATGTCGGTATCAAGCTCAAGGATGTCGAGCCTGGCGACCGGCTGGAAGCCTCGGGCAGTTTCAATTCCATGGTGACACATCGCGTTCGCACGGCGAATGTGCATGACATCGACGACGAGCTGAAAGCCTGGCTGAAGACAGCCTATGACTCGGCGGGCTAGCTTTAGGACGCCTTGCGGTTGTGCGTATCCGGCGTGCCCTGAGCATCCGATTTTGCATGAGCGACACCTTCCAGCGTCCCGCGTAATTCCTCGACATTGATCGGCTTTCCAAGCGCGCCATCCATACCGCACTCCAGGTATTGCGCGACCTGTTCGCGCATCAGATTGGCCGTGAGCGCATGGATCGGAACCGGTTTCGCATCCGAATTGCTTTCCAGTTGCCTGATAGCCCGTGTCGCCTCGAGGCCGCTCATTTCCGGCATCATCACATCCATCAGGATTACATCGAAGGATTCCTCGCGGAACATCTCAACAGCTTCGCGACCATTCTCGGCAAAGGCTGGCTCCACTCCCATGGGTTTGAGCAAGGCGCCCAGCACAATGCGGTTGGTCGCATTGTCCTCGGCCGCCAGAACGCGAAGCGAGGCGAGAGAGACCTGCTGCCCACTCTCCGACGTATCATCGCCGGCCAGCGCAGGGGCCTCGGTAGCTTGGAGAGCCAGTTCGACCCGGAAAACAGAACCGCGGCCATTCTCGCTTCGAACCGAGATCTCCCCCCCCATTTTCTCGACGAGGTTTTTGCAGATTGCCAATCCCAGCCCGGTACCGCCGAACTTGCGGGCCGTGGTAACCTCGCCTTGCTGAAAAGGTTTGAACAGGCGGGCCTGAACCTCCTCCGACATGCCGATCCCGCTGTCCTCGACCTCGAAAACCAATGGTGTCATGCCATCATCGCGCACTTCACCAAACTCGACTCGTAATTCGACACCGCCGAACTGAGTAAATTTGATCGCGTTGAAAACCAGGTTAGACAGGATTTGGCGCAGGCGAGTTTCGTCACCCATGAACCAGCCCCGGGCCGGAGATGAGACATAGTGGAGGCCTTTTTCAACGGCTTTCACGTGAAAAAGACCGGATGCTCCCTTTATCAGCGCGGCCAGATCAAAGGCGCGATTCTCCAGCTCGAGCTCACCCGCCTCGACCTTGGAGTAGTCGAGAACGTCGTTGAGAATGGTTAGCAAACCTTGTCCACTGTCGATAACGATGCTCAGCGCTTCGCGCTGTTCCGGTGCCAGTTCCGTGCCCGCAAGGAAATCGGCCATGCCCAGCACGCCATTGAGCGGCGTACGGATTTCATGGCTGACAGTGGCCAAAAACTGGGTCTTTGCCTCGTTGGCCGCTTCGGCCTGCCGAGATTTGGCCTTGAGCTCTTTCGAGATGCGCTGGGCATCCTCGAGCAATTGCTGATGTATCACACTGATCAGATGAGTATCCAGGGTGCTGTCTGTCGGTGCAAAGTCACTAAAGACAAGCATCTGTCCGCCGACCTTGCCATCAGCAGTGGGGATATGCCCTACGAGCAGGTGCAGGAGGCCATCCTGGACCTTGACCAGCCCGCGCAGACGTAGATCCGAATTGAAAAGCGATTTCAGTATGATGGACTGCTTGCAGCCAATCAGTTCGGCCACATCGTGTATGCGCGGCCGTTCGAACTTGAAAGCATCCAGAAACTTTCTCCCGACCAAACCCTCTCCGAGATGGCGCACAAGCGACGGCCCCGCAGCCTCGATCAGCCCTTCAGGTGTTACAGCCAAGCGAGCTGGATACAACTCATCTAACAGCTCCTTGTTCAATTCAAGCGCCATGATCCACCTCAGGCTACCTTGGCGGCTCGTCGATCAACTGTGAATGCAACATGATCTTCTCGGACGTCAAAACTGACGTCGCCCTCATCGTCAAAGCGTTCTAGAAGGCCTTCAAGAAGGCCCTTCACGAACATTTCCAGCCCGCTGCGCGAAGAGCGATATTCAACTTCCAGCCGCTGCGCATCGCTATGCACCACGATGAAAGACGGCATGTCCGCGTCCGGCATGGTCGACTTGATACTGGTATGCATGCGATCAAGATTGTTGAGCAGGCTTTCCAAGTCGTTGCCGGCCATCTCCATGACCGATCGGTAACTGGTAGAGGCTGCGAACTCGATCCAGTACCTGCCAAACGCGGCCAGCAGGTCCCCGATCGGCATCCCGGTGACGCCCTGTATGGCACCGATCAGGGCAAAGGTCACATCATCGGTGTAGGTCTGAGCACTGATGAAATGCTCTTCATCCAGACCAGATTTCTCAAGAATTACCGACCATGTCTCTGCATCCGCGACCGTGTGAACCATTTCGCGCGCGGCCTGGTGGATCATCCCATACATCTACACCCCCCTCATTGGATGACAAAAGGTTTCACGAAGATACAAACTAGCTGTTAACGGCGTCAGATCCAGCTTGAGATGTCGTCGAGCGATTTCTTGATCAGGGCGTGCTCTGGCACGGTCGCATCAGCAGTCGGATATCCGGCGACGATCAGCATGTAGGCCTTTTCGTCACCGGGGCGTTCGCAGACCTCGTTGAGAAAGCGCATCGGATTGGGCGTATGCGTCAGCGTCACTAGACCCGCCTGGTGCAGGGCTGCCAGCATGAAACCACACGCGATGCCGACACTCTCGTTGATGTAGTAGTTCTTGCGCTTTTCCTCGACCGTCACGCCACCGCGTTTCTGGGCAAAGATGGCAATGATCACCGGCGCATGTTCCAGGAAGGGTTTGTCCGCATCGGTTCCCAGCGGCGTCAGGGCGTCCAGCCATTCATCGCCGGCCTTGCCGGCATAAAAGGCCCGCTCCTCCTCCTCGGCGGCTTCGCGCAAAGCCTTGCGCTTGCCAGGATCCTCGATGACGGAGAAATGCCAGGGCTGGTGGTTGGCGCCCGACGGCGCAGACCCCGCCGCCTTGATGGCTTCCTCGACAATACGGCGATCAACCGGCCGCTCGTCAAAATCACGCACCGTGCGGCGACGCTTGAGGTCTTCGGTAAACGTCGTCACCCGGGAGAGCATCTCCTCGGCCGGGTATTCAACATAGTTTTCAAGCGGAACGCGTTTTTCAGAACTCATATCAGCCCCAGTCCAGCACGACCTTACCGGACTTGCCGGAACGCATGGCGTCGAACCCCTTCTGGAACTCGTCGGCGGCATAGTGGTGGGTGATGATGCGGGATACATCCAGACCGCTCTCCAGCATGGCGATCATCTTGTACCAGGTCTCGAACATCTCTCGGCCATAGATGCCTTCAAGACGAATGGCCTTGAGCACCAGCTTGCCGAAATCAACCGGGATCGGCTTGGAGGGCAGGCCGAGCATGGCGATCTTGCCGCCCATGATCATCTTGTCGAGCATGGTGTCGAAAGCCTGTGGCGCGCCGGACATTTCCAGGCCGACATCGAAACCCTCGGTCATTTTCAGCTCGTGCATGACATCGCTAAGATCTTCCTTGGAGACGTCCACGGTGCGGATATTCGGGGCGACCTGGCCAGCCAGGTGCAGGCGATGGGTATTGATGTCTGTCAGCACGACATGACGCGCGCCGACATGGCGTGCAATTGCGGCCGCCATGATACCGATCGGACCGGCACCAGTGATCAGCACATCCTCGCCGATCAGATCAAACTTCAGCGCGGTGTGAACGGCATTGCCCAGCGGATCGAGAATGGACCCAAGCTCGTCCGTTACCGCGTCCGGCAGTGGCACGACATTGAAGGCCGGCAGGCAGAGATATTCAGCAAAAGCGCCCGGCGCGTTGACGCCGATACCTCGGGTTTCCGGGTCCAGATGGAAACGCCCTGCCCGCACGGCACGCGACGCATCGCCCACGACATGCCCTTCGCCCGAGACACGCTGGCCGATTTTGACTCGGGTGACATTGCCGCCGATATCGACGATCTCACCGGCATATTCATGACCGACGACCATGGGAGTGGGAACGTTTTTCGCCGCCCAGTCATCCCAGTTATAGATGTGGATGTCGGTTCCGCAGATCGCCGTCTTGCGGATCTTGATCAGGACATCATCCGGGCCGATCTGCGGCTCGGGAACATCCTCCATCCACATACCTTCTTCAGGCTTCGCCTTCACCAGCGCTTTCATCATCGCCCTCCGCGGATTCGTCTTTGGCGCGAAGATACATCACCGCAGCGACAGGGAAAGTCAGCATGAAGGGCACAAGCAGTTGATTGGCCCAGTTGAACACAGCCGGATCCGCTCCGCTGGACCAGCTCGCTGCGACGCCAAAGGCCGCCAGGATCGGAAACGCCGCCAGCAGCTTGCGTCCGGCCAGCGCCATGATCGCCCCGAAGACTGCTGCGTAAAGGGCGATCGCGCCCCATTTGATCCAGGTTAGCAATCCCAGGTCCGCCAACGCCTCGCCAACCACATGTTCGCGATGTTGCTGCCCGGCAGAATAGACATCATCTGGATTAACATGCGGGCCGGACCCCATGCTTTGCGAATCCAGCGTCAGGCACAACTCCTGCCCGGCGGGTGCTCCCGCCAATTGTTCGCACACGACAGGCTCCATACCCGCCAGAACCCGATTTGCGGCGTCGTTTTCGGCCCAGTCCGCTCCGATCGTGAACGCGGCCAGGCCAAGTCCCAACCACGCTGCCCGTGATCCTCGTACACCCAGCGCAAGGAAAAACGCCATTGCCATGCCGCCATAGGCCAGCGGGAACCAGGTATCGATCGCCTGCAGCCGCATCAGATGCTGGCGCAGGGCCGCGCCTTCAGCGCCGGTTATGAAATGGAGGTCGTTGAGAGACGTCGCAAAATACAACGCGAAGATCGGCCGCTGGAAGCCATTGAGGTCCGTATCCGGCTGAAGCGGGCCGGGCTGCCCCATGAGCCCCGCAAATCCCAGCGTCACTACGGCCAGGATGATGGTCAGGTAAAATGCCTTGCGCGCCACGGTTTTCCTCCCCCTGCAAAATCAGCTGAAGGCTTCCACAGAGGTGACAATCTGGCAAGCGCGCCGCGAGGATAGACGTCAACTTATCCCTACCCTGCCAGACGCAAGCATAATGCGCTGACTGATCCTTGCTCGCGGTGCACAGCGGACAGGTTCAGGGTGGCGCTGACGGGGTAGATCAAACCTGTCTTAATTGGCTTCACCGGGTTGCGTACGGTCCGTCGGGACACCCGCATTCCCCACCAATGCATATCATCACACCGTCCTTGCGGACCGTCGCAATGCCCACACACCCTGCCTCAACAAAAAGAGCGGCTCCGATCGGAACCGCTCCCACAGACGTGCGTGGCCGGATCTACTGGGCGACGTGTCGCGTCGCTTCCAGGATCGGCAGGCCCGCCTCGGTCGGGATATAGATCACATCCTGGCCGTTCTCGCCCAGCGACTGGATCCACAGATAACGCAGATAGCCTTCCGGACCGCCAAGCCCCTCGGCTACGATGGCGTTGGCTTCCGCCACACCATGTGCGCGGGCAATCTCGGCCTGGGCATTGAGCTCCTCGGCTTCCAGCCGGGCCTGGGCCTCGAGCACGGCAATGCGGCGGTTCTGTTCGGCGCGAACCAGCTCGGCCCGGCCGGCCAGTTCCTGCTGCCAGACGCCGTATTGCGGCAATCCCCACAGCGCACCGCCCAGCAAGGCAATGCCCGTCACTCCCAAAGTCACTATCGAACCGATTTTCATACAGCTCTCCTGTCAACGCGAAGGAGATTACCTTCGCAATGACAACAGCTTAACCTGACATCGAACACGAAAAAGAGGGATTGGATACGCCCCAATCCGGGGTATCCAATCCCTCCGTCACGAGCACCCAGTGGGTTACTGGCCTAGCCCTCGTTGTGGGACACAGGCGGGAAGATGCGGGCGAGCGGGCCTTCGCTCGGGAATGGTGCCAGCAGGATGGACCGGACCGGGTTCCAGGCCGCCCCCAGGACGACGACAATGCCGCCCAGGACCAGCATGGTCACGGCGATCGTGGCGCCCTCACCCATTCCGGATTCATTGACGATGACGCTGATCGAGACGCCGGCCGTCAGCAGTCCGGAGACGATCAGGGCACGGCGATTGATCAGCAGCGAGATGATGGCGAAGATACCGATCACCGTCAGCGCCGTCGCAGCGACCGTTGTCGAGGAGACATTGTCCTCGCTCATCGCCGAGAAGATGAAGATCTGCTGCGGGTTCATGACTTCAACCATGTCCAGCGAGAAACCGGCCTGGGTCACGGTGAGAACCGCAAACAGCATGGCCGGAGCCGCAAAGAAGTGCAGCCAGAAAGCCGTACCGGACAGACGCGTCCGACGCTGCGGATCGCGGGCATCAAACAGGATGCCGGCGACCAGCAGGGTCGTCGCAGCCAGCAGCAAGAGGCCCGGCAGGTAGAGAATGGCGTAGTACGGTAAGACCGCGACAATCACCATCGCCGCCGTGAAAACCAGTCCTGCGCCAACCAGGCCACCGGTAAACGGCAGGCGGAAGGCCAGGTAATAGGCCACCATCGGCAAGAGGCCGATCATGGCGTAGACAATCGGGGCAAAACGCACGACCGGGTTGAGGTTTTCAATGACGGCGCTGACCGCGGCAAAGCTGAACTGGTCACCACTGATCTGGAACTCCCCGCCCTCCTGCATCAGCTGGGCAATGCCCACGCCATTGATCAGGTAGTCGGTATAAAGCCAGCCGAGCACACCACTGGTCGTGATGCCGAATGTCGCGGCCAGGACGATGCCGGGCAGGATGCGGCGCTGACGTCCGACCAGCAGCGCGGACAAGAGCCAGGCGACCAGGGCGACGCCCGCAAACAGGCCAAGGCGCGCATAGACCAGGTTCTGGCCCTCGCCGAAATCATAGGTGTCGAGCACCTGGGCAATGCCCATATTCATGCCGACGAGCAAAATCACGACACCGATGGTCGTGAATATGTCGTGGAAATTATTGAGGAATGGCAGCATTTCGTCCTGTGGACGGGCATTGCTGGTGGTTGTCGTGCTCATTATCGCTTCTCCCCCCTGTTGATCGGGATAACCCTGTGATGCCCCCCGGCATGGATTTGGATGCAAAAACATCCGGCACGCGAGTTTACCGGGCGAAATCTAGCGGGAGTCCGGGGTTTGGGCAGCGGGAACGATAAGGGCAGTGTCCCGTGTCTAGGCGAGCGCCAGGCGTTTGACGGTCAGCTCGCCGATAGCAAGCGAGGATGTGAGGCCGGGGCTTTCAATGCCGAACATCGCGACCAGTCCGGGAAGGCCATGCTGGTCCGTGCCCTCGATGCGGAAGTCGCACTGGGACTGGTCCGGGCCGTGGATCTTGGGGCGAATGCCCGCATAATCCGGCACCAGTGCATCGTCCGGCAGGTCCGGCCAGAAGCGGCGAATAGTGTCGTAGAACGAGGCTGCGCGCGCAGGATCAACCTCGTAATCCAGGGTATCGACATAATCCAGATCGGGCCCGAAACGGGCCTGCCCACCCAGGTCGCGACGGTAGTGCGTGCCCAGCGCTCCGGGTATCGGCAACGGGTAAATCAGCCGCTCGAACGGGGCCTTGCCCGCCAAGGAAAAATAGACGCCTTTTCCAAGATGGCGTTGGGGAATTTTTTCGGCGGGATAGGTATCGACACGTGCCGCCGCAGCCTGCGCACCCAGCCCGGCCGCCAGGACGAGATAGCGCGTGGTCAATTCAGTGGCCGCCTCTCCCGCAGTGCGAACAACAAATCCTCCACCATCAAGGGGCGTTGCCCCGGCAAAGGGCGTGTTGAGGGCGATCGCACCGCCATGAAGCGTAATCTCGCCGCCCAGCATCAGCATCAGGGCATGGCTGTCGACGAGACCACTGGAGGGCGAGAGGATAGCGGCGGTTGCTTTGAGGTGGGGCTCGAGGGACCGCGCCTCGTCCCCGCTCAGGCGCTGCAGGTCATCGACGCCATTGGCCAGCCCTTGAGCCAGGATGGCATCCAGCCGCGGCTCTTCCTCCGTCGTCGTGGCGACGACCAGCTTGCCACAGCGGCTGTAGGGTACCTGGTGCTTGTCACAGAACGCATAGAGCATCTGTTTGCCGGCAACACACAGCTTCGCCTTCAGCGATCTGGCTGGATAGTAGATACCGGCATGGATGACTTCGGAATTCCGGGACGACACGCCCTGCCCGATCCCGGCTTCCTGCTCGATGATGATGGTTTCCAGGCCGCGGCGGGAAGTTGCATACCCGGTTGCCAGGCCCGCGATACCGGCGCCGATGATGACAACGTCAGTATCGAAGCTCATGACCGCAAATCCTTCTAGATCACACCCAGATCCTTGCCCACTTTGGTAAAGGCTGCAACTGCACGGTCGATCATCTCCGGGGTGTGAGCAGCAGACATCTGCGTGCGGATACGCGCCTGGCCCTTGGGCACAACCGGATAGAAGAAGCCGATCACATAGACGCCCTCCTCCATCAGCTTGCTCGCCATCTGCTGGGACAGGGCGGCATCGCCCAGCATCACCGGAATGATCGGGTGTTCGCCCGGCAGCAGGTCAAAACCGGCGGCGCTCATGCCGGCACGGAAACGCTTGGCATTGTCGAACAGGCGAGCACGCAGATCATCACCCTCATTGACCATGTCCAGCGCCTTGAGCGATGCGCCGACAATGGACGGGGCCAGCGAGTTGGAGAAGAGATAAGGCCGCGAACGCTGGCGCAGCATGTCGATGACTTCCTTGCGCCCGGCCGTGAAACCACCCATCGCGCCACCCAGCGCCTTGCCCAGCGTGCCGGTGACGATATCGATCTTGCCAAACACACCGCAATGTTCCGGCGTGCCGCGGCCTTTCGCGCCCATGAAACCGTGGGCGTGACAATCATCGACCATGGTCAGCGCGTCGTACTTTTCTGCCAGCGCGACGATCTCGGGAAGCTTGGCGATATAGCCATCCATCGAGAACACACCATCGGTGACGATCAGGATGTGACGGCAGCCGTCGGCACGCGCCTGTTTGAGCTGGTCTTCCAGCGCATTCATGTCGGAATTGGCATAACGATAGCGCTTGGCCTTGCACAGGCGCACACCGTCAATGATGGACGCATGGTTCAGCGCGTCGGAAATGATCGCGTCTTCCGGTCCCAGCAGCGGTTCGAACACGCCGCCATTGGCGTCGAAAGCCGCGGCATAGAGGATCGCATCCTCGCAGCCGGTGAACTCAGCGATCTCGGCTTCGAGCTGTTTGTGAATGTCCTGGGTGCCACAGATAAAACGCACTGACGCCACGCCGAAACCATGTGTATCCAGCGTCGCCTTGGCCGCTTCGATCAGTTCCGGGCGATTGGCGAGGCCCAGATAGTTGTTGGCGCAAAAATTGATGACATGGCTGTCTTCGCCATCCTGGTTCACATCAATCTCGGAGAACTGTTCCGAGGTAATGATGCGCTCGCGCTTGTAGAGACCATCGGCCTCGATCTGCTTGAGTTCACCGCTGAGGAAATCATAAAAGCCAGACGACATTGCGCGCTCCAAATCAGATGCTTGCCGCCTATCTAATTCGACGCGCGAGGATTGTCATCCCGCTTGACTTTACCGGGCAGTCAGGCCGCTATCTCACCTCGTCGCCTCGCTTCCGGACCGCCCATGCTCAAACCCTTTCGTGCTGTCGTCTTCGATATGGACGGCACCCTCCTGGACACGGAAAATCTCTACCTCATCGCCATGAGACAGGCGGCAAGCGAGTTCGGCCACGAAATGACCGATGCCCTGCACCGCTCCCAGGTCGGTGTGCCCAACGCCCAGTGCCGCGATATCATGCTGGACGCGCTGGGCACGGACTTCCCCTTCGACGCCTACAACACCCGAATGCACACCATTCTCGACGCACACATGACCGATGCTGTGCCGGTCAAACCCGGTGTCTACGAGATGATGGATGCGCTGGACGCGCGCGGCATCGCCGCAGCCGTGGCCACCTCGACCAGCCGCCCGGCCGCGCCTGAGCGTCTGGAGCGCGTTGGCTTGCTGGACCGGCTGCAAACCCTGGTGACCCGCTGTGATGTCAGCGAAGGCAAACCGCATCCCGAACCGTTTCTGTTGGCCGCCAGCCAGCTCGGTGTGCATCCGCGCGATTGCCTCGCCCTGGAAGACAGTTTCACCGGCGTCCGCGCCGCCCACGCTTCGGGCATGCAAACCGTGATGATCCCGGACCTGATTGAGCCGGTCGCCGAGATTGCGGCGCTGTGCCAGGCGGTGATGGCAGATCTGCACGCGGTGAGAGAGGCAGCGTTTGGCGCTGAGTGATCCTCCCCACCGGGGAGGTGGCTGCGCCGTAGCCTTGGCGAAGGCGGATACGGAGGGGCCGGAGGACGAAGTCCGAAGGTCAGCTCGCTATGGCTCGCCCCCTTCGCCTCCACTGCGTTGCGGCACTTCCCCGGAGGGCAAGAGTAGAGGCCTTGAATGTCCTGCCAGCCAGTCCGCCGTATGGGGTTCCGCGCGTCAAGGGCCCGCAGGGCCGCGCGCGGTTTCACCCTTGACGCGCGGAACCCCATACGGCCCGATCTCGGCATGAGATTTAAGGATGGTTGGGGGAACGCCCCGCTTATCCGCTCACCTTGTCATCCCGGACCACAGCGTTCCGAGGGACAAGCTGCGCCAAAAATCAGTTACGAAATACTATTAAAACTCACCAACACTTTTGAATTGCATGCGCACCCGCTGTCCGAACGGGAAGAGTTTCCCTGCACCGATTTGCACCTCCACTCCTTCCGGAACCACTTCGAAATTCAGATCTCCAAGATCCAGCCCTCCGTCAGGCTCCGCGCTCATTTCGGCGGTAAGTGCCAAAACGAACCGTTCAACTGACGTGAAAACAATCTCGGTCTCCGAATACTGAACGTCTTCATTCGGCTTGCGACAATCTACGAGCAAAAGACAACGGTGGGGTTCGAAGCGTACTCCTAAAACAACGCTATCTTCCCACAAATATTCCGAACGATAGTCGGCGATGTCCTGCTCAAGCATCCGCCCCCTCCACGCTCGGCAGATCCAGCCCCTGCTCGCGCGCACAATCCTTCGCGATCTCATAGCCTGCATCGGCATGGCGCATTACACCTGTGCCCGGATCATTCCACAGCACACGGCCAACACGCTCCGCCGCCTCGTCGGTGCCGTCGGCCATGACGACCTGGCCGGAGTGGATGGAATAGCCCATGCCGACGCCGCCGCCATGGTGCAGCGAAACCCAGGTCGCGCCGGAGGCTGTATTGAGCAGGGCGTTGAGTAGAGGCCAGTCGGCGACGGCGTCGGAGCCGTCCATCATGGATTCGGTTTCACGGTTGGGACTGGCCACGGAGCCACTGTCCAGGTGATCGCGGCCGATGACGACGGGCGCTGACAGTTCACCGTTCTTGACCATCTCGTTGAAGGCCAGGCCCAGCTTGTGGCGCTCGCCCAGACCAACCCAGCAAATACGCGCCGGCAGGCCCTGGAAATGGATACGCTCCTTGGCCATGTCGAGCCAGCGGTGCAGGTGCGGATTGTCCGGGATCAGCTCCTTCACCTTGGCGTCGGTCTTGTAGATATCCTCCGGGTCACCGGACAGCGCGGCCCAGCGGAAGGGACCAATGCCCCGGCAGAAGAGCGGGCGGATATAGGCGGGTACAAAGCCCGGGAAATCAAACGCGTCCTCGACGCCCTCATCCTGGGCCATCTGGCGAATATTGTTTCCGTAATCGAGCGTCGGGATGCCCTGTTTCCAGAAATCGAGCATGGCACGCACATGGAGCGCCATGGATTTCTTGGCAGCAACCGATACCGCGTCGGGATCACTTTCGCGCTTGGCTTCCCATTCCGCCAGCGTCCAGCCCAGCGGCAGATAGCCATTGACCGGGTCATGGGCCGAGGTCTGGTCGGTGACCATGTCCGGGCGCTCGCCGCGCTTGACCAGTTCCGGGAACACCTCAGCTGCATTGCCCAGCAGACCGACCGAGATCGCCTCACCCTTGGCACAGGCGTCCTTGATCATGGCCAGAGCCTCGTCGAGATCACTGGCCTGCTTGTCCAGATATCCTGTGCGCAGACGCATCTCGATCCGGCTCGGCTGGCATTCCACGGCCAGCATGCACGCGCCCGCCATCGTCGCCGCGAGCGGCTGCGCCCCGCCCATGCCGCCGAGGCCACCGGTCAGGATCCACTTGCCGGTCAGATCGCCATTGTAATGCTGACGCCCGGCCTCCACGAAGGTCTCGTAGGTTCCCTGCACAATGCCTTGAGAGCCGATATAGATCCACGATCCCGCCGTCATCTGGCCGTACATCATCAGGCCTTTCTGATCGAGCTCGCGGAAATGCTCCCAGGTCGCCCAGTTCGGCACCAGGTTGGAATTGGCCAGCAGTACGCGCGGCGCATCCTTGTGGGTGCGGAACACGCCGACCGGCTTGCCGGACTGGACCAGCAGGGTCTCGTCTTCCTTGAGGCGCTTCAGCGTGGAGACGATGCGATCGAAACTCTCCCAGTCGCGCGCGGCACGGCCGATACCGCCGTAGACAACCAGCTCTTCCGGCTTTTCCGCGACATCCGGGTCGAGATTGTTCATCAGCATGCGCAACGGCGCTTCCGCAGCCCAGTTGAGGGCGTCCAGCTCAGGGCCGGTCTTGGCGCGAATGACACGGGCATTGTCGATACGGGTATGGCTCATGACTTGTCTCCGGCATGAAGGCGGGCCGCCGCGTCAAGCGCGGCCTTGATGATGGATTTCAGGACGGGGCACAGGCGCTCGGCCTTGTCCGCGTCGAATGTGTAGGGCGCGCCCTCGGCCATGTAGGCGATCTGGGCGATCTCCATTTGCAGGGCATGCACATTGTGTTTTGGCTGGCCATAATGGCGGGTGATCCAGCCGCCCTTGAAACGACCATTGGATATCGTCTCGTAGGCGCCGGCTTCCGCCATGGCGGCCTCGGCGGCGGCCTGGATGTCCGGCGCGCAGGACTGGCCTGTATTTGTCCCCAGATTGAGATCCGGCAACCGCCCGTCAAACAGGCGCGGCACCACGCTGGCGATGGAATGGGCATCCCACAGAACGGCATAACCATGCACCGCGCGAACATGATCAATGAGATCGAACAGGACTTCGTGATATGGCGCATGGAAATCCTGGCGCCGCTGCTCAATCTCGGCATCCTCCGGTGCCTGCCCCTCAAGATAGAGCGGCTCGCCATCAAAGAATTCGGTGGGCACAAGGCCGGTCGTGACCTGTCCCGGATAAAGCGACTGACCCGATGGATCACGATTGAGGTCCACAACATACCGCGAATAGTTCGCGCGGATCACCGAGGCGTTCAGGTCATCCAGAAAATCGTAGAGCTCCGGGATATGCCAGTCAGTATCAGGGAGCGCCCTCGCCCGCTCCGTCAGGCGCGCTTCTAGGCCCGGCGAAACGGCCAGACCCGAATGCGGCATCGAGACCACGAGCGGTCCCGTTCCAACGCTGAGCTGGTAGACATCCATTATGCCACGCCCGGCAGATCCAGATCCGCCACCAGCTCGCCCGAGGCGATCAGCGCAGAGGACGCATTGATATCATTGGCGAAATAGCGGTCATCACTATAGGCCGGTACATCCTGGCGAAGGCGGGATTTGGCGGTCTCCAGCTTGGCCGATGATTTCAGCGGTGCGTGGAAATCCGCGCCCTGCGCGCCGCACAACAGCTCCACCGCCACCACATCACGCAGGTTCTGCGTCATCTGCAGCAGGCGATAGGCACCGTGCGTCGCCATGGAGACATGGTCTTCCTGGTTGGCACTGGTCGGGATCGAGTCGACGGAGGCCGGATAGGCTTTCTGCTTGTTTTCGCTGACCAGGGCTGCCGCCGTGACATGCGCGATCATGAAACCGGAATTGATGCCCGGATTGGGCGTCAGGAAAGCCGGCAGGCCGGAGACCGCCGGGTCTGTCAGCAGCGCCACGCGACGTTCGGAGATAGAGCCGATTTCACACACCGCCATGGCGATCTGGTCGGCGGCGAACGCCACCGGTTCGGCGTGGAAATTGCCGCCGGAAATCGCGTCGCCCTCTTTTGAGAAGACGAGCGGATTGTCCGTGACGGCATTAGCTTCGGTCTGAAGGGTTTCACCGGCCTGGCGAAGAATACCCAGCACCGCCCCCATGACCTGGGGCTGGCAGCGCAGGCAGTACGGATCCTGGATTTTCTCACAGCCGGTATGGCTGTCGAGGATCTGCGACCCCTCGAGCAGGCCGCGCAAGGCCGCAGCCGCATCGATCTGGCCCTGATGACCGCGCAGCGCATGGATACGCTCATCGAACGGTGCGATCGAGCCCTTGGCCGCGTCGACCGAGAGAGCACCGGACAGCAGCGTGTTCCGGTAGGCGTTCTCGGCTTCAAACAGACCTGCCAGCGCCAGTGCCGTTGAACACTGCGTGCCGTTGAGCAAGGCCAGGCCCTCTTTTGGTCCCAGCTGAACCGGTTCGAGACCGGCCTTGGCCAATGCCTCGGCAGCAGGCAATCGTTCGCCCTTGCAGAAAGCCTCACCGGAACCAATCAGCGCGGCGGACATATGGGCCAGCGGCGCAAGGTCGCCGGATGCACCAACCGAACCGCGCGCCGGAACAACCGGCAGGACATCCGCCTTCAGCATGGCTTCCAGCGCCTTGACCGTCGACCAGCGAATGCCCGAAGCACCACGCGACAGGCTGGAAATCTTCAGACTCATCAACAGGCGTGTGACATCGCGGCCCAGCGGTTCGCCTACTCCGGCGGCGTGGGAGAGGACGAGGCGTTCCTGCAGGACGGCCAGCTCATCATCGGCGATACGCGTCTGGGCGAGTTTGCCGAAACCGGTATTGAGACCATAGACCGCGCGACCGGAGGCGATAAGGTCTTCCACCGTCTTCGCCGACGCATCGACACCCTGTTTGGCAAAATCCGACAGCGCGACACCGCCACCGCGATAGATCTCGCGCCAGTCTGCCAGCGCCATCTGGCCCGGTTGGATAAGAACCGCCATTACACCCACTCTCCTTCAAGGATGCGACCATGCAGCGGTCGCCGTCCGATCCATTGCACCAGCTCTGCCGGGCGTTCGATGTCCCATACAGCCAGATCCGCGATCTTGCCGGTTTCAATGGTGCCCAGCTTGTCCTGCAGCCCCAGGGCCCGGGCCGCTTCCCGCGTCATGCCGGCCACAGCCTCCTCGACCGTGAAGCCGAACAGCGTGCAGGCCATGTTGGCCGCCGTCAGCAGCGAGACCATGGGCGAAGAGCCCGGATTGCTGTCGGTGGACACCGCCATGGGAATGCCCAGCTCGCGCATGCGCGCCACCGGCGGTTTCTGTGTCTCACTGATCGAGTAGAAAGCGCCGGGCAGGATAACGGCAACGGTTCCGGCGTTCGCCATCGCCTGCAGCCCCTCCTCGCTCGTGTATTCAACGTGATCAGCCGAGAGGCCGCCGAACTCTGCCACAAGGCGTGCGCCGCCTGTGTCGGACAGCTGGTCCGCATGAAGTTTGACCGGCAGGCCTGCGGCCTTGGCTGCGATGAACAGCCGACGGGTTTCCTCCGGCGAAAAGGCAATGCCCTCGCAATAAGCATCCACCGCATCGGCCAGCCCCTCCTGGGCGGCCTGGCGCACCAGCGGAATACAGACCTCGTCGATATAGGCGCCAGACCGACCCTGGTATTCCCGGGGGATTGAATGCGCGGCCAGAAGCGTCGGCGAAACCCGCATGCCCGAAGCGATCCCCGCCCCACGCGCAGCCTTCAGCATGGTCAGCTCGCTGTCGATGGTCAGGCCATAGCCCGACTTGATCTCGACCGTGCCGACGCCCTCCTCGGCCAGCGCTTCCAGACGGCGCAGGGCCGCGGCAGCGAGCTGGGCGGAATTCGCCTGGCGGGTGGCTTCCACTGTTTTCGCGATGCCGCCTCCGGATTTGGCGATCTCGGCATAACTCTCACCGGCGAGGCGGCGCTCGTATTCATCCGATCGATCACCCGCAAACACCAGGTGGGTGTGGCAATCAATCAGCGCCGGTGTGACCCAGCGCCCTTCCAGAGAGTGTGCGTTTTCAAACGCCGTGGGCGCATCACGTCGCTCGCCCACCCAGGAGATCGTATTGCCGGAGATAGCGATGGCACCGTCCTCGATAACGCCATAGGGCGTATCACCGGGAACCATGCTAGCGATGCGGGCGTCTGTAATGAGTGTATCGATGCGCATACGGTTTCAGCGTGTTGGGGGTTCGCAAATCTTTATTTGTCTATACAATTAATCAAGGCTCGAGATTCTTGTCCAGAGGCAGAACTGAAACATGACCGGATTCTTCTTCAACGAAGCCCTGCTTCCTGGCGGCTGGGCGCGCAATGTGCGTGTGACCATGGACAAAAGCGGCCGTATCGAACGTTGCGAGATCGACACCTCCGCCCACGCAGGCGATATCCGGCACACCAACGCCCTGCCCGGCATGGCCAATCTGCACAGCCATGCCTTCCAGCGCGGCATGGCCGGACTTGCGGAACGGCGCGGCACGTCCGATGACAGTTTCTGGACCTGGCGCGAGGTAATGTACGCCTTTAACGACCACCTCACCCCGGATGATGTCGAGGCGATCGCGGCGCTGGTTTATTGCGAGATGCTGGAGAGCGGGTTCACCAGCGTGGGCGAGTTTCACTATCTGCACCATGACCGCGATGGATCACCCTTTGCCGATCTAGCGGAAATGGCCGGCCGGATCTGTGCGGCGGCCGAAACAACGGGCATCGCGCTGACCCTGTTGCCGGTGTTTTACCGCTGGGCCGGGTTTGGCGATCAGCCCGCCCATGAGGGCCAGCGTCGCTTCTTCAATGATCCGGATCGTTACGCCCGTCTGAGCGATGCCAGCCTTGCCCACACCAGCAAGCTTCGCCATGGACGCCTGGGCGTCGCGCCACACAGCCTGCGCGCCGCCAATCTTGAGGATTTGCCCTGGCTGGCGGGCTTGCGTCCGGATGATCCGGTCCACATCCATATTGCCGAACAGCTCAGGGAAGTCGCTGAGTGCGAGGCCGCTCACGGCAAACGTCCTGTCCAGTTGCTGGCCGAGAGCGTGGAACTCGATCCGCGCTGGTGTCTTGTCCACGCCACGCATATCGACGCCGCTGAAACCCGCGACCTTGCCCGCTCCGGCGCGATTGCAGGCCTGTGCCCGCTGACCGAGGCCAATCTGGGCGACGGTGTTTTCCCTGCACCGGATTATCGCGCTCAGGCGGGACAATGGGGCATTGGCTCGGACAGTCATATCCGCATCGATCTGGCGGAAGAGTTGCGCCTTTTGGAATGCGGTCAACGCCTGACCTTGCGTCAGCGCAATGTGCTGGCCGAACCGGACCAGCATGTCGGCCGCGCGCTCTACCAGTCCTGCGCCACCGGCGGCGCCCAGGCGCTGGGCCAGCCCACCGGCCGGATCGAAATCGGCGCGCGTGCAGATTTTGTCGTGCTGGACAGCAAGGCACCGGTGCTTACCGGGCGGTCATCTGACACGCTGCTGGACAGCTGGCTGTTCAGCGGGGATGGACGTCAGGTCGAGACAGTCTATGTCGGTGGGGAGCGTGTTGTTGAAGCCGGGTCTTGCCTGGCTAGGGACATGATTTCCGGGCGTTATTGCGACCGCCTGACCCAGCTGATGCAGAGGATTAATGCGTGAACCGGCAGGACTGGCAGAGTGAAATCGGCCTGGATGGCGCAGGACCGGTCTATGAACAGATCAAGCGTGCGCTGACTGAACGGATCCGCTCTGGCGGCTGGCAGACCGGCGATCGCATTCCCGGCGAGGAAGAGCTTGCCGAACATTTCAATTCCGCCCGCATGACGGTCCACCGCGCCCTGCGGGAATTGACCGATACCGGTCTTCTCATCCGCAAGCGCCGCGCCGGCACTTTCGTGGCACCGCCGCCGGCGCCCGCTGCGATGCTGGAAATCGTGGACATGTCCAAACTCATCCCGGCGCGGGGCCAGGACTATGCCTTCGAGATGATCGACAGTGCCGTCGTCGAAGCGAGTGAGGAATTGCGGCAGCGTTTCGATCTGCCTGACGGCGGGATGCTGCGACGGCTGATCTGTCTGCACCGCGCAGACGCTATCCCGCTGGAGCTGGAAGAACGCTGGATCAATCTCGCCGTGCTGCCCGACGCCCGGGACGCAGATTTCAGCCAGACCCCGCCAGGCGCCTGGCTGTTGCAACAAGCCCCGTGGACCCAGGCCGAGCACACTATTTCGGCCCGCAATGCCAGCGCCGCAACCGCCGATCGTCTCGATATCGATGCCGGAGATGCTTGCCTCGTGCTGGAACGCCGCACTTTCCTGGATCAGCAGGTGGTCACCTTCGCCCGCCTGACCCACCCGGGCAGCCGGCACGCCCTGACCGAACGTTTTACACCGGGCTGAGTTTCGCCCGGCCCTTCGGGCCGCACCCTATCCGCCCGCTTCGCGGCCACCTTTCCCATCAAGGGAAAGGAAGATTAGTGCCTACCTTCTCGTCTTCCGTGGGGATGACCGAGCCCGGGACAAGCCGGGTGATGACGATAGAGAAGACCGGGAGGTGAAACGCCCCACCCCGTCAAATTCTCCCGCATGCCTTCAGTCTCTGTTAGGGCAATCTCAAGGCCGCGCTCGCACTTACATTACCGCGAATTGCTCGCACTTACATTACCGCGAATTAAAGATGAGTCCCGGTTAGCGCCCTCCCCAGCTAACGTCGACTCATCTAGGAGCGCCCCCATTATGCGCACACTGATTATCTATACCGCCGTTGCAGGCGCTCTGTTTCTGGTTCCGGGCAATCAGGACGGTCATGCACTGACCGCTACCGAGACCCGTACCGACTACCAGGTCGCATGTGTGGACACCTTGCCGGAGCTGGCTGAGACGGCTGCCCCGGAAGGTGAAACCGAGATCCTTTACTGCAGCTAGGCTGGCCTATTTGTTCTGGGCCCGGATGGCGTGGCGCTTGCGCAGCACCGCAACGACATCATCCAGGCTGAGATCACGGGATTCCAGCAGCACCATCAGGTGGAAAATCAGATCCGCCGCCTCTCCTGCCAGTTCCGACTTGCCTTCGGATACGGCAGCCATGGCGACCTCGACGCCTTCCTCACCCACTTTCTGAGCCGGTTTCTTGGGCGCCTTGGCCAGCAAAGCCCCGACATAGCTGTCCTTGGGCTTTTCCTTGCGGCGTTTCTTGATGATCGCACGCAAATGCGCCAGGAAGCCCAGACCCGGTGCCGGGTCATCACCGAAACAGGTCACCGTACCCGTGTGACAAGCCGGTCCCTTGGGTTTGACCTCGACCAGCAGCGCGTCACCATCACAATCCGGGGCCATCTGGACCAGTTTGAACGTGTTTCCGGAGGTCTCGCCCTTTTTCCAGATACGTTGTTTGGTACGGCTGTAAAAATGCACCTTGCTGGTTTCCAGGGTCAGTTCGACCGCCTCTGCGTTCATGTAACCCAGCATGAGAACCTGGCGCGTGGCCACGTCCTGGATGATCGCCGGGATCAGGCCATCGACCTTTTCCCAGTTGAGATTTTCAGCGTTGATCATGGCCGAATGCCCAATCCTTCATCAATCAAATAGGACTTCAGATTTCCTATATTAATCAGCCCCTTGTGAAAGACGCTGGCAGCCAGCGCGCCATCCACATTGGCCTGATTGAATACAGTTTTGAAGTGTTCTTTTCGGCCAGCCCCACCCGATGCAATCAGCGGTGTGGAACACAGCGCCCGCGCCTCGGCCAGCTGGTCGATATCATAACCATCGCGCACACCATCCTGGTCCATGCAGTTGAGCACGATTTCGCCGGCGCCCCGGTCGACCACTTCGGTGATCCAGTCGAGCGTTTTGCGATTGGCCTCCTGCGTCTTGTCAGGGTCGCCGGTGAACTGATGCACACGCCAGGCGCCGTCAATCTCACGACTGTCGATACCCACCACCACGCATTGCGAGCCGAACTCCGCGGCCAACTTGTCGACCAGGGACGGGTTCTGGAGCGCAGGCGTGTTGATCGAGATCTTGTCCGCGCCTGCAAACAGGCGTGCCCGCGCATCATCGACAGACTTGATACCGCCAGCGACGCAAAACGGAATGTCGATCACACGTGCAACCGCACTGACCCAGGCCGGCTCGACCGTCTCGCCACGCGTCGAAGCCGCAATGTCATAAAAGACCAGCTCGTCGGCCCCCTCTTGCGCATAACGCCGGGCCAGCTCGACGATATCCCCGACGATCTCGTGATTGCGGAATTTCACGCCCTTGACGACCTGGCCGTCCTTGACGTCGAGACAGGGAATTATACGGCGCGCAAGCACGACAGGGCCTCCTCGACGCTGAACCGGCCCTCATAGATCGCCCGGCCGGTAATCGCTCCGGCTGCACCCGCATCCCGCGCCGCTTCCAGATCGGACAGCGAGGACACGCCACCGGAGGCCTGCCAACTCACGTTTGGATATGTGCGCGCGAGGTATTGATAGAGCTCGATATTGGGTCCGGAAAGATCACCATCCCGCCCGATATCGGTCACCAGGGCGTGCTGCAGATCTGCGCCATCATAGGCCTTGATCACATCATCAAGGGTCACGGTGAGGACATCCGTCCAGCCCTTGATGGCCGGGCGATAGGCACCCCCGACATATTGCACGTCAAAGGCCAGCGTCAGGCGGTCCGATCCGAAACGGTCCAGCCAGGGCAAAACCTGTTCCGGCGCCGAAATGGCGAGCGATCCGATCACCACCCGCGAGACGCCCGCTTCAAAAAAGGCCTCGATATCCTCGCTGCCCCGCACCCCGCCACCGGACTGCACCTTGAGGCCGGTCGCCGCGATATCGCGGATCACAGACGTCTGGCGACGGGCGCCGTCTCGAGCCCCGGCCAGGTCCACGACATGGATCCATTCCGCGCCCTCGGCCTTGAGCTGTTTGGCGACCTCGACAGGATCAGTTGCGTATTCAGTGACCGCGTCGAACTTGCCGTGCATCAGGCGCACCACACGGTCTTCCAGTAGATCAATGGCAGGATAGAGGATCATCGGACCAGCTCCGCAAAATTCGTGAGAATGCGCGCGCCCGCCTCGCCCGACCGTTCCGGGTGAAACTGGCAGCCATAGACATGGCGCGATTTGACGATGGCGGTGATATCCGCGCCATACTCGGCTCGCGCCAGGGTGAAGGTGGAAGTCGGCACATAAAACCCGTGCACAAAATACATGTAGGCGCCATTCTCGACACCTGAGAGCAGGACGTTTTCCGGCTCGACAATGTCCAGCGAATTCCAGCCCATATGCGGCCAGACCAGGCCTTCGCTCGATGGCAGGCGCTCGACATGACCGGGGATAAGCCCCAGACAGGCAACATCGCTCTCGCTGGAGTATTCAAACAATAATTGCATCCCCAGACAGATGCCCAGCAAGGGACGTTCGTCGCGTCGCAAGGCAGCCGCCCAGCCAGAGGCTTCCAGCTGGTTCATCGCAGGCGCTGCGGCGCCTACGCCAGGCAGGATCAAACGACCACAGGCACCGGCCTGTCCCGGCGTCACCGCGACACGATAGTCGATCCCGGCCCGTTCGAGCGCGAACCGCACCGAGGCCAGATTGGCGCAACCGGTATCAATCAGCCCCACCGTCATGCCAGGTGCTCCTTGGTCGAAGGCAGGCGGTCTCCCTCGACACGCACAGCCTGGCGCAAGGCACGACCAAAGGCCTTGAAACAGCCTTCGATCATGTGGTGGGCATTATCTCCCTCGACCTTCACATGCACGGCCGCCTTGAGACTTTCGGCGATGGAGCGAAACGCGTGCGCGGTCATCTCGACTGGGAATTCGCCGACACGATCGCCCAGGATCTCACCCTCGAATTTGGCATAGGGGCGCCCAGAAAGGTCAATCCAGACCCCTGCCCGCGTTTCATCCATCGGCAGCTCAAACCCGAAACGGGCTATGCCGCGCTTGTCGCCCAGGGCTTCCGCCAACGCCTCACCAAAGGTCAGGCAGACATCTTCGATTGTGTGATGCGCGTCGATCTCCAGATCGCCTTCCACATCAATGGATAGCGAAATACCGGCATGACGTGCGATCTGGTCCAGCATGTGATCGAAATAACCGACACCGGTGTCGATGCGATTTGGGCCGTCGCGATCGAGATTGATCGACAGGGCAATATCCGTCTCCGCAGTCTTGCGGCGACGCGCAGCGGCACGCGGCCCCCTCTGCCCGGTCGCGGTCTCTTCCGAGGCCGTTTCGCGGCGCTTGGCCATCGCGATGCGGTGGGCGTCGAGGCCTTCGAGTGCGGCCAGGCGTTCCACGGTCGGTGCCAGATTACGAGCGCCTGCCTTGCTGGCGCGCAGGATCGTCGTGGTCTTCTGGAATGCTTCCACGGTTACGCCGCCATAGGCGCGCGCGGATCCACCGGTTGGCAGTGTGTGGTTGGGGCCCGCAGCATAGTCACCTGCTGCTTCCGGTGCCCAGCGCCCCACAAAGATTGATCCGGCGTGGCGAACCTTGTCGGCCAGTGTCTCAGGATTGGCTGTCTGGATAATCAGGTGTTCGGCCGCATAGAGATTGGCGGCCTCGGCCATATCACCCTCATCGGGGCAGACCAGGCAGAGTGAGTTCTCCAGCGCAGCTCGTGCAATGTCAGCACGGGGCAGTGTGTCGAGTTGTGTTTCCACTTCCGCCATCACGGCCCGGGCCGTCGCCTCGGCATCTGCCAGCAGCACGACCTGGGCATTGGCATCGTGTTCAGCCTGGCTGAGCAGATCACTGGCCACAAAACCTGCATCCGCCGAGGTGTCCGCAGCCACCATCACCTCGCTGGGCCCGGCTGGCAGGTCCACAGCGGGACCGCCGGGCAAAGCAGTGACATAGGCCTTGGCCGCAGCCACATAGGCATTGCCTGGCCCAAAGATCTTGTCCGCCCGCGGGATATCGGCAACGCCGAACGCCAAGGCAGCAATGGCTTGGGCGCCTCCGACGGCATAGACCTCGTCTATGCCGATCAGTTTCGCAGCCGCGAGCAGAGCAGCATTGACGCCGTCACTGCCGTTTGGCGGCGCGACGACGGCGATGCGTGGCACGCCGGCCAGCTGGGCCGGAATGGCGAGCATGATCAGGCTGGACACCAGGGGTGCACTGCCGGCGGGCACATAGAGCGCCGCAACGTCGACCGGCGTCGCGCGACGCGAGGCTTTCACGCCCGACCAGGTCTCGACTTCATAGGCGGAATAGCCCTGTTTCACATGGAAACGACGCACGGCATCAGCGGCTGCCTTGATCGCTTCCTGGTCCGCCGGATCCATGGCCTCCAGCGCTGCGTCAAAAGCCGCCTCAGGCACGCGGAACTGTTCAGGCGCATGCCCGTCCAGTCGCGCTGCATAGGCGCGCAGCGCGGGCTCGCCCTGCGCGCGGATGGCATCAACAATATCGCGCGCGGCTCCGGCTGCCGCACCGGTTTCTTCCGGTCGGGCGAGAGCGGCAACGCGCTGATCCTGATCAAGGTCTGCCCAGTTGAGAGTTTTCATCTCGCGCCCCTAGGCCAGCATTTTTTCGATCGGAAGCACGAGGATGGCGCGCGCGCCTTCCGCTTCCAGGGCTTCCAGCGTCTCCCAGAAAACGCGCTCGCGACAAACCGCGTGCAGTGCGACGACATCGTCCCGGCCTGCGATCTGGGCGACGGTCGGCGCGTCAGACCCCGGCAACAGGGCCTTGATCGCATCGAGACGGTCCGTCGGCGCATTGAGCATGATGTATTTGGTCTGGGCGGAAGCGATCACGCCCTGGGCGCGCCGCATCAGGATGCTGGCAATCCTGTCGGCCTCATCAGACCGGGCTTCCTTGCGGCGCACGAGCACCGCTTCACTGACAAGCACGGTCTCAAAGGCTGCAAGGCCATTGGCTTCCAGGGTCGCACCGGAAGACACGAGGTCACAGATCGCATCAGCGATATTGAGACGCGGCGCGACTTCGACAGAACCGTGCATTTCCACGATCTCCGCCTTCACACCATTGCGCTCGAGATATTCCGCCGTGATCGCCGGATAAGATGTCGCGATCGCCTTGCCATCCAGATCGGCGACTGTGGTAATCCCGCCGTCCTTGGGCGCGGCCAGTTTCAGTGTGCATTTGGAAAAGCCCAGGCGCAGCGCGATCTCAAGCTCCTTGCCGCGACGGCTTCCCAGCTGCTCCTCGCGAAACACGTTCTCGCCGACAATGCCGTAATCACACGCTCCTGATGCCACGAAATTCGGGATGTCATCATCCCGCACGAGCATCAGATCAACCGGCATGTTCTCCGCGCTCTGATGCAACTTGTCGCGACCATAGGCAAAACGAAGTCCGCAATTCTTCAGCAGATCCATTCCACCTTCGGCGAGGCGGCCCTTGGACTGTACGGCAATACGCAAACGGGTCACGATTTCGATCCTTTCAAGCGATCCAGCACAAGCCGGTATCCCTGATGATTTTCCTGGCTCAAAAAGCGCGAAACACGGGTCACTGTTGTTGTGCTCGCACCGGTGATTTCACTGATCTCGCGATAGGAATTCCCGCCCTCATCCAGCAGGCCGGCTACACGCCAGCGCTCGGTAAGGGTTTTCATTTCGCCCGGCGTAAGCAGGTCGGTCAGGAAACGTTCCATCTCCGCTTGCGACTTCACGCTCAACAGCGCCTGGCTAAGAGGTTTGAGATCGGTCATGTCCGCCTCGTCATTGATCAGTGGACGTCGATATAGCGTGTTAGCGCGCTAACACAATAGCGCGTCACAGCTGACTAACACAAGGCCTAACCGACTTCATTTACTCGGGGGCATAGATTATATACAGCTTTCTGAAGCTACAGATTTTTGCAGGTTGCTATGGAATATGCCGAGATGAAACCGATCGCCGACGACGTCGCCGATCTGATGAAGACCCTGGCTCACCCGTCCCGCTTGCTGGCGCTGTGCGCGATGATGGAGAAAGAGTGCTCCGTCGGAGAGCTGGCGGACAATCTCGGCATGCGGGCCCAGGCCATGTCGCAGCAGCTCGCAATCCTGAGGAACAAGGGCCTGGTCACAACCCGGCGCGATGGGCAGACGATCTATTATGCACTGGCCAGCGAGGGCATCCGCTCGGTGATGGATGCCCTCTATACCGCCTATTGCGAGCCCGCTAGGAACTAGGCAGGTCGAAATCCCAGCGCCAGGAAAAAACGCGCGGCCGGGCAGAATCCGGTAAAGGCCGCTTGCAACAGCATGAAGCTGACCGCACCGCCGAGCAAAAGCCAGATGGGCCCAAAGGCCAGCGACAGCCCCATTGAAACGAGAACCATCAGCGATCCCAACGCCATCACGGATTGCGGCACGCTCATGCCCTTTTTCTCTTCCAGATCGGACCGGGTTTCCTTGCCTTCCGCAATCCATTTGAGGATCCCGCCCTCAAGATGCCCGGCCACCTCTACGCCCGCCTCCTGGCACATACGCAGGGCCCGGCCGGAACGGCCACCAGACTTGCAATGCAGGACCGTCTTCTTCTTACCCGAATGCGGCAGGGTTCGCGGATTGAAGTCTGACAGCGGGCACAGCATGGCTCCCGGTATCCGTTCTGCGTGAAACTCTTGTGGCTCGCGCACGTCCACGAGAATGATTTCGCCGGCTGCAAGCGCCATCGCAACCGCTCCTACACTCCAATTCACAGTCTTTTCCATCAGGTCACTCCCTAAATCGCCGATTCTTCGATACCCATTGGGCAAGTTCGTGCAGCAATATGTACGTATTTGCATAATTATGCAAGTGCGATATAGTGCAATCAACGATTCAGAATGCCTGCCAGGAGTTTGGCCATGTCAGCAAAACCGGAAATCAAAGCCTTCTTCGATCCGGACACCTATACGATCAGCTATGTAGTGTTGGATCCGGCGACACAGGCAGCTGCGATCATTGATTCCGTTCTAAATTACGACCCGGCGTCCGGTCGCACCCAGACCCGCTCTGCCGACGAGATCATCCGTTTTGTCGAAGACAATTCCCTGACCGTCGAGTGGATCCTGGAAACTCATGTCCACGCGGATCACCTCTCCGCGGCGCCCTATCTTCACGAGCGTCTGGGCGGAACGATCGGGATTGGCGAACACGTCAAGCACGTCCAGGGCGTTTTCGGCGACCTTTTCAATGCAGAAACCAGCTTCCAGCGCGATGGTTCGCAGTTCGGCAAGCTGTTCACGGATGGCGAGACCTTCAAGATCGGCTCAATCGAGGCCGAGGCCATCTGGACACCGGGTCACACGCCCGCCTGCATGGTTTATCACGTTGGTGATGCCGCGTTTGTTGGCGATACGCTGTTCATGCCCGATTTCGGAACGGCCCGTTGCGACTTCCCAGGCGGCGATGCTCACACGCTGTGGCAGTCGATCCAGAAAATCTTTGCCCTGCCCGACGAGACCCGACTGTTCATGTGCCATGACTACAAGGCGCCTGGCCGCGACTTCTATGCCTGGGAAACCACGGTCGGTGACGAAAAAGCGAAGAACATCCACGTCAAGCAAGGCACGGACGAACAGGCCTTCATCAAAATGCGCACTGAGCGCGATGCCAAACTGTCCATGCCGACGCTGATCCTGCCGTCTGTCCAGGTCAATATGTGCGCCGGCCACCTGCCCGAAGCCGAGGACAACGGCACGCGCTACCTCAAGATTCCCCTGAACGCGGTGTAGCCCATGGGAGCGCTGGAGAGGGTTTTCCCGGGCCTTCGCTGGTTCAAGGAGTATGACAGCAAGACCTTTGCCGATGATGCACTCGCCAGTGTCATCACAGCGATCCTGCTGATCCCGCAAAGCCTGGCCTATGCGCTTCTGGCAGGCCTGCCGCCTCAGGCAGGTCTCTATGCGTCGACGACGCCGCTGATCGCCTATGCCCTCTTCGGCTCAAGCCGTGTGCTGGCAGTCGGACCGGTCGCCGTAGTGTCACTCATGACCGCCGCTGCTATCGGCAATCTCGGCCTGACCGACCCGGCCGAGCAGATGGCTGCCGCCGGTGCTCTGGCCCTGCTCTCCGCGGCCTTTCTCATTCTTTTTGGCGTGCTCAAGCTGGGCGGAGTTGCGAACTTCCTGTCCAAACCGGTTATCGGCGCCTTCATCACCGCCTCGACCATCCTCATCATCGCCAGCCAGCTGCGCCACATTCTGGGGGTCGATGCCGAGGGCGCAACCCTGCCGGAATTCGCGGTCTCGATGTTTGAAAACGCCTCGACGGTCAACATGGTTGCTGTCGGCATGGGGGTTGGAAGCCTGCTCTTCCTCATTCTCGCACGCACCATGTTCAAACGCATCTTCATGCGCATGGGCCTGGGCGAGACGCTGGCTGATGCAATCATGCGCGCCGCGCCCGCCATCCTGGTGATCGCTGCCACTCTGACCGCTGCGAGCTTTGCGCTTAGCGAACGCACCGGCCTGTCGATCGTCGGGGAATTGCCGACCGGAATGCCGCCTTTCGCTCTGCCGCTGGTTGATCTGCAGACCTGGCGCGCACTGATCGGGCCCGCAGCCCTGATATCGCTGATCGGGTTTGTTGAAAGTGTCTCGGTGGGGCAGTCACTAGCTGCGCGGCGCCGCGAGAGCGTCAATCCGGACCGCGAGCTCTTCGGTCTGGGCGCTGCCAATGTCGCGGCCTCCCTGACCGGCGGTTATCCAGTCACCGGCGGGTTTGCACGCTCCGTGGTCAATGAACAGGCCGGCGCCCAAACGCCTCTGGCCGGTGTCATGACGGCCGTCATCATCATGATTGTCGCTGTGTTTTTCACCCCGCTCTTCCACCACCTGCCCAAGGCGACATTGGCGGCGACCATTCTGGTTGCTATCTGGAAACTGGCGGATTTCAAAGGCGCCTGGGAAGCGTGGAAATATTCGCAATCAGACGGGTCGGCGGCCTTTCTGACCCTTTTCGGCGTTCTTTTCCTGGGGGTAGAGATCGGACTGACACTGGGTGTTGTCGTCTCGGTCGGACTTGTCCTGCAGCGAACCATGCGGCCACACTGGACCCGGTTGGGCCAGGTTCCAGGCACGCATCATTTTCGCAATCCGCACCGGCACAATGTAATCATGTCACCGCACGTCTATGCCCTGCGGATCGATAGCGCGCTTTATTTTGCCAATGCCCGTTTTCTGGAGGACCTGGTTGCGGAGGTCACAGTTGACCATCCCGACATCACTGATGTTGTCCTTGTCTTCCCCGCAGTGAACTTCGTTGATGCCAGCGCCCTGGGCAGCCTGCGCACGATCAACAGTCGCCTGGACGATGCCAAGGTCACGCTGCACCTGTCCGAGGTGAAGGGGCCGGTCAGCGATAAGCTCGGTGAAGAGGGCTTCTTCGAGCAGCTGACGGGTGAGGTCTTCCTGTCGCAATACGCGGCCATGCGAACGCTGGACGAAAAGACCACGCTGCGCGCAGAAGGCGTCTCTGGCGAGTGATCACGAATTTTCGGGATTGGTCCCATTTCAGCCAGACCGAATTACGTCTAAGATTCGCGTCTGGGCCGCGCCATTGGAGCGGCCTTGTCTTGCCCTTCCGCGGTATTTTCAGCGAGCACAGCGAATATCATGACGCATCACGATCCGAACGAGATTTTTCCGATTCCTGCCGGTTTCGCCGAACAGGCACATATGAATGCCGAAGACTATGCGAGGGCCTATCGCCGCTCACTTGAAGAGCCGGAAGCCTTCTGGCGGGAAACAGCCAAACGGATCGACTGGATAAAGCCTTTCACCCAGATCGACGATGTGTCCTGGGACAAAGACGACCTGCATATTCGCTGGTTTGCCGATGGCACGCTGAACGCCTCGGCCAATTGCATCGATCGGCACCTCCCCGCGAAGAAGGACGAAACAGCGATCATCTGGGAAGGCGATGATCCCGAGGTTGATTGCACAATTACCTATGGCGAGCTGTATGAGCATGTCTGCCGCTTCGCCAACGGCCTCAAATCCATCGGGGTAAAAAAGGGCGATCGTGTCACGCTCTACATGCCGATGATCCCGGAAGCGGCGTTTGCGATGCTGGCATGCGCGCGCATCGGCGCTGTGCATTCAGTCGTTTTTGGCGGCTTTTCGCCGGACGCGCTGGCCGGCCGCATCACCGATTGCGAAAGCGAGTATGTGATCACGGCGGATGAAGGCATTCGCGGCGCCAAGCCGATCCCGCTGAAAGCCAATGTCGACAAGGCGGTAGAGATCGCCGGCGGCGTTCAGAAGGTTGTCGTCGTCAAGCGCACGGGCGCCGATGTCGGCTGGGTTGAGGGACGTGATGTCGCCTATGAAAGCCTGGTCACCGCACAGGCTGCTGACTGTCCTCCGGAAGAGATGAACGCGGAAGATCCGCTCTTCATTCTCTACACCTCAGGCTCTACGGGAAAACCCAAGGGCGTCATGCACACCACAGGCGGTTACATGGTCTGGGCGTCAATGACGCACGAGCTCGTCTTCGACTACAAGCCGGGCGAGGTCTACTGGTGCACCGCTGATGTCGGCTGGGTGACAGGGCACAGCTATATCGTCTACGGCCCCCTGGCCAATGGTGCCATCACACTGATGTTCGAGGGCGTTCCCAATTATCCGGGACCGGACCGTTTCTGGCAGGTCGTCGACAAACACCAGGTCAATATTTTCTACACTGCTCCCACGGCCATCCGCGCTCTGATGCGCGAGGGTGATGAGCCAGTGAAGAAACACTCGCGGGCCTCGTTGCGCCTGCTGGGCTCGGTCGGCGAACCGATAAATCCGGAAGCCTGGACCTGGTATCACCGCGTCGTGGGTGACAGCCGCTGCCCCATCGTCGACACCTGGTGGCAGACAGAGACGGGCGGCGTCATGATTACACCTCTTGCGGGCGCCATGGACCTGAAACCGGGGTCGGCGACCAAGCCTATGCCGGGGGTGACGCCGGCTCTCATGGACGGTGATGGCAAGCTTATCGAGGATGACGGTGCAATCCAGGGCAGCCTGGTCCTCACCCGATCATGGCCAGGCCAGATGCGTACTGTCTATGGAGATCACCAGCGTTTCATCGACACCTATTTCTCGACCTATCCTGGCTATTATTTCGCCGGTGATGGTGCCCGGCGCGATGCGGACGGGTACTGGTGGATCACGGGGCGCGTGGATGACGTGCTCAATGTTTCCGGCCATCGCCTGGGCACCGCTGAGATCGAAAGCGCGCTGGTCGCTCATGACGATGTCGCCGAAGCAGCGGTGGTTGGCTATCCGCATGAGATCAAGGGCCAGGGCATTTATTGTTTCGTCACACTCAACCAGGGCCGCGACCCAGCTGATGAAGACGTCGCCGCGCTGAAAAAATGGGTGCGACAGGAGATTGGTCCAGTTGCAACGCCAGACCTGATCCAGTTCGCCCCTGGCCTGCCCAAGACCCGGTCCGGCAAGATCATGCGGCGCATCCTGCGCAAGATTGCAGAGAACGAGTTCTCCAATCTCGGTGACACATCAACGCTGGCGGACCCGGGCGTCGTCGTCGACCTGGTTGAAAACCGCCTCAACCGCTGATCAGGCACACTTAGCCCTCGAAACGGCGGCGAGAACCGGCTATAGATTTTGCCATCCAGACGGGATGGAGTTGTCTCTTGCGTATTCGTGTTCTTGCCGCCGCTTCCTGTGCCCTTGCCGTGTCTGCCTGTGCGACCACAGCCACGTCTCCGGCTTGCCGCGCTCCGGCGCCGCATGAAATGCAGGCCTTCATGGCCGTCATCAGCCACAATTCCGGTCTCCTGGCCCAGCAATTGGCACCTGGCGCCGTCGCTGACGCATTCGCAGCAAGCGACCCGCAACTCACCAGCCATATCTGGGGGTCCCAGGGCGTGACACGTGGCAGTGTTGTCGGCGTGCTCTCCCGCCCACCCCTGTGTGTGATTGATGACCCTCGCAGCCAGGCCAGCGACGCCGAACGCCAGATCCTGGTCTATCCGCAAAACGAGTACCAAAGCCTGCGTCCGGCCGAAGGTACGCCGCTGGAACTGGCCCCGGCCTTTCCGTACGGCGTTGAACGTGCGGATTATATCACCTGCCGTTTCAGCCAGACCGCCAGCGGATGGAAACTCGCGGATGCCTGTGGTTTCCGCGGCTACACCCCCGTTGTCACGGGATAAGCTCACACCTCGTCCACCTCAGGGTGCAAGCCTGATCGCTTGCCAACCGGTTTGTGCGATTGCGCTGAATAATCTCATTCGAATCGAATGGGAGCTGCTAAACACTTGCTTGTATTAGTGATTTAGCAGTAGTGCGTATGTCCGATTCATCCGGCTCCCCCCAGCCCAAAAACGTCGTTCGCGAATCCCTGTCCGGTGAACTCAACCGAACGCTTCTGGTCGCGCGTATCGACGCCCTCGTTGACCGTCTGGGTCAAGGCGATTGTTTCCTGATTGACCTGTGTGCGTGTGATTTCGCCCTGTCGCCAGGCGAATTCATGGCCGTCATCGACACCTGGTTTGAACGTCTGGGCACAACCGCCCCGACGGCGCTGGTCTTTCATCCGGAAAACCATCGCGACCAGGCCATGCTGTTCGAGACCAAGGGTTTCCTGCTCGGCTCGCGCCTCAAGACTTTCACACGCGAAAAAGAAGCAGCATCCTGGCTCGCAGAACGCTGCTCCCTCTCCTCCCCGGGATAACTCCGGGTTTAGTCTTCGAACTCGGTCAATTGCATCGGCTTTTTCAGATCCGCAGTCAGCAGGTCATAAGCCGGCAGGGTCAGGAACTCGGCGAAATCCTCGTCCAGAACCAGCGTGCTGAGGATGTCGGCAGCCTGATCGATCCGCGTCAGCAATTCGTCCATGCCGGAGACTTCTGACTTGATGGCCTCCCGAATGCGCAGGATCTCTGCCTCCAACACCCCGGCCGTGATCGTGCGGCCTTGCGCCGTGGTGCAGGCGTATTTGCGCCATTGCCACAGCTGGGCACGGGCGATCTCTGCGGTCGCGGCATCCTCCATGAGATTGCGGATTGGAACTGCACCGCGGCCACCCAGCCAGGCTGCAACATAGCGGATGGCCACGTCGACATTTTCCTCGACCCCGGCGTCGGTGATCTGCCCTTCCGGCGCCTCCAACAGGGCCTTGGTCGTCACCGGCAGCGCAAACTCATCCTCGAAATCGAGCTGGTTGGGACCTTTCATGCGTGCGTCGAAGACTTCCCGGGCGATCGGAACCAGGTCCGGATGCGCCACCCAGGTGCCGTCATGACCATTGCTCACCTCACGCTGCTTGTCCTGGCGAACTTTCTCACGCGCGGCCTCGTTGGCATCCTCGTCATTCTTCACCGGAATGAAGGCCGACATGCCACCCATGGCGTGGGCGCCGCGCCGGTGGCAGACCTCGATCACACGCTTGGAATAGGCTTCCATGAAGGGCACCGACATAGTCACCGCCCCGCGATCCGGCAGAATACATTCCGGGTTGTTACGCAGGCGCTTGATATAGCTGAAAATATAGTCCCAGCGACCGCAATTCAGCCCGACCACATGCTCCTTGAGTTCATAGAGGATCTCGTCCAGCTCGAATGTCGCCGGAATAGTCTCAATCAGGACCGTCGCGCGGATCGTCCCGCGTTCCAGGCCCAGCTCATCCTCGGCGTGCTGGAAGACCAGGCTCCACAGGCGCGCCTCGTAACGGCTCTCCAGCTTGGGCAGGTAGAAATACGGCCCGGTTCCACGTTTCTTGAGGGCTTCATGGTTGTGGAAGAGATAGAGGCCGAAATCGAAGAGAGATCCGGACAGGGCCTGACCATTGACCAGCACATGACGCTCATCGAGGTGCCAACCGCGCGGTCGCACGATCAAGACAGCCGCGTCGTCATTGATGCTGTATTGTTTTCCGGATCTCTCATCCGTGAAATCAATCTCGCGACGGTTCGCATCGCGCAGATTGATTTGTCCCTCAATCAGATTGGTCCACAACGGCGCCGTGGCGTCTTCGAAATCGGCCATGAAACACTTGGCGCCGGAATTGAGGGCGTTGGCGACCATCTTGCGGTCGACCGGACCGGTGATCTCGACCCGCCGGTCAAGCAGGTCCGCCGGTGCCGGCCGCACCTTCCACTCGCTGGCACGAATATCAGCCGTTTCATGCGGGAAGAGCAGCATGGCGCCCTGGTCCAGTTCAGCCTGGCGTTCCTTGCGATAACGCAGCAGTGACTGGCGACGTTTTTCAAACCGGCGGTGCAGCCCCGCCAGAAAACTCAGTGCCTCATGGGTCAGGATATCTCGATAGCCCGGCTCCAGATGTCCAAGAATTTCCACGCCTGTTGGTGAGATATGGGTCATGTCGAGTTCTCCTGCTGTGGGGCCAGGCGCCGGGGGACAAGGAAGAGCGAGAGCCCCCCGGCCGGACCTGCGGCCCGTGTCCTGGTTATTCTGCTGCGAACTGGGCGGTTTCCGTGGACGCGCTCATCGCGGTCGTCGAGGACTTGCCGCCGGAAATAGCCAGCGAGACCTTGTCGAAATAGCCGGTACCAACTTCGCGCTGGTGGCGCGTCGCGGTGTAGCCATCGACCTCGGAAGCGAACTCGGCCTGTTGCAGTTCCGAATAGGCGCCCATGCCACGGTCCTTGTACCCGCGGGCAAGCTCGAACATACCGTGATTGAGGCTGTGGAAACCCGCCAGGGTCACGAACTGGAATTTGTAGCCCATCGCGCCCAGCTCACGCTGGTAGGTTTCGATAGTGGCCTTGTCCAGATTGGCTTCCCAGTTGAAGGACGGCGAGCAATTGTACGCCATCATCTTGCCCGGATATTCCTTCTGGATCGCCTCGGCAAAGCGGCGCGCTTCGTCCAGGTTAGGCTTGGAAGTTTCCCACCACAACAGGTCAGCGACCTTGGCATAGGCCAGTCCGCGCTTGATGCAGTGCTCGACACCCATGCCTTCTTTCAGGCGGAAGAAGCCTTCCGGCGTGCGCCCAGCGTCGAAATCAATGAATTCATGATCACGCTCGTCGATGTCGGAATTGATCAGGGTTGCGCTTTCGGCGTCGGTACGAGCAACCGTAATCGTGGGAACGGCCATCACATCAGCAGCCAGGCGTGCAGCGGCCAGATTGCGCTCGTGCTGGCTGGTCGGGATGAGAACCTTGCCACCCAGATGACCACATTTCTTCTCGGCTGCCACCTGGTCTTCGAAGTGAACGCCTGCAGCGCCCGCCTCGATGAAGGCTTTCATAATCTCGAAACAGTTCAGCTGGCCGCCAAAACCGGCTTCGGCATCGGCAACGATCGGTGCGAACCAGTCCCGAGAGGCCTGGCCGTTCTCCGAGACCTCGATCTGGTCCGCACGCTGGAGTGCACGGTTGATCTTCTTGGCCAGTTCCGGGGCAGAATTCGCCGGGTAGAGCGACTGGTCCGGATACATTGTGCCAGCAGTATTGGCATCAGCCGCAACCTGCCAGCCGGAGAGATAGATGGCTTTCAGCCCGGCGCGAACCTGCTGCATGGCCTGATTGCCGGACAGAGCACCAAGCGCATTGACGAAATCTTCCGTCTTCAGCAATTCCCACAACTTGTTGGCGCCACGTTCGGCGAGGGTCTGCTGGATCACGACGGAGCCGCGCAGCTTGAAAACATCTTCCGGCGTGTAGGGACGCTCGATACCGTCAAAACGGTCATCGGCAGCGTTCGGGACGAGGTCTTTGAAAGTTGTCATTGGTCTTCCCCGTAATTGACAAATATCCTGCCCCCGAAACTGTCAAACAGATTATACCCTGTCGATATGTCCTTTCTTAGAAAGCGGATACAGTGTAATGTCTTTGACATTGTATATATGTCGTTTTGTAAATTTATTGACAGAGGCCGGTGAGATGGACGAGCAGAAACCGCTGGAAAAACTCTTCGCCGGGGCCCGCCTCAGACGGTTGCGTCGGGAGCGCGGACTGAGCCAGGCCGATGCGGCGCAGGCGCTGGGCGTTTCCGCCAGCTATCTCAACTTACTTGAACGCAATCAGCGTCCCGTCACGGCGCGCGTCCTTCTGGCTCTTGCTGACAGTTTTGATGTCGATGTTCGCGCCTTTGCCAATGAGGCCGATCATCAGCTGCTCGCAGATCTCAAGGAAGCCGCTTCGGACCCGGTCCTGTCCGGACTGGCGCTGGACCGGATGGAACTCAACGAGCTGGCAGACAGCCACCCCCGCGCAGCCGAGGCGCTGGCCAAGCTCTTCCACGCCTATCGCGAAACAACCGCGGCAACTGAGGACCTCGCCTCGCGCATGTCCGGCCCGGCCGGCAGTGCCGGCGGTCCGGGCGTAGTCCTGGAGGCCGTGCGCGACGCCCTGGATGCGCGCCAGAACCACTTCCCGGAACTGGAGGATGCTGCCGCCCAGGTGATTGAGCGCGCAGGACTGCGCTCACGTGACAAGGCTGCCGACCTCTCCCGCTTCCTGCAGGCACAGCACGGCTTTACCGTCCGCGTTCTGGAAGAGGACCTTATGGCGGGCGCGCGCCGCCGCCTCGACTTTCATGGCCGTCGCCTGCTGCTTTCCGAAGCGCTCGATCCGTCTTCGCGGACCTTTCACATCGCTGCGGTCACGGCATCTCTGGAATTCGGCGAGTTATTGGAAAAACTGGCCGAGACAGCGATGGGAGAGAACGCCGAAGCCCGCCGCCTGCTGAGGGTCGGCCTGGGCAATTACCTGGCCGGTGCGATCCTGGCGCCCTATTCCCAATTCCTGAAGCTGGCCGAGGAAAGCCGCTACGACCTGGTGCGCCTGCAACGCCGTTTCGAGCTGAGCTTTGAACAGGTCTGCCATCGCCTGACGACATTGCAACGCAATGGCGAGCGAGGCCTGCCCTTCTTCATGATACGCGTTGACCAGGCCGGTAATGTCTCCAAACGTTTTGGCGGCGGAATCATGCCTTTTGTGCGCTCCGGAGGTGGGTGTCCGAAATGGAATCTCTACGAGGCGCTGCATTCGCCTGGCCAGGTCCTGGCGCAGTCCTTCGAGCTTACGGACGGCCGGCGCCACCTGTCCCTGGCCCGTGGCCAGTTTTCATCCTCGCCACACAGGCAAAGCCCGGTCGTTCACGCCATCGCCCTGGGCTGTGACTGGCAATATGCCGAGAATATTGTGCATGCAGATGCCATTCGCGAACTTGCCCCGGCGCCGATAGGCATCGCTTGCCGTCTGTGTGAGCGCGAGGGCTGCGCACAGCGCGCCTTTCCGCCGCTTAACCGCAAGCTGGAAATGAACCCGCATACGCTTGGCGCCTCGCCCTATGGATTTGGATCGGAGTAAAACCGACTAACGCTTTGGTAAATCGAATACCGTATGGTTGCCATTGAAGACTTATTGTCCGGGGGGGGGCACCATGCGGATCGGGCCACGCGCCATAATACCGACAGTGCTAGCTATCGCTGTTTTCTCGACGGTCAGCATCGCCGTGCTGACCGGTCAGGTGACCAATAGCGTTCGCAGCTCGGTCGAGGACAATCTCGCCACACCGATCGAACGCCTGGAATTGCTGTCGCGCATTCGGGACGATCTGGGGTATGGCGGCGCGATCCATGAGTTCAAGAATTTCGTCCTGCGCGGCGATTTCGAACGCCTGCCAATCATCCGTGAAGAATACGCCGACGCCCTTCTGGCGATCGAAGAATTCCGACAGCTGTCTGAAAACGCGACCGAAGATCTTGCGCTCGACAATCTCGCCGCGACCCTTCGCCACTACCAGCGCAATCTCGAGCTCGCTGCGAGCCTGCATCAACAGGGCCTGCTGCCGACCGAGATCGATCGGCGGGTCCGCATCAATGACAGCGCCGCGATCGAAGCGGTGCACCAACTGGAGACCAGCGTCCGAGACAGCATGCTTCGGGCCGATGACCGCACCCAGGCGGCGGTCAATAACCTCTCCCGCGGCGGTTTGATTATCGGGCTCCTGGCGATATTCAATCTCGCGACACTCGCCCTGGTCATCGTCTTGTCCAATCGCCAGGCCAAGGCGCTTGAGCGCGCATCGGAAGCCAAAACACGTTTTCTGGCCAATATGAGCCATGAGCTGCGCACGCCGATGACCGGCGTGATCGGCCTCGTGAACATGCTTCGCAGCACCCGCCTGGACAAGGAACAGAGTAAGCTGGTCGACACGCTGGACTGTTCCGGCTCGTCGATGATCCAGATCATCAATGACATTCTGGACGTCACCAAGATCGAGAGCGGCAAGCTGGAGATTGACCCTGCCCCTACCAGCCTGGCCAAACTCTGCCGCAAAGTCGAGGCGCTTTACAGCTCTGCTGCCCTGGCCAAGGGACTGGAACTGAATGTCGAAATCGATCCGGACCTGACCGGCAATTTCTGGGTCGACGAGATGCGGCTTAACCAGGTCATCGGCAATCTCGTTTCCAACGCTATCAAGTTCACGGCCAGCGGTCATGTCAAACTGGTTGCCAGTCTCGCCAATGATGAACTGCACTTTGCCGTCCAAGATACCGGCATCGGCATCGACGAGGATGCCCAGGCCCGCATTTTCGATCGCTTTTCGCAGGCAGATACGTCAACAACACGCAAATTCGGTGGCACCGGTCTGGGGCTGACGATTTCGCGCGAAATCGCTGAACTGATGCGGGGCCGGCTGACCGTGACGTCCCAGCTGGGAACGGGGACCGAATTCGCCCTTCACATCCCTGCCCGCTCGGCGCCCTCACAGGGCGAAACGAAGGATGAGCCGCAGGAAATCAATATCAGCTCTCGCCTGCGGGTACTGGTCGTTGATGATGTCGCCACAAATCGCTTGGTGCTCGCGAGCATGCTGGCCAAACATGACTGTTCGATCACCGAGCACGATAATGGCGCAAACGCCCTGGACGCCGTACAGACCGAACCCTTCGACCTCGTCCTGTCAGACATACACATGCCGGAACTGGACGGCATCGAACTGGTCGCCGCCATCCGCAGATGGGAAACCAACGAGGGCCGTGCGCGCATGCCGGTCTATGCCATCACTGCCGATGCGTTTCGCGAGCAGCATGATGCCTATCTCGCTGCCGGAATGGATGGCGTGATTTCCAAACCCTTCAAGGCCGAGGAAATCGAAGCCACCCTCGCCCGCGTCAGCGAGCGTCTGGATCAGCCCGCTGCAACCAGGAAAGCCAGCGCGGCATGAACAAAAAGGGCGCCGGTGGGCGCCCTTGAAATCGTTCGAGACTATTCTGTTCTGATTGTTCTTATTCGGCCTGACCGGCGACCGCATGCACATAGGCCATGCGCACATCCTGGTGATTGACCTTGTCCAGGTCCTTGGCGATTTCCTCGTCCTGCTTGGCCAGCAGATCGAGATCCTGGTCGGCATAGTGCATGACGCCCATATCGGTGTACGCTTTCTGGATCTTGTCGCCCCACAGGCCGATATCCTTGACCACCGGAACGATGCGCTGGAACAGGAGCGTGCGGAAGAGCTTGTTCATTTCCGAGTTTTCCGCCCACTCGATACATTCCGCGACAGGCAAGTCGAGGGTCTCGTAGACCTCGCGAGCCTGGAAACGATCGCGCATGTGATAACAGGCCTCAACGAGGAATTCCTCGCGTTCGTCACGCTCTTTCTGGGTCAACTCGGGATAATAATCGCGTAGCGTCAGACGGCCGAAGGCGACGTGTCGCGCCTCGTCTTCCATGACATAGGCATTGACCATCTTGGCGAGCGGGTTCTGGGCCAGATCCCGGATCGTGCCGAACGCTGCCAGAGCCAGGCCTTCGATGACAACCTGCATGGCCAGATAGGTGAAATCCCAGCGGCTGTCGCGCAGGGCATCATCCACCAGCGAGGCCAGGGGCTGGGTCATCGGGTAGGCCACACCGAACTTTTGCATCAAACCCTTGTAGGCTTCCACGTGACGAGCCTCGTCCATGACTTGGGTCGAGGCATAGAATTTGGCGTCGAGATCCGGAACCTGCTGGACGATTTTCGAGGCGCAGATCAGCGCGGCCTGCTCGCCCTGCATGAATTGTGAGATATTCCACGACTGGGCGTGGCGACGGAATTGAATGCGGTCTTTTTCCGACATCTTTTCCCAGATCGGTGAGCCCTTCAGGGCAATACCTTCATCGGGCAATTGCATCGGGTTTTCTTCATCCAGGTCCAGGCTCCAGTCGATGCGGTTGACCGCATCCCACTGCATGTCCTTGCCCTTCTGGTAGAGGTGCATGAGCGTCGTGCGCCCGTCGTCGTATTCGAAGTCGAAAGTTGCGTCGAATTGCTGCGGGACCGACCAATGCTTGTCGATATCCGGCATCGGATAGAGTTCTCTAAGAGAGCCCATGGCACGTTTCCTCCCCAGGAGCGACCAGACCAAGATCATTAGTGAACATTGTTCACAAAGCTAAGGTGTGTCAATTCACCACCAAAAGCAAGGCCCGTTCCTCGATTTTTTGAACGACGTTATCGAGGCGTGAGCCGGGCACCATCAGTCACGGAATCGCTAGCATACAACACCACCGCCTCACCCTGGCTCAAAGCGCTCAGTATTTCAGCGTATTGGTCGTTGAGATGACCGAGCTCGACCTGACGCAGGCGCGCACGCCCTTACTCCGCCGGACCGCCCTGGCGACGGCGCGCTTCCCATCGCTCCAGGATTTCCCTGGAGGTCGACCGCGAACCGTCCGGAGACCAGCCCGGAGGCGCTAGAAGGAACATCATCGCATCACGCCAATTGCCTGCCTTGCGCATGTCGTCCGCAATGGCCAGCCATTCATGAAAGGCGATACGCAGCGGGTTGTAGGTGCCCAGATTCTTGACGACACCATAGCGGATATCCTCATCATCAAGTTCGGGTTGGAAAGTACCGAACATCTTGTCCCAGATGATGAAAATACCCGCATAATTGCGGTCGAGATAACGTGGATTGATGCCGTGGTGAACACGATGGTGGGACGGTGTATTCATCACCGCCTCGAACCAGTCCGGGCATTTCTTGATCGCCTCGGTATGGATCCAGAACTGATAGACCAGATTGATACCGCCCACGATGCCGACCATCACCGGGTGAAAGCCGATGAGCACCATGACAGATCCGAGCCATAACCATTTCAGCGTGAACAGCCCGGTCCAGGGCTGACGCAGGGCAGTCGTCAGATTGTAGTGCTGCGACGAGTGATGAATCACATGCTCGGCCCAGAACCAGCGCACGGTATGCGCCCAGCGATGGGACCAGTAATAGAAGAAATCATCCAGCACCAGCGCGATCGGCCACACCCACCAGGCAAAGGGAATATCGAGCAGGCGGAAATCATAGACAAAGATCAGCCAGGCTCCGATGAGCCCCCCATAGAGGATGGATGACACTGTGCTGCCCAACCCCATCAACAGGCTGGCTGCGCTGTCCCGGGACTCGAAACGCGCGCCTCCGGTACGCTTGGCAAAGATCATCTCGGCGACGATCAGGAGAACAAAAAAGGGAATGGCCCAGTCGATCGGCTTGAAGCTCGCGGCAAAAGCGGGAACGTCCATCATCTAGCCTTGCATGCTGTTGAGACGGTCCGCCCAGTGGCGTGCCGTCGAGGTGTCGGAAATGGCGAGCTCCACCGGAGCGAAGGTGAAATCATTGAGCTCAAGATGGATGTCGCGGCCCTCGCCCATCTTGGCAGCGCGGACCGATCCCGGATCGAGATAGCGGATGACGACATCACTGCCCGCGACCACAAGCAGGCCGATACGGCCGGAGCCTTTTTCCTCGACAAGCGCTGTCCTGTTGTCATCCGCGAGAATGCCTGGCCCGGCCATGAACCCGATCTGGTCCGTATCGAGCCGGCGAGTCGCATCGTCCAGGCTGGAAATTGTGGCCGCCTCGAACAGGCCAAGCTGGCGGTTGACCAGGACCATGGCGGCGATACCCAGCAGCGATCCGAGGAAGATGAGCAATTCGAGCATTCCCGTCTCCATAAAGGAATATCGGGTCAAGCTAACCAGCCTGCGCTGCAAAGCAAAGCCCTTATTTGAACACTGTTCACTCTTTCAGGCTTCAAAGTGGCTTGAGACAGCCGATCACCGCAAACAAAAGCGGCGCCGGGTTTCCCCGGCGCCGCCTCAATCCTGTCAACAAGCGTGAGCCTGTTGGTTCGCCTTCCTTAGAAGCGCGAACGCAGGGTCAGGCCGTAAGTACGCGGCTGGTTCGGATAAGCCGAGAAGGATCCGGACTGCAGCGTGGTCGGGAAGCCAGACGTGTAATACTCGTCCTCATTGAGGTTACGAGCCCACAGCAGCGCTTCCAGGCCATTGTTGAAGTTCACACCAACAGAAGCATTGATGGTGCTGACCTGACGCGTGATGTTTTCCGGCAGGTTGTCCAGCAGACGAACCTCGGATTCATACTGCCAATCGGCGCGGAACATCAGCTCACCGAAGGACACGTCACGAGCATACTGGACACCGAAGGAGCCAGCGAACGACGGGATACCAGCGACATCGCTACCGCTGAGATCACCGGTGCCGTCCTGAACGCCATCAGCCAGATCTTCCGGGCTGCCGGAAACAACCGGAGCGCCCTGGAAGTCATCATACTGCGCATCCATCCAGATACCGGACAGGTTGATGGTCAGACCATCAAATGCCGGCGGGTAGAGAACGCTGTCGAATTCCAGACCGGTAGCGGACTGCTCACCGGCGTTGATGACGGCGAAGCCGGCACCCTGGAAGACAGACGACTGGAAGTCAGTGACGGTCTGGTCGAAATAGGCAACGTCAAGAGAACCGAAGTCGAAACGGGTCTTGAAACCAATCTCGAAAGTCTCGGTAACTTCCGGACGGGCGAAACGCTGGTTACCAGCGACGCCGAGCGCTTCAGCCGTGGTGACCACGGTCGGAGCACCAAGAGCGTTGTCGGAAGCCAGTTCACCCGATGCACGCAGAGCAGCAATGTCCGCAGATGCCGGACGGGTATCCGGCGTCAGGTTCCAGGACGAGGCCTTAAAGCCACGAGAGAACGAAGCGTAGACATTGGTGCGGTCGGTCGCATCGAATGCGAGACGAACCGTATACGGCCAATCTGAGTCAGACGTACGTCCGTCCTCGACAGAGTTCGGGAACGGGGTCAGCGCGCCCAGCGGCTGCAGACCGGCCGCGAACAGGCCGAGAAGCGGGTTGGTAATCGGAGCACCGCTGCCTGGGAAGGCCGTGGATGCGCCCGTTGCCAGAGCCTGGAGCTGTGCGAAGACAGCCGGGTTGGCCAGGGCAAATGCACCAATCTGAAGCGGATCGGTCGGGTCCGTGCCTGTGAACAGCGGGTTCGCGCCAATGAGACCAGCCAGGATGAGCGGCTCACCGATAGCGACCAGGTTCAGGTCAGAGAACGGGTTGGTGCGAGTGACGTTGAGGAAGTCAACTTCCTTGTCAGACTGGAAGTAAGCCAGACCACCGGTCAGGACCAAACGGTCGGTGAGGTTGAAATCAACTTGACCAAAAATCTGGAATTGCTCGTCGCTCTGCTCTGCGGTGAAAGCAGTACCGTTACCGGATGCGAAGAATGTTCCCGGCGCGAAGCCCGAAGCGACTTCAATACCGGTGATCGCGCTGGTGGACGGATCCGGTACGAATACACCCGGAGCGACCTGTATAACACCCGACGCGGTCAGGATATCGACGTAGTCGCGGGTATCCGCGCCGTATTGACGGGAGTCTTCAACCGTCATGTCTTCCGTGGAGAAGTAGGCACCCAGCAGGAAGAAGCCACGATCACCCAATTCGCCGGTCAGGCGGAATTCCTGGCTGAACGTATCGACGTCAAGGCCACGAACGTTGGAGCTAAGCAGCTCGAGCGTCGTGAAATCGCCTTCATAGTCGATATAGTCTTCATAACCACGGAACGAGGTAATTGAGCTCAGCGTCATCGTGTCGCCGAAGCTCCAGTCCGCCTGGGCGGAGATACCGGAGTTCTCGATCGTGTTCTGGTTTTCGAAATCCGTCGCGATCTCGTAGGTGAAGCCGGAGCCGGACGTCTGACCGCCCAGAAGATCGCGAATCACACCACCGGCGGCGCCATCAACGACGCGGTCGGTACCACAGCAGTTTTCGTCGATTTCATCGTAATCAGCGATCAGGCGGAGGCTGAACTCATCGTTCGGCACCCACAGCAGCTGGCCACGCAGCGCCCAGCGATCACGGTTGTTGAAATCGCCACCCGTGCCGGTGTTCGTGAAGTAACCGTCACGCTGGTTCATGCTCCCGCTTAAAGAGAACGCAACCGTGTCCGAGATCGGACCCGTAACGGAACCGCGGGTGATGATGGAATTGTAGTTGCCGAGCGTGATTTCGGCCTGACCGCCGAAATCGAACTGCGGCTCTTCGGTGATGATGCTGACAACACCAGCAGTCGCATTCTTGCCGAACAGGGTCGACTGCGGGCCACGCAGGACCTCGACACGCTCGATACCCATGAGGTCAGACAGCGCCGTACCGGCACGACTGCGGAAGACACCATCGATATAGACAGCAACCGACGGCTCGATACCCGGGTTGTTCGCGCCATTACCCTGGCCACGAATGATGAAAGTCGCGTTGGAGCTGCGCTCGAGCTGACTTACGCGCAGAGACGGAACGACCGATTGCAGGTCGATGGCGTCAACGATTTGCGCATTCTCAAGGGTCTCAGCCTGAACGACGGAAACCGCGATCGGAACCTCTTGCAGAGTCTGCTCACGTTTCTGCGACGTGACTGTAATCGTCTCTACCTGTGCAAGGGCGCCAGTAGTGCCTACAAGGCCACAAAGAATAGCGGTCGTGCCCAAAGCGGCCGCTTTCGAGAACATTTTCATTGGAATTTTCTCCCCTCAGTAACGCGGTTTCTAGCCAACCATTTCCGCGTGAACTATCTGACATATGAACATCATAGGACGACGCTGTCAGCTCGTTTTTGCGCTTGGAGCAAAAAAGATGCCTTGATGATGCACACTTGCCGCACTCCGCCTGGAGAGCGGCAGATTTTGAGCCAAGTCTTTTCTCTGCGAAGAACTCTGTTAGGCTGCGTAGTGAACAGCGTTCATTTAGACGCGCCTGGGGAGAAAAATGAAAAATATAATCATTGGCTTAGGAGCCATTGCGGGCATCGCAGCAGTGTCTGCTGGCGGTTGGTATTACAGGCCCTGGTCGGACTATTCTCCGGCGGAAATCCAGGCCGCAACAAGCGTCGACCGACTGGCACACACTTTTCGCAATATGGGCGATATTTTCCCGTACAGGACAATCGAAACGGGAAACAATCCCGTCGAAACGCCCCGAAATGTATCAAATGAGAGCGTTTCATTCCGGTTCAATGGACAGGACAAGCTGATCGATGAGTGGCTGGCCGAATCCGACAGTACCGGCCTGATGGTGCTGCGCGACGGAGTTGTCGTCCATGAACAGTATTTGCTCGGCTCTACAGCCGAGACACACCACACGTCCTGGTCGGTCGGAAAAAGCTATGTCGCGACCCTGATCGCCATGGCGATGCACCAGGGCCTGATCGACAATCTCGACCAGACTGCCGACGAATTCGCCCTGCAATATGCCGGCACTCCGTTTGGCGCGACCTCCCTGCGTCATCTGCTGATGATGTCTGCCGGTGTCGATTTCAACGAGGACTACAACGCGGAAGGCTCCGACATCCGCCGCCTTTTCCTGGGCGCCAATATTTATGGCCAGAACATCGACACGCTGGTCGGCGAAGTTGAGCGCAATCGCGCGCCTGGCGAAGACCTGCACTATGTCAGCGCCAATACCCAGGTGCTCTCGGCTGTCGTTCGCGCGGTTTACGACCAGCCCCTTGCCCAGGCCGTACAGGAACAGATCTGGGGCCCGATCGGCATGACCCGCCCAGCTTACTGGAACCAGAATGTGCCCGGTGATCGCGGCATGGCGATTGGCTATTGCTGCCTCAACTCCTCGCTGGAAGACTATGCCCGCTTCGGCCAGTTCTACCTGCAGGGCGGTAATTGGGAGGGCAACCAGCTAGTGCCGGAAGACTGGGTCGTCAGCGCCACGCGCCCGAATGCAGACTTCCAGGAACCCGGCCCGAACGGTGTCTACGCCCATCGCGGCTACGGCCTGCATTTCTGGGTGCCGGAAGGTTATGACGGCGAGTACTTCATGGCGGGTGTCTACGGCCAATATGTCTGGGTTGATGAACGCCGCGGCATTGTCATCGCCCGCACCGCTGCAGACCCGACCTGGACCTCGCGCACCGAGGAATCCCTGATCGCCATGCGCGCCCTGGCCGCACACTATGGTGGCCCGGTGGAAACTGGCGTGGAAGCCATGGAGGCCGGAGATGAGTGAGACTGAATACGATTATATCATCTGCGGCGCCGGTTCGGCGGGCTGTACGGTTGCGGAACGCCTTTCGCGCGACCCGGACGTCAGCGTCTGTGTCCTAGAGGCCGGCGGTTCTGACGACAGCCCAATAATCAAGACACCCATGCTGCTCCAGTTTGCGGTCACGGGTGAGGAGTTCAACTGGGGCTACTGGACCGAACCGCAAAAACATCTCTACGACCGCAAGCTTCACTGGCCTCGCGGCAAGACGCTCGGCGGGTCATCCTCGATCAACGCGATGCACTACATGCGTGGTGCGAAAGAGAATTTCGACGAGTGGGAACAGACTTATGGAGCGGAAGGCTGGGGCTGGAACAATGCCCTGCCCGCCTTCAAGGAAGTCCAGGACCAGCAGCGCGGCGCTTCTGACCTGCACGGCGCAGGCGGCCCGCTGTCTGTGGAAGACATCACCCCGCTTAACCCGCTGACCGAGGCCTTCTTCAAGGCCGGCGACCAGCTGCAATACAAGCGCAATAGCGATTTCAACGGACCAGACCAGGAAGGTTTCGGCCCCTACCAGGTCACCCAGCGCGACGGCAAGCGCTGCAGCGCTGCGGACGCTTTCTTGCGCCCGGCCCTGGATCGCGCCAACTGTTCGGTCTCCATCAAGACCATGGTCCGCCGGATCATCATCGAGAATGGCCGGGCCACCGGTGTCGAGGTCGAGATTGATGGCACGCGCACCGAGCTGAAGGCACGCAAGGAGGTCATCCTGTCCGGTGGTGCCATCAACTCCCCGCAAACGCTCCTGCTGTCTGGCATCGGTCCGGCGGATGAGTTGCGGGAGGCCGGCGTTTCCGTCGAACATGACCTGCCCGGGGTCGGCAAGAACCTGCAGGACCACCTCGATGTCACCGCGCAGATCTGGACAAAGTCGTCGATCTCGATCGGCAATTCCCTTCGCTCCATCCCCCAACATATCTACATGATGGGTCGCATGATGCTGATGGGCGACGGTCCGGCCTATGTGAATCCGGTCCAGGGCGGAGCCTTCATCAAATCGGCCTATGCGGAGGATATTCCGGACCTGCAGCTCGTCTTTATCCCGGCGATTTCCAATCCGCACGGAATCGAGAAGGCCTGGGGCCATGGTGTGACCCTGCACGTCTGCCAGCTCTATCCGCGCAGCCGCGGCGACATTCGGCTGAAATCCACAGATCCCAACGACCACCCGCTCATCCAGCCGAATTATCTGGAAGACGAATTCGATGCCGATGTGCTGACGGATGGTCTCGCCAAGGTTCGGGAAATCCTGCGTGCACCAGCCTTTGATTTCGATCGCAAGGAAGAACGATATCCCGGCGCCGATGTCACGACCCGGGCGGAATTGATGGATGATGTTCGAAAACGTGCCGAGACGCTCTATCATCCTACCTCGACCTGCGCGATGGGCTCGGGCGACCTCTCGGTCGTCGACAGCCGTTGCCGCGTCAAGGGAATTGACGGCCTGCGTGTGATTGATGCCTCGGTCATGCCGCGCCTGGTGGGCGGCAATACCAACGCGCCTACAATCATGATCGCGACCCGTGCTGCGGCAATGATCGCGGAAGACCACGACTGAGGAGACCGCCATGAGTGACGCAGAATCCAAACAGATCGAGCGGATGAAATCCAGTCTGGCCGATCAGAAATCGGCTTTCCGGGCGGACCGGCAGCGCTCCCTCGCCGAGCGCAAGGCGGATCTGGCCAAGATCGCCAAACTGTGCCGCGACAACGTCGATGCCATTTGCGAGGCCATCAACAAGGACTTCTCTTGCCGGGCGCGCGAAGAGAGTATTTTCGGCGAGATCGTCTTCGTCATTAATGACGCGGAACACACGGCGAAACACCTGAAAACATGGATGAAACCCAAACGCGTCTCGGTTCCCATGAACCTGATGCCTGGCAAGGCGTATATTCGCCGGGACCCCGTCGGTGTGGCCGGCATTGTCGCGCCGTGGAATTATCCCTTCCAGCTCGCCATGGCGCCGCTCGTTGCGGCGCTCGGTGCGGGCTGTCGGGCGATGATCAAACCGTCCGAATACACGCCGGCAACAGCCGAGCTGATGAAATCCCTCATCGGTCAGTATTTCGACGAGGACCAGGTCGCTGTCATTACCGGCGGTCCTGCGGTGGGCCAGGCCTTCACCCAGCTGAAGTTCGACCATCTTTTCTATACCGGTTCGACTCAGGTCGGACGCCTGGTCGCCAAGGCAGCGGCGGAAAACCTGGTCCCGGTCACGCTGGAGCTGGGCGGCAAGTCCCCGGCGATCGTCACCGCGAATTACCCATTCGAATCTGCAGCAAAATCAATTGGCTGGGGAAAGCTTTTCAACTCCGGTCAGACCTGTGTCGCGCCGGATTACGTGCTCGCCCCCAAGGGGCGCGAGAAAGAGATCGCCAAAGCAATCATCGAGGTTGCCCAGGCCCAGTTCGAGGATGCCGGCAATGACGGTTCCTACTCGGCCATCGTCTCGGACCGGCACTACGCTCGCCTCAACACCATGATCGAGGAAGCCCGGGCCGCGGGCGCCGCTATCCTCCAGCCGGAACACGATGCAGAGGCCGCCAAGGCCGCGCGCAAGATCCCGCCGACGGTTGTGCTCAACCTGCCGGCCGACTCGAAACTGCTCGAGGAAGAGATCTTCGGTCCGATCCTGCCCGTGCTCGGCTATGAGGATCTGGACACAGCCACCGATTACATCAGTGATCGCGACCATCCGCTGGCGCTCTATGTCTACACAACGGACAAGGCCGAGGCTGAGCGCGTGCTTGACCGGACACTGTCCGGCGGTGTCGGCGTGAACATCAACCTGCTGCACCTATCCATCCCGGATCTGCCTTTCGGTGGTATCGGCGCGTCTGGCCAAGGGGCCTATCATGGCGAGACCGGGTTCGAAGTGTTCAGCCACAACCGTTCGGTCTTCCACACCGGCAAGTGGCACCCCTCACGCATGCTCGCCCCGCCCTATGGCAAGCTGATCGAGGGCCTGGCCAAAAAACAGCTGAAATAGGCTCGGCCACCAGAACAAGTGAAAGCCGCCGGTCCCGTCCGGCGGCTTTTCTTTTGGCTTTTGCGCAAAGCCCGCTAATGCTCGTCCAGAACTTCAAGAGACAAGGACAAGACCATGAGTGGACCCCTTTCCGGCCGACGCGCCCTGATCACCGGATCCAGCCATGGCGTTGGCCGCTCGGCCGCCTTCCTGTTTGCCGAACAGGGCGCCGAGGTCATCCTCCACGGCAATCAGAACATGGCCGACGCCGATGCGGCTGTTCGCGAAATCGGGCCGCGGGCCCTAGGGGCCGTCCAGGCCGACCTGATGATGCCCGGCGCAGCCCGTGACCTCTATGATGCTGCGCTGCACATGGCCGGAGGACGTATCGATATTGTCGTCAACAATGCCGGCATTCACTGGGACACGCCGCTGGACAGTTCCGACGAGACCTGGGAAGCCAACTGGGCCGGCATCCTGCAGGTCAATCTGATGGCCGTCGCCGATATCTGCCGCGCGGCCATTCCGGAGATGAAGGAAAGCGGCGGTGGCGAGATCATCAACATCGCCAGCCGGGCCGGATATCGCGGCGAGGACAAGGACCACATGGCCTATGCCGCCTCCAAGGGCGCGGTCCTGTCGCTGACCAAGACGATTGCACGGCAATGGGGCCAGTTCGGAATTCACGCCTATGCGCTCGCGCCGGGCTGGATCAACACCCGCATGGCACCGCAAAATGCTGCAGGAATTGCTGCAGCAAGTTCGGAAATCCCCATCGGTCGCATGGCCGAGCCGGAGGAAATTGCCGCCATGTGCGCTTTCCTCGGCTCGGGAGCCTGCGCCAGCGCCACAGGCTCCTGCATCGACATCAATGGTGCGAGCTACGTGCGCTGATCACTCTTCCCGGGTCAACAAGGCCTGCGCCAGCCCCGGCACATGCTGCGCGCCCTGCGGGATCGTCAGCGTGCTGCCATCCAGGGCATCGCCAAAGGGCTCGGTCCGGCCGCCGAGACAGGCGGCAAAGAAATTCTCGGTGATCGCCATGGCCGCGCGGTTATTGGCCACGATGCGATTGCCATGCCCCTCGCCCTCAAACAGCAGATAGGTGACCGGCTGGCCATTGCCGACCATGGCCGAGACAATCTGTTCGGACTCGGCCCGCGGCACGCGACTGTCCTCGGCCCCCTGACCGATCAGCAACGGAGCGGATATCCGGTGCGCCTCATAGAGCGGGGAATGGGCCCGGCTGAGGGCCTGCCCCTCTTGCGTCGTCGGATCGGCCACGCGGCGGCGGTACTCCGCCAGGAAGGCTGTCCAGTATTCCGGCAGGGAATCGTAGAGGGTCGTCAGGTCCGTACTCGCGGCCCCCGCCGCCCCGCAAGCGAATTCGTCCGGTGTGTTCGACAGTGTTCTAAGGACCATATAACCCCCAAAGGATGCGCCCCAGATACCGATCCGGTCCTGTTAGGCGATGCCAGCCTCGACAGCCCAGCGGGAGGCGTCGATGACGTCGTTCTGGATGACGCCGCCCCATTCCCGATCACCCGCATTGAGCCAGGCCTTGCCGTAACCGGTCGAGCCCCGGAAGTTCGGTGACAGCACCGCATATCCCCGATCGGCCAGCGATCGCTGCCACGGATCGAAGGCCTCATGCGACTGGTCCCAGGGGCCACCATGCGGCATGACGATCATCGGAACCGGCGTGTCAGGCCTGCCATCGCCATCCCTGTCGGAACCATGCGGCAGAGTCAGCCAGGCGATCATTTCCTGTCCGTCCCGGGTGGTGATGCGTTCGGCCTGTTTGGCGGTGAACTCATATCCGGCAAGATCCGGATAGATATCTATCAGATGGCTGATCTCGCCGGACGCGCGAACCACACGGATATAGGCGGACGGCGCCGAGCCTGTGACGTAGAGTGTGAACGCCTCTCCATCCGCGCTCCAGGCCTCGAAATCAACCCGGCCGTCCAGCTCGCCAAGACGTTCAAACAGCGCCTCGTCAGAGGCCTCGACCGCTTCCCAGACCTTGCCAGCGTAATCATGCGCATAGGCCAGCGGGTGACCGGTGTGCGGATCGGTGATGACTTCGACGATGTCAGCCCGATCATTACTTGTAAGGGCGCGGCTCGCGCCTGTCTCAAGGTTCATGGCCACCAGCGCGCTGGTATTGCGGCCGGTCGTATCTAGCAGATAGATCTCGTCGGCTTCTGCAGACACGGACAGAAGCTCGAACCCGCGGGTGTCTTCGTAGGCAATCTCGGCCAGCGCGCGCGGTTCGGCCTCCAGCGCATCCAGACGGAAATCCCCGGTGTCGGGATACACGCGAACACCGATGCGCGGCACGAGGTCCGTACCAACCAGGAAGTTCGCATACCCCGCCTCGTTCAACAGAATACGCGACCGCTCTCCGGTGAGAATATTCACCTTGAAAAGATCCGAGTGCGCTGGGTCGCGCTCGTTGGACGAGATCACGACATGATCGCGATCCTGCACCGACGCCGCCAGAACGCTGGCCCGTTCGCCTTCACCCGGCGTCAGATCGACCAGACCTCCGCTGCGCGGAAACCCGCCAGCGCTCATCGCCTGAGTTGTCACCGATGATCAGGATCACATCGGGATTGGCGCTCCAGATGAATTGCGGAACCGAGGCACCAGCAGGCGTGACCGGGCGAGCGCCCCTGTTACCGTCGCGGGAAGCCATCCAGATGGCCGGTACGCCCTGATGTTCAGCCGACCAGGCGTAACGCCTTCCATCGGCCGACAACGCCGCATCGTAACGCGTATTGTCCGAAAAGAGCGCCGCCCTCGGGATGAGCTCATCCTGGGCTTGGACATCGGAATCAAGGCCACAAGCCACCAGTCCGGTCGCGAGAAGCACCGGAATAATTCCGCCTCGATTAAGGGGCATTTGTCTCTCCTAGGGATCGCGACCGAAGATCATACGGTTGGCAATCAACCGCAGGTCTGCGCGTAGCTGTTCAAGGTCCAGCGCCGTGCGCTCAGCCGGCTTATCCGGCGCCACAACGATCTGGTCCTTGCTGATTGAAATCACGTATTCCACCGCACGGCGGATCCGACCTGCTCTGGAGCCGCGCTCATCGTCCGGGCAAGCCGCCAGCAGATAGTCGACGACACGCTGTTTGTGATCGCGAACCTCGGCCAGGACCTCGTGGGTCGGAGCTCCACCCGTCAGCCAGTGACGGATAATGAAACTGCGCAAGACACCCGCATTCCGGGAGTGCAAATCGACAAAGGCGTCCACAAACGCGCCGATCCGCTCGGACAGCCCTGTTTCGCCCTGCGCGTCGAGCTTCTCTACCAACATTTTATCCCGCCGCGCCTGGTATCGGGCGTGCACGGCGTCCATCAGCTGTTCGCGATTGGCAAAGCGGCCGTAAAGCCCGCCGACCGACACGCCCGCAGCCTCGGCAATGCCAGGCATGGACAACTCGCCGTACGGGTCAGCGTTCAGCAAACGCTCCAAAGCGTCGAGAATGCTCTCCTGGGTCCGCAGACTGCGCGCCTGCCTCGGTGTCATGATCATATCCATGCCAGCAAAATGCCGAATTCGAATTCGGATTCGAATTAGAAATGCGTCAGATTGCTAGCGGGCTTGAACGAACGTCGCTGATGGGTCGCGTCAGTCTTCGTCGTCAAGCTTGTCCGCTTCACGGTCCATTCGACCGGACTGGAACTCGCCGAACACCACGACCAGGACAAGAACCATGCTGGCAACGGATTTTGCGGTCGTGTCCGTTTCAATGCCAAACACCTCAACCAGGCGAAAGCCGAGGGCCGAGGCCAGGACGGCTCCTGCTCCCACCATGGCTGCCCGGGTCCGGATCAACGACCGCTCGCGCGCCGCAGCAGATTGCGAGTTGCGACGAGCGACCCGGAAGATCACTGCCCCGGCAAGCGGCAGGAAGACCAGCGACAAAACTGCCCTGCTCCAGCTGGCGGGTTCAAGCACCAACAGGGTCACAGACAGCAGCGCGACGCCCAGAGCGACCAGCAGAACGATGGGGGAAAAGAGCCTCATGATTATTCCGCTGCCACAACAGCTGGTTGCCCGGCCCGATAGAGGCGCCCAGGCTTGGCGCCGGTGAGCCGCCCCTCCTCCATGACGACATCACCGGCGACAATCGTCGCCGTGTAACCGCGCGCGCCCTGCAACAGGCGCTGACCACCGGCCGGCAGGTCCTGTTCCATGTGCGGCGGTTCCATCTGCAGGCGGTCAAGGTCGATGATATTGATGTCCGCCTTGAGACCTTCCCGGAGATAGCCACGGTCGGACATGCCCAGGTAATCGGCCTGCGCCCCGGTCAGCATGCGGATCACGGTTGGAAGATCGAGCTTGCGCCCTCGCGAGCGGTCCCGCGTCCAGTGTGTGATCATATAGGTCGGCATGGAAGCATCGCAGACCGTGCCCACATGCGCGCCGCCATCAGACAGGCCGTAGAGCGCCTGCGGGTGCTCCATCATCTTGAGCACATTGTCGTAATTGAGCTCAGTATAGTTATAGAGCGGCAGGTAGATCAGCTCCTTGCCATCCCGTTCCAGCAGGGTGTCGTAGATGATCTCCATCAACGGCTTGCCTTCGGCACGCGCCCGCGCGGCCAACGAATTCTCCGCTGGCTGCTCGTAATCCGGAGGGTTGCCGATCTGGAAGAACTTCTCGGCCACCATCTCGATATGCTCCATGAGAAGGTCAGCGAGCGGCGGGATGGACGAGCCGGGGCCGGAGAGCTTGTCGGTCTTCTCAGAGAGGACTTTCGCCTTGAACGCCGAGTCTTTCATTTTCGCCACGCGTTCGGCCAGGGGCAAATCCGCAATGCTCTTGTAGGTCGGATAACCCATGAAGGGATGGAAAGTGCAGTTGAAGCCGAGGAAAACGCCGATCGCACGCGGCGCGACCTGCATGCGCGCATCCACACCCTCGTCCTTGAGCTTTTCCGACCGGCTGATCAGTTTGAGCCATTGATCCGGCGCGAAATCACGCTGCATGAGAGAAAAGGAAAACGGTCGCCCGGAAGCCTTGGCGTAATCGGCGACGATGGACCATTCCTCATCAAAATCCGCCTCACCACGTTCGAGATTGAAATCGGAAACCGCCTGTACGACACCAAAATCCAGCCCTTCGAAGGCCCGGGCTATCCCGGTGAGTTCATCACGCGTGGCTTCCGAGGACGGCGTCCAGTCACCATCGGCGGTCTTGTGGACGTCAGAACGGCCCGTAGCAAACCCGATAGCGCCTGCCTGCAGCGCTTCCCGGGTCAAACGGCGCATTTCCTCGATGTCCTCACCCGTCGCATGTTCGGAAAAGACAGCGCGGTCGCCCATCACATAAACCCGCAGCGGGTCGTGCGGCATCATGGCGGCGATATCGATCGTGCGCGGCATCTTGTCGAGCGCATCGAGATAGTCCGGGAAACTCTCCCAATCCCAGGTCAGCCCCTCATGCAGCGCCGTGCCGGGGATGTCCTCGACACCTTCCATCAGCTTGATCAGCTTGTCGTGGTCGGCCTCGCGCACAGGGGCAAATCCAACACCGCAATTGCCCATCACCGCCGTAGTCACACCGTGGTCGATAGAGGGCCGAAGCTCCTCATCCCAGCTCGCCTGACCGTCATAATGCGTGTGGATATCGACAAAGCCCGGTGTAACGATCTTGCCGGCAGCGTCGATCTCCCGCGTCGCTTGGCCACTCACATCACCGATCTGGACAATCCTGCCGTCCTTGATGGCGATGTCAGCTTCACAGGGCTCGGTGCCAGTGCCGTCGAACAGCTTGCCGCCGCGAATAACCAGATCGAACATGAATGCCTCCCGTCAAATTCACGATATCCGCGTGTTCTTGGTCAGCTGGTCGTAACCGCGGAAAAGCCCGACCAGCACAAATCCTGCCGTAATGTGCCACACGCCCCAAAGCGCGGTTACGGCAACGGCACCGCCTACACCACCAAATTGCGACAACAGGAGCAAGAGCCCCAGCCCGGCATTCTGTATCCCAACCTCGAAGGTCAGCGAACGCACCTTGGGCCCCGCCAGCCTCATCGCCACAGCGGCGAGAGCCCCGGCAGCAAAGGCGACTGCATTATGCGTCATGACCAGCGGAATGAGATTGTGGTCCGGTGAAAACAGGACATCGCGATTGGTATAGCCACCGACCAGGATCAGCCCGACCAGGATGGAAAAGGCAACCGGCGTCAGATAGCGCTTCATCACTGCCGCCAAATCCGTTTTCCAGTGCGCCAGCGACATGCCGCACACCAGTGGCAGGGCAAGCAGGCCCGCGGTCTGCACCAGGAAGATCGTCGGGTCGACATCAAGCGTATCGACCAGGGCGGAGGTGGGGCCGTATTGATTCGCCCAGAACAGGATTGAGACCGGGGTAACCAGCGCGGCAGAGACGCTGGAAATGGCGGTCAGGGAGACTGAATAGGCGGTATCACCGCGCGAAAAGAGTGTCAGCGCGTTGGAAACATTTCCGCCCGGACAACTGGCGACGACGATCATGCCGAGCGCGACGCCGGGCGCCGGGTTGAGCATCATGATCAGCCCGAGCGTCAGGAGCGGCAAGCCAAGGACCTGGGCCGCCACGCCGCCGGCAACCGCCCCGGGCTCTTTCTTCAAGTCGATGAAATCCTGAAACTTTAGACCGAGCGCCACGGTGAACATCATCACCATGAGGCTGACGGACATGATCAGCTGGAATGTGGGGCTCAGCTCAACCGTGAGCGTGTCTACCCCTAAGCCATCAAGCAAGTCCTCTCCCCCGGAAACCAACCGTAAACTTTGTCGATATTTTTATCGTTTCTCTCACCGTCACATCTGGTATCGGCATAAGATCATTTTTGGGTCGCATTAATTTCACAACCCTGTATCTTTACTGCACGTGACGGACCAACCTGCAAGCTGTTTGTCACCTCACTTTCGTGCGGGGAAGGGAGTGCTCGGGTAGGCTGCTTTTAGGAGCGGCTTGATTCGAACTTTTTGGAGGAGCGGCGTATCAACGCCTTAGTCTTTGGGGACTATTGGTATGGGACGGAAACGTTTCGATGAAATGCCTTGCGCTATCGCGCAAACACTCAATCAAGTCGGCGATTGGTGGACACTGTTGATCGTAAGAGACGCTATGAAAGGTGCCCGTCGTTTCAGTGATTTCCACGAAAGTACCGGCATTGCGAAGAACATTCTCACGGACCGGCTCAACAAGCTGGTCGAAAACGGGATCATGACCCGCGAGGAAGTCGGCGTTCGTGGCCAGCGTCAGGAATACGTCCTGACCGACCGTGGTGAAGCGCTGTTCCCGATCCTGATCGCCATGCAGCAGTGGGGCGACCGCTGGATCTACGGAAATGAATCCCTGCCCTGCGTTCTTTATGACAAGCGCAACGGCCAGGAACTTTCCCCGGTCGCAGTTGCCAATGAGAGCGGCGACGAAGTGACCCATCACTTCCTCGGCATGCGCGACTGCGGACAGGATGAGATGCTGGAAACCGACTAGTCCGGTCTCACATCAACTCCAAACAAGGCCGGGCGAGTTTCGCACCGGCCTTTTCTTTCGCCTGAGAGGCGACACCGGACCCTCCATATATTGTTTCACGCGAGTAAGCTCGCTAACATAAACGCGGCGCACACGCAGCGTGGATGCCTATCCGTTCGGGCTGCGGCAATTTGAAATCCATCTTTCAACTCGCCATGCGACAAAGGGGAGACCACACATGATTTTGACAACACTCGCGATGAGCACAGCCCTGCTGCAGGCAGATGCCAGCGCCCTGCTCGAAAATGCCCTGCAGGTTTCCAGCTCCCAGGGCAGCTATGTCACCTATTTCAACCCGGACGGCACCTATACGACCAATGTCGGCATTTCAGGCACCTGGGAGATCCGGGGCGCTGAAATCTGCGTGGTCCGTTCGACCGGCGAAAGCGGCTGCGCGCCGCTACAGGACGGTGTCAGCCTCGGCGACAGCTGGGAAGGCACCAATGCCGCGACCGGCGAGACCGTGACCTATACGATCGTGGCCCGCGACAGCTAGCCTTCGCGTCAGGAACAAACTAAAGCCACCGGTTTCTGCCGGTGGCTTTTTCTGTGGGCGCAGCTTGCGTTCCAAGGTTGCTTTCCTGAGCCGAGCCGGATCGCGTGCTTCAATGACCGTGGTGCAGCCCCTGATATCTCAAGATAGGCCGTCACCACGCCTGGTCGGCGGCGGCTGCCGCCGCCGCCCGATCCCGCATTATTCGCCGAAGGAGCCGGCCGGCCCCGGGAAGACAACGGGCGTTTCCGAACCATCATGCGCCACGGCTGACACACCGAAATAATAGTTGTCGATCACAACATTCTCGAGCGTGAACTCGTCGGTCCGCCCGACAAAACGGCTGTGTGTCCATTGCGGCGCATCTGTCAGACGCCAGTGCACGCGGTAACCTGCGAGGTTCTCGGCGGCGCGGCCGTCTGCCAGGGTCCATCGGATATGGGTGGACGGTTGAACCGCCCCCGCGATCTCGACATTCGCCGGGATGGGCGGGGCGCCCGCAATCTGCGCCATTACAGCGACATTGAGCGAGGTCAGCTTGGCAGCGAAATCGAAATCCACCCCGTCGATCGTATCACCGTAAACGCGACCATCCTCGGTCCGCAAATCCTGGTGCTGGCGATCATAATGCTCATTCGTTTCCATGATACGCACGCCCGGCATGCCCGCCTCGTTGAACGGGCGGTGATGGCCACCGCGGCGGAAACGATCGAGGCGATAGACCATCATCACATCCAGATTGGGAATGTACTGATCCGCTGTCCGGTCAACCATGCGTGCGAGATTGCGCGATGGGCTGTCCACCTCACCGCCGGTGAAGCGGCGCAGACGCGCTTCTTCCGGTGTTTCAGTGGCGCGCGTTCCTTCAGAAAAGACGCGGGCCGTGGTGTTATTGGTGACGCCATTGATACCGGTGATATTGCCGATCATGTCATTGTTCAGCACGGCCTTGATGCGCCAGCCATTATCCAGCGCGTGACTGGCGACAATGCCGCCGCCAAAGAGGCCCTGCTCCTCGCCAGACAGCCCGGCATAGGCGATCGTACCGGCGAACTGGTGCTGTGAAAGTACCCGCGCAGCCTCGATGACGCCGGCCATGCCAGAAGCATTGTCATTGGCGCCCGGACTGTTCGATGTGCCGTCCAGCGGATCGGTGACACGACTGTCGATATCACCGGACATCACCACCATGCGATCCGGATCCAACGAACCGCGCTGGATGGCGATCACATTGACGATCTCGGTCGGCTCGGGAATACGCGGCTGGCCAAAGGTCGTGCCGGACACATACATGACCTCCAGACACCCGCCACAATCCGCAGAAATCCGCTCGAACTCGTCGAAGATCCAGCGGCGGGCCGCACCGATCCCGCGCGTGTCGCTCTCGGTTTCTGACAGGGTGTGACGCGTGCCAAACTCCGCCAGTGTCCGGATATCGGCTTCAATCCGGTCAGCTGAGACCGCGGCCACATAATCATGCACGGCCAGCACTTCCGATGGCGGTGCGTGCTGCGCTGACACCGGCGATGCCAGCAATGCCAGGCCGGACAATAGACTGATGGACTTGATCATTTCTTGCTCCCCAAACTCTTCCCATCAGGATAGTGCGGCAAGAGCCTGTGGCAACTCACGAAGGCGCAAACAAAAAATCGCCGCCCCTGTCGAGGAGCGGCGATTGAATTCATCATTGAACACTCAGTCCAGCTCAGGGCTTCAGAACGACCTTGCCAATCGCGCGACGCTCGGAAAGCTCGGAAAATGCGGCGAGGAACTCATCGAGGGAATACTGCGCGGCGACATGGGGCTTGATCTGACCCTTTTCAAAGAAATCAAACAGCTCCGACATGTTCTGATAGTGCCCCTTTGGGTCACGCATCGCCCACGCCCCCCAGAAGACACCGACCGCGGACGCGCCCTTGAGGAGCGGCAAATTCAGCGGGAGCTTCGGGATTGGACCCGAGGCAAATCCGATCACCAGATGACGGCCCTCCCAGCCAATCGCGCGGAAGGCCGCTTCGGCCAGCTCTCCGCCGACCGGGTCGTAGATCACGTCCACACCTTGCCCGCCGGTCAGCTCCTTGGCCCGCGCCTTCAGGTCTTCGGTGGTGTAATTGATGCCTTCATCGGCGCCGTGCTCGCGGGCGACAGCCAGCTTCTCGTCGGTCGAAGCCGCCGCGATGACCTTCGCACCCATCGCCTTGGCCAGTTCAACCGTCGCCAGGCCGACACCACCAGCCGCGCCCAGCACAAGCACGGTCTCGCCCGGCTGAAGTTTCGCGCGCTGTTTCAAGGCGTAATAAGACGTCGCGTAAACCACCGTCAGGCCGGCCGCCTCTTCGAACGACATGCTGTCCGGGATTTTGACAAAGGTTCCGGCTGGCGAGGCCACCTTGGACGCAAAGGCGCCGGTCAGGCCGTTGAAACAGACCCGGTCGCCGACGGCAAAACCGTCAAGCCCGTCGCCCAGCTCGGAGATCACGCCCGCGCCCTCACCGCCCGGCACGAAGGGCAGTGGCGGTTTGAACTGGTAATCTCCGCGGACGCACAGCAGGTCGGGAAAGTTCAGACCGGCCGCCTTGACGTCAATCAGGGCGTGGTTTTCCGGTACCGCCGGATCGTCAATCTCTTCAACCTTCAGATTAGATTCCGGTCCGAATTCACGGCAGTAAAGCGCTTTCATGTCCGCCCCCCCTATACGACTTCGAACAGGCCGGCAGCACCCATGCCGCCACCGACGCACATGGTCACCACGACGTATTTCACGCCCCGGCGCTTGCCTTCGATCAGCGCGTGGCCGACCAGGCGTGCGCCCGACATGCCATAGGGGTGGCCCACGGAAATCGCGCCGCCGTTTACATTGAGGTTTTCATTGGGAATGCCCAGCGTGTCGCGACAATGCAGAACCTGCACGGCAAACGCCTCATTGAGCTCCCACAGGCCGATATCATCCATCGTCAGGCCATTGGCCTTGAGCAGTTTCGGAACGGCATGAATAGGGCCGATACCCATCTCGTCCGGGTCCAGACCGGCAGCGGCCATGCCGCGATAGATGCCAAGCGGTTCCAGCCCGCGGCGCTCGGCTTCCCGCGCCTCCATCAAGACGGACGCGGATGCGCCGTCTGAAAGCTGGGACGCATTGCCGGCCGTGATGAAACGGCCTTCCTTGATCACCTGGCCATCCTTGAACACCGGGTTGAGACCGGCGAGGTTTTCAGCCGATGTTCCCGGGCGATTGCCTTCATCCTTCTCCAGCGTCACCTCGACATCGGAAACTTCCTTGGTCTCCTTGTTGAAGAATTTCATGACGGACGGCAGCGGGACAATCTCGTCGTCGAACTTGCCAGCCTGCTGTGCCGCATGCGTACGATCCTGCGACTGGGCCGCGTATTCGTCCTGCGCCTCGCGGGAAACGCCATAGCGGTCCGCCACGATCTCTGCGGTTTCCAGCATGGACATGTAGAGGGCCGGCTGATGTTCCAGCGTCCACTCGTCCGCGGCGCGGAAATTGTTCATCTTGTCGTTCTGGACCAGGGAGATGCTCTCCAGCCCGCCGCCGACCGTAACGGTCATGCCATCGGAGATGATCTGCTTGGCCGCCGTCGCGATCGCCATCATGCCGGACGCGCATTGCCGATCCATCGACATGCCGGAAACAGAGGTTGGCAGGCCCGCACGGATGGCACAGTTGCGCCCCGGATTGCGGCCGGTCGAGCCCTGCTGCATCGCACAGCCCATAATCACATCATCAATCTCGGCCGGATCCACGCCGGCACGTTCGACCGCATGTTTGATGGCATGTCCGCCCAGGGCCGGACCGGAGGTGTCGTTGAATGCGCCCCGATAGGCCTTACCGATCGGTGTCCGCGCCGTTGATACAATCACTGCCTCACGCATAGCTCTCTCCTCTAACCCTTGCTTCTGTAATTGACGATTTGCTGTGTGGTCGCCATCAGGCGCCCATCCCGGCTCCACATCCGGGCGTGTTGATCAAAAAATCCGCTGCCGCCGCGTGCACCTGTCGCCTCGACCAACATGTAGTCGGTGCCGACCGCGGCATAATCCTCAGCGGTGGCGTGCAGATAGACCGTCATCGAGACCGTCGCGATCATGTCAGGCTTGTTGGTGATGTAGAACAGGCGCGGCGTCGGCGTATCGGCCAGTGCAACCAGGCTGACGGCATCCAGCGGGCGGTCCGGGTCCAGCCGCACCCAAGCGGTCGAGCGCGTGTCCTTGCTGCCCTGGAATGGCGGATTGCCGGCTCCGCGCATTTCCACCGTCTTGGTCCATTCCATAGGAAGGGGGAAACGGTCACAGTCTTCCGGCGGCGGCGCGTCCGGGCGCTCACCCTCCTGCCAGCTCACGGTTTCACGCGGTTTAGCCAGAATGCCCATCGCCTTGTTGGCGGGTGTCTCGGCCCCATCTGCGGTCAGTGTGGCCGTCCAGAACTGGGTATTGCGCCCGGCCCGATCACATCGGGCGTCCAGTGTTATCGGCCCCTCATTGATACCCAACAGGAAGTCCGTCGTCAGCGAGACGAGTTGCAGGTCCGGCGTCCCCGCCTCGATAATGCTCTTGGCCAAAATCGCCGCAGACCAGCCCCCATAGGGGCCGATCATGTTGCGAAACCCGGGATGCGCCGCGCCAGAGAAGGTGGCTGCCCCCTCTTCTTGCGTGCGCGCCTCTAGCTGGGTGGCCTCGTCAAAGAGATGCATGAGTCAGCCTAGCTTTACGCCCAGCGCCGCCGCAGCCTTGCCCAGGAATTTGATGCCCTGTTCGCCGCCCCGCTGGAATTCCTTCTGGGCGCTGGTATCGAGGATGGCGTCGAAATTTGCCGCAATGTCTTCCGGCGTCTGGCGCTCTGGCGGCAGGTAGATGCCATCGGTCTCGTAAATTTTAGAGGCGGCATATCCACCTGCCCCCGCTGCGAGCACAACTCGGGACGGCGCATCTTCACTCACCAGATAACCAAGCCCGGCCGAAACGGCTTCCGGTGTGAGCATTTCCAGCGCTTGCTGCGGCATCAGGTTTTCTGTCATTCGCGTCGCCGCGACCGGCGCCAGTGCATTGACCCGGATATTGTATTTCGCCCCTTCCAGATGCAGCACGTTCATGAAGCCGACCAACCCCATCTTGGCCGCACCGTAATTGGACTGACCGAAATTGCCGTAAATGCCTGAAGAAGACGATGTCATGGCGATGCGGCCATAACCGGCCTCGCGCATCAGCTCCCAGACCGCCTTGGTGCACACCATCGAGCCCATCAGGTGAACGTCAACGACAGCCTGAAAATCCTCGACGCTCATCTTGGCAAAACTTTTGTCACGCAGAATGCCGGCATTGTTGACCAGAATGTCGACCTTGCCCCATTCGCGCACCGTCTGCTGGACCATGTCCTCGACTTCATCCGCCCGGGTGACATTGGCGCGGTGGGACAGAGCCTCGCCGCCGGCATCGCGGATTTCCTGGGCGACATCCTCTGCTGCGGAACCGGAACCTGTACCGTCTACGGACCCGCCCAGATCATTGACCATGACCCTGGCACCGCGAGAAGCGAGCAGTTTGGCGTGAGAACGGCCCAGGCCGTGGCCTGCTCCGGTGATGATGGCAACACGGCCATCAAATCGAATATCGTTCATGGGGAGGAACTTTCTGTATTCAGGAGACGATCTGAAGGGTCAGCCACTGGGCGATCAGCGCCGGCTTATCCTGGCCTTCGATTTCTACGGTCACGCCGTAGGTCAGCATCCACTGGCCCGGCTGCCGCTCAACCGCATTATCCAGAACGAAGCGGCCGCGCACCTTGCTGCCCGAACGGACGGGTTGAAGGAAACGGACTTTCTCGAAGCCGTAATTGATGCCCATGGCGATGCCTTCGAGCGAGAAGCCCAGATCCATGGCCATCGGCGACAAGAGAGACAGCGACAGGAATCCGTGCGCAATGGTGCCACCAAAGGGCGTTTCCGCCTTGGCGCGCTCGGGGTCGATATGGATGAATTGCGGATCTTCAGTGACATCGGCAAACACATCGATGCGCTGTTGGTCAACTTCGATCCAGCGGGAGACGCCAATCTCCTTGCCGATCATGCCTTTGACGTCACTCGGTGAAACCGTGGTCATTCTGCTGATACTCCTTCCGGCAACAACATCTTGCGAAGGCCCGGCTTGTCGACCTTGCCAGTACCGCCACGCGGTAGCGGAGCGTCAAGACGCCAGTATTTCTCTGGTCGCTTGAAGGCCGCCAGATGGGGTTCGATAAAGGCCGTGATCTCTTCATCTGAGAGCTCCGCACCCTCACGCAGCAGGATCGCGGCCCCGACGCACTCGCCCAGGCGCTCGTCCGGAATTCCGATAACACCGGCCTCGATGATATCCGGATGCGCCACCAGGGCTCCTTCGACCTCCAGGCAGCTGACGTTTTCGCCACCGCGCAGGATCATGTCCTTGATGCGGTCAACGATGAAAAGGAAACCCTCTTCGTCTATCACGCCCACATCGCCGGTCCGGAACCAGCCGTCCTCGGTCAGGACATCCGCCGTCGCTTCAGGCTGGTTAAGGTAGCCGCGGAACAGGATCGGTCCCTTGATCCACACCTCACCGGGCTCATTGGGATCAGCGGTCGAGCCGTCCTCGCGCACGGTCTTGATGTCGATCACCGCAGGAACCGCGCGACCGCAACTGCCGGGACGGCCCTGATAGTCATTGGTACCGTTATAGGCACCGATCGCATTGGTTTCGGTCAGGCCATAACCCGTCGACGACCAGGCATGCGGGAATTGCTCATTGAGTTTGTCCACATGGGCAGTCGGGCGCTTTGCGCCGCCAACACCCATATCCATGAGGCTTTCCAGCTCGCGGCCCTGGCGCGCGGCCTCCAACGTGATCTCGTGCGACATGGTCGGAACACCGACCACATTAGTGATCTTTTCCTCGTCAATGAGGTCCACGGCATCCTCGGGATCCCATTTGCGCATCAGCACCATTTTGCGGCCGGAGATAAAGGACATCATCATGACGGCATGGGATCCCGTGCAGTGGAAAAACGGCACTGCTACGAGCACCGCCGGGTTGTCGCCGAAGAAATCCTCATCGCCGTTGACGGCCTTCAGCGCCGCACCGATCAGCCCGTAGGACATAAGCGCATTCACCGCACCGCGGTGCGTCAGGACAGCGCCCTTGGGTGATCCGGTCGAGCCGGACGTGTAGAAAATCGCAAAATCACTGTCGGTATCGATCGTCAGTTCCGGCGGCGGCTTGCCCGCACCGTCCTCTATAAGCGCTTCAAGGTGATCCGCGACACCCTCGACCTCGCCGCGCCCGGCGATGATGGTCAGACCCAGTCTGTCCACATGGGGCTGAATGCGCTCGGCCTGGCGGAAACCGGCGATGACCAGCTTGGCGCCTGAGTCCTCAAGTCCAAACCCCATCTCCTCTGACGTCCACCAGCCATTCATCGGCACGACCACACCGCCCGCGGCAAGGATGCCGAAAAAGGCTGCAATCCATTCCGGTGAATTGCGCATCGCCAGGGCCACACGTGTTCCCGGCGTTACCCCGTGACGCGAAATGAGGCCGTTAGCGATGGCGACCGCCTTGCCGATCAGCTCGCCATAGGTCCAGCGCTGGTCCTCGAAGACCACCGCTTCGCGCTCGGCATGTTCCAGGGCAGCAACCAGCAGGAAACGCAGATCAGCCGGGGCATCGACATAGGCGCGCTGCTTGACGCCGCGGATATCGACCTCGCCCAGCTTGAACATCGGCTCGTTCTGCAGAATGTGCATCACGACCGGCTCGAGTTCGGCCCGGGTGGGAGCGGGTTTGCGTTCGGCCATCTAGCCCTCCAGAGCCTCGTTGACGTAGCGTTTGAGTTCCTTGCGCCCGATGACCATGCGGTGTACGGCGTCCGGGCCGTCTGCGAAGCGAAGCGTGCGCAGAGCCATCCACATGCCGGCCAGCGGCGTGTCCTGGGACACACCGGTCCCGCCGTGCATCTGCATGGCCTCGTCGACCGTCTCCAGTGCGACACGCGGCGCAATGACCTTGATCTGGGAAATCCATGGTGCAGCGGCGCGCGGATCACCCTGGTCCATCATCCAGGCAGCCTTCAGACAGAGCAGGCGGGCCTGTTCGATCGCCATGCGGCGTTCTGCAATGATGTCGACATTGGCGCCCAGCTTGGCCAGCGGCTTGCCGAACGCTTCGCGGGTGACAGAGCGGCGACAGAGCATCTCCAGCGCCCGCTCGGACTGGCCGATGGCACGCATGCAGTGGTGGATGCGGCCCGGCCCGAGACGACCCTGGGAAATCTCGAAACCCTTGCCCCGCCCCAGGATGATGGCGTCCTTGGGGATGCGCACATTGGTGAAACGGATATGCATGTGGCCGTGCGGCGCGTCATCCTGGCCAAACACCATCATGGGACGCAGGATCTCGATACCAGGCGTTGATGCGTCGACGAGGAATTGCGAGTGCTGGCCGTGCCGCGGCGCGTCATCGCCCTCGGTCTTCGCCATCAGGACATAGACGGCACAGCGCGGATCGCCGGCGCCGGACGCCCAGTATTTCTCGCCGTTGAGCACCCATTCCTCGCCATCGAGCACCGCTGAAAACGAGATGTTGGTTGCGTCCGAGGAGGCCACATCCGGTTCGGTCATCAGATAGGCCGAACGGATCTTGCCCTCGAGCAGACCATCCAGCCATTTCGCCTTCTGCTCTGCCGTACAATAGCGCTCGATCACTTCCATATTGCCGGTGTCCGGCGCGGCGCAGTTGAAGATTTCAGGAGCCAGGAAAGACCAGCCCATCTCCTCCGCCAGATAAGCGTATTCAACGGTGGACAGGCCATAACCACGGTCACTGTCGGTCAGCCAGAAATTCCACAGGCCGCGCTCGCGCGCCTTGGCCTTGAGGTTTTCACGGATCTCGTTCTGACGGTCGGTAAACTGGAAGCGGTCACCGCCCGGGGCCTTGCCGACCTCGTGATGGTATTCCTCTTCGAGTGGCATGATTTCGTCGCGCACCATGGCACGGACCTGATCGATCAGCGGTTTGACGCGCTCGGAAACTCCAAGATCCATCTCTCTCCCCTTTGTCTCTCGCTTTTTGTGTTGATTACAGCCTAGACGGGTCTGCCGCGTGAGCCCACCATCATACGGCGAAATTTGCGCATGCCCCCCAGCCAGCGATCGCGCTGGGTCGCTCGCAGGGCTTCATATTCGGCGACCTGCGGGTGCGGCAGGGCCAGGAAGCGCTTATCCTCGATAGCCTTGAGCGTCTCAGCAGCGACATCCTCCGGCTCGACTATGCCGTCGGCGCCGGCAATTCCGCCATCCTCGCTGCCCCCCAGCATGTCCGTGCGGACGGCCTGGGGGCAAACGCAGACGACTTGCAGACCTTCATCGCCATGCGCGATTGACAGGCTCTCTGCAAACGAGACCGCCGCGTGTTTGGTTGCCGTATAGGAGGAGGCACCGATCTGGCCCAGCAGGCCCGCTGCGGAGGCCACGAGGATAAAGACACCCGCGCCCTTCTCCTTCATGCCCGGCCAGACCTGGCGGGCACCGTGAACAGCGCCCATCACATTAACCTCGAAACTGTCGCGCCAAGCCTGGTCAGACGCACCGGCCGCATCCCAACTGGGTTCGTCCGTGCGCAGGATACCCGCATTGGACACGTAGACATCGATGGTGCCGAGCGCGGCTTCAGTCTGTTTGACGAATTCCGCGATCTGCATCTCGTGGGTGACGTCGACGCGCATGCCAAAGCCGTCATAGGCCTTGGCCGCCTCTTCGGCACCCTGGAGATCGGCGATGGCGATTTTTGCTCCCGCTTTGTGGAAGGCATCGGCCATGGCACGACCGATCCCCCTTGCTCCACCTGTGACCGCAACAACCTTGCCGGAATAGTCCATTCGGGCCTCCCTCGCCTGAGCGATCTAGTAGTTCCGCATCCTCGCGAACTTGTCGGTGTGATAATTGGCATCGCCGAACAGGGCTTCAGCCACGCGAACACGCTTGATGAAGAAGCCGATATCGTACTCATCCGTCATGCCGATACCGCCATGCATCTGGATGGATTCCTGGGCGGCGAGCTGGGCAACCTGGCCCATTTTCGACTTGGCTGCAGAGACCATCATCGCTGCGTGATCCGGCGCCATGTCCAGCGTCTGAAGTGTTTTCAGAACGATCGACTTGCCCAGTTCGATTTCCGAATAGAGGTGCGCCGCCCGATGCTGTAGACCTTGATAGGTGCCGATAATCTGGCCGAACTGCTTGCGCTCCTTCAGATATTCCACCGTCTGGTACAGACATTCCTGGGCTGAGCCGGACATCTCCGCGGACAAACCCGCGCGGCCGGCATCGAGAATGCTCTCCAGCGGCTTGTAGCCGCCATCAACTTCGCCCAGCAGCGCGTCAGCATCCAGCTCAACACCATCCATCTCGATACGCGCGGAATTACGACTGTCGACCATGGATGTGCGCTCGATCTTCAGACCGGCCGCGTCCTGCGGCACCAGGAACAGCGACACGCCCTCTTCCTCTGCATCTCCGCCAGCGGTACGCGCAGAGACAATCAGCATGTCCGCGATATGACCTTCCGCCACGAAGCTCTTGGCACCCGTCAGTTTGAAACCATTGCCGGACCGTTCCGCCTTGGTCGTTACATTGACCGGATTGTGTTTGCGGCCCTCGTCAACAGCGACGGCGGTGATGGCCTCTCCCGCAGCGATACGCGGCAACCATTCGCCTTTCTGGGCGTCAGAACCGAAACGAGACAGCGCCGTCGCGCCCATTATAGCCGTCGAGAGATAAGGAGACGCCGTCAGCGTGCGCCCCATTTCCTCTGCGATCACACCGGCAGCGACATGGCCCATGGCAACGCCGCCATGTTCCTCGGGCACCAGCACGCTGGTCCAGCCCATCTCCGCCATCGCCTTCCATGTCGAGCGATCGAAACCGTCTGCACTTTCCTCATCGCGCAACCTGCGCAGCTGGCTCACCGGAGCGCTATCAGCCAGGAATCCCTTGGCCGCATCTTTCAGCATGCCGGCTTCTTCGCTTAGGACCATTGCCATGATCAAATCCTCCCAGAGCGCGGCTTAAGCCGTCGGCAAGTTCAAGATGCGTTTTGAAATAATGTTGAGCTGGACCTCGGAGGTGCCGCCCTCGATGGAGTTCGCCTTGGTCCTCAGCCAATGGCTCGCCACATCACGCTCGGCGCCCCACGCCAGGCCGTCGCTGCCGGAACTGTCCATCATCAGTTCGAAACGGCGCTTGTTGAGCTCCGTTCCGTAGTATTTGAGCATGGAGGAATTGGCGCCCACGCCCTGGCCGGACTTGGCCTCGTCGGTCACACGTTCCATCGTTGCGAGGAAAGCGAGACCATCGATCTCGGCGCGCGCCACATCGGTACGCAGGATAGGGTCTGCCAGCATGCCGCGATCATCCAGGCCGATCTGCTGTGCTGCGATATCGCCCATCGGACGCATGCCACCGGAGCCCTGCCCCATGCCACCGATCATCTCGCGCTCATGCGTGAGCAGGTATTTGGCAATGGTCCAGCCCTTGTTCTTCTCGCCAACAAGATTGTGTTTCTCGCAGCGCGCATCATCAAAGAAGGTCTCACAGAAAGGCGATTTGCCGGAGATCAGCTTGATCGGCTTGGTGGTCACGCCAGCCTGACTCATATCAATCAGGACGAAGCTGATGCCTTCGTGTTTCTTGGCGTCGAAATCCGTGCGCACCAGCACAAAGATCCAGTCGCTTTCATCCGCATAGGACGTCCAGATCTTCTGGCCATTGACCAGGTAGTGATCGCCCTGGTCCTCGCACTTGGTCATCAGCGAGGCGAGATCGGAACCGGCATTGGGTTCGGAATAGCCCTGGGCCCAGCGGATCTCGCCACGGGCGATCTTGGGCAGATGCTCCAATTTCTGCTCTTCGTTGCCGAATTTGAGCAAGGCCGGCCCAAGCATCCAGATACCGAAAGAGTTGAGCGGTGAGCGCGCCTTTATGGCCTTCATTTCGGCCTTGAGGGTCTTCGCCTCTTCCTTTGACAGGCCAGCACCACCGTATTCGACCGGCCATTCGGGCACGGTCCAGCCTTTTTCGGCCATGCGCTGAAGCCAGACCCTCTGGGCTTCGCTCTTGAACTCCCAGCGTTTTCCGCCCCAGCAGATATCGCCTTCCGAGCCTAGCGGCTGGCGCATTTCCTCAGGACAATTGGCTTCCAGCCACGCACGGGTTTCCGCGCGGAAGGTTTCCAGGTCAGACATGTCTCTCCCCTTATCGGCCGTGATCGGCACAGTGACGTTTACGCACACGTCAACTCGTTACGTGGAGCTCTCCCGGCTCCAACTGGCGTCCCGTAAACCGGGATCAGTTGAATTGAGGCGCGATTTCGAGGTTTTTGGCAAGCCCCAGACGTCGAAGAACCAGCAAAAATGTGCCGTTGTAATCTACGACGCGGTTCCAGAAGCCTTTTTTGGGCAGGTGCAGGGCGCTGCGCGGGTGTTCGTGGTGATGGTCATGCAGGGCTTCACCACCGGTCAGCAGTGCTAGCAGATAATCCACCCAGAGCGGCGTCTTGAGGTGGCCATAGACGTTCACTCCCAGCACGGTCGCATGGAACTGGATGGCACGACCAATGATCACACAGGCGTGCAGCAGAGCGGTCAGGATCAGCGAACCTCCGGACAGGGCAACAATGGCGTAGATCACGCCAGGCACCAGGAAATGCATGACCAGCGACAGGGTGATGTGAAAACGGTCACCGAACAGAACGACCTTGTTTTCCTTCAGCCACATCGGCATCGGACGCTCAAGGTCCTTCTCGTCACGGAACAGGATCCAGCCGACCCAGGCCCAGGTCTTGCTCTCGAACGGATTGTGTGGATCGCCCGGCTTGTCGGCAAAACGGTGATGCTGGGAGTGATAATTCACCCAGTCACGCAAGGAACCCTGCATGGCCAGGATGCAGTTGAACATGACAACGACCTGGGCCGGCCATTTGATTTCCCCTGCCCGGTGCTGCCAGATCCGGTGCAGCGGCCCGATCCCCATATTGCACAGGAATATGGTGAAAGCCGTTACACCAATAGCGACAGGCGCATACCACCAGTGCAGGGTCAGCCCCTCGAGAGCAAGGCCCAAAACGACCATGGTGATCAGCAGCGCCAGACCCAGCGCCGGGTAGATAAAGGCCGAGAAAGCGCTCGCCCAGTTAAGCGTCTGCCACGATTTGACGATTGCCTCGGAGCGGGCAACCACGCGAGAGGATGTATTCATTGGACGGAACTTTCTGACTTTGAATCGACCGGTCGTGTTTTCTGACTGGAAGATTTGACCCGCTTTGAGCTCGCGTCAATGAGCATGTTGAGCAGAGCGCATTTTGAAACGGAAAAGCTTACCGCCCTCTGCGGCCTGAGCGCCCTGTCCAAACAAAACTGGCGCCCAAATCTGCGCATCGAGCAATTTTTCAGAGAAAAAATCACGATTTATCGTTTCTCGGGATGGACCATCAAAACGCATTACGGTTTCGTAACCATACACTTTTGATTTGATTCACGGCTGGGGAGGCGTTGATGAGAAGTGGAATGATCGCGTTTGGAGCGATGGTTGTCGCCGTTGGCGGCGTCGCCATGTGTCCGTCCAATGTGCGCGCCGAACTGGCAGAGCGCACAAATGTTCCAGAGCACTACGTGCTCGAGGCCGAGCGCCAGATCGAAGTATTTGTCGCGTGGCTTCGTGCGGATGGCGAAAAACCGTCCGATGTCGATGAAATGACCGAACGCGCGCTCGGCTAGTTTTCAGCAGAACCGGGCATCAAGTCATCGAGACGAGTCTGGATCATGGCACGCGCCGGATCATTCTCGTCCATCGATGCGATCAGTTCCCGCCACAAGGTAATTGCCGCATCGCGCTCGCCAGCCTGTAATACAGCCTCGGCAATGAAAAAGCGTGACCGGACATCCGTCGGATCGAGCTCGAGCGCACGCTGGAACGCCTCGCGCGCCGACGGCGTGAAATTACCACCTTCACCGAACAAATAGGCTTCGCCGAGTGAGGCGAACAACGGCGCCGAGTCCGGCACGAGGCTGATCGCGTTATTAAACGCTATTGCCGCCTCGCCATATCGTCCCATCGCCATGTAAGCCTGCCCCAGACCGGCCCAGCCGGCAGGGTTCTCTGGATTTGCGATGAGGTCTGCAGCCAGAGCATCCACTTCATTCAGGAAGGTCTGTTGTTCGGCCGTCAGCTGGGGCTGCGGCGGCACCTCCCGCCCGATCAGTTGTGGGCTGCCGATCGCCATATAGATCCCGACAGCGCCGGCAACGGTCAGCGTACAGAACGCGATGGCCGCCCGGCGCAGCGCGTCGTTCGGGCTCCCCTCTGCCTCGACCTGCTCGCTCGCGCGCAAGAGCCGGCGCTTGATTTCGGTCTCGGCTCGACGCGCTTCTTCTTCAACAATAAGGCCGAGTTCGCGATCACGCTGGAGCTCTGCCAGTTGACCATTGAAGACGCCCAGGCCATCAGAAAAGCGCACTTCGCGGGTGGTGATAAAGGGCACGACAAGCGCCAGTGCGACACCACTGGCCAAGAGGGCGATGAACAACCAGATCATTCCAACCCCTCCTCTTTCATCAAGGCATCGGCCTTGGCTTGGTCCGTCTTTGAGAGGGTTTCACCAGGCTTGTCCTGAGCGCGTACATAGCGGAAGGCCAGAAGCACGCCACCGATGACAAAGATGAAGGGCATGCCCCACAGCAAAAGCGTGTTGGCCTGAAGCGGCGGACGCATCAGGACATAATCGCCATAACGTTCCTGCATATAACCGAGGACCGCGCGATCATCATCGCCGGCGAGGAGGCGCTCGCGAACAACTAGGCGCATGTCGACGGCCAGAGGCGCATCGGAGGAGCCTATGGACTGGCTTTGACAGACGACGCATCGCAGCTGGTCGTAAAGCGACATGGCGCGTTGTTCGAGTGCAGGGTCATCCATGATCTCGTCTGGCCCCGGCGCCGCAGCGACCAGTAAAAATGATGATATGGCAATCAGAAGCGGTTTCATGAGCGTTTAAGTGCCTCCACCATGGGCAGGAGTGTCTCCTGCCAGACCTCTTCCGTGATCACACCAACATGGCGATAGCGCACACGCCCCTCGCGGTCGATGACAAAGGTCTCCGGTGCGCCGGTCACGCCAAAATCAATAGCCGTGCGTCCGGACTGGTCATCGCCAATGCGCACAAACGGATTGCCGTGACGCTCAAGCCAGGCCGCCCCGGCCCCCGGCTCATCCTTCCAGTCAATTGCGTAGATCGGCACCTCGCCCGACCGCGCGATCTGCATCAGCATCGGATGTTCGATCAGACAAGGGGGACACCAGGATCCGAAAAAGTTGAGCAGCACGACCTCGCCTTCCAGGTCTGCATGGCTCAGCCCCTGGTCGAAGCCCCGGATAGGCTCGAGCTCGAAGACGGGAACGGGTTCATCGATCAGCTGAGACGGGATCGCGCTGGGATCCTGGCGAAGCCCCATCCAGAAATAGACAGCCATGCCCGCAAAGGCGATCAGCGGGATGAAGGCAAAGAAACGGTTCATGTGGCCTGGCCTTTCGATGACTTGCACGCGGACAGGCTGCGTCGACCGCGGTCGAGAATGGCCAGCAACCCGCCCAGGGACAGGATGACAGAACCGATCCACAACCAGACGGCCAGCGGATAAAGATAGACATGGACCGGCCAGCCACGCCCCTCAACCGGATCACCGATGGTGACATAGACATCGCCGGCAAGGTTGGCGTCGATACCACTCTCGGTCGTGTACATGCCTCGCACCGGATAGAAACGCCGCGAAGCGATGATCTCGTGCTCGCTGCCACCGGCGCGCGTCACGTCGAAACGCCCAACGGCAGCATTGAAATTATCCTCGTCCAGGCGGACCACATCCACCAGGGTGATTGTGTGGCCACCCAGGGTGATTGCCTGTCCCGGTTCAAGGAAAGCGCGCGTTTCCTGTTTCCAGACCGAAACACCGGTGATGGCGATAATCAGCACCGCCAGTCCCAGATGCGAGACCAGCATGCCCCAGATGCCCAGCGGCAGACTGGCGGCGCGGCGCATGCTGGCCGCGAAATCCGTCTCGAACAGCTTTGTGCGTGACCGCAGGTCGGACAGCACTCCTGCCCCGACCCAGATACCCAGCCCCACGCCAAGTGCACTTGTCACAGGCTGAGCATTGGCCATCCAGGCCGCGATGACACCAGCTGTCAGGGCGGCAATGACCGCGGGCGAAAGCGTCTTGAGCAATTGTCCCAGCTTCGCTCGCTTCCACGCCATCAGCCCGCTGATCGGAACCGCCAGGAAGAGCAGCCCCATGAGCGGGTTGAAGGTCGCGTTGTAGAACGGCGCACCAATCGTCAGCGTCTCGTCGCTCACCGTCGTGATGAAGAGCGGATAGAAAGTGCCGTAGAACACCAGGCCGATCGCGGCGGCGAAGAAGATATTGTTGACCAGCAGGCTGCTTTCGCGACTGACCATGGCAAATGTACCGGTCGGGCGGAGTGTATTCGCGCGGAAGCCGAACAGGGTCAGCGCGCCGCCGATCAGGCCGAGCAGGATCGCCAGAATGAAGACGCCGCGCTCCGGATCCACGGCAAAGGCGTGCACCGATGTCAACACACCGGAGCGGACCAGGAAGGTCCCAGCCAGACTCAGCGAGAATGTGAACAGCGCCAGCAATATGGTCCAGGCTTTCAGCGTGTCGCGCTTCTCCATCACCCGCAGGGAGTGGATGAAGGCGGTGCCCGCCAGCCACGGCAGGAGCGAGGCGTTCTCGACCGGGTCCCAGGCCCACCAACCGCCCCAGCCCAGCTCGTAATAGGCCCAGCTCGCGCCCAGCGCGATACCGATGGTGAGGAAGGTCCAGGCCGTCAGCGCCCAGGGCCGCACGATCCGCGCCCAGCGCGCATCCGCGCGCCCCTCAATCAAGGCTGCGACGGCAAAGGCAAAGGTGATCGAGAAGCCGACATAACCCGCGTACAGCATGGGCGGATGGGAGGCGAGCCCGGGGTCCTGGAGCAAGGGGTTCAGATCCCGACCATCAACCGGCGATGGCCAGAGGCGTGCGAACGGGTTTGACGTGAAGAGCAAAAAGGCCGCAAACAGCGCTGTGATCGCGCTTTGTACGGCGAAGGTGAGTGTGATCAGGCGCGGGGCCACAGCCTTGCTGGCCCAGGCCAGGGCCGCAGTATAACCCGTGAGCATAACCACCCAGAGCAACATCGAGCCCTCGTGATTACCCCAGACGCCGGTGATCTTGTAGATGAACGGCTTGTCCGTGTGCGAATTCTCGGCCACCACCAGCGCGCTGAAGTCCGACACCGCAAACAACCAGGTAAGCGCTGCGAAAGCGCCGAGCGTCAGGACAAACTGCACAATGGCGCCCATGCGAGCGAAACCAAAGACTGCCGGGTCCTTGAAGTACAGGCCCGCAGCGGAGAGTCCCGCCTGAAGTACAGCGACACACAGGACGAGGATAAGGAGGAACTGGCCGAGCTCTGCAATCATACGCCGGACTTGTTACGATCCGGCGCCAAGGTCAAGCGGTCGGCTTGTCGCACATGCGCGCTAGGCAGCGCTTTGCATCATCGCCTTGAGGAAATCGCGGGTCTGGTCACGCAGGGCATCCGCCTGTTCTGTCAGCTCGCCGGAGACGTTCACAACTTCGCAAGCATGATCCCGCGTCGAGCTGACAGCCTGTAGAACTTCGGCATTGGCACTAGAAACCTGACGCGCATTCTCGGCCGTATGACCGGTGGTACGAGTGATTTCCTGCGTCGCAGCCGATTGTTCCTCAACCGCCGCACTAATGGAGATCGAAGCGGCTTCCACAGCGTCGATGGAAGTGGTCACGTTCTGGATGCTGTCGACAGCACTGGCGACCACATCCGGCATGGAATTGATCTGCGCATTGATGTCGGTCGTTGCGCGCGCCGTCTGTTCGGCCAGCTGTTTAACCTCGGTGGCGACAACAGCGAACCCCTTGCCGGCCTCACCGGCCCGTGCCGCCTCGATCGTAGCGTTAAGGGCAAGCAGATTGGTCTGTTCAGCGATGTCATCGATGAGCCGTGTCACTTCACCGATGCGCGAGGCAGTGTCAGAAAGATCCTGGATGGTGGTCGAAGCGACTTTGGCGGTCTCCGCCGCGTCTCCGCCTATCCGGGCCGCTTCAGCAGACTTGTGCGAAATCTCACGAATGGCGGCGGTAAGTTGCTCGGAGGCATCAGCCACATTCTGCGCCGTCGCCGACACCTCCTGCGCGGCGGAAGCCACCAGCGAGGAGCGATCCATTGATTCGGAGGACTGGCTTTCCAACCCGTTGGCGGCTGTTCCCAGCACGCCAGCTGATTGAGACAAAACCGTTGCGATCGAACCGATGGAATTCTCGAACGCATCGGCCTTGGCCTTGTGCTCGCTCTCGCGAACAGCCTTCTCCCGCTCGGCGATGTTGGAGACCACCAGATCGATATCAAGCATGACAACATCGACAACCTCCTGCTCGCCGACAGCAGGCGCGCAGGCAACAATGATGAAAAGTGCCGGGATCAGAAGGCCCTGCATCAATTGCTTCAGCCTTTGTTCCATGGCGTACCCCTCATGCAACCAGCCCCTAGTCGGGACCACCGGTTTGATTGAGCAAACACCGAACTGACCTGAGGTGCAAACCCGGGGTGAAAAATGGTCATTTGTTGGGGCGTATGACGTGTATAGTAGGCTCACACCGTGAAAACTGCGCCCCGCAACATGCGGGTTAGCGCAAACCGCACACAAGACTTGTTTTCGAAACCCAAGACTCCGATACCTGTCGGCAAAATGCGATCGGCCGCATTTGGGAAAAGGACGAAGTAGACGCCATGAACGAGATGAGCCCGCTCAAAGCCAAGGACGCACCGGATCTGTCATCCTTTGACTGGGAAGACCCGTTTTTCCTTGATGATCAGCTGACAGAAGACGAGCGCATGGTCCGTGATGCGGCCCGTGCCTATGCACAGGACAAGCTGCAACCGCGTGTGATCGACGCCTATCGCGACGAGGTAACAGATCCCGCGATTTTCACCGAAATGGGCGAGCTCGGCCTGCTGGGCTGCACTGTACCGGAAGAATATGGCGGTGCCGGGCTGGGTTATGTGGCGTACGGTCTGGTCGCTCGCGAAGTCGAGCGCGTGGACAGTGGCTATCGCTCCATGATGTCCGTGCAGTCCTCCCTGGTCATGTATCCGATCTATGCCTACGGCACCGAGGAACAGCGCAAGAAATACTTGCCGAAACTCGCCAGCGGCGAATGGATCGGCTGTTTCGGCCTGACCGAACCGGATGCCGGCTCCGACCCGGCCGGCATGAAAACACGCGCGGTCAAGACCGAGGGCGGTTATCGCCTGACCGGTTCGAAAATGTGGATCTCCAATTCTCCGATCGCTGACGTCTTTGTCGTCTGGGCCAAGTCCGAGGCGCATGACGGAAAGATCCGCGGCTTTATCCTCGACAAGGGCATGAAAGGCCTGTCCGCACCGAAAATTGGCGGCAAGCTCTCGCTGCGTGCCTCTATCACCGGTGAAATCGTCATGGACAATGTCGAAGTCGGTGAAGACGCGCTGCTGCCGAATGTCTCCGGTCTCAAGGGCCCGTTCGGCTGTCTCAACCGCGCGCGCTACGGCATTTCCTGGGGCGCCATGGGCGCCGCGGAATTCTGCTGGCATGCGGCACGCCAGTACGGCCTGGACCGCCACCAATTCGGCAAGCCGCTGGCACAGACACAATTGTTCCAGAAGAAGCTGGCTGACATGCAAACCGAGATCACGCTGGGCCTGCAAGGCTCGCTGCGCGTGGGTCGCCTGATGGACGAGGCCAAGGCTGCGCCGGAGATGATCTCCATCATGAAGCGCAACAATTGCGGCAAGGCCCTCGACATCGCTCGCATGTCCCGCGACATGCACGGCGGCAACGGCATCTCCGAGGAATTCCAGATCATGCGCCACATGGTCAATCTGGAGACGGTCAATACCTATGAAGGCGCGCATGACGTACACGCCCTCATCCTCGGCCGCGCCCAGACCGGCCTGCAGGCCTTTTTCTAGGGCCCGCAAAATCTTTGAAGAAAGGCGCTCCCCGGGGCGCCTTTTTTGTTGGTTGCTGCAGAAGATGCTGATTAAGCCGCAGCTTGTACTTGAAGCCGCAGGCCGAGCCATTTAAACCCGGAGGTGGACAGGTGGCCGAGTGGCTGAAGGCGCTCCCTGCTAAGGGAGTAGGCGGTGTCCCCGTCTCGTGGGTTCGAATCCCATCCTGTCCGCCACTTTTTTTCGTGAAATTAGACGTGTTTCTGCCGCGGAAACGCATTGTGACGGCACGATAAGCGGTCAGTTTACCGCATCGCAACATCGTTTTCCGCCCTCCCGTCAGACCTGTCTCAGCTGAGCATTTTCGATTTTGCGGCGCAGCAAAACGAAGTGAACTCTTGACGAAGCACGTAAATATTAAAACTTCCGGGGAGGGTGTAGAGCGGACACAAATGTTCACTCAAACACTGTTGGCGTAACAAAATTCGCCTTCGGGTAATGTGTACTCTCGGGTTCTCGGAATTTTTCCGGGACAGGTTTTCGCAACTACGATCTGTACATACCGGGTTTTCGCAACTACGATCTGTACATACCGGGTTTTCGCAACCACGGTTTGGACATACCGGGAAAGCAAAAAAGGAGAACAGATCATGCTGGATCCTTCCGATTATGTAGGTGTTTCTTTCTGGATTATTTCAGCGGCAATGTTGGCCGCTACCTATTTCTTCTATGTCGAGCGCGATCGAGCGGTGGGCAAGTGGAAAACTTCGCTCACTGTCGCAGCCATGGTCACGGGCATCGCCGCTTTGCACTACTTCTACATGCGCGGCGTGTGGGCGGAAACAGGCGAGAGCCCGACAGTGTTCCGCTATGTCGATTGGCTCCTCACCGTCCCTCTGCAGATCGTTGAGTTCTATTTGATCCTCGCTGCGATCGCGGTCGTCAGGTCGACCTTGTTCTGGAAACTCTTAGTCGCCTCGGTGGTGATGCTGATTGGTGGCTATCTCGGTGAAACCGGCGCCATGAACGTGTGGGCGGGCTTTATCATCGGCATGCTGGGATGGGTCTACATCATCTATGAAATCTTCGTAGGGGAAGCCAGCCAGATCAATGCATCCAGTGGCACTGCGGCCAGCAAGAAAGCGTTCGGGGCACTGCGTCTGATCGTGACCGTCGGGTGGTCAATCTATCCCATCGGGTTCGTGGTCGGCTATGTTGGCGCAGGTGACGCCGGCACACTCAACCTTGTTTACAACCTCGCCGACTTTGTGAACAAGATAGCCTTTGGTGTCGTCATCTGGGCTGCGGCAACGAGCGACGAACACAAAGCCTGATTGTTGCGCTTTCAAAACCGCCGGGGCCTTCCCCGGCGGTTTTTTTTCTCTGGACCCAACAACCGTTCAACGATCCAGTCGGATAGCGGCGCGAAGTGGACGAAATTGCGGTCTCCATCCAGAGTGTGCGACGTCCCAATCCGACATCAATACAGCGTCGACTTCATTGTGGTTCGCGACGGATATTGATCCGCCCCTGCAGCCGCACAACTCCGCGCGCAGGCCCGACCCAGGCTAGACGCGCGCATCAATTGCGGTTCAACCTGCACCGAAAACCATTTTGGAAATTGACAATGCGCCTGAGGATCAACGCCCGCCCCAGCTTTGCCATGCCCGGTCTTGTCACCAGCCTGCTCATCCTCGCCAGTACACTCCTTGACGCTCCCGCGACGGCCAGCATGACCACCATTCAGGAAACGCCGCCGGAGACGTCCGCCATGACCCGCAGAGTGCCCGCCCAGACCGACCTCGAGGCGATCGCCTTGCCTGGCGCCGTGGATATCACACGGTCGACCGAAATATGGTCGGACTTCGGTGAAGAGCGCTGGATTCGAAATGTCAATCGGCCGACACTCCTGCCGATGCGACCCGCCCCGGATCTTGACAATGGCATCAGCCTGCTCGTGATACCCGGCGGTGGCTTCCAGTTCGTCTCCATCGACAATGAAGGCTATCGCATTGCGGAAAATCTGGTCGCGCGCGGCTATACGGTTTTCATCCTCAAATACCGCACCATGACGACGCCGGAAGACGAAGCCGCCTTCTCGGACCATATGCGCGCCCTGTTTTCGGGTCAGCTGCCGTTCGAGAGCTTCGATCGAACCTCCGGGGAGACGGTCGCGATATCCGATGCAGTGGCAGCCTGGCAGCTGATGCACGACCACGCGGACGAATGGAGGCTGGATCCTGAACGGACCGGCATCGTTGGCTTCTCGGCAGGCGCCATAACGGCGCTCGGGCTGGCGCGGCAGGCAACAGACCCGGCTCCGGCTTTCCTGGGTTACCTCTACGGGCCGATGACGGACATGGCGCTGCCCGAAACATTACCGCCCCTCTTCAGCGCCTTGGCCGCGGACGACACGCTTTTTGCCGGACAGGGCTTTCAGCTCGTAGAGGACTGGCAGGAACGTGGCGGTGAAGTCGAGTTTCACTATTACGCGGCCGGAGGCCATGGTTTTGGCAGCTATCAGCGCGGCACTCCGGCAGACGGGTGGCTTGACCAGTTTGATAGCTGGCTGCGCACGCGCTGAACGCCAGCGGCTGCGGGGAATCTCGCCTATTCGGCCGCGACAGCCTTGACCGCTACCTGGCTCGGACGCGCCTTGCCCAGCCCGTAAAGCGCCACTTCCAGGCTTGATACGCCATGCACCAGCGTATTGGGCGCGATGCTTTGCTTGCCGGTCCAGGCAATGTCAGGGAAGCGCTCCAGGATTTTCCGGAAAGCGGTCTGCAATTGCATGAGCGCAATCTTCTGGCCGAGGCATTTGTGGGGGCCATGGCCGAAGGCGACATGCCGGTCAAAATTCTCACGGTCGAGGTCGAACATATCCGGATTGGCAAACGTATCCGGATCGCGATTGGCCGCCGGGTACCAGAGGATGACCTTTTCATCCTTGGCGATGCGCTGTCCGTTCAGCTCGGTGTCCTCAAGGGCCGTCCGGCGCATGTGCTGAACCGGCGAGATCATGCGGATCGCCTCGTGGGACATGCGCGGGATAAGATCCGGCTCGGCCAGAACCCGGGCACGTTGTTCCGGGAATTGCGTCAGCAGGCGGATGGTGCCGGAGAGCGAGTTCCGTGTCGTGTCATTGCCAGCAAAGATGATCAGCAACCAGGACCCGTCCAGGTATTCCTGCGGCAAGGGCTTGCCGGCCATGCGGGTATTGGCGATCGCGGTCATCAGGTCCTGGCGCGGGTTTTCCCGGCGGTCGGCCATGACGCGCTCGCCATAGTCAAACATCTGGTTGACATAGTGGAAGAATTTGAGCGGGAACCAGGGGCGGCGCGTCAACAGCGGCCAGGGGCTGACGAAATACTGGTTGGCCAGCTCGAGATAATGCATCCACTTGATGATCTTGGGACGGTCCACCTCGTCCACGCCGAGCATTTCGCACAGAGTGAACAGGGGCAGTTCCTGCGAGAACAGGCTGACAAAGTCGACCACGGGGCCCTGTCGCTCCATGTCATCGAGCAGCTGGTCCACTTTCGCCTCGACCCGCTGGGACAGCTCAGCGACGAAACGGGGAATGAAATAGTCCTTCTGCTGGATCCGCATTTCCATGTGGTGCGGCTGGTCCAGATTGATGATCGAGTTGAAGGCGGCGGGAATGAGTTTTTTCGGCTTCCACTCGCGGCGCGGCATGACAAACATGTTGATGCTGCCGCGCTCGGAGGAGAACACATCAGAGGCCAGCTCCACGGTCTTGATGTCTTCGTAACGGGTTACCGACCAGAAGCCCGCGCGCTTGGCGTCGGCCTTTGACCACATGACCGGCGCGGTCTCGCGCATCTGCCTGAAAAATTCGTGCGGATGTCCGGACGTCCAGGCATTTGGATCCCACAACTCGAATCCGGACAGGCTGGGATAGACCGCTTCATGGGTGGGAGCGAGTTGGGCCCGGTCTTCCAGGATGACATCACTGACCAGCTGCATGGCCGCCTCCGACTAGTTAATGAACGCCGTTCACTTAACCAAGGTGGAGCCGTTGGCCCGGTCTGACAAGTGCCAATTCGCGGTGGACCGCAAATTTATTGAGCGGGGCTCGCGTCCGAACTGATCAGGATGAGCTCGGTCTGTCGTCCATCGAGAAAACGCACGGACTAGCCATCGAAGAAGGCGTCTTCCTCGGTCCGAAAGTCGACGATCTGGCCGTCCCATTCAGGCACCTCGCCAAATGTCGTCAGCTCGATCGACCAGGCGGTGTCCGCATACAGGGGATATTCGCTGCGCGGATCACCGTTCTGGTTGTCCCAGAACCCAATGGCCGTGCCTGCACCATGGCCATGCAGCCCGATCGGGTGGCTGTAGATCGAAGGATTGATTCCCTCCGCGATGGCCTGGGCACGGGCCCGGGCCAGGATCTCGTTGCCGGTCAGGCCGACCTGCATGTGCTCGCGCAGTATGTCCTGAACGCGATTAGACGCCGCCAGGCCGTCGACCAGCCCCTGGGGTGCGGCTGTCTCCCCCTCCCGAAGCACATAAGCTAGGTGCTGGGTGTCGGTGTTGAGCCGGAGATAGGTAATGCCAAAGTCGGTCCACAGCAGATCGCCTGGCTGGATTACGGTATCGCCGTACAGCATGCCGTCCTGACCAGCGCGCTGGATGCCGACCGACGGGTGGAACCAGGGCTGGATTCCCAGGCGTGACAACTCCTCGCGATACCACCAGACCACATCATCGGCGGTGGTCACGCCCGGCTCGATGACCGCCGTGGAAAAGGCCCGCGACATGATCCAGTGCGCGGTGCGGACGATGTCCGGATAAATCGCCATCTCGCGCGGTGTTCGGGTCTCCAGCCACCGGACGGCCAGGGTTTCACCGGAGGTGATGCGGTCGTGGAAACGCTCCGGCAGGGCGGCCATCATCAGCCGGTACTGGCTCAGCGTCATGCCATCGCCAAAGGCGGACAGGTCAGAGTAATTGATGGCGATGCTGGCCGGGTCGCGCGCGGCGATAATATCTGCGACCGCCCGCCATTGATCCGGCTGCTCCGCCGGGTCCCAGGATGGCTCGAACAGGCCCGCCAGCCCATAACGTGACACGGTCAGGCGCTCGATCGGCTGTCCCTCACCCGGATCAAAGAAGATCAGGATTGTGCGCCGGCGCGCGGCCATGCTGCGGGCGTCCAGCATGCTCTCGATGACCGGTTCTTCGAAATACTCCCGCGCCATCAACAACCACATCGAGACATTATTCTCGCGCATGATTTGCGGAATCACCAGATCAAGCCGCTCGGCGATTATCCCGTCAATCAACGGCACCTGTTCGCGCAAGGGCAGGATTTCGGGCGCTTCAGGGAGACCCGCCTCAACCTCCTCGAACTGTGCCGCGGACGTCGCCGCCAGAGTTGCAAACAGGGACAAGGCCGTCCCGACAAACACGGCGAGCCAGGCGCCTGAGCGGATCATGAACATGCCATTTGCTTAACGCAGCTTGCAGACGGAGTCGATGAACTGGGAAAACGTTGCCTGCCTATTTTTTTGGTTCAGCTCCTTGCTCGCCTGCTTCTGGTGGCCATGATAACCGTGCGCTCTGCCCCATCGAGCTTGATACCGGACACGAGGCCCTGCGATGACAAAACCCACTGGAGCGACCGCTTCGCCAGCCATAAACGCGGCCGGCAAGGCGAAGACCTCGAAGAACGCGAAACGGATTGTCGTATTCGCCGATGAATTCAACGCCCCGTCTCTGGACCGTGAAACCTGGAATGTCTGCGGGCCCGGCTTCTGGGTGAACGACGAACTGCAAGCCTATATCGACGATCCTGAAACCATCCGGATCCTGCCAGATGGCACAATCGAGGGCGCCACGGGCGGCGTGCTCGAATTGCGCGCCTTGTACCGCCCGGACGGTTTCGTGACACCCGCCGGCCGGACCGCCCATTTCGTCTCCGGTCGGATCAATTCACAGGACAAGTTCGAGATCACCCATGGCCGCGTAGAGGCCCGGATGCGACTGCCGGATCTTGAAGGCGTCTGGCCCGCCTTCTGGATGCTCGGCAATGGCGAATGGCCGGAGACCGGCGAGATCGACATCATGGAATATGTGGGAGAGCCGGACTGGGTCGGTGTGGCGCTGCATGGCCCGGGATACTCCGGCGATACCCCGATCGTGAACAAGTATTTTTTCCCAGCCGGTGAAGACGTGACCTCCTGGCATGTCTACGCCGTTGAATGGACAAGCAATTCAGTCGAGTTTCTCGTGGATGACCGCCTTGTCTACCGCGCCACAAGAACGATGGTCGAAGCGTATGGCGAATGGCGGTTCGATACCCCCAAACACCTGATCCTCAACCTCGCGATCGGCGGCGTCTATCCGGCCAAGACAAACGGCATTAAGAGCCCGCTTTACGGTTTGCCGCAATCATCCGCCGATCATATCGCCGAACATGGCACGGCAATACAGATCGACTGGGTACGGGTGACGCAAGCAGATGAGACGGTCAAATAGCCAACTCGCGCCTGTCTGCTCAACAACCATTCAGGGCGAGCGGCATGGATACGCTCCGTTTGCTCCCTCAATACTCGTACGGCTCCGTGCCATCGAGTTCCAGCGTGTAGGCGGTGCTGCCGAGGCTGGAATGGGTCTGGTCTGATGTCAGAAGGCCGGTCACCCAGATGGGTTCCCACAGGCGTTCCATGCGGACCGGGGTGTCGGAGAGCACATAGACGATCTGGTTGGGCGGTGGCGGGGGCATGTGCACGCAGGCGCCAACATAGGGAACCAGCAGGAATTCGGTGATATTGCCAGCGATCTGGGCGTCCAGCGGAAGGATGAAACCGGGCAGACGCACCGTCTCCCCGATCAGCTCCTCGACCACGTTGAACGTGCCGATCTGGGTACTGGGTGCACCGAAATGGTCGACGCTCGTATTGGCCTGGGAGAGCGCATAAAGGCGCGCGATCTCTTCCATCTCGCCTTGCGGAAGCAGGTCGTCCCAGTTGATGATACGCGGTCCACGGACACTGCTCTCCGTGTCCTGGCCTCGTGCGTCCTCGGCCCCTTCGTTCTGAGCCAGGGCCGGAGTGTGGGCAAGCGGTGTCAGCGCAAGTGCGCCAGCAAAAAACGACGAGACGGGACAGGGACATTTCCGGGGCCTTTCCTTGCGGTCGGACTAGCGCCCCACACGCACGGAAGGACGCGAGGGACTGAGTTCGAAACCCTGCTGCACGCTCGGCGACAGGACAACCAGCTCAACTTCCTCCAGACCGGCAAAACGGTCAAACAGACCTTGCAGATCCACGCTCATCCGGTCATCACGTTCGCATGAGCCTGTGACAGTGATGTGCAGGCTGCCGTGGCCGTGATCGCTCTCCTGCTCGATCTCAGCGGTTTCAAGCGTGCAATTGGCGCGCCCCAGATCAATCCAGTTCGATGCAGCTGCCAGGGCGGAATTCACCTCGGCGATATGGGCGCGTTCCGCATCATTGCGGGGCTCGCGTTCAAATCCGTAGACATTGTCCATCGGCGTCTCGAACTCGATGAAGAGGCCGCCCTCGCCGTCCAGGGCAAGCGCGAGTTCCGCGTGACCATGCACATGGGCATGCCCCTGCGAGAGAGCGATGAGGCTGGCGGCGCCGACAATAAAACCAATCATTCTGAAATCCTGTTGTTCAAGACCCTTGAAGCACGTCGAAATGTTATCATATAACACCTCCACCACAAGCCTGCGGGCCAGCTATACCTAACTCGGGAGTCCCTCATGCGCTCAAGCGATGCAGCCGGTATCGGCCTTTCTGCCCTCTGCCTCGTTCACTGCCTCGGCCTCCCGGTACTTATCGCTATTAGTCCCGCGCTCGTATGGATGGAAGATGAACGCGTGCACATCCTGCTAGCGATTAGTGCCTTTGCGGTCACCGTCATCGCGGCCAGCGGCTGGCCGGGTGTGACGCGCAAACCGCTGATGTACCTCGCGGCGCTAAGCGGGTTGGCCCTGTTGTTTGCCGGCGCCCTGGTCGAAATGAGCGAAGTGCAGGAGCGTGTCATCACAACGATCGGCGCAGTCTTCCTGGCCTCCGCGCATCTCAATTCCTGGATGCGCACACGTGCGCGCCATGCCGAGCACTAGGGCCTTGCGACCTAGCGTTTGAAAATCTTGCGGAAACTGTTGAACCAGTCGAGCCGGGCCTGAAGCCAGAGCCGGTGCAAGTCACTCGTGCCGACGCCCGGAGCGGGCGGTATCGGTGTGGGAATTCTTTCCGAGATCGAGGCAAAAAGCGTTTCCCGGTCCGCATCCTCCAGCATGCCGACGAACTGCATTCGCGTGCGCAGCGGGTCGTATCCCATATCGATCGCACGATCGACATCCATCAACCAGGACCGCATCAGATCCCGGCCATGATCCGTAAGCGAGAATTCCCGGCGGGGGCGCTTGGTCTCGCTGACATCCTTTGAAGACAGAATGCCCCGGCCTTCCAGGCGTTTGACCAACGGATAAACCGCCCCTGCACTACCCGACCAGAAGGAGGAAGGAGAGCCCCGGAAGACTTCCTTGATCTCGTAGGCGGTCAACGGGCCGTCACGATGAAGCAGCGCCAGCACCATGCCTTCCATTTCGGTCGGCTGGTCGGATGAGCTGGAAGCGGGCATCAGACCTCGTAGGGCTCGTGATTGATGAGCTGGAGTGTATAGGCCGCATTGCCCAGCTCGTTCATGTGACGATCGGCCAACAACACGCCCGTTACCCAGACCGGGTCCCACATGCGCTCGACCACGATCGGCTCGTCCAGGGTGACATAGACAATCTGGTTGGGCGGCGGCGGCGGGGTGTGAACACAGGCGCCAAAATATGGAACCAACAGAAACTCGCTGATCTCGCCACCTTCCTGGAAGTCCAGCGGCAGGATAAAGCCCGGCATGCGGATGGTCTCGCCGATCAGCTCATTCTCGACATTGAACGTGCCGATCTGCGTCATCTGCCCACCGAAATGGTCGATACCGGAATCAAGCCCCGTGCGTTCGAACAATTCCTGGATCAGCTCCATCTCGCCTTCCGGCAGAAGATCGTCCCAGTTGATGGTCAAAACACCTTCGGGCGCGTCAGGCACCGGATAGCGTTCCGTCGTCTGTGCTTCGGCGACAGCGGTCTCGGCGACTTCCGTCTCGGCCGTCTCGGTTTCGCCGCTACAGGCCGCAAGGCCAATTCCCAGACCGGCAATCAGGATCCAGTTCCGCATTGTCTTCCTCACAACTTCACCGTCAGGCCATCGGCCAGGGCATTCTTCAAGGCACGCCGCGCAGGCAAGATGCCCATCATTGCGCCGGATGTGATGACCACCACACCGGTCAGCATGTCCGTCAGGCTCAGGCCTCCGGAAGCCAAAATAAGACCGTAACGGGATTGGACCACCCCTGCTATCAGAACAAACAGGAGATTGATCAGCACGATCCCGGCGATCGCTCCGGCAGCAGCGATTGCCGTTGCCTCGCTGACCAGCAACACAAAGACGTGTCCGGGTCGGGCGCCCACAGCGCGCAGGATCGCCATCTCGCGGCGGCGTTCATTCAGGCTGGCAGACAGGCTGGTCGCGATGGAAATCAGGCCAACCAGGATCACGAAGGCCGAGATTGCTCCGAACGCCGCTTCGCCTGCACCGACAACTTCCCACAATTGCATCAGGGCCACTCCGGGAATGATGGCGCTCAGCGCTTCGTCCGGATAGGTATTGACCTGGCGCTGAAGGCGCAGCACCAGCGTGGGCTGTTCCATGCCGATAAAAACCGCGGTGATCTGTTCCGGTTCGTAGGCATGTTCCTCGTCATGCCCGTCTTCCTCGACGACATCATCGTGGATGCGCTCGATAGCTTCGAGGGTGACGTGGACACTGCGGTCCACCGGCGTGCCGGTCGGCCTCAGAATGCCTGTCACAAGCATTGGATGTTCGTCATGGTCGGCAAAACTCACCTCGCCTATACCGTGGGAGAGCGAGATTTCCGTACCAATCTCGTAGCCCAGATCGCTGGCAACCTGGGCACCGATGACGACTCCCTTCTCATTCGCTCCAAAAGCCTCGCCGGCCCGGAATGCCAGCGGCAGGTCGCGGCCATAACGATAGCGCTCGAAATAGTCGTTGTTTGTACCCACGACCCGATAGCCGCGATGACTGTCCCCCAGCGAGATGGGCACCGCCCATTCCACTCCAGGGGCTCCGGCGATACGCTCGTAGCTCTCCCAGCTCATGGCGCCCGTTGGATCACCGATGCGGAAGACGGAGTAGAGCAGAAGATTGATCGAGCCGGAGCGCGCGCCAACGATCAGGTCGGTTCCTGAAATTGTCGTCGAGAAACTGGTGCGCGCGCCCGTTCGGATCTTGTCGACCGCCAGGAAGAGCGTGACGCTCATGGCGATGGCCAGCACAGTCAGGCCGACCGTGAAAAGGCGATTTCCGAGGCTTTTCAGGGCGAGATTGAAAATGGCGCCATTCATGCCGACACCCTCCCGGCCGTATTGATTTCCGACAGGTCGACACGACGGTCGAAGAACGCGCCCAGCGCCTGGTCATGACTGACGAAAAGCAGGGCAGAATTGGCCGCCTCGCACTCCTTCTGGAGCAGCTGGATGAAATTGTCGCGGCTGTCGGCATCCAGCGCCGAGGTTGGTTCGTCCGCGATGATCAGACCCGGCGAGCCGATCAGGGCTCGCGCAGCCGCTACACGTTGTTGCTGTCCAACACTGAGCTCGGTCGACGGGCGCGAGACCACATCCCCGTCCAGCCCCAGCGCCATCAAGAGCCGCCGGCCTTCATCGCCAAGCGAACCATTGGCCATGGCAAGCTTGCGGCGTTGCGGAGAGAAACGACAAGGCAGGAGAACGTTTTCGAGCGGGGTCAGATATGGCACCAGATTGAACAGCTGGAAGATCACACCGAGATTGTCCGCCCGGAAGGCATCGCGGCGCGCCGGGCTGAGGGCGCCCATGTCCTGGTCAAGGATGCAGATATCGCCCGCGCTGGCGGGCGCTATTCCTGCAATCACCGACAGCAGCGAACTCTTGCCGCTGCCGCTCGGCCCGACAAGAAAGAGCCGCTCGCCGGCCGCGAGCTCAAAACGCTCCACGCGCAACAGGGTCTGTCGCGGCTTCCAGCCGAATTCGAGCTGGTCAATCTCGATAGCAAACGCTCTGGTCAAGCAAACCTCCCCAGGATGGTTGTTACACTATAACGACCATCCTCTCCTTCAACTCTCAAAGCTGTAACCTGTGTGTGAGCCGGCTTCAGCTTGCGTTCAGCTCAGGTTTCAATTGATAGGCCTTACGCGCATTGCTAGCGTTCAGCAGATCCAGGGGGGAGCCAGCATGAAGTCTTGCGTGAACCGGTATGGAAGCAGTCTGGCAGCCCTGCTGTTGTTGGCACCAGCGCTGTCGGCACAGGACGAGCCCGCCGAGCCCATCGCCACCGCGGACGATCAGCCCGCCGCCGAAGAAGAGCGGGTTCTGGAAAGCCGTGATGATCTTACGCCCCAGGAGTTGGCGATTATCGAGGCCTTCGAAGCGGTGGGCCCACTTGATATGCCCTACCTCCTGCCCTGTAATGGCGGCACACACGGACAGCCGCTAAACGCGATCTTCACACGTGAAGACGAGACTCGGATCGAGATCCTCGACCCTTGCGGCCTCCGCTTCACCGACCTCAGCGGCCTCTGGGACAATTTCGGACGCCAGTCCATCGTTACCCATGACCAGCGCACCGGTGATTTCGCCATCCGCATGATGCACATCACCAATGAGGACGACTGGTACAGCACCTGGGGCTATCAGTTCGGGGATTACCACTACCGCGGCCGTATCGGTCTGGACGCCGACGCCATCGATATCAGTGCCATCAGCCGCTTCCCGGTGAGAACGCGCCAAAACTGTCCCGAACAGTTCGAACGGTCCGTGCCGTCCAACCGGATTTATCTGGGATATTCAATGGATGGCCGTCCGCAGCTGATTTCGATCCGCACCCGTTATTCGCTGGAATCTGATTGTTCGATCACTTTCCTGGAAACCGTCGACGATTACTTCATCAAGCTTGAGTTCGAGGGAGATCGCTGATGTCGGAGATCCTGCAACGTCCCGCGGTTCGTTACGGCCTGATCGGCGCCGGTGCGACCCTGGCCCTGATCGTGCTCTTCCTGCTGACGCGTTCTGAACCGGACCAGCGCCCCGACCTGCTGGAACTCGTCCGCGCAGCAGAGGCGGAGTACAGCTATCCCGGGCTTAGTGTCGAAGAGACGGTCGCCACTCTGGGCGACGCGGAAAACCTGATCGCCTTTGTTCGTGCTGACGTCATGCTGGCAGATTATTCCGGACACATGCTGAGCGCAGGTGATGTCCTCATCCAGCGCGGGGCCAACGCGGCCGACAAGGCCGTGCTTCTCTCTGACCTCCTGACCGCTGCCGGCTTCGAGACCCGGCTCAGACGTGCGGACTGGCCTTCAGCCGTTCCGGTTTACGGAACACCCCGTTCCGATCGCCGCGAAAGCCTCAGCGCCATCTATGCCTATCTCGAACTCGACGAGGAAGCGGAACGCGCAATCAATGCACGCGAAGAAGTCGATCGCATGGCAGCAATCCGCGAGGAAGTTGAAGCCGCAACCAGCCTTCTCGCAAACTACTGGTCGGCCGCGAGCACGCCGCCCGACACGCTGAGCTCTCAGGACTGGGTCTGGGTGGAGTATCGCCAGACGGGAGACTGGCAGGTCGCAGACCCTGTCTTTCCGTCCCTGTCTCGCCCCGCTGATGCAGCCGCGTATCGAGCGACAATCCCCGCGCCAATCCGTGTCCGTCTTGATCTGGTCGATACAGGCGGCGCCCGCTCTTCCGTCCTGGATGCCGAGATCGCGTCAGGCCAGGAGGGTGTGCTGCGCTTCGTGCCCAGCAGTGGCCTGTCGCGTTTCCTCGATGCCGCGCCGGGCGAGGTTTCAGCTGATGCCTGGATACCGGTTCTAAGCGCAGGTAGCGAACCTCTGGCCGGCAGTGCCTTCACCACCGACGGTTTTGCCCTGCCCTCGAATGCCGGTGCGGCACTCGAGACGGAAAGCCAGCCCTTCGCGGCTCCGGAGATCAGCTCGGCCGAACTGGTGGATGTCGATGTTTCCCAATACCCCCGCGTGACCGTCTCCGTGCGTACGGATGCCGCGGCGGATGCGCGCTGGCAGGCTGCTCATCTGTCCCTCGGGGTCAACGACGACGCCATTGCGCCGCAAATCCTCCGCCGACCGACCAGCCTGCGCCCCTTCGCGCTGGTAACCGATGTCTCACCGTCCATGATCGAGGATGGCAATATCTACAAGGCTGGGCTATTGGGCCGGGCGCTGATCGAGCGGATGGGCACGGACCGGAGTTTCTCGGCGACCTCTTTTGCCGGTGATGTCTTCACCCCACGACGCATGACCAATGTGATCCGCATTCCCAACGCCGTGCAGGACTTCAACCAGACCCTGGACATTCGCGGCGGTGGCGGTGCCATGGTCGAGGCCATCTCCAGTGCAGCGGGCACGTTCTGGCAACAGGGCGATATATTTGTGATGACCGATGGGCGTGATGAGAGCCTGGATAGTCGAGAGGCCTTGCTCGCGGCAGTCAATCGTTTCCCGGGTCGCGTCATCGGTATCGTCCCAGCCGACCAGATCCGCGTCTGGCAGGGAATTTTCGACCAGATCATCGAACTGCCGACAGAAGCCGATATCGAGGTGACGGCTGATGCACTCTACCGCATGCTTGGCACACCGCTGGAGGTGAGCTTCATCGCTCCCGCTGCTGAAGCCGGAGAAAACCAGACGCTGGGCCTCGCCTTTCCGGACAGCGAGATCACGCTTGCGGGTGAGTACATCATCCCCGAGACCTTCGATGCGTCATCTGCCCGCCTGGAAATCAGCCTCTTTCGCGACGACGAACAGATCGGGGATACGCGCCAGCTGCTGCAGCTGGGTCAGGCCCAGACGGGTAGCGCGCTTATGGGCGTGCATTCGCTCTGGGTCAGTCCCGGACGCTACGCTCCCGAAGCGCCGCTTAGACGCTATTTCCACGAAACCCGTCTTGACCTGGAGGCTTCACTGGAACCGGGCAACCAGCCCAGCGAACCGATGACAGGGCCGTCTCACATGACCATGTCGACAGCCGCCAGCATCACCGGACGCCTGGACCGCCTGTTCGAACAGCGTGTCGCGCGGGACGAACCGCTGGCAATCCTGCGGGGGTCTACTCCAGAGGTCACTGAGGATGGCAGCGCCTATCTCGTCCTGGGGCTTGATATCATCTCTGACGGCAATGCCCGTTTCGCCGATGGCAGCCTAGACCCACAGCTGGGTCTCGCACTGGCCGCGATTGAAGGCGCAGCACTCGAAGCGTCCAGCGTCAATGTGGCTCTGCTCTCCGAGAGTGATCCGGTCGAAATTACACCGCGCACGCCGATCCCGGAGGACTGGCCTCGCCCTGCCCAGATCGCCGCGGGAGATACAAATGCCCTCTTCCTAGCCAGCGCAGACGGCCAACAAAGCTGGATCATCGACAACAGCGGACATCTCACCGCGCGGATCTTCCCCTCTGGCGCAAAGGGCGCCCGCGCCCGTCGCGCCATCGCAGAGTTCTCCGAACTTCGCTCCAACCTGCAATACATGGCCACAGTGGCCAGCGGCATCGGCTCGCCCTCCGGGGTCAGCGGTGCCCAGCTCGGGGCGATTGCCGGCATTCTGGATATCAATTTGCGCATGTGGTGTTACGCCACAGTGATGCTCGGCTTTATGAATGACGAACTGGCAACCGGAGAGCGCGAATACAACTGGGAACGCCAGGCCAGTGAAGGCTGCGAGATCGACCCCACCAACCTGCAGGGTGAATATATCGGAGCAGCCTTCGCGGGATATGTCACCGGCAGTGCAGGTGATCGCTATACCGACGCTGTCAAAAATGCAGCTGGCGGCAGCCTGCCGTGGATCGTGGAAGCCGGCGTCAATTCAGGCGCTGGCGGCCTGATCAACCTGACGGGTGTTGGCGGTGGCATACATTCCGGGATCCGTGAAATCTATTCGCGCTAGGCTTGCAAGCCGATCTAACGCCCCTGTGAACGCGGCCTTGCTAATCTTTCACTTGGCGTGCACCCGCATAAACGCATTATAAGCCCGCTCACTTTTCGTGTTCGGGGATATGTCTACATGAAACACACTACCAGCGTGCGGAACTGGGTCCGCGCAGCGTGCCTGATGCTTCCAATCAGTCTTTGTGCACCGGCCTTTGCTCAGAGCGATGCTGCCGAGGACGCCTATTGGGCGCATGAACGCAGCGATTTGCGCGCCGATGAGAATGTCCGCTTTGGACGCCTTGAAAACGGGATGGGCTTCGCCATCCTGCGCAATGAAACCCCGCCGGGGACAGCCAGCGTGCGGATGGCGATCAATGTTGGCGCCCTGAGCGAAACCGACCCGCAACAGGGCCTGGCGCATTTCATCGAGCACATGGCGTTCAACGGAACCACGAATGTGCCCGAGGGCGAGATGGTACACCTGCTCGAACGCTATGGCCTGGCCTTTGGTGCAGACACCAATGCCAGCACCAGTGAAACGTTCGTCAATTACCGGCTCGACATGCCCAATGTCGACGCCGAGACGCTTGATGCCGTGATGTTCCTGATGCGTGAAACCGCTTCGGAAATCCTCATGCAGACCGGCGCGATTGATCGTGAGCGTGGCGTTATCATGGGCGAGATGCGTTCGCGCGATACGCCGCTGATGCAATTCTGGACTGAACAGGCCCATTTCCACTATCCCGGTTCGGTCATGGCCGAGCGCAATGTGATCGGCACACCGGAAACCATCCAGAACGTGCCGCGTTCGGAATTCGTGGATTATTACACGCGATACTACACGCCGGAACGCGCCATCCTGGTGGTCGTCGGTGACGTTGATCCGGAAGATATCGAAAACCGCATCCGCAACGGTTTCCCGCTGGATATCGATGGCATCGATGTCGACCAGGTTGAGGGTTTTTCCACCTGGGAACGCACCGACATCCCGACACCGCTGCCCAGCTATGACAGCGATCGTGATTATTCGCAGCCGGACTTCGAGTATTTCCACCACCCCGAGGCCCTGACGCTGATCACGGTTGATGCCATCTCCGAACAGGAAGCCGCACCCGACAGCCGCAATGCTCGCATCCAGAGCATGCTGCGAAACCTGGGCAGTTCTATCCTGAGCCGTCGTTTCCAGGTACTGGTCAATTCCGGCAATGCGCCAATTTCCCAGGCCAGTGTCTTCTCCAGCGAGCCCTACGACGCCTATCGCCGCGGTACTGTCTTCGCCGTGGGAACTCCAGCGGGCTGGCGCGATGCCGTCGGCCTTCTGGAAAACGAGATCCGCCGCGCGGTTGAACACGGCTTCACGCAGGCAGAGCTGGACGAGCAGCTTGCCAACATGCGCACGAATATGCGCGAGGCCGCTGAAGAGGCTGGCACTCGGGAGAGCGCCAACCTGTCTGACGGCATCTGGTTCAGCTGGCTCGCCGATAATGTCTTCACCCATCCATCTGACAGCTATGCCCTCTTCCAGATGCTCGAGTCGGCAATCACGGTTGAGGCGGTCGAGGCTGCCTTCCGCGAATACTGGACCAGCGGTGCACCGCTGGTCATGGTCGGCTCGCGAGAGGAAATCGCTGACGGTGAAGACGAGGTCCGTCGCGTCTGGGACGCCGCGTCGCAGATTGCTGTCGAGGCACCTGAAGAGGTGGAAACCGCCGAGTGGGCCTATACCGACTTCGGAACTCCGGGTCGCATCGTCGCCCAATCCCATGATGCCGAGCTGGATGTGCACCAGTACACGTTCGACAATGGAGTCCGTCTGAACGTCAAACAGACCGAATTCGCCGACAATGAAGTGCGGGTTCGTATTGATTTCGGCGCTGGCAATCTTGGCGAACAACCGGCTCCGGCCTCGGGCGCCATGGCCTTCTCCGCGTTGAGCGGCGGCGGTCTAGAAGCGCACACGCCGGACGAGATCACGCGTATCTTCGCCGGTCGTTCCGTGTCACAGGGCGGCTTCACCTCCAATAGCGCATTCGCTTTCAATGGCGCGACCACGCCCACCGATTTCGAAGCGCAAATGGAGCTGTATGCCGCATATTTCACGGCACCGGGCTGGCGTTCCCAGGGCCTGGACCAGTTCAAGGCGATCTCCGGCGAGATCCGCCGCCTGCAAATGGCCCAGACATTTGGTGCCTTCAACACGGTGATCTCTCGCATGCTGCGCGATGGCGATCAGCGTTTCGGCTTCCCGACCGAGGACGAGGTGGAGAATTTCACCGTTGATCACGCGCGTGCCTTCCTGGAACCGGCCCTGCAGGACGGTCCGGTGGAGGTCACGATCGTCGGAGACATAGACCCGGCCGAAGCCGTACGGGTCGCCGCCCGCACGCTGGGTGCGCTGCCGCAACGACGTCAAAATGCGCGCATCGTCGAGGGGGCCGACCAGCTGACCTTCCCGGCGCCGACACCGGAAGCGGAGATCGTTCGTTTTGCCGGTCAGGAATACCAGGGCATGGCCAATGTCTTCTGGCCGACAAATGATGGTCGCGACACGCATTATCTGCGCACGCTCCACCTTCTGCGTTCTATCCTGCGCCTGCGCGCCACGGACCTCTTCCGTGAACAGGAGGCGGCGACCTATTCTGCTGCCGTGAACCACAGCGCGGGAACGACGTACGAAGACTACGGCTATCTCTGGCTTGGCCTTGATGTCACTGCCGACCAGGTCACGCGCATGTTCGCCATCGCTGACCAGCTCGCCGCCGACATGGCGTCCGGCAACATCACCGAGGACGAGCTCCTGCGGGCCCGCACGCCGATCATCGAAGGCCTCGATGAACAGCGTCGGGACAATCAGTACTGGCTTGGCGGACTGGCGCGTAGTCAGCGTGATCCGGAACGCATGGACCGGCTGCGCGATGTGGCCGGCCAGTTCGAGGCCGTCACCCTGGATGAAATCCGGGCGCTGGCCACCGAGGTGTTCGATCCTGACGCCGCTGTACGCTATGCGCTGTACTCGCAGGATGCCGATCTGGACAATCTCCGCTCAGGCCCCGAGGACGAATAATCCTCACCTGAGTGACGACTGACCATGACAGGGCCGCAGCTCCAGCTGCGGCCCTGATTTGTTTCGACCTGCGGCCATTTGGCCTGCGCCGACGGCTTCAGTCTTGCCCGGCCGGGGTTTATAGGACGGGCGAAAGGTGAACTCCCATGTCCTCATACCTCGTAGCCGCGCTCTACCATTTTGCCCCCCTGGCCGCCGATGCCGACACCCAGTCGAAGATCAAGGCAGTTTGCGAGGAAAACGGGATTTGCGGCACGCTGCTTCTGGCCAGCGAGGGTATCAACGGCACCATCGCCGGAACGCCGGAGGGCATCGCCAATGTGCTTGCCTATCTCCGCGCCATCCCGGGCTTTGCCGCGCTGGAACACAAGGAAAGCCAGGCCAGTGAACAGCCCTTCCTGCGCCTCAAGGTTCGCCTGAAAAAAGAAATAGTGACGATGGGTATTCCGGGCGTTGATCCGAATGCGTTGGTCGGGACCTATGTCGATCCGGAAGACTGGAATGACCTCATCAGCGCGGACGACGTCGTCACAATCGACACCCGTAACGACTATGAAATCCGCATCGGTCAGTTCAAGGGCGCAATCAATCCCGAGACCGTCACATTCCGTGAGTTTCCGGATTGGTTCCGCAAGTTCAAACAGGGCCGACCGAATGCGCGTGTGGCCATGTACTGTACCGGCGGCATTCGCTGCGAGAAATCAACCTCCTTCGTCAAACAGGAAGGCATTGACGAGGTCTATCACCTCAAGGGCGGCATCCTGAAATACCTGGAAGTCGTGCCGGAAAAGGAAAGCCTGTGGGAAGGCGAGTGTTTTGTCTTTGACCGACGTGTCGCCGTCAAACACGGGCTGGAAGAAGGCAGCTATACGCTGTGCCATGCCTGTCGCGAACCTCTGGGCCCGGAAGACCTGAAATCTGAGTATTTCGTCCCGGGCACCTCCTGCCCCTATTGCCATGACAAACGCTCGGCAGCGGACCAGGCACGCTATGCGGAGCGTGAACGCCAGGAGCAGCTCGCCGCCGATCGCGGTGAAACCCATCTTGGCAGCGTCGGTGGCAATGCCCGGGACTGACGTGCGATGACACTGCCCATTCTCTATTCCTTCCGGCGCTGTCCGTATGCCATGCGGGCCCGGCTGGCCCTGGATGTGGCCGGGATCGAGCTGGAACACCGCGAGATCCTGCTCAAGGACAAACCGCCTGAAATGCTGGAGGCATCCCCGAAAGGCACTGTACCTGTCCTTGTCCTTCCGGATGGCCATGTCGTCGATGAAAGCCTGGATGTGATGCTGTGGGCACTGGGTCAAAACGATCCCGAGAACTGGTTAGACGAGCTCGATACGGCACGTCCGCTGATCGAAGCCAATGACGGCCCGTTCAAACACGCGCTGGACCGCTACAAATATCCAAACCGCTACGAGAATGTGGATCCGGCCGAACAGCGCGAGATCGGTGTGAGCATCCTGCTCGAACTGGAGCACCGCCTGGCAAAACAGGAACAGCTTTGCGGAGACATACCGGGCATCGCGGATGCCGCGATCTGTCCCTTTGTGCGCCAGTATGCCCATACAGACCGGGACTGGTTTGCCACCACTCCGCTCCCACATGTGCGCCGGTGGCTCGACGGGCATCTGGAGAGCGAACTTTTCGCCCGCATCATGCGCAAACACGAGGTTTGGCGCGTGTCTTCCTGACGCAGAATTGCATGCCGGGTTTGCATGAATTTTCGAGGACTTTCGAAACAAGTTGAGCGTCGGCCCACCAAGCCATTGATATCAAATAAACAATGCCTAACAACGAACATCGGGTTATGTCATATAACTGATGCAATCATCCCACACTCACACCTTAACTGTGACCGGTATCAAGTATTGCGTTGTCACCGACCTGTAATATCCGTTATCGGAGCGCCGTCGATGACAGGATCCACATCTTGGGGATCGGTTCCTGTCTAACGCTATCGGTTGATCGGGATGACCCTCAAAATGAAAACCACGAAACTCGCGCAGAAATCTCTGCTGTGGGCAGGCGCCAGCGTTGCCGCGCTGACCCTTGCTGCCACGCCGTCCTTCGCCCAGGACAATGGCGCTGCCACGCTGGATGTAATCACCGTGACGACGAACCGTCGCGAAGAGAATATCCAGGACGTTGCAAACTCCGTTACCGCTCAGTCCGGCGAGGATCTGGCCCCTTACACCGAGGGTGGTGCCGACATCTTGACGCTGGCAGCTCGCATTCCGTCTGTATATGCGGAAAGCTCTAACGGCCGTGTCGCTCCGCGCTTCTACATCCGCGGCCTCGGCAATACGGACTTCGACCTGGCAGCTTCGCAGCCGGTTTCCATCATCATGGACGACATCGTCCAGGAAAACGTGATCCTCAAGAGCTTCCCGCTCTTTGACGTCCAGCAGGTTGAAATCGCACGCGGCCCGCAGGGCACGCTGTTCGGTCGCAACACCACGGCGGGTACCATCAAGTTCGACAGTGTTCGTCCGTCCCAGGAAACCGATGGTTTCATGAGCCTCACCCTGGGTTCGCTCGGTACGGTCAATCTGGAAAGCGCCATTGGCGGCGCGCTGATCGAGGACGTGCTGTCTGCACGTATCTCGCTTCTCTCCCAGAACCGTGATGACTGGATCGATAACGCCTTCACCGGTGAGAATGACGCCATGGGCGGCCACAATGAGTGGGCCGGCCGTGCACAGCTTCTCTACACGCCGAATGACAGTTTCGACGCCCTGTTCAACGTTCACGCACGTTCCCTGACGGGTACGGCTGCGATCTTCCGCGCCAATATCCTGACGCCGGGCTCGAACGATCTGAACGCCAATTTTGATCGTGGTGAAGTCTACTACGACAGCACGTTCAACAACCCTCAGAATTATGATTCCTGGGGTACCAGCGCGAACATGAACTTCTACCTCGATGGGGGCATGACCTTCACCTCCATCACCGGCTACGAAAACGCTGAAGGCCGCAGCCTCGGCGATATCGATGGCGGCAACCTGGTCAACGGCCCGGGTTTCATCCCCTTCCCGTCCGAGACGCAGGATGGTCTGGACGATCTGGACCAGTTCACCCAGGAATTCCGCCTGGCGTCTTCTGACGAGCTGGACACGACCTGGCAGATCGGCGCCTATTATTTCGACGGCGCTTTCGACATCACCACGCTCGGCCCGAATGGCGGCTTCCCGCCGCCGACCACCGTACGTCACGAGAACGAGCTGTGGGCTGTCTTCGGCCAGGTCTCTCACCAGGTTAATGAGCGCCTGAACCTGTCCGGTGGCGTTCGCTACACCAGCGACGAGAAGTCCTTGGAAGTCATCCAGGCCGTATGGCCGGCCGGCGGTCCTTACAGCGTCTCTGATGAAGAGGTGAGCTGGGACCTGTCTGCATATTATGACTACAGCGACGAAACGGCCTTCTTTGCCCGTGTGGCTCGCGGCTTCCGCGGCCCGTCAATCCAGGGCCGTGACGTTGCCTTCTTCGGTACGCCGTCGATCGCAGACAGCGAAACGTCCATCTCCTACGAGGCCGGCATCAAGTCCGAGCCGATGGGTGGCCGTGCGCGTATCAATGCGACCGCGTTCTACTACACCGTTTCCGACCTGCAGCTGTCTGCTGTCGGTGGCGGCGGCAACCTCGTCCAGCTGGTCAATGCTGACGAAGGTGTTGGCTATGGATTCGAAGTCGACAGTGAATTCCTGGTCAGCGAAAACCTGCTGATCACGGCCGGCTTCTCATGGAACGAGACCGAGCTGCAGGACGACACCCTGGAAGTTGGCGTCTGTGCCCAGTGTACGGTCACCGACCCGGACGCGGACAATGACGGCTTCGCCGAAGTTGACGGCAACCCGTTCCCGCAGGCTCCGGACTACATCGTCAGCCTGACGGCTCGCTATTCCATCCCGGCTGATAATGGCGGTGAATGGTTCGTCTACACCGACTGGTTCTACCAGGGTCGCACCAACCTCTTCCTCTACGAATCCGAGGAGTTCTACTCCGAGGGCAATTTCGAGGGTGGCCTGCGCGTCGGCTATGCCGGCAGCCTACCGAATGGTCGTGCGTTTGAAGCTGCTGTCTTCAGCCGCAACATCACCGGCGAGGAAAACCTCGTTGGCGGCATCGACTTCAACAACAACACCGGTTTCGTGAATGAGCCGAGTGTCTGGGGTGTGTCCTTCCGCGCGGACTTCAACTAGTCCACCCGACAGACCTGAAAAAAGAACCCCGGAGCGCTTGCTCCGGGGTTTTTCTTTGACCTACCGGGACAGCGGGGAATACCCCTCGCCCTCCAGCGCCAGATCAAGTGTGCGCCATTCCTCTGCCGCAAACAGGACCGCCTGATCGTCATAATGCGCCGACATGCGGTCCAGCGTAGCAGAGCCGTACTGATGGATGGCCCGCGAACGCAGCTCGCCATCAGGCATCCACTCGATGAAATTGATGTAGGTATCACCCGCGACCGCGCGCAACTGCCCGTTCTCATCAAGATTGGCAGATCCACCGTATATGGCTCGGAGTATGTCCGGGCCGCCGCCCAGGGGCAGATTCACGTCGCCGCGGATCATTCGATTGACTTCACCCCAGCTTGGATCAAGCCGTCCGTAGTGGGACATCAATTCGTCCGCCGCTTCTCGCAGGGCATCCGCCGGGGCCATGTCCCAGGGGTCTTCGTGGTGACGGTTGTGAATGGTCCGAACGGCCGTCAGTACACCCAGAGCCGCTGCCCGGCTGTCGATCTCGGTCGACATATCCCAGCTGGCCAACACAGCCTGAGCTGAAAGCAGATCGTCATCGCCGGTGAAATCCATGGCCAGGATCTCGCGCACAAGCCGCCCGACCGCGGAAGTCTCCGAGTAGACCTTGTCGAACTTGATGTCCTCCAGACGCGCCGCTGTCAGTGCGCGCTCATTGCGCATCAGCGTGAGGCCACGATGCGCACGGTTGGTCATGCGCGGCTCGATCCCGAAGGTCGGCGAAAACGCCGCCGCATCCAGATTGTCGTTCACGGCGGTTGCATCAAACGGAGTCTGGTTTGCTGACAACAACCATCCCGAAGCGGGGTTGTGATAGAGCGGCAAGGCCGAGAGCGGGTGATAGTCCTGCCAGATTAATTCCGACCGGTCGCCCGGCAGGTAATCGCGCCAGTTCCAGCCCTCTTCACGCACCGGCATGGCCGCGTTGTAGACATAGGCAATCTCGCCGGTGCGATCAGCATAGACCGTATTGAGCGAGGAGATCGCATTCATCTCCATCGCCTCATACCAGGCGTCCCAGTTCTCGGCCCGGTTCATGCGATACCATTGCTCAACCTGGCGGATCTCATCCATGCCCGAATAGCGGATGGCATAGTCGCCGTGTTCAGTGCGGATGACCGGGCCGTGCTCGGACCACCACATGTCACGCTCAACGGTCCAGCGGATTGAACCCCAGATGCGCACATTGAGGCGCGCCGTGCCATGTTCCAGCTCGCGCCATTCCCCATCCAGCAGGTAACGATCACCCTCGGTTTCGAGCACATAGACATCCGCCAGGTCCGGCAGGTTCACCGTATGCGCCCAGCCCAGATCGGCGCTGTGCCCATGCAGGATCAACGGCGCGCCGGGAAATGTCCCGCCAACCATGTCCCAGCCCTCGCCCGAACGCACGCGCGCCTCATACCAGGCAACCGGCCCCTCGAAAGGCTGGTGGGAATTGATGACCAGGCGTGTTGCACCGTCCGCGGAAAATTCCGGCGCGATGGCAAAGGCGTTGGAACCGAATGGCAATCGCGCCTCGTCCAGCCACTGGAAAGCGCTTTGCGTCGATCGCATGGAAATCGCGCGCTGGCGTTCCTCGGCAAACAGCTCCGTCAGCGTATCATCCAGCCCGTACATGAAGGGCGTGCGCAGGACAAAGCCAGCGACCACGTCTTCCGGTGTAACCGGCAGGACATCATTCCAGACGCGGGTGGGATGCTGCGCAGCATAAAGGTTCAGACCTGCAGCATAACCTTCGAGCAAGCCTTTGACGTTGCTGGAGATATCCTGCTCATAGCGCGCCGCGACGAGCTCACGGATCCGCAGCAATTGAACGACATAATCCGTCGGAGCCGCGTCTGCACCCTGATAACGCGCCAGCTCACCACGTGCAGCAACCAGCGTCGTCTGGATTGTCGCCCAGTCGTCCTCGGCGTGGGCATAAGCGAGGCCAAAGGCTGCGGCCGCATCAGTGTCGCCCGTAATGTGCGGAACTCCATATTCATCACGAAGGACTTCCGCCGAAGCAAAGGGCTCGGCCGCGGCTACGGCTTCCTGCCGCGACATTCCCGGACCGGAGCCCAGGGTGAAGCTGGCCAGCAGCGCGAAAACCGCGATCAGAATGGCAAGTGAAATGAAGACCGACCGATTGATATTGAACACACGTCCCTCCCCGGCATGTGATTGTGCCGCAGAGCATAAGCCGGTCCGCGCCAGAAAAAAGGGGCGCTGAACCAGCGCCCCTCAAATTCCGGATTATCAAACCCCTATTCCCAGTAATAGGCGTCGCGGGCCTCGTCGCCGGTGATGACCTCGTTGAGCGTCGTAGCATCATAGAGCCGGCCATTGAGCATCACATAGGCGATGTCGTCAGTGTTGGAGATATCGTCCAGCGGGTTGGAACGCATGATGACGAAATCCGCCAGCTTGCCTTCCTCAACCGTACCGATGTCATCGATAAAGCCGAGATGGACAGCCGGAGCCACGGTCGCCGTGCGCAGCACCTCGACCGGCGTCATGCCACCGCGGGAAAACGACCACATCTCCCAGTGGGCAGCGAGACCCTGCTGCTGGCCGTGGGCACCGATGGAGACCAGAACACCGCGCTGGGCCAGCTCCCGCGAGGTCGCGGCCGCATTGGCGTCAGCGAAGTTATCTTCCGGAGCCGTCGTGCGACGAATGGACCCCGGACGCAGGATATGCGGCGGCACGTGTTCCGACAGGATCGGGTGTTCCCACACATTCATCGCCTGGCGCCAGTACGGGTCACCAGCCAGACCGCCATAGGTCACCGCCAGGGTCGGCGTCAGCGCAACCTGGGTGCCGGCATACATCTCGATGACATCATCATAGATCGCAGAGACCGGCAGGTTGTGCTCGATCGAGGTATTGCCGTCGGCCACCATGGACATGTCCATGTGATAGTTCGAACCACCTTCCGAGACGACGATCATGTCAGCCAGCATGGACGCATAGGTCACCTGCTGACGCTGGTCACGGCGCGGCTGGTTGTAGTTCTTGATGCCGTGGGCACCCTGGGCGTCCAGTCGGAAAACATGCTCCTGGGCGTCTTCACGATCATTGATCTCGGCATGGAAACCCGGAGCCCGGGCGCCATAGACGATCTCGCCGGTCGAATAGGTCCGCGGCTGCAGCTGGATTCCGGCACGCTGATATTCACTTGCCGGGAAAATGGTACTGGCCGAGCTGGACGGATCGAAAATTGTCGTCACACCCAGCGCAAGATGCGCCATGGTCGACCAGTTCTGCTGCGGGATAATGCCGTCAGAAGCCTGCGGGCCATGCGCGTGGGCATCGATGAAGCCCGGCGTGATGGTGTGGCCGGTAACATCAGCCACGGTCGCGCCTGCAGGAACATCGACACTGTCACGCGGACCAACGGCAACGATACGGTTGCCGTCGATCAGGATGACACCATCCTCGATCACACCGCCATCATCTTCGGCCATGGTAATGATGCGTGCGCCCACGAGGGCGGTCATGCCTTCCGGAACAGCCGTCTCGACCGTCATGGAGAGCGACACACCCTCACCCGGCTGGCGTACTTCATAGCCCTCGCCATCCTCGGCATTCGGGTTCGGGCGGATCTCGGCGATCGTGGCCGAGAACAGCTCGGCGCCCATCGTCCAGTTGATCTGATTGCCATTATCCGACCAGTTGATATCGGTCGCGCCATTCGAGGACAGTTCGACAACCGGCAGTGAACCGGAGGATTTGGACACCGAGATATTCTGCGGCCCGACCGGCATCGGCATGACAAAGGCGTCGTAGTTTTCGCGGAAGGCCAGGTGACGACCATCTGGAGCGACGTGGAATTCGCCTGTCATCCCGCCATTGGCGTGGACGCGCTCGTCATAGCCATTGAGATCAACGGAGTAGAGCTCCAGCGACGGCGTCCGGCGGGTCATGAAGACCCGGTCATTCGCGGCACCGAAATGGGGGGTGGAACCGCTGTCGGCAATCTCCCGCATGTCGCCACCAGACGCGGAAACCGCGAAAATACCCGTGGTTTCGGACCAGGCGCGCGAGGTCAGGAATCCACCGCCATCCTTTTCAAAGACAACCGTCTCGCCATCTGGCGAGAACCGCGGGCGACGATAGGTGCCCGGCTCATTGGTCAGCGTACGCTCGCTGCGGCCATTGGCGGCCACGGTGCGCACGGAACCCAGGTCCTGGTCATCCCAGGTCACAAATACCAGGCGGCGGCCATCACGGCTCCAGGACGGGAACAGCTCACGGCGATCAGACCGGTCACGGGTCAGCCGACGCGGCTCACCGCCATCGGTATCCATGATGTAGAGCTTGCCGAGGCTTTCGAACACGACCTGCTCGCCATTGGGCGAGACGGACGTGAAGCGCGGCATCTGCGTCTGGAAACTCTCGGGAGCCACTTCGACCGACGGGCGCGGCGGATCAATGATCTCGCGCGTGTCATTGATGGCGAACGGGATATTGGTGACCTCACCCGTATTCACGTCCACCCGGTGGATGCCACCGCCAGCCCAGAACACAACCGAGCCGCTGTCCGGCGTCCAGTCCATGTTCGGATACATGCCCATCACGCCCCAGGTCTCCTGGTTGTCGCGATCGAGATTGTCGTGCAGCTGGCGGACCTCGCCGGAGCGAAGATCCTTCATGTAGAGGCCGGTCTGCATGCCGTCACGGCGTACAAAGGCGATATACCGTCCATCCGGGGACGGCGACGGGCGCACGGCACCACCGACACCGTCTACGACCGTATCAACCTCACCGGTCTCCAGGTCGTAACGGCGGATATTGAACAGATCACCGTTGGAATCATCGGCATAGGTGAAGGTACTGCCGGAGCCGACAGCGCGCGTGAAATACACATAACGGCCATCCGGCGAGAATATCGGCTCGCCCTGTTCCTTCTGGAAGGCCTCGCTCGGACGCTCGACAAGCTGGACACCGTTGCCGCCCAGCACATGGTACATCCAGATTTCTCCCGTACCTGCGGAACGCGAGGTCGTGAAGTGTTTGCGGGCGGCAATATACCGGCCGTCGGGCGACCAGGTCGGGTTATTCAGCAGACGAAAACTCTCGCTGGTGATCTGGCGACGATTTTCACCGTCCGCATCCATCACCCAGATATTGTCACCACCACCGGCATCGGAGGTAAAGGCAATCTGCGAACCATCAGGAGAGAAACGCGGCTGGATCTCCCAGGCGAGGCCCGAGGCAATATTGGTTGCCGCACCGCCCGTCATCGGGACCGTGTAAATGTCACCCAAAAGGTCAAACACGATGGTCTGGCCATCCGGAGAGACATCCAGGCTCATCCAGGTGCCTTCAGTGACATTGATCGGGATTTCGCGTGTTTCCATCGGCGGATTGGTGACATCCCAACCCGTTTCTTCCTCGTCCTGGAAAGCGAAAGCAGGCGCACCCGCCAGCATCGTGGTGGCGGTCAGGGCCGCAATAAGGCGTTTCATCTTGTTCCCCTCAACAGATTTGTTGCGCACAAACTAGTGCGCTCTGCGAGGTTCGCAAAACTAACGGATCTGTAAGATTAGTCGCAGTCGCGTCAATGAGCGCCGCCCATACGGCCCAGCTTCACACCATAATCCACTGCCAGCCGGTAATCCGGGTCATCATCACTGTCGACCATGAGCTGGCCGGCCTTGGACAGGAGGCGGTGACAATCGCGGCTGAGATGCCGTAATTCCAGGCGTTTTCCGGCTGCATCATATTTCAGCGCCAGATCCTCGATGGCCTGCAGGGCGGATTGATCGACCACGCGGCTGTCGGCAAAGTCGACGATGATGTGTTCAGGATCGCCCTTGATGTCGAAAATCTCCATGAAAGACGTGGCGGAACCAAAGAAAAGCGGACCGTCGATCTGGTAGATCTTCTCTCCTGTATCGCCTTGCGACTCACGCGCATGGATGTGCGACGCCGCCTTCCAGGCATAAACCAGAGCGGAAACGATCACACCCACGACCACCGCAATCGCCAGGTCGGCATACACAGTCACGCCCGTCACCAGAATGATGACAAAAGCATCGGACCGCGGAATGCGGCGCATGATGCGCAGGCTTTGCCAGGCAAAGGTTCCGATGACGACCATGAACATGACGCCCACCAATGCGGCCAGCGGGATTTGCTCGATCAGCGAGGACGCAAACAGGATGAAGACCAACAGGAAGAGCGCAGCTGCAACTCCCGCGATACGGAGGCGACCACCGGATTTCACATTGATCATTGACTGGCCGATCATCGCGCAACCGCCCATGCCACCAAAGAAACCGGTGATGATGTTGGCAGCGCCCTGAGCCAAACACTCCTGCGACGCACCGCCCTTGCGGCCGGTGATCTCGCCCACGAGGTTCAGGGTCAGCAAGCTCTCGATCAGACCAATCGCCGCCAGGATGACCGCATAGGGGAAGATAATTTCAAGAGTCTCGAAGTTCAGGGGCACGCTCGGAATATGAAAAGCCGGCAGTTCACCCTGGATCGAGGCCAGGTCACCAACCGTGGGAACATTCAGACCAAACGCGATGACGATGCCTGCAGTGACAACAATCCCCATCAGCGGCGCCGGGATCAGCTTGGTGAGTTTTGGTGTACCCCAGATAACCAGCATGGTCAGACCTGTCAGGCCTAGCATCAGCATTAGTTCGGGCATCGGAAGCCACTCGCCACCCAGGGCGCCATGACCACCACCGCCATGATCGGAACCGGGAACCTGGAAAAGCTTGAGCTGGGCCAGGCCAATGACGATCGCCAGCCCGTTCACAAATCCCAGCATGACCGGATGGGGCACCATGCGAATGAACTTGCCCAGCCGGAAAATGCCCGCACCGACCTGCAAAATGCCCATCAGGACCACAGTCGCAAACAGGTATTCAACGCCATGCGTAGCCACTAGGTGGACCATGACGACGGCCAGCGCGCCTGTAGCGCCAGAGATCATGCCTCTGCGACCACCGAACAAAGCTGTGACAAGGCCCACGATGAAGGCTGCATACAGACCAACCAGCGGCTCCACACCGGCTACAAAGGCAAAGGCCACGGCTTCCGGCACTAGGGCCAGGGCAACCGTCAGGCCCGCCAGGACCTCGATGCGCAGCTGACCCACGGTCAGTTCCGGCAGTTCACCGCGATTGCGTACGGATGCGGACAGGCGTTCAGCGAACGCAGCGAGCGTGTTTCGGATCATGGTTTCAGCCGGTTCTTGTCTGGATTGGTCCCGCACCTACGCCTTCACGCCGCTTTAGTCCAGCCATTGTGCAGCGCAGCAGCCATGCAAACACGCCGTCGCGACACGCAAACACAATTTTAACCATGCCTTTCAACGAAATCTTCGGGCTGAGGAGCCATGTTGGCGAAAAATCGCGAGGATTTTGTGGTGGACTACTCAGCGAATTCCAACCGGACGCCCTCGGGCCCGGCCAATGATACCGGTGAAGACATCGTACGTGCCCAGCACGATGCGGCAAAGATCGCGCGCTCGCAGATCCGTGCGCAGGCGCGCGCTCCGCGGCACCGCGTCAATCGCAAGGCGTTGGGCCGCACCCTGCAATCCATCGACATTTTCGCCGGAGCCCTGCTTGCCGTTGTCGGCGTCATCGCGATCAGTGGCGGCCAGCCCGGTGCGGTTCCTGCCGGCGAACTCTTCCCGATTGTCGGATTCGCCGCCCTCCTGCCGCTGATGTTGTCGACACTGGGCCTTTACCGCATCGAACCGCGCCATGCGATAATCTGGCGTGTCACACGCGCCATAATCGCCACCGCCTCGGTCGGCGCCACCATGCTGATCGCGGGTTTCGGGACGGCGCCTGACAGTATTGGCATTCTCGCGATTTATTGCGTCGTCGCTGTCTCTGCGATGACCCTGCTGCACATGGTCTATGCCGGCTTTATCGGACATTGGGCCAAGGCCGGTCGTCTGGCGCGCAACATCATCCTGGTGGGCGCGACGCCGAATGCGCGCAAGCTGATCATGGCCAACCAGGGCTCGGGCACCATCAATGTGGTGGGCTATTTCGATGACCGCAAATCACGTGCGCCGACCCAGCTGGCCGGCACGCCGTATCTGGGCACCACGGACGACCTGTTCAACTGGTCTGTACTTCCAGATGTCGACCGCGTCGTCCTGACTGTCACACCCAAGGCCGAAGAGCGGGTCAAGCACCTGCTGGAGAAGCTGCGCGCGCTGCCCCAGCAAGTCATCCTGCTGCTCGACATCAATGGATTCAATCCGGAGACGACCAGCCTGGACGACATCGTCGGTGTGCACACCGCGCGCATGTCCGGCGAAGAGGAAAATCTCGGCCGGGTTTTCGCCAAGCGAGTGCAGGATATTGTCTTTGCCAGCCTGATGACCGTAGCCGCCCTGCCCGTCATGGCCCTCATTGCTCTGCTGGTGAAACTCGACAGTCGTGGCCCCGCGCTCTTCGTGCAGAAACGCGAAGGGTTCAATGGCCGTCCGATCAATGTCTACAAGTTCCGCACCATGCGCCACGACCCGAATGCACAATCGAAAAAGCTGCGCCAGGTCGAACTGAATGATCCGCGCGTGACCCGCCTGGGCGGTTTCCTGCGCAAGACCAGCCTGGACGAGCTGCCACAACTGTTCAACGTACTGGCAGGCTCCATGTCCCTCGTCGGCCCGCGCCCACACGCCTATGGCATGCGCACGGGTGGTACAGCTACCGCCAACCTGGTCGCCGAGTATGCACACCGCCACCGCGTGAAGCCGGGCATTACCGGCTGGGCGCAGATCAATGGATCCCGTGGACCGCTGCACACGCCGGAAGCCGCACGGGAGCGCATCAAGTGGGACGTCGATTACATCGCGCGGTCCGGTTTCTGGTTCGACCTGTGGATCATGATCAAGACTGTACCGGCCCTTCTCGGCGACAGGATCAATATCCGCTAGCGGCGCAGGCCGGCATCCGGACGCAGACGATTATAGCGCCAGCTCCGGCGAAGGCTTCGGAACAGGGCGTCATCAGCACCGCCGGCCTGGACGGTGAAGCGGTTTTCCCGGCGTTCATAGATTTCCCAGCCGCTGGTCCAGCGAAATACCGCCCAGCCGGCACCTGCCCGCTCCAGGTCACGCACCCGCTCGGTCAGATAGCGGTCGCCGCCCGGTGCCCAGCGATGCAATCCAAACTCTCCCATGCACCAGCGCGGATGGGATGGTGGTTCAAAACGCCCCTCTCCGGGTTCGTAAGGCCGCCCATCTCCCATGGCCTGGTGGGTAAAATCGCGAGGCGCGTAATCGTGCACACACAGGACGGCTGGATCGTCGGCTGACAGGTCCAGATTGGCCTCGAAAGCCGAATTCGCATAACCGTCCGGACTAATCAGGACAGGGGTGTCCGGGTCTGTGTCGCGGACCGCGATGGACAGCCGGCGCGCGAGTTGCGACCAGTCTGCCGGCGTGCGGGCAACCTGTCTTCGCAACTCCGCAGCGTCCCATATCTCCAGATCATGGCCGTTCGGGCCCACAGCGACCTGGTTCGCGTTGGGTTCGACCATCAACAGATAACCGGCCACATTCTCCACATTACGGAAATGGCGCGCAGTCTCCCGCCACATCGCCTCCCAGGCATCATGATAGGCGAAATCGGTCCAGACCCGCTCATTGATCATGTCAGTAGGAAACCAGCTTCCTGCGTCATCCCGGTGGAAGGTAAATGCACTGCGGCCCGGCCCTGTCCTGAAGCCGATAATGACATACAGCCCCCATCGCCTGGCGCGAGTGACAAGGTCATCCAGATTGGCCAGCGCGTCGGGATCGAGTTCGAACGGTTCGTTCTCGGTGAAAATGCCGGGATGGGAGAGCACGAGAAGATTGCCACCCGCCGCGGATAACTGCTGGAGGGCGGCATTGCTGACCGGCGTCCCGAACGGACCCGGACCCAGGAATTCCGGTCCGTCAATCTCCGGATAGACCCGGCGCTGGGTGATCACGGCTCCACGCAGATGCGGTCCGGTGGCGTTGTTCCACAACCCATGTTTGGAAAAAGCCTTCGCCCGGCCCGTTCCGGGGCGCAGGACCGGCAGCAGGCTAGCCGCCAGAACATGTCGTCGATTCAATTCCATAGCGCCTTGAAAACATGATCCGCTTAACAGCAAATGTAGTCGCATTCGCGCCCGGATGAAATTCGTTCCATCCTGACACCCACAATACCTCTCGCGCGGCATTGTTTTTGCAACTTCCCTCCTGAGGCGAGTGGAGCGTGCCATGCTTGGACGACATCTTCTGGGATACATGCCGGTACAGGTAGCCCAGGCCATTGTGGGGTTTGGATCGGTCGCGGTCTTCACCCGACTGATGGATGCCGAGGCCTATGGTGTCTACGCTCTCACACTCGCCACTCTGACACTGACCCATATTGCGACATTTACCTGGCTGGAAGCCGCAGTAGCGCGTTTCCATGCACGCGCGGACGCCCGCAAGCGCCTGCGTGACCACCTGGCAACCGCCTATGGCATCTACATCCTTCTGGCCGTGGGCGGTGGTGCACTGATTTTCGGGGCTATCCATCTTGCACCGCTGGACAATTCGCTGAAGGCCGTCTTCAGCTTCGCCGCCGTCTCGATGATCACGAGAGCCGCTCTGCAAATCGGTCTGGAAACCCATCGGGCGGGCGGCGGTGTCGCGCGATATTCCGCGCTGGAGGCGAGCTATCTGATGCTGGGCTTCATGATCGGTGTCGGACTGCTGGCACTGACGGACCTGGGTCCGGCCAGTATCTTCATCGGCACCGCCGTTGCCGCACTGGTGGCCCTGGTCTTTGACCTGCCGGTCATGTTGCGCCGGGCCCGCGGTGGGCGCGCCCAGCCTGCACGCGCGAAGACCTATGCACGTTATGGCTCTGCCGTCTCGCTCTCGCTCGTGTTCGAGCAATTGCTTTCCGTTGGCGATCGTTTTCTGCTGGCTGCCTTCCTCGGTTCGGGGGCCGTGGGCATGTACGCTGCTGGTTATGGTCTTGCAGACCGCCTGCTCGATATCATCTTCATCTGGTTCGGAGCAGCCGTCTGGCCAATGACGTTGAAGGCCTTTGAGACCCAGGGTGCGGACGTCGCCCGCAAACTCGCCGGTCAGGCCGCCAGCCTGATGGCGCTGATCAGCTTTCCTGCCGCCGCTGGCCTGGCCCTTGTCGCCGAGCCGCTGACAACGCTCATTGTCGGCGAAAGCCTCCGGTCGCAAGCCGCCGTGATCCTGCCGTGGATCGCATTGTCCGGATTGCTCAACGGCATGATGACCTATTATTTCCACGAGGCTTTCACGATCCGCCGTCGCAGCGGCTTCATGGCGGCATTGATGGCCGGTGCAGCCGCGCTGAACCTTGGTCTCAACCTCCTCTTCATCCCGGCCTTCGGCATTGTTGGCGCCGCCTATGCGACCGTTCTCGCCTATCTGATCTCGCTGGTCATCTGCGCCATTGTCGGGCGCAAGCTCTTCCCTCTGCCCCTGCCCTGGGGCGACTGGGTGAAGGCAGCGACGGCGACCATGGTCATGGCCTCCGGCGTCTTCATCGTGCCGGATTTTGAGACTGCCTGGATTGCCCTCATCAGCAAGGCCCTGGCCGGGGCCGTCGTCTACGCAGCCGCCGCCTACGCCTTCAACATCGCCGACTGTCGCATCTGGCTGTCTGACATCAACAAACTCAATCTGCGCACCGAGACCCAATCATGAGCAAGACGGTTTCCTATACCGAACTGGCCAACGCCGCTTCCGAACACGACCAGAAGGTCCGGTTGAGCATCGCGATCCCGTTCTACAATGATGATCCGGGTGACCTCGTGCGCGCGCTCAATCCGCTGATCGGTGCGGACAAGTCGATCGAGATCCTGTTGTTTGATGATTGCAGCTCGCAGACCCATCTCAACGCACTGACCGGCCGGACAATCCGTGCCCTCACCGCACCTGCGCGCCTGATCAGTGCGCGGGAAAATGTCGGCCGCGCCCATGGTCGCAATATCCTGGCACGCGAAGCACGGGGCGAGTGGATCCTCTATCTCGATGCCGACATGGCCCCCACCGATGATGCTTTCCTGGCAACCTATCTGGAAGCCATGGAAACAAGCGGGCTGGACGCGATTTTCGGCGGTTACATAACCCGGACCCAGCACGCAGACCAGAACCTCGCCCTACACGCCGCGCTGGCCAGCGCCAGTGATCACTGTGACGCCGCCGCCCGCGAAAAAGTCGGCGCGACCGCCTTCTGCTCATCCAATCTCCTGGCCCGTCGTGAACTGATGCTGGATGTGCCCTTCGACACCGGATTTGTCGGCTGGGGCTGGGAAGATGTGGACTGGGCTGTCGCCGCCTCCCGCCAGCACAAGCTAGGACATATCGACAATCCTGCGCAGCATGACGGCCTGCAACCGGTCGAGGTCCTGCTCGACAAGTTCCGCGCAGGCGCAACAAACTATGCCCGCATGCTGGAGAAACACCCGGACCTGAGAAACCTGCCGGGAGCCAAGGCCGCGCGGGCGATCCGACGTGTGCCGTTCAGCCGCTCACTGCGTCCGGTCTGGGCCAATCTGGCTCGCAATCACCAAGCGCCCATGCGGCTGCGCACACTCGGTCTTAAACTGTGGCGTGCGAGTTGGACGGCGGAGGTCATCTGATGAACTCACCCTATGTTCCCGGCGGCTGGCAGTCGCGTTTCACGCGACAGATCTCGCGCTTTCTGGCGCGCGATGAAATCGAGCTCGATCTCGATCACGCCATCGTCTCTGTCAGCTTTGATGATTTCCCGAAATCCGCCGTGACGGCGGGCGCTGAGGCGCTGGAAGCTCGCGGCTGGACCGGGACGTATTACGCCTCTGCCGGCTATGTCGGGCAGACAACGCATCACGGCGAGATGTTTGATGCCGACGACCTGCACCGGCTGGAATCCGCCGGGCATGAGATCGCCTGTCACACCTGGGAACATCTGGACTGCGCCAAGTCGAGCCCGGAAGAGGTCATCACCAGCCTGGAGCACAATGAACGCGCCCTGCGCGAACTGGGGCTAAAACAACCGCTGAGCTCCTTTGCCTATCCCTATGGCGAGACTGCACCGGGCATCAAGACGGCACTGGCCTCGCGTTTCCAGACCCTGCGTGGTGTACGCCCGGGTGTCATGCGTGGCCGCGCGGATCGCAATCTTCTTCCCGCTGTCGGCATTGATGGTGGCGAAGCCGGTATCCAGCGTGCGGTGGACGCCGCTGAAGCCCTCGCCCAGCACCCTGGCTGGCTGGTGTTCTACGCCCATGATGTCCAGGCCAATCCGACCGAATGGGGTTGTACGCCGGAGGATTTCGAACGCGTCCTGGACGCGATCGATCGCAGCGGCGCCCAGGTCCTCAACGTTCGGGACGCCTATGCAGCAATCACGAGGAGCGCGGCATGAGCACGGCGATCATTATCCCGACCTTTCGACGCCCGGACGGCTTGATGGCCGCACTGGAAAGCGCTCTCGCCCAGTCACGCCCGGCAGACGAGATCATTGTCGTCGACAACTCGCCGGAAGGCGGAGCCCGCGAGGCTATCGAGGCACTCGGCGCCGCGACTGTCCGTTATGTGCACGAGGCCGAGCCGGGTGTCGCCAATGCCCGCAACACGGCACTGGCGGCTACGGATTGCCGGTACATTGCGTTTCTGGACGATGATGAAATCGCACAGCCCAACTGGCTGGAGGCGCTCAAGGTCACTGCGGAACGACTGGACGCGCAGGTCGTGTTCGGCCCCCTTCAGGCCCAGGCACCCAGAGCCAGCGGCCTCCGCCTGCACCTGCTCAACCGGCTGTACTCCCGCGAAGGCGCTGCGAGCGATGAACTTCTCGGCAAACCCTTTGGCTGCGGCAATTCCCTTGTGGACCGGGCGGCCTTCGACCTTCCCCAGACGCCCTTTCCGCGTCATCTCAACGAGACCGGGGGCGAAGACGACATGTTTTTTGCCATGCTCGAACAACAAGGCGCGCGTTTCGCCTGGTCTGCAGGCGCGGGCGCGATCGAATGCGTGGATCCCTCGCGGGCCAACTGGCGCTACCTGCTTTCGCGCAGCTTTTCATTCGGACAGGGGCCGAGCCAGCATTGTGCGAACAAGGCCCGGCCGGATTGGGCTGGCGTCGCGAAATGGATGCTTGTCGGGCTGGCGCAGTTCGCCATCTTTGCGCCACTCGCCGTAGTGACCAGCCTGTTCAGCCCGCGCCTGTCTGCCGGCTTTATCGACAAATCCGCCCAGGCCGCGGGCAAAATCTTCTGGCAGGACCGGTTTGCGCCGCGCTTTTACGGCAGCTCCGCCCTGGGCTAGCGGGCCCGCCGGTCTGCCAGCTTGGCGGCCACAAAGACGAACAGCGTCCAGCTCAGCGCGTTCTGCTGCAGGAAATTGCTCTCGGAAATACTCACGAGGCCCAGCATCGCGATCCACGGCAGGGCGAAATAGACTTCCTGCCCGTGAAACAGGCGTGACAGGCCCCGTCCCAGCGCGCGGAAATACACCATCGCCAACAGGACCACGCCTGGCAGACCGATCGCTAGGGCGGTTTCCAGCCAGCCATTATGCGCCGTGGGCACGTCCCAGGCTGTTTCCTGGTGAACCCAGAACACCGGCCCGCTCTCGGCCACCCAGTAGGCGCGATAGCCATACCCCGTCCATGGTGCGGCGCGGATCTGGTCGACCAGCACGACCCAGATATCTGTCCGGCCCGTCAGAGTGGCATCCCGGCCGAGCAGTTCCAGCGCCTCGATCGGTGCGATCAGGAGCGCCATGCCGGCCAGTACCGCACCAGTCAGTGACAAACACAGCGTCATGGCCGCAAATCCGAACCCCTGGCGGCACAGGCCAATACCGGCAATCCCGCCCACGCCCAGTAGCCAGGCCAGCAACGCTGTCTTGGATGTCGAGAGCAGGACGAGCGCCGTGCACAAGACGGCCATGAACCGCCACAACCAGCGACGTTCCGGATTGATCTGGGCAGCGGCAAATCCGCTGACCGAGCCCCAGGCCATCATGGCGCCCAGCGAGTTTTTCTCCCACCAGATACCCTTCCAGGCCCCGACATGCACGGCGTGATCGACGCCGATAGAGGGAACCGCCAGGGCAAATATGACGCTGAGTATCGCCAGGATGAAAAAGCTCGTCGCGATGATCAGAATGGCGTCACGCCAGCTCCAGCGCGCCGCGAACCAGAAGCCGAAGAGGCTGGTCATGATCAGGGCGAAGGAACGCCTGAGCGTCACGTCCGGTGCCAGCGACCAGAGCACAGAGACCATGGTCAGCATGACCAGCCCGACCAGGAGGGGGCTGGATGCGATGACGCGGAAGGTCGCGCCCGGGCGTGCGGCAATCATCACCAGCGTCACGGCATAAAACGGCAGCCACATCAGGCGCAGGAGGGCAGAGCCTTCCGGATCGGCGGAATCGGCAAAAACCGGCCCGATCAACCCCTGAGAGAACATGAAGATGAACAGGATGCACAGACCGGCTTCCGCCGCGCGGGCAAAGCCGATCGCGGGAGCATCAGTGAAACGCTGGAGAAAGGGTGGATGTTCGATCGCAACCCGGCTCATGCAGCGCTCCGATAGGCTCCTGCCCGGTTGACGACGACACCGGCGACAACGCCGCCCGCCGCCTCGATGGCGTCACGGCGGGCGTGCAGGCCATCAAAATTGTCCGCACGCGCATCCACGACAAGGATGACCCCGTCCATGTCTGCGACCAGGTTCATGGGCGCGCGGGACTGGCCCGGTGCGTCGATAACAGCAAGATCGATGGACTGGCGCACAGCGGACCAATAATCCGGCGCTCCCCGCAGGGCCGCCTGCAGTCGGGTCCCGTCACGGCGTTCCACCTTGGACACGACCAGCTTGTCGACCGAGGATGGCCGCCCCACCAGTCGCGCATTGCCATCCAGCACCCAGGGGGTCTCACGGCCCAGCGAAAGGTCGAACACGTCCGCTCTGACCCGGCAGGCTTCGGCTTGCGCATTCGCCTTGAAGTCCAGGTCAAACAGCCAGACGCCGCGCGTGGATCGCACGGCGCTAAGGCGCGAAATTTCTCGGGCCACAGTCGAGGCCCCGGCCCCGCGGCTGGTTCCCATGACCATCAATACACGCCCCAGACCGGAAGGCCGGCTGATGGGCTCAAGCTGATCAATCAGCGCACTCATGTCGGACGACAGGTTCACGACCGCTACTCACCTGGAGAATCGTTTCAGATTCCAATCTGCCTCTGGCGTGGTTAACGCGGCGCTTACGCGGAGCGGTCCGGGATGCGCGCGAGCACCGGCAATCCCACCAGCGCCTCACCGAGCGGGTCCGGGCGTGCTGGGGCCCCGACCGGCTGTACGGGCTGAGGCTCGCGGTAGCGCGGCGCCGCGGCCTGGTTCACCGCCTGCGTCGGCGCGTGTCGCTGGGCGGGACGCCGGGCTGCGATATAGGCCCGCCAATATCCCTTGATCAGGCCGAGGAAGACCGCCACGCCGGCGGCAAAGACAAAGGCGGCCATCAGGGCGAGCTTCTTCATGGACGAGCCACGCAGTGGCGGTGTCGCACGATCAAATACCCGCACCGCATCAGCAGCACCCGGGCCGAGCGAACGGCGAGCGGCGGCAACAGCTTCCTGCGCGGCAAAACCAGCAGCGGTTTCCTCGGCAGCGGTGACGTCCTGAGCAAGGCGTGTGTATTCCGGTTCCAGGCCGCGCAGGCGGCTGACATCGCCCTGGGCTTCGCCCAGCTGGCGCTCAAAGACAGCAACCCGATTGGCTTCCTGGTTGGCATTGGCGCGGCGGGTAGCCAGTTCAGTTTCCAGCGCCTGGCGCACCGGGTTCACGCCCGTTCGACGCTGGCCCAGACCTTCCGCACCACCGGCATCCAACAGACTTTGAATGGCAGAGATCTCGCGTTCAATGGCTACAACCGGCGGCGCGCCGGGCTGGTAACGCGACAGCAATTGCTCGCGCTCGACACGGCGGTCCAGCAACAGGGTGGACGCGCCGTTTTCAACATAAAGCTCGATATTGGCCGGGATATTGTTGAGGCGGTTTTCCAGTGCCTGCGCCCCTGCCCGCGCCGCATCCCGATCCGCAGACGCCGTGCGCACCCGGTCCTGCAGGGTGGTGACGCTGGTTTCAGCCGCGCTCTTGTCAGAGACAAAATTGGCCAGCGAATGGGTGGACAGGAAAGCGTCGAGCGCGCTCTGCGCCTCGGCCACAGCCTGGTCGGCCTGTTGGCGGCGTTCGGTGACGGTCTCGATACCGGCCTCGACCAGGATTTCCTGGCGGTAGGCCAGATAGGAATCCACGACCGCGTTGAGGATCAGCGCCGCCTGGTCCGCATTGCCGGCCTCGTAACTGGCGACCAGCGCAGAGGAATACGGCTCGCGTGAAATCGTCAGGCTGGAACCGAGCGCACGAAGTGCCGCACCATCGGCATTGCCGGAGACCGGTTCGCCCAGAATGGTTTCAGGGCCCAGAGCCGCCAGGGTCTGGCGCCGCACAGCACCGGAACCGAGCAATTCGCTTTCCGACTGCATGATCTGGTCGAGCATGAAAGCTCCGCCCGCACCGGCGGCCGCCGGGGTCGGATCATTTTCCAGCAGGACGAGGAGCCGCGACTGCGCTTCGAAACTCGGCTTGATCAGGGTCAGCGAGGCGGCCACACCAATGGCGAAAAGCACTGCAAAAACAACGACAATGAAGCCACGCTCGGACCAGGCGAGTGCAATGATATCGAACAGGTCGAGGCCGTCACTGCGGGCACTGCCACGCAATGGCTCATCCCCGCCGCGAGGGGCGTTGGAATAAGGGTCTCGACTCATATGCTTATAAAGCGTCTCAGCCGCTTAATTTTTTCTTATCCAAAACAGGTGGAAATGGACGCAAGTTCAGTGGATCCGAGGATATTCTATGCGTGCCTCTCGTTTCGGCCTCGCAATTGCCGTTTCAATCGGCCTGGCAGCCTGCGCCAGCTCGGGTTCACTCGCCCCCCAAACGGACCCGGCCTGGTCAGGCCGCCAGTTCGCGAGCTGGCAGGAGACCGATCCCGCCTATCGCTTTTTCCCCGGTGACAGCATTGACGTGGTTGTGCATTCCGCATCCGAGCTGAACCGCACCGTTGCCATCGGGCCGGACGGGCGTGTGCCCCTGCCCCTGATCGGCAATGTCATGGTGGCCAATCGCACCGATTTCGAGATCGCCAATGTGATCGCCGACGCCTATGCGCAAAACGTGCTGGTCAATCCGATCGTGGAAGTGCGCCGCGCGGCCCTCGGCCCGCAAAACATCATTGTCGGCGGAGAGGTCAACACCCCCGGCCTGGTCGAGATGACCGGCCCGGTCGGCGCGCTTGAAGCCGTCATGCGGGCCGGCGGTTTCCGCAACACGGCCGCGCGCGGCGATGTCGTCGTCCTGCGCCGCCAGCCCGGCGGCGCGCTGATGATGCGCACCGTCAATCTCCACGACGCCCTGGACGGCCGACCGGGCGCTGACCGCGTCCAGCTGCGCCGCCACGACATCATTTTCGTGCCCCGCTCCACCGTGGCCGAAATCAATGTTTTTGTTGAACAATATGTGTCGGGAATTTTGCCGCTCGACCAGGCGTTTTCCTACGCGATTGCGGACGCGATTACGAATAATTGATGGGTTTAGTTTGGGCTTTTGGATAGCCGGGTGATAGTCCCGTTACCTAACACTCTATTCCGGTCTCCCAAGGCCAAGCGTGTGGGCTATCCACGTCGATATCGATACTAGATAGAATGGCGCTTAATCTAAGATCTACATCGACTTGATTTGCCGCAGAGCTCGTACCAAGGCTGACTCCTGGGTATTGCGCGGACGAGCTTTTCCGTTTCGACCAATTGAGTTCAGCGAACCTGATCAAGTCAACACGTTCTGATTGGGGTTTGGTCCCATCTAGTATTGCGAAGTAGGTGTTATACGACCGAGCAACTTCGCTACCCTCTGCGAGCAAACCCCTCAGCCGGTCCGGCTCATCGCAGATCCGACCTTCACCAAGCAGTCTGCAAATCAATACGCTATCAACAAAATCCCAATGAATGGGTGTCTCGGTGCGAAGCAGTTCTGTGGGAATGCTCGCATATTCCTTCGCTGCGATAAGCAAAAAGTGCGATTCATTCACCACCTCGCCCTGCGGTTTTCTTCCCCCGGGAAGGTCAGACAAGTTCAGGCCAATGCGTTGCGCCTCAGTTATCGCCTCAAGCGCGTCCTGATAACCGCCGTTCACTCTCCAGTTGGCGACTAACAGCTGGAGCCAGGCCGCCAGCTCGTCCTCCAACATCAAAATCTGCTGAGAAACATCGCCACGACCACGCGCGGCAGCCTGCGCAGCGCGAGCGAGTGAAATTTCATTGGGCAGCCGTTCAAGTCGGCGATTTCGAAGTTCATCCGGACTGATAGGCTTTACGTGCGATTTCGCTTTCGACCGTTTTGTTCCCCAGTTGAACATTCCATTCCCAACGAAATTTTGCCCAAAAACAAGGGACACACCAACTAGCGCATGCCCCGACAGCTACCCTCTTTCCCAGAGCTACTCTTCGACCTGATACCCGAAAGCACAGAACATAAGAAAATCAAGGAGGAAAATTGCACTCGCCAATCCAAACCCAATGACGACCAAAATCCAAACCTGAAGCAAAAGAGGAAAAACCGTCAGTGAGAGGATCGAAACACCGCACATAGACACCCAGTTTGAAAGGAAACTGCGCCGCTTCTTAACGACCAATTGGTCGCCAACCTGGTGCTTGCCAGGCGAAGCGACATACAACGCGATCAAATCACTGGTTCTCATCTGAATAGATCCTGTAGTGCACACCTGGAAAAAACAGGGACACCATCAAGTCCCCGTCCAGCTGCAATGACGCGGCGAACTTCAAGCAGCCACAGAACACCAGAGCACACCTCTCAGCCCCAAGCCACTAGCTACAGCTGTATATCAATTTCTCACAATTTCCAGATCCGTCTCTCCACCAAACGGCACATCCCTCGCCACCCTGGGCGCGGAACGGAGACTTTGCGGGCTCTGGTGACCCGTCAGGCAAGGCTGTCTGCTCGCGCGGACGAGAGACAAGAGCCTCTCCGCGGCATGACACCTGATCGCGACTTAAGCTGGTCACACACAGGTCGAAGAGACCTGCGCACACAGCTATCGCGGCATATTCCTGGTATTTTTCAGTGTCCGGGCCCGGCAGGCCTCCCCGACCTGCCGGATATTCGGACAGAGTGGTGTGATCCGCCCTAGTGGCGGGTCGAGAGCCACTCGCGCGCAGCCTTCTGCGCATTGGCGATGTCCATATTGGTCATCTGATCTGAAATTTCCTGGCGATAGTATTTCGCCGGCTCGGAACCCATCAGTGCGGCCAGATTGAACCACTTGTGAGCTTCGATGTAATCGATCTCGCCACCTTGTCCCGTGGAATACAGAATTCCCAGCTTGCAGAGATCTTCGCCCGTCGGATCCGTGGAAACGGCTTCGTGGGCCTGTGCGGTTTCAACATCAGTGAACGCCATTGCGTCTTCCCCTGTACTACTCGGCAAACACGGCCCTTTTGGGTCCTCTGTTTGCGCCACCATCCTGTCCGAATGCCCTTCGAACGAGTTGGACTTTGAGCAAAGAGAATTGCATTAAGGTTAAGAGGACAAAGAAATATTCCGCCTTAAACCTTTAAATCCGTTAGCTTTTCTTTCCCAAGAATAAACGACTGAGATACGCATCCACCAGGCGCACCCGCCCGGCATTGCGCACCAGGGGCTCTGTAGAAAGGCGCACGAAGGTCAGCAGGAGGATGATCAATCCGGCCAGCAGGGACAGGGCCAGACCACGCAAATCCGCCTGGTCCGCCTCGCCTCTTTCCTCCACCACATCGAGCACGGAATACATCTCCTGGCCGAGGCGCGACTGCATGGCCAGAACGGCCGGTCCGACCGCATCGAGCAGAACCGACAAACGCCCGATATCTTCAATTTGATAGATACCGCTTACCATGCGTGTGGTGACCCGCGCGGTGTGATCGAGCCGGATATCGGCCAGTTCCGCCAGCGCACTGCCCAGGGCAGCCAGATCGGAGCGCTGTCCGGTATGGATGCGATTGATGCGGTCTTCTTCGCGGCGCGGGGCGGCAAAGGCCAGGTCCGGCCGGAAACCGGCATCTCTCAGGCTGGCGACCAGCGCCGCCTGGGGCAGATGCGTTTCGAACAGCGCGCGCAATTCCTGCTCCAGGCTGACCGGCAAACGTCCGGCGACATAACCCGCGCGCAGGATGGACGCCCCTGCCCGCGCAGCGCCGGTATCGCGCCCCAGATCCACCATGCCCGCTTCCAGGGCGGAAAGTGACAACAGGAACGGGTCAAACTGACCACGCGGAATGATGCTGGCCGTACACGGTTCGGCAAAGGCCTCCTGCGCCATGGGGGCCAGACACAGCTGGATCACCAGATGGCGCACACCGGAATAGAGGCGTGTATCGCTGCGATAATGGGTCACCAGTCCGGACAGGGTCGACAGCTCGAGCTGGCCCTGCTGGCTGGCACGGAAAAAATCATCGATCGGCGCGGCCGAGATTTCCCAGACCAGGCGCGAGCGTTCGTATCGGTCCAGGATATTGGCCGGGGCAAAGATGACCGCGGCCGGTTCCAGCCCGCGAATCTCGGCCTGCTGTAATTGTGCGTCGATGACGCCATCGAGGCGGCGCTCGCGCTCCTGCGGCGGCAAGGCCCGCAATTCCGCGTCCAGCTCGGCCGGGTCGCGGCCGGCGGCCAGCAGGCGCAGCGCCAGGGCTTCCTCGCCCAGCCAGTACGGACCCGCCTGGGCCCAGCCGGCAAACCGGTCCAGGTCCGGACGCCGACGGATATCGCCATTGATGGCGTCGGCCAGCTCCTCCACCCAGACGTCATAGGCATCATCACCGGGCGCACGGGAGGCGGCAAAGGCCGCCTCGATCCGCGCTCTGAGATCTGCCGGTGCTGATGCGACCACTCTCAGCCCGCCCATATCGTCCAGAATGCGCGCAGCAAACCAGACTGAGGCCCCGATTGCAGCCAGCAGCAGCGCCGTCTGGAAGCCCTTGAACAGGAGTCTCCAGATCAGCCACATCACCATGCCAAAGGGCGACGCTTCCCAGAAGCGCCCGCGGTCATTGACGTATTCCTCGATACGAGCGAGCCGGCGTGATTCCGCCTCGGTCAGCCCGGCGCGACGGAAGGTCTCCGCGCGGCCGGAGCGATCCTCGCCCTTTGCGCTATTGTCGCTGGTGGCGTCCGACGCCATTCAAAACCCCCATTTCCCCCTGGGGCGGAGATTTGAATACTCGCGCGGACGATGCAAGCGCGTTAGCCCCACAGGCGAAGTTTTATCCCCGGCTGTGACACACACGCCCGCCAACTGTGCCTGCGACGTTACAGCGCTTGGCAGTTCGCCGCGAAAGACCTAAGCAGGGCACACACAAAAAGACGAGACCTGATCCATGACCGCTACCGACAGCCTGACCCGCTTTCCGCCCGTATCCATGTCCCTGCAGAAAACCGATCCGGAAGCCTTCGCGAAGGAGCTGGGCAAGAGTTTTCGGGAATACGGGTTTGCCGCCATTTCGGACCATGGCCTGGACCAGGACCTGATCGATCGCGCCTATGAGGTTGCCGCGAAATTCTTTGCCCTGCCCGAAGAGACCAAGATGAAGTATTTCATCGAGAACGGCGGCGGCGCGCGCGGTTACACGCCCTTTGGCAAGGAAATCGCCAAGGATGCGCAGCATGTCGACCTCAAGGAGTTCTGGCATGTCGGTCGCGACCTGCCCGCCGGTCACCCCTATGAAAAAGACATGGCGCCGAATGTGATGCCCGAAGAGATCGCGGAATGGGAAGAGGTCATCCACAAGCTCTATTCCGCCTTTGACGCGCTGGGCGGTGATGTCCTGCGCGCCATCGCCACAGATCTGGGCCTGGAAGAGGATTTCTTTGCCGACACGGTTCGCGACGGCAATTCGGTCATGCGCCTGCTGCACTACCCGCCGGTCCAGGGCGATACGGGTGGATCCATCCGCGCCGAGGCCCATGGCGATATCAATACCATCACCCTGCTGCTGGGCGCCGACGAGCCGGGCCTGCAGGTGATGACACGCGAAGGCGAGTGGGTCGACATGAACCCGCCGGCCGGCTGTCTGGCCGTAAATATGGGCGACATGCTGTCCCGCTCGACCAATGGCATCCTGCCCTCGACCCAGCACCGCGTGATCAATCCCAAGGGCGCGCGCACCGAGCACTCGCGTTATTCCATGCCCTTCTTCCTGCACTATCGCCCGGACTATCTCATCGAGACCCTGCCCGGCTGCGAGCGCGAAGGCGTTGAACCAGCCGAGCCGATCACGGCGCACGAATTCCTGTTCCAGCGCCTGAAAGAAATCGGTTTGATGTAGGTCGGGGGCGCTTGGATGCGCCTTCCCTCGCCCATCACGCGTAAAGTTGCCTGATCATCACCCCAACACTTCCGTCATCACCCGGCTTGTCCGGGTGACCTCAGCTCGCCTGTCGACAGGATAGTCGAGGTCCCCCGGATGTCCGCTACGCGGCCACCATGGGATGACGGGGATTGGGAAGGGGCGAAGTTCCGAAACCGGCCGTATAGCGAGGCGATAGGGTGCGGCCTAAAGGCCCCAACGAAAAAAAAGGCACGTGCCCCATGCACGTGCCTCCTTGAGTGGGCATTTCTGAAATACCGGCAGCGGGATTGGTTCACCCCCCCGTCTGCACGCGAAACTATCTCTGGGTTGTATTACTCGTTCGCTAACACGGACGTTACAACACCCTCATGAATAACGATATTCAGGAATGGCGCTCATACGATTTTGACGAATGTGCGCTGTTTCTCTCTCACGACGGCAGCAAGTTCTTGAGCAAGGACACCACCGGAACAGCCAGCACCGTGAACACGCCGCCGGACACACTCCCGGCCGTGATCACAAGAGCACTCTGCCAGATCGGCAAAACTGCATCCGGTTGAGCCGCCAGGATCGCCAGAAGCATGAAGGCGGTCGCCAGTCCTGCGGTGATCATGCCGGAGATGGCAATGCGCAAGCCTGACACACCATTGAAGGCCGCTACACCGATGCCCGCGAAAAACACGATCCCGAAAAAGGTATAAGCGCCCGAATAGACCCGCGCGAACAGCGCCGCTTCCTCACCGCCCCAATACCCTGCGCCAGCAGCCAGAAGCCCCGCCAATGGCAGGATGATCAGCCATTGGCGGACAGACGCTCCCGGACGCTGCATATCAGAGCCCCAGCTTGTCCTTGAGGATCTGGTTCACCGCTTGCGGATTGGCCTTGCCCTGCATGGCTTTCATCACCTGGCCGACAAACCAGCCCATGGCTTTCGGCTTCTCCTTGACGGAGGCCGCCTGGTCCGGATTGTCCGCGATGAGCTGGTCGATGACCGCTTCGATGGCGCCGGTATCAGTGACCTGTTTCAGGCCGCGATCCTCGACGATCTGCGCCGGGTCACCGCCTTCAGACCACAGGATCTCGAACACGTCCTTGGCGATCTTGCCGGAGATCGTGCCGTCCTTAATCAGGGCCACCAGACCGCCGAGCTGTTTGGCAGAGACCGGGCTGTCATTGATGCCCATGCCTTCCTTGTTCAGGCGCCCGAAAAGCTCGTTATTGACCCAGTTGGACGCCAGCTTCGCATCGCGGCCCTCGGCCACTGTCTCGAAATAATCGGCGCGGTCCTTGTCGGCGGCCAGCACGCTGGCATCATATTCCGACAGGCCCAGCTCGGACTTGAAACGCTCGCGCTTCTGGTCCGGCAATTCCGGCAGGTTCGCGCGGATCTGGTCGACCCAGTCCTGCTGGAGTTCCAGCGGCAGGAGGTCGGGATCCGGGAAATAGCGATAGTCATGCGCTTCTTCCTTGGAACGCATGGACCGCGTCACACCGGTATTGGCGTCGAACAGGCGTGTTTCCTGGTCGATCGTGCCGCCCTCCTCGATGATATCGATCTGGCGCTTGGCCTCGTATTCAATCGCCTGGCGGATAAAGCGCAGGGAGTTGACGTTCTTGATCTCGCAGCGCGTGCCGAGATGAGAGAAATCACCGGTTTCGCGGAATTTCTCGTACTGGCCGGGCTTGCACACCGAGACATTGACGTCGGCGCGCAGCTGGCCCTTCTCCATGTCGCCGCCACACGTGCCGAGATAACGCACGATGGTGCGCATCTTGGAAACATAGGCGGACGCTTCCTCGGGCGAGCGAATATGCGGACGGGAGACGATCTCCATCAGCGCCACGCCGGACCGGTTGAGATCTACATAGGTGTGGCTCGGGTCCAGGTCGTGGATCGACTTGCCGGCGTCCTGCTCCAGGTGCAGACGCTCAATGCCGACCTTGAAGCGCGAGCCGTCATCACGCTCACACTCGATCTCGCCCTCACCCACGATCGGATACTGGAACTGGGAGATCTGGTAGCCCTGCGGCAGATCCGGGTAGAAATAATTCTTGCGGTCAAAACGGGACCAGAGATTGATCTCGGCATTGAGACCGAGGCCCGTGCGCACAGCCTGTTCAACCACATGCTGGTTGATCACCGGCAGCATGCCCGGCATGGCCGCATCGACCAGGGAGACCTGGGTATTGGGTGCCGCGCCAAAGGCCGTCGCCGCACCGGAGAAGAGCTTGGCATTGGAGACGACCTGGGCGTGGATCTCCAGCCCCATAACGATCTCCCAGTCACCGGTTGCGCCAGCAATGGTATAGGTATTGCTCATCTCTCGTCTTCCTCGTCGTCATCCCATGTGGGACGTTCATCTTCGGGGACAGCCTGCGCGGCCGTCAGAATTCGTCCGGCTGCCGTTACGGTCAGGCCGAAAAGTACAAAACCGGCACCCGGCACCATCAGCACGATGGTCCAGATCACCTTGGGTTCCAGCACCACGATGTCGCGATAGACCAGCGCCCCGGCGAGCAGCAAGAGTGCCCCGACCAGAAAGCTGGGTCGCGCCAGTTTGAGCGCGCTTGGAGGGTTTGGGGTCGGGTTTTGGGTCGGGTTTTTCTGGTCCATCAGCCCACCTTCTCCACGACGGCGCCCTGCGGCGGTTCCTTGTGATAGATCTCGATGGCCTCGAAGCTCACGCGGTCACCATCGCGGGTCCATTTGGCGCGCATGACTTCCTTCTTCCAGTCGAGCCGGAAGAATTGCCGCGCGATATTGATCAGCGCCTCGCGTTGAGGCTGGATATCGAGCACCTTGGCCAGGGCGAGAAGATTGTCCGAGGCGAACACGCCGCCCAGGCTCCAGTCCTGCCCGGCCTTGCCCTGGACCACCAAGGCTTCGTCACCCACCGGCACCCAGAAGACACCATCCTCGTCCAGCTTGCCCTGGCGGCGGAACGGCGTGCCCGCGCCACTGACAAAACCCAGGGATTGCAGGTGAAACAGGGATTTCAACTGCCCCAGATCGCTTTCATCGACCGGAATGAAATCACTGGAGATGATCAGCGAGGCGTATTTGTTGATCAGCCCCAGCTCGCGCTGCCCCAGCTTGGAGAGGGTCGCCAGCAGGCTCGTCGAGATCGCACCCGGATGAAGGATTTCCTGTGCCAGGCAAGCCGCCCAGACACGGCGCATCACCGGATCGACCGTACGTTCGGCCCGCGCGGCAAAGGTCAGCAACCAGCCTTCCTCGACCTGTCCTTCAGAGGCGTCGCGGGCATCCGCGCCGGTCAGCAGCTGGTCAGCGGCCATGGCCGCAATGATCTCGCGATTGGACTGGGTCAGCACCGCTTCAGACAGCATGCGCGACGATGCCCGTCCCAGCACGGCCTGGTCGGCCTCGACGACCTTGAGCACCTCGACACCGAGCTTTTCGTCAACCTTTTCGCCGGAGGCAAACTGCGCGAGGACGACCGCCGTCTCCTCGATCTCGGACGACCACGGCACACCAATGGTCCGGCCAATCGCCTTCGCCGCCCGTTCCTTCACAGGATCGGGCAGGTCCAGCAGGCCTTGCCAGTTTATGGAATGCGCCTGTTCGGCCATCGACCTACCACCACTTCTCCGGTTTGGCGTTGAAGCCGGCCGCATCCTCGATGGCGTGGCCGACCTTGAACATGGTTTCCTCGTCCAGGGCGCGGGTAATGATCTGCAGCCCCAGCGGCAGGCCATCCTTGTCCGTGCCCGCCGGAACCGACATCGCCGGTACACCGGCCAGGTTTGCGGTCACCGTGAAGACGTCATTGAGATACATCGCGATCGGATCATCGGACTTGGAGCCCAGCGCAAAGGCCGCAGACGGTGCCGAGGGCGTCAGGATGGCATCGACGGTCTGGAAGGCCTTGTCAAAATCCTCGAGGATGCGGGTGCGCACTTTCTGGGCGCGCAGGTAATACGCGTCATAATATCCGGCCGACAGCACATAGGTGCCGATCATGATGCGGCGCTGGACCTCGTGACCGAAACCGGCCGCGCGGGTGTTTTCATAGACGGCCGTCAGGTCTTCACCCTCTTCACGCAGGCCGTAACGCATGCCGTCATAACGTGCGAGATTGGACGACGCTTCGGCCGGCGCCACGATGTAATAGGCCGGCAGAGCGTATTTCGTGTGCGGCAGGGTGATGTCGACAATCTCGCAGCCAGCAGCCTTGAGCCACTCGATACCCTGTTGCCAGGCCTTCTCGATCTCTTCCGGCATGCCATCGACGCGATATTCCTTGGGAACACCGATCTTGAGACCCTTCACGGACTGGCCACAGGCCGCAACGAAGTTCGGAACGTCGTTCGGCAGCGAGGTGGAATCCTTGGGATCATGCCCGGACATGGCCTGCAGCATGATCGCGCTGTCCTTGACCGTCTTGGCGAACGGACCCGGGTGATCCAGCGAGGACGCAAAGGCAATCGTGCCCCAGCGCGACGTCCGCCCATAGGTCGCCTTGACGCCAACCGTACCGGTGAAGGCCGCCGGCTGACGGATGGAACCGCCGGTATCCGTGCCGGTGGCGCCGAAACAGAGATCTGCTGCGACAGCGGCCGCAGAACCGCCGGAAGACCCGCCCGGGGTCAGCATCTCACCATTGGCACCCGTCCAGGGATTGTTGACCGGGCCGGTATTGGCCGTCTCGTTGGAGGAGCCCATGGCGAACTCGTCCATAGAGGTCTTGCACAGGAAGACACCGCCATTGCCCCACAGGGTGGATGTCACAGTAGACTCATAGGTCGGCTTGAAATCCTTGAGGATGTTCGAGGAGGCCGTCGTGGAGACGCCTTCAACCGCGAACAGGTCCTTGATGGCGATCGGCGCACCTTCAATCAGACCGCCCTCACCCTTGGCCAGCTTCTCGTCGGACGCCGCCGCCATGGCCAGCGTCTTGTCCTCGTCAAACGCCGTGAAGGCATTCAGCGCCGGTTGTGCGGCCTGTGCGGCTGCCAGGGCGTCTTTGGCCAACTCGGTCGCCGAGACCTCCTTGGCCTTCAGCTTGGTCGTCACCTCATCGAGGGAAAGTTTGAGAAGATCACTCATTGTTCTCTTTTCTCTGAAATTACGTCGTAAGGACCAGAATGAAGTTCTGGCTCAAACCAGCGACGTGGGGTGTCTAGAGCCGCGTCGAGCGCGGCGAGAGTTCGAGTAGGAAACGGGTTTAAACCCCACTTCTTTTCAAACTCGATGATTCCATCTTTCTCCAACGACAAAAATGCCCGGCGAATTGCCACCGCCAGCTCTTCGCTGGAACAGAACGCGTTGAAGATCACTTCGCTTTCGGCGGTACGGGTTGTTTGATACCTCCCCTCTCCATCAATGGAGAAGAAGCTATCGCCCGGAAACTCCTCCACGACGACGTGGGAATAGTATCCAAGTCCCTTGCGAAACAAGCTGTTGATAGTCCAACGCCATTCCGTCGGCTCACCGTTAAGAGAGAACTGGCAGAGCGCTTGACCGCCACCACTGGCTGCGCTCACACCAGCTAACGCTATATCGTGAAAGGAATTTTCAATATCTGAAAAACTCTCGATACGAAGCCGTTCGTCGCCAATGCGCAGGTTCAGGTCGGACCATCCGTGGTCCATGTTCGAAAACTCTAGATGGATCCCGAGCGATACCGTCGGAGACCGAAGCTGATCGCTCATGAGAAAAGCTCCTCACTAGCAATCGATTTTTCGTAAAACACATTGTCTTCGGTGGCGCGGTACTCACCGAAGGCGTCGCAGGGCGCAAAGCCGTGACTGGTGTAGAGCGCGATCGCTGCGTCGGAGCGCGATCCGGTTTCCAGCACCAGTTTGGAATAGCCCTCGGCACGGGCCCAGTTCTCGACACGGGAGAGGATAGCGCGACTGGCACCACTACGCCGGGCGGCGGGACGCGTGAAAAAGCGTTTCAGCTCCACACGATCCTTGTCCAGTGGCACACCGGCCCCACAGCCCAGCACCTTATCGCCCGAACGCGCAATCAGGAAACACGCGCCGTTCGATGCCAGCGTTTCCGCAGGCATGTGATGGCAGTGCTCCGGCGGGTAGATGTCAAGCATCGTCGCATTGAGCTCGTCAATCAGCGCCCTGGCGTCTGGCGAGGTCGGGTCCTCGCGGCATATGTCGATCCGGGCCGTCACGGCCTATTCGACAGATTTCGGCACGACAAAGAAGCCCTCATCGGACTTCGGCGCATTGGCAAGCACACGCTCGCGTCGATCACCATCAGTGACGTTATCCACGCGTTGCGGCAGTGGGAATTTGACCGGCGTGGTCATGGCTTCGACGCCCTCCACGTCAACCTCATTGAGTTGCTCGATCCAGTTCAGGATCCCGTTCAGTTCACCCGTCAGGGCATCCAGCCGGTCTTCAGGCTCGGCAATGCGCGCCAGCCGCGCAATGCGGCGTACGTCGTCAGCGGTCACGGACATTGGAAATCACTCCGGATAGTCGAAGCGGAGTGAGTAGCAAGGCGATTTCGCTGGTGCAAGAAAGAGGCGCGGCTCAGCGGGTATTTGCCTGCGAAATGCTGGTCTTTTGTGCATTTTCGCCCGACCGGGCGGCAACCATTCACAAGGCGGGTTTGCAAGCGCCCGGCTTGCGTGCCCGACAAATCGGCGTAGACAGACGCCATGCCCATTCTCGAACTCGCAGAATTGCCCGAGGGCGCCCTGATCGCCCTGGACCCGGGAACCAAGACAATCGGTGTTGCTGCCTGTGGTGCCTCGCGCGGTATTCCCATGGCGGTGGAAACCATCAAGCGCACCAAGTTTCGCCAGGACGCCGACCGGGTCTTCCAGCTCTATGACGAACGCGAGGCCGAGGCGATTGTTATCGGACTGCCTGTAAACATGGACGGATCGGAAGGCCCGCGCGCCCAGTCCGCCCGCGCCATGGCGCGCAATCTCTGCCAGATCCGCGACGTGCCGGTCGCCTTCCAGGACGAACGCCTCTCAACCTTCGAGGCGCAGGAAAAACTCATCTCCGCCGGCGTCCGCCGCGACAAGCGCAAGGACATCATCGATGCTCACGCGGCGGCGAACATCCTTCAAAGCGCGCTCGACAGACTGGAGATGCTCGGCGAATGAGTTCGATCGCGACTGCCCTGCTGCCCGTATTCGGTGTGATCTTTGTCGGCTGGCTCCTGCGCCGCTCGGGCTTGTTGCCCGACAGCAGCTGGGGGCCGATCTCCCGCCTCGCCTATCTCGGCCTCTCTCCCGCCATCCTGTTCACATCCATCGCCAGAGCCGATCTCAGCTCCATCCAGCTGGGCCCGTTCATGCTGGCAGCCGTGGGGGGCTTTCTGGGCATGGCGGCCATTACACTGGCCATCCGCCCCCTGCTCAATATCCCCGGCCCGACCTATACCAGCCTGTTCCAGGCGACCTGCCGCTGGAACGGCCTCTTAATCCTGGCTATTGCCATCGCGATGTTCGGCACCGAGGGTGAAGTCCTGGTCGCGCTGATCATGGCGGCCTCTATCCCGCTGGTGAACATGGAGTGCGTCGCCGCGCTGTCGGTCTGGGGCGATGGCGCCAAGCCGGACTGGCGCTCGGTCATCTATCGCATCCTCACCAACCCGCTGATTCTCGGATCCGGCGCCGGTGGGCTGGTCAATGTGCTCGACATACCAATTCCCGAACCAGCCTGGGACACGATCCACCTGATGGGCCAGGCCGCCCTGCCACTGATCCTGCTGGCCGTCGGGGCCGGGCTCAATTTCACGGCGATGAAAGCGCGTCCGCGCCTGCTCGGCCTGTCGGTTTTCCTGAAACTGATGATCGCGCCGCTCGTCTTCTATGGACTTGGCCTTGCGCTGGGCGTTGAAGGGGTTGCCCTGACCGTGCTCCTGCTGACCGGTGCCTCGCCCGGTGCAGCCTCCGCCTATGTGCTGGCCAAGCAGATGGGCGGCGACGCGCACTACTCCGCCGGCGACATCACAGCGTCCGCCCTGTTCTGCTTCATCACCATCCCGTTCTGGCTCTGGCTGTTGGGCTAGTCGCCCAGGCAATAGCGCTCGCCTTCATCCGCCAATCCGAAGCCGGCATCCAGCACCTGCTGACGCTCGGGGCTGTCGGGAAAGCGCACCGGATTGGTGTGGTTAAAATGGATGAAGCGCACCTTGGCCTTCTCCGTCGCCGGCAGATCGGCAAACCGCGCCATTGAGTGTGTGATGAACGGATGCGGGAAACCACTCATATCGCGCCCGGGAATTTCCCCATTGGCGAAAAACGTCGCGTCCAGATAGGCCACATCGACCGAGGCGATCATGTCCTCGATGCGTGTGCCCTCTTCATCCCATTCCTCCCAGCTGTCGATATCGGGCAGGAACAGGGCGGAACGATCCGGTCCGTCGATGCTGAACCCGACCACTTCGGTATATTCCTGGCGATGCGGCACTAGGAAGGGGGTCACCGTCAATCCGGCTACGTCAGCGCCCTCACCTTCACGCAGATCCTGCAAGGCGATATTGCCGTACCGAACCAGCTGTTCCCAGGGCCCGCTGGTCGACAGGTATTGCGCCATTTGCGGCATCGCGAAAACGGGAACACCCTGGGCGCCCATGCTCTCGAAACCCAGGAACATCAGGCCCGTGTAATGGCCCATATGGCCATGCGTCAGGAAGATTCCATCCAGACCGGGCCGCGCCTCTGTCATCATCACCTGGTCCAGCCGATAAAGCTGTTCCCGCAGGTCGGGCGTGGCTTCGAACAGTAGGCGCTGGCCTGTGTCGTGATTGATCACCCCCAGCGAAGTCGCCAGTCGCCTCAGCTCGGGATTGCTCCAGGCCGGGTCAGCGGAATTGCCAAATTGCGGAGCGCCACCATCCTGGGCGACGCCCAGCACCACGAGTTCAGTCGTGCAGGTTAGCACTGCAGGTTCAGCAGCTATGAGCGCGAGCGATAGTGCGACAGACAACATGCCGGGAAGGTGCGCCGCTCACTGCGAACGGTCAAGCCGAAGCGCGGTGGCGCGAACTGATCAACCCACCCCCACCACCTCACTGCGGCGTTCCATCCAGGCGATGTCACGCCATTTTCCCTTCATCGGGCCAAAACCCATTTTGCCGATACGTTTGCGATAGCCCAGCAGTTCGAACCCACAGGCCTCGTGAAGACGGATGGAGGCTTCATTTTCCCGCAGAATACCCGCGACCAGCGTCCACAGCCCTTCCGCTTCCGATGCCTCGACCAGGGCTGTCAGCAATACCTTGCCGATCCCCTGACCGCGCGCTGCCGCGGCGACATAGATCGTCAACTCGGCCACACCGCCATAGACACAGCGCGAGGACATCGGGCTGAGCACGGCCCAGCCAAGCACGTCCCCGCTCTCACCCTCCGCAACCAGTCGGGGTCTGGCCAGCTTGCCGGCGTCAAACTTCGCCCAGTCGGAGGGATCACGTTCAAAAGTGGCGTGGCCTGTATCAATGCCTTCCTGATAGATCTGAAGGACGGCGTCCGCGTCAGCGCTCGTCATCGGGCGTATGGTTGGCATGTCGCTACCCCTTTTTAAATCCTCGCCAAAAGATGTGGCCGCTCTTGCCTCCCAGCGCAACGTTCCCTATACCGCCGCAAACATTTTTGGGCCTTTGTGACTTGGGAGGCAGGATGACCCGCGCGGCATTCTCCTATGATTTCCCGCACCGCCACCTGGTTTCGGTGGCTGACCTCAACCCCGTTGATATTTCCCTGATCTTTGAACGTGCCGAACACTGGCGCACGATCAACAGGACGCCGGACAAGTCTTCCGACGCCCTCAAGGGACTGACGGTGCTGAACCTGTTTTTCGAGGCATCGACGCGGACCCAGGGCAGTTTCGAGATGGCCGCCAAACGGCTTGGGGCCGATGTGGTCAATTTCGCCATCGCCCACTCCTCTGCCTCCAAGGGCGAGAGCCTCTCTGACACGGCGCGCACACTGGCCGCCATGCAGCCGGACATCATGGTCGTTCGCCACTCCGCAACCGGCGCCCCGCAATTCCTGGCCGAGCGCACCGGACTTTCAGTGATCAATGCCGGTGATGGCATGCACCAGCACCCCACCCAGGGCCTGCTCGATGTCTTCACCATGAGCCGTCACTGGGGTTCGGTCGGCGGGCGCCGTATCCTGATCATCGGCGATATCCTGCACAGCCGCGTTGCCCGCTCGAATATCGGTCTCTTGTCCATGCTGGGCGCGGATATCCGCGTCTGTGCCCCGCCCACGCTCTTGCCGACTGATATTGATCAGTGGGGCGTGGATGTCTTCCACGAGCTGGAAGACGCCGTCACCGATTGTGATGCCATCATGGCCCTGCGCCAGCAAAAGGAACGCATGTCCGGTGGGTTCATCCCGTCCGGCCGTGAATTTTTCCATCTCTTCGGACTCAGCCACGAGACCATCACAAGCGCCAAGCCCGACGTGCTGATCATGCATCCCGGCCCGATGAACCGCGGGGTCGAGATCCACACCAAGCTCGCCGACGATCCCGATCGTTCGGTGATCATGGAACAAGTGGAAAACGGTGTCGCCGTTCGCATGGCTGTGCTGGAGCTGATCGGTGCCAATATCCGCAGGGAGGCCGCGGCATGAGTTCGAGTTTCGCGATCACCAATGCGCGTCTGGTCGACCCGGCCAGCGAGTATGACGGCCCGGGCGGCGTGCTTGTCGAAAACGGGCTGATCGCCCAGATCGGCGAAGAGCTGGATCTCAATTCTGCCGACGAGGTCATCGATGCGGGCGGAAAGATCCTGGCGCCAGCGTTAATAGATCTGCGCGCGTCCAAGGAGCCCGCGCTCACCCCGGATGGTGAAAACCAGGCCAGCCTTGCCGTAGGCGCCGCTGCGGGCGGTTTCGGAACCGTGGTTCTGGCCCCCAATGATCACTCGCCGCTGCAGACCGCAGGCGGTTTCGCCGGCATGACACGCAGCCTCGGCCAGCATGGGGTCCGTGTCCTTTCCGCAGCAGCAGCCACCCAGGATCTTAAGGGCGAGAACATGGCGGAGATTGGCCTGATGGCGAAAGCCGGTGCGGCCTATGTCTCCAATGGCGACCATACCATCGCCGACAGCCGTGTCCTGCGCCGGGTGCTGAGCTATGCCAGCCAGTTTGACCTGTGGCTCGCCCTGCGCGCGGCCGAACCGGGCCTCAGCTGTGGTGCTGTTGCGACCGAAAGTGACTGGTCTGCGCGTTTCGGCCTGCCGTCGGAACCGACCATGGCCGAGCGTATCGCCATCGACCGGGCCGCCTCGATCGCCGCCCTTTCCGGTGGCAAGTTGATGGTGGACCGCGTCTCGACCGCAGACGGCCTGGCCGCTATCCATGATGCCCGCAAGCGCGATATCGAAATCGCCGCGACTTGTGCCATCGCCCATCTGACGCTCAACGAGGTAGACGCCGGAGCGCTCGACAGCGCTTTCCGGATTGATCCACCCCTGCGTCTGGAAGATGATCGCCGCGCCCTGGTCGCTGCCATCGCCGATGGCGAGATTGATGCCATCGTCTCCGACCACCGCCCCACCCCGTTCGACGACAAGGGCGAACCCTTTGCGCTTGCCATTCCGGGCACGCTCGCCCTGGAAACGCTGCTGGCCTCGCTGCTGGCGCTTGTTCATGACGAGGAGCTCAGCCTGGCCGAGGCCCTGCGCCCGCTGACCGTCGGCCCTGCCGACCTGCTGGGCCTGCCCCAGGGGCGCTTGAGCACCGGTGCTCCGGCGGACCTGGTTCTGATCGATGGCGACAAGCCATGGGTCTGTAATCCCGATGATTTCTTGTCTCCGCGCGGGAATAGCGCCTGGGCCGGGCGTCGTTTTATGGGTGTCGTGACACAAACTTTCGTCGACGGACAGTCGATTTACAACTATAACGGGTGACGTTATGGACCTGCTTATTCCAGCCATTGCAGCCATTGGCGGCTATCTCCTGGGCTCCATCCCGTTCGGGCTTGTCCTGACCCGGTTGGGCGGCCTCGGCGATATCCGCGAGATCGGTTCCGGCAATATCGGTGCGACCAATGTCCTGCGCACTGGGCGCAAGGATCTCGCCGCCGCGACACTGATACTCGATGCCGGCAAGGCGGGCATTGCCGCCGCGATTTTCGGCTATGTCTTCGACCCGACAGCCGGCCTGATCGCCGGTGGATTTGCCTTTGCAGGTCATTGCTATCCGGTATGGCTGGGCTTCAAGGGCGGCAAGGGTGTCGCCACCTTTGTCGGTACCATGCTGGTCGTCTACTGGCCGCTTGGCCTGGTGGTGATCGGAACCTGGCTCGCCATGGCGGCCCTGTTCCGGATTTCCTCGCTGTCCGCCCTGATCGCTGCGCTTGCGGCGCCGATTACAGCCTATGCGATCGGACGCTCAGACGTTGCCATAATGGCAGGCCTTCTGACGGTCCTGATCTACTGGCTGCACCGCGCCAATATCGAACGCATCCTCAAGGGCGAGGAACCGCGCATTGGCGACAAGAAAAAATCCGAACAAACAGACAAGGACGGGGCGGAAACGGAGGAAAATTGAGCCAGACCAAGCTCGACCACCATAACCGCCTTGCCGCGCTCCGACTCGCCCGGACGCCGCGCCTGGGACCTGTCACCTATCTCAAACTGCTCAACCGCTACACCAGCCCGAGCGCCGCACTCGAAGCTTTGCCTGAACTTGTGCGCGCCAAGCGACTCAAGGGCTTTGACATTCCCGGCGAAGGCCAGGCTCTCTCTGAACTGGAATACCTCGCCGAGACCGGTGTCACACTCTTCCTGCTGGGCGATGCCGCCTATCCGCACGCCCTCTCCCTGATCCCCGATCCGCCGATAGCGCTGGTCGCGCATGGCCGCACCGAGCTGCTCGCACGCCTGGCCTGCGGCATGGTCGGATCGCGCAATGCCTCAGCTGCCGGCCGCCGCCTGGCCCGGGACCTCGCGCGGGAGCTTAGCGAGAACGATATCTGCGTCATCTCCGGCCTCGCCCGGGGCATAGATGGCGCAGCGCACGAGGGCGCCCTGCCTGCCGGTACAATTGCCGCGGTTGCCGGCGGAGTGGACATTATCTACCCGCCTGAACACCGCAAACTGCACGAGCAGATCGCAGATGAAGGCCTGATCGTCTCGGAAATGCCTATGGGAACTCGTCCGGTCGCCCGCGATTTTCCGCGGCGAAACCGCATCATTTCGGGCTTGTCGCTGGGCACGCTGGTGATAGAAGCCGCGCTGCAATCAGGCTCGCTGATCACAGCACGACTTGCCGGGGAACAGGGGCGCGAGGTCATGGCCCTCCCAGGTTCGCCGCTTGACCCGCGCGCCCGTGGCACCAATCGCCTCTTGCGAGACGGAGCCCATCTCGTCGAAACCGCCGAGGATGTGCTGGCCATCCTGCACGGCTCCAGCCTGCGTCCGAGCTGTGTGCGCGAAGCGGACACTACGGAGCTCTTCCCGCTGGATCAGGATTTTCCGGACGAGAACGCCCGAGGGACTGAGGCCCACAAAACCGTCTCTGTCGCGGCAGCCTCCAGCCTGGCTACAGCGAAAGATGACCGCTCGATCTCCGATCAGCCGGACTCGGCCGGTCCAGCCGCCCTGGAAGACCTGCTCTCCTTTACCCCGATCTCGATTGATGAACTGGCTCGGCAGTCCGACCAGCCTCTGGGCCGGATACAGGCCGATTTGCTCGAACTGGAACTCGAGGGGCGTGTCGCCATGACGGCCGGCGGGCTGGTGCAGAAGACGGACGCGTCCTAACGGGCGTCTATGCCTTCCATCTCGACCATTTGAGCGGCCACCTCGATGAGACTACAGGATCGGTCCAGCCCCGCGTGATAGGCGCGCTCGCTGATCCGACGCAGATCCTCAGCCAGGTCAATGGTCTCTGCCCGGGCCGTGATGGCCGGCGGAAGCTTCTGCCCGAAGAGATCTGTACCCAGGGCGGCTCTACGCTGAAAGATACGCGAAAGGCTCATATTCCCCTCCACCAATCATTGAGAGGAAATTACTATTTTAACGTGCATTTCGCAAGCTGCACTCGCGCGCTATCGATTGCGCAGGAATTCCATAACGATTTCCTTGGCTTCCTGAACCTGCCTTGCCAACGCGGGCGAGCCTTCGCCCGTATCGGGGTGCAGTTTCTTCATTAGGCGACGATGCGCTGCGACGACATCATCCTCGTTTGCACTGCGGTCCAGTCCGAGAGTTTCAAACGCCTCATCAAGCGACATGCGAACACGACCAGGAGATGAAGTCCTGCGCTGCTCCTGGCCGCCAGCGCCCCGGCGCGAACCGCGCAGAGCCTGCGTCAGCATACCCAATCCCATCAAACCTATCGGCCCGCCAAGAACGGGAGCTCCACGCAGGCTAAGCAATACACCGGCCGTTACGGCCCCACCCGCGAGCAGGTAACGCACCATTTTCGCCGCCTTCTCCGTCTTCATTCGGGAGAACCACCAGGCAGCGCCCAGAAAACCCAGAAAAGCGAGCAGGCCGAAAGATAATGCTGTCATGTCAGAACGGGATGTTTTGCCCTTCCAGGCCGGCGAGTTTGAGCACGATCAGCAGATCCCGCAATTCCTGGCGCGCGGCGACATGGCTCATGGTGAACTGAACCGTTGAACCATTCTCGGTCAGGTCCAGCAGGGTCAGCCCCAACGGAAACAGTTCGCGATAGATCACACGCTCGGCAAAACCGGGCGCCAGGCGGAAGCCGATGCGTTGGGAGAGCATTTTCAGCCCTTCACCGACACGGCGCTTGTTGCGGGCATCCAGCATGGCCATGCGATTGCGCATGACGACCCAGTCGATGGAGGATTTCTCAAGCGCAGCCTTGCGCTTGCGGCATTCCCAGACCATCTCGCTGTAAACGCTTGGCTTGCCCACCTGGTAGGTGTCCGGATCGATCTCCGCCAACAGGTCGAAATCGACAAAACTGTCATTGACCGGCGTGATGATCGTGTCAGCCGATGAATGGGCCAGACGTGAATAGTGCGTGTCCGCACCCGGCGCATCGATGATAATGAAATCATTGTGCGTCTTGAGATCAGACAGGAGATCGGAGAAACGCTCCAGCTCCTCGGCCTCGGCGATATCGAGATCACGGGCAGAGCTGGGGCTCAACAGGACTTCGGCGGGTTGCGGCAGCTCGACATTGCGACGGCGCGACCACTCACGGCGGTTGGCCAGATAACGTCCGAACGTGCGTTGGCGCAGATCCAGGTCAATTGCGCCGACACTCTTGCCCATGCGCAGAAGCGCGATAGCAAGATGCATGGCCACGGTGGACTTGCCCGCACCGCCCTTCTCGTTTCCGACGACGATCACGTGGGCGGCAGCGACACCGTCACGTACGCGACCAATAGGTCGGGATGGCAATTTGAAATTCGAATGCACCGTCATGTCCGAAACACTACTTCTCCCGGCTCTCGATCAATACCGCGCGATACACATCTGGCTGTGATTTCGGGGTTGCCGGAAAGACTATTCGGCCAGCGTCCGGCCCGAAAAGTCAACGGGCATGCAATAGATGTCATGATCCCGCAAACTCGCGCACAGCGCCGCAGCATCGCGCCGTGTATCAAACGGCCCCGCCTTCAGGCGCAGAAATTCTCCTCGCCCCTCGATATTGCGTCGCTCAAGCCGCGCTTCAAGAGCGGCCAGCTCGGTATGGGCCTCAGCCAGCTCACGCCAGCCCGATATGGCGTTGTCTTCGATCCGGTAGGATGCCAGATGAACGCCGTGACGCAGGCTCGGCGCATTCATGATATCGACCGGTGGTGTCGGCGGCGCGACATCCTCGACTTCCGCCGGAACAGGATCCGGTGGAAACAACACGGCGGCGAGCGCCTGCAGTTCAGCATCAACCCCAGCCAGGCGATCCGGATCAAAACGGGCCAGGTGGGCAAGCTCGACCGAAGTGCGTTCAGCGAGAGCGGCGGACTGTGTCGGCGCGACGGTGGGCTGGAGCGTGATCTGGTTCGCATCCGTCGTCGTCATGCATCCGCCGACGAGGAGCAAACTGGCTGTAACTGCAATTCTTTTCATGTGACGGCTTCTAGACCGAGTCGTTCGGCTTGCCTCCCTCATCGCTTATGAGTAAGCCGTCCCAATCCGTTTTACGAGACCACAATGCTCACTCAGCAAATTCCACACGCCACCACCCTCTCCGCTCTGCGCACCCGTATCAAATCCTGGCGCCAGGACGGACAGACTGTGGGCTTTGTCCCGACCATGGGCGCGCTGCATGACGGTCATCTCTCGCTGGTCCGCCTGGCCAAGGCCCATTGCGACAAGGTCGTTGCCAGCGTCTTCGTCAATCCGGCTCAGTTCGCCGAAGGTGAGGATTTTGACGCCTATCCACGCGCGGTCATCGACGACTCCGCGAAGCTGGCGCTGGAAAAATGCGACCTGGTCTACCTGCCGGAACGCGAGGCGATGTATCCGGACGGCTTTGCCAGCGAGATTATCGTCAAGGGCGCCGCTGAAGGCCTGGAAAGCGACAGCCGCCCCCACTTTTTCAATGGTGTGGCGACCGTGGTATGCAAACTCTTCAACCAGGTCAGGCCCGACGTCGCCGTGTTCGGTGAGAAGGATTATCAACAGCTGCAGGTCATCCGGCAGATGGTGCGCGATCTCGATCTCGGCATCGACATTATTCCCGGCGAGATCGTGCGTGAAAAGGACGGCCTGGCCATGTCCTCGCGCAATGCCTACCTGTCCGAGGAAAACCGCGCCCGTGCAGCAGAGCTGAACAAGATCATCTTTGCCCTCGCAGCGGAACTGCGCCAGGGAGAGCCGCTGAATGCTGCCCTGGAAACAGCACGTGCCAGCGCAGAAAATGCTTTCGACGCAGTTGATTACCTGGATGTCCGAAATGCGAAAACCCTGGCCAGGTTCGATGGCGACACGCTCGACGGACCGGCACGGGTCCTGGCTACGGTGCGCCTGGGCGAAACACGCCTGCTGGACAATTGCGCAGTCTAGCCTTTCTCCTGCCCGAATTGACGCTAATCTGACCTCTGCGACACCATCGGGGACCGAGACATGCTGCGTATTATCCTAGCCGCCTCCCTGCTTGCAGGATTGGGCTCTGCGGCGCCGGCCCAGAACCGTCCGAGCATTTTGCGCCCGGAAGTCGTGGCGCAATACCCGCATGACACCGCTGCCTATACCCAAGGCCTTTTCATCTCCGACAACCAGCTTTTCGAGAGCACCGGCCAGGTTGGCGAATCCAATCTGCGACGCGTGGAGCTGGAGACTGGCGCCGTACTCGACCAGCGCGACCTGCCCGGACGTGTCTTCGGCGAAGGCAGCACACGCATAGGCAATGAGATCTTTGTCCTCACCTGGCGCGCCCAGCAGGGTTTCATCTATGACGCCAATACGCTCGAACAGACCGATCGCTTCACCTATCCCGGGGAAGGCTGGGGACTGACGACGGATGGCCAGCAGCTGATCATGAGCGACGGCACCGCCCAGCTGCGTTTCATGGATCCGCAAACGCTGGAACTCACTCGCGAGCTGGATGTAACACTCAATGGCCGCCCGGTTCGTCGCCTGAACGAGCTGGAATGGGTCGAGGGTGAGATCTGGGCCAATGTCTGGCTGACCAATCACATCGTGCGCATCAACCCGGAGGGTGGCAGCGTCACGGGTATTATCGATGTGCGCGATCTGGTGCCCCAGACCCTGCGCAATGATCGCGACGCCGTGCCCAACGGCATCGCCTACAATCCGGAAACGGGACAGATTTTCCTGACAGGCAAGCTCTGGCCAGTGCTTTACGAAGTCCGCCTGCCCGACGAAAGCTGATTACCAGGCGCCCAGTTCCATCAGCTTGGCACGCAGATCATCCGGCAGGCCTTCACCGCCCTCGCCCGGCCCCGACAGATCGCGCGGCGCGTCTTCCGGCTTGAGATAACGCCAGCCCTGAAACGGTCGCTTCGGAGACGGAGAAGTCCGGATTACCTCGGGAGCCATGATGATCGCACAGCGCTTGATGCCGTCCTCACCCTGGACATGTTCCAGCGAGATGATCTCTGACCGGCACTGGATCGAGCCATTGATCACCCAGTAGAGGGACCCACCGCTTTCGATCTCGGGCTTTTTGGTGGGGAACATGCGCGTGACATGCACGATGACTTCCGGCTCGCCGGCTGCGCGACGACGTTCGCATTCCTCATTGCGCCAGCGCTCGAGCTGCTCGATGGAGCTGACCCCGACGCAGAGTTTGACCAGATGCATGACCATGCAATGGATCTAGGACACAACAGGGCCAGCGTCAAAGCCGACCCTGCTGATCAGGCGTGGATTACTGCGCGAGGTACTCGATGTCGGAAAATTCGATCTCGACCGCCTGTTCCATGGTCTGAAAAGCGGCGCTGGCCTCGAATTGCTGGACGGAGCGCGTCATCACCGGGGCCGGCAGGCCATCGATCTGAGTGTAGATCTGGCGGATCTCGAACGCATTGATGCGAACCGCGAAATTCGGCTTGAAACTGTCTTCCGCAAAGATCCGGACCTCGTGCACGCGGGCCGGGTCATCACTGATCGTCAGCACGCCGGTCAGATGCTCGGAAAAATCCATGTCATTGGCTGCGATGATCGGAGTGAAGGCAAAATGGCTCAATCCGCCAGCGGCCTCGATCAGGCTCATCGTTCCCGGTTCATAGTCGAAATCGGTCGTACTGAAAAACAGGCCGGAACCTTCGTCCTCGTCCTCGCTGGGATCGATGACATCTTCCCAGATCGCGCGAAGATTTTCGTCCAGCGCGTCTTCGGCCGGCGATATCAGCGTCCATTGCTGTCCTTGCGCCTGCGCGCCGTCAAAATCGCCGACAAGCTGTCCCTCGCCCGTCGAGATCGACATGCGGAAACGCCAGTTGTCACGATGCCCGTCATCGACGCTCGCGCTCAGCGCTTCAACGACCGGTGACGGCAGATCGGGATCCTCGAGGGTGGCTGCTGCTCCGAAAACGAGCAGACTCAGGGCTGTGGTCACAAACATACACGCTCTCCATTTCCCCGGCCCGAGGGGTTTATAGACACAAGCAGGACGTGCGTCTTGCGCAAAATCACGCAGCGTCGCGATCAACGAACCCGCTACGGCTGTCCAGATCAATATCGAATGTGGTTTCACTTTTGGGCATGGGCTTCTTGCCATCGCCGAAGAGCTTCAGCTTCACCTTGTAGGCCAAATTGATCAGTCCCTTGAAGGCGGCTCCCGGTCCCGTCGTGGCCGTCGATGTCGGCGTATAGCCGAACTGTCGGCGCAGGACCCCGTTTGCGAACAGGATGGAATTGAGCTTGCGCGATTGCGGCGTCGAGATCTCGAACGGCACCGAGACATTCAGCCCGCTTTGGTTTTCGATCCGGTGGGGGCCGTGCAGCGGCCAGTTCGCGGCCATACCCGGCTGCAGGTCGATGGTGAACGCATCCGCATCCCAGGCCGGGTCAAAGGGGATATCCTCAGTCTGATCATGATGCAGCACTGCCTCGACATCGTCGCGGTTGAGATAGGGCATTTGCGGCGGATAGGTGCGGAAACGCTTAACACCGCGCATGTGCCACAACATGGTTTCCGAGACATCGGAGTGACAAAAGACCTGCGCCGTGGGCGAGGATATCAGGATACCGGCCTCGGCCGAGAGCGGTTTGAACCCCGGATCGGCCTTGCGCATGTCTTCCAGCATCGCTTCATAGATCGGGCGATACTCCGGGTCACGGTCCATGGCATGGCGCAAATTGATCCACAGCTTGCCATTGCGAACGGCTTCGATCAGCTCTTCGCCGGACAGTTTTCCAGGATCACCGGCGCGCCAGCTGTCCCGATCGGTGGCATCATCGCCCATCGTACAAAAATCGCACAGATCGCGCGGATGGCGATCGATCAGCGCAGCCAGGGCTACATCGGAAAAAGCGTGATGTTCGTGATAGTTATGCTGAACCACGACCGGTGTTTTGCGGAAATCCCGCCTGGCTTCCGGCGACCACTGGCTTGAAAAGCGTAGCATGTGAGTGTCGCGCATTGATCCGCTCCCTGCTTGTTCGCCCTTCAAGCAGCAAGGAGTGTGCCGAATTCAACGCGCGCGGGAATCAGGCTTAACTTTCGTCGAAGCAGGTCGTTGTATTATGCCTAGATTAAGTTGGCTCATCATTGCGAAATTGTCGAACACCGTAATACGAACGGACATTTATCCATCTGACAACGCCCCCCCCAGGAAGGCCATAAACTCATGAGACTGTTCGCAACAGTTATAGCCTGCCTCTATCTGCTCTACGGACTGGCCTGGGGAGTATTGGTAACGGGAGCTCTGGCTGGCATGCTCCACACAACGATTTTCGGCATCGATCTGGCCGGCTTTATCCGCAATGTTCCCCTTGTCAGCATTCTTGTCTTTTATCTCACGCTCAGCCTGTTGATCATCGCGGTCGTGCGCATCCTGCAATGGAAACGGGGCATGACCTACCTGTTTGGCCTTGCCCTTGGCTGCCACCTGCTGGTCTGGTTGAGCATATCATCGCAGGCCATTTACTCGGGCCAACTCGGCCCATACGTGTTCGTCGCAGCCTTTTGTGCCTTGTATGCGCTTTGGATTAGCGAGAACAAGATGACATCGCGCTAGGCGTCAGCGGTTTCTTCCTGCATGGCGACCAGAACATCGCCGTCGGCAACCTGATCTCCTGTCGCGACCGCAACTTCACCGATCACACCGTCACGCGGCGCCGGCAGGGAATGCTCCATCTTCATCGCTTCAAGCACCACCAGAGCCTGGCCCTTGGTCACGGCATCTCCGGTTTTGACGTTGAGCGCGAGCACCTTGCCCGGCATCGGCGCCTTGATCACGCCGCCGGCGTCAGCTGCATCTGCGGCCGCTTCGGGGTGCGGGAAGGCGTAGAGTTCGGAGTGGCCGCAGGCCGAAACCAGATAGCCCTGTTCAAGGAAATCCACCTCGGCGCTGACCCATCCGTCATTCACTGTCGCCCGGAAAAGATATCCCTCGTCACCGCCACTACCGTCGAGATCGTGCAGCTCCAGCGTATGGTCTCCCACGGTGACGCTCATATCCTCGTCATCAAGTGAGAGCACGACCGTGATGGCATCATCGCCCACTTCAAACCGATCGCCCAGACGCGGGGTCGCGTTCAAACGCCAGCCATCTGCCACCGCAAACGGATCTGCATAATCACTGCCATCGCCATTTTCGAGCATGGAGGTCAGGGCCGCAAAACCGGCCGCGACCAGATCGACAGCCGGCGGGACCAGATCGGTCTCCCGTTCGCCGATAAAGCCCGTGGTGAGCTTCTCGTCGAGAAAGTCCGGATGCAGCACACAATTGCGCAGGAAACCGCCATTGGTCTTCACCGGCCAGACGGCCAGCTCATCCAGCGCGTCCGCCATCAGATGTGCCGCAGACGTACGATTATGATCATGCACAATGACCTTGGCGATCATCGGGTCGTAGTGAAGCGAGACCTCGCCTCCCTCCTCGACGCCTGTATCGACACGCACACCACCGCCTTCTTCCGGCAGGCGCAGAATGTTCAGCGGGCCAGTGGACGGCAAGAAACCCGACTGAGGGTCCTCGGCGTAAAGCCGCGCTTCCATGGCATGGCCCTGCAGGCTGATCTCGTTCTGCTCGGGCACGCTGCCACCGGAGGCAACATGCAGCTGAAGCTCGACGAGGTCGAGGCCGGTGACCTCCTCGGTGACCGGATGCTCCACCTGAAGACGCGTGTTCATCTCCATGAAATAGAAGCCGTCTTCGCGAAGCGGCCCCGAGCCGTCCACGATGAACTCAACCGTGCCCGCACCGACATAGTTCACGGCTTTCGCCGCATTGATGGCTGCGGAACACATGGCCGCGCGAACCGCTGGCGTCATGCCTGGCGCGGGCGCTTCCTCAATCACTTTCTGATGGCGACGCTGCAGGGAGCAGTCGCGCTCATAGAGGTGAATGACCCGGCCGCGGCTGTCGCCGAAGACCTGGACCTCGATATGGCGTGGGTTGGTGATGAATTTCTCGATCAGGACACGGTCGTCACCGAAACTCTTCGAGGCCTCACGCTGGCAGCTTTCCAACGAGGAAAAGAAATCCTCGGCGTCATCGACCTTGCGCATGCCCTTGCCGCCACCGCCGGCTACGGCCTTGATCAGAACCGGATAACCGATCTTGTCAGCAGCCGACCTGAGCACTTCCGGATCCTGGTTTTCTTCGTGATAACCTGGCGTTACCGGAACCATCGCCTTTTCCATCAGAGCTTTCGCCTGATCCTTCAGCCCCATGGCCCGGATAGCCTCAGCAGACGGACCGACAAAGATGATGTCATTGGCCGCACAGGACTCGGCAAACTCGGCATTCTCGGACAGGAAGCCGTAACCCGGGTGGATCGCCTCGGCACCGGTCTGTTTCGCAACCTCGATAATCTTGTCCGCCAGCAGATAGCTTTCCGATGCCGCGGCGGGTCCAATCAGAACCGCCTCGTCCGCCTCACGCACATGCGGAGCGTCAGCATCGGCCTCGGAATAGACAGCAATACAGCGAATGCCCAAACGCTGGGCGGTTCTCATGACACGGCGGGCGATCTCGCCCCGATTGGCAATAAGCAGCGAATTGATCATGGAGAATCTCGGTCTGAAGACGGGTTTGAGCCGTTGTATTGCACAGCCGCGACGAGGACGAAACTGATGATCATCAGAAGATACCACGAACCAAGCTTGCTCAGGGACACCATTTGCCAGGCATGTTCTTGCCCGGGATAGGACCAGGCGCGGGCAAATGTGCCGATATTCTCGGCAAACCAGATGAACAACGCGACCAGGACAAAGCCGATCACCAACGGCATAGGCCGGTGCGCGGCATCCGGCCTGAACCAGACCACACAGCGCCCGTAGATCAGCACCGTTGCAATGAAAAGTCCCATCCGGATATCGGGCAGATAATGGTGCGCGAAGAAATTGATATAGACCGCCAGCGCCAGCACGCCCTGCAGCCAGAGTGGCGGGAAGCGGTCGAACCGGAACTCGAATATCCGCCACACACGCGCCAGATAGGATCCGACCGCGGCGTACATGAAACCGGAAAACAGCGGCACGCCGGCGATTCGCAGGAAACTCTCTTCCGGATAGACCCAGCTACCCGCATAGGTCTTGAAGATCTCCATCGCCGTGCCGACCACGTGAAAGACAGCGATGACCCTCGCTTCCTCCCAACTCTCCAACTTGCTGGCAATCAGCCCGATCTGGATCATCAGCGCGGCGAGCGTCAGAAAATCATAGCGGGGAAGCGGAGCGTCCGGCGGGTACCAGAGAAAGGTCACCAGCAGCAGCGCCAGCATCAATCCGCCGAAGAGGCAGGCCCAGGCCTGTTTGATGCCAAAGGCGAGAAACTCGAACAGGCCCTGCGTCCACGGCCCTTTCACAAAGGCCTGGCGAAACGCCTCGCGACGCTCATGCAGAATTGCGCGTGGATCGAACCCGGCCAGCAGCGCCCTACTCCGCCCATTCGGCGCTGACAACGCCGCTCGGCTCCTGTCTGCGCGCCTTGCGAAGTCGGGTCATCGAGCCGTGATTGCACGCCTCCATCGACTGTTCGTCGAGCCAGTCATTCACCAGCTGGATAAACTCTCCGTGTCCGCTTGCAGCAACTTCGATGGACGCCGACCGTTTTTCACCACCGCCCTTGGGCATGGCGACTATTCCGGATCTGTAGAGCGAGCGCTCCATTACTCCGCCCAGTTGGCCTTGCGGCGCTCCAGGAAAGCGGCCAGGCCTTCCTTGCCCTCGTCGGAAGATCGGCGATGCGCGATCGCCTTGGCGGTGTGCATCATCAGGCCGTGGTCGATCTCGCGACCGGCGACATCATCCACCAGTTTTTTCGCATCAGCCACGGCGCCCGGCGCGGCCCCGAAGGCCAGCTTGGCGAGATGTTCCTCCATCTGGCTCATCTCCTCCATGCTCTCGACCGTGTACTGGGCGAGGCCGATCTTCTCGGCAAAGCGGCCGTCAAACCGCTCGCCGGAGGTAAACAAGGCCCGTGCCCATTTCGGACCGATGGCGCGGACGACATAGGGAGAAATCGTGGCGGGTGTCAGACCGAGACGAACCTCGGAAAAGGAGATCTTGGTGTCCTTCATGACCACGCCAACATCACAGGCCGCCAGCAAGCCTGCGCCACCGCCCATGGCCGCGCCCTGCACGAGGGCGATGGTCATCTGCGGCAGGTCATAGAGGCGCTTGAGCATGGTCGCCAGGCCCATCGCATCCTCGATATTGTCGGTTTCGGTGTAATGCGCCGCTGTTTTCATCCAGTCCAGATCAGCGCCGGCGGAGAAACTCGGGCCATTGCCCCGCAGGAAGACCACCCGCGCCTCGTCAGTATTGGCGCGCAGCGTCTCGAAGATATCAGACAGGCGCTCGATCACCTCGGCATTGAAAGCATTGTGCTTGTCCGGCCGGTTGAGCGTGATGACAGCAACACCGGCGGGGGAAACATCGAGCAGAACGGGGGCGTCCGACATGAGCCAATTCCTTCTATGCGCTAGGGAAACTCTCTCCTAGTTAAAGCCGCTCGCGGCGCGCGCCAAGAGTTCGATTACCGCAGCGGGCAGAAAAAAGGCCGCCGGCAAACGCCAGCGGCCCGAAGTCATCGGTAATTGTGTCAAAGCAAGTGACCGGGACTTAGTCGCCGCGGAAGAAGATGCCTTTGACAATCGACAGCACGATGATGGACAGGAAATAACCTGCCGCCAGCGCGCCGAGATAAAGAAGATAGTCAGTTTGCGTGAACTGAGCGCCGAAAGCGGCAAAATCGAAATCAGCAGCGCTCTCACCGCCACGCACGATCGGCATGACATTGTCCACGATCACGTGGATGATCACACCCACCACCGTAAAGATGAGAATGGCACCGAACTCGCGCATCAAAAGCGCGAGGACGAGCGCGATCACGCCCAGCTGAATACCGAGTGGCATCCAGTTCACGACCGATCCATCACCGGCGTGAGCTACAAGCCCCGGCATGAAGAAGTCTAGTACGGGCTGTAGATAGCCCATGATTTGATCCATAAATTCCATGTCGCGGTCCCCTCCCGCCTGTCGAAGCTGAACGCATCTTACCCCAAGACGCGCTCCTAGAGTTAACGATTGATTGAAAATTCCCTTCAGAAAAGCGAGTTCTCCTCTCAGGGGAATTTTCTCAGCCTTTGATCACAACCCTTTTCACAGCGAAGAGAATTCCCACTGCAATCAGGTATCCTACAAACAACAGTCCCACATACCGCCAGAACCAGGGCTCAAGCACTTCGGGAATACGGAAAGAACCGATCTCCGCGAGTACTGGAACCAGGGCATCCAGCCCGATGTGTGCAAGCACTGCCGTCAACGCGACGACAAAGAGCCGGGACCAGTTCGATAGCGCCAAGGCTGCTATAACGGCGATGACCAGACCCTGAACGGCGTTGACCTCGGCGAAACCTTCCCGCGCAAACGTCAAAACGTCTTGTACAAACTCTGGCATCCACTCCCCCTGAACCCGCCAAACTCGCTGGGCGTCGGGGAAAGTATTAACCAAAGTTAAGACTTTGTCACGCGGCAACAGGGCGAGGATTGGCGCACGCCATCAACGCCGTGAAAAGATTGGGTGGACACGCAACTATTGCGCGATTTCCAGCATGACTTCGTTGCGACGGAAGGGTGTCGGCACCCAGGGGGGATCATAACGTGCATAGACGGCCTCGCCACGCGTCTGATAGCCCTGCTCGGACAGCCAGTTTCGCAGCTCCGCCTCATAGGCCATGAAACGCCCCTCGCGGGCACCACCGTTAAATCGGACGATGGCCATCCTGCGTGCTGGCTGCTCGCGAATTTCCACATTGGGGTTATTCGGACGCGGTAGTGTTTCCATTGAATACTCGGCTGGCATCACAAAACCGACCCGCCAGCTGTCACCCTCACGCCCCTGAACCACGGGCGTGGTCATGGCGATCTCCTCGGAGCGCTGCTGCACCACCGGCGTAGTCATCGCGATCTCACCCGATCCGCCCTGCGGCGCGGTATTATTGCCGAAAATGAAATCCGCCAGAGGCCGGAAACCCGCATTGCCGGCGCGCGACATCTGCGTCGACCCCACTTCAACCTCGGCCATCAGCATGGCGTCATAGTCGCGAATCTCGAACGCTCCGGCGCGCAGAACGACTGTGTGGGCGGGTTCATCCTCCGCCATGGCGGCAGTGGACAGGCTGAAAAAAGCCAGGAATGCGAAAAGACGGGTCATGAAAAGCTCCAGGTTGCATGTCCCGTATACGCTGCGCTGGCCCAGCTGGATTAGAATCTAGTCGTACGGAGAAACGGGCTGGTCAGACATAACGTGCGGAAAATGCTCAGCGTCCATCTCGTCACTGCGCAACGTAAATGTGACTCGCCGCACTAGCTGGCTGTCCGGCCGATACGCCACCTCGTCCAATTTCGCATCCGGCGAAATGGTAATCGCATCAAAATGCTCATGGTCCCAGCTCTCATCGAGCCTGGACAATTCGCTCAGCAACAAGTCTCGACCAGCCGCATTGAAATGGACGAGCAACTCGTCCACTCCACCGTCTTCGCCCGGCTGGATCTCGATGGTGATGCGCGGCCTGCTCATGCCCTACATCCGGAACACGCCGAACTTGGTCTTCTCGATCGGTGCGTTCAGCGACGCCGACAGGCTGAGCCCCAGCACACGGCGGGTGTCGGCCGGGGCGATGATGCCGTCATCCCACAGGCGGGCCGTGGAATAATAGGGATTGCCCTCGGCTTCATAGGCTTGACGGATCGGCTCCTTGAAGCTCGCCTCTTCCTCGGCGGACCAGTCCTCGCCGCGATGCTCCATGGCGTCACGCTTGACGGTGGCCAGGACAGAGGCTGCCTGCTCGCCGCCCATCACAGAGATCCGGGCATTGGGCCACATGAACAGGAAACGCGGCGAATAGGCCCGGCCACACATGCCGTAATTGCCCGCGCCATAGGAGCCGCCAATAATGACGGTGAATTTCGGTCCGGCATAGGTCGATACCGCCGTCACCAGCTTGGCACCGTCCTTGGCAATACCGCCGGCCTCGTATTTCGAGCCGACCATGAAACCGGTGATATTCTGCAGGAAGACCAGCGGGATACCGCGCTGGGCGCACAACTCGATGAAGTGCGCACCCTTCTGGGCGCTCTCCGAGAAGAGGATGCCGTTATTGGCGATAATGCCGATCGGCATGCCGTAAAGGCGCGCAAAACCGGTGACCAGCGTCTCGCCATAGAGTTTCTTGAACTCGTCGAATTCGGAATTGTCGACGATGCGGGCGATCACTTCGCGCACATCATAGGGCGCGCGGAGATCGGCCGGGATCACCCCGCCCAGCTCGCTCGGATCGTATTTCGGTTCAATGCTGGCCGTGACGTCCAGATCGACGTTTTTCAACGTGTTGAGATTGGCCACGATGCGACGCGCCATGTGCAGGGCGTGCTCGTCATTGGCGGCGTAATGGTCGGCCACGCCGGACGTGCGCGCATGCACGTCGGCACCGCCCAGATCCTCAGCCGAGATGATCTCGCCCGTGGCCGCCTTCACCAGCGGCGGGCCGCCCAGGAAGATGGTGCCCTGCTTGCGCACGATAATGGTCTCGTCGGACATGGCCGGCACATAGGCACCGCCAGCCGTACACGAGCCCATGACCACCGCGATCTGCGGAATACCCTGCGCGGACATGTTGGCCTGATTGTAGAAGATGCGACCGAAATGCTCGCGATCCGGGAAAACGTCCGCCTGGTGCGGCAGGTTCGCGCCGCCACTATCGACCAGATACACACAGGGCAGACGGTTCTGCATGGCGATTTCCTGCGCCCGCAGATGCTTCTTCACCGTCATCGGGTAATAGGCACCGCCCTTGATGGTCGGGTCATTGCAGACGACCATGACTTCACGGCCGGAGACACGACCGATACCCGCGATCATGCCCGCACCGTGGACATTGCCCTCATACATTCCATTGGCCGCCAGGGCCCCGATTTCCATGAAGGCCGAACCCGGATCAAGCAGGCGCTCGACACGTTCACGCGGCAACAGCTTGCCGCGCGACAGGTGTTTCTCGCGAGAGCGCTCCGATCCGCCCAGGGCGGCCTCGGCCGTCTTGCTCTGGAGTTCGCTCAGAAGCGCATCCATCGCGGCCTGGTTGGCGTTGAAGCTCTCGGAATTCGTATCGATCGCGGAAACAAGCTGGGTCATGGAAAACCTAGAAGTGGCGGGTGGTTGGGGCGCTGCTTAACCCGGCAAGGCGACAAAAAGCAATCTTGGATGCATCCAAATCCAAAGGATCACGCATCACATCGTAAACACGGGAGATAAACATGATCCGACAAACAGCGCTCCTTCTGCTCTACTTTGCCCTTGGTACAGGCGCAGTTTTCGCCGAAGCCACACGGGAAACGCCCGAGGTCATGGTGGTCGGCACCTTCCATTTTACCGGCGGTGGTCATGACATGATCAACCCGCAGGTGGACAACTTCCTGTCGGATCGGCGCCAGGTCGAGATCGCTGATGTCAACGATCGGCTCGCTGTTTTCCGTCCGACCAAAATCCTCGTGGAATGGCCCGCCGATGAGGAAGCCGAGCTGAACTCGATCTATCAGAATTTTCTCGCCGGCGAGCACAGCCTGTCGGTCAATGAGCGCCAGCAGATCGGCATGCGGCTCGCGGCCCGCTTCGGCCACGAACAGCTCTACGCAGTCGATCACAGACGAGGCATGGATTTCAACGCGATGATGGCCGCCGCCCAGGAGGCAGGCCAGCACGAGTTGATCGAAGAATTCACCGCCTTCACGGATCCGATTTCGGACCGCATGAACGCGCTCTCAACGCCGGAGAACACGGTTCTGGAGCGCATGATCCACAACAACACGCAGGAGATTCGCGACTTTCACCATCTTTATCTCCTGCTGGCCCAGATGGGATCGCTGGAAAATCCGGCCGGTGCCGAGGAAATGTCGGGGTGGTGGGGCCGCAATCTGCAGATCTACGCCAATATCGCCCGCATCGCAGAACCAGGCGACCGCATTCTTGTGATCTATGGATCGGGTCACAAATTCCTGCTCGACCAGTTCATTGCAGATGCGCCCAATCTCGTCTGGATCGACGCGCTCGATTATCTGAGCGAGTGATCCGCGACAGGGTGAATAAAGTATTCCGCGCCTCCCACACCCCAGCCGTGCGCGGAACGGACCGGCGCTTAGTCCTTGTGACACAAGGCGCCGGTCCCCTTCTCCCCAGCTCTGTGGAAACCAGAGCTTTGATTCGATATTCCTCGCGCTAGAATTGAAAAAGCCGCCGAGATGGGAACAATTGCCATTACCGCTTTAACGACTGATTCAGAGCTGACGCTCAGGCTTTTCGCTAGAGGGGAGCGCCCACGGGGACTGGGCCAGTTGGGAGGTGTTTATGCGTAAGAGTATATCTCTGGCCACACTTGCCATTTTGGCATTTTCGGCGTCGCCGGCACTCGCGCAATCAAGCGATTCGCTCGCCTGGCAGACCGGCCTGAGCATCGAGGAAAACGACGAGACTGTCCGCTGGCGTTTCTCCACCGAACAGATCGACCTGTCCGGCACTACGGTTTTTGGTGATTTCAGTGACAGCGCAGAAGTCTCCGCGCTGACCGGCGAAATCGAGATCCACCCGTTTGGCGATGAATTCTATCTCTCTGCTGGCGCCCGGCAGAGTTTCGACACGGACGCACCGGACTGGGCGGTCTCTGAAAGCGAATTTGATTACGACCTGATCCCGCTGGCACAACTCTCGGAAATCGAAGGCTCCAACCGCCTCGCCGAGCTGACTCGCTATTTCGGTGCCGGCGTGACCGTGCGCACCATCAATGCCTGGGACCTGACCCTGGAGGGCGGTGCCTATTTCGGCGACAGCCGTGCCGACCAGATGGAAATCTTTGACCCGGAAACCGGCGAGACCCGCGTGTTGCTGGACGATCTCGACCGCGTTGACCGCGAAGCCGTCGGCGACACCCACGCGCGCTCGGTCCGCCCGGTCGGACATTTCGTGCTGCGGCGGCGGTTTTAGGCCAGATCGCCGTCATTCCGAACTTGCTCCAGCGGATGAGCGCCTTACGGTGCTACAAACTCCAGCGAGAGCCCGTCCACCGTGTCCACCCACCTCCATCTTTGTTTCACCCGCGATGATGAAGCGGTGGCAGAAAGGCTGAAAAGTCTTCTGAGCCAAGCCGGCTACCTGGTCAGCGCGCCACAAGACACCGCATCAATCTGTCTTTTCCTGTGGAGTGAGGCAGCTCTTGAAGATCCGGATTTCCAGTTCCAGACTCGCCATCATCCGCTTTATCTCGATCTCGAAGTAGACGCGGTCGGGCACCGGATATCGCAAGCCCGTTCAACGGCCACTCCCCAATCATTGCACTCGCAGACAAGCGTTGGCGCAGGTCCGCTTCACCAATTGCTCTTCGAAGAACGACCGATCGATCTCTCATCACCAGAACTGGTCGATGAACCGGCCCTGATTGGCCATCTGACTGCCAGGTTGAAACTCATCGAAAACCTGATCGCCGTCGTCCCCGACTTGCAATCCCGCCTTCGCCAGCGCTCCTGGAGATCGTCACTTGTTGAAGAGGAGAAGGTCCGGGCCGTTGCTGCACAGCAAGCAGGACAAGAGCTCAAAGAGGCGCTGAAGCTGTCACCCTCCGTCGGCAATCTCGCAAGACGAGCCAACGTACTGTTGATACAGACACTTCAATCACCAACCACCAGTCCGACTGGGTTGGTTGACCTCGAGTTGTCGCTTGCCAACTGGACAAAAAACGCCCAGATCTGGCAGCGACTGGGGCAAGAATTCAACACGGCACGCGAACTAGGGCCGGCGGCGCTTTTGAGCCACCTTGAGAGCCTGGCCGACGCCACGTCACCGCCCAAAGACCTGCTCCTGACGCGTCGCCAGTGGAGCGCCCTACGCACCGGGCTGACGAACGGTTTGAAACGTGCTCAGGCACCTGAGAGCTGTCGGCGGCTGCCCGCGCCCGAGTTTTCTCAGGCGACGGCTCTGATATCGGATAATCCTGCAGAGCGCGCGAATGCCGCGATGCGAATGAACATCACACGCGTCGAAGATCATATCCGGCAGAGAGAAATTCTCGAAATCGCGTCCGAGGCGGGTAGCTCCCAGGCAAGCCGGGCCCTGGTCAGGATTTACCGTGGAGAAGAAGCGTCCCTCCGCCCCAGCTCGAGCGGGCAAAACCTGTCCTTCGCGCAGGGCCTCCTCTCCATGTTCGGGCTGTCCAAACGCTTCCATCCCGCCATGGCGGTGAATGCGGAGAAAGCGGATTTTTATCTCGAGCGAGCTCACACACAGGGAGATTATGATGCATCCATCGAGCTCGCCTGGGCCTGCCTGGATGGGCCGGCAGATGGCACAGACGGCCAGCGGGCCGTCACGATCATCACTGACCTCGAAAACAAGAAAGTCAGCCTTGGCATTGATGCTGAGGTGTTTGCCGAAGCCTTCTGGACAGGCGAGTTTGGAGTTGAAGACAAAGCACTGGCCACGGCCATTCGTTTGCGGGCCGTCAGAAGCGGTGAGTTTCATGAGACATCAGCCATCGCCCTAGGCGATTGTTATCGCGACGGCTCGGGCGGGTTGAAGAAAGATAAGAGGAAGGCGGCAAACTTCTACCGGAAAGCGGGCTCGAGCACAGACGATTTCGACATTATCGACCTCTGCCAGAAAAGATTGTCAGAGATCGGCGGGTAGCGCCCCCAACAGTATTTAGAACGAGCGGGCTTGTCTCACTTCCCTTCCCCCTTCTCCCATCTCGCGAACCGGCCTAATGTTGGCGTGCAATCAATTGCTTCGCGGGATTCATGCCTCTGAACCTCTCATTCCTGCCCTTCCTCAATCGTGTCGAGAAGACTGCGCTGGACGCGGTCGAGCACGAGGTTGAATGGTTCTGCCTGCCGGCCGGGCAGATGCTGTTTCGCGAGGGCGATGACGCGGACGCCTTCTATCTGGTGCGTTCGGGCGCTCTGGCGGCCTTCAGAAACGGTGCGTTGGGACGACCGGACCTGATCGGCTATATCCGCGCCGGTGAGCCCGTGGGTGAAATGTCCCTGCTGGACGAGACCCCGCACAGTGCCAGCGTCTACGCCCTGCGCGACAGTGAGCTTGTGCGCCTGCCCAAGGCCAGTTTCGAACGCCTGACCCGCAAACATGCCAGTCTGATGCGCGAGCTTGCCCGCATGATGCTGGCGCGGCTGCGCGGTTCGGACCGCTCGACCGGATCAGAGCCCAAGGTTTTCGCGATGGTTTCGACCTCGCCGACGATTGATCTGGAGTATCGCGCCAATGAATTACGCGACGCGCTGAGACGACTGGGGCTGAGCTGTTTCATCGGTGACGAGGATTGTTCCGACTGGAGCGGTCAAAAGCTCGACGCCATCGAGGCGGAACACGACATCGTGCTTCTGACCGCCAGACTGGCCAACCAGACCTGGGCGCGCCGCGCCATGGGCCGGGCCGACCGGATGTGGGTGTTTGCAAGGGCAGATGCACGGCCTTCGAGCCCGCTCCTGCCCGATGACCCCTCGCCCGCAGCCAAGCTGAAACTGCTCGATGTGGTTCTGCTGCACCTGGGCGGCATCCGACAGGCAGCTCGCCCGCAGGAATGGATCGAGGCCGCCGAGGCAGCGCGCCTCTTCCACTGGCGCCAGGATCACGCCCGCGCTGACGCAGACCGGCTGGCCCGTACGATTGCCGGAAAATCTGTCGGCCTGATCGTGTCCGGCGGCGGCGCCCGTGCCTATGCGCACATCGGTGTCATTCGGGCCCTGCGTGAAGCTGGCATGCCGATCGATTTTGTCGGTGGCGCTTCTATGGGCGCCATAATCGCGGCAGGTGTCGGCCTGGAGTGGAGCGACACCGAGCTGGAAGAACGCGTGCGCGAAGCCTTTGTCGACAGCCATCCGCTCGATGACTGGGCCTTGCCTGTTGTCTCTCTGGTCAAAGGCGAGAAGGTCGATGCCCGGCTGAAACATCATTTCGGGGATGTTGAGATCGCCGATCTCAAACGTCCCTTCTTCTGCCTGTCCTCGAACCTGGCCAATGGGCGCCCCTATGTGCACCGGGAAGGACGTTTGCGTGACGCGCTGCGCGCTTCCATCGCCATTCCTGGCCTGCTGCCGCCGGTCGTGCACGATGGCCAGATCCTGGTGGATGGTGCCGTGTTCACCAATTTCCCGGCCCAGCAGATGCGCGCCTTCCATCGCGGCGCCGTCGTGGGCGCTGATGTCACCCGTGCCCAGGGCCTCAACCCGGCCGATTTCATCGATCCACCGAGCTTCCTCGGCTGGGTCAAGGATAATGGCCTGAAATCCCCGCCCCCGATCGCCTCATTGCTGATGCGGGCGGCCACAGTGGGCGTTGCCGATCACCGGGATGTCGGGCGCAGCGCCGCGGATCTGCTCATCCTGCCGGAGACCCGTGTGGATATGCGCGACTGGGACCGCTACGAGGAATCGGTCGAGGCCGGTTACGAGGCCGCCCAGGGCATGCTGGCGGGCATCTCCGAGAGCATGCGCCGCAAACTCCACCTGCCACTTCCGATGATGTAGGCGCTAGTATGCCGGTTCCTGCAGCCGTGTGCGCAGGACAAGTGCCCGCCGGGCCGTATGGTCCATCTGACAACCGGCGTGAATGACCTGGGCGATGGTTCCGCCCTCAAAAACAGCCGCCTCGGCCCGGCAATCTGCATCACGGAATTCGATCCAGGCGCGCTGGGCATCACGCAGGCCTTCGGCCACAGACGTGCCCTCATAACGCTGGCGCAGGCCGATATAGCTGGCATTGAGCACAACATCCCAGGCATCACGCTCCTCGATCGAACAACGCACCATGCCCTGCGTGGTCTCGCCATCGGGTCGAAGCGTCATGCAGGCCCGGGAGTATTCGCCGATACAGGTCTGCTGTTCAGCCGGCCCTGCATCCGTGGTGCGGTTGAGGCAGACCTCCAGCGTGTCCTGGGCAGACAGGATATCCATCTGGCCCGCTGTCGACGGTTTTTGCGCAGAGGCACAGGCGGCGACAAGCGTCAGACCGGCCATGGCGGTGATGGATTGGCGGAACATGTCATTCTCCCGAACTGGACAGGCTCAAGGATAGCCAAGCCCGGAACACCCGTCATCAGACGATTGTCGAATTTTGAGAGCCCCGCCCCAAAAGAAAAGGCCCGGAAAACCGGGCCTTGTCACGTGGAAATCTGGTCCTGGTCAGGCGGTTTCGCCAAACAGTTCGCGGCCGATCAGCCAGCGGCGGATTTCCGACGTGCCGGCGCCGATCTCGTAGAGTTTGGCGTCCCGCAGCAGGCGGCCGGTCGGATATTCATTGATATAGCCATTGCCGCCCAGCAGCTGGATCGCGTCCAGCGCCATTTGCGTTGCATTTTCAGCGGCATAAAGAATGGCGCCTGCAGCGTCCTTGCGGGTGGTCTCGCCGCGGTCACACGCCTGGGCGACGGCATAGACATAGGCGCGCGTGGCGTTCATGCGCACATACATGTCAGCGACCTTGCCCTGGACCAGCTGAAACTCGCCAATGGATTTGCCGAATTGCTGACGCTCGCGAATGTACGGCATGACGATGTCCATGCAGGACTGCATGATGCCGACCGGGCCGGAGGAGAGGACCGCGCGCTCGTAATCGAGGCCGGACATCAGGACTTTCACGCCCTCATTGAGCGGGCCCATGATGTTTTCTTCCGGCACTTCGCAATCTTCAAACACCAGCTCACCGGTTTCCGAACCGCGCATGCCCAGCTTGTCGAGTTTCTGGGCGACAGAGAAGCCCTTGAAATCCTTCTCGATCAGGAAGGCCGTGATGCCACGGGAATGGGCGTCCATATCCGTCTTGGCATAAACCACCAGCGTATCCGCAGCCGGCGCGTTGGTGATCCACATTTTCGAGCCGTTGAGCACATAGCGATCGCCGCGCTTTTCCGCCTTCAGACGCATGCCGACAACATCGGAACCGGCGCCCGGCTCGGACATGGCCAGCGCACCGACATGCTCACCGGACATCAGCTTGGGCAGGTATTTCGCCTTTTGCTCGAGTGTCGCCCAGCGACGGATCTGATTCACGCAGAGATTGGAATGCGCACCATAGGACAGACCAACCGAGGCCGAAGCCCGGCTGATTTCTTCCATGGCGATCACATGTTCCAGATATCCAAGGCCCGAGCCGCCGTCTTCTTCCGACACGGTAATGCCCAGAAGGCCGAGCTCACCCATTTTCTGCCAGAGGTCCGGCGGGAAGACATCGCTCTCGTCGATTTCGGCCGCACGCGGCGCGATTTCGTCGGCTGCAAAGGAACGAACGGTGTCGCGGATCATGTCCGCAGTCTCACCGAGGTTGAAGTCGAGGGAGGGATATTGGTTCGGTATCATGCCGCGCGATGTATCACGCGCGCAGCACGGGTCAAGCGACAAGAAAGCTGCTGGAGGAAAGAGTTGCCGCGTTAGCGCTAAATCGGAGCTTTTTCTTTCCGCTTCTCCATCCAGATGGAAAGGAGCTGCCAGAGTGCCATGACAGAAAAGAAGCTACCGGCGATCAGTGCCCATGCGCCCGAGGTCAGCTCCCGCGCGCCCCAGACCCGATCCCATTCCATATAGGTGAAGAGACCGCCGTAAACAGACAGGGCCAGACCCGCCAGCAGAACCAGGATGAACCAGCCCGCACTGCGATCCTTATGCGGCTCGATCGTCCGGGTATCGGTGTAGAGATCATCCTCGCCCGCCAGGTCGGACGGGGAGAAATCATCCTCCAGCGCCTCGATCTCGCCGGTATCAACAAGCTCATCCTCGACGTGCACGGCTTCCCGGGTGAGGCTGGCATCCGCGCCGACCTCGCCCACGGCACCGGAGGCCGTTGCAGCCTCGAAAGCCGGATGTGGCGGCGGTGCGTCCTGGCCAGCGACCGCGATCGCCTGCTCCACGACATCATGCACCTGTGCGACGATTGTGTCCTGCTCGTCCGCAGCATCCTCCACAGAAGCCTCGTCGGCAGCCTGGGCTTCCGTAACCGACGGAGCGTCCTCGACAGCCAGCTCTTCAGAGACGTTTGCCTCTTCCGCGGCAACGTCCTCGACCATCTCCGCCAGAGGCACTTCGGCCTCAGCGGCTTCGCTTTCCTCGGCTTCATCTGCGACCGGGTCGCCCGTTTCGACAACAGCAGCGAGCTCAGCCTCGCCAGTCTCCTCGGCGATGGCTTCAGCAGCGGGTTCTTCAGCTTCAGCCTCGACCGGCGCGGCGTCGTCCTCGCTCATCACCTCGGCGAGGCGGGCAAATTCAGCTTCAACAGCCGGGTCCGCGTCTGCGACGTCATCGTCCCGTGCAACATCGGCAGCAATAACCTCAGCTTCGGAGGCGTCAGCGGCGTCTTCATCGAAATGTGCCGCGAGTTCGCCAGCAATGACAAAGCCCAGCGTCGTGCCTGCCGGCAGGCTTTCATCATACATCTGCACACTGGCTCGACCACGATGTTCCTCGCGGGGTTCGACCTGTGCGGCAGCGATTTCCTGCGACATGCGCGCGATCACCTGGGCCGCCGCCGGGTCAGATGCCGTTCCGCTGTCCGCCCGCTCGGACAGATCAGCCGGCACGTCGTAGGCGTGCACCGCTTCATCAACCGGGTTGGTATCAACCGCGGACTGGACATCGCTCAGCGGGATGCTGGTGTCGGACGATGGTGCGTCAGAAGCCGGTTCCACTTCGGGAGCGTCCTCGACCTGCGCCTGCTGTTCAGTCGTCGCCGGTGAGCGGGTCTCGCTTGGAGGCACGTGACGCACCGGCCCTTCCGGCATCAGCGCCGCGAGCGGCGAGCTGTGATAGCCATCAAAGACAGAGCGCGGCTGGTGACGGGGCGCAGTACGGACAGAAACCTCGTCGGCACGGTTGTAATTTTCCGGCGTCGCAGGCGCTTGCGGTTCAGCCGTATCGACGACTTCATCCTCGTCACTGACCTGTGCAACAGTATCCGGCGTTTCAGCCTGCGCCGTCTCGGCGGCAGCGTCATCCGGTGTGTCCACGGACTGCTCGTCTTGAACAGCGGTATCAGCTTCGGCCACAGCTTCGTCAGCGACCTCAGCGACATCGACGTCAGCGGCTTCCGCCCTGAGATCATCTGCGGCGCCCGCTGGTGTCGGCTCTGCGCGCTCCTGCACGAGATCGATGGAAGCGACGATTTCCTCAGCTGGCTCAGCTGTCGCGTCCGGTGTCACTTCCGGCCTTGCCTCCGGCGCAGGCGCCGCCGTCAACTCACGCGCCTCAGGCACCTGGACAGGCGGTGCGGGCGGTGTGTCCTCCACAGGTGCCTGCAAGGCCTCGAGCGGCATTTCACCAACAGCGACCAGAATACGGGAGATCTCGTCCTCGGCAGCGCGGCGTGCAGCCAGGTCACGCGCAGAGGGCGGCGGCGGTGTGTCGGCGGGCGCAGGTGCAGCTGCAGCCTCCGCCAGGGCCGGTTCGACCGGCGTGTCTGCGGCGATGTCCTCGGGATGCTCGACCTTGATGACCAGCTCGACCGTGGACTGTTCGCGTTCCTCGCCGCGCCTGGAAGCAGGCGGCGCAAAGGCCGTCATGAAGAGCGCGTTCTCAGCCTCACGGCGATCGGGGTGATTGTCGCCATAGATCGCCAGCGCCTCGCCGGCCGCCATGGCCCGACCTTCGAACAGATAACGCGCGACGTCAGAGCGTTTGAACGCATCGCCGCCGATATCGTGCACAAATGAGACGAGCGCGTCGCGCTGCGGCATTTTCAGCGGCGTGTTGACGACATCATCAATGGCGGTTTCCGCGTTGAGCACATCATAGATGAGCAGCAGGTCGGCCTCTTCCGGCGTGACTGTCGTGCCAGGCTTGGCGGCCGCCTTGTGACCGTAGCCGACAACCCAGTGACCATCATCACCAATAATCGCGGTTCCGTTGAACGGTTCGAAGCGCTTGATCAGGGCGCGCGCGGCGGCGGAAGATTTCAGTTGCGGTTTCATCTTGTTCAATTCTGACACGGCACACAGGGGTCCTACCCCCTATTGCAAGTCCGAAGCCGCCTTGAGGTTCAGCCTTCGCCTTGCAGGTAAACATCGGTGACATCAAGCGCGGTGAAGGGCGCAAAAAACCCGCCACCACTACCGCCACCGACAATATAAATTCCGTCATTCAGGGTTGCTGCGGCCGCGTTCGTGCGCGGCGATGGCAGACCCTCAGCGCTTTCCCAGCCGCTCTCGCCGGGCGTCCAGACCAGGTGTTCATCCAGCGTGGTATTGCCCTCGCCGCCCTGTCCACCAAAGACGTGGACACGCTCGCCATCATAGGCAATCGCGACACCAGAGCGCGGCGCTGGCAAGGCCGGTCCCTCGCGCCATTCCCCCGTCGCCGGGTTGAAGAAGTCAGAGCGCGCGGTCGGTGCGCCGGCGTAAAACCCGCCGACAATCAGGATCTCGTCATCAATCGCGACCGCAGCAGCAGCAGCCCGGGTCACGCCTTCGGGCACCTCGCCGTTCTCCCACTCCCGGCTCTCCGGATCGAACACGTAAAACTCGCCATCATCACGGCTGCCGCCGATGGCGTAGAGCAAGCCGCCGACCTCGGTCAGGGTGAAGTCCGCCTTGGCAGCGGGCATGGCCGCCTCGCTCTGCCAGACGGCATGTTCCGGCGACCAGGACCACATCGCAGCGCTGGGTCCGACACCCATTTCGCCCGCGGCATAACCGCCAGCGGCATAGATACGGCCATCCGCGACCGACATGCCGAAACGTTCCAGCCCGCGCGGCAGCGATTGCTCCGGCATCCAGCGGTCGATCTCGGTGTCATAGGATTCAAACTCGGCGCGCGGGTCGGTCAGACCCGCACCGCCAGCGGCATAAAGCCGGCCATCCAGCACGACCACGGACAGGCCCGCCCGGGGCGCATCGAGACGCGCAGCGGCTTGCCATTCCCCGTCAGCATGGGCTGCAGGACCAGTCACCGCCAACAAACACGCAAGCGAAAGCACTCTGTGTCGCACTGTTTTCACCACCCTTAGCTCCCCAGCTGGAGGGATTTCATCACAGAAGCAGGAGGCTCGCCAACCCCAGGAATGCAAGAAATCCCACCACATCGGTCACCGTGGTCACAAATACAGAGGAGGCAACGGCCGGGTCTGCACCGGCGCGCACAAGCCCCAGGGGAATCAGAATGCCGGACAACCCCGCACAGGCGAGATTGAGCACCATGGCCAGCGCGATCACGCCGGCTAGCTGCAAGTCCTGGAACCAGAGCATGGTCACCAAGCCCATCACGACGGCGAAAATAAGACCGTTGAGCGTGCCCGTGGCCAGCTCCCGCCAGATCACCCGCAGCGAGTTGGCCGCCGTCAGATCGCGCTCGGCGATGGCTCGAACGGCGACGGCGAGCGATTGCGTGCCGGCATTGCCGCCCATGGAGGCCACGATCGGCATCAGCACGGCCAGGGCGACATAGGCATCGATGGCGCCCTGGAACATCGCGATCACGCCGGAAGCCAGGATGGCCGTGGCCAGATTGACCAGCAGCCAGGGCGCGCGCGAGCGCACGGACTGGACGACCGTGTCGGACAGGCCCGCATCATTCACACCGGCCAGGGCCAGCATGTCTTCCTTGTTCTCTTCCTGGATGACATCGACGATATCATCCAGCGTCAGCATGCCGGTCAGCCGCCCGGCCCCGTCCACCACCGGCGTCGAGACCAGGTGGTATTTGTGGAAGACATAGGCGACCTCTTCCTGGTCGGTTTCCGGCGCGACGAGAATGCGCGGCTTTTCCATGATCTCGGTGAGTTGAAGGTCACGCGGCGCGCCCAGCAGGCGACAGACCGGGATCTCGCCCACGGGGCGAAAACCGGCATCGACCACAAACAGGTCAAAGAACTTGTCCGGCATCTCGCCGCGACTGTCGCGCATATGGTCCAGCGCATGGCCCACCGTCCAGAAGTCCGGTGCCGCCACAAATTCGCGCTGCATCAGGCGACCGGCGGTCTCCTCGTCAAAGGCCAGGCTCTGTTCGACGGCCTCGCGATCCGCATCCGGCACTTCGGCCAGGACGGCTTCACGCACCTCCTCGTCGAGCTCTTCAAGAACCTCGGTGGCGTCATCACTGTCCAGATCGGAGATCGCGGCGGCCAGGTGAGAGGCATCAAGATGCTCCATCACCGCTTCGCGCGTATCCGGCTCCAGCTCGGCCAGCACATCACCGGTAAGGATATCCGGCGTCAGCTCGGCCAGCGCCTCCTGCTTGGACGAGGAGAGCTGTTCAATAACGTCAGCGATATCGGCTTCGTGCAGCGGCGTCAGCAGGCGGCGAACGAGGTCCGCATCGCCAGTCAGGATCGCCTCGACCAGTTCGGCGACAAATTCCGGATCGGTATTCACACGGCCGGACGTATCGGCAAGGAGTTCGTCTTCAAAAGCGGCTGCGCTCATGCGGCTCTCCTTGCGGTCTCGATATGACGGGTTTCAGTGATGTTGCGCGCAGCCTAGGCGGTGGCGCGATTCGTGGCGAGTGGGAGAATGGGGGGTGAGGGAGAAAACTCAGCGGGTTGGGCGTGGGGCGGAAAGAAATGGGACCGTCACGCTTTTTCCGATTTTTCTGCGCTGTCGATCAGCAGCAGGGCGCGAGTTTGCGGCCCGAAAGATGTGTACTTCCAAATTCCTCGGCGCGTCTTCGATTCTTCACACCACCATTGACGAGTACTCCCGTCTTACCTACTCCGAGCAGGTGCCTACAGAGGAAAATATGATGCACATCAACGTCCTGATCGCCGTGGCCATTGGTGGGCTTGGTGGCTTCCTGCTCCTCTACATAGCCAGCATGGCCGACCATGATCCGGATGAGCCCGGAGCTTTCTCAATAATCTGGCAAAGCCTGAAGGGCTTTCATCAACGCCAAGCACGGGCGAGCCGCGCAGTACTCATTTTAGGCGGCCTCAATATCGCTCTGGAGATCGCCGGCCTTTGGCTGGGCTCAGGCGTCACGACCGGCACTGCAATCGGCCTTCAATTCTGCACGATAGTCATCGGACACCGTCTTTTTCTGACAGATGGCCCACTGACCGGAGATGAGCACACGCCCATTACGTCCATCTTCCTCAGGGTGTTCGCATACTTTCTTCTGTCGTTACTGTTCTTTATCGTCACCCTAGGCGTCTATTGGGTCGCGTTCCAAACCACACAAAATTTGGCCCTAAGCGTGGGCCTCGCGACGGTGACCGGAGTTCTGCTTACCTTGCCCCTCGCGGCAGCCTGCCTGATCTTCCCCGCAGCGATACTTGGCGATTTGTCCTGGCTCGTGACGGCTTGGAAACGCTCAACTCCCGTGAAGTACTCGCTGACCGGCGCATTGTGGATTGTCGGGCTGATCTCTCTCGCACTCGGCATCGCGCTATATCAGGTTTTCCAAGACTGGCGCGACACCATCCTCACCATCCCGCTGGTCGTCATGCACGCACTGATCAGCATCGGCTGTGTGTCCCAAGCCTATCTCTACTCAACGCAACTCAGGCAAACAAATACCGGGCGAGACAAAGCTCGTTAGTAAGAAACAGGGTAACGGAACAACTCGAGGGTATCCACAAAAGAACCCCAAACACACCCACCCCGCCCAGTGCGTTCGCTACGAACACACCGGCATCCGGTTTCTTCAATTCATTTTCTTGAGAAAATGGTGCGGTCGAGAAGACTCGAACTTCCACGGGTTTTACCCCACAGCTAGCTCCTGTCTGGTGTTTCAGGACTTTAGCACCTGGAAAAACGGCTCAGATCACGCTCTCCAAGCACTCTGTGTACCAAATTGTGTACCCGGTTGGTCAAGCGGTCGCGGGAACGGGCACCACACTTTTTTACAGGTTGACGGCCGGGCTCAGGCCACGAGCATCACACACACGTCGGGGAAGATTTCGAAATTTGGGGCTCATTTCAGCCACCACAAAATAACTAAGGCGAGTCGATCGAAATGCCGTCCGCGAACAAACGCGGACGGCATTTTTCAACTTACCATTCAGGCCGACGCGACGGCGCTTCACGCTCGTCTACGACGGCTTCACTTGACCTACGGACGAGCTGCCCGACCGCGACGTCTCCTTCAATCAGCGATATTACCGCCCGCTGATCTTCAACACGAACCACTTCGGTCTCAGCGGTGACGATCTGAACTGCGCCGAAGCTACGCCCTGATGAGTCCCGCATTTCGTCGCCCTCGCGTACGACTTCGAAACGATCACCGATCTGAACACCCCAATCATGCCCTTGATTGATATAAAACTCTCTAGCACTGAGTGCCCCGATCACTTCAGCCGGGAACAGCGTGGTGCCGATTTCGCGAACGATCTCCATTCCGAGGGCATTCTCAAACTCAGCTTGGCCGCGAAGATCATCAGAGCGAAACTCAACTAGCGAGCTTTGAGAAATCACGCCACGCCGTACATCGAGCAACTCAAACCTCGCGATGGCTGCACCAATCAATTGGCTTTCTGTCCTTCCGAGCGCGCGCACCTGCCGCGTTTCCTGTTCGAAAGAAAGCTCATCAAACGTCCCCACCAACAAATAGTCCGCGCCTGTGATCTGCGAGTAGTCCACATCGCCGCTCAGCACGTCTTGGAGTGAAAGTTCATCGAGAGTTGCGGGAAGGTTATTCCTATCTGCAACCACGACCCCAGGCATCGCAACCAACTGTCGCTCAACACTGTCCTTTATCGCTGGAATACGTAGGCGGAGGCGGTCGGAAACTTGTGCGCCGGGTGCGACAGCCAACTGGCCAAGGGCAAGCACTACAGAACCATCGTCGGACTGCTGTTCGTCTCCGCCACCGGATGCATTCAAAGTAACCCGGTAATCTCCCGAGGAAGAAAGCGGAAAATCTGCCGTCAGCGTAGCAAAGTTTCGGTCTACGGCTGCCACCTGAGCACTCCCGACGACCTCGGCATGTCGCCCAATCTCAATTCCCTGGTCGATCACAGCGCCACCGATCCGCTCGATCAACACCTCATCTCCGACTACGAGTCCTGAGTTTGCTCCCCTAGAGATGGTCAGCGGGTCGAGCGACAAGATATTGATCGGATAAACGACGTCTCGAACAAAATCAGCAGCGAACGAGGCTGGGACACTCCAGTCTGGGGCTCCATCTGACATCCGCAACACCCCGTTGAAACTGGTCGCACCAATCAAGGTTCCTTGTTCTGTGTCGACAAGCCTCAGTCGCAGTCTAATGCTTAAGGATGTTCCTGATATCGACCGTTGCGAACCTGGAATACGAGCTCGTTGCGTTCGCTCATCCTGCTGAAGCGACCCCAACAGGACATATCGTGCGCCGACAGACTGGCCACGGTCAGAGATCGCCTCAAAAACATCCGCCTGGGCGGCACCTAGACCGATGACGGCGAATGTAGCGGCGGAACCGAGTGACATGTCCTCCAGACCATCCAGCTCAGCGATTGCAGCATCAACTGAGCTTGAATAACGGCTTTCCTGCTCCCTCGAAAAATTTTGCTCCTCAACAACGCGACGGAACGCCTGCCGTTCCACAAGCTCGAAACGCCGATCTTGACTAAACTGCACAGCGATTTGATCCGCCAACTCCGCCGGAAGACCATTGGATGCTCTGAAAAACCCTCCAGGCTCAAATTGGTGATCCGCTTGCGAAGCAATAAGCAACGTTGGGCGCCCGCCTGAGGTTTGAGCCAGAGATGGAGCGGTCGAAAAAGAGACGAGCAATACGAGAAGATAGTGAACGACGGCCTTCATCGTTAATTCCAGTCAGCCAGCACACCATCTACGTCGCTTTGACTGGGAGCCTCTAGATCATTGGCCCGCATATATTCGCGCGTAGCGCTGTAGATGTTGCGGGCGAGATTTAGATTTCCCGGCACGGCTTGAGTGGCAGCTCTAGCCAATCGGATAACGCGGCGATTGCGGACCGCCCCGATGCCTCCTCGCAGTGCCCCGAAACCACCACCCCGCAACGAGTTTCCGGTATCCTGCGCGAACTCCGCACCTTGATCGATGGCGATAGCATTGTAGGCGACGCCCAATCCGGAAAACAATGTCGCTCTCGACATATGCTGTGCCGCTTCTTCATTGGCCTCGATCTGCATGGTCGCAATATCAAGATCGGAATGTTCACCAATCGCGTTTTGAGTCGCCTCAAACGCGTCATTGTCGTAATCCCCAACCAAGGCTTGGCTCGAAAGACGCAACTGCTCAGCTAACTCACGATTTCCTGTTGCAGCGTAGATCTCGCTTAATGACCGTGCCAAAGACATCGTTCCACGGCCGAGCGTTACATCGAATTCCGTGTTACCGAAAAGCGCTGGGTCGATGAAATCCGGCAAAGCACCGGATTGGACCAGTTGGTTCCATGTAGCTTGGCTCTGAGCCAAAGCGCTAGAGCTCGCTCCTCCCAACCCAAGAGCGGCAATCGAAGCGAAAGTGAATTCACGGCGGTTCATTTTTATCTCCCTCAAATTTTCTAATCGGCGGCACGGACGATGGCGCCGACTTCAAAATGCGACGCGTCCCCATCTACAATTCGCGCCACGCTAAAACGGTTTTCGACACGTGAAATAACGATGGTCCCAACCAAAAGCTCCACACTCGCGCCCATAGGTTCGTTTGTCAGCGGGTCCACTAGCTGCCGGCCCTGCGCATAGACATCAAATCGGTCACCGGTGTTGAGGCCTTCGCCGCCACGGTTCAGGTAAACCTCTCCAGCGGAAATATCTGCAATCATGATTGGGAAGACCGAGTTTACGATTTCAGACACGAGATCGTTCGCGACCTCTGAAGCAAGCCGATCAACGACGACTCTCGCTGGACCGCCCGTGCGACCTGTAACTGCCTCTATCTCTGCAACGTAATTGCTTGAGCTGTTCGCTATGAAAACCAACTCGCCGGTCTCGGAGTTCACGACCCTAACGGATGCCTCAATCCCTACCCGATCGGTCCGATCGTAGGTTCCCGGAAACGCATCCAATTCTCTGAAACTCGCACCAAAGCGGAAAGACGTGATATAAGGCACAGCCACGTAACCGGCCGCCGCTATTCGCCCTGCACGCGCGTCGCTGGTATTGGAAAACGAACTTGCCTCCAAATCCTGCTCTCGAAGTATTGCGTCGAGGTTTTCCTGATCCCGTTCAAGCACTCGGAAACGGCGCGTATCTCGAACCGCGGAAAGAAGCTCACTGTGCAGAACACCATCGACGTCGAACCGGTTCACCTGGGCAATATCGGCATCAACTCGCACCGGCGCGATCACCATGGACGGCCGATTATCCGACTGGCTCGCTTCAGCGGGCCCCAGGAAAACACCAAGAACAAATGCGATGAAAAGCGCCTTGTATGCCATATCAGTAACCGATCTCGAATTCTTGTTGGCCGAAATAATCCGCATAGAAGCTCTCGAGATAATCGAAGGCCTCGTAAAAACGGTCGATCATTTCATCAGGGTTGAGATCGGCCGGTGCGGTGAAATTAACAACTGTTGCCGTTTCAGAACTCGCGTCGAAATCCGTCTCAACATCATCGACGCCTTCCATGGCGTTGAGAGCATCCCTGAGGTACCTCAAGAATTCTCGACTATCGCGATCTCGGCGATTTACCCCAACGGCTCTCACAGAAAACGCGTCGCGGCCCAACTCTGCGAGATTGGAAGCCTCTGAGATAGAATTGCGGCGGTCAGCATAAGTTGCGACTTCAGCATTAACCGTCGCTGCAATCTCGACTGCACCACGCGAAGAGAGTTGCTCAACAAGCATGGCCTCATTTGCCGACGCATTGCTACCTGTCACAGAGGCAGTGACGACTATCGGCTCAACGGCCAATGTCTCGCCGCCTTCGAGGTCCAGCAACCTAAATCGGATCGTCAACGAACCGCTCGACCGTCCAAGGTAACGATCGAACTCGAAGACCGAAAAACTTGCCTCGTAAATCGCAAGACTGAAGTTCGCACTCTCGTTTCGGATCGCCTCTCGCGAAGTCGCGCCGAACAGAATACGGTGATTATATATCGCAAACTCGCCTGTTAGCTGATCCACGACAAAGCTGGCACGCGGATCGTCGCTCTCGGCCGCCGAAGCAACAAAAGTATATGCTTGTCCGCCCAGAACCGCAGCGAGGTCATTGCGAAGCGCGGAAGAATTGAATTGCCCGGCGATCTCACAAAGAAAACGCGCATCTTCTGGCAAGCAACGCTCCGCGGTGTCCAGAGAAAAATATCGGTTGCGAAACTCCAGGTTCGAACGTTCGAAGTCTCGTCTAAACCTATCGCCAACCTGCCCGCTCGCTTCATCACTCGCTACTAATTCCAGACGTGAACGAAAGCCTTCGAAATAGGCTTCATTCAGGGCTTCGACCTCCGTTTCGCCGTAAGCGACTCCAACAACCTGATCCTGGGCCCAGGACGCTGCTGCCGACTGACTGCCCAGAAGTGCCGCAAACAACGCGATAACGCCAATTTTCTTGATCATCTAATTTCCTCGGAGGTAAGAACCATGCGATCGACAAGTTCGGCGCTCAACGCCAACACCGCATCCCGATAACCTTTCCGCCACATGCCGCGGAGTGGCGGGTCTTCAACGCCCACAAGCGACACGAACGCTCCTGCGCCACGCGCCGACACAACTCGCTCGTCTTCTGGCAATGATCGAGGGCGGGACATCTCATCGTTCGCACCAACGACGCGAACCTGCACTTCACTTGCCGCATACCGCTGGCGCCCAAGAGTGTTCTCAGTCCCATCAAGAGTGGCAGATCGTGATATTTCCGCCCTGATCAGCATTCCACGCTGATCCGCAGCCGCCCCGACGCTCATTTCTTGGCGCCCTCCAATTTCCGCATCCAGAAACTGCGAGACATTGGCGATAGACCAATTAGTAGACGGTGGCACGATCGCAATTTGCCCCGCACCACTTTCGGCGAGAGCCTCCATGACGGCCGCATGGAGCAGATAAGCCAGCTCACTGGCTAGCGCTTGACGTTCGCTTCCATCCAGGCCGAGCTCATTTTCAAGATAGTCGGTGCTTGATGGGGAATAAGAAACTGGAGCAACTTCAAAAATTCGGGTGGCACGGCGCCTCTCTATGCGCGTATCCCGTGCGGCAGAAACACCGAGTTGTGCGATCGCCACCTCAAGCGTGTCCATGTAGAAATCGGCAATTTGCTGCGCATCCGGTTCTTGACGCAGCAAACCGCCGCTCGGGTAAAGACGCCCCAAAACGATCGGGATCGTGTGCACGGTTTCTAGCCTCGCCTCAGAGGAAAATGCCGCGCGCGAAACGAAAAAATCGACCACCATTGTTAGGTAAACACGGACAGCAAAACCTCTCTGTCCGTCGAGTAACTGCACCGGTACCAAGTCATGTTCGAAACGACTGATGAGTATCGCATACCCGTCCGACTGCAGCTGCGCCTCCAAAAGCGAAAGCCCGCTGCTTACCTGCAAGTTCGACGACACCACGTTTGTGTAAACAGGGGTAAGCTCTGTGCCGACTGGCGGAGCACCGACCAATTCCACGTGACGGCGGACAATCGTCTCCACGTTAGGGTTAGAGAGCAGCTCAACGGGCGCAAAAACACCCAACAAATCCTGGCTCGCCCCTCGTCCACCGAAAGCCGTTACCACCAGCACTAAGATGAGGATAAAAGAACGCATCTAACCCGAACGTCGCCTAACGAAACGCAATGATACAACGCATACCCCAAATGGCCAGAATATCTACATTCAACCATAACGTTATCCACAGCCGGACATTCCGGAAACGAATTTGGGTGCTCAGTTGGTAAATGCGGTGGCGGTTACGGGTGCCACACTTTTTACAGGTTGGATGCGGCCTCTGGGCGGCGAGCGTTGCACACACATCGGGGACGATTTCGAAAATTCGGGATCATTTCATTTCCGACGAACCCGCCGAGCGCACAAACCTGCTCTGAAAGGTACGCGAACAGATCATTCCATCACCCATGAAGCGCTTTCTTCGCAGCCGACCGCGCCATCAAGCCAAGCTTCGACCTATTATGGTCACGCTCACCCAACCAGTTCGGCAAATGAGCTCCCTGCGACGCAAAATGCTCAACATGCACGAAAGTGACCCCAGCAATTCGATAAGCAACAGAACTCATTTGATCTGCGGACGCGCGGAGCGCTCTTTCAAGGAGCTTCCGAGACGCGGACACATAATTTAGACGCGTCCCGAGACCGAACATCACGACAAGTTTAACGCTTCGCGGCAACCCAACCAAATGTTGTTGCGCGCAATTGCTAGTTATTGTCTCGCCAAACTCGGAGGCAACAAATTTGTCCAGCATCCCGCCACCGGTGCCTTGCCAACAATTCAAACGCTCATCAAAACGCTCAACTGTACACCGGACAAGCGATCCAAAGTGAAATCTGCCGCGCGGATCACTAATAAGTTGGTCTACCATTGCCCGATAATTCATACCGTGAGGTCGTTCAACGACTCCGAGATGCTCCAAGATCTTCCCGACATTGGTTCGCCCCCCCTTGAAGGCGATCTCATCATGCGCCTCATTTACGAGCGCACCAGCTTGTGTCGGCCCTTTAGAAAAACCTAGGACTAACACTTCTGGCTCCTCGGCGCCCCAAGCGAGTGGGTTGAGTTTTATACGCCACCCACCGTTTGTCGCCGTCAAAGTAGATGAGTCGAATTCTCTGCCATCACTTTCGGGAAAGCACCGTGCACATCGTACACGGCCGTGGGCGGGCAAACATGTCATATCGCCTCCTCTGTTCCTTTGTTTTAAGTTCACCAGAAGTGTGGAATTCGGCTATTTTCTATACGCCAAGGTGACGATTTCGCCCTCCGCGGACACGACCATGTATGCATTTCGAAGTTGGCTCATTTCTTTAAGTCGCCAAGCCCCGAAAAATCGCTCCAGCTCGCGCCACGCGCGCTTGTCAAAAGAGAAACTAGTACACCCTTGCTGCTTCCGATCTGGCGCCTCGTTTCCGAATTCGAGAAGCAACCATCGAGCGATTTCAGGCAGGTTTCTGTCAACAGACCGCTTTTCAGCGTGCCGTGTCAGCGGGGCGGTTATAGGCTTCATCGCGCCATCACCTCCAGCTCAGCCATTCGCATGCGCTTCCATGACTGCCCGGAAACGATACCCCACTTGCCGCTCTCAGCATTCGGTCGCCGCCATCTCGGAGTTTCCATTTCGGACAGCTCCTTCAAGGCGTCTCTAAAGGTTCCAATAACCTTCTCATCGCCTTTTGGACCAACATGGAAGGACTTCTGTTCGCCACGCCCTCGAGCAAGGCCTGGGTGAAACACAGTTCCATCACTCGCGACAGGCACGAACACATAATCAGCGTGCGTCTCAAGCTCATCAAATGCGTGATACTCGATATCACGCCCCCAGTTAGCACTCAGCGGATAGAGCTGAGATACCTGCTTCCAAAGTGACCATTTGTAATCACGATCATTGAGCCAGCGATCGACACCATCTTTGGCAATTGCCCCACTTTTCGAGACAGAAGGCGCCCCTTCGCTTTGGGCGTAGATCGCATTCTGCAGCCGCTTGACCGATACTCCCGACAAAATTGCCAGCTCCTGCACCGTAAGAGGCTGCCCATCATCAAGTTTGAGGCGCGCCAAAGCCAATTGACGCAGATTTGGAAGGTAGAAGAGGCTCGAAGCACCGTCAGCGCCGTGCGAAACTAATTTTTCGAGGCGTTCAATCTTATCACATACTCTTATGACCCATGCAGCTGGGTTAGCACTGTCGTCGAAACGCGCTTTCAAATGCCGCACTTCAATATGGTTCTGATTGTCTGCATGAATGTCCCAGATCGGCAGGATGCCGAAATTGGCGAAAGCATTCAGATCATGCAGCTCATCAAGAAACGGAGGGCACGAGCTGGCGTCCCATCCGTCGATGCTGCGCCAAACCTCACGCCAATCTGGATCCGGTGAAACCGCGCCCAAATTCAGTTCGGACCAATCCGGTCGCGTACCCTTCCGGATCACCTCTTTCAGAAGCGACATAGTCATCGCCGCCTCATCACCAATAAACACAAGATCAAGAAGTTCGCCGATTACGGCGAACGATTGCACCACCTCGTCCTGTTCGTAGAAGCCATACTCTTCTCGAAACTCTTCAAGACGCTCTTCAAATTCATCTCTGAGGGTAACCACGATTTCTCCGGGCATTTCATATTTCTGATTTGCCCTTTTTATTGCAGCAATTCGCGGGTGTAAAGTGTGGGCATATCATTTTTCTGTATTGCCCATGCTAATTTTTCGCTAGCAGAGCCAAGTCGCTCCGTCTCAACCATCATGGCTATTCCCAGTGGGTGCATTGACTACAGAAACTCGCGGTGGATGGGCCAAGCGGTATATCCCCCATCCCTGCTGCTGCCAGATTATGCGCCAAGTCCGCTCTTCGGTTTCCAAAGGTTCCGGGAAAAAGAAACGCTCCCGCAGCCATTGCGCGGCAGCCTCCCAGGGCTCTATGCCCAATCGCCACGCGACCACATTACAGACAGGGTAGTAAGCAGACTTGCCCCGGAAGCACTCAGCGGGTGCGGGCGCGGGTCCATTCCCTCTGGAGCGCCAATTCGCGAGCACCTGCAAGTTAACACCGATAAGTTCTGCTAATTCACGACTGGACACGACATCCCATGGAACACGCTCTTCAATAGAGCGGGGTGCGGAAGCGATGGGGAACAAGGGGCTTGTCTCAGAGCTCACTGTCTCAGCTCCAAAATATTTCTAAAAAACTATAATCAGAATATATAGATAAGTAGTGGGGTGTGACAGAAAGAACTGAGACCGTCACACCCCATTCGTGCTAACGCGCCATTTCTTCGCGTACCTGCTGCTGGTCTGCTGCAGCCCATTTTTCATGGTTGCGAATTGCCCAAAGACGCGGACGCGAATTATCGTCCAAACGCACCTGCGAGGGCAAAGGCACGTGTTCAAGCGAGCGCAAAGCGCTAGTTACCGCAGGGACAGAAGGCCGCTTATCGAAAATATCCTCACGTACCATTGAGCGGATGGTGCTGATCGAGACCAGATCTTTCGCAAATGGCCCCTCTGCCGTGGCGATCAGTTCCTCCAGGCGGCTTTCAAGCGGCGCGCGGGTATCTGCGATCATTTCCACCTTTGCCTCGGTCATTGGCGGGTCTGCATCTGGATTGAACGTAGTCAGATCGCGCTGAAGCAAGAAATGCTTGAAAGCGCAGAGTTGGTCTCCATCGATCTCATCAAACAGCGCATCATAGTAATCGGCGGACTGCTTCTTCATCGGCGAACGCACCACGAAGAAACGTCGATCATCTGCTGAGACACGCGTCGGGGCATGTTCATTAGAGAAAGCGAGCATCCCGCGCGGGGTGGACGTGATGTAGCTCTGGATATGCTTCTCTTCCACCGAATGAACATCTTCGGTAATCCAAGGCTTCACATCATTGTAAAATTTAAGACGGTTATCCGCCATCAACTCCTCGAATACAAGCACCTGGCGGTTACCCCAGCGCGCTTTGAAACGATCCTCAGCTTCCGATGGACCGACCATGAGCGTGTTCTCATTGCCTACCAGGCGAGAAACAAGTCGACCGATCGCGGACTTGCCGATGCCCTGCCCTCCGATGATCAGAAGGACGTGTTTGATCTTGACCGCAGGGTGCTGAACAAGATGGGCGAGATAGTCGAGAACGTGTTCACGCTCGGCGACATCCGGAACAAGGTTTTCGAGGTGCTTCGCGATCATTCCAAACTCGCCAGGGACGGCATCTACGCCAGTATCACGCCAGACGTTGAGAACGTTGTTGCCCTCGAGATTGAAAATCCCCGGGGGATCTCCGGGACGGTAAACCAAGCGCTCCACCTTGCCGGCGGACTTGGCCTTGAGGAAATTCGTGGCCATGCGGCCGCTCTTCGAAAGATGGCTGAACTTGTGCTCAAATGCCTTCTCGGAATAACGCTCACCCGTCACGACGTTCACAAACATCGGTGGATGCACAACCGCCGCATAATCAGCGAATACCTCGATAGCGTCAGCCGGCAGATGTGGCAGGGCGTATGGGCTATTCACAGTAAACTGCATGGCGCACCCGCGACATGCGTCGCCGCCGGTCATTTCTCCGATGCGACGACACGTTGGCGGCTTGAGCTTGAAGCGCGCTTCTTCGAACTTTCGATCGGCATCGGCCGGGTCGTATCCGGGATAAGCCGCGCTAATCTTGCTGAAGGTCCGGCGACCGTCAGCCACGCGGGAAAGAAGCTGCGCAAGAGCCAACCACTGGTCATAAGAATGGCTAGCAGCTTCGTTGATCAAGGCATTCGCAGCCTTGCATCCCCGCAGGATCGGCTGAAGCGCAACGTCTTGTGGATCGCCCGAGTCTGGCGCGTTGTCGTTCGCCAACTGATCGGAGAGATCGGGCTCCATCGGTTCGGTCTGGTTACCCATGCTCAAGAGGGTTTCAATGAAGAAGCGATTAGACATCGATGATCTCCACTGATTTGGCAGGAATAGTCTTGTGATTGAGCGTGCCCGGCATGCGCGTTACTCGGGCCAGGTCATCAGTCACATCGAATTTCCATCCACGACGCTTGAAAGCCGACTCTCGAAGGATGCGGTGGAAGGTTTTCACCTGGTTCGCATAATCGAGGCGCTCCGCCTCACGCTCAAAAATCAGCGGCTCGGGGTGCAGCCAGTCAAGGTAAAGACCATTGCCCGATGAGCGGATCTGGGTGGGACGATCAATCTCGGCTTCAGATAGCCAGTCGAGAACTTCATCCAGGCTCTTCGGCAACGCCTCCTGCTTGTGAACCGCAGGGTCGTCCGAATACAGGTCTGCATCAAACATGACGCCGACCGATGCCCCGACATCCGCCGCGGTGCCGCGACCGGACTGAGGGCGATGCTTCAAGAGCGTCCAGCTGTGATAAACATCGCGAGATTTCGCGAGTTCCAGCATGCGCTCTTCAGCGTTTTCGAATTCCGCGACCGAAAAGAACTCGGTCACATTTGGGGACTTCGTCCAGACGGCGATAAACATGTCGTCGGGGACGTGTTGGTAGAGATTGGGGAGGTATGAAGGCAACGCCTTCTCCTTTCGTTTTCAGAGCCACACCCAGTTGGTGCAGGCACAGAAAACACCGTCTCCTCACTGTCACTGAAACAGATTTAGTCACTGTCAAAGCGTCAGAAACTCTGACTACTCTGACTGTCTTGTTGCTTTACTCGCCAGTGCCCCGAAAGAGCCAGCTCTATTCCGGGCTTTATAACTTGAGGTCCCCTTAGGCGCCCATCCACCGTTATTTCTAGCGGTTTCAGAGATCGTCTCATAAAAGTCTTCCTTCGATGGAAAACCGCCATCCCGTGCAAGATCTTTTGCGATCTGTAACAACTCCGGCCAATTCTTATTTGGGCGCGGGCCTCGCGAAGTGTGGACCGGCTTTCTATTCGCTGGCAACTCGCCCTCAATGAGCTCAATGATCTCAGCTGTCACAAAAGACACGTCGACATACCAATCGTCGCGGCCCTCCGGAAGGTTTCGCGAGACAGTCTCAAAGGTCAGCTTGCTTTCATTCCAGTCCCAATCACCAGCGCGCAAATCTGCCGGGTGAATAACGGCCTCATCACCTTCGATCTCCTGAGGGTCTTCAAACCCATACAGACCAGTCACCCCTATGCGCATCTTGCGGCCCACAACCGTCACGTCACCAGCTACCGCCAGCTCCAGAATTTGTACTTTAAAGTCCCCTTGGAAGTGCTCACTGATCAACGTCTCAAGTGTTTTTGCGATTGACAACTTAGAAGGGTAATCGAGAATTCTCATTTCATCTTAGGCCATCTAAAAAACGGGATGAGAACTCGGGATCGGTCCTCATGAAATAGTGAAACAACCGCGCCTGAAGATATCGCTCATGACAGCTCCAGAGCTTTGCCGGCTAGCCGAAATCAGAGCCCGCCCTCTCCCGTAAATCAACGACTTGGGACACCATAAATGAGAGAAGATCACACATTCCGCCACCATCGCATTATAGCGGATGATAGTTCGGGCAAGGCAATCGCCCAGATCTATCTTGGCAAGAGGCGTGTTGGTGAACGGCTCGAAGCAGAGACACTGGAAGGCGTCATCAGCGCCGCCAAACGATGGGTCAGCGATCGCTTATCAGAGCAGCGAGCTCGGCAACGAGAACCGAATATCGGCACGCGCGAAAGATATGCTGAATTCTTGTCGACACAGTCCGTTTCCGATCATGAACGAACGATGCTCCAGGAGCACGCCCGCAAGGGCGTCATGACAGCTGAGCAAATCGCCCATGCGGCGCGGTGGGAAAGTTTCTCATCCGCGAACACGCAATATGGAAAGCTGGGCCGGCGGATAGCCGAGTTTGTCGGCCTTGACCCGAGAACGCGCGATAATGGCACCCCCATCTGGACAACCGCGCTCGCCGGCGATTTAGGTCGAGGGGGTGACCCGAACACCAGCCATTTCGAATGGCAGATGCATGATGAGCTAGCTGAAGCACTCGTCGATGCAGGCTTTCTTGAGACGCGGCCTTCTTGGCTTGACGACAAATCGCTCCTAGCTATCGACGCATCAGCCACGGGCTTAAGCCCTAGAACTCGTCTCAAACTTACAGGCGGGAATATTCGAAACGCCCATATTTACCTAAAGGACCATCTCCTCCTTTTTCCGCCGGACAGCATCGGCGGCTCCAACAAAACGAAAGCAGCTGAAAAGAAGCTGATCTTAGATTTCGAACATGGTGAGTCGGTAGAAACGGACATCGACGGAGCGGATAAGAAGATCTTTCGCGATCGGGGTGCGGTCCGCCGCTTCTTCGAAACTGCACTTGCTCGACCGGGCGACGAAGTGGAGATAGAGAATACTGCTCCTTATCGGTTCTCAATCAGGCTCATCCCTCAGCGGCAACCGGATCCCATTACAGATGAGGCTCTGCGCGAGCGCCTGGAAAGCGACAATCCTCGCGTTTGGCTGACCTCATTCGATGGTTTTACGCCTGAAACCTGGGGCTGCGTTGGCTTCTCAAAGGAAGGCCGCTTGGACACATTCCTGGCTGAAAGCGGCCCCGATCCGATAATGGTGGTCTACGGATCCAAAACACGCCGAACCCCCGAAAGCATGCGGGGTAAGGTGCTCGGAATGTATGTCCTGAGTGATCAGCGCGGAGAAGCGGAGGAGTTCGTGGATCCGGTCTTGCTTCGACGGGCGCGAGCTGAAGCAGAGAACAAAGACGGTTGGGCGTTTTCGGTAAGGGCCACTAGAGCTTGGTCAATTCCAATCGAGCAGGCTCCCGATATTTCTGATTTCGCTGACCAAACGTGGTCTCCTGTTTTGGGAAAGTCGATCGGCTCGCAAGGCGTGGCACTGAAGCGCGCTGAAGTTCTCAAGTTATTAAATCTGGAAATGGAAGAGCGCCAAGTCTATCGCGGCCCTAGTATCGATCCCCTGCCAATCGAGCCTCTGAGTGACTATCTACGGCCGACGAAGGCCGGGCCATTGCCCAAGAGGGGGTGGACGGTTGAACCTCCTAACGGCGAGAAGCATCTCTATGTGCTGAAGCTAGCAGGCGACCCAGGTGCTTTTCTCAATGGGCGTTTTCGTGTGCGAGGGGACAGCGCGATTTACAAAGTCGGAATGTCCAGACATCCATCCAAGCGCCAAACAGACATCAATCGAAACTACCCCGCGGGTGTTTATCGTTGGGACCTGCTGCTCTCGACCCACGGAGAGGGCTTTATTGCCAGAGACGCGGCAATGCACACCGTTGTTGGTGAGGACGCAATGAAAGACTTCCTGGAACTCAAAGCCGAAAGCCTCGGAGGAGAGTTTTTCCTAGCGAACGAGAAGCTGATCCGAGAAGCGTGGGCCTTGGGCAAGAAAATGGCAGGATTTGGAGGAGACGACGAACAACCTGAATAATGTCGCAGCAATGCAGTTGGACTGATCGGGCCTACCGCACCGCGAGCTGGTTCAGCGGGCACGCACGGCCCCGCTCATCGCTCGCTCACCTTGTCGCATATCATCGACAAGGACTGCCTTGAAAACCTTCGAAACAAAGCGCCACCCAAGATGAAAACGCAGACATCGAAATACAAAGGCGTCTTCTTCGACACAGAGCGCGGCTGGTCAGCCCGCATTACTGTGAACGGCCGCAAGGTTGTAAGACGTGGGTTCAGTACCGAGATTGAAGCCGTCGAGGCACGGAAACTTCTCTCGGAAGACCCCACCTTAACGATCGAGGCGCTTAGGGAGCTGATCTCCCAGGCGCTAGAAGCCCGAGGCATTGACCCCACCCAGGAGCCGAACAGATGGCTCAACAAGACGGAGCGGAATATCGCTGCCGGTGAGGGTTACGGTTCCGGAGATCGCCCTCGCCCCGAAGGCTGGATGTCGCTGCGAGACGCGAAAAAGGCTAACCTCGCACGGTGACGCTGAACTCTTCCGCGGTCACGCCGCCGAAGCCGTTCGTCCCCCGCACAGTACCTGAAACCTCGTATCGGCATTCGCCGACCAGGACCGCTGTTTCGTTTTCGAAGCGGGCGGAGCTGGGATCGCGCATCTCGGAACGCACTTCCTCGCGCGCGTTGTAGAAGGCGGTGTGCTCGGAGCAGTCTCTCCCTGGCATGAGCATGGCGATCGTAAAGATCGACACGCCGATCGTTGGGAGGATCAAGTAGCGGCGGCGGAATGGCGGGGGAGTTTTTTCGGTCATGCCGGCGAGATAATCGCGGACCCAGCTACACGTCAAGAGAGCCAAACCATCAAGAACTCCTTTTGGTTACGCACTCCAAATTGGAAAGCCGCCTGCTGAAATCTCCGAAATTTACAAACGACGCACCAACCGCGCTCTCTTGTGCGCCTCCTACTCGACCGCTGCGCCTGGAAAGGTCTGACCGAAAGCCACGAATAGAGCTTTCGACATCAACTCCAACGGCACCTGCCGCGCGCCATAACGCTCAGTCACTGTCGTCTTGGCGTGTCCTAGTACCGCGCGTTGGACATCGAACGGAGCGCCGCTAAGACGCATGGCTTCCTGCACCGTGTGGCGAAAGGAGTACGCAGTCAGCTCTCTACGCTTGGGAACACCTGCCGACCTGATCGCCTTGTTCAGCCTGGCGGATAATCGACCGGTCTCATGACAAGCGCTGGGGAACAACGCCTCCCCATCAGCTCTCTCGATAGCCTGTTTTGCTGCAGTGACAGCGTCACTCACCAAGGGCAATAGCCTCGACGAACCCGGTGTCTTCAGCCCCCGGAAGGCGTTGGGCCTGATGAAGATATGTGGCAGCTCGTGATCGAGGCGCACATCCGCAACAGCCAGCCCCCCGATTTCAAGCGGCCTTGCGCCTGTGGCTCTCAAAAAGCGGATGATCAAACCGCTGGTCCGATCGCCCCATGGGGTCAGCAGCCACGAATTGATCAACGCGAGTTGGTCACGCGTGAATGGCTCTCGATAACCAACGGGCCCAGTGCGAACGCGATGCCTGGAGAACGGATTGGCGATATCAAGTTCATATTGATCTATCACCGCCGTGCAGAAGGCCGAGACGGAACAAAGACGGCGCTTGATTGTCGAACTGCCCTGCCCGCGTTCCTGACCCAACCAACTAATCCAGTCGCGCACCTTCCGGCGCTGGATTTCATCGACCCGAAGATCACCCATGAAGGCAATGAACTGATCAAGTGCCATCTGCTCGGGTTTATCCAGGACCTCAAGGCTGCGCAGACGCGCATAAACCTCAGCAGCTTGCGAGAGAGTGGGCACAGCTTCGGCTGCGCATTCAGGATAGAGCGCCTCCCAGGCAGCCTGCAGGAAACCCTGCGCTGGGGCAGCTCCTCTCCCAAGACCTGCAATCGCTCGATCGGTTGCATCCGTGAGGACGCGCAGCTCCATCAGCAATGAGGCATCATCGCGTGCTGAGGGGCCGAGACGGTGTTTCCACTCGTGGCACCCGGCGCGGGCGCGGAAGCGCTCTGGCACGCGCCTACGAAAGAAGTAGGCGCCGTTCTTTTGGAAGAGGTAAGGCAGTTTGGTGTTCATCGCTCAATCCCGTGTACCGTTTTGTGTACCGAGAGAGCTGATCTGAAATCCGATTTCCCTGTGATGCCTCAGACATCTGCCAGGAAAATGGTGCGGTCGAGAAGACTCGAACTTCCACGGGTTTTACCCCACAGCGACCTCAACGCTGCGCGTCTACCAATTCCGCCACGACCGCCCGTGTTGGAGGCGCGGGGAATAACAACTACGGCGCGGCTTGTGAAGAGGAAAATGCGGTAGTTTATGCAGCTGCAAAGAATTCGTTGGCATCTGCAGGCCCTGTAATGGACACAGCGATGCGGTCGCCCTGGATGACAACCTCGCCCCGGGCGATGGGATGATTATTGGCCAGGATCCAGACTTCCTCTTCCTCACCTGAGTCGAGGGGGATGACTGCGCCACGGCCCATGCGCAGAAATTGCTGGATCGGCATCTTGGACCGGCCCAACAGGACAGCAATTTCCACTTCCACAGCACTGATCTGACTCACACATCACTCCCGGACTTGCCCTGACGGATAATCATCACGATGTTTGCGCGATACGGTTTCACGAGAGTTAAGACAACGCGATATGACATTACCTGCCGTGAATTGGGCCATTTCCACTGAAAAAGTCCCCTATGAGGCCGCTGTGGCCTTCATGGAGGACAGGGCTGCCGCGATCGCGCGTGGCGAGGCAGAGGAGCTTGTCTGGCTCCTCGAACATGATCCGCTCTACACGGCCGGCACCAGTTCCAAGCCGGAGGACCTGCTGACGCCGGACCGATTCCCGGTTTACGAGACCGGTCGCGGGGGTGAATACACCTATCACGGGCCGGGCCAGCGTGTGGCCTATGTGATGCTGGACCTGACGCGCCGCGACAAGGATGTGCGCAAGTTTATCCAGAACCTGGAACACTGGCTGATCGGCACAGCCGCCGCCTTTGGCATCGAGGCTGGTCCGCGTGAGGGCCGGGTCGGTGTCTGGGTCGACCGGGGTCAGGGCCGCGAGGACAAGATCGCCGCCATTGGCGTGCGCCTGCGCCGCTGGGTGAGCTTCCACGGCATCGCCTTCAACGTCGCACCCGATCTGACGCATTTCGGCGGAATCACGCCCTGCGGCATCTCAAATCCGCTTTACGGCGTCACCAGCCTGGATGATCTGGGCCTGAAAACAACGATGGAGGACTTTGATACAGCCCTCCATCTGAGTTTTGTCGATATTTTCGGAGCGGCCCGCCGGGTCGAAGCCCCCGATCTGAGCCCCTATGAGGACGTTGCCTGATCTCTGGGCCTAGTCCTTGGGCTTTTCGTCGACAATGCTGTCATCGCCAGCACTGTCGTCCGACGGTGTGTCCTCTGTCGCGGCGTCTTCTGCCGGCGCAGCGTCCTCGGAAGGCTCTGCAGGTGCTTCTTCTGCGACCTCGACCGCCTCGGCGTCAACCGGTTCAGCAAGCGGTTCTGGCTCGGACGGCGCAGCCATCGGCTCCGGGTTGAGCATGGAGGGTGTGTCCTCCGAAACAGTCGGCAAGGCGCCACCGAGACGCTTCATCTGGGAGAACCAGATGGCAAACACCGCAAGAACAATCCAGAAACCGAGGAAGGATGACATCTCGCCAACACTCGCAGCCGCAGCCTGCATGGTCGCGTCCTCCTCTGCCCAGGCCGTAAAGCTCTGAACAAATTGCGGGTCTTCCATGGCCTGCACGAAGTCGGGATTGGTCAGGGCATCTTCCAGCGGCCCGTCGGGATCGACATCGACACCGCGCTCGGCAGCGAACACGACCATTCCCTGCATGGCAAAGGTGAAGATGCTGATGATCCAGCCGATGAACTTTGCAACGACCGCCAGGCCGACCGGAAGAAAGGCCATGCCCATTCCGCGCTCGCTGTGGCGCAGCCGGTTGATGTGAAGCGAAAGCACGAAGAACCAGACGGCCACCATTCCAAGTCCATCGGACAGGAACGGCACGCCTGACGACATGCGCGCAAAATCAATGACGGCCAGAACCAGCAAACCCAGAAGGAATGCAGTCGTCGACGCGCGATAGACGGGAAGGAAAAGTACTCCAGGATTCATCGCTCAGCCCCCTTAGCGAACAAAGTTGAGAGCTTTGTCCGCCAAGACCCCGGGCACGTCAACGAAGAAGCTGTGCTTGACGGCAGAATCCCGGTTTCACGCTCACTTAGATGCTGCGGCCGGCGGCAATGAAGAAAAACAGTCCCGGACAAACTCCGCGGCCGAGAGCTAGCCGCCCGCACCGGGCAGGATCCGTGGGGTGTCATTGCGATTGATGATGAGCGCCTTGAAACCCAATGCCTCCTCCATGTTCGCCAACTCTGACCAGACATGGGCGGTTTCAGGCCGCTGGCTAGTTGGCCAATCGCGCCAATCAATCGCCTTGAGCGGTTGCAGACGCCTCGATAACCGGTGCCGGACCGTAGGCGTTCTCGCCGCTGTCACCGGCCGCCAGACCGACCCAGAGCGTGTAGACAAGCCAGATCAGGTTATCCAGCCCGACAATGCCCAGCACACCACCACCGGCGGAGATGACCGCCCAGGGGCTCACATCGCCCTCATTGAGGATGAGGGTCAAGACGGCACCACCAATGATAAGGAAGGCGAAGGCCCACAGGATCATGCTGACGACCCAGGGCAGAAGATGCCAGATCGCGGACCGCCCGGCATCATGCAGGCGCTTGCCGTAAACGGTGATTCCGACCCAGATCATCATCAGCCAGATCAGTCCGCCCAGCAGCGGAATGGCGTGCAGGAGGATGTTGGCGATGACGATGATCGCTACGCCCTTCCAGAAATCGCCCTGGCCGATGCGGCCGTTCGGGTTGAACAGGATATTCTGCCAGTCCATCGCCTCACCCTCCCCCGGTGATATTGATGTGCTCGGTTTATTCGAACTCGATCATCAGCTCGTCGGCCGCGACCGAAGCGCCGGCCTCGACATTGATGGTCTTGATGACACCGTCCTTTTCGGCGCGGATTACATTTTCCATCTTCATAGCCTCGACCACCAGCAGGGCTTCTCCCGCCTTTACTTCCTGGCCCGTCTCCACGTCGACAGAAACAATCAGCCCCGGCATCGGGCTGATGACCAGCTTGGCGGTGTCGGCCTTCTCCTTGACCGGCAAGAGGGCGTGCAGTTCGGCCGCGCGCGGCGTACAGACAACAGCGGTCGCGGCATAACCGCGGTGGCGCAGGGAAAAGCCTTCGGTACGCGTGGATGCCTCCAGCGAGAAATCAGTACCGTCCAGGCTGGCCTGGAACAGGCAGGCGCCGGGCGTCCAGTCCGTTGTCAGCGTCTGGCGCTCCTGGGTCAGGCCCGGAGACCAGATCTGGGCCTCGCCCTCACCTGTCATGGTGATTTCAACCGGCACACGGCGCTCATCCATCAACACGATCCATTCGCGTGTTTCCGGATACTCCGGATCAGCGACACGGCCGGACGTCTGGCCGGCGCGGCGGATCAGCATTTCATGCATATAGGCCGCAGCACTGGCCATGTAGATCAGCTGTTCATCGCGCGGACGGGTGCCGTGGAAACCTTCCGGGAAGTGCTCCGGGATATAGCCGGTGTGAATGCGGCCGGTACGGAAATCCGCCTCGTCCAGCACGGCCGACAGGAAGGGTGCGTTGGACTGCAGGCCTTCCACGTGCAGGCGATCCATGGCCGCTGCCAGCGTATCGATCGCGTCCTCACGGGTTTTTCCATAGCCGATCACCTTGGCGATCATCGGATCATAGAAGAGGGAGATCTCGTCGCCTTCGCGCACACCGCTGTCGATGCGCAGCTCACCCTTGCCCAGCGGGCCTTCGGCCGGCTCGATAAAACGCTTGAGACGACCAATTGACGGCAGGAAGCCGCGATACGGGTCCTCGGCATAAAGACGTGCCTCGACAGCCCAGCCATCAATGCCGACATCACGCTGGGAGATCGAAAGCTTCTCGCCAGCTGCCGACAGGATCATCTGTTCGACCAGGTCGAGCCCACAGATCAGCTCGGTGACCGGATGTTCCACCTGCAGGCGGGTATTCATTTCCAGGAAGTAGAAATTGCGGTTCTTGTCGACGATGAACTCGACCGTACCGGCACTGTCATAGTCCACCGCTTCAGACAGCGAGACCGCCTGCGCGCCCATGGCTTCGCGGGTCTTCTTGTCGAGGAAGGGCGACGGGGCCTCCTCGAGGACTTTCTGGTTGCGGCGCTGCACGGAACATTCGCGCTCGTTGAGATAGACCACATTGCCGTGCTTGTCGCCGAGCACCTGGATCTCGATATGGCGCGGTTCCTCGATGAATTTCTCGATCAGGATGCGGTCATCGCCAAAGGAGGTCTTGGCCTCGTTGCGCGCAGCGGTGAAGCCTTCGCGCGCCTCGGTTTCATTGTGGGCGATGCGCATGCCCTTGCCGCCACCACCGGCGGAGGCTTTCAGCATCACCGGATAGCCAATGGCATTGGCGGCGGCGACAGCCGTCTCGGCATCGCTGATCTCGCCATCCGCGCCGGGGATCGTCGAGACGCCGGCCTTGGCGGCAAGTTGTTTGGAGCGGATCTTGTCACCCATCGCGTCGATGGCGTTCACATTCGGACCGATCCAGGCCACGCCGATCTCTTCCAGCGCCTTGGGGAAGGCCGCATTCTCGGACAGGAAGCCAAATCCTGGATGCACAGCGTCAGCGCCGGTCTGCTTGATGGCATCGAGAATCGCATCCATGCGCAGATAGCTTTCACCGGGAGCCGGAGGCCCGATGAAAACCGCCTCATCCGCCATTTCAACCGCCAGGCTGTCGGCATCCGCCTCGGAGTAGACGGCCACGGTGGCAATGCCCAGCTTGCGGCACGTCTTGATGACACGAACAGCGATCTCGCCGCGATTGGCGATGAGGATTTTCTTGAACATGGAGACCCCAAACTGAAACAGGCGAATGCCCGGGTTCAGATGGGGTTTAGCGTGGCTTGGGCATCAGCATCAAGCGTGGAAATGCGGCAGGCTTAATCATCCTCACCCAGATGGTCGAGCCAGTCGGTTTCCGTCGAGCGCAGGCGGGCGATCACCGACACCAGGAAAGCCGTCGACCAACCGATCAGGAGGAAGCCGTTGAACCCCTCAATCGCGCTCACCAGGCGCCATTGGCTGTCGATGATCACATCGCCATAACCCAGTGTCGTGAAGGTCGAGGTTGAGAAATAGAGCGCTGTCTCGAAATCCTCGAACGCGCCAACCAACACATAGACACCGGCATAGGCCCAGATCTCCACCGCGTGGATCAGGAAGAGGCCGAGTACGACCAGCAGGATGAAAATCATCTGGCGCAGCGGGCTGGTATGCGGGCGCAGTTTGGGCGAGCGCTTGCGCATGACTTCCGTCAAAAACACCAGGCCGACCATGTGAATGGCGACAGTGGTGACAGCCATAAGACTTGAAACAAACAGCGCTGCGATCATTCTAGGCCCCTGGGGCAAGCTTTGGTCAGATCTGACGACTGCCGCACTTGCCCCGGCAAAGCAAGCGCCAGCGCGTCGCAGGCCGCACGTTCGGGGAAGATCATGAGCAAACCCATCTACCGCGTTTCATCCATCTCCCGGCCGCTGGACGCGCGCTACGGGTCGAACCGTGCAGTGCTGATGCTGCTCCCGCTGATCCTGATCGCCACAGCCGGCTGGCGCATGTCGACAGGCGAGTCGCTCATGGCGGCCGGCTTCACCGGGCTCGGTGCTATGTTCGCCGCCTTCCTGATCTGGGCCCTGGGCCGGGAGCTGGATCCGGACCGCAATCCCGGGGCCTTCATCGCCATGGCAGCGGTCGTCCCGCTGGTCTGGCTGGGCAATGACCTGTCCCTGTGGACGCTGGCCTTCGTGTTGATGGCTGTACGCGTCGTCAATCGCACCGTGGGCAATCCGGTTAAGCTCGGTGACATGGCGGTCGTCCTTATCCTCGCCGGCCTTGCGATCTTCCGCGACGGATATTCCGAGATGGGCTATGTGGCCGGTCTGGCCCTGGCGCTGGATGCGTTTCTCGATCGCAAGCGTACCCTCAACCTGGTGGGGGCGATGATCGCCGTGGCGTTTTCCATGTGGAACCTGATCGAGCTGGAGGGCGATCTTCGCGCGCTCCTGCTCTCTGCCGTCGAGGTCATGCCGCAAATGATGCTCTATGCTGCGCTGGGAATTCTGGCGCTGGGTGTTGTTCACGCCCTGCTGCTGGGGCGGATCAACAGTGTCGGTGATGCGACCGAAGAACCCCTCTCCGGCCTGCGTGTTCGTGGAGGCATTCTGATCGCGGCCCTGGCTGGACTGGCTGTGCTAACCGAGGGCGAAGCGGGCCTGATGGCCGGCCTCGGTCTCTATGCGGCAATCGCCGGTGTTGTGCTGGGTCGGTTCTGGCCCGGAAAGGCCTAGTCGTCGCTGTCGTCGGCAGAGCCAACCAGGATCACGTCTTCAGACTGGAAGGCCGTGAAACCGGTCGCATTGATCCAGCCATACCGACAGGTACCGGAATAGTTGCGTGCGCGCCCCGGCTGCGGCTCGACACCGCAACTGTCCAGGCTTGGCCCATAAATCACGCCGATCCATTGCGCGGACAAATCATTTGAATAAGCCGTCTGGCAGCCATAAGCGAGCTCACCGGAACGTACCGTGTCGACCGGCGCGTAATCCTCACCCGGACCGCTGAAGACTGGCAGGATTCCAAAACCGCGATCATCACCACGCGAAACGCGCTGTTCGACCCGACCGGTCACACAGGCCTCGCCCGCCTCACCGCCGATACGAACAGGCACATCCTGAGCCGCGAACAGGCCATTGGCCGCCCTGTCCTGCGCAGACGCCATCGGCGCAATTGCCAAGGCAATCGCTGCGGCGCTCAACAATGTACGCGTCGATAACTTCACCGAACCAACCTTTCGTCCCGGAAAGGCCCCTTTATTCTTGCCACGCCCAGATAGTCATTTGGGCGCGTGCCTGCAAGACTGGTACAGCTCTCGCGCCCCGGCTAGCGGGATCAGTGAAGCGTTTATACCGGTTCTGCGTGGCCGAAGTGTGACCACCGTCACGCTTCATTCGGTTTTTCGGCGGGCCTTGCGCACCTGCCGCCAGGCCCGCAAGCGCTCACCGATTGCAGCCTCGCGCCCGCGCTCCAAAGGCTCATAAAAAACAGGACGTTCATCCATCTCATCCGGGAAATAGTCCTGCCCCGAAACACCGCCTTCGGCGTCGTGGTCGTACTCATAACCAGCGCCGTAACCCTGCTCCTTCATCAATTGCGTTGGTGCATTGAGGATATGCGCTGGAGGCATAAGCGAACCGGTCTGTTTCGCGGCCCGACGGGCTCGTTTGTAGGCGACATAGACCGCATTCGACTTGGGCGCCGTGGCCAGGTGCACAACGGCATGCGCCAGCGCCAGCTCGCCCTCAGGCGAACCCAGACGCTCATAGGTGCGCGCAGCCTCATTGGCGATCATCAGCCCAGTCGGGTCAGCCAGGCCGATATCTTCAGACGCCATGCGCACCAGGCGCCGGGCCAGGAACAGCGGGTCCTCCCCGCCTTCCAGCATGCGGGCAAACCAATAGAGCGCCGCATCGGGATCGCTGCCGCGAACCGACTTGTGCAGGGCGGAGATGAGATTGTAGTGCTCGTCACGATCCTTGTCATAGGCAGGCGCGCGCTTGTTGAGATGAACAGCCAGTGCCTGTCCGTCGAGCGGCTCACTGATCTCCAGCGAGATCAGTTCCTCGACAAGATTGAGCAGATAGCGCCCATCCCCGTCCGCCATGCCGCGCAGGGCCGTCCGGGCACCGTCTGTCAGTGGCAAGCTTGAACCGGTCTCTGTCTCGGCCCGCCGGAGCAGGTCTTCCAGCGCGGCATCATCAAGCGCCTTGAGCACAAGAACCTGGCAGCGCGAAAGCAGGGCTGAATTGAGCTCGAAGGACGGGTTTTCCGTCGTTGCCCCGACCAGGGTGACGGTCCCCTCCTCCACCACCGGCAGGAAGCCATCCTGCTGGGCACGGTTGAAACGATGGATCTCGTCCACAAACAAAAGCGTGCCGCGCCCGGACTGGCGCCGCGCCCGGGCCCGTTCAAACACTTTCTTGAGATCGGCAACGCCGGAAAACACCGCCGACAGCGGTTCGAATTCCAGTCCGCTATCCTCGGCCAGCAGCCTGGCGATGGTGGTTTTGCCCACACCGGGCGGTCCCCAAAGGATCAGCGAGGCCAGCCGCCCCTGTCGCCGCATGCGCGCGATCGGACCATCGCCCTGCAACAGGTGATCCTGGCCGATGACCTCGTCAAGATTTGCGGGGCGCAGTCTTTCCGCGAGCGGCTGGGGTGCAGCGGCTTCCAGACCGGCGGCTTCGAACAGATTGGACATGGCAGCCAAGCTAGGCTGATGCGTCGCGCCTGCCTAGCGGGGAGTCATCTTGCCGGAGTACCGAGCGTCATTGGCAACACCCGTGGCGAAATGCTCGCCCGCGGCGCCTGCTTCGTTGCCCGGACGAGCAAAAGCTGGTTTGGGGTGTGAGTAGCTATGAGTTTAGGCGTCCGCGGCACACCTCGCGTGGTGCGTAGTATGTGACCCTAAAGCAATTCTACAGGGAGATTAGAGATTAGGTATTTGATGCCCATACTGAGCCTTTTTTGTCTCATTGTGCTAGTTGCTCAAAAGCTATTATTCGATCTCTATAGCCCGTGGACTGTCGGGATAAGCAGCCCAATTTTCATATTCACGCTGGCATATTCCAGCAAAGCTGATGAAACCGACCGGTAGAATCTCATCGCTGACCAAAAAACTGGGACAGAATTTTTTCGCGTTCCACTGCTCCCCCAATTTTAGCCGTGCCCCGGGAAAAAACAGCGCCGCACGATCTGATTGGATTCCAGACCGACGGTTCGCTTGGCGTCCTGTTAGCTGAGATCGCTCGGTCGAGCCGGTTGATATCCGTCGAGATATCGAGTGCCGTCAGAACAGCCTGATATCCGCCTCGATGCGCTGGCCGCGGCGCATGACCGCGATCGGCCAGGTCTCCTGGCCGTCCAGGCGCGCCAGCATGTCCTCGAAATCATCAAGCGTGACAATGCGCCGGCCATCGATCTCCACGACACGGTCGCCCGGACGGAAGCCGTAATTGGCCGCCAGGGAACGCCGTCGGATATTGGACACGATCAGGCCTTCCTCGAAGGAATCAAGGCCCACACTTTCATTGAACGCCGGCGAGAGCTCGAGCAGCGAGCTGCCAACAAAGGGATTGGCGCCTTCCGGCACGAAAGGCTGCGGATCGGCAATACCTGGCGCCGGCAGGACCGGGACATCCAGGGAAATCTCGCGACCATCGCGCAGGACGGTGAAGCGCGCATCATCGCCGGTTGCGTGCGTGGCCAGGCGGAAACGTGTGCCACTGTCATTATTGACCTCGTGGCCATCCACAGCGAGCACGATATCGCCCTGGCGCAGACCGGCATCATCTGCTGCCGCATCCGGGTAGATCTCGTTGATCAGGGCACCACGCGGACGATCCAGGCCAAAAGCCTGGGCCAGGTCGCTGGTGACCGGCTGCAGGCGCGCGCCCAGCCAGGGGCGGATCAGCTCGCCCTCGCTCAGCGCCGTATCGACGACACGGCTCACCAGATCGACAGGAATGGCAAAACCGATTCCGTTTGATCCGCCGGAACGGGAGAAGATCATCGTGTTAACGCCGATCAGCTCGCCATCCATATTCACCAGTGCACCGCCGGAATTGCCCGGATTGATCGCGGCATCGGTCTGGATGAAGGAAGCGAAATCGCTCTCGCCCACATCGGTGCGGGCAAGCGCCGAGATGATGCCGCTGGTCACCGTCTGGCCGACACCAAACGGGTTGCCAATGGCCAGGACCAGATCACCCACCTCCCCGTCTCCGCCGGTATCAAACGGCAGGACCGGAAGCGGCTCGTCGGTCTCGACTTTCAGGATCGCCAGATCAGAGGCCTCGTCCGTCAACAGGATTTGTGCCTCGAACTCGCGCCGGTCGGCCAGCACCACACGCAACTCGTCCGCGCCCTGCACGACATGGTTATTCGTGACGATCACACCGGACGCATCGACAATCACGCCGGAGCCGAGGGAGTTCTGCTCGCGCTCGCGGGTACGTCGGGAAAAGAAGGAGACCCGCTGTTGCACCGTGCGGCTGGTATAGACATTGACCACAGCAGGCGCGGCCTCGCGCACGATGGGCGCAAAGGACAGCTGCATCTGGGCCTGGCTCTCCGGAACGACACGGTCGGCGGCAAAGGGAAGTTCCTGCGCCAGGACGGATCCGGAAACAGCGAGCGATGCGAGAAGAGCGAGAGATTTTATCATGAGGTTCATATAGGCACACTTTCGGACATGAAAAAGGCGGCTCGCAAATGCTAAGCCGCCTTCTCCTGAACCTGTAATGACAAGTGTCTTACTCGTCGTTCATGTCGCCTTCGGCCTCGACGCGAGCGCGGTCAGCAGCGCCCTTGGCTGCCGGATCGCGGTCAACCAGCTCGATGACAGCCATCGGAGCATTGTCGCCGTGACGGAAGCCAGCCTTGAGGACGCGGGTGTAACCACCAGCGCGCTCGGTGTAGCGGCCGCCCAGCGTGTCGAACAGCTTCTTGACCTGTTCTTCATTGCGAACTTTGGACATGGCCAGACGACGACCGTGCAGGTCGCCACGCTTGGCCAGCGTGATCAGCTTGTCCATGAACGGAGCCAGCTCCTTGGCTTTCGGGAGCGTGGTTACGATTTGCTCGTGCTCGATCAGCGACGCAGCCATATTGGCCAGCATGGCCTTACGGTGCGAGGTCGTACGGTTGAGCTTGCGGTGTGCGATGCCGTGACGCATGGCTTAATCTCCTCAGGTCCGGTTCAGGCGCCTCTCGGCGGCTGCCTAGACGTGATCCTCAAAACGTTTGGCGAGATCCTCGATGTTCTCCGGCGGCCAGTTCGGCGCTTCCATACCCAGGTGCAGACCCATCTGGGCGAGAACTTCCTTGATCTCATTAAGCGACTTGCGGCCGAAGTTCGGGGTACGGAGCATTTCCGCCTCGGACTTCTGGATCAGGTCGCCGATGTAAACAATATTGTCATTCTTCAGGCAGTTCGCCGAACGAACAGACAGCTCCAGCTCGTCGACCTTGCGCAGCAGCGCCGGGTTGAAATCGAGCTCCGGCTTGTCGTCTTCCGCCGGGCGGCTTTCGACAGCCTCCTCAAAGTTGATGAAGATCTGGAACTGGTCCTGCAGGATGCGCGCAGCAAAAGCGACAGCGTCTTCCGGCGAGACCGTACCATCCGTCTCAACTTCGAGATTCAGTTTGTCATAGTCCAGAACCTGGCCCTCACGGGTGTTCTCGACATTGTAGGACACGCGCTTGACCGGGCTGTACAGGCTGTCAACGCCGATCAGGCCGATCGGAGCGTCTTCCGGACGATTGCGGTCGGACGGAACATAGCCCTTGCCGGTGTTGACGGTGAATTCCATGCGGATTTCAGCGCCTTCATCCAGCGTGCAGAGAACGAGGTCCTTGTTGACGATCTCGACGTCAGCCGTTTCCTCGATGTCACCCGCAGTCACGATGCCCGGACCAGTCTTGGTCAGGACAACGCGCTTGGGTCCCTCGCCATGCATGCGCAGGGCAATCTGCTTGATGTTCAGGATGATGTCAGTGACGTCCTCGCGAACACCGTCGATCGAGGAGAACTCGTGCACCACACCATCGATGTGTACATTCGTGACAGCTGCGCCCTGCAGGGAGGACAGCAGCACACGACGCAGAGCATTGCCCAGTGTCATGCCAAAACCACGCTCCAGCGGTTCGGCGACAATCTTGGCCTGACGCTCCGGATCATGACCCGGTTTGATCTCCGGCTTCATCGGACGAATGAGTTCTTGCCAGTTCTTTTCGATCACGTTCTTACTGCCCCTTCATCAGCCGGCGGCGGTGCGCCGGCGCGTACATACAGGCGAAAACCAAATGCGTTGTCTTAAACGCGACGACGCTTCGGCGGACGGCAACCATTGTGCGGAATGGGCGTCACGTCCTGGATGGTGGTGATGGTAAAACCAACAGCTTGCAGAGCGCGCAGCGCCGACTCACGGCCCGAACCCGGACCGGAAACCTTGACTTCCAGCGTCTTCATGCCGTGCTCGAGAGCCTTCTTGCCCGCATCCTCGGCAGCCATCTGCGCAGCATAAGGCGTGGACTTGCGGGAGCCCTTGAAGCCCATGTGACCAGCGGAGGACCAGGAAATTGCATTACCCTGGGCGTCGGTGATGGTCACCATGGTGTTGTTGAAGCTGGAATTCACGTGGGCAACACCCGACGTGATATTCTTGCGCTCGCGGCGTTTAACGCGGCCGGTATCTTTAGCCATGGTTCAGGCCCTATTTCTTCTTGCCGGCAATCGGCTTGGCCGGACCTTTACGGGTGCGCGCATTGGTGTGCGTGCGCTGACCGCGAACCGGCAGGCCACGACGGTGGCGCAGGCCGCGGTAGTTACCGAGGTCCATGAGACGTTTGATGTTCACAGCGACTTCGCGGCGAAGATCACCTTCCACGGTGTGATCGCGGTCGATCACTTCGCGGATCTGCAGGATCTCTGCGTCGGTCAGGTCACTTACACGGCGCTCCGGGGTGATGGACACCTGTTCACAGATGTCCTTCGCCTTGGCCGGGCCAATGCCGTGGATATAGCTAAGCGCGATCATTACACGCTTGTTCGTCGGAATGTTGACGCCGGCAATACGGGCCACGATCCATCTCCTAATTCAGAACACCATTCAGGGACGAAACATTGGGCCACCTCCCGGTTGCCTCAAATGTTCGCCCGCTTTTGCGAAGGGCGCTATCTACAGTCTGTGTTGCGCCCCCGTCAATGGGGTTACAACACGCTTTGTTCACTTCTCGTCCAATGCAGCTGCAATTGATGCAGCTACAGCGTCCATTGACCCCATTCCGTCGACCTCTTTCAGCTTGCCCTGGTTGGCAAAGAAAGGGATCAGCGGTGCGGTCTGGCCGTAATAGACCTTGAGACGGTTACGGATGACTTCTTCAGTGTCATCCGGACGTCCCTCTTCCTCGGCCCGCTTGACCAGGCGCTGGACGAGCGCTTCGTCAACAACCTTCAGCTCGACAACCGAGTCGACCTGAGTGCCACGATCCGCGAGCAGCTGGTCCAGGGCTTCCGCCTGGGCCACCGTCCGCGGGAAACCATCGAAGATGGCTCCGCCGGCCGCTTCCGCTTCGGGAAGACGTTCGGCAATCAGTTCAATAACAATCTCGTCGGACACCAGCTCGCCGGCATCGATGATCGCAGCAATTCGCTTGCCGAGATCAGAGCCTGCTGCCTTGGCAGCGCGCAGCATGTCACCGGTGGACAGCTGCACCCAGCCGCGCTCTGCAACGAGACGCTTGGCCTGGGTACCCTTGCCGCAACCCGGAGGTCCGAAAAGAATGATGTTCATCGCTTGCGCCCCCGCAGCTTCGACTTTTTGATCAGGCCTTCATACTGGTGAGCCAGCAGATGCGACTGAATCTGGGAGATCGTGTCCATGGTCACCGAGACGACAATCAGGATCGACGTACCGCCCAGGGCAGTGTTCGGCGAAATCATCATCGGAACCACACAGATCAGCGTCAGATAGAGCGCGCCAATCAGAGTCAGACGGGACAGGACATAGTCCAGGTATTCCGCCGTACGCTTGCCCGGACGGATGCCTGGCAGGAAACCACCGTATTTGCGGAGGTTGTCAGCCGTGTCTTCCGGGTTAAACACCACGGAGGTGTAGAAGAAACAGAAAAAGATGATCATTGCCGCATACACAATCAGGAAGGTCGGAGACCCGGCCTGAAGATAGGCAATGATATTGGCCAGTGGGCCACTTGCGGCCTGCGTGTTGAAGCTCGCCATCGTCTGCGGCATGAACAGCAGGGAAGAGGCGAAGATCGGCGGAATAACGCCGGCCGTGTTGAGCTTCAGCGGCAGGAAGGAGCTCTCACCGCCCATCATGCGGTTGCCCTGTTGGCGCTTGGGATACTGGACCAGAAGGCGACGCTGGGAACGCTCGACGAAAACCACCAGGGTCAGGCCAGCGAGAACCAGGGCGACACCGCCGAGGAATACACCACCGGACAGGGTCCCGCTCTCAGCGGCCGCAAAGGCGCCACCGATCAGGCTTGGCACCGCAGCGATAATCCCTGCGAAAATGATCAGCGAAACACCATTGCCGATACCCCGAGCGGTGATCTGTTCACCCAGCCACAGCAGCAGCATCGTACCGCCAACAAGTGTCGTCACCGTGGAGACCAAGAAGAACAGACCCGGATTGACCGCGAGCGCCTGACCCGTGTTCGGATCAATCGAGTTCATTCCCACGGCGATCGCCAGCGCCTGGCCTGTGGCCAGAAGGACAGTCAGGTAACGCGTATACTGGTTGATTTGCTTGCGGCCGGCTTCACCGCCCTCCTTCTTGAGCTTTTCAAGGGAAGGAATGGTGGCGGACATCAGCTGCATGATGATCGACGCCGAGATATACGGCATCACGTTCAGGGCAAAGATTGCCATACGCTCGACGGCGCCGCCGCCAAGCATGTTGAACATGGACAGAATTCCCTGGGAATTCTGGTCGAACATTGCCGCGTAACGGGTCGGGTCGATACCCGGAACCGGAACATAGGTACCCACACGATACAGGATCAGGATCCCGATCGTGAACAGGATACGCTGTTGCAGCTCCTTCGCTTTCGCGAAGGAGCCGAAATTCATGTTCGCAGCAAGCTGTTGTGCAGCTGAAGCCATTTAGTCGTCCTCAAGCGGTCGGCGGATGCCGATTAGGCCTCTGCGTCTTTCGCAGCAGGCAGATTCACTTTGCCGCCTGCTTTCTCGACTGCCTCAACGGCAGGCTTGGAAGCACCGGCTACGGTGATCTCTACTTTGGCCTTCAGTTCGCCTTTCGCAAGGAGGCGGATGCCATCGAGCTCACGACGGACCAGACCGGCCGCGATGAGAGCTTCGGCATCAATTGCCTTCTTGGCGTCGAGCTTGCCTTCGTCGATCGCTTTCTGCAGGCGACCGAGATTGATCTCGGCCCACTGCTTGCGGTTCGGCTTGTTGAAGCCACGCTTGGGAAGACGCATGTGAAGCGGCATCTGGCCGCCCTCGAAGCCCTTGATGGCTACGCCAGAGCGGGATTTCTGACCCTTCACACCACGGCCACCGGTCTTGCCCTTGCCCGAGCCGATACCACGGCCGATACGGGTGCGGAGCTTGGCGGCGCCGTCGTTGTCGCGCAATTCATTGAGACGCATATCGTTCTCCATTCGAACGAGTGGTTTCCCCAACGGGGACCTACTCCTCGATAATTTCCACCATGTGGCTGACTTTGCGGATCATGCCGCGGACAGCCGGGGTGTCTTCCAGTTCACGAACGCGGCCGATCTTGTTGAGACCAAGACCAACCAGCGTAGCGCGCTGATCTTCGGGGCGGCGAATCGGGCTGCCCGTCTGACGGATTTTGATGGTTTTGTTAGCCATGATCGCGGTCCTTACGATTCAATCGCTTCCGGCGAAGACGCACCGTCGCTACGGCGGTTCACCAGATCACCGACCTTCAGGCCACGCTTCGCAGCGACGGAACGCGGCGAATTCTGGCGCTTCAGGGCGTCGAAGGTTGCACGGATCATGTTGTACGGGTTGGACGTGCCCAGGGATTTGGCAACAACGTCGCCAACGCCGAGGGTTTCCAGAACCGCACGCATCGGACCACCGGCGATAACGCCGGTTCCCGGAGGTGCAGCACGCAGTACAACCTTGCCCGCACCGTGACGGCCACGGCCATCATGGTGAAGCGTACGGCCTTCGCGCAGCGGAACACGGATCATGTTCTTCTTAGCTTCGTCCGTCGCCTTGCGGATCGCTTCCGGAACCTCGCGGGCCTTGCCCTGGCCGAAGCCAACGCGGCCCTTCTGGTCACCTACGACAACCAGAGCGGCAAACTGGAAGTTACGACCACCTTTAACGGTCTTCGCAACGCGGTTGATGTGTACGAGCTTGTCGACGAGTTCGTCTTCGCGCTCTTCCTGACGGTCTTTGTTACGACCCCGGCCGCGTCCGCGGCCACGTTCCTGCTCTCTTTGTTGAGCCATGGTGTCCGCTCCCTTAGAAGTCCAGGCCGCCCTCGCGGGCCGCCTCTGCGAGCGCTTTCACACGCCCGTGGTAGATGTAGCCGCCGCGGTCAAAGACGACAGTCTTGACGCCTTCCTTGGCAGCACGCTCTGCGATCAGCTTGCCAACAAATGCAGCAGCCGCAACGTCGCAACCCTTGGAGTGCTCCTTGCGAGCAACTTCTTCCATGGAAGAAGCAGATGCGATCGTCTTGCCAGCGACATCGTCGATGATCTGGACAGAGATGTTCTTCGAAGAACGGAAGACCGAGAGGCGCGGACGGCCATTGGCCAGTTTCCGAAGCCGGATCCGGTTGCGCTGTGCGCGACGGACGGATTTTTCGCGTTGAGTTTTCATCGCTCGCCCTACTTCTTCTTGCCTTCTTTGCGGCGAATGTATTCGCCGACATATTTGATACCTTTGCCCTTGTACGGCTCCGGCGGACGGAAACGACGGATCTCGGCGGCAACCTGACCAACTTTTTGCTTGTCAGCACCTGCAACTTTCACCTCGGTCGGCTTGCCACAGGAAATCGTGACGCCAGCCGGCGGGGTGTAGACAACGTCGTGCGAGAGACCGAGCGACAGCTTCAGGGACGTGCCCTGCATCTGAGCGCGGTAACCAACGCCGACCAGTTCAAGATCTTTTTCGTAACCAGCGGTGACGCCCTGGACGAGGTTCGCGATCAGCGCGCGTTGCATGCCCCACATGGCGCGGGCGCGCTTGCTTTCGTCGCGCGGCTGAACCTGGATACCTTCATCGCCCTGGGAGACGGTGACGTCTTCGACAAAGTCCATGGACAGTTCGCCCTTGGGACCTTTGACCGTCAGGCTCGTCTCGGACAGTGTCGCGGTGACACCAGCCGGAACGGCTACGGGGAGTTTACCAATACGTGACATCGATTGTCTCCCTTAGCTGACGTGGCAAAGGATCTCGCCGCCCACATTGGCCTCGCGAGCATTGGAATCCGACATCACGCCCTTCGGCGTGGAGAGGATGGCAATACCCAGACCATTCTGGACGAGCGGCAGATCCTTGACGCCCGAATAAACACGGCGGCCAGGCTTCGAGATACGCTTGATCTCGGAGATTACGGAATCGCCTTCGAAATACTTGAGCTCGATTTCGAACTCTTTCATGCCGCTGGCATGCTCTACTTCCGCATAGTCACGGATGTAGCCTTCGCTCTTGAGCACGTCGAGGACGCGACGGCGAAGGGCCGATGCCGGCGTGGACACGTTGCGCTTGTTGCGCATCAGTGCGTTACGGATGCGGGTCAGCATATCGCCGAGAGGATCATTCACAGACATATCGGATCTCCTCTCTTACCAGCTCGACTTGACCATGCCCGGGACCATGCCCTGGCTAGCCAATTGGCGCAGCGCGATACGCGACATGCGCAGCTTGCGATAGAAACCGCGCGGGCGACCGGTGATTTCACAACGGTTGCGTACACGGGTGACTGCCGAATTACGCGGCAGTGCTGCCAGTTTCAGCTGAGCAGCAAAACGCTCGTCAACCGGCAGTTCCTGGTCACGCGCGATCGCTTTGAGCTGCTCACGCTTGGCAGCATAACGCTGGGCCAGGCGCTCGCGCTTGCGATTGCGTTCAACTGAGGCTTTTTTCGCCATTTAAGTTCTCCTGCGTGCGGAGCCGGTATGGCTCTGCTCTCCTGCTGCGTTAGTTCGAAAACGGGAAATCGAACTCGGCCAGCAGGGCCTTCGCTTCTTCATCATTAGTCGCGGTGGTGCACACCACGATATCCATGCCCCGGATCTTCTCGACCTTGTCGTAGTCGATCTCAGGGAAAACGATGTGCTCTTTCAAGCCCATCGCGTAATTTCCGCGGCCGTCGAACGATTTGCCGTTCAAACCACGGAAGTCACGCACGCGCGGTAGCGCGATTGTGATCAGTCGGTCCAGGAATTCATACATACGATCCTGGCGCAGGGTCACCTTGGCACCGATGACCTGCTCCTCGCGGAGCTTGAAACCGGCGATGGATTTCTTGGCAACCGTCTTGACCGGCTTCTGGCCGGCGATTGCCTCGAGATCCTCAAGGGCACCCTTGATTTTCTTGGAGTCCTGAGCGGCTTCGCCGACACCCATGTTGATCACGATCTTTTCGATACGCGGGATCTGCATCGGATTGGCGTAGCTGAACTTGTCCTTCATCGTGTCGCGAATTTCCTCGCGATACTTGGTGCGAAGGCGCGGGGTGTACGTATCAGACATCGATAACCTCGCCCGAAGATTTGGCGAAACGGACTTTCTTGCCGTCGTCATTGGTCTTGAAGCCGACACGGGTCGCTTCGCCGGTTTTCGGATCTGCAATCGCGACGTTGGAAACGTGGATTGCGGCTTCTTTTTCCTTGATGCCACCCGGATCCTGTTGCGTCGGGCGCGTGTGGCGCTTGACGACATTGATCCCGGAAACAACGACCTTGTCGTCTTCCGGCAGCACGTTGAGAACCTCACCGGTCTTGCCTTTATCGCGGCCGGCGAGAACGACGACTTTGTCGCCCTTCTTGATCTTGGCAGCCATTACAGCACCTCCGGAGCCAGGGAGACGATCTTCATGTGGTTCTTGCCGCGAAGCTCGCGCGGAACCGGCCCGAAGATACGTGTACCAACTGGTTCATTGTTGTTGTTGATGATGACCGCTGCGTTGGAGTCAAAGCGGATGACGGAACCGTCAGCACGCTTGATGTCCTTGGCCACGCGAACGACAACGGCCTTGCGGACGTCACCCTTCTTCACGCGACCGCGCGGAATGGCTTCCTTGACGGAGACGACAATAATGTCACCCACATGGGCGTAACGACGCTTGGCGCCGCCCAGCACCTTGATGCACTGCACACGGCGGGCGCCGGAATTGTCGGCTACGTCCAGATTGGTTTGCATCTGGATCATGGCTGATCCTCCTTAAGAGCAGATCGGCCCGGGCTTATGCCTGGGACACGATCTCCCACCGCTTGAGTTTCGACTTCGGTGCACATTCCTGGATCTGGACTTTATCGCCCACCTTATGTGCCTGATTTTCATCATGCGCGTGATAGCGCTTGGAGCGACGAACCGTCTTGCGAAGCAGCGGGTGCAGGAACGTACGTTCCACACGAACTACAACGGTTTTGGCGCCTTTATCGCTGACCACAGTGCCTTGCAGAATACGTCTTGGCATCGGTTAGCTTCCTTGCGATTGCTGCGCTTTGCGAGAGACCTGCTCGGTGCGGATACGCGCGATATCGCGGCGGATCTTGCCGAAGCGGGCCGTATCTTCCATCAGGCCACGGGCCTGCTGGAAGCGCAGATTAAACTGTTCTTTCTTGAGCTCGAGGACCTTGTCCTGGAGCTCGTCATCAGAGAGGGCCCGAACGTCGGAACCTTTGAGTTCTTCGGCCTTTTTAGCCATTGTCGACGCTCCTTATTCGCCCAGTCGGGTGACGATCTTGCACTTGATCGGCAGCTTGGCAGCACCGAGGGAGAGCGCTTCACGCGCGACATCCTCAGGCACACCGTCGATCTCGAACATGATCCGGCCCGGCTTGACCTTGCAGGCCCAGTATTCAACTGAACCCTTACCTTTACCCATCCGGACTTCGGTCGGCTTGTTGGTGACCGGCACGTCCGGGAAGATACGGATCCACACACGACCGGCACGTTTCATGTGACGGGTGATCGCACGACGAGTCGCCTCGATCTGGCGTGCGGTTACGCGTTCCGGCTGAAGCGCCTTGAGGCCATAGGAGCCAAAGTTCAGGGAGTAACCACCCTTCGCTGCTCCTTTGATACGGCCCTTGTGCGCCTTACGGAATTTTGTGCGTTTCGGTTGCAGCATTGCTCCAATTCCTTACGCGGCTTGGCGACCCGAACGGGCGCGCTGCTCACCCGACTCCTGGAGACGACGCTCCTGAGCCATTGGGTCATGTTCCATGATCTCGCCTTTGTAGATCCAGACCTTGATACCGATGATACCCATCGCGGTCTTGGCTTCGGCGGTTCCATAATCGATATCCGCGCGCAGCGTGTGCAGCGGCACGGAGCCTTCCTGGTACTGCTCGGAGCGTGCAATCTCTGCGCCACCGAGGCGGCCACCACAGAGGATCTTGCAGCCCTTGGCGCCCATGCGCATGGCAGACTGGAGCGAACGCTTCATCGCTCGGCGGAAAGCCACACGGCGTTCCAGCTGCTGAGCGATTGATTCCGCAACCAGATTGGCGTCGACTTCCGGCTTGCGAACCTCAACGAGGTTCAGGAAGACTTCGCCGTCGACCATGCGGGAAAGTTCACGGCGAAGGACTTCGATGTCGGAGCCCTTCTTGCCGATCACGACGCCCGGACGAGCAGTGTGGATCGTAACGCGACACTTCTTGTGCGGACGCTCGATCACGATCTTTGATACGCTGGCGTTCTTGAGACGCTTCTTCAGCATTTCACGAATCTTGAGATCTTCGTGCAGCAGTTTCGCGTACTCACCCGCGCCGGCATACCAGCGGGATTCCCAAGTGCGGTTGACGCCGAGGCGCAGACCGATCGGATTTACCTTCTGTCCCATCAGGCAGCCTCCTCAACTTCACGAACCACAATTGTGAGCTCGGAAAACGGCTTCAGGATTTTCGCTCCACGGCCGCGGGCACGGGCACGGAAACGCTTCATAACCAGGTTTTTGCCGACATAGGCTTCAGCAACGACAAGGCTGTCGATGTCGAGGCCGTGATTATTCTCGGCATTGGCGATAGCGGACTCGAGCACTTTCTTGACGTCCTTGGAGATACGCTTGCGCGAGAATTCCAGGTCGTTGAGCGCCTTCTCGACCTTCTTGCCACGGATCAGGGCGGCAACCAGGTTGAGTTTCTGCGGGCTGATACGGATCATCCGCAGCTTGGCACGTGCTTCATTGTCAGCGACGCGACGAGGGTTAGCAGTCTGTCCCATCGCTTATCTCCGCTTCGCTTTTTTGTCCGCCGCGTGACCGTAATAGGTCCGGGTTGGAGCAAATTCGCCGAGCTTGTGACCGACCATGTCTTCAGTAACCAGAACCGGAACGAACTTGTTCCCGTTGTGGACCTGGAAGGTCAGACCGACAAATTGCGGCAGAATGGTTGAACGGCGCGACCAGGTCTTGATCGCTTGCTTACGTCCGCCTTCGTGCGACTTTTCCGCTTTTTTCAGCAGATAACCGTCGACGAACGGACCTTTCCATACAGAACGAGGCATCGTCGTCTCCTTATCGCTTCTTGCGCTCGTGGCGCGAGCGGATGATGAACTTATCCGTAGACTTGTTCTTGCGCGTCTTGGCACCCTTGGTCGGCTTGCCCCACGGGGTCACCGGGTGACGACCACCAGAGGTACGGCCTTCACCACCACCATGCGGGTGATCAACCGGGTTCATGACCACACCACGAACAGACGGGCGACGACCGAGGTGACGGTTGCGGCCTGCCTTGCCGAGGTTGACGTTGAGGTGGTCCGGGTTGGACACGGCACCAACGGTCGCCATGCACTTGTCGGACACCATGCGCAGTTCACCAGAAGCGAGACGGATCTGAGCGTAGCCACCGTCACGACCGACCAGCTGGACATAAGCACCAGCGGAACGGGCGATCTGACCACCCTTCTCCGGCTTCAGCTCGACATTGTGAATGATCGTGCCGACCGGGATGGCCTTCAGCGGCATGGCGTTGCCCGGCTTCACGTCAGCTTTTGCCGACGCGATGACCGTGTCACCTTCAGCCAGGCGCTGCGGCGCTAGGATGTAGGCGAGCTCGCCGTCTTCATACTTGATCAGCGCGATGAATGCGGTCCGGTTCGGATCGTATTCCAGACGCTCGACCGTAGCCGGAACGTCCCACTTGCGACGCTTGAAATCGACCAGGCGGTACAGGTTCTTCGCACCACCACCGCGACGGCGGGAGGTGATACGACCGGTGTTGTTACGACCACCAGACTTGGACTTGCCTTCAACGAGGGTCTTTTCCGGACGACCCTTATGCAGCGCGGAGCGGTCAACAAGGACCAGCGCGCGACGGCCCGGAGACGTCGGTTTGAAAGTCTTCAAAGCCATCTTAGAAGTCTCCCGTCAGATCAAGCGACTTGCCGTCAGCAAAGGTGACGATCGCTTTTTTCTGGTCGTTGCGCTTGCCGAGCATGCCACGGAAACGCTTGACCTTGCCGTGGATCTTGATCGTGTTAACCGCAACAACGGTTTTCTTTTCCTTGGCGTAGATCGCCTCTACCGCTTCCTTGATCTGCGTCTTGGTCGCAGTCACAGGAACGTAGAACGCGTTCTTGCCCTCTTCCAGCAGCGTGGACTTCTCGGTGAAGACCGGCGCCAGGATTACATCGTAATGACGTGCAGCAACTGACATCTTACGCCTCCTTAGCGCTCAGGCGTGCATGGATCTTCTCCACGGCAGCCTTGGTCAGCACCAGCGTGTCACGGCGCAGAACGTCATAGACGTTCAGGCCCTGGGCCGGCAGGACGTCGACGCACGGAATATTGCGTGCAGCCAAAGCGAAATTCTCATCCACCGTCTCGCCGGAGATGACCAGAGCGTTCTGGACACCCAGGTTCTCGAAGGAAGAACGCAGGTCCTTTGTCTTCGGAGCCTTCAGAGCGGCGTCATCGATGATGATCAGGTTGGAAGAGCCAGCCTTGGAAGAGAGCGCGTGACGCAGGGCCAGAGCGCGAACCTTTTTCGGCAGGTCATGGGCATGGGAGCGAACACGCGGACCGTGAGCGCGACCACCACCAACGAAGATCGGCGCGGAACGAGCGCCGTGACGCGCGCCGCCGCCGCCCTTCTGGCGACCAAACTTCTTCTTCGTCCGAGCGATCTCGGAGCGACCCTTGGTTTTGTGCGTGCCCTGCTGGCGAGCAGCAAGCTGCCACTTCACACAGCGCTGGAGCAGGTCTGCGCGGATCTCCTCGATGCCGAACACAGCATCATCGAGATCGATCGCACCGGCATCCTTGGCCGCGAGGGTTTTTACCTCGAGCTTCATGCTTCAGTTCCTTCTTCGCCGTCAGCCTTCGCGTCAGCAGCCGGAGCTTCCGGAGCTGCATCGGCCTGGGCCGGAGCTTCTTCCTGGACCGGAGCATTGAGCTCGTCGAGCGTACGGAACGCGCCCGGCAGCGGCAGATCGTCTGCTTTCACGCCTTTGACAGCGTCACGCAGCTCAACCCAGCCACCGGCGGAACCCGGTACTGCACCCTTGAGCCATACGAGACCGCGATCGGCGTCAACGCGAACAACTTCGATGTTCTGCGTGGTCACGCGCGCGGCACCCATGTGGCCGGCCATTTTCTTGCCTTTGAAGACCTTGCCCGGATCCTGGCACTGACCCGTGGAACCATGCGAACGGTGTGAGATAGACACACCGTGCGAGGCCCGCAGACCGCCAAAATTGTGGCGCTTCATGGCGCCGGCAAAACCTTTACCGATAGAGATGCCAGCGACATCTACTTTCTGGCCGGGAACGAAGTGATCAGCTGTCAGCTCAGCGCCAACTTCGATCATCGCGTCATCATTGACGCGGAATTCCACCAACTTGCGCTTCGGCGCGACATTCGCTTTCGCGAAGTGACCGCGCTGTGCCTTGTTGGTCCGCTTAGCTTTCGCCTCACCAGCACCGAGCTGGAGGGCGGTATAACCGTCGCGATCGGCCGTCTTGTGAGAGACGACTTGGCAGTTGTCCAGATGCAGGACGGTGACCGGTACGTGAGCTCCTTCATCGGAGAACACGCGAGTCATGCCCAGCTTCTTGGCAATTACACCCGTGCGCATGGTTTACGCTCCTAGTTTAATCTCGACGTCGACACCTGCAGACAGATCGAGCTTCATAAGAGCATCAACCGTTTGCGGGGTCGGGTCGACAATGTCGAGAAGACGCTTGTGAGTCCGGATTTCGAACTGCTCACGCGACTTCTTGTCGATGTGCGGGGACCGCAGCACCGTGAATTTCTCAATACGCGTCGGCAGCGGGATCGGGCCGCGAACATTCGCCCCCGTACGCTTGGCTGTCGAAACGATCTCGCGCGTGGAATTATCCAGCACACGGTGATCAAACGCCTTGAGACGAATTCGGATGTTTTGACGTTCCATCAAACCAATCCCGTTGTCTAAAGTTTCAAAAAGAGCAAGGCCGGAGCTGCCCGAAGGCAACCCCGACCTGGATTACTAAAATTACTCGACGATCTTGGAGACGACGCCGGCGCCGACCGTGCGGCCACCTTCGCGGATCGCGAAGCGCAGGCCCTGGTCCATGGCGATCGGCGTGATCAGCTCGACGTTCATTTCAACGTTGTCGCCCGGCATAACCATCTCGGTGCCAGCGTTCAGCGTTACAACACCCGTCACGTCCGTCGTACGGAAGTAGAACTGCGGACGGTAGTTGGTGAAGAACGGCGTGTGACGGCCACCCTCTTCCTTCGTCAGGATGTAGGCTTCAGCAACGAACTTCGCGTGCGGCGTGATGGAGCCCGGCTTGGCCAGGACCTGGCCACGCTCAACACCGTCACGGTCGATGCCGCGCAGCAGGATACCGACATTGTCGCCTGCTTCACCGCGATCGAGCAGCTTGCGGAACATCTCAACGCCCGTACACGTCGTCTTCTGGGTGTCGCGGATACCGATGATATCGATTTCCTCGCCAACCGTGACAACACCGCGCTCGATACGGCCGGTCACAACCGTACCACGACCGGAGATCGAGAAAACGTCCTCGATCGGCATCAGGAAGGACTGGTCAACCGGACGGTCCGGCGTCGGGATGTAGTCGTCAACAGCAGCCATCAGCTCAAGGATCTTGTCCTTACCGATGTTTGCGTCACGGCCTTCAACAGCGGCCAGAGCAGAACCGGCCACGATCGGAATATCGTCGCCCGGGAACTCGTAGGAAGACAGAAGCTCGCGAACTTCCATTTCAACCAGCTCGAGCAGCTCTTCGTCGTCAACCTGGTCAACCTTGTTCAGGAACACGACCAGAGCCGGAACGCCAACCTGGCGCGCCAGAAGGATGTGCTCACGCGTCTGCGGCATCGGGCCGTCAGCAGCGTTAACAACCAGGATAGCGCCGTCCATCTGGGCCGCACCGGTGATCATGTTCTTCACGTAGTCGGCGTGGCCCGGGCAATCAACGTGAGCGTAGTGACGGTTTTCCGTCTCATACTCAACGTGCGCCGTGGAAATCGTGATACCACGAGCCTTCTCTTCCGGCGCGCTGTCGATCTCATCATAGCCCTTCGCTTCACCACCGGAAGCTTCAGCCAGAACCATCGTGATAGCAGCCGTCAGCGTGGTCTTGCCGTGGTCAACGTGACCAATCGTACCAATGTTCGCGTGCGGCTTTGTGCGCTCAAACTTTTCTTTAGCCATCGATCTCTCTCCGAAATCTCAATCTGCGTTGTTTCCGTTCGAAGAAGCCGCTTATGCGGACTTCTCGATGATTTCCTGTTCAACCGCTTTCGGCACAGCCTCATAGTGGTCGAACTGCATGGTGAACTGGGCGCGACCCTGAGTGGCCGAGCGCAGGTTGTTCACGTAGCCAAACATGTTGGCGAGCGGGACCATTGCGTTAACAACCGTAGCGTTGCCACGCATCTCCTGGCCCGCGATCTGGCCGCGGCGGGAGTTCAGGTCACCGATAACACCACCGGTGTACTCGTCCGGCGTCACGACCTCGACCTTCATGATCGGCTCGAGAAGCTTCGGAGCACATTCGTGCTTTGCTTCGCGGAACGCTGCACGGGCAGCGATCTCGAAAGCGAGCACGGAGGAGTCAACATCGTGGTAGGCACCGTCAACGAGCGTCGCCTTGACGTCGATGACCGGGAAGCCTGCGAGCAGACCGTTGTCCATGACAGACTTGAGGCCCTTCTCGACACCCGGGATGTATTCTTTCGGCACGTTACCGCCGACGATCTTGGATTCGAACTCGAAACCGGCACCGGCTTCATTCGGCTCGAACTCGATCTTGACGCGCGCGAACTGACCGGAACCACCGGACTGTTTCTTGTGCGTGTAATCGACAAGACCAGCCTGGCTGAGGCTCTCGCGGTAGGCCACCTGCGGCGCACCAATGTTCGCTTCAACGTTGAATTCACGCTTCATGCGATCAACCAGGATGTCGAGGTGAAGCTCGCCCATTCCTGCGATGATCGTCTGACCGGACTCTTCGTCAGACTTCGTGCGGAAGGACGGGTCCTCGGCAGCCAGACGCTGCAGGGCGATACCCAGCTTCTCCTGGTCGGCTTTCGACTTCGGCTCGATGGCCAGTTCGATAACCGGATCCGGGAATTCCATGCGCTCGAGGATAACCGGCTTGAGGGAGTCAGACAGGGTGTCACCCGTCGTGGTGTCCTTCAGGCCTGCAATCGCGACGATGTCGCCGGCATAACATTCCTTGATGTCTTCACGGGAGTTGGAGTGCATCAGCAGCATACGACCGATACGCTCTTTTTTGTCCTTGACCGTGTTGAGCAGGGACGTACCCGTTTCCAGGTGACCGGAATACATGCGCGCGAACGTCAGGGAACCGACAAACGGGTCGTTCATGATCTTGAACGCCAGCAGAGAGGTCGGCTCGTCATCGGAAGCCGGACGCGTGGTCTCTTCTTCCGTCTTGACGTCGATGCCCTTGATGGCCGGAATCTCGACCGGGCTCGGCAGGAAGTCGACAACTGCGTCGAGCAGCGGCTGGACACCCTTGTTCTTGAACGCCGTACCACACAGGATCGGAACGAAGGACAGGTTGATCGTACCCTGGCGGATGAGAGCCTTCAGCTTGTCTTCGGACGGCTCTTCCCCCTCCAGATAAGCTTCCATGGCCGCTTCGTCCTGCTCAACAGCGGTCTCGACCAGCTGTTCGCGGTACTCAGCAGCCTTGTCGGCAAGCTCAGCGCGGATTTCGCGCTCTTCCCAGGTCGCACCCAGGTTTTCGCCTTGCCAGACAAGCTCTTTCATCTTGATCAGGTCGATCAGACCTTCAAACTCGGACTCGGAACCGATGGGCAGCTGGACCGGAAGCGGGGTGGAACCCAGGCGATCCGTGACCATGCCGACGCAGTTGTAGAAGTCAGCGCCGAGCTTATCCATCTTGTTGACGAAGATCATGCGCGGAACTTCGTACTTGTCCGCCTGACGCCAGACCGTCTCGGTCTGCGGCTCTACACCGGCATTGGCGTCGAGACAGCAAACAGCACCGTCGAGGACACGCAGGGAGCGCTCAACCTCAATGGTGAAGTCCACGTGGCCCGGGGTGTCGATGATGTTCAGACGCTTGCCGTTCCAGAAACAGGTCGTTGCAGCAGAGGTAATCGTGATGCCACGCTCCTGCTCCTGCTCCATCCAGTCCATGGTGGCTGCACCATCGTGCACTTCACCGATCTTGTGGGACTTACCGGTGTAGTAGAGGATCCGTTCGGTGGTCGTCGTCTTGCCAGCATCGATGTGCGCCATGATGCCGAAGTTACGATAATCCTCAATCTTATATTCGCGGGCCATTGTCAGGGTCCTTGATACGAGCTTGGTCGTTTACCAGCGATAGTGAGCAAAGGCGCGGTTCGCCTCTGCCATACGGTGCGTGTCTTCGCGCTTCTTGACGGCCGTGCCACGGTTGGCAGCAGCATCCATCAATTCGCCAGCGAGACGCTCACGCATCGTGTTCTCATTGCGACCACGGGCAGCAGCCGTGAGCCAGCGAATGGCCAGGGCTTTCTTGCGGTCTTGGCGCACCTCAACCGGAACCTGGTAGGTCGCACCACCAACACGGCGGGAGCGAACCTCGACTTCCGGAGAAACATTGCCGAGGGCATCATGGAAAACGCTGACAGGCTCGCGCTTGAGCTTGCCTTCAACGATGTCCAGCGCACCGTAGACGATACGCTCTGCAACGGACTTCTTACCGTCCAGCATGATGTAGTTCATGAATTTCGTGAGATCGCGGTCACCGAACTTCGGGTCCGGGTGGATCTCACGTTTCTCTGCGCGATGGCGACGTGACATTTCCGTCTCCCTTACTTCGGACGCTTGGCGCCGTACTTCGAACGACGCTGCTTACGATCTTTGACACCCTGGGTGTCGAGCACGCCACGAAGGATGTGATAGCGAACACCCGGAAGGTCCTTCACACGACCGCCGCGGATCAACACGACAGAGTGTTCCTGAAGGTTGTGCCCCTCACCCGGGATGTAGCTAACGACTTCGTGGCCGTTGGTCAGGCGTACTTTCGCGACCTTCCGGAGAGCCGAGTTCGGCTTTTTCGGCGTCGTCGTGTATACGCGCGTGCAAACACCGCGGCGCTGCGGGCAGGCCTCAAGGGCCGGCACTTTGTTGCGCTTCGGCTTGTCTTTTCGCGGCTTGCGAATGAGCTGGTTGATTGTCGGCATCCCGCTCTAATCCGTTTCTATCTCAATAGCGACACCCATCAGCGCGGCAAGGCACTGCTGGGTGCAAGTAACGGCCCCGCCGTTCGAGCGTAATGCCCGCGCGTCGGAACCAAGGGTTTTTCCGTTACGGTGAGCGTCGTTTAATCCAATGGATTACGGCCCGCCCTTAAAACGAGCGCGGAAACTACGCACGCGACTCGCATCCGTCAAGCACCGCTACAGACTTTTTCTCCAGCCCCTATGGTTAAGCGGTGCACACACAAAAAAAGGCCGCCAGATAACTGGCGGCCTTTCCTTGTCTATCAGGCGATTAACGCCTTATTCCGGGCTCGCTTCAGAGGCTGCTTCAGCAGCGGCAGCTTCTGCGATTTCCGCCGGAAGCCCCTCTTCCTCGATCGCCTGCTCGCGCTCTGCGAGCATTACGTCGTCACGATCATCTGCAAGTTTCTGGTACTGACGCATCATGGCACCCGTACCGGCAGGAATCAGTCGTCCGACGATGACGTTCTCTTTCAGGCCTTCCAGCGTGTCTTCCTTACCCTGGACAGAGGCCTCGGTAAGAACGCGCGTGGTTTCCTGGAAGGACGCCGCGGAGATGAAGGAACGCGTCTGCAGCGAAGCCTTGGTGATACCCAGCAGAACCGGGTCGCCAGCGGCCATACGCTTGCCTTCGGCTTCCAGACGCTCATTGGCTTCGATGTACTCGATCTTGTCGACCTGCTCACCGGCAAGGAAGGTACTCTCGCCCGGATCACGGATTTCGACCTTCTGCAACATCTGACGAACAATCGTCTCGATGTGCTTGTCGTTGATCGGAACACCCTGCAGTCGGTAAACTTCCTGGATCTCGTCGATCAGGTAATTCGCCAGTGCCGGAACGCCCAGGATCGCCAGGATGTCGTGCGGCGCCGGGTGACCGTCAAGCAGGTATTCGCCCTTCTGGATGATGTCGTTTTCCTGAACCGTCAGGTGCTTGCCCTTCGGAACCAGGTATTCGACACGACCCTCTTCCGGATTCTCCTCCGGAACGATGGCGATGCGACGCTTGTTCTTGTAGTCGCGACCAAACTCGACACGGCCGGTGATCTCGGCGATCACAGCGTGGTCCTTCGGACGGCGGGCTTCGAACAGTTCGGCAACACGCGGCAGACCACCGGTGATGTCACGCGTCTTGGCACCTTCCGTCGGGATACGTGCAATCACGTCACCCGGGCGGATCTCGTCGCCATCGCTGACGGAAAGAATGGCGCCAACGGCCAGCATATAGCTCGCGGTAGAACCGGACGACAGCGTGATCAGCTCACCATTCTCGTCCTGGATAACCAGGGCCGGCTGAATGGAGGACGACTTGGTGCCGGAACGCCAGTCGATGATCACCTTGGAGGCGATACCGGTGGCTTCGTCCGTTTCCTCTTTCACGGAAACGCCGTCGGTGATGTCGACAAAGCGAACCTTGCCGCCAACTTCCGAAACGATCGGAGCGGTATACGGGTCCCACTCGGCGAGGCGCTGACCGCGCTCTGCCTTGTCGCCCTCTTTCACGCGCAGCTTGGTACCATAACCCAGCTTGTGCGCTTCACGCTCCTTGCCCTCGCCGTCAACGACACAGACCTGCATGTTACGGCTCATGACGATCAGATCGCCATCAGCATTGGTCACGGTCGACGGGTTGGTGAAGGCGATCTTACCCTCATTGGTGGCTTCCACGAAGGATTGCTCGGAGACCTGCGCCGTACCACCGATGTGGAAGGTACGCATGGTCAGCTGGGTGCCCGGCTCACCAATGGACTGCGCTGCGATGACACCGACGGCCTCACCGATATTGACGCGCGTACCACGCGCCAGATCACGACCGTAACAGGTCGCACAGACACCGACGCGGGTTTCACAGGTCAGCGGCGAACGCGCGCGGACGCTGATCACGCCAGCCGCTTCGATTTCCGCAGCCAGGTCCTCGTCGACATAGGAGTCGGCACCACAAATGGTCTCGCCCGTCGCCGGGTTCTTGACCTCTTCTGCGGTGGTCCGGCCCAGCAGGCGCTGTTCCAGAGAGACGATGACTTCACCACCATCCACAACGGCATCGATCTCGATGGACTCGGACGTGCCGCAATCCTCTTCGGTGATGATGCAGTCCTGGGCCACGTCGACGAGACGACGTGTCAGGTAACCGGAGTTCGCGGTCTTCAGGGCGGTATCCGCCAGACCCTTACGCGCACCGTGGGTGGAGTTGAAGTATTCGAGGACGGTCAGGCCTTCCTTGAAGTTCGAGACAATCGGCGTCTCGATGATCTCGCCAGACGGCTTGGCCATCAGGCCACGCATACCTGCCAGCTGCTTCATCTGGTTCTTGGAACCACGAGCGCCGGAGTGAGCCATCATGTAGACCGAGTTGACCTCGGAGATACGGCCGTCTTCACCGACCGTCGTCTTCGCGATCTCGTCCATCATGGCGTCAGCGACATTGTCCGTACACTTCGCCCAGGCGTCGACCACCTTGTTGTACTTCTCACCCTTGGTGATCAGACCATCAACATATTGTTGCTCGTATTCGGAAACGAGCTGGCGGGTTTCACCCACCAGGTCCGCCTTGGCGTCCGGAATGAGCATGTCATCCTTGCCGAAGGAAATGCCGGCCTTGGCAGCTTCCTTGAAGCCCAGACCCATGATCTGGTCACAGAAGATGACCGTCGCCTTCTGGCCGCAGTGACGATAGACATTGTCGATCAGCGCACCGATCGCCTTCTTCGTCAGAAGCTCACCAACCATTTCCGGCTGGATCTTCTCGTGACGCGGCAGGAGATCGATGATCATCTTGCGACCCGGTGTCGTCTCGATGACCTTGGTGACCTGGTTGCCTTCGGAATCGATGCCTTCCCAGCGAGCCTTGATCTTGGCGTGCAGGGTCACAGCGTCGGTTTCCAGGGCGGCTTCCATTTCCGCACGGCTGCCAAAGGCCATGCCCTCGCCCGGCTCGTTCTCTTTCTCGATGGAAAGATAGTAGAGGCCCAGAACGATATCCTGGGACGGGACGATGATCGGCTTGCCGTTGGCCGGGGACAGGATGTTGTTCGTCGACATCATCAGCGTCCGCGCTTCCAGCTGGGCTTCCAGCGAGAGCGGGACGTGAACAGCCATCTGGTCACCGTCAAAGTCAGCGTTGAACGCTGCACAGACGAGCGGGTGAAGCTGGATGGCCTTGCCTTCGATCAGTTTCGGCTCGAATGCCTGGATGCCAAGACGGTGCAGTGTCGGCGCACGGTTCAGCATGACCGGGTGTTCGCGGATGACCTCGTCGAGCACATCCCAGACTTCCGGACGCTCTTTCTCGACCAGTTTCTTGGACTGTTTGACGGTGCCGGACAGGCCCTTTGCGTCAAGGCGAGCATAAATGAACGGCTTGAACAGCTCGAGCGCCATCTTCTTCGGCAGGCCGCACTCGTGCAGCTTGAGATCCGGACCAACCACGATGACCGAACGGCCGGAATAGTCGACGCGCTTGCCGAGCAGGTTCTGACGGAAACGACCCTGCTTGCCCTTGAGCATGTCGGAGAGCGACTTCAGCGGGCGCTTGTTGGCACCGGTGATGACGCGGCCGCGACGGCCATTGTCGAACAGGGCGTCGACGGATTCCTGGAGCATCCGCTTCTCGTTGCGGATGATGATATCCGGCGCGCGCAGCTCGATGAGGCGCTTGAGGCGGTTGTTACGGTTGATCACACGACGATAGAGATCATTGAGGTCAGACGTCGCGAAACGGCCGCCATCCAGCGGAACCAGCGGGCGCAGTTCCGGCGGAATGACCGGGATGACCGTCAGGATCATCCATTCCGGCTTGTTGCCGGAAGAGATGAAGTTCTCGAGCAGCTTGAGACGCTTGGCGTACTTCTTCAGCTTCAGCTCGGAACCGGTTTCCTTCATGTCTTCACGGATCTTGGCGCACTCGGCTTCCATATCCATGTTGATCAGGATTTCGCGGACAGCTTCAGCACCAATGCCGGCGGTGAAGGCGTCTTCGCCATACTCGTCCTGCGCGTCCATGTATTCTTCTTCGGAAAGAAGCTGGAACGGCTGCAGCGGGGTCAGGCCCGGCTCGATGACAACATAGTTCTCGAAGTAGAGAACACGTTCGACGTCCTTGAGCGCCATGTCGAGGATCATGGCGATCCGAGAAGGCAGGGATTTCAGGAACCAGATGTGAGCAACCGGAGCGGCCAGCTCGATGTGGCCCATGCGCTCGCGACGAACGCGCGCGAGGGTCACTTCAACGCCGCACTTCTCGCAGACGATGCCCTTGTACTTGATACGCTTGTACTTACCGCACAGACATTCGTAGTCCTTCACAGGACCGAAGATGCGGGCACAGAACAGACCATCACGTTCCGGCTTGAACGTCCGGTAGTTGATGGTTTCCGGCTTCTTCACTTCACCGAAGGACCAGGAGAGGATTTTCTCCGGGCTGGCGAGTGCGATGCGGATCCGGTCGAAAGACGGGCCTTCGGCAGCCGGATTAAAGATGTTCATGACGTCGTTGTTCATGTCATCACTCCCATAAGGGGTTTGCGGGACGGCGAACCGCCCCGCGAAATTGATTGCCTTAGCCGTTCTTCAGTTCGACGTTGAGGCCGAGCGAACGCATTTCCTTGACGAGAACGTTGAAGCTCTCCGGAACACCGGCTTCGAAGGTATCGTCGCCACGGACGATAGCCTCGTAGACCTTGGTCCGGCCAGCCACGTCGTCCGATTTCACCGTCAGCATTTCCTGCAGCGTGTACGCCGCACCGTATGCTTCGAGTGCCCAGACCTCCATCTCACCAAAGCGCTGGCCACCGAACTGTGCCTTACCGCCCAGCGGCTGCTGGGTGACGAGGGAGTACGGTCCAATCGAGCGAGCGTGGATCTTGTCGTCCACCAGGTGGTGCAGCTTGAGCAGGTGCTTGACGCCGACCGTGACCTTGCGGCGGAACGGCTCACCTGTCTGACCATCATAGAGTGTCGACTGACCGGAACGGTCAAAGCCTGCCAGTTCCAGCATGTCAGCCACGTCCGGCTCACGCGCACCGTCAAAGACCGGCGTTGCGATCGGAACACCGTTTTTCAGGTTCTGGCCCAGCTCGGCCAGTTCCGCTTCGGTATCCGGAAGCTCGGCATCCTCACCATAGGCACGCTTCAGCTCGGTCGTCAGCGTCTGGACATTGCCATCACGCTTGTAGGCCTCGTAGGCCTCGCCGATCTGGGCGCCCAGGCCCTTACAGGCCCAACCCAGGTGGGTCTCCAGGATCTGACCAACATTCATTCGCGAGGGAACGCCCAGCGGGTTCAGAACGATATCGACAGCTTCACCATTGGCCAGGAACGGCATGTCCTCGATCGGGTTGATCTTGGAAATGACACCCTTGTTGCCGTGGCGACCGGCCATCTTGTCACCCGGCTGAAGCTTGCGCTTCACGGCAACAAAGACCTTGACCATCTTCATCACGCCCGGAGGCATTTCGTCGCCGCGCTGCAGCTTGTCGACCTTGTCCTCGAAACGACGGTCCAGGCGCGCCTTGGAGTCTTCGTACTGCTTCTGCAGTGCTTCGACCTGGCCCATGGCCTTCTCGTCGTCCAGACCGATGCGCCACCACTGGCTGCGCGGGGTCTCGTCGAGGGCGTCAACAGTGACCTCACCCTTGGCAAAGCCGCGCGGTCCGGAGACAGCCGTCTTGCCCAGCAGCAGATCGCCGAGACGCTGGTAGATATTGCGTTCCAGGATGACCAGCTCGTCATCACGGTCCTTGCCGAGGCGTTCGATTTCCTCACGCTCGATCGAGATCGCGCGCTCGTCCTTGTCGACGCCATGGCGGTTGAAGACACGAACCTCAACGACCGTACCGGTGGCACCGGACGGCATGCGCAGAGAGGTGTCACGAACGTCGGACGCCTTCTCACCGAAGATGGCGCGCAGAAGCTTTTCTTCCGGCGTCATCGGGCTTTCGCCCTTCGGCGTCACCTTGCCGACCAGGATATCGCCAGCAGCAACTTCGGCGCCGACGGCAACAATGCCGGCCTCGTCGAGATTGCGCAGGGCTTCCTCACCGACATTCGGGATGTCGCGAGTGATTTCTTCCGGACCCAGCTTGGTGTCACGCGCTGCGATCTCGAATTCCTCGAGGTGGATCGAGGTAAAGACATCGTCGCGCACGATACGCTCGGAGATGAGGATGGAGTCCTCGAAATTGTAGCCGTTCCAGGGCATGAAGGCGACGACCACGTTACGGCCGAGCGCCAGATCACCCAGATCCGTGGACGGGCCATCAGCAATGATGTCACCACCACGCACCGCATCACCCACACGTACGATCGGACGCTGGTTGATACAGGTGGACTGGTTGGAACGCTGGAATTTCGACAGGCGGTAGATGTCGACGCCGGACTGGGCCGCTTCGAGATCTTCCGTGGCGCGGATAACAATACGCGTCGCGTCGACCTGCTCGACCACACCGGCACGCTTGGCCGCAATGGCCGCACCGGAGTCGCGGGCAACAACAGCTTCCATGCCGGTACCGACGAGAGGCGCTTCCGCCTTCACCAGCGGCACGGCCTGGCGTTGCATGTTCGATCCCATCAGAGCGCGGTTGGCGTCATCGTTCTCGAGGAACGGGATCAGCGCCGCAGCAACGGAGACGACCTGTTTCGGCGAGACGTCGATGAAATCGACTTCATCGCGCGAGGTCAGGGTCACATCACGGACCGGACCGACACGACAGTTGACGAACTCATTGTCCAGACCGCCATCGGTATTCACGTGGGCGTTGGCCTGGGCGATGGAATAACGCGCTTCCTGCATGGCGGAGAGATACTGGATATCTTCCGTCAGCTTGCCGTCCTCGACCTTGCGGTACGGGCTTTCGATAAAGCCGTACTTGTTCACACGAGCGAAGGTGGACAGGGAGTTGATCAGACCGATGTTCGGGCCTTCCGGCGTTTCAATCGGACAGATACGACCATAGTGCGTCGGGTGTACGTCGCGGACCTCGAAGCCTGCACGCTCACGCGTCAGACCACCCGGCCCAAGCGCGGACAGGCGGCGCTTGTGGGTGACTTCCGACAGCGGGTTCGTCTGGTCCATGAACTGCGACAGCTGCGAGGAGCCGAAGAATTCGCGGACGGCAGCGGCAGCCGGCTTGGCGTTGACCAGGTCGTGCGGCATGACGGTCTCGATATCAACCGAGCTCATGCGCTCCTTGATCGCACGTTCCATGCGCAGAAGACCGATGCGGTACTGGTTTTCCATCAGCTCGCCAACGGAACGAACACGACGGTTGCCCAGGTTATCGATGTCATCGATATCACCGCGGCCGTCACGCAGGTCGACCAGGGTCTTCAGGACAGACAGGATGTCATCCTTGCGCAGGGTGCGCATGTCATCCGGAGCGTCCAGGTCGAGACGCATGTTCATCTTCACACGGCCAACAGCAGAGAGGTCATAACGCTCGCTGTCAAAGAACAGGCCCTGGAACATCGCTTCGGCGGTTTCCGGGGTCGGCGGCTCACCCGGGCGCATGACACGATAGATGTCGACGAGCGCCTGCTCGCGGCTCTCATTCTTGTCCACGGACAGGGTCGTGCGAACATAGGGACCAACACCGGTGGCCGGATCGATATCCAGGATACCGATTTCCTTGGTGCCTGCGTCCTTCAGCTCGACCAACAGCTCTTCGGTGATCTCGTCGCCGGCTTCGGCAAAGATCTCGCCGGTTTCCATGTTGACCATGTCTTCCGACAGGTAGGCACCGATCAGCTGGTCGTCGCCAACCAGCAGGTTGGCCAGGCCTTCATCGGCCAGCTTGTTGGCAGCACGGGCAGACATTTTCTTGCCGGCTTCGGCAACAACATCACCCGTCTTGGCGTCCACCAGGTCGCGCTGCGGTTTCACACCGCGCCAGCGTTCCTTCACGAACGGTACGCTCCAGCCCTTCTTGGTCAGCTTGTATTCAACAGCCGTGTAGAAGGTGGAGAGGATCTCTTCCTTGTCGAGGCCCAGCGCATACAGCAGGGTCGTCGCCGGCAGTTTGCGGCGACGGTCGAGGCGCATGTGGACCACGTCCTTGGCGTCAAACTCGAAGTCGAGCCAGGAACCGCGATACGGGATGATGCGCGCTGCGAACAGGTATTTGCCGGAGGAGTGCGTCTTGCCACGGTCATGGTCGAAGAACACGCCCGGAGAACGGTGCATCTGGGAAACGATGACACGCTCGGTACCGTTGACGATGAAGGTACCCTTGTCCGTCATGAGCGGGATATCGCCCATATAGACGTCCTGCTCCTTGATGTCCTTGACCGAACGGGCGCCGGTTTCTTCGTCCACATCGAAAACGATCAGACGCATCTTCACCTTCAGAGGCGCAGCATAGGTCATGTCCCGCTGCTGACACTCCTCGGTGTCAAATTTCGGAGGCTCGAACTCGTAGGATACGAAGTCGAGAACCGCACGCTCAGCGAAGTCCTTGATCGGGAACACCGATTTAAAGACAGCCTGCAGACCCGTATCGGTCCGCTCGCTGGAATGCATGTCCTTCATCAGGAAGTGTTCATACGAACTCTTCTGGACTTCGATCAGGTTCGGCATCGCGACCGTTTCCGGAATGCGACCGAAAGATTTGCGAATGCGCTTTTTGCCGGTGAACGACAGACCCATGTCGGCTCCCTTCGCAGATAGCACTGCATAGATGCGGAGAGGATGCTCCGCGCCCCTCGCCCCTAGATCCAGACGGACGCCTGGACCGGTTAAACGAAACGCCCCGGGACGGGTTGGCATTTCGCAGTCATTCCAAGACGGGCTAACGGACGCGCAGGAAACCCCACGCGCCCGCAGCACATCTCAATCACGCCGTAGCGCGATTACTTAAGCTCGACAGAAGCACCTGCAGCTTCGAGCTTAGCTTTGATCTCTTCAGCCTCAGCCTTGGCTGCGCCTTCTTTGACGGCCTTCGGAGCGCCTTCAACCATTTCCTTGGCTTCTTTCAGGCCAAGACCGGTGATTGCGCGGACTTCCTTAATCACGTTGATTTTCTTGTCGCCAGCAGCGGTCAGAACAACGTCAAATTCGTCCTTCTCAGCAGCAGCTTCGCCACCGCCGTCGCCGGCCGGGCCAGCAGCAACTGCAACAGCAGCAGCGGCCTTGATGCCTTTTTCTTCGAGAAGGTCGTTGAGTTCCTTGGCTTCCATGATGGTGAGGGCCAGGAGTTCGTCACAGAGTTTAGCTACATCAGCCATTTCTATAGTTCCTTAAAGTCGTAGTCGTGTCAGTTCGATAGCGGAGAATGACGTTAGGCTTCGGCCTTCTCGCCGATGACCTCGATGGCGCCAGCCAGGCCCTGACCCGGAGCAGCGATACGCTGACCGATCTGGGACGCCTGCCCAAGCAGACGTGCGGCAATGGTACCAATGAGTTCTTCGCGAGACGGCATCTTGGAGAGCGCCACGATACCGTTGGCATCGAAGATTTCCTCTTCCATGAAACCACCCAGGATGACGAACTTGTCGTTATCCTTGGCGTAGTCGACAGCTGCCTTCGGCGCTGCAACAAAGTCTTCCGAGTAAGCGATGGCCACCGGACCCTTGAAAAGGTCAGAGGCGCCCTCACCCGGCTTGCCCTTGAGTGCAATCTTAGCGAGGCGGTTGCGAACAACCTTGAACGTGCCACCGAGCTCACGGAGCTTGGCGCGCAGTTCCGTCATTTCCGCAACGGTCATGCCCGAATAATGAGCCATGACCACGGATCCGCTCTCGCCAAAGATGCCATTCAGCTCTTCAACGGAAGCTTCTTTTTGATTGCGATCCATTTGCGGACTCCCTGCAAGGCTCACCCACCATGGGTGAGCCGGTGAAACACCACACTGATGAAACCTGCAGATCTCATCGGTGCGATGGATCCTGTCCCAGGGCTCGAACCAGCACGACCTTGGCAACCAAGGTCACATTGATCTCGCTCTGTCTCACACAGGGCCTTCTGTGATTAAGACCGGCCAAGCCGGTCCCCTGTGATCTCGGACAGGTTGGTCTGCCAAGACGCAAAACGCGCGCCCAAACAGGCCGACCAGCCCGGCTGGATATAGCCAGCCGGGCTGAAACTCAATAGCTTAAGCAGAAATTGCGTCAGCCATGTCAATCTTGACGCCCGGGCCCATCGTGGAGCTGAGCGAAATACGCTTTACGTACGCGCCTTTAGCACCCGACGGCTTGGCCTTGACGATCGCGTCAACCAGAGCACGGACATTCTCGGCAATTGCAGCTTCGGTGAAGCTAGCCTTGCCAATACCGGCGTGAACGATTCCCGCCTTCTCGACGCGGAACTCGACAGCACCGCCCTTGGAATCATTGACCGCCTTGGTCACATCCATGGTCACCGTACCTACTTTCGGGTTCGGCATCATGCCGCGCGGGCCAAGCACCTTACCCAGACGGCCGACGATCGGCATCATGTCCGGGGTCGCGATGACCTTGTCGAAATCGATATTGCCAGCCTGGACCTGTTCCATCAGATCCTCGGCGCCAACAACGTCCGCGCCGGCAGCCGTGGCTTCCTCAGCCTTCGGGCCACGAGCGAAGACAGCAACACGAACCGTACGGCCGGTGCCGTTCGGCAGGTTGCACACGCCGCGGACCATTTGGTCAGCGTGGCGCGGGTCAACACCCAGATTCATGGACAGCTCGATGGTTTCATCGAACTTGGCCGTGGCATTGGACTTCACCAGGGCAGACGCCTGGTCGATCGTGTAAACAGCGTCGCGATCTACGGTTTCGCGAGCAGCAGCGGTGCGCTTTCCGAGTTTAGCCATGATCTTACTCCGTCACTTCCAGACCCATGGAACGAGCGGAACCGGCGATGATTTTGGTCGCCTGGTCGAGATCGTTCGCATTGAGGTCCTTGAATTTCGCTTCAGCGATCTCGCGGCACTGGGCCGTCGTGACCGAACCGGCAACTGCAGAACCAGGGGTTTGGGAACCCTTCTGGACCTTGGCAGCCTTCTTCAGATAGAAGCTGGCCGGCGGCGTCGCGATGACGAAGGTAAAGGACTTGTCGTTGAAGACGGTGATGGTCGTCGGGATCGGCATCCCTTTTTCCATCTCTTGCGTCTTCGCGTTGAACGCCTTGCAGAATTCCATGATGTTCACACCGCGCTGACCCAGTGCAGGGCCGATCGGCGGGGACGGGTTGGCAGCGCCAGCAGGCACTTGCAGCTTGATATAGCCGTCAATCTTCTTGGCCATGTTCCCACTCCATTAACAAGGCACGCCCATCGTGCCTCTGAGGGTTTGCGGTACGGCCCGGCATGGTCTTGGCACCGGCACCTCCCGCAGAGTTACGCCTAGGCCGTCTTTTCGACCTGGGCGTATTCCAGCTCGACCGGGGTTGCCCGGCCGAAAATATTGATTGCCACTTTCAGACGGCCATCGATGTCGTCGACTTCCTCGACAACACCGGTGAAGCTCTGGAAGTGACCGTCGATGACATTGACCGTCTCGCCAACTTCGTAGCTGACCGTCGGACGCGGACGCTCGGCGTCCTCTTCCATCTGGCCGAGGATGCGTTTGACTTCATTCTCGGAAACCGGGATCGGCTTTTTACCCGAGCCCAGGAAGCCCGTCACTTTCGGCGTCGACGTCACCAGGTGATAGGCCTGGTCGGTCATGTCCATCTTCACCAGGACATAGCCCGGGAAATACTTGCGCTCTGCATTGACCTTGCGGCCCTTGCGAACTTCGACGACCTCTTCGGTCGGAACGAGGACTTCTTCAAACTTGTCCTCAAGCCCCTGGATCGCCGCTTCGGCGCGGATCGCCTCTGCCACCTTCTTCTCGAAGTTGGAATAGGCGTGCACGATGTACCACTTGGCAGCCATACAGCGCCTCCTTAACCGAGCGAGAGCAGGAATTGGATAATCAGCTGGAGCAGGCTGTCCACGCCCCAGAAGAAGAGCATTGCGATAATGGTCAGGATGACGACCATGACCGTAGAGACCCAGGTTTCACCCCAGGTGGTCCAGGTCACCTTGCGCGCTTCCTGACGGACCTGCGCGAGATATTGAAACGGGTTGGCCCGCTTCTTTTTCTGTGCGCTGTCCTCAGCTGCCATCTTCTTATCCTTAGAATTCTGCGCCATACGCTCTCAGATGGGACCACAGGCCCCGCATTTCAATTATCCGCCGGATTTTCGTCGCCTGGCAGGGGCGGAGGGACTCGAACCCCCGACCCTCGGTTTTGGAGACCGATGCTCTACCAACTGAGCTACACCCCTGTACACAGGCGCGAAAAATTATGACGGCGTCGCCGCCGCCATCTCCGAAGCGCTGCTAACTACACGCAGTCCGACCGTTTGAAAACAGGAAATTGCAATTTCAATCCAGCGAATTTCAGTTGCCCTGTCAGGCCGCTCCGGAAGCAAACGGGGCCTCCGGTAATCCGGAAGCCCCGCAAACAGTTTTCCGTCCGATGACGGAGGTCGATTACTCGACGATCTTGGAGACGACGCCAGCGCCGACCGTGCGGCCACCTTCGCGGATTGCGAAGCGCAGACCCTGGTCCATGGCGATCGGCGTGATCAGCTCAACGTTCATTTCAACGTTGTCGCCCGGCATAACCATCTCGGTGCCAGCGTTCAGCGTTACAACACCCGTCACGTCCGTCGTACGGAAGTAGAACTGCGGACGGTAGTTGGTGAAGAACGGCGTGTGACGGCCACCCTCTTCCTTCGTCAGGATGTAGGCTTCAGCAACGAACTTCGCGTGCGGCGTGATGGAGCCCGGCTTGGCCAGGACCTGGCCACGCTCAACACCGTCACGGTCGATGCCGCGCAGCAGGATACCGACATTGTCGCCCGCTTCACCGCGATCGAGCAGCTTGCGGAACATCTCTACGCCCGTACACGTCGTCTTCTGGGTGTCGCGGATACCGATGATCTCGATTTCCTCGCCAACCGTGACAACACCGCGCTCGATACGGCCGGTCACAACCGTACCACGACCGGAGATCGAGAAGACGTCCTCGATCGGCATCAGGAAGGACTGGTCAACCGGACGATCCGGCGTCGGGATGTAGTCGTCAACAGCAGCCATCAGCTCGAGGATCTTGTCCTTGCCGATGTTTGCGTCACGGCCTTCAACAGCGGCCAGAGCAGAACCGGCCACGATCGGAATATCGTCGCCCGGGAACTCGTAAGAAGACAGAAGCTCGCGAACTTCCATTTCAACCAGCTCGAGCAGCTCTTCGTCGTCAACCTGGTCAACCTTGTTCAGGAACACGACCAGAGCCGGAACGCCAACCTGGCGCGCCAGAAGGATGTGCTCACGCGTCTGCGGCATCGGGCCGTCAGCAGCGTTAACAACCAGGATAGCGCCGTCCATCTGGGCAGCACCGGTGATCATGTTCTTCACGTAGTCGGCGTGGCCCGGGCAATCAACGTGAGCGTAGTGACGGTTTTCCGTCTCGTACTCAACGTGCGCCGTGGAAATCGTGATACCACGTGCCTTCTCTTCCGGCGCGCTGTCGATCTCGTCATAGCCCTTGGCTTCACCACCGGAAGCCTCAGCCAGAACCATCGTGATAGCAGCCGTCAGCGTGGTCTTGCCGTGGTCAACGTGACCAATCGTACCAATGTTCGCGTGCGGCTTTGTGCGCTCAAACTTTTCCTTCGCCATCGATCTTTACCTCATTAGATGCCGATCTGGAGACGAATGGCCGATCGACTAGAGTGGATATGACATGGATGCGTAGCATCCGGTTATGGTGCGGCCTGATACACAAGGATTGCCCTGCTAGGCAAGTCCGAATGCAGCCGAAGTCTCAGTCGCTTGAAAGAAAGATTGGAGCGGGTAGTCGGGATCGAACCGGCATCCTCAGCTTGGAAGGCTGCTGCACTACCATTGTGCTATACCCGCGCCATCTGAGTTGTTTAGCCGCTTCGTTTCCGGGCGTCGAGGGGGTAAGTGCGCACTGTTGCAGTTGTTTAAGCAGGTGTTGAAGGCGGTCGCAGCGCGAGGTCTAGCGCAGCGCTTTTGTCCCTGCGCAAGCCGTGTGACGGCATTTCACGTTTATCCTCCCTCGGGGAGGTGTCCCGAAGGGACGGAGGGACCGGAGGGCGAAGCCCGGAGGTTTAGTGCTCACTAGCGTTCGCACCCCCTTCGACCTCGCCTTCGCCAAGGCTACGGCGAGCCCACTTCCCCGCGAGCGGGGAAGATATCCACAGCGCTCAAACCTCGGGCATACTCTCCGGTGATCCATGTCGTGGGAGGCGAGAGCTCAGTCTTTTCGGGCGTGGATGTGCGGGGAGCGTCTGCCGACCCTTGAGGGTCAATTCTGGTATGGCAGACAGCAGACCCGTGTGCGGGAGGCCCTTAACCCCTGCTTTTGAATATACATCCGGTTTCACCGGCCTTCCGCATGCCTCTCACTCCAGATCGCGAGATCGTGGAGATTTTGGTGTTTGCCCCTCATCGCCCTTCTTCGCCAAGGCTGCGAAGGGCACTTCTCCCCCGAGGGAGAAGGATGAGAACAAGACGTCACCCGACGCCAAAGGCGTCGCCCCATCGGAGGCGTGAGCAAAGCGAACTGCCGTGAGATAAGAAAACAGCGACCTCACCACAGGCGCTTATTGGCGAACGCTCTGCCGGAACCAGACTTTAGATATCGCTCGAACGCGAGCGCGCGGTCGCGAGACTCGAAGCCAAGCACCATCACCACTCGTCACGGCGCTGCAAAACGCGTGGCTTTAGATTTGCCGGCATTGTGCTCGGCGAGTCTTCGCCCGACATCGTTTGTGAAACCGATATATCGATGAGATGGCATTACATCGCTACGCAAAAGATAGACGTAGTACATTCGCGCCTCCCACGGAGGCACCTTACAGCGCATGATAAAAGCTGACCGTGACGACTGTCACGCAACCCGCCTGCTCCTTGCGGCTTCGGCGGGCATCTCTTCGCCCATTCTATTGAGTGTGGCTCGCCAGCCGGAGCCCAGAGGGCGAAGGATGGTGGAGGGGGTTGGATTCGAACCAACGTACGCTCTCGCGGCCAGATTTACAGTCTGGTGCCTTTAACCACTCGACCACCCCTCCACAGGGTGTGTGAAACACGACTTAGCCGGGTCTCACCGGACCTGCAACAAAGGGTCTCAGTAATTGCTGCGACATGTTATGGAGCCGCCCAATCAAGACACCGCCCTGAAACAGGAGCGCGGACTATAGTGACGAAGCCAACAGACCGCAACACTCGCAAACGCACGGATTACACACGACGCTCCAAGCCTTCTGGCGCAAGCCAATCGGGCTGGATCTGGGGGCGTCACGCCGTGCTTGCGGCCATCGAAAATCCGCGTCGGGAGATTCTCGACCTGCGGGTGACACTCAATGCTGCACGTGATCTGCCGGAAGGTACGCCGCACACGCTGGCCAAGCCGGACGAGATTGATCGCCAGCTGCCCGACAGTGCCGTGCACCAGGGATTCGCGGCCGAGGCCCGAGCGCTCGATCCCGAGCCGATCAATGCCGTGCTCGATCCGACTCACGGAACGGTCCTCGTGCTCGACCAGGTCACCGACCCGCACAATGTCGGCGCCATCATGCGCTCCGCCGCCGCTTTCGGCATCCGCGCCATGGTCATGCAGGACCGCAAGTCCCCGCCCCTGTTTGGCACGGTGTGTAAAAGCGCGGTGGGTGCAGCGGAGCGTGTACCGCATATCCGCGTGACCAATATCGCCGATACCCTGCTGGACATGCGCAAGAAGGGTCGTTTTGTCGTCGGTCTGGCGGGTGAAGGCGAACAATCCCTTGCCGAGGCGCTGGCCGGTCCGGATGGACAGGGGCACGGCGCTGGCCTGGTGATTGTCATGGGCTCGGAAGACAAAGGCCTCCGCCCACGAGTGGCAGAGGCCTGTGATGTTCTCGCGCGGATCCCGATGAGCGACACAATCGAGAGCCTGAATGTCTCCAACGCCGCTGCGATCACGCTTTACGAGGCGGCGAAGTGGCGGCCGGTCAGGAACCGGCCAGCCGACGTGGCCTAACGGGAATTCCCGGTGCGCAGCACGGTCCGACCGTGACGGCGCCAGTTGATCGATCCCTCGATCTCGTTGATCTCGACATCGCCAGAACCGTTTTCATTGACGGTGACATTGGTGGCCGTGCCGCCAAAATCGATATCGCCGGAACCGTTGATGCGGGCTTCGAACGGCTGCGCCTGGCCACCGCGTACGCGGATATCACCGGAGCCGGAAATCCCGGCATTGAAGGCACCGTTCATGCTGTCAGCAACAATGTCGCCGGAGCCGGAAATACGGATACTCAGGGACTGAACGTCACCCAGTTCAACATCGCCAGAACCGGAAATACCGATCTCGACATCGCCATCAACACTGCCGGCTTCGACATCACCGGAACCTGAAATACCGATATCCATCATGCCGCCGACAGTGCCCATGAAGACATCGCCGGAACCTGAAATGCCGATATCCGCCGTACCGCCGACATTTTGCAGGCGCACATCACCGGAACCGGAAATACCGATATCCGCGTCGCCAGCAACATTGCCCGCTTCGAAACGGCCACACTTGGACATGCCGATATCCATGGACGCCATATCTTCCGCCGTACCGACAAACAGGCTGCGCTCGATTTCCAGTGCCAGATCGACCGGCGCGGTAATCGTCAGCATCGGGTATTCATCGAGCGACTCGCGACTCTCGCCCTGCTCCCAGACCTGGTAGCGGTTATTGCGGCTGTTACAGCGCATGCGGCGCATGTTCAGACCGCCGTCGACGATAACGGTCTCGCCGCTTTGATTGACACTCGGCGTGTCGACATGACCACCGGAATTGGTAACAGCGACAGAGATGTCGGAACCGCCGGTGCGGATCTCGATCCGGCCAGCAAAATTGGTGATGCGCAAGGCGTCGGCACCGGCATAACGGCTGCCGTCCTGCAAGGCCGTGGCGGAGCTGGTCGTCGCCGCATTGGCAAGACCGGCGATACCGGCAATCACAAGCGCGGAGGTCGCGATGAGCGTGGTTTTGGTCGGCATGATTATTCCCTCGAAAATGTTCCTGTTGTCCCCTAGATGCGCGAAACGCCTCTTCCGGATGCAAAATAATCACATCGAGACGCACAAAATGCTGACCGCAACATGACGGTCACTTAATGCGCCGGGCGAATTCGGCTTCATAGAGAGATTGGCCCGGCGGGCGTCCCGCCAGGCCAACAGGCCTTAGCCGGGCCAGAACTGGTAGACGGCGGTGGCTATGATCGTGCCCAGTGCATAACCAAACACGCCCACCAGGACACCAGGCGTGACCAGGTCCTTCCAACCTTTTGCCGCAGCCAGCGCCGGGGCCGTCGTCGCCCCGAGAATGGCAGCGTTGGAGGCGGTGATCAGCTCCGGCAGGGAGAGCTTGAAAATGGCGCCGAGACCAAAGGTCACAATGCCATGCACCGCGAGCAGGATGGCAATGATCAGAAGCAGCAGAGGCGCTTCGCTGATAACTGCCTGCAGGTCCGCGCCCGCAGCAATCGCAGCGAAGAACACAAAGCTCAGCGCAATACCCAGCTCGTAACCGCCATGCATCTTCGCCATGCGTTTCGGGAACAGGGTCGCCGGGATCAGGGCGAGGACAGTGATGATCGCGTAACGCCAATTGCCCCAGCTGTCAGAGACAGTCTCGCGCAGATAACCGGTAATCCAGTCACCAAGCGCAACCACGATCAGCGCGAAAGTGATGGAATAGGTCAGCGTGGCAGCCGTCGGCTTGCCTTCTTTCTCCACGACGACATCGCCTTCGCTGTGGTCACGTTTGACGAACTTGTTGGCGATCCAGGTGATACCCGGCATAACCGCCAGAAAGCCCAGGAAGAGACCGGAATAAAGATTGTCCACGGCGGTAGCGGCAGACACAAAGGCCGGGTTGTTCTCGCGCAGGCCCGTCAGATCAACCAACGCTGCATAGTTCACCGAGCCGCCGATGTAGGTCGCGGTGAAAGTACCGGCGGCTGCCGCCTGGTTTTCACCAATATTGACCAGAGAGAAGGCCACGATCGCGCCGGCGACCGTGCCGACCGCCGCTAGCAGAAAGGCCAGCGTCATGCGCGTCGTCTCGAAGAAGATCTTCTTGAGATCCGCCTTCATCAGGAAGAGCGGGATCAGGATCGGAACGAAATAGGTGAAAACGAAGCTGTAACCGGCAGAGCTTTGCGGGATCAGCCCGATATTCGACGCCAGGATCGCGAACAGGATGGCCCAGACCGCACCGGTCAGCAGCGCACCGATCCGCGTTTTCTCCATGAGGAAGCCTGCTGCCGCAATGACAAACAGGGCAGCAACGCTGGCAACAGCGTTATCAGCTGGGATGAGAGACATGAAACAACTCCTCTGGGCCGCTATGCCGGTTCGGCATGGCTGGCGTCGATCTCACTGGCTTTGATGAAGGCGGGACGTGCGGTCAGGCGCTCGACATAGGACACGAACAACGGGTCCTTCTCCATCATGTTGAAATTCATAAGAAAGCCCATGGTCGCCCCAAGAGCGACATCAGCTGCGCTGAAGCGGTCATTGACCAGGTAGGACTTGCCTTCAAGCCCCTGGTGCAGGGTTTCGAGAACACGTTCCCAATTGCCCCAGCCGAGCGCACCAGCGGGCGCGTCCCGACCGGTGGCCTTGTCAAAACTGGCCGGTTCCATGACGGCAGAGCCAAAGAACATCCAGCGCATCAGGCTGGCCCGCCCCGCCTCACCGAGCGCCGGCGCCAGACCGGCATCCGGATGGGCATCGGCCAGGTAGAGACAGATCGCGGCAGTCTCCGTAATCAGCTCGTCACCGATCTGCAGGGCAGGAACCTTGCGCATGGGTGAGACCGCGGCAAAGGCCTCGCTCTCGATCTCGTTGCGCACATTGACCGGCACCAGCTTGTACGTCGCGCCGACCTCTTCCAGCATCCACAGCGCCGTGCGACAGCGCGTTTGCGGGCAGTAATACAGCTTGTATTCGCTCATGCTCAGCCCTCCCCGGCAACAAAGGCGTCGACCTCGATCTCGATGAGATATTCCGGTCCGATAAAGCGCGAGACCTCGACCATCGTTGTCGCCGGCTCATTGTCCTTAAAACGGCGGCCATGCACGGCACCAAAGGCATCGGACATGGAGATATCTGTCACGAACATGCGGGTGCGCATGATATCGGTGAATTTCGCTCCGACCTGTTCCAGCGCGGCTTCGATAATGTCGAAACAGCGTTCGGCCTGTCCGGCCGGATCACCGACAGCATGCGGATTGCCTTCCGCATCCACCGAAACAGTCCCGGTGACCCAGACATGATCGCCGCGACGAATGGCGCGGCAATACCCGACATCCTTTTCCCAGCGGGCACCGGAGAAGGCGCGTCTAGTTTCCACCCGCCGCTCCATCGACCGGCGCGAGCAGGTCCAGCGTCACCGCCGTCATTGCCTCGGTCGCCTGGGTGATCGTCGTCATCGGATCATCCGGGGCAAATTCCGGTGTGTGATTGGACGGGCGGGACATGCCGCGTGCATCGTAATCCTCCAGCCGGGCCTGCGTCGTGCCGCCGACCCAGAACATGAAGGTAGGAACCTCGTGTTCGGTACGGTGGTACTGGGAATAATCCTCACCGCCCATGATCGGCGGAACCTCGCGCACATGGTCGCTGCCAAATCGCGACCGCATTACCGAAACAGCCCGCGCCGCCAGCACCGGGTCATTGAACAGGGACGGCGTATAGGTCTCCTCGATCTCGACGCGCGGATACTCGTCCGGCTCGAGCCCGTAGGAGGCCGCCTGCGAGGCGGCGATGCGCTGGATGCCTTCCAGCAATTGCGCGCGCACATCATCGGAATAGGAGCGCACGGTCAGCTGCAGATGCGCCTCCGGACCGATAATGTTGTGCTTGGTTCCGGCATGGAAGGCGCCCACCGTGACCACGCCCGGTTCCAGCGGGTTGAGCTCGCGGGACACCAGTCCCTGCAGCGCCACAACAATCTGCGAGGCGAGATAGATCGGGTCTTTCGTGGTGTGTGGATAGGCCCCATGACCGCCGCGCCCCTGCACATAGATGTCGACCGAGTCGACATTCGCCATCGCATAACCCGGGTGATAGGTGATGTCGCCGACGGCCGTGGAGGCAAATGTGTGGAAGGACAGATTGTAGTCCGGCAGCGGGAACCGCTCGTAGAGCCCGTCATCCAGCATCGCCACGGCGCCCAGCCCCAGCTCCTCTGCCGGCTGGGCAATCAGGACCAGCGTGCCGGACCATTCATCCGTGCGTTCGGACAACTGGCGCGCGGCGCCGATCAGCGCTGCCATGTGTGTGTCATGGGCACAGGCGTGCATGACCGGGAATTCATTGCCGATCCGGTCCTGGCCGACCACGGTCGAGGCATAGGATACATCCGTGTTCTCCTGCATCGGCAGCGCGTCCATATCCGCCCGCAGGGTTACGGTTGCCCCCTCGCCATTGCGCAATACACCGACGACGCCGGTGCGGCCGACACCTTCAGTGACCTCGAACCCCAGCGCCCGCATTTCCTCGGCCATGCGCGCCGCCGTCTCGATCTCCATGAAGGAGAGTTCCGGATTGGCGTGGAAATGCTCGTAGAGCGGACCGATATGGGTGGTGTAATCGGCGCGGATCGCCTCGCGCAGGGCGTCATCGCCCGGTGCGCTGACGGTTTCAGCCAGACCATCCATCGGGACGTCACCCGACACGGCGGCTTCCTCGGTTTGCGCGGCGTTATCCGCAGGCGAACAGGCGGCCAGCGCTAGGACGGCGACAGCACTCAGCAGGCGCAGCTTCATGGTGATCCCTCGATTTCCCTTCCCTTGATCGCGCGATATTCGACCGTTCCGGCCAAGCGGGTCAATCAAAACCGCAAAGGGGGGACGCAGATGGCGCACAATCCCCTTGCCGCGCTTGCCCAGGCTGGCAGCATTGGCCACCTAGTACAGGTGCTCACATGTCTTCTCCCCTCCCCCTTGAAATAAAGGGACTTTCACGGCGCTTTGGCGCGGTGCAAGCGCTACGTGACGTCACGCTGAATGTGCCAGAAGGCAGTATCTACGCTTTCCTTGGCCCGAACGGTGCGGGCAAAACCACCGCGATCCGCTGCATGCTGGGCCTGATCCAGGCGAATGGCGGCGAGGTTCGAATCGCCGGTCACGATCTGCGCAGGAAACGCACCAAGGCCCTCGCCAGTGTCGGTGCGGTAGTGGAAACGCCCGCCCTCTTCCCCAATCTGACCGGTCGCGAAAACCTCGCCTTGACCGCGCGTGTGCTCGGTCACGAAAAGGCCGAGATTGATCGCGTTCTGGACGTCACCGAGATGAGCCATGCTGCGGAGCGCCGTGTCGGCCAGTACTCGCTCGGCATGCGCCAGCGTGTAGGTATCGCCCGCGCCCTTCTGGGCCGCCCACGCCTGCTGGTCCTGGATGAACCCTCCAACGGCCTCGACCCGGCCGGCATTCGCGACATGCGCAGCCTGATCAAGGCGCTGCCGGAGCGCGAGAACACCACCGTCTTCATGTCCAGTCACTTGCTGTCAGAAGTCGAGCAAACCGCAACCCACGTCTCGCTGATGCGAGCCGGTTCGACACTCTTCTCAGGCTCGCTGGACGAGCTGGCTGCCTTGCAGCCAACCACCATCCGCCTCAAGGCCGATCCCGCCTCCGGTGCCGAGCAGATCGCCAGCAATGCCGGTTTCTCGACCGCAAAAGAAGACGACACGCTTGTGCTCACCCGTGACGAGGACATCACGTTGGACACGATCGCCGAACTCAACCGCACGCTCATCGCCGCTGACATTGCCGTCCACGAACTGCGCCTGGCCAAATCCGGCCTCGAGGAAATTTTCCTCAAGATGGCGCATGACGAGACCCCTGCCAAAAAAGGAGAGGTGCAATGATATCGCTCCTGCGCGCGGAAGCGCTGAAACTGCGCCGTTCCCTTGTTCTGTTGGTCGCCGCCACCCCGCCCCTGATGGTCTTCGCGCTCGGCTTCCTGGTAACGATATCCGACAACGGTCCCGACAATTGGCAAATCCAGATCATGAGCGGATCAGCCATCTGGGGATTTTTCCTGTTGCCAATGAGCGCCATCGGCCTCACCGCCCTGCAGGCCCAGCTGGAACACGCCCCCAATACCTGGTCACACACGCTCGCTCTGCCCCGTCCCAAATGGCAGGTTTTCCTGGCCAAGGCGATCTGGGCCCAGCTCATTCTCGCCATTGTCAGCGTGCTGGTGATGCTGGCCAGCATCTCGAGCACCATGCTTGGCCTGCCCTTCTCGGAACACGGCGCCATGACAGATGACATCAACTGGAGCCAGGCCGTCTCACTCTACAGCCGCATGTATGTCGCGGCGCTTTTCGTAACGGCCCTGCAATGGCTAATCGCGACCCGTTTTCGAAGTTTCGCGGTCGCTGTCTCGGTCGGTATCGGCGGCACGTTTGTGGCCGTCGCGGCAACCAGCTCGAAATGGGGGCTCTACTTCCCCTGGCTGATGCCGGTGAACATCCTTGCCAGTGAGCCGGAAAGCGCCAACCTGGCCATGACCTACGGCCTGACCGGCGGTGTTGTGGTCTACCTGATCGGCATTATCTGGCTGGCGCGCCGCGACTGGGGCTAGTCCCCGCTCGCACGCCGAACCGGTGCCGGCATCCGACAGGCCTCGATGACCGGCGGCGGGGTGTTGATGAACCATTCGTGGGTGCGATTCCGGGAGGCGTCCTTGGCATTGAAAAACGCTTCGCCGCGCGTATCCATGACCTCGAAACGAGGCTGTTCGTCCACCGGAAGGTCCGCTGCGACGCGCATCGACACTATGGGGTCCCGCCCGGCAGGGTCAGCAATCACGCCGGAGTTCACTGCCGCATCACCACGGCGGATGGCCTGGATGTGATCCATCCCCTCCAGCACACGGCCAAACACGGTCGTATTGCGATCGAGATAACGCGGGGCGTGTCCGATCACGATGAAGAATTCCACATCTGCGCTGTCGGCATCATTGTCGCGGGCCATGGCCATCGTGCCCAGGCAATGCAGCATCCAGGTCTGATCACCGTCACGGCCAACCGCGAACCCATCCACATGCCCGACTTCCGGCGCATAGAGGTCGCGATCCTGCATCGCGGTGAAGGTTACGCTGTCAGACGCCACAGCTAGCTCTGCGGCAAGCGCCGGGTATTGCGGCAGGACTTCGGAATTTTCCTCCTCGCCCCGGCCGCCCTGAACGACAAAGCCATCAATGACGCGATAGAATTCGCGACCATCGTAAAATCCGTCCCGCGCCGCCTGGCGCATGCGCGCAGCGTGATTGGGTGCAAACTGGTCAGCCAGCTCCACATAGACCACACCCGTGCGGGTCTCGATCACCAGGACATCCTCCGGGTCAACCGCACGCCAATCAGGGATATCCGTGAAATCCAGTCCGCCAATCACGCCGCCATCCATCGCAGGCGCATCACTGCAACCTGCTCCACATTCCGGTTCATCCGGCGCCTGGCAAGCCGCGACACCCAGGGCCAGTGAGGCCAATAAAAAGCGCATGATCTCGTCCCCCGCTTGCCCTCCGACTCTATCCAGCGCGGCAACCGACGCAATCCCCTCGACCAGAGGACAAGCTGAACGCAGGATGAAGGCAAGGGTCTGACAGCGTTCAGCCTGGGTGTTAGATGGTGTGTCTCGAACTTCAGAGAGGGAATTGAGATGAGTCTCGTGCGTTTCTTGGTCGGCGGTCTTGCCCTGGTGGCGGCCCAGTCCACTCCAGCCTTGGCACAGGAAGTCGTGCTGTATGACGGCCAGAATTATCAAGGTCGCAGCCTTCGCCTGTCCGGCGATGCGCCCAATTTAAATGATCTCGGTTACAACGACCGCGCCAGCTCCATCCGAATCATTTCCGGCACCTGGGAATTCTGCAAACACGCGCGTTATCGCGGCGATTGTTTTGTCGCCAGCGCGGACCAGGCCAGCATCTATGGCCTGGATAACCGTATTTCATCGGCGCGCCTGATCAGCGCCGGGCGCGGGCACAGAGGCAGGCCTCGCGATCGTGATTCTGGCTGGGATGACCGGCGCGATGATCGCTGGGATGACCGCGGCGACCGTCGCCGGGATCGCCGGCGCGGCCGCTCCGAGATCACGCTGTATTCCGGCCCCAATTTTACCGGTCAGTCGATTACGCTCGGCAGCACCGCCGACAATCTTCACAATTACCGTTTCAATGACCGTGCACGCTCGATCCGCGTCGAAGGCCGTGGTGGTTGGGTCGTTTGCCAGCATGCCCATTTCGAAGGCGCCTGCATGCAGGTCAATGATGATATTGCCTATCTACAAGGCGGCATGGCCGGTGTGATCTCCTCGGCGCGTCCAGACAGCAATTCCAATCGCCGCGGCACGCGCCCTCGTGAAGGTGTCTGGCTGTATGATGGTAGAGAATTCGTTGGCCGCCGATTCGAAACGGTCAACGACGTCCCCAATATCAATGACCTCGGCTTCAATGACCTCGCGGACAGCATCGTGGTCGCGCGTGGTGAAACCTGGGAAATCTGCGAACATGCGCGCTATCGCGGTCGCTGTGAAATTGTCGACAGCGAAAGCATTTCCGACCTGGCGCGTTACGGCTTCCAGAACCGGATTTCCTCTCTGAGACGGGTGGACGGATACAGTCGCTGGTAAGGCGAGCTTCGTTCCGCAAGGGCGGCCCCGCGGGGCCTCCCTTTTCACTTACCCATTCTGTGCAGACCGCTCGTCCACAAACAGCCAGGTCTCGGCCTCCTGACGAGTTGCAAAGATACTGTATTCGCCCAGCGGCCGCTCATCAGACCGGTGGATAAAGTGCTCTATGGCCAGCTTGTTCAGCGGATCCGGGCAGACAAATACAGTCTGCTCAATACCGTCTTCTCCGAACAGGGCGGCACGGTCCCGGACAAGCCGGGCCTGCATCCTGTCCATCGCTTCGGCATCCATGTCGGAGACATCCACCCCTCGGCTGTAGACGATCATCAAATAGCGGCAGGCGCGCGCAACCTCGCCGATCTCGATCAAGGCCGCGAAATGATCTCTGAATTCCTCAGCCGTCTGCCGGCCGGGGAAATAGGTCCAGATCATCAAGGATCTGGATTCATCGATTTCAAGCCCGATTGCCATCTGCTGCCCTTACCGCTGCATGAATAAAAATATTCATACCAAAAGCGGAGGGCGCATGGAAGGCTTCGATGTCAGCTATTCTGCACCGCCAAAGCGTTCCGACCAGGCCTCGACATCGGTGTCCTCGATCTTCTTGAACAGGACTTCCGGAGGCTCGACAGCCTGGCCCAGCGGCAGCGCGGTCAGCATCTCGCACACATCGCACGCGGGCCAGGTCCGCTCGTCGTCTGCCACGCCCAGCGCGTCGAGAATCGTCTTCGCCGCGTCGGGGATGATCGGCTGGGCGATTTTCGCCATCACCGTCATGTAGTTCAGCGCCGTACGCACGCCGATCGCCGCTGCGCTCGGATCCGCCTTGAACTTGGTCCACGGCTCGGCACGGGTCAGGTATTCATTGCCCAGCGCCCAGATCGCCCGGACCTCGCCGGCAGCCTTGCGGAACTCCATCGCCTCGAAATGGGTGGCAGCATCCTTCAGGCGCGCCTCCAGCTCCGAAGCCAGCCAGTCCTCGTCTGCCCCCCATTCACCGCCTTCCGGCACGACACCGTCAAAGCGGGACTTGTTGAAACGCAGGATACGATTGACGTAATTACCCAGCACATTGGCCAAGTCGGTATTGATCAGGCTCTGGAAATGTTCCCAGGTAAAGGCGCTGTCGGAGCCTTCCGGCGCGTTCGCCGTCAGATACCAGCGCCAGTAATCGCCCGGCAACAGGTCCAGCGCCTGGTCCATGAAGACACCGCGCTTTTCCGAGGTCGAGAACTTGCCGCCATACCAGGTCAGCCAGTTGAACGCCTTGAGCCTGTCCACCGTTTTCCACGGCTCTTCGGACCCGAGGATCGTGGCCGGGAAGGACACCGTGTGGAAGGCGACATTGTCCTTGCCCATGAACTGGACATAGGTGACGTCCTGCGCCCCCTTGTCGGTCCGCCACCAGCTTTCCCAGTCATTGCCGGTCGCATCGGCCCATTCCCGTGTCGCGCCGACATAACCGATCGGGGCATCAAACCAGACATAGAAGACCTTGGTCTCGAAGCCCTCGCGCGGCGTGCCGTCCTTGGCGACAGGCACACCCCACTTCAGATCCCGCGTGATGGACCGGTCGCGCAGGCCTTCATCCAGCCATTTATAGGCAATCGACTTGGCCAGGGAGGGCCAGCCATCCGAGGCATCGACCCAGGCACGGATCTTGTCTTCCATCTTGGTCTGCAAGAGGTGCAGATGCGCCGTTTCGCGTACTTCGAGATTCTTCGACCCGGAAATCTTGGAGTAAGGCTCCTTGAGATCCGTCGGTTCGAGCAGGCGTCCGCAATTATCGCACTGGTCACCGCGGGCGCGCTCGAACCCACAATGCGGGCACGTGCCCTCAACGTAACGATCCGGCAGGAAACGGTCATCATCGATCGAGAAGACCTGGTGCTCGACGCGCTCCTCGATCAGGCCCTTTTCCTCCAGCACCGCCGCGAAATGCTGGGTCAATTCGATATTCGGCGTGTTCGACGTACGACCGAAATAGTCATAGCTCAGCCCGTAGCCCTCACCGGCGGCACGCTGGATATCGTGCTGTTCGTCGCAATAGGTGCGCACATCCTTGTCCTCGGACGCCGCGGCCAGCTCGGCCGGCGTTCCGTGTTCATCGGTGGCGCAGATATAGAGCACATCATGCCCGGACAGGCGCTGGAAGCGCGCATAGACATCCGCCGGCAACATCGATCCGGCCAGATTGCCAAGGTGTTTCACACCGTTGATGTACGGCAGGGCGCTGGTGATCAGGATACGGGCCATTTGCGGATCTTCTTCTCGGGCGAATATGTTCATGCTTACTCACCTGTGACGCGAGTCGTCACAAGGGACAGGACAGACCGGCACTCTTAGCCGTCTGCGCATGGGGAGGAAACACCTAATGCCACGCCTTTTCGGACTCAATATCATCGCGAGCCTGGTCGCCGGCCTCGCATTCTGGATGCTGGGTTATCTCTGGTACGGGAATCTGTTCCTGGATCCGTGGACAGCAATGCAGAATTTCACCCCCGAACAGGAAGCCTATGGCGAGGCCAATATGGGCATGCTCATGGGGCTGGGTTTTCTGATCGCGCTCATTTCCTCGGGCTTTATCGGCTTTGTCCTGCGCAAGATCGGCGCGACCGAGCTTGTCGACACGATCAAGATGTCGCTGGTCCTGTGTTTCGGCTTTGTCGCCCTGACCCAGCTTTATGACGTGGTCTACGCCCTGGAACCGATGCATCTCTTCTTCATCGATGCCGGCTACCAGGTCATCGGCTTCCCGCTGATGGCGGCGATCCACACGCTGATGGCCAATGTGATGGTCAAGGACTGAGCCACAAAAACCGGCGCTGGCAGACGCGACGACAGCGCCAACCGCAGCAAACGCTTGTGCACAGGCGCGGAGGCGACTATCAGTCCCCTCCGCGCCCAACAGCGCAACCCAGAGTGCCGGCTTAGCTCAGCTGGTAGAGCATCTGATTTGTAATCAGAGGGTCGGGGGTTCGAGTCCCTCAGCCGGCACCACCTGTTTCCCTGTTCCCGCTCCGCTCGACCCGAGCCCAGCATCACATTCAGTGTTGGGGTCGATGCTCACATGGAACGCGCTCAGGGCTGTGGGGTTGGAGTGTGGTCGGGCTGCCCGCGGCATTTGTTCCCTGTTCCCGCACCGCTCGACCCGAGCCTGTGGCCGCTTTCGGCGTTGGGGTCGATGCTCACATGGAACGCTCTGAGGGCTGTGGGGGCGAGGATGACTGGACTGGCACGCTGGAAGCCAAATCAGGCCGCAATCTGCACCCGAAACCACGCGGACGGCCACTCAATCAAGTGACAGATTGATCAGGAAAAATGCGTCTGTCCTGGTTTATTCGTGGAGTAATCGGTGCGTGTCCCCGTTTCTTCCCAATTTTCCCATTCGATAGGATCAGGCCTCCGCGATAAATTCTTGGATACTAAAGCTCAGTGTCTCATCGAAAATCGATACACAGTAGTGGTCCCAGAACTTTCCCGGATCTAAAACTCGATAGAGCTGAAATCCAAGATCTGGAGCAAATACATAGAGCGCGCGATCTTGCCCCAAGAACACCATGTAATCTTGATGCTGTACGTATGCCCCCACCAGAAAGTCGTCATCCAAGAAATTGAACTTTCGCCCCCGCCAACCAAAATCAGTTCGCAAGTCCGAGATATCAAGCCACGCTGCGTACGCCTCTGGCAAACCCGGAAAGGCGCGGACATTATCAACTATGTTGCATTTCCTAATGCCCTCGAAAGGCTTATAATACGGTGAGATCTCACTAGGAAAACCACCAACTGCACGCTGCAAGCGTCTATTGGTTCTATTTCCTTTTGAATGCAGCCTGCCATAGTAGCGGCTGCCGAAAATGTCGAATTGTGCGATCAAAATTTCCGGCTTATACGAAACAAATTGCACGCCAACATCGGGGTTAACGTATCGCTCTTCATCTTTTCTCTTGCAAACCACTATTGAGCAGTTTTGAGCGTTTGCCTTGATGCAATCATATGTAAGCGGGAAGCCTTGTTCCCATTCATAGAACACGTCAATAAACCGTGAGCTGGCATTCTCCCGCCAGTATTCTGGGAACAAACCGTTGTACTCGTCCATACACTCTGAAATGTCGGAGTATTGCGCGATATTTTCCAGCGACCTGTACATGTTCTACTCGTCTAACTCGTCCAAATAGGCTTCGATCTGGTGATTTCTCGCAGACCGGCTATCCATTGGGACCGTCGACCTGGGTCGAGGCGCTGGAGAGGAAATCCGCCATCCGGCTGCGGCCCGGCAAGCCCGGACGGCCAAGATTGAACGCGGAAGAGTAATCGGTACGTGTCCCCATTTTTCCCGCTTATTCCATGAGGTCGATCTGATACAGTTTCTCGAGAAGATCATAACGCACACGACATTGAAAAGGTTGAGAAAACCTGGTCTCGACGTCAACTCTCAGTTCTAATACCTCTGAGTAGTTGTAAAACGAGTATTGGACCATCGCGCCTACGAATTCGGTTTCGATGTAAAAACCCTCAAAACGTTGAGGCTCCTCCATCCTCTCCGAGAACCGGTTGAAGCATTCTGCGATGTCAGTGATCGACTCTGCGGGAAGACGCACAGTCGTTCGGCTTGCTTCTGTCAGATAGAACTGAGCCAAACGGTCCAGATGGGCTCGGTCAGAAACTGCCGAATCCACCGACACATCAACCTGAGCGGCCAACATCAGACCTACAAAGATCGTAAGAGGCAAAGGTTTCTCCATTGGCAGGGACTGAAAAACAGGGACGCACACAGTTTATTCCCTGTCCAGTCACGGGCGTCCATGTGCGCGGGAGCGTAGCGGTGAAAAAGCCGGAATACACCCCCAGCATCGCCTGTCCAGCCAGGGCGCGCGCACAAGCCGGCTGGCGTACGGGCTGCGCGACAATTGTCTGCCCCCGCTTATCCCCCGAGTCCCCCTACTCCACCGCCACGTCCGCCTCATACCCCCACCACACGCTCGCCGGCCCGGCGACCGGCACAGCTCTATCGGCTAACCCGCGAAATCGAGGAAGACTTCGCCTTCCCCGGCCTCATCCACACCAAGCCTGCCCTGCTCTAGCCCCTGCCGGACCAGTTCACGGTGCGTGCACCGTTGGGGTGAACCGGTCCGGGTCGGCTTCCGCGGGGAAGGTCTAGCGACAACGCTGGCCGCGTCCGGCCGGGTCTGTGCGGTAATTGGTGGCCTGGGTGTCGCTATCCGTGCAGCTGCCCCGGCTGCCGCCGCGACCGCGACCGGGCGCGTCACCCGGGTCCAGATCCGTCGTTCCGCCCTGTTGCTGGGTTGGCTGGGGCGCACGCGGCGCATTCGGGCCACGGCCATGGCCGGCCCGATCCGCCCAGCGCCCGCCATCGCGGTCCGTATAGCCTGTCCGGGGCTGGCCGGTCGTGGCGCAGCCCGTGACCAGGGCGCCAGCGCCCGTCAGGGCAACGCCGCCCGTCACCTGGCCCAGGAAGGAGCGACGGGAGATATCTGTTTTCCGGGCCATGTCAGCCTCCTGTTACCGTCCAGCGAACACCGCGACCCGCACCGACATTGAAGCGCTGATAGGCTTCGCCCGTGCCGGACATCTGGCCATTGGGACCACCTGCACCGACATCCCAGCAACCGGAGGACACGGTGAAACGATAGGAGCGTCCCGGCGGGACGACGACGCCGGCCGGCAGCCGGTTGAGGCCATAACTCATCGCGCTGCAGCGCGAGATGAGGATCTGGGTGATGGCGATATTGGAGCGATTGACGACCTCGATCACACCGGTTGGTGTGCCCGGCTCGACCAGCGGACCGCCGGTCAGGGTCGCACAGGCGGTCATCGACCAGGCCAGCGCGCCAATAATCGCCGATCTAACTAGTGTGTTCATGTCTGCACTCTCCCTGTCTGGATGGCGGCACCTCACGGGAAGCAACCGCACGTTTTCCTCTGGATTTCGGCAAGTTAAGCCAGTCTAATCCCCCATAACCATCCCCTGTTCCGGGGACGTTCAAGCGCGCTCTAGCGCGCTAGCTTGGGGGTAAAGGGAATAATCATGACACCGGTGACCTCGCATATCGGCGATACGCCTTCGCCCATTTCCCCGAGCGCGCGTCTCGGCGGTGTGATGACGGTTCTGCTCAGCCTGACCGTGCTTGCCTTTTTTCTCGCCCTCGCGCCCTTTGACAGCGAACAGAGCTGGCGCTCCCCCTTTGCCTTGCCCGCCATTTTCTGGATCCCCATGACCACCGGTTTCGGCTCCTTCCTGATCGCGGGCTGGGTCTGGTCCCTGCGACCGGCCGATCTGGCCACCCGACTGTTCGCGCTGAGCGGTGTCGCCACGCTCGCATTCACTTTCGCGCCGGCCATTACCTATTCAACCCGACTGGAGCTGCCCGAGACGGTCTCCCTCGCACTGTCCCTGACCAACTCCATAGGTGCGTCCGCCTTTGGCATCGCCATGATCGCGCTCTGCCTTGTCTATCCGGCGCGATTGCCGGGGCTGAGGATCTGGATGACGCTGAATGTCGGTGTTTTCGGCCTGGCCACTCTCGGCGCCCTTCTGGAAATCCTGCCGCGCGCGTTCGGTGTGCATCTGATCACGTCGGTGGAGATGGTCTGCATTGTCATCGCAGTCGTCGGCCAGCTGCTGCATTCACGCCGGGACCCCACCCAGCGTGCCATCGCCTTGTGGCTCGGACTGGCCATCCTGTTTGGCGCGGGCGGTTTCATTGTCACCACGGCAGCGCCCTCCGTGTTCAACGGTGCGCCACTGATCCCGGCCGTCTATTCCTTCGGCTTCTTCCTGCTGATCTATATCGGCATCGCTGCGGGATTGCGCCGTTTCCGCCTGTTCGAGCTGGGAGAATGGGCCTATCGCGTCTTCTTCTATGTGGTGGGCAGCGCCCTGCTGGTGCTGGTCGACATCACCCTGGTCATCCTGCTGCCCATCGGTCCGGGCATGGCCTTTGGTGCGGCGCTGATCATCGTGGCGCTGGTCTATCTGCCCTTGCGCGACGTGTTTGCCCGCATGCTGTTGCCACGACCCGACCTGTCCGATGACCAGGTCTTCCAGTCCATCGTCGATGTCGCCCTGGAACCGGACACCGTCCGCCGGACCCGGCTCTGGCAGGGCCTGATGCAACGCCTGTTCAAACCCATCGAGGTGGAGGCCTGCAGTTTCAGCGGCACCGAAGCGGTCACCGGCATTGATGGCGTTGAGCTCTACATACCCGCGATCAGCCAGTTGCCCGCCATTCGCTTGCGTTACCCCTGGAACGGGCGCGGCCTGTTCGGTCCGCCTCACCAGCGCACCGCTGCCCGCCTGGCGCAATTGCTGAGCCATGTGGAGGCGGGCCGCCAGGCTTATGACCGCGGCGTGGCGTCCGAGCGCCAGCGCATCGCCCGCGACATGCACGACAATATCGGTGCGCAATTGCTCAGCGCCCTGCACAGTTCCGACCAGGGCCGCAAGGACATGATGATCCGCGAATCCCTGTCTGACCTGCGCGACATCATCAATGACAATTCCGCCTCCGATCTCTCGCTTGAAGAAGTGCTGTCCGATCTGCGGGCGGAGACGGCGGAACGCTGTGCAGCTCAGGATCTCGAGCTGGGCTGGACGCTGTCCGGCACGGACAATATCGCCCTTGCCCCGGCCGCATCTCACGCACTTCGCTCGGTGATCCGGGAGATTGTGTCCAATACGATCAAACACGCCGCTGCGAGCATGCTGGACATCTCGATCGCCACTGCGAGCGACCGCCTCGAGTTCACCTGCCGCGACAATGGACAGGGGTTTGATCCGGCGACGATCACCCCGGGCAACGGGCTGGACAACCTGGAAAACCGCATTTCCGCCCTGGGCGGCGAACTGACGACTACGCCCTCCACAGACGGCGTTGAAACCCGTGGCAGCTTTCCCCTTCAAACACCGGAGCAGACATCATGACCCGCGTTCTTGTTGTTGAAGACGTCAAGGAAACCCGGCTCTGGCTGAGCGATATCGCCGGCCGGGCCTTCTCTGAGCCGCAGATCACCGAGGCCGGCTCCATGCGCGCAGGGCTCGCTGCTGTGAACAGTAAGGATTTCGACCTGGCGCTGATCGATCTCGGCCTGCCGGACGGGTCGGGGCTGGAGGTTCTGCGCAATCTGAAACTGGTGTGCTCGGAGGCGATCTGCATCGTCACCACGGTGATGGGTGATGACGCCCACATCGTCGCCGCCCTGTCCGCAGGTGCGGATGGCTACCTCCTCAAGGACACGCCGGAGGATCTGTTTGAACGGCAGCTGAAACAGCTCGCAGATGGCACGCCAGCGCTCTCGCCCTCGATTGCGCGGCGCATCATGGAACATTTCCGTTTCACCGGCCCGGCCGCCAGCCCGGAAGACGAGCTGTCACCGCGTGAGCGAGAGGTACTGGGCCTGATCGGGCGCGGATTGAGAAATGCCGATGTTGCGAAGGACCTGGAACTGGCAGAGAGCACGGTCGCGAGCCATATCAAGTCGATCTATCGCAAGCTGGGCATATCCTCCCGCGCGGAAGCGGCGTGGCATGCGGCCCGGATGGGGCTTTCAACCACGCCGTGACTTTCACTGCGCTAACGGCGCAGTCGCACACCCAGGCTGAACGCCCGTTCCTCGCCGGGGAAATAGCGCTCTGACCCAAAGGCGAAATCCGCACGTTCGGCATAACGCGTATCGAACAGGTTTCGCACGGCCGCAAACACCTCGACGCCCTCGGCCAGATCCGCCTGTGCCCGCAGATTGACCAGGTCATGGCCCTCATAAACATGCGTATTGGCGGCGTTCATTGCGTATTCGCCGACATGACGCCATTCCAGCTGTGTGGCCACACGCTCGCTGACCTGCCAGTTCAGCCCGGCGGTCCACATCCATTCCGGCGCAGTGTCGATCAGGTCACCGGCGCGGATCGCCTCGCTGGCATTGCCCACAGGCCGGTCGAAATCATATTCATGCCGCGCCCAACTGCCTGCCAGTTGCGCAGAGACGCGCTCGCCCAGCGGCAGGAAAAGCGCCAGTTCCACGCCATGATGTGCCGTCTTGCCATCAGTCACATTGATGCCGTCGGCATCGCGGAAAAACACATTGCGTTTCTGCATGAGAAAGCCGGTGAGATCGACATATCCGCCACCGGCCAGATCCCGGCGATATCCCGCTTCCAGACTGTCCAGCGTCTCCGGCTCGATCGCGTCAATCACCTGGCCCGCCTGCAGCCGGTAGAGCTCGGCTGTTTGCGGAGCCCGGGCCCCGCGCGCCAGACGCGCGGAAAACTGATGATCACCCTCGCTCCAGATCGCTCCGATACTCGGTGTCAGCACGTCGAAACTGTCCTCGCGGTCCGCAAGACGCTGGAACCGCCCGGTCACGCCAGTGGCGGTTTGATTGTCATAGTCGAACCGGGTCGCCTCCCAGCGCAGGCCGGCAAACACGGCAAGCTGCTCAGACAGCGTCCAGCGGCGCTGGGCATAAAGCGCCAGCACATCGGCATCGACCTCATAGTCATAATGCGTGCCCTGGACGAAAGAGAAAATGGTCGGCCGTTCCTGCACCTCGCTCAGCGCCCCCGCCGTGCGCTCGACATCAAGACCAAGCGTCAGTCGTCCGCCCGCCGCATCATCACGGCTCAGCGAGGCCTGCAGGCCCAGACTGTCATGCCCGCTCTCCTCCAGAGCTTCGGAGGGCACGAAATGCATCAGGAAATCCATGCGGTTGGCGCGCAGGTACGGCGTCAGTCTCCAGGACCAGTCAGCGTCCAGATCGCCGGTCAGGAAGAGCGCCGAACGAACCGCCCAGGCATCACGATAGGCCTCCGGATCGGCATTGCTGCGTGCCAGGGCCAGATCCTCATACGCCAGCGGCCCGCGAACAAAACCCGCTGTTTCCTGGTTGAGCGACACCGCCGCGGTGCGCCAGGACCAGCTCACCTCGCCCCATTGCCCGTCAAACCGAGCGAAACCTTCAACCCGATCAAGCCCGGCATCATCGCGCCAGCCATCTTCATGCTGGCCCGCGAGCCCGATCACGGCATTCTCACCCCATCCGGAAACAAGACGGCCGCGATAGCGGCCGAACGAGCCAAGTTCGGCCTCCAACTCACCGCGCTCTCCCGTCCGCGGGGTCAGCGTATTGACCAGGCCATGCAGCGCGTTCGACCCGTAAAGCGCTGGTCCCGGACCGCGAACAAGTTCAACGCCACCGGCCAGCTGGTTCAGGTTCTCGAACAACCCGTTCACATTGCCAAATCCCGCTGCCCGCAAGGCGATACCATCCTCCAGATAGAGGAAAGATCCAGCGCCTGCTCCACCCGTCAGAACCGGCGAGCGGATCGCGGTGAGATGTTCCGCGCCATTGCCGCGATGCAGGTTGACGCCCGGCAGCTGATTGATGATCTCGGCCACATGCTGGGCCCCGGTGAGTGCCAGCTGATCGCTATCAATGCGGCTGATCGCGAGACTGGTCCGCTCCTCGCCCGCACGATCGCCGGTGACGTAGATGATCTCGGAACCGGACTCGGCCGGTACAGCCTGGATGGCCAATGCCAGAAGGGAAATCACGCTTTTACTCCTGCCCTCTTGTTCGGGGCAGACTTAGGCCATTCACCGCCGGACGCAAGCCGCCTGCATGCGAGAACGCGGAAAAGTGTTGTCCGGGCCTGTTGCGCACACGGATCCATCAAACAGCACGGGGAACGGCCTGCATCGAGCGACTGAAAGCGCGCTTGCCGCCGATGAGTGAGCACGGAAGAATATTGCATCAATGGAGCCCGCCCGTGATCAGATACCCAGCGTCCCTCGCCCCCGGCAGGCGCATCGCCCTTACCGCCTTTTCAGACGGTGTTCGCGAGAGCGCCCATGCGCGTCTCGACCTGGTGATCCGGCAATTGAAACAGCGCGGCTTCGAGATCGTGGAAGGCGCCTGCCTGCGCGCGAGTGCGGGCCATGTCAGCGCCCCCGTCAGCGAACGTGCGGCCGAGTTCATGCGTTTTGCGCTGGATGACACCATCGCCGTCATCGCGCCGCCCTGGGGCGGGGAGCTGGCGATGGAATTGCTGCCGCTGCTGGACTATGACGCACTGGCCAGAGCCCGACCGAAATGGGTGTTCGGCTTTTCCGATGTCAGCACGCTCACGGCCAAACTGACGGCGCGGTGCGGCTGGGCGACGGTGCACAGCGCCAATCTGATGGATCTCGTGGACAGCCAGACAGACTCGCTGACCGCACGTACGCTGGACTGGCTCGCCCTGCCCGCCGGAGCCCGGTTCACACAGGACGCATCCAGCCATTTCCAGAAGGGTTTCCCGGCCATCGAGACGGATCCGCATGCCGCGCTGGAACCGACCCATGCCACACGCTGGCAATACCTGCCGACCGCCGCGTCTAGTGACAATGGCAAGATCAGCATCGAGGGGCGCCTTCTGGGCGGATGCCTGGACACGCTGGCCCATCTCCTCGGACAGGACGGCATCGACCCGGCGGGCTTTGCCCGAACGCATGGCGATCTGCCCTGCCTTCTCTATCTGGAGAATGTCGAGCTCACCCCGACCCAGCTGGCTCGCACGCTGATGGGATTGAAACATCGCGGCGTGTTTACGGACATCGCCGGCCTTCTGATGGGCCGCAATGCCGGCCCGGCGAAGGATCATGCCGGTTTCAGCGATCTTGATGCGCTGAATACCGCCCTTGCCGACGCGCCCTTCCCGGTGCTCTTCGATCTGGATATCGGCCACCGCCCGCCCAATCTGACGCTGATCAATGGCGCGCGGGCCCGGGTGTGGCTGGACGGGGAAACGGGGGGAGTGGAACAGGTGCTGGACTAACACTCCACGATCACACCCGGTCTGTGAGAAAAATGGTACCGCCTTCCCGGTTCGAACGGGAGACCTCTAGATCCACAAATACGGCCTACCTAAATAAAAACAATAACATAAGTTGAAACCAAGGCGCTTAACGGTCGTTATAAGCCCTTGATTTGGAAACCGGCGCCAAAACAAGTGGAAACCAACTCTCCACACGGCGCCCCGGTTTTAGCCGGGTTTCCCGGCTCTACACGTCGAGGACAGTGTCTGTGGTGACGTGTCTCTGTCACCCCGCTAGCGACAGTAATAGATGGGTGATCGATAATTTCGAGGTAACCTTGCGAGATCTCTCGCTGCTCGCTGGCGGTACAATGAGGCCGGGGCAGAACGCTCAGGTCACCGTGGAGGTGCCCGGATCGAGCTGACAGGGAATTTCTTGATCGTTTTGACTGAGTTTACTACTGGAACGCAGGTAGATATGGGAGTTGAGTATGAGGTACTCTGTGAGATGTAGGACGCTTCTTTTACCTCTAATCGTAGCAGTGGTTGGTGGTTGCTCCATTCAAAAATCGGATGAGGCTTCATCTCGGTTCTATAGAATTCATACTGGGATTAACTCGGAGTTGCCTCCGGAAGCATATCGAGCGTGGCGCGGGAGTTTGTATCGCGGCCAAGCTAGTTGCGGGGGCGATTCCGCGTCGATGGTTGGGACGCACGAATTCTTGTTGTTGGAATGGCCCTGTGAGCAACCATTGGAAGTCGCAGGTATCCTTCCGGATAGCGCTGTGATCGAGCAGCTGAGCGAACAGCAGTATGTCGATGAGTATTGTGCGCTCGGGACTCTTCGCACGAGACGAGGGTCAGAAGAGTTTTATGTCGATTGTGGCGTAGAACTTGAATAGTCCAGAGATGTTTGGGCGATGTTTTAAACAGCGGGCATTGATCAAAATTCGTGTGGAAGCGGGAGGTGAACGCGCAGAATCCTGTGAGCGTACCGGTGTCTACAAATCACCAACCGATCGGGCGCCCTCTGTGTCTCTGGTGATGTTAAAATCAGTTTCTACCAAACCTCGCTCACTCTCCCCCCTAGCAAGCCAATATCTGACTACGACCGGCGACAGTTGCGCAAAGCTCGTGAGATTCGAGCGGCCCGAAAATCAACTAGGGCGAAGGCAATATAACGCTAGACACCTAGTCTAGTGCTCTAACACACTTAAAACACTGAAATTATTGGAAAAAAATGCTAAAACTGCGCGGTTTCCAAAACATTTGGAAACCGTTTTCAATTCCGGCGCACTTCGCTCGCGAAGCAAAACCCACAAATTACTGATTTAATTTAGAAAAATGGTACCGCCTCCCCGGCTCGAACGGGGGACCTCTAGATCCACAATCTAGCGCTCTAACCAACTGAGCTAAGGCGGCACGCTGTACTCACGGGAATGCTTTGCCGTGAGGCGCGGGAAACTAGCCTTCCCGCCCCCCTCTGGCAACACCCCAGTCAGGCGATTTGCACATGCTTGTGCAGGTGCCTGGAAACAGGGGTCTAGGTATAGCCACGCGCGGTCATATGGGAGCGCATGGCGGCGATGCGGTTCTCGTCGGACGGGTGGGTCGACATGAATTCCGCGGTACTGCCCCGGTGCAGAGTCGACATGGCGACCCAGAAGTCGATGGCCTGGCGCGGATCATAGGATGAGCGGGCCATGTAATCGACGCCGAGACGGTCGGCCTCGTATTCGTGCTGGCGGCTATAGGGCAGGATCACGCCCAGCGTGACACCCATGCCGAGCGCGGCGCCGATATCATCGGAATACTCGACCGTATTCTGGTTGGCCCCGAGGGCCGAGGTCAGCAGCGATACGCCAACCTGGGCGGCGATCTGCTGGCTGGCACGCTCGGCAGAGTGGCGGCCGGCGACATGGCCAACCTCGTGGCCCATCACGGTGGCGAGATGATCATCGGTCTCCATCAGGTCGAGAATACCCTTGTAGAAACCGACCTTGCCATTGGGCAGGACCCAGGCATTGACCGTATCGCTGTCGAACACGACAAATTCCCAGTCCAGATGACCCTGGCCAGACGCATCGACGACACGCTGGCCAACACGGTTGAGACGGCGGGTATATCCCGGATCGCGAAGCACACGTTCACGGCCAAGACTATCACGCCAGGCCTGGTCAGAGAGCTGGGCCAACTGGCCGTCGGAGACCAGCATCAGCTGGGAGCGACCCAGCGACGCATTATCCGCGCAACCGGATACAAACGGCACGATGGAGCCGGCGGCGAGGCCCATAATGACTTCGCGACGCTGCATCAGGCTCGTTTTATTGAATGACGACATGCACCTTCCCCCTTCGATTGTGCGGCTGCCTCTGGTCGATTAACTTAAACATGTCCTCACCGTTCGCCAAGAAACGGTCACGTGACAGCGTTAGTTTTCGTGCTCGCCATACGGGAATCCCAATCATGTCTCGCATTATTCGTTATGCCCTCCTCGGTCTTGTCGGCCTGGTCATCATCGCGCTGGCCCTGCCATTCCTGATTCCCGTGAACTCCTATCGCGAGCGAATTGCCGAGGAAGCCTCCCGCACCCTGCACCGGGATGTGGTCCTGGCCGGCGATCTGAGCCTTCAGATCCTGCCCAGCCTGCAAATCACTGCGCGCGATGTGAGCCTGGCCAATGCGGACGGGTTCGGCGAGACACCGATGGCGGAAATGGCGGAAATGCGCGTGGGCGTGAAACTCATCCCGCTCCTGTCCTCCGACGTACAGATCACCGAATTTGTGCTGATCGACCCGGTGATCCGGCTGCAGCAGAACCGCTCCGGCAATAACTGGACCTTCCGTTCGCCCGACGCGCCGACGACGGAGATGGCGAGTTCCGGCGAGGGTTTTGTGCGCCGCCCGGGCGCCCTGCCCTTCGAAGCGTCTTTTGGCGATGTGCGCATCGAGAATGCCAGCATCCATTTCGAGGACGGCCAGCAACAACGCGACATTACCGGCCTTACCCTGCAAGTGTCCCTGCCCTCACTGGACGAGGAAGCCGCGATTTCCGGTCAGCTGACAGCCGATGGCGAACGGCTGAGCTTTGACGGCGCCGTGGGCTCGATCCGCGGCGTGTTCGAGGGCGCGGAAACACAAGTCACCATGGAATTCGGCGGCAATCTGGTCTCGGCCAGTTTTGATGGCCGCCTGGCGGCGTCGGAAGCGTTTGAGCTGGATGGCGAGATCGACGCCAACATCCCGTCCCTGCGTAACCTGGCTACCTTTGCCGGCGCGGAATTGCCACCGGGTGATCGCCTGCAGGCGTTCGCGGCGCAGGGGTCAATCGATGTTGCGCCGGGCAATGTCCGCCTCGTCGCGTCCAATATCCGTTTCGACGACATCAGCGGCTCCGGGCGCCTGAACATCGCCACCTCCGGCGCGCGCCCGAACATCACCGGTGCGCTGGACCTGCCCAATCTGGATGTGACACCCTATCTGCCCGAACAGACCTCCGGCAGTGACGCCGAGAATTCCAATGCCGGTATCCCGCCCTGGAGCGAGGACGAGATCGATCTGGCCGGGCTCAACCTGGTGGATGCCGACCTGGATCTGAATGTCGGCCTGTTCGAATATGGCGATATAGATATCGAGAATGTCCGCCTCGACGTGACCCTGGATCGTGGCCGCATGGTCGCCAATCTCTCGGATTTCCAGCTTTATGACGGTACGGGTTCCGTCCGGGTCGTGGCCAATAATCGCACCGCGACACCGTCCTACAGCGTCAACGCCCAGCTCTCCGACCTCAACGCCCTGCCCTTCCTGCAGGCGGCGGCCGGGTTTGAACGCCTGACAGGAACAGGCGGCATCGCGCTGGACCTGCAAGCCTCCGGTGCCAGCCAGGCGGCGATCATGCGCTCGCTGGCCGGTAACGGGAATTTCGGCTTCGAGGATGGCGCGATTGTCGGCATCAACCTGGCCGAGACGATCCGCAATGTGAACAGCTTCTTTGGCGCCCAATCCTCTCCGCAGGAGGCGGAAACCAGCAGTGATGACAGCGAACAGGTCGAGGCTGGGGATCAGACCCAGACCGACTTTTCCTCGCTCTCGGGCAGTTTCACGATCAATGGCGGCCGCGCTGACAATACCGACTTCGCCATGCTCAGCCCGCTGCTGCGTGTGGGGGGCTCCGGCTTTGTCGATCTGCCCTCGCAATCGCTGGATTATCGCATGCGCCCGCGCCTTGTCGCCTCGATCGAAGGCCAGGGCGGCGCGGCTGACCTGCGCGGTGTCGAGATCCCGGTGCGTATTCGCGGCGGTTTCAACGATATCAGCATCGGTGTCGACACCTCCGCTGTGGGCCAGGCGCTGATCTCCGGCGCGCTCAGCAGCGCTCTGGGCGGCAATAGCGACGCGACCCGCCCGGAAGATGTGTTGCGCGACAGCCTGCTTGACGCCATCGGCCTGGGCGGCAATGACGCCCAACAACAAGATGGCGAAGAAGAACAGCCGGAGGCCGATCCCGCCCAGCAATTGCTCCAGGGCCTGTTCAACCGGGGACGCCGTGACGAGGACGAGAGCGGCGACGACAATAACTGAGGCGAATTGGCGCAAGTCACAGCAAGCGACTTGGGTCCGGGCAGATTCGGCGCTATAACTAGTTTCACTTGAAACTAGTTAGGCGGAGACGTCCCATGCCTGTCCACGATCCCGTTGTTGCCGAACAAACACCGGCAGAAGACATGACGATCGACCAGAAATGGGAACGTTATTCCACGGAAGAACACGCGATCTGGACGACGCTCTACAAGCGCCAGATGGAAGTGCTCAAGGGCCGTGCCGCGGACGAGCACTTCAGTGGGCTGGAACTGCTGAACCTCAATGAGGGTGGCATTCCCGATTTCCGCCGCGTCAACGAGAAGCTGGAAAAACTCACCGGCTGGACGGTCGTCACCGTGCCGGGCCTCATTGGCGAGAAGGAGTTCTACGACCATCTCGCCAATCGCCGCTTTGTCTCCGGCCGTTTCATTCGCGATGGCGACAAGCTGGACTATCTGCCCGAGCCGGACATTTTCCACGATGTCTTCGGACACGTGCCGCTGCTAACCCAACCAGTCTTTGCCGACTATATGCAGGCCTATGGCAAGGGCGGGCTGCGTTCGCTGGAGTTCAACACCATCACCAATATGGCGCGCCTTTACTGGTACACCGTCGAATTCGGCCTCATCAACACGCCGGAAGGTCGCCGCATATATGGCGCTGGCATCGTCTCGTCCAAGGCCGAGTCGATCTTCAGCCTGGAAGCCAAGTCGCCGAACCGCATGCATTTCGACCTGGAGCGCGTCATGCGCACCGATTACCGGTATGATGACTTCCAGCAAACCTATTTCGTCATCGACAGCTATGACGAGCTGATGGAAGCCACCTACCAGGACTTCGCCCCGCTCTATGAACGCCTGCCCGACCTCTCGGAATACAAGCCGTCAGACGTGGCAGAGGGCGACAAGGTCTATTCCCGAGGCTCCCAGGAGTACGCCATGAATGGCGGCCTGGTCGGTCACGCCGAAGCGGTCTGAGACCGCACCGGCATCTGCCCTACTCCCTCCGCCTTGCCACAAGCGAATACTGGCCTGGCTGCCAGGTTTCTCCGTCGTCATAGGAGAGCTCGGAGCGCATGCTCCAACCGTGCGCGGTGATGTCGGAATAGGTCTCGCGATTGAGGAATTCCTGGCCCTGGCGGTTGGTCTCCTTGATGGTGACCACCATGTTTGCGCCGTCACGCGCCGAGGTCATCCTGCGCGCCTGGCCACCATTCATCGTATAGACGTTATAACCCTGCCAGCCACCGTCGACAGCGTTGTAGTAACGCAGCTCGATGCCCTTGGTGTAGGGGCCGCGCCATTCCTGGACCAGCGCGACACCATCGGCCAGCCAGCTGTTCTGCCACTCGGCCTGATAGACATTGCCATTGGCCAGAGTGACCTCGACATCCCACTCACCAATGACAAATTCGAACTGGTCGCGGACCTCCTGCGGGAGAACGAAGCTGTTATTGCTCTGGGCCAGGGCACCGGTGTGAAGTGCGCTGGAAACAAGGCATGCCGCCAAGGCTCACTGGCCGAGTCGTTTCTGAGGAGACATCATTTCCTACCTTTCCCCGAAAAACAGGGAAGATAGACAAGCCGATCGTCAGAAAGCGAGTTAAATAAAGCTCAGAATTGGAAACTTCTGGTCAGGACACCAGAATAGACAGCTTGCCATCCGGATCGGATTTGAGGCTCACACCGGCCAACCCCTCCACCGCACCAACCAGCTTGTCGCGCGTTACCGGCTTGACGATGTAAAAGAGAGCGCCGAGATCGCGGCAACGTAGCTCCATTTCCGGGTTCCTCGTGCCGGAATAGACACCAACCGCACCGCCATTGAGATAGGGCTGGCAGGCCTCGATCAGGCGCAGCGCCGCATCATCGGCCAGGCTGAGATCGGTGAGCAGAAGGACCGGATTGTTACTACGCTCCTGGAGGTGTTCCAGCGCGAGGTCAGCCTTGGTGAAGGCCGAGAATTCAAACAATACGCCAGCGTCCTTCAAATCCTCGTGGAAAAGAAGGTGTTCATCCGGATCATCGTCGACCAGTACAATATCGACTGAAATTCCCAAGTCCTCGCAGCCCCAAAACTTCGTGCGGCGAAGACTATGACGCGATTCGTGCGACTTCAATCTCAAACAAGGAGGGGATCAGGAGCGCTGGAAGTCGTAAAAATCCGAACCCAGTTCAAGAATAGAGGTCAGCTCGTCTAGCGCCCGCTGGCTTTCGCCAAGCAATTGCGGATCTGCAAGGTCTGCAGGTGCCAACCGGTCCCGGTAATGTCGCTCGGCCCAGTCGACCAGTCGGTCATAAAGATCGTCCGTCAACCAGACCGCTGGATTGACGGCTTGTCGCTCAGCCTCGTTCAACACGACACGCAACCGCAAGCACGCAGGTCCACCGCCATTGCGCATGGACTCGCGAACGCCGGCAAATTGCACGGCACCAATGGCCGAATTGCCCGCGACGAGGCGCTCGCAATAGGCTGCGGTCGCCTTGTTTTCACGTGTCTCCTCCGGCGCGAGCAAGACCAGACGCTCCTCTCCTGGCACCTGCAGCAATTGGGAATTGAACAGGTAGGAAGAAACCGCGTCCTCCAGCGAAACTTCGTCTGCGGGTACCTCGATCAGGTCAAGATCAAAACGCCCCCGCGCGGCGCGCTGGAGATCCTCTTCCAATTGCCGGCGGTCCTCGAAGGCCTGCTCATGGAAAAACAGCGTGTTGAGCGTCCCGACGCAAACGACATCATTGTGGAAAGCGCCTGCATCGATGGCTTCACGGGATTGTTGCGCCAACACGGTACGGCGACCGTCCAGACCATGTCCGCGCCGGATCGCCTCGCAGGCCTGGCGCGTCTGGCGCGCGGGAAACTTGCCGTCATCGGCGACGAGGCCGTCGCGGCCCCAGACAAGCAATTCCACACCGGGCTCACCATGATTGCGCGCAAGACGCACATGATTGGCGGCGCCCTCGTCAGCGAACAGGGCGTGACCGGGCAACGGGACATGGACCTTGAAACGTTCGCGGTCGGAGAAAACCCGCTCCAGCGCACTCTGGGTCTGAGGGCCCTCGATCGCGCGGTGCGCTGTGGTGTGCAGATTGGCCGGCGTGAAATGCACCCGGCCGTCGCCGGTGTCGGCGGACGGCGAGACCGTCGCCGCATTGGCAGCCCACATCGAGGAAGCCGAGGACAGTATCTTCAGATAGTAAGGCTCTTCCCAGGTCACCTTGGCGAGAATTTCGCTGTCCCGACCGCCATAGCCAATCGCCCTGAGGGCGGGGATGAAGGGCCGTTCCTGGGGCGGCAAGACCCCTTGAGGAATGCCCAGGCGCGCCAGTTCGCGCATTTTCGCCAGGCCTTCCAGCACGGCGTTTCTGGGCGAGGACACACTGCCCTCATTGCGCGCACTGGCCAAATTGCCCGGCGAGAGCCCCCCATAATTATGGGTGGGCCCTACCAGACCATCAAAATTGGCTTCCAGCGCGTCGCTCACGATTAGTCGATCCCCTTGATCGCCATGCGCTCCGGTTCGCGCGCAGCCTGTGTGGCGACCGGGTAGGCACAATAGTCAGCAGCGTAGTAAGCGCTCGGACGCAGATTGCCCGACTGGCCTGGCCCGCCGAACGGCATGTTCGAAGCCGCACCACAGGTCGGACGGTTCCAGTTGACGATGCCGGCACGGCTCTCGACCCAGAAACGCTCCCAAAGGCTCTCATCATCGGAGACAAGGCCAGAGGACAGGCCATAGGCCGTGTCATTGGCCGCAGCGATGGCGTCATCAAAACTGGAGACGCGAATGACCTGGATGACGGGACCAAAGATCTCCTCGTCCTCCACCTGCACTCCCGTGACATCGATAATGCCCGGGCGGATAAAGGCCTCACCGAGATCCATCGGCTCAGCTGCGCGGATCGCGGTGGCACCGGCTTCCAGCAGCTCGTCCTGCGCCTTGAGCACATTGCGAGCGGCCTGGGCGGACACGAGCGGGCCGATGAAGGGCTGGTCCGCGTCATCCCACTTGCCGATCGTCAGGCGACCGGCAAAGTCGGCGATATGATCAACCACGGCCTGACCGAACTCATTGTCCGGAATGATCAGGCGACGGGCGCAGGAACAGCGTTGCCCAGCGGTGATGTAGGAAGAATTGACGGCGATGCGCGCCGCAGCTTCCGCATCCTTGGCACCCCAGACAACAAGCGGGTTATTGCCGCCCATTTCCAGTGCCAGCTGGACACCGGTGCGACCGGCAAATTTCTCGTGGATGAACTTGCCCGTACCCCAGGAGCCGGTGAACAGGACACCATCAAGCTCGGCATTGTCCAGCGAGGCTGCACCGGTTTCACGTGCGCCCTGGACCAGGTTGAGAACGCCAGCCGGCAAACCGGCAGCTTCCCAGGCCTTGACCATGAATTCTCCGACAGCCGGCGTGACCTCGGATGGTTTGAAGACGATCGTATTGCCAGCCAGCAAAGCCGGGATGATATGACCATTGGGCAGGTGCCCCGGGAAGTTGTACGGCCCGAGCACGAACATCACGCCCAGCGGCTTGTGCGCCATGGCGGCATATCCAAACGCCGTGTCGTTGGAAAACTCGCCTGTACGTTCCTTGTAGGCTGCCTTGGAAATATCGACCTTGCCGATCATGGCACCGACTTCGGTGACGCTTTCCCAGCGCGGCTTGCCGGTCTCCCTCGCAATCAGGTCGCCAAGCTCTTCCTTGTGCGCGTCCAGATAGGCCTTGTAGGCATCGACCATGGCGACACGTTCCGGATAGAGGCGACGTCCCCATTCCGGAAAGGCTGCGCGGGCCGCCGTAAAGGCTGCATCAACATCGGCCGGGGCCGCGGAGCGCCCCTCCCAGACCAGGGTGTCGTCTGCGGGACAATGGGACTGAAACAGTTCGCCAGCGCCTTCGCGCCACTCGCCGTTGATAAAGAGCATGATTTTATCCTTGCTTGCGCCAGAAACGGGCGCGGTCGCCGTCAGTCAGGTTGAGCGCTTCCATGACGTCGTGAGACAGACCAATCACGTCGCCATCCACCACGACATGTGCCTGGCAGGTGCGGAAGTCGTCGAAACGATCGGTAGAGACAATGCCCGGCACACCGCCAGCCGTGGTGGCCGCTCGGACAGTGACTTCCCGGCTTTCATTCAGGGTGCGGATATTCTCGGTCCAGGCCGAGACCAGCGGACCGCCGTCGAAAATGTCGATATAGCGATCATAGTGGAAGCCTTCCCACTCCAACAACCTGCGCGCACCACCACCATCGCGGTGGGTCTGGCCGATGACGTCACGCGCGCTTTTCGGCAGCAGGTCGACATAGAGAAGGTGTTGCGGCCCCAGATCCAGGATGAACTGGTTGTCCGTGGCCGCGCTGAGCGCATCGGCCTCGTCGAAATCCATGCGGAAAAAGGGTCGGGAGACGTGGTCGAAGAAGGGTGAGGATCCATCCGCCTCGACGACGCCGCGCAGCTCCGCGACGACTTTCTCGCCAAACCGGGGCCGGCCAGCGGCGATCAACAGGTAGCGAGACTGGGCGACCAGGCGCCCTGCCCCTGAGCCGCGCCCGGCCTCCGAGACAAACAGGGTGCCGACCTCGGTCGCGCCGGCAAAGTCATTGACCAGCAGGAGTGCATCCATGTCGAAACGGCGGTCCGCCTCACTGGAGTGTTGGGCAAGCGTGATGATCTTGAAATCCCAATAGGGTTTGGACACGCCGATCATCGCCTTGACCGCGGAACAGCCAACGATCTGGCCACTCTCGGTGTCCTCCAGCATCAGCTGATAGACATCCTCGGTCTGCTCCGTGCCAGGCAGACCGAAGGCCTTTTCCGACTTGATCAGTTTTTCTTCCAGCGCTTCCGGCGGCAGAGCCAGGCTCGTGAAACCGGTACCGGCCTCAGCAGCCAGCTTGATCAGCGCATCGATGTCGGAGCGTTTGCCCGCGCGTACGATCAGCATGTCTTCCCCTGTGTCAGGCCTGGCTTGTTTTCGCCAGTGCTCTTGCTTGTTTGGCGTCGAACTCGCCGCGCGCGAATTTCATCAGCATAACGGCTGACAGTTTCGCCCGTTCGGCAAAGCTCGACAGTTTGACGATCTCGCGATCGGAATGGATATCGGCACCGCGCACGCCCAGCGTATCCACATTGGGACAGCCTGCAGCCCACAGATTATTGCCTTCACAGACACCGCCCGTGTCCTGCCAGCGAATGTTCAGGCCCAGCGCGCCGCCAGCGGCCTTGGTCCATTCGAACATCTTGGCATTCGCTGGGGACATCGGCTTGGGCGGGCGTGTGAACCCCCCATGCAGCTCGGCTTCGATACCATCGCGCACGCGGATCTCGTGGAGCAGGCGTTCAAGCTCGGCCTCGACCCAGATGCGGTCGTTTTCCTCGCCAACACGGATGTTGAACCGGGCCACGGCATTGTCCGGCACGACATTGGGCGGGCCACCGCCATCAATCTTGGCCATGTTGAACGTCACGCCCTCACGGCGGCCATTGAGCTCGTCCAGGCCCAGCCCGAACTGACAGGCTGCGACCAGCGCATTTCGACCCAGATGGTGCTCACGGCCAGCGTGAGCCGCCTTGCCGGAAACCTTCAGCGACCAGTTGCCGGATCCCTTGCGAGCGCCCGCCAGCGAACCATCAGCCAGGGCCGGCTCATAGGTCATGCCGATATCGGCACCCGTGGCCAGGTCCGCCAGGATCGGTGCAGAACCCAGCGACCCGATCTCCTCGTCTGGTGAGATCAGCACATCCACGCCGATCTCGTCCTTCCAGGGGCTGCGCTCGAGTGCCAGAAGTCCGTGCAGCATCACCAGGATGCCGCCCTTCATGTCGGCGACGCCGGGTCCGTTGAGCGTGTCGTCATCCCAGTAGGTACAGGTCTGGAAATGACTGTCCTTGGGGAAAACCGTATCGTGGTGTCCCGTCATGACAATGCGGATCGGCGCCTGGGGGCGGATGCGGCAATGGAAGGACGGGGTGTATTCCTGCTCGACCACCTGGCCATCTGGCAGCACGGCCTTGGAAGGCGGGAGTTCAACGGCGGAGATCTCTCCACCCAGCTCGGCAAACGCTTCGCCCAGCTTGCCTCGCATCAGTTCAAGGCCCTCCGGGTTCTTGCTGCCGGAATTGATCGACGCCCAGTCCTTGACGGTCTCGATCATGTGGTCTGCGCGGCTGTCGATCCAATCGAGGACCGCGCGCTCTTCTGCATTGAGTTCGACGTTTTTCAGCATCTAGCTGTGATAGCCGTTTAAACGCGGACGTCTACCCCCGCGGCCGCCAAGCCGCGGGGATTAACTGCATAAGACTACGCGTGCTCGAGGGCCTGTTTGAGATCGGCGATCAGATCATCCGGATTCTCGATACCGACAGAGATACGGACCAGGCCGTCTGAGAAGCCCTGGCGACGGCGCAGCTCAGGGTCAACACCCCGGTGAGTCGTCGAGCCCGGGTGACAGATCAGCGTCTCGGTTCCGCCGAGGCTGACAGCCAGCTTCATCACCTGGAGAGCGTTGAGCATGCGGAACGCCGCCGCTTCGTCAGCCAGGTCGAAAGCAAAGGTGGAACCGGCAAAGTCGCACTGTTCGGCATAGACCCGTGCCTCGCGGCTGCCCTCTTCCTGGAAGCCCAGATAGCGGACACGATCGACCTTGGGATGCTCGCGCAGGAATTCCGCAACCTTGCGAGCACCGGCAGCCGCCGCTTCCATGCGGATTTTCACGGTTTCCAGGGAACGCAGCAGCATCCAGCAGGTGTGAGCATCCAGATTGGTGCCCAGATAACCACGCAGACCACGCACCTTGGCCATGGCTTCCGACTCACCAAGGGCAGCACCGGCAATCAGGTCACTGTGACCGCCGACATATTTGGTGAGGGAATAGACCAGAACATCAGCACCCAGCGTCAGCGGGGACTTGTTGACCGGCCCAAGGAACGTGTTGTCGACCACGATTTTGGGGCGTGTGCCCTGGGCTTCACCGATCATGTCGGCGACGCGGCCCAATGCGCCAAGATCGACCAGGTCATTGGTCGGGTTGGTTGGCGTCTCGCAATATATGACCGAAACCTCGCCCAAACTCATGGCTTCGTCGGCGGCTGCGCGGATCGCGTCTTCCTCGGCGCCAGAATCAAAGTCGACGGACTTGATGCCGTAATTCGGCAGGAACTTACGGATCAGACTTTCCGTACCACCATAAAGCGGTGTGGATTGCAGGATCACGGAACCGGCATGCGCCAGTGCCATCAGCGTGGTGGAGATCGCGGCCATGCCCGAAGAGAAGACACAGGCATCATCGGCACCATCAAAGATGGCGAGACGGTCCTCCAGGACTTCCATGTTCGGGTTATTGAAACGCGAATACATCAGACCCGCGGCATCCGGATCACCTTCCTCGGCCTGGCCCAGGGTGACACGGAAGAAGGCTGCGCCCTCCTCAGCCGTCGCAAAGGCAAAGGTCGAGGTCAGGAAGACCGGCGGCTTGATCGACATCTCGGAGAGCTTCGGATCAAATCCATAGCTCATCATCTGGGTTTCAGGGGACAGGACGTGCCCGGCAACGTCCTTCTTGCGGTATGGTTTGTCCGGCTTGCTCACAGCCTCTCCTCCAGGTTCTGTCGGCCTTCTGAAAAGACCGTGGAGAGGATTTGAACCGCTCAAATCCAGCGGTCAAGGCCATACTCAGCAGCGCGAAAAATGTAACTTGATCGACCCGAAAACCGGTCGATTTGAGCACGTTTATTCCAAAAAAGAACGGCCCGGCGAAATGCCGAGCCGTTCCCTTGAATTCGCGTTCGACGATTAGTCGAGCGTGATAACCACTTCCGTACGACGGTTCAGCGGCTCACGAACGCCATCAGCCGTCGGACGTGCGTTCTGGGTCTCACCATTAGCTTCCATCGAGATGGTGCTTGCAGCGATGCCGAGACGAACCAGCTCGTCACGTACCGCAGAAGCGCGGCGCTCGGAGAGGCGTACGTTGTAGGATGCAGCGCCAGAACGGTCGGTATAACCCGCAACGTTCACACGAACCACATCACAATTAGCAGCTTCGTTCGCAGCCTGAGCGATGATCGAACGCGCCTGAGCGGTCAGGTCAGAGCGATCCCACTCGAAGTAGACACGGAAGTCCACATCTTCACACTCCGGCGGCGGAGGCGGCGGAGGCGGCGGCGGCGGCGGAGGCGGCGGAGGCGGCGGCGGCGGCGGCGGCGGAGGCGGCGGCGGCGGAGCTGCGAAAGAATAACGCAGACCGAACCAAGCCTCGTGACCGGACATGGAGTCAACACTGACGCCCGGCTCGAAGTCGGTGCCAGCTACGGAGAAGTAGCGGTACTCGGTGTCGAGGGTCAGGCGATCGGTCAGATCCCAACCGATACCAGCCAGGACCTGCCACGTGAATGCAGTGTCGCTGTCGCGTGCAATCACATAGTCAGATGCCACCGGGATCGGCGGCGTCGTGCCAGCGGTGAAACCAGCAAGGTAGCCGGAAACGTCCGTCAGACCGATACCGATACCAACGTACGGATGGTAAAGACCTTCCGGATTGAAGTCGAAAATGGCGTTCGCCATTGCCGACCACATCTGGAAATCAGACGTGCTGCTCTCGAACGAGCCAATAGCACCCGTGTCATTGTAACGGTGAGCCAGCTCAGCCTCGAAACGCAGGCCGTCAGCCCACGAATAACCAAGAGCTGCTGCTTCACGCAGATCGCTTCTACCATTGATTACGCCATTGAGGCTGCCAGAGACGTCGGTGTCGCCCGGGCCGCCATAACCGACAGCACCGCGGACATACCAGCCTTCGTCAGCGAACGCAGGAGCCGCTGCGAGGATGGCTCCGACGGCGGCCGCCGTGAAAAGCCGTGTTTTCATCATTCCCCCTCCGGAGGCTCTGCCTCCTTGGTGTGACTGACCAAATTCGATCCATATCGAATTACGCAGAATCGTCCCCTGCGGACAATTCCTAAAAATTCACTACATCAAATACCGGGTTGAGGCCATAGCTCATCGCGTCAAAACACGTATTTGGTGCAAAAAAATCGGTCCGTTGCTCCAGAGTGACACTTACACACGCTGACCACCGCCAGAGCTTTGATGTTTAAGTGTATTTGTTCCGCAAGACCTATTCGAGCGCTATCGCGAGATTTTCCTGCAACTCCACCAGTTCGGATCGGGTCGGCTGATAGCCGTCCAACGCCGCCTGATACGCCGTGACCAGACGCGTGTCGCGCCCGTAAAGATCGTTGAGATACCGCACATCGCCGTTCTCGTCCCCGACAACTGTCCAATAGGCGATATGAACACGAATGCGTTCGTCGAGCCAGACGACGGTGGGCGTATTGCCCTGCACTACCTGGGAAATACGCTCCTCATCATAGCCATCCTGTCCAGCCAATATCCAGCGCGCAAGCTCCAGCGGATCATCCACGCGAATACACCCGGCGGAGAAATCCCGACGGGTCCGCACAAACTGGTCCCGCTCGGTCGTGTCATGGATGTAGACATTGTGGCGATTGGGGAAGATGAACTTGACCTCTCCCATGGGATTGGTCGGACCAGGGGCTTGCGACAGACGATAGGGCCAGGATCGCCCCCATTGCGACCAGTCTATTTCCCAAGGTTGTATCGCGCTGCCCGCGGAATCGAAAATGCGAAACCCGTAATAGTCGACGACATTCGGATTGCGACGAATCGAACGGAAGCGCGAGCGAGCAGACCCGGTTGGCACGCCCCACCAGGGATTGAAGACCAGGTATTCCATTTCGTCGGAGAATTCCGGCGTTGAACTGGCCGTGCGCCCAACCATTACCTCATGCGTACGCACGAGTTCGCCGTCTTCCCACGCCTCCAGACGATAGTCGGCGATATTCACCCAGATATGCTTGCGTCCCAGATCGCGCTCGCGCCAACGCCGCTGTTCCAGATTGGCGCGCAGTTGCGACAGGCGATCAAGAGGACTGATATTGAGTTGGCGCAGCGTATTGCGATCCATTCGGCCGCTCGGCGCCAGATTGACCCGTCCCTGGAAACGCCGAACAGCGGTCTCCAGTCGTGGCCCGTAGGGGGCACCATCCTCCCAGTCGGACCGATAAAGGCCTTCCGCTGCCAGGCGCGCGCGCAATTGCTCGACACGCGGCCCCGTCGCCCCGGGCTCCAGTGCCCCGCCCTCGAACTCGATTTCCGGCCAGATCGGCTGCAGCGCCATTATGCGCAACATTTCCCGACGCAGGATTTCATAATCTCGGACCCGCGGCGCAAACCCATCCAGGGCCGCGGCGACATCTCCGTTGGCCAGGGCCTCACTCAGAGCGGCAATAATCGTGTTGCGCTCCTCGTTGGAAAGGTCACGAACAGCATGTGTTTCTTGGTCGATCAGCCCGAAACGCAACCAACCGCCATATTGCAGGAATGCGTGCTGCGCCAACGCCTGTCGGCTCTCCAGCGCTTCCTGCGGATTGGCGATACGAAAAGCGAGGTGGTCCAGCGAGGGCAGGCCGTGACTGGGGGCCTCGAACAGCGTTGTGACGATCGAATCAAGATCGGCCGCATCCCACAGCTCGAGCGCGGGCTGAGGCAGAAGCGGCACTTCGGGCTCGGCTTCTTCGACGACACCGTCGGATTGAAGCACACCAATGGAATCAGGATCTTCCTCTGGGTCCTGCGCAAAAGCGCCCGCACCCAGAGCGATGGAAAGCGCTATCCCCAGCAAATGCTTCACCACACGACTCCGTACAAGTAACCGGGAGATTAACCACTCCGGCCAGTCAGGTGAAGCGGTTTTCACTCACAAGTTGAGATAGTTTATTCTTTCGGCGCAGGTTCTTGATTATCCGAACGTTCCCGCTCTTCCTCATCCTGCGCCATCAACTCGGCAAACTCGTCAGCGCGGCTCTTGGCGCGGGCGATGTAAGTCGGGTTGGAAAATACGTCTAGCTCTGCATCCCAGACTTCCATCAGGTGGCGCAGCCCCGCGGTGTCATGCTCGTCAAACGCCCTCGCCTTGCGATCGGCATCATCTTCACTGTGCCCGAGCTCAATCAGCGCGGATTTGGCCATTGCCACTGAGGAGCCGAACATCTCGCGAAAGGCGGTATCCGCCCCGGCTGCACACAGGCGATAGACATGATCGCGATCTGCCGCGCGTGCCAGGATGCGAACCTGCGGATAACGACGGCGCACAAAGTCAACCAGTTCAACCGCGCGATCACGGCCGTCAATCGCGACGATGAAGAGTTTTGCATTGGCGATACCGGCTGCAACCAGCATGTCCGGACGCACCGCGTCACCGTAATAGACATCAATTCCGAACTTGCGTAGCGAATCGATGTGCTCGGCGGAAGAATCAAGGACGACGGGCCGATGGCCGGTCATCACCAGCATGCGCTGCACGATCTGCCCAAACCGGCCCATGCCGGCGATAATCACACTCCCCGTCTCCTCGATTTTGTCATGTGAGCGATCCGTCCCCTCACCCAGACGCACCCGGGGCGCGACAAGGTGTTCATAGGACAAGAGCAGAGCCGGGGTCGCCAGCATGGACAACGCAACAACCAGTGAGGTGAAGGACGCGATCTCTGCTGGCAGGACGTGGGAGCTGACGGCGAAAGTCAGCAGGACAAAGGCGAACTCGCCAGCCTGGGCCAGCGACATGGAAAACAGCCAGCGCTCCCGCTTGCGCAGCCCGAAACCGGTCCCCAGCAGCCACAAGACTATGCCCTTGAGCAGTATGAGCGCCACCGCGCCTGAAACAATCTGCACGGGCTGGGCTGCCAGCAAATCAAAATCAATCCCGGCTCCAACCGTGATGAAGAACACGCCGAGCAGCAGCCCCTTGAACGAGGCAAGGTCACTTTCCAGCTCGTGCCGGTATTCACTGTCAGCCAGGACCACGCCGGCCAGGAAAGTCCCGAGCGCGGGTGACAGGCCTACATAGCTCATCAACATGGCGATGAGGATGACGAGCAAGAGCGCGGAGCCCAGAAAAAGTTCTCGCAGGCCGGTTCGGGCGATGATCCGAAAGGCCGGACGCGTCAGATAACGACCAACCAGAATGACCACGGCCACCGCAGACAATGTCAGTACGGCCTGTGCCCAGGCGGGATAGTCCGCAATCAGGCTGGCGGTTGCATGACCACTGCCTGACGCGCTTTCCCCGGCACCGCCAATGGCCAGGAAAGGCAGGAGCGCCAGGATCGGGATAACCGCGATGTCCTGGAACAGGAGTACGCCAAAGGCCGACTGCCCGCCCTTACTGCGAAGCCACTTCTTCTCGCCAAGCGTCTGCAGGACAATTGCTGTCGAGGAGAGCGCCAGGATCAGGCCCAGTGCCGACGCGGTGGCGACCGGTTGCCCAAACAGGTAGAGACCGCCGGCGATTACGCTGGCTGTCACCAGAACCTGTGCCCCGCCCAGACCGAACAGGCGCGAACGCATCGACCAGAGCAGACCCGGCTGCAATTCCAGCCCGATCAGGAACAGCATCATTACAACGCCAAACTCGGCGAAATGCTGCACGGTCTCATGATCCGACCCGACCTGTTCCAGCAGCGGAGCAATGAGAATGCCCGCAACCAAATAGCCCAGCACAGAGCCCAGCCCCAGCCGGTGTGCCAGCGGCACGGCGACCGCGCCGGCGCCCAGATAGATGGCGGCCTGTAGCAGGAATTCATTCATCGATTTGCGGACCTGTCCTTATGCAAACCCGTGTAGCCCCATTCGCCCTGCCAGCGCCACAGCCAGAAAGCGCCCGGGCCAATTGGTCGCATCGTGTTGCCCGGCGAAGCTGAAATACCCTTAAATAAAGAGAGACTATTATGGGACGTGAAATTTCCAGCCAGGAAGTCTTGTGTGAGGATACTTTCCAGCACCGGCTGCGCTCTGAAACGAGCCTCGTGATGCAATGGTTCCGGGAAGGCGCCTTCAACCCCGCCTCACCCGCCTTCAGCGGCCTGGAGCTTGAGGCCTGGCTGATTGACGTCGATGGCTTTCCCGCCGAACGAAATCTGGAATTCCTCGAACGGCTGAATGATCCGGCCATGGTGCCAGAGCTGGCCGCGTTCAATTTCGAGTTCAACTCCGAACCGCGCGCCCTCTCCTGTCGCTGTTTCAGCGACTTTGAGGATGAGCTCAACACGCATTGGAAACAGGCCAGGACGACCGCGCAGGAGATCGGACTGCGCCCGATGATGATCGGCATCCCGCCCACCCTTCGCGAAGGCCATCTCTCACTCGACACCATCACCCCGTCGGAGCGCTACCGCCTGCTCAATGAACGTCTTTTCCAGCTGCGCGGCGGCAAACCGCTTTGCGTCGATATCGAAGGGCGTGACCAGCTCTCGCTCATACAGGACCACCTGATGACCGAGGCCGCCTGTACATCGCTGCAGGTTCACCTGATGACCTCAGAGGAGAACGCGGTCCGTAACTACAACGCAATGCAGGTCGCCTCCGCAGCGATCGTGGCCGTATCCGCGAACTCGCCATTCCTCTACGGCCGCCGTCTGTGGGAGGAGACGCGCATCCCTGCGTTTGAATCCGCGGTGAACCTGCCAGGACCGCGCGGCGTGGATGGTCGACATGCCAGCCGGGTGACGTTTGGCGAGCGTTATCTCAGGTCATCCCTGATGGAATTGTTCATCGAGAATCTGGACACCTACATCCCCTTCCTGCCGATGGTTTCGCAAAGCGAGCGCGAGGAGCTGGTCCATCTCAAGCTCCAGCACGGCACGATCTGGCGCTGGAACCGGCCAATTTTTCACGCCTCGCCAGGCGAGGCTCCACACCTGCGTATCGAAAACCGGGTCATGGCGGCGGGTCCAACGGTTGTCGATGTCGTCGCAAACACCGCCTTTGCCATCGGTCTGACCTTGCACCTGGCACAGGAAGACGGACTGGAGGAACGCCTGCCTTTCGAGCTGGCCTGACGGAATCTCTATGCCTGCGCCAAGCGTGGTCTCGGCGCTTCGGTCGTCTGGCTGGACGGGCAGGTGCACGATATCCAGAGCCTGATCTGCAACGCGCTGGCCGACCTTGCTGAACAGGCACTGATCGATGCCGGGATCAGCGCGCTGGATGCGAGCCACTATATGGGCATCATCCGGGCCCGAGCCCGCAATGGCCAGACTGGCGCAGCCTGGCAGCGTGCCCACGCCAACTGCCATGGCAATGATCATCAGATGATGGTTCAAGGCTATCTGGACCGCCAGGAAGAAGGCCAACCGGTTTATCGATGGACACACTAGATCTCACGCTCGATGAGCGTCACGACCTGCCCGCTGAACTCTTGCGTATCAATGCGCGTGAGAGCCGCAAGCTGTTTCCCGATCCCTGCCTGGTCGAGCTGAAGGGGCGGTCGGAAGAAACCGTGTTCGTATCTGTTCTCCTGCACGGCAATGAGACAACTGGATTTAGCGTGTTGCAACGCCTGGCCCGCTGGATGCGTAACCACCCCCTGCCCCGCACCCTGCTCATCTTCATAGCCAATGTGCGCGCTGCAGAGGCCGGTTTGCGCCATATTGCGGGCCAGCCGGACTACAACCGGATCTGGAATGGCGGAGACAGCCTGGAACACGCGCTGGCGGAGCGGGTGCTCGACAAGCTCTCCGGCCGCAGGCTTTCTGCCGCCATCGACATCCACAACAATACCGGCCGCAATCCGCTTTATGGCTGTATCAACAGTCTGGCACCGGACTTCCTGCACCTGGCCTCGATGTTCAGCCCGACCGTTGTCTATTTCCGCAATCCGGCGAGCGTGATTTCAATGGCGCTGTCACGCCTGTGCCCCGCCGTCACCGTTGAGGCAGGACGACCGGGCGAACCGGCCGGTGTCGAGCGCGCCTTTGATCTTGTGCACGATACCCTGCATCTCAGCACCTTTCGACAATCGGGCCGGGACTGCGATCTGACCGTCTATCACACCGTGGGCCGGATGGAGATCGAACCGGGGTGGCGCATCGGCTTCACGCCATCCTCGGACGCCCAGCTTCTCTTTCCCTCCGGAATGGATGAGTGGAATTTCTCGCCCAGACAGGCTGGTACGCACTGGGCGCGGGTGTCACAGCCCGGCATGCCGCTACGCGTGTTCAATGCAGCGCGCCAGGATATTACCGAACACTTTTTCGAACGTCAGGCGGACGGTCTGATCCTGGTGCGCGACGCAACACCGTCCATGATCACGCTCGACACAACCATCATCCATGACGATTGTTTCGGCTATCTCATGGAAGCGGTTGATCTGGACAATCAGCAGGTTATGGCCGCCGAAATCTGATCCGCATCGCTCGGGTTCCAGCCCGTCAGTTCCTCGGCCACCACGCAGCGCTGGCGATCATCCAGACGCTCGTCCTGTGCCAGGCCCTCGAGAATTCCGGCAAGGCTCTCCTCGCCCACCATCATCTGCTGGCCACCTTCCAACGGCGTGTCGAACCGCATCAGCGCCCCGCCCGCCTGCCAGCGATCCCAGTCACTGCCCGGAACACCCTCATGGGCAAACCGGCCCCAGTGCGCGCCCATGGCCGCCGCAATGGCCTCGCGGCCCTCGGCATTGCCATCGGTGAACAACAGGCCGTCCAGCGCGCCATAGAATTCGAAATGGTTGAAGACGAAGGGGATCTCCATCGAGTGCGCCGCACCGAACAATTGCCCGCTATCCGTGACCAGGAAGGAACCACCATCATTCCAGTCAAAACGATAGGCCCAGACATCCTCATGTCCGCTGGCCCGCAGGCGATTGGCCAGTTCGTCCACGGCCAGCGCTCGCCAGAAACGGCTGGGATATTCCGCTACGGCCTCATAGGCGCCCGCATCGCGCGGCCATAGCAGCATGCCGAAACGGCGCACCAGGTCCGGGTCCAGCGCCTTGTAGAGCTTCATTTCCTCCAGATTGGTGCCGGTAATCACCGGCAGGTCATTGAAACCACCCGGCGTCGAGGCCGCGGCCAGGATGCCGCCCTCGCCCAGCACGACACCATCCTCGATCATGCGCGGCATGTCGGTGACGCCCTCATCCTCATAGGCCGCAAACAGGCTCTCCAGCCCGATCGCGCGGATATCCGCCGCGCTGGCCTCGGCGCCCACCAGTCCGGCGATGGTCGGAACCGCACCATGCTGCTCCCAGTCAGAACCGTTTTCTGCCACGTCCAGCGACCGCGACCACACGATACCGCTCTGTATGATACCGCCTTGGAAGAGACCACGCGCCCGCGGGCTGGCCATCAGCCCGGCCACATTGTGCCCGCCTGCACTTTCGCCGAATATCGTCACCCGGTCGGCATCACCGCCGAACGCCCCGGCATTCGCCTGCACCCATTCCAGCGCCGCGATCATGTCCAGCAGGGCAAAGCTGGCCGCGGCATCAACCTCTGTCTCGGCATCAGCGCGCAAGGTCGGGTGCGCCATCCAGCCCAGCGGGCCGAGGCGATACTGGATAGCGATCACCACCACATCCTGGTCAAGCGCCAGCTGGGAGCCGTTATAGGCGCCTGAACGACCCCACACATTGCCGCCACCATGAATCCACACCATGACCGGCAGGTTTTCGGCATTGGGCGGCGCATAGATGTCCAGGGTCAGGCAATCTTCGCTACCCACGATCAGGCCCGACTCCAGGCCTTCCGCCTCATCCAGGCCATTGGTCAGCTGGGGACATCGCTCGCCATGGTTCAGAGCCTCGAACAGGCCCTCAAACCCGCCAGCCGGTCGCGGCGCGCGCCAGCGCAGATCCCCAACCGGCGGTGCGGCATAGGGAATGGCGAGCCAGGCCTCGGCACCCTGTTCGGTCGCAAAGCCGATCACCTCACCCTGGGCGATGCTCCGCCGCGTGTCTTCGAGAGCCTGCGGTGGCTCAGCGGCGCGCTCGCCGCTGCAGGCCGCCAACAGAGCTCCGCACAGCATGGCGAGCACAGATGATTTGCGAACTGGTGACATGATCCTCTCCCCTTTGCGAAGGAGATTAGGGGCAAACGCCGGTGAGGCAAGCTCAGAGGATTGGCGACGCGACAGAGAAAGGTCAATTCGACCACAGATCCACGATATATGCGGATAATTTAGCCACAAATCCGCGCTGACAGGAAGTATTGTCGCATCATTGGAGGATTTCATGTTGCTCGAATTGCCCCGCTTCTCGACACCGATACTACACCAGCTGCGCGATGCATCAGCCGGCCTCAATGCCCGCATCGGTCTTGCCGGCCCCGCGGGCCTGCCCGCGCTCGGCGGGATCCGGGTCCTGCCCTATACCAGCGATGAAGCGGCAGACGAGGATGCGCGTCGCCTGTCAGAGGGCATGGCGCGCAAGGCTGCGGTTCTGGACCTGCCTTATGCCGGAGGAAAGACCGTGGTTCGCGGTGATCCGGGCAATATCAAGACGGATGCCTTCTGGGCAGCACTTGGAGCGGGTATCAACACGCTGGAGGGACGTTACGTCGGCGGCGAGGACGTCAATATGTCCGTCAGTGATGTCGAGGCGCTGCGACAGCACACACCCTATGCCGTGGGCACGTCGCAGGGCTGCGGTAATCCGGCTCCGTTTACCGCGCGCGGTGTCTTCAATGCCATGAAGGCCGCGATCGAATACCGGTTCGGCGCGCAGGGTTTCACCGGCATCAAGGTCCTGATCCAGGGCGCCGGCTCCGTGGGTCATGAACTCGCGCGGCTCGTTCATGCAGCGGGCGGAGAGCTGGCTGTTTGCGAAATACAGCCCTGGCGCGCGGCCAGGCTGGCCCAGCTATTTGGTGCCGAAATCGTCTCGCCGAAAAGCCTGTTCGATCGCCGCATCGATGTTTTCGCCCCATGTGCACTGGGATCCGTAATCCAGGGCAATAACCTTGCCCGCCTGGATATCGGCGTGATTTGCGGGGCCGCGAACAACCAGCTGGAAAGCCCGGCTCTCGCCGATCTCCTGCATCGCATGGGCATTGTCTATGTGCCGGACTATCTCGCCAATGGCGGCGGCCTGATTGCCGGTGCCGAGGAATACGAGGCGGACCGCGAAGGGCGCGTCTTCGACCCCATCAGGGTCGATGCGAAACTGGAAAGCATAGCCGAGCTCAGCGCGAGCTATCTGAAACGATCCGCAGCCGAATCACGTTCCCCCGCCGCGGTCTGCGAAGACGTCATAGCAGAGCGTTTGAACCGTCCGGCCTAGTCGGTTGGCAGTGGCAGGCTGCTGCGGGTTTTCGGTTCGTCCAGGACGACGTGCGTCGTCACCTCGGTCACGCCGGGCAGGTTGACCAGATCCGCCATCATGAAATCGCGATAATCCTTGATGTCTCGCGCGTGCACACGAAGCATGTAATCGGCGCCACCGGTCACCAGGCAACACTCGGTAATCGCATCATTCTTGGCCACGGCCGCGAGGAACTCATCCACGGTCTCCCGGCGGTGCTTGCCAAGACGGATCATGACCCAGGCGCAGAAATTCAGTCCCAGGCTCGCCGGATCCAGGACCGCCGCGTAATGCTCGATCAGCCCGTCATCCTCCAGCATTTTCACCCGCCGCTGGGTCGGCGTCTTTGACAGTCCCACACGTTCAGCCAGATCAACGATCGACATACGCCCGTCCCGCTGCAGGTGGCGGAGAATGGAACGATCATACTGGTCGAGTTTGCGCATTGTATTTCCGTCGCTTGCAAGATGTGCAGGGTTCACGAGCGCGGGACACAAATCAAGCATACCGGCTGAACCCGGCTGAGTGTGCGCAAGGGGAATCACACTCGCGCCGAACGCGAAGGCCCAACCCGCAACTCCCGCGATACGGGAGCAGGGAGAACCACTTCCTGTTCGATCAAATATCTGAATTTAAGAGAAAATGGTGAGCCGACAGGGATTCGAACCCTGGACCGTCTGATTAAAAGTCAGATGCTCTACCAGCTGAGCTATCGGCTCCCGTCCCGAAGGAGCGCGGAACATATGCGCGAGATTCCGCGGGGTCAATCCGCGATTGCTGCGATATTTCAGCATTTTTGATGATCTTTCGTCACATTCTTCAGTAAGATGCTTCTCATGAGGGGAATGAATTTCATTTTTGCGTGTGTTATTGCGGCGTTAGCGGCAAGTGCATGCTCGTCGACCCGCCAGCGTGCTGGCGAGGCATCGGACTTTGCACAAACGGAAACCCGGGTTGCGCTGGAAGATGCCGCCGGACTGCCACGGCGGCGCCCCGGCGCCGTCATGGTTGATGAAGGCGATGACACCGTGCCCACGCCCTATGGCGGTGAAGGCTCGCGCCGTCGCTGTTCGACGGTGGCGCGCGACATCGCCCGCCTGACGGTGGTGCTTGGCCCCGATATCGAGGAAGTCCAGCGCCGCGAAGCTGAAGACAATCCGGAAGATGAAGGCTGGGTCTCGCGCGGCGCCCGTGCGGCCTCCCGAGCGCCCGGCGCTGCGGCCAGTGGCGCACGCAGCCTCTATCGCTCCACCATTGTCGGTCTCAATCCGGTTCGCCCGGTCGTGCGTTTCATTGGGGGTGCCGGCCGCATTGAACGCGAAGCCGACCAGCAACGCGACTACGCCCAGCGCCGCCGCGGCTATCTGCGCGGCCTCTATGACGGATTCGGCTGCCCGCCTGCACAGATGCGTCGGGCGTTCGAAGCCTATGGGCTCGTGGAGGAAGAGGATTAAGGCTGCGCCGCGCGCTGCGCCTGCCCCTCTTGCCAGCGTTCGTTGAACTGTTTGCGGAAGGCCGCGAATTCGCCCGTCTTGATCGCTTCGCGCATGCGCCGCGTCAGGTCCTGGAAGTAGGCGATATTGTGCCAGCTCAGGAGCATGGCGGAAAGATACTCGCCAGACCGGAAGAGGTGATTGAGATAGGCCTTTGAATAATCGCGGCTGGCCGGACAGTTGAGCTCGGGCATCAGCGGGCTGTCATCATCGACGAATTCGGCGCGCTTGATATTGATCGGGCCCCAGTCGGACCAGGCCTGGCCATGACGACCGGAACGGGTCGGCAGAACGCAGTCAAACATATCGACGCCGCGGGCCACGGATTCGACCAGGTCGATCGGCTTGCCCACGCCCATCAGGTAACGCGGGCGCTCGCTTGGCAGGTGCGGTGTGGTGTAGTCGAGGACTTCACACATCACTTCAAACCCCTCGCCTACCGCGAGTCCGCCAATGGCATATCCGTCATACCCGGTTTCGATGGACCGCTCCGCGCTTTCGCGGCGAAGGTTCTCGAACACCGATCCCTGGACAATGCCGAACAGCGCCTGGGTGTCCCGTGTGCCAAAGGCCTGTTTGGAGCGCGCGCCCCAGCGCAGGGAGAGCTCCATGGAGGCACGAGCCTCCTCTTCCGAACAACCAAACGGCGTGCACTCGTCCAGCTGCATGGAAATGTCAGCGCCCAAGAGGTCAGCCTGGATCTCGATCGAGCGTTCCGGGGTCAGATTGTATTCCGACCCGTCGATATGGGAGCGGAACTTCACCCCCTCCTCGGTCATCTTTCGGAGCTTGGAGAGCGACCAGACCTGGAAACCGCCACTATCGGTCAGCATCGGGCCCTGCCAGGTGGAGAATTTGTGCAGGCCGCCAAGGCTCTTCACCCGCTCGGCACCCGGGCGCAGCATGAGGTGATAGGTATTGCCCAGGATGATGTCGGCGCCGGTGCCCTTCACCTGGTCCATATAGAGCGCCTTGACCGTGCCTGCCGTGCCCACAGGCATGAAGGCCGGCGTCTGGATATCGCCGCGCGAGGTGGAAAGCGTGCCACAGCGCGCCGCGCCGTCGGTTGCATGGATCGTATAGGGAAAGGCGCTCATGTCTGTCGCTCCAGCAGGCACGCATCGCCGTAGGAATAGAAACGATATTCCTCGGCGATGGCGTGGGCATAGGCCTTCTGCATCACATCCAGCCCACTCATCGCACTGACCAGCATGAAGAGCGTGGACTTGGGCAGATGAAAATTGGTCATCAGGGCGTCGGCGATGCGGAATTCATAACCTGGCGTGATGAAGATATTGGTGTCGCGACTGGTTGCCTCGACCTTGCCCGGCCCAGACGCCAGGCTTTCAAGCGTGCGCAGAGCCGTGGTGCCGACAGGGATGACCCGGCGACCATCCGCCTTGGCCTGGTTGATCTGTTGAGCAGCGGCCTTTGAAATCGTGCACCATTCCGAGTGCATGTCATGATCATCGGTGTCATCCACCTTGACCGGCAGGAAAGTGCCGGCCCCCACATGCAGGGTCACATGGACCACCTCCACGCCGCGATCCCTGAGCGTCTGCAACAGGCCCTCGGTAAAGTGCAGGCCAGCCGTCGGCGCAGCAACCGATCCCTCTTCCCGCGCGAACAGGGTCTGGTAGTCTTCATTGTCCTGCTCGTCGACACCACGCTTGCGCGCGATATATGGCGGCAGCGGCGGCGCGCCGGTTGCGGCAATCGCCTCGTCCAGCAAGGCCCCGGACTGATCGAACCGCAACAGCGTGTCTCCACCGTCCGACTTGGCCTCGACCACAGCCGACAGCTCGCCAAAGCGGACCGTATCGCCTTCCCGGATGCGTTTGGCGGGGCGAATGAAGGCGCGCCAGGCATCAGCGGCCTCGCGCTTGTGCAGATTGACTTCAAGCGTCACATCCCCGCCGCCGCCATGCGCGCGGGCGGGGCGAATGCCTTCCAGCGCGGCCGGAATGACCCTGGTGTCGTTGATGACCATCAGGTCCCCGGGTTGCAGCAGGTCCGGCAGGTCGCGCACGCCCTTGTCGGCCAACGCGCCGCCGGCCGCGACGTGCAACAGGCGTGCAGCATCACGGGGACGCGCCGGACGAAGCGCGATACGCTCCTCGGGCAGTTCAAAGTCGAAGTCAGTTACTTTCATGCCGCACCGTCTATCTTTCGCCATTCTTGTCGGCAACACGCAAGCGGCGATTTCTCTGCACATGGAGCGTTGAATGAACTGGATCCGCTCGGGTCTGTTACTGGCAAGCAGCGGGTTGATCCTGCTGACAGCCGCCTGTCTTGCGGGGGTATTTGGCGCGCCCACCGACACATTCAACCATCTCTGGCCTGTCTGGATGGCTGGCGCGATCGGCCTGCTGGTCGCGACCCTGGCCCTGCGCACCCTCGCCCTCGCGGCCGCCACCAGTATCTGCATCACCCTGCTCGCGGCGATCGCCGTCGACACACGCGATATTCCGGTTATCGAAACCGGGCGAGATATCCGAATTGTGAGTCATAATCTGTGGGGTTCAACCCGCGCCGCGCGCGGGCTGGTCGAGGTGGTCGAGGCCAGCGATCCGGACATCATCGCGCTGCAGGAAGCCTATAACCACCAGAACCCCATGCTGGAGGCTCTGGAAGGCGAATACCCTTATTTCATCCGTTGCCGCTGGGAATCGACGCGCATCTACAGCCGCCTGCCGCTGAGCGGCAGTGGCTGTCTGCGGCCGAACCATCGCCCGGGTGAGCCCTATCTGGATCTGCCCTCGAGCGCCTGGGCCGAAGTTGAGCTGGCCGATGGCACTCGCTTCATGCTGGGATCAATTCACCTCACATGGCCGGAACCTCTCTCCCACCAGGGCGAGCAGATCGACGCCATTGCCCAGGAGCTGGGCCGGGTCGAGCGGCCGGATCTCGTTCTGGTCGGAGATTTCAACGCCGCCTCGCCCGCCCATGCTCTGCGCAGGATGGAGATGGACTGGCAGCTGACGCGCCTGACACGCCACCAGGCCAGCTGGCCGGCACCCTTGCCGATTGTCGGGATTGATCACGCCTTCGCCGGCGAGAACTGGGCCCGGGTTGAGATCGAGGTTGGACCCGCAACCGGCTCCGACCACCGTCCCCTGATCATCGATCTCGCCCGTATCGAGTCTGACTAGCCGTGTGACCAGTCGTCCGGGCTATCGCTGTCATTGGGTGACAGGCCGAGCTCCTCGCCCACATGGCTGACACCCAGCCCCAGCACGGTGCGGTTGGCATATGCAAAATAGGCAGTGACCTGGTTGATCTCCAGGACCTCTCCGTCGTCAAAGCCCGCCGCGCGCATGCGCTCGATAACTTCACCACTCAGCGCAGAGGGCTGCCGGGTCAGTTCACGCGCGTATTCCAGCCCGGCCAGATCACGACCGTCGAAAGCGGACGCCAGGTCATCGCTCTCCAGCGCCGAGCGGATCTCAGCAGCGCGAGCATCATCACCCAACAAACGTTTCAGGCCTGCAAAATGGTGTTCGACACAATAGGCGCATTTGTTGAGCATGCTGACATAGGTGCCGATCGTTTCCAGATAGGCCTTGTCCAGCGTATTGCCGAAATGATGCAGCGTCGCCTTGTAGAGGGCCATATGGCCTTCCAGCGTGTGCGGGCGCAGGCTGTGCGACGCCAGGATATTGTCGATCTGACCATCCGGACCGGCCACCCGGTCATAGATAGACTTGAGGCGGCCAGTGGCCGCCTCTCGTGAAACTGTCTTGATCCAGCTCAAAGCCCTATGCCTCGATGACGGTGGCCTTGATGATCTTGCCCGGCTCGGCCGGCGGCTCGCCCTTCGGCAGCGCGTCGACGTGTTCCATGCCGGATTCAACCTGGCCCCAGACGGTGTACTGGTTGTTGAGGTACGGAACTTCGTCCAGGCAGATGAAGAACTGGCTGGACGCGGAGTTCGGATCCGCAGCGCGGGCCATGGACATGGTGCCACGCACATGCGGCTCGGCATTGAACTCGGCCGGGATATTCGTACCGGATCCACCCATGCCATTGCCGTTCGGGCAACCGCCCTGGGCGACAAAACCGTCGATGACGCGGTGGAAGGTCAGGCCGTCGTAGAAGCCATCCTTGACCAGTTTGGTGATCTGCTCGACATGCTTCGGCGCCAGGTCCGGGCGCAGTCCGATCACAACATCACCGCCATCAAGGGTGAATACGATTTTTTCGTCAGCCATTCGTCTTAGTCCTGAATTCGAGTGGGAATATCAATCGCGCAGACATCCGGCAGTGCTCCGGAGGTGTCACGCAGAGTTTCGAGATAGGCCGCGAAGGACGGGTGGTCCGTGTCGACAACCTGAACATTGGTACGCTCTGCCTCGGGCAGTTCAGCCTCCACCCGCATGGATCGGATGAGGTCCGGGGTGAAACCCGGATCCTGCTGATACGTGCCCACGGCGATATTGTTGACAGCATCCTGTCCGTAACGCACCCGACCCCAGACCGTGTAGGAGGCGTTGAGGTGCTCGGCATCGCCGCGCGTGATGTAGAACTGGCTGCCAGCCGAGTTCGGGTCATTGGTCCGCGCCATGGCAGCGGCGCCCTGGCAGTGCAGCAGCCAGCTGGCGACCTGGCCTGTGGCCGTGATCATGGACTGGGCAATCGGCTGGGTACCGGCCGGGAAGGAATTCCAGAAACCGGCCTTGCCCACCTGCGGAATGGACGGGCTGACCTGGCGGTCCATCAGCTCGGAAATCTCCAGCTCCGCACCACGCTGCACCGTGAACTCGGCCTGCAGGCCCGGCAGATCGGCACGGTGGTTGGCATTGGCGCGGGATCCACCGCCCTGCGCCATGAACCCGTCAATCACGCGGTGCCAGACCAGGAAGTCGTAAAAACGCTCGCGCGCAAGCGACTTCATGCGATCGACATGGGCCGGCGCAAACTCCGGGGCCAGTTCCACAACGATCCGACCGTGATCAGTTTCAATGTAGAGCGTATTTTCCGGGTCCAGGTCGCGCCAGGCGTCTTCCGGAAAATCATAGGCAGTAACCGCCTCTTCCTGGACGGAGGTCGCCACTGCTGTGGTTGCAGCCGACGCCGCAGCACTCTCGGTGCTTGCCTCGGTTTCAGTTTCCGCTTCGCGGGCACAGGCCGTGGCGGTCAGGGCCAGTGCGAGGGCAGTCGACAGGGATAAACGCATGATCACGCAAAACGCTCCTTGAGACGGCTTTCAATCCGCGGCGGGACAAAAGCCGATACATCACCGCCCAGGGCGGCTATTTCCTTGACCAGACGGGAGGCGATGGCCTGGTGACGTGGATCGGCCATCAAGAACACGGTCTCGATCTCGTCATTCAGCTGCTGGTTCATCGCAACCATCTGGAACTCATATTCAAAATCAGATACAGCTCGCAATCCACGCATGATGGACTGGGCGCCGACCTGCTCAGCAAAATGCATCAGAAGGCCATCAAACGGGCGCACCTCGATCTCGGCATTCTCTGCCAGGTGCGCGACTTCCTGTTCGACGATCTGCACGCGTTCCTCGAGGGAGAAAAGCGGTCGCTTGGCCTCGTTGATCGCCACGCCGATGATCAGCTTGTCGACCAGTTTCACGGCCCGCCCGATAATATCGAGATGACCATTCGTCAGCGGGTCGAACGTGCCCGGATAAAGCGCGGTGCGCGACATGGCGAGACAATCCTTCTTGCCGACATCACCAGCCGGGTCCATCCCCGGCGGCAACATCGTTTGCTCGTGCCGTATCTCTTGCAGATGCAGGTAGGAAGATCAATCTCTTGATACTTTTGCGACTGCCGCCTAGGCATGATGTGACGCTCATACTTGAGCGGGCTCGGGGCAGGACAATTCATGAATTTCGCGCAGGAACAGAACCAGGCGGTTGCCGCCCTGAAACGGGGAGATCGTGCCACCTGCCTGACCGCTCTCTCCCGGCTGGCCGATGCTCCTGACACCGCCGCCATCGCCTTTGCGCCCCTGGCCCGTCTCGCGGATGCCATCGGCGCCTGCGGACATGCGCGCCGTTTTGCACTCCGGGTTCTGGACCAGAGCTCCGGACAGGAGCCCGAACTGCTCGGGCTTCTGGACATTCTTGTTCGCAATGGCGGCATGAGCGAAGCACGTGAACGCGCGCACTCCGCGCTCGAACGCCTTCCGCAAAGCCTCGGCCTCAATCATTTCTGCGGTGTGATCGCCAGCCAGCTCGGCGAGACCGAGGCAGCGCGCGAGCATTTCGACCGTGTTCTCAGCCAGGCCCCGCTCGCAGCACCGGCCTGGGTCAGCTTCGCCAACCTGCCAGGAACCGGTTCAGAACGGGAGATCGAGGCGCTCAAACAGGCATTGAGCCAGGCCGTCCGCACGCCGCCCGAAAACCAGGCGGCCATGCAATCCGCGCTCGGCTTTTGGCAACACCGCGCTGACGATCGATCCGCGTTTGACTATTGGGACCGGGCGGCGGCCCTGATGCGCTCCGTACGCCCATACGACCGATCCCGGGAAGAAGCTGCAGTTGATGCCCTTATTGCTAGTACGCCGCGCGCCGAAATGGGCTGGAAACCTAGCACGCAGACATCCACCCGCCCTATCCTGGTGACCAGCCTGCCACGCTCCGGCTCGACCCTGGTGGAACAGATCCTGTGTTCGCACAGCTCCGTCACAGACGGCGCGGAGCTCAACCTGTTCAAACACGCGCTGATGCCGATTGGCGGTGGCGTCCAGCCTGCGCTTGCCGAACGCTTCAACGCCGCTCACCCTGACCCGTGGAGCATGGTCGGCGGGTTTTACCTGGACATGCTGGACGGCCGCTTTGGACCGGAAGGGCGGATCGTCGACAAGACGCTGAATTTCTCGCGTTTCCTGCCCTGGCTGGAGGCCAGCCTGCCCGAGGCCCCGCTGATCTGGATGCGCCGCAATCCGGAAGCCGCCGCGCTGTCCTGTTACCGGACCTGGTTCCCGCAAGGGCTCAACTGGTCCTGGTCGCTTGAGGACATCGCGCATCAATTCCGGCTTGAAGACCGGCTATATGAGCACTGGTCGACACTTTACCCGGATCGCATACTGAGCGTTCAGTACGAGGACCTTGTCGCCGATGCCGACAGCTGGATCGCGCGTATCGCGGAACATTGCGGCCTGGCGCCGGAACCGCAAATGTCACGTTTCCACGAGACCCGCCGCGCAGTCCTGACCGCTTCCGTCGACCAGGTTCGGCAGCCGCTCTATGACAAGGCGGTTGCAGGCTGGAAACAGTATGAAGTGCAGATGCGCCCCTTCAGCGAGGCCTATCGCCCGGCCTAGTGGCTGCGGCGCAGGGCCAGCCAGCTGGCGGCCAGGAAAATCAGCCCGCCGCTCATCTTGTTGACCAGACGCTGGAACCGCGCCTTGCGCAGGTAACGCGACAGTCCTCCGCCCATAACGGCATAGGCGCTGTCCAGCACCAGGGCGACCAAAAGGAATACGCCGGCGAGCGTGAAAAGCTGAGGTGTTGTTGCGCGTGTCGGATCAACAAAGACCGGCAGGAAAGCGGCGTGAAAAACCATCGTCTTGGGATTGGCCAGGGCAGTGGCTGCTCCGTGCATGAAAAGCTGGCCGTCCAGGGGTTTGGCTTCACCTGATGGCGGGGCTGTCCAGATCTTGAACGCCATCCAGACCAGATAGGCGACACCGGCCCATTTCAGGACCGTGAACGCCCACCCCCAGATCGAGAGCAGAACACCGAGTCCCACAACAACGAGCGCGATCTGGGCTGCCTGGGCCAGCGTCGTTCCGGCGACAACCAGCAGCGCGCTGCGCGTCCCGTGCGCTGCCCCGGTGGCGAGGATCACCGCGACATTGGGACCGGGCATGATGATCAGGGCCACGCTCGCTGCGATGAACGAGAGTAGCGTGGCCCCTTCAATCATTCTTCGCCGCCGTCAGAGCTGCCGGCTTCCGGGGTTTCGCCCTCGGAACCGCCCTCGACGCCTGCGCCATCTTCGACATCCGCGCCTTCATCATCACCGGCATCCTCGATGCGGACGACGGCCGCGACCTGTTCCTCGCCATTCAGGCGGATCAGGCGGACACCGCGGGTCGAACGTCCGGCGATACGCACCCCGTCGATCGGGAAGCGGATCAGCTGGCCACCATCGGTGACGGCCATGATCTGATCGGCGTCCTCGACCGGGAAGCTGGCCGACAGCATGGCACCGCGGGACAGGTCCTGCGCAGCGACACCCTGATTGCCCCGTCCCATGACACGGTAGTCATAGGCCGATGAACGCTTGCCCATGCCGTCGGCGCCAACCGTCAGCAGGAATTGCTCGGCCGCGCCCAGTTCGGCGATGCGTTCCGGCGTCAGAGCCGCCTCATCACCGTCCTCGGCCGGTTCCGTTGTCGGCAGATCCGCCTCGTCATCGCCCAGCGCACGGCGCATGGCGGTGGCGTGTTTCATGTAGGCGCGAGCCTCGGCCGGCGTGACGTCCACATGGCGCAGGATGGCCATGGAGATCAGATTGTCATCAGCCCCCATGCGGATCCCGCGAACGCCGATCGAGTTACGGCCGGCAAAGACACGCACATCGGTGACCGGGAAGCGGATGGCGCGACCGCGGTCAGAGACCAGGAAGACATCATCCTGTTCGGTGCAGAGGCGGACATCGATAATGCGCTCCTCCTCACCTTCCAGCTTCATGGCGATCTTGCCGTTGCGGTTGACCTGGACGAAGTCGGACAGCTTGTTGCGACGTACCGTGCCGGACTTGGTCGCAAACATGACGTTGAGATCGGCCCAGGTGCTCTCATCCTCCGGCAGCGCCATGATCGAGGTGATGGTCTCACCCTGGTCCAGCGGCAGAAGGTTCACCAGCGCCTTGCCCTTGGTGTTCGGCGCGCCGAGCGGCAGGCGCCAGGTCTTGGTCTTGTAGACCATGCCCTTGTTGGAGAAGAACAGAAGCGGTGCGTGGGTCGAGGCCACGAACAGGGTCGAGATGAAATCCTCGTCCTTGGTCGCCATGCCGGCGCGGCCCTTGCCGCCACGACGCTGGGCCCGATAGTCGGACAGCGCCGTACGCTTGGCGTAACCGCCATGCGTGACCGTAACGACCATTTCCTCGCGCGGGATGAGATCCTCGTCCTCGAAGTCGAGGCCACCATCCATGAACTCGGAGCGGCGCGGCGTCGCGTAATTCTCGCGCACTTCCAGCATTTCCGAGCGGATGATGTCGAGCACACGAGCGCGCGAACGCAGGATGTCGAGCAGGTCCTCGATCTCCTCGGCCAGCGTCTTGGCTTCATTGCCCAGCTCGTCGCGACCCAGACCGGTCAGGCGGTTGAGGCGCAGCTCGAGAATAGCGCGGGCCTGTTCCTCGGTGAGGCGCAGCGTGCCGTTCGAGGTCAGCATGGAGCGCGGATCCGCCACCAGCTCGACCAGCGGCGCGACATCGGCGGCCGGCCACTCACGGGCCATCAACTGCTCGCGTGCTTCCGTCGGGTTCGGCGCATTGCGGATCAGGGCGATGACCTCGTCGATATTGGCGACAGCCAGGGCCAGGCCAATGATGACGTGTGCACGGTCGCGGGCCTTGTTCAGTTCGAACTTGGCACGGCGGGCAACAACTTCCTCGCGGAAGCGCAGGAAGACCTTGATGATCTCACGCGCGCCCAGCAATTGCGGGCGACCATCGACCAGCGACAGCATGTTGGCGCCGAAACTCGTCTGCATGGAGGACCAGCGGAAGAGCTGGTTCAGGACGACATCGCCATTGGCATCACGCTTGAGCTCGATGACGACGCGGATGCCGGAATGGTCACTCTCGTCGCGCAGGTCGGCAATGCCCTCGATCTTCTTGTCGCGGACCAGTTCCGCGATCTTCTCGATCATCGTCGCCTTGTTCACTTGATAGGGAATTTCCGTGACGATAATGGCCTGGCGACCGCTGCGGACCTCTTCGAAATCGGTCTTGGCGCGCATGACGATGGAGCCACGGCCGGTCTGGATGGCGCTGCGCGCACCGGCGCGGCCGAGGATCAGGCCACCGGTCGGGAAGTCAGGTCCCGGCAGGATGTCGAGAAATTCCTCTTCCGACAGGTCCGGATTGTCCAACAGGGCCAGCGAGGCGTCGATCACCTCACCCGGGTTGTGCGGCGGGATATTCGTCGCCATGCCTACGGCGATACCATTGGCACCATTGACTAGAAGGTTCGGGAAACGGGCCGGCAGGACTGTCGGTTCCTGGCGCTCGGCGGAGTAGTTCTCGACGAAATCTACCGTGTCCTTGTCGATATCGGCCAGCAGCGACTGCGCGACCTTTTCCATCCGGCTCTCGGTGTAACGATAGGCGGCCGGCGGGTCACCATCGATGGAACCGAAATTGCCCTGGCCGTCGATCAACGGCACGCGCATGGACCAGTCCTGCGCCAGGCGCACCAGCGCGTCATAGACGGCCTGGTCACCGTGCGGGTGATAACGACCCATGACGTCACCGACGGCGGTCGCACACTTGCGATAGGCCTTTTCGTGCGTCTGACCGTTCTCGTGCATCGTGTAGAGGATCCGGCGGTGAACCGGCTTGAGACCGTCACGCGAATCCGGAATGGCGCGGCTGACGATCACGCTCATGGCGTAATCGAGATAGGAGCGGCGCATCTCCTCTTCGATGGCGATATTGCCTACACCTTCCGGAAGGCCAGAATCAGATGCTGTCAGGTCGTCGTCGTGATCGCTCAAAGCGGGTCTCTTTCATTGATGCCGAACGAGCCGGAAAGGCCTGTCCTACAAGGAATTCGCCGCCCAGCTCTCGCGCTCGCGTGCGCGCGCGTGAATCAGGCGGTCGGTTTCTACCCAAGTCTTAACAATTGGCGTGATTCCAAGCAAATGCGCGCTGCCGTTCAAGCCTGACCAATTCGTGAGACACGACAGGCCGATTCTCCGCTAGGCTGGGTTCAAAGTGGAGGAGCGGATGAACCTGTTTTCCAGACGGACTTTCATGCTCGGCACGGCCGGCACTGTGGCGACGATGGCGAGTGGCACTGGTCATGCCCGGCAGACAGGGGCATGGGCCAATTGGCCTTCGCTTCCGATCGTCGCCCAAGAGATCTATCCCACGAGCCTGAACGGCCGGATCTTTGTCGCGGGGGGCTTCACACGAACCGCTAGCGGGTTCGCCATCAGTCGCAATGGCTATGTTCTGGGAATGCAGGCGGACGACTGCTCAGACGTTGATACCGACACATGCAGCCCGACCTGGCAATCTTTGTCCCCGCTTCCGGAGCCACGGCACCACCCGAACCTCGTAGGGCACGACGAATTTGTCTACGCGTTCGGCGGGTTTCGGGCCAACGTAGATGGTGCCTGGAATATGATCGCGAATACAACGCGTCTAAGCCCGGAGACGCTCGGATGGACGGAAATGTCCCCCATGCCCCTGCCCTATGGCGAGACCGTCGCCATGAGCCTGGGCGATCACATCCATGTCGCCACCGGTCGTCAGCCCAATGGCTCGGCCAATGCGAACTGGAATGATCATGGCGATCGCGGCATGCATTATGTCTATGACCCGGCGTCCGACAGCTGGGACACCGCTGCTCCCAATCCGAACCCGCGCAATTCCGCCGCTGGCGGCGTCATTGACGGGCGTTTGCATGTGGTCGGGGGGCGTGTGGTCAATGACGGCAATCGCGCTCACCACGAGGCCTATGATCCGATTGAGGACCGCTGGCACGAACTTGCGCCCCTGCCCCAGGGCCAGGCCGGGCTGTGCGCGGCGGTGCTCAACGGCAAGCTCTATGCGATGGGCGGAGAGTATTTCGCCAATGGCGGCGGTGTGTACCCCGAGTGCTGGATCTATGACCCGGTCTCTGACAGCTGGGAGGCTGGTCCGGACATGCTGACCCCGCGCCACGGTCTGGGCGCGGTGACGATTGGAGATGGTATCGTCGTCATTGGCGGGGCAACACAGGCCGGAGGCAATGGCACCTCCGACCTCGTTGAAGTGCTTTATCCCGACAGGATCTAGCTGCGCGCGTAGCGCATGAACTCGCTGCGCGTCACCCAAGCATCGGAATTGGCATCCATTTCGTTGAAAATCCCCTGAACGCTGGTCGCGGCCGATGACTGTGCACTCTCCAGCGACTGGGCCAGCAGGCGTTCAAAGTCGATCGACAACACCTCCTCCTGGATCAAGGCACTGTTTTCGATCATCGCGGCCTGGACCGTATCGGTGATCTCCTTGACCATTTCCTGGCTCAGTTCACCCTGCGCAGTAAGCCCGGCAAGCTCATACATGGCTGTCAGATCGAAACGATTATCGCCATCCGCGTCGATCTGGGCGAAGGCCGCCTCGGGATCACGGCGATCACCGATCGCGGACTGGGTCGGCAGGAAAGCGCTGGCAGCCAGGCTGGCTGAGAGGACAGCAACGAGAGAAAAGCTCATGACGGGTTCCTTGTTTGGCATGGTCAATCTTGGCCAAACCCGCCGGCGTGGTTTCACGGGATATGCCTCGACAAAATCGCGAATGACTTCGCTGGCTGTCAGCCCCTTGTCCTTGCAGGCTTGCATGAACTCCTGCTTGGCCTGGTGGCCGAGACGGATTTCGAGGCTTTCCGAGCGTTTTTCTCGTCGTGTCATATCCGGTGTCACCGCACGCTAATTCTCACCAGTGGGCAGGACCGTCATCAAGACTTCCCGCGCCACCGGACCAGATAAACAAAATAGCCGTCCCGAAGCAGTAAAAAACCTGTCCGGACACTGAATTGCCTGTAATGACAGGCGAGTTGAGGCGCCCCGTCACGAAATTATGCGTTTGCCTTGGGCGCCAACAGCTCTAGAAGGACTGCACTTGGGCGATCAATCGAGGAAATTCATGTCTGTCCGTACACTCAAGACGGCCCTGATTCTGGGTCTGAGCAGCATGCTTGCCGCCTGTGCGAGCGTGGAAACGCCAGTGGCGGAAGCACCGGGAGAAGATCCCATTGTCCTGATGATCGGCCTGGACGGGCTGCGTTACGACGCCATCGACCGTTTCGAGGCGCCAAACCTGCGGGCCCTGGCAGCCCGCGGCACTCGCCCGCAGAGCATGTATCCGGTCATGCCGTCCAAGACCTTCGTGAATTTCTACTCCATCGCCACCGGGCTTTATCCGGAAAACCACGGTATGCTGGCCAATGCGCCCTATGACCGCGAAGCCGACACCATGTTCTCCAATCGCAATGGCGATGCCCAGAACCCGTTCTGGTGGGCTGGCGAGCCGATCTGGCAGACGGCGGAAAACCAGGGCCTGCGGGCGCATGTGATGTTCTGGCTGGGTTCCGAGGTCGAGGGCCAGCGTCCGACGGTCTGGCACCCGTATGAACACGAGAAACCCTATGAGGACCGTGTCGAGGAAGTGCTCGCCTGGTTCGACGCGCCCGCTGACGGCCAGCCGGATTTCGCCGCGGTCTATTTCGACCATGTCGACAGCATCATCCACCGCTCCGGCCCCTTCACCGAGGAAGAAGGCCAAGCGGTTGCGCGTGTGGACGGGCTGGTCGGCGATCTGGTCGCCGGACTGGAAGCCCGCGGCCTGATGGAACGCACGACGATCATCGTGCTCTCTGACCACGGCATGGCTCCGACCTCGACCGAACGTGTTGTCATGCTCGACGCGCTGGCCGATCTGGACGGTCTCTACATGCCGGACTTCCTGGGCCGTTTTGGCGCCGGGCTGGAACCCTATGTCTATGCCTGGGGCGAGGACGAGGTTGTCGAGCGGGCCTATCACGCGCTGAACGGCGCCCATGACAACATCTCGGTCTATCGGCCCGAGGACATGCCGGATCACTATCATATCGACCACCCGACACGTGCGCCGGACCTGTTGATCGTCGGCGATCCCGGCTGGCATCTCAGCCTCTCCAGCGCCAATCTGGAAAACCCCTACCTCGCGGGTCTGCGCGGCAATCACGGCTTTGACAATTATTCCGAGGAAATGGGCGCAACCTTCATCGGCGCCGGCCCGATCTTCCCGCCCGGCACGCGTCCGGACAGCTTCGAGAACGTCAATGTCTATGGCCTGATCGCCTGCGCCCTGGGAATCGAACCTGCCGAGACAAATGGCGATCCGGCAGAGGTGGAGCGCATTTCCGGCGGACGCTGTCCGGCAGAGTAAGCCGGCGCGCTAGAAAATCGGCTTGGTGATCATCAGGGCAAAGATCCCGATCAGCGCCGTGAAAGCCGGCCAGCCGAGCCAGAACCAGTAGCGCATCAGTTTGTGAGTGGCGTCAGGAATGGCGCCGCCCTCGCCCGCCTCGGCGAGCTGGTTGCGCACGCGCAGCTGGATCCACACGACCGGCAGCCAGCAGATCCCGATCAGGACATAAAGCGCATAACTGGCCAGCAGCCAGGGCTCGAACAGGCTGTATCCCGCGCTCATCGCCAGCAATACGCCGGAGATGGGCTGGACGATGACGGCGGTTGTGGTGAAAAGGAAATCGGCCGTGACGGTGAAGCGCGCGGCGAAATAGAACTCGTTGAGCTTGCCCGAACGCCAGCCGGTCAGCATGAAATAGGCGATCACCGCCCCGCCCCCGAACAGGACGCCGGAAGAAAGGATGTGGACTAGGCGCAGGAGCGGATAGAGCTCGTTCATCTTTCATCCTCGGTCGCCGCGATCATCAGCGCCATGCCAATCAGCGGCACGGATTTGAGCGCCGGCCCCAGCGCGCCGGACCACAGGCCGGGCAGGCTTATCGTGATGGCGGTCAGATAGGCGATCGTCATCGCCGCCATGAGCTAGGCTGCCGTGCGCACATGGCGTTTGAGCAGCATGGCTGCGCCGACAATCATGTCAAAGATGGAACCACCCCACAGCACGAGCTGCTGCATCTCCGGCGAGAACCCGCCGCGTCCCAGGATGAACAGGGCTTCTGATCGCGCGATGGTGAGCGAGAGAATGCCCGTGACCAGCCAGAAGGCAGCGAGCAGGACACGCGCCAGCGGTCGGGCAAAACCCAACCGGGCGAACCAGCGATCCTGCGCTCCTGCGCTCCCGCGGGAGAGGCGTTGAGGAAATCCGTGAAGCCCCGCGGTTTGGCGCCGGTCGCTTCCAGCCAGGGCTGCGGATCGCCTTCGACGTCGAAATCAAGCTGTTTGAGCGAATTGGTGCGCATGGCCGTCTTGATACCCAGCCAGCCCAGCATGTCGCCGAACAGGAAGGCCGGACGCGCCATCCAACGCGGCACTTTCACCAGGCGTGTCTCGCCAAAGCCCAGCCAGCGACGATAAGCGACCAGGATATCGGCCAGGTTGATCCGCTCCGGTCCGGACAGGTCCCAGCGCACACCGGCGGGCGAACCCGGGCGGCAGCACTGTTCCACCGCATCAACAACATCATCCACCGCGATCGGTCGGAAGACCTGCTCCCCGCCCACGATCGGTGTGATCCAGGGCAGGCCGGCCAGGGCGCGGATGAGGCTGGTGCCCCCATAACTGTTGCGGCCAACGACCAGGGAGGGCCGCAAAACGACGCTGTCCAGAGCGTCCCCTTGTCCGGCATCGAGCACGAGCTGTTCGCCCGCCTCCTTGTCTGCTGCATAGGTCGAACCGGAGGCCGACACGGCACCCACGGCCGAGATATGGACGAAACGGGCGACGCCTGTTTTCTGACAGGCCTCAATCAATTCGGTGAGCCCGTCGACATGCACGGCGCGGGAGTTTTCATTCAGCCCGTTCTGGAGCACGCCGACACAATTGATCACCGCATTCACACCCTCGAGCCGGCCTGTCCAGTCGGCCGTCTTGTCGGTGGTGAAGTCACACGGGATCCAGTCCAGCGCGGGCAAGCGTGTCCGGGCCGACCGCCAGGAGCGTGCCGCGGCGATCACCTCATGACCGCGCGCCTGGAGGGCTGTTGCGATGTGGGAGCCGATAAAGCCCGCTGCGCCGGCGACGAGAAGTTTCATTCAAAAGCTCCGCCGCCGGATCATGATCAGGGTTGAGCGTTCGCCTGGGCTCTCGCGCTCTGAACAATCAGCAGATTTCCCTCGATATTGCGGCGCACGGTATCCTGCAACGAGGACCAGGTTGCCTCGACCTTCAGCCATTCATTGCCCGCCATCGGGGAATTGTTCACCGCCGCATAATAGGCGGCCTGCCCGAAGGAACAGGCCCACCAGGGTGAAGCCTGGCTGGAAAAGGCTTCGCCGGAATTGAGCAGACGTTCCAGTGCCGGCTCGGCCAGGTCGAGCCTTTCCGACAACAGGGTCACAATGCCCTCACCGGCATATTGCGAGGCCATGTCGACCACTTCCATCGACGTGCTGTCGACACAGCGCATGGCGTCATAAACAGACCGGGCACGCCCGAGGAAATAAGCCTCCAGCGCCCGCTCCGGATTGCTTGCAGCCTCGCGGCGGGCCACCTCAAACAGGAAAACCGGCGGATTCAGATCGCGACGCTCCCAGAGTTGCTGGGAGATGGCCTCGGCTTGCGCTTCATCTGCACTGCGCACGGCCGACAGGGTCGCCAGGACATCGCCCCATGCCGCATCACCGACTACAAACTCACCTCTCACCCCTTCATGTTCGATCACATAGATCGACGGGGTACGCAGATTGGGGTCTTCCTGGGCCAGGGCCGGTCCGGCGAGGCCCAGGATGGAAAAGCCAGTGGTCAGAAAGGCAGTGGTCAGAAATGCACGCATGTCATGCTCCGATTTAGCCATCTGCCAGGAAGCTTGCGGCACAAGACGGCGAATTCATGTCCTAGAACGGGATTTCATCATCCAGATCTGCGTTCCGGAAGTCCTCTTTCGGGCCATCCATGGCCGCGGGAGCACTTCTGGACGGTGCCGATTCAAAACTGCTGCCACCTTCATTGCGGCCGTCGAGCATTTGCAGCTCGCCGCGGAATTTCTGCAGCACGACCTCGGTGGAGTATTTTTCCTGACCGTTCTGGTCGGTCCATTTGCGGGTCTGCAACTGGCCTTCGACATAGACCTTGGAGCCCTTGCGCAGATAGTTCTCGCAGACCTTCACCAGGTTCTCGTTGAAGATGACCACACGGTGCCATTCCGTCTTCTCGCGCTTCTCGCCGGTCTGGCGGTCACGCCAGCTCTCGGACGTCGCTATGGACAGATTGCAGACCGCATCGCCGGAATTCATGCGACGGACTTCCGGGTCACGGCCCAGATTACCTACCAGAATTACCTTGTTCACACCCGCCATCGCCCTGGTCTCCATTCTCGGCCAGCTTCTCGCCCGCCATTTGTTCACATTCTGTTCCGCGCGTCAAACACGCGATTCTTGCAGCGGAGTGTGGACGGCGAAAAGACGGGATGTCCAGAGCGCAGCGCTGTGCTTCCACAGGCGTGTACAGGTGGTCGTACCCTTCAAACCTTTGTCGCTTCAGCGCGGAGGTCAGCTGCTCGCTGCGCTCGCCCCCAAGGCCAAGCGTGCGGACTATCGCCTCCAAAATCCAATTGGCTCAGAACTGCAGCCAAGCGCAGATCAATTTCCACCTTGACCACAGCCTGACCAATTCCGAAATTCGGTCCAGGATACTCGGCGGTCGACCTCGCTCTGTTCTCCCAATTACTCTCCGCCCGAACCAAAATCGCTTCACGACCCTCAGTTGGTTTTTCGCGCTCAAGTAATTCAAAGTACGACCGATACGTGCGCGCGATTTCTCCGCGCCCCTCGAGAAGCGATTTTGCCTTTTCCGTAGCAGCTGCGGGGACGGGCTTTCCCAATATATTTGCGATCAAAACACCATCAACAACATCCCATGGATAGACGGTCGCGAACGTTGGAAATATTTGAGGAATCAGCTCTGCTCTGCCCGCCGCGATCAAGAGGAGATGAAGTGAATTGATGGATTCTCCCTCCACAATTCTTCCGCCCGGAAGCTGGGATAGTTCGAGTGCAACCTCCTGCAGGCGAAGCAGGGCGTGCAGCGCATCCTCATACTCACCTTGCACCCTCCAGTTTGTCACGACGAGCTGCACCCACGCACCTATCTCGGACTCCAACATCCGAACCTGGTGAACAACATTCCCGCGCTCGCACGCCTGCGCTCGAGCAATGGCGGTTTGTTCTGCATCCGCTCGAAAATCCCGCAGGCTCCGCTCACGGTACGTTTCCTCGTCGCACTCAACTGGTTTGACAGTCTTCTTTTTGCCCCAGTTGAACATCTCAGGCTCCGTTATGTTCGAGGTGGCTGGTAGGCGCACCAACAGTCCGCGACAAGACAGACACTCACACAATTGTGTTCTTGTCTAGCGACACCCAGAAACGCAGCTCGGGCCTGGATCGGCCGCTCGATCCGCGAGCTCGACCATCCTCCCCCTCGGGGAGGTGGATCCGCCGTATCCTTGGCGAAGGCGGAGACGGAGGGGCCGGAGGGCGAAGCCCGTAGGTCAGCTCGCTCCGCTCGCCCCCCTTCGCCTCCGCTTTGCTCCGGCACTTCCCCGGAGGGGAAGATAATCGGAACACCACTGGATACCAGGGGCTCGCATCTCTGTCCCTCGCCCGGGCGTGCCATTCTCGTCGTCAAGAATGTTCGCTGAGCCATCAAGCGAACCGCGTGTCCCCATTAATCAGTCGACAGCTAATTGCCCCAGGGAATCGTTATCTCACCGGCGTTCGGATGCTTTGAAGCGCCCTCCAGGTCCTTGGCCCAATTGAACAGGATCCCTTCTCTCCAAAGGGCGCGGCGCAATCCGTCTCGATCTGCTTCGCGAGTGTCCCACACCCACATGTCCCGGCTCATCTGCCGCAAGTGACCGCGGTGTTCCCCTGCACTGATCCAGGTTTCCAGCGACATTCCTTCAATTGGCCGTTTCAGGTGTTGTCGGTTCAGATAGTTTTGGAGATAGACGCTTCGCATCTGACCGTGTTTCCAAACCGCCTCCCTCCGCGCGTGGTTCCAAAATGATATATTGAGATGTTCGGAGTCACTGTCCTCACTGCTTCCATCCCAATTGCCTTGCACCCTGCCTAAAGCATACGTAACGACTCCAGCAGATCTGGCTCTCTCATATTCGAACCCATAGCCTGCCGGCACACTCCCCACCAACAATTCGACAAGGTCCGCCATGGCGCTTTCGTTTTGACGCCACAGCGCGCTCTCAGCAACAAGATTGGCGACACCGTTCTCCAGCGAAACCATGAGGTACATCCGGAAATCGAAAACGGGATGACGGCCCTCCCTCGTCAAACCGACAAGCTGAAAGCTACCGACACCTTCATCGAGGCTCGCGATCTTTCCCTTTGACCGGGTAAAAGAGACCAATTTCCCGGAGAATCCCGGGGCCGCAAGCGCGCATTTATCGATTTGCACACCAGCTTGTTCGAATAGCTCAATCGCCTTTTTGAGCCATGAAATTGTATCAGTCACGCCTTCGTTCAGTCCGTAGATAACGAAGCCGGTGCAACTCTCATCCATACCGTTCTCTCGGGTGCAAAACCGGAACACAGCGCCTGTTCCAACGCACAAGCAGGGACACACACTCTTCAGCCGCTGTCCAGCCGGTTTCCCCACCAGGCACCAGCCAACTGACCTCCCGAAACCCACTACCAGGTCGGCCGCTCGATCCGCGAGCTCGACCATCCTCCCCCTCGGGGAGGTGGATCCGCCGTAGCCTTGGCGAAGGCGGAGACGGAGGGGCCGGAGGGCGCAGCCCGGAGGAATAGCTCGCTATCGCTCCCCCCCTTCGCCTCCGCTTCGCTCCGGCACTTCTAGGGAGGAGAAGATAGGGGAAGCGGGCGCACACACCCGCGCAATGATGCGTCACGGCTGAGACGAATGGTTGCCGCGGTGTTCCTGCTGCCTACGTTGTGTCGGGAGGAGGCAGACCCGGCGCTGGACGCGCGCGCTTCTGTTCTCTAAATGTTCACAGACGTTTTCGACTCATTTGGGCAGGGTTTCCCGACATGGCGCTAGACAGGATCCGCGTGCAGGGCGCACGCGAGCACAATCTCAAAAACGTCTCGGTGGATCTGCCGCGCGACAGCCTGATCGTGTTCACGGGCCTGTCCGGCTCGGGCAAGTCCTCGCTCGCCTTCGACACCATCTATGCCGAGGGTCAGCGGCGGTATGTCGAGAGTCTGTCCGCCTATGCGCGCCAGTTCCTGGAGCTGATGGCCAAGCCGGACATGGACTCCATCGAGGGCCTCTCCCCGGCGATCTCGATCGAACAGAAGACGACCTCGAAAAACCCGCGCTCCACGGTGGGTACGGTGACCGAGATCTATGACTATATGCGCCTGTTGTTTGCGCGTGTGGGCACGCCCTACTCGCCAGCGACCGGACTGCCGATCGAGAGCCAGACCGTTAGCCAGATGGTCGACCGGCTGATGGAGCTGGGTGATGGCGCGCGGCTCTACCTGCTGGCCCCGGTCGTCCGCGGTCGCAAGGGCGAATACCGCAAGGAATTTGCCGAATGGCTGAAGACCGGCTTCCAGCGGGTCAAGGTGGATGGCGAGTTCTACACGCTGGAAGACGCGCCCGAGCTCGACAAGAAGTTCAAGCACGATATCGACGTCGTCGTGGACCGCGTGGTCATCAAGGAGGGGCTGGAAAGCCGCCTTGCCGACAGCCTGGAAACCGCCCTGCGCCTGACCGATGGCATCGCCGTCGCCGAGTTTGCCGATCGCAAGGACGAAAAAGGCAATCCGGAACGCATCATCTTTTCCGAGCGGTTTGCCTGCCCGGTCTCCGGGTTCACCATTCCGGAAATCGAGCCGCGCCTGTTCTCGTTCAACAACCCGTTTGGCGCCTGTCCGACTTGTGACGGCCTCGGCCAGTCGCTGAAATTCGACCAGGACCTGGTTGTTCCCGATCGCGACAAATCCCTCAATGACGGCGCCATCGCGCCGTGGAGCCGGGCCACCTCCAAGCTCTACATGCAGACCCTGCAGGCCCTCGCCCAGCATGCCGGCGGCGACATGTTCACGCCCTGGCGCGACCTGCCGGAAAGTTTCCGCAAGCTGGTCCTCTTCGGCACCAAGGAGGATGTCACCTTCATCTATGAGGACGGGCTGCGTAAGTTCGAGACCAAAAAACCCTTCGAAGGCGTCATTCCCAATCTGGAGCGCCGCTGGCGCGAGACCGACAGCAGCTGGGTGCGCGAAGACCTGGCGCGTTTCCAGTCCTCCCAGCCATGCGAGACCTGTGGCGGTCGGCGCCTCAAGCCGGAAGCCCTGGCGGTGAAGATTGACGGCAAGGACATCTCCCAGACGTCGGAAATGTCGATCCGCAATGCGCGCGACTGGTTCGGCGAGATCGAGGATACGCTCTCGCCGAAGAACCGGCAGATCGCCGAACGCATTCTCAAGGAAATCCGCGAGCGTTTGAAATTCCTGGTCGATGTGGGTCTGGATTATCTGACACTGGATCGCGCCTCGGGCACCCTCTCCGGCGGTGAAAGCCAGCGCATCCGTCTGGCCAGCCAGATCGGTTCGGGTCTGACCGGCGTGCTTTACGTGCTCGACGAGCCGTCCATCGGTCTGCACCAGCGCGACAATACCCGCCTGCTGGACAGTCTCCAGGGCCTGCGTGATCTGGGCAATACGGTCATCATCGTCGAGCATGACGAGGAAGCCATCCTGACGGCCGACTATGTCGTCGATCTCGGCCCCGCTGCCGGTGTGCATGGTGGTGAGGTCATCGCTGCGGGTACGCCGGCGGAAGTCCAGGCCAATCCGAACAGCCTGACGGGCCAGTATCTGTCCGGCGCACGCCAGATCGAGGTGCCGGCCAAACGCCGCACGATAGACAAGAAGAAACAGGTCAGCGTCGTCGGCGCGACGGGCAATAATCTCAAGGACGTGACGGCCGACTTCCCTCTGAAGGTCCTGACCTGTGTGACCGGTGTGTCCGGCGGCGGCAAGTCGACCCTGACCATCGAGACCTTCTACAAGGCGGCCGCGCGCCGTCTGGCCAAGGCCCAGCAGGTCCCCGCTCCGCACGACCGCATTGAAGGTCTGGATGCGCTGGACAAGGTCATCGACATTGACCAGAGCCCGATCGGCCGCACGCCGCGTTCCAACCCGGCGACCTATACCGGTGCGTTCACGCCGATCCGTGAGTGGTTTGCGCAATTGCCTGAAGCCAAGACGCGCGGTTACAAGCCCGGCCGTTTCTCCTTCAACGTCAAGGGCGGCCGCTGTGAGGCCTGCCAGGGTGATGGTGTGGTGAAGATCGAGATGCACTTTCTGCCGGACGTCTATGTCCCGTGCGATGTGTGTCACGGCAAGCGCTTCAACCGCGAGACGCTGGAGATCCAGTTCAAGGGCAAGTCGATCGCCGATGTGCTCGACATGACGGTCGAGGAAGCCGCCGACTTCTTCAAGGCGGTCCCGGCCGTGCGCGACAAGATGGAAACGCTCAAGCGTGTCGGTCTTGGCTATGTGAAGGTCGGCCAGCCTGCGACCCAGCTGTCGGGCGGTGAGGCCCAGCGCGTGAAACTCTCCAAGGAACTGTCCAAACGCGCGACGGGCAAGACGCTCTACATTCTCGACGAACCCACAACGGGCCTGCATTTCGAGGATGTGCGCAAACTGCTCGAAGTCCTGCACGAGCTGGTCGATGCCGGCAACACGGTCGTGGTGATCGAGCACAATCTCGATGTCATCAAGACAGCCGACTGGCTGATTGATTTGGGCCCCGAGGGCGGTGATGGCGGCGGCATGATCGTCGCGGCCGGCACGCCGGAGGATGTGGCCAAGGTCGAGGCGAGCTGGACCGGACGCTATCTGAAACCGTTGCTGGAACGGGATGCCGAGCGTGAATCGAAACGGGCCGGCTAGGACACGCTACCGCTCGCCTGTGCTTCTTCCGCCTTAGCCGCCACGGCCGCTGTTGGGCCCAACATGGCGATCAGGATGACGATATAGGCTGGTGCGGCGATATAGAGCCCATCACCGTAGGGATTGGCCATCAAGGCCAGCTGATCGTCAGAGAGCCCGGTGCCGCCCGCGCCCATCTCGAAACTCGCCATCATCATGTCGCCAACCAGGAAAAACTGGATGATGGTGCTCAAGACAAAGAGCACGAGATGCGCGCCCAACAGGGCCCAGCCCTGCCCCTTGCTGGCTTTCCAGCCGCCCAGTGTGAGGCGTTTTTCCTTGATACTCAGCGGATAGCTGACCGAGACGCGCCCCGTCACATAGATCAGCCCGACCAGGGCCGGAATGAAGAGTGAAGTGGTCCCGGTCACCGCCACGAACAGGTCGACAATCCCGCCCGCTCCATTGCTCACCCCCTCAATGAAGAGGTCGATGAAGAGGCCGATGATCAAACCGATCAGCCCCAGGATGAGCAGATAGCCTGCCGAGATCGCGAGAACGAGCAGGGTGACGCCGACAGTGACGCCGAGAACGCGCAGCTCATCCGCGCCGATCTGGAACGGCAGCCAGATCTTGGATTTCTCGCGCACGAGAAAGCGGTAAGCCCCACTATAGGCGATCATGGCGATCCCGATACCGGCCAGTATCGGGATGATGAGCGCAGACAGAAAAGGCATCCACTCGCCCTGCGACAGAGCGGCCGTTGCGTCCATATAGGACCGCATCCAGGCCAGCCCGCCCGGGCTCTGCACCCAAGTGTAGTAGGCGATCATCGCGGCACTCGCGATGACGATCAGAATGACGGCGTGGACCGGACGCCGGACCAGCGCGCGGAAGCCATGGGTCAGCATCTCCCAGAAAGGCACTGTCTCGTTCACAACTCACCCCCAGATATTTGCCGCGAGACTGTCATCAAACCGCTGCCAAGAGCAAGTTGAATCTCGGCTCCAAAACACCACTTTAAGTTAAACTTACACAGACTTGCGTGAATTCTATTCATCGCAATACTGGGCGCGAGAATCTGATTTCCGGGGGAATTCATGTTTGATTTTTTGGTAGGCGCCGGCTTGGCCCTGTTGGTCCAGCCGAGCGTGTCAGACGGCGCGATTATCAGCTGTCAGGCCTCCGCCGCGATCATCGATTCAACGGCCGAGGAGACGCTTTGCCATAGCGCGAAGCTGATCGATGGCGAGCTCAGATTCGATGGTCAAGGTTATGACGATTTCGAGCTCGGAACCGCGCCGCGCGTGACCGGCCTGCCAGGACAAGGTGGTGAAACCTTCTGGGCAATGTCCCATGCGGACCGCTACATCATCGGCAGCAGTTCGGACGGTTATTCACGTGCCGCCATGGTGCATTGGACGGAATGGGCCCGTGAAGGGACCCATTCGAATTATGACTGGCGCCGTGAGGAAATTTCCTGCGGCAGATACGGACCGCAGCATGTGTTTGGCTTCTCCCACAATGGCCGGTTCGCCGTCATTGGCTATTCCTCCGAGGGCCAGAACACGCTTTGCCGACTCGATTTCGAGACGATGACGCAATACCAGATCCAACTACGGCAAAGAGCGGAGCCCGTACGCCTCCAGGATATCCAGCTCACCGTGGCCTATGACGGCCTGATGGTGGCGACGACGCCGGATGGTGAAGAAATCCTGCGCGACCGCCCCGAGCCACCCGCGATTAATTGCGGTCGCTATGGCGAGGCCATCGGTCTTCTCGGCATCACCAGCCAGCTCTGCGGCATCAGCGTGGGCGAATATTATCTCAGGATGGATGGCCGCACCATCGCCCCCTCTCCCTATCACCCCGGGCTTGGTCTCAGGGAGCGGCCTGAAATATGGGTCGTGCGCCAGGGGGATTATGCGCTCGTCGGCGTGCGCACCGGCCGACGAATGTTTGATATCATGATGATGGTCAGCAAATCCGGTTCGCGCCGTTTAGCGCCTGTTTATTGCGGCCCGAACCCGGTCATCTCAGTCTCCGGCTTTGAAGAACGGGATAGTCGCTTCCTCGATATTGTCGGCCAAGGATGGGAGAATACGAGATTTTCCTGCCGTCTGGATTTCCAGGAATGGGTCCAGACTATTGAGGTCGACAATAGCGAAGAGGGCCATTGAGGCGCCCTTGCGCGGCTGCGCCTGGTAAGAGCAATCACAGCGCTCGACCGAGCGCGCTTCGAGCTCATCCAACTGGCGTAGCCAAGGCGTGGACATGTCATCGCTTCTGAGCGCCAGAACGGCCGCCAGGCTCTGCGCGGTCAGCCGTGAAGGCAGGCGCAGCTATGCCAGTAATGATGGAGACCGTGATCAGTCCCCTGCGAGGCAGTCAACAGAATCAACGCAGAAAGGACAGCCGACATGAAAGGTCTCCCGTTGAAATATGTCTAGGCATACGTCAGCAACACCGGATCCGATCACTGACCGCTCTGCTATTCTCCGGGGATATCCTGCGCCACTGCCGCCTCCACACCGAAATTCGCGGCGCGACCGAACAACAGCACAATCACACAGCCCGTCGCGAACACCGCCGCCGTGACCACGCTGGCTTCCGGACCGAAGGGGCCACCGGTGATCCACCAGGGCACGTCATTGGTGGACGCCAGGTCGACGATCAGAGGCTGTTCCACGATATGCCCGCCGGAGACTTCCAGCCCGAACCCGACGCCCAGCAACCAGTTCCATGAGGCATGGAACCCACACACGCCCCAGATCGAACCTTCCTTGAGCGCATAGAGCGCCAGGAACAGGCCCACGAGCACGATGTTTGTCACCCCCAGATAGAGCACATGGCCTGGCGGAATGTTGAACCCGTGCAACAGGCCGAACAGGACCGAGGTGATCAGAATGGCCCAGAAAGCACCGTGGCGCGATGAGATCACACTCATCAGCCAGCCTCGGAAGAGAATTTCCTCGGTCGAGCCCTGGATGATGAAACCCAGCAGGATTACGCCGATCGGGACAAGAGCTGCGACGGCCAGCGCCCCGCTGCCTTCGACCTCATATCCGCCCATATAGGCGATAATGCCAACCACGCCGGCCAGGAAACCAAGTCCGACCACATACCCGCGCAGGAAACGCCCGAGAAACTTGCCGTTCAGGCCTATCGCGCCAATCCCGCGACGTTCGAAGATGAAAACCCAGAGCAGGCAGACAAGGGTGACAAGTCCGAAACCGACGACGAGCTGATAGGCCATATTGCCCCAGCTATACTCAGCCATCAGCGCGTCCCAGCCGAAGAACGATGACAGCACGGCGGACAGCAGGAAACCACCGACCAGGAAAACGGCCAGCAGAACGATACCCGCAATCGTCCAGGTACGACGGTGTTTGGCACGCCTTGGCGCGAAGAGTTCCCGTCCAGCCATACTCACCCCACAACTCGAGACCGCGGGAGATTATCCGGGAATCCGCACCAGCGCCAGATGCCTATACAAAAAGCCCCGCGACCGGCGCGGGGCTTTCCTGGCTTGTTTGAAAGGCCTAGCCTTCGCTCGGACTGGCGCCCATCGGATGGTCCTTTCCCAGCACGGGGGCATCGCCCTCCTCGCCAGCGCCATCGGCCCGGTGACGAACCACATTATAGGCGGCCACCGAATGCCACATGCCCTCGAACATGATCTGCATGATGTAGAAGAGCGCGATACCGCCGACAAACAGGCTTGCCGTTACCGGTTGGAACACCGTTTCACGCAGCATGGTCATGACGTCCTCGAAGCTCGGATCGACATTTGTGTCGGCGAACTCCGACAGCGGTTCAGCAACAGCAAGCATGCCACCGATAAACGGAAGTGCCGCGCCCGCTGACAGGATCGAGGAGAGGATCATGATCAAGATGCCCACGACCGCATAGGTCAGCAGCATTGGGAAGAAGACACCATTGGTCGCTTCCCAGCTTTCGAAGAAGCGGAACTTGCGATCATGGATCGTCAGCGCCGGTGCGCAGGACAGTTTGATCGTGAGATAGAGCGCGCCAATCAGGACGCCCAGCAGGCCAATATACATAACCAGGCCAAACCCGACGGCGCCCACGACGTGGGCATCTCCTGAAAGGGCGACCAACCCGCCACCGGTCACACCCAGGGTGACGAGGATCGTGACGATGCCGAAATAGGCGGCCATCAGCACCACAATATACATGATGTTGACGCCCAGCAGGCGGAACTCGTCACCACCGAAGCGGAAGGGAACAACCGGCGCGACTTCACGGCGCACCAGAAAGCGCAGCCAGGCGCCCTGGAACATCAGGCTGGCAACAATGCCGACCAGACCGGCAAGAAATCCGCCGGAGTAGACGCCAAACAATGATTGCAGGATCGCAAAGGCGGCTTCGTCATCATCGATACGGCCTGACTCAACGTCCAGCACCAGCTCGATAAGTTCCGAGTAGAACGGCCAGATGAAATAGAAAACAGCCGCGATCGCCACCGCGCCGAAGATCAATTGCCACAGCGCGATCCACATCGCGCCCGCCGGGTTCTGCCCGAAGCGTTTGAAGAAGTAGAAGATACCGTCGCCGATATCGAAAGATTTGCCAGCCATGCTCAACCCCTGTCGCAAGCGTGCCCAATAGTGCCACCAGCGTGCCGCATCAGGGAAAAACCGCTAGGGGGATACGCCCGGAACGTGTCCCGTCAGGCGTTTTGGTCCTGGTTCTCGGTACGATTGCGATAGATGTAGGCGTAGAGGCCGGCGAACAGCGGCAGGTTCACCGCAGCAAACAATCCCAGCCAGCGCTCGTATTCCTGGATACGCAACACACCGGGATGCTCCGGCGCCTCGGCGGAGAGCAGCGGGGCGTCTTCCAGGATCCGAGTTTGCAGCAGCATGGACACCAGCTCGTAAAGGCCAATCTCCAGCAGGACTAGCGGAACCGCAGCCAGGATGAGTGCCAGTGCGATGCGCCAGGCCTGTCCATTCGACAGAGGCCAGACGCTCAAGACGAGAAGCTTGCCATTCGCAATTGTCGCCGGATACGCCAGCACCAGGCGTGCCGTCAGCCAGGCCATCATGAAACCGCCCAGCGCTCCCGTCACCACGACCACGCCCCAATCGGCAATTGTCATGTAGCCGGTCGCCTGCCCAAGATCGAAACCGGATGCCTCCGGATCAATTCCGGCCCGCTCCAGAGCCCCGGAGGCGATCAGGGAGAAAAAGACGGCCCAGAACATGAAGACCATGACAAAGACGAGGATCGTCAGGGCCAGCACGAGGACGGACACCAGAAACAGCCGCCATTCATCCTGGCCGACCTTGAGCCCGAACCGGCCGGAATAATCGCCTTTCACCGCCATGCGCAGCATTGATGCCGAGAGGGCCAGCGAAGCGATCAGTGTGAACACGGACAGCGCCAGCGAGAGCGACATCCAGGCGACACTCTCGGTCGCTGTCGCTTCCAGATTCGCCAGCAGGAACAACTGAGCCACATACAACAGCGTATACGGCGCTGCCGCGATCAGGGCGCGCTGCCAGTGGGAGATCAGGAAAGCATAGGCCGCTGCGACCGAGCGCAGGATGGGAACGGGCGTCGTAGTCATGTCACCTCTCTTAGTGCCTCCATAAATAGCGACTACCGTTCCAAGGCAAGACGGGGCGTCAGTATGGCGCAGGCAGTGGATGAGCTCCTGAACTGAAAAATGAACTGGGCTCGCACACCCGACCGAACCACAGGCACGCCCCCTCGAGAGCGGCTTCATAACACCAATTGTGACATTCCACGTTGTCTCACGCGAGAGAAACTGGCCAGCCCCTACCGTCCGGCGCGGTTACTGTCCGCCGCAGCTTGCCGGATTGGGACATGGGTTAGAGGCCGTTTCACCGCGATATCCGCGCTGCAGGGTTTCGCCAAACCCACGCAGACAGGATTGGTCGCCGCGCGACAACTGTGCGCCATCACGCCAATCCGGTCGCTGCAGCAGGCAGGAACCAGCCGCGTCACCATTCATCGCAGTACCGCCGGCTGCCATCGCCTCCCCGTCGGCGAACATGATCAATTCTACAAGTCCCGGACGGACAACCACCTGATCATCAAATCGCGCAGCAGCATACTCACGCCCCCGTACTGCCGTCAGTGCAGCGTCACTGAACACGCCCTGTGGCTGCTCGAAAACGATGTTGAGATTTTGTGGCTGCCCGGCACGGTCGACATCGAATTGCACCACCACAACGCCGCCCTGGTCGCCGGCACCCGCCGGAAAACTCACGCCAGGAGCGGTCTCAAGCTGCACGTCCTCATAACCGGGCTGTTCGACGAGATCTCTACGCTCCAGCCGGTTCGCCGCCGCATCATAATGAGCGTTCAGCTCGGCATCGATGTCCGCATAGGGTTGTTCACCAAGTTCATCGCCTGAGCTGGCCGCCAGAAATCCGGCGATCGCAGCATAGGACCAGGCGTTCCACAACGTGCTGTCAGAAGCCTCCGCAACCGTCAGCAAAGCCAGGGACATATGATAATGATCCTGCGCCAGCGCCCAGTTTCCAGCCGCGTATTCAGCTTCGCCGAGACTGTAGAACAGTAAACCGTAACGGCCATCGAGATCGCGTTGATCCGCTCGGAAAGCCGCGATTGCGTTCCGCGCGGCGTCACCGGCTGCGGCAACATTTCCGCGCCCTCGCAGGATCCGGGCCCGGAGATAATGCATGTCTGCAGCAATCGGACGGTCCTGTTCGCTAATTCGCGGTCGTTCGGCGAGCGCGCTCAAAGCTGCATCCGCGTGCGAAAGTGCGCTTTCGCTCTGGCCAAAAGCGTCTGCAGCACTGGCAACGAGGCTCCAGCGCCAGGCCCGATCCGAGGCGGAAGCCCCGGTTTCCGAAGCGATCCGGGCCGCAGTCCGCAGCACGTCGAAAGCGATACCGTGGTCACCGTTCTCACTGGCGAGATATCCGTAAATTTCCGCCAGCAAACCCTGTGTGGCCCGATCGACGCCACTTGCGATGGCCGCATTGTAAGCCTCGCCGGCCGCGGCCTGCGCCCCGCGCAGATCTCCCGCCTCCTGGGCAGCTTGATAGCGCAGATACGGCTCTGCAACAGCAGGAGGCAAACCTTGGGACAGGCTGGTTTGAGACAACAGAAGGAAACTGGCCAAGACCAGCCCAAGAAAGGAAATTTTGCGCATTGCCCGCTCCCTAATCATACTCGACCGAACATGCGAAACGCTCGATCGCGGCACCTTCTCGAAAAAAACGAGGCAGGCACCCGCCCCCGTCAGGGCAAAATGATAGCGCAATCATTTCACAACCGGCAAGTCCGGAAAGGCCGTGGACATAGCCTGTCAGGCTGCTCGGTGACCGTTACAGTTGCGTCCTGCTCCCTCACTGAAACAGCAACAAGCGTGCCCTCGAACAGCGGCAAACGCCCCCAAGGCAGGACGGGGCGCCAGTATGGTCCAGGTTGGGGGCTAGTTCGCGAGCTCGAAGTTGAATTGGGTTTCAACACCCCGGCGAACGACCGGCTCGCCATCGAGCGTGGCAGGCTCATAGGTCCAGTTCGAGATCGCGTCGATGGCCGCTTCGTCAAACACCCCGCTTGGAATCGAGAAGATCACACGATGATTGATCGTTCGTCCGCGCTCATCGACGTCAAAGCGAACGGCCAGGAAACCTTCATACCCATTCTGGGAGGCATAGTTGGGGTATTGCGGCGGCCGACGGTTAAGGGCCTGCGCATCAATTGCGCCGTCGCGTGGGCGGAAGTCTTCCCCGTCTTCTTCCGGGGTCGGCAGGTGGAACGGATACGCTTCCAATAACCCTGCCATTTCAGCGTCAAACAGCTCCGCCGCGGCCTGGTAACGTCGATTCTCGCTGTTATCGCTTATTTCTCGCAGCGCTCGTCTACGCGCGTAGCCGGAGAGGACACGAGCTGTCTCCTGTTCAGCTTCCGCCGCGTCTATCTGGACAAACACATCTCGTGCCAGGCGCAGTTTCACCGCCGCCGGCATATAGTTATTGCCGGCCAGCTCATTCAAACCGGCATAAAAATAGGCCATTGCTGTCGCCCGATCGATCGCGCGCTCCTCGCTCTCGATCAAGGCAAGCGCCCGCTCAGCAGCCTCCCCGGCTTGCCGGCGTCGTCCGTTGTCACCGGCCAGGCGCGCCGCAAGCACATGGGCCTGGATGGCGTATTCACTAGCACCGACTGGAAGCGTTCCCGCACGAGCGTACGCGTTGCTGGCGTTTCGCGAACATCGGAACGCATCCCGGTGATCTCCCAAGCGATAGGCCGCGATCGCCGCGTTTTGCCAGCGATAACCAGACATGACGTGATCGTCGTCGGAATTCTCCGCCGCAATCCGCCATGCTTCATAGGCGCGATCAAAATCACCGATAGCTCGCGCGTAGAAGCCTACATTCTCGGCAAGGGTCCCGAGCGTGGCGTCATCAATCCGGGCCTCGCGGGCTGCATCGAAAACGGCCTCGGCTGCCTGCAGGGTGATTGCAGCATCACCACCTTGCTCTGCCTGCTGATAAACAACATAGAGCTGCGCCACATGATCAGGTAGCGGCTCTTGCGCATAGGTCGCCGAGATACCAAACGCGCCGATCAATGCACTCAGACTGATGATGGTGTTACGCATATCGCCCCCGAAAATCGCGTTTCCAGCATGATCCACAACGCCCCTCGATTTGCAACCCAGCACACGGTTTCTCCACCACACATCTTTTCATTGCAACCCGCCACCGCCTCCAAAACTTGACTTGTTCGCACGGCGGATCGATATGCCGCGCATGACTGAGACAGCGATCAAACCCGTACATGTCGTCGGTGGCGGCATGGCCGGATCCGAGGCAGCCTGGCAGCTGGCAAGCGCCGGCGTGCCCGTCATCCTGCACGAAATGCGCGGCGTGGTGGAAACCGACGCTCACAATACGGACGGCCTGGCAGAGCTGGTCTGTTCCAATTCCTTCCGGTCAGATGATCACGAGACCAATGCGGTGGGTGTCCTGCACCAGGAGATGCGCCTGCTCGACTCCATCATCATGTCCGAGGGCGATGCCAATCGCCTGCCGGCCGGCGGCGCGCTCGCTGTTGATCGTGATGCATTCTCCCAGGCCGTGACAGCGCGCCTGGAAGCCCATCCGCTGGTCACCATTGTGCGCGAGGAAATCCCCGCCCTGCCGCCCGAAGACTGGGACAGCGCGATCATCGCGACCGGCCCCCTCACCTCCGAAAGCCTGTCTGCGTCCATCCTCCAGGAAACCGGTGAAGGCGAACTGGCCTTCTTTGATGCCATCGCACCAGTCATCCACCGCGACAGCATCAACATGGACAAGGCCTGGTTTCAGTCGCGCTACGACAAGGGCGAGACCGAGGCTGACCGCACCGCCTATCTGAACTGCCCGATGGATGAGGAACAGTACAACGCCTTCATCGATGCCCTGATCGAAGCGCCCAAGACCGAGTTCAAGGAGTGGGAAGACACGCCGTATTTCGACGGCTGCCTGCCCATCGAGGTGATGGCTGAGCGCGGCCGGGAAACCCTGCGCCATGGTCCGATGAAACCGGTCGGCCTGACCAATCCGCACCAACCGGAGATAAAGGCCCATGCCATCGTGCAATTGCGCCAGGACAATGCCCTGGGCACGCTGTTCAACATGGTCGGCTTCCAGACCAAGATGAAATACGGCGCCCAGACCGAGGTCTTTCGCATGATCCCGGGTCTGGAAGATGCGCAGTTTGCGCGCCTGGGCGGCATTCACCGCAACACATTCATGAATTCGCCACGCCTGCTGGACAAGCAATTGCGGTTGAAGTCAAAGCCGCGCCTGCGTTTTGCCGGCCAGCTGATCGGCGTCGAAGGTTATGTTGAAAGTGCAGCCATGGGCCTGATGGCCGGCAGGTTCGCCGCCGCTGAACGTCTCGGGGAGACCGTGACGCCGCCGCCGGAAACCACCGCCATGGGCGCCCTGATCGAGCATGTCACCGGCGGCCACCTGGACACCGGCAAGGGCAGTTTCCAACCGATGAATGTCAATTTCGGGCTGTTTCCACAGATGGTTGCGCCCTCTCGCGACGAAGATGGCAATCGTTTGCGCGGAAAGGCCAAGGGCGTTGCGCGCAAGAAGCTGATGGCCAAGCGAGCGCTGGAGGACATTGTCGGGTGGCGCGACGGAACATGAATTTCTCCTGTCCCTGATATTGCCTTTTGGAAAGATTAGCGCTCTCCTGCGGGTGACCAACAAGTAATCCGGGGGGAGATGTTGTGATTTATCGCCTGATCAGCGCTTTCGCTAGCCTTTTTGCCCTGTGCGGTGCCGCACTGGCACAGCCGCCTGTGGAGCAGTTTGCCCAGTTGCCTGACATGCAACTGGCAACGCTCTCTCCAAGCGGAGAGAAGCTGGCCTATTTCACCAATTATCGAGGCATCCGGGCTCTGGCCGTTAGCAATCTGGAGACCGGTGAAGCCCAGGTTGCGGACATGTCAAACGTTGACCCGCGTTTCCTGCGCTGGGCCGATGACCGCGTTCTTCTGGTCTCTGCCAGCGTGAACGAAGAGATCCCGGGAATTCGTGGCAGTGTCGACATCTCTTCCAGCTTCTCGATCGATACAGATCGTGGCATGCGCGCGCGTCAGCTGCTGCGCGACAATGACGACCTGGCCTTCAATTTCGGCCTCGGCCGTATCATCGGTGTCGACCCCGAATCCGGTGATGTCCTGATCCCGGCCTACAGCGACGATCGCAGCTACGATCTCTACGCCGCTGATCCGCTCAGCCGTCGTGCGCGCCGCATCGCCCGCGGCCGCAATACGACCCAGGACTGGATCCTCAACGCCAACGGCGAGCCCGTCGCGCGTAACGACATGTCCGAACAGCGTGAAGAACAGGTCCTTGCCGTCAGACGCGGCGACGAGTGGGAAACCGTCAGCCAGACTGAGGATGTCAATCGCCCGGCCTTCAGCGCGGTCGGCCTGCTCCCGGATGGCAATATCGCGATCACGACCACATTCCGCGGCGATGAGGACTCTCAACGCCGAAGCCTCTACGCCATGTCCATGCAGACAGGTGGCATCACCGATACGCTCTTCTCGCACGAGACCTACGACCTGGGAGGTGTTCTGGTAGATCCCTACACCAACGTCGTCAGCGGCGTGACCTATGATGACGAGTTTACCCGTCACATCTGGTTCGATGAGGAATTGGGCAATTGGCAGGCCAGCCTTGAGGCTGCCTTCCCGGGTATGATCGTGCGGATCACGAGCTGGACCCGTGACCGCACAAAGATGACCCTGCAGGTGGAAGGCCCGCGCCAGGCGCCGATGGTCTACCTGTTTGATGCGGAAAACCTGGGCGTATCCCTCGCCGGATCCCAGTATGGCGTGCTGGGAGCAACCCCACTGCCGGAGCGCATGCATATCCATTATCCGGCCCGTGATGGCGAGCAGATCCCGGCCTACATGACACTACCGGAAGGCGAAGGCCCCTTCCCGACTGTGATCCTGCCGCACGGTGGCCCGGCCGCCCGCGATATTGGCGGTTACGACTATCTCGCCCACTTCTTCGCCAGCCGCGGCTATGCCGTGCTGCAGCCGAACTTCCGGGGCTCCTCCGGTTACGGCTATCGCTGGCAAGCTGCCGGTCATGGCGGCTGGGGCACGGGTATCATGCAGCACGATGTCACCGACGGGCTGGAGGCGATGGTTGATGCCGGCTATTCCGACCCGGAACGCGTCTGCATCGTCGGGTGGAGTTATGGCGGCTACGCAGCACTTGCCGGTGCGGCCTTCACACCGGATCTCTATCAGTGTGCGGTGGCCATTGCCCCGGCCACAGACCTGCCCGAGATGGTCAATTTTGTTCGCGACCGCTCCGGACGCAATCACTGGAGTTATGAATTCTGGCGTGAATTCATGGACGGTGATGCCAACGCGGAAGGCAATGCAACACTGATCGCCGTCTCGCCCTCGCGCAATGCGGAGAACATCAACATTCCCGTTCTGCTGATCCACGGTGAAGCGGACAATGTCGTTCCGATCCGCCAGAGCGAGGTCATGGAGCGTGCGCTGGAACGGGCCAATGTGAATGTGGAATTCATCGCGCTGGAAGACGGCGACCACTCACTGACCAACCAGGCCATGCGAGAACGCCTGCTGACCGAGATGGAGAGCTTCCTGGCGACACATCTGAACGACTAAATCGCCACGCACACACAAGAAAGGGCGCGTCCGGTCTCCGGACGCGCCCTTTTTCTTTTACCAACGGGAGCTGAAGCTACCAGCTCAGATCTTCACCGCTGACGTGGAAGAACCGGCCATTCATCGCCGCATTGCCATAGGCGCGTGCGATCAGGTCGAGCTGTCCCGAGACCGATTCCTCGACCGTCAGCAGGCCACCGGCTCCGCCCATATCTGTACGGACCCATCCCGGGTGCATGACAAGGGTGACGATACCGCGGTCACGCAGATCGATACTGAGCGACTTGCCGATCGCGTTGAGCGCCGCCTTGGACGCGCGATAGCCATAGGCACCACCGCTGTCATTATCGGCGATGGAACCCATGCGGCTCGATTGGAGGGCGATGACCTTCATCTCGGACTTGGCGACCTGATCCGCAAAAGCCTCCACCAGCGCAAGCGGTGCGAGCGCATTGACGCGCATTTCCTCGATGAAATGCTCGCATCCGGCCGTGCCGAAACTGCGTGTTTCACCAGACATCATGCCGGCATTGGCGAAGAGCAGATCGATCGGACCGGTGACATTCTCGGCCAGCTTGACCGCCGCAGAAACATCGCTGGCGTCATAGGCGAACAGGTTGAGACGTCCATCGCCCTGGTCGAGCGCCTTGAGTTCAGTGGCTGCGGACGGGTCGCGGACAGCAGCAGAGATCACCCAGCCGCGTTCCAGCAGCTGCCGGCAATGCTCCAGGCCAAGTCCACGATTGGCGCCGGTAATCAAAGCGTGCGGCATGAAAATCTCTCCTGTATCGAATCTGTCACGAAAGTTAGTCAAAAACGTCGCGCTGTCAGCCTTGAAATATGAGTTTTCCAAATGCTGTCCAGCTAGCGCCCGGTCAGGGCGAGCCAGTTCAGCCTCAGCTGACGGCCAAGCAAGGCGGGCTCAGGAGCCATCTCGTAGGGATTGGCCGGCAGACGTTTGAGATAGGACGGCACCAGGCGCACATACCCCAACGCCGGAACGGCCTCGGTGGGGATCGGGCCCAGCACGTTGAAGGCATCAAGCGCGCCCTGACAGGCCGCGCGAACGGGTTCGACGAGACGGGCCGCCTTGTCCTCGCCCAGACCCTGGGCCAACATGGCAGCACTCCCGCCCTCGCTCACCAGCTCATCGCCAGCTACCGGTGCTCGCCCGATACTCGCGCGATGGGCAAAAGCCCTCAGCAGACCGCACAGCCCCCACGCCCGGCCGCCCTGACGCGCCCAGTCATCCGGCAGATCACATTCGCTGACCTGCAGAGCCGAACGCATCAGCGCGCCTGCGGTCTGGTCGACATAGGCGACCAGCTCACCCAGATCGGCGTACGGGCGCGCGGAAACATCATCGAAGCGGGCAGAAACCAGGCCCAGAAGCGCCTCGCGCTGGATGCGGTCGGTCAACCCAGCCAATGCCTCCGGCACCGCATGGCGGCGCACTTTGGGCTCATCGAGATAGAGATCCTCGACCGCATCACGCCACCAGGTCAGTTTCATCTCGCCGATCAGGCTTTCCGACGTCGCTTCGGCAATGCGCGCGACTTCCTGGTTGAAGGCATACAGCGCGAACAACCGCTCACGGATGTCTTCGGGCGCAAAGAGCGCGGATAACCGACGGTCCGGGTCGGATTTTTGTAACAGCGTGTTGAAATCTTCAGCCGACATGTGTGCTCCTGCTGGACAGAACCTTGTTACACCCCATATGCACACCAGCAATGTTTCGCAGCACACCGCTGCGGCTTTCTTCGCATATCAGTCCCCACGCTTGAAACGAGGTCCTTCATGGCTTTCACCCTTCCCGATCTGCCGTACGCCAAAGACGCCCTGGCGCCGCACATTTCCGCCGAGACGCTGGATTTCCACCATGGCAAGCATCACAACGCCTATGTCGGCAAGCTCAACGGCCTGATCGACGGTTCTGAGCTGGCAGATAAATCCCTGGAAGACATCATCAAGGCCTCTGCCGGTGATGCTGCCCAGGCGGGTGTCTTCAACAATGCTGCCCAGATCTGGAACCACACCTTTTACTGGCATTCCATGGCGCCGAATGGCGGCGGCACCCCGAGCGGTGAGCTGGCCGAGCTTATCGACCGTGATTTCGGTTCCCTGGACGCTTTCAAGACGGCTTTCGCTGACGCCGGTGCGACACAGTTCGGGTCCGGCTGGGCGTGGCTGGTTCTGGCCAATGGCAAGCTGGAAGTGCGCAAGACACTGAACGCGGAAACGCCGCTGACCGAAGACGGTGTCACCCCGCTGCTGACCATGGATGTGTGGGAACACGCCTACTACATCGATTTCCGCAATGCCCGCCCGAGCTATATCGACACTTTCCTCGACAAGCTGATCAACTGGGACTTCGCCGCCCAGAACCTGCAGGCCGCCCTCGCCGACGCAGCATAAGGCAACAAGCCGCTCGCCAAGAGCGGCTGGCCGCCCTACTCTCCCCCTCGGTCGATAAAAATATCCCGAGGGGGAATTCATGTTTGCTCGTACAGTCGTGACAGCCGCCGCGCTGGCGCTGTCTTCTGTGTCACCCGTCTTCGCGCTGCAACCCCAGCTGTCCGAGGATGGTTTCAATCCCGCCGCACTTGCCGCGCTGGATGCCCAGCTGGATGCGCTGGCGGCCCAGGGGCACCGCCCGGGCTATGCCGCGATCATTGCCCGGGGCGAGGAAATCATATTCACGTCCGAGGCGGGTTATTCCGATCTGGAAAATGCGACCCCCTTCACCATCGACACACCGGTCCGCATTGCCTCGATGACCAAGCCGGTCACAGTGCTGGCAGCAATGATGCTGGTCGAGAGGGGCGAGCTTGGACTGGACGACCCGGTCAGCGACTACATCCCGTCCTTTGCCGACATGCAGGTCGCCCTTTCCCCCATGGCCAATGCCGACGGACAGATTGAAACCCGTCCGGCCGGCACGGTGATGACCGTCCGCCATCTGATGACCCATACCGCGGGTCTGGGCTACCTGTTCGAAGCCGAAAGTGATCTGGGCCGGCTCTATCTCGAGAACTCGCTCTATGCCGGCGAAGGCAATCTTGAAGCGCGTATGGAGCAGCTGGCGGGCCTGGTACTCTATTCGGACCCGGGAGAGCGCTGGTTCTATTCCTACTCGAATGACGTGCTCGGGCGCGTCGTCGAAGTGGCGTCCGAGACCCCTTTCGAGGACTTCATGGAAGAGCGGATCTTCGAGCCGCTCGGCATGCACTCCACGGGATTCTTCTTTGAGGATACGGATCTGAGCGAAGAGGACATGTCCCCGCTCTACATCCACACCGAGACCGGTGAGATGGTCGAGTTTGAACAGGGCAATCCGGACTGGGCGTCCGGCGGCGGTGGCCTGGTCTCCACGGGCACCGATTACATCCGCTTTGCCATGATGCTGGCCAATGGCGGCGCGCTGGGTGAAGTCCGCCTGATCCAGCCGGAAACCCTGATGCAGATGGGCAGCCCGCAAGTCACGACCGAACAGCTGGGCGGCGGCTGGGGCGCCGCGTCCTACGGCTTCGGCCTCGCAGTCGTGCTTCCTCCGCAGGAGGGTCAGGAACCGCAAGGTGTGCCCGGCGACATCTCCTGGGGCGGCATGTTCGATACCGACTTCTTTGCCAGCCCGGCGACCAGCGTGTCTGCGGTCCTGATGACCCAGATCCAGCCGAGCCCGCACCGTCCGGAGCCGCGCTCCTCGGACGTCTTCCGACCGATGGTCTATGGCTCGATGGTGTTTGAGGAATAGATCACATACAAAAAAGGCCCGCCAACCGGCGGGCCTTCTTCGTTATGTGGGCCGTCGGATCAGCCAAACAGGGTCTGGGCCATCGACATGGCGATCAGCATCGGGAAGCTGAGCAGCGTATTGGTGCGCGAGAACAGCATTGCGGTGCGCGCGGCGGCCGGTTTGGCATCTGCGTCTGCCTCGACAATGCCCAGGGCGATCTTCTGGTTGGGCCAGATCACGAACCAGACATTGAAGGCCATGATCAGCGCCATCCACATGCCGATACCGATGAAGGAATATTGCGGCGTGTAGGCGTCAGCCAGCAGACCAAGGCTCAGCACTTCAACAAGGTAACCGCGCAGGGCAGCGACAATGAGACCGGTCAGGACAGTCGCAGCGGCCCCCCAGCGGAACCAGAACAGGGCGGCCGGTGCGATCACCTTGCCGATCGCCGGTTTCTGCTCGTCCGGGATATTGGGCATGTTGGGGATCTGGACGAAGTTGAAATACCACAACAGGCCGATCCACATGATGCCGGCAACCACATGGGTCCAGCGTGCGATGGCCTCGTAGTTCAGCGCGGTCCCGCCCGCAAGCACATAGCCGACATAATACAGTATCGCGAGCGCCAGCGAGACATGCACCGTCGTGCGAAGATTGGTCAGAATAGCGGCCATGAAATTCCCCTCCCCGAGAATCAACCGATTGCAAGAGGAGGGGAAATTACAACAATTCGCGTGAAACGCTAATCGCCTAGAATTTCACGACGTCGACGTCTTCTTCCGTGGAGCGATTCACATTGGTGAAGAGCAGCAACGGAGCAGCGACGAAGATCGAGGAATAGGTACCGATCAGGACACCCCAGATCATCGCGGCGGAGAAGCCCTGCAGCGTGGCTCCACCGATCAGGTAGAGGGCCAGCAGCGCCAGCAGCGTGGTCACGGATGTCAGAATGGTCCGCGACAGCGTGTCATTGATCGACAGGTTGAGAACCTCCTCGACCGACAACTTCTTGTATGAGCGCAGATTCTCGCGGATCCGGTCATAGACGACGACGGTATCGTTCATCGAGTAACCGACAATCGTCAAAATGGCTGCGACCGTGGCAAGGTCGAACGTCATCTGGGTGATCGAGAAGAACCCGATCGTGGCGATGACGTCGTGTGTCAGGGCCACGATGGCGCCAACCGAATACTGCCACTCGAAGCGGAACCAGATATAGATCAGCATGAAGAAGAGCGCGACCACGATCGCGGTGACACCCTTGACCACCAGCTCGCCGGAAACGGCGCCACCAACGGTCGCTGTACCCAGGATCTGGGCATCTTCAATGCCAGCTTCCAGGCCAGCACGAAGATCCAGAACTGCCTGGTTCTGGGCCTCTTCACCTTCAAGCCCCTCACCTTCCTGGAGCGGCATGGTCACCAGTACGGAGCGACGCTCACCGGCGGCGGCAACCGACGCCTGGATCTTGGACTCGCCCAGCCCGAGACTGTCGGCCACAGCACGGATGTCCTCGACCGGCAGGGCAGTTTCAACGTCCGCCTGAACACCACCGCGGAAATCGATACCGAAATTGATCCCCATCACACCGAATGCAGCCAGTGACCCGATCATCAGGAAAATCGAAACGCCCAACGCCACCATACGGTTGCGAATAAAGGGAATGGTCGTTCCGGACGGCAGGAATTTAACAAGAGCAAAAGACATGTCGTGACCCTCCCTTAAACCGGCAGTTTCTGCGGCTTGGTTGCACGCAACCAGACAACCGCAAGCAGGCGGGAGAAAACAAAGGCCGTGAAGACCGAGGTGATAATACCGATGCCCAGGGTAACCGCGAAACCGCGGACCGGGCCGGCACCGAGCATGAACAGAACGCCTGCGGCGATCAGCGTCGTGATATTGGCATCAAGAATGGCCGCCAGGGCCCGTTGATAGCCCGTCTCGATCGACTTGGCCGGTTTAGAGTTCGGCTTACGCGATTCCTCTCGGATGCGCTCATAGATCAGGACGTTGGCGTCAACCGCCATACCAATGGTCAGAATGATGCCGGCGATACCCGGCAGGGTCAGCGTTGCCCCAAGTCCGGACAACCCGCCCAGGATCAACACCACATTGACCAGCAGGGCCAGCGTGGAGAAGAGGCCAAGAATGCCATAGGCCGCGACCATGAAGACAATCACGAGGCCAAAACCGATCATCACGGCCAGGCGGCCGCTCTCGATCTGGTCCGCACCGAGGCTCGGCGTCACATTGCGCTGCTCGACCGGTGTCAGCGACGCCGGAAGTGCACCGGCGTTCAACAGGATCACAAGGTTCGTAGCCGACTCGTAGGTGTAACCGCCACCGATCACACCGGAACCGGACAGGATCGGCTCATTGATGCGCGGCGAGGAGATCACCTCACCATCCAGTACAATAGCAAACCGGCGACCGCGATTTTGCTGGGTCAACTCACCGAAAACCAGTGAACCCTGCGTATCGAGGCGGAAGCCGACAACCGGGCCGACATAGTTGGGGTGGGTGGTGACACTGGCATTGGCAAGATTATCGCCGGTCAGCGTTGCGCGGCTGTGAACAACCACAAAACCACCGCCGTCACTGGAGGCGACCGGGAAAACCGCGCGCCCCGGGGGAACCCGGGCCTGCCCGTCGATACCCGGATCGATGGTTTCATCCACCAGGTGGAAACTCATGGACGCAGAAGCGCCAACCAGTTCAATGATCGCACGCGGGTCATCGGCACCGGGGACCTGAACCAGCACCCGGCTGTCGCCCTGACGAACGATGGTCGGGTCTGTCGTACCCATGCCGTCCAGGCGACGGCGGATAACTTCAATCGACTGCTGAACCGTACGGCTCTCGATGGCAGCGTATTGCTCGTCCGTGATCCGTGCGCGCACCACATTCGGCTCGTCGGCTCCACCGCTGACCACCTCAAGGGTCTGGTCGATAGAAAAGGCGCCCGGCTGCTGGTCGACCGGTTCGGACAGATCCTGCATGCGTTGCAGAGCGGTGTCGCGATCCTCGGCCTGGACCGTCATGGCCACGACCTCATCGCCGATCACGGCTACAGAACGGTAGATGCGGCGTCCATCGACACGTAGCGCCTGCTCGACATCGGAACGCAATGCCTCGAGCTGCTGATCGCGGACTTCAGCCATATTGACCTGGAAGACGATGTGGGAACCGCCCTGCAGATCGAGACCGAGATTAACCGAACTGCTTGGAATATAGCGCCAGACGCCCTGGGCTTCGTATTCGCCCGCATCATTCAGCTGATACCGTTGTTCATACGGCACGACATTGGGCACGGAAAACAGGACGCCCAAAAGGACGACCAGCAAAATCGTGATGAGTTTCGAAGGCCCGAAGTGCATCATGGCGGACTATCCAATATTCTGGGAAATCAGGACTTTTCGGCGTCGTTCGCAGCAGCCGGAGCGGTGCGATTGCGGACGTCGAGAACGGTCGACTTGACCACCTTGACCTTGACGCCTTCGCCAACATCAAGGGTGACTTCGCCCTCAGCAACCTTGGTCACCTTGCCGATCATACCGCCCTGCGTCACGACCTCATCACCCTTCTTCAGGCTTTCCAGCAAAGCCTGGTGCTCTTTCTGGCGCTTCTGCTGCGGACGGATCATGAAGAAGTAGAGGACCGCAATCATCAGGCCGAACATGATGATTGTTTGCGTCATTTCCGGTGTCATTTGAGCGTAAGCTCCCGCTATTGTCTGCTGCCGGACAGAATCCGGCCCAAAAGAAGTTGGCCGGGACTATATCGGTGTCCCGGACACTTGCAACAAGGCCAAGCGGTTATTGATTTTCGTTCATCAGCGTCACGGCGCTTTTTGGCATCAGCGCAGATGCGCCATCGGGTCTTCCGGATTCACGCCGCGGCGGATCTCGAAATGAAGCTGCGGACTGTCCACTGTGCCGGTTGAACCGGCGCGCGCGATCACCTGGCCACGCTCGACCTGGTCACTCTCGCGCACCAGCAACTGGCTGTTATGCGCATAGGCAGTAACATAGCCATTGGAGTGACGGATCAGCACCAGCTGACCATAACCATCCAGCTCACCACCCGCGTAAACGACCTGGCCGGCTGCAGACGCCCGCACCTCGGCACCGTGGCGAACCTCGATATTGATACCGTCATTGCGACCGCCCTCAGACGTGCGGCCGAAGCTGGAAATCACCCGGCCACGGATCGGCCAGTCAAAGCGCGGGGCATTGGCGGCCGGCTCGGACCGTTCAACACGGGCGTTGCGGGTATTGCGTGAGGTATTGCTGGTGGAACGCGTGCTGGACGCAGAGACATTGCTGGCACGGGCACCAATCGGCAAACGGATCTGTTGACCGACTTCCAGCTCGTAGGGTGCACCGATGCCATTGTGGCTGGCCAGTTGCTGGAAGGGAATATTGTAGCGAAGGCCAATACGGTAAAGGTTCTCGCCCCGCTGTACGACATGCACAGGCGGGCGCGGCATATCCAGGCGCTGGCCAACCCGCAGCGTATAGGGGCGGTTCAGGCCATTGGCCTCGGCCAACTCGCGCATGGGGACACCGCAATGCTCGGCCACCTCGGACAATGTATCGCCCCCGCGCACCTCATAGCCATTGCGACAATCGCGGCGCACCACGGCACCGGACGCCGTCGTATAGGGCGAGGCATTGCGATACTGGACCCGTGCCGGCTCACGAATGCTGGTCGCCGCACAAGCCGACAGGCTGGCGCTCAGCGCAGCAAAAAGGCTTATGACAACGGGCAGACGCATGGGTTCGGACGGATCTCCGGATGAACAGTTACAGCCCATCAAGCCAGAGAAGTTTTAACCAGCGGTTATCCATAGGCAGGAAAGCGCGTTGTGATTCGAATATTGAATCACCGGCTACACCCTGGCTCACATCGCCTTGGCGACGCCCTTTACCAGCGGCACGAAACGCACCGTCATCAGATCCGTCTCAGTAATCTGACCGTCCTGTTTGTCGTAACGCACAAGGATCTGCTCCTTGTCACGATCCACAGGCGCGACGGCGATGCCACCATCCTTGAGCTGTTCCAGGATCCTGTCCGGGCGTTTGGGCGCCGAGGCGGTCAGGATGATGCGATCAAATGGCGCCTGTTCCGGCCAGCCCAGCGAGCCGTCACCGATGCGTGTGACGATATTGTTGATGCCCTGCCCGTGGAACCGTTCCTCGGCGATCTTTGAGAGGGTGCGATAGCGCTCGACCGAATAGACACGCCTTGCCAGCTTGGAGAGAATGGCGGCCTGGTAGCCCGACCCGGTCCCGATCTCGAGCACCTTGTCGCGGTCGCCGATCTTCAGGGCCTGGGTCATCAGACCGACGATCAGCGGTTGGGAGATCGTCTGGCCACAGTCAATCGGCAGCGGCCGGTCATCAAAGGCCTGGTCGGAGAAACGTTCCGGAACGAAAACCTCGCGCGGTGTCCGCTCCATCGCCGCCAGAACAGCCATATCCGTTACCCCGCCACCGCGCAGCGACATCACCAGCTGGATCATCCGGGGATCAGGAAACGACATCGACCAGCCTTCTCAGCGTCAGGATTTGGGCGGCACGCCACCCAGCATGCTCTTCAGATTGCCGAGAGTCTCGCCGTGTGTCAGGTCCATGTGAAGCGGCGTGACCGAGATCTTGCCGTCATAGATGGCTTTCAGATCGACACCCTCCGGCGGGTTGGACAGCTTGCCGTGGAAATCCAGCCAGTAATAGTCGACCCCGCGCGGGTCCGTGCGTTTCTTGGCATGCAATATGTGCTGGTCGCGCTGACCCTGACGGGTCACCTCGACCTCGGTGACATCATCCGGCGGGCAATCCGGGAAATTGACGTTGATCAGCACGTGTTCCGGCCATTTCAGGTCGAACAGGCGGCGCAGGATGGGCGCGGCATAGGTCTCGGCGGTTTCCCAGTGGATCGTTGAATCGATCTTGAATCCATAGGCCTGGCTCAACGCCACGGACGGAATGCCCAGCTGCATGCCCTGCATGGCACCGGCCACCGTACCGGAGAACGTCACATCCTCCGCGATGTTCTGACCACGATTGACGCCCGACAGGACCAGGTCCGGCTGGCGATCCGGGATCAGGTCCTGGATGCCCATCAGCACACAATCCGTCGGCGTACCGGTGACCGAGAAACGCCGTTCATCCCACTGACGTACCCGCAAGGGCTGGTGCAAGGTCAGCGAACGCCCGGCCCCGGACTGCTCCTCGTGCGGCGCCACGATCCAGATATCATCGGACAGCTCGCGGGCGATCTTCTCCAGCGATTTCAGGCCATGGGCACGGATACCATCATCATTGGTCAAAAGGATGCGGGGATTGTCAGGGATCATGGCGGCCTCGTCGGTTGTCCGGGACTGGTTCTAGACCAATTTGTCCGCATGGCCATCGCATCGTCTGCGGAAAACTTGTTGGCTCTCCGGCTTGTGATATCATGATACATCATGATGGAACTCACGAGGTCAGCATGACAGTCCAGCGAGAGAAGTTTGCAACCCAGCTCGATAGCGCCTTACTGGCGGAGTTGCGCGACCTTGCAAAGGCCGAGGGTCGACAGATCCAGACGCTTGTCGAAGAAGCCGTTGCCTCGATGCTCGAAAAGAAGCGTGCGGGATCCAAGCGCGAGCGCGCCATGGCCTTGCATGAAAAGTCGATGGCCAAATACGACGCACTTTACAAAAAGCTGGCCGAGTGATGCGGGACTATCTCGAGGTCGAACTGGTCCTCGAAATCCACGCGGCCCAGATCGCTCGGTTTGGAGGCGCCAGGGGATTGCGTGACCCGGGTCAGCTCGAAGCCGCGCTACACCGCCCGCAGACCGGATATTATCGCGACATCATCGAGGAGGCCGCCGCACTCTGGGAAAGCCTGTCCCAGAACAACCCGTTTGTTGACGGAAACAAGCGCACCGCATTCGCCGCCATGGACATTTTTCTGGGGCTCAACGGCTATGAACTGACTGCCGATGTGGAGACAGCAATCACCTTCATTCTCGACCTCTACGAAACCGGCACATTCAGCTTCGAGAAACTTGAGCCCTGGCTGCGCGAACACGTGGTTTTGCCGGCCGAATAAGCTGTCTGCTCCTTAACTTGCTGCCTTCCCCAAGTCTGCGCCCATACTGGCGACAAAGGGAGAAGATCATGACTATCCAGCGGTTCCCCGGTTCAGTTCCGGGGCGGTCCCGCATCGTCGTTCATAACGGCCTCGTCTACACCGTGGCCACGGCCGCCTCGGACAGCGAGGACATCGCCGAACAGACCCGGCTGTGTCTGGCCTATCTGGACAAACATCTGCACGAAGCGGGCACCGATCGCTCCGGGCTCCTGCAGGCCACCGTCTACCTCTCCGACATGAGCCACAAGCCGGGCTTCGACGCAATCTGGAGAGACTGGATCGGCGGCCGGGAGAACTGGCCTCAACGGGCCTGTGTGGGCGCGCAACTGGCAGGGTCTGACCTGGTGGAGATCGTGGCTGTGGCGGCGGTGGCGGATTAGCGACGTGCGCCGTTCCCGTAGTCGGATCAGAACGGAAGTCCGAGATTTCCTAGAACGGTAGAAAAGCGCCCAAAACGATCAGGACAGCTCCTGCCCAGACGAGATTGATGGCCGGTCCGGTTGCCCCCCTGGCCGTGTTCAAGAATTCCCGCTCTTCTTCTGTAAACTCATCCAGCTTCCAACGTCCCATTTGCAGCGGGTGAAAATAGCGAACTCTCCCGCTACCAATATCGACTCCGTGCTCGGGAAACTGGCTCCTCAACAACTTTTCGTACCAGAGAGAAACGATCAGATAATAGGTGCAACCCAGAGCAAGCACGCCCCACCCAGCAATCGTAACCATCAGGAGCTTCCCTCATACTCACCCGGCGCCCCACGCCACAGGCAGATCGAGCGCGGCATCCCGGCAAGCACACCCACGCCGATCGCGCCCCAGACTGCCCAGACAGCCTCGATTGGCCAGACCTGCAAGGCGGCATAGCCGGCAACGGCAAACAGGAAGAATTCGACCAAGAGGCGGATCGGGCCCGGGGTCGGGATGATGACATGTTTCTTGTCGCCCCGCGTGGAGAAAACCGCCGGCAAAGCCACGAGGCAGACGAGCGCGATCGCGGCGCCCGGCCAGCCATAGACTGCAAACACGGCCCACGGTCCGGCAATCCAGGCGACAAGTTCGAGAATGAAGCGGGTCAGGGAGGAGACGATATTGTCCCGGTTATCCAGCCCTGTCACCATGATCAGGCCTCGATCATCTCCAGCCCGCCCATATAGGGGCGCAGGGCTTCGGGGATGGTGATCGAGCCGTCTTCGTTCTGATGGTTTTCCATCACCGCCAGCATGGCCCGGCCGACAGCAACGCCGGAGCCGTTGAGCGTGTGCAGGAAGGCCGGACGTTTCTCGCCCTCCTTGCGGTAACGCGCATTCATGCGGCGCGCCTGGAAGTCACCGCAGTTCGAACAGGACGAAATCTCGCGATAGGTGTCCTGGCTCGGCAGCCAGACCTCAAGGTCGTAGGTGCGCTTGGCGGAGAAGCCCATATCGCCCGTGCACAGCAGCATGACGCGATACGGCAGATCCAGCAGCTGCAAGATCTTTTCCGCACAGCCGGTCATGCGATCGAGCTCTGCCTCGCTCTCTTCCGGCGCGACGATGGAGACCATCTCGACCTTCTGGAACTGGTGCATGCGGATCATGCCGCGCGTATCCCGGCCAGCCGAACCGGCCTCGGCGCGGAAACACGGCGTGAAGGCCGTCATGCGCATCGGCAGAGCGGTCTCGTCATGGATGGTGTCGCGCGCCAGATTGGTCAGCGGCACTTCTGCGGTCGGGATCAGCCAACGATCATCCGTCGTACGGAAGAGATCCTCGGCGAACTTGGGCAATTGCCCCGTGCCGAACATGGCCTCGTCGCGCACCAGGAAAGGCGGGCTGACCTCGGTATAGTTGTGCTGGGTCGTGTGCACATCGAGCATGAATTGCGCGAGCGCGCGTTCCAGACGGGCCAGCGGGCCTTTCAGGGCGACAAAACGCGAACCGGACAGTTCGGCCGCCTTTTCGAAATCCATCTGGCCCAGGCCCTCACCGAGATCGACGTGATCGCGCGGCTTGAAATCATAGGATTTCGGCTCGCCCCAGCGGCGCACTTCGGCGTTGTCCGCCTCGTCCGCGCCTTGCGGCACACCGTCTTCCGGCAAGTTTGGCAGGGCTGCCAGGTGTTGATTGAGGGCTTCGCCGAAATGGCGCGCCTCCTCGCTGGCTTCTTCCAGCACCGTTTTCAGGCGATCGACCTCGCCACGCAGACGATTGAACTCGTCCTCATCGCCCTGGGCTTTTGCCCGACCGATCTGTTTGGACAGGGTGTTGCGCTCGGTCTCGGCTTCCTGCTGGCGCGTCTTGGCCTCGCGCACCTTCTTGTCCAGATCGATCAGGCGACCGGACTGGGCCTCAAGCGAGCGTTTCGCCAGGCCAGCATCGAATTGGGCAGGTTCTTCACGGATCAGCTTGATATCATGCATGGGTTCAGGTCCGGACGGAGGAAAATAGTGACGCGGCTATAACCCTGCCCGGCGGGCAGGTAAACCGATCAGCTGTCGGATGAGGATTCTTCTTCGCCCTCGAGCTTTGGTTCCATGAGTTTCATGGCCCCGATCGAGAGGAAGTAGAGAGCCAGCAATGCACCACCGAGCAGGATCTGCGAGATCGGGTCCGGCGGCGTGGCAAAGGCAGCAAACAGCGCAATGCCGACAACAGCGAAACGCCAGCCATTGAGCATGGTCGTGGAACGCACGATCCCCGCCTTGGCCAGCAGCATCATCAGGATCGGCATCTGGAAGGAGATCCCGAACACCAGCATCAGCGTGGTGATCAGGTTCATGTAATCCGAGACGTTCAGCAGGAGCTCGATGGAGAGCCCTGTATCCGCGCCTACCTGTTCCTGGCCCAGCGAGAAACGCATGACCATCGGCAGGACGATGAAATAGACAAAGGCGACGCCCAGACCGAACAGGATCGGCGACAGCACCAGGAAGGGCGCAAAGGCACCCTTCTCATTCTTGTAGAGACCGGGGGAGACAAACTCGTAGATCTGCCAGGCGATGATCGGGAAGATCACCATGATGGCACCGACCAGGGAGAGTTTGAGGCGGACGAAGAAAAACTCCAGCGGTGCGAAGAAATTCGCCGTCAGATCCAGTTCGTCCACAGGCACGCCACGGGTCGCCGAAGCGGCTTCCTGATAGGGCAGCAGCAAGAGCTCGTACAGCGTGGTCGAGAAGGTGAAACAGCCGACGAACCCGACCACCAGAAACGCGATGACCAGCAACAGGCGCTGGCGCAGCTCCACGAGATGCTCCATCAACGGCGCGCGGCTGGCCTCGACCTCGTCCTCTTCGATATGGGACATGGCTATTCTTCGTCTTCCGGAGCGATTTGCGGCTTGGGTGCCGGCTTGTTCACAGGCTTGGACATTGGCTTGCGCGGATGCGCCGGCGGAAACGGGTCCGCCTTGGCCATTTTCAGCTTGCGGATCTCGTCATTCTGGGCTTCCAGCGCGACCTGGTCGATCTCGCCCTTGATCTCTTCGATCGGATTGGCGTTTTTCAGGGCCTCGATTTCCTTGCGCAGCTCGTCGAGCTCGGTCTGGCGACCGATTTCGTCGAAACTTGCCTGGAATTCCTTGGCCATGCCACGCGCCTGCGCGACCATGCGACCCACACGCCGCATGAGAACAGGAAGCTGCTGAGGGCCGACCACGACAAGGGCGAGGACCAGCACCACCAGCATTTCCGGCATGCCGATGCCGGGGCTCATGGCTTAGCTCCCGGTTTTTTCGTCGTCGCGGCTTTCGTCGCGAATGGCAGAGGTGTCTTCGGCGTCGTTTGCCGTTTCGTCCTCATCATCCTTCAGACCCTTGCGGAAACTGGTGATGCCCTTGGCGAAATCACCCATGACCGCAGCGATCTTTCCGCGCCCGCCGAACAGGACGGCAGCGAGAAGAACAACAAGCAGGATTTGCCACATACCCGGAGCCATAAAGCCCTCCGTCTAAACCATTTGAAACAGGTCTAAAGCAGTTGTGGCGCGGCGTCCAACCCCTCAATCAGGGTGTTTCGGTTTCCGGGGTCTCATCCTCGGCCATGAAGTCTATGTGGAAGGCGTGGGCCTCCTCTTCATCCATCGGGTCTTCCAGCAGGGATTCCTCGATATGGCGCTCCGGGTCCGGCACGGTGAAGTCCGGTGGCACGCGCGGATCCAGCAGGCCGGCGGCCTTTAGGTCGGTCTGGCCCGGCAGGTCGCCAATCGTCTTGAGCCCGAAATACTCTAGAAAAAGCGGCGTGGTGCCATAGGTCACCGGGCGCCCGGGCGAGCGACGGCGGCCACGCGGGCGCACCCAGCGCAGCTCGAACAACAGATCCAGCGTACCCTTGGACACCGCGACACCACGGATCTCCTCGATCTCGGCCCGCGTCACGGGCTGGTGATAGGCGATAATCGACAAGGTCTCGAGCGCAGCCTGGGAGAGTTTGCGCGGCTCCTGACGCACCTCGTTGAGCACTTCAGCGAGGTCCGGCGCGGTCTCGAAACGCCAGCGTCCGCCAACTTCAATCAGCCGCACGCCCCGCTCGGCATAGTCTTCCTGCAGCATTTTCAGCAGGGACGGGATATTCGCTTCCAGTGGCAGACGGCCGATCAGCGTCTCCTCGTCCAGCGGCTCGGCCGCCGCAAAGAGAAGCGCTTCCAGGATGCGCATGTATTTGCGCTCGGTGTCGACTGCGAGGCGCAGGCCCAGCGTCTGGGCGACATCTTCTTCCGTCTCGACCGGGCCCTGATGAGCGGCCTGGGCCTTCAGAGCCTCGATGGCCTGGGAAATCGGGTCTTCCGGGGCGCCCTGCTCGTCGTCACTCATCTTTTCCCTCATCCCGCTTCTCGCTCCGGACAAAGAGCGGTGCGTAGGCCTCGCGTTGTCTGAGACGCGCGCGGCCTTCTTTTGTGATCTCCAGAGCAGCAAGCATCGAACTGGCTCGCACGGACCGCCGCGGCGGCGGGTCCTCGCCCAGCTCCTGCTCCTCCGGCAGAAGGCTATCCAAATCCTGCCAATCACGCACTTGCGGGATCAGCCCCTCCAGCCTGCCTCTTGCAGTTTCCAGGCCATACACCTTGGGCACGTATGGCCGATAAGTGGATCGCGCCTGGAGCGAACGACGATGGGCGTAGGCTTTCAAAAGATCATACAGCTCAGCCTCATAGACGACCGAACGGGTGGACCGCACACCTTCCGGCATGCCGCGCATCATCACATCGCGTTGCGCAATGGGACGGGCATACAGCGCCTCGCCGGCGGCTCGCATCGCCTCGAGACGGCGCAGGCGAAACGCCAGGGCCGCTGCCATCACCTCGGCCGGAGCCTCCTCGTCATCCTTCTTGGGCTTGGGCAGAAGCAGCTTGGATTTGAGGAACGCCAGCCAGGCCGCCATCACCAGATAGTCCGCGGCCAGATCCAGGCGCAGCCGGCGGGCCTCGGCCATGAAGGCGAGATATTGCTCGGCAAGTTCAAGAATGGAGATTTTGGCGAGGTCGATCTTCTTCTTGCGCGCGAGCGCCAGCAACAGGTGTAACGGACCTTCAAATCCGTCCACATCCACGACAAGAGAATCTGTCTCGGCCTCTTCTGCCGCCTCAAAGCGGAGGTCTTCCTCGAAGTCGTCGCTCACATCCTGCTCATGCGGAAACCAGGTCCAGCAGGCTATTCAGCCGTGATTCGCCCTCACGCGCGTCAAAACTCTCGATTTCCTCGCGCACGGCCTCGGCCGCCTGTGCGCGTTCCAGCGCCTTGCCAGCAAATTCAGGCGCCGCCTCGGCCACGCCGCGCATCTCGCCAGGATCACCATTACAGTGCAGCAGAAGATCACAGCCGGCCTCGATTGAGGCCTCGCCACGCTCGCGGAACGTGCCGGTCAGCGCTTTCATCGACAGGTCATCCGTCATCAACAGGCCGTCAAAGCCGATCTCCTCGCGGATAACCTGGTTGACCAGCACATCAGAGGTCGTTGCCGGACGCTCCGGATCGATATCGCGATAGACGATGTGGGCCGTCATCGCCATGACGGCATCATTGAGTGCCTTGAAGGGCGCAAAATCGGTTTCAGAGAGCAGCTCGTGCTCTTCCTCGACCACGGGCAGTTCGAGATGACTGTCCGCATCGGCTCGGCCATGACCGGGGATATGCTTGATGATCGGCGCGACGCCACCCGCCTGGACGCCCTCGATCGCAGCCCGGCCGAGATGGATGATCGGCTCCGGCGTTTCGCCAAAGGCCCGGTCACCGATAATGGCATCTGCGCCCGGAATTCGCAGATCGAGACAGGGCACACAGTCCACATCAATACCGACCGCGCGCATCTCCTCCGCCATCAGGCGGTGGTTCAGCCAGACGGCCTCGATGGCCGCTTCCGGTTCGCGCCTGAACAGGTTGGCATAGACTTCCGCTGCCACCATTTCGCGCCAGTTCGGCGGGCGCAGGCGGCGCACGCGACCGCCTTCCTGGTCGACAAGGATCGGTGCATCTCGCCCCACACAATCGCGCAGGCTCATGGTCAGGCGAGCGAGCTGTTTCGGCGTGTCGATATTGCGCGCAAAGACGATGAACCCCCAGGGGTCGGCATCGCGGAAAAAATCGTGTTCGTCCTTGGAGAGCTCGGTTCCGCCGAGCCCGTAAATCATGGCGCGGGCGGTCATCGACGCGCCACCAGACAGTCCTGTCCACGCCCCTGCAGGGTTGAGCAGAAGCTCACCGCGTCATCGCGCGTGGAGAACGCAGCAATGCGCAGGCGGTGATAGGTGCCGCGTTCGGCAATCTCGACAGAGGCGATATCCGGGCCGAGGCCGCTGGAAATGTCCGAGAAACGTCCCTGGAAAGCGAGCCAGGCCGCTTCGGCGTCCGCGACGGAGCGGAAGGAGGCGATCTGTACGACCCAGTCACCCGCAGGTGTCGCAGCCGGAATGACCGGCTCGGGATCGGGATCCGGCTGTCGGGTTTCCGGCTGGCGGGTCTGAGGCTCCGGCTCGCGGGTCTCAGGCTCGGGATCCGGTTGACGCTGTGGGCGGTCCGGAGCCTGGCGCGGCGTTACATCCGTGGTCGGTTCCTCCAGCGGAGTTTCCTCGATCTGCTGGCTGGTATCGGGCTGGGCAGCTTCCGTGGCATAGGCATCAACGGTCTCGATGCGCAGTGACGGCCGCGTGTCTTCCAGCGGCTCCTCTGCTGCCGGACGCGGCGAGACATCCTCGTCGCCATCATTGTCACCGGTCAGGCGATTATAGACATCCAGATTGGTGTCCGGCGTCTGTTCGCCGCCCGGATCAGCTGGGCGTTCGCGATAGGGCTCGACCTCGGCCAGCAGCCGCGGCGCTTCGTCACGCTCGCGCACACCCTGGTTGAAGGCGCTCCAGACGACACCGACAAACAGGACAAGAACCGCGATCGCCGTTGTCAACAATAAGGTTCCGCGCCGGTTTTCTTCCTCGCGGGCATCAAAGGTCTCAAATTCATCCGCCGGCGGCGCATAAGCGCCAATTCGGGAGTCGTCGTCGTCCGTCATACTTGTCTGGCCTGTTCAGTGCTTTCGCGAATCGGAAAGGATGCTCCAAGATAGCATTTGAAATCTGGCATGCCCGTCTCTCGCGCTGACTAAAAATATCCCTGCACGGTAAACAAACGGCGATGCTCTTCCATCGCAAACCGGTCGGTCATCGCCGCGATGTGGTCACAGATGCCCCGGGCCGCCGCTTCCTCGCCCTGTCCCTCGAACTGCGCCTGGACTTCCGTTGGCAACACTCCCGGGTCTGACAGGTAGAGATCGAACAGATCACGCGTTACGCGACCAGCCTGGCTCATCATGCGATTTACCTTGTAGTGCGTGTACATGTGGGCAAATAAATGGCGACGCAGCACGGCCAGCGTTTCCATCATGTCTTCGGAGAAGGTCACGACCGGCTCGGACAGCCGACGCAGGTCATCAGCACTGTCCGGCTTGTGCACGGCGAGACGGCGGCGCGTTTCCTCCAGCACATCGCCGACCATGATGCCGATCAGCTCGCGCACCACTTCATGGGTCTTCACGGTCTTGTTGATATCGGGCCAACGCTGTTCGACCCGGTCGAATATCCCGCCGATCAGCGGGATCTCTCGCAGCGGCTCCACCTCCAGAATTCCGGAGCGGATACCGTCATCAATATCGTGATTATTGTACGCGATATCGTCGGAAAGCGCAGCGATCTGGGCCTCAAGCCCCGCATGCGTATCCAGCTCCAATTCCTGCCAGTGTGCGTAATCGGTGAACGCCCAGGCCAGATCCTCGACCTCGCGTCCGGGGCCGATCAGAGGGCCATTATGCTTGACGATTCCCTCCAGGCTCTCCCAGGTCAGGTTGAGCCCGTCGAACTCCGGATAACGCACTTCCAGCTTGGTGATCACACGTAGCGTCTGGGCGTTGTGATCAAAGCCACCAAACGCCTTCATGCGATCGGCCAGCACACGCTCGCCTTCATGCCCGAAGGGCGGATGGCCCAGATCGTGTGCCAGGGCGAGCGCCTCGGCAAGGTCTTCATCCGCACCCAGCGCCCGCGCCAGGGTTCTGGCAATCTGCGCGACTTCCAGCGAGTGGGTTAGACGCGTGCGGTACTGATCACCTTCATGCGCCACAAAAACCTGGGTCTTTTCCTTTAGCCGGCGAAAGGCTGCGGAATGGATGATGCGGTCGCGATCGCGCTGGAATGCATTGCGCATGGCACTGTCAGCCTGACCAAAAAATCGCCCGCGAGATTGCGAGGGATGGGAGGCATAGGGCGCACGAGACCGGTCGGTTGCCGCAATTGTCATCAGATGGGGGCCTTCCTAAAGGCATCAGAGAGGTCCATATACCTATAGACACACGATCGGAAATAGCCAGTTTTCAAAACGATGAGCCTCAGCGTTACCCTCTCTGCCTCGGCAGCTAAACAGATCAACACCATCATGGCGGCCCAAGCGGACGCGCAATTTCTGCGCGTCGGCGTGGTCGGCGGCGGCTGCTCCGGCTTTTCCTATACGTTCGACCTGGCCAATGAGAAAGCCGGTGACGACCTGGTCATCGAGCTTGACGGCGCCAGCGTGCTGATCGACGAAGCCTCCCTGCCCTTCCTGGAAGGCTCGGAAATCGACTATGTCGACGAGCTGATCGGCGCAGCCTTCAAGATCAACAATCCCAACGCCACTGCGGCCTGTGGCTGTGGAACGAGTTTTTCCGTCTGATTTCACTCGACGGTTGAATCGCTCTGGTCCAAACTCCTGAAAAACCTCGGGAGGATGCCATGAGTTATGTCGACGGGTTTGTCATTCCGGTCGGAACTGCGAACAAGGAAGATTACGTCAAGGTCGCCAATGACATGGCCGAACTCTTCATCAAGCATGGCGCCAGCACGGTCCGTGAATGCTGGGGCGTGGATGTCCCACCGGGTGAAACCACATCCTTTCCGGCAGCTGTAAAGCTCAAGGACGGGGAAACGGTCGTCTTCTCCTGGGTGGAATGGCCCTCCAAGGAGGCGCGCGACAAGGCCATGCCAGCGCTTTCCGACGAAATGCAGTCCGGCATGACACCCGATAACATGCCCTTTGACGGCCAGCGCCTTATCTTTGGAAGCTTCGAAACCATCGTCCTTCGCCAGAGCTGAGCCTGATGACCACTGACACCTCCCTTTCCGCCGTGATGCGTCGTCGCATCTCGACCCGCGCCTTTCTGGACACCCCCGTCAGCGAAACCGAGATCCGGGATCTGCTCGACACGGCCCGCTGGGCGGCGTCCGGCGGCAATCTCCAGCCCTGGCATGTGCACGTGGTTGCCGGTGAAGCCCGCCAGCGTGTCATCGACGCTGTCCGGGCACGTCTGGAGGCCGCGCCGTTCGAGGATGAAAACGAGTTTGGCGCCTATCCCAACAAGCTCTGGGAACCCTATCGCACCCGCCGCTTCGAGCTGGGTGAGCAGATGTATGACACGATTGGTATCCCTCGAGAGGACAAGGCCGGACGCCTCAATCACCTGTTGTCGAATTTCGAGTTCTTCGGGGCCCCGGTCGGCATCTTCTTCAGCCTCGACAAGGAGATGAACCCCAATCAGTGGGGCCATCTGGGCATGTTCATCATGGCCTTCATGCTGGCCGCCGAAGAGAAGGGCCTGGCGACCTGCGCCCAGGAAGCCTGGATGACCCGCCACAAAACCATCGCCACCACCCTGAGCCTGGCCGATGACCAGCGCATCTGGTGCGGCCTGGCTTTAGGCCACGCCGATCCGGAAGCGCCGGTGAATTCACTGCGTTCCGAACGGGTTCCCGTCGATGAGTTCGCGGTGTTTGAAGGATTTTAACGCTTCCCCCCACGAACGTCACCACAATCAATCAAGTATTGCTGATATTCCGCGTCCCGGATCTGTGGGTTCACAACGAAAAGATACCAAAGCAGTGGCGCGAGAACGACCAAGTCAAAAGCAATTCGCGGCTTTTGCTTGATCGTGAGTGTAGCCGCCACGACCAGAACAACCACGGCCAGCGGCATCCAAAGCAGCTGCAGCCCCCAGAGGCCGCCAGCGACCTCGGAAGGCACGTCCAGCAACGCCATTGGGTTAAGCAATACGAACGAGAGGATCACGAACCAGGCCAGAGCCAGCAGCCAGGCAAGCAGTTGGAGCAGATTCAGCATTCCGGTATCCGTTTCAACAGCACGAGATCCATCTACATCCCCCGCTTTCCTCGCGCGACGAACGCCATACACTGAGGCCAACAGCCGCTCGAGATTCTCCCATGACCCTGACCGTCGCTTCCTGGAACGTCAATTCCGTAAAGGCCCGCCTGCCCAACGTGCTGGACTGGCTGCGCGAGGCCAAGCCGGATGTGGTCTGCCTTCAGGAAATCAAGACGGTGGACGAGGGTTTCCCGCGCATGGAGATCGAGGATCTGGGCTATAATGTCGAGACCCACGGCCAGAAATCCTACAATGGCGTGGCCATCCTCTCGCGTTACCCGATCGAGGAATGCACCTCGCGCCTGCCCGGCGATGATGAGGATGAGCAGGCCCGCTATATCGAAGCCGTGATCTCGGCGGAGAGCGGTCCGGTGCGTGTCGCCTCGATCTACCTGCCTAATGGCAATCCGGCGCCCGGCCCCAAATACGACTACAAGCTGGCCTGGATGGAACGTCTCTACGCCCACGCCAAGGGCCTTTTGGAGCTGGAAGAACCGTTGATCATGGCTGGTGATTACAACTGTATTCCGCGCGACAGCGATTGCTGGGACATGGCGGTTTGGGCCGATGACGCGCTCGCCCTGCCGGCCACACGTGCCGCCTTCAAGAAGCTCCGCTGGCTCGGTCTGACCGAAGCCTTTGAACAGCTCGACGGGCGGGGTCATCAATACACGTTCTACGACTATCAGGGCGGCGCCTGGCAGAAAGGCAATGGCATCCGCATCGACCATCTCCTGTGTTCGCCGCAAGCTTCCGACGCCCTCGAAAAGATCGACATCCACCGCAAGACGCGCGGTGAGCCGAAAGCCTCCGACCACATTCCGATTGTGGGCACCTTCGCGCTTTAGGCCAAACACGCGCACTCCCCCTCAACGAGCAAAATTCACACTGGGTTCACGCAGGAAGTGTGTTAATGTCGCTTTAACGAACCAAGGGGACAGGAGATCCATGCGCCTGCTACTCGTTTCTGCCTGCACGTTTGCCTTTTCTGGCGGCGCTGCACTGGCCCAGGACCAGCAACAACCGGCCAACGCGATGGAAGAGGAATTGTCCGAGCGTGGCGTGAACTATGCCCGTGATGATTCGACCCAGGATCGCGCCCGCAACTATGCGCGCGACGCCCAGCGCATCGCCCAGCGCCGCGAGAGTGAGGGCGAGGATGAAGACGCACCGCTTCCGCTCGGTGAGGCAGTGATTGTCGACAATTCCCGCCGTTCCGGTCCGGATAACTGATCATGCGTTTCCTGCTCGTTTGTCTTTCCCTTGTTGCCGCGTTGGCGATTGCCCCGACAGCGCAGGCGGAGAGCAACAGCGAGCCGGTCGATGCCTTCTCCCTTCGCGAGATGGCGGATTTCTCAAAACAGATCGAACAGGAGCTCGCTTCCCGCGGGGCCTATGTCGCCATGGTCTTTCGCACCGGGCGCCAGCGTTCACAATTGCCAGGCGAAATCCGCTACACGCACGGCGCCTTCTGGGTCTATGCGCCTGTCCCGACTCTGGGCGGCGGCACTCAGTATGGTTATGCGGTCTATAATCTCTATCACGAGATCGATCCGGTAACATTGTCCGGTCTTTACCAGGACTGGCCGCTCGATTTCACGCGCGGGGACTCCGTTGGTCAGGTCGGTGTGATCATCCCGAATCGCGAGATGCAACGTCGCATTCTGGACGTCATCGCCTCTCCCTATTTTGAGGCCCTGCACCACCCCGAATACTCGCTCCTGTCCAATCCGGCCGACGAGCGTTTCCAGAACTGTACCGAATTCATGCTGGACGTGGTCTCTTCGGCCATCTGGCAGACCGCAAGCCGCGAGCAGATCAAGGTCAATATTGACGCCTATTTCCGCCCGACCCGTGTCCAGCTGAACGTGTTCCAGCGCTTCCTGGCACCGCTAACGGACGCGCGCCTGCGTTTCGACGACCAGCGCGATGGCATTCGCACGGCGACCTTCGCCTCCCTGGCCGATTTCATGCTGGCATTTGACCTGGCAGACGAGGACCAGATCTTCGAGATTGATGCGCACTATTCCCGCGCCGAGGATATGGTCTATCGCGGCGGCGAGGCAGCAGCCACAGCAGTGGACTAAGCCTCTCTTAGCCATCCTCTTTCCCGCGCGACCTCCACACGCGAGCGCGCGACCGGGACACGCTGCCCGTCCGCAAGCACGAGTTTCCAGTCCCGCCCGTCCTTGAGCGCAGAGACAACAGCGCGATCCGCCACCCACCAGGACCTGTGACACCGGGTGCCGAGTGCCGCACCACCGTCACCGATATACTTGCCTAGCCGTCCGCGCACGAAACGCCGGCGCGTATCGGTGACAATCTCCAGATAGTGGTCCTGGGCCTGGACGTAGAGCACACCTGACAAATCGGACCGCTCGTCAGGCTGCGGATTCGCTTCCGCATGGGTCTGCGTCGCGACCTCGGGCTCAAGATAGAGTTCCTCCCAGGCCAGGCGCAGAAAGAGCACAAAGCCGGCCACCGTGACCACAGGCGGAGCGAGGAAGACTATGAACTCCATCCACGGGTCAGGCTCCTTGGGCAGGATGGGTGTGCGTTTAAGCGCTTCCAGCTCCATCGCCATGATCGGGATGCTGAGCAGGGTGGCGCAGACCAGACCGGTAATCTCACCGGACCGGGTTCGTGGCAGGAAACGCGCGAGCTGCCAGTCGATGAGAACCGGCTGCACCACCATCAGCCCGGCCACCAGCCACCACAGACCCAGCCGGTGCCAGAGGGGCAGTTTCCCCGTCGAGAACGCATCAGAAAACGCGTAATTCAGCCCCATGAAGAGGATCAGCCCACCCAGGAGCCGCCAGTTATGGTGCCAGGGCGCGCGATAGCGCGCGGACGGACTGTGACCACTCACGACAGGTTCGGACATTTGGCGACACTCCGCTGGTTCGACATCAGATTTTGCGCAATTCGATTGGCTCATCAAGCGCTTGCAGATCGCGGCGCCAAACGAAACCTGAAAGGACCATCCTCGTGAAACTGACCAAACTCCTCCCCCTCGCCTTCCTTGCCATCAGCCACATCGCCCCTGCCGATGCGCAGGAGCGCCGTGAGATCCCTGACTACCGCGAAACCGGGTTCGAGCAGAACGCCGCACTCAGCGCCGAGCTGGACGATTTCCTCGCGGCCTATACCGCCGCCTGGGGCGCACAGGATACCGACAGCTTCATCGCGCTACACCACGAAGACACGGAGTGGATCAATGCCTATGCCCGCATGTTCCAGTCGAGCGACAGCCTGGCCGTTTTCCTGGAAGAGCGCCTGTTCCCAGCCTTCTCTGCCCAGGTTTCCCGCACCGAGGTCGCCAATATGCGCCGTGTATCCACGCGCCTGATCGGCGATGACGTCGCCGTCCTGCACCTCTACACAGACGGCAATCGCGGCCAGTCCCGCAATGCGGGCGAGACCGCCCGCCGGACGCACTTCCACCTGGTGCTCAGCCGCTCGGACGGCATGTGGAAGGTCGAGCACACGGCCATCATGGATGCGCGCAACTGACGCAAAGGACGTTTCGCGGTGAATCGAAATTTCCCCCTTGTTTGAATTTGATTCACCGCCAGCCTTCTGATCCGGGCTCACATGGTTAAACCACGTGAACAAGGAGGCGGACATGAAACGGTCTCTCTCAACACTCTGCATCAGCACCCTTGCGGGTGTTCTGGTCCTCACACCGGGTGCCTTTGCCACCCAATCCGGGACACCCGCTGCCCGCGCCTCGGGCGAGAGCGCCGGAGCCTCTGTCGAGGTCACGGCGACACTCGCCTCGGCAGCGGTCGTCATTGCCCCCAGCGCTGCCGTCATCGTGATGAGCACCGGCGCAACCCTGGTCACCGGCGACCCGGCCTTCATCGAGGAAGGCGCGGAGTACGCCGAGGACATGCTGGCCTGGGGATTTGGCATGGAACCGCTCGACGTCAGTGATGAAGTTGTCGTCGCCCCGCCGCCGGACGTGCCTTACGAGGCTCAACGTCATGACAACGACTAAACTGCTCGCGGCCACTGCTCTGGCCATTGTCCTGGGAGAGGCGGAAGCCGGTTCCGGGGCGACACCGATCTCGCCCTTCCCGGCCGAGGACAGCGCAGACTTTGCCAAACAGATCGAGCGGGAACTTGCCGGCCAGGGCGCGCGTATCGCCCTGGTCTTCCGGACCGGCCGCGCACGCGAGGACCTGCCCGACGGCATTCGCTACCCCCATGGCGCCTTCTGGATATATTCGGAGATGCAGACAGAAACCGGCGAACGTATTCGCGGTTATTCCGTGCACAATCTCTATCACGGCGAGGAAAACCGTCGCCGCTCGCACCTCGCCCAGGACTGGCTGCTCAATTTCACCCAGGGCGATGTGATCGGCGAGGTCGGTATCATCGTGCCCTCACCGGAGATGCAGCGCCGCCTGCTCGGCCTGTTTGCCAGCGGCGACATCAATACCCTGCACCAGCCGGACTATTCGCTGATCTCCAGCCCGCACGATCTGCGCTTCCAGAACTGTAATGAGTTCATGCTGGATCTGCTGGCAGCAGCGGCGTGGGAGACGACGGACCGAGACACGCTGAAAACCAATCTGTCAGCCTGGTACGAGCCCGCGCGCGTCCAGACCAGCCTGCTGGAGCGCATGTTCGGCCCATCCGTCGACGAGCGCGTCCGGCTCGACGATCACCGCGGCCCCATCCGCACCGCAACCTTCGCCTCGATGGGCGAATTCATGACCGAGTTCAACCTGGCCAGCGCCGTCTATGAGCTGGAAGCGGATTTCCTGACGGAAACGGAGGACGGGGGGAGCTGAGCGCTCCCTACTCCACCCGAACGCCCGGTTCGCCGGCTTGCATGCGACCGATGACGGTGGCGGCGCTGTGGCCTGCCGCGTGGAAACAGGCGAGCACGTCGTCCACCGCGTCCGCGCTGCACGAGACCATCAGGCCGCCGGAGGTTTGCGGGTCGCACCAGAGGATTTCGTCCAGGTCCGACCAGCCGGCGGGTATGGTGACCTTGTCGCCGACAGCCGCCCAGTTGCGACCGGACGCGCCCGTCTTGATCCCGGCCTCGGCCAGGCGGCGCGCTTCGGCAAATACCGGAACCTTGGCGCGTTCAACAATACCGGTCAGGCCCGCGCCCTCACACATCTCGGAGAGATGGCCCAGCAGGCCGAAGCCGGTGACATCGGTGATGGCATGGACGCCGTCCAGCTGGCTCAACGCCGCACCGGGCGTGTTGAGCAGAGTCGTGGAAGCGACCATGGCGTCATAGGCGTCCGGCGAGAGCTCGCCGCGTTTCAGCGCCGCACTGAACACCCCGATACCGATGGACTTGCCCAGCACCAGCACATCGCCCGCCTTGGCGCCGGCATTGGTCTTCAGCCGATCGGGATGGGCCGTGCCCAGGGCAACCAGGCCATAAATGGGCTCGGCAGCATCAATCGAGTGTCCGCCCGCAACGGGGGCACCTGCAGCCTCCGCGACAGAGCGTCCGCCCGCCAGGATGGCCCGCACCATCTCGCGCGGCAGCTTGTTGACCGGCATGCCGACAATGGCGAGGCAGAAGATCGGCGTCGCGCCCATGGCGTAGACATCCGACAGCGCATTGGTCGCGGCGATCTTTCCGAAGACTTCCGGGTCATCGACAATGGGGGTGAAAAAGTCGGTGGTGGCCACCAGAACCGTTTCATCATTGATGCGCCAGACCGCCGCGTCATCCCGCGTGGCCGCATCCACCAGCAGTTCCGACGGCATTGGCATGGCCGGTGCACCGCCGAGAATATCGCTCAGCACAGCCGGATCGAGCTTGCAGCCACAGCCGCCACCATGGGCCAGAGCGCTGAGGCGAACCGCTTGAGTGTCATCCATGATCCACAAACCCTTGTCTGATCGGCTAATGTTGTTTCAGGAGACATAATCGCCGATGCAAGCCTTCGCCACCACAAAAGACCTCTCCAGCGACGCGCTGGCGCAGTATGACGCTATTATCGATGTGCGTTCGCCCGGCGAGTTTGCCGAGGATCACCTGCCCGGCGCCATCAACCTGCCTGTGCTGGACGATGAGGAGCGCGCGCGCGTCGGCACGCACTACAAGCAGGTCTCGGTGTTCGAGGCGCGCCGCATGGGCGCTGCCCTCACCTCGCGCAATATTGCCCGGCATATCGAGACCGAACTTGCCGACAAGCCCAAGACCTTCCGGCCGCTCATCTATTGCTGGCGCGGGGGCATGCGGTCGTCCTCCATGGCGACTGTGCTTTCGGCGATCGGTTGGAAGGTGACGCTCGTCCATGGGGGGTATCGCCGCTGGCGCGACCAGGTACGCGAAGCGCTGGAAGCTGAGCAAACACACAAGATCACACTGATTGACGGCCAGACCGGAACGGCCAAGACCCGCCTTTTGCACGTGCTGGCCGAGCGCGGTGAACAGGTCATCGACCTGGAAGGCCTCGCGCATCATCGCGGTTCGATCTTCGGCGATTTCGCCGGTGAGGACCAACCCAGTCAGAAAGCCTTCGAAACCCGGCTCTGGACCCGGCTCCGCGATCTCAACCCGGCCCGCCCGACCTATATCGAGGCGGAAAGCAAGCTGGTCGGTCGCAGGCGCGTGCCGGTCGGATTGTGGAATGCCATGCAGGCGGCAGATCGCCTTGTCATCAAGGCTCCTGTTGAAGAGCGCGCCCGCTATCTCATGCGCGCCTATCCCGACCTTGCCGCCAATACGGACAAGCTGGTCCAGGCCATTAAAGGCCTTAGACAGTTCCAGTCAGGCGAGACAATCACGGAATGGCTCACCATGGCCGAGGCCGGTGATTTCCATCCGCTCGCCATCGCCCTGGTGGAGGCCCATTACGACCCGGCCTACGACCGGGCTCGACGGCGTGACGGTGCCGAGTGGGCTGAGCGTGTGTTGGACACGGCATCGCTGGATGATGCTGCGCTCAGCGATCTCGCGGATCAAATCTGCGAGCGAGAGACGGTCTAGACTTCCGGATTGCGATCCAGCATCGCCTTGACGTCGTCGCTGTCGACACTGCTCTCGACCAGCATTTTTACCAGGCTGGTGACCAGGTTCAGCTCATCGATGATCGACTTGATGCGGCCCTGGTCTGCCAGCGGTTTCCACATGGAGCCAACTTCGAAGAGATTGCCGGTTTCCGCCGCGATCAACAGCTCGCCCTTGCCGCTGTCCTGGTCGAACATGGCCCGCACACGCTTGCCTTTCAGGGCCTTTTCCAGGTCGAGCAGGCGTTCCATGAAGCTGGGTGTCAGCATGTAGCGCGCCAGCACCTGGTCATTGCCATAGACCTCGAAAGCTTTTTCGAATCTGGGATCAACGAGACCGATACGCTCCAGCTTGGTGGACCCGAAGGACCGCGACAGCTTTTGCAGGGAGTTCAGCCAGCCCTGGTCACGCGTGATGACGGTCACCCCTTCCACCTTGCGCGGGAAAGTGATGCGCATCAGCACACCGCGAAAAACCGTGACGTAGTAGGTCGAATTCTTGGAGCGGCGCCGCTGTTCGAGATGCGCCTCGTAGAGCTCGAAATCACAACCATCCATCTCACCGGAGAAATGGTCCTCGAAATGCTTGCGGTTGAAGACGGGCAGCAAATCATACTGGCGGAATGTGGAGAACCGCGCCGGCGAGTACGGCCGCACGGAATAGGCCATGCCGCATGCCTCGGCGATGGCCGTGTTGAGCTCCAGCTTCACGCGCTTGCGCAGCTTGTCCACCTTGCTGTTGCCCGCCACGATGGCGAACAGGGCAAACACCAGAAAAACAAGGAAAAAGCCGAAGTTATCGTCATTCATGGAACCGACGACAACCAGCCCAACAACCACGATCGCAATAGCCACAAACAACCAGATCCAGAAGGATCCGGTCGCCTGCTTGCGCTCCTTCTCCAGCCCTTCCAGCCAGGGCTGGAGGCGTTCCTGCCAGAGTTCCTGAAACTTTGCGTCCACGTCTACGCCGTCTCCAGACGTCCCAGGGCCTCGGAGACCTTGGTTTTCTGGGCGGTGTAGTCGGCCAGCTTGGCTTTCTCGCCGGCGACGACCTCTTCCGGGGCGTTGGCGACGAATTTGGCGTTTCCGAGCTTTTTCTCCAGGCGCATGATCTCGCCATCGAGCTTTTTCAGCTCCTTGGCCAGGCGATCACGTTCGGCGTCCAGATCGATCACCCCGTCCAGCGGCAGGGCGATGACCGTTTCGCCGACCACCGTCTGCGCCGAGGCCGGCGGGACGCTGTCAGAAGCCGAGATCTCCTCGAGGCGGGCCATGCGGGCCAGCAGCGGACGATTGCGCTCGACACGGTCGAGAATGTCTTGCGACGCGCCCACCAGAACCGCGTTGAGCGGCTTGCCCGGCGCGATATTCATCTCGGCCTTGAGGCTGCGGATATTGGTGATGACGTCGATGAGCCAGCTCATCTCGGCCTCCGCATCCGCATCAGCCAGACCGTCCAGCTGCGGCCAGACGGCCACGATCAGCTGGGTGTCACGCTTGGCGGTTTCCGTCCACAGCGCCTCGGTCACGAACGGCATGAAGGGGTGCAGGATCTTCAGCGCGATATCGAGCACATAGGCGGTCGTCGCCTGGGTCTCGGCCTTGGCCGCTGCATCCTCACCGCCAAACAGCGGCTTGGCGAATTCCAGGTGCCAGTCACAGAAGATGTTCCAGACGAAACGATAGGCTGCAGCCGCCGCCTCGTTGAACCGGTATTCGTCCAGGCCCTTGTTGACCGCAGCAACGGTCGACTGGGCTTCGGCCAGGATCCATTTATTGACGGTCTGGGTGACGGAAGACGGGTCGAAACCGGCCGGCACCGCACACTCATTCATCTCGCAGAAACGCGCCGCATTCCACAGCTTCGTGCCGAAATTGCGATAACCTTCAACGCGTTGCGTGGACATACGGATGTCCCGCCCCTGCCCGGCCTGGGCCGCCAGGGTGAAACGCACAGCATCAGCGCCGTATTCATCGACCAGTTCCAGCGGGTCAATCACATTGCCCTTGGACTTGGACATTTTCTGGCCCTTCTCGTCGCGGACCAGGGCGTGGATATAGACATCCTTGAACGGCACCTGCGGCTTGCCGTCTTCGTCCTTCATGAAGTGCAGCCCCTGCATCATCATCCGGGCGACCCAGAAGAAGATGATGTCGAAGGCCGTGATCAAGACGGTGTTGGGGTAGAAGCGGTTGACTTCAGGCGTCTGCTCCGGCCAGCCCAGGGTCGAGAACGGCCACAGGGCGGAGGAGAACCAGGTATCGAGGACGTCAGTATCGCGCTCAGACAACACGCAAAAACCAACACCTTCTTCACCTCGCCAATTACAATTGACATCAATCTGGAAGAACTCGTCACGGAGCCCACCGCCCAGACGATAGCCAAAGTTTCCATCAGCCCGGTCATCTTCTCCGGTGATTTCAGCGAAACAACGAGAAGTGTCGATGCTAATATTCTGACCGAGCGGGTCTTTTGAGTAATAGTCCGCCAATTGTTGGTGAAGGTCATCACGGCTTGTCGCTGCGAATTCCACACGCTCATCCGGATTTGTCTTCCAGCTATCCCAATCATGACTGGCACCTTCCTCCTCAGACTCAAGGAGGTAGGCGAGCCGTTTTGGACCCGACCAAACGGGAATCCGATGCCCCCACCACAGCTGACGCGAAACACACCAGGGCTGGATGTTGCGCATCCATTCAAAATACGTCTTTTCCCAGTTTTTCGGGTGGAAGGTCGTGCGGCCATCCTCGACGGCGGCGATGGCTTCCTTGGCCAGCTCACCGGCATTGGCGAACCACTGGTCCGTCAGCATCGGCTCGATAACGACATTGGACCGGTCACCGAAAGGCTGTTGGATTTTCTTGTTTTCCACCAGCGGGATGGGCTGAGGTGCTTCCTCATCCCCATCCTTGGCTTCCGGCGTCACCATGACAGCGAGACCTTCCGCCGTGATATCGGCAATGATTTTCTCGCGCGCCTCGAACCGGTCGAGACCGCGATAGTCTTCCGGCACCAGGTTGATCGCATCAACCTCGGCCTCGGACGGCAGGTCTGCGCCCCTGGCAATCGCCTGGGCCTTGGTCGCACACTCGTCATAGGACGGCCCATCGGCGCGCATGGTGGCCTGGGTGTCCATCAGGCGATAGAGCGGGATGTTGTTGCGCTTGGCGACTTCATAGTCGTTGAAATCATGGGCGCCGGTGATCTTGACCGCACCGGAACCAAATTCCGGGTCCGGGTACTCGTCCGTGATGATCGGGATCAGGCGGCGATGCTCCTTGGGGCCCACCGGGATTTCGCACAGCTCACCGACGATCGGCGCATAACGCTCATCATCAGGGTGAACGGCAACCGCGCCGTCGCCGAGCATGGTTTCCGGGCGGGTCGTGGCGATGGAGATATAGTCGCGCTCTTCGGTGAGCGTGACATTCCCGTCCTCGTCCTTTTCCACATAGGTATAGGTCTTGCCGCCAGCGAGCGGGTATTTGAAGTGCCACATATGGCCGTCGACTTCGATATTCTCGACCTCGAGGTCGGAAATCGCCGTCTCGAATTTGGGATCCCAGTTCACCAGGCGCTTGCCGCGATACATCAGGCCCTGCTTGTAGAGCTCGACGAAGACTTTCAGCACCGCCTCGGAGAGGCCCTCATCCAGGGTGAAACGCTCGCGCGACCAGTCACAGCTGGCACCCAGGCGGCGCAGCTGTTGCAGGATCATGCCGCCGGATTCTTCCTTCCACTCCCAGACACGTTCCACGAATTTCTCGCGGCCCATATCGCGGCGGGACGGTTCCTGGTTGGCGGCCAGCTGGCGTTCAACCACCATCTGGGTGGCAATGCCCGCATGATCGGTGCCCGGCTGCCACAGCACGCTGTCGCCCAGCATGCGCTTGTAGCGGCTCAGCACGTCCTGGAGTGTGTTGTTCAGCGCGTGACCAATGTGCAGGCGGCCTGTCACATTGGGCGGCGGGATGACGATACAGAACGGCTTGGCGTTCGGGTCATCCTTGGGCTGGAAGGCTCCGGACTGCTCCCACGCATCATAGATACGGGTTTCGGCTTGGGCTGGGTTGAATGTCTTTTCCATCATGATCCGCGCATGAATAAAGGGCACCGACGGTCTCGTCGATGCCCTTAGATGATTTCAGTGTTCGACGAAAGAGTTAGCGACGGCGTGCCACGCGGTCGATCTCGGCCTGTACCTTTTCATCCACAATGCTCGGCAGGTTGGCATCGAGCCATTCCTTGAGCATCGGACGAAGCAGAGCGCGGACGACACCTTCCAGTGTACGGCCCTCTTCTTCGGAAATACGGATGCTGTCAGCCAGCGTGTGGAAGGAGCCCATCGCCGCTGCAGCAGCGCCATCAGACATGATGCCATCAGCTACTTCGGCCTCGACCGCGTCGAAATCGACCACCGGCTCCGGCTCGGCCACGACTTCCGGCTCTTCCTCTTCGCGATCGACGATCATCAGATCATCGTCCATCGTCATGGGATCCGTGCCTGCATCCGGCTCGTCGACCATGTCGGTCAGCTCGAGCACGTCCTCCGCCTCGGGCCCCGGCTCTTCCTCAGCAGCGGGCGCCTCGTCAAACATCGAATCGATGTCGTCCTGGGAGTTGGATTCTTCTTCCGCCGGGGCAGCTTCTGCTTCGGCAGCAGGAGCCTCGTCCTCGTCCTCGTTTATGATCCGGCGGATCGAGGAGAGGATTTCTTCCATTGACGGTTCGTTTTCAGCAGCATCAGCCATGTGTGCGGATCCTTTGTCCGGCAATTCTCGTCTAACGCGAATAAACCGGGGCGGACGGCGGATGTCCACCCCCACGTTTCGCCTTCAAGGCTAATTCCAGGGCGTTAAGTCAAAGTTATTGAAGCGCGAGCGGGAGTTTTCCACAGCTGCAGGATCATACAGCTCAACACCCAGTCCCAGACTGTCTGCCGATAGCAGGCCCATGGCCTGAAGCAGACGATAACCGGCGACATAGCTGTCACGCTCGGCCGTCACCAGGGTCAGGCGGCTTTCCAGCAATTCCTGTTCGGCATCCAGTACGTCCAGCGTCGTTCGAAGGCCGACATAGGCCTCCTGCTCCACACCATCCAGCGCAATCTCGTTGGCCAGAACGGCCTGACGGCTGGAATCGATGACAGCAAGAGATGCAACGTAACCCGTCCAGGCATTTGTCACACCTTCAGTCACCTGGCGGCGGGCTTCATTGACCTGGAAACGGGCCTGTTCTTCCGATGCCACGGCCGCGCGCACACGTGAGCGGTTGAGACCACCGGTGAAGATCGGCATGGACACGGTACCCGTGATCGACGTGCTGTCGCGCTCATCACCGGAGAAACTGCTGTCACGTGCCGCAGATGCAGACGCTCGCAGGGACACTTCCGGACGCATCGCGCCGCGTGCGACCTGGATGCCGTGGCGGGCCGCTTCCTCGCCATACTGGGCCGCGCGCAATTGCGGGCTGTTGTCAAAGGCGGCAGAGGCTGCGTCGGCAAGATTGTCCGGCAGTGACGGCAGGGCCGGCGGCTGTTCCAGCGTTGCAGCCGGCTCGCCAGTCACACGCTCATAGGCCGCGCGGCTGACGGACAGCTGCGACTGGGCACCGGCCAGCTGGGCCTGAGCACCGGACAGGCGCGCCTCGGCCTGGGCCACGTCGGTGCGGGTGATCTCACCCACTTCAAACCGGTCCTGGGCGGCCTGCAGGTGCTGGGCCAGGACGTCGACATTGTTGCGGCGGATTGACACGACTTCCATGTCACGGCGGACATCCATGAACGCAGTAACGGCATCCACCAGGACGCCCTGCTCTACCGCACGCAGGCTTTCACGACCGGCCATGACCTGGGCACTGGCCTGGTTGATCTGACCAGACGTGCGGCCTCCACGATAGATCGATTGTGTCGCCGTAATGGAGTAGTTCTTCGGCGTGGAATCTGTTTCCGACTGCGAGACGACTTGCTGGTTACCGAGAACAAATGTGCTGCGGCTCTCCGTGCTGTTGCGCGAGATCGAGGCGTCGGCGGACACGGAAGGCAGTCGCGCCGAGCGCGCCTGGACCCAGCTTTCATCGGTCGCGCGAAGACGTGCGCGCTCGGCCTGCAGGGTCGGGTTGGTATTGTAGGCGTGGGCCAGGGCTTCTTCCAGGGACTGGGCCTGGGCGTTTGCGGCAACAGCCAGCAGCGAAACTCCGGCGGTCAGGGCCGCAACCCAACGAGACATGCGAACCATACTTCTGTCCTCTTTCCGGCAACAGACTCAGCAATTGTCTGCACCCATCATAACGTGACCCGCGCCAGAAACCAGCGCGAGCCTGTCGCCCATATAGGGTACCAAATAGCAGAAGTGAACAGCGTTCACTCTTTTATTTTGGTAATTCTTCTAACGCGCGCTTGAACGTAGGGCTCGACGGCGTTCCGTCGCGCCCCCAGCTGCTTTTTTAGAGCGAAAAGCTCTCAGCGCGCTCGAAACCTGGAATAGTTGAGGTGGATGCGTCGAAGACAACCTTCTCGCCGATGCCCGAAGCAGAGCGCGTGAAAATCGTCGCCTTGCCCACCGGGCCCTTGCGCACGACAACGGCCAGACGGCCACCATCAGCAAGCTGGTCGAGCCAGGCCTGCGGGACGTCTTCAACGGCACCGTTGACGAAGATCACATTGTACGGACCCTGGTCGGCCTCGCCGGCCTTGGGGTCACCGGAGATGACGACAGCGTTGTCGGCACCACACTCGGACAGCAGGTCGCTGGCGCGAGACTGGCCGTCCTCATCATCATCGAGGCCGACAACGGTTTCCGCGAGCTTGGCCAGGATGGCGGTGGAATAACCACGACCACAGGCAATATCCAGCACCATCTCATCGCCCCGGATGTCAGCAGCCTGGATCAGCTTGGACATGTCGCGCGGACGCATCATGCGGCGCGCCTCGCTTGTGGCGACCTCACCGTCCGCATAGGCAGAAGCCAGCTTGGAGCGCGGCGTGAAGACGTGACGCGGCACCGTCTCGAAAGCGCCGAGCAAACGGCGGTCGGTGATATCGGACGGGCGGATCTGGCAATCCACCATCTGCTGTCGGGCCAGGTCGAAGTCGCTCACGGAGATCTCCTCAGCGAATGGGAAGGCAAGTTGCGCGTGATATATCCTGTGCCGCGCCTTGCGGGCAAGCATCACGCTGCGCGACAGGCCAAAACAACGCAGGCGCGGCGAATATCAGTAGAAAATGTCGTGGCCGATTGCCCCACCCGTCCGGGTTGGTTATAGATCGCGCCTCGCATTTTCGGCACCGTGGCGGAGTGGCTACGCAGCGGATTGCAAATCCGTGGACCCCGGTTCGATTCCGGGCGGTGCCTCCACCCTTCGCGCTTCGCGCGTCGGGTGGCGAGCCACCCCAAGCGTGAATACGAGCGAAGCGCGTGCGCGAAGAGGTGCCCTTCGAAGCCTTGGCGTAGAAGGGCTGCCGCTCCCCTAGAACTCCACCCGCTTTCCCTTGTGGTCGAAAAGCTTTCCCGTGTCGGTCGGCGCAAGACTATCCAACACGTCCAGTATCTCCTCAGCGGCAACTTCGGGCGTGCGCACATCCAGCCCGGATTTGGAGAACGGCTCCGACAGGCGACTCGCCACTGTTCCCGGATGGATGGCAACACAGATCGCCTCGGGGTTCTTGCGCGCCAGCTCGATCGAGCAGGTCCGCACCATCTGGTTCAATGCCGCCTTGGATGCGCGATAGCTGTGCCACCCGCCCAGCCGATTGTCTGAAATCGACCCGACCCGGGCGGACAAGGTGGCGAAAACCGCGCGCGAATCACGCTGCAGCAGGGGCAGGAAATGCTTCATCAACAAGGCCGGTCCAACCGTGTTGAGCTGGTAATCCAGCAGCATGTGTTCGGCGTCCAGCGCACGCCAGCTGCGCTCGGGCATATACCCGTCGCCGTGCAGGAAACCGGTGGCATCAAACACCAGTTCTACCGGCTGGCCGACCTCGCGAACATGGTCGGCGACGGCTTTGATGCTGGCCTCGTCTGTCAGGTCCAGCGCGGGCGTCGTTGTGCGTGCCACGCGCAACACCGTATCGTCCTGCTCTTCCAGCCGGTCGGCGATTGCCGCGCCAATCGCCCCGCTCGCCCCGATGACTATTTTCGTCAAGATCATGCTCCGCTGACAGGTCCAACCCGGTACACCAGACGTAGATCATGCAGGTACAGCGAAAAGGGCAGGCATGACCGATCTCGTTCTCATTCTGGGTGATCAGCTGACGCCCCAGATCTCCAGCCTGTCACAGGCCAGCCCCGAGACGGCCCACATCGTCATGGCCGAGGTGACGGATGAGGCGTCCTATGTTCGCCACCACAAACGCAAGCTGGCCTTCACGTTTTCTGCCATGCGCCATTTCCGCGACGCGCTGCGCGCCGCGGGCTGGAACGTCACCTATTTCACGCTGGACGCTGGTCTAGCGAGCCTTCGCGAGGCCGTTGCCCGCACCCTGCAGGACGGTGCCTACAAGCGTGTTCTGGTGACCGAGGCGGGGGAATGGCGCCTGCACCAGGAGATGCGCACCTGGGCCGACACGCTGGGCCTGCCGGTGCTTGTCGCGGAGGACGGGCGCTTCCTTGCCTCCCATGACGACTTCGCGCGCTGGGCGGAGGGCCGCAAACAGCTGCGCATGGAGTATTTCTATCGCGAGATGCGCAAGCGCACAGGCCTGCTCATGGATGGTGACAAGCCTGCCGGCGGTCAGTGGAATTTCGACAAGGACAATCGCAAGCCCGCCGAAGCCAGCCTGTTCATGCCACCGCGCCATGCAACACCCGTGGATGCGGTGACGCAGGAGGTGCTCGACCTCGTCGCAGACCAGTTCGCGGAGCATCCCGGCAGCCTCGACAGGTTCGATTTGCCGGTCACCCGCGCCGAGGCCGAACAATCGCGTGATCATTTCATGCAACACGCCCTGCCGGGTTTCGGGGATTACCAGGACGCCATGCTGGCCGCAGAGCCCCTGCTCTATCACTCCAACCTGTCGACAGCGCTCAATGCCGGCCTGCTCGATCCGCTCGATCTGTGCCAGCGAGCAGAGCGCGAGTATCGCGACGGTCGTGCCCCGCTCAATGCCGTCGAAGGCTTCATCCGCCAGATCCTCGGCTGGCGAGAGTATGTGCGCGGGATCTATTGGCGCGAAGGCCCGGATTATGTTCGCCGCAACGCGCTGGATGCCCGCCGCCCCCTGCCCGACTTCTACTGGACGGGCGAGACGGATATGACCTGCCTGTCCAAGGCCATCGGACAGACCCTGGAACTGGGTTACGCGCATCACATCCAGCGGCTGATGGTGACCGGCCTGTTCGCGATGCTGGCGGACGTCGACCCCTTCCAAGTGCACGAGTGGTACCTGGCCGTCTACACCGATGCCTATGAGTGGGTGGAGGCGCCCAATGTGATCGGCATGAGCCAGTTTGCCGATGGCGGGCTGTTGGGCTCGAAACCCTATGCGGCCAGCGGTGCCTATATCGATCGCATGTCGGATTACTGCTCTGGCTGCAAATACGATGTGAAACAGAAAACCGGGCCGACGGCGTGCCCCTTCAATGCGCTCTACTGGGACTTCCTCGCGCGTCACGACGCGACACTGCGCGGCAATCCGCGGCTTGGGCCCGTCTATCGCAACTGGGACCGCATGGACGCTGACCGCCAGTCCGCCTTGCGCCGCAGTGCCGAGGCGTTTCTCGCCTCGCTCTAGCGCGCGCGGCGACAGCGCTCCGAGCAGTATTTCACCTCGTCCCAGACCTTTTCCCATTTCTTGCGCCACTCGAAAGGCCGCTGGCAGACCGCGCAGGTCTTGGTTGGCTTGGGTTGGCGGGCGGAATGACGGGCGGAATGACGGGCCATCTCAAAGCCCCAGCGTCAGTTGATTGGACGGTTTGCCGCCGGATCGTGCCGGCGAACGTCGGCGGCCGGACCGGCTGGCGTGCTTGCGTACGATGCTGGCCGCCTCATCGCGAAAGCCCGGCGCCTTGCGTGCCGCGTGGATCCGCTCACGCGCGGCCCGTGCCGCCGCAGCGACATCGACAATCGGCGCAGGATAAGCGCCCGGGGCTGCAGCAGCGCGCGTGGACCACTTCCAGGGCTCATGCAGGAAACCGTCAGGTATATCGGCCAGCTCCGGGCACCATTGCCGGATGAAGACACCGTCTGGGTCCTGGTCACGTCCCTGTTTGACCGGGTTATAGATGCGGATCGTGTTGATCCCCGTCGTACCGGACTGCATCTGGATCTGGGACCAGTGAATGCCAGGCTCATAGTCCAGGAACATGCGCGCCAAGTGCTGTCCCGACGACTGCCAAGGCTGCCAGAGATGATAACTGGCGAAGGAAACGAGCATGGCCCGCATGCGAAAATTCAGCCAGCCCGTGCGGTTGAGCGAACGCATACAGGCGTCGACAAAGGGAATACCGGTCTGCCCCTCGCGCCAGGCCGCCATGCGCGCTTCATCGACCGCGTCGCGCTCGAGTCCTGAAAGCCCCGGGTGCAGGTTGTCAAATTCGATCGAGGGCTGGTCTTCCAGCTTCTGCATGAAATGGTCGCGCCATTGCAGCCGGGACCGGAAACTCTGCAACGAGCCGCGCCAATGGCGTCCCACCGCGCCAGCGGGGACATCCGCTCGGCGATCTTGCAGACGGTGGTAAACCTCGCGGACGCTCATCACCCCAAGGGCCAGATAGGGTGAAAGCCGTGAACACGCTGCTGCACCGTCCAGCGGACTCGACATGGCCGAACGGTAGAACTCACCGCGTTCAAGCAGGAAACCTTCAAGCACGCGCTCGGCGGCATGGCGACCTCCGGCCTGCCCGGCCCGCTCGGGCTGCAAACCCAGCTCTTGCGGCTCAGGCACCCTGTCATGCCGGACATCCGGCGCTGGCTGCAGGACCGGACGGTCGGCGACCGGCGCAGCGACATGGCGTTGCCAGTTGCCGGCCCAGCCATCGCGCGACGGCAGCCGCCGGATTACGCCGCCCTGGCTCAGCTCGTTCCACTCGACCGACAAATTACGCAAGGCCTGCGCCACGGCGAGATCGCGTCGATAGGTCCAGGCATTGCCGGTTTCCTCGTGAGACCACAGCGTGCAGTCGGGAAACTGGCGAGTGAGATCTGCGAGGATATCGACGGCATCACCGACGCGAATACAGAGCAGGCTGCCCAGCGCCTGCAAATCCGCATTCAGCCCCTCGAGGCATTGCTGGAGGAAATCATACTGACGACCAGAGACATCTTCCTGGCGCCAGAATTCCGGCTCGACGATATAAAGCGGCAGGACAGGCCCAGCCGCAGACGCCTCGCGCAGGGCGAGGTGATCGCTGACCCGCAGGTCGCGCTTGAACCAGAGAATTTGAACAGGACCAGAGCTCGCCATACTGCATGAGTTAGCGCGCCCGGGATCAGGATCTAGCCTTCCGCTTCAGCAGCAGAGGACTTGGCGGTAACACCAGCCCGCTCGAGCTCCGGTCCGAGCTTGCCCATCAGGAACATGCCGAACATCTTGTAGTCCGCGATCAGCGACCACAGCGGATAGGTAAAGGTCGCCGGCTTGTTGTGCTCGACAAAGGCATGGCTGACCCAGGCGAAGAAATAACCCGAAACCGGAACAGCCAGCAGCAATAACCAGGTCTGGCTGATCAGCGCCCCCAGCAGGACCGCGATCGCCAGAGTCGAACCGACATAATGCCAGGCGCGAGTCGCCGGGTCGGAGTGTTCACGCAGGTAAAAGGGCCAGAACTCGCCGAATGTATTGTATTCTCTCATTTCAAACCTCCCCGATTCGCCGTTCGGATCAGTATGGCATAGTGATTCGCGGTCAATAAAGCGCCGGGTGGTGGTAAATACCGACTCTTCAGAGTCCGCTGTATTTTGATGATTCCATTAGGGATTCATCAAGGACAATAAACCAATTCCCCAATTCTACCCATTGAATTAACCCTCCATTAAGAGATTCGGCCCGATGTTTTACCCGTCTTCCCGTGAAGACACCCCACCATCCACCCAATGCCTTTTCGGGAGCCTCCGTGGCTCCCGATTTTTTTTGCAGCAAACGGGTGCGATTACCGCTTTTGGGTGCTTGCGCTTTTGCCCAACGCTCTGATAAAAGCCCGGTCTCGCTTGTGAGAACGGTATTCCCCTGTAGCTCAGTTGGTAGAGCAGGTGACTGTTAATCACCGGGTCGGCGGTTCGAGCCCGTCCGGGGGAGCCATTCTCAAGCGAGGTTTCCAGAACAAGACGCCAGACACGCCGCTGACAGTGATTACATCAGCGCGGGCAATCAGTGCGCCTTGCGCCGCGCCCCAGGACCAAACTGCGAGATCTCCATGAAACTTTCCACGCTTGTTGCCCTTCCCCTCTCCTGCCTGGCCCTGGTGGCCTGTGGCCAGTCCACTGAGGCGCCTGGGGAAACAGGAGAAGCGGTACGAGCCGATTCGCAAACCAGTGCCTTTGCGCCCATCGTTGACAGCTGGGCGGAGCGGACGCGGTTCAGCGGCAATGTCCTGGTCGTGCGGGAGAATGAGCAGATTTTCGAAACCTCGTTCGGTTTGGCCAACCGCGAGGCGAATATCCCTGTCGATGCCGACACATCCTTTGTTGTCGCCTCGCTGACCAAGACCTTCACAACCGTGCTCACCCTGCAAGCGGTCGAGGCGGGGCGACTGGAGCTTGATGCGAGCTTGGCCTCTGTCCTGCCGGAGTTCGTGGCGCCCTGGGCCAACACTGTCACGGTGCGCCAGATGCTGCAGAACCGCAGCGGCCTGCCGCACTATATCGACCTGCCGGGCTGGTTCGAGCCGGGCGGGAAACTGCCTTATACCCGCGAGCACCTGCTGGACACGCTCGCCAGCATGCCGCTGCGCTTTGAACCCGGCACGGAGTATTATTACTCGAACGCCAATTTCTATCTGCTCGGCCTGATCCTCGACCGGGTCGGCGACCAGCCCTATGAGCAGCAATTGATCAGCCAGTTGCTTGAACCTGCAGGCCTCACGGCCACCGGCCAGATTTACCAACAGGACGAGAGGCTTCGCCTGGCAGGCAACTACATGCCCGACGAAGACGGTGGCTATTTCCAGGTCGAGATAGAAAACCCGGCGGTCTTCCGAGCTACGGGCAGCCTGCATGCAACAGCCACCGACCTACTGGCCTGGGGGCAGGCCATGATGCGAGGTGATTTCCTCAGCCAGGAGAGCCAGGCTGTCATGCTCGACCCAGACCAGCCCATGACCTGGATCCTGACCGAGGTTCCGACACTCGATGACAGCGAGATGATCGCGGTCCGCACCTATAACGGACGCATTGCCGGCCATGTTTCGATGCTCACCCTGTTGCCGCAATCGCAGGAAATCGTCATCGTGATCTCCAATAATGGCGTGGATTACGGCGAGCTGGCAGGTCTGAGCGTGGAAATCGCCCAACACCTTCACGCCGGAGCGAACTGACGCGCGCGCTGGCAGGCTTCAACGTAGGCAAACCGGGTCATCATGCCCTCCATTCGCCTAATTGCCCTGACCGTCCAGTCCTTTGCCCTTGCAACCTGTGCCAGCGTGCAAGAGCGGCTGGACGATAGGCGATCTCCGAGCACCTAGTCCTGTCGTGGAAAATCGAGGTTGCGGACGCGATTTCGGTCGACGGTGAGGCCGGTTGACAGGCCGCGCCCATCCCGCACCACCCGGATTCTATAGTCATTCCAGGTCAGGTAATCGCGTCCCACAAGCTGCAGCGTTCTGGGTCGATCATTCTTGACCATGACATACTCACCGTCCGCCGTGTGTTGAAGAATGATCTCCGTTTCCGTTTCGGCATTGAAATAACGTCCTTCGATGCTGGCGGGATAGGTCTCTTCATCGGGAGTTGGCGGGACTTGCTGTGCGAATTGCGGGCTCTGGCTGGGCGCATAGAGCGCGAACCCTCGCCGCCCCTCGGCAGACTGTGTCAGCGTGAGCCGGAGATTCGGATTTGTCTCGTAGTGATAAAGATTGTCAGCTTCGGGGATCAACCTGACCGGCTCGCGCCATTCGATTTCCCGGAACAGATCTCCATCGCGTGAAACCAGCCGGACAAATGTCCCGCTGTCCAGTTCGTACAGTCCGAGAAAGCCATCTAGGGAGCCGATATCGCTGATCACGTCAGGACCAGCGGGATAGGTCGCTGCATCGGTGAAGACATTGTCAAAGGCAAGATTGGCTGTGCGCACGGCCAGCGCGACCGCGCTGATATTGCGATTATTGCTTACAACCACGATCGACGCCTGAAAATCGGGAAACCGCAAGACATGGGTATTGTAACTGCCCGTTGCCCCCTCATGGAAGACGGTCCGGGCGCCGCGGTAAAAACCAAACTCCAATCCGTAACCATAGGCCGGGTTGGACAATCCCTCGATCGGGCGCTGGCTCATCTCGATCAGGTCATCAGGCAGGCTTCTGTCTGCACCCCAGATCTGGGTTTCCCAGCGCAGCAGATCCGGTAGCGAGGCATACATGAAGCCGTCGCCTTGGGTATTGGCGATATCCGCATCCTCCAGCCAGCCGGAGCCATAATTGCCATAGGCTCGCGCCAGCCGCGGAATGACAACGCCATAACGCCGCCGAATACTGGAATCCCCCAGTCCGCGCTCGGAGAGGAAGCGGGTTGCGTAGACGTGAAACGGTTCATCGACAACCGCAGAGACAAGTTCGGCCAGCAGGATATAATTGGAATTGCTGTACCGATAATCCGTGCCCGGCTCAAAATTGAGCGCGACCTGACGGTTGAGTAATGTCAGCGCTGTGCGATTGTCGAAATCGGTTTCATACCAGGTGGCATTGGTAATGAAGTAGAGGTCATAGACGTCACGAATTCCGCTGGTGTGATTGATCAACTGACCCACCGAGATTGGCGGATCAATCCCCTCCATCACACCGGGTAGATAGGTCCTGAAGTCCTGCGACAGGTCTACGCGACCGGATTGCGCGAGCTCCAGCACCATCAGCGCCGTGTATTGCTTGGCGACCGACGCAATATTAAAGCGCGTGCTTGCGTCGATCGGTGTCGGCGTATCGAGATTGGCCAAGCCTGCGTAATGGCTGAAGACGACATCACCACCCAGCACAATGCCGACACCGGCGCCAGGCTGGCCGGGCTCGACCATTTCCTCGACTAGCCTGCTTATGGCCTGGACGGCATCGTCCTGGAGTGCTGGCGCAGCTTGAGCTGCGCTGTTTCCCGGTACAAGCCAAACGGCCACGCTTGCGATGATACACCGCAAATTGATCCAGTTTCCCACGATTTCCCCGCTTCAACTGCAAAAGCGTCTGCCCGGTGAGACGCGAAAACTGCACTCCTGCGTCAAATATAGCCCAAAATGTTGATGCACAAGGGTTTTGGGCCGAGAAAATCAAAGCAAGCGGGAGGCCGAAATGCCTATTGCGCGGACTGTTGGAGGCTGGAGGAGGGATCGGACACTTCACCCGCCTCGCTCTGGCGCGCCCACATTTCGGCATAAATGCCACCGAGCTCCAACAACGCGTTATGCGTGCCCGTCTCGGCAATGCCGCCATCCTTCATGACCACGATGCGGTCTGCATTGGCGATGGTGGAAAGGCGATGGGCGACAGCGATGGTTGTGCGGCCACGAGCGGCTTCGGTCAGGGCAGCCTGAACCTCTTTTTCCGTCTGGCTGTCGAGCGCTGATGTCGCTTCATCCAGGACCAGCACCGCCGGCTCCTTGAGAATGGCCCTGGCGACGCCTACCCGCTGTTTCTCACCGCCGGAGAGTTTCAGCCCGCGTTCGCCGACCTTGGTGTCGAGCCCGTCTTGCAGATCGCGCACAAAATCACCCAGCTGGGCGCGTTCGATCGCTTCCCAGATTTCGTCCTCGCTGGCTTCCGGACGGCCGTAGAGCACATTGGCGCGCAGCGTGTCGTTGAACAGGACGACGTCCTGGGGAACCAGGCCCAGCGCCGAACGCAGGCTCTCCTGGCTGACATCGCGCAGATCCTGGCCGTCAATCGAGACCGCACCACCGGCCGGATCGTAGAAACGGAACAGCAGTTTCAGCATCGTCGACTTGCCGGCGCCTGAGGGCCCGCACAGGCCGACAAAACTGCCCGGGGGCACATCCAGGCTGACCTGGTCTACCGAGCGCTCACGACCCTCATGGGCGAAGCTGACCGCATCAAACCGCACCGCGCCGCCTTTCAGCGCCAGGTCTGACGCGTCAGGCTTGTCATCAACATCGGGTTTGATCGCCAGCGTGTCGAACAGGCGCTCCATGTCGACTGCACCCTGTTTGATCTCGCGATAGGCCCAGCCCAGAATGTTCAGCGGCTGGTAGATATTCATCAGGATCAGCGTCACCGCCGCCACATCGCCAGGCTGCAACACGCCATTCCAGGCCTTCCAGCCTGCCGTTAGCGCCATGGCCAGCAGGCCGGCATTCATGATGAAGGCCTGGGCGCCATTGAGAAGCGCCAGCGAGGACTGCGAACGCACCGCGGCTCCGGCATAGCGCTGCAGCGCATTGTCGTATAGGTCGGTCTCGCGACGCTCGGCGGCGAAGGCCTTCACAGTCTCGAAATTGATCAGGCTGTCGACCGCGCGAGCATTGGCCTCGTTGTCGGCGTCATTCATCTTGCGGCGGATCTTCACGCGCCACTCGGTCACCGTCCAGGTCAGGCCCATATAGATCACCACCGTCGCCACCGCGATGGCAGCAAACTCCCAGCCGTAATTGAGGCTCAGCACGCCCGCAGCCAATACCAGCTCGAACAGGGTGGGCGCGATATTGAAGACCAGGAAGCGCATCAGGAAATCAACCGCACGCGCCCCGCGATCAATGATCCGGTTCAGCGCGCCGGTGCGCTTCGTCTGGTGATAGGACAGTGACAGCCGCTGCACATGTCCAAAGGTGCGCACCTGGGTCAGGCGCTGCGCATCCTGGCTGACTGGAGCGAACATGGCATCGCGCAGCTGCGGCATGCCCACCGACAGGAAACGCGCTCCGGCATAGACCAGGAAGGCGATAACAAACAGCGAGCTCGCATCTGCGACGCTGACACCCTCTCCGCGCTCGGTGATCAGGTTGATGCCGTCACCGAAATAGACCGGCGCCGCTACTGCGAACAGTTTCGCCACCACGGTCAGCGCCAGGGCAATCACCATGCGCAGACGCCATTTTTTCATCTCCGGCGAGGCCAGCAGCCCGAACAGCCGCGCCATCGCCATGCCCAGACTGCCCGTCGGGGCAGCCTTGGTCTCGTCTTCACTATCAGGAACAGAAGGTTTCATCGCGCCCAGAGATAGGGCGGGATGGCGTCCAGCGCTAGGGGGGCGGTGTTCAGCCGCCCTGGCCGTCTTCCGTATCAGGCGCGGTAAACACCTGGCCAGGATAGATCAGGTTGGGGTCGCGGATCTGGTCACGATTGGCTTCGTAGATGACGGTGTACTGGACACCTTCGCCATAGAGACGACGCGCCAGGCGCCAGAGGGAATTGCCCGGCTGGACGACAACACTGTCCGGACCGAGATTGATATCTTCCGGCGCGACACGCTCGAAGGGCAGTGCGATGACAGCGGAGACAAGGCCTTCCGGCGTGACCTGGTCGATCTGGAGATCATAAATGCCCGGTGCCAGCAAGGCTCCGGCCTGCAGCGTCCAGCGACCGTCACTGCCGACTTCGCCCTCGCCCACCATAGCGCCATTGGCGAAGATGCGCACTGACGTGCCGGTTTCCGCACGACCGGAGAAGATCACCGCTCCGGTCTCGTCATAATCGATGGTTTCCAGCACCAGGGCACCCATATCGGCATCGGCGCAGGACGGGCATTGCCAGACACGACTGGCTTCACCCGGACGGCCGACAATGACCAGCGGGGTCGGGCCCGGAACTTCCGGAATTGAGACGACGACAACCTGTTCGGATCGCAGTTCCTGGCCATTGGTCGTCCGCATGAGGAGACCCAGCTGGATAGCACCGGATGGCAGGGGTTCATCCACGATGATGACCCATTCGCCGCGCTCATTGACCGGCATCTCAGTGGTCCGACGACCATCATGCTGGAAGCTGATCGGCGCGTCATCGGCAAGGACCTGGATGATAGCGCCCGGCTCACCACGCCCCGCCATGACGGCAGAACCTCTCGGATCGACACGCACAATGTCGAATACCGGCGGCGCCAGCGGCAGACCTGTCTCAACTTCGGACACAACCTCGGCGGTGTCTCCGGAGACGTCTTCGGATACAGGAGCGCGATCCTCGGCATCATCGGCGGAGGGGCGATACATGATGAAAGCCAGCGCAGACACGACTGCCAGCACTGCCAAGACTGCGGCGATAATGAACGACCGCGTGGCGGTCATGTTCGGCCTCCTAATTTTTCCGTCGGAATACGCGGGAACTGCAATCGGATCGGAATTTTTCCGATGCAAGCCTCGCGCCGACGTCTATCGGCGAATACCATCCCCTCAGAAGAATGCAAACATGGACGGTGCTTAGATGGCAAAAGTAAGGTCGATTGGTGTCTTTTGCGGTTCACGACTTGGCGAGCGAGCCAGTTACGAAATCGCCGCGGAGGCTGTAGGCCAGGCCATCGCCAAGGCCGGGGCCAGGCTGGTCTATGGTGGCGGTGATGTAGGCCTGATGGGGGTATCCGCTTCCAGCGCAGCAGCGCTGGGTGGTGACGTGCTGGGCATTATCCCAGGATTTCTCATCGCCCGTGAAGGTCATCTTGACGGTGTCGAAGTGCGCATCGTGGAAACCATGTCCGAGCGCAAGAGCCAGCTGATCGCCGAATCGGATGCCTACCTGATCATGCCTGGCGGAACCGGTACGCTGGAGGAAGTCTTCGATGTCGTCTCGCGCCAGCAACTCGGCCTGCACGACAAGCCGATCGCCTTCCTGGACATTGACGGGTTCTGGCAGCCCCTGATCGAGCTGATCAACCATACGGTCACCGAGGGATTCTCGCCGCAGACGATTGCCGACCACATGGTGCTGGAAGCCGACCCGGCAAAGGCCATCGACTTCCTGCTCGACAATATGCAGGAGGAGCAGGACGCCTAGTCCGGCTCCCCTTTCGGATCAAAAACATCCTCGATCTTGAGATCGAAAGCCTCGGCCAGGGCAAAGGCCAGGGTCAGTGATGGATCGTGTTTGGACGTTTCCACCGCGTTGATGGCCTGGCGGGAGACGCCGACACGTTCTCCCAGCTCGGCCTGGCTCCAGCGGCGCTCTGCACGAAGAACTCGCAAGCGATTCCTCATGAGTAACGCCACTTCAGGACACAGGCCATCAGGCCGTAAGTTCCTATGAGCGCTGGGAATATCCAGATTGTCGGAATGGCCGGCAGGTCCAGCGAGGCCTCCAGGAATCCCCAGGCGAAAGTCCCGAAACCCACCAACAGGGAGGCGATCAGCATCGCCTCCGCAATGACACGTTTCTGGAACTCATCGATCGCTCGGTAGAAAGTCAGTACCGCATAGAGCCCGAACAGGGCCGGCACCACCGGCGACACGGCTAGAATGCCAGTGACAACAGGTCCGTAATCACCGGAACGCAGAATATAGACCGAGCCGAACAGGATCAGCATATAGCCCACCATCGAGCCGCCGAACTGGATAAAATAGCGCTTCACATGAGGCTGCATCATCATCTCCCCAGAACTAGTCATCGAGCTCGCCACGCAGAAACTCCACGAAACGCTCGGGCTGGTCGAACATTATGAAGTGCCGTGAGTCGGTGATCATGTGCACCTCGGCATCGCGCGCAGTCGCGTACTGACCCTCATAGATGCCGCGCAGCTGGTCCTGTGTCACCGGCGCCCCCGGCGCCCAGGCCACAAGCACATCAATCTCTGCATCGACATCGCCAAGCACAGGCGAGAAATCCGTGCCGGCCACCTCACCCATGGCGCGAGCCACCGCGGACTGGTCAGCGCGCTCCATGTAGGACATCACGCGGGCCTGGCCGTCCTCGGTGATCGACTGGATCATCAGGCCCTGGCGGCTCATCGACAGGTATTGATCGCGTGACATGGAAGCCATCTGGGCTGCCATGCCCTGGCCAAATCCTGCCGCCTGCTCCGGCGTGATCGCCGGATTGAACAGGCGCGCATAGAATGGCGCGCTATCAACGACGATGACCTGGTCCACGGCCTGTGGACGAACAGCCGCGAGCTGCAGGGCGATCTGCGCGCCCATGGAATGCCCGACCAGGGTCAGCCCCTCGATCTGATGGGAGTCCACATAGGCGGCCAGGTCCTCGACCAGAGGGGCGATGAAGGCCCCCTCGCCCGACGGAGCGAGATCCCCGAAACCGGCTGCGGTGATCACATGGGCGTCGATCTCGCTGCCAAGGGCGTCCACCGTTTCGGTCCAGACCTCACCCGGCGAGGCCAGGCCCGGAATGAACATCACGTCCTGAGCGTGGCTGTCGCCGGCACGCTCTGCGGTGAAATGAGTCTGGGCTTCTGCCTCGGGCGAGAAAACCAGGGCACAGGCCGCAACGCCGGCGGCCAGATAAAACGGCAGGCTCATCCGATCACTCCCGTCGCTACGAAAATCGCAATGAAAACGGCGATGACAACGCCGAAACTCATACCTTCTTTTTTGCACATGTCTGCACTCCATGACTTAATGTAATGCAAACCTGACACTTGACGGCACAAATGTCAACACAACCTGACACATTGTCATTTATACGAGTCAATATGTCGACCTCTCGCGACCTGGACAGGCCGCGAGCAGGTTCAATAATATGATTGAATTACGGAGATTTAGGCCGCTTCGCCCTTGAGACGGGCGAGCACCTTGTCGCGGCCGATCAGCGGCAGCAGGACCGCCATTTCCGGGCCCCGCGGCTGGCCGGTCAGTGCGTGGCGCAGCGGCATGAACAGGCCCTTGCCCTTGCGACCGGTTGCTTCCTTGAGTGCGCCTGTCCATTCACCCCAGCTGGCTTCCGTCAGCTCGCCGGCCGGCAAAGCGTCAGCAGCAGCAGCGATGAAATCGGCATCCTCGCCCTCGATCACCGGGGTGACCGGGCCGTTGACCAGCGCTGCCCAGTCCTTGGCATCGCGAAGGCGTTCCAGGTTCGGACGCACGGCGGCCCAGACGGCCTCGCCAGCATCTGCCCCCATATCCGCCAGACGCTCCTGAACCACGGCATAGCCGGTCTCGTGCAGGATCTTGGCATTGAGACGGGCCAGCTCTTCCGGATCAAAGCGCGCCGGTGAACGGGTCAACCGGTCCAGCGAGAAACCGTCGAGCAGGTCCTCCAGGGCCATGAAGGGCTCGACCGGATCGGAGGTCCCGATACGCCCCAGCAGCGAGTTGACGGCCATGGCCTCGAAACCCTCTTCCTCACGCAGGTCCTGCATGGAAAGCGAACCGAGGCGCTTGGACAGCTTGCCACCATCAGCGCCCACTAGCAGGGCCTGGTGACCAAAGCTCGGCGCCTTGCCACCCAGTGCCTCGAAGATCTCGATCTGGGCGCCGGAATTGGTGGTGTGGTCCTCGCCGCGGATGATGTGCGTGATTTCAGCGTCGATATCATCGCAGACCGACGGCAGGGTGTAGAGATAGCTGCCATCCTCACGGATCAGGATCGGGTCGGACAGGGAAGAGGTCTCGATGGTCACGTCACCGCGCACCAGATCTGTCCAGCTGACCGGATTGCCGGACAGTTTGAAACGCCAGTGCGGCTTGCGGCCTTCCGCTTCCAGCGCGGCCTTTTCAGCGTCGGTCAGTTTCAGCGCAGCGCGGTCATAGACCGGCGGACGGCCATTGGCCATTTGCAGACGACGCTTGCGGTCCAGCTCTTCACCGGTCTCGTAACAGGCATAGAGCAGGCCCTTGGCCTTGAGGTCCTCAGCAGCAGCGTTGTAGCGGTCAAACCGCTCGGACTGCTTGAACGTCTCGTCCCACGTCATGCCCAGCCAAGTCAGATCGGTACGGATACCGTCCTCATACTCCTGGGTGGAGCGTTCCAGGTCCGTATCATCGATCCGCAGCACAAATGTGCCACCGGCCTTGCGCGCGAACAGATAGTTGAACAGCGCAGTGCGGACATTGCCGACATGAAGCTTGCCGGTCGGGCTGGGAGCAAAACGGACTTTGGTCATGGGATCAGGCCTGTGAAATCAAGAGGCCGTGGATTACTCCGCAAGCGCCTGAAGGGCAAGCGGCGGGGTTAGTTGGGCTTCCCCGCGAGCCACCAGTAAGTGAGCCCTCCCACAGCGCCAGCGGCAGCGAAGAGGAAGAACAGGCCTTCCCCGCCATTCTGCAAGGGCTGCATGATGACGCTGATCAGTCCACCGCCCATCAGCGCTCCGAGCACCAGGTCGGCAAATCCGCGCTTCACGCCTACCAGCTTTGCGATCCAGACCAGGACGGGCCAGACCAGAACCGTATAAAGCGCGACGAAGAAACCGATGAACAGGGCATAGAGGAACATGCCGCCGAGAAAACTCAACACCTCCTGCCAGCCGGTATTCGCATTGATCGCCATCACTCCGATCGGGATGATGATCGCCAGACCGGCCGCGTAACAGGCACCAAACCAGGCGGCGAGCGCGCGGAAAAACTTTTCGAGTTCCAGATCGTCTCCCGGCTCGGTGGTGACAACCAGGGCACGCGTCATGACAGCCTCCATTTAGTAATTTCTGTCATGACAGAAATTACTAAATTCGCGGGATTTGACGATGTGGCGGGGTGACGCATCGTTGGTTCAGATGGGTTTGACCGGGACGTCCGGGCGGCCGGCAAGGGACCAATAGCTCAGGCCGGCCAGCAGGCCGATCGTCGCAAACACTGCATAGGCTTGCCATTGCGACAGGTAACCTTCGGACACATTGGCTTGGGCGTTGTGCACTAAAAAGGCGCCTAGCGCAGCTCCGGCAATACCATCTCCCCAGCCGCGGGGCAGACGCAGAAGGCGCAACAGCATGACGATTACAAAACTCGGCACCGCCAGAATGAAGGCCGCGACAACACCGGATATGATCACGGCGACAGGCAAACCCATCAAGACTGTGAGCGCTTCGTCCGACGACACCCCCTCTCCGATGATCGAGAGGGTATACATGACGCTGATCAGTAACAGGGTGGCGACCAGGCAGGCCCCCGCCCACGCCAAGACTGGTCGGATAACGGTATGGAACATGTCCCCTCCTTTGACTCGTGCGTCAGGAGAACATGCCGAGCACATTTCACCCATCCCCGATTTGGGGGATCAGGTACTGGCCCGGAAACGATTGGTGATCGGGTAACGGCGGTCACGGCCGAAATTCTTGTGACCGATCTTCACCCCCGGCGGCGCCTGTCGGCGCTTGTACTCTGCGCGATAAAGCAGGTTCTCCACCCGGCGGACCGTTTCGGCGTCATGGCCCTCAGCAATCAGTTCGTCCGCACCACGCTCCTCCTCGATCAGGGCAAAGAGGATGGCGTCCAGAACATCATATTCCGGCAGGCTGTCCTGGTCGGTCTGGTCTTCACGTAGCTCGGCGCTGGGCGGTTTGGTGATGATCCGTTCGGGAATGACCTCGCCGACAGGGCCCAAGCCCGGAGAGGTCTCGCAGGCATTGCGCCAGCGGCACAGGGCAAAGACTTCCGTCTTGTAGACATCCTTCAGGGCGTTATAGCCGCCATTCATGTCGCCATAGAGCGTCGCGTATCCGACCGCCATCTCCGACTTGTTGCCGGTCGACAGGACCATCGGACCGAACTTGTTCGACAGCGCCATCAGGATGACCCCGCGTGAGCGCGATTGCAGGTTTTCCTCGGTCTCGTTGGGCTCGGTGCCCTGGAAGGAAGGTGCCAGTACGGTGTTGAAACTTTCGATCGTCGGTTCGACATCGATGATGTCATAACGCACGCCCAGACGCTCGGCGCAGGCCTTGGCGTCCTCCAGGCTCTCCTTGGATGTGTATTTCGACGGCATCATCACCGCCCACACCCGGTCCGCCCCCAGCGCGTCAGCAGCGATAGCGCAGCTGATGGCACTATCCACTCCGCCCGACATGCCCAGGACGACGCCCGGAAAACGGTTCTTGTCGACATAGTCGGCAAGCGCCTTGACCATGGCCTTCCAGTCCGCTTCCAGACCGGAAACGGCCGGTTCGCGGCGGGCGCCAGCAGCGGCCCAGCCATTGCCGGTGCGGATCCAGTCGAACGTGTCGAGGCATTCCTCGAACGCGGGCAGGCGCTGGATTTCCTCGCCCTTGCTGTCGCGCACGAAACTGGCGCCGTCAAAGACAAGCTCGTCCTGGCCACCGACCTGGTTGACGAAGATCAGACCCTTCTCGCCCTGCCAGCGATCATACCAGCGCGAGAACGCGTCCCAGCGCTCGGTCTCGATTGAGCGACGCCAGGGGGATCCGTTGATGGAGATGAAAAAGTCGGCGCCCTGCTCGATCAGCGCGTCCGGTACGGTCTCCAGCCAGATATCCTCACAAATCGGCAGGCCGATGCGGAGACCGCGCCACTTGACAATTTTCGGGATCGGCCCCGCATCAAAGACACGCTTCTCGTCGAATACAGCGTAATTGGGCAATTCATGTTTGAAGCGCAGGGCATGCAGATGCCCGTCGTCCAGCAGGGCTACCGCATTGTGCAGCTTGCTGCCCTGTTTCCACGGCAGGCCGATCAGCACGGCCGGGCCGTCGCGGGTCTCCCGCGCCAGTTCCTCCATGGCATCGGCGCAGGCTTTCACCGCAGCCGGCTTCAGGACGAGATCCTCGGGTGGGTAACCCATCAGGAACATTTCAGGGAAGACGACCAGGTCCGCCTGGCGCGCCCGCGACTCGGCATGGGCCGCACGGGCCTTGGCCAGATTGCCAGCGATATCCCCGACGACCGGGTTCAGCTGGGCAGAGACAATCTTCAAACGATCAGCCATGCCCGCGACTTAGACCCGCGGGAGGCCGGGCGCAAGAGGTCAGGACCCGTATTCGCGCTCGCCATCAATGGCGCGTGCTGCATCGAGCGCCCTCAGGCCCGCAATACCCGGAACGGCGACCGGAGCGCCCTCGAGCACGGAGGCGATGAATGCATTGACATTCGCGCCCAGTGAATCCTTCGCGGTCTCGGTTTCCGCGAAGTTCGCATTGAGCGCGTAGGAGGTCGTGTTCTCGAAGGTCTTGGCTATGAAATCGATGTTGAGAGACCCGTTTTCATACGCGACCTGCATCTTCCGGTCTCGCTCGTGGTGGATGCGGCTGGAGATCAGCTCGGCGACGCAGCCATTGTCGAATGTGATGACGGCCTCGGCGATGTCCGGTGAGCCGAAACGACCTTCATCGACCTTGCCAACGACAGATTTGATCGGCGCCCCGGCCAGGGCGATGACCAGGTCCAGGTCATGAACCATCAGGTCCAGAGTGACCGACACATCTAGATTACGGTCGGAGGGTGGCCCCATGCGGCGCGCGACGATACGCGTGGGGACTTCGGGAACTTCCAGCAACCCCATGGCATGGAAGACAAACCGTTCCTGGTGACCAACCTGCAACACACACCCGTGCGAAGAGGCAAGATTGATCAGCTCGCGCGCTTCCTCGACAGAGGATGCAACCGGCTTTTCAACCAGGACATGCTTCCCAAAGGCCAGCGCTGCAGCCGCAGCGGCAAAATGGTGGACGGCCGGGCTGGCCACGGTGACCACATCAACCTCCGCCAGCAGGTGTTCGAGCGTGTCGAACGGCTTGGCACCGTGTTTGTCCGCCAGCGCGCGCGCCTTGTTCACGTCGGGATCAAAAACGCCCACCAGCTCGGTCCGGTCATGGGCGGCATATTTGGAGGCGTGAAAGCCTCCGAACACCCCGGCGCCAACAACCCCTGCCTTCAGACTTTTGATTTCCATGACGTCTTCCACTCGGACAAAACTCTCTGCAGGGTGAATAAAGCCCCCTGTGGATCAATCAAGATTAACGCGCATCACCTCTTGTTTCTCAGAATTGCTGGATGCGGATATTGCTCCCTTGCGTGTCGAGGATCGGCGGATAAGTTGTTCGCGGGGAGAACAGACATGGCCGAATCTGAGCCTGGCTCGCAAGCAAACCAAACCACAAACAAGAGCCGCGCCGCAGGTTCCCAGGATGCGCTTGACTCGATCTCCGTAGCTGCATTCGAAGTGGATGGCCGGATTTTCCGGACGCTTTGGCACTCATTCACCCAACCCAATGCAATTGCCCGGGCGGCGCTGGAAGCCGATTACCAGGCTTATCTATCGCCCGTCCGCGTCTTTGTTGCGCTGTTCAGCTTCCAGTTCGCCATCGCCGCCCTGTTCGGTGTGCCGCTGGAAAGCTCGCTTGAGTCCCTGACGGTCTACGTAGACCCTTCCTCAGTCACTGCCTGGCTTCAGACGGGACACCGCACAGACCTCACCGCTGCTGATATCGATCCGGCGCTCGCTGACTGGTCGGCGGTGATGTTATGGCCGATCACGATCGTCAGTTCGCTGCCCTACCTGGTCTTGCTCAAGCTCTACCGCAGATCGCTGAGCTGGTGGGGGCATGTGCTTCTGTATCTGGTCCCGGTGAATGGCAGTTTCGTTATCCTGCTGGTGTTTCTTCCGCTCTACCCGCTGGTGCCCCACGAGGACCTGCGCATGGTGCTCTTTGCCCTGTCGACACTGCTCGGCATGATCTTGTATTTCGTGCTGGCAGCGCGCGTCATAGCCAGGTTCTATGCCCGCACAGCGACGGGCGTTGCGCTGCGCATAGCCGGCCTGCTCGCAGTCTTCCCAATCACAATAACCATAACAATCCTCTTGCAGTACTTCCTCACCGCAGCCCTCCTCCAATACGAGTTCGGCCTGCGGATCGATGAATTGCTTCTCACTGAATTCACAAATGGAGTTGGTCAATGAAAACCCGTGAAATCCATCTCAATGCCTATCTGAAAGGCGAACCAAAACCGGAGAATTACTCGGTCGCGGAAACCGAGCTCGCAGAGCCCGGCGAAGGTGAGGTCCAGGTCAAGAATCTCTACATCTCTGTCGATCCGTACATGCGCGGGCGCATGAGCGGGATCAAAACCTATATCGAGCCCTTCCAGATCGGTGCGGTCATGGAAGGCGGCGCGGTCGGCGAAGTCACAGCCTCGAATTTCGACGGCCTCAAGCCCGGCGATCACGTCATGTCCATGTTTGGTTGGCGCGAGGGCTATACCAAGCCGGGCAAGGGGTTGATGAAGATCGACACTTCCATCCTGCCGCCCCAGGCCTATCTGGGCATCGCGGGGCTAACAGGCATGACGGCCTATGTCGGCCTCAAGCGCATGATCGACCTGAAGCCGGGTGAAACGCTGTGGATGTCCGCGGGTGCGGGCGCTGTCGGTTCTGCCGGCATTCAGTTTTCCAAAGCGATGGGTGCCACCGTGATCGCCACGGCGCGCGGCCAGGAAAAGGTGGACTATCTCAAATCCATCGGCGCGGACCACGCAATCGATTACTCGGCGACCGACAATCTCGCCGCCTCGCTCCGCGAAGTCGCTCCGGCAGGTGTGGATGCCTATTTCGAGAATGTCGGGGGCACCCATTTCACAGCTGCTCTGGAAGTGCTCAAACAGCATGGTCGCATGGCCGCCTGCGGCATGATCCAGCGTTACAATGACGCCGAGCCTGCCTCCATCACGGACAATCTGACCTATATCGTCGGCAAGTCGCTTAATATCCGCGGCTTCATTGTCTCTGATCACATGGACATGCAGGGCGAGTTCGTCAAAGACCTCACCGAATGGATGATGGCCGGCAAGATCAATCCGGCTGAAACCATCATGGACGGTATCGAAAAGGCACCGGAAGCCTTCACCGGCCTCTTCTCCGGCGCCAACAAAGGCAAGATGCTGGTGAAAATCTAGACTTCAAGTCCCGGCGTCGGATCGACGCCGGGGCTTCTTCCTAGTCCAGCGTCGCCAGATCAATCACAAAACGGTATTTCACATCGCTCTTGAGCATGCGCTCATAGGCCGTGTTGATCTCGTCCATGCGGATCATCTCGATATCGGAATGAATGCCGTGTTCGGCACAGAAATCGAGCATTTCCTGGGTCTCCCGGATGCCCCCGATCAGCGAACCGGCCAGCGAGCGGCGTTTCATGATCAGCGGGCCCATGCCCGGTGCGGGGTGGGCTTCATCAGGCAGGCCGACCATGACCATCACACCATCCAGGTTGAGGGCCATCAGATAGGGATCCAGCTTGTGCGGCGCGGCGACCGTGTTGAGAATGAAGTCCAGCTCTCCCCTCACCGCTTTCATCTGCTCGCGATCCTTCGAGATCACCACGCGGCTGGCGCCCAGCGTCCTGGCGTCCTCGGCCTTTCCCGGCGAAGTGGTGAACAGCGTCACCTCTGCCCCCATGGCGGCGGCCAGTTTGACAGCCATGTGGCCCAGCCCGCCCAGGCCGACAACGCCCACCTTGTCACCGGCCTTCACCCCCCAGTGGCGCAGCGGTGACCAGGTGGTGATCCCGGCACACAGTAGTGGTGCTGCGGCGGCCGGATCCAGCTTGTCGGAGATGGAGAGAACAAATTCCTCGCGCACAACGATGTGTTTGGAATAACCACCGAACGTGTAACCGCCCCCCGGCAGGGAGCCGTTATAGGTGCCCGTCATGCCGGTCTCACAGTATTGCTCCAGCCCCGCATCGCAGGAGGAACAGGACTGACAGCTATCGACCATGCAGCCGACGCCAACGCGCTGTCCGGGCTGGAACTTGCTGACGCGTTCGCCCACAGCAACAACACGCCCTACGATTTCATGACCGGGCACACAGGGGTATTTCGTGCCACCCCAGTCATCGCGCGCCGTGTGCAGGTCGGAATGACAGACACCGCAAAACTCGATGTCGATCGCGACTTCATTGGCTGCCGGCGCGTGGCGATGGATGTGGGTTTTTGCAAGGTCCGCGTCGGCGGACTGCGCGGCGTAGGCTGCGACGTCTGACATGATATTCCCCTCTCGTTGCGTGCACAGCTTATCTGGGTCGATCGCAGCGGGGAACAAGCTCGCGCCTACAGATCAGATCGCGTACCCACGGGCGTGTCGATTTCCAGCGGAATATCGACCCAGAACTGGGCCCCGCCCTGCGGCGTATTGAAGACTCCCACATCGCCTCCCAGAAGACGGGCAAACGCCTTGCACACGGACAGGCCCAACCCGCTTCCGCCAAAGCGCCGCGTCGGGGAGCCATCACCCTGGCGAAAGCGCTCGAAGATCTCCGCCTGGTCGCCTTCGGGTACACCCTTGCCATTGTCTATGACGGATATTCGCACTGCATCTTCACGCTCCGGCGAGGGAGAAAGGTCAATACGCATCACGCGCTGCGGCGCGAATTTGTGCGCGTTGGAAACGAAATTGGCGATGATCTGCAAAAGCTTGCTGCGATCGGTCTTTAGTTCGAGATGGCTGACCGGCAGTGTTTCGACACCGACACTCGGCACCGGCACGTCCGCGGCAGGCGGCAGTCCCAGTTGCGCGCCCTCACGCACCGCATCCAGCAGGTTGAAGCGTTCGACCTTCAGCGTGATCGATCCATCCTCGAGCGAAGCGAGGTCGAGCATTGTCGCCACCGTGTTCAGCAACCACCGACCGGAGCTGTCTATCACCCCAAGCCAGCGCTCCAGCGCTTCGGGACTGTGGTCATGTTGCAGGATGGAAATCCCGCCCAGAATCCCGTTCAGGGGCGTCCGGAGTTCATGGGAGGTATTGGCCAGGAATTGGGTCTTGAGCCGGTTGGCAGCCTCTGCCTCCGCTTTCGCACGTTCTGCTTCAGCAAGAGCTTCCACCAGGCGCTCATTGGAGCGCTCAAGCGCTCGGGCAATCTTCTCGCGCTCAAACAACTCCATCGACAGACCGACAAAATCGCCCAGGGATGCAACAAAGGCGCATTCTTCCTCGCTCCATTCCCGCGCCAGCCCGACATGTTCGCAACACACAACGCCGCGCAGCCCTTTTCGATCGGAAATCTGGGTGTCCAGCATAGAGGTGATGCCAAGCACATCGAGATAGCCGACGGCGAACTCGCAGGTCCTCGGATCAGTGACCGCGTCATCAGCATTGACCACGCGCGAGCAGCGGAAAGCTTCGAAATAGGCAGGATAGTCGCTGGCCTTCAACGTGGCGCCCGAGCTGATTTCGCTGGTGTTCTGATCATAAAGACACAGACAGCCCAGTTCGACATGTTGATTGTCCAGAATCCAGATGCTGGCCCGCGCCGCCCCGACTGAAGTGCTGAGGCTTCGCACCACTTCCTCCAGCAAGCGGTCAATGCCGGGGTTCTCCTCCAGGCGAAAACGCGTAAGCCGGTCCAGCTCCCTGTTGAAGTGAGCAGATTGCCTGGCTTGCCCGTTTTTCGAACGCTCTACAATGTCCGCCATGGATACCTCCGAGCATCAGGCGACATAGGTCTTGACCAACTCCGCGATTTCTTCCGGATCGTAGGGCCGCTGCTTGACACCGGCGACCCCCTGTTCGGTCATGCGGTCAACAAGCGGCTGGTTCATGGCCGCCGTCACCACAAGGACCCGGTTGAGAAGCTCAGCCTGGGTGGCGGCGAGATCGGTCACGACCTCCTCACCACCAATAATGGGCATCATGACATCGAGCAGGACCAGATCGTAAACGCCAGTCCGGATGGCGTCGGCTGCACCGACCCCGCTCGTCAGCTCGTCAATCTCGTGCTGGTCCTGCAGCGCCCACCGAAACAATTCCCGATTCACTGCGTCATCATCCACAACGAGAATCTTTGCCATCTGCCCTCAACCTGTCGGTTCAAAACAAAGTATGGCGCGTTGGCGGAATATTTCAATTCGAAGGGTGTGGCGAACGACAAAGACGTCCCAGCGTCCAGCCGCCCGCGATCGCCCCTGCGACCGGCGCGTACAAGTCCCCCGCTCCCGCATACACAGCCAGCAGATAACCGATGAGTGCGGCGATCAGAGCCAGTGGCAGCATGCGAATCGGGCGAATCATGTTGCGCTCTCCAACGGCGTCTCAGCGTGAAACATACTGTAAAACACCCGCAAAATCGGGGCCGAGGGCCAAAAAACAGGGTTTTTCCCGGAAAATTACAGCAAATCCGGCCCGATTCGCCTGTTATTGCTTGCAAAGCACCTCCGAACTTGGCCTTCATGAAGCGTGTTAGAACCAAGTGGCTCTCTATCGGGCACGATGACCGTACCGATTGAACCACGACAATTTGGGGGGAACCCTATGAACAAGTCTGATCTTGCTAAAGCCGTTGCCGACAAAACCGGCCTGTCCCGCGCTCAAGCTGGCGAAGCTGTCGATGCTGCCATCGAAGCTATCGTTGGTTCTGTAAAGGCAAACGACAGCGTTCAGCTGGCTGGCTTCGGTACGTTCCATGCGAAGCACCGCGAAGCTCGCGAAGTTCGCAACCCGCGCACCGGCGAGAAAATGATGTCCAAGGCACGCACGCAGGCGGCTTTCCGCCCGGCAGCGGCCCTGAAAGACATCTGATCCCCTCAGGGTTAGAAAAACCCCGCCAGGAGAGATCCTGGCGGGGTTTTTTATTGCCGGCTGTCAGAACGCCACTCAGGCGGCATTGGCAGCGGAATTGTTCTTGCGCACCCGCTTGAGCGATTCAGCAATGCGGAAGGACATGTCGAGCGCCTGATCGGCATTGAGGCGCGGATCACAATGCGTGTGATAGCGCGAGGCCAGATCAGCCTCGGTCACCGTCTTGGCACCACCAACACACTCGGTCACATCGCGACCGGTCATCTCGAAATGCACACCGCCGGGATAGGCGCCTTCCGCGTAGAGCACGTCCATGAAGCCCTCGAGCTCGTTGAGGACCTTGTCAAACTCACGTGTTTTATAGCCATTGCCCGTTTTCACGGTATTGCCGTGCATCGGATCGGACGACCAGACAACCTTCTTGCCTTCCTGGGTCACCGCACGCGCCAGCGCCGGCAACGTCTCGCGCACATTATTGGCCCCCTGGCGAACGATCAGGACCAGACGTCCGGCCTCGTTTTTGGGATTGAGCGTGTCGATCAGCTGCAGCAGATCATCCGGCTGCATGGTCGGACCACATTTCACACCGATCGGATTGGCGATGCCCTGCGCGTATTCAACATGAGCGCCATCAAGCTGGCGGGTCCGTTCACCGATCCAGATCATGTGAGCCGAAGTCGCATACCACTGGTTGGTATTCGGGTCGCGACGCGTCAGGGCCTCCTCGAAGGGAAGGTGCAACGCCTCGTGGCTGGTGAAGAAGTCGACACTCTCCAGCGACGGTGCACTGTCGCGGCCAACACCACAGGCCTTCATGAAGGCCAGCGCTTCGGAAATGCGCGACGCGGTCTCCGCATAACGTTCTGCCGCGGGGCTGTCCTTGACGAAATCCTGGGTCCACTGATGCACATTGTGCAGATCCGCATAACCGCCCGACGCAAACGCGCGCAAAAGGTTCAGCGTGGAGGCTGACTGGTCATAGGCCCGGATCAAACGATGTGGGTCCGGCTCCCGGCTTTCCGGCGTGAAAGCGGCGTCATTGACACTGTCACCGCGATAACTTGGCAGTGAAACACCATCGCGAGTCTCGGTATCGGACGAGCGCGGCTTGGCGAACTGGCCCGCAATCCGTCCCACTTTGACCACTGGCTTGGAAGCCGCAAATGTCAGGACAACCGCCATCTGCAGGAGAACGCGGAATGTGTCGCGAACCCCTTCGGTGGAGAATTCCTTGAAACTCTCGGCACAATCACCGCCCTGCAGCAGGAAGGCATTGCCCGCGGTCACATCCGCCAGCTGTTTGCGCAAACGACGCGCCTCGCCTGCAAACACAAGGGCCGGCCGTGCGGCCAGCTCGGCCATCACAGCATCAACAGCCGCCTGATCCGTGTAGGTCGGCATTTGCATCACCGGCTTTTCGCGCCAGGACCGGGGGGACCAATTCATCTCTGTCGCCTTCTCACTTACTCGTCTGGCGACCACTTCTCGCTCATGGTCACCAATTCCTCTGCGCTGGTGGGATGCACAGCGCATGCCGCATCATATTGTGATTTCGTCAAACCTGCTTTGACGGCAATCCCGGCGAGCTGGATCATCTCCGGCGCGTCAGGACCGACAATATGCACACCCAAAACGCGTTCTGTCTCCCCGTCGACGACAAGTTTCATCAGCATTCTGCTGCCAACGTCACTCAGCGTGTACTTCATCGGGCGGAAGCTTGTTTTATAGATGTCCACTTTCGCGACAGATTTTCGCGCCTCTTCCTCGGTCATGCCCACCGAGCCGACAGGCGGCTGGGTGAAGACGGCCGAGGCGATATCGGAATGGTCATAGGCTGTCGGCGTGTCATTGAAGACCGTCGCCGCAAAGGCCGCACCCTCACGAATGGCGACCGGCGTCAGGTTGACCCGGTTAGTGACGTCGCCCACGGCGTAGATGTGGTCCGCTGTAGTCTTGGAATAGGCGTCAACCTTGATCGCACCCTTCCCGTCCAGCTCGACACCGGCCTTGTCCAGGCCCAGCCCGTGCGTATAGGGCGTGCGGCCGACCGCATACATCACGAGATCCGTATCAATCGTGTCGCTGTTTTTCAGATGCACCCGCTTAGAGCCATCAGCGAGCGCCTCGATTTTCGTGAACACGGTCTCCGTGACAATCTTGACGCCCGAGGCCTCGATTTCCTTGTGCACATGCGTGCGCACATCCGCATCGAAGCCGCGCAGAACCTCATCACCGCGATAGACCTGCACCACATCTGAGCCCATGCCGTTGAAGATCTGGGCGAACTCACAGGCGATATAGCCACCGCCGGCGATCACCACACGCTTGGGCAATTCAGGCAGATAGAAGGCCTCGTTCGAGGTGATGCCGAGATCATGCCCCGGAATATCGTCCGGCACGAAAGGCGTTCCACCCACCGCGATCAGGATCTTGGCCGCAGTGACCGTACGGTCCTGATTGACGAGGCGGATCGTGTTCGGACCTTCCAGCACAGCGCGGTCATCAATGGCTTCAACACCACTGCCGGCCAGCAGGCGGCCATAAATGCCTTCGAGACGCTCGATCTCCTTGTCCTTGGCGGCGATAAGCCTTTCCCAGCTGAACTCGTTCTCGCCCACATCCCAGCCAAAACTCTCGGCCAGCTGGAAGGTCTTTGCGAACTCGGACGCGTAGACCAGCAGTTTCTTGGGAACACAGCCACGGATCACACAGGTTCCGCCATAACGGTGTTCCTCGGCGATCGCGATCTTGCCGGCGCCGTACTTGGCGGCCATGCGCGACGCGCGCACACCGCCAGAACCGGCACCGATGACAAAGAGGTCGTAGTCAAAATCAGGCATTGGAAGACTTTCCCGGTTTTACTGGAAGATCGCCTGGACGCGGCCAAGATTGGCGTTCACCGCCTCGGTCCCAAGACGTTCACCGATGACGCTGGCCTCGCTCGTAATGCCCGGCAATTCCTGCAACACCTTTTGCCCAAGCGGTGTCGAGTTGAATGCCTGCAGCTCCTCGAGCTCCGCAAGGGTGAAGCGTGATGCATAGAGCCCTGCGCTTTCCTCGATCATGTCGTCATAGGTCGACATCATGATTTCCATCATCAAATCCATGGCCTCATCAAGCTGAGCGTCTGTCGCACCAGGAATACTGACTTGGAAACTGTTACGGATGAGCGGCATGGTCGTCTCGAGGGCGGTGCGGTACATGTCCTCAGAGGTGCTTTGCAAAACGATCTCGCGAGCGATGACGAGACGATCGGACGCGTCATCTGCCTGGACACGGGGCACAAAGGCGATGAACGCAAAAGCAATCCCAATAATCAGGTTTCTCATAGCTTCCCCTTAGAGCTCCATCACGCGCGCCTGATTGTCTTCGCCGACAATCACCACGCGGGCCAAATTCAGAAACAGGCCGTGCTCGACGACCCCTGGAATGCGCTTGAGTTCCCGATCCACTGCCTCGGCATCCGGGATTTCCTCGCAAGCACAATCGAGAATGTAGTTACCGCCATCGGTTATGAAAGGCTCCAGCCCGTCGCCCTTGCGGCGCAGCTGCACGTCGGGGTGTTTCACGCCGGCCTTGCGCAGACCGTCAAAGATCTGCTTGGCACCGATGGAGAAACCGAACGGGTCGACCTCCACCGGCAGCGGGAATTTCCCCAGCGTGGACACGAGTTTGCCTTCGTCCACGACGACCACCATGAGGTCCGAGGCCTGGGCGATGATCTTCTCTCGCAGGTGTCGTCCACCGCCGCCCTTGATGAGCTGGAAACGGCCATCCACCTCGTCGGCACCGTCAATGGTCACCGCAATGTGATCGACATGATCGACATCAGCGAGCTCGATACCGAGCTCCCGCGCCAGAGCGGCAGTCTGATCCGAGGTCGGCACGCCCTTGACGCGCAACCCGTCCTTGACCCGCTCGGCGAGCAGTTTGACAAAAATCTCGGCCGTCGAGCCGGAGCCCAGGCCAATCGTCATTCCGTCTTCGACATAATCCAGCGCTGCTGCTGCGGCGTGGGTCTTCTGGCGATCGCTCATGCGTCCACCCCTCCCAGGAGTATGTATTTCAACTCGGTGAACTCCTCGACACCCCACTTGCCGCCCTCGCGGCCGATGCCGGATTCCTTGACCCCGCCGAACGGCGTGGAGGCTGCACCAACCATGGGCGCATTGACTCCGATCATGCCGTACTCCAGCGCCTCGGTCAGGCGGTGAATGCGATTGACGTCATTGGTATAGATATAGGCGGCCAGGCCATAGGGCGTGTCATTGGCCAGGCGCACGATCTCATCCTCGCTCTCGGCCCGGTAGACCGAGGCCACGGGGCCGAAAATCTCGAAACAGGCAAGGTCCATATCCGTGGAACCGCCCTCGATCAGGGTCGGCGCGTAAAACGCTCCGCCCAGCTCGTCCACCAGCGGCTTGCCACCAGCCAGGATATTCGCGCCGCTCTCACGGGCGTTCTTCACCAGGGCATCAACACGTTCGACCGCTTCCATATGGATCAGCGGACCCACATCCGTGTCGCCCTCGAAACCATCACCCGGGGTCAGCGCCTCAACCCGCTTTTGCAATGCCTCGACCAGCGCATCGGCAATGCCCGGCTGGGCGATAATGCGGTTGGCAGACACACAGGTCTGTCCGGACACGCGGTATTTGGAGGCGACGATACCGTCGGCGGCCTTGTCGACATCCGCATCGTCCATGACGATGAAGGGCGCATTGCCGCCCAGTTCCAGGGCGACACGTTTCACACCGTCGGCCGCCTGGCGCATCAACAGCTTGCCGACCGGCGTCGAGCCGGTGAAGCCGATCATGCGAACCTCGTCCGAACCGGTCAGCACCGGGCCGATGGCCTGGGCATCACCGCAGACCACGTTGAAGACACCGTCGGGAATGCCGGCGCGCTTGGCCAGCTCGGCCAGGGCCAGCGCCGAGAGCGGTGTCTCGGGAGCCGGCTTGATGACCATCGTACAGCCCGCCGCCAGCGCCGGAGCGCACTTGCGAGTGATCATGGCGTTGGGGAAGTTCCACGGCGTGATACAGGCCACCACACCGATCGGCTGGCGGATGGTCCAGCCACGCGAGCCCGGGAAAGGCGGTGTCATGGTCTCGCCATGCACACGCTTGCCCTCTTCCGCGGACCAGTCGATGAAACCGGCGCCATAAACGATCTCGCCCTGGGCCTCGCGATAGGTCTTGCCCATCTCAGCCGTGATGATTGTCGCCAGATCCGCCGTATTTTGCAGGATCAGCTCGCGCCATTTCATCAACAAGGCTGCGCGTTCGAAGGGAGAAACCTTCTTCCAGCTTTCAAAAGCCCGGGCCGCTGCAGCGACCGCCGACCGTGCGCCTGCGTCTCCGACATCGGCAACATCGGCCAGTTTCTGGCCGGTCGCCGGATTGCTCACTTCAAACTGGGCATCGGCTGAAACCCACTCGCCATCAATGAAGGACGCAGATTGCAGCAGTGTCGGGTCCTGAAGACGCTCGATCAGATTCATCAGGCTTTTTCTCCTTTGTTCTTGCGCGCCAGCTTTGCCTTGCGATAGCGCTCCGCCCAGCCATCCTTGTGCACCTGCTCGGCCCGGGCGACAGCCAGGGCATTGTCCGGCACGTCATTGGTGACGACACCGCCAGACCCTGTATAGGCGCCCTCGCCCACCTTGACCGGCGCGACCAGCGAGGTGTTGGAACCGATAAAGGCCCCGGCGCCGATCTCGGTCAGGTGCTTGTCGTATCCGTCATAGTTACAGGTGATCGTGCCAGCTCCGATATTGGCGCCCTCGCCAATGTGCGCATCGCCGATATAGGAAAGGTGGGAGACTTTCGCACCGTCAGCCAGCTGCGCCTTCTTCACCTCGACAAAATTGCCGATCTTGGCGTTGGGACCAATGTCCGCCCCCGGACGCAATCGCGCATAGGGGCCAACAGACGCGCCGTTACGCACGGTGGTGCCTTCCAGATGGGAGAATGCCTTCACGGTCGCATCTTCCTCGATCTTCACACCCGGTGCGAAGACGACATGCGGCTCAACCACGACATCACGCTCGATCTCGGTGTCATGGGAGAAGAAGACCGTTTCCGGCGCGACCAGGGTCACGCCTGCCCTCATCATCTCCTCGCGCTTGCGAGTCTGGAAGGCCGCCTCGGCCTCAGCCAGATCCACACGCGAGTTAACGCCCAGCACCTCGTCGGCATCCGCACGGACAGCAACAGCTCGCAAACCGCGGCCACGGGCCAGGCCGACAACATCGGTGAGGTAGTATTCGCCATTGGCATTGTCGTTGGTGACTTCGCCGAGCAGTTCGAACATCAAGTCGGCCCGCGCAGCCATCACGCCGGAGTTCACCAGGCGAACAGCGCGTTCTTCTTCATTGGCGTCCTTGTATTCGACGATCCGGTCCAGATTGCCGTCAGCATCCTCGATCAAACGGCCATAGGCGGCCGGATCTTCCGGTTCGAAACCGAGCACCGCGACCGCAGCACCTTCTGCTAGGGCGTCAAACACCCGCTCAACCGTTTCCGCACGGATCAACGGAGTGTCGGCGTAGAGCACAATGAGATCGCCATCAAAACCGTCAAAGGCCCCCTCGGCGGCCTGGACAGCGTGCCCCGTCCCCTGCGGCGGGTCCTGGAGGGCGGTTTCCGCGCCCAGCGCATCGCCCGCATCACGTACAGCCGGCGAGTGAGCCCCGTAGACAACCACTCGCTTGGACGCACCGGCGTCATCGGCCAGCTGGGCTGCCCAGTCGAGCATCGGCCGACCGCCGACAGAGTGAAGCACTTTTACCGTTTTAGATTTCATGCGGGTTCCCTGACCCGCAGCCAAAATCACCGCCGCGCGCGCACGTGACATGCCATTCCACCCTTTCAAGTGAATCGATACTGGACCTATATGCCAGCGCTATAACCCATAGAGACCGGATGTGTCAGCATATCCGGCGGGCTGAGAAGAAACTTGTTTCAGGGATTGCACAGATGACACTGTACAAAGACGTTTTCGCCAATGCCTCGATCGCGTTCGATCTTGATGGCACGCTGGTGGATACAGCGCCGGATCTGGTCCGCGCGCTCAATGCTGTCATCCTGCCCCGCGGCCTGCAGCCGGTTCTGGTATCCGATGTTCGTGAAATGGTGGGCCGGGGCGCCAAGGCGATGATCCGCCGCGCCCATGATCGCCAGGATGTCGCACTGACAGAGACCGAGGTGGACGCGCTGTTTCCAGCTTTTATCGAAAGCTATCAGAGCAATGTCGCCGCCGACAGCATTCCCTTCCCGAATGTGCGCGAGACGCTGGATCGCCTGGCCGAGGCCGGCGCGCGCCTGTCGGTCTGCACCAATAAACCCTCGGTCTTGGCGGACCTGCTGCTGCGGGAATTGGAGCTGGACGGCTATTTCGAACGCGTGATCGGACCGGAACGAACGCGGGCGAAGAAACCGGCAGCGGATCATGTTCATGATGCGCTCGGGGCGGGTCACCACCGCGCCGCCATGGTCGGCGACAGCGCCCCGGACGTGGATGCCGCGAAGGCCGCCGGCGTCCCGTCTATCATCCTGAGCTATGGTTATAGTGAAAAACCGGCCGGCTCGCTGGGAGCCGACCGGTTAATTCATGAATTCTCAGATGTGCCTGAGACGCTCGCCGAGATCTGGCGAACGGTGTCGGACTAATCCGACTTACGCCGTACGGCGCTCGCGACCCATGTCATTGGCCGGGCGAGTCGGCATGCCGTTGACCAGGTTCGAACGTACATCGGTACGTGCGGAACGCATGGCCGGCATGAAGCCTGCGTCGACCAGGTCGACACTGACATCATAACCGCGCTCTGCCCAATAGGCTTCAATGCGGGACTTCAAGCGACGTGCGCCTTCCGGCGTGCACAGATCGTTACTCATGAACAAAACCTCCTACGCGACCGAGCTTCCCTCGGTCGGGAATGACGTCCAATCAAATTGATAATTACGGGGCCCACGCCCTGGGTAATCCCGAATGTGCGCAGGCTGATATATGCCGGAGCGGTTTATGACGAGACCATGAAGGTGTGTCAAGTTGTCACACCAAGGGCGAAATGCAGTAGAGATTCAACTTTCGCCTGCATTGCCCTCAAAAGCTCCCGATCACCCAGAACCCCATTTCTGCGTGCAATCCCGTCAGGGGAGACATTTCGGGATCGTGCGATCAGCACTATCCAGCCCGCCTCAATCCCTAACGAAATCTCGACTTTTTCCGTTAATCCACAGGTAGGGTGCCCCGGGACGGTTTGCCGCAGCGAGAACCTGCCCAATCCAGTTGCGAGGCGTTCGCAAAAATGCGAGACATGCTTCAACTCGAAATCCGATGGATAAGTTATGAAAAATACCCTCACGCTTTTTGCCGCCACGCTTGTACTCGCCGCGTGTAATCCGGCACCACAAACGTCTGATTCCGCCAGCGCAGAATCGGAAAGCCGTGTCGTCAATGTCTACTCGGCGCGCCACTACAGCAGTGACGCTGTCGTCTATGCGGCCTTCACGGAAGCGACGGGTATCGAGATCAACCTGATCGAGGCCCGTGGTGACCAGCTGATCGAACGTATCCGCGCCGATGGTGAACGCAGCCCGGCCGACGTCATCGTCACCGTCGATGCCGCCCGCCTGCATCGCGCTGAAGAGGCCGGCCTGTTTGCCCAGAGCGATTACAGCGAATTTGCCGACCGCTTGCCGGACCACCTGATCCACCCGCAGGGCTATTGGGTCGGTGTTGCGCAGCGTTCGCGTATCATCGCCTATTCCAATGAGCGTGTTCAGGACGGTGAGATCACAACCTATGCCGACCTGGCGGATGAGCGCTGGAATGGCCGCATCTGTGTGCGCAGCTCCGGCAGCGTCTATAACCAGTCCCTGCTCGCCTCCATCGTCGCTCACGAAGGTGAGGAAGCCGCCGAGGCCTGGGCCCAGGCCATCGTCAACAACATGGCCCGCGCTCCGCAGGGCGGTGACCGCGACCAGCTCCGCGCCATTGCCGCGGGCGAATGCGATGTCGCCATCACGAACCACTATTATTTCGCGATGATGGCCAATTCCAACGAGCCGGCCGACCAGGCCGTCGTCGAGCAGACGACGCTCTTCTTCCCGAACCAGGATACCACCGGTGCGCACATGAACGTCTCCGGCGCCGGTATCGCCCTGAACGCCCCGCACCCGGACGAGGCCCGCGAATTCATCGCCTTCCTCGTGTCTGACGAGGCTCAGCGAATCTTTGCCGAGATGACCAATGAGGTCCCCGCCGTTCCGACCGCACAGTGGGACAACGCCACGCTCTCCGCGATGATGCCCTTTACCCAGGATGACCTGGAAATCGCTGAACTCGGTGCCAATAACGCCATCGCCCAGCGTATCTTCGACCGCGTCGGCTGGCAGTGATCGGCACCAGCCAAACCCAGTCTTCCGGGACGGCGATGAACATCATCGCCGTCCTTGCTGCTTTTATATGCGGGCTTCCCATCCTGGCCGTCGCAGCCATCGCGCTGGGCGGCGGATCCACCGACTATTTGCGTCATCTCGCGGAAACCCGCCTGCCCACCTATCTCTTTCACTCCGCCTATGTCGGTCTGGTGGCCTCGGTGACAGCAGCCGCCATCGGCACCGGCCTCGCCTGGCTGACCGCACGCTGCGAGTTTCCCGGCCGGAAATTCTTCACCTGGGCGCTGATCCTGCCGCTCGCCGTGCCGGCCTATGTAGCCGCCTATGCGTGGCTCGACATCTCCCAGGCCGGCGGACCGCTGGATCGCATGAGCTGGGGGCTCTTCCCGACCATCCGCGGCACCTGGGGCTCGGGACTGATGTTCGCCCTCGTCCTTTACCCCTATGTCTATCTGCTCGCCCGCAATGCCTTCACGGGCCAGTCAGCGGATGCCTATGACGCCGCCCGCACGCTGGGCGCGTCCGCCTTCGGAGCGTTCTGGCGCACCTCCCTGCCCATGGCCCGGCCGGCCATTGCCGCGGGCATGGCGCTGGTGATCATGGAAGCGCTGGCGGATTATGGAACGGTTTCCCATCTGGGATCGCCCACCCTGTCGATCGGCCTCATCCGAGCCTGGTCGGGCGCCGGCTCCCTGCTCGATGCCGCTCGCCTGTCGCTGATCCTGGTTGTCTTCGCGCTGGTGATTTTCGCACTGGAGCGACATGGCCGCCGGCGCATGCAGGTCCAGACCAGTTCGGGCAAACAGCGTCCCGCCCGCCGATTCCTGCTCAGCCCGCTGCAGGCGGGACTGGCAAGCCTGGCCGCCTTCATGGCGCTCTTCCTGTCGATGATCCTGCCGCTGGGCCGTCTCGCCTGGCGAGCCCTGCGCGAACCCGTTGCCAATGGCCTGGCCCAAGCTTCCTTCAACAGCCTCACGGTCGCTGGCAGCGCCGCCGTCATCGCCACACTTGTTGGCCTGACCACCGCCTACGCCCTGCGTCGCAAATCGGTTCTGGGAACCGCAGCGGCGCGACTGGCCGGTGTCGGTTATGCTGTGCCCGGAGCCGTCGCAGCTGTGGGTGTGATCGCCCTGCTCTCTGGTATCCAGCGCTGGCTGGACCCGACCTGGGAAAGCCTGACCGGCAGTGTCTTCCCGATCCTGCTGACGGGCACGGCCGCCGCCCTCGTCCTCGCCTATCTCAGCCGGTTTGTCGCAGCGGCCATCAGCCCGTGCGAGACCGCGCTGGCCCGCGTGACCAGGTCGCTGGACGGTGCGGCCAAGACGCTGGGCGCCAACACACGCCGCCGCCTGCTGGCCGTGCACCTGCCGCTGATCGCGCCGGGTGTCGCCTCGGCCCTGATCCTGAGCTTCGTCGAGATTCTCAAGGAATTGCCGGCGACGATGATCCTGCGCCCGTTCAATTTCAACACGCTGGCCATCATCGCGCACCAATACGCCTCGGATGAGCGCTTGGGCGAAGCCGCAGCGCCGGCACTGCTGATCCCGCTCATCGCCACCCTTCCCATGATTTTCGTGGCGCGATATCTCTCTTCGTCTGGGGAGAACGGGGCCAGGCCATGAGCCGTGTCGAAACACTGAGTATCCGCGGCGCGCGCCGGGCCTTCACGAAGGACCACGCAGCGCTTGAAAGCGCGTCGCTGGAGCTGCATGCCGGCGAGATCACGGCCCTGTTGGGGGCGTCCGGCAGCGGCAAGTCGACCCTGTTGAGAGCCGTCGCCGGCCTGGAACAGCTTGATGCCGGCGAGATCACCGCCGATGGCGTCACCTGGACCGGGCAGAAAACCTTCCTCGCGCCGGAACAGCGCCGGGTCGGGCTGGTCTTCCAGGACTATGCCCTCTTCCCGCACATGACCGCGGTCGAGAATGTCGCCTTTGGCCTGACCGGCGCGGATCGCAAGACCCGTGCGCTGGAGCAGCTGCGGGCTGTCGAGCTGGAGCACAAGGCCAGCCAGTATCCACACGAACTCTCCGGCGGCGAACAACAACGCGTGGCCCTTGCCCGAGCCCTGGCACCAAGGCCCGGTGTCGTCCTGCTGGACGAACCTTTCTCTGGCCTCGACCGTCGCCTGCGCGGCGATGTACGCCAGCGGACGATGGAAGTGCTGCGCGAAGCGGGAACGGCGGTGCTGTTTGTCACTCACGATGCCGAGGAGGCGCTTGAGAGCGCGGATCAGCTGGCGTTGATGGATGCCGGTCGGATTATCCAACACGGCGCCCCCCAGGACGTGTGGTTCAACCCGGTCAGCGAAACGGCAGCGCGGCTGGTGGGGGATGTACAAACCTGCAAGGCGAGTGTCCGCAACGGCGAGGTCGTGCTGCCGATCGGAACCGTGAAGACATCGCTTGCGGAGGCGACCCCGGTCACAGCCCTGGTACGCCCGCAAGGTCTCGCCCTGGAACCCGAAGGTGAATTGACGGTCACCCGCGTGACCTATTCCGGGCCGATATGCGACATCGACTTGCGCGCAACGGATGGGTCCGACTGGACGCTCCAGGTTCCGGCGACCGACACGATCAACATCGGCGACAGGGTCGGTGCGAGAATAAACCCCGCCTATGTCACACTGCTTGAAACATGAAAAAGGCCCGCTCGATCGAGCGGGCCTTTCTAATTCAAATGGATGCAGCGGCTTACGCCGGTTCCATCGTCTTGGAGGACCGCTTGTCCTCGATGCGATTGCGCGCGATCTCGTCGGCGATGATGTTGGACGGACGGCCCTCGTTTTCAGACTGGTCGAGGATCTCGCCCAGCGTGTTCTCGAGACCAACCAGCTTGCCCTGGACCCAGGCCGGGTCGAAATCGCCCTGGATCTCGCCCATCACATTGATGATGCCGCCAGCGTTGAGGACGTAATCCGGCGCGTAGATCTTGCCGCGCTTGAGAATTTCAGCGCCCATCTCGCGGGTGGCCAGCTGGTTGTTGGCTGCTCCGGCGATGATTTTAGCCTTTATGCGGTCAATCGTGTCCGGATTGACGATGGCGCCCAGCGCACATGGTGCAAACACGTCGACGTCCTGGTCATAGATCTCGTCGAGACCGACGATCTTGGCGCCGTACTTGGCTTCCAGTTCTTTCAGGCCCGGCTCGTTGATATCGGTGATGATCAACTCGGCACCGGCTTCGGCCAGGTGACCGGAGAGATAGGCACCGACGTGACCGGCAGCGCCCTGGATGGCAACACGAACGCCGGACAGGTCGGACTTGCCCAGACCGCGCTCGATGCAGACCTTCATGCCGCGGAACACACCTTCGGCCGTGATTGGCGACGGGTCACCAGACGCGGCCTTGCCCTCGGGCAGACCAACAACGTGCTTGGTGGACTGGCGAACGGCCATCATGTCGTCCGGGCTGACACCCACGTCCTCGGCAGTGATGTACTGACCGCCCAGGCTTTCGACCGCGCGACCAAAGGCCTCGAACAGTTCCTGGCGGTTGAATTCGCCTTCCGGCTTCATGATTACGGACTTGCCGCCACCGATCGGAAGATCGGCCATGATGTTCTTGTAGCTCATGCCCTGGGACAGACGCAGAACGTCCTCCAGTGCTTCCGCGGAGCTGGGATAGGACCACATCCGGCAACCACCACACGCCGGTCCGGAGACCGTGGAGTGAACGCCGATGATGGCCTGGAGACCCGTGACCTTGTCGGTCGCGAAAAGAATTTTCTCGTGGTTGTCGTAAGACGGGTGTTCGAAAACACTCATGACGCGCAAACCCTTTCTGTGCGAGAACAGCATCGCTGCAAATTCGCGCGTGGCATACCCTTTCACGAGAGCTGCGGCAAGCGCGCGAAAACACTAAAAATCATGGTGCCGATAACATCTCAGCGATGCGGCACCGCAGCATCGGGAGAATTTTTTCCCCGAACCAGGGATTCTTCTTCAACCACGCATTATTACGCCAGGACGGGTGCGGAAGCGGCAGATATCGAGGAAAATATTGCGCCGCACTCTTAACTGTATCTGTGAGCGTTTTTTGCGCCTGCGAACGCAGATAAAACTTCTGTGCATATTGTCCGACGAGCAGGGTCAGCCCGACCTGCGGCATGAACGCGTGCACTTTTTCCTGCCAGAGCGGCGCGCATTCCTTGCGTGGTGGTAGATCGCCGCCCTTGGCGTCCAGGCCTGGAAAACAGAAACCCATCGGCACAATGGCGATGCGGCTTTCATCATAGAAGGTCGCCTCATCCACCTGCATCCATTCGCGCAGGCGATCACCCGACGGGTCGGTGAAGGGCTTGCCGGAAGCATGCACGCGCGTACCCGGCGCCTGGCCGACAATGGCTATGCGTGCTGTCGATGACGCCCGGATCACCGGGCGCGGCGTGTGCGGCATGCTCTCTTCGCAGACCCGGCAGGCGCGGATCTCCGCGAGCAGATCGTCGAGCGGCTCAAACACGGCCCAGACGATAAACGCCCTTGAACGTGTCGGCATCCGGCACCGGCTTGCCCTTGCGCAGGATGGCGATCTCCCCCGCCTTGTGCAGGCGCACCGCGGCCTGGCGAACATGGCCGAAACGCTTGGTGTGATTGTCCGGATCCACCAGTTTGGCAACATCAGCCGGAGAGACGCTGCGCCCTTCCTTCACCTCGGCCACCAGCTTGCGAATGGCATCCTCGAAAGGATCATTCAGGTTCTCTTCGCTCATCTCGCTCATCGTCCGCTCCTAGCTGGTGGGGATGGAATAGGTCGCCGTGGCGTGAGCCACCATGTCGTCTGAGCCCTCGGTGTAGATCTCACAGTCCGTCACCGCCAGTCGTTTGCCCAGTTTGAGCAGTCGCGTCCGGCCGATCAGCACACCCGGCTCGGGCTTGCGCATGAAATTGATATTGAGATTGGTCGTCACCGCCAGCGCCTTGGGACCGACATGCCCCAGCACCACCGCATAGGCGCAGACATCTGCCATGGCGAACATGGTCGGACCGGACACGGTTCCCCCGGGACGCAAATGACGCTCATTGGTGGCAAAGCGCACCTCGGTCTCGCCGGGCTGCATCTGGGTGACCACAAACCGCCCACGCCCGGCCGTATCCTGCTGGAAGGCCTGGTCGAGAAAGGCGGTAACCTCCTCGGCATTCATCACAACTGTCAGGCTCACTTCAATCCTCCAACAGAGACATCCAGTCGCGCGCTCCGTGCAGAATGCGCAGCAATTCCAGACTGTCCCTCCTCGCCGTGTAGACGATCAGATAGTTACCCGCCGGCTGGATGCGCACCGTCCGTTTCGGCAGGGCGACCACCCTGCCCATATCCGGGAACGTCGCCAAGCCCTGAATTTTCCGCTCGATATCCTCCAGAACCGTGCGAGCAGCGCGAGGTGAATCGGCAGCAATATGGCGATAGATGGATATCAGATCACGACGCACAACCGGGCGTCGCACCACTTTGAGCACCCCGGCTTCGCGCGAGCCGGGGTTCATGCCTTGCGCTCAGCCTCGGCGATAATGTCGTCCAGACTTTCCAGCGGCTCCGGTTCGCCACTCTCATAGGCCTGCTGGACCAGGTCCTGCAGGCCGCCCAGCGCTGCGACCTGTCGCTCCTCGTGCGCCTCAAGCAGGCGAAGTCCGGCCCGGACGACCTCGGAGACGCCATGATAGCGACCGGAGCTGATCATCCGCTCGACAAAAGCCTGCTGATGTTCGGTCATTGAAATGCTTGGATTTCTCGACATTACTGTCTCCCTGACCCCGACAATGTAGCATTATTGGCTACACACTCCAAGGCTGGACCATGAGACGCGATCACCGCCCATACTGGATGCACCGACTGTGGGAGCAGTTCGAGAACTGGTGGACCGGTCATTTCACCCGGCCGCATTTCGAAACGCTTGGCCGCAAACCCAAGCTGGTGCGTCCGTGGCATATCGAGGTGTTCGGGCCGAACATTCATGCTGGTCACCAGCTGCACCTCGCCGCCAGCGCCGCAGATCCGATCCGTTTCACCGTCTGGTCACCGCAGGACCAGGCCGGCACGATCGAGATCGGGGATTATGTCTTCATGGCGGGCGGTACGCGTATTCTCGCAGCCGGCCGGGTCGAGATCGGCGACAGCTGTCTCATCGCGCGCGAGGCAACGATTACCGATTGCGACTGGCATGGGCTCTATGACCGTGTCGATCCCAACCCGCCATTCAAGCCCGTGAAGATCGGCAACAATGTCTGGATCGGCGACGGTGCCTTCATTGGCAAGGGCGTGACCATCGGCGATCACGCTGTCATCGGCGCCCGCGCCGTCATCACCAAGGATGTGGAACCCTATGCCGTCATGGCTGGCAATCCGGCCAAACTGGTCAAACGCCTGGACGCGGATAAACCCATGAAAACCCGCGCCGACCTTCTCGGCGAGCTGGAGACGCTGGACCGCTTCATGGAAAATTCCTATCGCGACGCGATGAAGGGCAATTCCACCTGGGGCTGGCTGCGGTCCAAGCTGTTTCCCCGCCGCGGCGACTGATTGGCCCTTGCCAATTGCGCGAACAGGTCAGATGTAGTGAGCATGAGCACGCCCATCAAAACACCCTGTGTCAAAGTCTGTTTCGTCGACCCGAAACAGGGCGTCTGCGTCGGCTGTTTCCGCACCATGGAAGAGCTGGGAAAGTGGACACGCTACAGCGATGCGGAACGTGACGGCATCATGCAGGATCTACCCCGCCGCCGCGATGCCTATGGCGCACGCGAAAACCCGGCTGGTTAAACAGTGATGAGCTTCGAGTGATGGATCGGTTTATCAGTCGCGCAGCCCTTCCCCTGCTGGGCACGGCCCTCACCCTTCTGGCCCTGCGTCTGGTCAGCTGGCCCCTCTGGGATGATATGAACACGCTGGTGCGCATGATTTACGCGCTGACCATCCTGGCGGTTCTGTTCGCAGCGGTGATGTTTGCGGGACACTCACCACACGGCTATCCGCGGCGCAATCAGGTATTGTGGAGTGGAGTTGTCGCCGGTTTCATAGGCATGGCCCTCTTCAACAATGAGTTTCGCGAATGGGAACTCGACCGCATGTGGGCCCCGACCCGCACTGACCAGCGCGCTGCCATGGATGAGCGCGAAGACACCATCACCCTCCAGCGCCAGCGTGACGGCCATTATTATCTGGATGCCTGGGCGGGCCAGGCCCGGGTGGACTTCCTCGTTGATACAGGCGCGACGGGTGTGGCGATCAGCTATGAAGATGCCCGCCGTATGGGGATCCGCGTTGAAGCGCTCAGCTTCGACCTGCCAATGTCGACTGCAGACGGCATCGCCTATGGCGCCGGCGTGGTGATCCCCGAACTGATCATTCGCGGGCACAGTTTCGAATATGTGCGCGCGGTCGTCATGCGCAATGGCGAGAGGTCCCTTTTGGGCATGAGCGTGTTGTCGGAATTCTCGTCAGTGGAAATATCCGGGGACCGGCTGACCCTGCGCCGCTAACCGCCCAGCACGGCCTCGCGCACCAGCATCACCCCGACAATCGCCAGGCCCAGTGCGAAGAAGCGCTTGAGGTTCTTTTCCGGCAGGGAATGCGCGAGTTTCGCCCCCAGCGGTGCCACGAAAAATGCGGATCCCGCGAGGAGGGCAAAACCGGGCATGTTCACATAGCCCAGCGAGAACGGGACTTCATTCGCCCCCCATCCATTGATGATGAAGCCCAAAGCTCCGGGGATACCGATCGCCACGCCAAAACCGGCAGCCGTTGCCACGGCGCGGTGGATGGTCTTCCCGCACAGCGTCATCAGGGTCACGCCCATGACACCGCCGCCGATGCCCATCAGGGCCGAGAGCACACCGATCGTATTGCCCAGAACAATGCGCGGCAGACCTCCGGGCATCTCCTCGGCCAGTTTCCAGCTGGGGCGACCAAAGAAAAACTGTAACGACAACAGGAGGGCCATCCCGCCAAACAGTCCGGTCAGGCCACGGCTTGGGATGTAGTCCGCCACGACCGTGCCGATCAGCGTACCGATGACGATGAATGGCACCCATTGTTTCAGCACGGCGAAATCCACCGCGCCCTTCTTGGCGTGGGCACTGACACTGCGCAGGGAGGTGGCGATGATGACAGCCAGCGACGTACCGACAGCAACATGCATCACCCGGTCGCCTTCATATCCCAGCGCACCAAAGACGTAATACATGGCGGGGACCATGACGATACCGCCGCCGATTCCAAACAGGCCGGCAATCAGCCCGGCCAGGGCGCCGGTCGCCGCCAGCGCCAGGATCAACACGTAATACTCTTCCATCAAGCCGCCTCGTCGCGCGGGGTGACGGCCGCCTTGGCTTCTTCGATCACATCAATACTGGCACCGTGGCGCCCGCCCTTTTCCGACAGGATACGCCGCCAGTTGCGACCGCCCGGCTGGGCATGGAAAAGACCGAGAATATGCCGGGTGATGGAATGCAGCTGCACACCCTCGGACATGCGCCGCTCGATATAGGGCAAATAGGCGTCAATCGCCTCGATCCGGGTCTTCACCGGATCCGTCGCGCCAAACACCTTGCTGTCCGCCTCCGCCAGCACCCAGGGGGTGTAATAGGCTGCTCGGCCAAGCATGAACCCGTCCAGCTCCGCGCTTTCGGCCAGACCATGATCAAGCCCCTCAAGCCCGCCATTGAGGATGACTTCCAGCTCCGGACGCTCGCGCTTGAGACGCCGGACCAGCTCATAGTCCAGCGGCGGAATGGTGCGGTTTTCCTTGGGGCTCAGCCCTTTCAGCCACGCCTTGCGCGCATGCACGGTAAAGCTTTTAACCCCGGCTGCCGCGACAGTCTCGACAAAGTCGAACAGCGCGGTTTCCGGATCCTGATCGTCAACTCCGATGCGGCTTTTGACCGTGACCGGAACATCGACCACGTCCTGCATGGCCTTTACACAATCGGCCACCAGCTCCGGCTCCTGCATCAGACAGGCCCCGAAACGTCCCGCCTGGACCCGGTCCGAGGGACAGCCAACATTGAGATTGATCTCGACATAGCCATAAGCCACCGCGATTTTCGCGGCCTTGGCCAGATTGGCTGGGTCCGATCCACCCAGTTGCAGCGCGACAGGCTGCTCTGTCGGGTCGAAACCTATCAGGTAATCGCGATTGCCATGGATCACCGCCATGTCGACGGCCATTTCAGTGTACAGCAAGGTATTGCGTGTCAGCACCCGGTGAAACGCCCGGCAATGCCGGTCGGTCCAGTCCATCATCGGGGCGACGCTCAGGCGGCGATCAATTTTATCGACAACACTCATATGCGCCACTTAGCCTGTCCGGCGGCGAAGTCCAAATAGGGGCCTGCAATCAATCTGTTCAAATTTGTCCTAATCCGTTCAGCGGATTTCAAACTCTCTTTGCTCAGATGTGGGTTCGGGAGGATGTCATGGCAAAAGCAATATTCCACAAACACCAGCGCGTTTTCGTTCAGCCGGTCGGGACCTGGGCGCTTGTCGAGCACGTAAAACCGCAATGGGTGAAGGATGTCGAGGAACCCGTTCGGGTCTTCTATGACTGCGGGCTTGGCCGTGACTTCACAGCGGAGGAGCTTTCGGCCGAACATTCCGAAATCGTCGAGACGGGCCATTGGCGGCTGCTGCGCGCCAAGAACAAGTGGCAGAGCGACGAGGAATGCGCGCGCCATCCGCACCCGGGCACGTTTCCGGTTATTGTGACGGACAGCATGGACTGGGGTGGTTGGCGTGTTCCTGCGGCGGAATATGACCGTGACCCAACCAAGGTGGAAGCCCAGGCGCGACTGATCGTGCACGCCCCCCAGCTTCTCGCCATCGCCGAAGACCTGTCGCAGCTGACGGAGCAGGAAACCGATCTTCCCGCCGAATGGGCAGAATTGGTCAAGAAAACCCGTGAAGTCATCCGTAATATTAGTTCAACGCCAGCAAAAGCGCAGAGAACCAACGCTGCGAAAGCAGCATAAAGAATTTCCGGAAACTTAAGTCCACAATAACACTTTCTGTCCTCTACTGAGGCTTGGAAAATGGTATTGGGCAAGCCATGTCTTTGATTGAACAACGCAACAGGTTCCTTTCCTTTGCGTTTGCATCGGCCGATGTGCTGATCGAAACAGATCTCAGCGGAACGACGGAATACGCCTCCGGTGCGACGGCCACGCTTGGCGAGCCGCCCATCGAGGACACGAGCTGCCATCTGGCTGACCGTTTCGACCGCACCTCCCGCCCTATTATCATGGCCCTGTTGAAAAGCGTGCGCCCCGGTCGTCGTGTCGGCCCTGTCCGGGTCACCCTGAATGGTCGTGAAGCCAAGCTGGGCGGCTGGACGCTGGGCGATGATCACAAGATCCGCTGGACCGTGTCCTTTGAGGCCCTGACGGCACCGGAGGAAGTTGAACCGCAGGCGTTCGAACGATCAGCGGGCGACGCTATCGCCTCGGCCCGCAGCGCCGGCACGGCGTTGTCCATGTCAGTCATGCGCATTGAAGGCATCGAGGATATCGATCGCCAAATCGGCCCTGCCGCTGCCACCCAGGTCCACGACGCGATCAGTGCCGCCTGCGGGCTGGCCGTTGGCGAGTTGGGCGTGGCCAAACATGTCGACAATAGCCGCACCGCCCTGATCCATGAGACGTCTGCCGATCTGGCGGAACTGAAGAAAGAGGTCGAGGCCGTTCTCGCCGACAACAAGCTCAGCGACGGCAAGGTCAAGATCGACACGGTGCCGGATGCGCCGGACCTCGAGCCGGAAATCGCCGTCCAGGCCTTTATCCATGCCGTGAACCAGGCCGCCGATACCGATGCGGCTCTGGATATTCGCAGCCTCAAGGATGCGGCGGCCGAGATGATGGAATCGACGACACAGCGCATGAAGGAATTGCGCACGACGATCGCGGGACGGGTTATCGAGCCGCATGCCCAGCCCATCGTCGACCTGAAGACCGGCGAGATCCATCACTACGAATTGCTCCTGCGCCTGCCCGGCGGCAAACCGATCCAGGAGGCGGTGGGTTTCGCCGAGAGCACAGGTCTGATCTACGAGATCGACTTCGCCATGACCGAGATAGCCGCGACCTTCCTGCGCGATGATTTCGACCGCCCGTCCCTGGCCGTGAACCTGTCGGGCAAGTCCATCGCCAACACGACCTGGTCCAAGCGCTTCCTGAAAATGCTGGCGGATATCAAGATCGACCGGAAACGCCTGAGCTTCGAACTCACCGAGACCGCGACGATCAAGAATATCAAGGCGGCCAACGCCGTCATCCAGAAGATCCGCGAGCGTGGCCACCATGTCTGCCTGGATGATTTCGGCGCCGGCGCAGCAGGTTTCCATTACCTGCGCGATTTCCCCGCCGACATTGTCAAGATTGACGGCTCCTACGTGAAACGCGCGGGCCGTACCGAACGCGACGCGACCATTCTCAAGGGCATGGTGGACCTGTGCCAGCAGCTGGGCACCGAGACCGTTGCCGAGATGATCGAGAACGAGAGCATGGCCAAGCGCATGAAGTCCTTCGGCATCACTTATGGACAGGGTTACTATTTCGGTAAGCCTATCCCGCTAAAAACGCTCACAGACCCAAGGAATCGCGCCACAAAGGCGGCGTAGAAGAAGAGGCAGAGTGTTATGGCCGTCGATATGAGCCGCGTGAAAGTGCTGATTGTCGATGACAATGGCTACATGCTGACCATTCTTCGGACGATCCTGCATGGCTTTGGGATCAAGCAGATTCTCGAATCCAAGGACCCGGCAGACGCGTTCGATATGGTGCGCTCCGACAGTGTCGACATCATTATCACCGACTATCAGATGGAAATCCTGGACGGTCTGGATTTCGTGCGTCTGGTTCGCACCGCCGATGACAGCCCCAATCCGCTGATTCCCATCATCATGCTCAGCGCCTACTCGGAAAAATCCCGGGTCGAAGGCGCGCGTGATGCCGGTGTTACCGAATTCTGCTGCAAGCCGATCACCGCCAAGGAAATGTTTGCGAAAATCGCTGCAGTCATCAACGAACCGCGTCCCTTCATCCGCAACAAGACCTATTTTGGCCCGGATCGCCGGCGCCTGCCGACTGAGGAATCCAACTACAAGGGTTCCGAACGCCGCAAAGGCCTTAAAAAAGTCGCCGGTGGAGACGAAGATGACGGTATGGATGTCTCGCCCTCGGGCGATGACGCAACCTCCGCGGCTTGATCGCGGCACGGCTTAGCCGTGGATAGTGCGCACGTGCCTGTCGACATCGACGCGCGACGCACCTTAGTTTGACGAGAATGGCACAGAATGCGTCGCATACGCGTGAGGCGGGCAGGTCCCGCGCCAGTGCCGGTGAGCTTTCACCGGACAAGAATCGTGCGCGCGGCTCAGGCGTCGGCTGGATCGTCCTGGCCATTGCGATTTTCACTATTGGATATGGCGGCATCTTTGCCGTCAAGATTCAGCAGGAGCGTGCCTCGCTGGTCTCCGAGGCCGAGCGTTCGCAAGCCAATGCGGCTGGTTACCTGGCCGAACGTGTCTCCGCCCGGCTGAGCGAGGTCCGTTATGCGTTGGCCGTTGCCTCTAGTGATTTTGGCGCCCTGCCTGACACCGATATCGAACGTGTCGCACAAACCCGGCTGACGGCCCTGATGCAGTCCGAACTGCTCGACGGGATCGGCCTGCTTCTGCCCGATGGCCGCACCTTTGTGGCGGGCGAGACGGTCACACCAAACGCCATGCGCGAACTGACCGGCCTGGCGCTCAACTCGGAGGAAGCGGTCGTCTCCAGCCTGTCTGATGACGGGCTCGCCGTTTTTGCCCTGACCCAGCCGGTTGCCCTGGCAGACGGTACCGTCGGTGCACTGACAGCACGCATCCCGGCCATCAACGCCTTGCCCGACTGGGGCACCAACAGGGTGGTCGCCCTCGCCAATAATGACGGCGAGATGCTGGCGCTTCGTCCGGTGATGAACGGCGTCTCGGCCGGCACGCCGCTGGCTGAGCGTTTCGGACTTACCCGCGGTTATGTCGCCGATCTGGCCGGTGGCGGTGGCGGCGCAACATCGGATGCGAGTTTTGGCGGCGAGGATGTGACCTTTGCCGTGGCTCCGGTCGGGGGCACGCCTTTCCAGGTCTATGCGCTGAGCGCCACCCGTATCAATCAAAGCGCCTGGATGCGAACCATCTCCTTTTACGGGCTGATGTTTGTTGCGCCGATCATCGTTGCACTGGGCCTTGTCGCCCTGGTCTTCATGCAAATGGGCCGCTTGCGCTCCACCCGTGCCCAGCTGGCGGACAGCGAACAGCGTTTCCGTTTCGCCATCGAGGGCGCGCGCTGTGGTGTCTGGGACTGGAACCCGGACGCGGACACGGTCTATGTCACCGATAGCTTGGCGCGCATGCTCGGACTTAAAGCTGCAATCGAGTGCTCAGGCCAGGACTTCCTGCGCCTGTTCAGCCGCCCGGACCGTGACCGCCTGCGCGCGGCCATGCGGTCCGCACCCAAGGGCACGGAAGTTGATCTGGAAGTTCTGGCCTCGGTCGCTCCGGTTTATCTGCAGATCCGCGGTCGCCTGCTCTCTGCCGCTCCGGACGGCGAGGCGCGCATCGTCGGTGTGGCCATCGACGTTACCGAGCGCAAGGGCGCCCAGGCGCGGGTTGCTGCTGCGGAGAGCCGTTTGCGCGCAGCGCTGGAATCCATGTCGGAGAGCTTTGTGCTGTGGGATTCCCGCCGCCGCCTCGTCCTGTGGAACCGCAAGTTCCGCGACTTCTTTGACCTCGGAGACGGTCATCTCAAGCCGGGGCTGTCCTATGCCATGGTCGAAAAGACTGCGGCGCGGGCGATCAAGACTGTGCATGGCGAAACAGATGGCGTGGATGCCTACGAGATCGAACTGGCCGATGGCCGCTGGCTGCATTACTCGGAACGCCCGACCGCCGATGGCGGCCTGGTCAGTTTTGGCGCGGACATTACCGATCTGAAGCGCCACGAAGCGGCACTGACGGAGAACGAGTCCCAGCTGCGCCGCTCAGTTGATGACCTGGAAACCAGCCGGACGCATATCTCCGATCTCGCCAAGAAATACGAGGTCGAGAAGATCCGCGCCGAGGAAGCCAACCGCTCCAAGAGCGAGTTCCTGGCCAATATGAGCCACGAGCTACGCACGCCGCTCAACGCCATCAACGGCTTCTCGGAAATCATGTTGCGCGAGATGTTCGGCCCGCTCGGGGACGAGCGTTACAAGGGATACACCAAGGATATCCTTGACAGTGGCCAGCATCTGCTTGAACTGATCAACGACATTCTCGACATGTCCAAGATCGAAGCCGGCAAGATGACCCTTCAGACCGAGCCGACCGATGCCGCCGAGCTGGTCGAGCAATGCCTGCGCATCGTGCGCGGCCGTGCGGAGGAGAAACAGCTTCAGCTGCACGCTGATGTCACCGATTTGCCTGAGATCGAACTGGACCCGCGCGCCTTCAAACAGGTGATGATCAACCTGGTCTCCAACGCGGTGAAATTCACCCCGGAAGGCGGCCGGGTGACCATTCGCGGCTTCCTGTCCGGGCCGGGCGTAGCCTTCCAGGTCTCCGATACCGGTATCGGCATCGCCCAGGAAGACCTGCCGCGTCTGGGACGTCCGTTCGAACAGATCGAGAGCCAGCACGCCAAGAGTTATCAGGGTTCCGGCCTGGGCCTCGCCCTGTCCAAATCGCTCATCGATCTGCACGGCGGCTCGCTGGCGATTGATTCCAAGCTGGGTGAAGGCACCACGGTCAGCTTTGTCCTGCCGATCACCCAAGCTCAACTCATCGACCCGGAGGCCGCATTGGCAGGAGATCTGGATGATGAGGGTTTCCTGGGCGAAGACATCGAGTTCGTCGATGGTGAACCGCCCCGGGCGGCCGAATAATCAGGATCTAATCCCTGTCGCCGCGACGACGCTCCGGAGGTGGTCCGCGGCGATCAAAACGTGGCGGCCCCCGGCGTTCGCTTTGGGGCGGGCCCCGACGAGCCGAGCGTAGCACCTCTTCTCGAACATCGGGATCGAGCTCGGAGGCTATTTCGACAATCGCACGTTCGATATGAGCCTCAATGGCTGCCCGTGTCTCACGGCGACGTTCCAGCGCCGCCTGAACAGCGGCAGCGTCAAACGGTTCCTCGAGCAGGACTTCAGCGGCATCGATACGAGCCTCACGCGCCTCGCGCATCAGCGCGCGCATGTCACCCATCTCGGTTTCCATGCGTTCACGCAGGGAGGCCCGCTGTTCTTCCGGCAGGGCTTCGATGAAACCGCGCAGATCGAAACTTCCCGGCCCGCCCACACCGCGCAATTGCAACCGCGCTTCTCGCTCGGTCGGCACGTCCGGTGCGACTTCTCGCTGGAGAACAAATCCGATCAGTGCGCCATTGGCCAGGACAGAGACCAGGAGCGCAATGATCCAGGGTGTGGCAGACCTCACGTATCCTCTCCCAGCCAGTCGACCCAGTCTTCGCCGAGACTGTCATAGGCGTCAGCATAGATGGCTTCGACATCCTGTTCAGCCGGAGCAACATAACCGCCCGCAAAGCCGATGCTCACACCGACCACCAGGGCGATGCCCGCTGCGATCGGCGCCCGCCATCCCCATTGCGCGACCGGCTCCGGCACTGCGCGCAGGATGCGGTGCTGCAACAATTCGCTCGGTTCGGGATCAGGCATGGCCAGCAAAGCATCCAGCTCGGCTTCGATATCCACCTCGGCCAGCAATTCGGGATGCAGGTCTAGGAAAGCCTCGACAGCCTCGCGCTCCGCGTCCGGCCAGCGTGCCGGATTGGCGCCATAGGCGTGGAGGATTTCAAGCACCCTGTCCTGGGTCATCGGTCCAACTCCTCATGTGCCTGAGCCTCGCCCTCGTAGGAGCTGATGAGGTCTCCGGCGTCTTCCATCAACAGTGCTTTCAACTTGCGCCGTCCACGGGCCAGCAGGGATTCGAGTGCTTCCACACTTACAGACATGATCTCTGCCGCCCTGATATTACTCAATTCCTGAAAGTGAACGAGCTCCATGGCCATTCTCTGACGCTCTGGAAGCCTGTTCACGGCGTCCAGCACCCGGTTCGCGCTTTCATCGCGTACCATGGCTGTTTCCTGGCTGATACCCTGGTCGGCCCGTTCAGGCACTTCATCAGTCAGCACTTCGCGGCGCTTGCGCAGCCGGTCGTAACACAGATTGATGGCAATCCTGCTGATCCAGGTCGACACCTGTGCCCGCCCCTTCTCGAAGCGGCCCGCTGCCTTCCAGACCCGGATAAACGTTTCCTGGGCCACGTCCTCGGCTTCCAGGGGATCACTCAGCATGCGCTGGGCCAGGCCGAGGATCTTGGGCAGCATGCGATCCATCAACACCCGCGCAGCATCACGGTCTCCGCGGCCGACGCGCTCGATGAGCTCCTCGTCGGCCACAGGACGATCTGACGTGATAACGCGGAAGGCCGAACGGCCCTTGAGGCTCATGTCTGCTGTTACCCTTCCGCGCCCGTCCAACATCAAAGACGTATCAGTCACGCCACCAGAAACGACGATTTTCACGACGTTCCGCGGCTGCGTCCAGCTCTTCCGGCGTGATCGAGCCATTCTCGTCCGAATCCAGACGTTCAAACCAGCGATGCTCGACGTTCATGAACTCCTCGCGGGAGACCCGCCCGTCTTCATTTGTATCGGCCCGGCGACCGCGACGACGCGGACGTTCGCGGCCCTCAGAACCTTCACGCTCGCGCATTTCACGCAGGCGCCGGTTCATCGGGGACATGTCGGAATCATCGAGATAACCGTCGGCATTGCGGTCCATCCAGTCGAACATCTCCGACTGCAATTCCGCGACTTCCTCGCGGGTGATGGTGTTGTCGCCATTGGCATCGGATGCACGCAGCAACATGATCGTGCGGGCAGGACCGCCACCGCGCATACCGTCCTGACCTTGGCCGCCACGCGGGCCGCGCTGGGCCTCGGCGATGGCACCGGAGATCATCACCGCGGAACTACACAGCAAAATGACCATTTTCGAGCGTTTCATTGACTTTCTTCCTTGTCAGTTTGACCTCGCATGTCAGTTCAACGCAGGGTCGCCGGAATTCCGTCGCTTGATATCAGATTTCTCGCACATGTCGGTTGAACAGCGTCCGCACATGCCCACACCTCTCGGCCAGATCCTCCTCCAGCTCGGCCAAAGTCTGGTGGCCTGCAGTACGAGCAAGGCCCGCCTGGCAAGCACGACTGGCCCGTTCCGGGGTGAAACCGCTGCCGTGGGTCGTGCGCAGGACCTGCAACATGCCCAGTTGTCGTGTCAGCGTCTCGATCAGGAAACGCGCATCATCAACGGCCAGTATGCCGGCATGCCCCAGCGCCGCGATTGCGGCCGTCGTGGACTGGCGCACGCCGCCCAGCTGTCGCGCATGCGCCAGCTGCAGGGTCTGGGCGATGAACTCGATGTCCTGGATGCCACCGGCCCGTGCCTTGACGTCCCAGACCGATTGCGCCGGCTTGGCCTCCTGCAGGCGTACGCGCATGTCCGCAGCATCGTTCAGCACGGTCTCGACATCGCGCTCACGCAGTAGGATGCCCTCGATGGTCTCGTCAATCCGCGTGCAAAGGCCCGCATCACCGGCCACGGTGCGGGCCCGTGTCAGCGCCATCAACTCCCAGGTCCAGGCTTCACGGGTGTAATACGGGTCGAACCGCGAGAACTGCACGGCCACGGGCCCGGACTTGCCCGAAGGACGCAGTTGCATGTCGATCTCGTAGAGTTCGCCCTCTTCGGTCGGCACCGAGAGCGCGCTGACCAGACGCTGGGTAAACCGCGAGAACCAGGTCTGAGTCATCTCGTCGCCGTCATAGATGAGCGTGATGTCGAGGTCGCTGTCGGCCGCCAGCTCCCGCCCGCCCAGCTTGCCCATGCCCAGCACGGCAAACCGCCCCGGCATCTCGCCGTATTTGCGTTCGGTCTCGATCCGGGCTGCGTCCGCAAGCACCTCGATGGCCGCTTCCGCGAGGTCGGAATAGGCCGCTCCGGCCGTCTGGCCCTCGATACTGCCGCGCAGGATCTGGCTGCCGATGCGAAACTTCTGTTCGCGAAGGACACGTCGCGACGTGTTCAGCGCCACCTCGTAAGGCGTGTCCAGCGTGATCTCCCGGCGCAACATGTCCAGCGCCGCACCGGGTGGGTCCTGATCCAGCGGGATGGAGAAACGCTGATCCAGCATGGTGTCGAGAAGGTTGGGCCGTCGCGCCAGATCCGTCGCCATTTTCGGCGCCATGGTGATGATACCGATGAGATCACCGGCCAGCTCGTGCTCGTTCATCAACAGCGAGAGCGGCTGCACCCCCATCGGCAGGTTCTCGAAGAAGGACGCAAAGCGCGCGAACGCATCATCGGCCTCACCGGTCTCGGCGATCATGTCGACAAGCTTTGGTGCCAGCTTGGCAAACAGGGAACGCGCCCGTGTCGAGCGCACGGCCCTGGCCCGGCCTGCGCCCCAGGCATTGAGCTGTCGCCAGGTCAGTTCGGGGCGTTTGAAACCCAGCTCCGTCAGCGTGGCCAACGTATCGGGCTCCGGCTCGACACCGGTCAGAACCAGGCTGCCGGCGCGGGATGACAGCGGAATATCCGCTTCGAACTGGTCGGAGAAATAGCCATGCACGCGGCGCAGGACAGCCTCGACGGCCCGGTCGAATTCCGCCAGCTCGCCAAACCCGGCCATATGGGCCACCTGCAGCCGGTCTTCATCGCGGATGGGCAGGAGCTGGGTCGGCTCGTCCTGGCGCATCTGGATTCGGTGTTCCCAGCTCCGCAGCAAACGATAGTCCTGGCTTAGCGCCACAGCGGTCCCGGATTCGATCGCCAGCTCGTCCGCCAGCCGGTCCAGCGCCGCCAGCGTGCCGGGCACCCGGACCGCCTTGTTGCGCCCGCCAAAGACCAGCTGGTGAATTTGTGCAAAGAACTCGATTTCCCGGATACCGCCCCGGCCGAGCTTGAGATCATGTCCTGCAGGCTGGATCTCGGCACGCCGCCCCACGGTCTGGATCTGCGTTGCCAGGCTGCGGATATCGTCAATGGCCGCATAATCCAGCGCGCGTCGCCAGATGAAGGGCTGGAGGAAATTGAGGAAAGTCTCTGCCGCTGGCCGGTCACCGGCACATGGACGCGCCTTGATCCAGGCCGCGCGTTCCCAGGTCTGGCCCATCGTCTCGTAATAGTTCAGCGCTGCATCGGTGGAGATGGCAACCGGGGTCGCCCCGGGGTCCGGTCGCAGACGCAGATCGGTGCGGAAGACATAGCCATCGGCCGTGATGTCATTGAGACTTTTGACAATCGCCTGGACCAGGCGCGGCAGACGTTTGCGCGGTTCCTGGCTTGCCGGCAGCGCCAGCTGTTCGCCATCGTAGAAGACAACCAGGTCAATATCGGAGGAATAGTTGAGCTCGCGCGTACCCATCTTGCCCAGCGCCAGGATCACCAGCCCAGGCAGCGGGTTATCCGGGTCCTTGACCGGCAGGCAGTGGTCCTGTTCGGCTGCAAGGCGCGTATGAGCGTGCAGGGCTGTGTGGACAGCCGCGTCGGCGAAATCGGTGACGGCACCGGTAACCGTCTCAACATCTGCGGCCCCGCCGAGATCGGCCAGTCCAACCACGAGGTGCATGCCCGCCTTGGCCTGGCGCAGGCGCTGATCGAGTTCAGCGACGTCGCTGGCTTCTGCCGCGATGCGTGGGAGTTCGGCGAGCTGATTGGCTAGAATGTCGGAGAGTGGCAGGCGGGCGGCTTGCGCCAGTACATCCGGGAATCGCTGGGCGAGCCGGCTGAGATGGGGCGCACAGCTGAAAACACTGGTCAGGAACGCGTCGTGCGGCGCCAGCTCGGCCTGGAGTTCACGCTCAAGCTCACCCAGGCAATAGCGTCCCTGCTCCAGGTCCGGTGTCGGCAGGGGGTGGCATTGGGAGAGGAGATCAGCTGGCGTCGTCATGACGCCAAACTGAACCCTTCGGGGTGAGTCTTAAACCCCCTCGTCCCGTTCTTCCGGTGCCAGCGGGAAACACATGGCGGCCCGCAGGCCCGGCCCGTGATCGCCTTCGGCATGTCCGGGACCTTCGCCCAGTTCGAAGCGGCCATTGTGCACATCGACAATCGCCTGCACGAGCGACAGCCCGAGGCCAGAACCGGGCAGGGTCCGTGAATTGTCCAGGCGCACAAAACGCTGGGTCACCCGCTCACGATCCTCGGTCGGAATACCCGGGCCTGTATCGGTGACTGAAAACTCGGCACAGCCTTCCGAATTCTGGCGCAGACGCAGGGTCACGGCGCCACCGGACGGTGTGTATTTCACAGCGTTGCCCAGGAGATTATCCAGCCCCTGCAACAACAGGCCGCGATCGGCGAAGACTTCCATGCCCCGCTCGACTTCCAGCGAGAATTCCAGGCCCTCATCCTCACACACATATTCATAAGTCTCGGCCAGGTCCTCGGCCACGACAGCAGGATCCATGCGTCCGATCGTCTTGCGGCTTTCGCCGGACTCCAGGCGCGAGAGCGAGAGGATGGAGTTGAAAATGCCCAACAACTCATCGGTATCGGTAACGGCGCGTTCCAGCGTTTGCTCGCGGGCAACCAGATCGCCTTCCTCACGCAGCGCCTCGTCCAGGCGGTTGCGCATGCGTGTGAGTGGGGTTCTCAGGTCGTGGGCGATACTGTCACCGGTATGACGCATGCGGTGCATCAGCGCCTCGACCCGGTCGAGCATGTTGTTGAAATTCTCGGACAGCTCGTCCAGCTCGTCGCCGGTATTGTTGCGCGGCGCCCGTCGGGTCAGGTCACCGGCCCGGACATTCCGCGCCACGTTGTTGATCGCGTCCAGTCGGGCGACAAACCGCCTCGAGATGAAGATGCCACCGGCGACCCCCAGCGCCAGGGCCAGGGCAGAGGCCGCAAAAATGGTGTTGAGCATCCTGCCGACTAGCGAATTCTCCTCGTCGACATCCAGTCCCACAAACAGCTGATATCCGCTGGGCAGTTCGACCAGGCGGCCACGCGCGGCACGCGTATCCTTCTCGTCGTCCTCGGCCGTCGCCCCCGCCACGACCGGGCGGCGATAGGTGAATTGCAGGCGCCCCTCATTGTCCGGAACAGTCTCGGGAAGATCGGACAGATTGCCCGACAGGCTGCGCCCGGACGGGTGCACCAGCAGATAAAGATAATCCGCCCCACCCCCGACAGTGCGCTGCAGAATGTAGCGGTTGATCGAGCGGATGCCGCCAGCCTGGAAACGTGCCTCGAGCGCCGTCACCTCTTCATTGATGGAGGCGTCGGCCCGACGCAGCATCATTCCCGCCGATGCCACATAGACAAAGGCGAGAATGACGAAGCTGGACAGGGCGAACAGCGCCGCCGACAGCATGGTCTGTCGGAAGGCTGTTGTCCGCAGGAATGCGGGACTGCGCGCACTCACCCCGGTTTACGCCTGCAGGCGGTAGCCGGCGCCGCGAACCGTGTGCAACAGCGAACGCGGGAACGGCTTGTCGATTTTCGAGCGCAGGCGGGAGATGTGCACGTCGATGACATTGGTCTGGGGGTCGAAGTGATAATCCCAGACTTTTTCCAGCAGCATGGTGCGGGTCACGACCTGGCCGGAATGCTTCATGAGAAACTCCAGCAGGCGGAATTCGCGCGGCTGAAGCAGGATTTCCTCCTCGCCGCGATTGACCGTGCGAGCCAGCAGATCCATTTCCAGATCACCGACAACCAGCTTGGTGCGCACGGTTTCCGGGTCCCGGCGACGGGCCAGGGCCTCGACGCGGGCCAGAAGTTCGGCAAAGGCGTAGGGCTTGACCAGATAGTCATCGCCACCGGCCTTGAGACCTTCAACGCGGTCATCCACCTCGCCCAGGGCGGAGAGGATAAGAACCGGCGTGTGGTCATCGTCCTGACGCAGGGTTTCCACCATCGTCAGGCCATCCATGCGCGGCATCATGCGGTCAACGACCAGCACGTCATATTCAGCGGCGCGAGCCATTTCCAGGCCTTCCGAGCCGTCGACCGCGTGATCGGCCACATGACCGGATTCACGCATGCCCTTGCGGATATAACTCGCCGCTTCGCGGTCATCTTCTACAATCAGAATACGCATGTTGTGTCCCTCTGTTCTTGTACTTATTCGTCGTCGAGCTGGAGAGCGGAATAGCGTTGCCCGCCACGCCCTTCGACCAGGAGGAGGATGGCTGAACGGCCATCGGTGCGGGCTTCCTCGACGACATTGCCCAGGGTTTCAGTATCGGTCATCGCCTGACCGCCGGCTTCCAGAATGACATCACCGCGGGCAAAGCCCTTTTCAGCAGCTTCACTGCCCGGATCGACCTCTTCAACAACCAGGCCGGTCTGGTCCGCGGACAGGCCGCGCATCTCGCGCAGCTCGTCGGTCAGCGGTGCCAGGCTCATGCCGAAATAGCGGCTGACCTCGACCGTCTCGTCTTCCGTGCTCGGCATCTCGTTCAGATCATTTTCGCTGGGGCGATCGCCCAGGCGCACACGCAGCGTCTGTTCCTCACCATCACGCAGGATGGTGAAACGGACACGCTCACCGGCCGCGATATCCGCGATACGGCGGGTCAGATCGCGGGAGCTTTCCACGTCATTTCCGTTGACGGCCAGGATGACATCCTCACGCTGGAAACCACCCTCGTCAGCAGGACCGCCCGCCACGATGGAGCTGACGATGGCACCGGTACGGCCCTCGATGCCCATCGCGGACGCGATATCCTCGGTAACGTTCTGAATCTGAACGCCAAGCCAGCCGCGCGATACACGGCCGCCTTCACGCAGCTGGTCAATGATGCGCGAGGCAACATCAGACGGAATGGCAAAGCCGATACCGACATTGCCGCCAGTCGGAGAAAAGATCTGGGAGTTCACACCCACGACATTACCGGCGAGATCAAAGGTCGGACCGCCGGAATTACCGCGGTTGATCGGCGCGTCGATCTGCATGAAGTCGTTATAGGTGGAATTGCCGATCTCGCGCCCGGTCGCAGAGATGATACCGGCCGTTGCCGTACCGCCCAGGCCGAACGGATTGCCGACAGCCACGACCCAGTCGCCCACGCGATATTGCGGATTGCGATCCAGCGTCACATAGGGAAATTCAATGTCCTCATCGACCTTCAGCAAGGCCAGGTCGGTCTGCGGGTCCAGTCCGATCACACGTGCGGAATAGGTCTCTCCGTCGGACGTGCCGATCTCGATCTCGGTCGCGCCGGCAACGACGTGGTTATTGGTCACGACCAGGCCATCGGCAGAGATGAAGAAGCCCGATCCCAGCGAACGACGCGGCTGCGGATTGGGCTGGCGTGGCGCCTGGCCACCAAACTGGCGCTCCAGCCACTCACGGAATTGCGGAGGCATTTCCTCGCCTTCCGAGCCCTCAAGCTGGATATCTTCCGGCGAGGCGCTGGCCTGGATGGTCACAACGGACGGGCTGACACTTTCGATCAGGTCTGCAAACGACATCGGCGCGCCGGCCGGAACCGCCGCAGAGAAACGCGGCTGGGACTGTTGGGCATGGGCGGCGGCACCGGTATGGTCAATGACCATGCCTGCTGCAGCCATGCTCAGCACAGCCAGGGAAACACCACCAAGAATTCCAAGACGTTTTACAGACTTCATGAGAAAGAAAGACCCTTCTTTTTCGAACATGGACGTATCATTGCCAGCCGCGAGTTATCCGTTGGCTGTCCCTTACATTACAACTACATTACAAACCGTAATTTTCCGGTAAGCCGGGATCAGGCCAGTTTCGTGCGCACAACGACCGAGCTGTGCAGGCTTTTGTGCACAGGGCATTTGTCGGCGATTTCCAGCAAGCGACCATGCTGTTCCGCGTTCAGATTCCCCTTCACGCGGATCGTGCGCTCGAAGATATCCACCTTGACGTCCCGACCCTCGACACAGGTTTCGCAATCTTCCGCATGATCCTTGGCGTGGATGACTTCAACGAGAATGTCATCGATCGGCCAGCCCTTGCGGTCTGCATACATGCGCAGCGTCATTGAAGTGCAGGTTCCCAGCGAGGCGCTAAGCAATTCATAGGGCGTGGGACCGTTACCCGTTCCACCGACCGCGGGCGGTTCACCCGCCAGCGAGACATGACCATTGGCCACGACCCAGTTTTCGTATTTTCCGGCGCCGGTCTCTGAAACCACGACGGTATTCGGCTTCGCCCGAGGCGGCGCGCGACGTGCGGGGGCTGCGAGATATTTGCCGGCCCAGCTGGCGATCATGTCGGCGGCGAAGACGGCGTCCTCTTCCCGGCTCAACAGATGATCCGCACCGTCCAGGCTGACAAAGCTCTTGGGATGCTTGGCTGCCAGGAAGAGACGCGAGGCATTGTCGATCCCGACCGTGGCGTCCACCGGAGAGTGCGCGATCAGCAAGGGTCGGCGCAGACTGGCGAGCGCGTTTTCAAGCGTATGCCCCTGGATGTCCTCCAGCAAATGCTTGCGAATGGTGAAGGGACGCCCGCCAAGCGAGACCTCGGCCACGCCTTCGCGCTCGATCTCCTCGACCCGATCGATGAACTGGTGTTTGACGTGCTCCGCGTCTGATGGCGCGCCCAGCGTCGCGATGGCTTTCACGGACGGCAAGGCACTGGCCGCCGCGATCACCGCAGCACCACCCAGGCTGTGACCGATCAACAGGCTTGGCGCCTCGTATTCGTTCTCCAGGAAACGTGCTGCCGCGACGAGATCATCAATATTCGAAGAGAAATTCGTATTCGCGAAATCACCTTCCGAATGCCCAAGCCCGGTGAAGTCAAAACGCAAGACAGCATAGCCATGCCCTGCGAGTTGCCGCGCGATGCGGTTGGCGGCGAAAATGTCTTTCGAACAGGAAAAGCAATGCGCGAAGATCGCATAACCCAGCGGCGTGCCGGCCGGCCATTCCATACGGGCGGCAAGGGCATCACCTTGTGATCCGGTAAACTCCACGCGAACAGTACTGGCCATGCCAAGCTCCCTGATTGTCTACCAGAGAGCTAGTATCGCGCAGTCAGATCACAACTCAACTCGGCTGACAAAATCGTCAGTAGCCGCCCTCTTGCGCGCTGTCTTCAGCTTCGCCCTCACCCTGCCAGACACCGCTTTCCTGCAGGGCTTCAGCGACCTCCGGCGGCATATAGGTCTCGTCGTGCTTGGCCAGCACGGTCTCGGCAGTAAACACGGTCGGCGTCAGGAAGGCGCCTTCAACCACAACGCCCTGCCCCTCGCGGAACAGGTCCGGCAGGATGCCTTCATACTGGATCAGCACGTCATTGACGTTGTCAGTCACGCTGAAGGAGACCAGATCACCATCGCCCGGGTCGATGGAACCGGCCACCACCAGGCCGCCGACCCGGATGCGTTCGCCGATCTCCACGCCTTCCTCGGCGATCTCGGTCGGGGAGTAGAAATACACCAGAGCATCCTTCATCGCGAACATGGCGAGCGCTATGGCTCCGGCCAGAACAACTCCGGCAACAGCGATAGTGGCGAGGCGGCGATTACGATGACGCATGTTCGTCTCCGGCGAACTTGAAGATCAGGGACAGGTTATTGGCGGGCATGTTGACCCGGCGCTCAAGGGTTAGGCCTCCAGAGGCCATTTCCGCAAGCACGACATCCAGGTCGCGCACCCCCCATTCCGGATTGCGCGATTGCAGGGAACGGTCGAAATCCAGATTGGACGGGGCGGTGGCCTCGCCTTCCTTGTAGGGGCCGTACAGGAAAACCACCCCGTGGCCACTCAACAGCCGACGCGCCTGGGCAGCGATCTGCTGGCACACGCCCCAGGGCGAGATGTGGATGACATTCATGCAGACCAGCGCATCAAAAGGGCCCAGGCCGGCCGCCCAGTCAGGCTGGAGCAGGTTGAGATCCTTCGAGGGCATGATCTGATCCGGCGCGTCCAGGGCCCATGCATCCTGGCTGGCCCGGGAGATGACATCGGGATCACTGGGCTGCCAGAGAAGATCACTGCGACAGGAGACAGCTTCCAGCGCGTGCTGACCTGTGCCGGAGCCAATTTCCAGCACCCGGGCGCCGGACGGCAGGGTCTCGGCCAGCAGTTTCGCGATCACGCCCTTGTTGCGCTCGGCACTGGGCGAGCTCAGGCGATCACCGATCTGCGCGCGCTTTTCCAGCGCGGTGGGCGTGTCAGACGTGTCCATAGGGAGGCAATTAGACAGCCTGCCCGGTCTCGGCAAGCGGCCTTATCGCCGCATCATGCGGCAGCGGCAGAGTTTCCGCGGCGTCGCAGTGTCGCAGCCTCGGCCGTGGCATCGGCAGCTTCGAGCAGCCGGGCGGTAATCATCAGGCCTTCCTGCGCCACATTGCGGTTCTGACCCTCGCTGGAAGCGACCAGGTCGACCAGCAATTCACCGGCGTCTTGCAGGCGTTTGACCGACGCATCAGCGATGCGTTTCTGGGTGCTCGCAACAGCGGCGGCGTTGGCATGCTCGCGAGCCTTGGCGAGGAAATAGATAAGACCTTCGGCGCGATCGACCGAGGCTTCCGGCGGCAATTGTGCCGGGATAATTCGGCCACTCTTGCCACGGCGCGGCTCCGGCAGTCCGGAATCCAGCGCCAGCGGCACTTTCTCGAATACTTTCTCTGTATTGGTCGAGGCTTCGGCACGCAGGCTGAACAGGGCCTGCCCCCAGCGACCAGCCTTGCGGATGCCGAACTCCTGGGTCATGCCCGTGGAATAGGAGACAAAGCGGTCATAACGCTCATAGGTCTTTTTCGCCTCGTCCAGATCAGCTGGCGGCGATTTTAGCTTCGCGGCAAAGAAACCGGTATCAGCAAGCACGGCATCGCCCACAGCAGCCAGCTCGGTCTTGGAGACGACCAGATCATCGCCCCGCTTGCCGATCCGCTCGATGACGCGGAAGATCTCCCAGGGCTGTTCCAGCCGCCCCATGGTCAGCAGCAGCATCCAGACAGCTCCGTCCGGCGCTTCTTCCATCAGCTGTTCGTGCATCTGGGTGATGCGGGTTACCAGGTCTTCATCGAGGTCATAGACCCGTGCCGGCACGCGGTTCATGCAGTCATCAATCGGCTTGGCATTGCGCAGCAGGACCACGGCGTCGCGCAGCATGTCAGCGCTGTCGCCGCCGCCAAAACGCTTGGCCAGTGCCGTCATGTCCTTGGGAACACGCTCGGCTTTCTGGATACCCTCGTTCAGGGCCTCGCCCAGCTGGGCACGGAATTCATACCAGATCTCGTCGGTGGGCGGCTTCTTGCACTTCTTCGCCGTCTCGATGGTCTGTTTGGCCAGGTGACGTCCCAGCCAGCCCCAAAGCTTGCTGACCTGGTCCGGGCTGAAACGGGCACGTGACGGCTGCACGCTGTCCGGATCCCCGATCAGGGGTTTGAGCGGCGCCAGAAGATAGGCCTTGGCGAGAGCGCCCGCGGGTTCCTGGATGGCGTCCTGCAATTCCTTGAAGACACCGATCAGCCGGTTTGACGCCTCGTCCTGCCCCGCAGACGCCTGCGCGGAAGCCACCAGTGCAGAGCGCATATGCACAGGCATGCTGCGCCAGAGCGCTTCCAGCTTTGCTTTCTGGTTAGGCGTTAAACGGGTCATGTATAAGTCAAACCACTGCGATACAGACCACAGTCTTGCCCAAGTACAGTTAATTTAGCTTTATCGAGAAGTTGCCGGAAGTTTTACACTTGCCAGAAGACCGCCCATTTCCGAGCGGGAAAACTCAACCTCGCCCTCATAGGCCTTGGCCAGATCGGTCACGATCGACAGGCCCAGGCCGGAGCCCGGCGCTTTCTCGTCCAGGCGTACGCCGCGCTTGAGCGCCGTCTGTGCCTGTTCATCTGTCAGGCCCGGACCGTCATCCTCGATACGGATTTCCAGCTCCCGGTCGCCCGTGCGTACAGAGCTGACGCGAACCTGTGAACTGGCCCACTTGCAGGCATTGTCCATCAGATTGCCGATCATTTCCTCCAGATCCTGGCGTTCGCCGCGGAAGATCAGACCCGGCTCGATCTCGGCGCTGACAGCGATACCCTGGCGTGAATAGATTTTCTCCAGCGTCCGTGCGAGATCGGACAGCACGCCGCCGGTTTCGGTACGCGCGCCCACGGCCTTGGCGTGAGCCGCCGCCCTCGCCCGGCGCAGATGGTGGTCGACCTGTTTGGACATGATCTCTGTCTGCTTGCCCACCAGTTCGGCGAAATCACCATCCTGGCTGCGCGCCTCATTGGTGAGCACGGCCACAGGGGTTTTCAGGGCATGCGCCAGATTGCCGACATGCGTGCGTGATCGCTCCACCAGCTCGCGGGAATGATCCAGCGTCGCATTGAGCTCGTCGGCCAGCGGCTGCAGCTCGTCGGGGAATTCCCCGTCCACACGTTCGGCATCACCATGGCGCACTTCCGCCACCGTCCGGCCCATGCGCAGGACCGGTTCCAGACCGATCCGGACCTGCAGGAACACGCCCGCCGCGATGGCCGTGGCAAAACCCAGGAACATCAGCCCGGAAGTGATGGCAAAATTGCGCACTTCCCGGTCCGCCGGACTGCGATCCTCCGCCGCCAGCATGAGAGACAGGTTTGTGCGGTTCTGCAGACGCACGGCCTGGGCAACGATACGAAGCGGCTCGCGGTCCGGTCCCTTGGTCTCGCTGGTCAGGATAGCACCGGGCTGGGCCATGGCGCGCTCGATCAGCTCGTAGGGCGCGGCCAGCTGCTCGTCCCACATCGAGCGCGAGACGATGAGGATACGTGTATTGCCGTCCTCGGCCACATCCAGGACTTCCCAGTAACGGCCGGAAAAGACACGTGCGTATTCAGGATCAGAGGGGCGCCTGGCCAAAACGACATCGCCAGCCGGATCGGTTTCCGCAGCGGCTACCAGCGCGCCGACGACACTGGTCAGGCGGCCATCAAGTGTGCGGATAACGGAGCGCTGGTAGAGCGTGGTCAGCGCAATGGCGCCGACCAGCAACAGGACAAAGGCCCAGGCCGCTGCGCCTGCGAACAGGCGGAATGCGAGCGACCTGGGTAACCTCACGAGACCGGTCGAGCCACCGGATCAACCAGGCGGTATCCCAGACCGCGCACGGTCTCGATACGGTCAGGCCCGATCTTCTTGCGAAGGCGGCCGACAAATACCTCGATCGTATTGCTGTCACGATCAAAGTCCTGGTCGTAGATATGTTCCACCAGCTCGGTGCGAGAAATCACGCGGTCCTGGTGATGGGCGAGATAGCTGAGCATGCGGAATTCGTGCGAGGTCACCTTGACCGGCGCGCCTTCGATGAAGACGCGGGCACCGCGTGTATCAATGCTCAGATCACCGCATTCAATCGTCGAGGACGTGTGCCCTGCGGCACGACGGGTCAGCGCCCGCAAGCGCGCCAGCAATTCCTCGGTGTGGAAAGGTTTGGTGAGATAATCATCAGCGCCCGCATCAAATCCGGCGACCTTTTCGCTCCACCGATCGCGGGCTGTCAGGATGAGAACCGGGAAGTCCCGGCCCTCGGAACGCCAGCGTTCCAGCACCGTCACGCCGTCCAGCTTGGGCAGGCCCAGATCGAGGACAACAACATCGTAAGGCTCTGTATCGCCCAGGAAATGCCCGTCTTCGCCATCCACGGCGCTGTCCACGGCATAACCGCTGTCTTCCAGCGCTCGGCCGAGCTGGCGGTTCAGGTCCGGATCATCTTCAACGACTAATGCGCGCATGATTCCCTCTCAGCGTTCGAACAGTATAGCGCCAGTACGCGCATCCGCCACAACATCGATCCGGCGACCATCCTCGGTCAGGATCTTGACGATGTAGCGCGGATTGGAACCACCCTCGAGCTCGGCGTCGAGGACGCTGGCTCGCGGATAGCGCTGTCGCACCTGGCTGATGACTCGAATGGCGGGGACGACATCGCCCTGCCGACGCGCATCCCGCGCCTCACCCGCCGTATAGCGGTCACGCGACTGGAACACTTTCGCTTCGAAAGGTTCCGCGATGACAGCTCCCGGTGCGAGCAGAGCGGTGGTTACGCCTAATGTGACTACGAGTTTCTTCAACATGCGACACACACTGCAGGACTGCCGCTGAACGCGGCCTGAACGATATGCTAACACTTTTTCACGCTCAGGACTTCAATCCCTTGCGCGGATCATGCCCGTCAGCGGGGCTCCAGGCTTCCAGGAACTCCTGCAAGGCCTGGTCACGCTCCGGCAGGGAAATCATCAAACGGATGATCTGGTCGCCGCGCGCACCCTTGGCACTTGCAAACCCCTTGCCACGCAAACGCAGCAGACCGCCACTGTTGGAACCGGGCGGAATACGCACATCCACATCACCATCGATCGTGGGTATGCGCACCTTGGCGCCCATCGCCGCTTCTTTCAGTGTGATGGGCAGATCCAGCATCACATTATCGCCCTCGCGGGAGAAATACTTGTGTTCGCGGATGCGGATCTCGACCAACGCATCGCCCTGGGCACCACCAGTGGCAGATGGGTGTCCCTGGCCGCGCAGGCGCAGCACCTGTCCCTCGCTGGCACCCGGCGGAACAGCCACGTCCACGGACCGGCCACCGGGCAGGACAACGCGGTGTTTGCCGCCCTCGGCCGCCTGCATGAAATCCAACACCAGGCTCTGGCGAAGATCTTCTCCCTTGCGGCGCGGCTGATGACTCTGCTGGGCACCGGCTGCACCGAAATCGGTAAACAGGTCGGAGAAGATATCGCCGATATCGTCAAACCCGCGCCCGCTCTGGCGCCCCTGGCGGAAATTGAACGGGCTGCGTTGATGGCGCCCGCCCCCCATGCCGCCCATGCCTCCGGACGCATATTGTGAGCCCAGGCCCGCGCGCGCAGCCGCATCGTATTCGGCGCGCTTGTCTGAATCAGACAGCAGGTTGAAGGCCGCGGAGACATTCTTGAACCGCTCTTCGGCGGCCTTGTCACCCGGATTGGCATCCGGATGCAGCTCCTTCGCAAGCTTGCGGTAAGCCTTGCGAATCTCCTCCTGGGAGGCGGTCTTGGAAACACCGAGTGTCTTGTAGGGATCGTCCATGCAGAGCGGTCCGGTTGCGCGTTACTTTCCCCATGCATGTAAGGGGCTTTGGGGCGGATCGCAAAGCCTGCTCACAGCATCACTTCCAGCCGGGCCGGATGGCCTGCGCCCGCCCGGTCGGAAATCTGCGCGACTTCGATGACACAAACCTCATCGCCGCCGGCAGAAGAGCTGAGGATTTCCAGCGCCGGCAAGGTGAGCTGCGGTGTGTCGGTCTGCGTGGCCCAGTCACCATACCCGTCCCGTCGCAGGCTGACACGATAGGCTTCGGTCACCTCCCCAAGCGGCAGGGGGTGAATATCCCAGCGGTCACCATCCACACGGGTTCGCCGACGCCAGCGCAGCACGCCCGCTTCCAGCCGCAAATGCACCGGCGCAAACGGTTTGAGCCCGCCGTGTTGAGGCAGGACATTCGCCATCGTCGCATCCGCCTCGCCAGCGCCCGTCAGACGCGCCTGCACACTTACCTGCCGCCCGATCTCACTGTCCCTCGGCGCCAGCGTGCCGACAGCATCATCGAGAAGCACACAGATAGCGCCCGTCTCAGCTGTGCCCTCGGCAAAACTGCCATGCAGGCCCCGCAACAGGCGGCTCAGGCGATAACGTCGAGGCGCGATCATCTCGGCGCGGGCAAATTGCAGGATTTCCCAACGCCCGTCCGATTGCTGGACCGCCAGCCTGTTGGCGCCATTGAGCACGGCCCGGTCTGTATGGCTGGCCAGCTCGCCACGCACCAGATCCAGCTCCATCACTGCCGCCTCGTCCCAGCGCCCCAGCGGCCCGGGCGCAAGCGGAGTGGTCAGCACGCCCATCACCGCATGCCGAGGCAATTGCAGGCGAGCCGTCCAGCCCGCAGACGCACTGCCGGTCGAGATCAAAAGCGGCGCCTGGCCCTGGCGTGTGGCGGCAGCCACCCAGAGCCCCGCCTCCGCCAGGTCCATCACGGCGAGCACCGGTCGGCTGGGGCTCGCAGGTCCTGTTCCGCTCGCGCTGCGGGAGGCCCTGTATTCAGCCTGGCCAGTCTTCACAGGCCGGACCAGTTGCGCGCGCAGCTCGGCCTGGCGATCCAGCGCACTGACCTGCCAGCGCTCTTCATCGACAAGCAGGACATCGCCCGGTTCAACCGCCAGCGCCTGTGGCGGCAGGACGATGCGTCGGCTTTCCAGCTGCATGTTCGCCATGCCCAGCCGGTCCTGCGCCAGGGCGCGTGCCAGGCCTTCATCCAGCAACAACCGTCCGGTGAGGGCCAGTCGGCGGTGACCGCCAGCCTCCCCGTCCGCCCAGACCCAGCCGGGCTGATAGGCCTTGCCGTCATCGACAAAGGACAGGCTGACATCGCCAAAACGCGCATCACTGGTGGCCGGGCTCAATTGCAGATCTGCTTCGCCCGCCAGATAGGCCGGATCTTCCAGCGTGATCTCGCCCGCCCCGAGCCCGGACGATACAAAGGCCAGCCGGTCCACCCGAGGCCAGGCTTCGATGCCCAGCAGCGACAGCAAGGGTTCAAGGCCAGCCCGTGCTGCCGTCAGCCCGTGCATCGCATAACCGGACACCATGCCCAGTGCAGCGCTCGTATCGACCTCGGAAAGCCCTGCCTGCGCACAGATCTCGGTGATGACCTGACCGACCGGTACAGCCCCAACACGCCCGTTGAGCCAGTGCCCGCGCTGCCAGTTCTCATTGTCGGACCAGATGTCCCCGCGGGAGGGAAATTCCGGGAAGGGCCGCGCATCCCAGGCCCAGACATGCACCCAGTCCGGCATCACCATGGGGCCGGCATAGACCGGCGACACCGGATTCCCGGCCCCGCCCTCACCCCAGTGGGACAACAGCGCCATCAAGGCGCGGCGCTGCAACAGGTCATCGCGCGCACCACTGGAGAAATGCGGCAAGGCACTCTCGGAACTCTTGGGATCAAAAAACACATTGGGCTGGTTGCTGCCCTTGTCGACCGCAGGAAAGCCGACCTCGGTCAGCCAGACAGGCTTGCCCTTCGGGACCCAGTCCGTTGGCACAGCGGAACGCAAACCGTCCGGGCGATCATGATGGGCATTCTCCCACCAGCCTCGCAGATCCTTGATGCGCCAGATCCAGTCCTCGCCATGCGCCAGATCCTGAATCGGCGTGCGGACCTGGGCCGCGCGATCAGTCTCGCACGCGTAATACCAGTCATACCCCTCACCGCTGCTCAGCCCCGCCGCCAGATAATCCGGATCGTGAATGCGCTCTGCCAGGGCGCTGTCGAGATGCCCGGGCGTGTCACGCCAGTCCGTCATCGGCGCGTACCAGTCGATGGCAACAGCATCGATCTCGGCGCAGGCCCAGAGCGGGTCGAGATGGAAGATCCGCTCGCCGCCCTCACCCCACACACCGGCATATTCGCTCCAGTCCGCAGCATAGGAGAGGCGGCAATCCGGGCCGAGCAATTGGCGCGCTTCAACCGCCAGCGCGACCAGTTCTGAAACAGCGGGAAAGACACCGGCTTCGCTCGAGGTCGTCAGCGCGACCATTTCCGATCCGATGAGAAACCCGTCCACACCGCCAGCCGCCTTGGCCAGCGCCGCACAGTGCAGGATGAAACGCCGGAAGCGCCAATCCGCGGGACCCGCATAACTGACTGCGTCCGAAGTCGTGGTGAAATCCGCCGCGCTGGCTGTGCCGAAAAACTCGGCGATCTGACCGGCAACAGCCGGCCCTGTCTGCGCCGTGATCCGTCCGCGCCAGGGAAAGGCCGCCTGCTCTGCCCCGCCATGCGGGTCGGGCAGGCTATTGCCCGCCGGGATATCCATTAGGATGAAGGGATAGATCGTGACGGCAAAACCGCGCGCCCTGAGTTCACCGATCAGGGCGATCACTCCGGCATCGTCCGGCGTGCCACCGTAAACCGGCCGGCCTTCCAGCGTACCGACAAGCCAGGCAGAACCGCGATCCTCGCCCGCCACCGACCACTCAACGGGACGCGTCTGCTTGTCCCGGGTTTCGACCCCGGGCCGGATCTCGCATTCCCCGCAGCGCAGATCCGTACCGAACCAGCTCAGCACCAGCTGCACCGAACGGCAGGCCGGAAGATCGCGCTGCAGCTGGTCCAGCGCGCTCAATACATCCGCCTCACCGCTCCAGGAGTGCCGATTTTCGGCCAGCTCATCGCCCGGTCTCAGCACACGTTTCACCGGCTGGGTCGTCAGGGAAAACTCGCCACTGCCCGGGATCAGGTTGACGCCGCGCACCAGGTTTTCCAGCGCGCCCGTCTCACCCTGGCGAAAAACCTCGAAGGAAAAATTGGGAATGCGATGACCGAAGGGCTGCAGCGCCAGATCCTCCAGCACGACATAGGCCGTATCGCGGAAAGCGGGCGCGTCGGCGCCCTCGATCGTCTCGATCAGCGGGTCAGCCTCTTGCGCGGGCGTGCCGGTATAAAGCCGCATGTTGAGCGTCGAGACGTCGAGCGGTTCGCCATTGGCCCAGATCCGGCCGATGCCAGAAATGACGCCCTCGCAAAGTCCGACGGCCAGGCTGATGGAATAGGTATACTGGCTCGACCCTCCCCCGCCCTTGCCACCGCTGGAGTGTTCGTGCTCGCGATAGTTCGACGCCCAGATCACCTCACCAGCCAGGCGATAACGCCCCCAGATCCGCGCCATGGGCGAACCGGAGACCGAGGTCTGGATATCCAGACTGTCAATCCGCGGCCCGTCCGGCGCTCCCGGCGCAAGCGCGTGATGCACGGCGGCCTGGGCCAGGCGTGGCAGGACATGCCGGGCCGTCTCGGCACCGACCCTGAGCAGCATTTCTCCCATCTCAATCCTCCAGATCCGGAAAGCTGAAAGCCGCGACCCAGCGGGCCTGCCACCAGGGGGTCAGCGCGGTCTCGGCAACGGCGCGTCCCCAATAGGCGTGGATGATGCGGCCGGGTGCAGACAGGATGGAGCAGTGTTTGGCTGGCCCCTCCCGGCGCGGCCGGAAGAGCAGGACATCGCCGGGCGCTGCTGTTTCGAGACATCTTTCCTGGAAGTATTGCCGGGCCGCGTCGAGCAGGGTTTCCTGCCCGCTCCGCTCGGCCCAGTCGGGGGTATAGGCGGGCAATGGCTGAGGCTCCGCGCCCACCTGCTCGCGCCAGATGCCGCGGACGAGCCCGAGGCAATCACAACCCGCCCCACAGCAACTGGCCTGGTGGCGATAGGGCGTTCCGATCCAGCGACGGGCGCTGGCGATGATATCCGCGCGCCTCATCCGCCCAGCCCCCGTGATCCGCCATCACGCGCGTTCTCATTGGCGGGGCTGGCGATCAGCACGTCATTGCCGACGAGATAGGGAAAACCACGGAAGTTGGATGTGTTGGAAAACCGGTCGCGACAGGTCGCGAAAGCCCGGTCACAGCCCAGAGGGTAGTTCGCGTGCATAGCTTCGACACCACAACGCACATCTCCCAGGCTGGCATCACAGCTGCGCGCGAACACGCGGCCGATCTGGCGCTCCAGCCTGTGTTCCCGTCCCAGCAGCTCGACTTCGCAGCCCTGGTTGAAAATCGCGACTGCCCCGAACCACCAGGCCTGGACGCGGACATTCTGGTCCGGCGCAGACCAGTCGGCACGCAACAGCTCGACCTGTGTCTCGTCCCACACTCCGGCCCGTAATTCGCCCAGCGTGATGCGATCATCCTCCAGCACCAGGCTCAGCCCGGCCTGGTCGGGGGCCAGACCTGTTTCCGTTTCAGCATCGGGAGACGCCATGCGGGCCATGGGCAGAAAACCGAGCCCGTCGATCTCCAGCGCCTGGTCATGGTCACAAAAGCCCAGTTTGAAACCGTCCGGCCGCGTCAGGCGCCAGCACCAGCACAGCGTGGATGTCCCGGCTTCCAGCTGGGCACTGATGGATGGGGGAATTGTCAGCATGTCAGCTCCTCACCTCGACCAGCGGGATTGACGGCACCTGGCCGGCGCGGACATGGTCAAGAGCGATGTCCAGCTGGTCGGTGTCGAAACGCACGGCACAGTCAAAACGGAACCCAGCCGTGATGGCCTGCCCGGCTGCGGGCGGGCTGGCAAAGTCGATCTCGCCGGTCAGCGTGTCGACCTGTGGCGAGACGGGACTGCCATCCAGGGCGACGAGAACCGAACCCGCCACGGGCCTGGTGATCACGCGCGTCCAGCTTTCCCTGCCGCTGGCATAGCGCTTGGTCAGCCGGAAACGGGTCGTGCTGCCATCCCCTGTTCCCACAGGCTGGTCCAGCGCTGAAGGCGTCTGTGAGGGGCGGCAGGACTGGTAATCCAGCGGATCACGGAAACGGAAGGTGTGCAATCGTCCGCGCCGCGCTTCGAAAAAATCGATCAGGGCGGCGATATCGTCCAGCGTCTGGACGGCGAGGCCGATATCCCAGCGCCGCTGGCTGTCGGCCCAGGGCGTGTTGCGCTGTTCACGGCCGGAGGCCAGGCGGGTGATGTCGGTGCGGCGCTGCGGGCCGCCAACCGCGCCCAGGCTGATCGCAAACGGCAGGCTGATGTCATGGAAATCACTCACAGGTATCGGCTCCCTTTCTGGACAGCGCGGGCGATCTGGCGGGCGAGACGCGTGGCACTGGGTGGATTGCCGGCCTCAATGGCAGGCATGGCGAGATTGACGGTGATGCCCGGTTCCAGTGGCTGGACCTGCGCGCCCATGCCCGGCATGAGGATTTCCGGACCACGCTCGCCCACCAGATATGCCCCTCCCGCTGCGACCGGCCCGCCCTCGGCGCGGGCGCCAGTGACTGCCGGTGGCGATGGGGCAAGGGCGCCCAGCGCCGGTTGGACAACAAACCGGTCGACGGCCAGACGGGCGAGATCGGCGAGGATGGACTGGGTCATGCGGGAAAAATCCAGCTCGCCCGAACGGGCCGCAGCCGCGAGCGAACGCTCAATGCCCTGGCCGGCCCGTTCAAACGCGGCCTCGATCGTGACGGCAGCTTCGCTGGCCGGGCCATCAGCGAGGTCCTGCAAACGGGTCGCGGCGGTTTCAGCCTTGCGGTTCATGTCGGTCTCCGGATGTGTGGTTTTCGATCAGCGTGTTGAGTTCCGCGCGGGAAAGCGGTCGGCGGGCCGCGTCCGGTTCGGTCAGGGCGCGCCATTCGCGCAGGCTCAGCGCCCAGAACTCTGCCGGTGTCAGGCCCAGCCGGGCTGCCAGCGCCAGGGCGGCGGTCCAGTGGGATCCGCTCACACCAGATCCTCCAGCGCCTGTTCGATCGCATCCTGGATTTCAGGGATCGCCGCAAGATTATTCGCAAGCGAAGCTCTTTCACCAGACAAGATTTCGAACAGGGTTTCCAGACGCTCCTGCGGGGACTGATCTGTTGGCAGGGCCTGCAAGCGCGCCAGCCCGGCCATGGTCAGGCAGAGCAGATAGCTGCGTCCGCCCAGTTCCAGCGAGACCTCGCCGCGTGCCGGATTGGCCATCATGTTGCTGTAAAAGCGAGTTCGCCGGCAGAGGCGAGGCTGATCGACCAGCTCGCCTCGCCGTCGAAACGCCCGGAATAATCCAGCGCCGCGACGAGGAATTTCCCGGCCATCACCCCGGCCCCCGCCAGGACGAGCTGCCAGTCCGCAGCCTGCTGGTCAAAAAAGAGCTGGCGCAGGCGGATGGCGGCGGCGTCATCAACAAACACCCCGGCCCCGGAGATCGTGCAGGTTTTCAGCCCCACGCCTTCCAGCAGCTCGCGCCAGCCCCCGGCACTGTCGGCATGGGTGACGTCAACGGTGCGGGCATTGAGCGACAGGGTGCGCGTGCGCAACCCGGCCACCGGGGCAAAGGCCTGCGGCTCGGCGCCATCGCCCAGTTTCAAAAGCAGGTCCCGGCCTGCAGCAATACTCATGATGTTGGCTCCTCGATCTGCCCCATGACAGCGCGCAGGCGGATCAGTCCGCGACGCACGCCGAGGCGGTTGGTGTTGAAGGTGTCGGTGAAAACAGGGACCAGGCTGATGACACACCAGGGCGCCGCCACATTGATGGTCAGCTGGCGCAGGAGGGTGCGCAGCTGACCGGTCAGCGCCGGGGCATCACCCTCCTGTTCCCAGACCATGAGGTCCTGGCGCAGCTCGATCAGATCGACCCCGTCGGCAGATTTGTCAGAGGTCTGTGCCCTGCCCCAGCTAAGATGAGGAAAGGCCAGGTGACGGCTTGGCCGGTCGGCCAGGCGCAGGGGATCACCGAAGAGGGCCTGCGCTTCCGGCGAAGCGGCCAGCGCAGTGCTGATGGCCTCGCGGATGATCTGGCTGGCCGCGCTCACAGGCCCGCCCTCCGCCAGGGGGCCAGCAACAGCGAAACGGGCGACGGCAAGGCTACGCCTTCAGGCTCGCGGGATGGCGTCAGCAAGAGATGTTCAGCCAGCCCGGCGACGGCTTCACACAGATCCGGCGGGACAGCAGAGGCCTCAACGCCAAAGCCGGCCCTGTAACGAATTTCCAGCCCGTTGGCAGGACTGCCAATTGTGGGGAAACTGCCCGCTGGTCGGGTCACCAGCCAGGCAGATCGGACATCCCGCACCAGCTCATAGGCGCTGGCCGCCCAGATCTCTGACGTGCCATCCGCCGCGGTGATGCTGACGCTCTCAACCTCGATGACCGGGCCAAGGCCCAGCCGGAACCGCGTGCCAAACGCGCTTAACCGCCCACCCTCGTGCCAGCTGTCGTGGCGCTCAATCCAGCGCTGTTCGATCAGCGCCAGGCCGCATTCGGCCTCGACGCGTCGGCGGCTTGCCGATATGACCGCCTGTATTCGGTCGTCCTGGTCGGTGTGGGTGAATCGCAAACGCGCCTTCATCCCGGCCAGCGTGACCGGCTCCAGCGCCGGCGGCTCTGCGAGTTCGAGGGACATGGGTTTTCCTGTCGGGGTTGGGAATGACGAACAATGCCATCAACGCCCTCATCGCCTGGACACTGGCGATCGGCATTTGTGCATTGGTCACCCTTGCGAGCGGCTATGGATTTCTGAGCCTGTTCAGCGCGATAGCCGAATTTGCTGAATCAGAACCGGAAGTTTTCTGGGCGATTTGGAGCGTTTTGGGCCTGATCGGGGCGTTTTTCGCCCTCAGACCGCTTGAGAACTTCATCCGTCATCTCGGCTACGGGCTTAAGTCCGTTGAAGAAACGACAAAACTCTCGAACGGCGATGCGATCAGCGATGAAGCAGAAAATGCCCTCGCCGATCGCCTCCGCGACGAGCTTGGCAAAGACTAGGCCGCGCTGAATTTGAGCAGTTTGATGGCGTCGAAATCCTGCACGCCACCGGCCACACGCTTGGTGGTATAGAAGAGCACATAGGGTTTGGCGCTGAACGGGTCGCGCAGCACTTCCACGCCCTGGCGGTCGATGATCAGATAGCCCTTGCGGAAATCACCAAAGGCAATCGCGCTCGCATTGGCACCGATATCGGGCATGTCTTCCGCCTCGCTGACCGGATAGCCCAGGAGGGTGGACGTGCCGGCCTCGCTGAGACCGGGCTGCCAGAGATAATTGCCATCCGCGTCCTTGAAGCGGCGCACGGCGGAGACCGTGCGGCGGTTCATCAGGAAACGCCCGCTGGCCCGATAGGCATTCTTCGGCGCATAGATGAGATCGATCAGCGCATCGCCGGGATCGGTGGCGGCGAAACCGCCCTCCACCCCCGTCGCCACATAACCCAGCTCACCCCAGGCCTGCCCCCCCTCGACATTGCTTGTATAGCTGAGGAAACCGCGCGGTTTGTTGACCCCGTCACCGGAGATGAAGGCAGCGCTTTCCTGGGCGGCAAAGACATCGCGGATCTCATCCGCCAGCCATTGGTCGATATCGACCATGGCATCATCCAGCAATTGCTGGGTCGCGGCGGGCATGGCGTAGAGCTCGGCGGCCGGAAAATCGAGCAGGTCGAGATCCGGTGAAGTGGTTTCCGGGCGGGCGGCCGTCTCGGTGACCCAGCCCGATGCAGCCCCGCCTCGCGAGACCGGCTTGCGGAAGACCGCGGCAGAGGAAGACCGTACGCTGGCGATGGCGCGCAGCGGCGAAGCCTCGGCCAGCTGGCGGTCGATCAGGGCCTCGGTCTCCTGCGGCACAACATATCCGCCCTCACCCGCCGTACCGGCATTAAGCGATTTGGCCTCCTGAAAGGCCGCCACATCGCCCTGGCGCACATAGCGCTGCCAGCCGGGATTGTTGAGCTTGTCGGTGCCACTGACCGCCGGGCGTTGTTGGTCCAGAAGCAGACGATCCAGCGCGGTTTTCTGCTGGTCCAGCGCCGCATCGATGCGCGTGACCTTGTCCTCGAGCAGGATATCGGCGCTGGCGCGTTTCTCGATCTCGCCGAGACGCTGGTCATTGGCGGACTTGAACGCCTCGAAGGCGGTCATCACCTCGGCCAGGGCGGCACGGGTTTCGGTGGAGACAGGGGTCATTTTCACTTCCTTGGTCATGGAGAATTCCTGTGGGGTTCAAGCAGCCCGGCGGTGGCTGGCGGCCAGGGAAAGCCGGGCCTGGGGCAGCATCGGAAAGGTGACGATCGAGACTTCCCAGAGCTCGATCGCCTCGAGAAAACGCCCGCGCGACGGGCGCGGACGGGAGGAACGGGTGCGAAATCCGATGGACAGGCCATTGAGCGCACCGCGCCGGACAAGCGCCTGCACGGAGCGGGACTGTTCGCTGGCATCCAGGATCTCGCCCTCGACCCACAGCCCTTTCCTGTCCTGGCGTATGATCTGCCAGCGTCCGACCGGCTCGGTTGGCTCGTGCTGGTAGAGCATGGGGACGTTGCGCCCGGCTGTACGCCCGCCAGCTAGCCCGTCAGCAAAGGCGCCTGGCAGGACGATATCGCCGCTCAGATCTTCCAGGTTGAACAGGCTGGCATAGCCTTCAATTGCCAGAGACGACATCAATCATCCTCCATGCGCTGTTCGATACGATTGAGGCTCTGGCGGACCAGGCGCATCTCGGTTTCAACCCCGGCCAGTCGCTCGGCAAAGGGCGAGGCGCGCACGCTGGCGCGTTCAAGGTGATTGAGACGTTCGCCCACACGCCCGGCCCAGATCAGGGCGCCGGAAGTCTGCACCAGGATGGCGATCAGCACGCCCAGCGTGATCTGGCGTTGCAGGTGCCAGCGTGGATTATCCGTCATCGCCACCTCCGCGGTGAGCGGCCGTGACCTGTGTGGCCCTGCCCAGCCAGGGACGCAGCCAGACGGTCAGCGCAGCGGCTGTCTTGTCGACCAGCGGGTCGATGGTCTGGCTCCAGAAGGCCTGGTTCGCCTCGACATAGTTCGCATACGTATTATCGCCAGGAAGTCCAAGCAGAAGCGGTGGCACACCCAGGGCCAGGGCGATCTCGCGCGCCGCCTCGCGCCGGGCCTGGACAAAATCCATATCCGCCGGCGTCAGCGACATGGGTTTCCAGTCCAGCCCGCCTTCCAGCAACATGGGACGGCCTGCATTCTCGGGGCCGGAATGGGTCTCGCCCAGCTCGGACTTGAGCCGCTCATACTGTTCCACACTCAACCGGCCATCGGCATTGTCGACCACCAGCGCACCGGAGGGGCGCGCGGCATTGTCCAAGAGAGACTTAGCCCAGCGTCCGCCCGCATTGTGCAGGTCCAGCGCCGCCGCTGCTGCCTGCAGCGGGGAATAGCCATAGGCATCATCCGCCGGCGAAAAGAGCCGCATGTGAAACAACGCGCTGCGCTGGGTCACGGGATCGCGCTCGAAGACACGCTTGTGTTCCCCGGCGCGGTATTCATAGAGCTGCGGCCAGCCGCGCACGCCCGGCACTGCCCGCACCCGGTCGGGGCGCAGCACATACATTTCGCGCGGATGCCCCTCCAGCGTGGACAGTTCGACATAGGCGTTTCCAGCCAGGATGAGATGGCCGTAAAAACTCTCCCAGAATTCCGGACCGGACTGGTCTGGATTGGGGCCAGCCAGCAATTGCGCGGCAGGCCCGGGCGACGCGAGGGTCCGGCTGGCGGCGGCCTCGGCAATGAGGCGTACACAGCGATGCACGATGGCATTCCGCTCATAACCGGTCCGCACCAGGCCCTGCACATCGCGCACGATGCGGTTCACGGCCGTATTGCGGGCCAGTTCATACAGTGCGCGCGGCACACCACTCTTGCTCTCCCGCCCCAGCAGGCGGTCGATCCATCCGGGCATAAGCCCCTCCCTTGAAATTGAAATGTCTAGAGACGCCGCAGGCGCGGCATGGCCGGACTGGCCAGCAATAAGGCACTGATCGCCCAGACCAGCGCATCCACCCGGTCGGGGCTGGACGCCGTGCTGCCCGGCGCGCCAAAGGCACACATCTGGTCTTCCAGGGCGCTGAACCGCCCGGCATGAAAAACCCGTCCCGCGCTGTAGAGCGCAGCAACCGGCTCGGCCCGGGTCCGCTTGCCCCGGGTGGCGTGCACGCGCCTGACGGGAACGTTCGGGTCAATCGTGGCTATGATTTCGGACACCATCTCACCACCCTGATTGCTCTCGGCAACCACGGCATCGGCCTGGTGCGCGTGCCAGGCCGCCACCACGCGCTCGGCCCAGTCTGCAGGCGCTGCAGGACCGAAACTCTCATCCGCCAGCACAAAGGCCCGCCGCGCATGCCCCTCGCCCACAGCGCCGGCCACGACGATGCCGCACTCGTCGGAGCGGGCATGCGAGGTCACCGGCGGGTCGACGGCCACGATCAGGCGATCAAGATCCGGCGGCGGAGCGACGAAGGCCGCTTCCACCTCGCTGCGTTTCCACAGCGCTCCGGGCGGATCATCGATCAGCAAGCCTTCCAGTTCCTGGCGCCCCAGAACACTGCCGCCGTAAGCGGCCTGCATGGCCGTCACAAACCCCGGCGCGAGATGATCGGCATTGGCCGAGGTCGGCTGATGCGTCACGCGCACACCGGACTGTTTCATTAGGGCCTTCAGCGCCGCGATGGGCCGCGGTGTCGTGGTGATGACGATGCGCGGATCACTGCCCAGACGCACCCCCATGCGCAGCGTATCCAGCGCCATCTGTGGATCCGGCCAGGCCGCAAATTCGTCGATCCAGGCGAGCTCGAATTGCGGCCCACGCAACCCGTCCGGGTCTGTGGCGGAAAAGGCAAAGGCCTCTGCGCCATTGGGCCAGACCAGGCGATGGCGGCTGCTCTCGTAAACCGGCCTCTCATCGGGCGGGCCGATGGAACGCAGGCCGGAGACCCCTTCGATCATCACTTCGCGCACATCAGAGAAGGTCGGCCCCACCAGCGCCACCCGGCGTGCACCCTCGAGAATGCGGCCGCGGACCCATTCAGCCCCCGCCCGGGTCTTGCCCGCTCCGCGGCCGCCCAGGAACAGCCAGGTGTGCCACGCCCCGCCCGGGGGGATCTGGTTCTCGTGCGGGCTCCAGCCCAGCTCCAGCATGCGGCGGGCGGACCGGGTCGCATCCTCTTCCCTTTTCAAGGCGAGCAGCTCGGCGGAAGACCAGGGCACGCTCAATATATTTTCGCCGAACTTCACGGCGCAGGGCCTGATGGTCTCCAGGATCTGTTGTATCGTCTTGGGTGTTGTCACTCATCGTCTCTCGACTTTGTTGTTCAGCCTCGATGGCCTTGGCCATGGCGGTAATGCCGGCAGCCAGGCGCGCAGCTTCGGCGGGCGATCCCAGCATGAGTTCGGCATCTGCCCGCGCCACCAGGCGCTGCAGGGCCACTTCACGCAGGGCGCGCAATTGATCCTCGTCCAGGGCGGCCAGGCGGCGCATGCAGCGGGCCGTCCAGTTCTTTGAACGGCCAGCCTCCCGGGCCACGGCCTCAAGCGAGGCACCGCCCTGGTATTTGCGGAAAAAGGGGAACCAGTCCGCATTGTCGCGGAAGCGTCTGTCGGTTTTTCTGGGCATAGCGATTTATACCCCGCGGCTGCATGCCCGGGATTGTTTCGCAGATGAAATTGAAAAACGTCACATTCTCAGTGACCTGCCCCCGTGTCGCAACGGGATTGGCCCCGCACTATCCTCAGGCAGCAGAGCCCAGGTCCAGCTTGCGGCCGGTGACGGAGAGTTTGGAAATCTCGGCCATGGCGCGGGACGCATTGACGAACTGGAGCTCCATGCCCTTGTTCACAACGGTATCGTGCAGGACCATCAACAGGCCCAGCGTGGTGACATCGGCGCGCCCGAGCTTTTTTCAGATCGAGACGCACACGTTCGGCATCGCTTTTCTCGATCATCTCGATGAGGGATTTGAAGCTCTGGTGCTCCTTGAAGGCCAGCTGACCTTCCAGTTCGATCACCAAGGCATCTCCGTCACGCCGCGTCGTCTGGCGCAGCTCGGTCGTCTTCGCTGTATTTGTCGACATGCCCGTGTCTTACCCTGCACTGGCGCCGCAAGATCCGCCCCCCAAAGGCGATATCTGTCTCACGCTCGTGAACTGGAGACGGAGAAATATCCCATTTGTCTCCAATTTTATACAATATCCAGCTTGTTTAGTTAAAATTCGGTGCACCGATATAGTATAATATAAGTATGCTCTTTGTTCGCCGATAGCAGCAACAAGCATTGCACCAACTATACTGAGCATCCCTCGGCCAGACCTTTCGTTTCGCGAGAACAACTCGCTTGCATCCGCCCGATGCCTCTGGATGATAGCGACTGGGATGGGGGAAATTCATGTTGGCGTTTTGGGTTCTGCTGGCCGCGCACGCCATGTCGTCGGCTAACCAGCTGAGCGATCTGCCTGAAGTTGAGATTCGTGAGGAAATCGTCGGGGATTTCGATAATGACGGTACGCAGGATATCGTCCGGCTGACTATGGACGATGAGGGCTGGGTCCGGATCACGGCAGAGCTTTCATCCGCCGGCCTTGTCGAAATCCATTCAGACCACCGATCGAGTGGCAGCGGGCTTGGCATTGAGACGAGCGAAGACGGGCTGATCCGCTATCACTACAGCAGCAATGTCGCCAGCCGCGGAAACTGGGCCAATGCTGATACGCTCGAGCATCGCGGTGACGCCTTCTATATCGTCCATCGCACGACAAGCTGGCGTGATGGCAATAACCCGTCCAACCGGGGCGAGTGCGACTTCGACCTGCGGACCGGCGAAGGCGTTCGCAACGGCGTTGAAGTCAGCGCAGATATCGAACCGAGGCGATGGAGCCCATCGACCGCTTCAGGAGATCTCGTCAGCGCGGCGTGCCGCGAATTCGTGCAGGACGATGTCGTGCTGTCAGGCGGTTTCGACGGAGACGGCAGTGATGACCGTGTCACGCTGGACGGTGGAAGCTTTGCGGCAAGCCTGACAATTGAGACGAGCAGGAATGATCCCCAACGCTATTCACCCATATTCATCGGGTCTGGGCACGAGATGGCGCTGACGTCGCACGGCTCGATCCAGGTGAGCTGGTGGCATTCGTTCGGGCCTGTCAACCACGCTCCGATGACAGCGACGATCGCCTATCGCGATGGTGCATTCCGCGTGGCCGGTCTGACCCGCGAGGCGATGCAGGTCGGATATCCGGTGACGGTTATCCCGCGCTGTGATGTAAACTTCCTGACCGGGCGGGGCGAAATGGGTGGTGAAAGCTTCACCACCGATCTGCCGGCCATTACCCTGGAAGAGATGGCTGCTCACGCCCTTGAAACCGGTGAACTGGCCAATTACCCGCCGCAATGCGGTGGACCCGCGGAAGACTGAGCCCGGGCGCGCCGGCGCCTAGTCCTCATCGCCTTCGCCGGGCCATTCCACGATGTGTTTGTCCCACTCGATCTCGCCGGAGAAACTCTCCTCCGAGCGCACCTGGTTGATAACCGACATGCCGGCCTTGTGCGTGCTGTCCGGATCGCCGGTGACCAGCGGATGCCAGTCGTAAAGATCCTTGCCCTCGGCCAGCAGGCGATAGGCACAGGTCTTCGGGATCCAGGGCAATTCGTGCACGCTGGTCGGGGTCAGCACAACGCAATCGGGGACCACGGTCTTGCGCAGCTCGTACTGCTTGCAGCGGCAGGTCGTCGGGTTGAACAATTTGCAGCTGACATCGGTTTCCAGACGCAGGCCCGTATCCTCGTCTTCCAGCTTGATCAGACAGCATTTTCCGCAGCCATCACAAAGAGATTCCCATTCATCACGGGTCATCTCTGATAGAGTTTTCATCTTCCAGAAAGGCAAGGACATGGATATCGCCTGAATTTGGCCCTTTTCTCGGGGCCTTAGGTCACACACACGAAATATGTGGGGACGTATAACATGATCATGGAGCCGTTTCGCGCGGATCACATGATGGAAAGGCAGCGCCGCGAGCGCCGCAACCGCCTGATCGCAGGCGGGGTGACGGCATTTGTGCTGCTGTTCGGCGTCCTTTTCTCCGGCGGGCTCTGGCACTGGGCCTTCCATGACCTGCCTGATGCACCGGCCTCGGCCTCCGAATTGTGGATCACCCGGCGGGAGCCGTCTGTCACCCTGCAGGACATGAACGGTGACGTGCTCGCCGTGCGCGGACCGCTCTATGCGCGGGCTGTGGGCCTGGACACCCTGCCTGAACATGTGCCCCAGGCCTTCCTCGCCATCGAGGACCAGCGCTTTTACGAACATGACGGGGTCGACCGTCGCGGCGTGATGCGCGCCCTGTGGCGCAACTTCCGGGCCGGACGCAGCGTCCAGGGCGGTTCGACCATCACCATGCAGCTGGTGAAGAACCTGATCCTGTCGCCGGAACGCCGCCTGCGCCGCAAGCTGCAGGAGATCCGCCTGGCCATGGCGCTGGAGCGCAATCTCACCAAGACCGAGATCCTGGAGCTTTATCTCAACCGCATCTATCTCGGCGCCCGTGCCTTTGGCGTCGAAGCTGCCAGCCAGCGCTATTTCGGCAAGTCCGCGACCGAGCTTACCCTGCAAGAAGCCGCCCTGCTGGCCGCCCTGCCCAAAGCGCCCTCGCGGCTCGACCCGACCGTCAATCTGGAAGCTGCCCAGGCCCGCGCAGCAACAGTCCTCGACGCCATGCTGGATGCCGGTTTTATCGACCAGGCGGCGCATGATGACGCGATCGCCAATCCGGCGGTTCCGGTCGAGCCTGATGTCGATCCGCAGGCCGGTGTGACCTGGGGGCATGTGTTTGACTATGCCGTGGTGGAAGCGGAGCGACTTTTAGGGCCGGAAAACATTCCCGACCTGGTCATCCGCACGACCATTGATCCGGACCTGACCCTGGCGGCCCACCGGGCTGCAGACGGCGTGCTGGGCAATGATGGTTCAGGTCAGGGCGCCAGCGAGGCGGCCATCGTATTGCTTGCCCAGGACGGGGCGATCCGCGCCTTTCATGGTGGCCGCGACTATCTGGACAGCCAGTTCAACCGCGCCCTCCAGGCCCAGCGCCAGCCGGGCTCGGCCTTCAAGCCCATCGTCTTTATCGCCGCGCTGGAAGCGGGATATGCCCCCTCCACCGCAGTGTGGGACGAACCGGTCGATCTGGAAGGCTGGACGCCACAGAATTTCTCCGGAAACTATCGCGGCCTGGTCACCCTGCAGGAAGCGCTCAAACGCTCCATCAACACGGTCGCCGCCCAGATCGGCGACGAGCTGGGAATCGAGCGTATCGTCGAAGTCGGCCATCGCCTGGGCATCCGCTCCAACCTGCCCGCCCTGCCCTCGATCGCGCTGGGTGCAGCAGAAGCCAATCTGCTGGAACTGACCGCGGCCTATTCCGTGTTCCCGCGCAATGGCCAACGCTTCGATCCGTACTTCGTGACCTCGATCTCCAATTCCCGCGGCGACGTCTTGTACGAACACACCGAGCGTGAAGGCGAACAGGTCGTCACCCGCGATGTCGCCCAGCACATGTCGACCATGTTGCAGGATGTGGTGCTGACCGGGACCGGCCGCCGCGCGGCCCTGCCGGACCGTTCCGTGGGCGGCAAGACCGGCACCAGCCAGTCCTTCCGCGATGCCTGGTTTATCGGTTTCACCGAGGATTACACGGCCGGTGTCTGGGTCGGCAATGATGACGACAGCCCGATGCAGAATGTCACCGGTGGCGGCCTGCCGGCCCAGATCTGGCAGGCCTTCATGACGGATGTGCACGCGAACCTTCCGCCACGCGATCTCAGCGCTTCTGCACCGCGTACACGCTCGGAACGGGAAGAGCGCCTGGCGGCCTTCTATTCCGAGCTGTCAGGGGCTTTCGAGGCGTTGCTGGAACCCTCCTCCGAGGACGCGTCCAACGAGCGCTGAAGCATGCCGCCCAGCTGGCGGATTTCCGCCCGCAATTCCGAGATCTCGCGATGCAGTTCAGCCCGGTCAGCCTGGGCTTCCTCGTCGCGCGCATCCTCATCGTCGAAATGCTTGGCCTGCAGGCTGTCCACGATAATGGCGATGAACAGGTTGAGGACGGCGAAACTGGTCAGGACGATGAAAATCAGGAAAAACGACCAGGCCCAGGGATGGTGTTCACGCACCGGGTTCTGAACCTCGGTCGCCCAGCCTTCCAGCGTCATCACCTGGAACAGGGTGATCGCGCTTTCGCCCAGCGTTCCGAACAATTCCGGATTGCTTTCGGCAAAGAGCTTCGCCGCCATGACCGAGGAGACATAGAAGATCAGCGCCAGCACGGCGATGACCGAGCTCATGCCCGGGATCGCCCGCAACAGGGCTTCCACGACCTTGCGCATTTCCGGCATCACCGAGAACAGGCGGAAGGCCCGCAGGATGCGCAGCGACCGCAGGACCGCAAAACCGCCGGCATCCGGCATGATGGAAACACCGATCACGATCAGGTCGAACCAGTTCCAGCCCGACATGAAGAAGCGATGGCGATAGGCAATCAGCTTGAGAAAGATCTCGAACACAAACACCGAGACCACGATGCGATCAACGATCGGCAGAACCGTGGTGAACCAGAGCCCCTCATAGGGGTAAGTCTCCAGCCCCAGCGTGATCGCATTCAGGACGATCAGTCCGAGAATGAAATTCCTGAAGCCCGCGCTTTCGATAAACGCGATCAGCCGATTGGTAAAACTGTCCTGAGTGCGCTGCATGTCTGCCCCCCGCTTGCGCGCCATCCCCTATCGCCGGAATTGTACAAATTCAACGGTGATTTGAAGGAATTATTAGCGCACTGGGACAAGAATGCGGCAAATGAGGATTTTCCTGACGCTTTTTCTTGTTTTCACACAGATTTCCGCGCCGCTTGCAGCGCAGGATGTGATGGAGGGCTATGAGCGTACAGGATCGATCTACGAACGACTGGATATTGCCACCCAGCCCGCCGACCGCTGCGCCGCCCTGTGTGATGGCGACATGGCCTGCCAGTCCTGGGTCTGGGCCCGTCCGGGCCTGTATGGCGACAACGCCCAGTGCGCCCTTCTGTCCTCCCCTCCGACACCGCGCCTGGCGCCGGGCCGTGTCACCGGTCTCAGCCAGGTTCTGCGTGAACGTATCGAGGCGGCCTATGAACGCCCGCTAACAGAGCGCGAGATCGAGGCCCTGCGTGCGGTTGATGACGGCCCGCAGCGCTGAACAGCGATTGTGCGCAATTTGAACGATCGCCCGTACGGTTTTTTTACGGGTCTGTTGGAGAGTGCCAAGGACTGGTGTCGAGGAGTGACCAATGGCGGTCGTCAGCAAGTTGAACAATCTGGTCGATCTTGCCCGGGAGAAATCGTCCGAACGACGACGCACCCTGCTGCGCGAAGTGACTGACCTGTTCTTCGACGAACCACCCGGCCGCGACACCGAAGTTTCCAAACAGTTTGACGACGTCCTCTCCGCCCTGGCTGAACAGACGGCCCAGGAAGCGCGGGCGGAATTGTCCGAGCGTTTCTCCGATTCCCCGCTGGCGCCGAGAGGCCTGGTGTTGAAACTGGCCCAGGATGCCATCGAGGTCGCCGCCCCCATCCTGGCCAAGTCGACCGTGCTGGAGGAAAAGGACCTGCTGTCCATCGCGGAGACCGGGGAACAGACCCACCTGAAAGCCATCTCCCAGCGGGAGACGGTTTCCGAGCGGATTTCCGACACGATTGTCCGCCGCGGTGATGATCACACGGTCGCAAGCCTGGTCCGCAATGAAGGCGCCAAGATTTCGCACCAGACCTTCGAGGCCGTCTCGGAACGTGCTGAAAATTCGGCGGTTCTGCAGGAACCCCTGGTCGAGCGCTCCGATACACCAAACGATATCCTTGCCGATCTGATGCTGACGGTGGAAAATCGCCTGCGCGATCGCATTGTTGAACGCTTTGACGAGGTTGACCCGTCAGTGCTGGAACAGGCCATGGAAGCGTCTCGCCAGCGCCTCGCTGCGCGTCTTGAAGAAGATCGGGAGATCGAGGAAGCGCGCAAATACATCCGCTCGCAACAGGTCCGCCGCCAGCTGAACGGAAGCCTGCTCGCCCGGCTTTTGCGCGAGCGCGAATTCATGCGTTTCCATGTCGGGTTTTCCGAGATGACCGGCGTCGACCTGGTGGCGGCCCGCCGGGCCATAGAACAGGATTGCATCGATCCGCTGGCCCTGATCTGCAAGGCTGCCGGTTTCGACAAGGCGCTGTTTGTCACCCTGGCTGTCCTGCGAAGCGCCGCCAATGCCGAAGCCTTCAACGACGCCAAGGAACTCGGCCGCCTCTACGACAAGATCACGCTGGAAGACAGCGAACGCGCCATGCGCTTCTGGCGCATGCGCCGCGACGTGGCGGCCTAGGGCCAAGGCACTTCGACAAACAAGTTTCCCATGTCCTCGCCCTCGATGGGCGAGGTGGATCCGCCGGAGCGTTAGCGCAGGTGGAGACGGAGTGGGTGCGCGCCGCAGGCGCAAGCAAAGACTCTTCCCGGCCCTCCGGGCCGCACCCTATCCCCCTCCTTCGCTAAAGCTTCGGAGGGACCTTTCCCATCAAGGGAAAGGAGGGACAAAACGGCGCCCAGATCAATGTCATCCCGACGCAATGATGGGCCGGGATGACAAAAACTCAGAGGAAAACGACTACTCTTCCGCCTCCTCATCGCCCGGATAGCGATCGAACCATTCCTGCAGGTAAAGCTGGGTCCGCAGCATGTTGGAGGGCACGCTGGACGTGCCGTGATATTCCCGGTTCATCGAAATCAGCATGGACGGAACACCGCGGCGGACGAGGTTGGCATAGACTTCCTCGGCCTGGGCCAGCGGGGTACGCAAATCCTCGGCGCCGGTCATGTAGAGCGTCGGGGTCGTGATGCGATGCGCGTGCATGACGGGTGAGTGTTCCAGCCACTCGGTCGGATCTTCCCAATAGTTCGGGCGGAAACGATCAAAACTCCATGCCCCGATATCGGCCTGTCCGGTAAAGCTGATCCAGTTGGACACCGTGCACAGGGACGCCGCAGCCGCGAAACGGTCGGTATGGGCCACCAGCCAGGTGGTCAGGACACCGCCGCCGGAACAGCCGGTGACATAGAGGCGTTCCTCGTCGACCAGTCCGCGCTCGACCAGGTGATCAACACCACCCAGGAGGTCTTCCAGATCAGCCCTTCCGGGATAGGCATTGTCGATGGCATTGGCGAACGCCGGCGTATAGCCGGTCGACCCCCGAGGGTTGGTGAACAGGACGATATAGCCCCGCGCCGCCCACTCCTGGAAACGGAAGTTGAAATTCACCCCGTACATGGCGTGCGGTCCGCCATGGATATGCATTACCATCGGATAGGTCTGTGAAGGATCATAATCCGGCGGATAGATCACCCAGCCCTGGACCGGCGTCCCGTCGGCCGAGCTGTAATTGATCTCCTCGATCTCTCCCAGCGTGACCCCGTCGAGAATATCGCCATTGAGATCCGTCAGGATATCGATCTCGCCATTGCGGCCGACCAGGCCGACATTGCGGGTCACATCGGGGGAACTGATCGTTCCTGCAGCACGTCCATTGCGGCTCATGGATGACAGGCCGAACCGGTGCATGCCCTCGGTCAACACCCGAGTACCACCACCCGTGTCCGTAAAGTTGAGCTCAGTGGAACCACGGTAATTCATCGAGTAGTAGACGCCGCGACTATTGCCGGCCCAGATCGGTTGGCCAGCTCCGTCAGGCAGGTCCTCGCGGATCGCCGTGCCGCCGGAACCATCGATATTCATCATCATCAGATGGGTTGCGGGATAGTTCACATTGTCTTCCGGAAAGCCGGAATAGACGATACGTCGCCCGTCGGGGGAAACCGACGGATTGCCCCAGAAACCGGTGCCAGAGGTCAGCGTGGTGATCTCGCGGCTGGCCACATCAATGATGTGAACATCAGACCGGCGACTGTCACCGGTTGGCGAGGGCTCTCGATTGCCGTCAAAGACGATGCTGCGGCTGTCAGGCGTCCAGGCGAAACTGCCCGAGCCGACACCGGACATGCGCATGGTCGCATCCCATTCCCCCTCGGTCAGCTGGCGCTCGGAGCCGCCGTCAGAGGGAATGACAAAGAGATGGTCGTAACCGGTCTTCAGCCCCTGCCGGTCGATGCGGTAATTCAGGTCATCGGTGACCATCGGGTCAGCGGTCCAGTTGGCGCCGCTCGGGCGTCCCGGCAGCGAGATCGACATGGCCGGCCCCATCGGAACCTCGCCGAGGAAAGCGATACGCTGGCCGTCCGGCGACCATTCAATGGCCTTGATGCGGTACTCGGAATGACTGACCTGGCTTTCCGCGCCTTCGGCATCCATCCAGCGGGTAAAGATCTGCGGCTTGCCATCAACCCCGCGCATGAAGGCGATCCGCCGCCCGTCCGGTGACCAGGTCACACCACCGCCATTGGTCAGGAAACGATGCCGGTCGCCATCCGCCTCCATGATCCACAGCTCGCTGGTAAAACCGTCATTAACCGGATCCACCCGGCGGCGCGTATAGATGATGGTATTGCCGTCCGGAGAAATCTGCGGCGACCCGGCCTGTTCCCACTCCAGATACTGTTCGAGCTGGAGCGTTTCGACTCCGCCCTCCTCCTGCGCCGCCACAGGATGAGATGTCAGACACACAGCGGCCAGACCGGCCATCAGAAACTTACGCATATTGCCCTCCCCAAGGTGTTGCCCGCACGGTTTCACGCTATGCGGATTCAAAGGGAGACTAGTTCGCGTGTGAGGGGGTGTCCAATCGGGTGCGTGGTTGTGTTGAATGGCACCTTCGGTGCGCACCCACTCCACCATTGCTGCGCAATGGTCCCCCTCGCCCATCAAGGGCGAGGATGGCTGTGTCGCCGCCTTTGCTTCATCCTTTCCCTTGACGGGAAAGGTCCCTCCGTAGCTTTAGCGAAGGAGGGGGATAGGGTGCGACCCGAAGGGCCAGCAGAAAGTCCGTCCTCAAAGCGCGATAAACTACTCCGGCTTTGCCCCGGGCGGATTGAATACCTCTGCGCCCTGTTCCAGGTAGACACTGGTCGACGGGAAGGCGAAATCGGTGCCGGCGGCTTCGACGATTTCCTTGATCTTGAAAGCGAGATCTTCCTTGAGACGCAGCCATTCACCCCAGTTCGTCGTCTTGGTGAAGCAATACAGCATGAAGTCGATCGAGCTGTCGGAGAATTTGTCCACGCGCATGAAGGTCGAGACTTCCGGCGGGTGGGCGTATTCGGGATGGGTGAGGACATAGTCCAGCACCTGGTCGCGGATCTGCTGCAGCTGTTCGACGGTGGCATCGTAACGCACACCGATGATCCAGTAGGTCCGGCGGTGCGTCATGCGGGAGAAGTTGATGACGGCATTGTCGGCCAATTTCGCATTGGGCACATAGACCGGCCCCTTGTCGAAGCGGCGCACCAGGGTGGAGCGGAAATTAACTTCCTCCACAGTGCCCTCGACCACACCATCCACCTTGATCCAGTCCCCCGGCAGGAAACGCTTCTCGGTCAGGATCAGGAGGCCGGCGATCAGGTTCTTGAACAGGTCCTGGGCGCCCAGGCCCACGGCTACGCCGAATAGGCCGAGGCCGGCGATGATCGGGCCGACAGAGATACCCCACAGCTCCAGGATGGCGGCGACACCAACGATGATGAAGATGATCTTCAGCGCCTTGTTCAGCCAGTCCAGCATCAGCGGCGTCAGCGTATTCTGCAGGCCCTTGAACAGGTGCATGACCGGATCGACCGCATTGTGCAGCGCCCAGAAGATGGCGATCGTGATCAGCGTGCGAATGATGTTTTCGCCGTCACCGATGAAGAGGGAATTGTCAGCCGCGCCCGCCTGCAGCGTGTTGAGCGCAAAGAAGAGCGCGATGATCACCGGCACCAGTTTCAGCGGTCCGGCCAGGGCATCCACAACGGCATCATCCAGCAAGGTCTCGGTTTTCTTTGCTAGGCGGCGCAAGGAGGCAATGATCCAGCTGGCAATCGCCGAGCGCAGGCTCAGTCCCAGCAGCAGGATCAGCACAGCGGAAATGCCATGCCCGACACTCACGCCCAGGAAAGAAGTGTTCCAGACCTCAACCGTAATGACCCAGAGCTGTTCCAGATCGCTCATGACTTCCGACTGCGAGGACGTTCGCATCAGCTGCGCTCCTTGGCCCGGTGGAAGGTGAGATCGGGGAATTTCTCCTCCGAATAGGAAACTTCCCAGGCGCTCTTGGCCAGGAAGACCGGATCGCCATTGATATCCTCGGCCATCGCAGATTTATGGCGGTCCGCAAACGCCTCGATCTTGGCATCATCGCCGGTCAGCCAGCGCGCCGTCTCATAAGGTGCCGGTTCGAAGGTCACTTCCAGCCCGTATTCGGCGGCCACGCGTTCGCGCATCACATCGATCTGCAGCGCACCGACGGCGCCCACCACGAAATCGCCCCCGATGATCGGGCGGAAGAGCTGGGTCACCCCCTCCTCGGCCAGGCTTTCCAGCGCCTTTTTCAGGTGTTTCGCCTTCAACGGATCGGCTAGGCGGGCACGGCGCAGGATTTCCGGGGCGAAATTGGGAATGCCGGAAAAACGGATCTTGCCGCTCTCGGACAGGCTGTCACCGACCCGCAGGGTGCCGTGATTGGGCACGCCCATCACATCGCCGGCAAAGGCCTCGTCGGCGATTTCGCGGTCCTGGGCGAAAAATAGCGTCGGCGAGGACACCGTCAGCTGTTTGCCCGTCTCGGTCTTGAGTTTCATGCCGCGTTTGAACTTGCCCGAACACAGGCGCACAAAGGCGACGCGGTCGCGGTGGTTCGGATCCATGTTCGCCTGGACCTTGAAGACAAAGCCCGCGACTTCCTTGCCGCCCGGTTCCATCTCACCCGGCTTGCCATTGATATCGGCCGCGACGGCTGCGGGGCCTGGAATATTGTCCGCCAGCCCGTCCAGCAATTCGTGCACACCAAAGCCGCGCAAGGCCGAGCCAAAGAAGACCGGCGTCAGATGGCCTTCCAGGAAGCTCTGCATCTTGAAGGGCGGGCACAGCTCGCGTGCGACTTCGGCGCCTTCCTTGACCTCGTCCAGCTCCTCTTCGGAGAGAACTTCCGCGATCATGTTGGAATTGATGTCGACCACTTCGCTGGGCTCACCGGGAGAGCGCTCCTCGCCCGGGCGCTGATAGATGTGGAAGCCTTCAGTCTTGAGGTCCATCACGCCCTTGAAACGATTGCCCGAGCCGACCGGCCATTGCATCGGCGCCGTGTCCAGCGCCAGCTTCTCCTGGATGTCTTCCAGCAGCTCGACGGGGTCCAGCGCCTCGCGGTCCATCTTGTTGATGAAGGTGACGATCGGGATATCGCGCAGGCGGCAGACCTCGACCAGTTTCAGTGTCCGCGGCTCCACGCCCTTGGCCGCATCGAGCACCATGATGGCGCTGTCGGCAGCGGTGAGCGTGCGATAGGTGTCCTCGGAGAAATCCTCGTGACCGGGCGTATCGAGCAGGTTGAACAGCAAGGTGCGGTGTTCATAGGTCATCACAGAGGCAGAGACCGAGATCCCGCGCTCCTGCTCGATCTTCATCCAGTCGGACTGGGTCCGGCGGTTCTCGCCCCTCGCCCTCACCTGGCCGGCCAGGCGGATGGCGCCTGCGGACAACAGCAGGTTCTCGGTCAGCGTCGTCTTGCCGGCGTCCGGGTGAGAGACAATGGCGTAGGAACGGCGACGCGCCCATTCGGGCTGGTCAGGGGTCGGAGTTGTCATGGATCGGCTCACACAAGATGTCAGCCGCCCGGTTAGCCTGATCAGTGGGCGCTATGCAAGGTCCCGGTGACGTTGGCCCAGACTTCCGAATTGATCTCGTGCGCTGTGAGATGCTCCTCATTCTGGCGTCGCCACAGATAGGCGATCGTCGTCATGGGAACGTTGGCAAAGCGCAAACCGACATCTTCCGGACCATTGGCGCCCGCATGGCGTACGGCCAGCAGGGCATTCGCCCCCGGCGCCCGATAGGCGATCAGGGCGCACAAATGCTGGCACTGGTCCGGTTTGGTTTGGGCAATATTCGGATCAACAAAGACCGCCTCCCTGACCAATTGGGTCAGGTGGGCCGGTGTGAGGGTCTCGAATTGCGAGACCGTAAGAGGAATCGTGCCGTCTCTGAGAAGAGTGCTCAGATCACCCAGATCGAAGACGACATCGTTGAATAAAAACAACATCACCAAGACACCAATAGGAGCAATTTGATGAAAGCAGTCTGGCAGCGATTCGTTAAATATCTTCGACCGGCTCAGTCAGGAAGTGCCTGCCCTGGCGGTCCTCGATCTCCACGATCCATAAATCCGGGTCCGAATTGACGCGCCTCTGGCAGTATTCGTCGATCACGCGCTCTTCACAGTCGTCGCGCGAATGACGCACCCAGATTCGTTCGCCGTTTTCGTCCCGTTGCGGGACATAGAGCTGGCACACGTCCCGGGATTTCACCACCTTTACGAGCACCGCGCCAGCATCTTCGTCTCCACGGCGAATCACATAAACCGACGCGAGCGCCGATTCAGCCCTTCTAATCAAGGCATCCACCCAAAAATTTGCTCTTAGATGCATCATTTTCGTTGATGGCAGCTCAATTGCTTAATAATCTGTAAATGGGTGAGGGAGCGTTCCATGTCGGTACGAGTAGCGTGCGCCGCTATTGCTTTGATGGCAGTTATGGCTGGGGGAAGCCTGGCTGTCGAGACGGAAGCCGAAACCGAGGTTTTGGCGACTGAACTGGCTTTACAAGAGTCTGTGTATACAGAAGAGCGTAGTCTGGCTGACCTCCGGTCCGGCATGGACGCCTTCGTCCTCTCACCCTCCCAGAATCGTCAGAGCATTGCCTTCGAGCTGCCACCGAACGCCCAGGCCACCGAAGCCTGGCTGCGCCTCGCCGCTCGCCCGGCAAGCGAAACCACCACCGGTCTGATCCACGTCTCCGTCAATGGCGGCGACCCGATCACCATCCGCCCGCAAGCGCGTGCCATGGAAGCGCGTTTTGCGCTGTATTCCGGCGATGTCCGTCCGGGCGGGAATACGCTGGAAATCGAGTTCAGCACCGAAACGGCTACGGCGGGCTGGATCGTTGACGCGTCCCGGTCGCAACTGCGCCTGTCGCTGGAGCGTCAGGAGCGAATCGGCTCCCTGCACGAGCTGGAAGAGACCCTGGCGTCCGATTACGCGGCCCTGCGCCGGGTTGCCCTGATCTCCGAAGACAATAGCGAACGCGCCACGGCGGAAAGCCTCATTGCCCAAGGTATTGCCCTGCGTGCCGGCACGGTTCCGATCTTCACCAATGATATCGAGAATTCCGACCTGATCGTGCATATCGCGGAATTCTCCGAACTTCCGGACGAGGATCTTGCCGTCCTGCGTAATCCGCAAGGCGCCGCCGGCCCGGAGATCGCCTTTCGTAATGACGGCACCCCGGAACTGATCATCACCGGTCGCAACGCCGAGGAAACCACTGCAGCAGCCCGCCTGCTCGCAGCACGCTCCTTTGAAGGCTATCAGACGCACTTCCTCGCCGCTGACGCGATTTCCGCCAGCCGCCTGGGCATGCGCCAGGCTCGCGATGCCCGCAACATGGCGCGCGAGGCGGACCTGCGTACCTTTGCTACCTCCGGCCTGCCCTTCGCGGCGGATCAGGGATCACGCACCGCTGTCCAGATCGTGGGCAATGGCGCGGAAGACCGTTTTGGCGCCCTCTCCGTCCTCGCCCGCGCGGCGCTGACCAGCGGCGAAGCCTGGCTCTATGCCTGGTATGGTGACGGCCAACAGGTCGTTCCCAGCGATCACAACCTGCTCGTCATCGGACCGAACAGCACGGATTTCGCCGCTATCGACCAGAATGCTCCGGCCGAGCTGCGCGCCGCCCTTCGTGCTGCGGCACGTTCCCAGGGTGATCGCGGCATGATGCGCCTGGCGGCTGCGGCCTATGCCGACGACAATTCTGCTGCCGACAGCAATGAGAACGCGCCCAATATCGGTGTCGCCTCGCTGTTCGAGGATCGGGCCCAGGCCGGTCGCTGGATCGGCACGCTGACAGCCCCCTCCGAAGCCTCTTTCGAGGCCGCCGGTCGCAGCCTGGCCCGCTCCACCCTGTGGGCATCGCTGGAAGGCCGTGCCGCTGTCTGGAGCACCCGCGGTGTCACGCCGCTGGACTATTCCATCTCTGCACCAACGCTGCAGGAACGCGTTCAGGAGTTCGCGCTGGATCACACCCGTGACGCCGCCTTCATCCTGTTTGGCCTGGCGTTCTTCATGCTGCTGCGCGGCATGTGGCATCGTCGTCGCAGCGTAAACGCGTCGTAAAACCTCCTTTGATATAACCTCGCTTGGATGAGTGGGGTTATGTATGCGTAAATCGCTCCTGGCGATAACAGCCGGGCTGACTGTGACGACAACACAAGCAGCAGCCCAGAATGCCGAAGAGGTCTTTGCCGAGCGCGGATATGCGCTGGCGATGGACGAGCTTTGCGAACTGTTCACGCCTGACCAGCGCGACGCGCTGTCCGTCTTTTACCTGCAGGCTCGCGGCGCCCTGATCAGGGCCGGCGAAAACGCTGTCGAGCTGGATGATTACCGTGCCAGCCTGGACGATGCCGCGTCCCAGCAAGGCTGCCAGTCCGAACACGCGCAGCTGATCTATCAGCGTGTGAATGAAGGATATGCCGGCTTTGAACGCCTGATGCGGATGAGTTTCCCGGCCGACCAGTTCAGCTGGGAGGCCAATGCCCCCATCGGACTGTCCCAGACCGAATGGCTGGCGCGCCAGGACGCAGCGCCCGTCGTTGCAGGCCTCGCCCTGGTCAATGGTGAGCTGGAATTTGTCGTCGACCTGCCGGAGGTCTCCGGCGTCGCCTCTGCTGTCCTGGTCCTGCGCGACATGCGGCGCGAACCCGATCTTTACGACCCGACAGTGGGTGGGCTTTTCCCCACCCCGGCAGAAGCCCCCTGGCTACGCTGGAGCGCGCCGGACTATGCCCGCCAGCTGGTCTTTTCGCGCGGGCGGATCAATGCCGAAACCGCTGTGGAGCTCAATCCCGCCGGGGCCCGCCAGATCTTCCGCTTCTCCGTCGCCGACGCCGAACGCATCGCCGAGCGCGACCCCAGAGAAGCCGCCCGCATCGACCTGATGAACCGCCGCGGCGAACGCATCACATCCTACTATTTCGAAGTCGGAGACCTGGGCGCCGCGATCGCGTTTGTCAGATCGCGTGCACATCTCAATCAGGACGAATCCGGACGCACGGGCTAGCGGACGCTCCTCGTCCTCGCTGGGCGTGAGCGCAGGAGAAGTCGATGCAGGTGCGTGCCGAAGGCGCCTCTAAAGCTGGCCCTCCTGGGCCGCACCCTATCCCCCTCCTTCGCCAAGGCTACTGAGGGACCTTTCCCATCGAGGGAAAATCAGTGACCACCTTCGTGACCGCCGCCATAGGCGGCCATGGCACGGCGCATCAGTTCTTCTTCCCAACCGCCGGGGATGCCGAGATTGTAGACCTCGTTTTCCGCGATGTCGTAGCGCGCGATGCGGGCTCCGCCCTGGACGATTTCCTGGTAGTAAAGCGAGTTGCTGTCCGCGCTCCAGGCGGGGCGGGCATGGCATTCCGAGGAGCTCTCGATCTGGCGTGCCCCGCCCTCTTCGAGATCGAAGATCACAACCCGGTAGAAATCATAATTCTGGAAACCCACTGACGCCGCAATGTAACGGCCATCCGGGAATAGGTGACACCCATTTCCTTGTAGGTCTCGATCTCCATGAACTGGCTGTCCTCACGGCTCTCCACATCAACCAGGAAAATATCCGCCGTATCCGCATCGAAATCACCGCCGGTAAAGGCAATCGTCGCCCCATCCGCCGACCAGGACGACAGGATGGTATAGCCGAGCGCATCGGACCCGCCCGTCAGATTGGTCAAGTCGGACCCGTCCGGGCGCATCATGAAGAGATCATTGCGTGTGGCGTCCTCGGACACCTGACCGGCAAAGGTGATCCATTCACCATTCGGGGAGACATCCGGATTAATGGCCAGATTGCCCGGCGTGACGATTTCCGCGTTGTGGGACCCATCCAGCGCCACCCGGCGCAGCGACCAGACCGAACCGTCATCATTTCCGACCTGGTAGACAATCCACTGACCGTCCGGGCTGAAACGCGGGAATTTCTCGTGCTGGTCCGGCGTCTGCGTCAGCTGGGTCAGCGTGCGCGTTTCCATGTCCCACAGATAAAGGTCATCATCCGTGCGCGAGCGTTCGCTGTGAAAGACCACATAACGCCCGTCCGGCGATATATCCGGATTCCAGTCCCAGGGCTCATCCCCGATCTGGCCAAACGCCGGCGCTGCCAGCACACCCGCCAGAACGGCGGCAAAAAACATCTTCATCCTTACAACTCCCAATCGGCGCCCAGAGCATCAAGCAGCAACAGGCCTAGCCGCACCGCGGTCGGTGACGAGAATGCAAGTGATGAGTGGTGCGATAGCACGGATGAGAGGTGAGTAATCCTTCCATCATGCTGCAGTTTATCCCCATGACGCACCGCGCCCGTAAAGCGGCGGCCGTCCATACGCGTTGGGACAGGCGGGAAGCTGAGCCCTGCCCGGAGCCCGACCTAGCCCTGCAGGAAAAATGAGTTCACGGTCAACCGGCCCGCATTCACGTCTGTTGCGTAGGAGAAATCCTCGGGAATATCACCCGAATGCAGCAGCACACCACGATACATCACGACGCGATTAAAGCGCGCTTCTGTCCGGGCAATCCGCTGGAAGCGAGAATTGGTGCCATCGAAATAGGCTGGGGACGGTGCACCGTCTTTCTGTTCTTCATCCGCCAGCGTTTCGAGATATGTATCCAAACGCTCCTGGCGAATAGTCTCATAGCCGGTCGCAGCATGGCGATAGTGGCTCGTGCCGCCCTTCTCCGGGCCTGACAGATAATGGAGCATCGCGATCAGGTTGGGATCGGTGGAGTCATGGTGGGGAATTCGTTGCGCGGAGTAGAGCTGTTCTGGTGGAGTGGTGACGAGCGAAAAACTACACTCGATCAACTTGGCATCGCGGGTATAGCCAAACACATCGGCCAAAATTTCACGTAGCAATGCGGCCCGGGTCATCAGATACTCCGAGGGCGCTCTCGCCCTGACACCGGGATAACCAGGCGGCGGAGTTGTGAAGGCGCTGCGCGCCGCCTCGGCAACCAGTGCATCGGGATGCGCGAAAAAATCGTCGATCACAACTAGGGGCTCGGCTTCCTGCCCCAACAATTGAACAGTATAGCCAGCTCGATACTCTGTTTTGGACATGGAAGCCGTCGATCTCTCACTCTGAGCTCTAGCTAGTTCGAACAGAGAGCTCAGCAATAGCAAACGCATGATGTTTCGGCGCTTCTCACGCCGACCATCATCAAGGCGCATCCCACACCCATCGATGAGCGGAGTGGCACCCACGCTTGTGGCGTTCTAACGCCTGACTGTCACAGTATGGTTTCGTTGCCAGCGTCACCTGCGAGGCGACACTGTCACCCCTCCGGCATGCCGGAAGAATGGTGGGAGATGATCAGCCAGTTGGTGCCATCCCATTTGTAGACAAAGGTGTAGCGCGCTTTCACAACGGCGCCGGAAGCGCCCATGGTGAAGGTGTAGAGACCGCTGTCTACGGCGATGTCACCGCTGATCTCGATCTGGCGCATGTCGATGACGCCGGACGGCTTGTTCTGGAGGAAGTGGACAAAATAATCCTCCTTCTCCGCCGGTGTCAGGCGCGGCGTGTTGGAGACGGTCGGCAGCAGGATGGACTGTTCTGCATAATTGGCCACGACCTGTTTGGGATCACCTGTCTGAAGGCTGTTATTCCAGCGGTCAAACAACGCCGCAATGGTTTCGCTCGTCGCGTTCATCGATACTTCCCCGATATTTCCGACCGCCCGGCTTGATACCGCCCGATCCTGTTCCTGGCGGCAGAATTACAGGAGAGCAGAGCAGGTGAACACCGGCGCGACAGGACTTTTGGCAGCGTCGTGCGCTTAGCCGGCCGAGGCCAGGGTCTTGGAGGCGGCTTGGGCACGTTCGATCTGAGCACGCACACCCATATCATCGGAACCCGCGACGACCTCGCCCTTTGTTTCCACCAGGATGGGCAGCGTAACCGTGACCGTGGTGCCAACGCCCTTTCGGCTGGCAATGCTCATCGTGCCGCCATGCAGTTCGGACAGGGCACGCACCAGGGACAGGCCGAGGCCGGTGCCACGGTTTTCGATATCGCGGGCATTGGTGGCCTGGCGATAGGGTTGGCCCAGGCGTTCGGCTTCTTCCGGGTCGAGACCGACACCGCTGTCGCCAACAGCCAGAACGAGATTGCTGCCCAGGGAACGCGCCATGACGACCACGGCACCGCCCGCCGGCGTGAATTTCACGGCATTGGACAGGAGATTGAGCAGGATCTGACGCAGGGCCTTGCGATCGGCCGTCACCTCGATCGGCTCGTCCAGCGGATCCACGGACAGGGTGAGCCCAGCCTCTTCCGCCTGCAGGCGCATCATCTTGGCGGTGACCGAGAGAACCTCGGCAATGTCGAACGCTTCCGGCGCCAGTTCGTAACGGTCAGCTTCGATCTTGGACATGTCCAGCACGTCACCGATCAGCTCCATCAGGTGCTGGCCGCTTTCATGGATCAGGTCGGCATATTCCGCATAACGCGCCGGCATCGGGCCGAACAGGCGCGTTTTCATCACATCGGAGAAACCGATGATGGCGTTCAGCGGCGTGCGCAGTTCATGGCTGACAGACGCCAGGTATTGCGATTTGGACAAGGCCTCCTCGATCGCTTCGCGGCGGGCCTCCTCGGCTTCGCGCAGTGCGGTTTCCACAACGACACTGTCATCACTGGCCAGCGAGGCGACCGAACCACCGGAGATCGGCGTGGCACTCAGCTTGACGGTTTCCGGACGACCGCGATCACCGCGGATGGACAGAAGTTCCTCGACATCACGGCCAGCGCTCTTGCGCGCTGCGGTGGTGAGCAGGACACGGTCCTCTTCCTCAAAACCCAGATCGCTGACCGGCAGGTCGACGATCGAGCGCGGCAGTCCCGGAGAGAGTTCACGCAATCCCTGGGAGGCCGCCAGCACGCGGCCCTTCTGGTCACAGGCCACCAGAGGCGCCGGTGCAGCGTCAAAGGCACGTGCGCGGATGCGGCCGGCCTCGGCCTCTTCCCGGATACGATCCGCCAGCTTGATCGCGCGAATGGACGCGCAGGTGAAGCCATAGGCCAGCATGCTCAGCGCGCCGAGCACGAAGGGCATGTGAAAGTTTACCATTTGCGGGGCGGGCTGGATGAAACCGGTCATGTCCAGCGCCAGCGTGACGGCAAACGCCATCAGTGCCACGGCGCTTGCCTTGATCACCGCTTCACGATCGCCATTGGCGGCCGCCACTGCTGGTGCGAGCGGAAATAGAATGACGCCCAGACCGCTGATGCCGCCGCCAGCCGCCGTCACGGCGACCGCCAGCGAAGTCCACAACATGGCGATCAGGAAACGGTCGAAATCCTTGGTAAGACGGGCAGATAGCACAAGCCCGGCGACCGCGGGCAGAGCCAGGACACCAATGCCGGCGACCTTCATCCACACCGCAATATCCAGCATCGGCCAGATACGACTGGCCGCCCAGCCGACAGTTGCCAGCCAGATCAGGTTGACCACGGGGCCACCATGTTCTGCGATCCAGAGCGTTATGTCTCGGCGGGCTTGTTTCATGTCCTCACAGTGCGCGACTCAGTCACAAATCCACCTCGTTAATCTTCGCCGCAACGGTTAACAAAGCCTGAATCTTAAAGCTTGAGCGTTTACGCTTGTGAATAAGAAATCCTGTGCTGAACAATTCATGATTCCAGTCTTGGAGACGGGCCTGCCGCGGGGCATAGTGATTGTCCAAGGGCTATGGAGGCATCGAGATGTTGAAACTGTTTGTTGCAGGTCTTCTCGCAAGCACGTTACTACAGGATCAAACCACCCAGCCCGAAACCGCGCAAGCTGACACCGCGCCGGTCCTCCAGCTGGAAGCCCCGGCCGAAGATCCCTCGGCCCTGCGCGAGGAAGCCTCCTCCTATGCCGCCTATCACAGTGTCATCGCGGACCTGCGCGATGCCCCGATCGGTTCGGCCGAGGATCTCGACAATGCCATGGACACCCTTTCCTCCTTCTATAGCGAGGATCGTCTGGTGCGCGCCTGGATCGCCTATACGGCCATGATCGCCGCCCGGCACCCGGAATATCTCGATGATGTGCGTGAGCTGGCGGATTATTATGGTCCGGAGGCCGCCATGTCGGGGCTGATGTATGATCCGGCCTATGCCACCAGTTTTGAAAATTCCGGCGACGCCCAGCAATCCGTGGTGGATGCGCTCGAGCGTGACACGGCCCAGATCCGCGAAGTCTCCGAACGTTACCGCGCCGCCGCCTATGACCTGCAGACCGCTCGCTGGGCCAATGTCCGCGCTCGCGATCGTGAAAGCCGTCTCGCCGCAATCGAAGATGCTGCCCAGCGCAATATTGCCCTGGACAGCGATGTCCAGAACCGGATCGGTTCCGGCGCAGCGTCTGAATTGTTTGAAACCGGCGCTGCCGCCGACGATACAGCCATGGCACCGCAGCTTTCCCTCACCGTGGGCGAAACGGCCATTGATCCGGACCGCCAGCGTATTGGCCGCATACTCTCTGTGGCCGCCCTGGAAGATCTCTCCGCCGACCCGCAACGTTCCCGCGAGGTGATCGATGCGCTGTTGTCTGATCCGGTCGTGGAACGCTGCATGGCCTGGGTGCGGCTGGACCTTCAGCAATGCATCGCCGCCGGCCATTTCAAGTATGAGGACAGTTTCTGTATCGCAGAACACGCCCTGCTCGATGTCAGCCGCTGTATCGGTGCCTCCACCGCGACCAATTAGGGCCTCGCCAGGGCGTTAACGGATCCGGCGTAATTTTAACATTCCTTACCAAAAAGTGTCTCGCTCCGGGACAAGATAAAATTGCGCACAAATTTTAGACAAAACCTGTGCTCCAAATTCGCACGTTATTGTCGGTAAACCCTACAAACGCTCGCTATTTCGGGCTCTCTCACCTAGCCTCTATCCTGCAAAGAAGAAGAACAGCCGCAAAGGCTGTCGATGAGGTGGTTAGAGCATGTTCCTTATTCGTGCTGCATTTTGGCTCGCTGTAGTCAGCCTGTTTGTTCCCAAGGAATTCGCAGGCAGCGAAATTGTCCTGCCGCAGGCCGTGGCAGAAACGCGCATCGATGCAGAAGGCGCTGTTGGAGACTGGTGTACTGAACGCCAGGAGATTTGCGATGCCGGCGAGGAAGCGGCGCGTCTCGGCGCATTCCTGGCGGATATAGCCGTTGACCGGATCGAAGCAGCGATCGAAGACCAAGACGAAAGCGCCCGCTAGGTCGCGACTTCACAACACACTTGCGCCCCGCGACCTCTCGCACTAGGTCGCGGGTATGAACACATCCAGCATCCAGGACGAGGTCGAGGAACTGGTCGAGGAATTCGACCTGCTCGACGATTGGGAACAGCGCTACAAATATCTCATCGATATGGGCAAGGCGCTGCAGCCGCTCGACGCCGCCGAGAAAAACGACATCACCAAGGTGAAGGGCTGTGTCAGCCAGGTCTGGCTGGTGCACGAGATCGACGACGACACCCACATCTTCCGCGCCGAAAGCGATGCCCACATCGTCAAGGGCCTCGCCGCCCTGCTCGTCCGCCTTTATTCCGGCCGCACCGGCGAGGAGATCCTTTCCATCGATGCCCGCGAGGTCCTGCAGACTATCGGCCTGGCCGAACACCTCTCTCCCCAGCGCTCCAACGGCCTCGCCTCAATGATCAAGCGCATCCAGACGGTCGCGGCAGGCTAGGCGTTCACCAGACCTTCCAGCGCTTCCGTCACAATGCTGCGGCCCTGCCGGGGATTGCCCGCGAAACGACGTCCCAGAGCGGCCAGGCTTTCCTCGCGCACCAGTGCACCGAGCAATACCTCGCCGTCGCGTCGTCCCAGCCGGTCAAACACGGACATCACCCGCTTCGTCGCGGCGAGCCGGGACAGGGTCGCGGTCTCCTGGCCGTTACCACCACGGCCGCTCCGTGCCTGGGCGTCCAGGTTCCAGTTGCGAGTGACCGGCTGGGTCAGGGTCGAGCTGTGATAATCGCGCAGGAAGTTCTCAGCCGCATTGATCTGGGCTGCGGTGAGGAAATGCGCCCAGCGCGCCACAGGGCTTTCATTACAATTGGCAAGAACGCGGGTCACACGGCCCTTGCGGTCGAAAATTTCCCGCAGGGCAAGGACGCGGTGCTGGCTGTGAAATCCGCCACGCTCCCGCTTGACCGCCAGCCGGCCCGCTTCGGTCTGACGGTATTCATCATCGCAACATTCCAGGCGCCCCTCCGAGATGGCCTCGCGCGCCTCGGCCCTGTCCAGCCTGGCCAGGGCACGCCTGCGCCGGTCTCCGTCGGGAAACACACCAAGCCGGTCTGATCCGCCCGGCAATGGCAAGAGCCGGGCCCCTGCCCGTGCCAGACAGCGCTCCCATCGCGCTGGTCGGCCCATCAGTTCACAATGGCCGGACGCGGCGCGGTGCGCAGGCAGGCCTCCAGCTGTTCCAGGCAGGTGTCGAAATCGTGGTTATCCCGCTCGTCCTCGATGCGGTGACAGGCATGGGCTGCGGTCGAGCGATCACGGTCAAAGGCCGAGGCCACGCGCGCCAGCGGCAGGCCGAATGAGACATGCATCAGATACATGGCGATCTGGCGGGCAAAGGCGGCTTCGCGGGAACGTCGGGTTGGCGCCACGACATCCTGGGTGGCGATGCCGAAACTGTAGGCGACCGCGCTGGCGGCCAGTTGCGCACAGGCCAGGTCCTGGAGCCTGGTCCGGTTTCTCATCGGCGTCCCGGCTGGGTGGGGACGTGCTGTACTTTCAATCATCCTGCTCTCCCGTTCTGGTCGAGAAGCCGTTTTCGACTTCCCGTTCATGCTAGGAGGCTACGCCCGGGTGTGGATTATATTCCTACTGCTCACGCAAAGCCAGAGATTACACGCAGGACGTGCAACTCTGAGCTTTCCGCTGTAAGGCGAGGAAATATCAGGGCGCCAGGTAAGCGATGAGCAGGACCACCGCCAAGAGCGCACTGGTCCAGATCGCAAGGACACCACTCGGGATATCCCGGCTGAGCTGTCCGCCCGGGCTGAAGATTTCGAAGGCCTTGCCGCCCATGCGGGCCTGGGTCGCAGTGACGATATTGCCGACAGCCGCATTGAGGCGATCAATCATCTGCCAGCCCCAACGCGCCGTACCGTCCAGGAAACGACGATAGACCCAGTCAAAATCGATATTCACCGACCGCTTCTCCTCCGGATAGAGGTTGAACCTCACCAGGAGTGTGAAGGCGAACATGGCCGCCAATAACAACTGCATCTGCCCGACAATGTGATCGAAGGTGTAAGGCTCGTAGTGCAGCGCCGCTTCCGGATACGGAACCAGCTCGTAGAGCACGCCGTAATTGATACCCAGATAGACACACAGAAGCGCCGCCAGGCCCATCGCCATCAGCATGTTCACCGGCGCCTCGCGGACACGCAGTCCTCGATCATGGGCGAAGAAGGCGAAATACGGGATCTTGATACCGGAGTGTTCCAGGACACCTGCAGAGGCAAAGACCAGGACCAGCCAGACCAGGGTGTGGTGTTCCTGCGCGACCGCTGCCAGGGTCAGCGCCTTGGCGACAAAACCGGAGAACAGCGGGAATGCCGAGATCGAGGCCGCGCCGATGAGACAGAACACAGTCGTCGCCGGCATGGACTTGAACAACCCGCCCAGTTCCGAGCCCTTGACCGTGCCGACACGGTGCAGCACCGCGCCCATGCTCATGAACAGGAGCGCCTTGTAGATGATGTGCACAAAGGCGTGCGCCGCAGCACCATTGAGCGCCAGTTCGGTGCCGACACCAATACCAACGACCATGAAGCCGAGCTGGTTGTTGAGCGAATAGGACAGCACCTTGCGCAGATCATTCTCGACCACGGCAAAGAAGACCGGGAAGGCCGTCATCACGGCGCCGATATAGATCAGGATCTCGGTGCCTGCATATCCCCGCGCCAGGGCATAGACCGCCAGCTTGGTGGTGAAGGCAGAGAGCACGACAGCGCCGGTGATCGTCGCCTTGGGATAGGCGTCCTGCAGCCAGTTGTGCAGGAAGGGGAAGGCGCATTTGATGCCAAAGGCGATGAAGATCAGGAAGCCGCCAACCGTGTCGATCGACAGACTGCCATCAAAGGCCCAGCTGCCGGTCTCGCTGGCACGGATCACAGCGCCAGCCAGCAGCAGTACGCCGGACAGGATGTGGATGCCCAGATACCGCAGGCCAGCCTTGTAGGAGGCATTGTTGCGCGAACCCCAGATCAGGAAGACAGACGAGATCGCCGTCAGCTCCCAGAAGAAGAAGAGCGTCAGCAAGTCACCGGCAAACACAGCGCCCAGACCGGCACCGGAATAGATCAGCCCCATGACATCGGCCAGGCGATCCTTCTCGTGCAGGCCGTAAAGCCCGTTGATAAAGGCGGCGATGATGAAGACCAGCGACCAGATGCGCGAAAGATTGTCGTAGCGGAAGGTCTCGAGCGTGAACCCGCCGAACTCGATCAGGCCATAGGTGCCCGTCGTGACCGGATTGAACCACAGCACCAGTGCGACGATGGGGGCCAGCAGCGCCAGCGCCTTGCGCACATGATTGTTCGAGATCAGCGCGGCAACGAGGCCCGCAATGATGACCGGCCAGGCCGGAGAGACATGCGCCAGGCTTTCAATGTGGAAGGTCTCAATCATTGTCACCCTCCTCGTCCCAGTAGTTTTCCTCGCGACCAAGCACGCCGCGGATGACGATCCAGCCGATCATCACGGCCAGGACAAAGGCACCGAAACCCCACATGGCGTAAAAACCGGTGATCTCGGCGAGGTGCACATATTCATGACGCGGATGGAAAACATCCGCTGCAACAAAGGCCACAGTCAGGATTCCGAAGATCCAAAACATGGAGGACTTCAGCCATTTGGCGTCCAGCCACAGGAAGGGACGCGCCAACGGGTGTATCAGCTCGTCGTTTTTCTTGTTGTCGTCACTCATCACAGAGCTCCTGCGCTGGCCAGCGGCATGAAGACGGGTTCCAGATAATCCCGGATCGGCCCGATCAGGAAGAAGAGGACAATCACGCCCGCAGCGGTGATGACCGGCGGGATGATGACCAGGGCCGGCGGCTGTTTCTTCAGCTTGGCCTCGTCAGCCGGAGCAAAGAAGCCCCGCGCCGAGAGCGGCAGAAGATAGGCCACATTGAGAATGGAAGATGCCACCAGGGCCACGATCATGATCGCCTGCCCGGCATCCCAGGCGCCCTGCATCAGGAAAAGCTTGGGCCAGGACCCACCCAGCGGTGGCAGACCGATGATCGACAGCGCACCGACCGTATAGGCGCCAAACAGCCAGGGCATGTACTTGCCCAGACCGCGCATTTGCGAGATCTCGGTTTTCTTGGTCGCGGTATAGATCGCACCGGCGCTCATGAAGAGCGTGATCTTGCCCCAGGCGTGCATTATGATCTGCAGCGCAGCGCCCAGCATCGCCAGCGGCGAGGCCAGCATCACACCCAGCGTCACATAGGAGAGCTGGGAGACAGTGGAAAAGGCCAGGCGCGCCTTGAGATTATCCTTGGTGATGGCGACCACGGAGGCCAGCACGATTGAAATCGCGGCGATCCAGGCCAGCGGCTCCGAGCTCGGCGCGGCCGCGATCAGCGTCGGTCCGAAGATATAAGTGCCCACCTTGAGGATGGAGAAAACGCCGGCCTTCACAACCGCCACAGCGTGCAGGAGTGCGGAGACCGGGGTCGGCGCGACCATGGCATTGGGCAGCCAGGGGTGCATCGGCATCAGCGCCGCCTTGCCGATACCAAAGGCAAACATGATCAGGAGGATGCCGGCGATCATCGGCTGGACGTCATTGAGCGCCAGCAGGCCACCGGCGACGAAGTCGGTAGAGCCTGCCAGGAAATGCGTCGCGATGACGGCCGGAAGGAAAAGACCGATCGAGGTGCCCATCAGAATGGTCAGGTAGATCTTGCCGCCACGCTTGGCGTTTTCATCGCCCTTGTGCGTGACCAGCGGATAGGTCGACAGCGACAGCACCTCATAGAAGAGGAACATGGTCAAGAGGTTGCCAGACAGGGCAACCCCCATGGCCGAGGCGATGGCGATACAGAAACAGACATAGAAACGCGTCTGGTTCTTCTCGTTATTGCCGCGCATATAGCCGATGGAATAAAGCGAGTTGACGATCCACAGACCGGAGGCCACAGCCGCGAAGATCGCGCCCAGCGGTTCCAGCTTGAAGGTCAGCTGCAGGCCCGGCGCGATATTGGCCAGGACCAGGGTCGGTTCGCTCGGAGCAATCTCGACCAGGTAGGCGACATTGATCGCCAGCAGCACGGCCGAGACCAGGGTCGCACCCTCGCGCAGATTGGGTTTATTGCCCAGCAGCGCCACGAAGACACCGCCAACGGCCGGAATGGTCAGGGCCAGGGCGAGAGAGAGTTCAGCAGACCACATGGCTTAATGCCCTCCCGTCACGGCGTTCGCCGCAGCCTCGGCCAGACCGACCAGAACATCGGCGTGGAAGAAGAAATACAGATTGGCAAAGGCCAGGATGCCCATCGGCACCAGCACCATGTAAGGCGCATGACGCGCGGCGGGCTTGGCACCGTGATGTTCTGGCGGGCTTTCCATCCAGATCGCCGAGAGCATGCGAGCCACATAGGCCAGCGCCATCAGCGAGGAGATGATCAGGGCGGCCACCGCCCACCACCAGCCGCGCTCCAGCGCTGCGGTGATGAGATACCATTTCGAGGTAAAGCCGATCGTCAGCGGCACACCGACCAGCGACAGGCCGGCAATGGTGAACGCCCCTGCCGAGGCCGGCATGGTGCGGCCAAGACCGTTGAGGTCACGGATCTGACGGACGCCGAAATGCAGCGCAAACGCGCCGAGCGCCATGAACAGCGCGCCCTTCATGATGGCGTGATTGATCAGGTGCAGGATACCGGCCGACAGGCCTGCCGCCGTACCCATGCCCAGACCCAGCATCATGTAGCCCACCTGGGCAACAGAGGAATAGGCGAGCAGACGCCGCGCATCGGTCTGGAAGATCGCCTGGCTGGACGCCACCATCATGGCGATGATGCCAACGGCTGCGAAGACCCAGGTGAAGGAGAGTTCGACAAAGGCCACATCGGGATGGAAGACGGAAAAGAGGAAACGGATCAGGGCGTAGAAGGCGACCTTGGTCGCTGTCGACGCCAGGAAGGCCGTCACGAAATTCGGTGCGAACGCATAGGCATTGGGCAGCCAGACATGCAGCGGGAACATCGCGGCCTTCAGGCCCAGCCCGACCACGATGAAGGCAAAGGCCGCCTGGGTGACCCGGTTATGCCCCTGTTCCTGCAGGATCTGGCCGATATCGGCCATGTTGAGCGAACCGGTCGCCATGTAGAGGAAACCGACACCGATCACGAAGAAGGTCGCGCCGATCGTGCCGAGGATCAGATAGTTGTAGGACGCAGTCAGGGCCCGGCGATCCTTGCCGGCGCCCATGGCGATAATCGTGTAGGTCGAGATCGAGGAGATCTCGAGAAAGACGAAGACGTTGAACGCATCGCCTGTAATCGTCACACCGAGCAGACCCGCCAGCGCCACCAGGAAGGCGGAGTAGAAGAGCGCCTGCTTGCCCTCTTCGATCTCGTCACCCACGCTGGGCAGGGCAAAGATCACACAGAGCAGTCCGACAACACCGACAAGGGCAAGGACGACGGCGTTGAGCGCATCAACACGCAGCTCGATGCCATAGGGCGGCTCCCAGCCCCCCATGTGATAGCTGATCAGCCCGTCGCTCAGCACCAGGCCAAGGACGACAAGCGAGAAGAAAGCCACCAGCGAGGCTGTGACCATGGCAACGATCCAGCCGAGACGGCCGTTTGGCATCAGCGCTGCGACAGCCGCGGCGACGAGCGGGATGACAATCACCAGCGCCGGAGCGTGGTGGGCCAGTCCGGAAGGAAGAAGATTGACCAGAAAATCCATTATTCACTGCCCCCCGTCTCGCGGTTGTAGTCCGCGGCGTTGAGCCCATCATCTTCAATGGTTCCATAGGCTTCGCGGATCCGGACCACCAGGGCCAGGCCAACAGCCAGGGTCGCGACGCCGACGACGATCGCAGTCAGGATCAATACGTGCGGCAGCGGGTTGGAATAGAGCACTTCGCTGGCGTGATGCGCGGCATCAGCACCGGCGGCATAATCGGACGCGTGCTCGACAGCCTCAGCTGCGTGATCGCCGGCATGGGCGTCCGCAGCCGGTTCGGCGTGACTGTCCGCGGCAGCGTGGCCACCGCCTGCCTCGCCGTGCCCCGCAGCAGCGTAACCGGCACCGTGGGAGCCCTCTTCATCGCCGTGATGGGCTCCATCGAGAATGGGCGGCTGGCCGCCAAACACCTTGCCGATGGTTATGTAGAGCAGGAAGACCGAGGTCTGGAACAGCGACAGGCCAACCAGTCGCTTGACCAGATTGCCGGTCGCGATGACCACATACAGGCCCGTCATCATCAGGATGATGATCGGGATATAGTTGAAACGTTCGAGGATGATATCGAGCATTCTACCACTCCTCGTCCGGGATATCCGGCACACGACCGGCGAAGGCGTAGAAAATCGCCAGCATGACCGAGGCGACCGTGGTCAGAACGCCCAGCTCGATCAGCAGGATGCCGTAGTGCTGGCCGCTGTGGTGACCCTGGTCGGGATGCAGCGCGTCATAATCAAGGAAGTTCACCGCCTCGCCCGCGAACGGCAGAAAGAGCGTCGCCACGCCCACACCGGCATAGATCAGAACGCCTGTTGCCGCGCCGATGCGCGCAACATTTGGCGGAACCGCCTTCTGGGCTTCTTCAATGCCGAAGATCAGGGCGTAGAGAATGACGGAAACAGCGATGATCACACCGGCCTGGAAACCGCCACCGGGACCATAATCACCGTGGAACTGAACATAAAAGCCGAACACGACGATCATCGGGATCAGCAGTTTGGAAACAACGCGAAGGATCAGGTGCGGGTTCATGACTTGCCCTCCCCCTTCTTGCGGCCATTGCCGAAGCCCAGCAGAAGGATAACGCCCAGCGCGGCGGTGAAGATCACCACCACCTCGCCGAAGGTGTCATAACCCCGATAGCTGGCCAGGACGGCCGTGACCACGTTGGGCACCGAGATCTCGCTCGGCGTACGGGTCATGTATTCCATGCCCACGCCCGCATTGGCCGGAGAGTGCGCATCGCCATAAACCGGCATGTCCGGAATGGCGAAGAAGAGCGCCAGTCCTGCCACGGCAACAACCGCAAAGGCGGCCCAGTGGCGACCAGCGCCGGCCGGCTCGGCCTCGCGCGCGGTCAACAGCATCGCGCCCAGCATCAGAACGGTTGAGATACCTGCGCCGACGGCAGCCTCGGTAAAGGCGACATCGACCGCGTCCAGGGACACGAACCAGGCCGCGGACAGAAGTGAATACACCCCGGTCAGCATGACGACCGCGAACAGGTTGCGCAGGCGGACAATGGCAAAACCGACGGCCAGCAACATGGCAATCAGCGTGTAGTCCAGGAATTGAGTGAGATCAGCACCGGTCACGACGCGCTCTCCTCTTTCACGGCATCACGGGGATGCTCCGGCTTGAACTTGGACAGGTCCGGCTTCTGGCCGGCCCGGTGGGCGGCATTTGCAACCGCATGCGTCGCTGTCGGACTGGTCAGGAAGAGCAGCAGGCCGACAAGCGCCAGCTTGGCCATGGTCTGCCAGTCACCGGCCTGCAGGATCAGGCCGAGAATGATCAGCTCGGCGCCCAGCGTGTCGGTGACACCGGCCGCGTGCATGCGCGTGTAGAAATCCGGCAGGCGGATGACACCAATGGCGCCGGCCAGAACGAGCATAAGACCGAGGGTCATGGAACCCACAGCGATGGCGAACAGGGCGTGTTGTCCGAATTCAACCAGGGTCATTCGTCGAAATCCCCGTCCACGGCCTTGCGCAGCGACATGCGCGCCAGGGCGATCTCGAGCGAGCGATAGCGGAAGAATTTCAGGATCGCGATCGTCGCCACAAAATTGATCAACGCATAGAGCAGCGCGATATCGATGGCGTCCTGGCGTCCGGCAATCGCAGAGAAGACCAGCAGGAAAAGCACCGTCTTGGTACCAAAGGAATTGGCGGCCAGGACGCGGTCATACAATGTCGGCCCGGCAAACAGGCGAGCGAGCATGATCGCCATCGCACCGGCCATACCCAACGCGATAACAAAGTTCACAAGATCCATTATTCAGCCTCCCGGCGTCCGTCCGACGCTTCATCCGTACGGGCTGCCATTTCGGCAAAGCCTTCCGGAGCGGTGAAGGAATTGTCCAGCGCGTGCACGAGGAAGCCATCCTCCTCCACATCCACCGTCACCGTTCCCGGTGTCAGCGTGATGGAATTGGCGAACACACATCGCGCCAGGCCCGTGCGCAGATCGACCGGCACGCGAATCAGGCGCGGCTCAACTTCGATCTCGGGTTTCATGATCAGCTTCACAACAGCCAGATTGGCCGCCACGATTTCCCGGCCAAGCCAACCCCAATACCCGAATAGGGCAAAGGCGGGCTTCAGGGGCACCGTCTCGCGATCAAGAATACGCATGCGAACAGTCAGATAGACTGCACCCGCAATGCTCAATACGGACATGACCAGCAGGACCTTGTGGTCGCCGGACAGGGTGTAGGAACCGGATAAAACTAGCCAAAGCACCACCAGGACGGCGGTGAGGCCGACACCATAAGCCATGGAATCTCCCCGCGCGTTAACGCTCAGTAACGGTTATTAGCGATCAGGAATTGGCTTGGCCAGACAAACCGTCAGGATTTCGCACACCTACCCACAGTGTATCAGGCAAATGTGATCGGCAGGGTTGGCAAACTGCGCGCTTTCAGGGATTCCCAGCGCCAAAACCCCAACTTTTCGCGGGTTAATGTGCGCCGGTCTCGGTGGACAGGTTCCAGTAACGCAGCACGGTCTGGGCCTTTTCAACCGAAAGCATGGCATAGACATGGCGGGCCTGTTCGGCCTGGACGCTGTCGGTCTGGCGCCCCACGCCAACCCAGAAGGCCTCGAAAGACGGCCATTTCAGTCCCGTCGCCTTGCACAGGACGGCAAAGGGTTCCCCGGACATGTCGTCGACCAGCTTGCGCATCAGGCCGATATCAATACCCGACAGGGTCGCGACCTCGGAGATGATGTCCTGGCGAGGTCCAGCCACACGCATGGCCTCCAGAGCACCTTCCAGGCTGTCGAACGGGCTGAGCGTCACGGCCTCACGATTTCGCTGGCGCCGGTCGATATAGCGCAGGATGCGTCGCACCAGCGGGTCGGACCAGCCCTCCGCCCGGGCCATCGGGAAAATGTCTTCCGAGGCATCGATGAGAATGGTGCGATCCACGGCGAAACGCTCGAGGATTTCCAGCCGGTTTTCATGATCACAGCCCCAGAAGAGGCGAAACGCCTGGGCCGGTCGCAACTCGCCACGACGGATGATCAGCGGGGCGTAGCTCGGCTCTTCCCGCGCTGCGGCGACAACATGGTCAATTGTCGGAGCCGCCAGCAAGGCCGTCTTGTTCTTGAGCAGGCGTTTGACGACTGCAACTTCGCCATAGGCCGCCAGCGCTGCGGCAACCGTCTCCGAGAGATTTTCCCGGCGGGCAATCGCCAGGCGATGATCCACCGTGCCGCCCTGGACGATTTCCAGCATGTCGAAATCGGTCAGCGCCATGCACTCTTCGAGAATGGGCTCGGCAATCTCGAACTTGTCAACGGCCAGCATGCGCAAGAGACGGTGCGGCGCTTCGTTCAGCCCGGCCAGACGCTGGGCCACCCGCTTGCGAAGCTGCTCATCCCCCTGCCGCAAAAGATCATGCAGCAAGTCGCCGACAATCCAGCGCTCGCGCGGCGTCAGTCGCGAGGTCGGCAGCCCGACAATATCCGCCAGACGACGCGCCAGAACAGCCCGCGCACGTGAGGTGACGGGCTGATCCAGGTCAAAGGGTTCAGCGTGGGCCATCGGGCTGGATCCGTTTTGTTCGCAGCCAGACTGGCGGTGTGGTGTTAAAAAATCGTGCGCGGGAGGGGGTGGATTGTCGGGAAAGGTTAGCTGGAGCAAGCCGATACAAAGATTGACATCAAATCTGTTGTCTCAATCAACGCTGCCGTCATCCCACGGTGGCTGCGAAGCAGACATCCGGGGGACCTCGGCTATCCTGTCGAGAGGCGAGCTGAGGTCACCCGGACAAGCCGGGTGATGACGGAGGTTTGTGGAGCAGAAAAGTACATTCCCGCCCATCAAGGGTAAGGAAGATCCACCCTACCCCTTGCCGATCACCGGCAGGTGCTCGCGGTCGATGACCGTCAGTACGGCGGACAGGCCCCCGAACACGACGGCCATGCCGAACAGCATGGGGCTGAACTCATAGCCACCACCTTCGGCAAAGGCGACCGGGGCATTGATGCCGAGCCATGGCGACAGGTGAAAGCCGATCGCGCCGCCAATCACGCCCAGTGACAAAAGCGCGCCGAGGCCGCGGAACTTGCCGGCGAAGACACCGACCAGCAGCAACACTGCTGCCAGGACTTCCGCCACACCGGTGGCAGTGCGGATCACGGGCTCGAACAGCTCGATCCCGGAATTGGCGGCCAGATAGGAGAAAACCGGATTGGAGGCGCCGAACTTCTGCGCGCCCATGAAGAGCATGAACAGCGCCAGCACCACGCTGCCACCCAGACGAACCATTTTCATTACAGTCACTCCTTGGCCTGCATCAGATGAATTTGCTTAAGCCCTACATGTTGCTAGACAGGACGCAATACCAATCACATTCCATCACGAGCGCTTGGCGGTCTCGTGAGGACAAACGGGAAAACTCAATTGCCGCTGTTTCGTCCCCTCGCCGGTAATCGCAAGCTGCGCATGCCGCCCTTCGGCGCATACCTGGTGCTGGTGGCGGGCTGGTTTTTCGGCTTCGGACTGCAGACCACCCTGTTTCCCGGCGTGATCACCTTCACCCTGATGGAAAGCCCGGAGCGGCTGAGTTTCGCCCAGGCCGCCCTTACCGCGCCCATGGCGCTCTTGCTGCCTGCGGCCGGCGTGCTCGCGGAACGCAAGGACCGGCGCGGCATCATCTTCTATTTCTACCTGTTTGCCGGCCTGTGCACGATCGGCCTCGCTTCCATGATGATGAGCGATATCCTGACCTATATGAACCTGGTCATTTTCGCCGCCCTGGTCGGTGTGGCCGGGGGATTCGTCATGCCGGCCCGCGACAGCGCCATCAATCCCATCGTGCGCATTTCCGCCAAGACCCGTCATGGCGGGATCGAGCTGCAGCGTGCGGTTGTCATGGCCTCTGCCGTCCAGTTCGGCGCCCAGATCGCCGGCATGGCCGCCGGCTATTTCGCCGCGATCACGGGCCCGGGCCCGCTGTTCCTGATGATGGGCGTGGGCCTGGTCATCGGTGGCCTGTCGGCCGCTTTCCTGCCGCGCCTGGGCTCGAAACGGAACAAGTCGACCGAACACCCGCTGCGCGACCTCAAGGACGGGTTGGATGCCGTTTTGCACTCGCCCGTGCTGATGCCGATGACGGCGATCATGGTGGCGATCGGAATTTTCATTGTCGGCGGCGCCTTCCTGGTGCTGATCCCGATTCTGATCCGTGATGCTTATGGCGGTGGATATCCCGAACTCTCCAGCCTGATGGTCACCTTCTGGCTTGGTGCCTTCGTGGCCAATGTCCTGCTGGTGAAATTCGGCCAGATCGAACGCCCGGGACGGGCGCTGATCGCCGCCCAGGGTGTCACCGTGCTCGCCGTAGGCGCCTTTGCCGCCCCCATTCCCTTCTGGTCGCTCTACGGTCTCGTCTTCGCCTGGGGGCTGGGCGCGGGCATCGCCATCTCGCTCAGCCGTTCTGTGGTCCAGGAACAGGCCCCGCCGGACAAGCTGGCCCGGGTCATGTCGGTGTACCAGCTGGGACTTTTTGGCGGCATGCCAGCGGGCATTTTGCTGATGGGGCCGATCGTCGGTGCCATTGGCGCACGACCAGCCGCCCTCATCCCGATGATCGGCCTGGGCCTGGTGCTGGTTCTCATTTGCGTCGCAACACCTATCTTGTCGGTGAAGCGCGCCGAACCGGTCGCGCTCAAACACGAGCCGAAGGAGAAAGATGATGCCGAGACTGAGTGATGCCGAAATCGCCACGCTGCGCGAGAAGCTGAGCCCGGAAGAAGACGCGATCGCTTTTGCCGAGGCCACCGAGTACGCCTTCTCCCACCCGCTCTACACCGAGAAACGCCCCGGTGAGTATCACTGCACGGTGTGCGGTGAATTCCTGTTTGCCGCCAATGACAAATACGATTCCGGCTCCGGCTGGCCCTCCTTCTCCCAGGTCGCGCGCCAGGGCGCGGTGGAGACCAAGGAAGACCTCAAGCTGGCCCTGCCACGCACCGAGGTGCATTGTGCCAATTGCGGCGCACATCTGGGACATGTTTTCCCCGATGGCCCCGGTCCTGATGGCCTGCGATACTGCATCAATGGGAACGTTCTGGATTTTCGACCCGCACAGGATTGAACGCCTTCGGGTCGGGGGAGAGTAAAGTGAAACACAGATTATCGACGACCATGCTCAGGGGCGTGGTGACTGGCTTTGCGGCCGTCACGCTGGCCGCCTGCAGCCAGGAGACTTCCATGAACTCAGAGACACCTCAAACGGCGAGCTCCGCCCTCATCGAGCGCGCCCGGGGGCTGGAAGCCCCGCAGGTGGAACAGCGCCCGGTGACCATTGAACAGGTCGGCTTCACACGTGTGGACGAATACCAGTGGATCAAGGACGAGAACTGGCAGCAGGTCATGCGCGAGCCTGACACGCTGCAGGAAGACATCCGCGCCGTGCTGGATGCCGAGAACGCCTATCTCGACGCCGTCATGGAGCCGACCGAGGCCTTGCAGGAGCGGATTTTCCAGGAGATCCGCGGTCGCATCAAGGAAGACGACAGCTCTGTCCCGCAGCCGCACGGCAATTATGAATACTTCACCCGCTATCGTGAAGGCGGCCAGTATCCGGTCTTCTCGCGCCGTCCGATCGACCCGGAAACCGGTGAGCCGACGGGCGAGGAAGAGATCCTCATCGATGGTGATGCCGAGGCCGGTGATTTCGACTATCTGGACTTTGGCAATGTCGAGCACAGCCCGAACCATGAATTCGTGGCCTATGCCGTGGATACACGCGGTTCGGAATACTATGAGATCATTATCCGCGAAGTCGCCACCGGTTCGGTCATCGCCACGCTGACGGATGAAAGCACCGGCGATTTTGTCTGGGCCAATGACAGCTCCACCCTCTACTGGGTGTGGCGCGATGATAATGGCCGCTCCAAGCGCGTCTATCGCCAGAACCGCGATGGCGGCACGTCCGAGCTGATCTATGACGAGGAAGATCCGGGTTTCTTCGTCAGCGTCGGTTCGTCTGACGGCGAGAACTACATCGTCATCAATGCCGGGGGTCACACCTCCAACGAGATCCGCGTCATCGACGCTGCCGATCCGGCCGGCGAGCCGGTGCTGATCGCGGCCCGTGAAGAGGGTGTGGAATACTATCTCACCGAAGCCACGGACCGTTTCTACTTCCGCACCAATGCGGACGGCGCCGTCGACTTCAAGATCGTCACCGCTCCGCTGGACAATCCGGGCCGGGAAAACTGGGAGGACTTTGTCGCCCACCGTCCGGGTGTGCTGGTCAATGGTGTGATCGGTTTTGAAGACTGGCTGGTGCGTACCGAGCGTGAAAACGCCCTGCCGCGCATTGTCGTGCACGAATACGCCACCGGCGAGGAGCACGAGATCGCCTTCGAGGAAGAGGCCTATTCGCTGGGCATGTCGGGCGGCTACGAGTTCTCCGTCGACCGCCTGCGTTTCTCCTATGAAAGCCCGTCCACGCCGGAAGAGACCTATGACTACAACATGCGCTCGCGTGACCGTGTGCTGCGCAAGCGGCAGGAAGTCCCCTCCGGTCACAATCCAGAAGACTATGTCGTACGCCGTATCATGGCTCCGGGTCATGATGGTGTGGAAATCCCGGTCACCATCCTGCATCACCGCGACACGCCGATCGACGGTTCCGCGCCGCTGATGCTCTATGGCTACGGCTCCTATGGCATCACCATCCCGGCCAGCTTCCGCGTCACCCCGCTCTCACTGGCAGATCGCGGCATGGTCTACGCCATCGCCCATATCCGTGGCTCCATGGCGCGCGGTTACCAGTGGTATCTGGACGGCAAGCTCGAGCTGAAGATGAACACCTTCCGCGACTTCGTCTCGGCCGGTGAGGCGCTGGCCGCTGAGGGTTACACCTCGCGCGGCAATATCGTCGCCTATGGCGGCTCGGCCGGCGGCCTCCTTGTCGGTGCAGCGGTCAACCTGCAGCCGGACCTGTTTGCCGGTGCCATTGCAGCCGTGCCCTTTGTCGACGTGATCAACACCATGTCCGACGCCGAACTGCCGCTGACCCCGCCGGAATGGCCGGAATGGGGTAATCCGATCGAGAGTGCCGAGGATTACCAGACGATGATCGAGTACAGCCCGTACGACCAGATCACCGAGACGGCCTATCCGCATATCCTCGCCACCGGTGGCCTGACCGATCCGCGCGTGACCTATTGGGAACCGACCAAATACGTCGCCCGCATGCGTGATCGCCGCACCGATGACGGTCTCACCCTACTCAAGATGAATATGGGTGCCGGCCACGGCGGCGCGTCCGGTCGTTTCGACAGCCTGCGCGAGGTCGCCCTCAACTGGGCCTTCGCCCTGATGGTCACCGGCCTCGCCGATAGCGAAGTCGAGGCCATCGCCGCGGAGTAACTTCGCTCCAAGGTTTTCAGGAAAGGCGCGGGCTGAATGGTCCGCGCCTTTTTTGTTCGCTGCGCTCACGCCCCCTCCCCCTCGCTTCGCTCGACCTCTCCCCGTGGGGAGAGGGATAGAGCCACCATCGCAAATCGAAGCCCTCCGGGCTTCGCAAGCGCGACCGCGCTCCGGCCGGTCAGGCCGCCCCGTCGGAGCCGCGAGCAAAGCGAGTTGGCGTGAGATAAAAAAATGCCCGCTGCGTTGCGACGACGCAGCGGGCGACCTGGTTCTCGCAAGACCACAGATACCGAGGACCAGGCTGTTGTTTACTGTTCCAGCGCGTAGAGCAATTGGGTGCGGGCACCCTGGAAGGTGATCGGCTGGCCGTTGCGGACCTGCGGGTTGTAACGCCAGCGTTCCACGGCCCTGACCGATGTGCGTTCAAAAGCGCGATTGGTGCAGGACAGGACGCGCACATTGGTCGTCGTACCATTGGGCAGGATGTCGAAAATCATGTCGCACTGCCCCTCGATACCGCGCTCCGCCATGAGGGTCGGGTAACTCGGATTGATGCGCACGACCGGTGTCGGATTGCCGTCGCGGGAAAAATTCACCTCGGTCGAGCTGAGCGTGGGTGAATCGATCGCCGGGACTTCATAATTCGTCGTCATGGCCGTGCTGTCTGGCACGGCGCGCTCCACCTCACTCGGACGAACCGCGGGTGGCGGATCAATCGTTTCAGCGTCCGGCATGGGTCGTGGTGTGCGAACTTCTGCGTCCGGGACTTCCAGATTCATCACGATATCGAGCTCTGGCGGCGCCTCCTCGAAGACCACCGGGCCGATATCGATCAGCGCCCGCATCATCAGGAAAAGGCCGACTGTTGCGCCTGCCGCCAGCGGCAGGACTAAGGGTGTTCTAAGTGCTGTATTCACGGTTCTACCTCCCCATGGGCAGATGCCGTCATGGCCCAACCGGGCAAACGCCCCGAAGCCTCGCCAGATCCCCGGATCAAAACCCCTCTGACCCGTCTGCCGAGGGCGACACGGCACTACAACTCAGCACCGCGTCGCATCCTCATCAGACCCCGGCCTCACGGCAAAAGCGTGCCGCGATTGAGATCAATTGTGATGATTTGGGGGAGAATTTGGGCGCTGTCTCGCGGCGATCAAACCGAGCTGCTCTCGCCAGGCCAGTAGCGTTGGGTGGACCACCTCCATAAGGGAGGCGTGGCCAACGACGTCAGCGAACTGATCAGGCAGCTCTGTCTCGGCATCCGTCAAACACGCCGTCGCCCGCAAATGGATGATCGTGTCGCGCACATTGCTGGCCCGAATGTACAGCTGGGCCAGATTGAAATGAACGCTCGCCGCCTCATCCGGGAACAGCATCCTGGTCGACACGGCCCGCTCCCAATAATCCAGAGACGCGTCCTGACGATCCAGGTTGTAGTAAGCGCCGCCGAGATAGACGTAAGCCAGTGCCCTGGTCCGCGCATTCAGCTCGTATGCCCCGAAAGCGGGTTGGGCCAGCGCATGTTCCAATTCCAACACGGATTGCCGCAAGTCCTCAGGGTGAGGGCGCAGAATTACATCAAGAACTTCTCGTGCGTACGGAGTCTGCAAAGCGTCAGCGGCAATCGTTTCCGTCACCAACGGATCAGGGGCGATCCGGGGGCGACACAAGTCACCGTGTACCGGATCTCCACTGAACAGCCCAACGGCCAACGCCATTCCCAACACGCCGAACATGCCCCTCGTTCCTACAAAAACCCCTGCCAGTCCGGCAGGCGTTCGCCCAGGCGGTTGAAATAGGTCCCGCATTCACTGGGCAGTTCGAACACACGGCGGTTGTCGTCCGTGAACTCGGTTTCATCGGTGGGCACCGATCGCCGTTCCGCCTCCAGCCAGATCTCGCAGCGTTCGATCGCCGTCACGTGCACCAGCTCCTCACCCCGACGGATGATGGCGATGCGGCGTTCGATAAAGTCGATCCAGCCCTGGGCGGTCGCACGCGAATACTCCCAGCTCAAGGCGCGTTCAAACGCGTCGATGGCGCCGACAAAATCATGTTGTTCATATCGCGCATTGCCGATCAGCGTCATGGTGTCGCCGGGGCGGCGGATATTGCCCTGTTCGAGCGCCTGCTGGAACATCACCTCGGCTTCCGCATATTCCGCGCGCTGATAGAGGGCCTCGCCGAGCGCCTCGTAGTCCGGGCCGAAGCCGGTCGTGGTTGCGACACGATGCAGAACCGGCAGGGCGCGATCCCATTCGCGGGCCTGACGCCAATAGCTCGCCAGCATGCGCAGATGATCCGGAGTTTCCTCGATCCGGCCGGAATTGATCTCGCGGGACATGATGTCCGCCGCCCGGTAGGGATAACCATTGAAGGCATAATACTGGACCAGCCGGATCAGCTCATCATTCTCGCTGAGCAGGCCATTGTTATACATGATAACATTGACGTTGAAGGCTTCCTCGACCCTATCCTGGCGGCCCAGCAGGGCAGCCCAGCGGGACCAGTAGCGCTTTTCCTCCGGCCAGCGCTCGACCATGTCCACGATCAGCGCCAGCTGGTCACCCTCCATGCCGAGATTTTCGAAATAGAAGAGCAAGAGGGAATAATGGTTCTGCCGCCGGTTGTCGGCGAGATCGAAGGCCTGGCGCGCAAAGGGCAGTCCGGAGGCGTAATCCTCCATCTGGCCATAGGCCTGGGCCATGCGCATGGCGATATCGGCACTGAGCGGAGCGCCCAGGGCAAGCGCGGTCTCGATCATGTGCGTGCCACCGCCATAATCCGCCTCGCCGATCAGCAATTGCCCGGCATTGAGACGCAATGTGTTGTCTGCATCGACACCGAGCGCGCCCAGATCGATCGCGCGCTGCCAGTCCTCCACGGCACGCAAGGGCTGTTCCAGCTCGTAGAAGACACGACCACGCAATTGCAGCACGGTCGCCTCCTCGAAGGGCTGTAGCCGGCCCTCCTCCAGCAAGGCTGTGTATCCATTGGCCGCGTCCAGCCAGAGCCCTTCCTGCTCGGCTTCGATATAGCGCAGGATTTGGTCACCCACGCGCGGACGCAGGACCTGGTTTTCCTCGGCAGTCTGGAATTCAAGAGCACTGGCCGGTGCAGCGGCCAGAATGAGCGCGAACGCGCTTAAGACACCGGCCCAGCCGGCGTGACGGGTCTGTCCCATCATGTGCACCTCCCCAATTCATGACACGAACTCCCCAGCCCCGGTGCATGCTGTCATGATGTGGAAAGCCTCGCGTCATCTGATGGCGAGAATAAGGCGCGCAGAAATTGCAAAGGGTGAACAGTGTATACCGGACATAGAAAAACGCCCCGGCGACAGGGCCGGGGCGTTGATCCAAAAGCCTTGGTGACAGCGGTCTAGCCGTTATCGCTTTCCGCGGCAGCGTCATTGGACGCAACTTCGTCAATCGGCTCGCCAAAGCGGTTGAAGAAGGGCTGGCAGCGCTCGGGAACATCAATGTTCACGCGGCCTTCCTCGTCAACGTCACCGAACAGGCGCGCACCATTGACCAGGTCGGTCACGGTGAAGCCGCACTCGTCACGGGCAATCTGGCGGCGCAGGCGGGCACGATCGGCCTCACCATTGATCTCCGCACGGATGAAGGTCGCCCAGCCGTTCGCCGTCGAACGCGCATAGGGATAACGCGAACCTTCCTGGAAGGCGGCGATCGCAGACTGGCGACGGCCCAGCTCGTAACGCACCGTGCCGAGCAGGTTCCAGGTATCGCCCGGACGGTTGATACCGCCACGGTTCAGGGCTTCCTGGAAAGCGGTCTCGGCTTCGGACAGCTGGTCCTCCTGGTAGAGGGCCTCGGCCAGTTTCACCCAGTCATCACCTTCACCAGTCAGCTGTGCCAGCTGACGCAGAACCGGAATTGCCCGCTCCCACTCACGCGACTGACGCCACATATTGGCCAGCAGGTTGAGATTGGCCTGGTCACGATCCACACGGCCCGCATTCATCTCGCGCTCGAGAATGACAGCGCCCCGATAGGGATATTCGAAGAAGGAATAATACTGCGCGACCCGCTCGATCTCGGGACCTTCATTGAGCATGCCGTTGATGTACATGATCTTGTTGGCTTCGAACGCGTCCGTTTCACGACCCGTCTGAGCCAGCAGGGATGCGTAGGACGTCCAGTTGCGCTTCTCGTCAGGCCAACGGGCGACCATCGCCTCGACGATTTCCATCTGCTGCGGAACCATGTCCATCTGCTGATAGTAGAACAGCATCAGCGAATAGTCGCCGCGTGTCCGTTCCGCGACCGGGCGCAATTCCCAGAAGGTCTCGGCCCAGCGCAGGCCGTCGGCATAACGTTCAGCCTGGGCGTAGGCCTGGGAGAGCATGCGGGCCAGCGGCGCCGTGATGATCTCGTCGCCGGCATCACGAATGGCCGACTCAAGCGTGCTGATACCCTGGTCGTACTGGCCTTCGGTAATGTAGAGCTGGCCGATATTGATACGCAGGTTCGCAATCTCGGAGCGCAGCATAGCGCCGGTCGTGATCGCGGTTTCCCAGTCCGTAATCGCCCGCTGAACCTGTTCCTGCTCATAATAGGCACGACCGCGCATTTGCAGCGCGATGGAACGTTCATAGGGGTTGATACTATTGTTCCCGAGCGCGCGGTTCAGCGTCACGATGGACTCTGCAAAGAGTTCCTCGGCCTGCTGGTTCTGCGCCTCGAGCACGATTTCACCGATCGCGGCGGAGAAGACGCGTTCCGCAGCATCTTCTTCCGATTGCTCGGCATCACGGCGATTGCGGCGCTGTGCGTCAGCGTCGGAAACAGCCGTTCCGAACAGCACACCGGCAAGCACGATCATCGACGCAGAGCGCGTGAATTTCGCTAGATCGAATCCGTCAAAACGGGTCATCGATGGCTCCTTCATACCAGTCCCTCTCCCTGGACCGGTGCTTTCTGGCGCCTTGGCGTCGTCTGGAACAGACGGGCCGCGGGGCCGGAAGATGAGGTGGTCCGCCCAGTGGCGAGACCACCCCTGACTACATCTTAATCCGCAAGTTCGAAGTTGAACTGGGTTTCCACGCCGCGACGTGCGACCGGAACACCGTTTTCGACCTTGGGATTATAACGCCAGCGCTCGACAGCACGGATGGATGCACGTTCGAACATGGAACTGGAACAGTTCATGATCGTGACATTGGTCGGCGTACCGTCCGGTGTCACATCGAAACGTACAGCACAGGTTCCCTCGACACCCCGCTCCGCAGCACGCGGCGGATATTGCGGCTCGATCCGGACCAGCGGCTGGGCATCACGGTCGGAGACCGAGAAGCTTACGCTGTCAGAACCCAGCTGCGGCGTGTCGAATTCCGGGATCTGACCCACGATGGTGTCAAGACCTTCGGTCGGCTGTTCGGCGGCCTGGCGTTCGATCTGCGGCGGCGGGGGCGGCGGATCAATCTGATCCACATCGTCAATCGTGGTGTCACGACGACGCGCTTCCACCTCTGCAACCTCGTCATTGATCGAGATGCGGAGGTTTTCACCTTCCTCGCCAATATCAACTTCATCGGGAACGATGAGGTTGTACATGATCACGAAAAGACCAATCGTCACCAGGGCGGCAATCGGAACACCGATAACGAGACGAATAATACTTCCCATCATTCCTCTCCTTATTCCTGCAGGGTCGAGATCGTGACATCCACACCCATCTCCAGGAGCAGGTCCTGGACATCGAGGATGACACCGATTTCGGCCTCTTGGTCGCCCTGAATGGTAGCCCGGGCACGCGGGTTCTCTTGCAGAAGCTGCTCGATCACCGTGCGAAGCTCGGCCTGTTCATAGGCGCGGCGATTGACCCAGATCTCGCTCTCCGACGTGACGGCGACGAGCATGGACGGGTTGAGATCGTCTTGCGTCACGGCCTCGGGACGGAGCGGATCCACCCCCGGTTCCTTGATGAAGACGGATGTGACGATGAAAAAGATGAGGAGGATGAAGACGACGTCCAGCATGGGCGTCATATCCAGTTCAACATCACTATCGTCTGTTGATACTCGGCTAGTGCGACGAGCCATTAACTCACCTCCCCGGCTATTGCTGTTGACCGCTTGCGCGGCTCAGCGAGACCGGCACACCGTTGGCAGACATGTCATCCCAAATCCGAACGATGATGCCGTGGGAGGCTTCATCATTGGCTTCGATCAGAACTGCACTGCCGGCAGACTCGGCACGGAAACGGTTCACGGCTGAAATCACACGGTCGACATCGGTCCGCACGCGGTTGACGAAGATATTATTGTCCTCGTCCACCTGGACCACGATCGGTGACGGCGCATCCTCCGGCGGCGGAGCATCGCTCTCCGGCGGCGGCTGCATGTTGATGCCTTCCTCGTTGAGGAAAGTAGCCGTTACGATGAAGAAGATGAGCAGGATGAAGACGATGTCGAGCATCGGCGTCATGTTGACTTCTGCCTGTTCATCTCCCTGTTGCTTGCGACGACGCATGGCTAGGCCTCCTCAATCTCGAGATCGCCGGCAAGAACCGCTACGCGGCGCTTTGCCATTCTCTCGATGTAATTGGCGAGGATGAGCCCCGAGAGGGACGCCACCATGCCAGCCATGGTCGGGATCGTCGCACGCGATACACCGGCCGACATGGCCTGGGCATCTGACGATCCGGAAATGGACATTACGTCAAAGACTGAGACCATGCCGGTCACTGTCCCCAACAGTCCGAAGAGCGGCGCTACAGCGACGAGCGTCTTGATGAGCTCGACATTCTGATCGGCGCTTGCCTTGACCTCCGAGATGAGCTGGTCGCGGATCGCGTGTGCATACCAAGTCTTCTTGTCTGCACGTGCGGCCCACTCCCGCTTCGCTCTGTCTGCATCACCCTTCTGGGCGAGGAAGAAGTAAGCGAAGCGCTCGAGCATGAAGGCCCACATTACAAAGGTCGTAAACATGATGACGACCAGAACGGGGCCCCCGCGTTCGAGGAACTCCTGAAGGCCGGAATATACGGCCTGGAAATCCATCGTGCTTCCTCCGATCAGCCGTTGGATTCTTCAGCGTGACGAGCGACCAGACCAGCGGCCTGCTCTTCCAGGACAGCCTGGACACCACGCGCGAAGCTGGCTGCGAAGCTGTGAATGAACAGCAGCGGAATGGCAGCAATAAGGCCAAGCACCGTGGTCATCAGGGCTTCCGAGATACCACCGGCCATTACGCGCGGGTCACCCGTACCGAAGAGGGTAATCTGCGTGAAGGTCTTGATCATACCGGTAACCGTACCGAGCAGACCCAGCAGCGGAGCAATACCGGCAGCCAGCTTCAGGAAGTTCAGACCGAAGTCGAGCTTCGGCGTTTCCTGCAGGATGGCGTTGTCGAGCTTCAGCTCGATCGTCTCGGTGTCACGATCCTTGACGGATTCATAAGCGAGCATGACACGGCCCAGCGGGTTGGACTTGGATGCCTTGGACTTGCGCTTCTGACCGCTGACAGCAGCTTGCGTCGTGAACAGCATGAAGATGCGGAACAGACCGAAAGCAGCAGACAGGACCAGCAGGCCGATGATCACCAGACCAACATTACCGGACTGGTCGATACGCTCGGAAATATCCGGAACGTCCTTGTAGATGTCGAGAAGCGGTCCACGGGACGGGTCGAGCACGCCCATGACAACTTCACCGGCATCAGCGCTGTACATGGCAGATGCACCGGACACGAACTGTGCCGGGGGCTGGCGAGCCAGGTCGGACAGACGCCAGATATTGGTGCCATCTTCCTGGGACCACAGCGCGAAACGCTGATTGTTGTTGTGGTTGGACCAGGCAACAAACGGACCAACACGGGTAACCGTGGTCGGCTCACCGCCATTGACGCCGTAGACAACGCTTTGGAAGTTCACAACGCGCTGCTGCTGGATCATTTCCTCGATCACGCGGCGCGGGATGAAGTCCAGCTCGGCACGCGTCGGCAGAACATTGGAGTTCGCCAGAGAATCAAGGGCGTCAGCACGACCCGGGAATTGAGCGGAAACAATCGAGCTGTCGATCTGAGCGGCAAATTCGCCGGCGACCTGGCGAGCGGTACCGAAGACTTCACCGAACGCACCCTGGCGCTGGCGAAGGATGTCAGCCTGCTCGTCGATCGCGATCTGGTTGGCGTCGAACTGAGCGGACAGCTGATCCGCCTGACGCTCGAGCGCCGACAGTTCACCGCGAGCCTGAGACAGCAGTGCGGACTGCTGATTGCGCGAGCCGGTGAACTCGTTGAGGCGCTGCTGGTTTTCCTGGCTGGCTTCACGCGTGTCCTGACGGACGCGGTTCAGCAGCTCGTTAAGAGACGTGGCCGGCTGCGTCTGTGCGACAACGCCGGAGGACAGGGCAACGCCGAGAGACATTGCAGCTGCGAGAATTTTCATCGTCGTTTTCATCGTTCTACTCTCCGAACCTGACCGTTATTGCGCGGCCGACGGGCCCGGAAGCGGGACCAGGAAGACAGACGGGGTCGTGACTTCTTCCGCGATGCGGAAGGCACGGTTTACGTTGGACAGGGCACTGGACGGAACGTCCTGGTAGCCGGAAGCACCTGCATAGAGGATCGAGAGGCTCTGGTCCGTGCGAGACTTGCGGATCAAGGCAACGCGGCCGATGCGCAGTACGTCAACGATCACCGGAGCGCCGTCTTCGAGAACCGTTTCCTCGAACACGACAACGGAGCGGCCGTAGGACGCTTCGATTTCATAGGCGTTCAGGATCACGCGATAGCGCTCGGCCTGGGAGACCTCGGCATCGTCAACGAGCTCGTAGAGACGCTCGATGCGAGCGCGGCGACCATCTTCACCTTCAAGGTTGAAAGGCAGGTCGAGGTTCACAAACTGGTCAAGCTGCACAACCATTTCACGCATCATCGGAGCGAGGTCACGCTCGATATTGTCAACGCGTTCGATCTGCTGCTGCAGGGAGGTCAGCTCGTTCTCCTGCGAACGGATGAAAACCTGCTGCTGTTCAACGAACAGGCGCTGGGATTCGATCTGCTGCAGCAGAGCGCGATATTCCAGTTCAATGTCCGTACGCTGGTCATCGAGTCGATCGACCTGCTGCTGGGTCTCACGACCGTTATTCGTGCTCTGCTCTGCAACGTCCAGCGTCTGGTTGAGCACCGCGCTTTGCGCGCTAGCGACACCCCCAAAGGCTGCCGTCGCAACCGCCGCCATAAGCGACGCGCGAACCAAATTCTTCAAGTTCACCATTTCTCGCCTCACAATGGTCAATGCGGGTCCCCATACGAGATTCCCGCTTACTAATTTCGTGCTGAACCGGCGTCAGCCTGCCGGTTTGGCCCCCTACCCTAAATTCAAACGGCACTGCCGCCGTCGTCTATAACGCCGACATAGCGCTTATTTCTGGATGAGTGGTTACCGAGCCTGTTGAAACTGCAGTTCACTCACATCGCGATGGTTGCTCCACCGACTCATAGGCGCAGACACGCCGCTTGAAATTTGGATGAACGCTAACACCAGCAAAGTGCGGCGATCAATAGAGCAATGTGGGCGGAACCGTCCCATAACTGCGCTTTTTCGGCCCAAATTCGCCTGACAGGACGCGCAATTTTCGTGAACTCGCCTGCAGATAGCAGATTGCGAAAGCTTGAAATCTGCCTGTGGCTACAATGATAATTTATCCATCACCCGTGTCTCAAAGAGCACGAAAACGGGCACAAACATTAAATTTCAGGCCTCGCCTGAAAAACGCGTACAAATTTTCTTGAAGAGTTGGCTGGGGCACCAGGATTCGAACCTGGGAATGTCGGTACCAAAAACCGATGCCTTACCACTTGGCGATGCCCCAACCGGTTCCGCGTTTCCAGCGGAGCGGGCTAAATAACGACTCGGCTCAAATGATGCAACGGGTCTGTGCGGTAAAATGCCGTTCAATTGCAGACGCGTGCTCAAATACCAGTGCAATCGGCCACTGCTGCACTTCATGTGCGGCTGGCTGATATTAGCGCGTTGCACCTACCAACATTGTTGGCTATAAGCCGCGCCTCGGTTCGGAGTGTAGCTCAGCCTGGTAGAGCACTGTCTTCGGGAGGCAGGGGTCGTGAGTTCGAATCTCGCCACTCCGACCATTCATTTTCCCGCCCTTCATCAACATCCCCTGCGGCCTTTCGGTCACGCTGTGCGATATTGATTCGTGCGTGGACACATTCCCTCGCAATCCCCCTCGACCGTGCCGTTCAGGAGCACTAGTTTCCCTCCAAAGGCGGACCGGATCTTGCAGTTTTCTGGTGCAAGCCGGGCGGATCGCTGTGTCAGCGACATTAAGGGGTTAAAATGAAACAGTTCTGGATCACCTTCTTTGGTTCGATCTTTGGTGTGATTGTCGGGTCAGTTCTGGCCGTCATCGTATTTACGATCATGTTGTTCTCGCTCTTTGCGTCAGCCATGAGCAGCGCAGAGAAAGAAGTGGCGCTGCCGGTCGACGGCATCGTGCTGGAGCTGGATCTGCGGACCGGCCGTCTCGACAGCCCGTCGAGCTCGCCCTTCGCCTTTTCCGAGCCGCTGTCTGTCGTGGACGTCGTGCGCACGCTGGAGCGCGCCGAAGCCGATGAGCGCGTCCAGGGCCTCTTCATCCGCGCCAACGAATTCGGCATGTCCCCGGCCACCGCCGAGGAAATCCGCACCGCGATCACCAATTTCCAGGCGAGCGGTCGTTTTGTCATGACCCACGCCCAGGGTTTTGAAGGCACGTCACTGACCGGATACTATGCCGTTGCTGCGTCCGACGAGATCTGGCTGCAGGATACGGCCAGCTTCACGCCAGCGGGCCTCGCTGCCGAAATCACCTTCCTGGGCGGCCTGTTCGACCAGTTCGATGCGGTGCCCCAGTTCGAACAATTCTATGAGTACAAGAACGCTGCCAACCAATACGTCGAAACCGGCCTGACCGAAGCGCATCGTGAGGCCATGACCTCCTACATGACCTCGATCTATGACACGGCCGTTGCCTCGATCGCTGATGATCGCGATCAGTCTGTCACCGATATCACCGGCGTTTTTGAAACTGCACCGCACACGGCCGAGACCGCTCAGGAAGCGGGCATGATCGACCGCCTTGGCCACGTCGTGGAAGCCCGCGAAGCGGCCCTCGCCCGTGCGGGCGCAGGCTCCAGTGCCGTGTCCATCTATGACTACGCCCAGGCACCGGCCGACTTCAGCTCGGCTCCGGTCATCGCCCTCATCGAGGGCCAGGGCGCCATCGTCACCGGTTCCGGCGCAGCCGGTCCGTTTGGCGGCACGGACATGATCGGCGGCGACGCGATGTCCGAGAACATCCTCGCGGCAGCGGAAGACTCGAATGTCCGCGCCATCGTCATCCGCGTTGATTCCGGTGGCGGTTCCGCAATCGCCTCCGACCAGATCTGGCACGCCGTCATCCGCGCCCGCGAAGCCGGCAAGCCGGTTGTCATCTCCATGGCCAATGCGGCCGCGTCGGGTGGTTACTACCTGGCCGCGCCGGCGGACTACATCATTGCTCACGCCACCACCATCACCGGTTCCATCGGTGTTCTGGGGGGCAAGGTCGATCTTTCCGGCACCTATGCCCGCCTGGGTCTGAACACTGAGTCTGTTTCCGTCGGCGGCGAGTATGCAACCGCATTCTCGGGCCAGCAGAGCTGGACGGAAAGCCAGCGCGAGGCCTATCGCACCCAGATGGAAGACATCTACGAGGACTTCACCTCACGCGTGGCCGATGGACGTGACCTGCCGCTCGAGCGCGTGCTGGAAATTGCCCGTGGCCGTGTCTGGACCGGCGCCCAGGCGCTGGACCTGGGTCTGGTCGACGAGATCGGCGGCTTCCGTGACGCTATTGGCGCCGCCAAGGAACTGGCCGGTATCGCACCGGAAGGTGAGATCCGCCTGCGCCGCTATCCGGAACCGCTGACCGGTTTCGAGGCCTTCCAACAGCTGTTCGGCGTTTCCGCTGACAGCGCCGAGGCCATGGCACGCATGAATGCGCTGATGGACCTGCCGGAAGTCCAGGCCGCCGTGGAAGCACGCCAGCAGATGGATGCCCGCGGCGTCCAGCTCCGCTCTACGGCCCCGCAACCGCGCTAGGCCGAACGCCATATCCAAAAAGAAAGGGCCCGCTGATCGGCGGGCCCTTTTTTGTGACACGTTCTTGTGGAGGCGTGCCGCCCTAGCCGCTGAGAAAGGCAAGGAACAGCGCGATGATCGTGCCAATAGCCAGCAGGATCGAATAGGCGAAGTTGAGCACAATCACCCGCAAGGCCGATGAAAACCGGCCATGATCATAAACCCGCCGGTGTATCCGGTAGAGGTAGAAATTCGACCATATCAACAGGATGAATATCGCCCAGCCGGCACCGATGATGGCTGAAATCCCCATTGTGACCAGCATGAACAGGTACAAGAAGGCATGGAAATGCAATGAAACGACCATGTGATCGTAGAAAAAATAGCCGCGCTTGTAGAAATGCATGAAGGCCAGCAGGAAGCCGTATACCGGCACCATGATGAACATCACGCGCGGGATCCACTTTTCCAGCTCACGCCGCATCAGCTGGCCGTCGTCGTTGATCACGCTCTCGGCCTGGTCCGCCAGGAAACGGCGAATCTCCAGCGGCATGTCTGATATATCTTCGCCGACACTGACCGAGACTCCCTCTTCCAGCTCGATCACGCCGCCCGGAACCGCCTCGGCATCACCTTCATCTGAGGTTTCAGCTACCAGTTCGGGGTACAGTTCAGGGACCAGTGCGACACGCACGCCATTGATCGCGCTTTCTTTCCAGTTCTCTTCCTGCGCAGCTTGCACAACGGGGTCAGAGGCAACTTCGGCAAGCGCTTCGCGCCCCGCTTCGGCTGCTGAAAGCGCCTGGTCTATCTCCTCCCCCGACATGCCGGCAGCTTCCATCTGCTCCCGCGCCGTCACCAAGCCCTGTTCGACAGCTGCCTGCTGAGCCTCGATCTCAGCAGCAGTCGGAGCATCTCCGAAATCCATATTCGTCGCACCGAACACGACCAAGAAGAACAGAACACTCGCCGTCAGATAGAGACGGAACGGCATCACATAACGTGCGCGCACGCCGGACAGGTATTGGCGGGTGATATGGCCGGGGCGGTAAAGCAGCGGCGGGATGGTGCGCCACATGCGGCCTTCGAAACCGAAAAGACCGTCAAAGATCTCGGTCAGCAATTCCCACACCGGTCGATGGAAACTGTCCGCCGTCTGGCCACAGCTGTGACAGACCGGCCCCGACAATTGCGTGCCGCAATTCGAGCACGTGCCCTCGGCTGTGGGAGACTGGAATGCGCTGTCGCGATTCCGCTTGGTACGTTTGGACGCGTGGATCGCGTCCTCGATCTCGCCGGCTCCAGAGCCGGCGATAATCGCATCAGTTACTGTGTCTGCGCCCGACATATCCCTACCCCGACCTGCGCTATACTTGCGTACAGGCTAGGTCGGGTCGGGATTGTCTGCAAGGCGACTTATTCTGCTGCTTCGACGTCGTTGAAGCAGATGTAGCGCGAACGGTGGATGTTGACGACATTGTCGACCCAGCCTGTGACGCGCGGGCTGACCAGGTTCTTGTTGACATAAAACACGATCGGAATGATCGGCATGTCATCAATCATCATCTGTTCCGCCTGGGCCATCATCTGGCCACGGGCCGCCAGGTCCAGCTCCTGGTTCGCGGCTGTGACCAGCGCATCATATTCCGGATTGTTATAGCGCGAGTAATTCATCGGCACTGACCGGAACTCCGCCAGGAAGAGGAAGTTGTACGGGTCATTATAGTCCGCGATCCAACCGCCATCAGCGACCTGGAAGTCGGAGGCGCGCAGATTGTCGTAATGGATCTGGGTATCGTTGACGATCAGCTCGGGGATGACCCACTCGGCGATTGACGACCAGTCATTCTGCACGACCGGCGCAATACGCGGATTATCGCCCGTCGCCCGGTAGGTGTATTCGAAACGCAGCGGATTGTCCGGGCCATAACCGGCCGCCTCGAGGATCTCGCGCGCGGTTTCACGGCGCTGCTCAACCGGAATATTGGACCAGCTCGCAGCCACACCGCCCGGATAATTGGCCACGCCCGGCGGCACCATGGAATAGGCCGGCGGCTGACCGGCCTGGAGAATTTGTTCAGCGATGAAGGTCCGGTCGATGGCCATGCCCAGCGCATTGCGGACCTGGGCATCCTCGAACTGTTCCAGCTGGGTGTTCAGGGAGAAGTAGATCGTACCCATGAACGGATGAACGCGGACATATTCAGGGATTTCGCGCATCAGGAAGTCGAGCTGCTGGCCCGGGAATTCCATGTTCAGGTCCAGCTCGCCATTGCGAACGCGGCGGCTGGCCGCGCTGTTATCCACCGTCGGATAGAAGAAGACTTCATCCAGGCAGACATTCGAGTTGTCGAAGAAGTTCTCGTTGCGCACCAGGTGTACGTAGTTGTTCGTGCGCCAGTCAGAGAGGCGGAAGGCACCATTGGACTGGATGTTTTCCGGGCGCACCCATTCATCGCCATACTGTTCAACCACGTGCTGCGGCATCGGGAAGGCCGTGTAGTGCGTCAGCAGGCCCGGCAGGTAGGGCGCCGGATTTTCCAGGGAAATCTCCAGCGTCCGGTCGTCAATCGCACGAACACCGATCTGGTCCGGGGAGATCTCACCACGGCTGGCTGCGGCAATGCCCTCGATCGGGAACAGCAGCGAAACATATTGGGCGCCGGTCTGCGGATCGGAAATACGACGCAGGGAGAACACGAAATCGCTGGCCGTGACCGGCTCGCCATCCGACCAGAGAGCTTCACGCAAGGTGAAGGTCCAGGTCAGGCCGTCCTCGGCAACTTCCCAGCTCTCGGCCATGCCCGGAATGGGCGAACCGCTGGCATCCTCGGTGAACAGGCCGACGAACATGTCGCCGATGATATTGTTCTCCCAGGTGCCGCTGGCACGGTGCGGGTCAAGCGAAAGAGGCTCGGCATTGTTACCGCGGTGAAGCGTAACGGAATCACTATTGTTCGGCTGTCCGCCGCCGCAGGCCGCCAGGGCCAGCAGTGATGTGGTTACAAGAGCGGCTTTGATGATACGATTGCGCAGCACGGTTTCGGTCTCCCCTCCGACACGTGAAAAATGATTTCAGCGGTAGTTCTAGACTATCGTCGCCAAGTGGTCGACAGTCGCACACCGCTTGTGAATGGCAAATAAACGCCCGTACTGGAGTGTCAATGATGAATTCCCGCCTTTCGATCCTGCTCGCCTGCTCGACGGGCCTGACCGCACTGATTGCGGCACCCGCGCTGGCACAGGACAATACGCGCGATGCCCTGATCGCCTGCCGCGGCGAGAGCGACAGCCTTGCTCGCCTGGTTTGTTACGATCGCATCGTGGAACAGATGTCCCGTGACAGCCAATTCGGTCAACGCGAATCGCGTGTCGCTGACGCGGCCGGGGCCGCCGCAGAGGCCGCACCGGAACGCCGCCGCCTGATCCCGCGGGTTCGTCTCCCCGGTTTTGGCAATCGTGACGAGGAACGCGCCGTCGCCGAAGCCGATCGCGGAGATGACGCCGTCGCGGAGTTCGGCTCGCGCCCGGTGCGTGAACCATCCCTGGCCGAAAGCGATATCGGGGGCGAGTCCCAGGTCGTCGAGCGCAATCGCGATGGTACGCCGGATACGGTGCGCATGCCGATCGCCAGCTATCGCGTTGTGGGTCTGGGCACGCATATCTTCACGATGGAGAACGGACAGGTCTGGCGTCAGACCGACGAGCGTGGCGTTCGCATTCCGCGCGGCGACATCTATGCCGAGATCAGCGAGGCTGCGCTGGACAGCTACATGATGCGCATCAACGGCCAGGGCCGTTCCATCCGCGTCCGCCGCGTCGACAACCGCTAGCCGACACAGGCTTTCCACAAAAGAAAAGGGCCGCTCGATGCGGCCCTTTTTTTCATGTCCGGGGATGCGATCAGCGATCCTTGGGATCGATCGCGTCGCGCAGGCCATCACCGATGAAGTTCAGGCAGAACAGCGTGATCATCATCGTCACAGCCGGCACGATCAGCGTCCACGGTGCGACTTCCATGTCCTGCGCACCTGTCGAGATCAGGCGACCCAGCGAGGTCAGCGGTTCCTGGACACCCAGGCCCAGGAAGGACAGGAAGCTCTCGGCCAGGACCACAACCGGGATCATCAGCGTCACATAGACCACAACCGGGCCCAGCACGTTCGGGATGATGTGGCGCTGGATGATCTTGCCACGCGAGACACCTGCGGCCTCGGCCGCCTCGACAAATTCCATCTTGGCCAGGGCCAGGGTCTGGCCACGCACGATGCGCGCCATGGTCAGCCATTCAACCGCGCCGATGGCGACAAAGATCAGGACGATATTGCGCCCGAACACGACCATCAGGATGATGACGAAGAAGATGAAGGGCAGCGAATACAGGATGTCGACAAAACGCATCATGATCTGGTCGATACGCCCGCCGACAAATCCGGCTGTCGCCCCCCAGGTCACACCGATGACCAGCGAGACAATGGTGGCGACAACGCCCACCATCAGCGACACGCCCAGTCCGACCAGCGTGCGGGCCAGAAGGTCCCGCCCCTGGGCGTCCGTGCCCAGGATGTGCCAGTTGTCCAGGGTCGGCGCGATGGACACACGATCACGATAGATCGTGTCATAATCATGCACCCAGATGCCCAGCTGGCCGATAATCGCCAGCACGACCAGCACGCCCAGGATGAACATCGAGGCCACAGCGGCCTTGTTGCGCATCAGGCGCGTGCGGGCATCATCCCAGAGCGAACGGCCCCGGACCGCCGCCTTGGTCAGCATTTCTTGTTTTTCCTTGGGATTGACGATCGTGGTCATGAGTCGAACTTCACCCTCGGATTGAGCACGCTGTAGAGCAGGTCTGCCAGCAAATTCAGGAATATGATCAGGCTGGCGTAAACAACGACAACGCCCATCACCAGCGTATAGTCACGCTGCAGGGCGGCATCGACGAAATACGCGCCCATGCCCGGCAGCTGGAAGACACGTTCAATCACCAGCGAGCCGGAGATCACTGCGGCAGAGGCCGGACCGAGATAGCTGACCAGTGGCAGAACCGCGGAGCGCAGGGCGTGGCGGACCATGACCGCCGGGGCCGACAGGCCCTTGGCACGGGCGGTGCGGATATAGTTGGAGCGGATCACCTCGATCATGCTCGCCCGCATCAGGCGCGCAATGATGGCGATCTGTGGCAGGGCCAGCGTGATCACTGGCAGGACCAGCACACTCAGCCCATAGCGATTGAAATTGAGACCGCCCGTCGGCAACAGGTTCATGTACAGACCCAGCACAAGGGCCAGGATCGGCCCCATGACAAGGGGCGGGATACTGACCCCGATCATGGCGAAACCCATAACTGCATAGTCGCTGGACTTGTTCTGGCGCAGCGCGGCAATGGCGCCCAGCAGCGTGCCGACAAACACGGCGAGCAACATGGCCAGCGAGCCGATCATGATGGAGACAGGGAAACCCTCGCCGATCAATTCCGCGACGTCCTTGTCATGGAATTTCAGCGACGGGCCGAGATCGCCCTGGGCCAGATTAACCATATAGTCGAGATATTGCTTCCAGACCGGTTGATCCATGCCATAGCGCTCAAGCAGGCGCTCACGGATCTCGTCCGGCATCGGCCGCTCAAGGTCGAAGGGACCGCCTGGCGCGACCTTCATCATGAAGAAGGCCAGAGCCGTAATCACAATCAAAGTCGGGATGGCGACGAGTAATCTTCGCAGTACAAAGGAAAACATATATTGTGACGCAGCTCTTCAAATCAGGCGTGCAGTTTCAATTTCAGGGCGCACTTGTCAATCAACCGGATGCCGTTGCACCGCAGCATCTGTTGCGCTTATAGGTGCAATTGATACAGATCGGCTGCTTGAACGGTCGGGCTGCATCGCTACCCAGACCATGTTAAATGCGAGTATCGCAACAAAAAGCCACGCCAATCGCAGTAATCGCCTGTTGAGAAACTTCGCCACCTTCACATTCACCTTTCTGTGATCTTGCTAACCTGCTAGCAAGATCTGGGCCGGGTGTGATGCGGTGTGATTTGCAGGCACAATGCGAATTCCCATATTGGACGTGTCGCGCGGAGTAGAAGGATATCAGCCATGCACAGCGCGCTGTGGTGGAAGGATTTCGAATATTCGAACGGTATCGTCACCGTGAAGAAGACGGGTGCGCGCCTGCCGATCGAGCCCGGTCTGATCGGTGAGGTGCTCAACTGGTTCCCGTTTTACTTCGTGGTGGAGTCCTGGAGGCTGAAAACCCCGTCCCAAACCGGGCCACGTATCTGGTTCGCGCCGGACCGTCCCCGCCCCTGGTATCTGATCTGGAGTGTGCTGCACGCTGCGGGCGCCTCGATCGCCAAACAACCGTCTGAGGCCGATGTCGTTTTCTACTTTGATGACAGCACCACCTGCGACGACACTCCGGTGCCGCCGGGCGCCCATGTCATCAACCGCCACTGCGCCAGCATCGCCAAGAGCCATGTCACCAAGGTGTTCGAGGAAGTCTTCGGCTATTCGCTGAGCGTTGATCCGACCAGCTGCACAGGCGCCATGGTGATGAAGTCGGAAAAGAACGGCGCCCATGACGGCCGTATCGTCCAGGGTCCGTGCGAACCGGTCGAGGGCTATGTCTATCAACGGGTCATCGACAACCGCATTGAACGCGGCCTGGTCGAGGATCTGCGCTGTCCAACCATTGGCGGACGTATTCCGCTGGTCCTGCCCAAGCGTCGCCGGGTCGAGGATCGTTTTTCCAACTCCAATGACGAAGTCCTGATCACCGATACGGACCAGGTCCTTTCCCGCGATGAACAGGACATGCTGGCGCGCTTCACCCGCGCCATGGGCCTTGACTGGGGCGGCCTCGATGTTTTGCGCGACCGTACGGACGGCCGTCTCTACGTCGTCGATGTGAACAAGACCGACATGGGTCCACCTATCGCAATGTCACTTGATGATAAAATCCGCGTGACACGGCGTTTGGCCGACGCGTTTTTGGAGTATCTGGAAGCTTCAACTTCCAATGCTCGGGAACTCAACTAAATGACAAGTATTCCTTTTGTGCGCGATTTCGACTTCGAGTACGGCCGCTGTGACCAGCTGTCACCGCTGATCCGTCGCGTCGTTGCACAAAATCCTGGCCCCTTCACCTATACCGGCACCGGCGTCTACATCATCGGTACGGATGATGTTGCGGTCATCGATCCCGGCCCGGTGCAGGACGATCATATCGCCGCGCTCGACAAGGCGCTGGAGGGCCAGCGCGTCACCCACGTCTTCGTTACCCACCACCACCTGGACCATTCCCCGCTGGCCCATCCGCTGGCGAAGAAACATGGTGCCAAGGTCTACGGCTTCGGCCCGCAGAACATTGCGCCGACCGGTGGCGAGGTCCGTCTCGAGGCCGGGGATGATGTCGGTTTCCAGCCGGACGTCCAGATCAATGACGAGCAGGTGTTTTCCGGATCCAACTGGTCCATTCGCGCCCTGCACACGCCGGGACACACCTCCAACCATGTCTGTTACGCGCTGGAAGAGGAAAACACCCTGTTCTGTGGCGATCATGTCATGGCCTGGTCGACTAGTGTGATCTCTCCGCCTGATGGTTCGATGGGGGATTATCTGCGCGAGCTCGCCCGTATTCGCGACAATGGGTATGACCGCCTGTGGCCGACCCATGGCCCGGCTGTCGAGACCCCGTCAGAGTTCATCCAGGCCTATATCGACCACCGCCTGCAACGCGAGGAACAGATCCTGGTCCGGCTGCGTGCCGGCCAGGAGAACATCCGTGACATGGTTTCGGTGATGTATGCCGATGTGGACAAGCGCCTGCACCCGGCAGCCGCCCACTCCGTGCTGGCCCACATGATCCACCTGGTGGAAACCAACCGTGTCATCTGCGATGGCGCAGCCGACCTGCAGGCCCGCTATTCACTGCCGGTGCCCGCCTGAGCACCGGCCTCGGCCCAGGCATCGACATCCGTCGGCTCGACCTGAACCGCTTCCAGGAAGGCGGCGACACGGTGTGCATTGCGCCCGAGGTCATGCATCTCGCGACGTGACAGTGAACGCACATCGATGATCGAGCCCTCACCCTCCTCGGTCTCGCGCACCCGCACGACAATGTCGTCGGTAAAGCCGAACCAGAAACTCTCCGCAGTGGCCTCGAACATGCCTGCAGAATGGGAGGCGGCACCGACATGCCAGCCCATATCCCGCGCCGTCAGCAAGGCCCGGCGGAAAGCCGCTTCCGGATCCATGTCCAGGTAAAGGCTTGCCAGTTCAGGGTAATATTCCGCCTGGGCGTCGGCATAGGCCCGCCCCTCAGCATCGGTCTTGGTCGCGTAGTCCAGCCCCTGGTCACTGGCCAGACGGCGCCGAACATTGGACTGGGTAAACCCGGGCGGGTCCTGGGTATCGGTGGAGATATCCACGAGATAGGGCGTCTCGCCGCGCTGATCGAGGGTCAACGTCATCCAGCCAATGCCGACAACGCCCATCACGACCGCCCACACCGGGGTGGCGATCACACCAAAGGCGCGTTTCGTCAGGATGCGGTGGGCAATGATCACGCCCAGCGCCAGCACGCCCGACACGATCGAGGTCAACAGCACGCTCAGACCAAGCTGGTTGATCATCACGCCCAGGCCGAGTTCCCAGTTGATGAAATCGAATTTCACCCCGAAAGAGGCCAGGGCGAACCATGCGGGTACGAGCAGCATCAACAGGCCGCACCACCACGTAAGCACAGACACACTTGTACGAAGAACCGACGTTATCCGGTCCATCGCTACCCCCTGTCAGCCCGTTTGGAGCCTCAAGGATACAACCGGGAGGTACTCCATGGCGAGGAAAAATCGTCCCGCGCGAAGGTCAGTCTGTCATGCAGACGGAAGGGACGATCGCGCCAGAACTCCAAGCTCATGGGGCGTATGATGAATCCGGACCAGTGCTGCGGACGCGGCACTTCGCCCAGGCCAAAACGCGCCGCCTCCCTGGCCACGGATTTCTCCAGCGCAAAGCGACTTTCCAGCGGGCGGGACTGTTTCGAGGCCCAGGCCCCGATTCGGCTGTCCCGCGCCCGGGAGGCGAAATAGGCGTCCGCTTCCTCAGCCGGAACCGCCTCGACCAGCCCCCTCACCCGCACCTGGCGACGCAAGGATTTCCAATGGAAACACAGCGCCGCCTTGGCATTCTCGGCAAGTTGCTGGCCCTTGGCGCTGTCCAGATTGGTGTAGAAGATGAAACCGCGCTCATCGACGCCTTTCAAAAGCACCATGCGCACATCAGGAAGCCCGTCCTCGTCCGCCGTGGCCAGGGCCATGGCATTGGCGTCATTGGGCTCCTTTTTCTTGGCATCCTCCAGCCAGTGGGAGAACAGCTCGTACGGGTCCTCGCGATCGAAAATCTCCACCGCATTGGCGTCAGCCGTTTTCTGGTACTCCGCATCACTGGGCGATGGCGGAATAAGCGGGTCCCTGGACATGGCGAGCGCTCCTTGCTGTCTTTACCGCTAGGTAGAGATCCCACGCAGCGCGTCAACCTTTCGGGAATCTTTCGGATTTACTCTGGGACACATGACATCGCGTGTTGGAAGTATTCGTGAAGCTTATGCCGTGCTCGGACTGGATCCGGGTGCGGGTTTCAAGGCTGCGAAATCCGCCTTCCGCGACGCGGCCAAGCGCCTGCACCCCGATGTCTCAACGCCCTCTCCCGACACCCTGTCCGAGCTGGCCGATATCGTCGCGGCGATCCGCATGATCGAGGCCAATCGCCCGGCCTGCCTCGAAATCGAGGTGACAGCAGCCGATGCCCAGCGCGGCGTTTCCCGCGCCCTCAAACTCGGTGACAAGCCTGTCATCGTCCGTATTCCGGCCGGCACCGAGGATGGCGCCCAGCTGGCCGCGGTCGGCGAGGACAATGTCATGGTCACGATCTCCATTCGCGAAACTGCGGATGGCTGGGAAAAACTGACCGGCGAGAATGATGACGAGGCGCTGTCCAACTTCGTCGACGAGTTCTCCCGCCCTTCACCCATGTCCCGCTTTGCCCGCTGGATCCGCAATTCCCAGTCGGTCGCCTAGCTCCAATGGTCCGCATGTACCCGGATCGTGCATATCCGGATTTCGCAGTGTGTGGCGTGACGGCTAGACCTCGGCTCGCTAATCTCGCGCAAACGGCGGATGAATCATGTCTCACAACACATTTGGTCATATGTTCCGGGTCACCACCTGGGGGGAAAGCCACGGCCCCGCAATCGGAGCCGTCGTGGATGGCTGTCCGGCAGGTATTCCGCTGAGCGCAGCCGACCTCCAGCCCTGGCTGGATCTGCGCCGCCCGGGCACCAGCCGCCACGTCACGCCACGCCAGGAACCGGACCAGGTCCGCATCCTCTCCGGCGTGTTCGAGGATGACCGCACCAACGGGCCGGTGACCACCGGCACGCCGATCAGCCTGATGATCGAGAATGTCGATGCACGCTCAAAGGATTACGGTGACATCCGAGACAAGTGGCGCCCCGGCCACGCGGACTTTACCTACGACATGAAATACGGCGTGCGCGATTATCGCGGCGGCGGGCGCTCGTCCGCGCGTGAGACCGCCATGCGCGTCGCTGCCGGCGGCATTGCCCGCAAGGTGCTGAGCGAGGATATCCGGATCCGCGCCGCGCTGATCCAGATCGGTGAGCGCTCCATCGACCGTGCGCGCTGGAACTGGGACGAGGTGGCCAACAACCCGTTTTTCTGCCCGGATGCCGAGACGGTAAGCTTGTGGGAAGCGGACATGGACCAACTGCGCCGGGATGGCAGTTCCACGGGCGGCATCGTCGAAGTTGTCGTCTCGGGCCTGCCGGCCGGTTGGGGCGCGCCGATCTATGCCAAGCTGGATAGCGAGATCGCCGCAGCGATGATGACGATCAATGCCGTCAAGGGCGTCGAGATCGGGGCGGGTTTTGCCTCCGCCGCCATGCGGGGCGAAGCGGCCGCGGACGAGATGCGCGCGGGCGATAACGGTCCGGAATTTCTCTCCAACCATAATGGCGGCGTGCTGGGCGGGATCTCCACCGGGCAGGATCTCGTTGTTCGCATTGCCGTCAAGCCGACCTCCTCGATCCGGGTGCCGCGCGACACGCTGGACCGGTCCTTCGAGGAGACCCAGATCGTCACCCATGGCCGCCATGATCCCTGTGTCGCCATTCGTGCCGTTCCTGTCGGCGAAGCCATGGCCGCGCTTGTCCTGGCAGACCAGAAACTGCGTCACGAAGCCCAGGCAGCCTGGTAAAATCCCAACATGACACACCCGTTCATGCTGGGCTCATCGACCAGGTTTTAGCTTCCCGTTAACGCCGGACATCCCGGCCCATCGATAGGGAGCGATCGAGATGAACCAGAAGAACTTCTCCAAAGCCGCCTTAATGGCTGCCGCCCTGCTGCCCTCCGTGATGTTTATCGGTTCCGCGGAAGCCTCCGCGATTGTCGAGGAAGCCGCGTTCGAGGTTCAGCAGGAAGTCAATGAGCGGCGCATTCGTGCGGCTCAGGAACGACGCGCGGAGGGTCGTCAGGAACGACGACAGAACCGCGCTGAAAATCGCCAGGAACGCCGGTCCGAGAACCGTCAGCAACGTCGCCAGGAAAACCGCTCGGAAAACCGCCAGCAGCGCCGGGAAAACCGTTCGGAAAATCGCCAGGAGCGCCGGCAGGAGAACCGTCAACAACGACGCCAGGAAAACCGCTCGGAAAATCGCCAGCGACGCCAGGAAAATCGCTCGGAGAACCGCCAGCAGCGCCGGGAAAACCGTTCGGAAAACCGCCAGGAGCGCCGGCAGGAAAACCGTCAGCAGCGTCGCCAGGAAAACCGCGCTGATAATCGCCAGCAACGTCGCGAGAACCGCGCGGAAAACCGTCAGGAACGCCGCGTACAGGTGCAGGACCGGATCAATAATGGCCGCGCCGCGGATGCCCGCCAGGAACGCCGGCGCGAGCGCCGCGAGGACCGGACGGATCGCCGTCGGGACCGGGTTGAGGACCGCCAGGACCGGCGTCGTGAACGGTTCGAGGAGCAACGCCGCGATACGGTAGATAATCGCCGTGATCGCCGCCGGGATCGTGTCGAAAACCGCCGCGACCGCCGGGAAGATCGCCGAGACGCCCGCCGTGATCGTCGGGAGGACCGTCGTGACTATCGCCGGGACCGTCGCGAGGACCGCTGGGATCGTCGTGAAGACCGTCGGGATGCCCGCCGGGATCGGCGCGACTATCGTGAAGCCCGTCGTGACGAGCGCCGCTGGCGCCGTGCGGAACGCCGCCGCCAATTCTATCGCGATCAGCGCCGCCTGCGTCAGCAGACCCGCTGGATCCGCCACATGAACCATGGCTGGTCGAACTCGCGTTATTACGGCCACTGGGGTCCGTCCAGCCGCTGGCGCTATCATGACCGGTATTACCGTTATGGTTATGACCGCCGCCGTTTCGCCTACTACGATGGTCTGTGCCGCTATGACGGAAACAATGACGGCGCTGTCATCGGAGCCATCCTGGGCGCCATTATCGGCGGAGCTGCCGCCAATGATGACGACACAGCCGTGGGCATCCTGCTGGGTGCAGGTTTTGGCGCCGCCCTGGGCAGCAGTGTCGACCGCCTGGATAACTGCGACCGCGCCCAGTACCAGTACGCGATGAACTATGCCTTCGAGTATGGCGAGCCGTATTACTGGGCCAACCCGCACTCGGGCATTCGCGGCTCGATCACCATCCGCGAGAATTACCGTTACGGCGGCAATGAATGTCGCTGGGGAGATGCGGAGATCTACATGCCGGACGGCACCTATCGCCTCGACGAGGTCCGCATGTGCCGCGACGCTTACGGCGAATGGCAGGTCGCCCGCTACCAGTAACCCTCGCAAGACCACACGAGGCAGAACCGGCTCCGAGAGGGGCCGGTTCTTTTTTGTGAGGCAGAGCGCGCGTCTGTGGGGTGAAAAAGCCACCAAGCTTGTCATCCCGGACGAAGGCCCCGCGAAAGCGGGGCGCAGATCCGGGACCCACAGCGCTGACCGCATGGGTCCCGGATCTCCAGCCGGGTCAGGCCCGGCTATCCGTCCGGGATGACAAGTGTTGGGGATCGTGGACAGACGAGGGGCAGGGGTCACCCTTCCCGCGGCGAAACCCAAACCAGGCCCTTTTCTTGCACAATGGTAATCTGGTGAACCCGACCGTTCATGTTGGGCTCATCGACGGCGCTATAGCTTGGCTCCAGCACTTGACGAGCTGCGTGGTAATTGGCTCACGAGGAGACCGCACATGAAACTGCTGACAACCGCCCTTCTTTCCGCGAGCGCCATGGCCCTGTTTGTCAATGGGGCCCACGCACAGTCGAACTATCAAAGTTACGAGGAATGCGTTTCCGATCGCCAGGGTCGCCAGGTCGCCGGCGCGCTGATCGGTGGCATTCTGGGCGCTGTCATCGGCAGCGAGATCGCCGACGAGAATATCGATAACCGCCGCGAGCGCCGCGCCCATCGCGGCCGCCATCACCGTCGCGGTGGCTACCGCCACCACCGCCGCCGCCATCATCGTGATGCCAGCGATGACGATGCGGCCACGGTCGCCGGCGCAGGCGTCGGCGCCCTGATTGGCGCCGGTATTGCCAGCGGGGATGATTGCGAGAACCTGCGTTATCGCGATAGCCGCTATAACGACCGCTATGACCGCCGTTATGACGACCAGTATGATGATCGTTACTCCGGCAAGCCGGATGATCGTTACCAGGACAGCTATTATAATGACGGGTATTCCTCGGATGATTATGGCTATACTGACGGGTCCGACAGCTATTCAAACGGTGAACTGCTCGGCGGCGCCCAGCCCAGCCAGAACGCCCGCAGCTACAACGCCTCGTCCGGTTACAGCTCCGGCGCCAGCTATAATTCCGCCGACTGGGTCTGCGAATACCAGACCACCCGCCGCCGCGGCCCGGATGGTTATGTCGGCGAAGTCCAGGTCTATATGTGCCAGGGCAATGACGGCATCTGGCGCCCCTACGACACGATTGTCGGCAATTAGTGAGTAGAGTAGTGCGAACACGAAGCGGCGATCCGGAAACGGGTCGCCGTTTTGTTTCACACCTTACAGCTGCGATGCGTTGTGTTCGGCCTCATCGACGCATCGCAGGTCCTGCACGACGATCTCCTCGACATTCTGCAGTCCGGCATCCTCCAGCTTCTCGAAGAAGAACTCGCGGGCATCGATCATCGCCTGCTGGCAGCTCGCACGCCAGGCGAAGCTCACCTCTCCCCGGCCCGAGATCTTCGGGTTCATCCCCTGAAAACCAGACGGAAAATCCATGGCAGAGGAGGCCATCAACCCCTGCCAAATTTCGTGAGCTGACAGCGAAGACGATGAATAGCTGAACTGAACATATGACAGCGTGACTGCACCTTCTCCGCCCTCCGGCTGGCGATCTGTTTCTGCCCCTCGGGACTCGCATGCCGACACAGCCAATGCCATGGCCAAAACAATGCAGCTCTGTAGCCTGGCCATCCACTCAACTCCTGAATACCGCCACGATATCATCCAGCGTTAGCACAGCACCCACTACCCCTTGCGCGCCACCACCAGGTATTCCTGATTGCCATCACCGCCGGCGATCGGGCTGGGGATGACATTGTCGACCCTAAAGCCCGCCATGCCGTCCAGCGCGGTGCGGACGATGTCCACGGCGCGCAGGGCCTCGTCGTCGGACCGGACCAGCCCACCGCGGCCAACACCGTCGCGGCCGACCTCGAACTGGGGTTTGATCAGGCCCACAAAGACCGCCCGGTCTGCGGCCAGGGACAGCGGCACGGGAATGACTTTCAGGAGAGAGATGAAACTCGCATCACAGACGATCAGCGAGGGCGGTGCGTCGAAATCCTCGGCTGTCAGATCCCGCGCATCGGTCGCTTCCATCGAGACCACGCGATCATCCCCGCGCAGGCGCGCGTGCAATTGCTCGCGGCCGACATCCACGGCGTAGACTTTCGCTGCCCCGCGTTCCAGCAGGACCTCGGTGAAGCCGCCCGTTGACGAGCCCACATCCAGACAGGTCCGCCCCGTCGGATCCACAGAAAATGCGTCCAGCCCGCCCACCAGTTTCAGCGCCGCACGACTGACATAGGGATGCAGGGCCCGGGCCTCGATTGTCGCGCCAGCCGGAACTTTCTGCGACGCCTTGCGCAAGGCCACCCCGTCCAGCTTCACCAGCCCCGCATCGATCGCTTCCTGGGCGCGCGCGCGGGTTTCGAAATAGCCGTTTTCAACGAGGTATTTGTCTGCACGCACGCGGCTTTACTCAGCCTGCACGCCCGCAGCCATCACTTGTGCCGCTTCCTGTTCGCGGCCCAGGGCTTCCAGGGCCCTGGCGGCGATGTGGCGGGCGTTGAGGCCGGCGGTTTCATACATGTTGAACGGGGTGTCCTGGTCCTGGAACACGTCCGGCAGGGTCATGGTGCGGATCTTCAGGCCGCGGTCCAGCGCGCCACGTTCAGCCAGCATGTGCAGGACAAAGGCTCCGAAACCGCCCACAGCGCCCTCTTCCACCGTGATCAGCACTTCGTGCTCACGCGCCAGACGCAGAATGAGTTCCTCATCCAGCGGCTTGGCGAAGCGGGCATCGGCAACCGTGGTCGGGAAACCCTTGGCGGCCAGTTCGTCGGCGGCCTTGAGGGATTCTTCCAGACGCGTGCCCAGCGACAGAATGGCGATGGAACCGCCCTCGCGCACGATCCGGCCCTTGCCGATCTCCAGCACGTCCGCAACGTCCGGCAGGTCAACGCCGGTGCCATTGCCACGCGGATAGCGGAAGGCAGACGGGCGGTCATCGATCTGGTTGGCGGTCGCGATCATGTGGCAGAGCTCGGCCTCGTCTGCCGCAGCCATGATGACCATGCCCGGCAGGGCGCCGAGATATCCGACATCGAAGGAACCGGCGTGCGTGCAACCATCCGCACCGACCAGGCCCGCCCGGTCGATGGCAAAACGCACGGGCAGTTTCTGGATCGCCACATCGTGCACGACCTGGTCATAACCGCGCTGCAGGAAGGTGGAATAGAGCGCGCAATAGGGTTTCATACCGTCTGCGGCGAGACCGCCAGCAAAGGTCACGGCATGCTGTTCGGCAATGCCGACATCGAACATGCGATCGGGAAAACGCTCGGCGAACTTGTCCAGGCCGGTACCGCCGGGCATGGCCGCGGTGACGCCGACGACACGGTCATCCGCCTCGGCTTCCTTGATCAGCTGATGCGCAAACACGCCGGTATAGGACGGCGCACCGCCCTTGGATTTTTGCTGTTCGCCCGTGACGACATTGAACTTGGCGACACCGTGATACTTGTCAGCCGCCGCTTCCGCAGGGGCGTAGCCCTTGCCCTTCTGGGTGACGACATGGATCAGGACCGGGCCTTCCTCGCCATCACGCACGTTGCGCAGGACGGGGACCAGCTGGCTCACATCATGACCGTCGATCGGGCCGACATAGCGAAAGCCCATCTCCTCGAACAACGTGCCGCCCATGGCCATGCCACGCATGTATTCCTCGGCCCGGCGCGCCGCTTCCTGGACGTGCAATGCCTTGGCGACACCCTTGCCGACTTTGCGGATGTTTCGATAGCTCTGGCTGGAGACCAGGCGGGAGAAATAATGGCTCATCGCGCCAACCGGCGGCGCGATGGACATGTCATTATCGTTGAGGATGACGATCAGGCGCGAATTCAGCGCGCCGGCATTGTTCATGGCTTCATAGGCCATGCCCGCCGTCATCGAGCCGTCACCGATGACGGCGATGACATTGCGGTTTTCATCTTTCAGATCACGCGCGACAGCAAAACCCAGCCCGGCGGAAATGGACGTCGAGGCATGCGCAGCACCGAACGGGTCATACTCGCTCTCGGCACGCTTGGTGAAACCGGACAGGCCGCCCCCCTGGCGCAGGGTACGGATGCGGTCACGGCGCTCGGTCAGGATCTTGTGCGGGTAACACTGGTGGCCCACATCCCAGATCACCTTGTCGTCCGGCGTATCGAAGACATGGTGCAACGCCGTGGTCAGCTCGACGACACCCAGGGCAGAGCCGAGATGACCACCGGTGACAGAAACTGCGTCGATGGTCTCGGCGCGCAATTCGTCGGCAACCGACTTAAGCGTGTCCAGGTCGAGATTCTTGAGGTCCGAAGGATTTTGAATTCGATCAAGATTCGGCGTCTTTACAGACATTCCGGCTACCCGCCTTTCAAGAGCGGCGCTTCAGGACAAAGTCGACCGCTTCCCTCAACAAATTTGCACGCTCGCCGAACGGATCAAGGTGCTCCTTGGCCTGCGCGGCCAAGTGTCGCGACCGTTCCTCGGCACCCTCAACGCCCAGAATGGTGACAAAGGTGGCTTTTCCTTGACCGGCATCCTTGCCGACAGCCTTGCCCGCTTCGTCGACATCTCCCGTGGCATCCAGAAGGTCGTCCGTGATCTGATAAGCCAAGCCAAGATCGTGTGCAAACCCTTCTAGCGCACGGCGGATGTGATCTTCCACATCCTTCAGCGTGGTCACGGCCTCGGCGGTGAAATTGATCAGGGCGCCGGTCTTCATGCGATGCATGCGCGTAACCACTGAAATATCGAGCGTTTCGCGTTCGCCGATAATGTCGATCATCTGCCCGCCGACCATGCCGCTGGCACCGCTGGCGCGGGCCAGTTTTTCCACCAGACGCGCCCGCACGGCGCCCTGGGTATGTGTGTCCGGGTGCGCCAGGATTTCATAGGCAATGGATTGCAGCCCGTCTCCGGCCAGCACCGCCGTCGCCTCGTCATAGGCCTTGTGCACGGTCGGCCGCCCGCGGCGCAGGTCGTCATCATCCATGCAGGGCAGATCATCATGGATCAGGGAATAGGCGTGAATGCACTCCACCGCACAGGCTGCACGCAACAGACCGCGCTCGTCACCGTGCACCAGATTACCCAGCTCCATGGTCAGGAAAGGACGCAGCCGCTTGCCCGGCCCCAGGGCTGCGTAACGCATGGCGGAATTGAGCGAGGCTTCCGGGCCCTCGGCACGCGGCAGAAGCGCGTCCAGCGCGACGGTGACACGGTCAGCGGTCTCGTTCAGTTTCTGCTCGAAGCTCTCAGCGCTCATGCGGCTCTCTCAACAGGGCGACCTTCAGCGGGTCGCAGCTTGATACTTGGAAATCACACGAAACCCGGGCGGGTCCTTACTGGTGCAGCTGGGCCGGTTCAAGCGAGAGTGAACCGTCCTCACCCTTGACGATCTTGTCGACCTTCAGCTCGGCATCCTTCAGCTTGCCTTCGCAATGCGCGCGCAGGGCAGCGCCGCGCTCATAGATCGCGATTGAACGCTCCAGCTCCACCTCACCGCTTTCAAGCTGCTGGACGATTCGTTCCAGCTCGGCCAGGGCCTGCTCGAAATTCATGGTCGCGATGTCGGCATTGGGCGTTTCAGGCATTGGGTCTTCTCCAGGACACGCCGCACAATAGGCAGGCTCGGGCACGCGGGCAACGCGTCATTTGCCGCGATATTCGTATTGGCGATAGGACCAATAGCTGTCCCCGCCATCATGCACACATTTCCAGCCTGCCTGCTTGATATAGGGGCGCATCATGCGGTTGAACCAACCATGCGCGCAGACGGTGACATCACCCTCCTGCGCGGCCTCGACAAGGCGGTTCACCGCCTGCTGCGCGCGGGCTTCCGCATCAACCCGGCTTTCCCGGCCGCGGGACATGCCAAACCACCAGCTGCAGCGTGCAAACACGCCCCAGGTCTTGGCCATGTAACGCCCCGGGATCGGTGGCGGTGGCAATTCGGCCTCCACAAACACCGGATCAATCACCAGCTCGCGCCCGGGCGCCGCGCCCTGCGCGGTCTCGATTGCGCGCTGAAGCGTGGAGGCAAAGACGATATGGGACGCCGCAGCGGCGGCCTTGAGATTGTCACAGGCATCCTGCCCGGGCACCAGGCTGGCTGGCTGATAGGTATTGTCCCACCAGTCCTCATACCCGCGCCAGTCAAGCATCTGCTCGCGGTTTGCGTCAGGCTTGCCGTGCCGGGCGACGGTAAGACGTCCGGGAACTCGCGGGGCTTTGACGGGGACAGGGCTCGACATTCACGCTCATCCAGTTGGCACCAGCCATAGCCCCGCCTCACAGACGGTTCTACGGCGCGCTGGACAGACCCGAGACAAAGGCAGCAGCAGCCCGGCCAAGCGCGGGGCAGTCGTATCCCCCCTCCAGCACGGAAACAAGCCGGGAATGCGCAAATTCATCCGCGCTCGCGCGTATTTTTCCGGCCACCCAGCCGTAATCGGCATCGGTCAGGTTCAACCCACCCAGCGGATCCGCCTCGTGCGCGTCAAATCCGGCCGAGACCAGAATGACCTCCGGACGAAACCTCGCGAGTACCGGCAGGACCTCTGCCTCGAAGCGCTGACGCCAAAGAGCGGAGCTGGAATTGTCGGCGAAGGTGAGGTTGAGAACATTGCCATTGAGCCCCGTCTCCCCTTCCCGGCCTGTGCCGGGATAAAGTGGCGCCTGGTGCAGGGAACTGAAGAAGACACGCTCATCGCGCTCGGCCAGGCACTGGCTGCCATTGCCGTGATGCACATCGATATCAATGATCGCCACCCGGCCGAGCCCGTAGGCTTCCAGCGCGTGAAGGGCTGCAATGGCAACGGAATTGAACAGGCAAAAACCCATCACCCGGTCCGGTTCAGCGTGATGCCCCGGTGGGCGGGCGAGACAAAAGGCCTGTCGCGGCCCCCCGGCCATCACACGATCCACGGCCTCCAGCGCCGCGCCTGCCGCATGCAATCCGGCCGCAGCCGAGGATTGCTGCACATGGGTGTCCCAGTCCAGCCCATGCCAGCCACCTTCTTCGGCGGCAGCACAGGCCGACAGCACACGCTCCACATGCCCAGGCGTGTGAAACCGCTCCAGCTCGTCACGGGTCGCAGAACGGCTTTCGATCCACTCACCGCCAGAAAGCTGCTGAAGCGCGCGCCTGACCGCCGCATAACGTCCGGGATGTTCCGGATTGTCCGGCGGCACTGCGTGTCCGGCGCTGGCCGGACTGTCCACGATCAGGACGCTCATAGTGTCAGCCCGCCAGTCCGGACAGGTCCATGATCTTCACGCCCGGCGGGGTCGGCGCCTCGTCCTCTTCCGGCACGAAGAAGTCCGGCAGCAGATCGGTGCCCGGCTCGACGGAATACTGGTCGAAATCGGTTACGCCCTCCGAATAGAGGAAGGTGTCGTCGATGAGGAAATTGCCGGTGAATTCCTTCGCCGGCTTGTTGAGCACGGCATAGGCTGTGTCGGCGAGAATTTCCGGCTTGCGACAGGTCTTCATCGCCTCGTCATTGGCCAAGACGTTGGAAATCGCGGCCGTGGCAACCGCTGTGCGCGGCCAGATGGCATTGGCGCCGATACGCCCCTTGAATTCTGCTCCCCAGCCCAGCACGCACAGGCTCATCTGGTATTTGGCGCTGGTATAGGCCACGTGCGGACCGAACCAGAGCGGGCGCATGTCCAGGGGCGGCGAGAGTACAAGAATGTGCGGGTTTTCCGCCTTTTCCAGATGCGGCAGGCATTTCTGGGTCACCAGGAAGGTGCCACGTCCGTTGACGCCGTGCATCAGGTCATACCGCTTCATCGGAACATCGGCCGTGCCGCGCGGATAGATGGCCGAGGCATTGTTGACCACGGCATCAATGCCGCCGAAACGCTCGACCGCCTGGGCGACCGCAGTTTCGACATTGGCTTCATCGCGGATATCGCACTGCACCGCCAGGGCCTGGCCGCCGGCGGCTTCCACTGCTTCTGCCGCTGTGTGGATGGTGCCGCCCAGTCGCGCATCCTCGGTCACGGATTTGGCTGCGATAACGATATTGGCGCCGTCACGTGCACAGCGCTCGGCAATCGCAAGGCCAATGCCACGGCTGGCACCGGTGATGAAGATGGTCTTGTTTTTGAGGCTCATTCTGGTCTCCCGCCCTTTATCGAGTACAGGAAACTAGAGCGGGATCAGAGCGGACGCCAGACCCGGCCTGTCGGACAGTGTAGTTCCGGCTCGTTATCGCAGCGCTCGAAGGTGAACGGCACCGTCTCCGCCCGGCCGATGATATTGACCATCGGTACGAAGCCCGGTCCGCCCGCGGCACGACTGTCGATGGAATTGTCGCGGTTATCGCCCATCAGGAAGACATGCCCGACCGGAACCGAGATCGGGCCGAAATCATCCAGCGGATGACGGTCGGTACGCTCATAGATCCAGTGTGTAGACGCCCCGGGCAGCTCTTCCTCGAACGCCATCACATCAACGACAGCCGGAAAACCATTGTGCTGGCGATAACGGCGCGTTTCTGTTTCTGCGCGCGAGACCAGGTCACCATTGATGATCAGGCGGCCATTGCGCACCTCGATACTGTCGCCCGGAACACCGACCACGCGCTTGATCAGCACCAGGTCCTCACGCGGGGACTGCAGCACGATGACATCGCCACGCTCGGGTTCGGCCCAGCCGATCCGGCCGTCCCAGCTGTCCGGCAACCAGTGCCCCAGCCCCAGCGGCAGAGAGTGGCGCGAATAACCATAGGCCCATTTGGACACGATGATACGGTCGCCGACTTCCAGCGTCGGCTGCATGCTTTCGCTGGGGATGTAATAGGTCGCAAAGGCGATCGAGGACCAGGCAAACCAGATTGCCACGACGCCGGAGAAGAAGCGTACGGCCTCGACACCTTCTCTCAAGCCGGCCCGCACCCAGCGGGGCAATCGACGCAGCAGGCGATACGTGCGCGACATGACCTAGAGGCCTCTCCAGACACGGCCCGTCGGGCAATAAAGTTCAGCTTCACGGCGACAATTGGCCATGGTGAACATCACCGTCTCGGCGCGGCCGACAACATTGGCCAGCGGGACCAGGCCCGGCCCGCTTGGCGCGCGGCTGTCATTGGAGGCGTCACGATTATCGCCCATCACGAAAACCGTGCCGGGCAGAACGGTCACAGGACCATAATCGTCCAGTGCGAAATCATCCGTGCGCTCATAGATTTCGTGTTCGCGATCACCGGGTAGGACCTCGGTATAGAGGGTCGCAGTACGCAGGACAGGCGAACGGCCTTCGCGATAGGTGCGCACCTCTTCCAGCACGCGCGGAGCAGCCTCGCCATTCAGGTAGAGGCGGCCATCACGCATCTCGATCGTATCGCCGGCAACGCCAATAACACGCTTGATCAGATTACGCGGACGACCATCGGCCTGGCGTTCGTCGCGGAATACCACCACATCGCCGCGCTGCGGATCCGCCCAGGCAATGCGTCCATTCCAACTACTGGGCAACAGATAGCCAATGCCCAGCGGCAGGGAGTGGCGCGAATAACCATAGGCCCATTTGGAGACAAGAACGCGATCACCGACTTCCAGCGTCGGCTGCATGGAGCCGGACGGGATGTGAAATGCGGCAAAGATGAAGGTCACAAGGACCAGCCAGACGGCGATCACTCCGCCGAGAAATCTAACGATTTCGAGCACTTCGCCAGCGGCCCGGTCCATCAATCGCTGCACTAGAGGATTCATTTGAGTTTTACCGCCGTTCCGTACGCGAGAATTTCTGCTGATCCATCCATAACAGTCGCCGTCGACAGGCGGAAAGTGATAACCGCATCCGCGCCCAGCTCCTCGGCGTGGCGGACCATGCGGTCCATGGCCTGCTCACGGCTCTCGGCCAGGAGTTTGGTGTATTCCGGAACCTCGCCGCCAACCAGATTGCGCAGGCCTGCGATGAAGTCGCGACCGAAGAAACGCGCCCGCACGACATTGCCGCGCGCCAGTCCGATGACGCTGTCGATTTCGTGTCCCGGGACGTTGTCAGACATTGTGACGATCATGGCGCACTCTCCTCGTTACTCTCTTGCTCGTACAGCCGCTCGGCTGCGAGATATTGTTCTGCCAGAGAGATCGCGATCAGGGCCGGACAGATCAGAACCACCAGCGCCCAGGGCCAGCCAACTCTGATACCGAACAGAAGATGCAGCAGGATCAGGATGAGCAAGCCAGCGAGGCCCGTCACAAACTGCAGCAAATTCCGGTTCGTCTTGATCCAGTCCAGGCGCACGCGCCGATCTCCCTATGGCCCATAAGGGCTCCCCGACGACATGGGTAAATCGAAACCCGGCGACAAGAAACCCCTTCGGCATCAACACGCCCAGATTTTGCCGCAGCGTGGCGGCAGTGTCGCAGGGGACAGTCACAACCCTGTTCCCCCTGCCCTTCCACGTGGGACCGGATACATTCAGGCTAAAGGAGCCCCTCGATGAGCGACACGATATACGAAGCCCCGTCCAACAAGGCCGCAGACCGCGACGACAAGCTGTTTGCCGGGCTGGGTTATGTGCTCATGCTGCTGGGCAATATCATCGGCGTCTCATCGATCATCGCCGTCATCATCGGCTATGCCCGCAGAGACCAGGCGCCAAACTGGCTGCACTCCCACTACGAATTCCAGATCCGCACCTTCTGGGCGGCGCTGGTCGGCCTGGTCCTCTCTACCGTGATGATCTTCACCTTTATCCTGATGCCCATCGGCTTTCTGGGATATGCCGCGATCTGGCTGTGGGTGCTGATCCGCAATGTCGTCGGCTTCATCCGCCTGCTGGACGGCCGCGGCGTCGGCAATGCCTCCACGATGTGGGTCTGATCAGCCCGCCTCGAAACCCAGTTCCGAAATCATGTCATAGCCAATCGTGATATCGTCGACGCGTGACGGCGACAGCGCCAGCACGGCCTCGGCATAGAAATTGGCCAGGGCGATGCGTTCGGCAGCGAATTTCGGGTCACCGATATTCTCTTTCTGGCGACGACGTACGGCGACAGCGCCCACACACAGCATCCAGCCACCGATCACCTCACCCGCCAGGGTCAGGAACGGCGTTGCACCGGACAGGCGGTCGGCCGGATCGGACGTATTGAGCCAGGCGGCCGCTTCCTTGAGCGCGTCCAGACCATCTTCCAGACGCTCGGCCAGCGGCGGCAGATCGGGGTGGGACGAAGTGGAACAGGACTCGATGGTCTGTTCGATATCGGCGTAGAGCTCCTCAAACGCCGCGCCGCCCGCCATCGAGAGCTTGCGTCCGGCCAGGTCGAGCGCCTGGATGGCATTGGTTCCCTCATAGATCGGGGCGATGCGCGCATCGCGCAGATGCTGGGCGGCACCGGTCTCCTCGATAAAGCCCATACCACCGTGGATCTGGATACCCATGGAGGCAACCTCGACACCGATATCGGTCGACCAGGCCTTGGCGATCGGGGTCAGCAACTCCTCGCGGCGCTTGGCCGCGGCGCGCTCTTCCTCATCCTCGGCATGTTCAGCCAGGTCGGCCGCGACCGCCGTGGCGATGCAAATGGCGCGGGACGCCGCGATCTTGGCGCGCATCATGGCGAGCGTGCGCTGGATATCGGGATGTTCGATGATGGCGTGCGGCCCGGGACCATCGGCCTCGATGGCCTTGCCCTGCTTGCGATCCTTGGCATAGGCCAGCGCCTGTTGATAGGCGCGCTCGGCAATGCCCACGCCCTGGACACCGACATTGAGGCGCGCAGAATTCATCATCGTGAACATGCAGCGCATGCCGGCATTCTCGCCACCGATCAGCCAGCCCTTGGCGCCGGCATATTCCATCGTACAGGTCGGCGAGCCGTGAATGCCCAGCTTGTGCTCCAGCCCGATCGCGGTCGCGGCATTGCGCGTCCCGTCGTCCAGGAATTTCGGCACAATGAAGAGCGAGATGCCCTTGGTGCCTTCCGGCGATCCCGGCGTGCGGGCCAGCACCAGGTGAATGATATTGTCCGTGCAGTCGTGCTCACCCCAGGTGATGTAGATTTTCTGCCCGGAGATGGACCACGACCCGTCGGGATTGGGTTCGGCCTTAGTGCGCAGCGCACCGACATCCGATCCGGCCTGCGGCTCGGTCAGGTTCATCGTTGCAGTCCACTCGCCGGTCAGCAATTTGGGCAGGTACTGGTCGCGCTGCTCCTGCGTGCCGTGCGCCAGCAGCGCCTCGATCGCGCCATAAGTCAGCATCGGACCCAGGCCAAAGGCCATGTTGGCCGACTGGATCATTTCCAGCACGGCCACGCCCAGAGCGCGCGGCAGTCCCATGCCACCCACTTCAGCCGGGAATTGCAGCCCCTGCCAGCCGCCTTCGACAAACTGGGCATAAGCGTCCTTGAAACCTTCGGGGGTGGTGATCACGCCATCCTTGAGCGTACAGCCCTGCAAGTCGCCCGTGCGATTGAGCGGAGCCAGCACGCCCCCCGCCAGTTTTGCGGCTTCTTCCAGGATCGCAAAGGTGAGATCCTCGGAAAACTCGGCAAACGCGCCACCGGATTTGACTGCGCCTACCGCAGCCACTTCCTCGAGCGTGAAACGCAATTCATCGACGGGTGCCTGATATGTCATGAAGTCCTCCAACCAGCGCCCCGAACATAACGCGCAAAACGAAACTTGCGAGACTGGAAAAGGTGATTTTCTCAGCTTTCACGGCAAGAGCGGTTACATTCTGCAGGTGTGAGAATAGATTGGGGCCATGCGTATACGTCATCTGATACCTTTTGCCGCGCTGGTTCTCAGCGCCTGCATTACCCCCGTCACCGCGCCTGCGCGCCTGCCAACAGGCAGCTGGGAACTCGACCCCAGCCATACCAGTGTCGCCTGGCGGGTCCGGCATACGGGCATTTCCTGGTATGTCGGCCGCTTTGACACGATGGATGCCAGCCTGGACTTCGACCCAGCCTCGCCGGAAACAGCCCGACTGGTCGCCACGGTCGATGCTGCCAGCATTTCCACCGGCGACACCGAATTTGACCTGGACCTCGCCAATGGCTGGCTCAATGCCGGGTCCAGCCCACAGATCCGCTTTGAAAGCACACAGATCGAGGTCATCTCACAAGCGAGCGGACGCGCGACCGGCACGCTTTTTCTCAACGGGCGCGAGATCGACACCGTGATGGAGATCGACTTCCATGGCGGTGTATTAAATCCATTCGAACAGCGACGCGCCCTGGGCTTTTCCGGGCGAATGCAGATTGACCGCACGGCCTTTGGCATTGGCAATTTGCCACAATCCATTGTCGGCGCTGATGTGTTTATTGAGATCGAAGCCGAGTTTCTAAGGACAGGAGCACTCGATGACTGAGGCCCGTTATTCCACTGTTGCGATTATTCTGCACTGGCTGCTCGCCATCCTGCTGGTCGGCATGGTGTTTTTCGGCTGGTACATGGATGGCCTGCTGGAAGACGCCCAGGCCGGGGGCGGCACCACGCTCACCGAAGTCCAGGCCGCCTACAACATGCACAAGACCACCGGCATCATCGTGTTGATGCTAAGCCTGATCCGGCTGGGCTGGCGGTTCACACATCCGGTCCCGGCCCTGCCCGAGGGCATGAAACCCTGGGAGAAAACGGTCGCCCACGGCACGCACATGGCTTTCTATGCGATCATGATCGGCATGCCGGTTGGCGGCTGGATGGCCTCTTCCGCTTCGCCGTTCCCGTCCTATCTCTTCAATAATCCGGACCTGACCCTGCCGCGTCTGCCGGTCCCGCAGACCGAGGCCTTTGCCGACACGATGGGCTCGGCCCACGGTGCTGGTGGATGGGTGATCCTCATCCTGGTCGGTCTGCACGCAGCGGCGGCGCTGAAACACCAGTTCCTCGACCGGGACAATCTCCTCGCCCGCATGATCCCCTTACTCAAAGGATAGCCCCACCATGTTGCGTACCCTCCTCCCCGTCTCCATCGCTCTTCTCGCAGCACCGGCCGCAGCGCAGGAGTGGACACTCGACTCAGATGCCAGCCGCGTCGGCTTTGTCACGCAGGCCTTTGGCGGGTCTGTCGAAGGTGAATTCACCGATTATGAGGCCGCGGTCACACTGGACCCGTCCGATCTGGAGAATGCCCGCATCGAAGCCCGTGTCGGCACGGCCAGCGGCTCGACCGGCAATGGCCAGCTGGATGATTCCATGTTGAGCGAGGAAGGCCTCGCGCCTCAGAGCCATGAAGCAGCGCGTTTCGTGTCAGAGGATGTACGTGCGACCGACACCGGTTATGAAGCCCATGGCACGCTGAGTATTCGCGGCACTGACCAGGCCGTGGTCCTGCCCTTCTCTCTCACCATCGATGGCGGCCGTGCTGTCGCCGATGCCGAGCTTGAGATCGCGCGCTCCGATTACGGTGTCGGTGCCTCGGGATGGGGCGATACCGCCGCAAACGTCACAATCGTGCTGCATATCGAGGCAGATGCCGCGAACTAGGCTTGCGTTGCAGTGCAGCATGGCGCTAGCTGTGCGGCATGAGTACCGAAATTATTCCCGCCAGCCATGACGAGGCCATCGAACGCGCTGCAGACCTCCTGCGCGGCGGCGGGCTTGTGGCCATGCCAACCGAGACGGTTTACGGCCTGGCCGCCAATGCCGCCGACGCGGATGCCGTTGCTCGTCTGTACGAGGCCAAGGGACGTCCGCGCTTTAACCCGCTGATTGCCCATGTCACCGATGCGGCCATGGCGGCGCGGCTGGCGCATGTACCGGAACTGGCGCGCGGCTTGATGCAGGCCTTCTGGCCCGGCCCGCTGACTTTGGTCCTGCCGAAAAAATCCACGGCACCGATCTGCGACCTGGCCAATGCCGGTCTCGACAGTGTCGCCATCCGCGCTCCGGCCCATCCAGCGGCTCAGGCGCTGATCCGCGCGGTCGACCGGCCGCTGGTCGCACCCAGCGCCAACCCTTCCGGCTCCATCAGCCCGACAACAGCGCAGCACGTTTTTGAAGGCCTGGGGCACAAGATCGATCTTATCCTGGATGGCGGCGCCTGCCCGGTCGGTGTCGAATCCACCGTGGTCATGGTCGAGGATGAGACCGCCAGCCTGCTGCGCCCCGGTGGTCTTGATCGCGGCGCCATCGAACCGCTGACCGGCCCGCTTCAACGCGTTGAAGACAGCGCCACACCGGCCAGCCCCGGCATGCTGAAAAGCCATTACGCACCCGGCGCCAAGGTTCGACTGAACGCAAGCGAGGCGCGCGATGACGAAGTCCTGCTGGGCTTTGGCCAGGTCGCCGGCGATCTCAACCTCTCTGAAACCGGCGATCTGGCGGAAGCGGCCACCGGCCTGTTCGCCGCGCTGAGACAGCTTGATACCAGTGGCGCGGCGACGATTGCCGTCGCGCCCATTCCCGCAACCGGCCTGGGCGAGGCCATCAATGACCGGCTGCAACGCGCTGCAGCACCGAGAGACAGCTGATGACGCAATTGACCGACGAAATCCGCCTGGCGTTGAAAGACACGCTCGGGCCAAAAGGCTGGAGCGAGGACGCCAGCGAACTGGCCCCGCATGTCGAGGACTGGCGCGGCCGTTATCAGGGCTCGACCCCGATCCTGCTCAAGCCGGGTTCAACCGAAGACGTCTCGGCGGCCGTCAGGATCTGCGCCGAAGCCGGCATCGCCATCACCCCCCAGGGCGGCAATACCTCGCTGTGTGGCGCCGCAACGCCGCAAGGCGAAGTGCTGATCTCGCTGAAGCGCATGACCCGGGTCCGCGAGATGGATATCGGCAATGACTCGATGACCGTCGAGGCCGGCTGCGTGCTGGAAAACCTGCAGAATATCGCCGCCGATGCCGACCGCTTGTTCCCGCTGGCGCTGGGCTCACAGGGCTCGGCCATGATCGGCGGCCTGATCTCGACCAATGCCGGCGGGGTGCAGGTCTTGCGTTACGGCATGACGCGGGAGCTGGTGCTGGGCCTCGAGGCGGTGCTGCCCGACGGCACGATCTGGTCGGGGCTGACCGGCCTGCGCAAGGACAATACCGGTTATGATCTCAAGCAATTGCTGATCGGCGCCGAGGGCACGCTGGGCATTATCACCGCGGCCACGCTGAAACTCTTCCCACGCCCGGCCCGCACCGAGCTGGCCTTTGTCGGCATGGACAGTGTCGAGGACGCCGTAACCTTCCTGGGCCTGGCCAAACGCCTGTCCGGCAATGCCGTGACCGCCTTCGAGATCCTGCCGCGCATCGCCCTGGAGCGTGTTCTGGAACACGTGCCCGGCACCCGTGACCCGCTGGAAACCCAACAGGCCTGGTATGTGCTGTGCGAACTCAGCTTCGGCCGCGCCGACGGTGCCCGGGAAACGCTGGAGGAGACGCTGGGAGACGGCTTTGAACAGGGCCTCATCAAGGACGGTGCCATCGCCGAGAACGAGACCCAGGCCAGGGATTTCTGGCGCCTGCGCGAGAGCATCGCCGAGGCTGAACGTGCCTATGGCCGCTCGGTCAAACACGATGTCTCCATCCCGGTTTCGCGCATGGCGGAATTCATCGAGCTCGGCAGCGAACGCGTAACCCAGGCCTATCCGGAAGCGGTGGTGTTCTGTTTCGGCCATGTCGGCGACGGCAATGTCCACTTCAATTTCGCCTCCCCCAGCCCGGGCCAGGCGGAGGCATTCATGGCCAACGCCTCCGGCATTTCCGGCATCGTCTACGACACCGTCGCCGAGTTCGACGGTTCCATCTCGGCCGAGCATGGCATCGGCGTCCTCAAACGCGAGGAACTGGCCAGCCGCAAACCGGTCGATGTAAAGGTCATGAAAGCGATCAAGTCCGCCCTGGACCCGAAAGGCATCATGAATCCGCGGGTTTTGTTGTAGAGTAGTGATCGCAACCGCCCCTGTCTGCCAGATGAACACGCAGCTCAGGATTGGCTCAGCCAAGCCGACCTACAAAGAGGTTCGAAACGACGGAGCTCGCCCATGAAAATCCTGTCTGCTGCCCTTGCTGCCCTGGCTGTGACCGCTGCCGCCGATGCGCAACGCGCGCCCTATGGCCTGCCCCTGCAGCCCGGTGAGGACTGCGCTGTGCGCTGGTATGAACGCGATGGCAGCGGCGAGCTGGTCGCCAAGACCCGCACCGAACGACCGGGTTCCTACTCCATCCACATCCGCGAAGGTCGCGAGACGCTGGTTGAGGCCGAAGGCGAGTTCTCACCGCACCCCTGGGGTGAGACGCTCCTGCTGCGAACGATCCTGACCGCGCGCCATGAGGACAATTCCCGTCGCGATGGACGCTGGTCTACGGGCCCGGACGACCTCAATGTGGATCTGCGTGTCTATAACACCCGCGGCCAGCTGATCTGCCGCGACCAGTCCCTGGATGTGCGCGAATTCACTTCACTGTTCAGCTCCTACCAGCAAGCCCGCCCAAACCGCGTGGATCCCTCCATTCTGCAGCGCCGCTGGTAGGCCCTTTATCCAGACCCGAGTGAAGCGGGCGAGCCGGTGTGTAACATCACACACCAGCGCGCCCCTTCCCTAGCCGCCTGCCTGTGCTTATCTCTGGGACAAAGGAGATTCGCCCGATGCTCGTATTGTTGTCGCCCGCCAAGAACATGAATTTCGACCCGGTTGATCGCGATCTGCCGAAGACGCAGCCCTCGCTGATCGACGAGACGCGCATCCTCTCGAAAACCACGCGTGGACTGACGATCTCCAAGATCAAGACGATGATGAAGATCAATGATGATCTGGCCAAGCTGAACCGCGAGCGTTTCCAGGCGTTCGACGCCGAACAGCCGGGCGAGAAACAGGCCGCCTTTGCGTTCAACGGCGAGGTCTATCGCGGTCTGGACGCGGCCAGCCTCTCCGCCGAGGACCTCGACTGGGCCCAGGGTCATCTGCGCCTTCTCTCCGGCATGTACGGCACGCTGCGCCCGCTGGACGGCATCCACCCCTATCGCCTGGAAATGGGCCGCAAGCTGCACACCCGCCGCGGCGAAAGCCTCTACGACTTCTGGGGCCAGACGATTGCCAAGGATCTCAATGCCGCCATGGACGGAGACGCGGACCCCGTCATCCTCAATCTGGCCTCGAACGAATACTTCAAATCCGTCGACCGGAAGGCCCTGAAAGCGCGGGTCATCACCGCGAACTTCAAGGAAGAAAAGGACGGCCAGCTGCGCGCGCTTATGGTCTACGCCAAGAAAGCCCGTGGCATGATGGCTCGCTGGGTCATCGAAAACCGCGTCACCGACCCGGCCGACCTTGTGAAGTTTGATTCCGGTGGTTATCGCTTCGAACCCGAAGGTTCGAAGGATGGCGAACTCCTGTTCACGCGGCCCCAGCCGGCGGCGGCGGGCAAGAAAGCGGCGTAGGCGTAATTCAATGCGGCTCAGCCTACGCTTTGTGCCAGATATGATTTCGGCGCAGTTTTATTCTGTGCCGGTAAGTGTGTTTGAACTCGTGTCCGATGGCGTTCCCAGACACTGTTCGCTAGGCGATGGCCTAATTAGGTGCACAGGAGTAATCGTCGACATGCCAGACAGAGGACCGCTCACTCGCATAGATGGCTCGTCGGTGCGTCGTATTCTGCTCCGCAATCGGCATGCGGGTGAATTTGATCTCAAAAGCGGATGTGCATTGTACGTCGAAGATATCGTGGAAACACCGCAATTGATCAAAGCTGACCCGATTGTGATCCGCCATCAAAACATTGGTGTCGCCAGTTTGGTATCAACCACCCCTTGACCCGCCCCCAACCGGCCGCGGCTGGGAAGAAGGCGGCGGAACTTCCGCACATCCCTGCATTGTGTTATGCTCCAAGGGCCGCTTGGGACAGGTACGAACTGTCCCCTTTGGCCGCCCTTTAGGCGATAGATAGTCGGATCTCCAGCGTCCAGCCTTTGATCCGATTTCTCCTCACCCGAAGGACGAGAGTGCATTTCGGAAACCGAAACATTGCGCTCTCCTATTGACGCCGGCCTGAATGGGCCGGCGTTTTCATTAGAACACAAACTCAATTTGAAATTGCAGTTTATGGATACTCGCCCAAACTACCCCTTGACCCCCCGCGCCTGATCCCCTTTCTTGCGCACAGCACAAACTTGAAAGGTCATTCATGTCTGGAGTTCGCACTGATCTCACCGGCCAGGTGGCCATCGTCACTGGCTCGACCAGCGGGATTGGTGCGGCCATGGCCGAGGCACTCGCAGAGAACGGCGCCCACATCGTCCTCAACGGGCTGGGAGATGCCGACGAGATCGAGGCGCTGCGTTCGAAAATTTCGGCCGATCATGGAGTCGAGGTGCGTTACCACGGCGCCAACATGCTCAAGGCGGACGAGATCGCCGACATGGTTGCCTCGACCGAGAAAGAGTTCGGGCGGCTGGACATCCTGATGAACAATGCTGGCATCCAGCATGTCTCCCCGGTTGAGGATTTCCCGGCCGAGAAATGGGATGCGATCATAGCTATCAACCTGTCGTCCGTCTTCCATGGTGCCAAGGCGGCCGTGCCGATCATGAAACGCCAGGGCAAGGGTCGGATCGTCAACCTGGCCTCGGCCCACGGCCTGGTCGCCTCGCCGTTCAAATCCGCCTATGTCGCGGCCAAACACGGCGTGATGGGCTTTACCAAGACGCTGGCCCTGGAAGTGGCGGAGGACGGTATCACCTGTAACGCCATCTGCCCGGGATATGTGAAGACACCGCTGGTGGAAAACCAGATCGCCGACACGGCCAGGGCGCGCGGTATTTCCGAAGAGGAAGTCGTGCGCGATGTCATGCTGGCCGCCCAGCCAACCAAGCAGTTCGTCACTTATGAACAGCTCGCTGGCGCGTTGCTCTATCTTGTCTCCGACGCCGGGGCCAATATGAATGGTTCCTGGATCAGCGTGGATGGCGGATGGACCGCCAAATAGGCGGACATGAGCGACACTCCCGTGCTGAAAATCGACTATAACGAACTGCCCGTCACCGACATGGACGCGGCCAAGGCGTTCTACGCCAATGCCTTCGGCTGGACCTTCGAGGATTATGGCCCGGGCTATGCGGCGTTCACGAATGCGGGGCTCGACGGCGGTCTGCGACTGGAGGAGAAGCCCTTCCCCACCGGCGCGCTGATTATTCTGGCGGCCGATGACCTGGAAGCGGCCGAACGCCGTGTCGAGGCCGCGGGCTCGACCGTGTTCGACCGCCAGAATTTCCCGGGCGGGCGCCGTTTCCACTTCAAGGATCCCAGTGACAATGAACTCGCGGTCTGGTCCCCCAATGGACAATATGATGTCTGATCGCGCCCCTGTTCCCGCGGCCGGCATTGTCGTCATTCGCGGCGAGAGCGAAGTCCTGCTGATCCGCCGCGGCAAACCACCCTATCAGGGCGAATGGTCCATTCCGGGCGGCAAGATCGAGTATGGCGAAACCACCTCGGAAGCCGCCTTGCGCGAGCTGAAGGAAGAGACCGGTGTCGAGGCGGAAATTGTCGGCCTGATCGATGTCGTCGACAGCATCGGCCTGCGCGAAAAGGGACAGCCGGGCGACTGGCATTACCTGCTGGTCGACTATGCCGCTCGCTGGGTCTCGGGCGAGCCGCTGGCGCAGGATGATGTGGATGAAGCGGTCTTCTATCCGCTCGAGGAAGCCCTGGCCCTGACCCGCTGGGACAAGACCCGCGATGTCATCGGGCGTGCCCTAAAAATGGTCAGCGCCATGCAGCCGCCACAATCAGCGGTGAAATAGGCATCATGCGCGCGCTGACTGTCATTCTGTGTCTTTGCCTCCTGCCGATCACCGCTGAAGCCCAGAAGCCTCAGCGCGGCGATAACAGGGCTATTGACCTGCGCACCAACCAGACCTTCCGCGACAGTCCGAGCGATCGAACACAGCAACGGGACAACCGGTTCGACAATCGTCGTGACAACCGCAACTTCCGCGAGGAGGAACCGGCCGAGCCCAGTGTCGATGTCGAACGCATCCTGCCCTATCTCGCCTATACACTCGGTGAGCTGCACTATCTGGACTATGCCTGCTCGGGCAATGATGCCCAGGTCTGGCGCGACCAGATGATCGCCCTTCTGGCCATGGAAGCTGCCGAATCCCGCAATCGCCGTGACCGCCTGATCGAGAATTTCAACGAAGGCTATCGCGTCCAGCAACGCTTCCGCGCCGTCTGCGGCCCCCAGGTCGAAGCCGAACGCCGGGCGCTGGCCCATCGCGGCCGGGATTTGTCGGAACTGATGCGGTCGGCGTATTTCGACTAGCGGGAAACTTCCTGCAGGAATCCGCTCGAATTCGCTCGCCAGAACGACAATTATGCTGAATAAATGCGCGTGCGAGTTGAGGGGGTACCACCATGTCTGATCGCAGTTCCCAACTGCATTCCTTGAGCATTGACCGAAGCGATGATGAAGGCCCGTCCGGTGCCGGATTCGGAACAGTCGCCACCGTAGCCGTTCTCGCGGCGGCGCTGGGTGCTGCCGGCACCTGGTGGTTAATGCGGAGCGACGCGACAGAGCAGCCGCAGGAAGCCGCTGCCCAGCAGGCCACGACGACACCGCCGCCTGTCCCGCAGGAAACAACACCTGCCCCGACCCGGCCGGAGCGGTCTTCCGGTCTTGTGGCATCCGGATATGTAGTGGCGCGACGCCAGGCGACCGTATCCGCTGACCTGACTGGGCGTATCCGGGAGGTCCTGGTCGAGGAAGGCACCGTCGTCGAGGAGGGCCAGATTCTCGCCAGACTGGATGATGAACGGGCTCAGATCCAGCTCAGTGTCCTGCGCACTCAGTCAACGGCGTCACAGGCCCGGAGCCGCTCGCTTGTCGCCGATGTCGAGGAAGCACAGCGTGTCCTTGATCGGGCAACGACCTTGCTTGAGCGCGAGATCGGATCAGAAGCCAGTGTCACAGCCGCCCAGGCCCGCCTGTCGAGCCTCCAGGCCCAGCTGGCCGCATCACGCGCCGACGCGGCCAGCATTCGCGAGCAGATCCGTTCCCAGGAAGATCTCATCGATCGCCATATCGTGCGTGCGCCGTTTGCTGGCGTTGTTATCGCCAAGAACGCCCAGGTCGGTGAAATCCTGTCCCCAGCCTCAGCCGGCGGTGGCTTTACGCGAACCGGTGTTGCGACCCTTGTCGACATGCAATCGTTGGAGATCGAAGTCGACGTCAATGAAAGCCAGATCGGTCGTGTCGTGCGCAATCAGAGGGTTGAGGCTCGCCTGGACGCCTATGCGGACTGGCGCATTGCCGCCCATGTAGAAGCGATCATTCCCACCGCAGACCGCAGCCGCGCGACCATCCGCGTCCGCGTCGCCTTCGACGAACGCGACGACCGGATTCTGCCGGACATGGCTGCGCGTGTGACTTTTGTTGAATAAAAGTACTTTGTGATTTAAAGTTTCTGGATATACCCGGAAAGGACATAGAGATGACCGCCCTGTATACGCTTACTGACCTGTCCAAACGCTATACGCGGGGCAAGGAGTCGATCACGATCTTCGAGCAACTCGACATGACGATCGACCAGGGCGATTTCATCTCGATCATGGGGCCTTCAGGCTCAGGCAAGACGACCTTGCTCAACCTGCTCGGCGGCATCGACCGCCCCTCCTCCGGTGCTGTCGATTGCGAAGGCACCCGGGTCGACAAATTGTCCGAGGGCAAGCTTGCCAAATGGCGCTCCCAGCATGTCGGTTTCATCTTCCAGTTCTACAATCTCATGCCGACGCTGAGCGCGGCGCAGAATGTCGAACTTCCCCTGCTGCTGACCAATCTGTCGGGCAAGGAACGCAAGCGCCGGGTGGAAACCGCGCTCGACATTGTCGGCATTCTCGATCGCAAGGGACACCGCCCCGCGCAATTGTCCGGCGGTCAGCAACAGCGTGTGGGCATCGCCCGCGCCATCGTCGCCGACCCGAAAGTCCTGTTGTGTGACGAGCCGACCGGTGACCTGGACCGCAATACGGCCGATGAAGTTCTGGAGACGCTGCAGCTGCTCAACCGCGAGCTCAACAAGACCATCGTCATGGTCACGCACGACCCGGCCGCCGCGGGCTATGCAAGCCGCCAACTCAATCTCGACAAGGGCCGCTTCGTGGAGACGGGAGCAGCCTGATGAATGATCTGACCCTGATCCGGAAGAATCTCTTCCGCAAGAAGCTGAGGGCCATCCTCCTCACCTTCTCCATCATGATCGCCTTCCTGATCTTTGGTGCTCTTGGCGCCTTCTACAATGTCTGGACGGCCGGGGTGGACCTGGCTGCTGCCAATCGATTGATCACGGTCAATCGCATCAATTTCACCCAGGACATGCCGATCGCCTATTACTCCCGCGTGCAGTCTGTGCAAGGCGTGGAGAATGTCAGCCACGCGAACTGGTTCGGCGGCTATTACCAGGACCCGCGCAACTTCGTGCAGACCTTTGCCGTCGAGCCGGAAACCTGGCTCTCTGTCTATCCGGAAATGGTGATGCCGGATGATCAACGTGCCGCGTTCATCACGGACCGGACCTGCCTCCTGGTCGGAGCCGACCTGGCAGCACAGTTCGAATGGTCACTCGGGGACAGGATCCCGCTGAATTCGAACATCTGGCAGCAAAACGACGGCAGTTCTGACTGGGATTTCAACATCTGCGCCATCTTTGACGGTGCCGAGGAAACCGCACCGTCGAACTATGCCGTATTTCACTACGAGTATTATAATGAAAGCCTGGCCTTCAACCGGGACCGCATCGGCTGGATGGTCGTCACGACGACGGGGTCGGACATCAATGATGCGGTGATCCGCGAGGTGGACGCCCTGTTCGCAAACTCGTCCGCCGAAACCGAGACCACCACCGAAGCGGCTTTCAACAAGGCGTTCCTGGAGCAGGTTGGCAATATCGCCATGATCCTGCTGTCCGTCATCGGCGCGGCTTTCGCGACCATCCTGATGATTGTGGGCACGACGATGATCATGGCGATCAATGAGCGCACCAAGGAGATCGCGGTGATGAAGACGCTGGGCTTCCCCTCCCCGCGCATCTTCCGCATGGTGCTCGCTGAATCCGTTCTGCTCAGCTTTGTCGGCGGCTTGGTCGGATTGGGCCTGGCGACCCTGATCGTCAATGGGGCTGCGGGTGCCCTCGCCGGCTTCCTGCCCGGCTTGTCCATGCCCATGGACGTTGTGGGGATCGCGCTGGGATTGATGCTGGCCCTGGGCCTTATCACCGGGGTCGGTCCCGCCCTGGCAGCCCAGCGCCTGTCCATCATTGACGCGTTCAACAAGCACTAGGAGGCTGGCCATGTTTTCCCAAACCCTCGCGGTCACCATGATCAATCTCCGCTCCATCCCGCAAAGATGGGCGCTGTCACTGGCCACGGTTTTCTCGATCGCCCTCGTTGTTGCCGTCCTGCTCGGTTTTCTGGCCATGGCCAATGGCTTCCGCGCGACGCTCTCTTCAACGGGTTCCGATGATGTCGCGATCATGCTGCGCGGCGGCTCCCAGGCCGAACTCAATTCCGGCCTCAGCCTCGACCAGCAACGCCTGATCGAGGAAGCCCCCGGCATTGCGCGCGATGCTGAGGGCGAAGCCATTGTGTCCGGCGAACTCTATGTCATCGTCGATGGCATCAAGCGCTCCAGCCAGACCGAGGCCAATCTGCCCTTGCGCGGCGTCGGCGCAGCTGCACCGTCCCTGCGCGACAATTTTTCCATTGTCGAGGGCCGCATGTTCGAGGTCGGTTCGAACGAACTTCTGGTGGGGCAATCGGTTCAGCGTGAGTTTGAAGGCTTTGACCTTGGCCAATCCATCCGCCTCGGCACGAATGAATGGGTCGTCGTCGGCACATTCTCGACCGGCGGGTCTGTCTTCGAGAGTGAAATCTGGGCCGATCTCGGCACCATCCAGAACCTCTATCAGCGTGGTACGTCCATCCAGTCCATCCGCGCCCAGCTGTCCTCCCCGGAAGCCATCGAAGAGCTGAGAACCTATGCCGAGAACGAGCCTCGCCTCAATCTGGATATCAATAACGAGGTCGAGTATTTCGCTGAACAGGCTGGCGGCACCTCCGACCTGATCATGTTCCTGGGTTGGCCGCTGGCCATCGCCATGGCGGTGGGTGCGCTAGCGGGGGCCTGGAACACCATGTATTCATCGGTGGATACGCGGATGAAGGAGATCGCCACCCTGCGTGCCATCGGCTTCTCGGGCAGTTCCGCAGCGATCGGCACCATGGTGGAGAGCCTGCTGCTGGCCGCACTCGGCGGACTTGTTGGCGCGCTGGCGGTCTATCTGGTGTTTGACGGTATCAGCGCGTCGACGCTGGGCAGTGGTTTCACCCAGGTCGTATTCTCATTCGCCGTGACCAGCGATGCCGTGTTCGGCGGGATCATCCTGGCGTTGATCGTCGGCTTCCTGGGCGGGTTCGTGCCCGCATTGCGCGCCGCACGGGTGCCTTTGCTGGCCGTGCACCGCTCCAGCTAGCCGTAATAATCGTCCTCCGCCTCACGAAGCTTTTCTTCGTCTTTGTGGGGCGGGAGGATTTCCATCTTCACGTGGCGACGGCGATTGGTGGAGATGACGAAAAAGCGTTTCTCCGGATAGTCCAGCTTGGACTGGAGCATGGCCGAGGTGATCAGGTCGACGTTTTTCAGGTCATCATCCGACATGCCGAAGGAATGCGGCAGGCTGCGGCCGTAGCGTTCAAGGCCGATCTCCACACATTGGTGGATGGCCTCGCGCTTGAGCGCGGCCGTGGTCAGGTGGGTGCCCAACTCCTCGCGCACTTCCGGGTTGGAGACCGGATAGATCGCCAAGTAGTCGGGTTCTTCCGGCAGGTGACCGGAATCAACCAGCAGCTTGATGCCTGCCTTGATGATCTCGCGGGAGTGCTGGCGCGCGGTGATGATGGCGATCGGGCGACGCTTGAGTACGGCGTATTTGAATATCTTCCAGGACGGCCCCCGCCAGTTGGCCGTATCCAGGGCCCGGCGGACGTCGCGCAGCAGGTATTCCTCGCCATTGCGGTCCTGGCCATCAGCGAATTCGCGATAGGACCGCGCCGGCGGATCGGCCCAGTCTTCCCACAGGCCAGGCACACCGAGATAGGCTTTGATCTCTTCATACTCATGCTGGCGCATGGGCCGCTCCTCACCGGTCATGGTGTTGAGCAGGTGCACACGTGTCGGCAGGTGCAGGATATTTTCGTCGATGTCGAAAAAATAGAAACTCTGACGCTGGTCCAAGGTCTTCTCCATCAACTCTGCCTCACGCTTACAGCTTATTGCTTTGGAAGCGCTTCCAGGAACTTAACAGGCTCGCCCAGCCCGTGCCCGACCAGCTCGTCATCGCGCATCACCGTCTTGCCGCGCACGATGGTCATAATCGGCCAGCCCTTGACGGTGCGTCCGTGGAACGGCGTCCAGCCGGACTTGGAGGCGGACCATTCATCGGTGATCTCACGCGAGTGGTTCATGTCGACAATGGTGAAATCGGCATCCCAGCCCGCCGCCATACGGCCCTTGCCGGACAGACCGAAAATGCGCTGCACGCCGTGCGAGGTCAGGTCGACAAAACGCTCCAGCGTCAGCCGGCCCGCATTGACGTGATCCAGCATGACCGGAACCAGGGTCTGCACGCCCGGCATGCCGGACGGGCTTTGCGGATAGGGCTTGGCCTTTTCTTCCAGCGTGTGCGGCGCGTGATCGGAACCGATAACGTCGACAACACCGCGCTGCAGTCCGCGCCACAGGCCCGCAATATGATGCGCCTCGCGCACCGGCGGGTTCATCTGGGCGCGGCCCTTGATCTCTTCGTAGATGCCCGGCGCTTCCAGCGTCAGGTGCTGGGGCGTCGCTTCGACACTGGCGATATCGCGATGCTGGCCCAGGAATTCCATTTCCTCGGCGGTGGAGATGTGCAGCACATGGATGCGCTTGCCCGTCTTGCGCGCCAGGCGTACCAGGCGTTTCGTGCTCATCATTGCCGCTTCCGGATCGCGCACGACCGGGTGGCTGGTCCAGTCGCCCTCAACGGCGAGCCCACGGCGCTCGGCGAGGCGGTACTCGTCTTCGGAGTGGAAAGCCGCCCGGCGCTGGATGGAGTTGAGCACACGCTCCACACCTTCATCATCCTGCACCAGGAGGGAGCCGGTGGAGGCGCCCATGAAGACCTTCACACCACAACAGCCCAGCATGCGCTCCATCTCGCCCAGAACGCCCGTATTCTCGTTGGTCGCGCCGGCATAGAAGGCATGGTCGCAATGCATGCGATCCTTGGCCCGGTTGAGCTTGTCGATCAGCATGTCCGGCGACGTCGTCGTCGGCTCGGTATTGGGCATTTCGAAGACAGCCGTCACACCGCCCAGCACCGCACACAGGGATCCGGACTGGAGGTCCTCTTTCCACTCCATGCCCGGCTCGCGGAAATGCACCTGGCTGTCGATGACGCCGGGCAGCACGGTCAGGCCGGTACAGTCGATCACCTCGCCGGCCGAGGCCTGGCTGAGATCACCGATCTCCACCGTCTTGCCATCAATGATGCCGACATCCGCCCGGCCGCGACCGGAGTGATTTACTACTTCGCCGCCCTTGAGCAGCAAGTCGAATGTCTGGCTCATTGTTCTTCTGTCCTTTGCAAGAGAGATATAGCGGCTTCATACGCCGCCTCGACGTCGAGGTCGAGCATCAGGCTTTCCGGCTGGAAACGCCGCTTGTTCTTGAAACGCGCATAATGTTCCTCAAACGAGGTGGCGCCGCGCACCACCGCCGTGTTTTCACCCCAGGGCCCGTAAAGCCGGTCATCCGTTGGCCCCATCAACCCCAGCGTAGGTATCCCGGCCGCAGCAGAGATATGCATCAGCCCGCTGTCATTACCGATATAGAGGCGCGGACGGTGCAGACAGGCTGCCACATCATCCAGCGCCAGCTTACCGGTCAGGTCGAGCACCTGGTCGTTCTCCAGCGCATCGCAAATGGGCGTGGCGGCATCATGATCGCCCGGACCGCCGAATATCGCGACTTTCGCGCCGGCCATCGGGCCGTCGGCAGCGATCAGGCGTTTGAGCAGTTCACCGAAGCGCTCGCCCGGCCAGACCTTGTATGGTGCCGAGGCAGAGGGACAAACGGCCAGCCAGGGCTGTTTGTCATTGAGGGTTTCCAGCGCGCCTCTGTGGCCGTCATCGGACACGTAGAGCGTTGGATCCGGCACATGACCAAGGCGCAGGATGGAGGCCGCTTCCTCGACCTTGTTGATCGGGGTTTCCGGGCGTTTGAGGATGCGCCGCTGTTTCGTCCACAGGAAATAGCTGGTACCCGAGCCGCGGATATCCACCACCAGGTCCCAGCGCTTGCCGACCGTGCGCTGCCACAGGTCCATCCAGTGACCGCCACCCTTTTTCTTGGCCATGACGATGATCTCGTCCAGGCGTGGCAGGGCACGGAACAGCGGTTCGGCCAGCGGACCACAGGCAATCGTGAAACGCGCCTCGGGGCGGGTCTCGAGCAGATGCTGCAGGATGCCGGAATTGATCACGGCATCGCCGATCCGGGTCGAAGTGATGAAAAGCACGCGTTCCATGGGCGCCGGGGATAACCCGCACCGCCCCTCTTGGCCAGCCAGCGCTGCAATGCCATATGCTAGGGCATGACCAGTGATGCCATTTTTCAACTGCCCGAACGCGCCATCCTGCGGCTGGTGGGCCCGGACACCCGCACCCTGCTGCAACGCGTGATCACCGCCGATGTCGAGAATTTCCCGATCGGGACGATCCGCCCCGGCGCCCTGCTGACGCCCCAGGGCAAGATCATCTGTGATTTCATGATGTTCTCTCGTGAGAACGGGATCGATATCGACGTCTCCGAAAGCGCCGGAGCAGCCCTGCTCAAGCGCCTGACCATGTACCGCCTCAAGGCCGATGTGACCCTGTCGCACGAGACCGCCCTGCACGCGCTCTGGTCCACCGCCGCCTTCGAGGGTGCCAGCGAGGATCCGCGCCTGCCCGGCCAGCTCTGGCGTTCGGTGAGCGATGAGACCCATGAATCACTCGCTCTCGACACGATCGAAATCCCTGCCGGCATCCCCGCCTTTGGCCGCGATTATGGCGAGGCCGAAGTATTTCCGACCGATGTGAACCTGGACGTTTATGGCGGCGTCGGCTGGACCAAGGGCTGTTTCATTGGCCAGGAAGTTGTCTCCCGCATGAAACGTCGCGGCACCATCCGCAAACGTTCACTCGCTGTGACCTTTGACGGCGAAGCGCCGCCCGCAGGCACCCCGCTCAGGGCTGGTGACACGAGCATTGGCGAGATCACCTCAAGCCACGAGAGACAGGCAGTCGCCCTGGTGCGTCTGGACAAGCTGGAGAAGGCCGACGGCACGTTGAGCGCCGGTGACATCGCCGCCTCGACAATCGTACCCGAAGCTCTTGAACCGGAACCGGCCGCGGAACGCATCTGATGCAAAACCGCTGTGCCTGGGTGAACACGCCTGATCCGATCTATGCCGAGTATCACGACACTGAATGGGGTGTGCCGGAATATGATAGCCGGGCCTTGTGGGAGAAGCTGATCCTGGACGGTTTCCAGGCCGGCTTGGCCTGGATCACCATCCTGCGCAAGCGCGAGAATTTCCGCACCGCCTTTGACGGATTCGACCCGGAGATCATCGCCCGGTATGACGAGGCCAGGATCGAGACCCTGCTTGGAAATGCCGGTATCATACGCTCGCGGTCCAAGATCGAGGCGACGATCGGCAATGCCCGCGCCTATCTGGACATGCGGGACGAAGGCACGGATTTTTCCCGCTATCTCTGGGATTTTGTCGATGGCACACCGATCCAGAACCAGTTCCGGACGCTGGCGGACATCCCGGCCAAAACGGCGCTGAGCGAGCAGATCTCGAAGGATCTCAAGAAACGGGGATTCAAGTTTGCAGGTCCGGTGATCGTCTACGCCTTCATGCAGGCCATGGGCATGGTCAATGACCACGAAGTCACTTGCCCCCGCCACCGAGAGGTGCAAGCCTTCATCCGTGGCTGATCAGGCGTAGTGTGTAAAGGACCGCACAGATGAAAACGATGATTGCACGTCTCTCCCTTATTGGATTTTCCGCCGCGAGCATCGCTGGTTGCGCCAGCTTTGACGGCTTTGACCGAGATGACTATCCGCGGGCCGACGAGCTTGGCCCCAATGACTGCTATCAGTCCGGCCCCCACGACCCGACCGCGCCGGGCGAATGGATCTGCCCGGACGAAACCGGTCACGACCGCGTCCAGCCCCGCCACCGCGTGGAAGACCGGGATTAGGGCGCAGCTAGACACTTTTCGTCCAACCGGAAGCATACCTGAGCTAGGGCCGGGGCGCACGAGCTGCGCCGTAGGCGACAAGCAGTCTACTCGTGCGTCGTAATGACAAAACCGCGCGTGACCCGACGAGTTACAGCTGCGCAATCCCCACAAGAAACACCGTCCCGCAGATCAGGGTCACAATTGCGGAGATGCCAGCAAACAAAACTGCCGCGATTTTTTGGTCGAAGCTATTGAAGCTAATACCCTTGGTGATGAGCCCCCTCAGCAAAACCACGGTCAAGACAAACACCAGAACGCGGTCAAGCCAGAGCCATTGTGGATTACCATCGCGAAAAGCACTCATGCTGAACGCGAAATACGCCAGCGACATCAGCGCGAACACCAAAACGCAAAGCGCCGTAAGCGCCTTTCCTGCAAGCCCAGTCAACTGCCTGCTCCTCCTACCAGCATTGAGGGAACATAGCCGCACAACCTCAACAAGGTCTCGCAGCATATCACATCTTTTCGCATTCCGGGCGAACCCAATGCAGCCCCCCCCTTCTACCCCTTAAATCTTATGCCGAGATCGGGCCGTACAGGGTTTCTCAGGTCAAGGGTGAAACCGCGACGCGGCGCTTCGCGCCCTTGACCTGAGAAACCCTGTACGGCGTCCTGCCTGCATGAGATTTAAACCTTGTTCCCTCCGCTGGAGGCTAGGAATACTCGACTCATCCTCGCCCCAGATGGGCGAGGGGGACCGTTGATGACAACGTCTTTTGCCGAGGCGAAACGCTCCCATTACCCCAATCGCAGCTTTCCCCGTGACCTGTCGCAGCAATCTCACTAGGTTCCGCTGTTCCTGATTGCGTTGGAGTAAGCGCCATGAATGCCGTTATCCGTTCCACCGGCCTGTGGACACCGGACGAGAGTGTCTCGAACGAGGAGCTCGTGGAATGCTTCAACGCCTGGGTCGAGAAGCATAATGCCGAACATGCCGACGCCATCGAGCGCGGCTCGGTTGAACCGCTCAACCCCTCCTCCACCGCCTTCATCGAGAAAGCGTCCGGCATCAAGTCGCGCTACACTATCGACAAGGCCGGTGTGCTGGATGTGGATCGCATGCGCCCGCGCATTGCACCGCGCCCGGACGAGGACATCTGCCTGATGGCGGAGGCGGGTGTCGCGGCTGCAAGACAGGCGCTGGAATCGGCGGGCCGTGATGCGGCCGATGTCGATGCTGTGATCTGCTCGGCCACCTCGATGCAGCGCACCTATCCGTGCATCGCCATCGAGATCCAGCAGGCGCTGGGTATCGAGGGCTTTGGTTACGACATGTCAGTGGCGTGTTCGTCCGGCACGTTCGGCATGATCTCGGCGATCAACATGATCAAGACCGGCATGGCCAGATCGGTACTGGTCGTGACACCGGAAATCACCACACCGCAGCTCAACTTCCGCGACCGCGACAGTCATTTCATCTTTGGTGATGTCGCCGTGGCCGTGCTGATCGAGGCCGAGGATATCGCCGGAGACGGTGGCTGGGACATCATGATGACGCGCATGATGACGAAGTTTTCAAACAATATCCGCTCGAATTTCGGCTTCCTGAATGCGTCTGAAGACCCGGAACCGGGTTTCGAGGATCGCTATTTCGTGCAGGAAGGCCGCAAGGTCTTCAAGGAAGTCTGCCCGATGGTCATCGAGATGATCCTGGGCGACCTGGCCAAACAGGGCCTGACTGCGGACGACATGAAACGCCTTTGGCTGCACCAGGCCAATATCAACATGAACCAGATGATTGCGCGCAAGGTCTTTGACCGCGATTTCGAACCACATGAAGCGCCGGTTGTCCTGGACGAGTTCGCCAATATCGCCGGTGCCGGTTCGCTGGTCGCCTTCCACCGTCACAGTGACGATTTCGCGACGGGCGAAAAGGGGCTGATCTGTTCTTTCGGTGCAGGCTATTCGGCTGGTTCGATCTACGTGCAGAAGCGCTGATCACCGCGCCTCGCCGGTCATTGATACCTCCGCATCGAACAGGCGACCGTTTCTGACGCCCCTGCCTGTCAGCTTGACCCCGTCAGCAACGGAGGTCTCTGCATGCGCGCCCTGGAATTCCTGTCCAAGCTTCTCAACACCGTTATCGCAGTGGCCTTTGTCATTGCGCTGGCCGGTGTGTGGTAAAAAAGAGGCCCGGTAGCGCTTGCTACCGGGCCAGTGAAACGTCTCAAACCGGGGAGGAGTGGTTTAGACGCGAAACTTGGTCGGGGCCGGTCAGTTGACCGATTCCCCGTGCAGGGAGGTGTCGAGGCCCTTGATCTCTTCCTCTTCCTCAACCCGCAATTTCATCAGCCTGGACTGGACAAACAGGATGCCAGTGGTGACAACGGCGCAGTAGATGGCTGCCGCCAGCGCGCCCCAGGTCTGGGTCCACACCTGCATCAGATTGCCTTCGATGGCACCGCCCGTGCCGCCAATCGCCTCGACCGCGAAGACACCCGTCAAAATCGCGCCCACAAGGCCGCCTACACCGTGCAGGCCGAACGCATCCAGGCTGTCATCGATCTTGAGCAGGCGTTTGAGGCCGGTCACACCGTAATAAGCGCCCAGCGCACCGCCGATGCCGACAAAAAAGCTCGCCCAGGCCGGAACAAATCCTGCAGCTGGCGTGATGGCTACCAGGCCGGCAACCGCACCGGAGGCTGCGCCCAGCGCGCTTGCCTTGCCGCGCAGCACCCATTCCAGGACCATCCACGTCACAACAGCCGCAGCCGTCGCCAGCTGAGTCGTCACCATGGCGTGGGCTGCACTGCCATTGGCACCCAGGGCCGAACCGCCATTGAAGCCAAACCAGCCAACCCACAACAGGCCTGCACCGATCAGCGTCAACACCAGATTGTCCGGCATCATGGAGCCGCCCGGATAGCCGCGGCGCGGTCCGAGAAATTTGGCCAGCACCAGACCAGCCACACCGGCATTGATGTGCACCACAGCACCACCGGCAAAGTCCAGCACGCCGGCCTCGCCCAGGAAACCGCCGCCCCAGACCCAGTGACAGATCGGCGCATAAACCAGCACCATCCATACCGCGCCAAAGATCAGGAAGGCAGAAAAACGGATACGCTCAACAGCAGCGCCGGCGATGATTGCGACGGTGATGATCGCAAAGGTGAGCTGGAACATGAAGAACAGGTTCTCAGGCAGGTCCCCCGACACCGTGTCCGGCGTCACGCCGGCCAGAAAAACCCGATCCAGACCCCCGACAAAACTGTTGAGCGCTCCCCCGTCCGTAAAAGCGAGTGAATAGGCTGCCACCGCCCAGACCAGGGTCACCACAGCTGCAGCGCCGTAACTCTGCATCATCGTCGACAACACATTCATACGGCGAACCATGCCGGCATAGAAAAGGGCCAGGCCCGGCAGCGTCATCAGCAAGACCAGGGCTGTTGAAGTAAGGATCCAGGCGACATTGCCGCTATCTAGTGCGATCTGTTCCATTGGGGTTACCTCCCGCTTTTTTGCGTTGCACAAAAACTAGGGAGCGCCATCGGCCCGCGTCGAATCTGCGGCAGGATTTTTTCTGCTTTCTTGCGACTTCGCTGCAATCTTGGGCAGACTTGCCGCACATTCGAGCAAAACGAAATTTTTTCGGCGCGATGCTGCGATGCATTGATTAGCTATTCGCAATCGTTAGGCTGCCGACAAGTGTAACAAGCGGGGCATTCTCGTGCAGACCAGCATCATCCGCTCGACGGGTTCTTGGATTCCTGAAGACGTCATCACCAATGAAGAGCTCGTCGCCAGCTATAACAGCTATGCAGAGCGCTTTAACTCCGACAATGCGGCCGCCATCGCCGCGGGCGCGATGGATGAGGTTCCCCTCTCCTCTGCCGAATTCATCGTCAATGCGTCAGGCATTGAACGTCGGCATGTGATCGAGAAGTCGGGCATTCTCAATACCGACACCCTGGTGCCGCGCATCGAACCGCGCCCCTTCGAGGAGACCGCCTTCCAGGCCGAATGCGCCATGAAAGCCGTCACGCCGGCGCTGGAAAAGGCCGGTGTCGCGGGTTCGGATGTTGATGGCGTTATCGTCGCCTCCTCCGCCCAGCAGCGCAATTTCCCGGGCATGGCCTGCGAGATCCAGGACAAGATCGGCTCGGCGGGCTTTTCCTTTGACCTGACCATGGCCTGTGCCTCCGCGCTCTACGGCCTGCATATCGCCAATGGCATGATCAAGTCCGGCCAGGCCAAGCGTATCCTGGTGTGCTCGCCGGAAATCATGACCTGTATCAATGTGCACTCGCGCCGCGATGTGCACTTCATCTTCGGTGACGCAGCCAGTGCAATCCTGGTAGAAGCCGATGAGGGCCGCGAAGGCGGCTGGGAAGTGCTCGGCACACACTGCCAGAACAAGTATTCCATCGCCCTGCGCTCTGATTTCGGCTTCCTCAACGAGGCCGAGCGCACGGTCCAGGCCGATTACACACCGGGTCTCGACCAGGATGGTCACAAGGTCTTCAAGGACGTGGTCGGTTTCGCACCGACCGTGGCCAAGTCGTTGATGGAACAGATCGACCTCGCGCCGGAAGACGTGCGCCGCACCTGGCTGCACCAGGCCAATATCCGCATGGTCGACATGATTGCCAAACGTATCCTGGGACGCGACCGGACGCCGGAGAATGCGCCGGCCATCCTGCAGGAATACGGAAACACATCCTCCTCCTCTGTCGTGATCAATTTCGAACAACACTCCGAGGACATGGCCGCCGGCGAGAACGGTGTCATGTGTGCCTTCGGCGCCGGTTACGGCGTGGGTGCTGCAGCCGTGAGGAAACGTTGATGCGTATTACCCTTTCACTTTTGCTGGCCGCCGGCCTGGCCGCCTGTTCCGCGCCTGAAACCGAGACGCCTGAAGAGGAAACACCGGTTGAAGCGGCTGCCGCTGAAACCGAGGCTCCGGCCGAGGAAGAGGCTGCGGAGGACGTCCCCGCTCCGCCGAGCCAGGACATCTATCTCTACGCACTCAGCTGGGACGGCGACACGCCAGCCCTCGGCGATCAGATCGGTCGCATCGGTGATGAGGGTTATGACAACCAGCCCTTCTTCACGAGTGATGGCGGCGTGCTCTACACGTCTGCTGGCGAAAACGGCAATACCGATATCTGGCGCTACGACCTGGCGTCAGGCGAAAGCGCCCAGCTGACCGATACGCCGGATGCGAGCGAATACTCGCCGAAAGTCCCGCCGTCCGAAGGCGCGCTGTCCTATCTCTACCAGCCGCCGGGCGGTTATGCCGGCAATGCCTATCTGGCGGATGACGGCAATGCCAATCCGCGTGCGGCGCACGCGCTGGCGCCGGTTGGCTATTACGAATTTTCCGCCGACCTGCGTTATGTCGCGACGTTCTATCTGGGTGAGCCAGACAGCGGTAATCCCTTTACCCTGCAGCTGATCGACCGCTCGACCGCGCCGGAGACCGTGACCCAGATCGCGGAGAATCCGGGTCGCACCTTCTGGCGCAATCCGCGCGGCACGGGTGTTTATCACTCCCTCGCCGATGCAGACGGCAATCACACGGTTCACTATCTCGACTTCCGCGCCGCAGAAGACACACCGCTGTTTGCCATGCCGGAGGGTGTGGAGGACTTCGTCAGCGCGGGCCTGCCCACTGATGGCGTTGCCTTCCTGTCGACATCGAACGGCCAGCTGGTCTACTGGAATGGAGACGCCTGGACTGAAGCCGGCGACATTTCCGCCCTGGCAGGTGCCACCCGCCTGGCCATCAGCCCGGACCTGTCCGTCATCGCGATCGTCGCTGAGGAATAGGCCTCACCGCTCCTGCGACACAAACCGCCCTCAGCTCCTCGCTGAGGGCGTTTTGCTGTCGGGGCAGCGGGCGTTCCCGAGCTAGACTTTCTGTGCTTCGGTGATCTTGTAGGTCAGGTCATCGCCGTCGGCTTCGTGGATGGTGAGATACTCTCCGATCCGTAGCAGATGATCACCGAGGCTGAAGACCGGTTCGTCCGGGCCTTCGTGTTCCTCGTCATATTGGAAGAACCAGTGACTGCCGCGATGAGTCAGCCAGCCATCCGCCTTCTCCGCGTCCTCGGGCGAGAAACGATCGACCGTGCAGCGGGCGCGGTGTTCGCGCCACATCTCCACATCGAGATGCCCGTCCTTGTCCAGCGGCGCCACGACGACATAGCCGTGATTGTCATCCCCTTCGGGGTAACCAGCATCGGGATTGCGCCCCAGGCGCATGACCACACGTGTCAGAGACATGGAATTCTCCCTTATTTATTTATGGATATATCAGCCAAGGTCGGGCCACCGGTCCAGACCTGCAAGCGCGACAAGACCGCACAGTTTTCATCAGCTGCGTGCAGCACATCGGTGGAGCCGCGGCGCTGGCTCTGTTACATCCTGCCTGTCAATCAGTCATTTGAGGCCTCATGCCCCGCGCCACTGCCGCCAGTAAAACCAAACAGCCCCGTGCCTGGCAGAGAATGATCTCCGGCCGCCGGCTGGACCTGCTCGACCCCTCGCCCTTTGATGTGGAGATCGAGGATATCGCCCATGGCCTCGCACGTGTTGCGCGCTGGAATGGCCAGACCAAGGGCGATCACGCCTTCTCTGTTGCGGAACACTCTGTCGTGGTGCTTGAGATTGTCGATCATCTCTATCCCGGCCTGGCACCGAAATGGCGACTGGCCGCCCTGCTGCACGACGCACCGGAATATGTGATCGGTGACATGATCAGCCCGTTCAAGGCGGCACTCGGTGTGGATTATCGTGCTTTCGAGGACCGGCTCGAGGCTGCTGTCCACCTGCGGTTCGGCCTGCCGCCAAAGCTGAGCCAGGACGTCAAACGCAAGATCAAGCGCGCCGACATTGTCTGCGCCTATTTCGAGGCGACCCAGATCGCCGGCTTCACGCACGAGGAATCCGTTGAATTCTTCGGTCGCCCGCCGCCCGGGCTGGAAATCGCCATCCGCCCGTTGTGCGTCAAGGACGCCCAGGCCTTGTTCCTCGACCGGTTTGAGCAGACGCTTGCAGAAGTCGAGGATGCCGGCTGATGCCAACAGCGACTGAACTTGTGGTGGGACTGAATGCGGTGATCCTGACCGTAAACCAGGATCGCCCGCAGGTTCTCATCGTGCCCCAGGACAATACCGAGGTGGCCCTGCCCTTCGGTCCGTTCAACCCGGCGGAACACCGCACATTTGAGATCGGCCTGCGCCGCTGGGTGCAGGAACAGGCGCGTTTCCAGCTGGGTTATGTCGAACAGCTCTACACATTCGGTGATCGCGGCCGGGAGGCGCCCGTGGCCGCGATGACCGATATCGGCGATGGCCGCATCATCTCGGTCGGCTATCTCGCCCTGACGTCTGACACCTCCACGCCGCCCGATGGCGGTGGCCTGTGGCGCGACTGGTATGGCTTTTTCCCCTGGGAAGACTGGCGTGAGGGCAAACCCGCTGTCATCGACGCGGAAATCCTGCCGCGCCTGTCGGCCTGGGCGGACGAGGCCGCGGCGCCCGATCGCCGCGCCACCCGTCACGACCGGCTCAAACAAACCTTCGGCGAAGGCGGATCACGCTGGAATGAAGAACGGGTGCTGGATCGCTACGAGCTGCTGTACGAGGCCGGTCTGGTTGAGGAAGCTGCCCGCGACGGCCAGGCGGATCGCCCTTCTGGCTGTCCTGGCCTCGGCCTGACCATGGCCTCCGATCATCGCCGCATCCTGGCCACGGCCCTCTCCCGCCTGCGTGGCAAGGTGAAATACCGGCCAGTCGCCTTCGAATTGATGCCGGAAGCCTTCACCCTCTCCACCCTGCAGCACTCGGTGGAAGCTATTATCGGCTATCGCCTGCACAAGCAGAATTTCCGCCGCGCGCTTGATCGCGCTGGTTTTGTAGAAGGCACGGGCAAGATGGAAAGCCAGACGGGCGGACGCCCGGCCGAGCTCTATCGCTATTGCCGCGAAGCCCTGGCGGGCCTGCCTTCGCTGGGCCTGGCCACGCCAAAACTGCGCGACGCCTGAGCGACGGATGACCACGAGCCCGCAAGTCGACATCGTGTATCAGCTTCACGCCCTTTGGAATAATGGCGATCTTTCGCGCATTGCAGCGATCTATCACCCGGACTTCCTGGCCCATTGGCCGGGCAGCAGCGAAACCCCTCAGCGCTCGGGATTTGCCGGGGTTGAATACGGCGTCGAGCGGATCCGCTCCGCCTTCCCCGACTGGACGGAAACCGTGCTCGACACGATCGAACAATATGACCGGGTTGTGACCCGCTATGTTTCGACGGGCACCCATGAGGGCCCATTCTGGGGTATCGCCCCGACAGGACGAAAAATCCGCATCGAGGAAATGTCGATTTATCGTTTCCAGTCCGGCCGGATCATCGAGCAATGGTGTCTATGCGACGAGCTGGCCCGGCTACGGCAGCTCGGCGTTGCCCTGCCACACGAATAGAATTCAAAGATCCGTGAGATAGGTTGCATATTCACCCTCACCACACATAATTGCTGCCGCTTCCGGGGGAGTGTGTTGTGCGTACCAGTGTGATTACGAATGCGGGCCTTTCCGGTCTCAGCTATCTGGCCGCCCTCTTGGCCGCGTTTCATGAGATTTATCTTCTGTCACTGTTGTTTGCCATCCTGACCACCATCCCGCTGCTGGGATTTTCATGGGATTCGCGCGGCGTGAAACGCACACTTTTCGGCGTGATTACAACGGCTTCCGCCCTGTTCGCGGTCTATTCCGGCGTCGTCGTCTCCTGAGCGATCAAACTCTTGCACTATGCTCCGGCTGAGCATATACAGGGATCACCAATTAGGCTCACTTCGAGCAAAAGGCGATTGTTCTGATCGCCAATTTTCAGATCTGAGTAATGCTCACTTTGAGCAAAATGGAGGGGAAGATGGACGGACTTAGCTGGGACAAGAACCTGCAGGCCGATGAAGGCCGCACGTCCGACACCTATGACTTGCCCTATACGGACGAGGTGAAAGCCGCGACCGATCATCTCTATGCGCGCGTGAAACACGTTGTCACACCGATGGAATGGCCGCAGAAGGCCGCTCTGATCCACGCCATCAACGAGCTGAAGAAAGAGAAGAAAGCCGTCATCCTGGCGCATAACTACATGACCGCCGACATCTTCCACACGGTTGGCGATCTGATGGGCGACAGCCTGGCCCTGGCGCGCATGGCCGCCGACAGCGATGCCGAGATCATCGTCCAGGCCGGTGTGCATTTCATGGCCGAGACGGCCAAGTGCATGGCACCGAACAAGACGGTCCTCATCCCCGACACCCGCGCCGGCTGCAGCCTGGCGACCTCCATCACGGCGGAGGATGTGCGCCGCATCAAGGCGGCCTATCCGGGCATTCCGGTGGCCACCTATGTGAACACCACGGCGGATGTGAAAGCCGAGTGCGACATCACCTGCACCAGCTCCAACGCCGTCCAGGTCGTTGAGAGCCTGGGCAGCGACACCGTTATCCTGTTGCCGGACCAGTATCTGGCCAAGAATGTCGCCGCACAGACGGATGTGAAAATCCTCACCTGGGCCGGAAGCTGTGAAGTGCATGAGCAATTCACCGCCCAGGACGTCCAGGACCTGCGCGACGCTCATCCCGGCGTTGTCATCATCACCCACCCGGAAAGCCCGCTGGACGTGGTCCAGGCTGCCGATTTCGCCGGCTCCACCGCCGCCATGGCCGACTGGGCGCGCAAGAGCGGCGCCAAGACCGCCGTTCTGCTGACCGAATGCTCCATGAGCGACAATGTCACGGTTGAAGTTCCGGAAGTGAATTTCGTGCGCCCGTGCAATCTCTGCCCGCACATGAAGAAAATCACGCTGGAAAACATCTATGACTGCCTGAAATTCGGCCAGCACGAGGTCGAGGTCGACGACACCGTCATCGAAGGCGCCCGCGCCGCCGTCCAGGCCATGCTCGACCTGCCCAAGCCCGCCGTCCCGGCCAGCTTTGACCCGAGCAAGCAGGAAAAACCGGTCGAGCTGGTCAGCATCTAGTCGCGGAGGCCATCATGGCCAACGTAGAACTCACACGTCAAAGCATTGTCGAGCTTGAGGTCGATGCGATCGTCAACGCTGCCAACCGCCGCATGCTCGGTGGTGGTGGCGTTGATGGCGTGATCCACCGCGCCGCCGGCCCCGGCCTCCTGGAAGAATGTCGCCTCGCGGGTGGATGTGAGACCGGGGATGCCAAGGTCACTGGCGCCCACGACCTGCCGTGCCGCTGGATCATCCACACCGTCGGCCCGATGTGGCGCGGTGGCGATAACGGCGAAGCTGACCTGCTGCAATCCTGTTACCGCCGCTCGATCGCGGAGGCCGACGCTCTCGGCGCGAAAACCCTGGCCTTCCCCGCCATCTCCACGGGCGCCTATGGTTTCCCCGTCGAGGCGGCAGCTCGCATCGCCGTTCAAACCGTCGCACAAGCCGCCCAGGCGACCAGGCTGGAAACCATCTTCCTGGTCACTTTCGACAAACGTAATCACAGCGCCCTCAAACAGGCCCTGCGCCGGGAGGAGCTGTTAGGATGATCCGTTTACGCTTGTTCTGCACATTCTTGTTTGCGCTTCTCTTTCCGGCTACCGCAGCAGCCGTCGCGCAAGACCACATCGTCATACCGGAACCGGCAATTTGCGCCGACATGTCCGTCGAAGATCAAGGCACTTCCCCCAACGCCCCTATCACAGCGACGATGTCTCAGATACTCGCAGATCTCGACCGCCGACGACTGACGGGACAACCGTCCGAATTCCAATGTCGCTGGGTCCGGCTGAGCGGGCACCTGCGCATGAACCACTTCCGCCTGCCGTCAGGCGACCACATGTTTTACAAGGATCTTTCAGAAGTTTATGCCAGAACCTCGCCGCCGCCCGGTCTACCGAGCGGGAGCATGCCCCCGACCGCAATCATGATCGAAACCTTCGCGGATCCACATATCGATTTCGATGAAGTTGATGCCCGCGACATGGAACTCATCGCCTTTGTCTATCAGCCGCTTTGCCGGGTTGTGGAGCGTGGTCAGGGGGGAGAGACTCCTCGCGATTGTTGGCGTGACAGAGAAGGTTACACCCGTCTTCTGGATGCACGCATTCACGAAGTAAAAACCGAGCGCCCGATACGCCTTACCGGAGAGCGCAATCGTCCGCTTATCGGAAACTTGATTCATGTGGAAGATAACATCGGCATCGACCGCAACCTAAGCATCACCGCCTTCAACATGCGGCTTGATCAACTGCTGGAGGCAGATGTCACAGTTCGGCCAACGGACCGGCGGGACGCTCGCACCATCTCACACAGACCGAGCAATCCGGCGATTGTTCGCCCCGGCGAGGTCTCGCTGGTCGCGCGGATACCACCAAGCTGGGATGAGAGGCAGGTCGCGTTGTTCGTCGCGAATTATGACCCTGACCGTGGGCTTGGAACATATCCCGCCAGCTATGGCTGCGTATGCCTGAGCGGCGACTGTTCAGATCAATGGCCGTTGCACACCAATGATCTTGATCGCGTGCATGGCGACTTTCTTTGCCGGATCATCCGCCACCATGACGATTTCCTGATGGAGCTGCGTGAACCATTATGACCCGCCCCGTTCTCATCATCGGAGCCGGCATTGCAGGGCTTTGGGCGGCGTTGAAGATGGCGCCGCGCGAGGTTGTGTTGCTGACAGGTGCCCCGCTGGGCCAGGGCGCTGCGTCTGGCTGGGCGCAGGGCGGCGTGTCTGCAGCGCTGGCCGATAATGACAGCCCGGCCCTGCATGCGCGCGACACCATGATGGCGGGTGCTGGCCTGGTTAAGGCTGATGCTGCGCACGCCCTGGCCGAGGGCGCCGCGGCGGAGGTCCGGGCGCTGGCCGCGATTGGCGCGCCGTTCGAGCGCAATGGGGCTGACTGGTCCCTGTCGCGCGAAGCCGCCCACTCCGCACATCGGGTGGCCCGTGTGAAGGGAGATGGCGCCGGGGCCGCAATCATGGCGACCTTGATCGAGGCTGTTTGCGCCAGCAAACACATTCATGTCCGCGATGGCTGGCAAGCGGTTCACTTGCTTTCGGGCGAGACCGGATGTGCCGGCGCCCTCGCCGAAGGACCAGACGGTGAGGCTGAAACCATCTTCGCCGATGAGACAGTTCTGGCCATGGGCGGTGCGGGGGGCCTGTTTGCCCTGACCACGACACCGGCCGGGGCGCAGGGGCAGGCCATGGCCATGGCAGCCCGCCTGGGCGCGCAGATCCAGGATCCGGAATTCGTGCAATTCCACCCGACCGCGCTCAACGCCGATCTCGACCCGGCACCCTTGTGTACCGAAGCCCTGCGCGGCGAAGGCGCCGTCCTGATCGACAAGACAGGCGAGCGCTTCATGAAGCCGGTGCATGAACTGGCTGAGTTGGCACCCCGTGATGTTGTGGCCCGCGCCGTGCATCGCCAGAATGCCCGCGGACTGGGGGCCTTCCTGGATTGCCGCGAGGCCATTGGAGACGCATTTCCCGACCGGTTCCCGGCCGTGTTTGCGGCCTGCCAACGCGCTGGCATTGATCCGCGCGTGCAGCCGATCCCCGTCGCCCCGACCGCGCACTATCATATGGGCGGTGTGAAAATCGATATCGATGGCCGCACGACTGTCGACGGCCTGTGGGCCATAGGCGAATGTGCCTCCAGTGGTCTGCATGGCGCCAACCGACTGGCGTCCAACTCTCTGGCAGAGGGCCTGGTTGCTGCTGCGCGGTGCGCTGAGGCGATGTCGAAGGGGGGGCGTCGTGACCTTCCCCCTCCCCCTCGCAAGCTCGGGACCTCCCCCGCAAGCGGGGGAGGAAAACTCCCCCATCTCGCCTTGCAACGCTTGCGACAGGCGATGAGCCGGCATTGCGGAGTTGAGCGTTCTGCCAGCGGTCTTGGAGAGCTGATTGAGCTGATCAACGCGCTGGAAGCCAGTCATGGTCCGGCCGATGCGCTGCTGGCCGCCCGCTTCATCGTCACCGCCGCGCTGCGCCGAAACGAGAGCCGTGGCGGACATTTCCGCACGGATTATCCCGCGACAGCCGACACCGCCGCACACACGGTCTACACACTGGCTGATCTCGACCAGCCCAGCACCGAAGCCGCACGCCACAGCGTGCCGGCCGAATAGGACACTCCATGCCCGTCAATCCGATCCCGCGCTATCTCGTTTCCGAGGCTGTCACCCGTGCCCTGGCCGAAGACCAGGGGGGCCGCGGCGATGTCACGGCACTGGCCTGTATTCCGGCCAAGGCCGAGAGCAAATTCTATTTCGTTTCGCGCCAGGACGGCATGTTCTGTGGGATGCAGCCAGCGCTCGAAGCCGTCTGGCAGATGGATCCGGAAGCCCTGGTCAGCCCCCAGGTCGAGGACGGCAGCAAAGTTGCCAAGGGCGATGTCCTGGCCAGTGTCACCGGCAATGCCCGCGCACTCCTGTCAGCAGAACGTATCGCGCTGAACTTCATGGGCCGAATGAGCGGTATCGCCACCTTCACCCGCCAGTATGTAGACGCGGTCGCCGAGACCGGTACGCGTATCGCGCACACCCGCAAGACCACGCCGGGATTCCGCGCCTTCGAGCTGCAAGCGGTCCAGGCCGGTGGCGGGGCGCTGCATCGTTTCGGGCTGGATGACGCCATCCTGATCAAGGACAATCACGTGGCCGTCTGTGGCGGTGTGGCCGAAGCTGTGAAGGCGGCCCGGGACAGCGCCGGTCACATGACCCGTGTTGCGGTCGAAGTGGATCGGCTGGACCAGCTCGGTGACGCTGTTGAGGCCGGCGCGGAAAGCGTTCTGCTGGACAATTTCTCGCTGGATGACCTGCGCGGCGCAGTCGCCCAGGCCAAGGGCAAGGTGACGCTGGAAGCCTCCGGAGGCGTCAATCTGGACACGGTACGCGGCATTGCGGAAACCGGGGTCGATATTATCTCGGTGGGAGCGCTGACCCACTCGGCACCCAATTTCGATATTGGTCTGGACGAGGGCTAGGGCTCAGCCGTCCGACTGGACCAGCTTGCCGAGCGGCAAGGGTCCCATTTCCGGATCCGGCAGAACACCGTCCAGCCGGGCCTGTCCGTAACAGAACCCCTCGCTCATACTGTCATACCAGAGTACGTCGCTGCCATTGCGCGCGACCACCCAGAAGCCGAACCCGTGTTCGGCCCCGGCCTCACGAACCCAGACCTCCGGTTCGATTCGCAGGCTCTCCCACAGCGTCAGCTGGGCTGCGGACAGCTCTCCCTCGGCGACCAGGACAAGCCCGCGGATCTGGGCCTCGGTGATCAGGCTCAATCGCCACCCCCGAGATCAGTCGGCAGACCGGAGGCTGCCAGCTCGTCATCGGCCAGACCGCAGAGCTCGTGCGGGAAGACCAGCCATTCATCACACTCGTGGATGAAATAGTCCGGCAAGAGGTTGGTCTGATTACGGGTCGGTTTGTAATAGACCGTCGCGATGCGGATATCCGCTGGCAGGTTGCGCCGGCACTTGCGCCCCAGAACCTGCAGCAGTGCCTCGATCGAGCGACCACTGTCGAAGACATCATCCACGATCAGCACCCGGTCATCCGCATTCAGCGTGTCGACCAGATATCCTTCGCCATACACCCGCACTTCACGTGATTGCGTATCGATTCCAGTATAGGAGGAGGTGCGTATGGCGATGTGATCAGCCTTGTGGCCCTTGAATTCCAGATATTCCTGGACGGCGATCCCGATCGGCGCGCCGCCACGCCAGACCCCGACAATATGTGTCGGCTCGAACCCATCCGCGCGAACCTTTTCGCCCAGGCGAAAACTGTCAGCCAGCAGGTCGGAAGCGGAAATGAAAGTCTTTTCAATGCTCATGGGAAGATCTCGCGGGCGGGAAGAACGCCTGCGAGCCTAACCTGATACAATCAGGGCTGAAAGTGATTCCACCCACCTCTTACAGGGAGGCGTATCGCGTGTTGTCACATGTCCGGATTGAAGCCGATCTACGCTGGCGCATGTGCCTGGGCTTTGCCACTTTCTCTTTTGCCGGAGCCTTCGCCTGGGGCATCCCCAATGCAACGCACGCCCTTGGGATCGAGCTGACGGGGCCCATGCCGTCGGGTTATGCCCTACGTTTCGCCTCTACAGCGGCCCACGGCATTCTCGGTACACTGGCCGCCGTGGTTTATGTGATCGCCTATGTTCCTCTGCTTTGCCGGTCCGCCCTTTTCCTGCCTGTCTATGCAACTGCATCGGCAAGCCGGTTTGTTTTCTGGCTTTCGCAAATCAGCGACGTCAACTTCCCGGTCAATATCGGCTTCTTCATGATGGCGGTTGATCTGGCGGTGATTTTCACCGCTTCGAAATGGTATTTGAGAACCCTCCGTTAAGGGTAACAAAAACCTACTAAGCATTTATAAAACATTCATATTTTTGAACCGAACCCGCATGTATACAGCGCCCGCGATTTCGAGTTGTGTGGTGTTGTTGATGCGTTCCTTTTCCCCGATCCCCAAGTCCCGGCACTGGATGCTGGTCACGCTGGCGGCAGCGCTGCCACTGATCGACTCCCTGTTCTGGACGATAGTGGGCACGGTGGACCGCAACGAAAGCCTGTCTCAGAGCGCCCTGGGCAATGCTCTGCCACCCATGTTCCCGATCGACGCCTTTGTCGTGGTCACCGGAATCGCTTGCCTTCTGTCCTATGCCATCGCGCTCGGCGTGTTGCTGGCGCGGCGGCGTTTCTTCATCTTCGTCTATGGCGTCGCCAGCATTTTGCGCGTGTCCATCTGGGCCGGCCAGATTTTCAATTACGATTTCCCCGGAATCATCGGCTATTTCCTGCTGGCCGTAGACACAGCAGTCGTATTTGCCGGCCTGCACTGGTATCAGGATCGCAAATCCGGGGGAGACAGGACATGCAAAGAGGCGAATTCCCGCGTGGACGGGTTGAGCAGCTAGAGATCGACAGCCAGGCCATCGCCAACAACATGCTCGGCGATCCGACCCGGCGGCGTGTCGATGTCTATATCCCGCACGGTCATGACGGATCAGGCCTGCCGCTGCTGGTCGACCTGGTCGGTTTCACCTCCGGCGGTCCCAAGCATACAAGCTGGTACAATTTCGGAGAAAATGTCCCCGAACGCGCCGATCGCCTGGTCGCGCAAGGCGAGATGGCGCCCTGCGTCATCGCCTTCCCGGACTGTTTCACACGGCTGGGCGGCAATCAGTACGTCAATTCCGCCGCCATGGGGAACTGGGCTGAATTCATCACGCAGGAATGCGTGCCCGCCATCGAGGCGCAGTTCGGCTGCGGCGGTTCTGGCAAACGCGGTGTCTTCGGCAAGAGTTCCGGCGGTTACGCGGCCATGGTGCACGCCCTTCTCTATCCGGATTTCTGGTCCGCCGCAGCCAGCCATTCCGGCGATATGGGTTTTGAGCTCATGTTCGCCGCCGACTTCGCCCACACGCTGCGCCGGATCGACAAGCGCGGTGGCACGATCGAGGCCTTTATCGAGAATTTCGAGAAGGCCGTGAAAGTTGATGGCAGCGACCTGCATGCGCTGATGATCCTGGCCATGGCGGCGACCTATGATCCCGATCCGGATAGCTATCTGGGTATTCGCCTGCCCGTGACGATGGACACCTGCGAACGCATTCCGGAACGCTGGGCGCAATGGCTGAAATGGGACCCGCTGGAAATGCTCGACGAGCATGGCGACGGGCTGAAACAGCTCAAGGGCCTGTTCATCGATTGCGGTGATGTCGACCAGTACAATCTGCTCTACGGCGCTCGGCGCATGCACAAACAGCTTACTGCGCGCGGCATCGGGCATGTCTACGAGGAATTCCCCGACAACCACTCCTCGACCGATTATCGCATGGATATCAGCCTGCCCTATCTGGCGCGCGTCCTCTCGGACTAGCGCGCCGGCGCCATGTAATGCGCCTCGTTTCCACCCACGGCAGACGATACCGACGTCGCCAGGATAGCGATCAGCATGCGTGCCACGATTGTGAAGAAGAGCAGCAGGATCTGATCATCGGCAACCAGGAGCCGCAGGATATTATTCCACCGGAAGGGCAGTCCCGTATTCTCCAGCCGCGCCTCGACCCAGCCGGCCGCCGACAACATGTTGTCGAGGATATCCGGCGCAACAATGCCCAGCGACACCAGCATCAGGATACCCAGGACGAAGGCAAAGAAGAGCGAGGCCGTCATCGATCCGATACTGGCGAGCAGTGTACCTATCCCGTTCATACGCGAGGAAAACGGTGCCAGTCCGATGGCCAGGATGACCCGAGCAATGATGGTGAAGATGAGGATGACGATCGCTTCAGACGCCGCGAAAATACCGACCCAGACATTATATTTGCTGGGCAGGCCGGTGGATGTCACAGCGCGCTCGATCAGGTCGGCACCATTTTGCACCCAGTGCAGCCATAACGGCGCATAAACGCCCAACAGCACCAGGATTGCCAGCGCCAATACCATGGCGACCATCACGGTCAGCCCGGTCATTGCCATACGTCCGAACATCATTTCCCCCTGCGCCACATCGAGCGGCAGTCTGATATCCCGCAAACCCTAGAACCGGATTGAGGCAAGGTCGCGGCAAATCCCCTCACAGGCGAACATAACAAAACAGGCGACCACTGGCCGCCTGTTTTCTGTTTACGGACTTATCGGATGAAATCAGTCGATTTCCTCTACTTCCTCGGAATCGGGCGTGGGGACTTCCACGATCTGGACCCAGTATTCCCCGATGGAATTGACCACACGCATCAGACGGTCCAGCGAGATCGGCTTGACGATGTAGGAAGAGGCACCCAGCCCGTAGCTGGACAGAATGTCGTCCTCACTCTTGGACGTGGTCAGAACGATGATGGGGATATGCCGTAGTTCCGGATCAGCCTTGACCTCTTCCAGCGCCTCGCGGCCATCCTTCAGCGGCATGTTCAGGTCGAGCAGGATAATGCCCGGGAATGGCTCGTCCTTGAGATGGGAATATGAGCCCTGGCGTTTGAGGTAGTCGACCAGCTGCTCGCCATTCTCGAGAAATTCGAGCGGATTGCGCAGCCGAACCTCCTCGCACGCCTCCTTGAACAGCAGACGATCATCGGGATCGTCATCCACCATCAGGATCGTGAAAAGCGAGTTTTCAGTGCTCATTATGCCAGCCTCTTTGCCAGATCTGCCCCAACCCCAGGACTTAGAAACACAACTTCTACTGATACTTGGGCAAGATCAAGGAAAACTCGGCGCCCTGCCCCGGATTAGACTGCGCCGTCAGCGAACCGCCATGGCGTTCGGTTATCTTAGCGCAGGTCGCGAGTCCAATTCCACTCCCCTCGAACTCACTTCTGGAGTGAAGTCGCTCGAACATCTGGAAAATGCGTTCGGAGTATTTGGCGTCAAAACCGATTCCATTGTCGCGCACCCGGATGCCGACCATCTCCTCGTCCTCGGGCTCGAAATACTCGACTGACACTTCCGGCACCTGACCGTCAGGCTGGTATTTGAGTGCATTGTTCAAAAGGTTCGAAAAGATGATGCGCATCTGCGTCTCATCGGCCTCGACCACTGGCAGCTCCGTGACATCAATGCGTGCCTTGAGGCTCTTGATGCGCGCTGAATTGTCGGTCAGCACGGACTTCCACAGCGCTTCCAGGTCAACATCAGCGATGCTGGTATTGCTGTCATTGACCCGGGCAAAGGTCAGCAGCGCGTCGATCAACCGGCGCATCCGGCCCGAGGCATCCACCATGCGATGCAGATAGGTGCGCCCGGTCTCGTCGAGCACGTCATCATACTTGTCGTGCAGACGCTGGCCGAAACTCTCGATTTTGCGCAAGGGTTCCTGCAGATCATGCGAGGCTGCAGAGGCGAACACCTGCAGGTCCTGGTTCGACCTTTCCAGCTCGAGGGCGTACTTCTCGATCAAATCGGATTGTTCGCGGGCGGCCTTGCCGTTCTCGCCTCGGCCCAGCGCCATCAAAACGGCGATCACCCCGCCAATCCCAACCAGCGCCGCCACCAGGGCCAGCAACCAGGACGTATTCATCACCGCTATGACCAGCGCTGCAGCAAGCGCAAGTAATACAGGCGCGAGGGCCTTTAGCGTGGTTGATGTATCGGCGCGGAAATTCAATCCGGTCTCCGTTCCGGTCTGGATACGATACCTATATCACTGTTCCCTGGCGGATTGGCAGTATTAGAGTAAACACGGCGCCAGCCTCCGGCTCGCCCCAGGCGGACAATTCACCGGAATGGCGCTCGGCAATCTTGCGGCATGTCGCCAGGCCAACACCGGTGCCATCAAACTCCTCGCGACCATGCAGCCGCTCGAACATGCCGAAAATGCGTTCGGCATGACGTGGTTCGAAACCGATACCATTGTCAGTGATCGAGATACGCGCGACCGCGCCAGCCTCACCGACCTCGACATTACTCTCGATCGTGATGTTCGGGGTCACTCCCGGGCGGCAGAATTTCAGGGCATTGGCCAAAAGGTTCAGGAAAAGCTGGTGCATCTGGCCGGGATCTGCCTCGATGGCCGGCAATTCACCCACACGGATCTTGGCATCTTCTGCAGCGATCCGCGGTTCCAGATCGGACAGAACATCTGCCACAACACCCGCCAGTTCGACCGGTAGATAGGACGTCGTCTTGGAGTTCACACGCGAATAGGACAAAAGATCATCGATCAGGCGGCGCATGCGCCCCGCCGCATCGACCATGCGTTCCAGATAATGCCGACCGGTATCGTCGAGCGCGGGCGCGTACTTGTTATTCAAACGCTCGCCAAACGCCTGGATCTTGCGAAGCGGTTCTTGCAGGTCGTGCGAAGCGGCGTAGGCAAACTCCTGCAGCTCGGCGTTCGAGCGCTTGAGCTCCTGGGCATATCGGCGCAGGGCCTGTTCATCGCGTTTGCGCTTGGCGATGTCGCGGAACGTAATAACGGCGCCAAGGCTTGGATCGTCCGGATCGATGACAGATGTCGCAAACTCGATCGGGATGGGTTGGCCGTTCTTGGTCCAGAAGACTTCCTTGTCGGTCTCCTCGATCGGGACGCCATAGGTGTGAACCGGGCATTCCTCTTTCGGATAGAGCGAACCATCACGGTGGGAGTGGTGCACCATGGTGTGCATCACCTTGCCGATCAGCTCCTCCTCGGTATAGCCGAGCATCTCGCACGCCCGCGGGTTGATGAAGGTCACATGCCCCTCGCCATCAATACCGTAAATGCCCTCGGCGGCGGTCATCAGGATCTGGGAGAAACGCTGTTTGGCTTCATGGGTCGCCTGGGCGCGCTGGCGGGAAATATTACGGTGGGCGCTGAACAGGACAGCCAGCAGGATAAACGACAGCGCCATCGCCACGGCGAAGACACGCAGGACAGCGCGCGCCTGGTTCGCACCGGCGAGCGCCTCGGAGACCTCGACCTCGGTGACGAGGCCGAAATTGCGGTCCGGGAACCATTGCCAGGCACCCATGACGAGAATGCCGCGCAGATCACGGTAGCCGCGGAGATTTGTGCCGGAATTGCCTGCAACCACATCGGCGGCGGCATAGGTCAGCGGCCATTCGTCATAGGGACGCTGCGGGCGCCCGACGACTGTGAGATCAAGCCCCGGATCGCGCACTTCCAGATGCAGAAGCGAGGGGTGGCTTTCCACCAGGAGCCCCTCGGCGATCATGATGTCCTCATATCGTGAACTCGAAAGCAGCCGGCCCTGGTTGTCGACCACGAATGTATCGCCGGAAGCGCCCGTCCGCCCGACCTGGAACGTCGTCGTATACTGGCGCCGCGGATCGAGATCGAAGACCAGATAGCCCATCAGATCTTCACCATCCTGGATCAGGGAGACCGCATGCATCAGCGGACGTTCTAGCAGGCCATGCTCGTCTGCCTCGCCCAGATCATCGGAGATATAGGGCGCGCTGAGCGTCACCCCGTTGGCGATCAGGCGCGCCATATCGACATGGGTGATGGCCATGGACGCGGCGCCAAGCTCCTCGCTGGCACTGCCGGCCAGGACGACGCCATCGGGTGAAACGACGGAAAAGCCGGTATAGCCATACTCGTTCAGCCAGGGCGTGAGCATGACCGAAAGCTCGACCTGCAAAGGTGAGGCGCGCAGCACATTCGCGGCGGGCACGAAATTGAGTTCGCGCACAGCGCCCTGGACGTCGACGTCCTGGGACCAGATGCGGACATGGCTTTCCTGTTGCGCCGCCCAGTCTTCATAACGCTGGAAAGTATTGGCCAGGACGGTTTCCAGGGTGGCCTGGTTGGTGGTGCGTGCCGACGACATCAGCGCGCGCTCGCCGGCCATCACCGCGAGGGCAACAATGATGATGAAACCGACCGCCAGAATTCCGGGCAGAATCTGGCCGATCCAGCTATCCGGCTCCAGCAGGTCATCATCCTGGAGCACGGGGGGCTGTTCGCGGTCTGCTTGCGAAGCCTGATCGTCAGAAGTGTCAGCCATTTAGCGTCTTAGAATCGATCCCCTCAGTACTCTAAGCCGATCTCGCCACGAATTGGACCACTAAACCACAATCTTGTGCCGTTTCCACGGCGAAACTGGGGTCGATTGCTTCAGCCAGCGTTCAGCCAGCCTCACCTAGTTTCGACAGCGTGCGCCCCGCGGTGTGCCGGAGATCCTCATCCACAAACCCTCGCAGGATCGGGTCAACGGCACACCGCAACTTTTCCTACCAGTGCAGATTTCTGACCCACTCGCCGGTGTGTTCCCGGATACGCCTGAGCGTGGCCGGGGAGATGTCTTCCGGCAGGGCATCAAGGCCAAACCACGCCCGTTCGGCGATCTCGCCCTGCTCGACTGGCGAACAAGTTCCCGGAGCGTCGACGGAATAAAGTATAACATGGTCACCACGGAAGAATTTGTGGTTCGCGTACACGCCCGCAAGCTTCAAATGGCCGCGTGCGACCAGACCGGCTTCCTCTTCCAGCTCGCGTTCGGCGGCCTCTTCGGCAACCTCTCCGCTCTCCACGCCACCGCCAGGCAAATGCCAACCGCTGATATAAGTGTGCTTGACCAGCATGATAGCTCCGTCCTCGCGCTGTGCGAGCACGCGAACACCCAGCGTGGCACCACGTTTCATGCGCCACCAGGCCTGGAAAACCGGGCGCAAAACAGGTTCCAGCTTCCATCTCCAGCTCATACGACGTCTCCGACTGGCCAGAGGGCCACGGGCGCGCTATGTAGCCTTCGAACTAAATTGATTTGGGGTCTATCCATGTACGCTCTTGTTGCCCTCGGCCTGGTTGCCGGCCTGTTCGGACTGCTCAATCTCATCGAGTACCATCGCTTCGACTAGTCCAATATCTGAGTACTGAGTTAATTTATGTCGGCTCCGGTTTTCATAGCATTGATTCTCGGCGGGATCGTCGTCCTACTGTTCGGTGGCGACTATCTGGTCCGGGGCGGAGCCGGTCTGGCACGGCGCTGGAAACTTCCATCGCTGTTTGTCGGCCTGACCATCATCGCCTTTGGCACGTCTGCACCGGAACTGGTGGTCAGTGTGCAGTCCGCCCTGGCGGGAGCCCCGGGCCTGGCGATGGGCAATATCGTTGGCTCCAATATCGCCAACTTCCTACTTGTGCTCGGATTGCCGGCCGTCTTTGGCGCCATCGCCACGACCACGCCAGGTGTGCGCCGCAATGCCATCTTTGCGCTGGTTGCAGCGATCGCCCTCATCGGTGTCGGCTATGATCACACCATCTCGCCCACCGAAGCCTACGCACTGTTTGGCACCATCATCGCCTATGTCGCCATTCTGGGTTTCCTGGCGCGCGGCAAGACGGATGATCCAAGCCTGGCCGAGCTGACCGATATCGACGGTATGGAAGGCCTGCCGCACAAGTGGAGCAATATCCTGTTCGCGCTTGCTGTTGGCCTCGTCGCCCTGCCTGTCGGCGCCCAGATGATCGTCATCGGTGGCACCGAGGCGGCGCGCGCCCTGGATATCGACGAATCGATCATCGGCCTCACCGCCCTGGCGTTCGGCACCTCCCTGCCCGAGCTGGCGACTGTCGTCATGGCCTCGCTGCGTCGCCAGGCTGATCTGGCCATCGGCAATGTGCTCGGCTCGAACATTTTCAATGTCTTCGCCGTGGGTGGCGCGACCGGTATCGCGGCAGCTGCTGTCAGCGCAGACCTGCCGGTTCCCGATGGTTTCTTCGCCCTGGATTTCTGGGTCATGCTGGCCGCCAGCGTCGTCATCGCTGGCATCGTCCTGGCCCGCCGTCCGATTGGACGTTTCTTCGGCCTGCTGCTGTTTGCCGCCTATGTCGGCTATATCGCCGTCCTCGCCCAGAGCGTGCTCTAGCAGACTTCACAGGGGACGCGCCGGGCGCTTTTCCCCGAGACTTCTGCAACGCACCGGTCTAGCTTGCCGCGCCTGACAGGGGAGAGCGGCATGGCTGAACCACAAACCAACCGACTTGTAAGTATTGATGCGCTGCGCGGGATCGCCGTGCTGGGCATCCTGATGATGAATGTCCAGGGGTTTGCAATGACCCCGATGGCGTATGACGACCCGACAATGATGATGGACCTTACCGGGGCCAATCTGACGGTCTGGTCTGTTGCCCACACTTTCTTCGCGATGAAGTTCATCACGATTTTCTCCACCCTCTTTGGCGCCGGCATCATCCTGATGGCAGGCGACGGGGACAGCACAGGCAAACACTATCCGCGCATGCTCTGGCTGCTGCTGATCGGTGCCATCCACGCTTATATCTTCTGGTGGGGCGATATCCTGGTCCACTACGCGCTGCTGGGCATGATCGCCGTGAATGCGCGCAAGATGTCCGTGGCCAAGCTGACCATCTTCGGCATCCTGTTGGTGCTGATCGGCGGCCTGATCATGATCGGGCTGACCTATCTGGGCGCTATGTTCACGCCTGCCGAGGGTGCTGCTGATCAACAGCAAATGATGGCCGACATGCAAACCGGCATGATCGAGGCCTATCAGGCCGGTTTCGTCCAGCATATCGGTGTCAACGCGATCTGGGCCGGCATCGGACAAGTCGTGAGCCTGATCTTTATGGGCCCGCGCACGCTGGGTCTGATGTTCCTGGGCATGGCGCTCTACAAGAGTGGCTTCCTCTCCGCCGCCTGGAGTACGTCTCGTTATCTCGTCCTCAGCGTCGTGGTGATTGCCGCTGGTGTATATCTGAACTGGATGTCGACCACGACACTTATCGGCGGCGAATTCTCGGCACAGGCCAAGGCCGACGGTCTCGCCTGGTCCTTCTTCGGCAGCGTTGTCCTGTCCTTTGGTTACGCCAGCCTTGTCATGCTTCTCTCGAAGATTGGCGCCTTCAGGCTGATCATCGCCTGGTTCGCCAGTGTCGGCCGCATGGCCTTCACCAATTATCTGAGCCAGACGCTGATCATGACCTTCATCTTTGTCGGTGCGCCGGGGCTTGGACTGTTCGGCACGGTTGAACGGGTCGACCAGCTCAAACTGGTCCTGCTGGTCTGGGCCATCCAGCTGATCTGGTCGCCGCTATGGCTATCCCGCTTCAAGTTCGGTCCGCTGGAATGGCTCTGGCGTTCGCTGACCTATGGCAAGCTGCAGCCGATCGTGAAGCGCTGACCGTATCCTATATGACTGGCGGCAGGCGGGTGTTTGTGAGAAGCAGCCCTTTCTATCAATCACTTGCTCGTCGTCATGTCGCCTGTGCCCGCATCCATGACCGCTTCCGAAGCGAACGACCGTCCGCCCTCCGGGGCGATGGACCCGGTGCGGGTCTTTCGCGAGTTTGCTGTCGACGTCGCCGGCATTCGTGAAGAAGTCCAGCTCTATCGTTATGTCGCCCGCAATGTCGTGGCCCGGCTGGGTTATATCGACTGCGTGGTTTACCGCCTCGACCGGGATCGCGGCGAGCTCGTACAGATGGCTGCGATTGGCGAGAAAACGCTGGACGACGAGGACGGCGCCATCATCAACCGCCTGACCATCCCGGTCGGAGACGGCATTACCGGCACGGTGGCCACGACCGGCCAGTCGATCCGTATCGACGAGCTGGCGGATGATCCGCGCTACATCCAGGACCTCATGCAGGCCCGTTCGGAACTGTGCGTGCCCATTCTCGTCGGCGAGCGCATTGTCGGCGTCATCGACAGTGAACATCACGAGCCCGGTTTCTTCTCGCCCAAATGCCAGGAATTGTTCGAGTCCATCGCCGCCCTCACCGCCGCCCAGCTGCGTCATATCTGGGCGCTGGACGAGCTGACCCATGCCCGAAGCGAGCTTGAGGACGCGCTGGAAATTTCCCGCAATGCCGAACAGATGCAGGCGAGTTTCCTGGCCAATGCCTCCCACGAGCTGCGCACGCCGCTCAATGCGATCATCGGCTTTTCCGGCCTGTTGACCCGCGAGGGTTATATCGCCGAAGACACGGGCCGGGCTCTTGAACAGGCCGAAACGATCAAGACAGCCGGCGACCGGCTGGCCCGCATCATCAATGACATCCTGGACCTCTCCAAGATCGCCGGCGGCAAACTGCCCAGCGCGCTGGAGAGTTTCGACGCCATCTGGGAAGCGGAAAACGCCATGGCGCCCTTCCAGCACATGGCCAGCGAAAGCGGCGTCACGCTGGCGCTGGATGATGACGGCGCAGACGAATTACTGGCAGTGGGTGACATCCGCCATGTCCACCGCATTCTCGGCATGTTGCTGGAAAACGCGATCCGCTACTCCCCCGAGGGCGGCACGGTCCATGTGCGCATCAGCGCCGATGATGACGATGTCGCCATCGGCATCGAAGACAGCGGCATCGGTCTTGACGACGAGGCCCTGGACCGCATTTTCGAGCCCTTCCACCGCGAGGAAGACGCCACCGAAATCTCCACCGAGGGTACCGGCCTCGGCCTGACACTGGCCCGCGAACTCGCCGACCTGAACTTCGCCCGCATCAGCGTCCAAAGCGCCCCCGGTGTCGGCAGCCGCTTTGCCCTGCATCTGCAGAAGGCGGATGAGGGTTAGTGGGTTGCGGTGGGGTGTACCGCCGTCTCTTGGAACGCCCCCACAATATTTGTCATCCCGGACGCATGCCCGGCCCCGAGCCGGGCGGAGATCCGGGATCCGACGAGAGCGCCATAGGTCCCCGCTCTGCGCCCCGCTTTCGCGGGGCATCCGGCGGGGATGACAAGTTTGAGTATGTTCTGGATGTGGGCCGTTCCAAAAACAGGAGCACGCACGCCTTTCCAAGCCGAAACTCTCAACCCTTCCTCCCCCCCCATCTTCCCCGGACGTGCGCAGCACGATCCGGGGCCAACCAAACGACCGGCCGGCTCGTTGGTCCCGGCTCTGCGGCCGGGAAAGAGGCGTGGTATCGGACTGAGAGTGGGTGGAGCCCCCTGTTTCCCCCGGACTTGTTCCGAGGCCTCGCATGCAGTGGAATTCTTATGAGAACCTTCGTTTCAACCGTGCTTGATCTGCTTATTGTCAGCAACGCTGTACCTGTGAAATCATCGCGATTGCGCTGCCTTAAACGGTCGAAGAGGAGCGGAAGCTTATGAAAAGAGCTATTATTGCGGGCGTGTGCCTCGTCACCTTATCCGCTTGCGAATTCATTCACGGTGAGCAAGCCGATCCATCCCTGCTGCCAGCTGAAGTGTTCGATCCGGACCTCCGTCGGCGACTGCGCGACGATACGGTCGTGACCTACGGGCTCTTGGAGAGAAATACTGAGGGGTATGTTATCGTATTGCCGAACCAGGAGATGACAGGTCCGTCGACTGTGGCCCCTGTTCGTTTTGCGCTTCTTGATGTCGAACCAATCGGCAGCTGTTTATCCGGACACACCGGTTCGTTTGTCGACATTTGGATCGAATATTTTGGTCGAGAAGACAGGGAGTTTATCTCAAGGGTACTCGTGCAGGCGTTTGACGGCGAAGGCGGACTTCAAGATGTCGCGCTGTGCACCGTGGGCGATGGGCACTGAAGAAGTCTATGACCACCTCACCAGCGGGCCCGGTTCACCCTCACCGCGACCGCATCCTCGATCCCCGGGGCAAGCCCGGAATGAGGGTGACGTAAAAGCGAGCACGAGCCCCGTCGCTGGCGAGATCTCCACAAAATTCCCTATTTCACAAACAACACCCCCCCGGACGAGCACGGCGAGATCCGGGGCCAACTCGCGTACGGACCGCCTCGTTGATCCCGGCTCTGCGGCCGGGAAAGAGTGAGTGATGTGAGCTGGGGAAGCCCCCCAACTACCCCTTCCGCCGAAACCGCGTAAGCCCCACCGCTTCAGCATCCGGATAGGCGTCCAGCTTGCGCGTGGTGACCTGGGCCGCCACTACGCTCTCCGGACCAAGCGCGATGTCCAGGATCTCGCCGCACAGGGTTTCCTGGAGGTCGAACTGGCGTTCTTCCATGTCCTTGATGCCGTGCAGGATATAGTCGTAATCGACCACCGTGTTGATGTCGTCATCGCCGCTCCAGGCCTTGTCGACCAGGGTGACGACATCGACCAGGACACGCTGTTTCACGCCGCGCTCATAGTCGTGGATACCGATCTCGATATCCATTTTCACGCCTTCGAGGCGATAGACAAAGACTTCGCGCCCGGTGGCATTGGCCAGCGCGTTTTCGATCACCTGATCCAGCCGCATCAGCGATCCTCCTGAATTCCCGGCGCGTACATGACGTCGCGCGGGCGGGCGTCCAGATGCTGGCCGCCATCCACAATGATGGTCTCGCCCGTCATGGACGGTGTCGCAAGGATGAAACGCACCGTGCGGACAATATCCTCCGGCGTGGACCCGCCCTGCATCGGGTTGAGGCTGTGGGCGCGTTCGAACTCTTCCACGCTCTGCCCCCCCGAAGGAAGCGTGATGCCCGGCGCCACGGCGTTGACCCGCACGCGCGGGGCCAGGGCCATGGCCATGGTCTGGGTCGCGCCAAGCAGCGCGTATTTGGACAGGGTGTAGGAGAAGAAATCCGGGTTCAGATTGAAGAGTTTCTGGTCCAGCACATTGATCACACAGCCCGAGGCGCGGCCCTCATGCGCCTTGGCCATTTCCGAAGCCAGCAGGACGGGCGCCATCAGATTGACCCGCATCATGCGCTTCAGCATGTCCGGGCCGACATCCTCGGGACGGTCCATCTCGAACAGGGAGGCGGAATTGATCAGCGCATCGATGCGACCGGCCTTGCGCACAAAGCCTGCGACCTGCGCCGAGTTTTCCAGGTCCAGCTGACAGATCTCTGCTGACCCACCGTTGTCGGTAAGGCGCTGTTTGAGGGCTTCCGCCTCCTCGCCCGATTCATTGTAGTGAATCAGCACGTGCCAGCCGTCCTCGGCCAGGCCTTCCACGATTTTAGCACCCAGGCGCTTGCCGCCACCCGTAACCAGCGCGATCTTGTCCGCCATGTCGTCCTCGAAACCCACGTCGTCTGAGATAGATGCCGCGTCCGGCGAGCCAGCGCAATCGCTGCATGGACCCGAGCTCATCGCCGACTATGTCAAACGCCTGCCGTCAAAGCCGGGCGTTTACCGCATGTTCGACGAGGATGGGGCGGTTTTGTATGTCGGCAAGGCCCGCAATCTGAAAAACCGCGTCAGCAATTATGCCAATGGCCGCGGCCACTCCAATCGCATCGCCCTGATGATCGTCCTCACCCGCTCCATGGAGTTCGTGGTGACGCAGACCGAGACCGAGGCGCTGCTGCTGGAAGCCAATCTGATCAAGCGTCTAAAGCCGCGCTTCAATATCCTGCTGCGCGATGACAAGAGCTTCCCTTATATCCTGATCCGCCGTGATCATGCCGCGCCGCAATTGCTCAAACACCGAGGCGCACGCAAGGTGAAGGGCGATTATTTCGGTCCGTTCGCTTCGGTCGGCGCGGTCAATCACACACTCAACACGCTGCAGAAAGCCTTCATGCTGCGCACCTGTACCGACAGTGTCTATGAAGGCCGCACCCGCCCCTGCATGCTCTATCAGATCAAGCGTTGTGCCGGACCGTGCGTGGATCTTGTCACACCCCAGGCCTATGACGAGCTGGTCTCCCAGGCGACGGATTTCCTGCGTGGCAAGTCCAATGCCCTGCGCGAGGATTTGCAGGACCGCATGCAGACCGCCTCGGACGAGCTGGATTTCGAACTCGCCGCCCGCCTGCGCGATCGCATCCGCGCCATTGCCGCGGTGACGACCGACCAGGGCATCAATCCGGACGGGATCGAGGAAGCCGATGTCATCGCTGTTGCCCAGGATGGCGGCAAGTCCTGTGTCCAGGTCTTCTTTTTCCGGGCCGGTCAGAACTGGGGCAACCAGTCCTTCTTCCCGCGCCATGACAGCGAGGCAGAACCCGCTGACGTGCTGGCCGCCTTCCTGGCTCAGTTCTACGACGACCGCCCGGCGCCCGGCACGATCCTGCTTTCCCACACGGTGGAGGAAAGCGAGCTGATCTCCGAAGCGCTGTCCCTGCGCGCGGAACGCAAGGTCAACCTTTTGGTGCCCCAGCGTGGCGAGAAGAAAAAACTGGTCGACCAGACCGCCCACAATGCCCGCGAGGCCCTCGCCCGCCGCCTGGCGGAAAGCGCCACCCAGACCCAGCTGCTGCAGGGTGTGCAACGTGTCTTCAAGCTGGAGGAAGAGCCGACCCGGATCGAAGTCTATGACAACTCCCACATCCAGGGCACCAATGCGCTGGGCGCAATGATTGTCGCCGGGCCGGAAGGCTTCGAGAAAAACCATTATCGCCGTTTCAACATGAAGGGTGATGACGCCGCCACAAACGACGACTTCGCCATGATGGCCGCCATGATGCGCCGGCGTTTCTCGCGCCTGCTCAAGGAACGCGAGGAAGGCGCGCCCGTGCCCAGTCTCGTGCTGATCGATGGCGGCAAGGGACAATTATCCAGCGTGCTCAAGGTGATGGAAGAGCTGGGCGTCACCGATATCCCAATCGCCGCCATCGCCAAGGGACCGGAACGTGATGCCGGACGAGAGGCCTTCTACCTGCCCGGTGAAGCGCCGTTCAAAATGCCCATGAAGGACCCGGTCCTCTATTACCTCCAGCGCCTGCGCGATGAAGCCCACCGCTTTGCCATTGGCGGCCACCGGGCCAAACGCAAGAAAGCCATGTCGGACAATCCGCTGGACGATGTCCCCGGCATCGGCCCGTCCCGCAAAAAGGCCCTGTTGGCCCATTTCGGATCGGCCAAGGCAGTGCGAAATGCGGCCCTGGCAGACCTGGAAGCGGTTGACGGCGTGTCCAAAGCCATGGCCAAACGCATACATGACTGGTTCCAGAGCTGAGACATGATCCGACACCTGCCCAACATCCTGACCCTTCTGCGCATTCTTGTCGGCGCCGCCGGCGCAATCGCGCTCTGGCTCTCCTGGCGCTGGGAAGCCAGCGGTGAGGTCCCGGCAAGCCTGGGCGATCCGATCGCTGTCATCTCGGGCATGGCCAGTTTCGCGGTGTTTGCCTTCGTCTTTGCCGCGCTGACCGACTGGCTGGACGGATTCCTCGCCCGCAAGCTCAAGGCAGAGAGCACGCTGGGCGCCTTTCTCGACCCGATCGGCGACAAGGTGCTGGTGAACGGCTATCTGCTCGCCTATGCGGCCATCCTGTCCTTCCCTGTCGAGATCATCGTCCCCGTCATGGCCATCCTGCTCCGGGATCTCATCGTCACCTTCATGCGCACATCCGGAGACAAGCCCGCCGGCGAGACCCTGCCGGTCTCGCTCTCGGCCAAACTCAAAACCGTCCTGGCCATGCTCACCGCCGGTTTCCCGCTGTTGGCCTTCGTGATGGGATGGCAATCCACCGACTGGGCCCTGCTCGCCTGGATCGGCGCGTTATGGCTGACCGCATCCATGACCCTGCTGACCGGGCTCAACTATCTGATGGAGAAACGAGCGGGGTAGATTTGGGTCGCTCGGCGTTCTTAGCGCCCCTCCCTCCTAAAACACGGTCATCACCCGGCTTGTCCGGGTGACCTCGACCATCCTGCTGCCGGGTTAGCTGAGGTCCCCCGGATGATCGCTGCGCGACCACCGTGGGATGACGGAAATGACAGAGCTCATTTTGTTTCCTCCTTTCCCTTGATGGGCTGAGGCACCCGAGAACATGCCGGGGGCATGTTCGAAGTGCCGAAGGTGCCCGCGAAGCGGGTGGATAGGGTGCGGCCCGAAGGGCCGAAAAGAGACTCTTGTTGGCGCCTGCGGCGCGCACCCACTCCTTCTCCGCCTTCGCCGCTCAAGTCGATGCCTTCAGGATTGATGTCTGATGTCTTGAGAGACCGGATTACCCGGCGCTGCCCAAGCTTGGTAATTCTCCGTTTGGCCCCACGCGGAACAGCCAACCATACCATCCTCTTCGGTCCATTACGGGTTCACCGTTCGTGGTTGCTCCGGCGACAAGTGCGGAACCGTCCTCAAGCATGTAAACAGCTCGAGCATGATCGGAACCGGACGACCCGAACGTTTCGACCCGGATCAACTCTCCGTCTGAGCTGATCCAGACCAGCAGAGCATCGAGCTCACCACTTTGGGGGTCGCTGGTATGACCAACAGCGAAGACGCCGCCCTCCGGAGTTGCCGCCAGACCAGTCACGCGTTGCATACCGAGACCCAAGGCAACCGGGTTTGTGCCTCGACTAGGTAGCGATAGATCAAGCTCCACCTCGTGGAGGACCTCTCCATCAGCATCGACACGAATGAGCACGGTTTGCGCTAGGCCTCCAACCGCCCCAGCCATCCACGCACCACCGTCTTCAGTCGCCAATACTGCATCGAACGATGCACTATAACTGCCCGTACCAAAAAACCGCTCGAACAACGGGTTACCTTCGCGATCAAAGCGCCCGATCCATGCTCGGATCCCTGTACGCGGATTGCCTGTCGATTTCTTGCCTACGACCCAGATTTCTCCGTCAGGTGTCAATGCTGCACTTCTCGCCATATCATCTCCAGGCGAGTGTGATCGGTAGGTCCAAACTGGATTCAAGGAATCACTGAAACGGATGATTTCAACATCCTGGCCTGTCGGCTGCTCTGCCCCCCTGGCGCTGCCAACCGACTGAACGACGAACATTCCGCCGCCCTCTAGCGGCAATAGAGCCTCAGCTCCGTTGTAAGTCATACTTTCGTGGAAACCGCGGTCCGGTTCGGGTTCGGCTTCGGTGAAGCTATAGACAAATAGCCCCTGCGGTCCTCGTGGCTGCGAGTAAAAGTCACTGTAAAACCCTGCTGTCCAAACCTGCCCGTCTGCAGCAACAGATACGCGGCCCCAGCGGGCGATCACGCCTTGCCCATAACCATGATCGTCCAGAATTTCCCCAGCCTGACTCAATCGAACGATACGAGCTCCGCCGCTCGCTTCGCAACCGCGGCCGACCACCCAGATCCTTCCAGAATTGTCCACAGCGAGGCTGCTCGGTTCGTCGACAATGACTGTTTCAATCAAACGGCTCCAATACTCGCCGCCAGCATTGACCGTGGACTCCAAGTCCGGAGGAATTTGGCAGGTGGCCCCCTGCGCAGTAGCGCTCGATGCACCGAACACCATCGCCGCAATCGCAAACCCAGCGCGCATTTTCACCCCTCAACTCGCAATGTCACGTTGAGTTTGATCAAGCCGTATACGACCGAGCAGGTCAATAGAACAAGGATGCACCAACAAGAAGAAATGGTGACACGCCCAATCCACCAAAACGCTCCAACCTCCGGGCCCCGGCACGAGGCCGGGGAAAAGTTGCGGAGATTGCCGCTCCGCTCCATCGTCAGCCTGATGAAGATCAGGGCCCAGTTCAAAGGGCTCGGTGGTCGTGACCTGTTCTAAGACAATATCGCTCGATGAACTGGGTCCCAACTTTCGTTGGGATGACGGGATTGGGCACGCGCAGGTCGCCTCCATCTCTCATCCCACAGCAAAAACCGCGGCCTCACCCGATATCGGCACTGGTGCAAAACCGCCAGAGCGCATTATGCTCCAACCCGATGACCACCGACACCCAGCCAGCGTCTACCATCACCCTACGAGAGGGAGGACCCCACCCCTTGAACGACACGCCTTTTGAAGACGCGCACATTCTGGTCGTTGATGATGATGACCGCATCCGTGCCTTGCTGAAACGTTTCCTGCAGGAGCGCGGATATCGCGTATCGACGGCTGCCAATGCCGAGAAGGCGCTGTCGACCATGAAGGCGCTGGAGTTTGATCTGCTGGTGCTGGACGTGATGATGCCCGGCATGGACGGGTTCGAGCTGACCAGAACCATTCGCGAGAAACAGGAAACGCCCATCCTCCTGCTCACCGCCCGGGGCGAGGCCCAGGACCGGATCGAGGGGCTCAGCCTGGGGGCGGACGATTATCTGGCCAAACCGTTTGAGCCGGAGGAGCTGGTCCTGCGTCTCAACGCCATCCTGCGCCGCACGAAAGTCCAGTCCACGGTGATCAAGCGTGTGGAGTTCGGGGAGTGGTGTTTCGATGTCGAGCGCGAACAACTCACCCGTGCCGGCGAAACCACCCGCCTGACCGGTGGTGAAAGCGCCCTGCTCGCAGCGCTGGCAGCCAGTGCCGGCCAGACCGTATCCCGCCTGACCCTGTCGGAACGCACCGGCGCCGGCGAACGGGCTGTGGACGTCCAGGTCACCCGCCTGCGCCGCAAGATCGAGAAAGACCCCAAGGAACCGCTTCACCTACAGACCGTCAGGGGCGAGGGTTATCGCCTGGCTGCCGATCCTGTTTTCGAGAGCTGATCCGAGCCGATGAACCTCATCCGCCGCCTCACGCCCAAGGGCCTGTTTGCCCGTACACTGCTGATCATCGTATTGCCGGTGGCGCTGATGCAGGTGGCGGTGGCCTGGTCCTTTTTCGAGGAACACTGGGAGACGGTGACCAGCCGCCTGTCTGAAGGGGTGGCCGGCGATATCGCCATGATGACGGCGCTGTACGAACAGTCCGGCGGTGATCTGGAGGCCTTCGACCGGCTGTCGGACACCGCCTATGAGACGATGCGCCTGTCGGTGGATTTCAGGCCGGAGGAAACGCTGCCGACCTCGCGCCGTTCCTCCTTCTTCCGCACCCTGGACCGCACGCTCAACAGCGCGCTGTCCGACCAGATCACCAATGATTTCTGGTTCGATACCACCCGCTATCCCAGCTATGTCGATGTCCGGGTTGAGGTGGATGAAGGCGTATTGCGTTTCATCGCCCTGCGCGAACGCGTGTTCGCGACGACCGGGCATATTTTCCTGTTATGGATCATTGGCGCCTCGACCCTGCTGACAGCGGTCTCTGTCGTGTTCATCCGCAACCAGGTCAAACCCATCCGCCGCCTCGCCGATGCCGCTGAGCAATTCGGTCGCGGCCAGGATGTCGCCCATTTCCGTCCCTCCGGGGCCACCGAGGTGCGCCAGGCCGCCCACGCCTTCCTGGGCATGCGAGCGCGGATCAAACGCCATCTCGAACAGCGCACGGCCATTCTCGCCGGGGTCAGCCATGACCTGCGCACGCCCCTCACCCGGCTCAAGCTACAACTCGCCCTCATGCCGGCCAGTCCGGAACGGGATGATGCCAAGGCGGATATCGCCGCGATGGAAGAGATGCTGGACGAGTATCTCGACTTTGCCCGGGGTCAGCTGGTCGAGGCCACCGAGCGTTTCGACCTGGGCCAGCTGGCCGAACAGGTCGTCGACAATGCCCGGCGCGGGGATGTCGATATCGAATTTGTCAGCGAACCGGACCTGTTTGCAGAGGTCCGCGCCGTGACCGTCCAGCGTGCTCTGGAAAATCTCATCGGCAATGCCACCAGTTTCGGCAACAGCGTTCGTGTCACGGTCGCACGCGCGGGTTCGCGGATCGAAATGAGTGTCGAGGATAATGGTCCCGGCATTCCGGAAGACCAGTATGACGAGGCGCTGAAGCCGTTCAACCGCCTGGATGAAAGCCGCAACCAGAACCGCAAGGGTGTCGGGCTGGGCCTGGCAATCGCCCGCGATGTTGCGCGCAATCATGGCGGGGAAATGCGCCTGGGTCGCAGTGATCTGGGGGGTCTGAAAGCGACGCTGAGCCTGCCCGGCTAGCCGTTATCGGCGTCCGCGCCGATCTGGCGAGACCGGCGTTCAGCCGCGTTGACGGCCATGCGCACGAGTTCCGGCAATCCGCCACCCGCACCCATCAACACATCCAGAGCCGCCTGTGTCGTTCCGTTCGGGGATGTGACCGCGCGGCGCAGGGCCTGTGGGTCCTTCTCCGACGCGGCGAGCAAGGCGCCGGCACCGATCACGGTCTGACGCGCCAGTTTGTCGGCAAGCTCGCGCGGCAGGCCTTCGCCAAAGCCCGCGCCTGCCAGCGCCTCGGCCAGCAGGAAGACGTAAGCCGGACCGGAACCGGATACAGCAGTAACCGCGCCCAGCAGGCGCTCGTCACGGACCCATTCCACTTCTCCGGCAACGGAAAGCAGCTTGGTCGCGCTCTTCTCGATCGCTTCACCGGCGAGGTTGGAGACACAGACGGAAATGCCCGCGCCCACAGCAGCAGGCGTATTCGGCATGGCACGCACGATCGGGCGATCGCCAAAGACGGTTTCCAGTCGCTTGATCGTGGTGCCGGCCATAATCGAGATCACGGCGGTCTCCGGCGCCAGGACCGGCGCCAGTGTCGGTGCGATCTTGTCGAGCATTTGCGGCTTGATCGCAACCAGGACGGTGGCGACCTGGGTGGACATGGCCAGCGTCATCGCCGGCGCGTGTTCCAGGCCATGTTCTTCGATCAGGGCCTGGACCTCGTCACTCGGGCTGGGATCCAGCACGATGACGTTTTCAGGCTTGATGCCGGTGGATTTACGGCGAAGCCAGCCCGCAAGCAGGGCTCCACCCATATGTCCCGCGCCCAGAAGGGCGATCTTTTGCGCGTTGCTCATCGAGACTGTTATGCCTCACCCGCGGTTTCGAACATAGCGGCGGCGGCAGCTTCCTGCGGGCTTTTTCCACCCCAGACCAGGAAATGAAACGCCGGATAGAAACGCTCACCCGCCTCCCGTGCCGCGGCCAGCATGGCTGCAGCCTGTGCCGGAGAGACGCTTTCACCGCCCGGAACGGCAATGGCATGGCGGTAGAGAATGGAACCATCCTCGGCCCAGACATCGAAATGGCCCATCCACAGCTTTTCGTTCAGGCGCGCGACAAGCTCGCAGACCTCGCTGAAACGATTGGCCGGGATTTTCAGGTCAAGGCTGGCACAGATGTGCAGCGCATCCAGCTCCGGACGCCAGGCGAACCAGATCTGGTGATCACGCCAATTGCCCGGCGCGCTGAGATGCAGCTCGCCACCCTCGTCACGATCATAGGGATATTGTTCAGCGATGACGGCCTGTTCGACCGCATCAAGCGGATCAGTCACGCTGAGCGTGACATCGTCGGAAAGCAGGTCCATGGGGTCGTCTCCCTCATCCGCTGGCGATTCACACCGCCATTTGACGGTATGCCTCTGCCCGGGCGGGTGCAATAAGAAGCGCGGCTTTCGCGCTATCAGTCTGTGGATTTCGTCGCGGCAGTTTTGGCCTTGCTGGCACGCGGTTTTCGCGCCGCTGCTGGTTTCTTTGCCTTTTCAAGCTTTTCCAGCCGGGCTTCCAGGGCTGCGATCTGATCATGCGCATCGGCGAGCGAGGCTTTGACAGCGTCATATTCCTCACGGCTGACCAGGTCCATATCCGCGACCAGGCGATCGGCCTGGGCCCGGAAAACGGCCTGCGCTTCCTCGCCGACAGCCTGGGCTGCACCGAAGGCATCGGTCATCAAATCTGCGAAATCATTGAGAAGCGGGTTGCGCGTTTGCATCAAAGAAAGCCATTTATCAAAAGTTCGTTCTCCTATATGCGGCGGGACAGAGAAAAGCGCAACGCGCTGTTCCGTCACAGATGCATCTCGAAATGAGTAGCCGCCATGCAAACCTGCCCAGCCAGTTTCGACCTGATCGACCCGATCCTGTTCACGATCGGACCGGATGGCTTCACGCTGGGAACCCATGAGCCGGCCTGGTTTGCCCTGCGCTGGTATGCGCTGGCCTATATCGCGGGCCTGATGCTGGGCTGGCGCTACATGATCTCGCTCTCGCGCCGCGCCAACATGTGGCATCCGCGCGACGACAAGAAGGGCAAGGCGCCGTTCAGCGAGGCCCAGGTGGACGACCTGCTGATCTGGGCGACGCTGGGTGTCATCCTGGGTGGCCGACTGGGTTACGTGGTTTTCTACATGCCCGAAATGATCTGGGAACGGCCGCTGGACATCATTTTCGGTATCACCGATGGCGGAATGGCTTTCCATGGCGGCCTGATCGGTGTCGGACTGGCGCTGTGGTATTTCGCCCGCTCGCAGAAACTCAATCTCTGGCAGATCGCCGACGCGGCGGCCGTCGTCACGCCGATCGGCCTGTTCTTCGGTCGCATGGCCAACTTCATCAATGGCGAGCTGTGGGGCCGCCCCTGGGACGGTCCCTGGGCGATGACCTTTGCCAATGATCCCTATTGTGTGCCGCGCCATCCCAGCCAGCTCTACGAAGCCGCGCTGGAAGGCCTGGCCCTGTTTGCCATCATCAATATTGCAACGTGGAAATTCCGCTCCCTGGCCAAGCCGGGTCTCAATGCCGGTCTCTTCCTTCTGTGTTACGGCCTGTTCCGGGCGCTGATGGAAACCGTGCGCGAACCCGATGCTCACATGCCCGAAGCCCTGCAGGGCATCGTCACCATGGGCATGCTGCTCTCCCTGCCGATGATCGGACTGGGCGCGTGGCTGATCTGGCGCAACGTCAAGGATGACCTCAAGCTTCTGGCCGGCAAAGCATGATCGCAGACAGCATTCGCGACCGTATCCGGGACAGTGGTCCCATCTCCATCGCCAGCTTCATGACCGAGGCCCTGTTCGATCCCACGGAAGGTTTCTACGCCACCAAGGACCCGATCGGGGCCGGGTCAGACTTCATCACCGCGCCGGAAATCTCGCAGATGTTCGGTGAGTTGATGGGGCTGTGGATCATGCAGTCCTGGGACGATATGGGTCGCCCCGAACGTTTCAACCTGGTCGAGATGGGCCCGGGTCGCGGCACGATGATGTTCGACATCCTGCGCACCGGCCGCGCCCTGCCGGACTTTCTCAAAGCCGTACACGTCTATCTGATCGAGGCCAGTGCCGCACTCAAATCCGTCCAGGCCAAATCGCTCGGCACCAGTGGCGTCCAGGCCAGCTGGATCCAGCGCCTCGACCAGGTGCCTCAGGGCCCCTGCCTGATCATCGGCAATGAATTCCTCGACTGCCTTCCCATCCGCCAGGCCATCAAGATCGAAGGCAAATGGTATGAACGCATGGTTGGCCTGGTCGACGAGGCCCTGAGCTTCGTGCGCGGCCCCCAGCTCAACACCGATATCGAACCCATCCCGGCCAGCCTTCTGGACGCGCCGGATGGCGCGCTGGTTGAGCTTCGCCCGGGTGACGAACAGGTGCTGGACCAGCTCGTTGCACACTTTGAAACCTCACCCGGACGCGCGCTCTTCATCGACTACGGCCCGGCCGACAGTGAAACCGGCGATACGCTGCAGGCGATTCGCCAGCACGAGAAGGTGGAACCGCTTGATCAGCCCGGAACCGCGGATCTGACGGCGCGGGTGGATTTCGGCCAGCTCAGCCGGAATGCACAAACGCTGGGCTTGCGTGTGGCTGGTCCGGTCACCCAGGGCGATTTCCTGAACGGGCTGGGCATCGAGGCACGCGCTGCCGCGCTCTCCCAGCATGCCCCGGAAAAGAGGGCACAAATCGCGCGCCAGCTCTGGCGCCTGACGGACCCGGAAGAAATGGGTGAACTGTTCAAGTTGATCGTGCTTGATCACGAGAGCATGCCCGCCCCGCCGGGATTCACCGCACGCTGATTATTTTGGCTTCAATCTGGATACGCCCTCTGATAAGCAGCGCGAGATCACTGCAGCCGGGGCAAAATCCATGAAACTGATGTCAGGCACGTCCAACGAACCGTTGGCCAAGGCGATTGCCGATTATCTCGACGCACCTCTCACCGCCAGCGAGATCGAACGTTTCGCGGATGGCGAGATTTTTGTCCGGATCGACGAAAACGTGCGCGGCGAGGATGTGTTTATCATCCAGTCGACCTCCTACCCCGCAAATGACCATTTGATGGAATTGCTGATCTGTATCGACGCCCTGGTCCGCGCCAGCGCCCGTCGCATCACAGCTGTCATTCCCTATTTCGGTTACGCCCGCCAGGACCGCAAGACCGGCGGCCGCACACCGATCTCCGCCAAGCTGGTCGCCAATCTGATCGCCAAGGCCGGTGCCGACCGCGTTCTGACCATCGATCTGCACGCCGGACAGATTCAGGGCTTTTTCGATATCCCGACAGACAATCTCTTCGCCACCCGCGTGATCGAGGATGATATCCGCCGGAACTACAAGACCGACGACCTGATGATCGTTTCGCCGGATGTCGGCGGTGTGGTCCGTGCCCGCGCGCTGGCCAAACTGCTCGATGCCGAGATCGCAATCGTCGACAAGCGTCGCCCCAAAGCCGGCGTGTCCGAGGTGATGAATATTATCGGTGATGTCGAAGGCCGTCGCTGCATCCTGTTTGACGACATGTGCGATAGCGGTGGCACACTGTGCAACGCGGCTGATGCCCTGCTCAAGGAAGGCGCGGTGGAAGTCTCTGCCTATGTCACCCACGGCGTTCTGTCCAATGACGCCCAGGGCCGTGTCCACAAGTCTGCCCTGCGCGAGATCGTGGTCACCGATTCCATTACGGAAATCCCCGGCTCGACGCAGACGGATAAAGTCCGGCGCCTGCCAGTCGCCCCCCTGCTCGGTGAAGCCATTCGACGCATCGCCAATGATGAGTCGGTATCGAAACTGTTTGACTAGGGCATGAATGCCCAGGCGGGTGCGCTGCAGCTCTTTCGGGCGCTGCGCCCCGCTAGATGTTCAAAATGGCCTTGATGACGAAAAACATCGTCAGCGCGTAAGCGATCAACACGGACGTGCTGAAGACACGCTGTGCCAGGGCGCCTTCGATCTGCCGGCCGGCATAATGTCCTGCCCATCCCGAGACAAAAAAAGCGCCGATGAGGTTGGCGAAAATCAGTGCAGTAAACGCCCCCCCTCCAGGAGCGGGACGTCAAAGATGAGGCTGAATAAAACAAATGCCACCGCAATCATGGCGACAAGTCCTGCAATTCGCCTGAGGTCGAGCGCATTGAACCAGTCCCGATCATCAGGATCACGGCCGTCCCTTGGTTGCGATCTGACATTCACCTCTCCTTACACGCCTCACCTACTGTATTAGCACTGACTCTTACGCGCGCGTGTGGTTGCGCCTCGCGCGGGGTTGGGTTATAGCCCGCCGCTCGAAAGATTACGTGGCACGACGCCAAAGCAAAGACGCTGCCCCCCTCGTAGAGGCGGCGCGCATATTTAAGGAACTGGACCGATGAGCTCCAACATCGTTCTCACTGTAGACGTTCGCGAAGGCACCGGCACGGGCGCGGCTCGCGCTGCCCGCCGTGAAGACCTGGTCCCGGGCGTCCTCTATGGCGGCAAGCTGGACCCGGTTGCGATCAACCTGCGTGGCAATGAAGTCCGCAAGGCCCTGCTGACCGGCAACTTCATCTCTTCCATGATGGAGCTGGACCACGAAGGCAAGCGCCAGCAAGTCATCGCTCGCGATGTTCAATTCCACCCGGTTTCCGACCAGGTCATGCACGTTGACCTGTTCCGCGTTGACGAAGACACCAAGATCAACGTCGAAGTTGCGGTCCGTTTCGTCAACGAAAGCGACTCTCCGGGCATGAAGCGCGGCGGCGTTCTCAACGTCGTACGTCACTCCGTCGAGCTGGTCGTTCCGGCTGGCAACATTCCGGACGCAATCGAAGCTGACCTGACCGGCCTCGACATTGGCGATTCGGTGCACATCTCCGCAATCAAGCTGCCGGACGGCGCGAAGCCGGCGATCGCCGATCGCGACTTCACCGTTGCCACGCTGCAGGGCTCCCGTGCCGTTCTCACGGCTGACGAGGAAGAAGGCGCTGACGTGGCTGCTGACGCGGTCGAAGCGACCGAGCAGAAGAGCGACGAGGACTAGGTCCTCCCTGCTCCCTAGTGGGAGCCGTCGAGCTGAATTCAAAGGCCGCGATCTCGCAAGGGTTCGCGGCCTTGTGCTGAGAGGGGCACGCGAACGCCATGATGATCCTCGCCGGTCTCGGCAATCCCGAGGCGAAATATCTCCGCAACAGGCATAATGTGGGTTTCATGGCGCTGGACGTCATTGCCCAGGCCTATCATTGCGGCCCCTGGCGCAAGCGTTTCCAGGGACTGGCGACGGACCTGGTCATCGGGTCGAACAAGTTTCTCCTGCTCAAACCCCAGACCTTCTACAATAACTCCGGCCACGCGATCGGCGAGGCGGCGAATTTCTTCAAGGTCGATCCGTCCAAGGTCGTCGTCTTCCATGACGAGCTGGACCTGGCGCCGGGCAAGTTCCGTCTGAAGAAGGGCGGCGGCGCCGCCGGAAACAACGGCATCAAATCCACCACCAGCCAGCTGGGACCGGACTTCCTGCGCGGCCGTATCGGCGTCGGACATCCCGGCGACCGCAATCGCGTAACCGGCTATGTGCTCTCGGACTTCTCCAAGGCTGAGGAAAACTGGCTGATCGATTTGCTGGATGCGATCGCAGGCAGTATTGACCTGCTCGGCAAGGGCGAACTCGACGCCTTCCAGACACAAGTGACACACAAGGCACCGGCCCCCGAGCCGGTCAAGCGCGGCCCGCCCGCCAAAGAGGACTAGATCTCATGGGTTTCAAATGCGGCATTGTTGGCCTGCCCAACGTTGGCAAGTCCACGCTCTTCAACGCTCTGACGCAGACCGCTGCGGCCCAGGCGGCGAATTATCCGTTCTGTACCATCGAGCCGAATGTCGGTGATGTGGCTGTGCCGGAACCGCGCCTGGCCAAGCTGGCCGAGATCGCCCAGTCCAAGGAAGTCCTGCCGGCACGCATGAACTTCGTCGACATTGCCGGCCTGGTGGCGGGCGCGTCCAAGGGCGAAGGCCTGGGCAACCAGTTCCTCGCCAATATCCGCGAGACCGACGCCATCGCCTATGTGCTGCGCTGTTTCGATGATGATGACGTCACCCATGTCGCCAACAAGATCGACCCGCTGGCCGATCTCGAGACGGTTGAGACCGAGTTGATGCTGGCCGACCTGGAGAGCCTGGAAAAACGCCGCACCAATCTCGAAAAGAAAGCCAAATCCGGTGACAAGGACGCCAAGGCGACCATCGTCCTGGTCGACCTGGCGCTGGAACAGCTCAACAATGGCAAGCCGGCGCGTTTCGCCGAGGTCAACAAGGATGACGAGAAAGCCTGGAAGGGCCTACAGCTTCTGACCACCAAGCCGGTTCTCTTCATCGCCAATGTCGATGAAAACAGCGCTGCTGACGGCAATGACTACTCGAAAATCGTCTTCAAGCGCGCCGAGGAAGAAGGCGCCCAAGCGGTTGTCATCTCGGCCAAGATCGAGAGCGAGCTGGCCCTCCTGGAAGACGAGGAAGAGCGCGCGGAATATCTCGAGACCATCGGCCTTGAAGAGCCGGGCCTCGACCGCCTGATCCACACGGGATACGCGCTGCTGGGCCTACAGACCTATTTCACGGCCGGCCCCAAGGAAGCACGCGCCTGGACCATTCGCGAGGGCTATACCGCGCCGCAGGCTGCCGGTGTCATTCACGGTGATTTCGAGAAGGGTTTCATCCGCGCCGAGACCATCGCCTATGACGATTATGTCGCCTGTGGCGGTGAAAGCCCGGCCAAGGAAGCCGGCAAGATGCGCGCAGAAGGCAAGGATTACATCGTCCAGGACGGCGATGTGATGCATTTCCGCTTCAACGTCTGATCCTGTAGGCAGGGCCGCACACACCGGTGGCGGCCCGCAGAACCGGCAATGCCTTAATCATGGTTGATCGGGTGTGTGGAGATAACCACATCATCGATCACCACGCGGCCATCATTGACCGGCTGCAGCATCGCATCTCCACCGCCGTAATAGGACGCGAACACAAGCTTGTTGAGACGCAGGCTTTCCGTGTCGCGAAAACGAACGCCTTGCTCGATGAGCGCAAGCTCTCCGTCCAGGGTGACCTCGATGACACCATCGGACAGGCCGGGCGTGTTCAGGCGGATGTGTTGCTCGATCGTATGCCATTCACCGACGCGAAACTGCCTGGTGCCGGAATCGCCGTAGTCCCAAGGCAGGACATCTCCCGTGTCCGACAGCTGTGCCGGGTGATACAGCCGCTGCGCCACATCACCGCCGGGTCGCCAGACGACCGGTGCCGACCACCAGTCCATACCGTTGGCGAGGCTGTCGGGGTTTCCACCCGCCAGGCCGGTCAGCGTACCGCCGGCGCCAAAGTCGAAGCCCGGCTCGAACCGGATCCTGTAGGACAGATACAACTCATCCCGCGCCGGAAGGCTCGTGATCCAGTGCGCGCCGCTATAGCGCTCCCCGACCGCCAGCGCGTCCAGTGAAATCGCCAGGGCCTGCCCCTGGAAGGCCTCTGGCCAGCTGACGATTTCCGCACGCCCTGCGTTCACGCCGCTCACACGCTGAGCATTGCTGAAAAGCGGCTCCAGTTCGGCCGCGGACAGCTTGCCAGTCACGCTGCCGTTGAAATTCTGCACATTGCTGCTGCCAGGCGCCGGGATGGTTCGGGTCTCATAAAGCGGCGTTCCATCACGAAGATGGGCCTCGATGAAGTTCAGGGTGAGATCGAAGAACGTCACGCCATCAACCCCCAGCCGGGTGGTCGCGACCCCGTGCCCGCCGCCGTCCACGGTGTAGAAAGCATAGGGGACCTGATTTAGGTCGGCATCGGCTTGCAGCGCCAGCGCGCTGTCGTAATCGACCGTCGGGTCTTCGTCCCCATGCAGGATGAACAGAGGCGCATCGCCGGCCTGCATGGCGTCGGGAACGATCTGCGCTCCCCAGTAGTCAATCACTACCGACTGTCCGACCGGCGCCAGGCCGGCATCGTCGAGCGCATAGCCGAGCAAAAGGCTGATATACGCACCGGCAGACCGTCCCCAAAGGGCGAACCGGTCGGGGTCCACACAAAGCTCATCCGCATTCTCCTGCACCCATTCAACCGCGCTGCGCGCATCCCCGACCGAACTGGCAATGGTCCTGAGCAATTGCAGGTCTTCCGGCGTGAGCTCGGTGTTTTCATCGACCAGGCTGAGAAAGAGCTGGTACAGCGCATCGATTTCGGGACCGGGCTCGGGGTCATCACCAAAAAGCCGATAATCGATGGCGATACCCACGAAATCGCGTTCGGCCAAGGCTTCACCGCTTTCCGGCCAGACGGACTTCGAGCCTCCGGTAAAACCGCCACCATGGATCATGACCACAAAGGGCCGCGGGTCACCGCATGCCTCGCCGGACTGATAAACATCCAACAACAGGTCAAGCTGGGCGTTGCCGCCGTCAACAGCGGCGCTGCCATAGACAACATCCGTCATACTGAGCGGAGGAGAAGAAGGCGGCGGTGGCGGTGACGGTGGCGCTGGCGGCGAGGGAACGCCACCTCCACCGGAGCCAGACGATCCACCACCACCGCACGCGCTCAAGCTTGCCGCGGCCAAAAAACTCAAAACAACTGCCCTGATATTCAATGTCATCCCCATCCCAAAGCACCACACAAGACGATCGTCAAAGACCGCCCTCAGGACTGGAAACGGAATGAATAATCATATTCCGTCGGTAAGATCGTTTTTTTGCGACCAGACCGCAAATTTTCTCAGCACCGCGCGTTGCTATCTCGGCTTAACCCAGTGGGTCCTCGAGGATTCTCTCGAATACACCCGCATCAATCATGGTGCGAGCCATGAGCAGGCCGGGATTGCCCTTCTTGCGCGGCGTGCCCCCTCGGTTCGCCGGTAAAGTCGAATCCAGCTGCCCGCTTTCGAAATGCCGACGCACATGCGCCGCGCCGCCTCACGCGTGGACAAACCCTCCTCTGCGACCAGACGTTCAACCCGCCAGCGCAGATCCTCGCTCATCGCTCCCGGCACGCTCGCCCGGCCAAATCATCGACTATGACAGGATCAGACTCTCGAAATAAACGAGGAACTGGAGGGGCCCAGGTCATACCTTAAGTGCCGACCCGGCTTAATCAGACTTGAGACCCGTCCGCCCTCGCCTCCACCCACACAATAGCTGGTCAAGGCCAGATGCCTCGAGCCTCGCTTCTGGCCTCCTCGACTGGCTGGGTAGACATAATCAGATCATCGAACAAAATTTCGCTATCATTTATCGGCTGAGCATGCGCCTCGCCGCCGCCAAAATATGCAGAAAAGACGAGTTTATTTATGTAGAGATTGTCGGATTCACGTAGATTTATCCCGTCGATCTGGATGATATTTTCGCCATTTACCGAAACTTCAACCAAACCATCGGCCTCCCCTGGAGTGTTCATTCGAATGAACTGAAGAACGGAATACCACTCCCCAGTGTCAAAATTCCATGGACCTGAGACGGGTACGTTCGGGAGAAAGATGTCACCTGTCGGGTTTGTTTGTTCGAAGTAAGTTAGTCGCTGGGCAATGGTCCCGCTAGGCCGCCAGACAATAGGTGCCGACCACGAATTTACGGTATTCAGGTTACCGCCTGCGAGGCCAGGGAGAGTACCACCAGCATCAAAATCAAATCCGTCTGCAAACTGTACGCGATAAGAAAGATAAAATTCATTGCGCCTGGAAATCGGTGTGATCCAAGAGGCGCCACTGTTATCGGCCCCGACGTTTAGAGCATCAACGCGTATCTCCAATACCTGCTCCGATGCTAAATTTTCCAATTCTGTTACAAATACACGACCCTCCGAGACGCCGTTAATATCGCGTGAATCAGGAAAAAGACTATCTAGGGCCTCGGGGGACACGACCCCCGGTTGAGCACTTTCAAAGTCTTGCACAAAGTTGCGCCCAAGCGACGGCACGGTTCTTTGCTCATAATGAGGGCTACCTCCGGTGAGATGATCTTCAACAAAATCCAGAGTAATTTCCAAGAAGCTCTTGCCATCAACTCCGTTTGTGAAAACCCCTACCTCATCTTTACCGTGTCCGGCCCTGTCTACTGTGTAGAAGCTATATGGCAATTGGGCGAGCTCGAGCTCGTCCTGTATCGATAATGCCTCGGAATATTCAACGGTGAGGTCAGCATTGCCGTGTAGAATGAGCAACGGAGAATCATCAGACCGAATTGTGTCCGGGACGATTAGTGAGCCATAGTAGTCGATAACGGCTAATTGATTTGTGGCCTCGAGTTCTGCGTCGTCCATCACGTAACCAAGTGTCATAGCGATGGTGGCGCCGGCCGACGCGCCCCAAATGGCTATGCGATCTGCGTCCGCGCAAATCTCGTCAGAGTGATCAACGACCCAATCCAACGCCTTTCTCGCGTCTTCGACAGAACTTACAACTGTATCCACATATTGAAGCTGTTCTGTGGTAGGATCGGAGACGTCACTGTTTTCCAGGATCAAATCCCTAAGTGTGCCGTAGGGTGAGCTGATTTCCGGATCATCGCTGAAAATCCGATAGTCTATTGAGATTCCAACAAAGCCGCGGTCTGCAACGGCGGCACCTATCTCCCTCCACAACTCAGCGGATTTGGACCCGCCCGTAAAGCCGCCGCCATGGACAAGTAAAACAACAGGGCGAGGCACCCCACAGGTTTGTCCTGACTGGTAAACATCAAGAAGCAGTTCGACCTCCGCATTACCACCGTCTACTGAGCCCATCGCATATACAACATCCGTCATACTGAGCGGAGGAGAAGAAGGCGGCGGTGGCGGTGGCGGTGGCGCTGGCGGCGAGGGAACAGAGCCTCCACCGGAGCCAGACGATCCACCACCACCGCACGCACTCAAGCTTGCCGCGACCAAAAAACTCAAAACAACTGCCTTGATATTCAATGTCATGCCCTTCCCAAAGCACCACACAAGACGACCGACAAAGACCGCCCTCAGGACTGGAAACGGAATGAATAATCATATTCCGTCGGTAAGATCGGCTTTTCACGAATCTGGCAGAGAGTTTACCCGGCGCAGCGAGCGATATCCGGCTTAACCCAGCGGGTCTTCCAGGATCGTCTCGAATACACCCACATCAATCATGGTGCGGGCCATGATCATGGCGCCCTGGAGCTTGGCGATGAGGGTCAGGGCGGCGCGTTCGCGCGCGTCATCATCGGCAAAGCGCGTATCATCCGCCAGTACCGCCATCAGCCAGTCCCGGTTCCTCTCGAAGAAGACCCGGGCTTCCTCGGCAACATTGCCGGGCAGGCTGGTTACCTCGGCGCCAAACAGACCGCACAGACACATCAGCCGATCCTCGATCATCGAGGTGCGGAAAGCATTGATATAACGCGCGATCTTCTCGTCGACCGTACCCTCGCCTCGAGGATCCCCCAGACCGTGGATGAAACGCTCGTTGTAGCGCTGGGTCATCGCGATCCCGAGATCTTCTTTGGTCGGGAAATGATAGTGCACGCTGGCCGACTTGATCCCGACGCCCCGGGCAAGATCACGGAAACTGAACCCGCCATACCCGCCGGAACGCGCCAGTTTTTCAGCGGCATCGAGTATCTCTTCGGCCTTTTGCGCCCGCATGGCACGCTCCTCTTCTATCAGCTGATAGATAGGAGGGCTCGCCTGTTGCAGCAAGCCTGCGACAGTTTGCAGCGTGCCTCAGGCTTGCGTTATGTGCCCGGTCAATTACATGCATCTTGAATACCAGTTATGGATACCCAGATGAGCACGCCCTACCCGCCCCGCGTCACCGAAGCTCGCGAGAAAGCCCATGCGGACGCAGATCGAGCCGGTATTGACCGACAACTGATCTCTGACCTCGTGGATACATTTTACGAAAATGTGCGCGCTCACCCGGCGCTAGGGCCGATCTTTGACAGGCAGATCCAGGACAATTGGGAACCGCACCTGGAGACGATGAAACAATTCTGGGGCTCACTGGTCTTCCATGACGGCCAGTATTCCGGCCGCCCCATGCCGGCGCACATGAAACTGAAGCACCGTGTCCACCGCGGCCATTTCCAGACCTGGCTGGCACTGTTCGACCAGTCGCTGCAGGAAATCGGTGCCACCGAGGAGGCGCGGAACTGGTTCCTGGAGCGCGCCAATCGCATCGCCAATTCCTTCCAGTTGCAGATGTATTACACGCCACGCTGAACTGAAGTTTTTCCGCCTGGCCGCTTGCTGTAACGCATTTTGAGGCGCAGTCTGCCCCTCCAACCCCGACGGATTGCCCCGATGACGACGTCAAACACCAAAACAGCCGAAGAGCTGCCGCTCCCGGTGTGGGAACTGGTTGCGCTGTTTGTAGCCATGACCGCACTGGTCGCCCTGGCCATCGACATGATGCTGCCGGCCCTGGACGATATCGCCCGGGAACTCAGCGTCGAGCGTGCCAATGACCAGCAATACGTCATCACGACCTATCTGGCCGGGTTCTCGATCACCCAGATCTTCTACGGCCCGCTGGCCGACCGGTTTGGACGCAAGGCGGTGATGCTGACCGCGATCGGGTTGTTTTTGCTCGTGACCGTAATCTGTGCCTTCACCCCGAGCTTCTCCCTCCTGCTGCTCGCCCGTTTCCTTCAGGGTGGTGCAGCCGCCGCCAGCCGCGTCATCACCGTCGCCATCGCCCGCGACCTGACCTCGGGCCGACGCATGGCCGAGATCATGTCCATGGTGATGACCGCTTTCATGGCTGTGCCCGTCCTGGCCCCCAGTATCGGTCAGATCGTGTTGACGATCTTTGGCGACTGGCGAGCGATTTTCGGCTTCCTGATCATTTTCGGTATTGCGCTTGCCGCATGGATCCAGATCCGCCTGCCGGAAACCCTGCATCCGGAATACCGCACCCGGCTGAGCGTTAAGGTGGTGGCCTCTGCCTTTGGCGAGGCGATGAGCAACCGATTGATGCTCGGATACACCCTGGCCAGCATGTCCTTTTTCGGCGGCCTCTACGCCTTCCTGGGTAGCTCGCAACAGATTTTCGTCGAACATTTTGGACTGAGCGATAACCAGTTTCCGATCACCTTCGCGATCCTCGCGACGGGCATGAGTTTCACCAGCTATGCCAATTCCCGCCTGGTCAACCGGCTCGGCCAGAGACGGCTGGCGCATGGTGCGCTGATCGGTTTCACCGGCATCAGTGCGCTGCACGCGCTCATTTTGCTCAGCGGGATTGATAACCTCATCCTGTTCGTGGTGCTGCTGTCCATCGCCCTGGCCTTCCTGGGACTGATAGCCGCCAATTTCAGCTCTATTGCCATGGAGCCGATGGGTCATATCGCCGGCACCGCCTCGGCTTCTTACGGCTTTGTCAGCGGTATTGGGGCGACCATGATCGGCATGTTGATCGGCCAGCTCTACGACGGCACCGCCGTCCCGCTGATTGCAGGCCAGGCGGTTGTCGGCGCGCTCAGCCTGTGCGCGGTGCTGGTGACCGAACGCGGCCGCCTGTTCGGAGTAGGCGAGGATGGCGAGGCAGGCTAGGCTCGCGCCAAAGGGGAGACTTCATGAGTTTTGACACCGTACGCCTCGAGATCGACGAGCAGATTGCCACCATCACGCTGAGCCGGCCGCACCGTCTCAATGCCTTCACCTACGAGATGGGTGATGAACTGATCGGGATATTCGACCAGCTGGATGCGGATGATGACGTCCGCGCCATCATCATCACCGGCGACGGCAAGGCGTTCTGCGCGGGTGCCGACCTGTCCACCGGAGCCGAAACCTTCGACATGGTGGCGCAGACGCAGCACGACGGCACGTTCGATGCGACCGACGAGAAATGGCGTGATCGCGGCGGCGTGCTCAACCTTCGCATCTGGAATTCGAAAAAGCCGATCATTGCGGCGGTCAATGGCGCGTCCGTCGGCATCGGTGCGACCATGATCCTGCCCATGGATATCCGCCTGGCCGGGATGAGTGCGAAATTCGCCTTCCCCTTCGCCAAGCGCGGTATTGTCTGGGATGGCTGCGCCAGCTGGTTCCTGCCGCGTGTGGTCGGTATTTCCACGGCGATGGATTGGGGGCTGACCGGACGGACCTTCAGCTCCGCCGAGGCCTTCGAGAACGGCCTCGTCTCACGCGTCGTCCCGGACGAGGACCTGATGGCAGAGGCCCGTGAACGCGCGCGCCTGATGGCGGAGAACTGCGCGCCGGTTTCGCTCGCCTTGATGCGTCAGATGGCCTGGCGAATGCAGGGAGCTGACCACCCCATGATCGCCCACCGGATCGAAACCCGGGGCATTCTGAAGGCCGGCATGGGCAAGGATGCCGAGGAAGGCGTGATGTCCTTCTTGGAGAAACGGCAACCAAACTTCCCAATGAAGGTTTCCGAAGACTTGCCGGACTGGTACCCTTGGTGGGCTGAGGCGGAAGACGATTATTCTGCGGGCTGAGTTTGCAAACGCTGGGGGCGTTTGACGCGAGGGACGAGGTTTGATGTCTGAACAATCACGCGTGCGCATTGGCGCCGATTTCTACCTGTTGACCCTGTTGATGGTGCCCGTGACCTATCTCCTGCATGAGCTGGGTCATTGGGGGGCCGGTGAAATGCTGGGGGTCGATATGTGGATGACCCTCAACAAGGCCGGGCCAGTTGATCGCTCCTATCCCAGCGAGGAGATCTCTATCCTTGTCTCTCTCGCCGGCCCTGCCGTGACGGTCGCCATCGGCATTTTCGCCTATTTCTACGCCATCATGTTCCGCTCGGCGGTGGCCTACGGCATCTTGTACATCCAGTTCCTGTTGCGCGGGGTCGCGGGAGGCATATCGCTGATCGGCAATCATCCCAATGATGAAGCGGCTGCAGGCCTTGCGCTGGGCATTGGAATCTACCCGATCACGCTGGGCGTAGTGGGCTTCCTGTTCATCCTGCTCTGGGATGCGGCCCGGCGACTCCGTCCGGGCTTTGCGCATAATCTGGGCGCCTATGTGCTGATCAATGCAGCAATCACCGCCATCGTTTTTTCCGACGGGGCCCTGCGCGCGGTAGACTTTCGCCTGCTCTAGAGCAATTCCCCGCGGGAAATCATCACAGCATCTCCGCCGATCATGGCGTCGGTGAGCTGTCCGTTTTCCAGTTTCAACACCAGGCGCAACAGGCTGGGGCGGCCCATCTCGATGCCCTGGTAGACAGAGAGCGCGGTTTCACCATCCGCGAAACCGCCTTGCTCGGCCAGAAGGCCCATGAAGGCCGCTGCGGCACCACCCGTCGCGGGGTCTTCCATAATCCCCAGATGCGGTGCGAACATCCGCACACGCCAGTCATTCGTGTGTTCGGTCGAGGAGGCCTTGGCCACGAGATAGGTCTGAATGGGATTATCGCCGCCGAACATCGCTTCGAAGGCGGAGAGGTTCAGCTGAATGCGGGCCAGGTCATCGGCATAACGCACCGGAATAATGCCGATCGGAACGCCCGCCGACCAGACACCCATGTCCAGCGGAGTATTGAGGAAACAGTCCGGCTCGATGCCAAACGCCTCGGATAACCGGTCCGGGCTCGGGATATCCGCGACGCGTTCGGGCAGGCGCGGCAGGAAAAAACGGGCAGAGCCATGAGTGGCTGAATTGATGCGCGCATCCGCAGTGATATCCCCCACGGTCTCTTCCAGCACATAACGCTTGCGCGTGCCCGGCTCACCACCGGCCTTCAGGGCCAGGGCGATCGCCGACCCCACGGTCGGGTGGCCGGCAAAGGGCAGTTCTTCCTTGGGGGTGAAGATGCGCACGCCCCAGTCAGCGTCACGGCCGCGAGGCTCGGTAATGAACACGGTTTCAGACAGGTTGAACTCGGCAGCAATCGCCTGCATCGCCGCATCGTCCAGATCATCCGCCTCATAAACGACAGCCAGGGGATTACCCGCCATCGGCGTATCGGTAAAAACGTCGAAAGTTTCAAAACGATGGGGCATGCGGTCCTCGCGGTTCGAGCAGAAGTCTCAGGCGACCATTTCGGATCAGTCGGCCAGGTCTTCAAGGTCCTCGTCTGTCAACGCGCCATCGACGCGCCAGCCATACCCATCGCCCTGTGCCAACGTATCGGCGATCCAGGGCAGGCCTGCAGTCAGCTTTTCTTCCAGTGTCCAGGGTGGATTGATGACAACCACGCCAGCGCCGGCCAGCTTGCCCTCGCTCGCCAGGTCCCGGATCCACAGATCCGCGCGCAGGATCTTCTCTGGCGCCAGCTGTTTTTCCGAGATCAGCCATTCCGCCAGGCCGTTGTCGAAGCGGTCGGCGGCCCAGAGATTTTTCAGCGAACGCCAGAACACGAATGTGCCTGTCGGCCACTTGTCCAGCGCCGCCATGACGGCCTCAGCCATGTGCGCCAGCTCATCCTTGTCCTCGAACGGCGGGTCGATCAGCACAAGACCGCGTTTTTCCGGCGGCGGCACCAGCGATTTGAGCGCCTTGTAGCCATCGCGCTGCTCGACCTTCACCCGCTTATCGCGCTTGTAGCGCGCATCCAGCGTTTCGCTGTCCTGGGGATGGAGTTCACACAAATGCAGCCGGTCGCCCTCGCGCATCAGGCGCGTCGCGATCTCCGGCGAACCGGGATAATGGCGCAGGGTGTCGCCTTCATTCATATCGCGAATAATGCCGAGATACGGGGCCAGCAGACTTTCAACCGCGTCAGGCAGCTCCGCGTTGATCAGGCGTCCGATGCCATCCTTCCATTCCGGGCTCCGCGCGGCTTCGTCACCGGCGAGGTCATAGCCACCGATACCGGAATGCGTGTCGATATAGCGGTAGGGTTTGGGCTTGGCGTTGAGATGCTCAACACACTTGGCCAGGACAAGATGTTTGAGAATGTCGGCAAAATTGCCGGCGTGAAAAGCGTGGCGGTAATTCATGGGCGGGCTATAGCGCGCGCCTGCATGTCCTGCAATCGAAGAGCGGACTCACAACGAGTTCACTTTGCGCCGCGGGTTCACCGCTCTAGTTTGGGTCCCAGATCTCGGGGAGAGAAACATGATCCGTTCACTTTGCGCCGCGCTCGCTGCGCTTTGCCTGTCCGTGTCCAGCCTGGCCCAGGACGGCAACACACCGGAACCACGCGTTTACGAGAGCCGCGGCCAGGTCAGCATTGACGGCCAGCGTATCCGCTACAGCGTCACCGCGGGCGAGACCTATCTGGAAGACAATGAAGGCAATCCGGTCGCCTCCATTTTCTCCACCGCCTATATCGCGGACGGCATGACAGACCCGCGCACACGCCCCGTCGCCTTTGTCTTCAATGGCGGACCGGGCTCTGCTAGCCTGTGGCTGCACATGGGCGTATTCGGCCCGCAGCGCCTCGCCCTGCCCGACGCGATGGATGACGGCGCCGCGCCCTTTGACGTCGTCGAGAATGTGTATTCCATCCTCGATGTGGCGGATCTGGTTTTTGTCGACCCGGTTGGCACGGGCTGGAGCCGCACGCTGGGTGAAGGCGAAACGAGCGATTACTGGGGCGTCACCGAGGATGCCGAGAGCCTCGCGACCTTCATTCGCCAGTGGCTGGCCGACAATCAGCGCTGGAATTCGCCCAAATACCTGCTGGGTGAAAGTTACGGCACGCTGCGCATCGGCGCCCTGCTGAACGAGCTGGAAGGGGGGTATACCGACGTGGCCATTAATGGTGTCGCCCTGATCTCCACTGTCGTGGACTTCCGCTATGACGATACCTCGCCGGGCAATGATATCGGCTATGTCGGCCTGATGCCGGGCTTTGCCGCGACCGCCTGGTATCACGGCAAGGTCGACCAGGCCCGCTGGAATGGTGATCTGGAAGCCTTCCTGGCCGATGCGCGCACCTTTGCCATCGAGGAATACATGCCGGCCCTGCTGTATGGCGTGATGCTGGACGAGGGTCGTCGCGCCCGCATCGTCGCCGAGCTGTCCGACTATATCGGCCTGTCCGAGCAATTCATCGACCGCGCCAATCTGCGCATCTCGCTGCAGCGTTTCCAGCGCGAGCTGCGTCGCGATGAGGGCCTGTCCGTAGGCCGTCTCGACAGCCGTTTCACCGGTCTCGAGGTCGACGGTGTCGGCGAAGGTCCGGAAACCGATCCGAGCTTTTACGGCATTGATGCCAGCTTCACGGCCTCCATGCTGGATTATTTCACACGCACGCTGGGCGTTGATATCTCGGACTATTATTCCACCATTGGCGGCGTGCGCGGCTGGAACTGGAATGCCGGAAGGTCAGGCAATAACAACTACATCAATGTCGGTCCGTGGATCGCCCGCGCCATGCGCCAGAACTCAGATCTCGAAGTGCTGGTCGCCCAGGGCTATTACGACCTGGCCACCCCCTTCTTCGCCGCCGAACTGATGTTCAACCAGCCCGGCTTCGTCCAGGACCGTGTAACCTTCACCTATTATGAAGCCGGCCACATGATGTACATCCACGAACCCTCCCTGGAGACGTTCGCACAGGATGTGCGCGAGATGATCGCGGAGTAGTTTCCACACTCACCGTCACCCTGACGAAGGTCCGGGCCCAGTTCGAAGGGCGATGGCGTTTCAGGAACAAGCGCTTTCTGGAGCGGGACCCAGCCTAATGAACTGGGTCCCTGCCTTCGCAGGGATGACGGGGGTAGAAGGCGCAGTTGTCTTCATCCTTTCCCTTAATGGGAAAGGTGTCCGCGAAGCGGGCGGATAGGGTGCGGCCCGAAAGGGCCGACTTGAAACCGCGCCTTCGGCACGCCCTACTCGCCCTCATACTCCACGAGCGAAGACACAGGCACGCCCATCGCTTCGATACGCTTGGCACCGCCCAGGTCCGGCAGATCGATAACAAAGGCTGCGCCGACCACTGTTGCACCGGCACGCTGAAGCAGCTTGATCGACGCCTCAGCCGTCCCACCCGTCGCGATCAGATCGTCGACCAGGAGCACGCGGTCGCCTTCCTTGATGGCGTCGACATGGATCTCGATCGTGTCGGTGCCATATTCCAGCTCATAATCCTCGGCGATGGTGCGATAGGGCAGCTTGCCCTTCTTGCGCACCGGCGTGAAACCGACGGAGAGCTGATGCGCCACAGCGCCGCCCAGGATGAAGCCCCGCGCTTCGGTGCCCGCGACCATGTCGATCTTGGCGCCGGCCCAGGGCTGGACCATCTGGTCGACTGCCACGCGGAACGCGCGCGCATCACCAATCAGGGTTGTTACATCACGGAACATGATCCCCGGCTTGGGATAGTCGGGAATGGTGCGAATAACCGATTTCAGGTCCATGAGAGCCTCTAGAGAGGGTTTTCGTAGGGATTCGTATAGTCTTCTAGCTGGGCTTTGGAATGCCAGTCCAGATAATCTTTCTCCGACAGCAGGGTGTCGCAATAGGACTGGGCTTCGGAATGCAGCTCGACGGCGTAACTTCTGAAACGGCTGGCCACGGGCGTGAAGAAAGCATCCGCGATCGACCACTCGCCGAACATGAATTCGCCGGCGGGCGTCATGACATCATGCCAGAGTGCCTGCATGACAGCGATATCCATCTGGGTGACGTCGTCGAGATCCTTGTAGACACCCTCCCGGCACAGATCCATCGGACAGTGTTCGCGCAGCGACAGGAAACCGGCGTGCATGGATGAGACAGCCGCCCGGGCACGGGCTCGCAACATGTCCTGGGCTGGCCAGAGGTCTGGCTTGCGTTCGGCCGCCCATTCACAGATCGCCAGCGAGTCCCAGATCACGCCATCGGCAGTATGCAGCGCGGGTACGGTGCCACCGGGAGAAATCTCGGAAATGGCCGAGCGGGTTTCCCCCTCATTGAGCGGGACCAGGCGTGTTTCGAACTCGATGCCGGATTTCTGCAGCACAAGCCAGGCGCGCAGCGACCAGCTCGAAAAACGGCGATTACCGATATAAAGGACGGGCAGGCTCAACTAGTTGCTCTCCAGCTCCGATTGGCGGGCGCGTGTCATCGCGACCTGGCAGTCCAGCGTGATATCCGTGCGAGAGGCCTCGCTGACAAACATCAGGGCGCCCCGGCGACCACATTCCGCATCGCGATAGGTCTGCCAGTGCTGATGCGCCGTTTCCAGCATCTCCGCCGCGCGGAACATGCCCCCACTGTCCAGATCGGCCTCCCCGGCCTCCTGGCGGGCATTGTCCAGCGCCGTGTCGAGCTGCCGTTCCGCATCCCGCAACAGATCACGCAGGCAATTATGCCTGGCGCGGTCATTGGTCAGGTGCTGGGAACATTCAACGAGCGGACGGCGCGGCGCGAGGGCCAGGTCCTGGGTGGCAGAGGCCGCCGCCAGGGCAAAAACGAACTCGATCATCGTCTACTCCGATAATGGGTCCGACTTTATGGACGAGCTGGAGGGATTTCAAAAGCCCCCAAATCGGGAATATCAAAACACGCGCGGTACGATAGCCTTGAGACGGTCGACAATTTCCGGATCGCGACTGGCCGGCGGCGTTACCACAGCGGCGTCCAGCACGGTTTCGATGTCATCCGGGCTCGGAGTGCGCTCGACGGCGCTCAGCTGCTCTGTGAGGCCTGTCAGCAGGCGTTTGGCCTTCTCGGTATTGCCACGCATCACGGCGAGCACAGCGGCTACGTCGACACTGTCCTCCTCCTCGTGCCAGCAATCATAATCCGTCACCATCGCCACGGCGGCATAGGGCAGTTCCGCCTCGCGGGCGAACCTTGCTTCGGGCATGTTGGTCATGCCGATCACATCCAGCCCCCAGGACCGATAGAGTTCACTTTCCGCACGGGTGGAGAATTGCGGGCCTTCCATGACCAGATAGGTGCCACCCTTGGTGATCCCGATCCCGGCCGCCTCGCCGGCTTCATAGACCAGCCGGCTCATGCGGGAACACACCGGGTCAGCCATCGGCACATGCGCGACACAGCCTTCACCAAAGAAGCTTCGCGGACGGCCCTGGCTGCGATCAACATACTGGTCCACGACAACGAAATGGCCTGGCGCATATTCCTCGCGCAGGGATCCGCAGGCGGAAATGGCGATGATATCGCTACAGCCTGCCATTTTCAGAGCCGCGATATTGGCGTCATAGGGAACCTTTGAGGGCGGGATGGCGTGGGCAGTACCGTGGCGCGGCAGAAAGACCAGTTCGATCCCGTTCAGCGTGCCCATCGTGAGATCCGCAGAGGGCATGCCCCAGGGCGTCTCCACGCTTTGCGTACGCACATTCTCAAGCCCATCCAGGCTGTACAGGCCTGAGCCGCCGATAATTCCGAGTTTCCAGTTGTTCATGGGATCATCCCCCAAAAGAAAAAGGCTGCGGGCATATGCCCACAGCCTTCAGATCTTGCAAGTGCTGGTAACGCCTAGTGCTCGACGTTCGCCCAGACCTGGCGATAGGCCAGATAGACCAGGATGGCGAACACGAAGAGATACAGCAGAACCATCAGGCCCATGGACTTGCGTGCCTCCATGTGCGGGTCGGAGGCCCAGGCCAGGAAGACGGTGACGTCTTCGGCCATCTGCTCGACCGTAGCTTCGGTACCGTCAGCGTATTCGACCTGGCCGTCGAAAGAGATCGGGGCAGCCATGGCGATCGCACCACCGGTGAAGTACTCATTGTAGTACTGGCCAGGGCTGAGATCGGTGCCTTCCGGAGCCTCTCCATAACCTGTAAGCAGGGCGTAGATGTAATCTGCACCATGCGAACGGGCCTTGACGATCAGGGACAGATCCGGCGGCAGCGCACCGGCATTGGCGGCACGCGCCATCTGTTCATTCTCGAACGGAGCCGGGAAATAATCCGCCGGGATACCCGGACGCTGGAACATGTCGCCATCGTCATTCGGGCCGTCCCAGATCTGGTAGTTCGCCGCGATCTGCATGACGACCGTATTGTCGTTCGGATTCTCGAAGCGCTCATCCCAGAATGGACCAGCAGCCTGCCCCAGATTGCGGAAGCTGATCAGGTCAAGCGAGTGACAGGACGCACAGACTTCCTGATAAACCTGCAAACCACGCTGGAGCTGATACCGCTCGCCATGGTCGCCGTCAGCATACGTGCCGAACGGTCCAGAGAAGATCCATTCGCGTTTTTCCGGCGCGTGTGCATCGCCCTCAAGGGCAGAAGCCGTAGCAGTGAGGCCCAGAGCGGCCAGGCCAGCGGCGATGATGTGAGCCATTTTCATGATCGTCGCTCCCTTAGGACTTATCTGTGCCCAGGACCGCCGCCTCGATGGAGGCCGGACGTTCCTTCGGCTTTTCGATGATGCCCATGATCGGCAGGATCACCAGGAAATAGGCGAAGTAGTAGAGGGTCAGAAGCTGACCGAACCACAGGAATTTGAAGCCTACTTCATGGCCTTCCGCGTCGTGCCCCATGACGAACACCAGATCATCCGGGTTCTTCGCGCCACACCAGCCCAGACCCAGGCAGGCGAGTACGAAGAAGATGAAGAACCAGCGTGTCAGCGGACGGTAACGCATGGAGCGTACGCGGGACGTATCCAGCCAGGGCAGGACAAACAGGATCGCGATGGCGCCGAACATGGCCAGGACACCGCCCAGCTTGGCGTCGATCGGACCGATGTCGAAGGTGACCGCACGCAGGATCGCGTAGAAGGGCAGGAAATACCATTCCGGTACGATGTGCGCCGGCGTCGACAGCGGGTTGGCTTCGATGAAGTTGTCCGCGTGACCCAGAACATTCGGCATGAAGAAGACGAAGGTTGCGAAGACCATCAGGTAGACGATGATCGCGAAGCCGTCCTTGACCGTGTAGTACGGGTGGAAGGGCAGCGTGTCCTTCTTGCCGGAATCGCCCTTGCGGACGTCCAGTCCGACCGGGTTGCCATTGCCCGGCACGTGCAGGGCCCAGATGTGCAGGCCAACCACGCCGGCGATAACAAAGGGCAGCAGGTAGTGCAGGGAGAAGAAGCGGTTCAGCGTGGCCTGACCAACGGAGAAACCGCCCCACAGCCATTCGCGGATCGCGTCACCGACAAACGGCAGCGCACCGATCAGGTTGGTGATCACCATAGCGCCCCAGTAGGACATCTGGCCCCACGGCAGGACATAACCCATGAAGGCCGTGGCCATCATCAGAAGGTAGATCACGACACCCAGGATCCACAGGATCTCGCGCGGCGCCTTGTAGGAACCGTAATAGAGACCGCGGAACATGTGCAGATAGACCGCAACGAAGAAGAAGGCCGCGCCATTGGCGTGCATGGACTGGATCATCCAGCCGAAATTCACGTCGCGACGAATGCGCTCGACACTGTCGAAAGCCATGCTTTCGTGCGGCACATAGTGCATGGCGAGGATGATACCGGAGATGATCTGGATCATCAGGAAGACGGCGAGAATGCCACCGAATGTCCACCAGTAGTTCAGGTTACGCGGCGTCGGGAAGTCAACAAAGCTGTCCCAGCCCAGGCGGATGATCGGCAGGCGATCATCTAGCCAACGCGTGAAGCCGGATTTCGGCTCGTAGGTCGAAGGTCCGCTCATGCTACTGCCCACCCCGAGTTTGCTGCTTCTTCGCCAGACAGGCCGAGCTTAACGACCGTCTCGCTTTCGAAGAAATAATCCGGAACCGGAAGGTTTTCCGGAGCCGGTCCGCGACGGATGCGTGCGGACTTGTCGTAGTGCGAGCCGTGGCACGGACAGTACCAGGCTTCGTACTCGCCACCCTGAGAGGTTTCCTGGCTCGTCGGAACGCAGCCGAGGTGAGTACAATTGCCTTTGACAATCAGGAATTCCGGGCGAAGGACGCGGTTCGCGTCATAGGCCGGAGCACCTTCCATGCCCGCATTCTCGTTACGTGCGTCTTCATCCGGCAAGGCCGACAGGTCAACGTCACGGGCGTCGGCGATCTCCTCTTCCGTACGGTGACGGATGAAGACCGGCGCCCCGCGCCACATCACTGTGATTTCCGATCCCGCAGAAACCTGCGAGACATCGACACGGATGGAACCCAGTGCAAGCGTATCCGCTGCCGGGTTCATCTGGTCGACGAACGGCCAAGCTACAAGACCGCCACCGACAGCGGCCGCGCCGCCTGCAGCGATATAGATGAAGTCGCGACGGGACGGTTCTTGACCGTGTCCGTCGGGCGCGCCGTTGTGTTCCGTCACGAGCCGACCTCTTCTCTTCGTGTTTACGGGTCCACGCAAGTGCGTGTCCCTGCCCCAGAAAATCGCCAAATCTGCGTTCACAGGTTTGACGACCATAACCTATCGCCGTAAGGCGGATCGCGTACGCGGCGCGTTGCCGCACACACTTCCGGACTCTTGGCTTGAGCGCGGCTTAAAATGCGGATCGTTTTTTTTCAACCAGATATTCCGCAAAACCTCGGGGCAGCGATGCGCGTCGCAGCCTGTTTCGGGGCGGATCTCGACGTCATCGAACCCTGCGCCTTTCCCCTTACTGCAAAGGGTATACGCAAGGCAGCCATGGACTATGAGGCGACCATTTCCCCTGTCAGACATAGCTCCTGGAGCCAGTATCTGACGGTCCAGCCCGCGTCAAAAGGTCGCCTCGTCCTGTTTACAACGCGTGGCGCCGACAACCTATGGGACTTCAAATTCCGTCCGGATGACCGACTGCTATTTGGTCGGGAAAGTGCAGGCGTTCCGGACGAGGTTCATGATCAGGCCGATGCACGCGTCATCATCCCGATTCGTCCGGAAACCCGGTCACTCAACGTCGTTGTTTCCGCCGGCATCGCCCTCGCCGAGGCCCAGAGGCAGTTGCGCTAGCCGCCTGACATCAGTCCCGCCCGGACCATGTCGGCGGCATATTCGTGATTGAGCTGGAATTCCAGCAGATCCGCCATCGCATCACAGGCCGCGGCGAACTCGGCATCATTCTGCGGCTCATAGCCCGAGAAATACCGCAGACGGTTCTCGTCATAATTGTTGAAAACAAATCCCTGCATCTCCCCCGTCCCGAGGGTCGCGCGGTCGAGATCGTACGGAATCGCCTCGGGGCCGGCCGCCAGCACAAGCGCTACCATGGCGTCCTGCATCGGTGCGTAGGCCGCATGCCGCCCCGCTTCCATCGCCTGCCGCGAGGAGATGTTCTGCGGCGCGATACCGGAATAGAGCAGCGTGTAACAATATTGTGGTTCGCTCATCAGATTTCGCGCCACACTCAGCAAGGTGCGCTGAAGGCCTAGCAGAGCTTCATCTGTCGCCCGCGGCCCATAGATCACGACAGCCGTCTGGCCAAGCACGAAGGCCTCTTCATACATCACCTGTTCGGCCTGCTCGGAACCTCCGCTGCGATAAGCTTCGATCGCCCGCTCCCGCATGCGTTGCTGGGCGTCGGGATCAACGGTCGCGAGTGCCTGCAGCATCTGGTTCTCGGCAAACATCGCATCTACTTCGGCGCCCATATCGCGTCCGCCATGGGCTTCTCGCTCACCGGAAAGCAGCGGGCCGGCAGCCAGCGGCACAATCAGGGCGCCGGCCACGGTCAGGGCAATCGCGATGATTTGCGGCAGGCCAAAACCGTCTCCGCGGCGCGGCATGCGCGCGCCGAGAAGAATCCCCAGGCCCGCGCCCAGAGCGCCGCCAATTCCGGCCAGGATAATGTTTGTGATGTCCATCTCGTGCCCCTGTTTTCGGGCGCAGACTAGGGCGGGCAGGCGGGCGAGAACAAGACTGGGCGCTCAGTTGGCCCGGCGCGCCGTAACGGAAATCACTTGTGGATTGCTGCAAAAACGAGCATACCGCGCGCAACGCCACGGCGTGGACCTTTGATCTCAAAGTTCGTGGCTCATTTTTGCGCAATCTCGCGCCTTCTCGAATTCGCCGGGCGAATTCACCTCCGCCGGACGGCTGACCCACGCTCAACACGTTCACCCACCCCAACCAGCCTGCGCTGCAGTCTGGTGTGAACAGGTATTGTTTTGACGCATTTTCACGATCTTGGCCTCGCCAAACCGCTTATCAAGGCCATCGACGCTTCCGGGTATACGACCCCGACCCCGATCCAGGCGCGCGCCATCCCCAAACTTCTCACGGGCTCCGACCTTGTCGGCATCGCCCAGACCGGCACCGGCAAGACGGCCGCCTTCACCCTGCCCCTGCTGCACCAGCTGCTGGATTATGACGAACCCGTCGGCGCACGTCGCTGTCGCGCACTCGTATTGGCTCCCACGCGTGAGCTGGCAGCGCAGATCGAGGAAAACGCCGCGCGTTACGCCCAGAACACCAAGCTGCGTCTGACCACGGTGTTTGGCGGAGTGAAACCGCGCCCGCAGATCAAGGCGCTGGAACCGGGCGTCGACATGCTGATTGCGACGCCGGGCCGCCTGATGGACCATATCTCCACCGGCGCCCTGCGCATTGACCGGGTCGACATGGTCGTGCTGGACGAGGCTGACCAGATGCTGGATCTCGGCTTCATGCCGACCATCCGCCAGCTGATGGCCAAGCTGACGCGCAAGCGCCAGACCGTCCTTTTTTCCGCCACCATGCCCAAACAGATCCGCAAGCTGGCCGAGGATTTCCTGACCAGGCCGGTCGAAGTCTCGGTGGCACCGCAATCCACACCGATCGAACGCATCGAACAGGACGTCCAGCTGCTGGAGCGAAGCGAGAAGCGCGCCGCCCTGCGCGACCTCCTGGCGCCACGCGAAATGGAACGCGCCATCGTCTTCACACGCACCAAACACGGGGCCAACCGGGTTGTCAGCAATCTGGAAAAGGACGGGCTGAAGGCGGTCGCCATCCACGGCAACAAGTCCCAGAACCAGCGCGAGAAAGCCCTGGCAGCCTTCCGTGAAGGCTCTGTGCGCATCCTCGTCGCGACGGATATCGCTGCGCGCGGCATCGATATTCCCGGCGTCAGCCATGTCATCAATTTCGACCTGCCCAATGTGCCCGAAGCCTATGTGCACCGGATCGGCCGTACGGCACGGGCCGGAACGGACGGGGTCGCCATCTCGCTGGTCGAGCCGGGCGATCGCATCCTGCTGCGCGATATTGAAAAGCTGATTGGTCGTCACCTCTCCGCTTTTGGTGCCGAACTGGAAATCCCCAAGGACGCCAAACGCCCCGGCAGTGGTGGCGGAGGCGGCGGCAAGCGCGGCGGTGGCGGTGGAGGCGGTGGCAATCGTCGTCGGCGCCCTGCTGGCAACCAGGCGAAGTCCGGTGGTGACAAGCCACGGCAGGGCAATGGCAAGCCGGGTGGAAAGCCCAAGGCGAAACCGGCCAGCGGCGAGAGTGGCCAGTCCAAACCAGCCGGAGCCGGACAGGGGCGACGCCGGGTGCGCCGCCGCAAGTCCAATGCGACCCGCGTCGGTTCGTAACACCTCTTGCCTATTGCCAGACGCGCCCCAGCGCGTATGCATGTCGCCATGACGGAACAAGCACTCAATATCGATCTCGCCCGCGCCTCTGCCCGGGCCTGGTTTGAAGACCTGCGCGACCAGATCTGCGCCGAATTTGAACGCCTGGAAGACGAGGCCCCGGCTGAGCTTTATCCTGGCGATGCCGGACGTTTTGAATACGAGGACTGGACACGCGGCGATGGCAGCGACGACCAGGGCGGTGGCCAGATGGGCATCATGCGCGGCCGGCTGTTTGAAAAGGTCGGCGTGCATGTCTCCACGGTGCATGGCGAGTTTTCCGAACAATTCCGCAAACAGATCCCCGGCGCCGAGGAAGATCCGCGCTTCTGGGCGTCGGGCATTTCCCTGATTGCGCACATGTGGAACCCGAATGTTCCCGCTGTGCACATGAATACGCGTTTCATCACCACGACGAAGTGGTGGTTTGGCGGCGGTATGGACCTGACCCCCGTGCTCGACAGCGCCCGCACCCAGGCTCACCCTGATGCCCGGGATTTCCACGCTGCCTGCAAGACGGCCTGTGACAAACACGGCGAGGATTACCACCAGCGTTTCAAGAAATGGTGCGACGAGTATTTCTACCTGCCACACCGGGACGAACCGCGCGGCATTGGCGGGATTTTCTACGACCGCCACAATACCGGCGACTGGGACGAGGATTTTGCCTTTACCCGGGATGTCGGTCTGGCTTTCCTCGACATCTACCCAACGCTTGTCCGCCGCCGCATGAACGAGACATGGACCGCCGACCAGCGCGAGGAACAACTTGTTCGTCGTGGTCGTTATGCCGAGTTCAACCTGCTCTATGATCGTGGCACCAAGTTCGGCCTGGAAACCGGTGGCAATGTAAAGTCGATCCTGTCCTCCATGCCGCCCGAGGCGAAGTGGCCGTAGCCGCACAAACGGGACACCCAGCGGCGTGTTCCCGCTTGGCTGTTCAACAGATGCATCCGATATCGCCCCGGGAAACATCTCATCACTGATGAGACAAGGGCGAGTACAGATGCGAAACGGACGAGTCACCACAGCCGCCGGGCCGCACAAGCGGTTTGAAGCAGTGTTCAGCGGTCGTGCCTTCGCGCCGCACCGGCATGATACATATACCTTCGCCCTGACCCTGAAGGGTGTGCAGAGTTTCGAGTATCGCGGCGCCTGCCGGCACTCCTTGCCGGGCGAGCTGGTCATCCTGCACCCCGATGAACTGCATGACGGTATGGCCGGAACCGACGAGGCGTTCGGCTATCGCGGTATCAATATCCGTCCCGAGGAATTCGAACACGCCCTGGCCGGTCGCGCCCTGCCCTTCATCGAAGGCGGTCGCAGTACGGACCGACAACTGATCTCACTGGTTCACGGCCTCGTCCGGGATCTCGCCACGCCGGTGGACGCGCTGGACTGGAGCGCGGTGATGACCGAGCTGGTCGACCGTCTGTGTGCCGTGGAAACCGGACAGGACATTGATCGCCCGATCGATCACCAGGCCGTTTATCGCGCCCGCGACTATATCCTGGCCCACCTGGATGAGCCGATCACCATGGAGGCGCTGGAAAACGTGACGGGCCGGTCCCGCTGGAACCTGGCCCGTGATTTCCGCGCCCTGATGGGGACCAGCCCCTATCGTTACGTCACCCTGCGCCGCCTCGATGCCGCCCGCGTGCTGATCGCCAATGGTACGTCCCTGGCGAGCGCAGCCTGTGCGACCGGTTTTTCCGATCAGGCCCATCTGACCCGCCAGTTCAAGGGCAATTTCGGCGTCACCCCGAAGGTCTGGCTGAAACTGCTCGACACCGGCACCAACGGCACGATCATTCAATAAATCAGGTCCGCCGCGCTCTATCTCGATGGAAAGTTTTGTTGGGCCCTGCCCGTTCCGAAGAGAAAAAGCATGACCAATACTTCCCCCTCCCGTTCCCGGGCCGCGCTGGAACTGCTCGCTGCCTTGACCATCGCCTTTGGTTCGAAAGTTGTACTGGACCAGTTCATCTGGAAATTCGCTGGACCAGCTTCCCTGCTCATCGTCCTGAGTGTCGCCACCGTCTATCTGCACCATCGCGGTGAAACCTGGACGGGCCTGGGCCTCGCCCGGCCGCGCGGCTGGAAATCCGGCCTCCTGATCCTGCCCCAGACCTTACTGGCGATCGTGGCTATCCTGGGCAGCGGCGTGGCCATGGCCTATCTGGGTGACGCGGCCGGTCTCTGGAGCTCGGACGCCCTGCCGGAGGGTGTGGAAGCCCGTTGGGGCGATATCGAAGGCAATCTGCCGGTCTATTTGATGTGGCTTGCCATTGTCTGGACCAGTGCGGCCTTCGGCGAGGAAATGTTCTTCCGCGCAGTGCTGGTCAGCCGGGTCGAGCGCATCTTCGCGGGTATCCCGATGCGCGCCCTGCTGAAAGTCTTCATCCCCGCCCTGATTTTCGGTTTTGCCCACATGTATTACCAGGGTGTGCGCGGTCTCGTGGTAACCGGAACCATCGCCTTTGCCCTGGGTACGCTCTACCTGCTCTACAAGCGCAATCTCTGGCCGCTCATCCTGGCACACGGCTTAGTGGACACCCTGGCGATGACCGCCTTCTATCTGGACGCCGACTGGTAGATCCATCACGGGCAAAATCTTCCGGCACCCGGAAAGGTTTACCCGGCAGATCCCGCCATCGCCGCCTCGACTGCGTGGATTTGCCAGCCAGGGCTGGGCCGTTCAGACGGCCCGCCCCTTGCAGCTTCCTATCGGACAACCATCACGAGTGAGACCGAAGATGAGTATTTCCGCACTTGGCATCGGCCCGGCACCCCTGCCCCATGTGACCGGCGCCGAGAGACCGGGCGAGACCGCTGCCAACAAGACGCTACCAGCTCCCGCCTCGCCCGCCTCCCAGGACATGATCGACAAGGCGCCGCAAGCGATGGTGTCGAAAAAGTCAGCCGTGGAGGAATTCCTGCGCTGGGCGGAGATGTCGCCTGCCGAACGCATCCGCGCCCAGTTCCTGGAAAGCCGGGGGCTCAGCGAGGACAGCCTCAAGGCCATGCCGGAAAACGAGCGCGAGGCGATCGAGGCCGAAATCGAGCAACGCATTCGCGACCTGCTTGGGGGTGAGGAGAAACAACCGGCTCGCACCAGCACCGCGGACACCGCGCTCCAGGCCGGCATCGCCTATACGCAGACAAACGCATTACTTCGCTAGGCCCATCACCCGGACAGCGGATACAAGAAAGCCCCGGCGATGACCGGGGCTTTTCTCGTTGGCGTGTAGAGCGATCTACTGTTTCAGACGCGCCAGAAGCTCGTCCTTGCTCGGCTCGAAACGTTCGGCAATCCAGTGGGCCTTCAGCTCATCAAGCGCATCACCCAGCATAGGACCCGGCTCGTAACCCATCAGGATGAGATCACCGCCATTGACCGGGAAATCCGGCTGTTTCCACTCGGCCGCAAACTTGGCCAGCAGGCGCCAATCACGCGGCGGCGGAGCGGTTTCGCCGGCTGCCGCCAGACGGGCCTGGTCCTCAAAAGCCTGTGCACCCAGCGCCATGATGGCACGTTCGGCAGCGGCAAGATCACCAAAGGCGCCATGCACATCCTCGCGGGCAGACGGATCTACCGCGCCCTGCAGGCGTTGTACTTCAGCATTGGACATTTTCAGGTTTGCAGCCATCGTCCTCATCCTTTCCGGTCCGCCATCGGCGAGCGCCACGAATCGCAACAAGGCGTCAGGCGCTAATCCATAATCATTGTCTTGATCAATGATTGCGCTCAGGACTCTTAAGGATCCGTTCACTCCGATCAATTGATTCAATATTCCTCCGGCTTGCATCAGCTCAATCGCCCGCCCCGGATCCGGAGCGGCGAGAAGCTTCTTCAATTCAGACCAGACGCGCTCGACTGACAATGTCGACAGACCGTCACGCAGCTCATAAGCCGCTGAAATGGCGACCTCATCAGGATCACCCTGGCCATACCAGGCCTGAAACCTGAACAGCCGGAGCGTGCGCAGATAGTCTTCCCGAATGCGCTTGCGGGCATCACCGACAAAAACAAAGCGGCGCTCTTCCAGATCCTCCAGACCACCGGTCGGGTCGTGAATTTTTCCGTGGAAATCTGCGTAGAGCGCGTTCAGGCGGAAGTCGCGTCGCTGTGCGTCCTCCTCCCACCTTTCGGAAAACTCGACAACAGCGCGGCGACCATCGGTGGCGACATCCTTGCGCAGCGTGGTGATTTCATAGGGAACACCGCCAAACACAACAGTGATGGTCCCGTGTTCGAGGCCGGTAGGAATGGCTTTTAGGCCCGCCGAACGGGCAATATCCAGCACACGTTGCGGCAGGATCTGCGTGGAAATATCAACATCCGCAACCGGCGTATCCAGCAAGGCATTGCGTACACAGCCACCAACAAAGCGCGAACCGCCGGGACGCTCCTTCTCAAGCATGTCGATAACAGCGCGCGTCTCAGGCGCGCTCATCCAGCTGTGTTCAGCCGGGTTCAGCGAGACCGGAGTCATTCCTGATCATCGCTCGGCGGGTCTTCCGCTTCCTCACCCGCATCTTCATTTGTGTCGTCCGCAGCCTCATCGGAGCGGATGAAGTAACCCGGCTGGATTTCACCATCCACGAGGCGCGGTGGGACGTATTGGTCCCCTTCATGGCCACCGCGGGCACTGTCCAGGAGAACCAGACCGATCATGACCACAACCGCGGTCGCAGCACCGGCAGCAGCCAGTTTCAGAACCGGGGCCGGCTTGGCTGCGGCTTCCGATGTGCTGACCGTTCGCCACAGGAAAAACAGGCCGAAGGGCAACAGGAAGGACAGGATTTCAATAATTGTGATGCGGACCATGATCTACCCGTAAAGCCTGTCGTAAAGCGACTTCAGCATGCCTGCTGTCGCTCCCCATATATAGTGCCCATTCCACGGCATCGCATAAAAATGCCGCTCCCGCCCCTGCCAGGTGCGGCTATGACGTTCGTGATTGACCGGATTCATCAGGAAATCCACCGGCGCCTCGAAGGTCAGGGCAACCTCGTTCGGGTCAATCGACAAGCGGTATCCGGGACGCACAATTCCCACAAAGGGTTGGACCTCATATCCCGTGACCGTCTCATAACTGTCGAACCGGCCGATCATGTCGACATAAACCGGATCAATCCCGACCTCTTCATGCAGCTCGCGCACCGCGGCATCGGCGGGTGTCAGATCAGTCGGATCAACACGACCACCGGGAAAACTGACCTGGCCCGCATGCTGGCTGAGGTGGGCAGCGCGCTCGGTGAAGAGGAAACGCGGCGGACCGTCATGCAATAACAACGGCGCGATCACGGCTGCAGACCGAAGTTCCCGCCCCGTCGGTGAAGGCGCGCCATTGAGGTCACCATCCCCGCGCACAGGCAGGGCGCCCTGGCTGTCGACCGGGTCCAGCCGGTCCTGCAGGCGCTGGAGAAAGGCTTCAGGCGTCTGCACCATCAACCTCCAGCGGATAAAACTCCCCCTGGCTCCACACACCGGTGACGCCGTCATGTTCCACGGCGATGTCAGCCAGCTCATAAAAGACCGGTCGGGACATCAGCGCATCGAGCTGTCCGCGAATCCTCACCAGGGGCACCGGCTCCTCGCGATCGCCATCCCAGCTGATTTCAATGGGATGATCCGGACCTGCAGCGGCCACATCACCGAAATTTGTTGTGAAAAGCAGTTGCTGGTCCCGGCCCTCGCCGACCCGGTCGACTCGCACCGCCAGGAAAGGCGCGACCTCGACCCGGATACCGATTTTCTCGACCGGCGTGACGAGATAATGAACGCCGTCGTCATCTTTACGCAAGATTGTCGAAAACAAGCGTGTCAGACGTTCCCGGGTTATACGCGTGCCGTCATGCCACCAGGAGCCATCCCGTTTGATGACCATGTCCATCTCGCCGCAATACTCCGGATTCCAGCGATCGACGGGAGGCAATCCCTCGCCGGCGCTTTCTGCTGCCTTGAGCAGCGACTGTAATCCGTTGGCCATTTCGGTATCGGTAGGCATGGACACCTCGTTCCTGCAACGCCATGCTCGACGCACGTTGAAAGACATATAAGTCATCTGTTTCGGAGAGGAATTTAGGACGATGACCGACACGATTGAACCCGGTGCAGACCTGATCGCCGAAGCGGATGCAGCGACCCAGCGCCTGGCGGCCGTAAAAGACAGTATCGGACGCGTCATTTTCGGCCTGGAAAATGAGGTCGAGCTTTGCCTGACCGCACTCCTGTCCGGTGGCCACACCCTGCTGGTCGGCGCGCCCGGCCTGGCCAAGACACGCCTGGTGGAAACCATCGCCGTTGCAACCGGCCTCGACACCAAGCGTATCCAGTTCACACCGGACCTTATGCCGGCTGATATTCTCGGCTCGGAGATCCTGGAAGAAAGTGATGACGGCAAGCGTCATTTCCGCTTCCTGCCCGGCCCGATCTTCTGTCGCCTGCTGATGGCTGACGAGATCAACCGCGCCAGCCCGCGCACCCAGGCCGCGCTGTTGCAGGCCATGCAGGAAGGTCACGTGACCGTCGCCGGTGAGCGCCATGACCTGCCGCACCCCTTCCACGTGCTGGCGACCCAGAACCCGATCGAGCAGGAAGGCACCTATCCACTGCCGGAAGCCCAGCTCGACCGTTTCCTGCTGCGTGTCGACGTGCCCTATCCGGATCGTGATGCGGAACGCCAGGTCCTGCTCGCCACGACCGGCGCGACCTCTGCGGAAGCTATCGAAGTCCTCAACGCGGAAGAGATCATCAAGCTGCAAAGCCTCGTTCGCCGTCTTCCGGTAGGCGAAAAAGTCCTTGAAGCCATTCTTGACCTGCTGCGTCTGGCCCGTCCGGATGAAAGCGAGATCGAGGCGGTTCGTGAAGGTGTGTCCTGGGGGCCAGGACCGCGTGCCGGCCAGGCGATGATGCTGGCCTGTCGTGCCCGTGCACTGCTGCAGGGCCGCCTGGCTCCGTCCACCGAGGATGTTGCGGCGCTGGCCGAACCCATTCTGAAGCACCGCATGGCCCTGTCCTTCGCGGCCCGTGCGGATGGCCACACGCTGGAAGGTCTGATCCAGACCCTTGCGGACCAGGCCGCCTAGGTCATGAGCCAGGGCGTCGATCGCCATAAGGAAGCCCGCATCGTCTCTTTGCGCCATGAAGGCGAAGAGGCGGCGGCCAGCCTGCCCTCCCTGCTGGCGGAGGCGGAGCGCATTGCTGCGACCGTCGCCCAGGGTGTGCATGGCCGTCGGCGGTCCGGCATTGGCGAGACCTTCTGGCAATACCGCCATCACCGTCCAGAAGACGGTCGTGCCGCCATCGACTGGCGCCAGTCCGCGCGGTCCGATCAGCTGTTTGTGCGTCAGAACGAGTGGGAAGCCGCCAATACGATCTGGCTGTGGCGCGATGGCTCCACGTCGATGCAATACACGTCGGGCAAACACACGCCCAGCAAGCTGGACCGCGCAGCGGTGTGTCAGATCGCCGTCGCAGCCCTTCTGACCCAGGGCGGTGAACGCGTCTCCGTGCTGGGTGAAAGCGCGATTCCACGCACCGGCGCGCTTGGCCTTGAACGCGTCTCCCGTCGCCTTGTGCTGGGACCGGGTGCTGAAAACGCCGTGGAAGCGCCGGAGATCAGCCGTTTTGGCCGGGTTGTCCTGGCCAGTGATTTCCTCGATCCGATCGAGACCTGGGCCGCCCGGCTGTCGCGTTTTGCCGTGCTGGAAGCCCAAGGTGTGATGTTGCGCATCGTCGATCCGGCGGAAGAGGATTTCCCCTATTCCGGCCGCACCCGTTTCGAGCGCCCGCATTCCAATGACAGCCTGTTGTTCGGTCGTGCCGAGGAAGCCCGCAAGACCTATCGCCAGCGCTGGCGGGAACATGGTGATGCACTCGCCGACCTCGCCCGCCAGTATGGCTGGACGATTGTCACCCACCGCACCGACAAGACCGCAACGAGTGCCGTGCTGGCGCTTTATCGTGCACTGGCAAGGGATGTCTGATTGATGTTTGGACTGGGGCCCCTTTCCTTTGGCGCACCGCTGGCCCTGGCTGGCCTGCTGGCGCTACCAGCGCTATGGCTGCTGCTGCGGGCGACACCGCCAGCGCCGAAACGCGCGATTTTTCCGCCGCTTCGCCTGCTGCTGGGTGCACCGGACGACACCGAGACCCCACATCACGCGCCCTGGTGGCTGATCCTGTTCCGCCTGCTGATTGCCGCGCTGATCATTATTGGCCTGTCGCGCCCGATCTGGACACCGCCCGCGGTTGAAGACGAGGAGCGCCCGGCGCTGATCGTCGTCGACAATGGCTGGGCGGCGGCCAATTCCTGGCCGGAAACCGAACGTCGTGCCGAGCTGCTGATCAGCGATGCGGAGCGGGATAATCGCCTCGTCGCGCTGTTGTTCACCGCGCCGGGTGAAACCGCGCCTGCGCCAATCCGCCTGGATAGCGCCGACACCGCCCGCCGCCTGCTCGACAGCGCCCGCCCGCAAGCCTGGTCGGTGGATCGAAGCTCTGCCGCCGAGCGCCTGGAAGATGCCATCTCCCAGGACGCCCTGGCCGATGACCTGGCCATCACCTGGCTCAGCGATGGCACGGACAGTACCGGCGCCCGCGCACTGGCAGACACGCTCAACGATATCGGCACGGTCCGCCTGATCGAACCGGATGCGGGACGCAGTGCCTATGCCCTCGCCCCGCCGGAAGTCACCACAGACGGTCTGGCTGTTGATGTCCTGCGCTCCATGCGGGAGCTGCCAGCGACCGTCGGCATTGTGGCCCTAGGTTCAGATGGCCGCGCCATCGCCCGCGCCGATGCCGGGTTTGCCGGTGATGAGGGCCGCACACGTGTCGAGATGAGTCTGCCGTTGGATCTTCGCAATCGCATTGCCAGCATCCGCATCGAGGGGCGTTCAAGCGCGGCCTCTGTGCGCCTGATGGGCGATCGCTGGCGTCGTCCGCGTGTCGGCCTGATCGAGGCGACATCCGAAGACGGCCAGCCGCTGCTCTCTGACCTGCATTATGTTGAAAGCGCGATCAATCCGATCTCCACGCCCAGCCGCGGCACACTCGAGGAATTGCTTGAGGAAGAACCCGCCGCCCTGGTCATGGTCGATGATGCACGCACGGATGACGAGCGCATCGGTGAGTTTGTCGCCAATGGCGGCCTGCTCCTGCGTTTCGCCGGACCACGCCTCGCAGCGCGCGGTGACGAGCTGTTGCCGGTAGACCTGCGCGAAGGTGGCCGCCTCTTTGGTGGCGCTCTGAACTGGGAAGAACCCCAGCGTATTGCTGGTTTCTCGCTCGACAGCCCGTTTGCCGGCCTGCCGACCGATCCAACCGCCACGGTGGACCGCCAGGTTCTCGCCCAGCCGGGCACAGCGACGCCTGACCGTGTCTGGGCACGTCTCGAGGACGGCACCCCGCTGGTCACCGCCCAGCGTCGGGGTCGTGGCTGGATCGTGCTCTTCCACGTGACCGCCGGCCCGACCTGGTCCGACCTGCCGCTCTCCGGCCTGTTCCCGCGCATGCTGGAACGTGTCATGGGCCTGGCCCAGAACGGCGAAGCCACCGGACCTGCCACGGGGGCCTGGGTCGTTGACCAAGCGCTCGACTGGCAGGGTCAGCTGACCAGCCCGCCCTCGACTGCCCGCCCCGTCCCGGCCGAGATTTTCGAAACCGCAGTTGTGTCGCCGAGTGTGCCGGCCGGTCTTTATCGCCTGGGCACGGGAAGCGCCGCGCTGAACGTCATCGCTGCGGACACCACGGTCGAAGCCCTGCCGCGCGACCTGCCCTCGGTGATCTATCAGGGCTTTGACGGCATCCGTCCGATCCTGTTCCAGACACCCCTCCTGGTGATTGCCCTTGTCATGATGATCCTCGACGTTCTCATCGCACTCGGCCTGGCCGGACGCCTGCCCCTGCCGGGCCGCGCCGCTGCTGCGGTCGTGCTGGCCTTCGCCCTTGTGCCGCTGGCCGGACGGCTGGAGGCGCAGGAGGTTGACCCGTTTGTGCTGGAAGCCTCGCTGGACCTGCATTTCGGTTATGTCGAGACCGGCGACACCAATCTGGACAACCGCTCCCGCCAGGGCCTGATCGGCCTCGCCAACGAGCTGACCCGTCGTACGGCCATTGAACCGGCCAACCCGATGGCGGTGGATCCGGAACAGCACGAGCTGATCTTCTTCCCGATGATCTACTGGCCGATCACCGACGATGCCCAGCCGCTCTCCGCAGAGGCTTCCGCGCGCGTATCGACCTATCTGCAAAGCGGCGGCCTCATCATTTTCGACACCCAGGATGCAGACGTCTCCATGCTCCGCGCCGGCGAACCGCATCGCGGCCTGGTGACGGTGCTGGAAAGCATTGATGTCCCGCCGCTGGCACGTATCCCGGGCGATCATGTGCTGACACGCTCCTTCTATTTGCTGCAGGAATTCCCGGGCCGTTTCGGCGGCGATCCGGTCTGGGTCGAAGCCAATCCGGACGGTGCATCGCGTGACGGAACCTCCGGCGTCGTTATCGGCGCCCATGACTGGGCTGCCGCCTGGGCGGTCGATGAAAACGGACGTCCGGTGGCCACTGTTGATGGTGGCGAGCGCCAGCGCGAGCTGAGCCTGCGCTTCGGCATCAATATCGCCATGTATGCCCTGACCGGTAATTACAAGGCCGACCAGGTCCACATCCCTGATATCCTGGAGCGTCTCGGACAATGACGGCCGCCTCGATCGACTTTTCGCCGCTCATTCCCTGGAGCCCGCTGATTGCGCTCCTGGCGATTGGCTATGCCGTGCTCATCTTTGGCGCGGTCCAGAAGCTGTCCGGCTGGCTGTGGCGCGGGCTGGGGCTGGCAGCCCTGGGCGTGACCCTGGCCAACCCCTCGCTGGTTGAGGAGGAGCGTGATCCGCTCGCCGATGTCGCCATCCTGGTCACTGACACCAGCTCTTCAATGGATATTGGCGGTCGCTCCGAAGCGGCCGACGCCATGGCCGAGGCCCTGCGCCGCCAGGCCGAGAATGACCCGTTGCTTGATCTTGTCGAGGTGGAAGCTGGTGAAGGCGCGGATGGCACGGAGGTCTTTTCCGCTGTCAGCTCAGCGCTTGCCAGCGTGCCCCAGGATCGCCTGGCCGGTATTGTCGTCACCACCGACGGCCAGATCCATGACGCGCCCGCCTCTATTGATGCGCTGAATATCGATGCGCCACTGCACCAGATCATGCCCGGCGATACATCCGCCGGTGATCGTCGCCTGATCATCGAAGAAAGCCCGCGTTACGGCATTGTGGGACAGGGTGCGAGCTTCACCATTCGTGTCGAGGACACGGCCGTGACCGGCAATGCCCAGGTCGCCTTCCGCTTCGAAGGTGGTGAACCGCAAGTGCACCGCATACCGATCGGTCGCTCCATCCGCATTGACGTGCCCGTTGAACAGCGTGGCCAGAACGTCGTCGAGATCGAAGTCGAGGCCGGTCCACAGGAGCTTTCCCTGATCAATAACCGGGCCGCTGTCTCCGTGAACGGTGTGCGGGATCGCCTGCGTGTGCTGCTGGTCACCGGTGAACCGCACAATGGCGCGCGCGCCTGGCGTGACCTGCTGAAGTCCGACCCGTCCGTCGACCTGGTCCACTTCACCATCCTGCGTCCGCCAGACCGTCGCGATTCCACGCCGACCGACGAGCTGGCGCTGATTGCCTTCCCGGTCCAGGAACTCTTCTACGAGCGCCTCGAGGAATTCGATCTCGTGATCTTCGACCGTTATCGCCGCCGCAATATCATGCAGGGCTATTTCGGTAATGTGGCGCGCTATGTTGAAAATGGCGGCGCACTACTGGTCACCACGGGGCCGCCCTTCGCCGGCCCGCCAAGCCTGTTCCGCTCACAACTGTCCAGCGTTCTGCCGGTACGTCCGTCCGGTACGTTGTCGGAAGAAGCCTTCACACCGCAAATGTCCGATCTCGGCCTGCGCCACCCGGTCACCGCCGGGCTGGAAGGCGGCGGCGAGGATCCGGAATGGGGTCGCTGGATGCGCAATATCGAGGGCATCACCCTGGGTGGCCAGGTTCTGCTGGAAAGCGAGGACGGTGATCCGCTTCTGGTATTGCAGCACTCCCAGCAAGGCCGTACGGCGATGGTGATGAGTGACCAGACCTGGTTGTGGTCGCGAGGTTTCGAGGGCGGTGGCCCCTATGGCGAGATGTTCCGCCGTGTGGCGCACTGGCTGATGAAGGAGCCGGAGCTCGACGAGGAACGTCTGACGGCCGTGGCCATGGACGGTGAATTACTGGTGGATCGCGTTACGCTGGCCGATACCGCGCCGCCGCTACAGGTCACCTGGCCCGATGGCCGCCAGGAAGTCGCCAGCATGAGCACGGATGAATCCGGGCGTTTCTCCGCACGCCTGCCGGCTGAAGGCACTGGCCTTGTCCGCCTTCGCTCCGGAGCGCTGACGACCGTTGCGGCCCTGGGGCCGCTCAACCCGCTGGAATATGCCGACCTGCGCCCGACGGACGCGATCCTCGATCCTTTCGTCAATGCCAGTGGTGGCGGTATCTATGCCATTGGTGAAGGTGAGAATGCCCGCCTGCCCGGCATCCGCCGGACCCGCGCCAATGCAGATCATTCCGGCCGCTCTTGGATGGGCCTGAGATCAAACGAGCGTTATGTCGTCCGTGCGACGACCCGCACGCCTTTGCTGCCGGGCCTGCTGATCGTCCTGATCCTGACCGGCCTTCTGGGGCTGGGCTGGTGGCGCGAGGGGCGCTAAGCCTCTTCCCCCACATCCGCCGATTGCGATAGGCTCGTTTTCTTCTAACAGGAGATTCGATGTCCCAGACCCAGCCCGCCGCCGGTTTCGAGCTTGATCTTGCTGCCATCCAGTCGCGGATCGAGGCGGCAATCGACTGGGCCCGCGCCGAGGCGCTGAGCGTCGATTTCGGGCTCCAGCTTGTGCTGGTCGGGGCCGCGATGCTGCTGGCCTTTGCAACCAAGCGTCAGACTATGGCGGTTTTTGCGCGTATCTTCCACATTGACGCTCTGCAGCGTTTCAAGCGCCAGGCCGTGCGTTTCATCCAGCCCATCGCCGGGCCGGCCATGGCGTGGATCCTGTTGTCAGCCGCGCTTGCCGTGCTCGATAGCACGACCGGCTTCGACGTCTATCTCCTGCGATCCGCAAGCAATCTCATGGGCGCCTGGGCGGCGATCCGCCTGCTCTCCAGCTTCATCTCAGAGCCTTTCTGGTCACGCACGGTCGCGCTGATCGCCTGGACACTCGCGGCGCTGAACATTCTGGGCTGGCTGGACCCGACAGCTTTGTTCCTGGACGGGCTGGGCTTCTCCCTTGGGGCGGACACAGAGGGCAATGACCGGCGCATTTCTGCCCTCACCGTCATCCGGGCCGCGATCGTGCTGGCGGTGTTCTACTGGGTGGCGAGCTTTCTCTCCCGCCTGCTGTCAACGCGTGTCGAGCACCTGCCCAGCCTCAACCCATCGGCGCGCATCCTGATCACCAAGGCGGCCCAGATCGTCCTGATGGCCACAGCAGGCCTGATGGCCCTGTCTGCGCTGGGTATCAATCTCTCTGCCCTGGCGATCTTTGGTGGCGCCATTGGTCTGGGCATCGGTTTTGGCCTGCAGAAGATTTTTTCCAACCTCGTTTCCGGCGTGATCCTTCTGCTCGACCGCTCGATCAAGCCGGGCGATGTGGTCACGGTGGATGAGACCTATGGCAAGGTCTCGACCCTGGGCATGCGCTTTGCCTCGGTAAAGACACGCGACGGGCACGAACACCTGATCCCGAACGAGGAATTTATCACCTCGAAAGTCATCAACTGGTCCTATTCCGACCCGTCTGTCCGCATCAAGCGAACCATTGGTATCAGTTACAACAGCGATGTGCGCCTCGCCCGGGAGCTTGTGGTCAAGGCTGCAGAAAGCGTCGCACGTGTCGCGGCGTCGCCCGCCACTCGCTGCCACCTGATCGGTTTCGGTGACAACAGCGTAGACCTGCAGATCCGCTTCTGGATCCTCGATCCGGAGAACGGCGTCTATAACGTCACATCCGAAGTCCTGCTGGCGATCTGGGATACCTTCCAGGAACACGGTATCGAATTCCCCTTCCCACAGCGCGATGTTCATCTGGTTGGCAGCGATACGATCAAGGTGGAAATGGCCAATCCCGATTAATGCCCAAATGGAATTAATAACAATCCAGCAGGCCGATTAATCCCGCGCCTGCCACTCCCTACATTGCCCTCAACACAGCAATACAAGGGAGCTTGCAAATGATTGAGAAACGCTCTTTCGACAGCCTCGGCCATTTCCAGAATGGCTGGCTGAATGCCAAACACCACTTCTCCTTCGGGGGGTATTTCGACAAGTCCCGCCTCGGCTGGGGCGCGCTGCGCGTATGGAATGATGACGAGATCCAGCCGGGTGAAGGCTTCGCGCCCCACCCGCACCGCGACATGGAAATCATCACCTATGTGCGCAATGGCGCCATCACCCACCGCGATAATCTGGGTAATGAAGGCCGCACGGAAGCGGGCGATGTCCAGGTCATGTCGGCCGGGTCCGGCATCACGCACTCCGAGTTCAATCGCGAGGACGAGCTGACGCGGATCTTCCAGATCTGGATCGTGCCGGAAACCGAGGGCGGCGAGCCGCGCTGGGATGCGATGGAGTTCCCCAAGGCCGACCGCGCCGGTGACTTCATCGTCCTTGCGTCGGGCAATCCCGAGCGCGATGGGGGGCTGATGATCCGCCAGGACGCCAGGGTCCTGGGCGCCACCCTGACAAGGGGTCAAAGCGTTCGCCACCCCCTGCCCCAGAACCGCCAGGCCTATCTGGTTCTGGCCGAGGGCAAGGCCAAAGTCGGTAATGTCGAGCTGGATGCGCGCGACGGCGCCGCCATCCGTGATATCGGCGAGATCACCATCACCGCCCTGGAAGATACGGAAATCGTCCTGGTTGAGACAAACTAGTCAGCCGGTTTCACACTTCTGAAACGCCTATCGGCGAAGTCTGCGCAATAGAACTCCTGGAGATCATCATGCGCCGGCTTCGCCTCTTTCTTCTGACCCTGTTGATTGCACCCTCGCTGAGCGGTTGCCTGGCTATCGGCGCTGCAGCCCTGGTCACCGATGTCGCGGTTGGAACCGCCGGCACAGTTGTCGGTACGGCTGGAAAGGTCGGCGGTGCGGCGGTCGGCGCTGTCCTTCCGGGCGGCAATGATGACGAGGATGAGGACTAGACCCTCGCTCGCTCGAAATCCTTGCGAAAAGCCCGAGTGTAACGTGACAGGCCGGCGTAACCTCTGTTAGCCTTCCCCACGAGGGACGCGGGCTATCAGCGTAAGGAGATACCCCCATGATGCGCACTATGACTGCCGTACTGGCAGGATCACTGATGATTTCGGGCGCGGCACTGGCCGACGAACCGGTCACCATCGCTCCGATTTCCTTTGGCGAGGAATTGATGGAGAAGGCGGACGAGTATGGCGAACGCGAGTTCGGCCGTCTGGCTCGCTATTTGGAGCGTCAGCTTGAGAACCGCCTGGAAGGCCTGGAAATGGCTGATGGGACAGTTCTGCAAGTGACGATCGTGGATGCCGATCCGAACCGCCCGACGATGGAACAGATGCGGGACACGCCTGGCCTGTCGATGGCCAGCATCAGCTTGGGTGGGGCCGAGCTTGAAGCAGTCCTCGTCAGCGCCGATGGAGACGTGCTCGAACGGTTCGAGTATTCGCGCCGCTCGCACAATATCCGTGACGTGATCGGGGCGTCGACATGGAGCGATGCACGCCGCACCATGCAGGGCTTTGCCCGACAGATCGGTGAGACGGTCGCAGAACGCTCAGGCGCAGACAGCTAGATCGTCGAAAGCTTGCAATCACGGAAGGGCCGGTTTTCCGGCCCTTCTTTTTTGCGCGCTTGTAAGGTCGTCGGGCTCAGGGCGCGCCGATCCATTTATGGGTTTGCAGGCTGAGTGACCATTTGGGGTGTTCCAGACAGTATTCGAACGCTGCCTGGGCATTGCCCATCATGTCATCACCATCCATGGGCTGAAGCAGGAAACGCTCGAACTGCCAGTCCTCGAACTGAGACGGATCCAGCTCCGGTTGCGGGAAGACAAGTTTGAGCTCGCTGCCGCTGCGCTGGACGACGGTGGAATTACCCTTTGGCGAAATTGTCAGCCAGTCGATTCCGGCGGGCGCTGTGATCGTGCCATTGCTCTCTACGGCGATCTCGAAACCGGCCGCATGGATTGCATCGATCAATGGCGGATCGAGCTGCAACAGCGGCTCACCACCTGTAAACACAACCAGCGGCTTGCCACCGCCAGGCCAGTGTCCTCGTGCCGCTTCGGCCAAGGCTTTCGGCGTCGTGAACTTGCCGCCGCCGGGACCATCTGTGCCGATAAAGTCAGTGTCGCAGAAATTGCAAACCGCCTCAGCGCGGTCTCGTTCCAGACCGTTCCACAGATTACAGCCGGCGAAGCGGATAAACACCGCTGGGCGTCCGGTTTGGCCGCCTTCGCCCTGCACGGTCAGGAACATTTCCTTGACGGAATAGGTCGTCATGCCGCCCCCTTTTCGCGCCAGGCCTGCCAGCCCTTTTCGCGCAGTTCACACGCCGGGCAGGCACCGCAGCCATATCCCCAGTCATGCAATCGAGACCGGTCGCCCGTGTAACAGGTGTGAGTGCGCGAGCGGATCAGTTCGACCAGGGCATCGCCGCCCAGTTCATACGCCAGCGCCCAGGTTTCCCCCTTGTCCAGGAACATCAGCGGCGTTGCGATCTCGATCGTCTCGTCCAGCCCCAGCGAAATGGCGTTCTGCAGGGCGCTCAGCGTGTCCTGGCGGCAATCCGGATAACCGGAATAATCCGTCTCGCACATGCCGCCGACCATGGTGCCGTGACCACGGCGATATGCGAGCGCCGACGCAATGGTCAGGAAAACAAGATTGCGGCCCGGTACAAAGGTCGAGGGCAGACCGTTTTCCTGCATCTCGATTGCACGGTCAGCCGTCAACGCGCTCTCGGCCAGGGCGCCATAACCGGCTATATCCACCGTATGGTCCTCGCCCAATCTCGCTTTCCACGCCGCAGACTGCTGCGCCATTGCCGCGCGGACATCCAGACGCGCCTGCATCTCCACATCATGGCGCTGGCCATAGTAGAAGCCGAGCGTCTCAACATGATCAAAACGTTCCAGGGCCCAGGCCAGGCAGGTCGCTGAATCCTGCCCGCCGGAGAACAGGACCAGTGCCGATTTGTCTTGCGTCTTTTCAGTCATCAGCCGGTATATAAAGGCCCGCAGCGGAGATAGCCATGAGCGTTGAACATCACTGGATCTATACCACCTGGCCGGATCTGGAAGCAGCCCGTTCCGCCGCGCGGCATCTGGTCGATGAACGCCTGTGCGGCTGTGCCAATATCCTGCCAGGCGTGGAATCCTTCTATCACTGGGAGGGCACTGTCCAGAACGATACCGAGATCGTGGTCATCCTGAAAGCACCGGCGGGCAATGCCACGGCGCTGAACCAACGCATCGCCGAACTCCACCCCTACACGACGCCGTGCATCATTGCCCTGCCCGTGATCAGCGATGCCAGTGCCCCCGGATTCCTGGCCTGGCTGACGGAACAGGCCTCACCACGCGACGGATAATCCCACGCCATGCGTTGAAGGCAAGCGTGGGACCCTTGATGGAGACGCTGCCATGATTGGACGCATTATTGCTGCAAGTATTCTCGTTGCCGGCATCAGCACCCCGGCCTTTGCCCATCCGCATGCCTCGGCCCGCCTAGTCAGGGATTGTGCGGAGGATGTGAGGGATCGGCGCGAGGACAGGCTCGACCGGCTGGAAGATATCGCCGACCGCCGGGAGGATCGCCGCGATGCACGGCGCTTCACGGGGCTTGGGGATTTGCTGGAGGATGTCGCGGATCGCGCTGAAGATCGCCGCGATCGCCGCGAGGACCGGCGTGACCGCCGCGAAGACCGCCGCGACGCGCGGTTCGGCTGTTACTAGATGAGTGTCCGGATTAGGCGCACCGCAACGGGTGCGCCTAGTCCTCTCGCCCGTCGACTTTCTTGAAAACCTCGTGAGCGGCCTCGTCATAACCGTCGCGCCGGGAAATGATCAGGATCGCCGCCAGGCCTCCACCGACAACAACCGACAGGAATGTACCCAGGCCGAGCGCGATCCAGCCATGCCGGCTCATGGTCATTTCCGGCAAAAGACCTGCGCCAGCCACTAGATAGGCAACTCCCATCAGGATGGCGATGACCAGGGCAATCAGTGAGAGAATGCTTGCCTTGCTTTTCATGAATATCTCCGCGCCTAGAGGGTGACTGCCATGACCGCCCATATATACAGCGGGGCCGGAACCGCAATGGCGACAAAGAGCCACGGGGCCAGCGGTAAATAGCGTTCGAATTCGTTTTTCATCTCAGATCCCGTTGAAGACAGCCAACGCCAGAAGCGCCAGGAAAAGCGTACCCAACCCGATCGGAAAGGCCGCGCGGGCAGCCCGAATGATTTCGGTTTCCATACGGTCAGCCGGCGTGTGCCCGGCCCGGGCCGCGAAACGGAAATTCTCCCGTAACAGGCTCGCATAGGCGAAAAACCAGAACAGCGTGAACCCGCCCGCGAACAGCATGACTATCGTCATCAGGATTTGCATATCCACCCCATAACTAATATTCTAATTACCGGTTTCAAATGTCGCGTGCAATACTAATATTTCATATGCATCTTTAATGAGCTGACCATGCGACTGACCCTGCACACCGACTATGCCCTGCGATTACTGATGATGCTGGCAGCCCGCCCTGGCGCGCGCGTCACGGTTCCCGACATGGCCGAACGAAACCGGATTTCCCGCAATCACCTGATGAAGGTCGCCCAGGCGCTGGTGAAGGCTGGCTATGTCAGGTCTATCCGGGGCAAGGGCGGTGGCCTGGAACTCGCCAGAGAGCCCAGCGAGATTTCCCTGGGCGAAGTCGTGCGCGAGATCGAGCCCGATTTCTCGTTTGCCGAATGCCATCCACCACGCACAAGCAATTGCTGCCTGCTCCCGGTTTGCGGCCTCAACGGAATACTCAGCGAAGCCGGTCGGGCCTTCCAGGCAGTCCTGGACCAGTACACGCTGGTCGATCTCTTGCTGGATCCGGCTCGGGCGCGAGATATCATCGCCCTGCCCGCGGAATAGAATTCAGGGCTTCCTTCCCTGAAAGCACAGGCGGCCGCACCAAAATGCTGCAGCGCACAAGTTAACGCTAGCACTCGCCAACCATCTTTGGCACGCTATGCTCCAGCACAAGGCCGGGAGGGCACGGATCGATGGGAAACTCGCTGGACAACAAGCAGAACCTCTACAGCACGCTGCGTGCCCATGCCGACCTCATCGCGACCAACCCCCAGACCAATTCGGTTTTTCGTTTGGCTCAGGACCTGTTCTTCGGGCTCGGCAAGGATGAAACCGCGCCTGCCAGGCTGGTTGAACTGGCGCAAGAGATCGGCAGCGACCTTACGCGTTCGCGCGCTCAGCGGCTGCGCGAACAACACAGGCTGGATAGAGACGACCCTTGGCATGCACTCGAAGGCAAGCTGGATACGCTTGCCCGGGATTTTGAACTCCTGCGGGCCACGGTCGAGAAACCGCTCGGAGGTCTGGTCTTCACAGCCCATCCGACCTTTGCCTATGACCCGGCGACCTATGACCAGTTGGCCGCGTTATCTGTTGGCGAGCTAGGCGCCGACTCAGCGCTTAAACCCTCCCGGCCGCGCACCTCGGTCACTCTGGATGACGAACACTCTGCGACCCAGGCCGGCATCGCCAACGCCCAGGCCTCCGCCCGCAACTACCTCTCCCGCGTGCTCACCAAGGCCAGGGATGCCTACCCTGATGACTGGCACACACTGCGCCCCAATGCACCGAGCATCGCGTCGTGGGTGGGATATGATCTGGACGGCCGCTCCGATATCAGCTGGTCAAAATCCTTCGCCAATCGCTTGAGAGAAAAAGCCGAGCAGCTCGATCGATATTGCACCGCGCTGGACAGTCTAGCGCATTCCGCACGCTCGGAACTGGGCACACTTCGCGACGATCTCAGCCGGGCACTCGCGCTTTCGCGCCGTGAAGCTGCAGCGTTCGATGCCGCCGGGGACGACCTCGCTGGCCAGGTCGAGGCAGCCAACCTCCTCACCACGGCCCACCCGGATCGCATTACCGATCTGGAGCGGGCCCGTGAGATATTGAGGACCGCAGCTGCCGACGCAACACTCGACGACCAGGCCCGTCTGGACTGTGCTATTCTGGCGGCGGAAATGCAGAGTTATGGCCTGGGCACCGCGCGCATCCATCTGCGGCTCAACGCCATCCAGATCGGCTCTGTCATCCGCCGCGACCTCGGCATCCAGCCCAATGATGCGCAGCTGGGCCGGGTCGCTCTGGAAACGCTCAATGAACGCGCCGAGAATATTGAGCCGGTCGCGATCAATTTTGGTGATCTCGTCACCGAACAATCCACCGCTCGGCGCCAGATGATGTTGTGCGCGCAGATCCTCAAACATGTCGACGCGCACACCCCGATCCGCTTCCTGATTGCAGAGAGCGAAAATCCGGCAACCGTCATGGGCGCGCTTTACCTGGCCAAACAGTATGGGGTTGCCGACCATCTCGACATTTCACCCCTGTTCGAGACGCCGGCCGCCCTTAAAAACGGTGGTCGCTTCATCACCCGCCTTATCCGCTCAAGTGCCTTTGCCGATCATGTAAAGACACGCGGCCAGCTGAGTGTGCAGTTCGGCTTCTCCGATGCTGGACGTTTTATTGGCCAGATTGCCGCCGGAATGGCGATCGAGCGAATCCAGAACCTGATCGCGCAGTCGCTCGCCCGGGAACTGCCGGGCATCGCGCTTTTGGTCTTCAACACACACGGGGAATCCATCGGCCGCGGCGCCTATCCCGGCAGTCTGAAAGACCGGCTGGATTATGTCCTGTCCCCCTGGACACAAGCCCGCTGCGCCGCCAAGACAATCGCCCTGCGCAATGAAGTGTCCTTCCAGGGCGGGGACGGCCTGTTGCATTTCGCACGGCCACAGCTCTCTGACAGCACCGTTGCGACGCTTGCCGTTCACGCACTGACGACACCACCCCTGCCCGATGACCCCTTTTATAGCGACACCAACCTGGTCTGGGACGTCTATCGCGAGATCCGGGACTGGCACGAAGACCTGTTCGAAAATGAAAACTATGCCGGCCTGATCAGTGATCTGGGCCCGGGGTTTCTCTGGCAGGCCGGCTCGCGCCCGACCCGTCGCGCCAAAGCGGGCGGTCCGCGCACCCTGCGCGCGATTTCCCACAATGCCATCCTGCAACAGGTTGGCGTGCCGGTGAATTCTGCCTGTGGCTTCGGATCAGCCATGCCATCGGAGCGCGACGAGCTGGTCAGTCTCATCAACCGTTCCGACCGCATGCGCCAGCTGGTCGACCTGGCCATCTCTGCACGAATGAACACCAGCGTACCGGCCCTTCGGGGTTATGCCGAGGTGTATGCGCCCAGCCTCTGGATTGCGCTGTCCAAACAACAATCCGATGAAGTGCGGCACGCGCGCATCCGGGTTGCCGACGAGGTTCGCCGAGGAGGCACAAGTCATCATGTCCAGAATTGCGCAGACCGTTTCTCTGTGGACCTCGGCGAGTTCGACGAGCTGATAAGCCGGCTGGATGAACCACGGCCAATTGATGCCCGGCATGAGGCGAGGATTCCGATCCATGCCCTGCACGCCCTTCGCCAGGGCGCCATGTTACGGGTTCTGGAAATCGCCGGGGCCCTGCCCGCCATATCCGCGCGTCATGGTTATGCCGTGGGCGATATTGTCGCCCTTCTGCTGGACATGCGTCTTCGTGAGGCCATTGCAATGCTGTGCGAGGCTTTCCCGTTGTTTGCCGGCGAGACCGAATTGCTGGACCAGCTGACCGAGACACGCAGCCAGGCAGGCTGGCAAGGTGATTACAGCGACATCCGGTGCAGCGTGATCGAGCCGCTAGAAGCCCTCGCGGAGCTGATCGAGACCGTCTCGGTAGAGCTGCCCCAGGCCTATGCCGCTTACGGATAGAGGCAGACAACCTCTTCTTCATCTTGCCCTGCTAGACAATCGCGCTACCCGCCGTCGGATGGTCAACTACCAAGGTATCGATGTTCACTCGCCTGGCTTCCAACAACACGATCTTCCTGACCGGGGTCTTTCTGCTGGTCCTGCAGACGCTCTACGGCCTCTACTGGGCCTGGCATGACATCTCCGCACGGCTTGGCCTGTGGCAGGACGAAGCGGTCGCCCAGGAATTCCTGGCATCCCTGACCTTCACTCAGGAGTTCTTCTTCTTCAGCCATGTCACGCTGAACATCATCGCCCTCCTCCTGCTTCTGCGTCGCAGCCGGTTCGTACTACCGGTGTTTGTTGTCTCATTCCTTTTTGACCGGATCGACTGGGTAATGATGACCAACCACACCCTGTTCAATAACCTGTTCGATGGCAGTGGCCTTACCATGGCCTCCTTCACGGTCCAGGCCTTGATCATCACGGTGTTGACCATTCTGACCTTCGACATCGGAACCGACCCGTCCGACGATCGCCGCGCCTAGCGCTGAAGGCTTTTCCGCCTACCCAAAAACCGCCCGGATCTAAAAGCGATCCGTCGACAATGGCAGGGCTGTTTCATGCTTGACCGTGTCGAGCACGAACACCGTCTGGAAATCTCGCACGCTTTCATAGGTCGCCAAGCGTTTGAGGACAAAATTGGCCAGCGCCTGGTTATCCGGTGCGACGACCTTGAGCAGGTGATCATAAGTCCCGGCCACGGAGTAACATTCCAGCACCCAAGGTTCGCGGTCGATGGCTTTCTTGAACACATCGCTGGCGGCCTCGATGCGCTGATCCAGGCTGACCTGGATGAAGGCCGTGACGTCAAACCCGGTGGCGTGGCGCGCGATCTCGGCGCGATAGCCGGAGATAATGCCGGCCGCTTCCAGTGACCTGACCCGGCGGAGACAGGTTGTCTCGGACATGTTGGCGCGGCGGGCCAGTTCCACCATAGCAATGCGTCCTTCGTTTTGAAGCACGGACAGAAGCCGACGATCGTCTGCATTCAAACTCATGGTGATTTCCTCCGAGATATTGTCAGTTTTTGCTTATATTCTTCCATTTTGGAAATTGAAAACACAAAAAAGACGGAATACAGCGAAACGCTGATGGTATTTCTCCACAATAAAATGGAGAAAAACATGTCAGCAACCGAAGACTTCAAAGTAGGCGAGCGTGGCGAAGGTCTGCCGGAGATCACCCAGTTCGAACCCAGCCCGTTCAAAAAGGGCCGCCCGCCGGAGCCGCTGCATTTCGAGGTCAATATCGTCGCCGAGGCCCATGAACGCCAGAGGAAGAGCGGCGTCGTACAAGTCAACATCCCCGGTTTCAGCCCCGCCAAGCTGTACTGCGATGAACAAAAGCCGGTCGGTGACGACACCGCCCCGCCTCCACTGGCGTATTTCTCGGCCGGCATCGCCTTTTGCCTGCTGACCCATCTCAGCGACATCCTGACGGCGCGCAAGATCGATATTACCTCGATGAAGATCGAACAACGTATCCGCTTCAAGACCAATCTCTCGACCATGCGCGAGCTGGGTTATCCCACTGAGGGCGCCTGTGACGGCATTGAGAGCCATGTCCTGATCGACAGTCCGGAAGACGCCGCCACAGTACAGAAACTGCTGGAAGAGGCCGAAGGTGCCTGCATGGCCCACTTCGCTCTACGCAATCCGCTTCCATGGATGACGCGCCTCGTTCACAATGGTGTCGAACTGGAAAAGCGCGAAGGCGTCGGACCGGAAGAGACCATCGCGGCGGAATAGTCCTGAAGTTGGTTTGGGGTGGGCGTCCGGCGTCCGCCCCGAACCGGTCGCCTCCACCTGAAGGCACATAGGCCCAGATTTACAATTAGCCCGCCATTAATTGCTTTATACTACTGTTCGCAAACTGATTCATTTCAGCCTGTGAGTGGGAGCCGCCAAAATGACGCACGACAATTTACACGATCCGGAGGCGTCACGTCTGCGTGCCATCGTCAGCTCCATCACGGAATGCATCAAGAGTGTCGATCGCGATTGCCGACTGCTCGACATGAACCCTGCCGGCCTGAAAATGATCGCCGCCGACTGCCTCGGTCAGGTCGAGGGACAGTCGGTTCTGAACCTATTGCTGCCCGCGTATCACGACCAGTTCCGTGACGGTGTCCGGCGGGTGTTCGAAGGCGAAACTGTCGACCAGGAATTCGAAATCCAGGGCCTGGACGGGACACGTCGCTGGATGCACCAGATGGCGGTTCCCTATTGCGACCCCAGAGGCAATGGTAAAGTAACCGAAATGATCGCGGTGACCCGCGATGTCACCAGCCGCGTCGCCGCGGAACGTGCCAAGTCCGTCTTCCTCGCCAATATGAGCCACGAAATCCGAACGCCCATGAATGGCGTACTGGGTTTTCTGGAATTGGCCAAACACCGTGAAGACGGCACTTTGTTTCCGGATGAGATCTCGTCCATGCACGCTTCGGCTTCGGCGCTTGTGGTCTTGCTCAACGACATCCTGGACATTTCCAAGCTGGACGCGAACGCCGTGCGCATCACGCCGCGCCCCTGTGATGTGGCCAAGCTGACGGATCAGGTCACCCACCTCTTCTCGGCCCAACTGAAATTCTCCGATGTGGAACTCGGCGTGGACATCGACCCGGCGGTCACTGGACAGTTCAATGTTGATCCGATCCGGCTGCGCCAGATCCTGTCCAACCTGGTCGGCAATGCCATCAAGTTCACCGAACAGGGCCGCATTGATGTTCGCCTGCGCCCGGAGGGTGTCGACAAGCTGCGGTTCGAGGTCGAGGACACTGGCATTGGCATCAGCGAGGAAGACCAGGACCACGTATTCAAGCGCTTCGCCCAGGCCGACGAGACGACGACCCGGCAATATGGTGGTGCTGGGCTGGGGCTGTCGATATGCAACAAGCTCTGTGCGCTCATGGGCGGCAGTATGGGAGTGACCAGCACATCGGGCAGCGGTTCGACCTTCCAATTCACTATCGCCGCTGTAAGGGTTGCTGAAACCGAGACAACAGAACCTGTCTCCAACGCGTGCGCGGGCGAAACCCTCGAGGTCCTGGTCGTGGACGACCAGCGTATCAATCTCACCGTAGCCAGCGCTCTGCTCAACCAGCTCGGCCACGCCACAACAACCGCGGACGATCCGGAAGTCGCCCTGCGGCTGACCGACGAGAAGGCTTTCGACCTCATCCTGATGGACATCCAGATGCCGCTCTGCGACGGAATTGAGCTGACCAAAAGGATTCGCGCGAGCGAAGGCCCGAACACGACAACACCGGTCATCGCCTTTACGGCCAGCACCATGCAGGAAGAACGTGACCGATATGCCCGGGAAGGCCTCAATGGATGCCTGGCCAAACCAATTGAGATGCGCAGCCTCACCGCCATGCTGGAAGAATTGCCTGCCAAGGCTGCCACCGGCCGGAAACGCTTCATCGCTTGACGGCGCGGCCCCCTGCAACAGTCCGCAATCACTTCGGCACGCTCTAGGCGTCGCCTAAGCGCGCCGAGCATGGTGACACTGTCTGCGTGAGAGTCCGGCTCAGGCAACGTCAGTTCAAGGGACCAATCAGGCGGGTGGCTCAGGCTGAGTTGATCGTACTTTCTGTGCGGATCTCCGGCTCGACTTCAGCGCCCTCGCCGCGCCCCGCTCTCCCAGGCGGCTAGACAGGTGTGAGCGTCAAGCCACACAGGAGAAGATTTCCCGCCCTCCTTGCCAAAGATGTTTTGACTCAACTCTGAGTGAAGGACATGATCCGAAACTTTGAAGTTAATACTATATTATGCGAGCAGCCGACGCTCGCCATTTTCTCAAGGGGGAAACAATGAAAATCCAGAACTTCAAATCGGCTCTGATGGTTATGGCGTCCGTTTCGACGCTCGCCTTGGTCTCAACAGCAGCTCACGCGCAGGAGGATGGCGCGTCCGAGGAACGCGAACAGCTCACCGTCCTCGGCTCACGCAACACACAGGCACGCTCGGCCACGGATTCGCCGGTTCCGATCGATGTCATCTCGCGCGAGGACTTCAACTCTCTCGGCAATTCCGCGGACCTGACCGACAATCTCCGCAATCTGGTGCCGTCCTACACGGCGACGCCCGCGACAGGTGACGGCAGTGCCTTCATTCGTCCGACATCGCTGCGTGGCATGGCGCCCGACCAGACGCTCGTCTTGGTCAATGGCAAACGCCGCCACCGCTCTGCGCTGGTCCAGTTCTTCGCGCCTGCAGCTGGTAATGGTGCCCACGGCCCCGATGTCGGCATGATCCCGGGCCTTGCGCTCCAGCGGGTGGAAGTCCTGCGCGATGGTGCGGCCGCTCAGTACGGTTCCGACGCCATCGCAGGCGTCATCAACTTCGCCGCTCGCGAAGACCGTGAAGGCGCAGAGATCGTCGCCCAGTATGGTCAGTTCTACGACGGCGAAGTCAGCTACCGCGTCGCCGGTAATGCCGGTTTCCCGCTCGGCGAAGAAGGCTTCCTGAACATCACCGCTGAATACACCGACAACGAGGCACTCTCGCGCGGTATCCAGCGTCCGGATGCCCAGGCCCTCATCGATGGTGGCACGCCGGGCGTCGGCGCAGACAGCCCGTTTGGCGATGCGCCGCTTGTCCAGACCTGGGGCCGCCCGGAAACCAGCGGCCTGCGCACGTTCTTCAACGCCGGCATTGATATGGGCGGCGGCACCGAGCTCTATGGCTTCGGTAATTATGCCGAGACCGAGGGTCGCTACCGCTTCTTCTACCGCAACCCGAACCACTCCTCGCTGGTACCGCTGCGTAATGCCGGTTTCACGGGACTTCAGGCGGGTTACACCCCGTTCCTGGACGGTGATCAGACCGATTACAGCCTTGTCGGCGGTCTGCGCGGTGAGAAAGACGGTCTTGGCTTCGACTTCAGTGTCGGTTTTGGCCGCAACGAGCTCGACTACTTCCTCAACAACACAATCAACCCGTCGCTCGGTCTCTCCGGTGGCCAGCCGGCCCAGCGCGACTTCGACGTGGGTGGCTATGAGCAGGAAGAGCACAATTTCAACGCCGATTTCTCGCGCGCCCTTGGCGACAACATGAATCTCGGTTTTGGTTTTGAATGGCGCAAGGAAACCTACATCGTCGTGGCAGGCGAGCCGAATTCCTACCAGGGTTCCGGTTCCAACGGCTTTGGCGGTATCCGTCCGGAAGATGCCGGCGATTTCGAGCGTGAGAACACCGCGCTCTATGTCGATCTCGAGCACGATGTCAGCGACAATTTCCTGATGCAGTATGCTCTGCGTTACGAGGACTTCTCTGACTTCGGCGAGACGCTGAACGGCAAGATCGCGGCTCGCTACAATGTCTCTGACACCCTCACCCTGCGCGGTGCGGTGTCCACGGGCTTCCACGCCCCGACACCGGGTCAGGCCAATGTTCGTACGACGATCACAACGTTTGACGGAACGACCGGCCTGCAGGTCGAGGAAGGCCTTGTGCCGGCAACCAACCCGCTGGCGGTCCTCGCCGGTGGCGCGCCGCTTACCGAGGAAAGCTCGGTGAACTACAGCTTCGGTTTCTCCAACCAGTTCGGACAGGCGACGTCGTTGACGGTCGACTTCTACCGCATCGAGGTTGATGACCGGATCTATCGTACCGGCGACATCCAGCCGCAAGGCCCGACCGGTCCGACCATTTCCTTCTACACCAACGCTCTGGACATCGAATCCCAGGGTGTGGATGTGGTACTGACCTCCGGTTTCGACTGGTCCGGCGACATGAATACCGACGTGACCCTGGCCCTGAACTACAACAAGCTTGAAGTTGTCGGCCAGAGCCCGGTCGGCGGCGTCAACCCGGTCAGCGATGCAACGATCGAGGATATCGAGAACAACTATCCGGAGCTTCGTTTCGTTGCCACGGCGAACACCTATTTCGCCGAGAACTGGAACCTGCTGGTGCGTGCCAATTATTATGGCGAGCACTATGACGAGCGTGGCACGATCAACGGTACGGCGGGCAACCGCTCGGCCCTGATCGACCAGACGATCTATTTCGATGCCGAGCTCGGCTATGACGTCTCCGACAGCATGCGCCTCGTCTTCGGTGCAACGAATATCTTCGACAGCTATGTCGATGAAATTCAGAATGACGGCACGTTTGCCAACCGCATCAGCGTTGGCCTGCCCTACCCGCGCCGTAGTGCCGCGAACTATGAAGGTGGTTCCTGGTATCTGCGTGCGACCAAGCGTTTCTAAGAACCGCTTCGCATAAACTGAGGAAAAGCCGGCCAGTCTTGGCCGGCTTTTTCTTTTCCCGATCGCGAAAGCCGGCATTCAGGTCACGTTCAACAGCACGCCGCTTAAATCCCCTCATTACACAGGGGTCGCACCATGTTGAAATTCATCCTCATCACCGCCAGCTTCGCGATGCTGGTCACGGGCATCGTCATCAGCTGAAACCATAGCAATTCGCGACGGAACACCGCCGGCAAGCATGGCTGCCGGTATCGGACCCATTATTCGAGAAAGAAGTGGTGGCGAGGGAGAGACTTGAACTCTCGACCTCACGATTATGAGTCGTGCGCTCTAACCAGCTGAGCTACCTCGCCACGAGGTTTCCCGACAACGGGAGGGTGGCATATACGCAAACCGCCCGCGGCTGGCAAGACGCGGGCGGTGCTAGATTTCAGTTGGTTGCAGTTAGGCGGTGCGAACCTCGGTCAGGAACTGCTCGACAGACCCCTTCAGATCCTCGGACTGACGCGATACCGCGAGCGATGCCTCGAGCACCTGGCCGGCGCTCTGACCCGTCTCCGAGGTCGCCTGATCGACTTCCTGGATATTGGCGAAGACGTCACGCGTACCGTCTGCTGCTTCCTGGGCAGAGCGGGTGATCTCTCCAGCGGCAGCACGCTGCTCTTCCATCGCGGCAGCAATGGCGGTGGCGATCTCGCTCATCTCGTGGATCGTGGAACCGATGGAGCCCATGGCTTCCACGGCCGTCTGGGTCGCAGACTGGATGCCGGAGATGTGCTCGGAGATATTCTGCGTCGCATTACCGGTCTGTTCGGCCAGGGTCTTGACCTCGGAAGCAACGACCGCGAAGCCCTTGCCGGCCTCGCCAGCCCGTGCGGCCTCGATGGTCGCGTTCAGGGCCAGCAGATTGGTCTGCTCGGCGATATCATTGATGAGGCTGACAATGTCGTCGATCGACTTGGCCGCATCATTGAGACGCTGAACGTCAACATTGGTCTTCTCAACCTGGTCAACAGCGCTGCCGGCGATCTCGGTGGAGCGGGAAATCTGCTGGGAGATCTCGCCGATCGAGGAGACCATTTCCTCGGCCGCAGCAGCAACCGTCTGAACGTTCTGGGATGCGCCCTCGGACGCCTGCGCCACGGCGGCGGACTTGCCAGTGGTGGCAGCAGCAGTGGAGCTCATGGCGCGGGCTGCGGTTTCCATCTGACCGGCTGCGTCAGAAACCTGACCCAGAGCATTGGCAGAGGCTTCATCGAAGGCCTGGATGAGGCTTTCAACAGCAGCAGAGCGTTTCTCTTTCATGCGGCGCTCTTCCTCGGTCTCGGCTTCCAGGCGAGCACGCTCGATGGCGTTCTGACGGAAGACGTCGACGGAGCGGGCCATGTCACCGATTTCGTCATTGCCGGGCTCAAAACCCAGATTGACGTCGGAATTGCCCTCGGCCAGCGCTGACATGGTCGAGGCCATGGAGCTGATCCGCTTGAGCAGGATGGAGGATACATAGAACCAGGCAATCGCGACGGCGATACCCAGGCCGATGGCCGCGATAGCAAGCAGCAGGATCCGGCCGGTGGTCACGGCACCATTGGCCGCGGAGGTCGCATCAGAGACGCGCTCGCCGACCTGTTCCTTGAATGCGTTTACATTGGCAACAAGGGCCTCGGCAGAGATGCGCGCCTCTTCCGCGACAGTCTCTGCAGTTGCTTCAGCTGTCAGCTCGGATTTGCGCAGTTCGAAAATACCGCCCGAACCTTCACCAAAACCGATCAGTTGACCGGACAGGTCTCGCATTTCCTGTGTCGCGATCGGTCCGAGAATGGCCAGATTGACATCCAGTTCACCGACGGCTTCATCGAAATTGTCAAAGATTGCATCAACTTCCGCATTGGACGCTGCGGTCGCGACCTCGTTGAAGCTGATCAGGATCTGGTTGGCGGAAACCATGGCGCGCAACAAGCTTTCAATGTCAGCCTCGTCACTGGAATCCAGGGCACCTTCAATGGAAGACGCAAAACCGGCGCGGGTCGTTGTCGCGCGGCTCGTTTCGTAATTGCGGCGGTCACGGATCTGAAGGCGCTGTTCAACAACCTCGTTCATACCGTCTGCCACAGTCACCAGCTCGTCAACGGAAGTTGCCAGGGTTGCCGTTTCCTGTGCACCGGAGAGCGATTGCAGAACGGCTAGTTCCGACTGCAACGTATCGCGCAAGTCTGCGACGTGTGCGTAATTCTCCAGACGCGATTCCACCGTGGGAGAAAGCGCGAACGCCGGAAGTGTCTCGGCGAGGCGCTGGCTGGCTTCCGACAGTGAGCTGATCGCCTGTGTCTCCGGAATGGCCCGGTCCGCGATCTGTTCGACGGCAGAATTCGTAGAGTTGAAGCCGAAGACGCCAACCCCCGCGGCAATCAAAGTCATCGCCGCTGACAGACCAAAGGCTGCAAGCAGTCTCACACGGACACTGGAAGTCTTTTCCAAGAAGTTGGCAATAAAAGCATTCATAGTCTCGGCCCCTAACGGCAATCGAATCCGGACAGCAAAAAACAAGGCGACGCTAACGCGCCGCCGTAAATGAAGTGTTATTATTAATTTTGCTGATCGGTTCTTTTGCCGACAGGCCTAGTCTCGTTAAGACTTAACCATTGCTAGCAAGGCATTTACGCCTTCACTTAACCGCCAAGGTTAAAATCGAAGCGCTGCTGCATGCCGTCCGTAGCAGTTGCAGCCGGGGCGTAGGCCCAACCTTCGATTGCCCGGATAACTGCACGATCAAAGACACCTTCCGGATTGGCTTCGACAACCGTCGCGTTAGCGACCTCGCCGGTTTCCGTCACAGTGTATTCAACAACCGCGTATCCTTCGATACCGCGACGCTCGGCACCTCGGGGATAGCTCGGCGCTTCCACATTGGTGCGCTCGCGATCCTGTGCCATTGCCGGGGCAGCCGCAAAGCTCATTGCCGTCATCGCCGCCGCCATAAACATGATACCCGTCGTTTTCATCGACATTCCCTCATCCATTTACTGCTGGCACCGTGCGAGCTTATTCCCCGTCTTGCGTTGCCGTATACTTTTTCTCAAGGGCCGTTGCGACCCGACGTGATGGAGAATGACAAAAACCGGTTGCGAATTGCTTAAATCGATTCGCGAAATTCGAACGAAAGTGATTTTATGTTTCATAATTAAATCAATAACTTAAAACGTTCAAATTTTATCTATCGGCGTTCTGTGTCAGAACGATACAAAATCCGCTCATGATTACTGGTTAAGATTAACTTACCAGGAAATCACGATTTTTACGGACCGCCCCAAAAGCATGATTCCCGACCCTGCTCGCTTCGATTTCGACCCGCTCCTGGACTTCACAACCGACGTGCTGACAGCCGGCGGCTGCCGTGAGACCGATGCGCGCATCGTCGCCCGGCATCTAGTCGACGCCAACATGGTCGGTCATGACAGCCACGGCGTCGGCATGCTGCCCGCCTATCTCGCCCATATCAAAAAGGGCCTGGTTGAACTCGACGCGGAGCTGGAATGGCTCAACCGCATGCCCGCCCTCTTGCAGGCCGACGCGAAGGGCGGCTGGGGCGCTCCCGCGGCCTACAGCGCACTGGATCAAGCGGCAGCCAAGGCGAACGAGCTGGGCCTGTCCTGCTGCACCCTGGCCAATGCACATCACCTGGGACGGATCGGAGCCTACGCCGAACACCTTTCGGCAAAAGGCCTGGCCTCCCTGCACTTCGTGAATGTCTATGATCATGCGCCGCTGGTCGCCCCCTTCCGGGGCTCTGACGCGCGCTTCGGCACCAACCCGATCTGCATCGGCTTTCCGGAAACCGCAAACAACCCGACCTTCCTGCTCGACATGGCGACCAGCATCATCGCCCTCGGCAAGGTACGCGTCGCGGCCAACAAGGGCGTCACGGTTCCACCGGGCACATTGCTCAATGACCAGGGCATGCCCACCACAGACCCGTCCGGCATGGCCGGCTTCGAGATCAAGGGCGCCCTCACCCCGTTTGCCCGCCACAAGGGGTATGGCCTGGCCTATGCCTGCGAGATCCTGGCTGGCGTGCTGTCGCGCTCGGGCACGATCCAGCCAGAGCATGAACGTCGCGGCGGCATCCAGAACTCGATGTTCTCGATCATCCTCTCGCCCCAGGCCTTTGGTGATGAAAACTGGATGGATGAGGAAATGGCCGCGCTCGGCGAATACGTCACCCAGTCCCCGCCGATGGACTGGGACAGCCCCGTCCTCATCCCCGGCGCCCCCGAACGCGCCTGGCGCGGCAAGCGCGAGCGGGAAGGCATTCCCCTGGACGAAAAGACCGTGGACCAGCTGAACACGCTTGCTGAGGGGCTGGGGATCCCAGACCGCCTCAAGGGCGAGTGATCGACGCAGGTGTGGCCATCACAGCCGTCGGCGGGCACCAGGGCAAGCCGGAGCGAATTGATTAGTCTTGAACGGGCATAAGAGCGATGAATTCGGCGACGGAGATCGTGTCGGGAGTGGTGCCATCAGGCATTTCGATCACGCGAGGCCTCCTAAGCCCAACCCGGCCCTCGCTTACATGGAACTCCGAGAACGCATTCGTTGCAAACATACCGGATGCCTCCATACTGACGTAAAAGGGTGAGTCGAAGAATCCGAAAGGCCCTTCCATCAAGGGCATTGCGCGCAGTGGCGGGCACCAAGAAGTCTGCCGCATCAGAACCGGCCTGGCCGGTATTTCCTCGATCACGATGAACCGCTCGATAACGTCATTCTGAATCCCCCATCCACTGCACCGTGGGTCCAGCAAAGCGCGATAAAACTCCTCCGGATAAATCGTTGTCGCATTCAGATAGGAGCCGAGCTCGCCGACGAGGACCTCCTCGTCCAGCAAGACCTGTTCACCATCCATCCGGGCCCGCACCCGAATGACAGCCGCGCTTCGCTCAAGAAGATCGCGCAGCCGCAATGGCGGAAGCTCCTGCACCTCGCCGGCGAGAACATCTTTTACATATTCGAGCCAGGCATCATCATCGGCCACAGCGATATTCTCATATCCCACTTCGTACTGCAGAGGTCCAAACACCAGGTAGGACGCCCCCTCTGCAAACTCGACGCGGATTCGACAATCCGCACCCAGCCCGCCTCGCCCGCGACCATCCCAGAACGCCGCCGTCGTGTGCGCGTAGTAATTTCCCACCAGCGCTTCATCCGAGTGCCCGTTGGACGAAGCTGAATCAAATCGCGGATATGAGACCGATAGCGATTGAGGGCCATCTCCCTTGAGGTATTCGCGAAACTCCAACTCAAGCCCGGAACCGTCGGATGATCGTACGGCCACGGCCAGACCAATCCAGTCCGCATGGTGGATGGCATCATAAGGACCGAGCAGGCTGTGATAGTCCGCCGGCACGTCGCAGGCCTCTGCCGGTGCCCCCATCGCGCCAGCAATCAGAGCACCACAAACCAGTCGGGAAAAACGCATCATCCACCCTCCGCACGGCAGAGTGGTATCAAGCGTGCGTTTAAAGCAAGCCCTTCACGCCGAACACGTCGAGCGTTTCGTCGTCAATGCGCAGCGGGCGGCGGGTGACGGAGGACAGGCGGCACCATTCTGTTGTGGCGCGGGCGGAGAAGCGCTTGGCGCCGGGTTTGCGGATATCGACATTGCGTTCAAAACGCGGGCCCTTGTAGGGGCCGAGCCAGGTGCGGATCTCGGCCGTTTCGCCCGGCTCGATCGGATCGCGGTATTCAATCGTGTGTTTCAAGGCAACCCAGACCTCCCCCGCCACACGCTCGGCGGGGCTGATCAGATGCCAGTGCGTCACCGCCATCTCCTGCACCCAGCGCAGATAGACGACATTGTTGACGTGACCCAGCTCGTCGAAATCCTCGGCCCGCGGCGTAATGGTCCGCATCAGCGCAGTATCATAGGAGATACAGCCCACTCCCTCGCCGGGGGCGAGTGGTTTGTGGTCGATAATGCCGGTTACACCGATCTGGCCGTCGTCCATGTCATCTCCTCACGTCTGGCACAGAGTCTTCTCACGCGCGCGCACGCGAGGGAAGTGAATGGATGGTATTCAATGCCGCGCGATAGCACGCGCCAGCCCCGGGATCTTCCCCTCCGGGGAAGTGCCGCAACGAAGTGAAGGCGAAGGGGGCGAGCGCAGCGAGCGATCCTCCGGGCTTTGCCCTCCGGCCCCTCCGTCTCCGCCTTCGCTAAAGCTACGGCGGATCCACCTCCCCGATGGGGAGGATCAAACGACCTATTTTTTCGGCGCAGAGATATGGATCGGGTGGCCGAGCGCGGTCAGGGCGGATTCCAGGAAACCCTCGGTCAGGGTCGGGTGAACGTGGATCGTGCCGGCGATGTCTTCCAGGCGCGCGCCCATCTCGATGGCAAGGGCGAACTCGCCGGAGAGTTCCGAGACATGCGTGCCCACGGCGTGGATACCGAGAATGACATGATCACTCTCACGCGCGGTGACGCGGACAAAACCGCCATCCGTGCCCGCTTCCATGGACAGGTAACGTCCGGACGCCGCCAGCGGGAACTTGCCGGTGATGACCACCTCGCCCTTGGCCTTTGCCTCGTCCGGGGTCAGGCCGACGCCGACGACTTCCGGCTCGGTGAAACAGACCGCCGCGATGGAGACCGGATCAAAGACCCGCTTGTGGCCCGCGATCAGCTCGGCGACCATTTCGCCCTGGGCCGTGGCCTTGTGTGCCAGCAGCGGCTCGCCGACAACATCACCGATCGCCCAGACATTGCGCATGCCGGTGCGGCACTGGTCATCAACCTTGATGAAACGGCCATCGACCAGATCCAGCCCCATATTCTCGACACCCCAACCGTCCAGGCAAGCCTTGCGGCCCACGGCGACCAGGATCTTGTCGGCTTCAATGCTCTGGGTCTCGCCCTTGGCGTCTTCGTATTCCAGAACGGCCATGCCGTCCTTCTGCGTCATGCCCTTGGCCTTGCAGGAGAGGTTCACAGCGACCTTGTGCTTCTTCAGCCACATGGTGATCGGACGCGTGATTTCCTTGTCATAGAGCGGGAGAATGCCGTCAGAGGCCTCGATGAAGGTCACTTCGCTGCCCAGTTTGCGGAAGGCGATACCCAGCTCGAGACCGATATAGCCCGCACCAACGACAACAAGCTTCTCCGGCTTTTCGGAGAGGTCAAGCGCGTCGGTGGAGCCGATCACCTTGTCGCCAAACGGCAGGAAGGGCAGCTCAACCTCGACGGAACCGGTCGCCAGCACGACATGCTCGGCCGTGATCTCGACCTCGCCTTCGTCGGTGTCGACAACACAGGTCTTGGCGTCCCTGAACTTGGCCCAGCCGGAAATGTGTTCAACGCCCGCAGCCTTGATCAACTGGCCCACACCACCGGTCAGCTTGGAGACGATACCGTCCTTCCAGCCCACCAGCTTGCCCATGTCCAGCTTCGGCGCTTCGGCCAGCGAAATACCCAGCTCGTCCTTCTCGGCGTGTTTGGACATTTCCTCATACTTGGTCGCGGCATGGATCATCGCCTTGGAGGGGATACAGCCGCGATTGAGACAGGTTCCGCCCAAACCGTGCTTGTCGACGATGATCGTGTCCAGACCCAGCTGGCCCGCACGAATAGCCGCCGGATATCCACCCGGACCACCACCAATGATGAGAACCTGGCACGAACGTGTCTGCATGGGGATGCTCCTTGGAATAAATGGCTGCGAAACCAATGAGGATTTGCGAGGCATTTAGCGTCTTGCGACGCAAAGGGAAAGAGCCGCGTCAGGATGCGCGGTTTTTCGACATAAATTGCCGCGCGAGCGAAACGAGGACAGAACCAACGACAAACACGGGCAGGCTGGTGAAAATGAGCATCGGCAAATGCTCAGGCGCAAGCCCGATATCATCGTGGAAGAACATCAGCGCAAACACGCTGACGGCCCACACGGCCAGGACGCTGACCAGCTGATCCCAAATCTGTTTGAACATGCCTCACTCCCTGCTGCGGACAGGACACGCCAGCGTCCTCCAGGTCAAGCATCCAGATAGCCGCACTGCAGAATTGGATATTGTATCCAATATTTCTATCTGGCATGTATGTCACGACCAACAGGAGCAGGGCCATGATCAACGGAAAACACCTCATCGCCGGACGCTGGACCGAAAGCGACCGCGTCTTCCTTTCCAGACCCGCAACAGGCGAGGCTCACGAATTCTCCGTCGGCACGCCGGAACTTGTCGATGAAGCCTGCAAAGCGGCCGAACAGGCCTTCATGACCTATGGCTACAGCCCGGTGGCCACACGCGCTGCCCTGCTCAACGCCATCGCCGACGAGATCGAAACACGCGGTGATGACATCACCCGGATCGGTCACGAGGAAACCGGCCTGCCCGAAGCCCGTCTGATCGGGGAACGCGGCCGTACTGTCGGTCAGCTGCGCCTGTTCGCGAGAACCATCCAGGACGGTAACTATCTGGACCGTCGTCATGACGAGGCCCTTCCGGAGCGTCAGCCCGTGCCCCGCCCCGATCTGAAACTCATCCAGCGCCCGATCGGCCCTGTTGCCGTTTTCGGCGCTTCCAACTTCCCGCTCGCCTTCTCCACTGCAGGAGGCGACACGGCCGCGGCCCTGGCGGCCGGCTGCCCGGTCGTGGTCAAGGGCCACAGCGCGCATCCGGGCACGGCGGACATCATCGCCCAGGCCATACAGGCAGCCATCGAGACTGTCGGCGTCCATCCCGGTGTGTTCAGCCAGATCCAGGGCGGTGATCGCTCGGTCGGCACGGCGCTGGTCCGCAATGAATACATTCGCGCGGTTGGCTTCACCGGCTCGCTGGCGGGCGGCCGCGCCCTGTTTGACCTCTGCGCAGCGCGCGAGGACCCCATCCCCTTCTTTGGCGAGCTGGGTTCGGTCAATCCGATGTTCCTTCTGCCCGAGGCCCTGGGCGCGCGCGGTGGGGCGATCGCGTCAGGCTGGGTCGCCTCGCTGACGATGGGTGCGGGCCAGTTCTGCACCAATCCGGGCATCGCCGTCGTCGTTGAGGACGATGATGCCGAGGCCTTCATCCACGCTTCCCTGGCCGAGCTGATGAAAGTCCAGGGCCAGACCATGCTGACTGACGGCATCGCCAGCGCCTATCGCAAGGGCCGCGATGGCGTGCGCCGGGCCCGCGGGGTGAAGGAGATCCTGTCCACTGACTGCGAGGCACGCGAAGCCACCCCCAACCTGTTTGTCGTTTCCGGCCAGGACTGGCTTGCCGACGAGACGCTGAGCGAGGAGGTCTTCGGGCCACTCGGCCTGGTGATCACGGTCCGGGACACTGATGAAATGCTGGTCATTGCGCGCGCGCTGAAGGGCCAGCTGACCTGCACGCTGCACATGGACACCGCCGATACCGACCTGGCCCGTCTGCTGATGCCCGTCCTGGAACGCAAGGCCGGACGCATCCTGACAAATGGCTTCCCGACCGGGGTGGAAGTCAGCGAGACGATGGTGCATGGCGGCCCTTATCCGGCCTCCACCAATTTTGGAGCGACCAGTGTGGGTACAATGTCCATCCGCCGTTTCCTGCGTCCGGTCTGCTATCAGAACATGCCCAGGGCGCTGTTGCCGGTGGAGTGGGAGAATGAAGCCGAAAGCGCGGTCAAGAGCGTGCGTGAATTGCTGCCTGCGGAAACGGACTAGGCCGGGCCGCGCAAGCGCAGCAGCTGGCCTTCAATCACCGCTGCCACCTGTTCGGTCAGGAAAGCCTCCAGCTCCGCTGGAGAACGCGGTGCCAGCGTCATCGAGCTGGCCAGGGAAACGAGGCCGTAACTCGCCCCCAGCGCCGAGAAGACAAGGTCGCGGCATATGCGAGCCTCGACCTCATCTCCCAACGCAAGTCGCGCCGAGGCCATGAGATGCTCCAGCATCGCACGGACCGCGGCTTCCAGCGCCGCCCCGTCGAACATCAATTCGCGCGGCCGCGACAGCATCAGCGCGTAGAGATGCGGCCGGGCCAGGGCAAAGCGGATGGAGGCGGTGAAGTCACGCTGCAGCCCCGCCTCCCCCTCTGCCCGCACAAGCTCGCAGAGGAGATCGCGAAAACCGTCCGCGGCGACTTCAGCCAACAGACGGTCGCGATCGGTGAAATGCCGATAGATCGCACGATGGTCCACGCCCACCCTGTTGGCCACAGCCCGCATGGTCACCGCATCCGGGCCGTCAGCCTCGGTGATCGCCAGCGCGGCCGCAACAGCCCCACTGCCCACCTCGCCGTGATGGTAGCGCTTGGCCACCCTAGCCGGTCTTCTTTATGTGCCAGGCTACCGTCATTTCCGCGCAGGTATTCTCGTCGGCATCCCGGATATCGACATTGACGTCGAACACGACCTTGCCATCAGCGTGGAAGGCTTTCAGCGCTTCCTCTGCCGGAATGCTCGCCGTCGCGATTGCCGTGATATCGGTCTTGGCCGTCTTCACATACTTGATGGAGGCATTGGCCGCGACGGGACGCGCAGCCAGCAGCTGGTCCGCCATCACACCGCCCATCGCCGCACCGGACGCCGCCTCGCCCAGCGTGAACATCGCCCCGGCATGCATGGTCTGGATATGGTTTTCCACCTCGCCGCGCTTGGCCAGCGTGGCCACACCCCGCTCGGCCGAAACCTCTTCCAGCTTCACCCCGGTATAGTTCGCAAACGGCACGCTGGCAGCCATGTGCTGCTTGATCATTTCAAAGATTTCCATCGATCCAACCTTGTTATGTCACCATTGGTGACATTGGGTATAGAGGAAGGCATCGGCGATGGGAAGTCGGAGCTCAATCCGTCTGTGGCCTAAAACCGGAGAGGACCTGGCGGATCATGCGCTCCTGACGGGCGGGATCAGCCTCGTCACGGTGGTGAACCGCCGCCAGCGCCAGCTCGGCCAATACAGCGTTGAGAATGCGGGCCGCAAGATCAATGGAACCCACTTCGAGCTCACCCGCCTCGCTCGCCAGCTGGATCGCGCGCTTCATACCGCCAAGACTGAATTCCCCTTCCAGGTCGCGGGCGCGTTTCCAGCCGAGCACCTGTGGCCCCTGGTCGAGCAGTATGGCGGCGGTCACCGGCTCACGCGCTGCCGCCAGCCAGGCCAGACAGGCGGATAATAAGTTTTCCAAAGGTGAGCCGGTATGGCTTGCTGCCGCCGCAGCTCCCGCAATCGTAGCTTTTGACTCCGCAATGAAGACTGCTTCGAACAAGGCCTGCTTGCTTGCAAAGTGATGATACATCGCGCCACGCGACACCCTGGCAACCGCCAGGATCTCATTGGTATGCGTCGCGTCATAACCCGCACGGGCAAAGCTGGCCCGCCCGGCTTTCACCAGGGCCTCGCGCGTTGCTTTCCGTCTTTCTGCCTGAGTCGCCATGATTTCACTTTACAGACTTCGTGTCGGTTTTACAGTGGCCACATACCGACACCGTGTCGGTTAATATAAGGAGCCCCGTCATGAGCGACCCTATCGCCTCTCTCGAAAGCATGCTCGCCGCGTGGAACGAGCCCGACCCGGCCAAGGTCCGCCGCCATCTCGATCAGGCGCTCGCCACAGATGTGCGATTTGTCGACCCCTCCATTGATGTGACAGGGATCGACGGGTTTGAGGCAAATGTGCACGAGGTCAAGAAGACCCTGCCGGGCGCGGTCTATGCGCGTGCCAGCGCTGTCGACAGCCAACACAATTTCCACCGCTATCACTGGACAATCCATCAGGACGGAAAGCTATTGCTGGAAGGATTTGATGTGGCGCCGACCGATGAGGCTGGCCGTGTCGTCTGCATGATCGGTTTTTTTGGCGCCCTGGCGCAGGATGCGGCCTGAAACGCTGACTTCGACCGCGCCAGAAACAATAAAGCGGGACACCTCATCGAGACATCCCGCTTCTGCAAATTATCGCGCCCAGATCCGAACAATGGCCAACGCACCGGACAGCAACATCAGGCTTCCGAGGCCTCCCCAAACGACGAGACGTCCGTATTCCCCAGAAACTTGGTCATAGTCAATTTCGGCGCCGAGCGTCTCCATGAACAGAATCCCTCCAGTCAGAAACAGACCGCCCCAGATCCCGAGTGTGACACCAATCGCACCGATCGCAGCGATTATCACCGCCGCGATCGTGATTGCGATCCGCCCCGTCTTCGACATCACATAAACAGCGTCGCCGGGTTCTCCAGATAGCCCTTCACACGCTGGATCAGCATGGCGGCGTCATAACCGTCGACAATGCGGTGATCGAAACAGCTGGACAGGTTCAGCACCTTGCGCGGCACGACCTGACCGTCCGCATTGTAGCGCGGCAGGGTCTGCATCTTGTTGACGCCGATGATGGACACTTCCGGCGCGTTCAGGATCGGCGTTGTGACCAGGCCACCAATTGCCCCCAGCGAGGTGATGGTGATGGTCGAGCCGGACAGCTCGTCCTTCGTCGCCTTGCCGTCCTTGGCGGCGGAGCCCAGGCGTTTCAGCTCACCGGCGATCTCGAACACGTCGAGGCTCTCGGCATGCTTGATGACCGGGACCATCAGGCCGTTCGGCGTCGCTGCGGCGACACCGCAATGCACGGCGTCATACTTGGTCAGCAGCATGTTCTCGCCGTCAAAATGCGCATTGGCCTGCGGGGTTTCCGGCAGGGCCTTGGCCAGCGCCATGACAAGGAAGGGAATGAAGGTCAGCTTGGCCTGGTCATCCCGCTTGGACTTGTTGAGATGCGCGCGCAGCTCTTCCAGCGCCGTGACGTCGATTTCCTCGACATAGGCGATGTCCGGAATGGTGCGCTGGGCGTGGGACATGTTCTCGGAGATCCGGCGACGCAGGCCGATGATTTTCTCCTCGGTCACGCCAGTGCGCGGTGCGCGCACTGCGGAGCCACCGCCCGCACGCGCGGACAGGCGTCCGCCGGAAGCGATGAAATCATCCATGTCCTGGTGAGTGATACGACCCGCCGGGCCGGTCCCCGGGACCGTGCCCAGATCGATATCAGCCTCCAGCGCGCGCTTGCGAACGGCCGGGCTGGCCAGGGCACGTTCGCCGGCCGGGCGTGCAGCCACAGCCGGAGCAGCAGCCACCGGAGCGGGCTTTGCCGACGCCGCTGGTTTCGGCTCTTCCTTGGCCGGTGCAGCCTCGTCAGCCTTGGTTTCTTCCTTGGCGGGAGCTTCGTCTTCAGCCGGAACAGCACCATCAACGGCGATGAACATGATCTCGGTGCCAACAGCGATGATCTCGCCCGGCTCGCCGACCAGCTTGGTCACCGTACCATTCACGGCACAGGGAATTTCCACCGTCGCCTTGTCGGTCATCACGTCGAGGACGTGCTGGTCCTCGGTGACCGTGTCGCCTTCCTTGACGTGCCACTCAACGATTTCCGCTTCGACGATACCTTCGCCGACATCGGGCATTTTATAGCGGTATTCGCTCATTGCTTATGCCTCCAGGACTTCGCGCATGGCGGTGATGAAACGGGTCAGGCCCGGGAAATAGGCCCATTCGTGGGCGTGCGGGTACGGCGTGTCCCAGCCGGCGATCCGGTAGATCGGCGTTTCCAGCGCGTAGAAACACTCTTCCTGGATTTGCGCAGCCAGCTCGGCACCGAAACCGGAGGTACGCGGCGCTTCCTGGGCGACGATGCAGCGGCCGGTCTTGTTGACGGATTTGGCAATCGTCTCGATGTCGTAGGGCACCAGCGTCTTCAGATCGATGATCTCGGCATCAATACCCTCACGCTCGGCCGCCGCCAGGGCGACATGCACCAGCGTGCCATAGGTGATGATGGAGACATCATTGCCTTCGCGCACGACCTCGGCCTTGCCGATCGGCAGGCTGTAATGCTCTTCCGGCACCTCGCCCTTGGGGTGTTTGCCCCAGGTTTCCAGTGCCTTGCCCGGGTCACCGTCGAACGGACCGTTATAAAGGCGCTTGGGCTCGAAGAAGATGACCGGATCATCGCTCTCGATCGCGGAGATCAGGAGGCCCTTGGCGTCATACGGGTTGGACGGCATGACGACCTGGACACCCGGGATCTGGGTGAAGAAGGCTTCCGGGCTCATGGAGTGGGTCTGGCCACCGCGGATACCACCGCCACAGGGCGTGCGGATGGTTACCGGCGTGGTGAACTGGCCTGCCGTACGATAACGGATGCGCGACAGTTCGGAGACGATCTGGTCGAGCCCCGGGAAGATGTAGTCGGCGAACTGGATCTCGGCGACCGGGCGCATGCCCTTCACGCCCATGCCGATCGCCATGGCGACAATTGCCGCCTCGTTGATCGGTGCATCGAAGGAGCGGTCCAGGCCGTATTTTTCCTGCAGGCCGGCAGTAACGCGGAAAACGCCACCGAAATAACCGGCATCCTCACCGAAGGAGACCACGTTCGGGTCTTTTTCCATCATTTTGTCGAGCGCTGAATTGAGCGCCTGGATCATGTTCATCTTGGCCATGATTTAGACTCCCAGATCCTGGCGCTGGCGACGCAGGCGCCAGTCCGGTTCGACATAGACATCTTCGAAAATCGTGTGCGTCGGCGAAAGCGGGCCGTCGTGCAGCGTGCCGTGGCTTTCCGCTTCCTTGTAGGAGGCGATGACCAGCTCGTTGAGCTCTTTCTCGAGCGCCTCGTGACGCTCCTCATCCCATTCGCCCAGACCGATCAGGTGCTGTTTCAGGCGCTCGACCGGATCGCCCAGCGGCCATTTCTCTTCCTCGGCCTTGGGGCGATAGCCCGACGGGTCATCCGAGGTGGAGTGCGCATCGGCGCGATAGGTGAAGCTCTCGATGATGGTGGCACCATGGCCCGCACGGGCGCGTTCAGCCGCCCATTGCGTCGCTGCGTAGACCGCCAGGAAGTCATTGCCATCAATGCGCAGGGACGCCAGGCCGTACCCCAGGCCCTTTTCAGCAAAGGTATTGCCCTGGCCGCGCGCGACACCCTGGAAGGTCGAGATCGCCCACTGATTGTTGACGACGTTGAGAATGACCGGCGCCTTGTAGGTCGAGGCCAGCACCAGCGCGCCGTGGAAATCGCCTTCCGCAGACGAGCCCTCACCGATCCAGGAGGCCGCGATCTGCTTCTCGCCCTTGAACTGGCACGCCATCGCATAGCCGACGGCCTGCGGGAATTGCGTGGTCAGATTGCCGGAGATCGAGAAAAAATTGCCTTCCGCCCAGGTGTAGTGAACCGGAAGCTGGCGACCCTTGAGATTGTCACGGCTGTTGGAGATGCAGTGACACATCATGTCGACGATATCGCGACCGCGCGCAAACAGGATGCCCTGCTGGCGATAGGACGGGAAGATCATGTCCTTGTTGTCGAGCGCCATGGCGGCGGCGACGGCGACAGCCTCCTCACCCGTGGACTTCATGTAGAAGCTCATCTTGCCCTGACGCTGCAGCTTGAGCATGCGGTCGTCATAAACGCGGGTCAGCACCATGTGCTTGAGGCCTTCGCGCAGGACATCCGCGTCCAGCTTGGGATCCCATTCACCCACCGCCTGGTGGTTATGGTCCAGGACGCGGACCAGTCCGAGCGCGAGATCACGGGTCTCGCTGCCATCGATGTCCACGGCCGGTTTGCGGGCCTCGCCTGCCGGCGGGATTTCGATATGGGAAAAATCAGGCGTGTCGCCAGGCCGGGCGTGCGGCGCGGGGACGTGGAAGCGGGGATCAGATTGCGTCATGGGCTCTCGCTATGACTGGGCGGAAACCGCCAGGAACTGAAGCCACACAGAGTGTGTGATGCGAGGGGCGTCTAACGCGGATGGACGGTGCTTGTCTACTCTTGGGTCAATGTGCCTTTTCCGGGTTCGCATCCGAAGCAGCTTGGACTATTTTCCCAGCAAACCGGCTTTTGAGGAAAAAATGATCGCAGCCCTTGATAATATTGACGTCCGCATTCTTGAGGCCCTGCAAGAAGATGCGGGCCAATCGGTCGCCGAAGTGGCTGAAAAGGTCGGCCTGACGCCCTCTCCCTGCTGGCGCCGCATTCGTCGCCTGGAGACCGAGGGAATCATCAAACGCCGCTCGATCCAGCTCGACCGCCGCGCCATCGGCCTGATGTTCACCGCCTATATCGAGGTGAAGATCGCCCCGGCCCGCCGCGCCAATTACGAGAAGTTCGAGGAAGCCATCCAGAGCTTCGAGGAAGTCACCGAGGCCGTCACCATGACCGGCCCCTACGACTATCTGGTGAAAGTCGTGATGCCGGACATCGACAGCTATAATGATTTTGTGTCCGACAAGCTGATCCCGCTCGATGTGATCGGCGATTTCCGCACCTCCGTGCAGATCCGCAACGTCAAGGACGGCCGCGGCCTGCCGCTGAGCCATATCGAGGGTTAGCCCTCGCATAACAAAAAAGGGCGGCGCCATCGGCACCGCCCTCTTTTTTTCCGTTATCGCCGGAACGCTTACTGCATGCGCTCGACAGCGACTGCGGTCGCTTCGCCGCCACCGATGCAGAGCGAGGCAACACCCTTGGTCTTGCCCTGTTTTTCCATGGCCGCCAGTAGCGTCACCATGATGCGTGCGCCAGACGCGCCGATCGGGTGACCCAGGGCGCAGGCGCCGCCATTGACGTTGACCTTGTCATGGCTGAGGCCGAGTTCCTTCATGGCGATCATCGGAACGACCGCAAAAGCCTCGTTGATTTCCCACAACTCGACATCATCAACCGTCCAACCCGCGCGCTCGACAGCCTTGCGCATGGCCGGGACCGGCGCGGTGGTGAAATAGGCCGGCTCGTGCGCGTGCGCTGCGGTGGCAACGATCTTGGCGATCGGCTTGAGACCACGACGCTCGGCTTCGGACTGGCGCATCAGGACGAGTGCGGCTGCACCGTCAGAGATGGCAGAGGCATTGGCCGCGGTGACCGTGCCGTCCTTGGAAAAGGCCGGACGCAGGTTCGGGATCTTCTCCGGCATGGCCTTGCGCGGCAGCTCATCGGTTTCAACAGCGATCTCGCCCTTGCGGGTCCTGATCGTGACCGGTGCGATCTCGCGCTTGAAGTCTCCTTCCTCGGTCGCGCGCTGGGCGCGAGCCAGGGTTTCCAGAGCGTAGGCGTCCTGCTGCTCACGCGTGAACTGGTACTCATTGGCGATCATGTCGGCGAAATTGCCCATCGGCGCCTTTTCATAGGCGTCCTCGAGACCATCCTGGGCCATGTGGTCCTTGACGGTGTCATGGCCATATTTAAAGCCGCCACGGTGCGACGGAAGCATATGCGGGGCCTGGGTCATGCTCTCCATGCCACCGGCGATGATGATGTCGGCATCACCCGCCATGATCGCTGCACGGCCCATGATGGCGGCCTGCATGCCGGAGCCACACATCTTGTTCAGCGTGGTGGCTTCAACGGAGTTCGGCATGCCCGCCTTGAGTGCAGCCTGGCGGCCCGGGGCCTGGCCCTGGCCAGCCATCAGGACATTGCCCATCAGGATCTGGTCGACATCGTCACCGGCAACGCCAGCTTCTTCCATGGCTGCCTTGACGGCTACTGCGCCCAGCTCGTTGGCACTCTCGCTGCCGAGCTCGCCCAGCAGACCACCCATAGGGGTGCGGGCCATGCCCACGATGACGACGGGATCGTCAATTGCGCTCATTTCAAGTCTCCTCCGGTTCGCCATTCGGCGTTAAGCTGGCGCGCATGATCAAATTATGCGGCACCGCGTCAAGCCTTTTCGCAGCTGCAGCACAAACGCTGCGGGCGCGACCGAACCGTGTTCAATGGGGTCAAACACTTCTTATTTCAGCGCTATTTACGCCTACGGCAGGCTATTTGGGGTTATCTGAAAACCTGTTCAAGTTTGCCCTGACAGATGAATTGCAGGCATTCGCCATTGTTGCAGTCGCCGCATTTTTCATCCCCGCCCTCGCCGAAGAGATGGTTTTCCGGGTCTGGCTGGGCGGCAGAACCGGCTGGATTCGTGGTGGTCTGGCGGTCACCGCCTTTGTGCTGTGGCACCCGGCACAGGTCTGGCTGGGCCTGCCGATGGCGCAGGACCTTTTTCTCGAACCGGCCTTTCTGGCCATCACCGCCCTGCTGGGGCTCGCCTGCACCCTGGCCTACCGGCTGAGCGCTTCAATCTGGCCGCCCGTCCTCATTCACTGGATCACGGTGGTTTTGTGGAAGGGCCTAACCGCGCCGGTTACAGGCCTCTGAATCGCCCAGACCACAAGCGCGCTCGTAAAGCTCCACGGCCCGGCGTTCGCGGCGATCCGTCGGCTGATAACCATCCCGGCCACGGACATACATATCCGCCAGGGTCCGGCAGGACACCGCATCTGACATCGTGCACGCAGCCTCGCAATAAGCCTGCTTGCGCATATAACCGGGCCGGTTGCCGTGACAGGCCGCGATATAGGAGGCCTGCGGGTCCACTCCCGTTGTGGCCTCAACATCGGCACGCCGCGCACAGCCATCGCTGAAACCGGCGCGACAGGAGCGGTCCGCATAATCCCAGGCGCGATCCATGTCGCCGAGCTCGTAATACTCACTCGCCGCCTGCCAGCAGGCCATGGTGGAGCGGTTTTCGCAGCCGGAAACAACCATTGGCAGGAAGCGCTCCCGATCGGCCCGCACAGGCGCATAGGGGTTGGGCTCCAGGCGGCGTTCAAACTTCCAGCACGATCCGTCCAGCCCCAGCGAGCAGGCCCGCATGTGCATGTTCACATTTCGCTCGAGCAACCAGGACATGGCATCCTGGCGCTGCCACAGCGCGATGGCATACCCACAGCCCCATTTATCGCCAGCCTCGCAAGCGGCGAGATGTTCGGCCAGGCGCTCCTCGACATCATAGATCTGGCCCTGCGCAGGCACAGCCAGAACCAGAAACGCGAACAGCGCCAGAAGACTGCGGATCATTCCCCTCATGCCGGGCAGGATAGCGCAGGCCGTCACCCGATCAAGGTGATTGCAGATCCGGAACGTGCCTTGCCCGCGGTCGAGGCGATCCAGCCGCCACCGAGCACACGATCTTCATCGTCCGGGGAGTAGAAGACACAGGCCTGACCCGGTGCGACGCCTTCCTCGCCCTCTGCGAGAACGACACCCACACGCTCGCCATCCACCGACAGCGCGGCCGGAACCGGCGGGCGGGTCGAGCGGACTTTCACCCGTACGGGTGCGCCATCGGCAATGGCGTCCGCGCCCAGCCAGTTGACGTCGTTGAGCTTGATGCGATTGACCGCCAGCGCCTCACGCGGGCCGACCACGACCTGGGCCTGTTCGGCATCGAGCCGGACGACATAGAGCGGATCACCGGCGGCAATGCCCAGACCGCGGCGCTGGCCGACCGTATAGCGGATCACGCCCTCATGGCGGCCCAGCACGCGGCCATCGACATGCACGATCTCGCCGGGACGCGAAGCGCCCGGGCGGATTTTCTCGACGATGTCGACATACCGCCCCTCCGGCACAAAACAGATGTCCTGGCTGTCCGGCTTGTCGGCCACGATCAGCCCAAAGGCCTCGGCCAGCTGGCGGGTCTGGTCCTTGTTGAGATGGCCCAGCGGGAAGCGCAGGAAGTCCAGCTGTTCATGCGTGGTCGCGAACAGGAAATAGGACTGGTCCTTGCCCTTGTCCGCGGCCCGACGAAGCTGCGCCCCGTCATTGCCCATGGCGCGCTGGATATAATGCCCCGTCGCCATACAGGCCGCACCCAGTTCGCGCGCGGTCTTCAACAAGTCGGCGAATTTCACCGTCTGGTTACAGCGCACACAGGGAATGGGCGTGAACCCGGCAAGATAGGTATCGGCAAATTCCTCGATCACCGCTTCGCGGAAGCGGCTTTCATAGTCCAGCACATAGTGCGGGAAGCCGCATTCCTCGGCGACGCGCTTGGCGTCATAGATGTCCTGTCCGGCGCAGCACGCGCCCTTTTTCTGGATGGCCGCGCCGTGGTCATAAAGCTGCAGCGTCACACCGACGACGTCATATCCCAGATGATGCAACAGGGCCGCCGTCACCGAGCTGTCGACGCCACCGGACATGGCCACAACAACACGATGGTCAGCCGGATCGCCGCCCAGTCCCAGCGGATCGCCGGAGAGATCGAGTTCGCGAAGCAGTTCATCAACGGCCGCACGCGCGCCGTCGGTCGTATTCACAGTCATATCGCCTCCAACGGGGTCAAGGCCCGCAGCAAACGGTTATCAGGAGGCGGGTACTTACCTCAGGAAGGGCAGCAAGGAAACCTGGCTGAGGGATGAGAAGGTCTTCGCAGATACATCCAGCGCAGTCTGGGCCTGCTGGAAACGGGTGGCGGCGTCGGCCATGTCGACATCCTCCATCTCGCCGATGAAACGATCGAGGAAGGTCTGGCGATCTTCGTGACTGGCAATCAGCGTGTCGACATGGGCAGCCGTGGCGCCGGCCTCACCGACCTTGGTGAAGACGTTGTCCATCGCCGTGATGATCTGGCTCACCTCGTTGAGGATAAATGTTTCCTGAGCCGAGGTCATCGGCTGCACAAACGGGCCATTCACGCCATTCTCGAAATCAACGATGCGCTTGAAACTGTCCATCAGCTCGCCACCGACCTCATTGGCCAGCAGGCCGACCTCGACGGTGATGTGCGTGTCCATCTGGACGGTCGGGCGGCGGTCATTGTGCTGGAAGGCATCGCTTGCAGCGCCCATCGGCAGGAGGTCATCCAGCTTCTCGGCATTGACCGGCAGGACGTCGGACCGTGTTCCGCCAAAGATGTAGGAACCGGCATGTCTGGTGTTGAGCGCGTTGGCCACCTTGTAGAAGGCCTCGCGCACCTCGTGCATGACGTAGTTGCCGTCCTTGGTCGTTACCGCCGTGCGCAGGTCATTGGCCGCATCGGTCAGGTTGTTCAGCGCAGTATCCTGGGCTTCCAGCCGGGCCGCGGCGCGAATGCCAGCCTGCTCATAGGCCATGGAACGGGCCTGGGCGGCACGGGTCGCCTGCAGGGTCTCGGCCTCGTGGCCCACACCCTTGAGATCCGTCGCGCGTTTGCCGGTGATCAGCTGTTTCTGACTCTCGAACACGCTGCGCTGGGCCTTCATCAGGTCAGCCAGTGCGGACTGGTTAGCGGCGAAAGTGGAAATTCGGGTCATCGCTCAGGCCTCCTAAACGACCCGCATCAGCGCATCAGCCATTTCCTTGGCCGCTTGCAACATGCGCGCTGAAGCGTTGTAGGACTGCTGATACATCGTCATCGCAGCCAGTTCCTCGTCCAGATTGACCCCCTCGACATCCGCCCGTTTCTGGGCGGCTGTATCCATCAGAACGACATTGGATTCGGCCATGCTCTCGGCCCGCGCAGCGCGGGAACCAACCACACCGGCGATCCGCGCAGAATAATCCTGCAGCGTCGCGGTGGATGAGGCGAGGGAACCTGCCTGGTTGAAGGATCGCGGGCTGTCCATGGCAGCCTGCAACAGGCGGCCGCCGCGATTATCCCCGGTCGACAGCACGATATCGCCAACCACCGACGCGCCATCAATATCCAGCTGCGCCAGAGAGAGCTGCGAGCTGTCAGCACGGATGGCCGCCTTGACCGAGAACTCCTCGGAGCGGTTGGCCTTGTCATACAGCGTCATGCCGAACAGTTCCGACATGGACTTGCCAGACCCTGCACGCTGGGTGTCATCACTGATCATTGTCACGCCGAACTGCTCGAACCCCGCAACCGGCGTTTCCACCAGGCGACCATCAGCATCCAGCGAGAAAGTGACATAACGACCGACGCCATTGGTCGGGTCGTTGAGATCATTGATCAGGTCCGTGAAAGTATCACCGGCCACCGTTGCCACGGTAACCGAAGTCACGGGCTGGCCCTGCGGTCCGACGATATCGAACACCATGTTCTGACCAGCCGCGAAATCTGTGGCATCCGCACCGGTCATTCCGGTCTCGTGGAAACCGATACGGTCTGACACCACCAGGTCGTTGAGGCCGAAGAAGTGCGAAAAACCCCGGCCACCGCGATCACTCGGCGTTGTCGCATCCTGCAGGAACGCAACGCCATTCGTGCCAGCGGATGCGGATACAGACATCACACCATTGGTAAAGCTCGCAGAACCATTGGCGCCCAGCGCGGTATTGATCGCTGCGGTCAGCGAATTCACCGTCGCACCGATGGCAGCCGCCGCGCCACCGTCGACAGAGAGCGTGCCTGCATCGAAATCGATATCGATACGGCTCACCAGCGTGCCTGTATTGCTGGTCACGGCCAAGGTGGTCGCCCCGGTGAAATTATGCTGGTCAGTGCCATTGAGTCCGGTATTGCGTCCGGTCAATGTCTGCGGTGCGGGATAGGATGAGGAATCATTGTGCGCCTGGTTCAGCGCATCTGCGAAGGCCGCGGAGATCTCGCCAAGCTCCTCCGCCATTTCCGGCAGGATTTCGTCACGCAGCTCGATCAAGCCGCGCAACTCGCCCTTCATGATATGGCTTTCCAGCTCGGTCGCTGTGCCGTTCGGATTGGCTGCGGTGATACGGCCATAATCCGACTTGTAAGAACCGGTACCGGTCGGTGTGTATTGCAGCGTGGCGACAAAATTGTCGAGCAGCAGCACGCCGTCTTCCGTTCGCAGGACCACCCGACCGTCCGACTGGGGCACTGCGCGGATGTCGAGCAGGTTGGAGAGCTCGTCCAGCAATTCGGACTGGCGGTTGGCGGCGCCCGAGGTATCACCCCCACCTGCTGACATGTTCTGAACGCTGGTATTGAGCTCGAACAATTCATTCATCAGTTGGTTGGCGCGCTCGACGCCGGCGCTGATGCGGGCATCCGCTTCCTGACGCTGGGTCTTGATTTCCATCGACAGCCGCTTGGTCTCGTCAAAGAAGCTGTCGATATCAGCCCCTACCGCGAGGCGCGACACCGCGAGGGACGGGTCCACGCTGGCCTGGGCCACGCTCTCGAACACCTTGTTCATGCGCGAGAACATTGAGCCCGGATCATCCAGACCGCCAAACTGCGACTGGACCCGGTCCAGGGCCGTGGCAATGGCACTGGTCTGGCCAGCGGCCGAAATCGCGTTCAGCGAGGCGACCTGGAGAAACTGGTCGGTGATCCGCGTAATGCCCGTGACTTCCACGCCCATGGCGGTGCCACCGACATTGCGGGCAACCATGTTGGGGCTGGTTCGTGCATATCCAGGCGTGTTGACATTGGCGACGTTGTTGGACGACGACCGCATGCCAGCCTGGCTGGCGGTGAGACCTGAAAGTGCGTTTCCGAGAATGCCACTCAGCGACATGGTGCACTCCGCTTATATTGCACGAGACGGACACCGGAACGGAGTTTTCTGCCGCTGCCTCGGCAAGCCTTGCCGGGCGCACGCAGTTGGGAAATGCCGATCCAGGGGATCTGAACCTCACCGTAACCGTATGTTTTAAAAACGTCTTTCATGCGTTCATCATAATTCTGCCTGCGCACCCGCTTGGCGCGCCTACCATGGTTAATCGCAAGGAGCGGGCCAGTTTGGATCTTGCGTGCCAGAATCCGTAAAACCGCTCTCCCGGACCCGAAACGAGCGGCCGGAACGCTGGGTGGGCAGCTTCCGCCGGGTAAGCGGCAGAAATCGCCGGGCCTAACGCGAATTTACAGGTATTAACCACAAATTAATACGCATTTTCAGCATGTTACGCTAACTTCTTTGTGGCACGGCGCTTGCGGAGAGTTGAGCGGATCAGCGCCACCTTTGTGTGGTGCAGCAAGAAAACAGGTTTTGAAACGCCATGCAGGCTTTCTTTATGAACGCGACTTTCCTGAGCTCCGGCACCGCCTCTGCGGCGGGCGCTGTCGCCACGCCCGGCAATAACCAGGCAGGCGGTCAGGATAATGGTGTCTTTCAGGCCCTGCTCGCCGGACAGGCGGAACCACCGGGTGCGGGAGGTTTCGGCACACCGGTCGCGACCAATAATATCGGACGCATTGACCTGCCAGTCGACACGGCCGGAGGCACACTCCTGAAACCTGCTGTCGCGGATACGCTGTCGGACCTGCCGCCGCAGACACGCAGCATCGCGCAGGACCTTGGAACGGTGTTCGCCCAGCTGCGCACCCAGATATCCGAAATCCGCAACGCGCTGGCTTCTGCATCTGACACTGCCGGACAGCCATCTGTCGCGGCGCAGGCTTCGGGCACCGGCATTGCCACCACCACAATTTCCGATGACGTCGCGCCCCTGAACATCCAGCCCGCCGCCTCACAGGCGGACACGGTGCTGAACGACCAGCCGATCCACAATGATCCGCTGATCGCGATGCTCGAGCCCATGCGTGACCAGCTCGCGGCCCTTGGCATTGATATAGACACATTGGGCAGTACCGGCCCCGCCGCTGCAACACCCGCAATCGGCAAGCCGCTTGCTCCGGTTCAAGAGCCGATCGCCACGTCAGCAGCGCTCAAATCAACAGTCCAGGTCCAGGACACGCCAATCCCGGCGACTTCAACCGCTGCGACTGAAACGGGCCTGGCCAAGACACTGCGGCCAGAGCCGGCACGTCCGGAGGCTACCCAGCCCCAGCGCGCTTCGCTGATCGACCGCATGAGCGAACGCCTGGAGGACCTTAAACACAAGCTTGGCGGCCTCCAGCTCCCCACCGCCGTCATGCACGGCCTCGAGAACACAATTTCCCAGCTGAACACGCTGTCACAGCTGAACAGCATGATTACCGCCCCTGTGGCTGAACCGATGATCGCATCGCTGGCCGCACATGGGGCGCCGCTGCCGACCACTCCGGCGAGCAGCACGTCCCCCGCAGGCGCCATGGCAACAGCAACGCCGACCGGACTGACTTCACAACCGTCGCCGCCGGGGGCCCTCGCCCCCCTGTCCACCGCGACAACAGAGGAAGCAACCCCGGCTGCTGCCGGGCAAGCTGGCGCTGCCAAACAGGCTTCCGCCAACCAATCAATTCAGGACCCGGCAGCGCAATCCAAGATCGCCCCGGCGATGGCGTCACCGTCCAAGGCAGCGGCCACGCCTGCATCTGAGGCAAACCTGCCAGCGTTCGCCGCGCCGCCGACACGGTCATCGGCCGCGCAGCAAGCCACTGCTGCAGGCCCCCAAGCAACCGCAACCGCACCGGCCACACCCGTGGCGACGACAGCCGCGCCGACGACATCCGCGGAGCCAGCACCTGAACTCGTGGCCGCTGCCCAGCAGGCGCGCCCGACATCCACGCCCGGCTCACAGCTGGCAGAGCGCAACAACAAGGTCGCTTCGTCCAATGCGCTGGCAGGAAGCTCCGGAGCGAAAGCCGGTACCACTTCTGGTTCCGCGCCCAACACCGGCCAGCCACAGCCGCCAACAAGTCCGAACGCAAGTCCAAACATGACGACACCGGCCGAGGCCATCCTGCAGGAACCCCGTGCGGCAACGCCCATGCCCGGGCAGGCCGGATTTGACCCGCAGCTGGCGCAGTCCCAGCCGGTGAGCGAACAAAATCTTGGTCTGCGGACGGACCAGGACCTGAGCTTGCAGCGCGCCGACGGCCGGTCGGCGGCCGAGCGTCCCACGCATGAGGGCCAGCGCTTCACGCCGCAGTCCGCCCAGCAATTGGCGGCCCAGATCACGCGCCGCTTTGCCAATGGCAATCGTGTCTTTGACATTCGTCTCGACCCGGCCGAACTGGGCCGCGTGGATGTGCGCCTCGAACTGACCGGAGACCAGCGTGTCCAGGCTATCCTCTCGGTCGAGCGCCCGGAAACCCTGGCTGAACTCCAGCGCAGCGCCCGTGATCTCGAGCGCGCCCTCAACGAGGCCGGTCTGGAGCTGGAAAATGACGGTCTGGAATTCCAGCTGAATGAAAATGCGGATGATCAGGGCTTTGATGCCGATGAGGATCCGGGCGTGCTGCCTGTTTTCGTCGAGAGCGACGAGCTGGAAATGGCAGCCCTTGCCAATGAACCCGCGATCGAACGCGATGCCTATGGCTTCCGCCTGGCAGCCTCGCGCGATCGCCTGGATATGCGGATCTAGGAACAGGTAGATGACAGATATCTCAGCCCTCACCGCGGCCACCGGCTCGAACAGCGCACTGTCCCAACAGTCCGCGAGCCTGGGCGATAACTTCGAGATGTTCCTCACCCTGCTCACCGAGCAGATGAAGAACCAGGATCCGCTGGACCCTCTGGATTCGACACAATTCGTTAGCCAGCTGGTCGATTTCTCAAGCGTCGAGCAGCAGATCCAGCAGAACCAGAACCTGGAAAACCTGCTCCTGCTCCAGTCGGCAGCAGCCCAGGCCTCTTCCGTCAGCTATATCGGTCGCGTCGGCCTTGCCCAGACCCCGCAGGTGGAGATGACCAACAGTCAGGCGACCTGGGAATACACCATGCCCGAAAACGCCCGCTCCACGACGCTTATCGTCAAGGATGCGGACGGCCGCGAGCTCGGCCGTTTCGATGGCAACAACAATACGGGCACTCACAGCTTTACCTGGGACGGTCTGGATACAGCCGGATCGCAGATGCCGGACGGCGTCTATTCCCTGGAAGTCCTGTCTGTCGATGACGACGGGAACAATATCACTCCCACCATCCGGGCCGAGGGCCTGGTTACGGGAGTGGATCTCTCTGGCAATGAAGTCATTGTCGAGATGGGCGGAATTCGCGTGCCGCTCTCCTCGGTACTCTCTTTGAGGGAGGACGGCACAGTTTGATCCTTCAGGCCGCCGGCCTGAAAAACCGGACCCCAGAATGGGACTTCGGATCCACCTAGCAGAAGGCTCCCTTTGTTTTGAAAACGTAAGGAGCATGCAATGAGCATCAATTCCGCGTTGTTGGCCGGCGCTTCCGGCCTGATCGCAAATTCCAGCGCCCTGGCCGCTGTTTCGGACAATATCGCCAACGTGAACACGGTTGGTTACAAGCGTGCCGAAGCTGTCTTCACCCCGATGTATGACAGCCGCGGCGAAGGTACGCGCTACACCGCTGCCGGTGTCGGCTCGCGCACCCAGTTGAATATCAGCCAGTCAGGCCTGTTGACCGGCTCCACCTCTGCGACCGACCTGGCGATTGCCGGTAACGGCCTGTTCGTCGTACGTGACGACGCCAACGCCAACTCGTCAGACCCGGTCTCCTTTACCCGTGCAGGCCGCTTTGTGGCGGACAGCTCAGGCTATCTCCGCAATGATGCAGGCAAATACCTGGCCGGCTGGCCGGTTGCCGCAGACGGTTCGGTTCCCACCAACCCGTCCGACCTCAACACGCTGGAGACCATCAACCTCTCCTCCATCGGTGGTGCGGCCGAGCCGACCTCCATCATGGGCATCAATGCCAACCTGCTGGCCAGCCAGACCGTCTCCGCAGCCGAGGCGACCTACAATGCCGGCGTTGCAGCCAACAACATGGCATCGGGCGCGGTGACTCCGGACTTCCAGCGCACCATTCCCTTCTATGACAGCCAGGGTGGCGTTCGCTCGATCACCATTTCCATGCTGAAGAGCTCCACGCCGAACCAGTGGCACGCCGAGATTCACATGGTTCCGGCCTCTGAAGTGACCACAGGTGCAGGCCTCAACAACGGCCAGATCCTGACCGGTACCGTCGCGTTTGACACGCAGGGTCGCCTTGACTCCGCCAACACGACCCTGCCGACCACGGTAAACTTCCTCGCGTCGGACAATGTTGCCGCCCTGGGCGCGAATGACTTCCAGTGGTCCGCCGCGACCGGGATTGCCGCCCAGACGCTCACGCTGGACTTCGGTGATCCGAGCTCTCCGGGTGGTTTCACACAGTATGACAGCCCGTCTGCCCTGCTCTCCACCAATGTGAACGGCTCGGCCTTCGGTAACTTTGCCGGTGTGGAAGTTGACGATGAAGGCTTTGTCTTCGCCAAGTTCAACAACGGGATCATCCGCAAGGTCTATCAGATCCCGGTAGCGACCTTTGTGAACCCGGACGGTCTGCAGGCCCAGTCCGGCGGCACCTACACGGTTACCCCGGAGTCCGGTACCTACACGCTGAACCAGCCGGGTCTGGGTTCTGCCGGTACGATCGCGTCCTCCACGCTGGAAAACTCCAATGTCGACCTGGCGACCGAGTTTACCACACTGATCACCACACAGCGGGCGTATTCCGCTTCCTCGAAAATCATCACCACGGCTGATGAGATGCTCGATGAAGCCATCCGGATGAAGCGTTAATCCATCACCTGACGCTTTTAACTAAGGGCTCCGCTTCGGCGGGGCCCTTTTTTATTGCGCCTTGCATGTGGGTAAACGCGATCGCTCAAATCTTATGCGAGTTTTATTCGGATTTTCGCGGAGGCGTTAAACGCAAATTTACCCAGAGGTTTAGGCGGATGTTAAAGGCCTTGGGCTAGGGTCACACCATAAACAAAAACAAACGGGGACCGGACATGCAGCCGCGCCTTAAAAAAGAAAACTACGTCATTGGACCGGATGGTAGCCCTCTTACGCTTGGAGACCTTCCCAAGCCCGAGACACAGCGCTGGGTGGTACGCCGCAAGGCAGAAGTCGTCGCCGCAGTTCGCGGTGGCTTGCTTTCACTGGAAGAAGCTTGCTCACGATATTCGCTGACCGTGGAGGAATTCCTCGGTTGGCAGCGCTCCATCGATAAACATGGACTTGCAGGTCTGCGCACAACGCGTCTGCAGACCTACCGATAGCACCGGATTTTCCGGTTGCTGAGTGAGCGGTGGCCCTCTCCCCCCTTGGGTCACCGTTCATCACATATAATTTCAGTACGTTAGATAATCCTGATGAGAAAAATTCATCAGGATTAATGACGTATGCGCGTATCTTAATACCTCGTTTACGAGACTGGTAGGAAAATTCTGCCCAGTGCTTCGCTACGGAGCACACGAATTATTTGGGCAGGATGACCAGTGAACGCGCTTTTTGAACAGATCAGAGTTTTTGGTGTTGGACGGCTGACCGCGATTTTCGGCCTGGCTGCCGGTGTCGCTGCTGCGCTCGTCTATTTTTCCAGCGCTATTGGCGGTGGTTCGCAGGCCTTGTTGTCTGCAGGTCTGGACCCGGCGGAAGCTGTTGCTGCCGGTCAATTGCTCGATCAGGCAAATATCCCCTACGAAATCACTGAGGGCGGCACGGCCATCTATGTTGCCCGCGACCAGATCGATGCTGCCCGTGTTCGCATTGCTGCTGACGGGCCGATCGGCGGATCTGCAGGATACGAACTGTTTGATCGCCAGGACAGCTTTGGCCAGACCAGCTTTGTACAAAATCTCAACGCCAAACGCGCCCTGGAAGGCGAGCTGGCCCGCACGATCCAGTCCCTGAACTATGTCCGCTCGGCCCGTGTTCACCTGAACCTGCCGGAACGTAGAATGTTTGCGCGCGACCAGCAGGCCCCTACCGCAGCCATCACCATCAATGCCAGCGGTTCCCTCAACAGCGAGCAGATCCGCGTGATCCGAAATATCGTTGCCGGCGGCGCGGGCCTGGAAGCCACAAATATCTCCATCGCCGATGATCGCGGCCGCCTGCTGGCTGCAGCCACGGAAGATGGCAGCACGACGGGCATGATGATGGATGAACGCCAGAGCGCTCTTGAAGCGACCCTGCGTCAGAACATTCTCAATATCGTCGAAGGCGTGGTCGGCCCGGGCGCTGCCCGCGTCCAGGTTACGGCGGAACTGAACCGTCAGAGTGTCACCGAAACTTCCCAGAATTTCGATCCTAACGGCCAGGTTCTGCAGTCACGCGAACGCAACACCGAAACCTCGCGCGACAATGAAGGCGGCAATTCCAACGCCGTGTCTGCCTCTGAAAACCTGCCCGATGGTGGCAATGAAGGCGCCGGTGGACCACAGAGCGCTTCAGAACGTGAAGTATCAAACGAGATCGTCAACTACGAAATCTCCACCACGACACGGACCGAGATCATCGAGGCCGGCTCCATCAACCGCCTCGCCGTCGCTGTCGCTGTCGATGGCATCCTGACCACGAACGAGGATGGCAGCTCTACATGGACGGCGCGCCCTGCCGAGGAAATCGAGCAGATCGAAGCACTTGTCCGCTCGGCCATGGGTTTTGTGAACAACGGCACGCGCACCGACGACCTGACTGTCACCCAGATCGAGTTCGCTCGCGCCAACCCGCTGCTTGGCACGGAAGCGGCCGGCGGTTTCAGCTTCAACAAGAATGACCTGCTGCGTGGTGCCGAAGTCCTGGTGATGTTCATCACAGCTCTATTGGTGATCTTCCTGGTCGCTCGCCCACTGGTCAAAGGCGCCGGAGCCACTGCAGCCGCGCCTGCCGGACTGGCGCTGGCCACGGCCGGTGGCGCCCCGGCGCACACGCTGGATACGGCCAACGCACCAACTGCCCTGCCAACTGCTGAAGTCCCGGCGGCCCTGCCGGCCGGCTCGGCACCACCCACAATCGACAATGCTTTGATCGATATCGAGAAAATCGATGGCCAGGTGAAAGCCTCCTCGATCAAGAAAGTTGCATCCCTAGTCGAACAGCACCCGGAAGAGAGCATCTCCATCCTGCGTAGCTGGCTGCACGACGCCTGAGGCTTCAAATGTCCGAGAAACGACGCTCAATCGAAGATCCCAATCGCCTCGCAGGTCCTGAGAAGGCTGCGGTAATCCTGCTCGCCCTGGGCGAAGAGGACCATGGCCTGTGGAACCATCTCGATGAGGAAGAAATCCGTGAAGTTTCGCAGGCCATGTCCAATCTGGGCACGATCTCTGCGTCTGCCGTCGAGAAACTGATTGTCGATTTTGTCGGCCAGATGTCCTCGACCGGCTCCCTCATGGGCTCGTTCGAGGCGACCCAGCGTCTTCTGACGTCCTTCCTGCCGGGCGAGAAGGTCGAGACCATCATGGAAGAGCTGCGTGGTCCCGCCGGCCGGACCATGTGGGACAAGCTGGGCAATGTGAACGAGGTGGTTCTCGCCAACTATCTCAAGAATGAATATCCCCAGACTGTTGCCGTGGTTCTCTCCAAGGTGAAGTCGGAACATGCCTCGCGTGTTCTCGGCGCCCTGCCGGAAGATTTCGCGATGGAAGTCGTGACCCGCATGCTGCGCATGGAGCCGGTCCAGCGCGAGATTCTCGACCGTATCGAGGAAACGCTGCGCACCGAATTCATGTCCAATCTGGCCCGCACGTCCAAACATGACAGCCACGAGATGATGGCGTCGATCTTCAACAATTTCGATCGCCAGACCGAAAACCGTTTCCTGGCTGCGCTGGAAGAACGCAATCGCGACAGCGCTGAGAAGATCCGCTCCTTGATGTTCGTCTTCGAGGACCTATCCAAGCTCGACCCGGGCGGTATCCAGACACTGATGCGCTCGATCGACAAGGACCAGATGGGGCTGGCGATGAAGGGCGCGTCGGACAGCCTGCGCGACCTGTTCTTCTCGAACATGTCCGAGCGCGCAGCCAAGATCATGAAAGAGGACATGAACGCGTTGGGCCCGGTCCGTCTGAAGGATGTCGACCAGGCCCAACAGAGCATTGTTGCCATGGCCAAGGACCTCGCCGCGAAAGGCGAGATCATGCTGGCCGATGGCGGTGCCGACGACGAACTGATCTACTAGGAGCCCGCCCGTGCAACAACAGCCGACGAAATTCCATTTCGACACTGAGTTCGACCACAACGGCGAAGTGCTCCGTGAAGGTGAAAGCTACAAGCGTTTCTTCACCCAGGACGATGTCGACGCCGCGCGTATGTGGGGTGTCGAGGAAGGTCGCGAGATGGAGGAAGGTCGCTGCGCCCAGTCGCTGCAAGCGATCGCCGCCCAGATGCAGCTCATCCTGGCGCGCCTGACCACGGAATCCGAACAGCTGCGCAATGAAGCCGTCATGCTGGGCATCACCGCGGCCCGCAAGCTCGCCGGCGAAGCGCTGAACCAGTTTCCGGCCGATGCCATTGAGGACGTGGTCCGCGAGGCGGTGATGGATCTGCGTGGCGAGCCACGTTTTTCCGTCCGATGCGCGCCTGACCTGGTGGAAATGCTCGCCGAGCAGCTCGAAAAGACCGCGCGTGACTGTGGCTTTGACGGTGCCGTTGTCGTGCGCGGCGAGGAAGGCATGACCGCAGGCGATATTCGCCTGGAATGGGGCAAGGGCGCGATCCAGCGCAGCCAGGCCGATGTCGAAACGCGTCTCGACGAGATCACCGAACGCTGGCTGGCCGCCCCGACTGAAGACGCAGACCCGATTGATCCCGCAGCCGGCGTACAGCCCGGCTCATCAGCGGCGTAAGGAGGCCAGATATGGCTGACGAAAATAACCTCGACCTGCCCGATCTGGGCAATGAAATGCCGGACATGCCCGCGGAACAGGCGCCTGCTGTGCCTGCCGAGGCCATGATGGAAGAAGAAGAAAAGGCGGCCGCCGACCTGGCGCCGGTCTTCGACGTCCCGGTCAATATCTCTGCCGTTCTCGGCAAGGCGCATATCGATGTAAACTCGCTGCTCAAGCTGACCTCGGGCTCCGTCGTCGAGCTGGATCGCAAGATCGGTGAAGCCATCGATATCTACGTGAATAACCGTCTCGTCGCCCGCGGCGAGGTCGTTGTCGTGGAGGATCGCCTCGGCGTGACCATGACTGAAATCATCAAGGACGGGGACGCAGCATGATGCAGCGCCTTGGTAACAAGAAAAAAATGGAGCGGACGCAATGCGAGTCCTGATCGTTGGAAGCCTTGGCGGGCAGCTTTACACCGCCACAAAAATCGCCACCGACCGCGGAGCCAGCGTCTCCCAGGTCGATACGATCGAACAGGCAACCGCGCACCTGCGGGCCGGCCGGGGGGCCGACCTGCTCATGGTCGACCTGTCGCTGGATGTTCAGTCCCTGATCGACGCCAATGAGCGTGAGCGCATCACGGTCCCGGTTGTCGCCTGTGGCGTCAATGTCCGCCCGGAGATGGCGGCGGCTGCCATCCGCGCAGGTGCCAAGGAATTCATCCCGCTGCCGCCGGATGCCGAGCTGATCGCCGCTGTTCTCGAGGCTGTTGCCGACGACGAACGCGCCATGATCGCCCGCGACTCGTCCATGACGGCGGTCATCGAACTGGCCGATCGCATTTCAGCCTCTGAAGCCTCTGTCCTGATCACCGGTGAAAGCGGTGCGGGTAAAGAGGTCATGGCCCGCTACGTTCACTCCAAGTCCAAGCGGGCTTCCAAGCCGTTTGTGTCCGTGAACTGTGCGGCCATCCCGGAAAACCTGCTGGAATCCGAACTCTTCGGTCACGAGAAAGGCGCGTTTACCGGCGCCATCGCCCGCCGCGTGGGTAAGTTCGAGGAGGCCGATGGTGGTACGCTTCTCCTCGACGAGATCTCGGAAATGGATGTGCGACTGCAAGCCAAGCTGCTGCGTGCGATCCAGGAACGCGAGATTGACCGTGTCGGTGGTACGAAACCGGTCAAGGTGGACATCCGCATCCTGGCGACGTCCAACCGCGATCTGCGCAAGGCCGTTGCCGATGGCTCCTTCCGCGAAGACCTGCTCTTCCGCCTGAATGTGGTCAATCTGGCCCTGCCGCCGCTGCGCGAGCGCCCGACCGACATCATCGCCCTGGCCGATCATTTCGTGAAGAAATACTCCGCTGCCAACCAGGTGGACGAAAAGCCGATTTCCGACGCGGCCCGCACCCAGCTGCTGGCCCGCGAGTGGACCGGTAACGTCCGCGAACTGGAAAACGCTATGCACCGTGCGGTTCTGCTGGCCTCCGGCCGCGAGATCGGTCCGGACGCGATCCGCATGCCGGATGGTTCTGCCTTCACCGGCTCCGGTTCCAGCGTCACCCGCCACGCCGCCGATGCTGCTGACGCGGTTCAGCGAGTGGTCGTCGGCAAGACGGTTGCCGAAGTCGAACAGGATCTCATCCTCGACACGCTGGACCACTGCCTGGGCAACCGGACACATGCCGCCAACATTCTCGGCATCTCGATCCGCACCCTGCGCAACAAGCTGAAGCTCTATGCCGACCAGGGTGTCGACATTCCACAGCCGAACCAGACTACCGCGGGCATTTCCGCAGCCTGACAGGACTAAGACGTGGCAGATACAGCAGGTAGTAACCAGACCCCGGCCACCGGTGCCGGCGGGTTCGACTTTCAGGCTTTCCTGAACCGCACGCTGCGGGGCGATGTCGCCCTGGCCGTGGGTATTCTCGGCATTCTGGTGATGCTGTTGCTACCGATGCCGAGCCTGTTGCTCGACCTGTCGCTGGCGACCTCCATCTCGATTGCCGTCCTGGTCCTGATGACAGCGCTCTTCATCAAGAAGCCGCTGGAATTCTCGGCCTTCCCGGCTGTACTGCTGATCACCACGCTCCTGCGCCTCGGCCTCAACATCGCCTCGACCCGTCTGATCCTGTCCCGCGGTCACGAGGGCACGGACGCTGCCGGCGAGGTCATCGAGGCCTTTGGTGCCTTTGTCATGCAGGGCAATGTCGTGATCGGCGTCATTGTCTTTGCCATCCTGGTGATCGTGAACTTCGTCGTCATCACCAAGGGTTCCGGCCGTATCGCCGAAGTTGCTGCGCGCTTCACCCTGGATTCCATGCCCGGCAAGCAGATGGCCATTGATGCGGACCTCTCCGCCGGCCTGATCACCGAGAACGAGGCCCGCGAACGCCGCAAGGAACTTGAGGGCGAAAGCAATTTCTACGGTGCCATGGATGGTGCCTCGAAATTCGTGCGTGGTGATGCCATGGCCGGCCTGATGATTACGGCCATCAACCTGATCGGCGGTATCATTATCGGTGTGGTCCAGTCCGGCATGCCGTTCGCCGATGCTGCTGCAGCCTATTCCACCCTGACCATCGGTGACGGCCTCGTCTCCCAGATCCCGGCCCTGATCATCTCGGTTGCCGCGGGTCTCCTGGTCTCCAAGGCCGGTGTTGATGGCGAAGCCGACAAAGCCGTGTTCGGCCAGCTGACGGCCAATCCTCAAGGCCTTGGTCTGGTGTCCGGTGTCGCCCTGATCGTCGGCGTCCTGCCGGGCATGCCGTTCATTCCGTTTGCGATGATGTCTGCCGGCGCCGGCGCGCTGGCCTGGATGAACCGGGATATCCAGGAAAGAAAGGCCGCCGAGAAGGAAGCCGCCCGCATCGCTGCCGAACAGCCCGAGGAAGAGGAAGTTGCTCCGGAGGACGCCCCGATCGAGGATAGCCTCACCATTGACGAGCTGAAGATCGAGCTGGGTTACGGCCTGCTGCCGCTGATCAATGACGTGGATGGCCGCAAACTCACCGACCAGATCAAGGCGCTGCGCCGCTCGCTGGCCGAGGAGATGGGCTTTGTCACACCGGCTGTCCGCATTATCGACAACATGCAGCTGGGCAATCAGGAATACTCCATCCGCGTCAAGGAACTGGAGGCCGGCAAGGGCGATCTGGAACTGAACAAGCTGCTGGTCATGGATCCGGCGGGTCTGCCGATCGACATGGCCGGCGATCACGTCAAGGAACCGGCCTTTGGCCTGCCAGCGACCTGGATCGAGGAAAGCCTGCGCGAGGAAGCCTCTTTCCGTGGTTACACCATCGTCGAGCCGGCCGCTGTCATGGTTACGCACCTGACCGAGATTCTCCGCGAGAACATGGCGGACCTCCTGTCCTACGCAGAAGTCGAGAAGCTGATCGACAAGCTGTCCAAGGAGCACAAGAAGCTGGTCGAAGATATTGCGCCGGCCCAGATCAGCCGCGCAGGCATCCAGCGTGTACTGCAGACGCTGATCAAGGAACGCATTTCCATCCGCGACCTGCCGACCATTCTGGAAGGCATCGCCGAAGCCAGCGCCACGACTCAGAATCTCGACGCGATTGTCGAACATGTGCGCACGCGCCTGTCCCGACAAATTTGTTATTCAAACCGTGCGCCGGACGGAAATCTGCCGGTCATGGCCCTCTCCCCGCACTGGGAACAGGCCTTCATGGAAGCCCTGGTTGGCGATGGCGAGCGCAAACAGCTCGCCCTGGCCCCGTCCAAACTTCATGACTTTGTCGCTGCAGTTAGAAACTCTTTCGAAACCGCTTCAGCTCAGGGTCAGGTACCAGTACTGCTGACGAGCCCGCTGATTCGTCCGTATGTGCGTTCTCTGGTTGAGCGATTCAGGCCTCAGACGGTCGTGATGTCGCAAAATGAAATTCACCCGAGCGCGCGCCTGCAGACCCTCGGTCACGTCGGTTAACGACAACAATTTAACTGGTCCGACCTCGTATGCGCCTCAAGACCTTTGCAGCCCAGACTCTGACTCAAGCCATGTCAGACGTCCGCCATGAAATGGGCCCCGATGCCGTCATCATCGCCACATCCGATGGTCCCGACGGCGGGGTTCAGGTCCGCGCGGCCACCGAAGCGCCTATGCGCAGCGAGCCGGTCGAGCCGGTCCGCGAAATCTCTGAACGTCTTATCGAACATGCCGATATCGAACGCGGCGCCTTCGAGGACGCCCAGCTGGACCGTGTCATCCACGCGCTGGGTTATCACCGTGCACCGGGTATCGCAGCCCAGGCGCTGATGCGTTCGGCACAGGACCTGGCCGATGGCCATTCCGTTGCCCGCCTCGCCCATGCCATGGAAAGCCGCTACACCTTCCAGCCTCTGCCCGCGGTTCCGGAACACCCGGTCCTGTTCGCCGGCACGCCGGGTGTCGGCAAGACCTCTACCCTGGCCAAGACCGCCGCGCGCTGTGTCGCCGCAGGGGCGTCACCAACCCTGATTTCCTGTGATGGCGAGCGCGCCGGGGCCGATGCCCGTCTGCGTGCACTGGCCGAAAAGATGCAGGCCGGTTTCCGCGCTGTAGATGATCCGCGCGAGATGGCTGATGTCATGGCCGAGATCGAGGGCCCGGTCCTGATCGACAGCCCGGCGGTCAATCCGTTCGAGCTGGACGATCTGGACATGACGCTCGCCTTTGCCGACAGCGCCGAGGCCGAGATCGTTTATATCTTTGATGCAGGCCTTTCCGCAGAAGATGCTGAGGACGCCGCCTCTCTGTTTGCCTCCATCGGCGCCAGCCGCGCCATTCCGGTCAAGCTGGACTGCGCGCGCCGCATGGGCGCCATTCTCGGTGTCGGAGAAACAGGTCTGGCCTTCGCACAGATTTCCTCCACCCCCTTCATCGGTGGTGGCCTGGCGCCGGCAACGCCGCTGCGTCTCGCTCGTGCGCTGATCGAAGACCGGCTCAACCCCTTTGACGACGAGGACATGTGATGAAGATTGCATCGGCACCCCAGTCACGCGCCGCTGGCCGCATCCTCGCTATCGCTTCCGGCAAGGGCGGTGTTGGCAAGACCACGCTCGCCATTGGCATGGCCCGCGCCCTCTCCCAGATGGATGAACGTGTCCTGTTGATGGATGGCGATCTGGGCATGGCCAATATCGACGTCCAGCTGGGCCTGCAGCCCTCGGCTGACATCACCAGCGTCATCAATGGCCGGGTTAACCTGGCCGATGCGACCGCGCCTGCCCTGGGCGGTTCGGAGGAACGCGGTGGTTTTGATGTGATTTCCGGTCGTTCAGGTTCGGGTGCGCTGGCCAATATCTCCGGTCCGAGCCTGACCAAGCTGGCCAGTGGTGTCGCCGCGCTGGCAATGTCCTATGACCGCGCCATTCTCGACCTGGCTGCCGGTGCCGACAAATCCACCGTGCGCCTGGCCCTGACGGCCGACGACGTCATCATCGTCATCAATGACGAACCGACCTCGCTGACCGATGCCTATGCCTTTGTGAAAACCCTGCGCCTGCATGATGATGGCGCCTCGCCCCTGGTCGTGGTCAACAACGCCCCGACAAGACAGGCGGCCCACGAGGCCTTCGGCGCATTCAAGAAAACCTGTGAGGCCTTTTTGAGCTTCACACCCACCCTGGCCGGGGTGATCCGCCGCGACGAGGCGGTCCCGGCCGCGATCCGGGCCCAGGCCTGCCTGTCCGTTCGCTCTCCGGCGAGCGAGGCGGCAAAAGATCTCCAGTCCTTGGCGGGAACACTCGCAAGAGGCAAGGAAGCCGCGTAGACTGGCCCCGGGGACAAGTTCAGCGCTTGGGGGCGCACCGCGTATGTATGACTCGTTTTATGATCGCCTGTCGCAGGGTTTCACACCGTTTGACTGGTGGCTGATTATCGTTCTGTCACTGGTCGCCGCGCTGATCATGCGCAAATGGCCACAATGGCCGGCCGCCGCCGCAATCGCCTTCATGGCCGATGCCGTCGCACCCTTCTTCTACCGCTGGGCGACCGGGGTTCCGGCAGATTTCGCCTTCGACTTCGCCTTCTCCCGCCTGGATGAACGCGGCGGCGTCGTGGTGCTGCTGAGGCTGGCAATCTACATGGTCACGATCGGCCTGATCTACTGGACCAAACGGCGGTATTCGAAGCTTTAGGCAGCTCGAACCACCCTGAACACACACCACTTGTCATCCCGGACAGAGGCCCGGCCTTGAGCCGGGCGGAGATCCGGGACCCACCGATTGTGCCATGGGTCCCCGCTCTGCGCCACGCTTTCGCGGGGCATCCGGCGGGGATGACAAGTGGAGAGGCGTGGAGGACGTGTTCGTCACTACTCCACCTCAGAAACCTGGCTGTTCAGGACAACCTGCGCTTCCTCCCAGGCCGTCTCGGTATCGGCTATGCCAAACAGGATACGCTGACCGGCATCCAGGACCGGGCCGTAGAGCAAGGTGCCCTCGGCATCATCATCGATGTGGAAACGATATCCCGCGTCTTCAGCCTCGAGCGCGTCGAAATACCCACGCACCAGCGCCCAATAGTCCGCCGTAGCGTCCCAGTAATCATACGCCGCCTGGGCCGAAAACAGTTCGGTGCGGGTATAGGTGTTCACACCCTGCTCGCGCACAATCTCACGCTCGGTACCATCACGCAGGGCGATCTTCGAATTGTCCTGTTCATGGATCCAGCCCCAACCGGTCACGGTGTGGCGGTTGACGGCGGCGATGGTGTCATAATCATCCCGGGTGGTGTCATCACGGCGCGGCAACGGACGCCAGGACACGGGCGGTTCCCAGGTCGACGCCTCCGGCGCGTGATCCCAGGCCGCGACCGCTGCGTAACGCGGGCTGTCATCAACCTGATAGACCGTCTGCGACCAGGCCCCTGCCCCGTCAACATGGCTCACCGCCTCCACTGTCCATTCGTCATGGCCCTGGAAGGCCAGCACGGTGTCCGGCTCATAGCGCCAGTCCTGGCGCCAGTGTTTGACGATGAAGGGATTGTCTTCACTGCCAACCACCAGCAGGTGCTGGAGCATGATGAACTCGCCCGTGTCCTCGACGACGACAACCACTTCGCGGGCCGGCGTGTGTTTCGGTTCGACAAGTTCATACCCCGGCGCAATGGCCACGGTTTCAATGAACTCGAAGGTCACGGCATACTCGCCCTGCATGGCCAGGATCGCCTCGCGATCGCGCTGGAAATCGGCCTCGGAGCGATCAGCGATTGCAGGCACTGACACATCGCTGGTCGTTGCGCAGGCGGTCAGCATCATCGAGGCGGCCAGCCCCGGGATCAGAAACTTCATTTGGATATCCCCAATTTTTCTACATGTAAGATGCGAATAATTCCTACTTGCGTTCGCAGAAACTTCTGCCATGAGTATCGCCACTGATAATCATTCGCAACTTTGAACTTCATAAAGGGACGAAAAATGAAACTCGTGTGGTTGAGTTCCGCGGCACTCGCCGTGGCCCTGGCGCCAGGCGCGCTGACACCGGCAGCTCTGGCACAGGATGATGCAGGAGACCGTGAGGTCATCACCGTTGAGGCGACCAAGACCGAGCTGGACAGCTTCATCTATCCCGGCCTCACCTCCTCGCTCGATGCGGAGGATCTCGACCTCGCCCAGCCGGTGGATCTGGATGACCTGCTGCGCGCGGTGCCCGGCGTCGATGTGCCGGGTGGCCCGCGTCGAACCGGACAGACGATCTCATTGCGAGGCCAGGGCCGAGACAACACCACCCTGCTGATGGATGGCGCCCGCCAGAACTTCACCTCTGGCCATGATGGCGCGATCTTCGTGGATCCCAGCTTGTTGGTCGGGGTTGAGACGGTTCGCGGGCCGGCCTCCGCACTCTACGGATCAGGCGCATCCGGCGGTGTGGTCGCCTTCCGCACGGCCGGTGCGCACGACCTGCTCGATGCCGGAGAGAGCTGGGGTTTCGAACTTGGCGCTGGCTATCGATCAGTGGACGAGGAGCAACGCGGAACAGCGACCGTTTACGGCGTCAACGGTGGTTTCGACTTCCTCGCCTCCATTTCCTCTCGCACCAGCGGTGACATTTCCCTGGGATCCGGCGCAGACCTGCCGGCAGACGACCGCTCGCTGTCCGGCCTTGTCAAACTGGGAGCAGACATTTCCGACGGCATCCGCGCAGAGCTGAGCTGGCAGTCTTTCGATGGCGACACGACCGAGCCGAACAATGGCCAGGGTGTTGCGGGCGTTGGTGCGTTCAATGCGCTCGTCGACAAGGATATCCAGAGCGACAACATCAATCTGGAACTCGACATTGCACCATCCCGCATCAGCTGGCTGGACATGAATGTCTCGATCTATCGCAACGAAACAGGCGTCACAGAGGCCGAAACCGCTAGCACACGCGTGCTGCGCCGTGACCTTGAAACAACCGGCATCAGTGCTGATCAGCGCTTCGCCTTTGACCTGGGTCGCTATGAAAGCGCGCTTACGATCGGTGGCGAATACTATGAAGACATCCAGGATGGCGGCGACAGTGCGGACGCCAACGGCATTCGCGGTGGCGCGCCGGACGCTGAAGCCAGCTTCACGGCTTTCTATGCCCAGCTGGAAATGCAGGGCCCTGCCCCGTTCGGCCTGCCTGGCGAAATCGTCGTTCTGCCGGGCATCCGCAATGACAGTTTCGAGACGGCTTCGGCCACCTCACTGGCGGCAGAAAACGATGCGACATCCGCGCGTTTCGGTGTCACCTATGCGCCGATCAGCGCGTTCAACATGTTCGTGAACTGGGGCGAAGCCTTTCGCGCGCCATCGATCAACGAGCTCTATATCGATGGCACGCACTTCTCGCTGCCACACATCATCCTCGGCCCGCCGACCTTCATCTCCAACGAGTTCATCGCCAATCCGGATCTGATGCCGGAAGAGACAGAAACCCTGGAAATCGGCTTCAGCCTGGACCTCGCCGATCGGATCGGTGTCGACCAGCTGACCCTGCGCACCTCCTGGTTCGAAACCGACGCGGAAAACCTGATCGACCTGTTTGTCGACTTCCAGTTCGACCCGACCTGTTTCGCGCCGCCCTTCTTTGCGCCCTGTTCTGCCGGAACCACCCAGAGCCGCAATGTCGGCAGTGCCGAACTGTCCGGTTATGAAGGCCAGATCAATTTCGCCAACGGTCCGCTGAGCATTGATGCAAGCTGGTCTGCTGTCGATGGCGAGGATGCTGCAACCGGCGAGGCGCTGGGAAGTCTGACGCCGAACCGCATTTTCGTGGATGCACGTTATGACTTCGGCGATCACATGCTGCTGGGCACGCGTCTCCAGATGGCTGGCGACTATGACAAACCTGCCAATACCGCTGACCACCGCGAAGCCTATACCGTTATCGACCTTTATGGCCGCTTCCGTCCCTTCGACAATGGCCTGACCTTGAATGCAGGCATCGAGAATGTCTTTGACGAGGACTATGAGCGCGTTTTTGCAGGCGTCTCCGAACCGGGTCGGTCGCTGCGTTTTGATGTGAGCTGGCGGCAGAATTTCTAGCCGAGAATTCTGACCACACTCACACCAAGGGCGGGCCGGTTCCCCAGTACCGGCTCGCCCGTTTTTTTTTCGTACGCTGCGGGACGCCGATGCGTTGAATTCCAGACATGAAACGAGCCGAGCCTTGCCAGACCCGGCTCGTTTTTCAGATCTCTGGCGCCAGGCTAGTGCGCGCGGCGGTGACGGATCGAGGCCATCTCGTCCAGCTCGGCCTGTTCGGCTTCCCGCAGGGCTGCCTCGGCCCGTGCGACACGGCGCTCTTCGAGCAACTCGTATTTCTTGAGTTCCTGGAACGCCTCGGACAGCCGATTGCGCAAAGCATCGGACTGTGCTTCCACCTCGGACAGCGACGCGCGGATGTTGTCCTTGCGCTTGATGACCGCCTGGGCATAGGAGCCATAGGCGAGATAACCGTCCTTGGACTGGGTCGCGACGGCCTGTTCTTCCGGAACCGAAGCCTCCAGCCGTTCAATCTGACTGATCAGGGCCGCCTTCGAGCGATCGAGCTCGGCCATTTGTTTTTGTAATTCTTCCACCTTGAACCGGGCCAGCCGGATCAGAGGTTCGTGCGAGCGTGCCATTACGCTACTCCTTCACCACCACCTAGTATCCCCGCCAGTGCTGCGAAGGTCGACGGAATGTCCGTCGCCTCGTCTTTTGACTGACCGAGGAACGCTTCCAACGGATCGTTGAGAGCGATTGCCCGGTCCACCACCGGGTTTGATCCCTGGGTGTAAGCCCCCAGACGGATCAATTCCTCCATGTCGGCATAAGCCGACAAAACCTTGCGCGCCTCGGCGACCAGCGGCCGCTCTTCAAGCGCGTAAACCTCCGGCGCCGTCCGGCTGACAGACTTCAATACGTCGATTGCCGGGTAACGTCCGCGTTCCGCGATCGCCCGGCTCATCACCACGTGCCCGTCCAAAATACCTCTCACCGCATCCGCCACAGGTTCGTTATGATCATCACCATCCACCAAAACAGTGAAAAGTCCGGTAATGGATCCCTGTTTTCCACCATCATTGCGTTCCGGCCCCGGTCCGGCCCGCTCAAGTAGCCGTGGCAATTCAGCAAATACGGATGGCGTATAACCGCGCGTGGTCGGCGGCTCACCTGCCGCCAGACCGATTTCACGCTGTGCGAGGGCAAAACGGGTCACGCTGTCCATCAGGCAGAGCACATCCTTGCCCTGGTCCCGGAAAAACTCAGCCGTTGTCAGGGTCAGATGCGCGGCCTGGCGACGCGCCAGCGCCGGGGCGTCAGAGGTCTCGGTGATGACCACAGAGCGCGCCCGGCCTTCCGGTCCCAGCACATCCTCGACAAATTCACGCGCTTCCCTGCCCCGCTCGCCGATCAGGCCGATGACGATGACATCGGCATCACAGCCCTGCGCCAGCATGGACATCAAAACGGATTTACCGACACCCGAGCCGGCGAAGATACCCAGACGCTGGCCCCGGCGCATGGGAACGAATGTATTGAGCACCCGCACACCCAGATCCATGCGCTCGCCCAGACGTGCACGTCCGTGCGCACTCGGCGGATTGCCCTTCAGCGGATAGGGATTGGCGCCTTCCATCAGCGGTGCGCCATTGTCCAGCGGACGACCGAAACCGTCGAGCACCCGCCCCAGCCAGCTGGGCGACGGTCGCACACGCGCGGGTTCCGGCGATAACAGTGTCTTTGCTCCGGGGCGGACACCTTCCAGCGGACCGAAGGGCATCATCAAGGCCGTCTCGCCGCGAAAACCGACGACCTCGCACTCTGCAAGTCCCATCGGGGTCTCGATTGTCGCGTGAGCGCCCAGGCTGAGCCCCGCCTGGGGCCCCTCCGCCTCGATCAGCAGACCATTGAGAGCCGTGACGCGTCCTTCCAGGACACGTGCATCGAGGCGCTCAATGCGATCGATAAGGGTCTGCATCATGGGCGTTTTTGGCTCCGGTCTTCACGGACTTCTGTCCGATTCACCAAGAATATAACCCAAGCCGGTTGCGCACGCGTAAACGGGCGGCAGAAATTGCCGTGTTATTTTTTAAGCTGCAGCGGTTCACTTCTGCGGCCATCACGTTATGTTCCCGGCCTCATGCGGAGCTGTGGCGCCGAAGATGTGAACGCCCACCTGCTCGAGGCCGGAAGAGTCTCGCACAGCTTCGATCACGTAGTCATTGCACAGCCGGTTTGGCTTGGTTGTGCCTTAATAGCTGACGGGAGACACCATATGCCGCCCGCCAATACGAATATTATCGCCGGTTCGCGCCCCAAGAAAAAAGCGCAGAGCCGCCGTCACCGGTCCAATCTTTACGGTCAGATCCAGGACACCAAGTTCAACCGCTACATCCAGCACGACCTGGCGCAATACCGTCGTTATGTCGAAGAAGGTGGTGCGGCTGTCTATTCCATGTCCGAGCTGGACGCGCTGGCCAAGTCCGGCGTCTCCGATCGCCTGCCGCCGCGCGCCACGGGATACTATCTCGACCTGGCCAAGCGCAGCGAAGCGATTCGCAACCTGATCAAGGCCCGTCCGGAAGAAACCGAGGATCTGTCCGGTGAAGCCGACCCGTCCAACCAGCTGAGCTACAGCCCGATCCCGGGCCTGTTGCACAAGTATGAGCTGGTCCTGCTGTATGTCGTACGCACCTGCTCGTCCTGGTGCCGCTATTGCTATCGCTCGGATTTCCTGACCGGCAAGACCGGCAAGGACACAGCCTCCATCCACGAGATCGTGGAGTATATTGAGGACCACAACGCCAAGGCGGCACGTGGCGAGACCTCTCGCCCGCGCATCCGCGAAGCCCTGCTGTCCGGTGGTGACCCGATGGTCCTGTCGAACACCAACCTGTTCGACTATCTCAACGGGCTGGCTGAAGCCGGCCTCGACATCATCCGCATCGGCACCAAGGAAATGGCCTTTTTCCCGGAGCGGTTCGACGACAACTTCTTTGACATGCTGGACCTGTTCCACGAGCTGCATCCGGATGTGCTGGTCAGTTTCATGGTGCATTTCACCCATCCTGACGAGTTCCTCGCGCTGGATGCGCATGGCGGCTACACCTATGACCATCACGGTCGCCCGGCCCGCAATCCCGCCGTGGAAGGTGTCATCCGTCGTATGCGCAGCCGCTCCTTTGTGACGCTGGAAAACCAGACACCGATCATCGACAGCGTCAATGATGACGAGAACACGCTGCGTATCCTGCAGCGCGAAATGAAGCGCCTGGGCGTGAACAATCACTATTTCTTCCAGTGCCGCGAGATCGAGGGGCATCGTGCCTTTGCCGTACCGGTCGAGCGCTCCTACCAGCTGCACCGGGACAGCCAGCACGGCCTGTCAGGCATTGAACGTTCGCGTTTCTCCCTGTCGACCGAGGCCGGCAAGATGGAAGTCGTGGGCATGATCGATCCGATGCCGGAAATGGCAGGCGTTGACAGCCACCTCGCCGAGGCGATGGCGGACGGGCTGATCATCTTCCGCCTGCACCGCACGCCCAAGGAACACCTGCAGGGTGACATCGTGATCGCCCGCCGCAATCCGGACGCCCTGTGGCTGACTGGATATGAGGACCGCATTCTCTTTGACGGCCGCAAGGATGATTTCGACGCCCGCGCGGCCACGCTCCTGGCACTGGCGAATTCGCGTCTACAGGCTGCGGAATAGCCATCGAATCTGTGGAAAATAACTTTTCCCCACCCAAATGCAGAAACAATTTGAGCCCGAAACACACGTTTCGGGCTCTTTTTTCGACTGGATCAAGCATACTTTATGCAGGTGATATTTGATACGAGGCCCGTCTGAAAGCCCTTACCTATCAGGGACCTCTCCCATAAACACCTAATGGTTAACGCGGAATCCGAATCGGTCAGAGTCAATGAAATCCCGCTCAGCTGCGATTCCGAAACATGGTCAAGGCGCAGTTAACTTTCGTTAAGGGTTTCCGCATAGCGTCCGAATAAGGTTAATTCAGAGCTGAGACCGGACGACGCTGATTCGTCCGCCATTAAAACCGGAGGCGAGCCATGCGGGTTCTTCTTATTGAAGATGATCGGGCAACAGCCCAGTCCATCGAGTTGATGCTTAAATCCGAGGGCTTCAACATCTACACCACCGACCTGGGTGAAGAAGGTGTCGATCTCGGAAAGCTGTACGATTACGACATTATCCTTCTCGACCTGAACCTGCCTGACATGCCGGGCTTTGATGTTCTCAAGACGCTCCGTGTCTCCAAGGTCGATACGCCGATCCTGATCCTGACCGGCAATGCGGACATCGACAACAAGGTTCGCGGCCTTGGCTGTGGCGCTGATGACTACATGACCAAGCCGTTCCACAAGGACGAGATGATCGCTCGCATCCATGCTATCGTACGCCGCTCCAAGGGCCACGCCCAGAGCGTCATCCGCACAGGTTCTGTTGCAGTCAATCTCGACGCCAAGACGGTTGAGGTCGATGGCCAGCGCGTCCACCTGACGGGCAAGGAATACCAAATGCTGGAGCTGCTTTCCCTGCGCAAGGGCACGACCCTGACCAAGGAAATGTTCCTGAACCATCTCTATGGCGGCATGGACGAGCCGGAACTGAAGATCATCGACGTCTTCATCTGCAAGCTCCGCAAGAAACTTGCTGCCGCCACCGATGGCGAACACCATATCGAGACAGTCTGGGGCCGTGGCTATGTCCTGCGTGACCCGGTCGAGGAAAAGGCAGCGTCCTGATAACCGGTCTCAGTGTTACGAAAAGGCCCGGGCAAACGCCCGGGCTTTTTTGTGTCTAGCATGCTGGTTGCTGAACCCCGGCACCCAGATCCAAATGAAAACGGCCCCGCTTTCGCAGGGCCGCTGTCAGGGTAAGATCACTTGGCAGTCTACGCGGCGCGTGTCGTGCGTCCGGAACCGGCTTCTGCACGCCCGTAGAGGCCGCGCTTGCCCTCAACCGGGACAAAGTCCTTGGACAGACCGACAACAGTTTCTGCGGCCCCCATGACGAGATAACCGTCATTTGGCGTCTGGCGGGCGATGCGCGAGAGAACCTGTTTCTTGGTTACCGGATCGAAATAGATCAGCACATTGCGGCAGAAGACGACGTCGAAATTGCCCAGGCTGGCGATCGGCTCCAGCAGATTGTGCTTCTGGAAATTCACCATCTGCCGGATATTCGGCTTGATGCGCCACTGGTCACCGTTCTGCTCGAAATGCTGGACGAGACGCTGAATGGCCAAGCCACGCTGGACCTCAAACTGGGAATAGACACCGGCCTTGGCCTTTTCCAGGACTCGCGGCGCCATGTCGGTGGCGACAATCTCGAAACGCTTGCCGCCGAGACGCGCGCGTTCTTCCTCGAGCAGCATGGCCAGGGAATACGGTTCCTGACCAGAGGAACAGGCTGCACACCAGATGCGGATCGTGGATCCGGCACCGCGGGCGCGGGTCAGCACCGGCAGGATATCGTTCTTGAACAGGTCAAACGGCGTGTTGTCACGGAAGAAAAAGGTCTCGTGCGTCGCCAGGGCTTCAGTGATCGCCCACAGCAAGCGGTCGCTCTGATCGCGACGGGCTGCGGATAAAAGCGCATCAATCGACGGGAAGCCTTCAGCCCGGGCAAGCGGCGCAAGCCGGCTTTCGAGGAGGTAGCCCTTGTCAGCCGACAATACGAGGCCAGAGCGTTTGAACGCTTCTGCGGCGACGAATGTGATGTCGTCTTGTTTGATCATTTTACAGCCCACCTTTCGCGCGTTGTACAATGGCAGATCCCATGTCCTTCAGGGGGAGGATCTCATCCGCCAGACCGGCCTCGGCAACGGCGCCGGGCATGCCCCATACAACACTGGTTTTTTCGTCTTGAGCCAGGACCGTGCCGCCTGCATTTCGCAGTGCTCGCGCGCCTTCCCGGCCATCATGTCCCATTCCGGTCAGCACCACGCCCAGGGCCACGCCCGAGGTCGCTTCGGCAACAGACTGGAACAGCGGATCAACGGCCGGCCGACAGAAATTGATCGGTGGCGTTTGATCCAGGCAGGCATAATACCCGCCGGCATCCTTGCGGATCGTCAGGTGAAAATCACCTGGTGCAATGTAAAGGGTCGCCGGTTTCAGGCGCTCCTTGTCCACTGCTTCCTTGCAGGTCAGCTTGCCTGCCTTGGTGAGATGTTCACCCAGAATTTTCGTGAACAGCGCCGGCATATGCTGTGCCAATACGATCGGCGCCTTGATATCAGCGGGTACAGCCTCGATCACCTCGCGCAGGGCCTGCGGACCACCGGTCGAAGAACCGATGGCGATAATCTGGGGCATGCCCTTGGCTTTGGGCGTATTTCCACGCGCGATCGGCGACCTGGCAACCGGGGCAAACGCGCGTTTGGCGGGAGCCTTCTCCTTGGCCGTCGGCGCACGGAAGGTCCGGCCTGTCGGTTGTCCCGGCTGGGCAACCTTGCCCGCAGGCAATTCCATACGCTTGCGCGGCGCAAGCGCCTTCAGCTTGGAAATCAACGTGTCGCGGAACTCATCCGCACCAGCCAGACGGCCGGCCTGTGGTTTTGGCGTGTAGTCTGCGGCGCCCATGGAGAGGGCGCGGATCGTCACCTCACCGCCGCGTCGGGTCAGGGTGGATGCCATCACGACCTTGCAGGTCGGAACCGCCTTGAGCAGCAGGGGAAGTGCTGCGAGGCCGTCCATTTTCGGCATTTCGACATCAAGAACGATCAGGTCCGGCTGCAACTCCTTGGCGCGCTCGAGACCCTGCTCACCGTCGACAGCGGAGCCGATCAGTTCGAGATCTCGGTCTTCCTCGATCCAACGGGTCATCAGCCCCCGCGCTACCGCGGAGTCGTCGATGACCAGCACCCGCGCTATGGACTGGGATGCTGCAGATTGTGACGGATTGGCAGACATTCAGTGCCCCTTCAGGACGCGCGCAACAAACCGGTTTGCTGAAATTTCGATTCGATGATGTCGCCATCAAACGGCTTCATGACGTATTCGTCGGCACCGGCACGAAGTGCCTCGGTGATGTGCGCCATGTCGTTTTCAGTCGTACAGAACACGACCACCGGCTGATCACCGGCTTCCTCTCGGCGAAGCGCCTTGACGAAGTCCAGGCCGTTCATGACCGGCATGTTCCAGTCGAGCAGAACCGCATCCGGCATCTGCTTGCGGCACGCTTCCAGGGCTTCGGAGCCATCTGCGGCTTCGACGCACTCGAAATCGAGCTCTTCGATGATTTTGCGGGCGACTTTGCGAATTACGCGGCTGTCGTCCACTACGAGACAAGTTTTCATCCACTTTCCCCTTACGCGGCTTCAGCTCCGGCTGCCGAACCGATCACGGCAGATACATCCAGAACCGCCAAAAGTTCTTTTTCCAGTTTGTGCACACCCTTGACCATCGAACGGAAAGTTGCGTCGACATGAGCGGGCACTGGTTCGAGTTCAGCGCTTGGTCTGCGAAGAACCTCACCAACACTGTCCACGATTAATCCAAAGATTTCGCTACCACGCTCCACACCGAGTGCCATTCCAGCATCTCCGGCCTCGCGCGGCGGCAGTCCAAGGCGGCGGCGTGCGTCAATTGCGGTGACGATACGACCGCGGAGATTGAGCAGTCCGGCGACTTCTGACGGTGCCAGCGGTACTTCGGTGACGGATTGGGGAGTGAATACCTCGCGGATCGCATTGACCGGGGCGCCAAAGAGCTGGTCGCCGATACGAACGGATACGTATTCGTTGACGGCTTCTGCACTCAGCTCATTCACATCGTTCTGGTGACCGGTCATGCCGCATTCTCCTGGTGGGAAACTTGGTCAAGGGTTGCGATAAGCGCGCTGCGATCGGAACGCGGCAGTACAGCCGTGAGGCCCTCGCCGCTACCGTCATCGGGCCAGTCCGTGACAGCGACAGTCGGCAGGTCTGCCCACATGCCAGACGCCTGGATACGCGCCAGCGCTGCCGGATCACCGACAAGAACATCAAACTGCTCCTCGGCTTCGGCGATGGAGTTGACTTCATGCATGCCGCCCGTCGGGGTGACGTCGTAGCCAGCGGCAGCCAGCAGCGGTGCGATCATGCGGCGCGCAAAGGCGTCCGCGTCAACCAGCAGCACGCGGCGGCGGCGCTTGGAGGTGCGACGCTGGATATCGCCAGCCCGGGACTGGTCGAGATACCAGGCGATGTCGACGACATCCGTGGCCTTGCCCTTGATGATGGCGGAACCGATAACACCCTCGCGGTCGGAACCCATCTGCAGGTCGACACGCTCTTCGACCACATCGACGATCTCGTCGACAGCCAGGCCGATGGAAGTGTGGTTCTCGGCGAAGACCAGAACCGGCTGGCGCTGCCCTTCGGTGCACTGGATCTGATCGCCCAGCGGTACGATCGGCATCAGGCGGCCACGATACTGGACCACATTGTGGCCGTTCGTGTGCTCGATGTTGTCCGGATCGAATTCCTCGAGACGTGTGACGAGAGAGAGTGGAACCGCTTTCGGCTCCTCGCCGCCAGCGCGAACCAGCAGCAGGCGTTGGGTTTGAGGCATGTCACTGTTGGCTGCTGCAAGTGCCTCTGCAGAGCTTTCCTCTTCCATGGCGGAGACGATATCGCCTGCCAGTCCGTTCGGGTCGAGGATCATGATAACGGATCCATCACCCAGGATGGTCGCGCCGGAGTAGGCGGAGACGCCGCGCAGGCTTTCCGACAGCGGCTTCACAACGATTTCCTCGGTGTCGAGAACATTGTCGACGACCACGCCGACATTGCGGCCGCCCGCATCGAGAACAACAACAAATCCGGCTTCATCTTCCCCCGGATCGCCACTGTCCAGGCGCAGGACGCCTTGCAAATCGACTATAGGCATCAGACGGTCACGCAGTCGCATGACGCTGGCGCCGTTGAGCTTCTCAACCGTATGCTCGGAACCCATGCCGACACGCACCAGCTCGCGAACCGCCAGCTGCGGAATGGCAAAACGCTGTTCCTGGCAGCCCACGATGAGCGCGGAAACGATCGCAAGTGTCAGCGGGATCTTGATGGTGAAGTGGGAACCACGACCAGTCGTGGACGATACATCCACGACGCCGCCGATCTGTTCGATATTCGTGCGCACCACGTCCATGCCGACACCGCGGCCGGAAAGGTTTGTGACCTTGGCTGCCGTCGAGAAGCCCGGCGCAAAGATGAAGCGATGGATCTGCGCCTCGGTCATACGCGACAGTTCTTCGTGCGTAGTCAGGCCTTTTTCCAGGGCCTTGTCGCCGATGCGCTTGGTGTCCAGGCCCTTGCCGTCATCGGCAATGGCAATGATGATGTGACCGCCTTCGTGATAGGCAGAGAGTTTGATGATGCCCTTCTCGGTCTTGCCCGCCTTCACACGGTCTTCCGGCATCTCCAGGCCGTGGTCGGCCGAGTTGCGGACCATATGGGTCAGCGGATCCTTGATCAGTTCGAGAACCTGACGGTCCAGCTCGGTATCCTGGCCTTCCATAACCAGTTCGATCTTCTTGCCCAGATCCGTGGAAACATCGCGGATGATGCGCGGAAGCTTGCGCCAGGCATCTCCGATCGGCTGCATCCGGGTCTTCATGACACCGTCCTGCAGCTCGCCGGTTACGGCAGACAGGCGCTGTAGCGGGCCTTTTAGGTCATCGTCTTCCAGACCACGCACAGTCTGCATCAACTGGTTACGTGTCAGTACAAGCTCGGAAACCGTCGTCATCAGCGCTTCAAGCACGTCAACGCCGACACGTACTGTCTGCTGGACACGCGGCCCGCCTTCGGCGGAAGCAGCATCACCGCCGCCCTTGAGCTCCGCCATGGCTGTGGCCAGAGCTTCTTCGGTGCTCATATCCTTGGTGATCAGATCCGGCGTGCCCGGCTCCATGCCCGGATCCGGCTCGGCAGCTGCGAAGGCCGCTTCCAGCTCGGCAGCGGAAACTTCGCCCGGACGCAGTTCGCGGCCCAGATCGGGATCAAAATCACCGGTCTTGAGGTGGCCTTCGCTTTCAGCAGCGGCAGTATCGGCCGGATTTTCGACAGGCACATCTGATTCCGCATTCTGGAACGCGGCTTCCAGATCGGCGAGAGAGACTTCACCCGGGCGCAGTTCGCGGCCCAGATCCTGGTCGTAGTCATCAGGCACTTCCGGTTCGGCCGGAGCGGCGTCCTCGGCAGAGGCGCCCGTATTCAGCTTGCCCATGGCTGCGTCTTCGAGACGCTTGATCAGGGCGCCGTCATCGCCGGCCGGTTCGGCACCGGTTGCTTCCAGCGATTCCAACAGCACCTTGATCTGATCGATCGACTCCAGAACCAGGGTCACCATGGGTGGCGAAACCTGCAATTCTCCGTCACGGAACTTGCCCAGCAGGGTTTCACCTGCGTGTGCAACCGCTTCCAGGCGCGGCAGCCCAAGGAAGCCGCAAGTACCTTTAACGGTGTGAAGAAGACGGAAGATATTATCGAGGATCGCCCGATCGTCCGGGTTATTCTCGAAACGCACCAGTTCGGAGTCGATGACGTCAAGACTTTCCGCGGTCTCGGTCAAAAACTCGCTGATGAGATCATCCATGACAGGCCTCGTATCTTAGGAGTGGACGCACGACTGCGTCTGATTCCCTCGAAACGTGCCATGTGCATGGTTAACGGACTGTTGGCCCGCACCAAGCAAAGTTACGAACAGTGGTTATAGGATATTAATTACGCCGCGCGCTCTGCAGATTCTTCAAGTAGAGCAACAAACTCCACTCGATCTTCATCTGCACGCGCACTTACACGGCCACCGGCATTGCGTGCGATGAGGCCTGCGTAAAACGGCTGGATGGAACGACCGTCCAGGCCATTCTCGGGAATCTGGCCGTCCAGGGCCTGTCCCGCCGCCTCCTCAATCCGGGCGCGACGCCCTTCAGACACGATACGAATACGTGTGCTACCAGCCGTTTCCGTGGCCTCGACGGTCACCGTGCCACCACGTGGCGCAGCGTCGACGCCCATGATGCACAGATTCAGCAGCAGGCGCGACGGGGACTTTTCCAGGCCCGGCGCTTCAACTTTCCAGACAATCTCCGGCTTGACCGCCGAGAACATCGCCTCGGTGAGGCGCTGCAGCTCACGCGTATCCAGCGTCGCCGGGGCAGAACCTCCCGCGCCAAACGCGAGGCGCGCAAATTCCAGCTTGGCCTGGGCCTGGCGTGAACTTTCACGAACCAGCTCCATAGCGTCGTCATGCATGTCAGAGCTGTCCGGATCGTCCAGGACGCTCAGCGCAGCACCCAGTGCAGAGACGGGGCTGACTAGATCATGGCAGAGACGCGCGCACAGCAGCGCGGCCAGTTGGTCGGAGGCCAGTTCGGCAGGCAGTTCTTGTGTCATGGCGATACGGATACATGATTCTTCGTGAATCTGACCCTTTTTGACACTTTGTAGCAATTCAAGGCGTGGAAAGGACTTGGCAACCAGATCAGGGCAGGACATGATTCGGACAGCTGGGGAGCTGTCTTTGCAATTCGTGTTTGGCACTGCATATCGGTGCGGAACTTGCTAGAAAGAATTCGCCTGGACATCGAGACGGTGCCAGGCCGAGGTGAGACCGAGCGGAGTTATAGCAAAGTCATGTCCGGATTTGATGTTACCCGAGCCGACAAGAACCGGGCCCGCGGCCTTGTGGCGCTGGCATCCCTGAGTGTTTCTGCAGCCCTGGCCATCGCGCTGTGGACCAGTCGCGATGCAGCGGTTCAAGCTGACAGCTTCATCGCCGAGACGGATATCACCGAACCTGAGTTCGCCGCACTTGCCCCGGTCCCGCCATCCAGCGTCCGCGACCTTGTCCAGCGCGCCACGGCCCCGTCAAAATATGTTGAACCGTCGCGCCTTTACGCCGAGCCCTTCATCTTTGCGCCGCGCACGGATCCGATCGCCTTTGACGCCGATGCTTTTGCCGAATGCGATAGCTGCGCACCGGTTGCCCTGATCGAGCGCTCCGTACCGCGCGGAGGCACGCTTGCGGGCGTGCTGGATGATGCCGGTGTCGACCGTGTTGAAGCGGCCCGGGCGATCGCCGCACTCGGGGACGTTTTCAATCTGCGCCAGCTTCGTGTGGGCGAGGAAATCAGCATCTATCTGGAAAACACGGACACTGGAAATGCCTCTCTGCGTGGCCTCTCCTTCCGCCCGGATATCGAGCGCTCCATCACGGTCGCTCGAACCTATGACAACGGCTATCGCGCCCGCGAGACCACGGCTGAGTTCCGCAGCGAAATGGTTCGCGCGACCGGCTCCATCACCACATCGCTTTATGTTGATGCCCTGAATTCCGGCGCCACCGACCGGGTTGTGGTCGAGCTGGCAACCGTTCTGGGTTACGCCATCGACTTCCAGCGCTCCATCCATCCGGGCGACGAGTTCGACATCCTGTTCGAGCGTTTCGTCGACGAGGAAGGTGACACGGCGCGTACGGGCGACATTCTCTATGCCCGATATGATGGGCGCGGCGAACCGATGGATTTCTTCCGCTTCCAGACCGATGACGGCCTGGTTGGCTATTATAGCGCCGAGGGCGAAAGTGCCCAGCGTCTGTTGATGCTGACCCCGATCAATGGTGCGCGCCTGTCCTCGCATTTCTCACGCGCCCGCCGTCACCCCATCCTCGGCTATACACGACGCCATAACGGCACCGACTTCGCCGCTCCGCGTGGCACACCGATCATGGCAGCCGGCAATGGTGTCGTGGAACGTGCCAACCGCTTCGGCAGTTTCGGCAATTACATTCGTATCCGTCACGCCAACGGTTTCCAGACTGCCTATGCGCACCTCAACGGTTTTGCGCGCGGCATTCGCTCCGGCACACGGGTCACCCAGGGCCAGATCATCGGCTATGTCGGCACGACGGGGCGCTCCACCGGTCCACACCTGCACTATGAAGTGCACCTCAACGGCAATCCGGTGAATCCGATGACGCTGGACCTGCCGACAGGTCGCCAGCTGGATGATGACGAGATGCCGGCCTTCTTCGCCGAACGGGATCGTATTATCGCGGTCCGTGATGCGGCGGCGAGTGCGGCTTCCAGCAATCGCCCCGTGTTGGCCGAGGCTGGCGAAGGCGGCGCGCAGTAACAAGGTCTGACTTGACCCGGCGCGCTGGGCTTCCTATCTGACAGCCTGGCCCCGGATTGCCCGCCGCTCGCAGACCTCTGGTCATGGTGAAAATCCGGATCACATCGATCCCATTCCGCACTGCGCGGCATGCGACGCGGTGGCAAGGCGAGCCCCATCACGCTTTACGCATGCTTGCAACGCATGAGGAAAGACGATGTCTGATACCCTGAACCTGCCTGATCGTTCGACGATCAAGACCCAGGCCAAACGCCTGCGCCAATCCCTGGTCGCGGAGGGCAATTTTGTGTCCCACTCCGAGGCCCTCGAACTTGTCTCGAAACAGTATGGCTTCCGGGACTGGAACACGATGAGCGCAGCGCTGGACAAGCCTGGCAAGACCCGGCTGCAAGTCGGTCACCGCGTCACCGGCCGTTATCTGGGCCACGCCTTCACCGGTACGCTGCTGGGATTGCAGAACCTGGCCGGCGACCGCCGCCAGGTCGACCTGCACCTCGACGAACCCATCGATGTGGTGAAATCCAGCTGGTTCTCATCCTTCCGCCAGCGCATCACAGGCACACTGGAAAAAACTGGCGAGACCTATGCGCGGACGTCGGACGGAGAGCCGGTATTGGCGCTCGATTGCTGACGCCGGACCGCTGACAAAGGAAAAGGGGCTGGAAATCCAGCCCCTTTTTTTTGTTCCGGGTCTAGTTGACGGTCTCGCTGACCGGCCTGGCTTCGCTGACAGCGACACCATTGATGACCAGCACACCGGCCTCCGCACTTACACGGATCTCGTCGCCATCCTTGATATCGCCCTGCAGCAACAGGCGGGCGAGCGGGTCCTGGACTTCTTTCTGGATCACGCGCTTGAGGGGTCGTGCGCCGTAAGCCGGGTCGAACCCCTTCACCGCCAACCAGTCGCGGGCAGCGGCGTCCAGCTCGATGCTCATGCGACGATCTTCCAGCAACCGGGCCAGGCCCCGCAGCTGGATGTCGACAATCGCACCCATATCCTCCGGCTTGAGCTTGGAGAAAAGGATGGTCTCGTCGATCCGATTGAGAAATTCCGGCCGGAAATGTCCGCGCACCACCGCCATCACACCATCGCGCGCTTCGGTGACATCATCGACCAGTTGCAGGTGCTCGGCACCCAGATTGGACGTCATGATGATGATTGTGTTGCGGAAATCGACGGTACGCCCCTGACCATCGGTCAGCCGGCCATCATCGAGCACCTGCAGGAGCACGTTGAAGACATCCGTGTGCGCCTTCTCGACCTCGTCCAGCAGCACGACCTGATAGGGCCGGCGACGGACGCTTTCGGTCAGGGCACCGCCCTCCTCGTAACCGACATAACCCGGAGGCGCGCCGATCATGCGGGCAACGGAGTGTTTCTCCATGTATTCCGACATGTCCATGCGGGTCACCGCAGTCTCGTTATCGAAGAGGAATTCGGCCAATGCCTTGGTCAGCTCGGTCTTGCCGACACCGGTCGGGCCCAGGAACAGGAAGGAACCGATCGGACGGCTTGGATCCTTCAGACCCGCACGCGCACGGCGCACGGCGTCGGACACGGCGACCAGCGCTTCTTCCTGACCGATCACGCGGCCGCGCAATCCGTCTTCCATGCGCAAAAGCTTGTCGCGTTCGCCTTCCAGCATCTTGTCCACCGGAACACCGGTCCAGCGCGAGACGACATGGGCGATTTGCTCGTCATCGACGACTTCCTGCACCATCTGGTCTTCATCGCCCTGCTGCTCGGCTTCTGCGAGCTTGCGCTCCAGATCCGGCAAACGGCCGTATTTGATCTCGGAGGCCTTGGCCAAGTCGCCCCGACGCTCGGCATCAAGAAGTTCCTGGCGCGCGCGCTCAAGACCTTCCTTCAGCGTGGTCGCCGAGGCCAGCTTGTCCTTCTCGGCGCGCCAGGCGGCGGTCAGTTCGGCTGAGCGCGCTTCGAGCTCGGCGATTTCCTTGCCCAGATTGGCAAGACGCTCACGGGAGGCATCATCGCTCTCCTTCTTCAGCGCTTCCGCCTCGATTTTCAGCTGGATGGCCCGGCGGTCGATCTCGTCGAGTTCCTCCGGCTTGCTGTCGACCTGCATGCGCAGGCGCGAGGCGGCCTCGTCCATCAGGTCGATGGCCTTGTCCGGCAGGAAACGGTCGGTGATGTAGCGATTGGACAGATTGGCCGCGGAGACGATGGCACTATCAGCGATACGAACGCCGTGATGCACCTCGTATTTTTCCTTGAGGCCACGCAGGATCGAGACGGTGTCCTCGACCGTCGGCTCCTCGACCATGACCGGCTGGAACCGCCGGGCCAGGGCCGCATCCTTTTCAACATGCTTGCGGTATTCATCCAGTGTCGTGGCACCCACACAGTGCAGTTCACCACGGGCCAGGGCAGGCTTGAGCAGATTGGACGCATCCATGGCGCCATCCGTCTTGCCTGCACCCACAAGCGTATGCATCTCGTCGATGAAGAGCACGATCTCGCCATTGGCGCTTTCGACTTCTGACAGCACGGCCTTGAGGCGCTCCTCGAACTCGCCGCGATATTTCGCACCGGCGATCAGCGCGCCCATATCAAGCGCCAGAAGGCGTTTTTCCTTGAGGCTTTCCGGCACATCGCCATTGACGATGCGTAGCGCCAGGCCTTCCGCGATGGCAGTTTTGCCGACACCCGGCTCACCGATGAGGACGGGATTGTTCTTGGTGCGGCGAGAGAGCACCTGGATAGCGCGGCGGATTTCCTCGTCGCGGCCGATCACCGGGTCGAGCTTGCCCTCGCGCGCCACTTCCGTCAGGTCGCGGGCGTATTTCTTGAGCGCTTCATAGCTGTCCTCGGCCGACTGGCTGTCCGCCGTGCGGCCTGCGCGCAGATCATTGATGGCCGTGTTCAGCGCCTGCGGGGTCACACCCGCCGCCTTGAGCGCGTCATGGGCCTTGTTGTCGGGATTGAGGGAAATCGCCTGCAGGATACGTTCGGCGGAGACGAATTGATCGCCGGCTCGCTTGGCGGCGTCATCTGCAGCGCCGAACACCTTGGCCGTCTGCGGTGCGAGGTAGAGCTTGCCCTGCCCGCCTTCCACTTTCGGCATGGCGTCGAGGGCCTGGTCGACGGCGTCCTGCACCTGGCGCAAACGCCCGCCTGCAGCCTGGATGAGGTTTCCGGCCAGGCCGGTTTCATCGTCCAGCAGGGCTTTCAGAATGTGTTCGGGCGCAAATTGCTGGTGGCTGGATTTGAGGGCCAGCCCCTGTGCGGCCTGGATTATGGACCGGGCCCGGTCCGTGTAGTTTTCAAAGTCCATGTCTATCTCCCGTTAGAGGCGAGATGGGTGCGAAGGACCGCCCTGATAAGGCACGGCAAATTCGCTTTTCGTATGGCATGTAGGTGTGGCACAACCATCACACAAGAGGTGGTCGCGCGACGTTCTGACCACCCAGCGGAGATTCCACCGTCATGCCCAAGCTTAGCGCCATTCACCGGTTTCCCGTCAAAGGGTTCAGCCCGCAAGTCCTGGACCAGATCGAGCTGACACAGGGAAAAGGCCTGCCATTTGACCGCCACTGGGCGATCGAGAACGGTCCGGGACAGTATGATGTGACCGCACCGGGACATGTCTCCAAAAAGAATTTCCTCATGCTCGCCGCCCAGTCTGATCTGGCGGGCTGGAGCACGCGTTTCAACGCTGAACACCAGGTCTGGACCGTCATCGCGCCGGACGGCGCCTGCCTCCAGGTCGATCTCAATGATGCGGAAACCCACGCGGCACTGTTCGACCATCTCAGCCAGGCGCTGTCGGACCAGGTCCGCGGACGCCTGCGCCTGGTGCAGGCGGGCAGCCAGGCCATGACCGATATCCCCGATCCCTACCCGTCCATCATCAATCTCGCCTCGGTGCGCGATCTGGCGGAACGCACCGGCCAGGAACTCGATCCCGTCCGCTTTCGCGGCAATCTTCTGATCGATGACCTGGAACCCTGGGCCGAGCTGGACATGGTGGGCGAACGCCTGGTGATTGGCGAAGCCGAGGTCGAGATCCGCGCCCGCATCCGCCGCTGTGTCGCGACCAGCATCAATCCTGTCACCGCGGCGAGGGACGCCGACATCCCCAAGGCCCTGTTCGACAATTTCGGGCACATGGATTGCGGTGTGTATGTATCGGTGGAACGCGGCGGCAGCGTCGCGGCAGGGGACAGAGTTTCAGGCAAATAAAAACCCGCGATCGCCAGGCAATCGCGGGTTCAAATCTTGAAACCTACAGCGTTTAAGCAGCTTCGCTTTCGCTGTCCTCGGAGGATTTTTCGCCGGCTTCGGCAGACGCTTCAGCGCCGTCGGAACCTTCAGATGCGCGCGGACGACGCGGGCGGCGGGTGCGGCGGCGCGGAGCCTCCTCATCACCTTCCGGAGCCGCAGCGGCTTCCTCGGACGACTCTTCGCCATCAGCCTTGGCCGCTTCGGACTGCTCGCCTTCCGGCGTTGCATTATCCTCTTGCTGGCGGCGGCCACGTCCGCGACCACGGCCACGACCGCGACGGTCATTGCCCTCGCCCTGGGACTGGTCCTCGCCCTCGGCGTTCTCGCCATTGGCTTCCGCGTTCTCGGCACCTTCCTCAGCAGCGGGATCGCGCTTGGGCTGGTTGGCCTGGATGATGCGGTAATAGTGTTCGGCGTGCTGATACAGGTTCTCGGCCCGGACGCGGTCGCCCGAGGAGGACGCATCGCGCGCCAGCTGGAGATACTTGTCGTGGATCTGGGTCGCATTGCCCCGGATCTTCACCTCAGGACCATTGCTCTCAAAGGTCCGGTTCGCAGGATTGCCTGGTTTCCGACCTCGACCGCGCTGACGCTTCATATCGTCGTTCCCTGTGTAAACAGCGGTAATAACCTCTGGCCTAACCGTGCAGCTGCAATGATAAGCCTGTCGCCTGTTCGGGGTTGTTCAATTAGCCGGATCTGTCAGGTGGTTCATCCGGCCGCGCACGGCCCCCAAGGCGCGTCCACCTGATGAACGGAACCTAGACCGCCCTTTGCAGCTTTCCAAGCCCTTTTAGCCGTTTCTTTATGACAAAGACCCGAGCACGACACGATCATGCCCGGCCAGATCCTTGATTATGGCGATTCCCGACAGGCCTTGAGCGCCCAGCAGCCCGCTCACCGCCTCGCCCTGGTCATAACCGATCTCGAAAGCCACCAGCCCGCCGGGTTTGACCAGGCCCTGCGCCTCCTCGAGGATGGCGCGATAGGCATCCAGCCCGTCCAAGCCACCGTCCAGCGCCAGGTGCGGTTCGTAATCACGTACTTCCGGATCCAGCGTCTCCATGACATCAGAGCGGATATAGGGCGGGTTGGACACCAGGATGTCGAACGTCGCGGCCGGCAGTCCCCGCCCCCAGCTCGCCTGCAGGAATTCAGCCCGCTCATCCAGACCACAACGGCGTGCATTCCTCGCCGCGACATCCAGGGCCGCCTCGGACACATCCACGCCGACGCCCTGCCAGGCTTGGCGCTCGCTGAGCAGGGCCAAAAGGATCGCACCGGAACCGGTGCCGATATCCAGCACACGCGCGGTCTCGTCTGCCCGTTCCTTCAGCACCGCCTCGACCAGGGTTTCGGTATCCGCGCGCGGGGTCAGCACATCGCCTGTGACCTCCAGCTCGAGCGTCCAGAAGGGCTGGGTGCCCAGAACCTGTGACATCGGCTTGCGGTGGATACGCTCCCAGGCCAGCTCGGCCAGATGGCTGATCTGTTGCCAGGAACACAGCGCCGGGTCTGCCACGGCCTCCGCAAAACCGGCGGGCGCCAGCACATGCGCCAGCAGAAAACGTGTATCCGTCTCGGCCTCGCCAATGCCGGCCTCGCCGAGGCGTCTGACCAGGTCCGCACGCACCTCCACCAGGCCCAGCTCAGCCCAGGCATCGCGCAGGGGCTTGCTGGCGCTGGCGTCAAAGACGGTGCGGGCATCCACAACCATTTTATCAAAATCGGAGTTCACGGTGGCTCAGCCTGTCTAGCTCCTCGCCCTTGATGGGCGAGGTCCCCGGACCCGTCCGGGGGGAGTGGGTGCGCGGCGCAGCCGCAAAAACGACCGTTGGCTTCGTGCCTTCGGCACGTCACCCTATCCGAACCCGATTTCATCGGGTCCACCTTCCCCATCAAGGGGAAGGAAAACTACCCGTCCTGCTCCATCGCGGCCAGACGCGCAGCCTGGTCCTCGGAGATCAGAGCGGTGACAACCTCGTCCAGCCCGTCTCCGGCGACAATCTGATCCAGCTTGTAGAGCGTCAGATTGATGCGGTGATCGGAAACACGGCCCTGCGGATAATTATAGGTGCGGATACGTTCGGAACGGTCGCCGGAACCGATCTGGTCCTTGCGCTCGGCGGCCCGTTCAGCAGCCGCGGCTTCGCGCTTCATGTCATAGAGCTTGGCCGCAAGCAGCTCGGCGGCCTTGGCGCGGTTCTGGTGCTGGGACTTCTCGGCGCAGACCACCATGATGCCCGTCGGCAAGTGGGTCATGCGAACCGCGGACTCGGTCTTGTTGACGTGCTGGCCACCGGCACCGGACGCGCGCATCGTGTCGACACGAACCTCGCTCATATCCAGCCCGCTCTCGATATCGTCCGGCTTGGGCATGATCGCCACCGTCGCCGCAGACGTGTGGATACGGCCCTGGCTTTCCGTCGCCGGCACACGCTGGACACGGTGCACGCCGCTTTCAAACTTCAGACGCCCGAACACGCCGGCACCGGAAACAGAAGCGATGACTTCCTTGTAGCCGCCATGCTCGCCTTCCGACGCACTATCCAGCTCCCAGGTCCAGCCCTGCAGCTGGGCGTAACGCTCATACATGCGATAGAGATCGCCGGCGAACAGCGCCGCCTCGTCACCACCGGTTCCGGCCCGGATCTCGACCAGGGCGTTGGCGCTGTCATCCTTGTCCTTGGGCAGAAGCAGGAGATTCATCCCGTGCTCCAGCTCGGGCAGGCGCTCCTTCAGCTCGTAGAACTCGTCCTTGGCCATTTCCGCCATCTCGGCATCGTCGGAATTCATCATCTCCTCGAGATCGATGAGTTCCTGACGCGCCGCTTTCAGCTCGGCAGCCTTTTCGGCCACCGGGCGAAGCTCGGCGTGTTCCTTGGAGAGTTTGACGATCTCCTCCGCATCGGCGGCAGCGCCAAGACGGGCTTCGACCTGGTCAAATCGGTCGATGACTTGTTCGAGTCGGGCTTCAGGTGCGTGCATGGGCGTGAGGTATCATTGCGCGCGACAATTGGAAATGCCTTGACGCTGTTATCCCAGCGCCAGCGCTGCCCGCACACCGATGACCATCATGACGATGGTGCTGGCGGCGAAGATGAAGAAGCGCACAGGTATGAAATTCCACAGGGCCTGCACCAGGCTGTGTGAAACACGCAGGCCGACATAGGCCCAGGCCAGGGCGATGTTCAGACCGTCCGCGACGCCGGCCAGGTGGCAATAGATGACCAGCGCGAAAAAGATGGTGGGCTGTTCGTGCAGGTGATTGAAATTGTCCGCGATGCGCTTCACCTCGATGGGCAGCACATCCATCTCGGACTTGGCTTTCATCTTGGCGGCATTGATGCCTGCCTTCTGCATGGCGGGGATTCGGGTCGCATACATCCAGAACCACATGACAAAGGTCCAGATGATCAATGCCAACATAGGTGTGAGAATGGAATTCATCGAATTGCCCCCTGAAAAACCAACCAGTCGGGTCGGAGATTAGAGCGCTTCGCCGGAAAAAAGCGAGCGAAATTCCGGTTGTCAGGTCTGCAATGTTTTCAGGCGCACATCCGCGGCCGGCGCCTCATAGCTATCAAACTGTTCCAGCAGGCCTTCCACCCGGTCATCCACCTTCAGTGCGCCACGATGTTCAGGCGCCAGGAAACCCTGTTCCGTCATCGTGTCGAGGAAGCCGACCAGGTCATCATAATAGCCGTCCACATTCAAAAGACCGACCGGGTGGCGGTGTTGGCCGAGCTGTCCCCAGGTCCAGATCTCGAACATCTCCTCCATCGTGCCGATCCCGCCCGGCAGGGCAATGAAAGCGTCTGAAAGCTTGACCATCTTGGCCTTCCGCGCGTGCATGGACTGCACGACGTGCAGCTCGGAAAGATCCATGTGGGCGATTTCCTTGAGCGCCATGAATTCGGGGATGACACCGACGACACGCCCGCCGGCGTCCAGTGCCGCGTCGGCGACCTCGCCCATCAGGCCAACCTGGCCCCCGCCATAGACGACTTCGATCCCGCGCCGCGCCAACACCTGGCCGACCTTGCGCGCAGCGGTGACATAGACCGGCTTCTTACCAGGATTGGAACCACAGTAGACGCAAATGGATTTCATCGAGATCAATCCCTGTTGGAACCCCACCCAACTCCTCTATCCTGCTTCCGGCGGAGGAGGAATATGCAAATGAAGTTCGCACTGCTTGCGCTCGCCCTTACGAACCAGCCCGTCGCGGAAACCGTGTCCGGCAATGAGCCCGAATTCCCGATCACCGTGCCCAGCGAGATGTGTCGCGGTTATTTCTTTGTCCCGGTGACCCTGCGCCCCGGCGAAGATGGCGCGGAAGACCGGACGCTCTGGTTCATCTATGACACCGGCGCCTCAACCACCTATGTCGATCCGGACAGTGTGGCGCGCATTTCCTCCACCCGTGTGCGCGAGGGCCAGCGCGCGAACTTTCCGGAAATGTCGATGGGCCCGCTGCGGGTGACCAGCCTGCGCGCCCGTGTACAGGATCTCGATCATCTCTCCCTGGCCCTGGGCCGGGAGGTCGATGGCATTCTCGCCTTTGATGCCTTTGATGATTATCTGCTGACGCTGGATTATGCCCGCGATGAAATGCGTATCGAGCCGGGGGAACTGCCGCGACCGGACCGCCAGACCGTGTTCAATGCCAGCGGACCGGATGACCGCCCCTGGCTGCGGATCGAGTTTTCCAACCGTACCCGGCGCATGCTGATCGATAGCGGCGCGGCGCTCTCCGGCTTTTCGGTCAATCATATCGACCGCTTCGAGACGACCGCCGATCCCGTCGCGTCCGGCGCCTCCTTCCGGCTCAATCATATCGAGCGCCGCTCTTCGGCCCGGCTCAGCGAGAATGCGCGGTTTGGCCCCAACGAGCTGGTCACCCCGACCATCCAGTCCACTCCCGGCACCGAGCTGATCGGTGGCGAGATCATGCAACATTTCATCTGGACCTTTGACCAGCGCCGCGAACGTGTGCGTATCGAACGCATCGATCCGGACGCACCGATCACGTTTGAACCGGTCGTCAGCCACGGCATGGTCTTTCAGCCCGAGCCGAACGGCTTCCGCGTCGCCGACATCCTGCCGAACACGCCGGCCTCACGGGTCGATATTCGCGCAGGCGATCTGATCACCCATTTCCACGGCATACCGATCGGTGAACGCGGCTGTAATCCGCCCGAGGCAAACACCCTGCCCCTGATCATTGAACGCGACGGCGCAGTGATCGAACGCGTGCTGGAGATGTTTGCGATCGTCGACTAGGCCAGCCGCCTGGCCAGCCCGGCAAACGCCTCGATCACACGTTCCGGCGGCATGTCGTAGAGCTTGGCACCCACCGTAACCTCGATGGCCGGACGCTCCTGTTGTGGCAAGTCCCAGCAGCGTGAAAACAGCCAGACGCAATGGTCACGCGCGACCGCATCACGCGCGGCATCAATAGCGTCGACCGAGGCATCAGCCTCGACGTGAAAGAGATTGGTCTGCACTGGGGAGGGCGTCACCGACAGACCGTCCAGCCGGTCAATCGCGTCGCCCAGCATCCTCGCCCGCGCCACCAGTTCCGGCATCAATTCAACCTGTTCGTCCAGCAGGCGCAGCGCATCGGCCGTGTTCGGCCAGGCCATGGGAAACATGCCGCCCAGCCGGGCGCGCCAGGTGCGCATCTGTTCGATAAAGGCCTCTTCCCCGGCCAGGACCGCCCCGCCAATCGCGCCAATATCCTTGTAGAGCGAGACATAGACCGAGGCGAAACCCTCGCAGATCTCGGCATAGGAACGATCGTCGAAATGCGGCCGGGTTGACCACAGGCGGGCGCCGTCCATGTGCAGGGGCAGGTCCAGCTCGGCAGCCCGCGCCTTGAGCGCTTCCAGCACACCCCAGCGCGGCAGGAGACCACCATTATGGCGCTGGCCCAGCTCAACGATCGCGCAACCGGCATTGTCGGGCAGATCACTTGCGGTGAGCACCTTGGCCCACTCCCCCATCTCGACCGGGTCGAGCCCGTGCACATAACGCGCGCCCTCCTGCTCGTGCAGCAGGAGGTGGGAATTTGGGTGCAGGGCGAGGCGGTAATTGCCCCGGCTTTCACAATGCAGCCGCGCCGCCAACGCCTGGCCCATCGTTCCGGTGGGCATCCAGACCGCAGCCGGCTTTCCGGTCAGTTCGGCGATGCGCTGTTCCAGCGCCTGGGCGGTCTCGCCGGTGACATAGAGTTCCCAGCCCTTGCCGTCCGCCTCCATCCAGTCCGCAATCGCGCGCAGGCGCTGCGCCGGTGTTTCCGGTCGGTGAAAGGGGAAACCCAGATCCAGCTCGCAGCCCGCTTTCAGCGCCTTGTCCATCTCAGACCAGCCCCGCCTGGCTCGCCGCCGTCCAGCCGACACGCACCTCGCCCGCATGTTCAATCACCGGGCGTTTGACCAGGGTCGGGTTTTCCGCCAGCAAGCCCGCCGCATCCGTCTCGACACGCGCCCGCTGGGCCTCGTCCAGACCGCGCCACGTGGTCGAGCGGGTATTCACCAGCGCCTTGGCACCCACAGCCTCCAGCCAGAGCGGTGCCTTCGCCGCCAGGTCAGCCTCGGCGCGGATGTCGACAAATGTGTAGGCCGTGCCCGCCGCATCCATCGCCTTCATGGCTTTCTTGCAGGTGTCGCAATTCTTCAACCCGTACAGCGTGGTCATGATGTCTCCCGGAATCAAAAAGGGAGCAGAACTAGGCCCGCTCCCTCTTTTCATTTCAAGCGTGAAACGCTGATCGGTTTTACTCGATCGTCACGCGCGACAGGTTGTCGTCGGAATTACGATCGACCAGCTTGTTGTACGGATCGATACCGACATAAAGCGGCTCCTCGTCAACAATCAGCTCGAACCGCATCGTGTTCTCGTTCACACGGTGCTTCTCCATGTAGAGCACGTGGTCGGAACCCTCGATAGCTCCCTCGAGATCACGGGTGAACACCCCGATATCGATCAGATAGTCGATCGCCTCCTCGGTCTGCTGGCCTTCGCCATCAGCCTCGAACTTGCGGGCCTCGACATCGATCACGACATCCCAGCGGCCATCTTCCCGCTGCGTCGCCGTCGCGTCGGTGACCTGCAGATCAAACAGGATGATCCGCTCGAAGAAGTCGGTGATCACACTATCCCACTCCGGACCGGCTTCCTCGCGTAGTATACGCAGGAAATCGAGCGTGGTGGCATAGGGTTCGGACGAGAAGGCCCGCTCCTCGATCAGACGCTGCAGGGCACGGTTCACGGTGTCTTCACCGATATAGTCCTGCAGGGCGTACATGATCACAGAGCCCTTGCGATAGTGGATGTATTGCTGGTTCTCGACCCGATAGAGCGGCTGCTCCTCGATGGCTTCTGAACCACGCGATCCCAGATAGCTGTCCAGCTCGTATTTGAGGAAGCGACGCATCGCGTCCTCGCCATACTCCTGGCGCATGACCATCAGCGCAGAATATTGAGCGAAGGATTCGATCAGCATCGTGCCACCCTGGACATTGGCTGCCATCACCTGGTGCGCCCACCACTGGTGCGCCGCTTCGTGCGCGGTGACGTAGTAGACATAGTCAATGGCGTCCGGATCCGTCAGATCACCGATGAAACCAATGCCTTCCGAATACGGGATCGTGTTCGGGAAGGATTGGGCAAAGGTCTGATAGGACGGGAATTCCAGAATACGGAACTGGCTGTACTGGAACGGGCTGTGCACCTGGGAGAAGTAACGCAGGGAGTCAGCCGAAGCCTCAATCATGCGCTCGACATTCCAGTCATGCGGCTGGTGATAGAAGACCTGCAGATTGATGCCGTCAAACTCCTGTTCGGCAACTTCATAATCGGCAGACAGCCACGAGTAGAAGTTCAGGATCGGGCGATCCATGATGTACTCGTAACAGGCACGGTCACGACCGGATGCGTCCTGTTCGGACCATTCCCGCTCAAGATAACCCGGTGCCACCGCGATTTCGCCCGCCACGGTGCAGACCTCCGTGCGGAAATCGACAAAGTGGGCAGACTGGCCAAAGCCACTTTCAAACCAGCGATGCTCGTCCTCAAGCGGATAGGCCCGCGGCAGAGGCTCCAGACCTTCACGACGACGCTGCTGCCGATCCTGCAGGAACCATCCCTGGTTCACACCGATCTGCGGCATGGACTCGCCGTTGCTAAAGAAGGTGCCGTTGTAGTTGACCGTCGTCACATTGCCGCTGTTACGGAAACCGGGATTGTTGCGATGGACCTCAAAGTCCAGCGTCCGCACTTCGCCCGGCTGCATCGGCGGTTCCAGCGTGAAGGAATAGATGTACATGCCTTCGTCAGTCGTGTCGGGCGTTGCGCCTTCCATCTCTTGACGGACCACAGTCGTGCCCGCGCCATAGGACAGCCAGAGCGTATCCAGCGGCGCCTCGGTCTGGTTTTCCATCACATACTGACCCACCGCTTCATACCGGCGGTCTTCCGGATAAATCTCGACTTCATAGGATGTCGCCGTGATCGTCGGCTGAGGCAGATCTACGAGATGGTCGTAGGTCCGCTCATACTCCGCACGCATGGTGCGCGCCTGCGGTCCGGAGACATACTGGTTGATGACATTGGTGTTGTAGAAGATCCAACCACCGGTCACCCCGGCACCGATCAGCGAAATCATCGCCAGACCTGCCGTTGCGGGGGTAAAGCCGACAAACAGGTTCTTCAGACGAGTACCGATCGGGGTGAGCGCGCCACGGCTCCAGAGCTGATAGGCCAGTACCATGAGGAACAGGGCCCAGAAGCTCCAATACAGCGTGAACCAGAGTGAGATGCCCAGGAAGTGGCCATACCCGTTCATATCCGAATACGGAGCTCCGGGTGAACCGCCATACTGATAGAGATTATGGTCAAAACCGATCTGGCTCATGATCAACGAAGCCACGAAGAAGACCAGCATGGCCGCCATGCCCAGCCAGCGATTATTCAGCAGAACCTGCAGGAAAATCGCCAGCGCGGACAGCAAGGCCGCCGGCACAATGATCTCCATCACCGACCGGATGAAGTACTGATCCATCTCGATGGCCGTATAACCCATCGCCAGCTGAGACAGTGCCGCAGCAACAACGGCCACTACGGCTAGCGAAAGGATGACGACCATCATCGCCAGGAATTTCGAGGTGATAAATACCCAGCTCGGTGTCGGCGTCGCATCCGTGATTTCGTTGAAACGGAAACGACGTTCGCGCCACATCAGTTCAGCCGCGTAATAGATCACGATGATGATCGGGATGATCGAATAAGCACCATTGATGGTGTTCATCATGACCCGAGTGACCGGATAATTATCTGTGCCGTAAATGCCATTGGCGAAGAAGAATCCGGGCACGGTATTGAACAAACCGAACGCCAGGATCACCCAGAAGGCGACGTTCAGGACAACACCTTTCACCTCGAATCCGAGGCGCGCGACGAACTGCTGACGCGTTGTCGTCCCGTTCAGGACCGGCTGCATGCGCGGCAGTTCAAGATCAGAGATCGCGCTCTTCGGTCCAACAGCCGCCTGCGCCTTGCTCTTCTTGGACGCGCTCGCCGAACCGCCCTTGCGGAAGCGGAAAGTGAACACGCTGAGCAGCAACAAGGCCAGACCGATACCGATCCAGATCAGGCGGTTCATCAGGAACAGCCCCTCGAACGGAATGACCTGGGTATTGGCCTCGAATGCGGTCCAATAGCGTGTCACTTCGCCGAATGTGTTGAAGGCAAACGGATCGATCAGCGCGAACTCGTCACGCAATTCCGGCTCCTGGCCGGCGATTGCGCTGCCGACAAAATAGAGCACCAACAGGCCGAGGAAGGCGACCCAGACGAAGATCTGGGAGCGGGTGAAATTGGCGACGGCGAACAAGACCGTGCCCACGACCCACATATTGACCAGGCCGATGGAGGCATAGACGTAGAGATACCAGCCCAGATTGGTCGGTCCGATCAGCTCCTGGTCCAGCCAGGGCATCATGGAACCGATCAGGAAGGCGAGCGGTACGGATGCGAAACACAATGCCGTCGCGATGAAACCGCCTGTGAACCGTCCCAAGACAAAGTCGAACTCCTTCACCGGACGGGAGAAGAAGAGCTCTTCCGACTTGAAACTTCGGTCACGAATTACGCCGGACGACAGAAACGCCGCCGGGATCAGCCCCCCGAAGAGGGAGAAAATCATGATGTTGATGGTCAGGGCGTTGGGCGAATTGATATTCGTCGCACCGCCGCCGCCCACCTGGATGTTGTCAATGGTGACACCGCCAAACACCAGCAGGAAGAAGATGGCGAAGACGGCAATGAATACGGGAGAGAAGAGCTGATAGCGAACCTCAAACCCGGCGATCTTGGAGAGCATGACGTGCTCCTTTCAGACAGGGTTTGAAATCAGGCCGCAGCCGCTTCGGATTGACCACCACGGATGGTGGCGAAATAGACGTCTTCCAGATCCGGCTGGATGGATTCAAAGCCATCACCCGGGTCGCTGTCCGCCAATACGTGGATACGCACCTTACCGACCGTCAGACGCTCGGAGATGATCTGGTACTTGCCACGCAGGCCCGCCAACTCGGATTTCTCGATTGTCTTTGCCCAGACCTTGCCGTTCAGATCTGCAATGAGGTCATTCGGCGCTCCAGCAGAAACAATCTGGCCGCGGTTCATGATGGCCATTTGCGGACACAGGTCAGCCACGTCTTCAACGATGTGCGTGGACAGGATAACCACGACATTCTCACCGATTTCAGACAGCAGGTTGTGGAAGCGGTTACGCTCTTCCGGGTCGAGGCCGGCAGTCGGCTCGTCGACGATGATCAGCTGCGGGTCACCCAGCAAGGCCTGGGCGATGCCGAAACGCTGGCGCATGCCGCCGGAATAACTGGCAACGGCCTTGTTGGCGTGCTGGGACAGGTTGGTCTGTTCGAGCAGTGTATCCACCACAGTCTTGCGCTCCTTGGCGTTCGACAGGCCCTTGAGCACAGCCAGGTGGTCCAGCATGGCGCGCGCCGACATGCGCGGATAGACGCCGAAATCCTGGGGCAGATAACCCAGCGTGGCGCGCAGGGCCTGCGGGTCCTTGAGAATATCGATATCACCAAAGGTCAGGCTGCCCTGATCCGGTGATTGCAGCGTGGCGATCGTGCGCATCAGCGACGACTTGCCCGCGCCATTCGGGCCCAGCAGCCCGAACATCCCCTTGGGGATGGAAAGCGACACGCCATCGAGCGCGCGCACCTTGTTGCCATAGGTTTTCGTAAGTCCGGATAGTTCCAGCATAACAGCTCCCACGGGCCCTGTCGGCCCGGTCCCTCGCAATGTAACTCCTAGCATAAGCCTATTCTGGCTCAGCCGTGCCGAACAAATGAGCTTTTGTTTAGTCTTGGCGAAAGGGGGATGGTTTGCGGGGGCGTCCCGCTAGGTTGTGACTTCCGTCGCAGCGCGTTCAAGAGCTGCTGGATCTGCCAGTCCAAGCCAAGGCATTTATGGAGACGGGCGCTCCAACTTGGGCCACGTTTTCACGCTTCGCATACTTGTTCATCTGCTCACGAACCCAATGCCAATGAATCCGTCTGGTGATGTATTGCACCGCTGTCGCACCAGCGAACATCACCGCCATGACCGTCAGCTCGGACTGCACAGCATCCGGCGAAAACCCTGGGAAACCGACAGAAGCCAACAATGACGGAGCGAAAGCCACCAAGCCGCCCAATAAGGCACTATGGGTGAGGACGAGCCAGCGGGACCGCCCGTCGAAAAAGTACAGCGGATTGTATTTTCGCACCCCGGCTCCGCTCAATCGCTTGGCCCGGAAATATGACCGTGTAAGCTGCCTTGCCAGCCGAAAGCGGACGCGTTCCACAGTTGTTGGAGCAAAGGCTTTCCACCCAAGCTGAACTGTGAACCGGGCTGCAACGACGGCTGCGACAAAAATCGGCAGCAGCGCTATGACCTTGAATGGCCAATCCGGAAGGCTGAGTTCGTTCAGGATAAGATTCAAAACCACAACCAGCATAACGGACAGGCCAGCAACCATGACCACAAATGCATACTCTCGACTCTGCAAAAGCCAGTATTCGCGTGGTATCCTGATTGATCTGTCTTGAGCCCGAAGCATCACTTTACCGTGACGATTGGTGCGCCCGTCTGCAAGCGAAAATCGCGAAAATCGCGTCAAACGTTCTCGGTTTCAGCACGCATTTCCTCAGCGCGTTTCTCAACCATTTCAACGATATGTTCGACCATCTCCTCGTTGGAGACATTGTGGTCGGGTCGGCCGGAGACATACATCTTGCCACGGCCAGCACCACCGCCGGTAAATCCAAGATCGGTCATCAGCGCTTCACCCGGACCATTGACGACACAGCCGATGATGGACAGCGAAATGGGTTCGGAAATGTGCGCCAGACGCTCTTCCAGCGTCTGCACCGTGCGGATCACGTCAAACCCCTGACGCGCGCAGGACGGACAGGCGATGATATTGACGCCTCGCGTGCGCAGGCCCAGCGATTTGAGGATATCAAAACCGACACGGACCTCTTCCTCCGGCTCGGCCGACAGGGACACACGGATGGTGTCACCGATGCCCGCCCACAGGAGGGAGCCGATACCGATGGAGGATTTCACCGTGCCGATGCGCTGCCCACCGGCCTCGGTGACACCAAGATGCAGCGGCGCATCAGTCGCTTCCGACAAAGCCTGATAAGCGGCCACGGTCAGGAAGGCGTCGGACGCCTTCACCGAGATCTTGTAATCGCGGAAATCGAGATCCTCGAGGATGCGGGCGTGGTCCAGCGCGCTTTCCACCATCGCCTCGGGACAGGGCTCGCCGTATTTTTCCAGCAGGTGTTTTTCCAGCGAACCGGCATTCACACCGATGCGGATGGCACAGCCATGATCGCGCGCGGCCTGGACGACATCCTTTACCCGGTCCATCGAACCGATATTGCCCGGATTGATGCGCAGGCAGGCTGCGCCCGCCTCTGCCGCCTCGATACCGCGCTTGTAGTGAAAATGGATATCGGCAATCAGCGGCACGGTCGCTGCGCGGGCGATTTCCCGGAACGCGGCAGTCGACGCCTCGTCCGGACAGGACACACGCACCAGATCGACGCCGGCCTCTTCACAACGACGGATCTGGTCGATCGTCGCGCCGGCATCAGCAGTCACGGTATTGGTCATGGTCTGGACGGTAATCGGCGCATCACCGCCGACCTGCAGATCACCGACCTTGATCTTGCGGCTCTTGCGACGCTCGATCATGCGCCACGGACGAACGCTGCGCGGATCTTTGCTGAGGTCGGACATGCGAAAACGCTCCAATCAGGTTTCAGACCCGATATAGCGGCTTCATGTGGCGCTTTCGAGAGGATGAACGCGCTTAGCGCTCGCCTTGTGCAGTTTCCGCCTGTGCCAGAACCGGCTGGTTCTCTACGGATAGGCCTTCCTCGCCCAGCGAACCGACAAGCTCGCCGTCTACCTCCAGCTGGATGGCACCGGCATTGCGGGCGGAAACGGTCAGACCGTCTTCCTGGGCCCGATAGGCTTCACCTGCCGCCAGCTCACGCGCAAAAAGCACACGGCCAGAGGCGTCGCGCACTTCAAACCAGGTCGGCGCTGTGGCCCGCATGATCACGTCCTGTGCCACGGTGGCCGTTCCCAGCGGCAGGTCCGACCAGATATCGGCGACCGTCACCGGCTGGCGATTGGCGGCGAAATCCTCGCGCGCCCAGGCCGGAGCAGCGTCCGGCGGCGATGGCATATTGGTCAGGCCGGTGTCATTGCCTGCCTGCTCGGCATACCAGAAGGCAACAGCCGCAACGCTGGCCAGGATCATGGCAGCGCCAAAAACACCGCGTGGCAGCTTGATTTCGCGACGGGTCTGGGCCGCAGCCGTCGGCTGGGCACGACCTGTTTCGGTATCCACTTCACGTTTGAACTGGTCAACGATGGCGATGCTGTCCAGGGACAGGAAACCGGCATAGGTCCGCAGATAACCAATAGCATAGGCACGCGCCGGAAGGCCGCGCGGATCCATGGTTTCAATCGCTTCAAGATAATCCTTGCGGATACGGGTCTGGGTGGCGGCCTCATCCAGGCTCAGCCCGGCTTTTTCACGCGCCTCACGCAGGCGTTCACCTGCAGAAAGCTGGAGAATATCTACGCCTTCATCTGCAAACACAGCATCAACTGGGACAAAGCCCGTGCTCATAGCTTGACTCGACATTACCACCCATCGCTCATTTCAAGAGCGACCTCACCCAAATGCGCAATCTGAATAGCCCCCTCAGCTCGCGCACCTCGATTAGATCAAATCTTAACCACATTATCAACTGCCGCACCTGGCAGCCCGGCCTCTTCACCTGCTTCGAGCATCATCGAACGCAAGCTATTGACCGGTTCATTCATGTGATCAGCAATCCAGGTGCCAAGCTTGTTCGCATCCATTTGCGAAATCATGCTTTTGACCGGACCGATATTTGAGGCGGACATGGAAAGGCTTTGGAAACCAAGAGCAATCAGCACCGCAGCTTCGAGCGGACGGGAGGCGGTTTCACCGCAAACAGAGACCGGAATCTCGTATTTCTGACAGGTCTGGCTGATCTGCTGGAACAGTCCCAGGGCGGGCGGGCTCAACACATCGTACCGATCCGAGACACGGGCATTGTCCCGGTCCGCCGCGAAGAAGTACTGCATCAGATCATTGGCGCCGACGGACACGAAATCGATGATGTCAACGACTTGCTCCATGGCCCAGGCGATGGCGGGAGTTTCCAGCATCATGCCGACCTGGACTTCGCTGGGCAGTTCGTGTCCCCGCTTTTCCGCCTGACGCAGTTCGCGATCGAGCATGTCACGCGCCGCGCGCATTTCCCACGGCGCGGCTATCATCGGGAACATGACTCTCAGCGACCGGCCGGCCGCAGCCCCGATCAGCGCCCGCAGCTGGTAACGCAGCAGGCCGGGCCGATCGAGCCCCATGCGGATGGCCCGCCAGCCCAGCGCCGGATTCGGTTCAACAGCTGATGGCGCAAAAGGCGCTACCTTGTCGCCGCCCAGATCCAGCGTGCGGAACACCACCGGCTTGTCCCCGGCAGCTTCCAGAACAGATCGATAGACTGTGGCCTGCTCGTCCAGGCGCGGCAGGGTATCGGAGACCATGAACTGGAATTCGGTGCGGAACAGCCCCACACCATCGGCGCCCAGTTCTTCCAGCTGTGTCATTTCGATCAGCAGGCCGGCATTCATCTGAACCGTGACCTCACGTCCATCCAGGGTCCGGGCCGGACCGCGCAGCTGGGCGTAACGTTCCTGACGGGCCGAACGAGCCTCGATGCGTTCGTCATAGGTCGCGACAACATCATCGGTGGGTCGAATGTGCAGCAGGCCAAACTCGCCATCCAGGATCAGCGGGTCGCCATCCTCGGCGCGGTCGAGCGCGCCCTCCAGATTGCCGACCAGCGGGATGCCGAGCGCCTTGGCGACGATGGCGGCGTGCGAGGAGGCAGACCCCTCCTCCAAGGCTATGCCCTTGAGCTTGTCACGATCGAAATCGAGCACTTCCGCGGGGCCCAGATTGCGGGCCACGATGATCGCATTGTCCGGCAGTTTGATGCTGGCGCCCGTATAGGCCTCGTCCAGATGCCGCAGCAGGCGGTTGGCAAGGTCTTCCAGATCATGCAGGCGATCGCGGAAATACGGATCCGGCGACTTCATCAGGCGGGCACGGTTCTCGTTTCGCACCCGCTCGACCGCAGCCTCGGCAGTCAGACCAAGACGGACGGCCTCGCGCAGACGTTCCAGCCAGCCCCGGTCCTGGGCAAACATGCGATACGCCTGCAGGACTTCGCGGGTTGGGCCACCAAAGGCACCGCGGCCACCCTCGAGCATCTCGTCCACGGCGGCCCGCAAGGCGGTCAGCGCCAGTTCGAGCCGTAGCTCCTCGCGCTCCATGTCGTCGGCGATCAGATGGTCCGTGCCGACATGCGGCTCGAACAGGACAGCAACGCCCTTGGCCAGACCGCTGGCGAAGGCCCCGCCCTGGAAACGCTCCGGCTTGGACTGGCGAACATCCAGTTCCGCCATTTCCTCGGCTTCGGCGATATCGCCACTGGCGACGATCTCGGCCAGGACCATGGCGACGGTCTGCAGCGTCTCGACTTCCTCCTCGGAAATCTCCCGCTTGGCCGCCGCCTGGGCCGTCAGGACCCCCACCAGGCGACCACCGCGCAGAATTGGAACACCGACAAAGGTGTCGAAGGGTTCCTCACCGGTTTCCGGCTTGTAGGAGAAGGCCGGATGCTGGCTGGCGCTTGATGTCGTCAACGGACGGGCATTGCGGGCGACCAGGCCGACAAGGCCCTCGCCCGGCTTGAGACGAACCTTGTGAACGGACTCGGTTTTCAGACCGTGCGTCGCGCACAGCTCAAGCGAGCTGGATTTTCGCGACAGGTAGATCGAGCACACATCCCAGCCCGCCTCCTCCGAAATCATGTCGGTGAGGTGGTCCAGTCGCTCCTGCGCATTTTCCTGCACGGCCATAAGCTCGCGCATGCGCGTCAGCAGCCTGCGGGGATCCCTGACGGCCGGTTGGGTCGTTTCGGTCATGCGTTGATATGGTCCAGTCCGTAAGCTGCATGCAAGGCCCGCACAGCCTGCTCCACAGCATCATTCTCGATCAGTGCAGAAATCTTGATCTCCGAAGTTGCAAGGACCTTTACGGCGATTCCTGCCTGGCCGAGAACTCCAAAGAGGGAACGGGCGATGTCGGCGCGCTGGCGCAGGCCTGCACCGACAACGGAAACCTTTGCCAGACCGGTCTCATGCGAAAGCACGGATCCGTCCGCGGCCTCTTCAACCGCCGCCAGCGCGCCCCTGAGATCACGCTGGGAAACCGAAAACTCCAGATTATGGCGGCCGTCATCGCGGCCATGCGCCTGGACGATCATGTCCACGCCAATGCCTGCATTCGCGAGCGCTTCGAACACGGTTTCCGCAAGACGGCTCGGCTCCGTCGCGCCCAACAGCGCAATACGCGCCTGGTCACGGGCATAGGCCACACCACTGACCAGTCGGCGCTCGCCCAGCGCTCGCTCAGGCACAACATGGGTCCCCCGACTTTCTCCCGGCGCGGCAAAGCTGGAGACGACTTTCATCTCGACGCCCTGGGCCTTGGCATACTCGACAGATCGCGGCTGCAGGACTTTCGCGCCCTGGCTGGCGAGCTCCAGCATTTCGTCATGACTGACGGCGTCCAGGCGCGTCGCCTGCGGCTCGACACGCGGATCGGTCGTGTAGACACCATCCACATCGGTATAGATGTCACAACGTGCTTTCAGCGCTGCGGCCAGCGCCGCTGCGGACAGATCGGTTCCACCTCGCCCCAGCGTCCGCAATTCGGCCTCACGCGTAATGCCCTGATATCCGGCCAGCACAGGCACTTCGCCTGCCGCCAGCGCGTCCTCGAAAATCTGCACATCCATGTCGGCGATGGAGGCAGCGCCACAGGGGCCCGTCGTCACGACCGGCGCCTGCCAGCCCATGATGGAGCGCGATTTCAGTCCCAGTTCACGCAGAGCCAGGGCCATAAGCGAGGCAGAGACCTGTTCGCCAGCGGCCAGGGCGACATCGGTTTCACGATCGCCCAATCCACCACCCAGTTCGCTGGACAGGCCCAGCAGGCGGTCGGTTTCACCGGACATGGCGGAAACAACGACGATCGGCGTTTCGCCTTGCTCGACAGCGTGTTGGATCAGGCGGGCGGAGTGCCGAATTCTCTCGATAGAGCCCACAGAAGTTCCGCCAAACTTGGCGACAACACGTGTCATTCAGGCCGTCCCTCGCTGCCCCGACTGCTCTATGGCTGCATATAATTGCGCGCGGGCCTCGATTACACCCCGGCCTGCGGCCATATTAAGGCGCGACGCGCCAATCCGTCGCCTGTCCTAATGCGCTGACAGCCGCTATGCAATGTCACAACGCAAGGGACGACGACTCGTGACCGTCCAGAACCGTGGGAATATCAAAGGACAAGCCATGGGCAGCCAAGCCGCACCGGACACTCTCAACCGCCCCTCGATCGACCCGGAAGAGGTCGAGAAATTCTCGCGCATTGCCGCGGAATGGTGGGATCCGGACAGCAAGTTCAAACCCCTGCACAAGTTCAACCCGGTCCGCCTGGACTTCATCCGCGACACCGTCAGCCTGCACTTCAACCGCTCCGGCGACAAACCCTTTGCAGGACTACGCGTGCTGGACATTGGCTGTGGCGGCGGACTGGTTTCCGAACCCATGGCTCGCCTCGGCGCTGAGATGGTGTCGGTCGATGCCTCGGAAGCCAATATCAAGACTGCCAGCGTGCATGCACAGGAAGTCGGGCTGGAGATCGACTATCGCCACGGTGTCGCCGAGCAATTGCTCGAGGCCGGCGAACAATTCGATGTCGTGCTCAATCTGGAAGTGATGGAACATGTCGCCAATCCGCACACTTTCCTGATTGATTGCGCGCACCTGGTCAAACCGGGTGGTCTGATGATCTGTGCCACCATCAACCGCACGCCCAAGGCCTTTGCACTGGCCATTGTCGGGGCGGAATGGATCATGGGATGGCTGCCGCGCGGCACGCATCGTTTCGGCAAGCTTGTACGCCCCTCGGAAATCCGCACAGCCCTGTCCCAGGGCGGCATGGAAACCGAACCACCGGTTGGCGTGACCTATAACCCGCTCAATGACCAGTTCTCGATCGGCAGCGACGTCTCGGTGAATTACATGATGGTCGCACGCAAGCCGGACTAGGCCTGGTCGCGCCAGTCCCGATAAGGGTTCAGCGCCAGATTGATATTCTTGAAACGCGGATCGGTGCTGACCTCGGCGCCGCACCAGTCGGGCAGATCAACGACCTGGTCTTCTTTGTCCAGCTCGATCTCGGCCATCACCAGTCCCGCATTGGCGCCGGCGAAGACATCCAGCTCCCAGACCAAACTGCCCTGCGGCAGCAGGTAGCGCGTCTTCTCCACCACCACGCTCGCCCTGAGCACCTGTGCCATTTCGCGGGCATCGGCGAGCGGGATCTCGTATTCGAATTCCGGAGCACTGAGCCCGGTGGACCGGCCCTTGATGGTCAACCAGGCCTGTGTCTCGTCGACGATGCGCACACGAAAGGCCGGATCAAATCCCTCGCCCAGATAGAACTGGCTGAGTCGCTTCGCCTGCAAACCCGACAGCGGCGGCAATCGCTCCGGCAGGACACGGAATTTCCGCTCGATCTCGACATTCGCGCCCATGCGCTCAGTTTGCTTTCTTGGGCGGTGTCGGGGCAAAGGCATCCGGCAGCGGGGTGACCGGTACGCCATCATCCTTCAGGGCCTTGCTCTCCTCGGCAGAGGTCTCGCCATAGATCAGCCGTTCCGGCTTCTCGCCCTCATGCATGGCCCTGGCTTCCGAGGCGAATTCATCGCCGACATAGTCGTAATTGTCCCGGATATGCGCGCGGACTTTCGAGGCCATCTGCTTGACCTGTTCCTCCGGCGAGGCCTCGCGTTCGCGCGAGGTGCGCACTGCAGGCGCCATCAGCGCCTTGCGCACGTCCAGCGAGCCGCAATGCGGGCATTCGACCAGATTGCGAGCGACCTGGTCGTCATAGGATGCCGAATTGGAGAACCAGGCCTCGAATTCATGGTCCTGGTCGCAAAGCAGGGCGTATTTGATCATTGCTCCAGTCTCTCGCGAAACGCTGCCTGGAGGGTTAACGCACGATCATGCTCCAGCGCAGGGATCCGCCGGCGTGCCTCGGCCACTTTTCGCAGATCCAGATCGGCGTGCAAGATACCAGGTTCCGCATGCTCCAGCTGGGCGACGATCTCGCCCCACGGGCCAACGATCATCGAATGCCCCCAGGTCTTGCGCCCATCCTCGTGCAGCCCGCCCTGGGCGGGTGCGATGACATAGCTGCCGGTCTCTATCGCCCGGGCGCGCAACAGGACCTCCCAGTGCGCCCGCCCGGTCGGACGGGTAAAGGCCGCCGGCACGGAGATGATCTCCGCCCCCGCCCTTGCCAGCGCCCGGTAAAGATAGGCAAAGCGCACATCATAACAGATGGACAGCCCCAGCCGGGCCCCGCCCAGATCGGTCACGCTGAGCGTCTCACCGGCCTGATAGTTTGCGCTCTCGCGATAAGTCTCGCCCTGGCCCAGGCCGACATCGAACATGTGCGCCTTGTCATATCGCGCCAGGACCTCGCCCTCGGGCCCAAACAGGAAAGAGCGATTGGCGGCCTTGCGCTCGCCCAGCCATATGGCCAGCGAACCGATCAACAGCGTGATACCCAGCTCTTTCGCCAGCGCCGAGAAAGCCGGGATGGCAGGCTCATCTGCCTCGGGCTTCATGACGGCAAAGGCCTGATCGGCATCCTTCTGCACCAGATGAGTTGTCTCCGGCGTCGCGATAAACTCCGCGCCCTCCGCGGCAGCCCGACGGATCATCTCGCAGGCCGTCTCGATATTGGCCTGCGGGTCGATACCCGAACGCATCTGGATAAGGGCGCAGCGCATGGATCAGAGATCCGCAGCGAGCATGGCGTCGAGCTTGCCGGCACGTTCCAGCGCCATCATGTCGTCGCATCCACCAATGTGAGTATCGCCGACAAAGATCTGCGGGAAGGTACGGCTGCCATTGGACTTCTCGAACATTTCCCGGCGCGCCGCGGCATTCATGCCGGCGTCGATCTCGGTGAAATCAGCCTTCTTCTCTTTCAACAGCGCGACAGCGCGGGCGCAGTAACCGCACATCGAGCGCGTATAGATCGTGACTTGGGACATAGAATTCTCCTTTGCTCCCTAAATAGTCAGATCTGTTTCTCTTACAACTCGGCAAAGTGTCACGACGTCCACACGCCCCGATCCAGATCGCTTGAGCAGACTGGCGCAGGCATTCACCGTTGCCCCAGTGGTGAGCACATCATCGACCAGCAGGATATCCTGGCCCTCAAGCTTACCGGTCAGTTCAAACGCGCCTGACACATTGCGCTTGCGCGAGCGGGCGCCCTGACCCGCCTGGCTGGGCGTCGCCTTCCGGCGCAGGAGAAGATCCGGCTCGAAACCCAACCCCGCCTGCCGCGCCATCGCCCGGGCCAGAAGTCCCGCCTGGTTGTAACGACGCTTCATCAGGCGTTTCCAGTGCAGCGGCACGGGCAAAATCAAGGCCCCATCCTGGACCTGTCGGCCGATACTCATCCACATCCAGCGCGCGAAACGCTCCACACTCTCGCGCCGGTCAGCATGTTTGAGCGGCAGAACAAGATCCCGCGACACCTCGTCATAAACCAGTGGCGCACGGGCCCGGTCATAATATGGTGGTCTGGCGATGCAGCTGGCACAAAACCTACCCGTGACATCGGCTCCGCCAAACGGGTAGTCAAAAGGCAGCCCGCAGGTCCTGCACAGCGGGTCGGCGACAAATCGCAGGCGGGACCAGGCCTCTGCCGCCAGCTCGCCATGTGCCCGCACCGGCTGGTGAGACACGGGGCATAGCGGTGGCCAGATCAGATTCTGGGCTTCACTCAATACTGCACGCCACGGCGCCGACATCTTCATATCGCCGGCAAAGAGGGTATATGCACAGGCATGACCGATCTTCCTCCCCAGCTGTTCGACCGCGCATTGCTGAAACACCGCCGCAACCGCGCAGCGGGCAATCTATCGCATTACAGCTTCCTCGCGAAGCGGGCTTTTGACGACATGCTGGATCGGGTGGAGAGCATTACCCGCGATTTCGACCGTGCCCTCATCCTGGGGGGTGGGCCGGATCTGCGCGAGGAGCTCGCCCAGCGCTCGGCAGCCGGAAAGATTGGCTGGCTGGCCCAGAGCGATCTGGCACCTGCAGTGGCTGCGCGGCTTGGCCACCCGGCCCTCGCCATCGATGAGGAATACCTGCCGGTCGCCGAACATTCGCTGGACCTGGTCCTGGCGCCGATGAACCTGCACTGGACCAACGACCTGCCCGGCGTGCTGGTCCAGATCAACCGCGCCTTGAAACCGGACGGATTTTTCGCCGGAGCCCTGTTCGGTGGCGCCTCGCTGACCGAGCTTCGCCAGTCACTGATGACCGCCGAGAGCGAACTGACCGGCGGTGCCAGCGCCCGCGTCTCTCCCCTCGCTGGGACCTTCGACATGGCGGCTCTGCTACAGCGCGCAGGCTTTGCCATGCCCGTCGCAGACATCGATCGTGTCACCGTGCGTTATGACAATGTTTTCAAGTTGATGCACGATCTCCGTGGAATGGGCGAAACGAATATTCTCGCCGAGCGCAGCCGCAAGCCGGCGACACGCGCCCTGATGATGCGAACAGCCGAAATCTACGCAGACCGTTTTGCGGACGCGGATGGGCGGATTCGGGCAAGTTTCGAGATCGTGCATTTTGGCGGCTGGGCGCCGCACCCCGACCAGCCCCGGGCCAAGCGTCCGGGCTCGGCCACGACACGACTGGCGGACGCGCTGGGCGTCAAGGAACATTCGGCCGGTGAAAAGGCGGGTGGTTAGAAAGCGCCGCCAGCGTCCGTGAACATGGTCATCACCGCCGGTCCGATCAGCATGAGCGCTGCCACTCCGGCAATGGAAATCAGCACTGCGATCAGTGAATACTCGATCGCCGAACCACCGTGTTCGCAAGCCAGGAATTTGCGCATCAACTGTCTCATAACCGGTCCCTTATTTCCGCTGCCAGCGGCATGTCAGCAGCCGGCATGGGGTATTTGCGGAGGTTTTCCTTGCGGACCCAGGCCAGTTCCTGGCCTTCATTGGGTTGCGGGAAACCATCCCAAGTACGGCACAGGAAGAGCGGCATGACGATGTGGAAATCGTCATAAGGGTGCGAAACGAATGCGAAGGGATGCAGGCATCTCTCACAGGGCTCAACACTCAATTCCTCTCTCAGCTCGCGGATCGCGGCCTGTTCCGGCGTTTCTCCGGGCTCGATCTTGCCGCCCGGAAACTCCCACAGCCCCGCCATGGGTTTGCCCTCGGGACGTCGTGTGAGCAGGATGCGGCCATCCGCATCGAGCAAGGCACACGCAACAACGTAGAGGACCTTTTTGGGGCCTTGGTCATTCATTATGGGCAATCTCCCTTAAAGACCGGTGCAGAAACACGGTTAATCAAGCCTTATTCAGGCGTCTCGGCAGGGTTGGGATCGGATACATCCCCGCCCTCAACCTCCGCCGGAGCGGGTTGGATGATCGTGATTTCGGCCCCGTCCCGCAGCTCGACCAGCAATTCATTGATGCGCTCGAACATCCGGATCTCGACGATACGCTGCTGCAGCGTCTCGAACGAAGGCGCGGGTTGGCGACGACGATCGACAACGGTCAGCAAATGCCAGCCGAATTCCGTCTCGAAGGGACGCGAAACCTCGCCGACCGGGGTGGCAAAAGCCACCTCGCCAAAAACACTGGAAACACCCGAGCGCGTGAAATAGCCCAGACTGCCACCATCCAGTCGCGTGGCGTGATCCAGGCTGATCCGAACAGCCAGATCAGCGAAATCCTCACCCGCATCGAGCAGCGCCCGGGCTGCGTCGGCCTGCTCCCGGGTCTCCACGAGAATGTGGCGCGCCATGATTTCGTCGTCACGCGGGACCATGCGCACCTGTTCCTGGTAGATACGCTCGATCATTTCCGGCGAAGTCGCTTCGTCGATCTCGCTCTCCAGCAGGACATTGCCCAGGATCTGCTCCTCGGCCTGGGCCATGCGGCGGCGCGCTTCCGGGCTGCGGTGCAGGCCGCGGCTGCGCGCTTCGAGTGCCAGCAGTTTCTGGTCCACCAGTTCGCCAACCACCGCGTCAAAAACTTCCGTACCGCGCTCCGGCATGGCGGCCAGATCGTAATCACGCGCCTGGAATTCTCGATGTACATCGGACAGCCGGATCATGCTGTCATTGACCCGGGCGATCACCGGATCGATCTCGTCGGGCTGGACGATCTCGCTCTCGCTGACAATTTCCTCGGTCGTTTGCCGGGGCTCAGGACCGCACGCGCTCAGCGACGCAACCAGTAGCAGTGCGGCTGAAACCGAAGAAAAGGTCGAAATTTTCATCACTTACCGCCCCGTAACAAAGACTGATAGCCGCGCCGATTGATTGACACACACTCGCCCCATCCTTAAGTCAGCTCAAGGTTTCAAAGCAATGCTAGTGTCAGTGCCACTTCTTGCAGATCCGTGGTAGGGAGCGCTGGCCCTTTTATATAGTTCGCAAAGCACAAACTCATGCTGTCCATCGTCCGCAAACTTTTCGGCACCGCAAATGATCGTCTCATCCGTCGCATGAAACCGACGGTAGAGAAAATCAATGCTCTAGAGCCGGACTTTCAATCTCTGTCCGACGACGAGCTCAAGGCCAAGACCCAGGAGTTCCGGGACCGTCTGGAAAAGGGCGAAAAGCTCGACGACCTGTTGCCGGAAGCGTTCGCAACGGTTCGGGAAGGCGCCAAGCGCGCACTCGGCCTGCGTCACTATGATGTCCAGATGATGGGCGGCATGGTCCTCAATCAGGGCTCGATCGCCGAGATGAAGACCGGTGAGGGCAAGACCCTCGTCGCGACCCTCGCCTGTTACCTCAACGCCTTGCCAGGCAAGGGTGTGCATGTCGTCACGGTCAACGACTACCTGGCCCAGCGCGATGCCGAATGGATGGGCAAGGTCTACGCCCAGCTGGGCATGACAACCGGCGTGATCACCAATGGCATGCAGAAGGATGAGCGTCGCGACGCCTATGCCTGTGACATCACCTACGGCACCAATAACGAGCTCGGCTTCGACTATCTGCGCGACAACATGGAACATTCCACGGAAAACATGGTGCAGCGCGGTCACGCCTACGCCATCGTGGACGAGGTCGATTCAATCCTGGTCGACGAGGCGCGTACGCCGCTGATCATCTCCGGCCCGACCGAGGACAAGACCGAGTTCTACCTCAAGATCAACGAACTCATTCCGCTTCTGGGCGATGAGTGTTTCGAGATCGACGAGAAGGCCCGCTCCATCCTGCTGACGGAAGAGGGTAATGAAGAGATCGAGCGCATCCTGAAAGAGCGCGAGATGATCGCCGAGGATGCGGACCTCTATGACGTCGACAACGTCATGGTCGTGCACCACGTCAACCAGGCGATGAAGGCCCACAAGCTGTTCAATCGCGACAAGGATTACATCATCAAGGACAATGCCGTTGTCCTGATTGATGAGTTCACCGGCCGCATGATGCCGGGCCGCCGCCTGTCCGAAGGCCTGCACCAGGCCATCGAGGCCAAGGAAGGCGCCCAGATCCAGCCGGAAAACCAGACCCTGGCCTCGATCACCTTCCAGAACTATTTCCGCCTCTACGGCAAGCTGTCCGGCATGACCGGTACAGCGGCGACCGAGGCCGAGGAATTTCACGACATCTACAAGCTTGGTGTTGTTGAAATCCCGACCAATCGTCCGATTGCCCGTATCGACAATGAGGACGAGGTCTACCGGACCTATGAGGAAAAATACGCCTCCATCATCGACGATATCGTCGATTGCCAGGAGCGCGGCCAGCCCGTCCTCGTCGGTACGGTCTCCATCGAGAAGTCGGAACAGCTCTCCATGCTGCTGAGCGACAAGGCGAGCTTCCGCAAGGCGCTGGGCCATCTCTACCCGAAGGACGAAAAATCCGTCGAGGAATTCAGGAAGACCGGTCGTCCGGATGCCCGTCCGCTGCCGGAAATGCTCAAGCTTATCCCGATTGATCACCAGGTCCTCAACGCCCGCTACCACGAGCAGGAAGCCCTGATCGTCGCGGAAGCCGGTGTTCCCGGGGCAGTGACCATCGCCACCAACATGGCTGGCCGCGGTACCGATATCCAGCTCGGCGGCAATGTCGAGATGCGCCTGTCCGGCTGGCAGACCGAAATGGAAAAGGCCGGCAAGGCTCTCACCGAGGCCGAAATTGCCGAACAGCGCGAGAAGATCGTGGCTGACATTGCGTCCAAGAAGGAAACCGCGCTCAATGCCGGCGGTCTTTATGTTCTCGCGACCGAACGCCACGAGAGCCGCCGTATCGATAACCAGCTGCGTGGTCGTACCGGCCGCCAGGGTGATCCGGGTCGCTCAAAATTCTTCATTTCCGTCCAGGACGACCTGCTGCGCATCTTCGCGCCGGAACGTCTTGACGGTATCATGCGCACGCTGGGCATGAAGGAAGGCGAGGCCATCCAGCACCCGTGGATGTCCAAGGCCCTGGAAACCTCGCAGCGCAAGGTCGAACAACGCAATTTCGACATCCGCAAGAACGTCCTCAAATACGACGACGTGATGAATGACCAGCGCAAGGCGATCTTTGAACAACGCATTGAATTCATGACAGCGGACGATGTCTCTGACGTTATCAGCGACATGCGCCACCAGACGCTTGAGGACATGGTGGAGCGCCACATCCCGCCGAAAGCCTATGCGGACTCCTGGGACATCCAGGGCCTGAACGAGGAGTTCAGCAAGACGTTCGGCTTTGAACAGCCGATCAAGGAGTGGGCGCAGGAAGACGGTATTGCCGACGAGGAGATCCTGGAGCGTCTGAGCGCGGAAGCCGATAAGGTCTACGCTTCAAAAGCGGAAGAGGCCGGGCCGGATCTGATGCGTACAATCGAGAAACGCTTCCTTCTGAGCGCGATCGATCTCAACTGGCGCGAACACCTTCAGGGCCTCGACGCAATGCGTTCCATGATTGGCCTGCGTTCGTATGCCCAGCGCAACCCGCTGAACGAGTTCAAGACTGAAGCCTTCACCATGTTCGAACGCATGATGGATGGACTTCGTTCCGAAGTAACTGCGCGTCTGATGATGGTCCGTTTCGAGCGTGCACCGGCACCGCCACAACCGCCGCAGGGTCTGACCGAGACGCATATCGATCCACGCACCGGCCGCAACGAGATGGATGGTCCCGGTGGAGCACCCGTCGCTCCGCGCGTCGCGCCGACGCATCGTCGTGCCCCGACGGCACTGGATCCGAACAAGCCGGAGACCTGGGGCCGTGTCGCCCGCAACGCCCCCTGCCCGTGTGGCTCCGGCAAGAAGTACAAACACTGCCATGGCGCCCTCAACAACTAGGTCCGCACCGGCATAGACAATCACAACAGCCGCTCCTTCCGGGGCGGCTGTTTTGTTTGTTCCGTCATCTCCAGCCGGAGAAAGTTCGCGCGCAAACGGCGCAAGTGTTGATTCACCGTTTCCTTTGCCCCACAACACCTTCTGCAAGGTTTCGGGGGGGGGGGACCCAAGGAAGAATGCATCAGGGTCGATCGCATACGCAATTTTGGCCCCTGCCACGGGGCCGGTTCTGGGATCGAGTCTTCGCCTTCGCCAAATTCATCAAGAATAATGGGCGCTTGCCATCTCGCCAGATGCGCTTGAACGACGTGCTCTACCGGATGAAGACTGACAGGGCCTTTCCGACGCCCCAGCAGGTGCTGACCGCAGACAAGGAATTGGCCAAGGCGTATGTCGCCGAGCGTGTGGGCCGCGAGCACACTGTGCCGACCCTGGCTATCCTGCGAACGCCGGAAGAGGTCCACAACTTTGACTATCCCGAGGTCTGTGTGATCAAGGCGACGCATTCGAGTGGCAAATTCTATATCCGCTACAAGGGTGACCCCATCGATCCGGCGATGATCGCTTCCTGGCTGGATGATGATTTCTATATGCGCAGCCGCGAGGCCCAGTACCGCCCGTTGGAGCGCAAGATCATCGTCGAACCCCTGGTTTTCAACCGGGAGGACCCGGAAGATTTCCGATTTTTCTGTTTCAAGGGGAAAGTGCGGGCGATCCTGCATGAACCGAACCACTCCAAGGACCTCGCGCGCTTTTACACCAGACGGTGGGAACCGCTGGATTGCTCACTGGGCATGCCGGTTCTCAACTCAACCCGACCCGCTCCCGACTGCCTGGAGCCGCTTCTGCGCGATGTCGAACGCCTGGCGAGGGATTTCTATTTCGTCCGCATCGATGTGTTCTGCAGGAGAGACGAATACGTGTTCGGGGAGTTGACCCATATTCACGGCAACGCGTCCGAACAATTCCACCCCGCAGAGGCAGAACAGGAAATGTCACGGCTGATGTTTCAGGGGGCTTCAGCGGAGAATCTGACGCATGCATCGAGGCCCGCACATGCCCCACGATCCAGCCGTCCGGGCTTCAAGACGCGTCTCCGGAACGTGCTGTTCCACCTTCTGCCGGCTTCCGGTTTCGGGGACTGGCTGGCTGGGACGCTCAAATTCGTGTGGACCCAGGGCCGCCTGCCGCGCGACCAGATGCTGTTCAACGATGTGCTCTACCGTATCAAGACCGATGGCACCCTGCGCGATGCCTTGCGCAAGCGCACGACGGACAAGGTCGAGGCCAAGTCCTATATCGCCCAGCTGGCAGGACAGCAGCATGTCGTGCCAACTCTGGCGGTGCTGAACACGGCAGACGAGATCCGCAGTTTCGACTTCCCGCCGATCTGCGTGGTCAAGCCGGCACATTCCAGCCAGCACGTGATCCTGCGCACAGGCGGCGAAGAGATCGACCGCGAGGAGATCGTGGGCTGGCTCGACGAGGACTATTACCGGATCAGCCGGGAAGCGAACTATCAGGGACTGCCGCCGCGCATTATTGTCGAGACCCTGATCTTTGGTCAGACCGAGCCTACCGATTACAAGATCTTCTGCCATCGCGGCGAGCCTCGCATGATCCAGTGTGATCTGGATCGCCAGACCCGGCACACACGCCAGCTGTTCGACACGGCGTGGAATCGCCTGCCGTTCTCGCTGTGTTACGAGGGCACCGACCAGGATCATCCTTGCCCGGCCAATCTGGACGCGCTGCTTGATCTGGCAGGGCGACTGGCCCAGCCGTTCGAATTCGTGCGCGTTGACCTCTATACTGACGGGACCGCCATTCTTGTCGGCGAGATCACGCACTGCCACGGCAGTGCCAGTGAAGCCTTCATCCCCCGCTCGGCCGAGCAGCAAGCCTCGCGCCTGATTTTTGGAGCCAAACGCCCGTGACCGCCCCCAAACTCCGCCCGGCCCGTACCGGCGAGGAAGACCAGCTCTCCGAACTCTGCCTCAAGTCCAAGGCGGTCTGGGGATATGATGCCGAATTCATGGACGCCGTCGCGCCGCATCTGCGTGTCACCGCCGAGGCCATCCGCGAAGGCCGTGCCACGGTTGCCGAGAGCGAGGATGGCGAAGTTCTGGGCGTCTGCCAGATCGAGCCGGGCAGTGATCACGGCTCGCTGGACCTGCTTTTCATCTCGCCCACCGCGATCGGCCAGGGTGTTGGCCAGCTCCTGTTCGAACACGCCAAGGATCTGCTGCGTGCCCGCGGCGAGACGGTCATGACGATCCTGTCCGATCCCTATGCCGAACCGGCCTATCTTCACATGGGCGCCAAACGGGTCGCCATGCGCCCGTCCGACGTGTTCAAGGGGCGGGAATTGCCCTGGCTTGAAATCACGCTGTAGCGCCTTGCGGACAGGCAGTAGCCGGCTCTGTGGGAACAGAACCGGCTACCTGTGATGCAATGGAGTTTGAGGGCTGTCATCGCATCCGTCCCTGGAATGCGCTTGGACTAGAAGTCGGTGATGGAACTCACCGATACAGAGTTGCCGATGGCGGCTGCGGTTGCCGAGACATCACCGCTCACATCCGCAATCGTCGCGTTCGCAACAGCGCCGGTATAAGCATTGTTCAGCTGCGTGGAATTGATGTTCACATCAGCCGTATTCGGCAGTGTGGAAACGCTGAGCGAGTTGGAGATCGCCGCCGTCGTCGAAGTGACATCGCCCGCAACATCCTCAACACCAACGTTGGAATAGGCGCGCGGGTCGATATTCGTGGTCTGGTAGTTATTGACATTCGCCCAGTCGGTGGACTCGATCTGGAACGAGGCGGAGTTTGCAATTGCCGCCGACGTCAGGGCGACCTCGCCCGTCACGTTCTCGACATGACCATTCAGTTCGGATACGGCATCACCACGGAAAAACTGGCGATTGTTCAGGTTGGCGCCCGAACCGGCGACTTCAACAGACAGCGAGTTACCGATCGCAGCGGCCGTACCGCTTACATCTCCGGCGACACCGTCAACACCGATATTGAGGTCCGCATCGAAATTGCCAATGGCGGCCTGGTAGTTGTTGACGGATGCATAATCACCTTCGGCAGCAATGCTGGCGGAGTTTCCAATGGCAGCCGCCGTCGTTGAGACATTGCCAGTCACACCGTCGATGTCAGCGTTCAGTTCCGCCGCCGCACCGCGGATCGTGTACTGCGCATTGCGGATCTGGGCGTCACCGGCCACATCCGCGGAGAAGGAATTGTTGATCGCCGCAGCGGTCAACGAGACCTCACCATTGATGTTCTCGATGTCGGAGTTGAGCTGCGCACGCGCCTGTGCCCAGTTTGACTGAACATTGTTGATCGTGCGGTCCTGGGCGATCGCTGTTCCGGCGAAAGCAGCAAGGGCGAGTGCGGACGCGGCGTACTTATAAAGAGTCTTGGTTGTCATGTGTGGATCCTTCCAACTTGATGTTCGCCGAACCCCCGTCCGGCAGCACCTGGAAAGTCGCAATTGACGGCCCACCCAATTCGTAACCGATACGTTAAGCTTTACAGGGGGTTAAAATACTTCATCGTATTAAAAACAAATACGAATTTTGCCCGCAATCATCGGCCGTCGAGGAAATGGTTAAAAAGATCAAGTTTTCGCGGCAAAATTAACTCAAATTTCGGCACACAATATTTTAATTTGTTTCATCCGGGCACATCGTTTGGTTGATCAAGTCTTAAGATTTCGATCGTGCCAATTTGAACTGTTTCATATTTTTCCCACTCAATTCATAGCCGTAATAAGAATATTCAACTCGCGCACCAGGCGACAAAATCTGTAGAATTTTATCTATCTCGGCTTATTCTCAGGTGAATATTTACGAAGACTTAACCTTAACGAAATATCGCGAAATCACTCAACTGGTTGTTTTTATTAAAAATTGAATCAAATTACAGTGCGGACGCTCTCCTGCTGGCCCCCTCGTTGCAGCGTGGTGGTCAAGTTTTTATTTTGGAGCGCAAAATGAGTTACCCACTATATTATATAGCTCTTGTGGGCGCCCTGGCCGCCAGCATGCCTGCGAACGCCCAGTCGAACGCGCAACAGGGCACACCGCAGACCCAGCCCTATGGCATGAATGCCGGCGACGCCTCGCGCCCCTACACGCCACCGGCCCGGGACGAGAACGGCAATCGCATTGTCATAAACGGCCAGGTGATCGGGTCCGGTACATCCAATCCGGCGCGCCGCTCCGGCAGCATCGCCAGCCCGGGCGGATCCACCCTGCCGAACTCCACGCTGGGTGCAGCCGGTGTCACGGCCGTCAGCATCGGTAACAGCGTCTCGATCAACGGCACGTTTGGCAGCACGATCATCATCAACCAGACCAATAACGCATCGCAGACGGTCAATGTGAATGGTACCGAACAGGACGGGGGGAACTGAGATGTCGCGATTGATCGCCCCGCTGCTCAGCGCGCTCACCCTTTCGGCCTGCGCCACAAGCATTGACCCGAACGAGCCGGTCGCCCATGTCCAGCCCTTGTCGGGGAGCCCGGTGATGGAAGTCACCAGCGACTACAGCGCCGCCCTGCAATGCCTGTCAGATTATGCACGCGCTCAGCCCTATCCGGCACCGCGTGTTGCGGTAGGTCACATCTCTGACCTTACCGGAGCAGAAGACTATCTATCGGGTCGTCGCCTGACGCAGGGTGCAACGCTGATGGCAATTACAGCGACGTCGGAAGCCGGCATGCGTCTGGTTGAGCGTTTCGACATGGGCGTGGTCCAGGTCGAGCTGGACTATGCCCAGAGCGGTCTGCTGCGCGATGCGCCAAATGTCCTGCGCACGGTTCAACAGGGACAAATGGAGGGCGCCGATCTTTATCTCGTAGGCGGTATCACCGAGTTCAATCCGAATATCCGCTCCAGCGGCACCAATGCCTTCGCCAATACCAGCGGAGAAACCGGTGGCGCCCTGGCTGTCGGTGGCAGCGACTATGTCGTCGATGTCGGCATCGACCTGCGCCTGATTGATGTCCGCTCTACCGAAGTCCTCGCCGTCCGCTCCCTGCGCAAGCAGATCCGCGGCCGAGAGGTTGAGGCCGGTATTTACGCCTTCCTTGATGGCACCGTGCTGGATATCGGCGGCGGCGAACGGGCACTGGAACCGGTTCAGACCGCTGTACGCAGCATGATCGACCGCGCAGTCTTCGAGTTCATGGGCATGCTCTATGATCTGGAATCGGGATCCTGCGTGGGGGGCCAGCCCGCCATCGCGATCCAGCGCCAGACCGCGGCGGCTGCGCCTGCCGCGCAGCCCGCTCCACAACAGCAACAAATGGCCAACACCGCAGCGCCGGTGCAGACCCAATTGCCTGAGGCACAATTGCCGCCCGCCAACGGGTATGGCCTGCACATCGCATCGCAGCACACCGTCTGGCAGGCCAACCAGGACTGGCGTGAGCTGCGGGTCATGTATGCCGATGTCCTGGCCGGACGCGACGCACGGATCACCCGTCTGCAAACGCCGGATCGCGGTGTCGTCTTCCGACTGCTCGCTGGCAGCTGGCAAAACGAGACCGAGGCTTCCGGCGCCTGCGAACAGATCCGCGCGCGCGGCGGGGATTGCCGTGTCACCGCCTATCAGGGATTGCCGGTCATGCGATCCTAGGCAGTAGCGACCTCAGGTTTGCGATCGATGGCGAGCCCTAGAAGCCGTCAGTCGCTATGGTGAGCGAGTTGCCAATCGCAGCCGCCGTGGCTGCCACATCATCACCGATCGCCCCGACACGTATGTCGGCAACCGCGCCGACATAAGCCGTATTGCCCTGTGCCAGGCTGGCATCCATTTGGGACAACCTGGGCAGCGAGTTGGCGGAGAACGAGTTGCCGATGGCCGCTGCGGTTACATCTACGTCATCTTCAACCTTGCGAACGATAGAGCTGAGCTCCGCGAAACGCGCACCTGTATTGGTTTGTTCCGCATCTATACCAACCCGGCGCACTCGTTCGAGATCCAAACTCGCCGAATTACCAATGGCCGCCGTCGTAAGGCTAACATCCTCTCCGACCCGCGATATCCGGGCATACATCTCGGCAGTCGAAGGCGCGCGAGCGACCTGTTCAATCCCCAGCTCAGCACGCCGAATCCGGTTCACCGAGACTGATGCGGAATTGCTCAGTGCCGCACTGGTGCCGGCAACATCGCCGCCAACACGCTGCAGCTGATACAGGTTCAGATCGGCCAGCGTCGCACCGTCAGCAACCTGGTTGACCTCAACGTCCGACCGACGACGCCTTGCGGCGCGGACCGCGCCATCCAGGTCGACTGAAAGCGAGTTGCCGATCGCTGCGGCCGTCGAGGAAACACTCTCCCCCACACCAACGACAGAGATATCGCTGATCGCAGAAGCACCCTGTCGCGCAATCTGGGAGACATCGAGCCCCACACTTCGGTTGAGCGAGACTGAGGCCGAGTTGTTGATGGCCGCAGTCGTCAAATCGACATTTTCGCCTATCCGCCGTATGCCGGCATTCAACTCGGCACGCGTGTAAGCCCAACTATCCTGTGTGGCATCGACATTGCGCGATTGCGCGTGCGCACCGCCAGCATCCAACAAAAAAAACTCCAGCCAGTACCAAGAGCGCGACTTTTCGGGCGTTCCGCATTTCGCTTTCCCCTTTTTTCAAGTTTAACGACGCTCGACAGACCTCAAAATTGAGCCCAGTCTCGGGGGAGGGTGGCGAGCTGAACAAAATCGATTAAATTCAACGCCTTGAAGTATATGTTTGGCGCCCCTTCCACTCCCCAGAATGGCCGCCAACTCATATCGCATCGGTTCGCTTGCAAATTGCGAGGCGGCCATTTGGCGAAATGCGAACAACACTCCAGCACTCAACGTTATCGTAGCGCACCCACACAAACCAAGCCATTGTTTTAAATGTATTTTTATGAATCAAAAGCACTGGAGCAACGATCGGACCTGCTCATGCACCCTCCTGATTGAAGGTCTTAGGAGGAAACATGTTCGCAACCAATGCTCTGTTACTATCCGCGTGCTTGGCGCTCGGGTCCTCGGCCGCCGCTCAGGTTTCTGCTGGCCATCCGCAGACCGAGCCCTGGGCTCAAATGATGCGAGTCTATGAAGCGCCCTTCCATCCCTACGCAAGAGACGCATCCAACAATCGCATCATCATCAACGGCGAGGCGGTCACGCTCCGCTCGCCGGGGGGACTATCGCACCATTCCCATCGCCTGCCCTCACCGGGGGAGCATATCGCGCTTCGGGGTCCCCGGGCGATCGCCGTAGGCAATTCCGTCAACATCACCGGAGCTGTGTTCAGCACAATCGTCATCCACCAGATCAATTCCGGAGACCAAAACGCCACCGTTGTGAACCACCACCAAGGACGCTCCGATGACGATCAACCCAATCCGTAATATCCTGGCCAGCGCCTTTGGAGCAGGGCTGATTGCAGGCTGTGCATCGACCATCGACCCCAATCGCCCTGTTGCCCATGTTACGCCGCTTCAAGGGAGCGAAATCGTCGGCGCGGACACCGAATACACACAGCGCCTGGCCTGTTTGGCTGGTTTTGTAGGTCAACAGACTTTTGAAGCGCCGCGCGTTTCGGTAGGCCATATCAACGACCTCACCGGAACGAACGACTATTTTAATGGCCGCCGGCTGACACAAGGCGCGACGCTGATGGCCATGACCGCGATCGGGCAGTCCGGACTAAGATTGGTCGAGCGCTATGACATGGGCATTCCCCAGGTCGAACTTGAACTGTCCCAGTCCGGGCTGGTGCGAGACGCTCCGGACCAGCTGCGCCGGATCGAGCAGGGCCAGATCCAGGGGTCTGACCTTTACCTCGTCGGCGGCATTACCGAATACAATCCCAACATCAGATCCGGCGGCAATAATGCGTTCGCCAATACGGCAGACCGTGATGGCATCGGCGTGACCTTGCGCAACAGCGATTACATCATCGATGTGGGCATTGATCTGAGATTGATTGATGTGCGCTCGACTGAAGTCGTCAGCATCCGGGCATTTCGCAAGCAGATCCGCGGTCGAGAAGTCGAGGCCGGCGTTTTTGCTTTCCTCGATGGCTCAATCATCGATATTGGCGGCGGGGAAAGAGCACTTGAACCCGTACAGACCGCGGTGCGCTCGATGATCGATCGTGCCGTCTGGGAATTTGTTCTGGAGCTCTACAATCTGCCCGAAACCTATTGTGATCGACAGTACGCTTCCTACGCTGAAACCCGTTCTGTCCCGACCTCCGCCGGCTCATATTCCCCAGGCCCAAGGTCGGCCGCGTCGTATGATCTGGATGTCGCTCCACACCCGCACTTCGCGATACACCTGGCGTCGTATGGTTCTCAAACAGCGGCGCGCTACGGATGGCTTGAATTCAGATATCGATATCCCGAGCTGCTCGGGCAACGTTCAGCACGCCTCACAACAATCTCTCGAGACGCCATTGAGCCCTTTCATCGGCTGCAAGCGGGGGCATGGCCAACACGCGGCGCAGCCGAACGGGCATGCAGAATACTACATAGGGACGGTTCATATTGTGAAGTGACCGAGCTGGCGGGCGAGCCGCTAGGCTAGCCCGCCTCGGCTTCCAGACGACCGATGGCCAGGAAGCGCTCGCGGCGTTTCTGGCGCAGGGCTGCGGCGTCCAGACCGTCCATCTTGGCCAGGTTGGACTCGATCGCATCACCCACGGCGCGCATGGTCGCGGTCACGTGGCGGTGCGCTCCACCGATGGGTTCGGGGATGATCTGGTCGACGATCTTCAGGCCCAGAAGGTCCGGGCCGGTGATCTTCATGGCGACAGCCGCATCCTTGGCACGAGCGCTGTCCTTCCACAGGATCGAGGCACAGCCTTCCGGCGAAATCACCGAATAGATGGAGTGTTCCAGCATCATGACGACGTTGGCACTGGCCAGGGCCACAGCACCACCAGAACCACCCTCACCCGTAATGACCGAGATCAGCGGCGTACCCAGCGACAGGCAGCGCTCGGTGGAGCGGGCAATGGCTTCCGCCTGGCCACGCTCTTCAGCGCCCAGGCCCGGATAGGCACCGGCCGTATCGACAAATGTCAGAACAGGCAGGTTGAACTTCTCGGCCATGTCCATCAGGCGGATCGCCTTGCGATAACCTTCCGGACGCGCCATGCCGAAATTGTGCTTCAGACGGCTCTCGGTGTCGTGACCCTTTTCATGGCCCATGACGACAACGGAACGCCCGCGGAAACGGCCCAGACCACCGACAATGGCATTGTCCTCGGAGAAACGGCGGTCACCGCACAGCTCCTCGAAATCCTCGATCAGCGCGGCGCGGTAGTCACGGAAATGCGGACGCTCAGGATGGCGCGCGACCTGGGTCTTGCGCCACGGGTCCAGCTTTCCATAAATCGCTGCGAGCTGTTCTTCCGCCTTCTGACGAAGCCTTGCGGTCTCTTCAGCCGTATCCGGCGCATCATCACCGGAAGCGCGCGAAATACTCTCCAGCTCTTCGATCTTGGCTTCAAGCTCGGCGAGCGGACGTTCGAAATCGAGATAGGTACGGGTCGGATCAGACATTTAGTGCCACTGTCCTGAACACTGCAAAAGAGCCCGCAAACTAACCAGACCCGACGGGTGTCACAAGAGCGCAATACGGCTGGGGTGCAGGGGAAGCGAACAGGGTTTGCGGAGTGGACGGGTGTTTACGGAATTTCGCTCGGGCGGCGAGACGACAATCCTTCCCACCGGAAAGGTGTCCTTCTTAGCCTTGGCGAAGAAGGACGGAGGTTCGCTCGCTGCGCTCGCACCCTTCGACCTCGCCTACGCCAAGGCTTCGGCGAGCCCACTTCCCCATGAATGGGGAAGATCACCTCACCCCCTTTTTGCCAGCGGGTGGGCCGAGTTGACGAGTTGTTTCAGACGTTCGTCCAGCACATGGGTATAGATCTGGGTGGTCGAGACATCGGCATGGCCCAGCAGCACCTGTACACTGCGCAGATCCGCGCCGCGACTGAGCAGGTGGGTGGCAAAGGCGTGGCGCAGGACGTGCGGCGAGATCCCGGACGGATCCAGCCCCGCTGCGATGGCGAGCTCACGCAGGATCTGGGCGAAACGCTCGCGGGTCATGTGCCCCTGCCTGGACGTCGCCGAGGGAAAGAGAAACTTCCCGGCCCGGCTCCTGTTCTCTTCCGCCTTGGGCAGGTGTGCGGCGCGCACGGCCTTGTAGGCCTCGACCGCCTCCAGTGCGGACGGGGTCATCGGCACCAGCCTCTCCTTGTTGCCCTTGCCCTTCACAAAGATCATGCGCTCGCCCGTGGCGAACGCCTGGAGGGGCAGGCTGACCAGTTCGGTCACACGCAATCCGCCCGCATAAAGCACTTCCATCAGCGCCCGGGTGCGCAATCCTGCCGCGTCGGTTTTGGCAGAACAGGCGGCAAACAGGCGATCAACATCGGCCTCGGCGAGAACTTTGGGCAGGCTGCGACCCTGTTTGGGTCCGCTCAGCGCGTGGCAGGGATCATCCGCGCGAATGCCTTCGGAGAGCAGGAAACGGTAGAAGCGTTTCAGGGCGGACAGTCGCCGCGCCGCTGTGGCGGGTGACAGGCCGTCTGCGCGCAGGTCCGCGAGCACACGCTCGATATCCGCTGTTGCGGCCTTGTCCAGATCCACACCTCGCGCGGCCATGCGCGCGGCAGCATCGTCCAGATCGCGGCGATAGGCATCCAGCGTGTTCTGCGCCGCTCCACGTTCGGCGGCCATCATGTCGAGGAACAAACCTATCGAGGTCTGGCTCATGAGGATCGCTGGATCAATCTTTCAAGCACCAGCTCAAGCATGGCCCGGCGCAGTCCCAGCTCGTTGAGAACCGGTGCCGTGCGCGCCATGGTGTCGACATCCTGCGAAGCGTTGAGCGCAGCAACGGCAAACAGGCCGGCCTCGGCTCGGGCACCAACAGCAGCCGCCTCTTCCATCGCCAGCACATAGGGCGAGACCGTTTCCGGCTCGCGACCGGCAAGGCGTCCGCGCAGGTTTTCAACCGCCGGAGCACCGAGGCGCTGCAGGGCAATGACATCGGCCAGCACCGTATCGCCATGACGTTCCAGATAGGCAGCCAGCAGGGCTTCCATGGACGGCGTTTCGACCCGGTCTTCCGCCAGCGCCATCGCCAGTTGAACGGCCACGATCTGGTCCGCGGATGCCGGTGTCCATTCCGACGCCACCTCTGCGCCCTCGAGTACCTCACCCGCCACATCGGGTTTGCCCGGGAGCTCGCCCGGCATCATGTCCGGGGCCGGCGGGCCATCGACCATACCGTTGAGCCAGCGACGTGCCGTGCGGATATCTCCGGCCAGGACAGCGGCCATGGCGAAACGTTCGGCATGGACCAGCGTGTCAGCATCGACTTGGATGCTGGACACATCGGAGCCATAGAGGCGCAGCCCGTCGAGCGGGTCCGCCTCGTCCGTCATCAGCAGGTTCAGCGCTGTTGCGGCGGCGGCATTGTCGCCGGGTGTCGCAAGCACGGAGATCAGCGCGATCCGGCGCTGATGCCCGTCCAGTGTCTCGGCACGGGCGAGTTCAGCTTGCGGATCATCTGTCTGCAGGAAATTGGGCAGGCGCGGCTCGCCGACCGCATTGACCAGCCAGACCGGTGTACCTTCCGCAAACGGAACGCCCGCGCTCTGATCAGCCGCCGTGACACGATAGAGCGCCATGTCGACAGCACTGTCGACGGCCGGCATCTCGTCCTCGATCATCTGCCCCAGCGTGAAGGCAAAGAACATCCGGTTATAGTCCGGATCGGGCTCGATCGTATCGGCCAGTTCCGCCGTCAGCTCGGCAGCCGAGTTCTGGCCTTCCGCGGCCATGCACAGGGCGCGAACCCGCACCCAATAGGCGCTGTCGCGTTCATCCAGCAGGGCGCGCGCGGTGTAACAAGCCCGCTCCACATTATCGGTGGCGAAACCCAGATCTGTGTGCAGGCGCGCCAGTTCCGGACTGCGATTGAGATTGGGGGTACGCTCGAGCAGGTCGAACCCGTCATAGGCCCCGCCCGCAGCCAGCAGACGGTCGGCGCGCAGGGCCGCCAGGCTGGTCTCTCCGCGGGCACCAGATGGCGGATAACCACCCGAGACCAGGATCGCCCGCGACATTTCGGCCAGCGCACGGGAAGCATATCCCTCGCTGTCGGCTGCAGGCAGCTGGCTGAGCGCGGTCCGGGCCAGCATGGCCGTCGTGCCGTCCCACAGCGTCATATCGAAAATGGCGCCGGGAAGTCCGACTTCCATCGGGTCCAGGGCGTCCAGGCTCTGAACCTCGATATCATCCTGCGCAAAGGCATTGGAGCCCAGCGCGAGGACCAGCAGGCTAGCGCGGAAAATCATCATCCAACTCTACTCTGACTTCTTCACGAGTGGGCTCCATGCCGTTGGCGATCAGAACCAGCGCGCCGAAACCTGTCATGACAAGCACCGCAACGACCGCAAAACCGATCAGAAAACCCCGCATGAATATCCCCTCGTGTCCTGGCGTGACCGGCATGGTCACTGCAAACTCTTCGGCGCAAGAGCCTAACCGCGATTGCGGCGATTTCCAGACGCTTTATACCAAAGATATGAGTTTGCAGTGCGCGCCGGATAAAACCATCACCCTCATTGGCCTTATGGGTGTGGGAAAAACAACCGTTGGCCGCCGCCTGGCACAGGCGCTGGATCTGCCGTTCCGCGATGCCGATGAAGAGATCGAACGCGCCGCTGGCCGTTCAGTCAGCGAGATTTTTGCCGATTTCGGCGAGGCCGGCTTTCGCGAGGGCGAACGCAAGGTCATCGCCCGTCTGCTGCAGGAACCGCCCATGGTGCTGGCGCTGGGTGGCGGTGCCTTTGTCGATCCCGATACGCGCGCGCTGATCAAGGCCCATGCGACCTCGATCTGGCTGACAGCTGATGTCGACACGCTGGTCGCACGTGTGAAACGCCGGGATACCCGCCCACTGCTGCGGGGCAAGAACCCCAGAACCGTGTTGGGCGAGCTGCTCGGCAAGCGCACGCCGGCCTATGCCGAGGCCGATCTGCACGTCGATGCGGGCGGGAGCTCCCACCAGGGAACCCTTGACCGTATCGTCGAAGCGCTCAAAACCTTGAATCAGAACAATGTCTGATCTGATCACCGTCGAGATTCCCCTCGGGGAGCGCAGCTATAATGTCGTCATCGGCCCGGAAGCGCTGATGACGGTGTCTCCGCTGGTCGCCGAGATGATGCAGCGTGGCCGGGCGATCATCGTGACGGACGAGATTGTCGCCCAGCACCACCTGGCCGGTGTCAAAACCCTCCTGACGGCCCAGGGACTCACCGTGGAAACCATCACCATGCCACCGGGTGAAACGAGCAAGAGTTTCGCCGGCCTGGAAGGTGTGGTGAGCCGCCTGCTCGATCTCAATGTTGACCGCAACGAGACCATCATCGCCCTGGGCGGCGGGGTCATTGGCGACCTGGCGGGATTTGCAGCGGCCGTGACCAAGCGCGGGGTAAATTTCATCCAGATCCCGACGACGCTGCTGTCGCAAGTCGACAGCTCGGTGGGCGGAAAGACCGGTATCAATACCGGTCACGGCAAGAATTTTGTGGGCGCCTTCCACCAACCCCGGATGGTCGTCGCTGATCTCGGCCTGCTAACCACCCTGCCTGACCGCGAACTGCTGTCGGGATATGCGGAGATCGTGAAAGCAGCGCTGATCGATGACGCCAGGCTCTTTGACTCGCTGGAAAAGATCGGCGTGCAGGTGTTTGACAGCCGCGCGCTATCACAGGCCATCGCTGCCGCCGTCGCCTTCAAGGCCCGCATTGTCGCCGAGGACGAACAGGAACGCGGTCGCCGAGCCCTGCTCAATCTGGGCCACACCTTCGGACACGCGTTCGAGGCCGAGGCGCCCAAGGATGTTATCCGTCATGGCGAGGCCGTGGCAGCCGGCATGGCGCTGGCGTTTGAATACTCGGTGCAGCTGGGCGTCTGCCCGGCAGAGGATGCCGCGCGGGTTATCGCGCACCTGGACGATATCGGCCTGCCCAGCGAGGCAGGAAAGCTCGCTCACACACAGTGGGATGCCCGACGCCTGGTGGCCCGTATGCGCGATGACAAGAAGAACCAGGACGGGCGTATCACACTCATCCTCGCGCGCGGCATCGGAAACGCTTACATTGAGACCAATGTAGACGAGGAAGACCTCGTCGCCTTTCTGGAGACAAAGCTCAAATGAGCATTGACTGGAGTCTGGTCGGACCAGCACTCATGATCGTCGGACTGCTGTGCCTGTCCGCTTTCTTTTCGGGATCAGAGACCTCTCTCACCGCGACGTCGCGTGCGCGAATGCTGCAGCTGGAGAAGGATGGAACACCCGCCGCCGGCCGGGTCAACCGGTTGATATCAGACGGGGAAAGCCTGCTCGGATCGATCCTGCTTGGCAATAATCTGGTCAATATCGCCGCCTCGATGATCGTCGGACAATTGTTCGAACGCATGCTGGGCGGCAATGCCATTCTCTGGGCCACCCTGGTGATGACCTTCCTGGTTCTGATCTTTGCCGAGGTCCTGCCGAAAACCTATGCCCTGTCCAATCCGGACCGGTTCGCGCTGGCGGTCTCGCGCCCCATCCTGCTGGCCGTACGCGTGTTCGCACCAATCGTGGCGGGCGTTCAGTTCATCGTGCGCGGCGTGCTGACCCTGTTTGGCGCCAAGGTTGAAGGCCCGGTCCTGTCGGCCCATGACGAGCTGCGCGGCACCATCGAGCTGCACCACGAGGAAGGCGGCGTGGTCAAGGATGACCGCGACATGCTGGGTGGCGTGCTGGACCTGCGTGACCTGACCGTCGACGACATCATGGTGCACCGCAAATCCATCCTCATGATTGATGCGGATCGCCCGGCCGAGGAGATCGTCTCCACCGCCCTGCACAGCCCGCATACCCGCCTGCCGCTCTACAAGGACGAGCTGGAGAACATCACCGGCGTGCTGCATGTGCGCGATCTTGCCCGGGCCCTGCACGAAGCCGAGGGTGACGCGTCCCAGGTCGATATCAACGCCATTCGCCGCGATCCCTGGTTTGTACCGGAAACCACCGAAGTGCTCGACCAGCTCAACGCCTTCCGCGAAAAGCGCGAGCATTTTGCCCTGGTCGTCGATGAATACGGTGCCCTGATGGGGCTGGTAACACTCGAAGACATTCTCGAGGAGATTGTCGGCACGATCGAGGATGAACACGATATCCAGGTCGAGGGTATTCAAGCGGAAGAAGACGGCACCTGGGTCGTTGATGGCGTCGTCCCAATCCGCGATCTCAACCGTGCGCTCGACTGGGACCTGCCGGACGAGGAAGCTGTGACGGTGGCCGGACTTGTGATCCACGAGGCCCAGACCATCCCGGAACGCGGCCAGGTTTTCCGCTTCCACGGCGTGCGTTTCGAAGTCATCGAACGCCGCCGCAACCAGCTCACCATGCTGCGCGTCTGCCCGAGCCCGGACTAGTCCTGCGACACGTCTTCGGTCTCGAAGCCCTCACCCTCGAAGTATTCCGGACAGGTTCCGCGCGGCGTATCCCCGCGCGGGCCGCCGGCCTCGTCGCGGGTATTGACCAGCAGGTCGCCGAACGCGTCCGCAAAGGACTGGGCGAGATCCTCGCCATCGGATGTGGAGCCGATATCACCGCGCAACAGGGTCAGGGTGCCGCCGCCCGAGGCCAGGTGATTGCGCGCATCATACTGCATCGCCGCGATCTGCTGACCGCTCTCGTCGAGGAGCTCGCCCTCGGCGGCGAGAGCGCCGATACCAATCGGCACACGCGGGTTAAGCGGACCGGGCACAAAAACGCCGATAATCCCGGAAGCGCCGGCAGCGACCGGATTGGTCGCGTCAAAGCCGGTAATCGTCAGCTCAACCGAGTGGCTGGCGCCTTCTGCATCACTGCGCACCTCGAAACCGCCCCGCGCGAGCCGGCGACACATCGTGCGTGACAGCACCCCAGCGACCCGGTCCAGCCGCTCGGCATCCACGCCCGAGGCCTCGGCCACACCTGCGGCCACGCTTGCACGCTGGAGATAGATGCTGACCACGCCCGCCATGGCCGCGCTGTCAGCATATTCCCGCACCGGCACCAGACCGCGCTCGGCGTCCTGCAGGCGCTCATAGCTGGACAGGGTCTGCACCTGGGCGACATTGCTCGCGCAGGCACCCAGGGTGAGGCAGCCACCGGCCGCAGCAAGCAGGAATTTCAATCGCATATCACCCTCGCAACTCAACAGTTGCGAGCGAAACTAGGCCCTGCCCGCTCAAGGTCAATGAATAAGCACGACCCCAGAAGATAGGGCGGGCCCGGAAAGCCCGCCCTCGCACCAGGAGACAATTGGCGCGGATCTAGTGATGTGCGCGGGAGCCCTCACCGAACTCGGCCTCGATGCGCTGAAAGAGCGGTCGGCCGGAGAGCTGGGACAGTACATGGCCACCGTTTTCGATGATCTCGATTTCCGCATCCGTACCCATGCGTTCGAAACGGCGATGGGCGGCCTCGCTCTCACGCAGCCAGTAACCTTCATTCTCGCCGACGATGAAACGGATCTGCATGTCGGACAGCGGCTCGTATTCGGAACGCTGGCGTGGATGCCCGGGCATGGCCAGCACGCCGCGGAAACGATCCGGCAGCGCGGCTGCGATACGGAAGACACCGGCACTGCTGGCGGAATAGCCAAAGATGTGGAAACTGTCCGAAGCCACATTCACAGGTGAGGCGATATAGTCCAGCGCCTCGGCAGACTGCTCGACAGAATACTGCCGCTCCTCGACACCGGCACGCACCACAACCCAGCCGAACTCCGCCGGATCGTCGTGCAGGAAAAACGTCCCGACCGATATCATCACCGGATATTCGCGGTCGGGATCAAAATCATCCGGGAAGTAAAAGCCCATGGGCATGCTCGCCCCGCCAGACGGCTCGACCTCGACATATTCGTCCGCCGGGGTTGCCTCATCCGTCTGGGCGAAGGCCGCACCGGTGATCACAAACTGGGACACAGCCCAGCTCAGGAGAGTTTTCATACCGCTTGCTCCAATAAAATTCGAAGCCAGCCATACCCAACCACCTGGCAGGTGCCAGCGGATCAGGGATCAGTGGTGTGAAAAACGAGATGAGCGGTCAGTGTTCGGGATGACGGTCGATTTCACGCGCTACATCATTGGGAACATCCACCGGACGCGACGTCGTCGCCTTTCGGATCATGCCGACAAATCCGACCAGGATCACCAGCGCCAGCCATCCGCCTGCGACCATGCCCAGGACAACCGGACGGAATTCCAGCGTGCCGAAATTCATGAAGTCACGCGCCAACAGGCCACCATAGACCAGGACAGCGAGGACGCCGGACCAGAGGGCGAAAGGAATACGCATCGAACAGGATCTCCCTTGAGTGGGTCCAGTTTAAGACCAAGCGGCAGTTACAGCCAGCCCCTTTCTCGCGCCAAGCGTGCAGCTTCCACCCGGTTCGTTGCGCCCAGCTTGCTGCTGGCCTTGTGCAGATAATTGCGCACCGTGCCCCGCGCCAGCCCGCTTGCCTCCGCGATCTGGATACTGTCCAGCCCTGTCTCGGCAAGGCGAAGCAGGCGGCGTTCGGTGTCATTGAGCGGATCGGTTTCACCCCAGGCCTCCCGGATCAGCCCCTCCTGGATGACCTGTTCGCCCGCCACGACACGGCGGATAGCCTGCGCCAATTCCTGTGAGGGTGTGTCCTTGAGGACATATCCGGCGACACCGGCATCCAGCGCCCGCCGCAGATATCCCGGCCGGTCGAACGTCGTCACGATCAACACCCGGGTGCGGATCGTCTCGCGCCGGATTGTGGCCGCCAGCTCCAGCCCGGTCATGCCCGGCATCTCGATATCGCTGAGCAGAACATCCGGTGCATCCGCGCGCACATGGCGCAGCGCCTCGTCACCGGTCGCAGCGGCGCCGACGATCTCGATATCACTCTCCAGCGCCAGCAATGTTGCCAGGGCGTCGCGCAACATCACCTGGTCCTCGGCAATCAGCACCTTGATCATGACAGCTGCTCCGGCAAGGACACCCGAACAGCAAACCCGCCCTCAACACAGAGTTCGAAAAGACCGTCCACCGCCTCGACGCGCTCGCGCATGCCGCTCAGGCCATTCCCTTCAGCAGGTCTGCCACCACGGCCATTGTCCCGGACGGAAATCCGGTGACGGCCGGCTTCCCTCACAAAAGCAATCTCGACACGGCTGGCCTGTGCATGGCGCAGGATATTGGTCGATGCCTCGCGCAGAACCATCACCAGCGCCGCTTCCGGCTCCCCGCTCAAGGCTGGCAGTTCCCCCTGCACGAGCACCTCGATCCCGGCGCTTTCCAGGGCCGCGATCACGCTTTTCAGCTCGGACTGGAGCGAACGGTCGCGCAGGCCGCTGACCGCATCACGGACCTCGCTGAGCGCGTCCCGGGAAATCGTCTGGATGGCCTCAATTTCCTGGCGCGCCATGTCCGGCTTTTGCTCGAACAGGCGGGCGGCCAGATCCGCCTTGAGCGAAATCACCGACAGCGAGTGCCCCAGCAGGTCGTGCAGATCCTTGGAAATGCGCGAACGCTCCGCTTCCACGGCAGCAGCAGCGGCGCGAGCCTGGCGATCCTCCGCTTCCAGCTCGCTCTCGGCCCTCCGGGCGGCAGAGGATGCTGTCAGGCCCGACAGCGCTGAGAGAACCACCACGGCCAGGGTGAAATACCAGGGCGCACCAATCAGTACACACCCCAGCACCCCCGCCGGCCCCAGCACGATTAGAGCGGGCACACGCAACCGCGTATCCGGCAGGCGCGCGATCATGGGAGCTGCAAAGACGATGAACACGGCGGAGCCGAAATTCATGGCAGCCATCGCCAATCCCAGACACACCGCCAGTCCCGATGCCACCAGCACCGTCCAGTCCATGCGCCGCATGGTGAAGACGTAAAGCGCGACAAACCCAACCAGCGCGCCCAGCGAGAGTGCGATCTCTGTCGTGTTAGGCGGGTCGACAAACCAGGCGAGGAAGAAACACCCCAGATAGACCAGGTCCAGCCAGGGTTTCTTCGTGGTGAAAAGGGTTTTCAGGGAAGCCATCATTCGCGTTCAGAATCACCTATTGCGCTTGTCTCTTGCGTACCATGGAAACCTCGAAAGCAATGCCGCCTGCCGCGAGCAAATAGAGAATGGCGATGGCAAAGGGCAGCAGGGTCAGGCGTGCCTCCGGCATGGCGTAGAACATCACCGTAACCACGATCATGCGGGCGAAGGCGTGGATGAAACAGGCTTTGGAAGCATAACCCCAGCCGATCACCACCCAGTGGATGGTCATGCCGATGGCCAGCGTCAGCACGGTCAACTCCGGCTGCACGCCGATCACCGCGAAATGCATGGGCCAGAGGAAGTTGATGCCCATCACCGCCCAGATGGCGGCACCGCCGACCGGCGATTTGGCCTTCATGAAGTTGGCCCGCAGCGGCTTTTGCAGCAACAGGCCCAGCGGGAAGATCATGCCGGACCCGGCAGCCGCAAACAGCGCCCAGTCCGCCAGCGGCAGGCGGGAGCCAAGAATCCCCAGCACGATCCAGTAGATCGCCCCGGCAACCGGGAGCGAAATTCCACCTCCTGCTGCGACAAAATAGCGATGGCGCTCGGCCAGAAGGGCTTGGGAAGTGATCAGAGGAGTATCAGTCATGTCAGGCCTTTTCTTGTGTCTGGCCTCAACATGACCGCCCGCTGGACGATGGAATATTCACACCTGTCACCGAAGTAGAGTGACAGCTGTCATCATTTGCGACAGTTAGACACCTTGGCGCGGTGAGCAACGCATGGTATCCGCTGGCCAAATCCTAATTCGATCCTGGGGAATTCGACATGGCGTCTGACCACGTACGCGGCGAAATGGACATCACCGAGCACAAGTCCACCTTTGACGGCTTCATGACGATGACGGTCTGGTCCTGTCTTCTGACCATCGTCATCCTGCTCTTCTTCATCCTGGTTTTTGCCATCGGCATGAACTGGATGGGTGCATTGATCGCAACGGGTGTTGTCGGCGTCGTTCTCGGCCTGGCCCTGTCGATGAAGACCTCCTGGCATGTCACGGTTGCAGGCCTGTTCGTGTCCGGCCTGATCGGCGGCGGCATCGTCAGCCTCTTCGGTGCCTTCCTTGCTGGCTAACAGCGGAAAGTATTGAACTTTCAAACATCATGACCATTTGCGCCGGGAAGGAATCTTCCTGGCGGGTCTTCCCCTGACGCACGAAATCGCGCAATCTGCCCGCCATACGAGCCAAACGGCGGGACGACATGCGAATAGCCATTCTTAAAGAACGGGATGCGGGCGAAACCCGCGTCGCGGCCACCCCCGAAACCATCAAGAAATTCGTCAAGGCAGGCCATGTGCTTGCGGTCGAGAAAGGCGCCGGTATCGACGCCTCGATCCGGGACGAGGATTTCACCGAGGCCGGTGCCGAGATCGGCACGCTGGCCGCGACCCTGAAGGGCGCGGATGCGGTCTTCGCCGTGCGCAAGCCGGACGAGGCCACGCTCAAGAAAATCGCCAGGGGCACGCTGCTGGTCTCGCATCTCGATCCGAGTGCAGAAGTTGCCGATGCCATGGCCGCTTCCGGTCTCGACGCCCTGTCGATGGAATTCGTGCCGCGCATCACCCGGGCCCAGGCCATGGATGCGCTGTCCTCCCAGTCCAACCTCGCCGGCTATCGCGCCGTCATCGAGGCCAGCCAGCTTTATGGCCGTGCCTTTCCGATGATGATGACCGCTGCGGGCACCGTGGCCCCGGCCAAGGCCTTTGTCATGGGCGTCGGCGTTGCCGGCCTGCAGGCGATCGCCACGGCGCGCCGCCTGGGCGCTGTCGTCACGGCTACAGATGTACGTCCGGCCGTGAAGGAACAGGTCGCCTCGCTCGGCGCAAAATTCATCGCTGTCGAGGACGAGGAATTCAAACAGGCCGAGACGGCGGGCGGTTACGCCAAGCAGATGTCAGCGGAATACCAGGCCAAACAGGCCGAGCTGGTCGCCAGCCATATCGCCAAACAGGATGTGGTGGTCACCACCGCCCTCATCCCGGGCCGGCCGGCACCGAAACTGATCACCAAGGCCATGGTGGAGAGCATGAAACCCGGCTCGGTCATCGTCGACCTGGCGGCCCCGACGGGCGGCAATTGCGAGCTGACCAAGGCCGACGAGGTCGTCGATCATAACGGCGTGAAAATCGCCGGTTACAACAATCTTCCCGGCCGTCTCGCCGCCGACGCCTCGGCGCTCTACGCGAAGAACCTGGCCAACCTCCTGCCCCTGCTGGTGAATGAGGACGGCAATCGCGCCCCGCACTGGGATGACGAGATCATCCAGGGCATGGCGCTGAGCCGTGATGGCGCAGTTGTGCACCCGAATTTTGCGAAGGCCGATGCCTGATGCGACTGGCGCTGGCGATCATACTCACTCTTCTGGCAGGCTATCTCGTCGCTAACTACGCCGGGCCGATCGCCAATGCTTTGGGCCTATTCGGTGAGAGACCGCTCTATATCCCTGTGCCTGCAATTATCGTGAATCTCGCCCTGCCAGGGCTATATGCTCTATTGCTACTGGCGTCCGGTGCTGTGCTGTTACGAGACCACCTGCTTGTCGGGAGGTCGACCCATGCGCACTAGCCTGGCCTTCATCAACTGCGCGATCGGCGCTGTGATATTGATCTGGATCGCCTTTCACTTCGCCTATCTGGACGGCTGGTTCGGCGGTAGTGAGATGTACCGCCCGATTGGTCCTGATTTCGGCGAGAACACGGCCGGCCTGCTCGCCCTGAGCGCCTTCCACCTGCTCACAGGCGCCTACCTCCTGCGAGGCGGGCACCTCGAACCGGAGGAAGCGTGATGCGAACGCTCTCCCGCCCGCTTCTGGCCTCTACCGGGTTTGTTCTGGTCCTTGCCGGCGTTTTACTGGTGACGTCCGGCGTTGTCACGGACTTGTTCGGACGTACTGAGCCCCCAGACAATTTCGGACGCATCGGTTGGCGACCTGCGTCCAGCTATCTGCTGACCTATTTGTTTGGACCAGTTCTGGTCCTTCTCGGCGGCTGCTTTGCAAGCGCCTATGTGAGAATCGGAGATCAAAATGGAAGCCGTTGATCCAACCATCTATCGCCTGGCGATTTTCGTGCTGGCGGTGTTTGTCGGTTACTACGTGGTCTGGTCGGTAACGCCGGCCCTGCACACGCCACTGATGGCTGTCACAAACGCCATTTCATCGGTGATCATCGTGGGTGCCCTGCTCGCGGCGACCGCCGGTGTAGGCGCTCCTCCGCCAGTGGATGGTGAAGGCGGGGAAGGCTTCTCGCGCATTGTCGGTACAATCGCCATCATCCTGGCCAGTGTGAACATATTCGGCGGCTTCCTTGTCACCCAGCGCATGCTGGCGATGTACAAGAAGAAGGAGCGCTAGATCATGTCAGCCAATCTTGCCGCCCTTCTCTACCTCGCCTCCGGCATCCTGTTCATTCTCGCCCTCCGCGGTCTGTCCAGCCCGGAAACGGCTCGCCAAGGCAATCTGTTTGGCATGGTCGGCATGGCAATCGCCATCGTGACGACCCTCTTCGCCGTCAATCTGGACGGTGCGGGTATCGCACTGATTGTGGGCGGGGTTGCGATTGGCGGCGGTATCGGCGCGATCATCGCGCGCCGTATCCCGATGACGGCCATGCCGCAGCTCGTCGCCGCGTTCCACTCCCTGGTCGGCATGGCCGCCGTGCTGGTGGCTGCGGCCGCGCTCTACGCGCCGGAAGCCTTTGGTATTGCCAATGCCGTCGGCGATCTTAAAGGCCTCTCCCTGTTCGAGCTCTCCCTGGGCACGGCCATCGGCGCGATCACCTTCTCGGGCTCCGTCATCGCCTTTGCCAAGCTGAACGGAAACATGTCCGGCGCACCGATCCTGCTGCCGGCCCGGCACATGATCAATATCGCCATCGGTGCCTTCATCGCCGTGATGATCGCCTTCCTGATGGCCTCCGGCGGGGATGCCAAGACCGCATTCTGGCTAGTCACGATCGCCGCCTTTATCCTGGGTGTGACCCTGATCATTCCGATCGGCGGCGCGGACATGCCCGTCGTGGTGTCGATGCTGAACTCCTATTCCGGCTGGGCTGCTGCGGCGCTGGGCTTCACCCTGGAGAACACGGCCCTGTTGGTCACCGGTGCGCTGGTCGGTTCGTCCGGTGCGATCCTCTCCTACATCATGTGCAAGGGCATGAACCGCAGCTTCATCTCGGTCATCCTGGGCGGGTTTGGTGAGGACGGCGCTGCTTCTGCGTCTGCCGGCCCGCAAGGCAATGCCAAACAGGGCTCGGCAGAAGACGCTGCCTTCGTGATGAAGAACGCCGGCAAGGTCATCATCGTCCCGGGTTACGGCATGGCCGTCGCCCAGGCCCAGCACGCGCTGAAGGAAATGGGTGATCTCCTGAAGGCCGAAGGCGTCGATGTCGCCTATGCCATCCACCCGGTCGCGGGCCGCATGCCCGGCCACATGAATGTCCTGCTGGCCGAAGCCAATGTACCCTATGACGAGGTCTTCGAACTGGAGGATATCAATTCCGATTTCTCCAATGCGGACGTGGCCTTCGTGATCGGTGCCAATGACGTCACCAACCCGGCCGCCGAGGATGATCCGGGCTCGCCGATCTATGGCATGCCGGTCCTTCAGGTCTGGAAAGCCGGCACGGTCTTCTTCGTCAAGCGCTCGCTCGGTTCCGGTTATGCCGGCGTCGAAAACCCGCTCTTCTTCCGCGACAACACCATGATGTTGCTGGGCGATGCCAAGAAGATGACGGAAGAGATCAACAAGGCGATGGGATAGGCTATCCACCTCACCGCGAAATTGGTCCCGCCGAAGCCTCGCCTTCGCCTCTGGCTTCGGCGAGCCCACTTCCCCATGAATGGGGAAGATTGCCAGCTCCGGTTCATCTTGGCTCGTCTAGCCTGACCTGATGTTATTCGAACTCGCCCTGGCAGACGCCGTCACCGATGACTGCACTTTCAATTCCATCCCTCTCTATGGTGAGGTGGAGGTCGTTGAAAGTTTTGCCGATATCCGTGTGCAGGTCGTTACCAGCTTCCCGGACCTGAAAGTCAAACAGGTCACCAGCTTTCCCGATGATTGCGGCGAGTGGGAGTTTGTCGAAAGCTTTCCCGACTTCACCATCGAATTTGTCGACAGCTTCCCGGACATCAAGATCGAATATGTCTCAAGCTTCCCGGGCCTACCCTGAGGCGCATTGACAGCCCCGCTGGTGCAGCGCAAAACCGCGCCATGCACACAACTATACGCACAGTTGCAGACGTTCGGGAGATTCTGGACCGCGCTGATGTGTTTGGACGGCTGACGGATTTCGACCCGCGCTGGGTCGGTTCCATTCCCCTGGATATTCACGGCCCCGAAGCCGACGCGGATATCTGCTGTTCGGCGGGCGATGATCTCGACGGTTTTGCCGCTCACCTCGAGGCCTGTTTTGGTAACCAGCCCGGTTTCAGGGTCCATCCCAATACCCACGCCGACGAAGCCTCCATCATCGCCTATTTCAGTCTCGATGGTCTGCCGGTTGAGGTCTATGGGCGCAAACGGCCCGTGGAAACCCATGAGAGTTATATCCACTGGCTGGCCGAACATCGTCTGCTGGGCCTGGCCGAAGACCGCCTGCGCCTGGATGTGCGTGAGGCAAAGGCAACGGGCCTGAAAACGGAACCGGCATTTGGCAAATGCCTGCAGCTGGGCAGTGATCCCTATATCGAGCTCTTGAAGCTCGCCTCACCCGGCGATGAAGCCCTGGGCCAGATCATTCGTGCTGCCGGATACCAGACGCGCTAGCGTGCCTTTGCGCCAAGCCGTGCAACCGTTTTCAGCCAGCCTTCGATTTGCCTGGGTTTGGGATGACTCGCTCCTGCAAAGCGCGTGATCCGCGCGGGCTTGAAGCCAACGAAGTTTAGGATCTGCCCCTTGATCTGCCAGGCCAGCGCATCCTTGTAGAAAAGCCTGAACACCCAGCCCGGGGTGTCCGATGTCAGGAAGACCCGGGCGGTCCGACCATCCAGCATGGGCAAGGGCATCGTACCCGGCTTCACACGCGTGTCGAACACGCGTCCAGGCAGAAACGAGCGGTCGATCAGCCCTTTCAGCTTCGCCGGCAGTCCGCCCCACCACATCGGCGCGGCGAAAACAAAATGCTCACTCCATTCCAGCGCCTCGAGGAAGTCTTCAAGCTCGGGTTCAAGCGGTTTCTGGTTCTTGTAACCGCCAAAGCCATAGTCCATGTCGAAATCCATATCATGGATGTTCAACACCCGAACCTCATGCCCCTCACCGCGCGCGGCCTGTGCATAGGTCTCGATGATCTGTTTGGAGATCGAGCTTTCCGCCGGATGTCCGTTGAGCAGAGTGATGCGTTTCGATGTCATGATGCGTCCCTTTATTTTGACCATGGTCAATTTAATAGGCGAAATAATTGACCGCGGTCAATAACAAATTTGACCGAAGTCAGTTTTTGTGGGAGCTAGGGGTATGGGAAGAGCACCTCAAAAACGCACGCTGGAAACCCGCGCCAAACTGGTCGCGGCGGCACAAGCCATTGTTTCCGAAAGCAGTTACATCGAGCTACGCACCGAGGAAGTGGTCCAGCGCGCCGGCGTCGCCAAGGGTACGTTTTTTGCCCATTTCAAGGACAAGGATGCGCTGATGGACCAGCTCATCGGCGCCCGCATCAATGACTGTCTGGACCAAATCGAGGCGCATCCGGCGCCCGGTACGATCGACGAACTGATCAAGGAGCTGATGCCGCTGGTCAATCTGATGCGCTGCGAGCGATACGTGTTTGACGTCATCCTGCGCCTGTCCGGTGCGGCGGCGATCGAGGAGATCGGTCCCATCGCCCAGACGTTCGAGCGCCAGATCATCGTGATGGCGGGTTGGCTGGCCAGGGGCCCGTTTCGGACCGACATCTCGCCCCAGCTGATGGCCGAGGGTGTGCAGGCCTTCTACATCCAGGCCATGGCCCTGAATTTCTGTGCGATCAACCAGGTGGTTCCCGTCGAAGACAGAATGCGTGAATACCTGACGGCCTGGCTGTCGCCGGTGAAAGCCTAGGCACAGCCCGAACAGCGTGGCGCCGCCGGGTCAATCTCCAATCGTTTGATCTCGATCGCCTCACCGCACTCCACGCACCAGCCGTAATCGCCCTCCTCCAGCCGCTGGAGCGCCGCATCAATGCGGCGGATCTCCTGGGCGCGGCGGGCATCGGCCGCCTTGGCCATGGCCTGGACCTGCAGGGAATCCATGCGCGACAAGCGGCCGACCGATTGCTGGTCCAGCTCCACGGGTTTGCGATCATCATCCGCGCCCTCCGACAGCGCCACCAGCTCTGCCTTCAGCGCTGTCAGGGTCTCACGGATCCGGGCATCACTCATTCAATCGTCGCGATCTCTTCACCGAGCTCGGCAGACAGCAGCTCGCTGTCAACAAGACGCGGAATGATATCGCGCCATTGCGGCCAGGCGGCAAATGCGCGGCTGAACAGCGGGCGTGCACCATCCATGTCACCGGCGGTCGCCAGGCCGAAAGCATGCCAGAAGGTGACCTCGTGATTGTCCGGCGCCAGCTCGCCCGCCTGCGCGTAGGCGCGACCGGCATGTTCCATATCGCCCTCGGCCATGGCGTCATCGCCTTCGGTCATCAGGGCGTAGACACGGGAAATCGTCAGAAGGCGGCGCATCTCGGCCAGCGGGTCCGGCGCGTCTTCCACACGCAGATCCACGATACGACCGCCCCAGGCCGGCTGGCTGGCGTCCCCGGAGACGACCAGCATGGCGGCGGACTGCTTGCCGCGAATATCCCCGCCCTCGGCCTCGGCGGCTTCCAGCGCCACCATCAGGCGTTCGGCCAGATCACCCTCGGCGCCCAGATAGGCGTCATACATGGCCTGGCAGACCGTATCATTGAGCATCATGTTGGCCTGGACGCTGAAACCGTCACCCTCGATGTGACAGGCGGCAGCGATGGCATTCTCGCCCGTATGCGCCGCAACATTGCCCTGGGCGTCGACCATGCCGACCTGGCGCACGGCGGTCGCGTCATCGGTCGCCAGCGCGGCATCCAGCGCTTCACGTGCACTCATCCCCGCCCGCATGGAGGCGAGACCGTTGGGACCATAATCGGGAAGGACAAAGGACTGTGTCGCCACAGCGCCGACACCCGGCTCGGCCCAGACCACAATCGATCCGACCGAGAACCAGTGCGACTGCACAGCCGCCCCCATCTGCCCTGTTTCCGCATCACGCGCGACGATGGAATAGGTGTTGACCGGGCGCATGGGCACCGGCGTCTCGGCCAGGGCTGCGGATCCGACCGCCAGCAGGGCGCCGGCGCCGATCAGGCTCTTCGTGACAGACATGGTCTCTCCCCTCAAATCTGTGTTCGAGGGGAGTATAGACGGCTGGAACGGGCTGTCAGCTTGCTTACTTGACGTTGGACGCCATCAGGCAGAGCTGTTCGAACATCACGTCGACGGCGGCCAGGGCCGTGATTTCGGTCGGGTCATAGGGCGGCGAGACTTCCATGATGTCGGCCGCGACCAGATTGTCGATCTCGAAGGCACGCAGGATGCGCTGGGCTTCATACGTGGTCAGGCCACCGGGGACCGGCGTGCCGGTGCCGGGCGCATAGGCCGGATCCAGCGCGTCGATATCGAAGGACATATAGGTCGGCCCCTCGAATTTCGGCAGACGCTTGATAAAGGCGTCCAGGCCATTCATGCGCACATCATCCACCGTCGTGACATTGACGCCGAATTTCTCGACCACGCCGAGATCATCATTGGCCGCCAGCGGACCACGAATGCCGAACTGCCAGGTGTTCTGCGGCTTCACCAGGCCCTCTTCCAGCGCATGACGCAGGAAGGCTCCGTGGTGATACTCACAGCCCCACGCGGCGGGGTAGGTGTCGAGGTGGGCATCGAAATGGATGAAGTTCACCGGGCCGTATTTCTTGGCGACGGCGCGCAGCAACGGCAGGGTGTTGGAGTGATCGCCGCCAACGGCGATGAATTTCTTGTCGCGCGCGAGGATGTCACCGAAGAATTTTTCGACCCGCTCACCGGTCTGCGCCATGTCGATCGGCACAGTCGGGCAATCACCGATATCGGCGCATTTCAGCTTCTCCACGAAGTTGATTTCACGCGTCATGTGATAGCCGCGCCCCATGGAGGACAGCTCGCGCACCTTTGTCGGCGCAAAACGCGCGCCCGGGCGATAGCTCAGCGCGCCGTCATAAGGCAGGCCCGCCAGGGCAACATCATAACCGGCATCAATGCCGACATGCGGCAGGCGGAAAAAGGTCTTGATGGCCGCAAAACGCGGTTGTTCGCGACCCGGGATCGGTGTGAAATCTATCTCGCTCATTCCCCCGTCCTATCACGCAAAACGGGCATGGCAAGTTGCGATAACGCTCCCACGCTGCAGCATGTTTGCAGGCCCAGCCCGATTGGAGACACGACCATGCGCGAGCACCTGCTCTACCTCGCCGGATATAATCGCTGGGCCAATGCCCGCATTTTCGACATGGCCTGGTCGCTCAGTGAAGCGGACCGCCGCCGCGACTGTCAGGGCTTTTTCAGAAACCTGCATGCAACGCTGGATCATATCATCGTGGCCGAACGCATCTGGCTGGCCCGCTGGAATGGCGAACCCCAGCCCTTCGATGACCTTGCGACCCCGCTGCACGACGATTTCGAGGCGCTGGAAAAGGCTCGGATCGCCCAGGACCACGTTCTCAGCACCATGGTGGACCGGCATGATGATGCTGCCCTGGCGCAAGAGCTCAGCTATCACAACATGGCCGGAGAGCCGCTGAAACTGCAGAAAGGCCTGATCCTGCTGCACCTGTTCAATCACGCCACGCATCATCGTGGCCAGTGCCATCACATGCTGAGCCAGCTGGGCGCCGACGCGCCCGTGCTGGACATGCCGTTCTACCTGCTTGATTTGTAAGGCCAGGTGTAACGGGGGATTGTACATGCTCACAATTCCACTGGCCGAAAGCCCGCAATGCGACTAGCAAACCCGCTGTAACCATGGGGGATGTATGCCCGAAACAATTCTAGAGCTCGCCAACGTCACCAAGACGTTCAAGGGCAAGACCGCGGTCAACGACGTCAGTTTTTCCGTCGAACGCGGTCAGATTACCGGTTTCCTCGGCCCGAACGGTGCCGGCAAGACAACCAGCCTGCGCATGTCGCTGGGTATTCTCACGCCGGATCGCGGCAAGGTCACGCTGTTCGGCAAAAAGCCCGGACCCAAGGCGCTGGATCGTGTCGGCTTCCTGCCGGAAGAGCGCGGCATCTATCGCCGCATGAAGGTGATTGATGTCATCGTCTTCTTTGCCCGCCTCAAGGGTGTTGAAGCCGGTGAGGCCAAGAAACGCGGGCTGAAAATGCTCGACGAGTTCGAGCTTCTGCACGCCGCGGAACAGCCGGTCAAAACCCTCTCCAAGGGCATGGCCCAGAAGGTCCAGATCATCTCGACCCTGGTGCACCAGCCGGAATTCATCATCCTGGACGAGCCGTTTTCCGGTCTCGACCCGGTCAACCAGAAATCCCTCGAGCGCATCGTCCGCGCCCAGGCCGATGCCGGTCGCACAATCCTGTTCTCCACCCACGTGATGGAGCATGCAGAGCGCCTGTGCGACAAGATCCTGCTGATTGCCAATGGCACCAAGATCTTTGACGGTTCCGTCAAACAGGCACTGGGCGAAGTCCCGCGCCGGATCTTCCTGGAAACCGTTTCCGAACACGATCTTCTCGCCCTGCTGGACGCCTATGGCGATGTCCGCCGCGATGAAGGTGGTGATGACGCCGTGCGCTGCTGGTCTCTGGACCTGGCCGCCGGCGCTGATGCCCAGGACGTGCTCAAGGCCTGTGTGGATGCAGGCGTGAAACTCACCCGTTTCGAACCGGTGCGCGCGCACCTGCATGATGCTTTTGTCCACCTCGTCGAAAGCGCTGGCGGCAAACTGACGGAGACGACTGATGCGTAATATCTATCTGATCGCCCGCCGCGAATTTCTCTCCTACGTCGCCACCTGGGGCTTCTGGCTCTCGCTGGCATCCGTCCCGCTGTTCATGGGCCTGGGTTTCGGCCTGCCCATGCTGATCGAGAACTCCCAGCCGACACGCCACTATGTGATTGTGGATGAAAGCGGGGGGCAGTTGGAACAGGCGTTAGTCGACGGCTTTACGCGTGCCCAAGAACAACAGATCGCGGAAATACAGGAAGCCGTCACAGAGATGGTCGGCGACAATCCCCAGGTCCAGCAGGCTATGGCCAGCGGCATGATGCAACAGATCGGCGATGGACGATATCAGCGCATCGACCTTGGATTGACCGATCTGGAGGCACTGCGTCCCTATTTGCTGGAAGAACAAGCCATTGAAATCGACGGCGAAGAAGCCTCGCTTTTCGCGGCTGTCTTTCTCCGTGGCAGTGTCGAAAACGGGATCGAAGTCGACTATTGGAGCAAGAACCGCACGGATAGCGGATTGCGATCGTCGATCAGCCGGGCCCTGGAAGATTACATGCAGGAGGCCCACTTGCTGTCCGGCGGGGTCTCTCCTGGTTTGCTGCAAGCGGCCGAGGCGCTTGAACCGGAAGTTCGTGAACTGAACCCGGAACGCAGCGGCGCAGATGCCACTGTCACCGATGCCGAACGCATTCCGTTCATCATGGGTGTAGCCGTCGCCTTCGCTTTGTGGATCATCATCTTCTCAGTGGTGAACATGCTGCTGACAGCGATGATCGAGGAGAAGGGCAACAAGGTTCTCGAAATGATGATGTCCGCGACACGTCATTACGAAATCCTGACCGGCAAGCTGCTTGGCGTGGCCTGTGTGTCCGCTACACTGCTCGTCTTCTGGATGGGCCTTGCGCTGGGTGGGGCAACCCTGGTCCAGCAAGCCGCTGCAAGCGCCGACATCCCGGTTGCCGAAATCTTCTCGGCCTTGCTTGACCCGGGTCTTCTGTTGCCGGCGCTGGGCTATTTCGTCATCGGCTATCTGATGTATGGCGCGGTTTTCCTGGCCGTCGGTTCGCTCTGCGACACGATCCAGGATGCCCAGACCCTGATGAGCCCGATCATGCTGATCATGATGGTGCCCCTCTTCCTGGTGATGATCTCGGCAGATTCACCGGACAGCCCGATCGTGGCAATCGCCAGCTGGGTTCCGGTGTGGACGCCCTTCATCATGCTGGCCCGCCTGCCGCACGACCCGGCCATGATCGAGCTTGTCGGTACGACGCTGGTGATGCTGGTCACGGCGATTGGCGTGATCTGGGGCGCCGGAGCGGTCTTCCGCCTCGGCTCGCTCAACCAGGCCAATCAGGAGACCATCAAGGGCTGGTTCAGCTTCGGCAAGAAAGCCTAGCTGGCGATCTTCCCCATTCATGGGGAAGTGGGCTCGCCGGAGCCTTGGCGAAGGCGAGGTCGAAGGGGGCGAGCGCAGCGAGCTGACCTCCGGGCTTCGCCCTCCGGCCCCTCCGTCCTTCTTCGCCAAGGCTACGAAGGACACCTCCCCGGTGGGGAGGATAAGGGAGCCTAGCTGGCGATATTGGGCCGGACCCGCACGGCACGCGGGTCCACCACCTCGCCACACTCCGAACAGGTCGTGACGGTGTGGAAATCATGCCCGCAGCTTGTATGGGTGTGAACGACAGGTGGTCCGGCCGGATCGGCGTAATGCCGGTCGCCCCAGTTCACCATCGCCATGAGGGCTGGATAGAGATCCAGCCCTTTTTGCGTTAGGCGATACTCATGACGCACCGGACGTTCCTGATAGGCGTGTTTTTCCAGCACCCCCTCCTCGACCAGATGCGCCAGGCGCTCGGTCAGGACGCGGCGGGCAATGCCCAGGTTTTTCTGGAAGTCCTCGAAGCGGCGAACCCGCAAGAACGCTTCACGCAGGACCAGCAAGGTCCAGCGATCCCCGATCACGGACAGGGTCCGGGCGAGCGAGCATTTCTCGGATCGAAGTTCATTCCAGCGCATGTCAATCTTCTGGCATTGACTCCGTTCCATTTCAAGACTTAGCTGGTCTTAAATTAAGATGGAGTGAGAGATGAGCTCACGAAATGCCTCATGCGCCATCGTCGGGGCCGGCGATTTCATCGGCTCCGCCATAGCCCGCAAGTTCGCCAGCGAGGGCTATACGGTCTTTGCCGGCCGCCGCAATGGCGACAAGCTGGAACCGCTGCGGGCCGAGATCGAGGCGGCAGGCGGCAGGCTGGTTCACGTCTCCATGGATGCGCGCGAGGAAAAAAGCGTGACCGACTTCCTCAACGCCGCCAATGACGCTGCACCGCTGGAGGTCGTCATCTCCAATCCCGGCGCCAATGTGAACTATCCGCTGCTGGACACGACGGAACGGCTTTTCTTCAAGGTCTGGGAAATGGCCTGCAAATCCGGCTTCCTGACGGGCCGTGAGGCCGCGCGCATCATGCTGGAGCATGGGCGCGGCTCGATCTTCTTCACGGGCGCCACGGCCAGCATGCGCGGCGGCAAGGGCTATGCAGCCTTTGCCAGTGCCAAGGGCGGGCTGCGCCTGATGGCCCAGGCCATGGCGCGCGAGCTGGGACCCCAGAATATCCATGTCGCCCACCTGGTCATCGATGCCGGGGTCGACACGGCATTTGTCCGCGAACGCATCGAGGAAGCCGTCGGCAAGGAGGCGCTGGAGAACATGCCTGCCGACCGCTTGATGGACCCGACGTCCATCGCAAACGCTTATTGGGCCCTGCACCAGCAGAGCCGCGACGCCTGGACCTTTGAAATGGACCTGCGCCCCTATGGAGAGACCTGGTAATGTCTGACTTGGAATTCCTGTTCGATTTTGGCAGCCCCAACGCCTATCTGGCCTGGAAGGCCATGCAGACGATGGAGGCGTTCAAGACGGCGGAGATCAAGACGACGCCTGTCCTGCTGGGGGGCATTTTCAAATCAACGGGCAATACGCCGCCCATGCTGGCCTTTGGCGGTGTACCTGCAAAGATGAAGTATCTGGGCACCGAGATGGAGCGCTTCCAGAAGCGCCACGGTATCACCGACTTCCAGTTCAACCCGAATTTCCCGGTCAACACGCTGATGCTGATGCGCGGGTGTTTCGTGGCCATCGATGAAGGTTATCTGGACAAGTATCTCGCTGCAGGATTCCACTACATGTGGGAGGCCGGCTCGAAAATGGACGACAAGACCGTCTTCGCCCGGGCCTTCACCGAAGCCGGCCTGGATGGCGATCACATCCTCGCCCGCTCCCAGGAACCCGCCATCAAGAAAGCCCTCATGGACACCACCCAGTCCGCCGTCGACCGCGACGTCTTCGGCATCCCCAGCTTCTTCGTCGGCGATGACCTCTATTTCGGCAAGGACACGCTGTGGGAGATCGCCGAGCGGGTGGGATAGCCTTATCCTCCCCTCGGGGAGGTGTCCCGAAGGGACGGAGGGGCCGGAGCGCGAAGCGCGGAGATTTAGTGCTCACTGGCGTTCGCACCCCCTTCGACCTCGCCTTCGCCTCTGGCTTCGGCGACCCCACTTCCCCGCGTACGGGGAAGATATCCCTACCGCTCAAACCTCGGGCATACTCTCCCGTGGTCCATGTCGTGGGAGGCGAGAGCTCAGTCTTTTCGGGCGTGGATGTACGGGAAGCGTCTGTCGACCTATCAAGGTCATCTGGCATGGCAGACAGCAAACCCGTGTGCGGGAGGCCTTTAACCCCTGCTCTAGACTAAATTCCGGTTTAACCGGTCTCCCGCATGCCTCTCACTCCAGATCGCGAGATCGTGGGGATTTTGGTGCTCCCCCCCTCATCGCCCTTCTTCGCCAAGGCTACGAAGGACACTTCTCCCCCAAGGGAGAAGGATAAGAACGAGGCTCCACCCGGGGCCAAAGGCCTCGCAAGCGCGATCGCGCGTCGGCGCCCATGCGCCGCCTTCGCGTCGTGGAAGCTGGACAGGGCAATGATCCTCGGAGTCTGCTACTTCACCATATGGAAATCATCATGTTCCATCCAGTTCCGCGCGAACTCCGGATCACAGACGTGCGAAACCCAATGCTCTCCCGACGCCGTTAGATACGGAAGACTGAACACCCGTCCCCCAATCTTGTCGAGGTAAGCATTAGCCGCGTCGGTGGCAATTTCTCCTCCCGGCCCCAGAGGTTCGATACTCACTGGCAGAATACTGCCACCAAAATCGATCCATCCGTCAAACTCTTGAGCGATCCAGGCGATCAGCTCAGCGAGAATGTGATGATCTGCGGGTTGATTCGAGAGTGCGCTGAGCGAAACAATCGCGCGTGGCCGAAAGCCGATCACTCTTTCAATCTGGTCGAGTTCATCGGCCGGATATTAGAAAGACTCAGTCTCCAGGAAAAACCCAGCCGTGAGGCTATCAGCTTGTTCTGCCTTTTTAGAAGACGGACAGAACCAGAATTCATCCTCGCGCCAGTGACTGGCGCGGGATTTTAGAAGCGCCACTAAACGGGCTTTCTGCTCTCGCGAAAGTGCCTGCCTTATAAGCGCCGAAGCAACCGGTCCCATTTCTCACCTTCTTTGACAGTCATCATACGATTTATCGCTGAGAAAAAGAAAAAGCCGCTCCCTTTCGGGAACGGCCTTTTCTTGACTTACTACAGGTCCTGGCGACCCTAGCGACGTCCGCCACGGCGGCCTACGAGACCTTCGCGCTGGGCGCGTTTGCGAGCGAGCTTGCGCGCACGGCGAATAGCTTCAGCCTTCTGGCGAGCTTTTTTCTCCGACGGCTTCTCGAAATGATTCCGGCGCTTCATCTCACGGAAGGTACCCTCCCGCTGCATTTTCTTTTTCAGCGCGCGGAGCGCTTGCTCCACATTATTGTCGCGCACAACGATCTGTACGATGGCTCTCTCTCCATTAATTAGGATGCGAGGACCCTCCCCACATCGCTGGTTCGCCAGAGGCGCGGCAGATAGCAGAGCTGCGACGCTGTGTCCACAGTGCTGTGACATCTCGGACGGATGACCTTGCAGCAAAGATGACGTAGACAGGGCGCATGACACGTTCTTCCGACACCGCTTCAGACCTTCACCATATCACAAGAGACGCGATTTTGCAGTCTGCACTGGGGATTGCAGCTTTTGACGGCTGGACCGCCGACAGTTTTGCGGCCGCTGTAAAAGAATCGGGTGTCGATGCAGGATTGGCACACCTGGCCTGCCCGCGCGAGGAGCTGGATCTGATCATTCACTGGTCCAACCAGATGGATGCGCAGGCGGAAAAGGCGATTCTCGACAAGGACATCGCGGACATGAAAGTGCGCGACCGGGTGACGTTCTGCGTGCTGGCCCGCCTGGAAGCCATCGGCCCGAACGAGGAAGCCGCTCGTCGCGCGCGTGCGCGGCTGTTGCTGCCCGACGCTGTCACCGAGAGCGCCAGCCTGGTCTGGAACAGTTGTGACACGGTCTGGCGGGCGATCGGCGACCAGTCGACCGATTTCAACTTCTATTCCAAACGCGCCATCCTCTCCGGCGTTTATGGCTCGACGCTCAGCGTCTGGCTGGGTGAGAGCGATCCGGAAAAACCGCGTGCGCGGGAATTCCTCGATCACCGGATCGAGAATGTGATGCAGTTCGAGAAGGCCAAGTGGCAGTTCCGCAAGGCCACCGCCAACCTGCCCGATCTCGGCTCCATCCTCGGCAAGATGCGTTACGGTTTCGGCCCGCGGGTCTGACCGGAAACAACCCCACAAAATGTGTGCGCTTAGCCGCCGCGCGACGGCGTGACATAGCGATTCCGGCGCGCTGATTTCCTAGATTGTCAGCATGACATTGCCCGACAAGGAGGGCCAGATGCAGACCGGAAACCAGGGTCGGATCCACGACCTGGACTATCACCTCAATCCGCAGGGCCTGGGCGACCATATCGCCCTGGGTTTTGTGAAGATGCTGCGCTTTTTCGCCGACACGTTTTTCGCCAAGCGTTACGGGCACCGGGCCGTGGTGCTGGAGACGGTCGCGGCCGTGCCCGGCATGGTGGGTGGCCTGCTGCAGCATCTAAAGGCACTGCGCCGGATCCGAGATGATGAGGGCTGGATCCGCACCTTGCTGGACGAGGCCGAGAACGAGCGCATGCACCTGATGACCTTCATCGAGATCGCCAAGCCGACCCTGTTCGAGCGACTGGTCATCATGATCACGCAGGCGATTTTCTATAACGCCTATTTCTTCCTCTACCTCTTCGCCCCGCGCACCGCCCACCGCGTGGTCGGCTATTTCGAGGAAGAGGCCGTGATCAGCTACACCGCCTATCTAAACGAGATTGATGCAGGCCGCCACGACAATGTTCCGGCACCGGATATCGCCATCAAGTACTGGAACCTGCCGGCGGATGCCCGCCTGCGCGATGTCGTCATCGCTGTGCGCGCCGACGAGGCCGAGCACCGCGATGTCAATCACGGCTTTGCCGACGCGCTGGGCCGCAAGGCGCGAACCGCCGCGGCTTGATCCCGGCCCGGCTTGAACCCGGAGCTGGCAATCCCGATATCTCCCCTGTCAGCCAGGGGAGATATCCATGCAGCTTGTCGCCACACCCGCCTCACACTTCGCCCGCAAGGTGCGTCTCCTGCTCGACCATTACGGGCTGGCCTATGACATGGTGGATGCCGGCAATGTTGCCGAGTTCAGCGAGGACAAGTTTGCCGGTAATCCGCTGATGCTGGTGCCGGTGCTTAATGACGGTGATCTGACGGTCTATGACAGCGACCACATCGCCGCCTATCTGGTGCGCAAACATGACCCGGCCGACCGCTATGGTGTGTTGACCACTGATGTGCGGGAGCTGAATACCCGTACGGTCCTGAACGGGATGATGTCGGCGGAAACGCGCCTGGTACTGGGCGCCCGGACGGGGCTGAACACCGAGAACCAGCCATTTTTCGACAAGGCCCGGGCGGTTTTCACCAAGGGCTTCGACTGGCTGGACGCCAATATCGATCTCTTCAATGCCGAGACGCCGCGTTATCTCGACTTCCACCTGATCTCGTCCTTTGACCACATGGAGTGTTATGGCCTCGCCACGCCGGACCAGCCAGCGCTCAGGGCGCTCAGGGACAGGCTGCGGGCCCATGCGCGCATCGCGGCCTCAAACCCGCCGGCACCGGTCGTCTATGCCTGAGCCCAGCGGGGTGAGTGGAAATAGGCCTCTCTCGCCCGGACCTGGACCAGATCTCGCTCCGGCCAGCGCATGGCCGTCAGATGCCCCCCGAAACAACAGCCGGTATCGATGCAATAGACATTGTTGAGCTCGCGCACGCCGGGCTCGGCGACATGGCCATGCACGACAGCCCGCTTGCCAGAATACTTCGCTGCCCAGTTCAGACGCACCGGCAGGCCGTACTGGTCGCGCTGTTTGGCAACATCGCCGAACATGGCAAAAGACCGCTCCTCGCCGCTGAAGCGCCCGTGGAACTTCTCGGCCAGGCCGGCATGGGCCACCAGCAGATCACCCTTGTCCAGGATGAGATGGGTCGGCAGCCCCCTGATAAAGTCGCTGCACTCTGCCTTGAAGGCGGCGTCTTCCTGTTCGAACTGCTCCGCTGTCTCCTCGATGCCGTGGGTCATGCGCACAGTCTTGCCATCGAGCCAGCGGCGGAATTTGTCATCGTGGTTGCCCACCACCGCCAGCGCATCGCCGCGTTTGACCATGCCCATGACCAGACGCATCACATCCGGCGAACGCGGCCCGCGGTCGACCATATCGCCCAGGAAGACCGGCTTGCGCCCATGCGGGTGCGAGATGTCATAGAACCGACGACCCTCCGGCCCCTGGAACCCGACGCGATAGCCCAGTTTTTCCAGCAGGATCTCGGTTTCCCCGGCACAGCCGTGAATATCCCCGATCAGGTCGAAGGGGCCGCAATCATTTCGAAACCGGTTGGGAGATATGTCTGCCATCACTTTCTTATACGCCGAGTGGCGCGGGAATGCGCGGTTCATCCGCGGCCCGGACGGCTTAACAAATCCTTGCCGGAAGTAGTCATACTAAATTACCAGACACCGTGAGTTGCATCACGTGAATATTCACGAATTCGGGCCATATCTGTCCCGCGTAACGTGAAAGGTCCAGAAAACATGGCGATCAGTGAATCGACACAGCCATCAGAACGTCGCGGTAGAGCCCGCATCCAGATGCAAATCCTGGGCAGCTTCATGACCGATACGATCGGGGCAACGGCCTGCGAGATTTGTGACCTGGCGCCAGGAGGGGTTCGTCTCTCGGCCACACGTCAACCTTCCCAGGATGACCGTATCGGCCTCAACATCCCGGCACTGGGCCGTTTTGTCGGCAAGGTGGTCTGGGTTGATGGCAATGAATTCGGTGTCCAGTTCACCGCGTCTGCAGGTGCACGGGCACTCGCCAACGAGCTGTCCACCCGCCGCAGCCTGGAACGCATGAACATCACCCTGCGCGCGGATGGTGAAGCACCGACGCTGACACTCAGCCGGGAAAATGGCGAAAGCTCGGAAGTCACCCTGCAAAAGCTTACTGTGGAAGGTGCCAGCTTCACCGCCGACACGCTTCCCGAAGTGGACGAGACCGTCAGCATTTGCGACATGCCGGCCACAGTCATGAAGGTCGTGGATGATCGTTTCGCAGTTCGTTTCCACCCACCCCGCGACGTCGCGCTGGACTAGACCCTACAGCCGCCCCAGACGATTGATGTGGCCCATCTTGCGGCCCGGCTTGGTGGTGCGCTTGCCGTAAAGATGCAGGCGGACTTCAGGATCTGCGGACAGGGCCTGCCAGGCATCCGCGTCATGACCGATGAGATTGGTCATCACGGCAGAGGAGTGCGGCCGGGCATCGCCCAGGGGCCAGCCGGCCACCGCGCGCATATGCTGTTCGAACTGCGAACAGGCACAGGCGTCCTGGGTCCAGTGACCGGTATTGTGTACGCGCGGCGCGATTTCATTGACCAGCAGCTCGCCGTTTTCCAGCTCGAACAGCTCGACCGCGAACACACCGACATGATCCAAACCGCCGCCAATGGCACTGGCGATTTCCCCGGCCCGGGCCAGTGTTGTGGCGGGCAGGTTCGGAGCCGGTGCTGTCGTCGTCTTCAGGATACCATCGCCATGCACGTTCTCGCCCAGCGGATAAGCCCGGACCTCACCGTCCAGGCTGCGGGCGGCCACAACGGATAGCTCGCGCACAAAGGCGGCCGCGCCTTCCAGAATGGCTGGCTGCTCACCGATCGCCTTCCAGGCGTGTTCGATATCATCGTGAGAGCGGATCCAGGCCTGGCCCTTGCCGTCATAGCCAAAGCGCCGCGTCTTCAGCACGGACGGCGTCCCGATCAGGGCAACCGCTTCCATCAGCTCGGTCAAATCAGCCACCGGCGCAAACGGCACGGTCGCGACACCGGCCTCATTGATGAAGCTCTTCTCGATCACCCGGTCCTGGGTCAGCTCCAGTGACCGCGCGCCAGGGCGCAATTGCGATACACGCGCGGCGATCTCGACGGCCGAGACCGGAACGTTCTCGAATTCATAGGTGATGGCATCGCAGCGATCAGCGAACCCCTGAACCGCGCCCTCATCCGACCACGGCGCGGCCCAGGCACGGGCGGCAACCCGCGAGGCGGGACATTCCGGCTCGGGATCGAAAATATGGATGTCGAATCCCAGCTCTGCGCCGGCGACAGCGAGCATACGGCCCAGCTGCCCCCCGCCAAGAATTCCAATGACCGATCCGGGTGCAAGAGGCGCGTGGCTCATGCGTGTCTAGTCCTTGACGCTTTCAACGACACTGTCGGTCTGGGCCTGGCGCCAGGCGTCCAGGCGTGCGGCGAGATCCGCATCCGACAGGGAGAGAATAGAGGCGGCGAGCAGGCCGGCATTCTTGGCGCCGGCGTCACCGATGGCCAGCGTACCGACGGGAATCCCGCCCGGCATCTGTACGATGGACAGCAGGCTGTCCTGGCCGCTCAGGGCACGGGACTTCACCGGCACGCCCAGCACCGGCAGCGAGGTCATCGAAGCGACCATGCCGGGCAGGTGAGCCGCGCCTCCGGCTCCGGCGATAATGACCTTGATGCCTTCATCGCGGGCAGACTTGGAAAACTCCACCAGGCGATCCGGCGTGCGGTGTGCAGAGACAACCTTGGACGCATAGGCCACGCCCAGCGTGTCGAGCACGGCAGCGGCATGTTCCATGGTCGGCCAGTCAGAGCGCGAGCCCATGACAATGGCTACATCGGGTTGCTGGGAATTGGCGGGCGAAACATCGCTCATCTTGCTTCCTGCCTTGAAAAGGAAGCGCGCGACCATAGCTACACGGGCGACAAGGTCAAGAGTCGAGATTGAGTCGTCTTTGACTCGGGGATTCCTGCCCTGCTTGAGGTTTTCTTAACCTCGAATGTCGAGCCTGAGGGTGGAAAAGAATCACCAGGAGCGCGAGATGCGCATTGGACCGGTAAATACGCCCCAGTCGGTGACGCGAACAAGCAAGACGAAGAGCGCCTCTTCCACCTCATCCTCGACGGGTGGTGCGGCGGCTCCGCGGGACGCTGCGTCAATCATGGGTGTGCCGGAAGCCGAGCTGACACCGAATGTCCAGCGCGCCCTGCTCTCGCTGATGGGCGAGGTCGACCAGCTGCGCAAGGAGACCGAGCGTCTGCGTGGTCGTGTGCGCGAACTGGAGAGCCTGGCCGATCACGACGTCATGCTGCCGGTCCTCAACCGCCGCGCTTTCCTGCGCGAGGTTAGCCGGGCCCTGGCCCTGGCCGAGCGACACAATGCGCCGTCTGCCCTCGTCTTTATTGATCTCAACGGCTTCAAGGCCATCAATGATACCTATGGCCATGCCGCCGGCGATGCCGCACTCCACCATGTCTCCGCCCTGTTGAGCGCCCATGTTCGCGAAACCGACGCTGTCGGTCGTCTGGGCGGTGATGAATTTGGTGTGGTCCTGACCCTCACCGGTCCGGAAGGAGCCGAAGCAAAGGCTTGTGAACTCGTCGATCTGATCGACAATACGCCTTTCGAATACGCCGGACGCCAGCTGAGCGTCGGTGCAGCCTGGGGTACACAACCCCTCGTCGCCGGTCGGGATGCCGACGAAGCGCTGGCCGAGGCAGACGCGGCCATGTACGCCCGAAAACAATCGCAAAAGTCCGACGACGACCAACAGCGGACAGGCTGATCAGGCGATAATGTCCGGAGTAATCTGGTCAACGACCTTGCTGATCTCGTCCTTGAGTCTCAGCTTTTCCTTTTTCATGCGCGCAAACTTCAACTGATCGATGACGCCGTTTTCGGCGAGGGCATCGACCTCGGCATTCAGGGCTTCATGCTCTTCCTTCAGCGTTTCCAGCTGGACCAGCAAATCTGCCTGGTCGAGGGATTCTCCGTCCATTCGAGACCGGTCTCTTCAGTTGAATTGGTTCCATGATGGCGAGCGCAGACTCAAACCCTAATGCACTCGGCGGAAGCTATTAATCTAACCCGTTTCCCGGCGCAAATAAATGCTTTGCAATCAAGTTTCGAGTATTTCTATATCCAGCGCTCCGGATCAGCTGCGGCGGCCCTTTTCCAGGTCCTCACCCCAGCGCCGGGTCTCCTGCCAGTCCAGTCCGAACAGGTCCAGGGCTCTCCCCACGGACTGGTCGATCAGATCCTCCATACTCTTCGGGTTGGTATAGAAGGCTGGCAGGGGAGGACAGATGATGGCGCCCATCTCTGTCAGCTTCTCCATCGTCCGGATATGGCCGAGATGATAGGGCGTTTCGCGCACCATCAGGACCAGAGGGCGGCGTTCCTTGAGCACGACATCTGCCGCCCGCGTCAGCAGGCTGGACGTCACCCCGGTGGCGATTTCCGACATGGTCCGCACCGAACACGGGGCGATCAGCATGCCCATAGTGCGAAAGGAGCCGGACGCGATCGGCGCGCCGACATCGGGCATTTTATAGACATGGTCCGCTTCACCCCGAAATGCTGCGATGCTGGAATCAGTCTCGTAATTCAGCGTCATCTCTGCCGCTTTTGAGGCGACGAGATGGGTCTCGATATTCAGTTCACGGAGAATCTGAAGGGCGCGAATTCCGTAAACAATGCCGGACGCGCCAGAAACTCCTACGATAAGCCTTTGAGTTTTCATTCTTCTTCAACCGCGAAACGTTTCGTGAATAGACAGATTGTCAGAGTGTGTTTTCAATATTCGAGTTCCACTTCAGTAGAGGGAGACACACCCATGCCAATCGACGCCCGCATCCGTGAGCTCGACGCTCGACATTCGCGTCTTGATGCCCAGATCGACGAGGTGAAACGACACCCGTCCGCGGACTCGCTTGAAGTGGCCAATCTAAAGAAGGAAAAACTCCGAATAAAGGAACAGATAGAGTCACTTCGACGAACAGAACACACCAGCATGGCGAATTAGTGAGGATCGGGCGGCTTTCGGGTCGCCCTTTTTCTTGGTTAGATAGTGGCATCAGCCGGAGCCATACATGAAACAAATCGTCGCCCTTGCCACCCTTTTCCTGCTTTTCGCCGCACAGGCCCTTGCCCAGGAGGATGACCAGATCTGTGTCACGGCCCTCCAGCAATCCGACCTCGGTGAATTCAACGAGGCGGCCGAGGGGCTGGAGAATTGCCTGGCCAGTGTCGAACTCACCCCCGAACAGGAAGTGATGATCTATGCCGAGCTGGGCTCGGTCCGCATGGCGATGGAGGACTATGCGGGTGCACTGCAGGCGTTTGCCTTCACCTTCGCCATCGCCGAGACCCAGGGCGCACAGATCTCCCATCCGATGATCTATCGCAATCGCGGCATCTCGCTGGGTCAGACCGGCGAGCTGGAACGAGCCCTGGGCGACCTGCTGCAGGCCTATTCCATGCTGGGCGATGACCCGCTCACCCTCGTTAATCTGGGCTGGACCTATGGTCAGCTTGAACGGCATGAGGACGCGGTTGTCATCTATGACCGGCTGGTACGGACCGAACCGGAATGGTCCGGCGCCTGGCTGAACCGCTCCGCCGCCTTCCTCGATCTGGGCATGATTTCCGAAGCCGTATCCGATGCCCGCCGGGCAGTCGAGATCGATCCGGAGGACGGCTCCACACTGAACATGTTGTGCTGGACGCTGATCCAGGACGGGCGTGCTGAAACCGCCCTGCCCCTGTGCCGCCAGGCCGCGGAGCTGGAACCGGAAAGCGGTCATGTCATCCACTCCCTGGCAACCGCGCTGGAGGCCACAGGCTCGAACCGTCGCGCCCGCCGCCTGTTCGCGCAGGCCTATGAAATGGAACCTGAAGATCCGGAAATCATCGCGGATTACGAACGTACCCATCGCCCCTGAGCAGGGAATCAATTGAGATTGCGCTCACGGGCCCGGTGTGCCAGTTCATCGCGTTCGGCGAATTTGACCCTTCAAGAGGACTTCAGACATGGCAGCCACGGATCGCGTCGCGATTATCACCGGCGGAGCGAATGGTATCGGCAAGGCCTGCGCCCGCCGCCTCAGTGAGGACGGCTGCAATGTCGTCATTGCCGACACGGACAGCGCATCTGGCCAGGCCCTGGCGGAAGAACTGGGCGCCGACAAGGGCAAGGCCCTGTTTGTCCAGTGTGATGTCTCCGACCGCCTGGCGGTGAACAATCTCCTCTCGGAAACGCGCTCCAGCTTCGAACGCCTGGACATCCTGGTGAACAATGCCGGTGTCGTCGCCAGCGGCGATATCCTCAGCCTGTCCGAGGCCGATTTCGACAAGGTAATGGGCGTGAACCTCAAGGGCGCCTTCCTGGTAGCCCGCGAAGCGGCGCGCCAGATGGTGGACCAGATCGAGGCTGACGAGGAACGTGCGGACGATGTGCGCCGTCGGTATGCGATCATCAACATGACGTCGGTCAATGCTGTCATGGCGATCCCGGACCAGCTAGCCTATTGCGCAACCAAGGGCGCGCTGACCCAGATGACAAAGTCGATGGCCCTGGCACTCGCCAAATATGGCATCCGGGTCAATGCAATCGGACCGGGCAGCATCAATACCGATGTGCTCAAGGCGGTGAACGACAATCCGGAAGCAATGGACAAGATCATGTCCCGCACTCCGCTGGGCCGGATCGGGGATCCGGTTGAGATCGCCTCGATCGCCTCTTTCCTGGCGTCAAAGGATGCCAGCTACATGACCGGCACCACGCTCTATGCCGATGGTGGCCGCATGGCGATGAACTATACCGTGCCCAAGGACTAGGCAGACATCTCCACCGACTGAACATCACCGGCACAAAAAAGGCCGCCCATCGGGCGGCCTTCTTGTTTGTATCAAGCACGATCTAGTCGTCGCTCGAACCGGAACCGCCAAACAGCGTTTCCAGATTGATCTCGCCCGTGGCCAGATCGTCGTTTTCCGGCGTTTCCAGATCCTCGGTCGGCTTGAGCGTGTCAGCCAGGAGCTCCGGATTTTCCTCTTCGATCTTCTTGCGGCGACCGGAGGCTTTCTTCACCTGCTCGTCCAGATCGATCTGCGTACACAGGCCGAGGGAAACCGGGTCGGTCGGCTTGATATTGGCGGCATTCCAGTGCGTGCGCTCGCGCACGGCCTGGATGGTCGTCTTGGTCGTGCCGATCAGTTTGGAGATCTGGGCATCGGCCAGCTCCGGGTGATTGCGCACGAGCCAGGCAATGGCGTCCGGACGGTTCTGACGGCGCGAGAGCGGCGTGTAGCGCGGCCCGCGACGCTTGGACGGCTGGTGCAGATCAGCATATTTCGGCTTCACTACCGACATGCGGTAATCAGAGTTTTCTTCTGCCTTGGCAATCTCTTCGCGCGTCAGCTGGCCATTGGAGATCGGGTCAGCGCCACGAACACCAGCCGCGACGTCGCCGTCTGCAATACCTTTGACCTCCAGCGGGTGCAGGCCGCAGAAGTCGGCGATCTGATCAAAGGTCAGGGACGTATTGTCGACGAGCCATACCGCGGTGGCTTTCGGCATCAGAATTTCAGTCATGCCAGTTTTGCTCCCTGGAAAATAAAAAAAGCCCGACACGGCGGCCGGGCTTGGGCTTCCGACGCTTCACCAGGAGCAAGCTCCAGTGACGCGATTTGCACCCCGTATAACTCAGCTCGAACAGGCTGCAAAGCACTTCGCTGAATACATTATCACGGAATCAGCAGGATCTTGCCGGAATGCTGGCCGCCATCGAGCCGTTCGTGTGCGGAACGAACATCATCAAGTTCAAACCGGCTATCGATCACGGTTCGAACCTTGCCGGCCTCGATCCACGGCAGGACATGGTCGCGCACGGCGGCGGCAATGCGCGCTTTCTCGGTGTCAGGACGTGCGCGCAGGGTGGAGCCCGTCAGGGTAAGCCGCTTGAGCATGACCAGCATCAAATCCAGCTCGCACCGGCTGCCTTGCAGAAACGCAATCGACACCAATCGCCCACCCGGGTTCATGATGTTGATATTCTTCTGAACATAACTCCCGCCGACCATGTCCAGGATGACATCGACACCACCCGCCTCGCGGCAGATCTCCTCATAGTCTTCCTCGCGGTAATTGATCGCGATATCCGCGCCAAGGTCGCGACAGAGGGCGCATTTCTCCGCCGTACCGGCCGTGGCGATGACCCGCGCGCCATGCGCCTTGGCCATCTGGATAGCCGTTGTCCCAATACCGCTTGTGCCGCCATGAACCAGAAAAGTCTCGCCGGGCTGAAGTGCGCCGCTTTCGAACACATTCGTCCACACTGTGAACACCGTCTCCGGCAAACCGGCAGCCTCTTCCAGGGTTAATCCATCCGGCCGGGGCAAAGTCGCGCCGGCCTTGGCGATCACGAAATCGGAATAGCCGCCGCCGGACACCAGGGCACAGACCTCGTCGCCCACGGCGAACCCGCTCACATCGGCCCCCGTCTCGATGACCTCCCCGGCGACTTCCAGCCCCAGCCCGGGTCGCGCGCCCTTTGGGGCAGGATAGAAACCGAGACGTTCGATCTGGTCCGGACGATTGACGCCACACGCCGCCGCACGAATAAGGATTTCATCGGCTTTTGGCGCCGGCAAAGCCTGTTCCTCAATCCGCAAAACCTCAGGCCCGCCAGCAGGTTGGGCCAGGACAATACGGTGTGTGCGGTTCTGTGCCATGGGACTTTTCTCCGGAAAGCGCTATGGTTGATACGAGACTGAAAAGGAGGCGTCAGATGTTCCACGATGATGAAGCCAGTACAAGCACCAAGGATGACGACACCATCCGGCCCGGCGAAGACTTGAGCGGTTTCTCACTGGACGGGCTGGCTGAACGGCGTCGATTGCTGGAAGAGGAAATCAAGCGGATCGACGAAATCACTGACAAAAAGAAGGCCGGAATGAACGCCGCAGAGGCGGTTTTCAAGATTTAGTCAACGTTTTGGGGGAATCTGGCCCTGGCCTTGCATCGATTCGTTCAAGGCACGACGGACAGATGGACGCGTAATGACGGATGCACCAACACTTTTCCCCGCTGGAGGGGGCGCAGCGAGCCGGACCCGCGATTTTGCGGCTTCGGAGATGTTCCAGAAACTCTTCACCGAGGGCATGGACCTCGTAGAGGAAACTGCAAGCTATCTCGACGGGCCTGGACGTGATGATTCCAAGACGCTCGACCGCGCGGGTGCATTGTCCTACGCCACCGAAAGCATGAAGCTGACGACGCGCCTCATGCAGGCCGCCTCCTGGCTGCTCGCCCAGCGCGCTGTTGCTGAAGGTGAAATGAAGCCGGACGATGTCATGGACAATAAATACCGTCTCGGCTTCGACCGTCCGACAGATGATCTCTGGCCGGAAGGCGAAACTCCGCCTCAGGTGCTGGCTGCGCTCGTCTCCCGCTCACGCGCGCTCTATGCACGTCTGAAGCGCCTGGACGACAATCTCTATTCCGAGGAAGCTCCGGAAGCAGACGCCAACCCGGTCGCAGACCAGATGGCCATGCTGCGCGGCGCCTTCAGCGAGAACTAGAAAAGTTCGACATCGAGGCCGCCGTCATCGGCCTCGCCCTCTTCCCACAAATCCACATCCTCATCCGCATCCGCTTCGGCGGATGTGTTTGACGTGTCGCGCGCGACATCTTGCGGGAAGGTGTCGATAGCCAGCTGCAACGCCTCGACAAAACTGCCCAGCTCGTCTGACAGCTTGTCTGTCTGCACGGCCACGTCACTGGACGAGGCCACGGCATTGGACAGGTTGGACATGTGCTCGCGTGCGTCCCGGGCCCCCGAGGCCACCGAGCTGGAATTGCTCTCGATGGAATCGCTCGCACGCGCCTGGTCCGCCACGGCTTCCGACACAGCGGCAACAAACTCGCTCGACGTCGCACTCAGCGTCTCGATCCGCTCCATCGCGCCGGCGACATGACTGACAGCATCTGTGAGGTGAGAGATCTGGTCATGGATCGATGTCGTGGCCTGGGCGGTCTACTCTGACAGGGCCTTGACCTCACCTGCGACTACGGCAAAACCGCGTCCGCTCTCACCGGCGCGCGCCGCCTCGATGGTCGCGTTGAGTGCCAGCAGGTTCGTCCGTCCGGAAATCTCTGCAATCAGATGGGCGCTTTCGCTGATCTGTGTCGCCGCGGAACGCAGAGCCTGGACCTGGGACCCCGCCTGCTGGACCTGTCCGGTCACTGATGCCGATGCCTGTTCGGATTCCCGTGTCTGGCCACGCACCCGCTCGATCGTAGCGGCCAAGTCTCCGACCGCCTGTTGCAGGGTGTGAATGTCCTCAGCTGCTGAGACAAAGCTGTTATTGACCTCGCCTGCGCGCTCACTCGCCGTGGCGGTCTGACCGGAGAGGTCCACCGAGGCATCGCGCATGGCGGTGGCGACCGACGTCACTTCGGACAGCTGGCTGGCAATATCATGGCGGAACTGTTCGATCCGACTTTCCAGCTGACGGTGACGTTCGATCTGGGCATCCCGCTTCACGCGTTCCTTTTCGATGAAGCTCTCTTTCTGTTTCTCTCCGAGGTGGAAGTCGATGGCCGCCCGGGCCATCTCGCCGAGCTCCTCGCTCACTTCCATATCCTTCAGGCGTTCAATGCCCTCGGCATTGTTGATGTCCTTGATCGCGACCGAGATCTCCTTGACCGGGTTGGAAATGGAGCGCGACACGTAAATTCCGGACAAGACGACACCCAGCAGGGTCATGCACGACATCAGGATGACAAAACGGGTCTGTTCTTCACGTGCAAGGTCATACGCGAGACGACCGGATGCGACACTCTCAGCCTGAGCGGCACTCCTTTCCGCCATGACCTGCTGGATATCCGCGAGTTCATTTCTGAAGCCGATGAGGGTTTCCTGCCGGATCGCGTTCTGGGAAGACCAGGCTCGGAACGCGTTACGATATCCCGCAAGCAATTGCGCCCATTCCATTCGCTCGACGGGCGCCAGATCCAAATCATCCATCATCGCACCGAGATTTGATGCATGCTGGTTCACCTGAACGAAGTACCGGGAATCCCCCCGCAGCATGAAATCCTTCTCGCGACGTCGCATCTGCAAGAGCTCAACCAGGAGCGCCGAGGCCAACTCGGGGCTCTGCGAACTGAACCCCGCCTCCAGTTCGTGCGCTGCGGCGCGCATCTCGCCGCGCAACCCGGCATTTTCGTTTACCCCGGCCAGTTCCTGAGCCAGCGCGAGACGTTCCAGAAGGAAATGAAGCAGTCGCATGTCCTGCAGGATGGTATCCCTGAGATCATCATGCCGTGAGACGCCGCCCAGGATTGAGGCTTCCACAACGTCGAGCTGCTGGAAGACACTCGCATCATCGTCGCGCACGAAGCGCTCAGCCAATCGACCAATTTCCAGGAACTCTGCCCTGAGGGTTTCGGTGACATGGAGCACATCGTCCTGTCTTTCGAATTCCACCCGCCATCGCTCGGCAGTCGAGAGCGATTGCAGGAAAAGACCGAGCCCGGCCAGCGTGCCGACAGCGGCAACAGTAACAAGAATGGCCAGCCTGATATGGACTGACAGCTTCATCCATCGCAGTGCGGGAATTTCAGCATCGCGAGGACCGCCCAAGAGTAGTTGCCTTGAAAAACTACGCCTCGACACCTTGCGATTGTTTAACCGCAATTCGTGTACGACTAATATTATATGACAAAGAAAAAGCGCCCCGGAAACCGGAGCGCTTTTCTCTCTGCCAGCAGCAGGAATATCGCTTAGACGAAGCCCTTGAACTTGTCCTTGAAGCGAGACACGCGGCCGCCGCGGTCCATCAGCTGCTGGTTGCCACCGGTCCAGGCCGGGTGGGAGGTCGGGTCGATGTCGAGGTTCAGCGTGTCGCCTTCCTTGCCCCAGGTGGACTTGGTCTGGAAGGTGGTGCCGTCCGTCATCACGACATTGATGATGTGGTACTCGGGATGGATATCGCTTTTCATCGATCCGGCTTTCTTTCTTCGCCGCGCCACACGATTACGTTGCCGTGCACGCAGCTCAATAAACTCAGGAGCGGGGCTATTACCCGAAGAGTCGGTTCAGGGCAAGCAGGCAAGGCGGTTCGGCGGAAAAGTCCGGTCTTTCATTGCTCGCAACCGACTGGGTGTGTATGTTTATACACATCGATGGAGCCCGCCATGACCGGACCTGCCTATCCGCCCGCAGAGCGTCGCAAGCGCGTCAACCTGACCGTCCGCGAGGACGTCATGAAAGAGGCGCGCGCACTCGGCCTCAACACCTCACGCGCCGCCGAAGCCGGCATCGAGGCGGCCATCCGCGAGGAAAAGGGCCGACGCTGGAAGGAAGAAAACCGCGACGCCATCCGGGCCCACAACGAGCGGGTGGAGCGCGAAGGCGTCTATCTGCCGCCGCCGTGGCTCGACGAGATCTGATGGCACGTTTCGATCTCTATGAAACCCGGTCCAGCCGTACGCCCTACCTGCTTGATGTGCAATCTGGCCTTCTGGACAGTCTTACGACCCGCGTCGTCCTGCCCGTGTTGCCAAGGAACACGATCCAGGGCGCTGTCATCCCGCGACTGAACCCGACCATCATGATTGCGCAACAGCCCTGCATAGTAATGACCCAGAACATGGCTACCGTCCCGGCCGAAAAACTGCGCAAACGCCTCACCAACGTCGAAGCTGAACACCGCGACCAGATCACCGCCGCGATCGACTTCCTGTTCCAGGGTTTTTGACCTCAGGATCGGTTCTGTTTGCCTCCTAGGCCTGCGGTCTATATCCCTATCAACACAATAATTTGGACAGCGAGGGGAGACGCATGGCCAAGGTCGATAATGCGAATGAACAGGCCGCACAGTCTGACGCACCGGCGGGGATCGAACCGCTGGCGGAAGGTCCGCGCAAATATGCGCTGGGACTCTTGCTGCTCATCTACGTGCTCAACTTCCTCGACCGGCAGGTCGTCAACATCCTCGCCGAACCGATCAAGGTTGAGCTGGGTCTGGCCGACTGGCAGCTGGGCGCACTGACGGGCCTTGCCTTCGCGCTCTTCTACACCGTCCTTGGCCTACCCATCGCCCGCCTCGCCGAGCGCGCGGACCGGGTCAAGATCATCTCCATCGCCGTTGGTGTGTGGAGTGCGTTTACCGTCGCCTGCGGCATGGCCGGCAACTTTGTCCAGCTCCTGCTCGCCCGCATCGGCGTGGGCGTGGGTGAAGCCGGTTGTACGCCCCCCGCCCACTCGCTGATCTCCGATTACACGCCGGCGGAAAAACGCACCTCCGCCATCGCCTTCTACTCCATGGGCATCCCGCTGGGATCCCTGGCCGGCATGGCATTGGGCGGCATGATCGCCGACAGCTATGGCTGGCGCGTCGCCTTCTTCGTCGCCGGGGCACCCGGTATCCTGCTCGCCCTCGCCGCCTGGTTCACCCTGCCGGAACCCCGCCGCAATGCGGCGCCGGTCGAGACCAAGAACCACCCGTCGCTGACGGATGCGGTGCGGGAGCTGTCGACCAAGCCAGCTTTCATCTGGATCTCGCTGGCCGCGGCGATCAACGCCATGGTCTCCTACGGCCACATCGCGTTTTACGGCTCTTTCTACGCCCGCAATCACACCGAGGGCCTCGCGGCGATGGCCGACGGCGTCAACAACATGCTGGGCACGCAGATGGGTGTGCTGGGCTTTCTCGGCCTTGCCCTGGGTATCCTGATCGGCATTTTCGGCGCCATCGGCACTTTTGCCGGCGGCCAGATCGCCGACCGCTGGGTGGCCAAGGACAAACGCGCCTATGCCTATCTGCCCGCCATTGCGGGCGCGGCAAGCTTCCTGCCCTTCCTGCTGGCCATGATGAGTGGATCGACACTCCTGTCACTCATCGGCCTCGCCATCGTCACCCTGCTGGGTTCGGTTTGGTACGGCCCGATTTTCGCCTGCGCGCAGAGCCTGGTCCAGCCGCGCACCCGCGCCACGGCCTCGGCGGTGATCCTGTTCGTGATCAATCTGATCGGCCTCGGCCTCGGCCCGCTGGCCGCCGGCATTATCAGCGACAGTTTCGCCACCCAGCACGGTGTCGCCGAAGGCCTGCGCTATTCCCTCATCACCGTCGGCGCCATCGGCCTCCTGGCCCTGCCCTGCTTCTGGCTCGCCTCTCGGACGCTTGCTGACGATATCGAGGGGTAGGAGCGGCTCTGGATGCGCAGCCAACGCGGCATGCCACACCAACCACTTGTCATCCCGGACGGAAGCCCAGCCTTGAGCCGGGCGCAGATCCGGGACCCATGGCGCGAGCGTGTGGATCCCCGCTCTGCGCCCCGCTTTCGGCGGGGCAGAAGTTTACCCCTGCGAAGGCAGGAGGCGGGGATGACAAGGAGTGATACTTCGATCTCTCTCACATGCGTCATCCCACGGCTTGTCCGGGTGGTGACGGAAAAGTAGGGGCGGCGGGGCAGCTCCATCCTCGCCCTTGATGGGCGAGGTGGATCCGCCGAAGCTTTAGCGTAGGTGGAGACGGAGTGGGTGCGCGCCGAAGGCGCGACTCTAATAAGGCCCTTTCGGGCCGCACCCTATCCACCCGCTTCGCGGGCACCTTTCCCATCAAGGGAAAGGAAAGAGAAATTGAACAGTCCGAGGACAGCGGGCGACGCTCACCAGCCATCCTAGGCTATTTCTTCAAACACCAAGTTTCCTGTCGTGATTACCCGACCGCCCCTGGACCTGAAATCCTCGAAAGTGGCGCCTGGCTGTTTGAGCATGTATCCGGTGCATAACGGGCACTCATAGAGGACCTCCGGATCGCTGCGCGTCCGTCTCTCTTCTCGGCTCAGGGAATTTCGCCACCGGAGAAGATTATAGGAGTTCGCGCCCCGGGCACGGGCATAAGCCAGACCAGGCAAGCCTGTTTCGGTGTGGAGCCGATCAAGAAGCGCTTCATAATCTCCATCCAGAATGCCGTTAAGCTCCTCACCGGACAGCCTTGAGAGAACCACGGTGGGCTGAAGCGTGGAGCACACTGTTTCATACCCCAGGGTCATGTCATCGCGCTCGGCCGATAGTGAAACTTTCCACAACTCAGCCTCGCACTTGCTGCACCGCAATTCGACTATCCGGCCGCATAGCGTCGTCATTTTAAACCTCGGCTCTAAGCGCCAACACCTACCGAGACGTCAGCTTCAACTCAATCCGGCGGTTCTGTGCATTCGCGGCCGCGCTGCGGCCTTCCACCAGCGGGTGGTGTTCGCCGAAAGCGCGACTGAAAGTGGGGCCCTGTCGGGCCGCACCCTATCCGCCCGCTTCGCGGCCACCTTTCCCATCAAGGGAAAGGATGAGTGACCCAGACAATCTGATCATTGAGCGTTCCCACTCAACACGTCGCTACACCCGGCCTCATTGTAAAACCGAAGAGCTATCTCCGGACCAGCTTGGTCAAAACGAAGATCTGTCTCCGGATCGATTTCATCAAATTCAAGCTCAAGGCTTTCTTCTCGGAGGGATTGAAACTCATTCTGCACGAGCCACTGCGCGTGCCCATGTGCTGCGCCCACAAAAAAGCCGGATTGTGCCTCATAAGAAAGGTCCAGCCCCGGTGAGATGTTCAACCCTGGACTACCTTCCAGCTGTTCGGCAAGAGCCGAAAGCTCCCTTGAAAGAGGCCCGACTCTTTCAACGTGAGCTCCAAACGCCCCTTCCATCGGCGCATAGCCAGCGAAGCCAGCGCAAGCAGCGTGTTTCACCATGATTGAAAGCGTGGACACGTAATCCCGCATCTCGGGACTTTGGACTTGAAGTGCCATTGCCAAAGTTAGAAGCCCGAACATCAATCATGTCCCCTATCTTCACGTCCCATTCGGACCGTTGCCAGAGATCACCCACCCCTACCGAGACGTCAGCTTCAGCTCGATCCGGCGGTTCTGGGCGTTGGCGGCGGCAGAGCGGCCTTCCACCAGCGGATGGTGTTCGCCGAAACCGGCCGCGACCAGGCGTTCAGACGGGACGCCGAGATCTTCCATCCAGTTGACCACCGAGATGGCGCGAGCAGCCGAGAGGTGCCAGTTGGATTGATAGGTCGTGCGGATCGGGACCGGGTCGGTGTGGCCGTCAATGCGGATCACCCATTCCAGATCGTCCGGGATTTCATCGGTCAGCTGCAGGATGGCATCGGCGATCGGACGCAGGCTTTCCCGGCCCTCGGTCGACAGCGCGGCCGAGCCTGAGGCGAACAGGACATCGGTCTCGAAGACAAAGCGATCGCCGACAATGCGCACACCGGTGCGATTGCCCAGAATGGCGCGCAGACGACCAAAGAAGTCGGAGCGATAGACCGCCAGTTCGGCCGCGCGTTCCGCCAGGGCCGCATTGAGCCGTTCACCCAGATTGATCACCTGGGCCTCGGCATCCTCGGCACGTTGCTCTGCAGCATCCAGCGCCGCATTGAGGGTCGCGATCTGGTCACGCAGGACGGAGATCTGCTGGTTCAGAAGCGCCAGCGCACGCATGCTTTCTTCCGACAGCTCACGTTCCGCATCCAGCTCGTCCTGCAGGATCTGGCTCTGAGTCTGGGCGAGGCCCAGCGCACCGGTCAGGGCATCGCGCTCGTCCTCAAGGCCGGCAATCTCGGTTTCCAGTCCGGTGATGCGCAGGTTGAGATCGGCATTCTCGTCACGCGCCAGGGCCAGTTCGTCGGCCAGCACGGCCAGCTGCGCATTGAGCGCAGCGAGCTGTTCGTCACGCCCGGTCAGGGCCTGGCTCAGCGAGACCTGGCTGACGACAAACACGGCCAGGAGGAAGACGATGACCAGCAACAAGGTTGCCAGCGCATCGACAAATCCCGGCCAGTGATCGCCGTTATCGGCCTCCTGGAAGCGTCCGAAACGCGGAGCGGACATGGCTTATTCGCCCCCCCGGTCACGCGCATCGAGCGCGCGGATGAGAACCCGGATCTCGTCGCGGATCGCGCGGGCGGTTTCTTCCTGGCCGACACGGGCATCCTCGGCGAAACGCTGCAGCGTGGTGTCCATCTGGCGGGTATGGCGTTCCATGGTGTGGGCCAGACGATCGAGCGTCTCTGCGGTCTGTTCCAGCAGTGCACCAACATAGGCCGAGGACATCTCGCCCTCGCCCGCCGAGGCCGGACCTGCGGCCGCGACACGCGACATGGAGGACAGCCATTCCTCGATCTCGTTGTAGAAACGGTTCTGGGCGCGGCTGGCCTGGAGGTCCAGAAAGCCGATGATCAGCGATCCCGCCAGACCAAAGAGCGAGGAGGCAAAGGCCGTGCCCATGCCCTGGATCGGCCCCTGGATGGCACCGATCAGCGCCGCTGCGTCGACATCGCCTGTGGTATTGGCCGAGACCGTGGCGACGGCATCGCCAACATCCTGGACCACTTCCAGCAAACCCCAGAACGTACCCAGCAGGCCGAGGAAGATCAGCAGGCGGCCGAAATAGCGGGTAAAGGCACCGGCTTCCGACATGCGCGCGCCAACCGAGTCCAGTACGGTGCGGACCGAACCGGCGGAAATGCGAACCCGTCCATCGGCCGAACCGATCATCGAGGCCATCGGCGCGATCATGGCGGGCGGTGGCGGCAGGCTGCCAGGGTGTTCGGATGAGCGGAAACGCACCAGCCAGCGCGCGGCGGGGCCAATGCCCAGCGCCTGGGCAAACGTGTACAGGACACCGATCACCAGCACGGCGAGGATCAGGCCATTGATGGCCATATTGGCGCGGAAGGCCTCGGTAAGCGGCTCCAGCAATGACACGGCGATCGCCAGAACGGCGGCCGTGAACAGGGCCATCCAGATGATATAGCGCCACGGGCCCGTGAATTTGACCTGCGGTGTTTCCGCTTCCACCTGGTCGTCGTGCAGTACCGGCATTGAGTCCCCTCGTCGCTCGCGAGCCTCTTTGATTGCCACGCATTGGGACAATTTGGAGGCGAGGTCAAAACTTGCCTGCGAATTTTGGCTATCAAATCCTGATTGTTGCTAATTTGGAATGAATGAGTTTCATGCAGAGCGGATTATCTCCACCGGAAAATGAGCCATCTATGGCCTCACAACACCACGCCTGATGCGCACCGACCGGAGTAGAACCATGTCCGTTACCGCCAAAACCATCCTGCGCATTGATGCCAGCATGCGCCGCGAAGGCTCTGTCAGCCGCGAACTCGCCGACAAGGTTATCGAAAGGATTTCCGAGGGCGAGACGCACGTCATCACACGCGACCTGCTCGCCAATCCGCCGGCCTTCATCGACGAGAGCTGGATTGGCGCCAACTTCACCGACCCCGCCGAACGCACGGACGCTCAAGCGCAAGCCCTGGCGGCCTCCGATGCCCTGATCGCTGAGGTCCGCGCCGCCGATACGCTGGTGATCGGTGTGCCGCTCTACAATTTTTCGATCCCCGGTGCACTGAAGACCTGGATCGACATGATCGCCCGCGCCCGCGAGACCTTCCGCTATACCGAAAATGGTCCGGTTGGCCTGCTGGAAGGCAAGAAAGCCTATCTGGTGGTTACCTCCGGCGGTGTTCCGGTAGACAGCGAGATGGATTTCGCAACCGGATACATGCGCCACGTGATGGGCTTTATCGGCATCACCGACGTGACGGTGATCGAGGCCGGACAGCTGAATTTCGCTGCCGAGGAAAAACTCGCGGCCGCCAATGAAAGCATCGCCGCGCTCAACGCGGCCTGACACCTCTGCCCCCTCCCCGCAGACCCGACCACCCTGCCATCCCCGGCAGGGTGGTTTTCTGTCTGGTGCTCTACTTCTGATCGCGTTACCCCTATCCACCGGCGGGGGCCGATTGGGAGGAAGTATGGGCGAGGTGTTGTCACCGCCCCTGGTAGAGCCTGTTCCGCGCCGCATCATCGCGGCTGCGACGGCGCTGCTGGCCAATCTCCTGCTGTTTGCCCTGATCTTTGCCCTGCCGCGCCAGGACTTCCCGGCCCCGGACCGTCCGCCCTTCGAAATAACACTTCTGACCCTGCCCGAAGCACCGCCGGAGGTGCCTGCAGAGGAAATCACCACGGATGTCGCCGAACCGGACATCCCGATCGAACAACAGGCTGAACCGGAGCCCCGCGACGCCAGCGAGCCTGATGCTCCGGTCCTGATCGCCGCGCCGGCCGAACCAGCCCTTGCCGAAGATGATGAGGACGAACCCGCCGCCGCGGCCAGCGCCGGTACAGGACTGCAAAGTTTCAACGGCGCGCCGCTCGCCCTGCCCGCCGGTCCCGGCTCAACCCAGATGTTTGTCCGCAACGTGTTCTGTTCATCCACTTCGCAGGCCAATCGCGAAGCCGGGGCCTGTCCTGACCGCCCCGATGAAAACACGTTTCAGTTCGCCCGGTTCGGCTCCGAAGAAGAACTCGCCCGGATCCGCGCCGCCATGGGGCTCGACCTGTCCCCCGCCGAAATTCACGCACTCTTCAATTCCCGGCTCACGCGCGACCTCACGGGCCAGCCAGCGATGAGCAATCAACATTCCCAGCACACCAGCTCGGCGGATTCCATGCGCGACAGCCTGCCGGCACAGGTGCCGGACCCCGCCTTTGGGGATTGACCACACGAGTGGTTCACGGTCCAAAGGACGCATGAATTTCCTTTCGGACACCACTGCCCCCGCCCACCCGAAACTGCTTGAAGCCCTGACCGCGGCCAATGCCGGCTTTGCCATGAGTTATGGCGCGGATGAGACCAGCGCCCGTGTGGAAACACGGCTACGGGAAATTTTCGAGACGGACCTCAAAGTGTTGTTCACCGTGTCTGGCACCGCAGCCAATGCGCTGACCCTGGCGACGCTGTGCCCCGGCCACGCTGCGATCCTCTGCCATGACGAGGCGCATATCCACCGGGATGAACGCGGGGCTCCGGAATTCTATACCGGCGGCGCCAAACTGATCCCGCTGCGCGGGGCGCATGCCAAGATCTCGCTGGACGAGCTGGATCGCGCCCTTGGCGAGATCCCGGAAGGCTTTGTCCATACCAGCCCGGTCCGCACCCTCTCCCTCTCCAACCTGACGGAGAGCGGAACCGCATACACCGTCTCCGAGGTGACGGAACGCGCGGGGCGGCTCAAGGAACGCCCGGCCTTCGTTCACATGGACGGCGCGCGTTTTACCAACGCCCTCGTTTCGCTCCGCTGCTCGCCGGCGGAGCTGACCTGGAAGGCCGGTGTCGACGCGCTGTGTTTCGGTGCGACCAAGAATGCGGCCATGGGATCGGAGGCGATCATTCTCTTCCCGTCCGTGATGGACCGGTTTGAAGAGCTGCAAATGCGCCAGAAGCGCGGCGGGCACATGGCGCCGAAAATGCGCTATCTCGCTGCCCAGTTCGAGGCCTGGCTGGCGGATGATCTCTGGCTTGATCTGGCCGCTAGCGCCAATCGCCAGGCCCGCCGGCTCGCCGTTGGCCTGGCCGGGGTCGAGGGCGTAGAGATCCTGCATGATGTCGACGGCAATGAGGTATTCGCCACCCTGCCCACGGCGACGGCGGAAAAGATGCGGACGGCCGGCGTGCAATTCTATCAATGGCCCGATGGCTCCGCGCGCCTGGTCACCAGCTGGTGCACCACGGATGCGGAGATCGCCGGAGCGCTCGCGGCGGCGCGATAGCACTTGTGGCTGCGGAACAAAAGGGGTACACTTTCTGCGTGCAATGGAGAAGGCAATGACTTCAGCGCGTGGAATTCGTTTTGATTTAGCCCTGGTCCGGTTTGACGATTACGGGCGCACACTCATCCTCGACAGGAAAACAGCCGAAGCCCTGCATGGCATGCTCGGCGAAGCAGATGCCATCGCCTGCCAGTCCGGTTGCGGATTGCCGCTCGCATGCGACAGTGCGCTGATCCAGCGACACGAGCTGACGCAGATCGGCACGGAACTTCTGATCAACAATGCGGATTTCGCGGCGATTATCCGCAAGCGAAAGGCCGTGGATGCCAGGACTGTGGTGATTGCGTTCGACGCCTATCGACGCATCGAGCCCGCCTAGCTCGCTTCGGCGTGCTCTTCGTCGGTGGAACGGCGCCAGGGGCCATTGTAACGCGGGTCCTGACGGCGACGGCGATCGGGGCCGAAATAGGTCGTGGCTTTCACAAACCGACGCGGACGCTCGATCAGGGCCGAGATGCGGTGAAACAGGTCGACCGGACGCACCGGCTTGGCCAGGTATTCATTGACGCCGGCATTGATCGCCTCGAGCACCTTGGACTTGTCCGTGTGACCCGTGACCATAATGATCGGCAGATACTTGTTGGCACTGTCCGAAGCCGTTCGGACCAGGCGGGTGAACTCCAGCCCGTTAAGATCGCCCAGCATATAATCGACCAGGGCAAAATCCGGGTTCACATCCCGCATTGTCTCGAAAGCGTCGGCCGCGTCACGCACCTCGACGATCGTGCGTACACCAAAACCCTGAAGAATAGTCCGCAGGATCGTGGACATGTGCGCATTGTCCTCGACGATCAGAACTCGAATTCGGTCAAAACTTCCAGACATGGATCCCGCTGACGCGATGAAAGAATCAGAACGCTTCCCCGAATACTGCCCCAGCGGTCTTAACCAAGTCTTGACCATAGGAGATTGGCTGCGCAGGGGGTGAAGCTTGATGCTCCCCCGCGCAATTCCCCGGCACGTCCGGGTGAAGACGCTTGGTTGAATTGGTCCACGCTTGTCCACCCCCTCCAACGTCATCCCGGCGAAGGCCGGGACCCAGTTCACAAGGCTCGTTCTGGCTCCAGAAAGCACCATCACCTCAAACATCTGCGCCCTTCGAACTGGGCCCTGATCTTCATCGGGGTGACGGTGTTGAGGGGCGTTTGTCACGTCTCAGTCTCGCCGACGCATTTTCCCCTGCGACGCGCCGTCGCGCGGCGGCGGGTCACAGCGCATCGAAATCGTGTTAGTATTCCAATCGTGCCTGAGTTTGACGCGTGTAAACGGAAGGCGAAGCCATGAATATTGCGGAGAAAGCCGTGCGGGACCTGATTGTCCGGGCTCGCGGATATGACGGCAAGGAACAGATCGACGATCTCGAACGCGATCAGGACACCGCAGAAACCGATGCGGTGGAAACCCTGCAGACAGGCCAGACCGATGAAGGGCGCGATGAAATCGAAGCCTGGATTGATGGACTTGACGAGGAGGCCCAGGCCGAACTCGTGGCGCTGTACTGGATCGGTCGGGGCGATTTTGAGGGCCGGGACTTTCCGCGTGTCGTCAATGCCGCTCGCGAGCGACGGACAACGCCGACAGCAGACTATCTGCTCGGTGCGCCGCTGATGGGTGATTATATCGAGATCGGGCTGGACGCAGTGATCGAGGCGGACGTCTACGACGACGCCTGATCTCTCCCGCCACGGACCAACGCCTCCCGACACAGGCCGGGAGGCGCGGGTGTCGTTTACGCCGGCTGCGCCTTGCGGCTGGCCAGGACGGGCCACAACATCAGGGCCAGGAAACCCAGATTGAAGACGCCATTCATCGGCGCGCCCGCGATCGCGGAACCGGTTGAATCAACGACAAACCAGGTCAGCGCGCCCAGAAGCAGGGCCTTGGACAGGTCGCAGTCCTTTGACAGGGCCAGCATGAACACACCCCAGCCCGTCATCAGGCCACCGGCCACGGCAGCAACCAGCAGGTGAACACTGTCCAGCGCCCCTGGTGACCCATCCAGCGGCCAGAAGGCCAGATCGCCAAACGTTACAAGGACAGGCCGCAGCGGCGGCAGCACGGCCAGCGCAGTCAGAAGACCGGAAATGATCAGCGTCAAGGCCGGCAGGGTGAGTTGTTTCGCTTGCATATTGCTCTCCATCACGATGGCCGGATAGAAGCCCGCTCCGCATCACGGCATCAATTACCCGCGAGGTAATGGATCTCCCTCACCTCCTGCGCTCTACTGGCGTCATGACCCAGACCAGCACGGCGCTCGCCACCAATTCAACCTTCGGCAAACTCCTCAAGGACTGGCGCCAGCGCCGCCGCATGAGCCAGCTCTCGCTGGCCCTGGAGGCCGAGGTCTCGGCCCGCCATATCAGCTTTCTGGAAACCGGCCGGTCCGCGCCCAGCCGCGACATGATCCACCGTCTCGCGGAAGGGCTGGAATTGCCGCTGGAGATCCGCAACAGCTTTCTGGGCAGCGCCGGTTTCAGCCCGGCCTTTCGCGCTTCCGGCTGGGAGAGTGCCGAGCTCGCGCCGCTTCGGACCAGTCTCACCCGCCTGATGGATGCGCACGCCCCCTTCCCGGCCCTCTTGCTGGACAAGCATTTCAACGTGCTTGATGCCAATGCAACGGGAGCGCTGTTCCTGCAGGGCCGCGAACCGGGCGCCGAGACCAATCTGATCGACATCATGCTGTCCGATCCGGCGGCGCGCGCGCCCATCCTCAACTGGGACGAGATGGCTCCGGCCATGCTAACCCGGCTGCAGGCCGAGTCCCGGCATGCAGGGGGAGATCCCGTGCTGGACGAATTTGCCGAACGCCTGGCAGCGCTGATCGAACCGGGCGCGCCCCATCACGTCCCCAACACGCCCTGCCTGACCGTACGTTACGGGCTGGGTGAAGGCGTGGAACTGACCCTGTTCTCGACCGTAATGGAAGTCAGCTCGGCCTTTGACGTGACGATCAGTGATCTGCGGCTGGAACTCTTTTTTCCCGCCGATGACCAGAGCCGCGCCCTTCTCAGCCAGTAGGACTTGATCCCGTGCCAGTTTGCGCAATCTCAGTGACCAAACGGAGACCTGAAATGCTGCGAACCCTCGGCCTTATCCTTGTCGCCCTCAGCCTGGCAGGCTGTACACCCCCCCCGACGGCGCGGCTGGCGGCCGGCACCCCGCTGGAGACCGTCCCTGCCGTTGATGCGGACCGCTATCTCGGCCTGTGGTTCGAGGTCGTACGGGCCGACCATGGGTTCGAGCGCGATTGTGATGGTGTCACCGCCTATTACGAACGGCGCGAAGACGGCGATATCCGCGTCATCAATCGCTGCTGGAAAAACGGTCTTGAAGGTGAATTCGACCTGGCGGAAGGCCGGGCGCGTATCGTCAACACGAACAGCAATGCGGAACTGGAAGTCAGTTTTTTCGGCCCGTTTTTCGGTGATTACTGGATCATCGACCTGGCGGAGGATTATTCCTGGGCTGTCGTGTCTGAGCCGAAAGGTCGCTATCTCTGGATCCTGACCCGTGATCCGCAACCGGGTGATGCCTTCATCGAGGCCAGACTCGCTGAACTGCGTGCACGCGGTTTCAACACGGACGGGCTTATCCGGCCGCAACAATGGAATTCAATTGAAGACATGCCCCGGTCAGGTCTTCCGGGTTAGATCGTACGACGCCAGACGACTTCGGTCGCCGGGTTACCCCCCAGCGTCTCTTCATGTGCTGCGATGACCTTGCGCAAACGCTGGCCGAGCACTTCAGGCATGACCGGTTTGACCAGATAGCCGTTGGCGCCCGCCATTACGGCTTCCTTGACCACATGGCTCTCCGCATGGCCGGTCAGCAGGACGACAGGAGTCTTGTGATTGGGGTGCGCACGGTTATTACGAATGGCTGTAAGGATCTCGATCCCATCACGACCACCCAGCTCGTAATCCAGCAGAACCGCGTCAAACACCTGGGACTTCAAGGCCGTCAATGCGGTGTCGACATCCATGGCAGAACAGACATTGTCGGCGCCCAGTCCCTCGACAAGACGGACGATCAGGCTGCGGATTGAATCGACATCCTCAACCACCAAAATGTTCAATCCTTGAAGCATTTGCGTCGGCATGGCTTTGCTCACAGGCGTTTGCTACCCGGCCTGTTTACCAAAGGGCATTGAACAATCGCTTAATGAAACGCTAGAATTGCACGAACCTCGCTAACGCGTCTGGCGTTAATCACGGTTTCCAGGCTGGCGCCCAACTTAGAGGCGTTGATGGGCTTGGGCAGGATCGCATTGGCCCCGGCCTCCGCCGCGCCATCCACCAGATAGGGCAAATCCACGGGTGCAAGCAGCAATACCGGCAGATCGGGCGCGTGCGTCAGGCTGTGGTCCCGCAATCCGCGCACCACATCCAGCCCCGAAGCGTGCCCGAGATCATAGTCGATCAACGCCACATCTGGACGGCAGGTATTGGCAAGGACCACGGCTTCTTCGCCATCACCGCTGTCGAATACATCCGCCACGCCAAGCCCGTGCAACAAGGTCTTGATCACACTCCGTACGGCGCGACTATCATCGATCAGCAGGACACTCAGACCTTCCAGGGGGGCGGGCATGCGGGCAATCTCCAGATACGCTCCCACATGGTTAAGCGGGCGAATTAACACCGGCCTACTGTCGGCTCATCGATTATGAGCCTCGGCCGATACAACTCTCCAACCGCGCTCTCCTGACACAGCCTTGGCAGCAGCCCCCTAGCCGCTCCCGGCGCGCGTGCGTATATCTCGTGACATGGCCAAGCTTACCGTTGATGACACCCTGACCGCGCCGGAAGACTTCGTGCTCGACACGCTGCCGACCGAGACGCCGGACACCTGGAGCCCGCATCGTCCGGAACGCCCGGAAAAGGCCGAAGGCGGCCTGCGTTTCCAGTGTGTCTCCGAGTTCGAGCCGATGGGCGACCAGCCCGCCGCCATCAAGGAACTCGTGGAAGGCCTCAAGGATGGCGAGCGTGACCAGGTCCTCCTGGGCGCCACCGGCACCGGCAAGACCTTCACCATGGCCAAGATCATCGAGGCCGTGCAGCGCCCGGCCCTCATCCTCGCCCCCAACAAGACCCTCGCCGCCCAGCTGTATGGCGAGTTCAAATCCTTCTTCCCGAACAATGCTGTCGAATATTTCGTTTCGTACTATGACTACTATATGCCCGAGGCCTATGTGCCGCGGACTGATACCTATATCGAGAAGGAATCCAGCATCAACGAGGCCATCGACCGGATGCGCCACGCCGCCACCCGCTCCATCCTCGAGCGTGATGATGTGATCATCGTCGCCTCGGTCTCCTGCATCTACGGCATCGGCTCGGTGGAGACCTATACGGCGATGACGTTCGACGTGAAGCCGGGCGACACGGTGGACCCGCGCGCCGTCATGCGCCAGCTCGTCGACCTGCAATACACGCGCAATGACGCCGCCTTCATCCGCGGCACCTTCCGTCTCAAGGGCGATAATCTGGAAGTCTTCCCCGCCCACTATGACGACCGCGCCTGGCGCATCAATTTCTTCGGCGACGAGGTCGAGGACATCACCGAGTTCGACCCGCTCACCGGCAAGACCCACACCCAGCTGAAAAGCGTGCGTTTCTACGCCAATTCCCACTACGTCACGCCGCGCCCGACGCTCAACCAGGCCATCGTCCAGATCAAGGCCGAGCTGAAGGAACGCCTCGCCTGGATGGAAAAGGAAGGCCAGCTGCTCGAGGCCCAGCGCCTGCAACAGCGCACCGAGTTCGACCTGGAAATGCTCGAGGCCACCGGCTCCTGCGCCGGCATCGAGAATTATTCGCGCTATCTCACCGGCCGCAAGCCGGGCGAGCCACCGCCCACCATGTTCGAATACCTGCCGGAAAACGCCCTCGTCTTCGCCGATGAGAGCCATGTCTCCATTCCCCAGCTCGGGGCGATGTATCGCGGCGACTATAACCGCAAGAAAACCCTGGCCGATCACGGCTTCCGCCTGCCCTCCTGCCTGGACAATCGCCCGCTCAAATTCGAGGAGTGGGAGGCCATGCGCCCGCAGACCGTCGAGGTCTCGGCCACGCCCGGCCCGTGGGAGCTCAACCAGACCGGCGGCGTGTTCACCGAACAGGTCATCCGCCCGACCGGCCTCATCGACCCGCCGGTGGAAGTCCGCCCGGTCGCCAAGGACGGCGCCAGCCAGGTCGATGACGTCATCGACGAGGTCCGCAAGACCACCGAACAGGGCTATCGCACCCTGATCACCACGCTGACCAAGCGCATGGCCGAGGACCTCACCGAATACATGCATGAGCAGGGGCTGAAAGTCCGCTACATGCACTCCGATGTCGACACGGTGGAACGCATCGAGCTGATCCGCGACCTGCGCCTGGGCGCCTATGACGTACTGATCGGCATCAACCTCCTTCGCGAGGGTCTCGACATCCCCGAATGCGGCCTCGTCGCCATTCTCGACGCCGACAAGGAAGGTTTCCTGCGTTCCGAAACCTCACTGGTGCAGACCATCGGCCGCGCCGCCCGCAACGCGGACAGCAAGGTCATCCTCTACGCCGACACCATCACCGGCTCCATGCAACGCGCCATGGACGAAACCAGCCGCCGCCGCACCAAACAGATCGCCTATAATGAGGAACACGGCATCACGCCGAAAACGATCACGCGTGGGATCAGCGATATTCTTGAAGAGGTTATGGAAAGCCAGGCCAAGGGCCGGAACGTGGCTGCGAAGGGACGCGGGAAGCGCGCCACGGGTCGTCCGGAGGGTGTGTCCGATGGCGGCCAGGCAGAGCTGGTGGGTGAAAACCTGGCAGCTGTGGTGGCGGACCTGGAGAAACGCATGCGGGAAGCTGCGGCGGATCTGGAGTTTGAGGAGGCCGCCAGGTTGCGGGATGAGATTAAGGCGCTGACGGGGGAGTAGGATGCTCGCCCTCCGAAGCATTTTGCGAAAGAGGGAGATCCAGAAGCTGACGGGGAGTAGGATGCGAGCGCTCTGCTCAAGGCAACGCAACTTTTCTAAAAAACTCCACCCCACTCATCGTCCATCGCGTGCGAAGCATCCAATTCGTCATCGTCAATTTCATCGTCATCATAGCCATATCTAGTTTTGCTAATGGCGCGAACGTCTTCTCCGCTCACTTTCTCCAGGTGGGCACCAAAATCGATCAGTCTAATATTCCTCTGGGCAAGATGATCAAATTCGCTCGTTAGCGCGCCCGAAAAAGGCGCCTTGGAAAACCCTTGCGATTTCGCGACCAAGTTTGGCAGCCAGCGCTCATCATCTGTCGCGAGCTTCTGCCCGAGTTGAAGCTTTGGTTTTCTATTTATTATTCCGTCGACATAGGCCTGCGCTAGCAGCGCACGGATATGTCCGTTCGGCGACCTAGAAAGGCCTTCACAGAGTGCCGTCGAGATTGGAATTCCACAGGCTATGAGCAACCAGCTCATCCAAAGGATCTCATGGTGATGATTCAGACTGATGCTGCTGGCGATCACGATTTCAGCAACGGCCGTCCACCCTTCTTCATCAATTCTGAAGCCAAGCGCTTTTCTTTTGGCTACTAGCAGGCAAGCATAATCAATAACATGAGGGTGCTTCTGAACAATCCGCATTAGATTTTCTTCGACGAACTGCCAGTCGCCCGAAGAATATACTTCTGCGTCGTCCAACTCCCGCAGAAGGATTTTGATCGGGCTATCAGAATTTAGCTCTTGAGCGCTGGTAACCGCCTCAGCTATCGCCCTTTCCACCATCTGATGATCCGAAACCTGCGCACCGTGGAGCGCAGATTTCAAAGGTTGCAGACTGTTCCTCAGTCGTTGTGCCCAGAGGTCGTTGATCGGCTCTAAACTGGACGATATTTTGGTTTTTTGATCGTTGAGATTGAGCTCGTAATTCGCAAGCACTTCGCGGAGTTGAGAAAGAACTGAGAGCGCGTCGTGTTCAGACCTTAGCCCAATGTAGTAGTCATCTACGTGTCTAACGGCGCCAATTATCTTCTCCCCAACCGTTTTTTTGAGCCCATCATCGACTTTCGCCAGCACGAACTCGGCTATCAGGCGAAACGCATCCGGACCGACTAAGACTCCTCGGGTATTTCCGCGCTGGCAATTACGCACATGAAAGTCTAATTCGTTGAATACGTTTGTTTTCGATGATTCTGCGGTATCAGCCTTGGACGCTTCGATTCCGTGAGCTGCCCAAGCGATCGAGTGCGTGTAAATGCTTGGAAAACACTGCGCGATGTCCGCTTTTAATACGTAAGGAGCGTATCGAAGTTGTTCAGAAGTGCGTCTCGACAGCTCCGACAACGATGGGACCTTGACCGCCCGCTCGGCACTTTCGTCCAGAATTCGAGGAGCACTAATTGCGAAACTCGGATCGGAGAAAACTTTCTGAAATTGTTTCCAGCGCCTCCATACGAATGAAGACACATAAAAATAGGAGATTATATTCGGAGTGCCGAAATACCTACGACTGCCATCATGCTTCGTACCATTGTATCGCACGTAGGCAGTTTTTCTATTGTGGAACTTCTTGCCTTCGAGCTCCCCGACTAATCCATAAAATGCGCGCTTAGAGTCTCTGGAAACGAAGCAAGGAGGCAGGGTCTCAGGATAAAGCCCAGCATTCATCAAACTAAATCGTGACTTCATGACGTACACCGAATGGTCTTGATCTGGATGATCATTTCAACAAAAGCATGCTTAGCGACCCGCTCGGAGACACAAGAGCGAGAGATCACAAAGGATGCGACCACCGCGTTAGGGCTTCCGACAAGCGCGTCACCCCTCGGCATCAACAAAGTCAGACTCACCCTCATCAACCGCTGCCCTGAGTTTCGGTGCTGGCGCCCGCCAGGCAGTGAGACACTGGGCGACACTCCCATAGAAGTCATTCACCACCAGGTCCTCCAACGCCTCAACGAATGTCTTGCGTCCGGCAAAGCGCCGCCCCTCAGCCACCATTTTCATGACCACAAAAGAAGTCGGCACCACGGACCGATCCGGATGCACATGCACGGTATCGTCGTCTCGCGCCTCGGCCAGCGTCGAACTCGTCTGAGCCACCCGGCCAGGCCAATTGGTCTTGATATGCACATCAGCGCCATCGACATCTTTCAGCTGTCGCGTCAGCCAGTTCAGGCGTGACCGCTGCTGGGCCTTGTCCTGGGGCGCATCGACTTTCATGGACACGCGGATGGTTCGGGTATTCAGATCGGCTTCGACATCAATCGGCGCAGCGGCATCCGGCACCAGGATCGTTCCCGTCAGGTGACACTTGTCTGCCAGATGTTTGATGTCCTGCTGGATACGCTCCCGCGGATCAGAACGATGTTTGGGCGAAAGTTTGAGTTCGGCGGTCGCCCCGGTCTTGCGGGAAAGCAGCAGGCACAGGTCCCGCAACTCGCTATGCCAGTTGGAAACAACGGCAAGCGCTTCCGGTGAGTTCTTGGAAATCGTTCCGCCGGTACGAAGGTGGTCCAGCAGCGCGGTCCATTCCGCACCCATATTGTCGAAACGCTTCAAGCCGGCACTCGGATGAAGAAGGAAGCGTTCCAGCTCTCGCAACAAGAAGACATGGTCCTCGTCTGCGATCTCGTCATTGATCGCGAGCAGATTGATCGTCGTCAAAATGGAGAACCAGGAAAAATGGAGAAGGTCGACACTGCGGGTTAGACGTCGATCGACTTGAACCGGGTGGTGTTCCGGCAAAGGCGCGAACTCATTTGAAAAGGTCAGGACGGCATCAACACCGACGTCTTTGGCCAGCCGTAGATAGGCCTCGATCTGGTCCTGTTTGAGCGGTGCGGACCCCACCTTGGCTTCGACAAACGCGGACCACTTTGAGCGTCCCGTGCTCACGACGATCAAGCCATCCGGACGAAGGTTGTCGCCCTTGCGCTTGGGGAAAGTCACTTCGGTGAACGCTTCAACCTTGGTGCGCGTTCCAGACCGTCGACCGATTGCACTTAGAATGCTGCCGCTGAATTCAGGCACCTGAGCCAGGGTCGCCAGGACGATAGAGAGCGTCCGCCCCTCCTTGGAACTATCAGCCAGAACAGGAAACAACCTCGCGCGCTCACCTCGCGCACCAAACGCTTCGATATCTTCCATCTCATCGCCCCGAGTTTAGCTAGCTTCGAAAAGATGTAATCGCTTAAATTGAGTGACGCAACTTTGCGGCGATGAATGAAAATATGCTATTTATGGCAATACGCGCCTCATCAGCATATGCAACGCTGTACCGCTCGGAAGAGAACCGATGCCGAACACCAACAACGACGAAAACTACATCATCGATCTATGCGACGAGATCTTGGGTCATACAGCGTCAAGACAGCACCGGTTTGATTTTTTGTTGGGCGATCCGGGAAAGTCCGGCAGGCGCACGAGACTGCCGGTCGACGCGTATTATCAGCAGCTGGAACTTGTTATCGAATACCATGAACGCCAACACACGGAGGCGGTGCCCATCTTCGACCGCCGTCAGACGATCAGTGGAGTAAGCCGCGGCGAACAGCGAAAAATCTATGACCAGCGCCGCCAAAAGGTTCTGCCCATGCACGGCATCACCTGTCTGATTCTTGATGTCGGCGAGTTCGCTCACACGCGTCGGCGACGGCTAACGCGCGACCGAAGCGCGGATTGCGAAATCATAAAAAAGCGGCTCTCTCGATTTCTGCCTGCCAGCTAGTCTATGAAGCTGCACCGGTGCCTACGCGGTAAACCCACGCGACCTACCAGCGCCCCAAACTTATCCCCCACCCCACCACCGCGCATAAACTCCCCGCATGCCTGGTTTGAAACATTCAGCGGAAGAGCGGGCGCGGCTTGAGGCGATTGCGATCGAGATGCGCAAGCGGGGTGAGGACATGCAGTCCGTGGTCGAGGCGACGGGGGTGTCGATTGCGACGCTCTATCGCTGGGCGCGGGAGCATCGCTGGCGGGCCGAGGACATGCCGCATGCGCGCAATGGCGGCGGACCGCTGACGGACACGCCGACCGGCCCGACACAGCCCAATGACATGGCCCAGCCGCCCGGCACTGCGCCCCTGCCATCTGTAACCGACCCGCCTTCCGGCACGGACACATCTCCGACTGCACCACCCGCTGGGTTGCCGACTGGTGATCCACCCTCGCGCGATGCCGTCGCCTCTGCACGCCAGGCCATGCAGATGACCGCCAATGCCCTGGCTGCGAATAATCTGGCCGAGGCGGAACGCGCCGCCCGGCTGGCACAGCGGCTGATGCGTATTGCCGAACAGGCGCCGGAAGGACTGGGCGCGGATCCCGAGGATGACGACTATCCGCTGGCAGATCCGGTGCTACCGCCCGACATGGGGGCCGAGGAAGCGCTGGAGACGCTGTCGTTCGAGAAATTGCCCATGGCGCTCAAACGGGTCCGCCTTCAAAGGCTCTATCTGATGCAGGGCATGAAACGCCGGGACCCGATCACCGCGTTCACCGCCTGGCAGCTCTACCCACCCAACTGGACCCTTATGCTCGCGGACCGCGTTCTGACGGAGTATTACAATGGCGAGGACAAGAATATCGACCGCATCTTTCAACCGGGTCCTCGCCCGGGCAGAAAGCCCGGAGCAATACGAAGCACGCGTCCATGGCATCGTCTACGATCCGGCAGAGATCGGACGCGAGGACGCGGACGCCTATCCGGACGTCTATCACCCACCCAGTCGCGAGATGGTACTCAATCGATCAGGTCAGGCAGAGAATTGAGAGTGTGAGAAACCTATTGGAACATGACCTCGATGGCGACCGAGGCGATAATCGAGAGTACGAAAAACACAACCGTCATTCGAGCGCCAATTCGCACCTCAAAATTCGGGTGATCCCAAAGCCCGTTGTCCGCCTTCAGGTTTATATTTGCCGTTTGCCGTCGATCATCCCCTTCATGATCAGGGAAGAGCTTTGCGAACGTATCTTGGTCGACCAGTAACTCGTTTTTGTCGACCTGGTTTCCGTAACGCAGCAAGATCGTCACCTTGGCCTTGCGGGCGAACGGGCCCTCACTCACTTGGATCCGGACCGGATCTTTGTTCTTGAAAGACACTAGGGTGCCGTGAACGATCGCAGTGTCATCCTTGGCGTTACTCTTCTCTACAACCGTCAGAGGCAAACTCGCCTTCGCCAAAGGCCTGAACCAGCGATATAATTTGTGCAGGATCCACACTGCGATCAATGCCACTAAAGCGATGACCACAACACCAATGGCCGCCTGCCCATCTGAATTCAGAGTCGCGCGAACGGCGCTATCCAGAAATCGGAAGACATCAACAGCGAAACTCGCCAACCGCGATAGATACTCCCCCATACCCTCCCCCAAGGGTTGCTTGTGTTAACCTTTAGCAGGTGGAACCGGTCGGGCGCAATCTGTGGATTTTGGATATGCGTGGGGTGCCCATCCTCTCCACCGGGGAGGTGGATCCGCCCTAGCCTTGGCGAAGGCGGAGACGGAGGGGCCGTCGGGCGAAGCCCGGAGGTCTGCTCGCTGCGCTCGCCCCCTTCGCCTTCACTGCGTTACGGCACTTCCCCGGAGGGGAAGATAGGCGCGCGATCTAGCCGCCGCCGACTGACCTGATTAAGCTTCCCCCGACCACCAAGGGGAGAGTCCATGACCGACACCACCGCAGCGCCCTGCGCCTATATTGTTGCCAATCTCGTCATCGAGGATCGCGAGCGGTATCGCGAGTACGAAAAGGGGTTTTTCGCCATATTCAAGAAACATGGCGGGGAATTCCTGACCTTTGACGATGCGCCTTTCACCTTTGAGGGGGCGGCGCCGCGCGAGGGGCGGATGATCGTGGCACGGTTTCCCTCCGAAGCGGCTGCGCGGGCCTGGTATGCGGATGCGGACTACCAGGCCATTTCCGAACATCGCCGGGCGGCGACGCGGCTGGAATTCCTCACCCTGGTGCGGGGGCTGGGCTAGGCATGAGCGAGACGGCGTCGCATCGCGCCATCTATGACAAGATCGGTCTTGATTACGCGCAATTGCGCAGGCCCGATCCGCGTATCGAGGCGGCGATCCACGCGGCGCTGGGCGAGGCGCGGACAGTGCTCAATGTCGGTGCGGGTGCCGGGTCGTATGAGCCGACGGACCGACAGGTGACGGCGCTGGAACCCTCGCGCGAGATGATTGCCCAGCGCCCGCCGGGTTCTGCCGAGGTGGTGCAGGGCGTAGCGGAAGACCTGCCCTTTGACGACAACAGTTTTGATGCGGTGATGGCGGTGATGGCGGTGCTGACGGTGCATCACTGGCGCGACCAGGCGAAGGGGCTGGCCGAACTGCGCCGGGTCAGTCGGGGGCCAGTGGTGATCCTGACCTTTGATGTCGCGCGCACGGATTTCTGGCTGGCCGACTATATCCCCGAACTGGTGAGCCTGGATGAGGACCAGATGCCGGCCATGTCGCTTTATGCCGAGGTGCTGGGTCCGGTGGATATCCATCCGGTCGAAATCCCGGGCGATTGTGTGGACGGTTTCCTGTGCGCCTACTGGAAACGCCCCGCCGCCTATCTGGACGAACGCGTGCGCGGCGGCATCTCCTCCTTCTGGAAAATCGGCGACATCACCCCCGCCCTCACCCGGCTTGCGTCTGATCTGGAGAGTGGCGCCTGGGAGAAGCGGTATGGTGGCCTGCTGGCTCTGGACAGCCTGGACTGTGGCTATCGCCTGGTGGTGACCCGCTAGCCCGGGAAGAGCTGATAGCCCAGCTCGACAATCTCGCCCTCGACCAGGGCGACACAATTCATGCTTTCCATGCCCTGGACATAACACTGCATCGGATAGTCCCCGCTGCGCCAGGCCTCGTGCTGGTTGGGGCCATCCGCGCCGGACATGAAGGGGAATTCTGCCGTGTCCTGGTAGGGCGGCAGCTCGCTGGTGCGGCTGCGGCCCGGTCCGGCGGTGAGCCAGTCCTCGATGGCGGCCGGCAACTCGGCCGGCTCGGTGACAAAGCCGCTGTCGAAGGAGAGCGTCATGATGTGGTCGGTCACATAATCCGCGCGATAGAGCTCCTGCCCGCCGGCATCATAGATGGTGCGGGTGATCAGGATCTCGCCCTGCTGGGCACAGCGCGTGGTGCCACGCTGGATCAGCGGCTCGACCCCGTCCGGTTCCCAGCTGGTCGTGATATCCAGGGCGCAAAAGTCCACATCCTCCGCCGAAGCCGGTTCAGCCGTTTCCTCGGCCTCGGCCTCGGGCTCTGCAGCGGCTGTCTCGACGGGTTCGGCCGCCGGCTCGGCAACGGGCTCAGGCGTCGGCTCGGCCTCTTCTGCCGCCTGCGGCGTACAGGCCATGAGTGCGAGCGCGGATACTGACAGCAATACGGACCGGATCATCACATCCCCCTTCGACCTGTGGTTAGATCACCACGGATCCACTCGCCTGTCACGCAAGTTTCGAAACGACGCGGCGCAAGGGCGGGACGCATGCCCTGTCATTCCCTGATTTTCCGCAAGTTGAGGACCGCTAGGGTCAGCCTAGCCCGGCACAGGTTCGGGCAGGGACGACTTTCGAGAACGACATGAAACTCCGGATTTTGACATCATTGGCTGCCGTCGCAGTGCTGGCCGCCTGCCAGAGTGAGCCAACAGTGGAATACGAGATCCAGTCCGTGGACGCGCATCGTTTTGCCGCGATTTTCGAAGCCACCGAAGGCACGCCGACCGCTGATGACTTGCGCGCGGGATATCTTGATGGTGCGGGACGCGGCGTGGAAATTTTCACCCCTCATCGCATTCGCGATGCCCGGCACCTGGCCAGCGTGATCGCGGCCCGGCCGGAGCTTTATCGGCGCGGCATCGATGTCTGCCTGCCGCTGGCCGATGATTCCAATGACGAGCTGAACCGGATCTATGCAGGCCTCAAGGAGATCTTCCCGGAAGAGACGCTGCCGGACATTCATGTGGTCTTTGGCGCCGGCAATTCCGGCGGCACGGCCGATGCGGACGCCCAGGTGCTGGGACTGGAAGTGATCTGCGCGATCGAGGACGACGAGACTGACATCCGCGCCCGCTATCGCCACATGTTTGCGCACGAGACCGTGCATGCCTTCCAGGTCCACAGTTCCGCCGCCACCGAAATCGACCCGCTGATTGCCTACTCCATCCGCGAGGGTTTCCCGGACTATATCGCCTGGCGGGTGACCGGCGTCGCCCCCGATGCCGAGCGGGACAGCTGGGCCCAGGAGAACGCGGACATGCTGTGGCGCCGCTTCAGCGAGGACCGTGCCACGCTCAACGCCGCAATCGCCAATGGCACTCCCTACGCCCAGGCGTCAGACGAGATGCAGATAACGATGCGCAACTGGTACGCCAACTATCGCGCTGCGCCCGAAGGCTGGCCCTATGAAATGGGCTATTGGATGGGGCGCCAGATCGTCACAGCTTACATGGACAACGCGGAAGACGAGGCCGAGGCCATCGCAACCCTGCTCACCTTTGAAGACCCGCTGGAGATCCTGGAACAGAGCGGTCTTGCCGAACTGGCCAGCCAGTCGCCGGAGTAGGCCGGAACCGGATTGGCCTTGCTGCGCGCCCCGCTCTAGATTCGTCTCAAGCGAATCTGGAGGCGGGCATGGAAAACTTCACTCCCTGGAGTGCACTGGCAGGCGGTGCGCTGATTGGCCTGGCGGCGGTGATCCTGATGGGCGCCAATGGCCGCATCGCGGGGATCAGCGGCATTGTCGGCGGGCTGCTGACACGCAGCCAGGGCGATACGGCCTGGCGGCTGTGGTTTGTCGGCGGCATGGTCATCGCCCCCCTACTGGTCACCCTGTCCACCGGCAATGCACCGCCCTTCCTGATGCAGGCCGACTGGTGGGCGGTCATCCTGGGCGGCCTGCTCGTCGGGGTCGGCACGCGGCTTGGCTCCGGCTGCACCTCCGGGCACGGCGTGTGCGGACTGTCGCGCCTGTCCCTGCGTTCCCTCGCAGCCGTGGCCATGTTCATGGGGGCGGGCATGGTGACCGTCACCGTGTTGCGGCTGGCGATGGGAGGCTGAAATGGAACGCAATATTGCAGCCGGCCTCGCCGGTCTCGTCTTTGGTCTCGGCCTGACGGTCTCGCAAATGGTCAACCCGGCCAAGGTGCTGGCCTTTCTCGACATTCTCGGAAACTGGGATCCCAGCCTGGTGTTCGTGATGGGCGGCGCCCTGCTGGTCACCGCCGGCGGCTATCGTCTGGCCTGGATGCGGCCCGCACCACTGTTCGAACAGAACTACCAGATCCCGTGTGACAACAGTATCGACCGCAAGCTGGCAGTCGGGGCGGTCATGTTCGGCATGGGATGGGGGCTTGTCGGACTGTGTCCGGGACCGGCCATCGCCGCCCTGACGCTCGGCGGCCCCAAGATCTGGGTCTTCTTCCTCGCCATGCTGGGCGGGATGCTGATCCACCTGAAAACCCTGATCGGGAAATGGGTGGAGGCCTGAGCTTTCAGGCCTCCACAAGCCTCTACTCCGAGCCCGCCATGGTCGCGGTCCGGGTACCCGGGATCGCCATATAGACATCATATCCGGCAATCATGTTGCGCTCGCCCTGGCTCAGGAACCGCCACTCGCGCAAGCGCTCGCGCACGGGACGGAAGTCAATGAGGACGATTTCCTCAACCCCCTGCAGATGGCGCGAGAAGGTCTGATCATCTGCACCCGCCGTGGCGTTCTGACCACCGCCTGCGGACAGGAACCAGCTCACACAGGCCTGCGGAACGTGCTCCATGCCACCGGTGGACAGGCTTTCCCCGGCATTGCAATCCATCCCGAGATTGAACGAGGTGACACCATGCACGGTCGCCCAGTCCTCGATGAAGGTGCCCAGCGAGATGCGCGCGTGACTGTCGATACTGGGACCAGAATGCAAACCACCCCACTTGAACGTCATGCGCGGCCCTGGCTCGCCCGGCGCCGCCAACTCCTGGTTCATCCAGTACCAGTTCGTCTTGACGTAGTTCTCTCGCTCGACATTTGACCAGCTTGTCGGTCCGCCGACCAGGAAGGGGCGATAGATCGCATTGGTGATGCGCAGCGCCTCGGCCGTATCTGCCAGTCCTGAATCTGCGTGACCGGCAAAAGCCGCCTCGAGTGCCTCGTAGAGCGCGGGATCGGCGGCGCCCACGAAATACTGTTCGCCCTCGGCCACCGTTCGCAGCGCATTGACCGCGTCAAGCTGGGCATCTGTCTGCACCCCGGCCTCAAGGCGTCTCAGATGGTATTCCCCGGATAAGATGAATTCCTGGTCCAGACCGGCAATCTGCAATCCGGCCCGATAGGCATCTGCAACGAATTCCTGCTCTTCCTCCATGCTGAGAAGGGCCATCGCGTCACGGAAGACAGGATCCTGCAGCGCGCCCGCCAGGGCATCCGCCCCGTTTGCCTCAAGAAAACTGTTGAGCTCCGCACCCATGATCGGGCCCATTTCCAGCACGGCGTGACTATAACCGTCCGCGGCGGCGAGCTCGAACAGATGTGCGGCTATCTCCGGCACGTCGGCGGTCGCATGGCGCTCACCGATCATGAAGTAATGCGCCACCTCGATTTCCGAGGCGAGCCATTCGGCCCCCGCCCCGGTGAGTTGTTCGCCATCCCAGGCGATACGGTGGGTATTGGCCTCGATCAGGGCATGAAATTCGGCTTCGCGGTCCTGTGCAGCCACACTTGCCGTCAATCCTGTCGCAGCCGCAATGGCGATGATTGATGTCAGGGTTCTCACGATTTTCTCCAGCTCCACCCAAGCAATAACGAGCTTGGGAGAGTCAGAAATATCCGTCACCGGGGAATGACTTAGCGCCTGCCCCGAGGGACGCGAACGTTTAGCGTCAAATTTTCCTTATTAATTTCATTAATTTACCGGGAGGGGTTTAGCGGCTGGGCAAGACATGTCGGCTTTCATTGTCGACACGGGGCGAATTCACGCTCCGGCTTGCAGAGGGAAACAACATGAACCCAAAGGCACTCCTCCCCCAGGCCCAGGTGGTTGTGTTTGCATCCCAGAAAGGCGGGTCCGGCAAGACGACTGTTTCTGCCCACGTCGCAGTCGAAGCCGAATTGTCCGGCGCCGGACCCGTCGCAATCATCGATACAGACCCCCAGGGCTCGATGGCCAAGTGGTGGAATGCGCGAGAGGCGCATGAACCGGCCTTTGCCCATGTCTCGGTGCCGGACCTGTCGCGCGACATCCAGGCGCTGTCGGATGCCGGCTACAGGCTGATCATCATCGACACACCGCCGGCCGTGACCTCCATGATTTCCGAAGTTGTGACCCATGCTGACCTGGTCATCCTGCCCACGCGCCCAAGCCCGCATGACCTGCGCGCGGTTGGTCCGACCGTGGACATTGTCCAGCACCAGAACAAACCACTGATCTTTGTCGTCAATTCGGCCACGGCCCGGGCGCGGATCACCGGCGAGACTGCCATAGCGCTTTCCCAGCACGGAACCGTAGCGCCCGTCACGCTTCATCATCGTGTTGATTTCGCAGCCTCCATGATTGATGGGCGCACCGTGGGTGAAGCCAACCCGTCCGGTCGCTCGGCCAGCGAAGTTGCCCAGCTGTGGGCCTATCTGGACGAACGCCTGACCCGCATGCGGGGCGATCCAAGCGAGTTGATCGATCACCCGAGCAAGACTTTCGAGGACAGCATTCTTTCCCCTGTGCCCAAGGCGTTGTCCAACCTGCAACGTGCCGGGCAGGAAGCTGCAGAGGCGGCGCTGACGCAGAGTGCCGAGCCCCCGAGCGCAAGCGAAGACACCGCGCCGCCTCCAACCAGTCACCGTTTCGGCGATGTCAGCGGGGATTGGGATGGTGATGAACGCCGGACCGAGGACCGTGGCCCACCGCCGGGCCGGCCCGAACGCCGCCTGGTTGCCCGCCAACCCTTTGGTCGCCGTCTGAACGCATCGGGATAGGATACATGCCGAAATACGCCAGCCTGCATGCGGGATTGCTTGCCCGCAAAGGAGAAGCCCAACCTGCCCCGGTCACCCAGATCGGCGCCGTCCTCCCCGAACATGCCGAAGTGCCCAGGCCGCCGCAGTGCGAGCCTGCCTCCACCGTTCAGTCGCCTCCCCCGCCAGAACGGCAGGCGGCCCCGCAGGTGAGCGAACTGAAATCCCATCCGCGACAGGCGCGCCACAAGACGACGGTTCGCCTGACCGATGAACAGCGACGCCGGGTCCGCCTGGCCTCGGTGCAGCTGGAACGATCGCAGCAAAGTCTTGTCAGCGAGGCCATCGACGATTTCCTCGACCAGCTGTGTGCCCGTGAGCTGCCCAATTGCGCCTGCCTGCGACGGCGGTGACCGGGAACACTCAACCGGACATTCCCCCTCGGCCTTTATACTGCCCTTGTGTTAGTTCAACCTCGAATGCCTCGCGGGGTGCGAGGTTTATTGGGAGACATCAAGAATGAAAAAACTTGTGCTCGGGCTGGCGGCTTCGCTTGCCCTGTCGAGTGCCGCGCTTGCGGATCCGGCCATGTGGCGCGTCAGCGATGCGGACAGCGAGATCTACCTGTTCGGCTCGGTCCATGTGCTCAAACCGACCACCCAGTGGCGTACCGACGCGCTGGACAGCGCGCTCTCCAGTGCCGACGAGATTTATTTCGAACTTCCGATGACCACCGAGGCCCAGGCCGCCAGTCAGGCGCTGATCCCGCAATATGGCCTCAACCAGCCGGGTCAGCCGCTGCGTGGCATGCTGAGCACCGAGGAAAACGAGCAACTCGCCCGCATCGCCACTCAATACGGCCTGCCGCCGGCGCAGCTGGATCCGCTCCAGCCCTGGCTGGTCAGCATCTCGCTGTCGATGATGGCGCTACAGGGCCAGGGATATGACCCGATGTCCGGTGTTGAGCCGACGCTGGCCGGCGAGACCGATGACAGCCGCGAGCGCTATTTCGAGACCTATGCCGATCAGTTTGGCTTCTTTGCAGGTCTGTCCCAGGACATCCAGGTCGACTTCCTGCGCGTCACGATGGAACAGATGGAAGAAAACCCCACCGCCCTGGACGAGCTGGTTGATGCCTGGGAAGCCGGTGATGTCAGTGCCCTGGACCAGATCTTCCATGACGGCATGCGCGAGACGGACCAGGAGGTCTATGACGTCCTCATCCTCAACCGCAATGTGAACTGGGCAGACCAGATCGAGACCCTGATGGCCGGCTCCGGCAGTGCGGTCATCGTCGTGGGCGCCGGTCACCTGGTCGGTGAGAATGGCGTGCCGAACATGCTGACCCAGCGCGGCTATTCGGTCGAACGCGTCCAGTAGTACACAGCTGAATGAAAAAGAGCCCGGGTGCTAAAGCGTCCGGGCTTTTTTGTGTCTGAAATCCCGGGATCAGTGCAGGGGACCGGATGCCGAAGCCGCAAGCCTCGCCGCGATAATGTCCTCGATCAGTTCCAGACGGGACTCGATTGTCTGGGCCGTCAACAGGACCTGGCGTTCCCCGCCAGAGAACGGCCCTTTCATTGTCAGCTGATTGACCAGGGTCGAGATGGGCGCAGCCTCCAGGCTGGTCCGATCGATGGACAGGCCCTCGGTCTGTAACCAGGTCAGCAGAAGGTGCAGGAAGGCCTCCCGATCGACATGCGGTTCATGATGATCACGCAAATCTTCCTTGAAACCGGCATAGTCTGCGCTGGCCACGCGATAAGGCTTGATCGCGCCCAGCTCTGCACCGAGCGCGAACCGGGTCAGACCGTGCAGTGCAATCAGGTAACGCCCGTCGGCCGTCTCCTCGAAGGCGGTAATCTCGCCGACACAGCCAATCGGCGCCAGGCCCGGACGTTCGAAACTCCCGCCGGGACGTGTCTGGATAATGCCCAGGAAACCTCCCGAACGGCGCACATCATCAATCATGTTGAGATAGCGCGGCTCAAACACGTTCAGATGCAGCGTTTCTCCCGGAAGGAGAACAACCCCGGCCAGAGGGAAGAGCGGCAGATCCGCTGGTATTAGGCGCGTTTCAGTCACGGCGGAACCATAGGGATCTGATTTCGACCCGCCAAGCACACCCATCAAATTCAATGTATTATAAAGTATGTTGCCCGGAATGGTTGCATTCGCAGATCCGCATCACGCGGCATGCGTGTCTTGGCGGATATCGGCGCAGGCCGGCGTTACGAAATCGCAGTGCCACTCAGCCACAACAGGCGAATCACCCGTGCAACACCCGGACATCGCGCGACTGGTAGCCAGCGTTCGGACCCCCGTCGACAATGCTGACCTCGGCCCGAGCCAACCATCGATCATAGTCCAGCCGGAAGGGTGTGTAGGAGGTCTAAGCCACGACAGTGACACCGTTGCGACTGACTGTGGCACGCGTGATCGCACCGACAGCCTCGCCGGCAAAAACACCCCTTCGTTTCATTTCCTGGAAATTCAGGTCGGCGTCCCGGCCGAGCTTGCCATCAACAGCTTGATCGAGGTCGACCAGACCCAGCAGGGGATAGGTCATCGTCGCCGCTGAACTCATGGCTCGCAACACAAGCGTGTCGTTGACCAGCTCCAGCAATCCGCACGGAAAGGGACTGTTGCGGACACTAAACGTCAGCGCGCGGTTGATCTGGAAGCTGGGTGCGCGGTGCGAGCGCTCCCGGATCTCATCCTGGACATGCCTGGGCGGTTCCGCCACCCCGCGTTCCCAGTGTCACAAGATCATCACATTGGGTCGCAGGACGCGGTTAAAAACACGCTAAATATTCCAATTATTATATTATTTTCAACTATTTAGAAATGGCATACTATTAGCACCACTAGTTTTGCCGCAATCCCATAATGTCCGCCTTGCCCAGTTCGATACCCACGCTGCGCAAGATCGCATAGGCGGTCGAGGCGTAGAAAAGCGCATTGGTCAGGATGAAGTTCTGAAGATAGGCCTGACGCGACAGGGTCATTGTCCGATCCTTGCCGGCGGGAAAGGTGATGTCCGCGGACGGATCAGCCGAGATGGCACCCTCATCCAGCGCCCACACGGCGGCGCGCGCCTTGTCGATGCGCGCCCGCAAATCGGACAGGCTCGTCTCCTCATCCGGCAGGGATACCGGGTCCACACCGGCCAGGCGCGACAGGCCGCGGACGGTGAAATCACTGACCAGCTGCACCTGACGGATCAAGGGCAGCATGTCCGGCGACAATCGCCAATTGACCAGCACAGCCTCATCCACACCCGCCGTCTCGGCATATGTTGTGGCCTTTTCAAGGATGATATCCAGCGCCCGGTAAACCTGGTCGAGCTGGGTGCGGGCGATGGCTGAAAGCGTGATGGACATTCGGGTCTCCTCCGGGAATGTCACCCACAAGTGGTCACGCCGCGCTCGAAGCGCAACTCATCTCACTGCATCAAGGATCTGAAAACTGTCAGCGTGCGCCGGCGACCGCGGCCTGTTTGGCGGCAGCGGCCGCATCCGGGAGGACCATGGTGGCTTCAACGGTATTGCCGATGCCGACATAGTTCACATTGGCGAACCCGAGCGCCTTGGACAGTTTGATCAGCTTGCCACGGATACCGCCGCGGGTCGGATTGGCCATTTCCGCGGTATCCGCGTCAATGCCCTCGCCATCATCCTGGATCAGCAGGGACATCAGGCGGCGGCCGCGCTGATAGCGGATCTTCACCATGCGGCCCTCGTAAAGACGTTCACTCATGCGCTTGGCCAGTTTCTGGTACCACTTGCCCTCGGCCAGCCCCTGGGCCTTTTCCTCGGCGGTGAATTCCAGGTTCCCGTGCTCGATCGCGGCCGCAAAAATACAATACAGGCCAACCGCCGTCTGGCAGGGTTTCGGTGTTACGCTGGAGAGAAACACAGCCAGTTCCTGGGCTTCAGCCAGGGTCTGGATCTGGAACTCCGCATCACCGATCACACGCGCAGCGCCTGTGGTCTCGATCTTGGCCCGCGCCATGGCGAGCTGCTGGTCGCGGAACGCGCTGAGCCCGGCAATGGCATTGGACAGCGAGCCGGCATCAATATCAGCGGGCAGATAGATATCCGCACGGGCCGTCTGCTTGCCACCGGCAGTGACCAGGATCGATCGCTGGCCGGGCGCCGCATTGGACTTGGCCTGGGCAATATAGGCGGAGTGGGCGTCATCGGCGACGATGATTGCAACCGGACCATCCTGGTCCATGGTCGGACCCATATACACCGTCATGTCCAGGCCCTTGGCGAGGGCGCGGGACAGGATGCGCGTACGATTACTGTCAGCCGTGCAAAGCCAGAGACGTTCTGGAACCTTACCGATCGGGGCGACTGCCATGTTATCTCCACAGGCGAGCTATCGGAACGTCCGATACCAGTACGCGAATATCCACGGAACACATTAACAATAACTATCCTGTCGTCATGCTGTCAGGGGGGCTGTCGTATTCAAGCTGCGTTTCCCGGGCGACCTTCTGGAGTTTGACAGCATGTGCACGCTTTACACCCATCCGTTTTCCCAACACGGCCGACGCGTCGTAGCGCTGATGGACATGGCCGATATCCCGTATGAACAGCGAATTGTCGCGCTGGATGAGGCCGAACACCTCTCCCCGCAATTCCTCAAGCTGAACCCGAACCACCAGGTGCCGGTACTCAGGGACGGTGACATGGTGATGTGGGAAAGCGGGGCGATCCTGCGCTGGCTGTGTTTCCGGCACCGGCTGGACAATTTCTATCCGACCGATTTCGTTCAGCGCGCCGCCACCGACCAGTGGCTCGACTGGACCACTGCGCTTTTCGGACCGGCGGTATCGGCAGTCGTGTTCAACACGGTTTTTGCCGGTGACATGAAAGACGAGACGGCACTGGCCGGCGGCAGGAAATCGCTCAGGGAATTGCTGCCCATCCTGGCCGAACGCCTGGAAGACAATGACTGGCTGTCCGGTGGTTCACACCCGAGCATTGCGGATCTGGCTGCGGGCACGAATATCGCTCACCTGGCGCTGGCCGATGCCGAGCCGGAACAATCCTCCATCCGCGGCTGGCATGCCCGGCTATGCGGGTTTGACGGTTTCCGCAAATGCCTGCCGCCGCAAATGGCTCACGCCTGATCGCCAGCAACCCAGTCGGCCATGCGATCGATCGCCTCGATGACATTCGGGGCGATTTTTCGCAGGCCGTCCCGGTCCAGCGCCAATCCGCTGGCCGCCGCCTCCAGGGCCGGGCCGCCATCAAAATCGACAAAGGCGAGGCGCAGGGAGAGCTCGCTTTCCGGACGCCCGAAGGCAATGCCGGGCAGTGTCGCCACGCCGGTATCATCGAGCATGCGGGCGCACAGGGTGCGGCTGTCGGTGATGCCACGCGCGGCAAGCTTGTCGCGCAGGCGTTCGAAATTGGGGAAGGCGTAAAACCCGCCGCGAATGGCATTGAGCTCGGCCCCGGCACCGGTCAGGCGCGTGCTGACATAATCGGCCAGCGCCGCCAGCACGGTTCGCGAGCCCGCCAGATAGGCCTCGATATCCTCGCCACCGTCAAACGCAACACAGGCCGCGTGCTGGATGGGTGCGGAGACGGAGGTGTAAGTCTCGCTCGCTGCACTCGACATCGCCTCGCGCAACCAGGCCAGTGATTTCGGGAAGGCGAAGAAACCCAGCCGCCAGCCCCCTGCCCCGGCCCATTTGGACAGGCCGTCGGAAATGATCGTGCCACCGCGATAATGTCGCGCCATCGAGGCGTGTTGCCCGTCAAACTGGACGCCACCATAAATCTCGTCCGACAGCACCAGGACCCGGTGATCCCGCGCCACGCCGGCAATCTCGTCGAGCGCTTCCGGCGCATAGGCCGTCCCGGTGGGATTTCCCGGCGAGTTGATGATCATCAGGCGCGGCCGTGCAGGATCGTCACCACAGAGCTCACGCAAGGCTCCCCCGGTCACACCCAGTCCGTTCTCGATCTCGGTCGCCAGCCAGGTGATCGGCCGGCCGAGAATATGCGCCTGCGGGGCGTAGGACACCCAGCTGGGTGTCGGAATGACCAGATCACCGTAATAGGCCATCTGGACCAGGAACATCAGCTCCTTGGTGCCCGGCCCGACAAGAATGTCCTCGGGGTCGAAATTGAGGTCCTGGGTGCGTTTGAGATAGCCGCAGATCGAGGCCCGCAGCTTGTGCAGGCCCTGGACCGGCAGATAGTCCTTCTGGTGGGCATTGTCTGCCAGCGCCTGGCGCAGGCGTTCCGGCACCGGAAAGGGCGATTGCCCCAGCCCCAGCCGAAAGACCTCCCGCCCCTCGGCCTGGAGCGCTGCAGATCGTTCATTGATCTCCAGCGTTGCAGACAAGGGAAGCCCGCGCAGATTGATGTTCAGCTGGACAGCGGGTGAGAGCTCTAGCGGTTCGGGAGGTGTCTGGGTCATTCCAGCATATTTACCGGGAATCACGGGTCCGACCAGATGAATTCGAACGGTGACTTAGGCGTCGCGATCCTGGACCGCACCGGCCAGACGCTCACGCGTGGTCGGGTTGCGGTAGAAGATGTGCGTCCCGATCGTGCGGGTGCGGATCAGCGTGTCATTCCAGATCGGGTCAACGGCGACCGTGTGATAGTGCGTCGCGCGACGCGTATTGTCCGGGCGGAAGCCCATATAGACATGCAGGGCCACTTCCTGGGAGCGCGTCCAGGCACGACCGCGCGGCGCGCGATCCATGGAACCGTCACAGGTGAAGGAGAACTGGCAACCGGTGCGGCGCTCGGAACCCTGGTAGACAACACCGCAGATCGAACCGGGATAATAGCGGCTCGCCTGGCGGTTCATCACAACCTGGGCCACAGCCACCTGGCCATCACGCGGCTCGCTGCGCGCCTCGTAATAGATCGCTTCGGACAGGCAGTTCAGCTCATTGGCCTGCAGGCGGGCATCATCGAAATGCGCAAAATCGAAGGTCCGCAGCGCGGCGAGTGAACGCGAATCGATGCGCACACCATTGTCGCGGTCGGCAACCAGCTGCAGGGCGCCCATGGCGATCAGACCCGCTTGCTCGGTGTCGTTGACTTCTGTGGCCTCGAGGTAGCGAGACGCCAGCGCCATGACGGCCAGGTTCTCGTCCTGGACGCGAGCGCGGGTCGAGGCGACATTCATGGCCAGGACCATGGCGGCGCACAACAGCAGCATCGCCAGCAAGTGAATTGCTGTCGCGACCTGCTTTTGCTGGCTGCGTGCCGTGTCCATATCCATGCGCTCTATCGAACTCATCTCGTTAACTTAGCCGCATCGTGTCTCGACGCGCCTATCATGAAAAATTGCAATGAATCTTCCATGAATTTAGCGCGCCTTCCTATTGGGCCGGACCATAATGGTCAAGCACCACGTAGGCTTACAAATATGAAATGAATCGCTTCCCGAAAGAAGCGATCCGTTTCTTTACTTTTTATCAACCACTTAAGACTGGCGGCGAAGGCGTGCCTGAGCGGCCGCCAGACGCGCAATTGGCACGCGGTATGGCGAACAGGACACATAATCCAGGCCCGTTTCCTCACAGAAATCAATGGAGGACGGGTCGCCGCCATGCTCGCCGCAGATACCCAGCTTGAGGCCTTCACGGGTGGCCCGACCCCGTTCCGCAGCGATTCGCACGAGGTCTCCGACCCCGTCCTTGTCGAGCGAGACAAACGGGTCTTTCTCGAAAATACCCGCTTCCAGGTAATCGCCCAGGAACTTGCCGGCATCATCGCGCGACAGGCCGAAGGTCGTCTGGGTCAGATCATTCGTGCCGAAGGAGAAGAATTCCGCATCATGGGCGATATCCCCCGCACGCAGGGCCGCACGCGGAAGCTCGATCATGGTGCCGATCAGGTATTGCGGCTGACCGCCGGTTTCCTCGGCCACGGCCTGGGCCACGCCCGCGACACGCGCCTTGAGGATGGCCAGCTCGGCAGAGGTCGCGACCAGCGGGATCATCACCTCGGCCACCGGCTTCACACCGGTTTCCTTTTCGACAGCCACCTGGGCTTCGAAAATGGCGCGGGCCTGCATCTCGTAGATTTCCGGATAGGTGATACCCAGTCGACAGCCGCGATGGCCCAGCATCGGATTGCTTTCCGCCAGGTCCCGCGCGCGCTGCATCAGCAGATCCGCCGGCAGGCCGGTCGCCGCAGCAACATCGGCCACATCCTCTTCGGTGTGCGGCAGGAATTCGTGCAGCGGCGGATCCAGCAGGCGGATCGTGGCCGGACGGGTTTCCATGATTCGGAAGATGGCTTTGAAGTCATCGCGCTGCATTGGCAGGATCTTGTCCAGCGCCGTCACGCGGCCGTCCTGGCCATCGGAAAGGATCATCTCGCGCACCGCCGCGATGCGGTCGGCATCAAAGAACATGTGCTCAGTCCGGCAAAGGCCGATGCCCTCGGCACCGAACTCGACCGCCGTCTGACAATCCGCCGGGGTTTCCGCATTGGTACGGACCTTCATGCGGCGCGACGCGTCTGCCCAGCTCATCAGCTTGGCAAAATCACCGGTCAATTCCGGCTTGATCATCTTGGCTTCGCCAAACAGCACCTGGCCGGAGGCGCCATCAATGGTGATGATCTCGCCATCGGTGATGGTGCGGCGCCCAACCGTGAACTGCTTGCTAGCATAATCGATCTTGATTTGGCCGGCGCCGGAGACACAGGGACGCCCCATGCCACGCGCCACGACAGCGGCGTGCGAGGTCATGCCGCCGCGCGCGGTGACAATGCCTTCAGCGGCATGCATGCCGTGAATGTCTTCCGGCGAGGTCTCGATGCGCACGAGAATGACTTTCTCACCATCCTTGGCACGCGCTTCTGCCTCGTCACTGTCGAACACGACGGCGCCGCAAGCCGCGCCCGGCGAGGCGGGCAGACCGGCGGTCAGCACGTCACGCGTGGCTTCCGGATCGAGTGTCGGGTGCAGCAGCTGGTCCAGCTGGGCCGGGTCTACACGCATCACCGCGTCAGTCTCGGAGATAAGGCCTTCGCTGGCCATGTCGACAGCGATTTTCAGCGCGGCCTTGGCGGTGCGCTTGCCGTTCCGGGTCTGCAGCATCCACAGGCGACCGCGTTCGACCGTGAACTCGATATCCTGCATGTCGCGATAATGGCGCTCGAGCTTGTCGAACACCGCGGCCAGCTCGGCATAACTCTCCGGCAGGGCCTGTTCCATGGACGGTGACGGATCTCCCATCTTCTCGCGCATCGCCTCGGTCAGGCATTGCGGCGTACGGATGCCGGCCACGACGTCCTCGCCCTGGGCGTTGATCAGGAATTCGCCGTAATAGCCGGTGTCGCCGGTAGACGGGTCACGCGTGAAGGCCACGCCGGTCGCAGACGTCTCGCCCATATTGCCAAACACCATAGCCTGGACATTGACGGCGGTGCCCCAGCTGGCCGGGATATCGTGCAGCTTGCGATAGGTCTTGGCGCGATCGGTCATCCACGAACCGAAGACAGCGCCAATGGCGCCCCACAGCTGTTCGCGCGGGTCGGACGGGAAGTCCCGGCCCAGCTCGCTGGCCGCAGCCTGCTTGTATTCGCGAACAATGGTTTCCCAGTCTTCCGCCGTCAGCTCGGTATCCAGGGAGTAGTCATTCTCTTCCTTGAAGCTCTCCAGGATGTCTTCGAAAATGCCGTGATCCACGCCCATGACGACGTCGGAATACATCTGGATGAAACGGCGATAGCTGTCATAGGCGAACCGACGATCACCGGAGAGCTGGGCCAGCCCTTCCGCGGTTTCGTCATTGAGGCCCAGATTGAGCACCGTATCCATCATGCCCGGCATGGAGGCGCGGGCACCCGAGCGGACCGAGACCAGCAGCGGATTGGCCGGATCGCCGAACTTCTTGTCGACGGCGGCTTCCAGCTGCGCCAGCGCAGCCTCGACCTGGCCGTTCAGTTCGCCGGGATACTGGCGGTCATTTTCATAGAACGCGGTACACACACCGGTGGTGATGGTGAAACCCGGCGGGACCGGCAGGCCCAGCTTGGCCATCTCGGCGAGGTTGGCACCCTTGCCACCGAGCAGCTCGCGCATGCCGGCTTCACCTTCGGAATTGCCACCGCCAAAGGCGTAGACCCATTTCGTGTCAGCGTTCATTTGCTTTTGTCCCCAGCTAACCCTCAATCCGGCTGAAATCGGCGACGGAAGAGATCGCCTCGCGGATATCGGAAAGAAGTAGAAGTCGGTTGCGACGCAGGCCTGCGTCATCGGCATTTACAGTGACCGTGTCAAAGAAAGCGTCAATCGGCGCGCGCAACATGGCCAGGGCTGCCATCGCGGCCGTGAAGTCTTCAGCCTCGAGCGCGGCCTTGGCTTTCGGGCCGGCGTCGGCCAGCGCTGCCATCAACGCGGTCTCGGCATCCTCGACAGCGGCATCGGCATCATGATGGCCTTCCGGCATGTCCTCGGTCTTGTTGAGAATATTCGACGCCCGCTTGAACCCGGCCAGCAGCGCGGTGCCATCTTCGGTATCGAGGAAAGCCTGCAGCGCCCGCGACCGCGCGGTCACACGGACGAGGTCGTCATCACCAAGTGCGAACACAGCGTCGATGACATCATGGCGGATGCCCTCATCGCGCAGGTGGACTTTCAGGCGGTCTGCGAAGAAGGCGAGGAGCGATGCAATAGTCTCATCACCAAAACCAAACTGGTATGGAACATGATACAGGTCACAACCAGCCATCTCTCCATTTCGGATGTTCTCCAGCTCGTGCTCTGCGCCCGCTGCCTTCGCCAGTTTCAAAGCTAGCGCTTCATCACCGCGCTTTGAGGCAAAATGGATCGCATCGAAGAATACTCGACCTGTCGCCATCTGAAGAGAGTAGCTGCCATTATTCGGACCGTTGAAGCTGGTCAAAGGCAGACGGAAGCCGCCCTCCAGCAGAATACGGATCACACCCAGCGCCGCTCGGCGCAGGGCGAACGGGTCCTTGGAACCGGTGGGCTTTTCGTCGATGGCCCAGAAACCGACCAGCGTGTCGAGCTTGTCGGCGAGTGCCACGGCCGCGGAAACCGGCTCGACCGGGACTTCGTCAGACGGGCCTTGCGGTTTGTAGTGGGCCTTGATGGCGTCAGCGACCGCTGCTTCCACGCCCTGTTCGAGCGCGTAATACCGGCCCATCGCCCCTGAAGCTCGGGGAATTCATAGACCATCTCGGAGACAAGGTCCGCTTTGGCCAGACGAGACGCAGACGCGGCTTGATGAGCTTCAGCTCCCACGACCGGAGCCAGCTCGCGGGCCAGCGCGGCGACGCGGTCGACCTTGTCCGCCACCGTGCCCAGTTTTTCATGGAAGGTGATCTTGGAGAGCTGATCCGCCATCTCGGAGAGCGGCGTCTTGCGGTCATTGTCCCAGAAGTGACGGGCATCAGACAGGCGCGCGGAAAGCACGCGGGAATTTCCCGCGGCGATGGCCTTACCACCATCGGGGGCCTGCTGGTTGGCCACCGTCACGAAATGCGCAGACAGCGCACCGGTCTTTGGATCACGCACGGCGAAATATTTCTGGTGCGTCTTCATGGTCAGGGTGATGACTTCCGGCGGCAGGTCCAGGAAGTCCGGATCCATCTCGCCCAGCACCGGCACCGGCCATTCGACCAGACCGCACACCTCGTTCAAGAGCCCCTGGTCCTCGACCAGTTCCAGACCGGCATCACCGCAAGCCTTCGTCGCGCCATCCATGATCAGGCGCTTGCGCTCCTCCGCATCAATGGTGACATGGCCTTCGCCTTCCAGCTGCGCCTTGTAGTCATCCCAGCCCGTGACCGTGAACGGACCACGACCGGCGACACGGTGGCCCTCGGTTTCATTGCCGGCCTCCAGGCCGAACACCTTGACCGGCACGACGGCGCCATCAAACACGCACAGGATCCGCTGGATCGGGCGCACCCAGCGCTGGGCCTTTTCGCCCTCACCGATCTTCATGGATTTCGGCCAGTGGAAGTTCGACAGGATGGCCGGAATGACATCGGCCAGCACGTCCGTCGTCTGGCGCCCCGGCTTGTCGATCAGGGCGACCCAGAACGCGCCCTTCTTGTCTTCACGCTGTTCGCAGGCGTCCAGGCTGTCCAGACCCGCGCCGCGCAGGAAACCCTCAACCGCCTTGTCCGGCGCGCCCACACGCGGGCCCTTTCGCTCCTCGCGCACATCCTCGGCCTTGGCCGGCAGGCCGGACATGGTCACGACCAGGCGACGCGCACCTACATAGGATGCGGTTTCAGCGGCCTTGAGACCGGCCTCGCCCAGCGCCTTGACCATGGCAGCTTCCAGGTCTTTGCCAGCCTTGGCCTGCATGCCAGCGGGAATTTCCTCGCAGAAAATTTCGAAAAGGAGATCGGACATTGTTACCCTGCCAGAGACGCTTGCTGGTGCGCCCATTTTTCTTTCAGCGCCGTATAACCGTCTTCCGGCGCCTTTTCATAGATCAGATCGGTCTCGTCGAATTTCATCCAGGCCTGGGCGCTGCGCGTCCAGATATGACCGACCGGCCGCAATTCGCCTGCACCATCCAGCGTGCCCGCACGCACGGTGATGCTGTCGCGGCCTTCGGTATCGTGCATCAGGCGGACCCCGCAATCGGGACAGCACCAGCCGATTTTTCCATTGCCGCTGTCAGCGACAAAATCAAAGCGTTTCGGCTCGCCCTTGATGAAGGCAAACCCGTCGCGCGGGACCAGCATGGACATGGCAAAGGCGCTACCGCCCTGGGCCTGGCAATTGGTACAGTGACAACAATACAGCGCCGTCGGCTCACACGTCACGGCGTAACGCACGCCGCCGCACTGGCACCCGCCTTCCCGGGGAAAGCTCATCGCTGGCATGGCCTGCTCCGGCATCAGGCGTGCTCCTGTGCGGCCCAGCGCTCCATGAGGGCGTAATAGCCATCATCGGGGGCTTCTTCGTAGATCAGGTCATCTTCGTGCAGGACCACCCAGTCCTGGGCCGACTTCACCCAGATATGCCCGACCGGACGCAGCTGGGCACGATCATCCAGACAGCTGGCGCGCACGGACAGGGATGGATTGCCCTGGGTATCATTGGCGATGCGCGTTCCGCATTTGTCGCAGAACAGGCCCATCTTGGGCTTTTTCGCCGTGCTTTCCTTCTTGATCTCAAACGCGGTCGGTCCGCCCTTGAGAAACTTGAAGCCTTCACGCGGCACCAGCAGCGACATGGAAAACGCCGACGACGTCTCCTGCTGGCTGGCCTCGCTGTGATTGCAATACAGCGTCAGCGGCCGCTCGGTAATCTCGAACCGGATCGCACCACACTGACAACCGCCGCGCATGGGGAGTTTCATGAGGATTTCTCCAGCGCCGCGCGTTCGCTGGCGACCCAGGCTTCGGCACAGCCCTTGGCGAGTTCGCGCACACGGGCGATCCAGCTGGCACGTTCAGCCACGGAAATAGCGCCGCGCGCATCGACCAGGTTGAACAGGTGCGAGGCCTTGAGTGCAAAGTCATAGGCCGGCAGCGGCAAAGGCTTGTCCAGCGCCAGCAGTGCCTTGCACTGATCGGCCGCCTCTTCGAACCAGCGGGTCAGGATCTCGACATCGGCGTGGTTGAAGTTGAAATCGGAATACTGGCGCTCGGCCTCCTGGAAGACGTCGCCGTATTTCATGCCGGCGCCGTTGAAATCGAGGTCGTAGACATTCTCCACGCCCTGCACATACATCGCCAGGCGTTCCAGGCCATAGGTCAACTCGCCGGAGACGAGATCGACATCCAGCCCGCCAACCTGCTGGAAATAGGTGAACTGGCTGACTTCCATACCGTCACACCAGACTTCCCAGCCCAGACCCCAGGCGCCCACGGTCGGGTTTTCCCAGTCATCCTCGACAAAGCGCACATCATGCAGCTTGCGGTCGACACCGATGGCATCGAGCGAGCCGAGATAGAGATCCTGGATATTGGCCGGGCACGGCTTCAGCAGCACCTGGAATTGATAATAGTGCTGCAGGCGGTTCGGGTTCTCGCCGAAACGACCATCTGCCGGACGGCGCGAGGGCTGCACATACGCCGCTTTCCACGGGCGCGGCCCCAGCGAGCGCAGGGTCGTGGCCGGATGCAGCGTGCCCGCGCCCACCTCGACATCATAAGGCTGCAGGATGGCGCAGCCATGCGAGGCCCAATAAGCCTGTAGACGGAGGATCAGGTCCTGGAAGGAGGGTGCGGATTGGTCAGCCATGTAAGGATATCCCGGCGGGAAAGGCGTTACTCGAGTTCGTCGCGACACTAGGCGTGCCCGCCTTTGTAATCAAGCACTCAGACCTTGTTTCGCTGCACTGCGGAAGATGTGTGGCCTTGCCCCCTCACCCCGTTTGAAATCCTCCCCACCGGGGAGGGGGACCGCGAAGCGGTGGAGGGGCCGAAGCGCGCCAGCGCTGAGGCAGGCTCGCTGCGCTCGCCCCCTTCGCCTCCACAGCGTTCCGGCACTTCCCCAGAGGGGAAGATATCGGCTCAGGGCGATGAAGGGGCTAATCCAGGACCAGCGGCGCGCCGGCCATGACGGCCTGTGCCTCTTCGCTGTATTGGCGGCCGGTCTCGTCGTGCAGGATCAAGGGCGGCAAGAGCACGGCGGGACCACGACCTCCGCGGCGTGCGCGTACGATCACCCGTTTGGCCGGACGGTCCGGTCGCGGCTGGATCGGCTTGATCAGCACCGAGCCAAAGGCCCGTTCGGTCGCCGACAGGATCGCGGGCAAGGCATCGGCGCGATGGATAATGGTCAGATAGCCCTGCCCCTTGATGATGCGTGCCGCCATCTTCACCCACAGCGGCAGGGGCGTGTCGCCGGACAGCCAGGCGCGCTGTTTTTCCGGTTCGGGATGGCGAAGGGCATCCGGGTCATCGAAAAAGGGTGGATTGAAAAAGACCTGGCTGGCAAAGGGCTCGGCCGGCAGATCAGCGATGTCACCGCAATGAACCTCGGCTCGGTCAGCCAGCCCGTTTTCGGCAAGGTTACGGCGCGCCAGCTCCGCCGCCCATTCCTCGACCTCCCAGGCGGTGAAACGCACACCCTCCAGCCGCCGTGCCGCGCATAGCAACGCTGCACCGGGACCACAGCCGAACTCCACCACATGCTCGCCCGGCCTGGCCGACAGGCTGGCGGCCAGCATCACCGCGTCCATGCCGGCGCGATAGCCCCTGACCGGCTGGTGCATCAGCACCTGCCCGCCCAGCAGCGTGTTGGTGTTGGTCTCTCGCATAGAGATCTCAGTCCTTCATGGACTGACCGGCATCCTCGAACGCGGCCTGCAGGGCCGCCAGGGCCGCGCGCTCATCCTCGTCCACCACCATGATCCGACGCTGGATAAAGGGAAGTCCGCCGCCATAGAGGCTGGATGTATTCTCATCGAGCACCGCGGGCTCGATCCCGGCATCGCGCAAAACCGACTCCGCAAAGGAGAGTTTCACCGGATCATTGGTTTTAAACACCTGTTTCACGAGAGAGTTGTCCTCCTGCGCTGAATTGCCACCGCCTTCATTACTTGCGGCGATTGCCCGGGATTTCTATTGTCACTGTGTTTCTTCCAGTCGCAAGGGGTGCACCGGCGTGGACAGCATGGTCAGCGTAAAAACTTCGGTGCCGGAATCTGTGCCCACTCTCAATGCCGCGGAACGCCTGGCCAAGCTGGCCTATGATGACATGCGTCGTGTCGATGCGCTTATCCTCGAGCGCCTGGACAGCCATGTCGAACTGATCCCGGAACTGGCCAAATACCTGATCGAAGCCGGTGGCAAGCGGGTTCGCCCGATGATCACCGTCGCGGCCGGCAATCTGCTGGGCTACACCGAAGACTGCGTGATGAAGCTGGCCGCCGCCGTGGAATTCATCCACACCGCGACCCTGCTGCATGACGATGTGGTCGACGAGAGCGGCATGCGCCGCGGCAAGACGGCCGCCAACCTGATCTGGGGCAATGCCTCCAGCGTGCTGGTCGGCGACTTCCTGTTTGCCCGCTCCTTCTCGCTGATGGTCGAAGCCGGTTCGATGAAGGCCCTGGGTGTTCTGTCTGCCGCCGCCTCCACCATCGCCGAGGGCGAGGTCCGCCAGCTCTCTGCCGTCAAGGACACCTCGGTCTCCGTCGACACCTACATGCAGATCATCGACGCCAAGACGGCCGCGCTCTTCGCCGCGGCCGCCCAGGTCTCCGGCATTGTCGCCGGTCGCAACGCCGCGGATGAAGAGGCGCTGGAAACCTATGGCCGCGAGCTCGGCCTGGCCTTCCAGCTGGTCGATGACGCGCTGGACTATGGCGGCCGCGCCTCCAAGCTGGGCAAATCGGTCGGCGATGATTTCCGCGAAGGCAAGGTGACGCTTCCGGTCGCGCTGTGCATCGCCAAGGCCGAAGGCGAGGAAGCCAGCTTCTGGCAGCGTGTGATTGCCGAGACGGACCAGCGCGATGGCGATTTCGAGCAGGCGCTCGACTATATGAAAAAACACGGGTCGATCGACGCCACCGTCAAACAGGCCAAGGACCACGCCAGGGCCGCGCGTGTCGCACTGCAGCGCTTCCCGGCCAATGAATGGCGCACCGCCCTGGAAGACCTGGCCGATTTCGTGGTCGAACGCGCCTACTGATTTTTCAGCCCGATAACAGGATGTGTTGATGTTTCTCGCTCTCGCCTCTGCGTTCGCAATCACCCAGGCGCTCGAGGGCGATGCGCCGTTGAGCGCCCTCCAGCAGGATGTCGAACAGGTCTGTGCGCTGGTGCCGGAACACTATGCCTATTTCGAGAGCCGCGCGGCGCATTGGGACGCGGCCTGCGACCTGGCCCGCGCCGAAGCCGCGCAGAGCGAAGGGGCTTATGTGCTGGCCGTGCTCGAGGGGCTGATCGACGCGCTCTACGACACGCATATCAACCTCAATACCAACAACCAGACCTCGCCCTGGCTGATACCGTCCGGATCACAGATCCGGGTTGCCGAACAAGCCGATGGCCAGGTTGTTGTCACGGACGTCAGAACCGGAAGCCGGGCCGAAGGCCTGGACATCCGGCCAGGCGATCTCGTGCTCACGATCAATGGCCAGGCACCTGTCGACGCGGCGCTGCGCCGGATGCGCACCGGAGACACCGATCTGCCAGCCCGGCGGGACTGGGCCCTCAACGCAGCCGTGACCGGCTTTCGTCATGAAGAGCGCCGCTTGCAGCTCGAACGCGATGGCGAGGTTTTCGAGGCCACGCTGAGCGGTTTTCCCGCGCGCCGGACCGGAACGCCGGTCAGCTACCGCATGCACGCGCCGGGCGTGGGTCTGATCCGCATCAATAACAGCCTCGGCCGGGATGAAACCGTCGCCGCCTTCAACGCCGCACTCGCTGAACTTGGCGATATCAACTCCCTGATCCTGGATCTGCGCGATACGCCTGGCGGCGGCAATACCTCGGTGGCCGAGCCGATCCTCGGTCGCTTCGTGCAGACGCGAACCGCTTACCAGCGGATCGAGCCCACTGACGCCCCCGCCTGGATCCGTCATGTCGATCCCGCCGCGCCCTATTCGGACGTCGCGCTGACCGTGCGGGTGGGCGGCTGGACGGGGTCCATGGGAGAAGGTATGGCGATCGGGCTGGATGCGATGGGACGCGCCGAAGTCGTCGGCCCGCCAATGGCGGGGCTGGCCGGGGGCACTGAAGGCTTTCACCTTCCCGGCGGGGATCTGATGCTGTGGATGCCGACCTATAATCTCGCGCATTTGGATGGAACCCCGCGCCATGAATGGGTTCCGCCAGCACTCGGGGATTGATCGGAACTACTGCGTCGTATCCAGACCGCGGGCCCGGACATGACGACGCACGGTCTGGTGGAAGGTCGTGAACGCGATCACGCCGCCGGCGAAAGTCACGAATTTCACCAGCGCTGACTGCTCGTGCACCAGCCAGGCCAGCAACGCGGCAATCGTCGACAGGGCCATCCAGATCAGCGCGACACGGCCGTGGCTCCAGCCCAGCCGGATCAACAACTGATAGGCATGCGCGCGGTGTGGCGAGAACAGGCGGCGACCAGCCCTGGCCCGCGATGCCATGGTCAGCAATACATCCCCGAGCAGCGGCAACAGGATCAGCGGAACCAGCCAGACCGAACCTGCAGAACCGGTTGATGCCCACCACAGCGCCAGTCCGCACACCAGCACGGCCACACCCAGAGAACCCGCATCGCCACTGAACAGGGAGCCCCGACTGTCAAAGATCGGTGCGTTGAGCAACGCAAAACCCAGCTGGGCCAACGCGAGAAGGATGCAGATCGCAGCAAAGTCACCATCGCCCATCCCGGCCAGGGCCAGCGTTGCGGGCACCAGGGCGGCGACCATCAACCCGTCAGAACCGTCCATGAAGTTGATGGCATTGACGGTCGTAAAAACGAACAGCGCCGAGCCCAGAAGACCGATGATCCAGGGCAATTGCCAGCCCAGTTCGGTGACCGGCCCTGCACTAAAGGCCACAGCCAGCGAAATCGAGACCAGCGCCAGGAATTTGAGCTTCTCCGACAGGGTGAAAAGGTCATCCAGCAAGCCAATCGCGCCAGCAAGCGTGGACAGAACAAGGACCGCAACAAGAACCGCCGACAGGTGAGGCAGGTCGACAGGCTGCACCGCCAGCGCGGCAGCAAAACCGGTCAGCACACCCACCCCTCCGCCGCGCGGTGTCGGATTAGAATGGCTGGAGCGTGCATTGGGATGATCCAGTACGCCCGCCTCCCGCACGACCAGCGAGAACAGCGCGCTGAGGACGAAGGCAAACCCCATGGGCAGCCAGGGCTGCAACAGGTCTAGCACCAGATCAGCTCGCCATCCCTGAACCCGGCCAGACCGACCTCCACCGAGAATTTCTCGTAGGCGTCTGCAGCCTTTTCCGCGTCAGCATCATCCTCGAAAATGGCGAAACAGCTGGCGCCGGAACCAGACATCCGGACCAGTTCAACTCCGTCCTGCCTGTCCAGCCAGCCCAGGGCTTTCTTGATCTTGGGCTGGACTTTCATGGCCGGGCGTTCCAGCGAATTGGGCTCGCGCGACAGCCAGTCCAGCACATTGGGCCCGCGCCCCTTGGCCTCTTTCAATTCTGCCGGTTCGGTCTCGTCAAAGGCCTCGAAGACCTTGCCCGTCGACACTTTGACGCCCGGATTGACCAGGACGGCATTAAAGGCCGGGAAATTGTCGATCAGCTCGATCCACTCCCCGATCCCGCGCATGCGCAGCGGTCGGGAATAGACACAGGCGGGCACATCCGCACCGATGGAAAGACCAATGCGGGCCAGCTCGTCGAGATCAAGATCCAGCTCCCAGAGCTGGTTCAGCGCCCGCAGGGTCGCAGCCGCGTCCGCCGACCCGCCACCCAGCCCGGCAGCTACCGGAATTTCCTTGTGCAGGTGGATAATCGCGCCCTTGTCGATACCGGCATGATCCTGCAGGGCACGGGCGGCCTGGAGGACGAGATTATTCTCTTCCTCGATCAGGTCCTCGGACGCCTCGCCGGACATCGACATCATCAGCGCGATCTCGTCGCGCACGGTGATGGTGTCGCCCCAGTCGGCAAACGTTACCAGGCTGTCCAGCGGATGATAGCCATCCTCACGCGCACGGCCGACACGAAGAGACAGATTGATCTTCGCCGGCGCAAATTCGGTTATTACCCCACTCACGGGTTGGAATTCTCCGTCGCCAGGTCTTCCGCGGCATTGTTCTCCGCAGTGATGGTTTCAGCTTCGGGAAGGCCGTTTTCCAACCGCTCCCGCGCGCCCTCGATTTCAGCCGGGTCGGCCTCGAGGTCAAGCGTGCGGCGCCACTGGAAACGCGCCTCCAGCTCCCGCCCGACACGCCAATAGGCATCGCCGAGATGATAATTCGCCGTCGCATTGCCCGGATCCAGCGCCGTGGCGCGCTCCAGTTCCAGCACGGCTGCTTCGTAATTGCCCAGGCGGTAATGCGCCCAGCCGAGACTGTCGATGATATGCCCCAGCGAGGGTTCCAGATTGGCAGCCTGCTGGACCATGTCGAAGGCCCGGTCGAGATGGCGGCCATTGTCCAGCCAGAGATAACCCAGATCATTGAGCACCTGGGCCTGGTTCGGATCGATATCCAGAGCGACCAGATACTGCGCTTCAGCCGCATCCAGCTCGTCCAGCAGATAGTGACAGGACGCCGCGAAATAGTGATAGCGCCAGTCCGGCAATTCACCGGCGGCTTCGCGGTTGGCAATCACCTCCTGGTAAAGACCGATGGCCTCACCGCAGCGATCCGTTACGCGATAGATGTCCGCGAGGATCAGGCGTGCCTCATTATCACCGGTCTCCTCCAGCAGACGCTGGGACATGGCGGCGGCCCGGTCCAGCTGGTCCAGCCGCGCCGTCAGCCAGATCAGGTCGATCTGGGCAGAAAGGCGAAACGGACCGCTTCGCACCGATGCATATTCTGCCAGGGCCACCTCCGGCAGGTTGATCCGCTGCAGGGTCTCGCCCAGCAGGATGCGATTGGGCGCGTAGTCCGGATCAAGCCGCTGGATCATGCGCAAGTAGAGCACAGTCAGATCCATATCCGCCTGGGCCGCCAGCGACGCTGCCGGACCGAAAAGGCTGAGCCCCGCAAATTCGGAGATGGTCGGGCGTGAAGGCGCTCGACCACCCGATTGCGCGCGCTCCAGCGCCTCGATAATGCTTGTCTCGTAAGGCGCACCGTTGAGATATGTCTGGTACAGCTGAACCGCTTCATCGGAGCGACGCTGCCGCTCCAGGAAGCCGCCATAAACCTCGACTGCCATGCGCCGGAACGGCGTCACGAAAACAGTTGCTGCATACAGCTCACGGGCCTGGTCATACCGGCCGGCCGCCTCCAGCAGCATGGCCCGGTGAAGCGAGATAAACGGACCCAGATACCCCGGCGCCGCCATTGCCCGCGCGCTGTCCAGCGCATCGGCCTCGTCGCCAACGCCCACCAGCGCCCAGTGATGCATCAGCTGCGCAACAAAATCGTTGAACGGTCCGTAGTCCGGCGCTGCGGAAATGATGCGGCGGGCCTGGGAGTAATTGCGCGAAGCAATCTCGTCAGCAGCGACATAAAGACTGGCCAGACGGCTGGGATCGCCAGCAGCCACAGACTGCTCCGCATAACGCGAGGCTTCGTCCATGCGCCCGGACAGAAGCGCGGTGATATAGGCACGATCCGCCAGAGTGGCATCACCCGGCGCCCGGTTCAGCGCTTCTGCATAATAGGATGCAGCGCCCTCCGCATCGCGGTTCACGCCCGCGTAACGCGCTGCCAGAAAGGCGCCATAGGCAGACGGCTCGTCTTCCGGCGGCAGGATAGTCGCGCAGGAATTGAGGATCAGGGATCCGGCGAGAACCGGCAGGAGGCGAAGAAACGCGTTTTTCATGCGCACAGGTTCGCCTCCCGGGCCCGGAAGTGCAAGCGGGAAGGTCCGCTTGGTTTACATATTGGAGTACATCGGCCCACCACCGCCTTCCGGCGTGGTCCAGTTGATGTTCTGGTTGGGATCCTTGATGTCGCAGGTCTTGCAGTGCACGCAGTTCTGCGCATTGATTTGGAAGCGCTGCTCGCCGGTATTTTCATCCTCGATCCACTCGTAAACGCCCGCCGGGCAGTAGCGCGTGGACGGACCCGCGAATTTCTCCAACTCGGAGCCCTTCTGAAGGGCCTCGTCAGCCAGCTGCAGGTGGATCGGCTGGTCTTCCTCGTGGTTCGTGTTCGAGATGAAAACAGACGACAGACGATCAAAAGTCAGGACACCATCCGGCTTGGGATAATCAATCGGCTTGAACTTGGAGGCCGGCTCCAGGCTCTCGGCGTCGGACTTGCCGTGCTTGAGGGTGCCGAAGGGTGACCAACCGCCGAACAGCGTCGTCATCCACATGTCCAGACCGCCCAGGGCGATACCGATGACGGTACCGAACTTGGACCAGAGCGGCTTGGCATTACGGACTTTCTTGAGATCGTCGACGACCCAGGACTTTTCGTAGGCAGCCTGGTATTCCGCCAGCGTATCGCCCTCGCGCCCCTCGCCAAGCGCTGCGAACACGCTCTCGGCCGCCAGCATGCCGGTTTTCATTGCATTGTGGCTGCCCTTGATGCGCGGCACGTTCACAAAACCGGCGGAACAGCCCATCAGCGCGCCCCCCGGGAAGGCCAACGAAGGCACTGACTGCAGACCACCTTCGGTGATCGCCCGGGCGCCATAGGACAGGCGCTCGGCGCCTTCAAACGTCTCGGCAATTGCCGGGTGTGTCTTCAGGCGCTGGAATTCCTCGAACGGCGAGATGAACGGGTTCTTGTAGTTCAGGTGAACCACAAAACCGATGGACACGAGACCATCACCGAAATGGTACATGAAGGAACCACCACCGGTCTGTCCGTCTAGCGGCCAGCCCATCGTGTGTTTGACCAGGCCCGGCTTGTGGTGCTCGGGCTTCACACGCCACAGCTCTTTCAGACCGATGCCGAATTTCTGCGGCTCCTTGCCAGCAGACAGGTCATAGCGATCGATGAGTTGCTTGGCGAGCGAGCCACGTGCGCCCTCGGCGATCAGCGTGTACTTGCCACGCAGCTCCATGCCCGGCTGATAGCCATCCTTCTGGCCACCATCACGCGCGACACCGAAATCGCCGGTGACCACACCCTTGATGACACCGTCTTCCTCGACGACATCCGCAGCCGGAAAGCCCGGGTAGATCTCGACGCCCATGGCCTCGGCCTGCTCGCCCAGCCAGCGACAGACATTGCCCAGCGAGGCGATGTAACAGCCGTGGTTATTCATCAGCGGAGGGAAGAAGAGGGTTGGCAGGCTGATCGAACCGGCAGCGCCAAGCACTTCGAAGATATCGGTGGTGACCTCGTCCTCGAGCGGGCAGCCATCCTCCTTCCAGTTCGGCAACAGCTCGTTGAGGGCTTTCGGATCGACCACGGCGCCGGAGAGAATGTGCGCGCCAACCTCCGCACCCTTTTCCAGAAGCGCGATGGAAATTTCCTGGCCAGCTTCGGCCGCCAGTTGTTTCAGACGGATCGCAGCAGACAGACCAGCGGGGCCGCCTCCAACGATAACAACGTCATACTCCATGGACTCGCGTTCAACGGCAGCGTCGGTCATGGGTCGGCAACCCCCTCATCAAGAATCATCATAAACCCGGCTTGCGGGCGCTCGGTCTTAGCTTAGGATCAGCCCTTCATCTAGCGCGAGCTGCGCCTAAGATCAAAACATTTACGTTGACGTCCACGTAACCAATGCTTGAACCTGCTACTCTCACCCCTCACGACGAAAAAGCTCTCCAGGCGCTGATCGACTGGTGGGACGAGGCTGGTATCGAGCTGGATGCCCCGGTTACGCGTCTGAAAAAACAGGCTTCGCCGGCACCTGCTCCGCGGAGCGCCCCGACGCGCCAACCACCACCGCCCCAGCGCACAGCAACACCGGCGGCGGCCATCGCAGCCGGGTTTGGCGAACCCGAGGTCCAGGGCCCTTCTGCCCAGGAAGTCGCAGCCAAGGCCGACACGCTTGACGCTTTGGAAAGCGCGATCCGCGAATTCGAGGGCTGCCCGCTAAAGCGTACGGCCCGAAACACGGTGTTTGCGCGCGGCAATCGCGACGCAAAGATCATGATCATCGGGGAAGCGCCGGGCCGGGATGAGGACGAACAGGCCAAGCCCTTCATGGGGCCCGCCGGACACCTCCTCGACAAGATGTTCGCCTCCATCGGCCTGGGCGAGGACGCGCTTTACATCTCCAATATCGTCAACTGGCGACCGCCGGGGAACCGGAACTCCACCAAGGACGAGATCGCGACCTGCCTGCCGCTAATCGAACGTCACATCGCGTTGAAGGCACCGGAGATCCTTGTCGTAGCCGGCGGTGTTGCGGCGCAGTCCCTGCTACGGGAAGATGCCAGCATCTCTCGCCTGCGTGGACAATGGCGTGACTACTCGCTCAAGAATCCCGATGGATCGGACAGCGGCACAAGCATCCCCTGCCTGCCACTCTTTCACCCATCTTTCCTGCTGCGTCAGCCGGCATCCAAGAAAAAAGCCTGGCATGACCTGCTCGCGCTGGATGCCAGGCTCCGATGAGACCGTTTCCGCGCTATTGAGCGCGAAGATGCGTCAGCGCTGCGGCCAGCGCATCATCGGACGATGAAACAATGTCCGGCTGAACACCTTCCGCTTCCCAGCCACGGCCCGTGCGCGGATCAAACGTCCGACCTTGCGGCATGAACACGGCCAGGTCATCGCTCAGGCGCATTTCCTCGCCCCAGTGGCCGCCACCGCCGGTGGGCTCGCCGATCACCGTGGCACGGCCGGTAATCTTCATGCCGAAGGTAAAGGACTCAGCCGCCGAGAAGCTGCGCTGATTGGTCAGGATCACCAGCGGGCGATCGACAAAGGGCTCGCCGGCCACGTTATCGCTGGTCCAGCGCTCGCGCGTCGGCATGTCGCGCCCCTCGGTCGAGGTCAGATGGGTCGGCTCCGCAAAGAACCAGGACGCAAAATGGACGAGCGTGCGGGGTTCACCGCCGCAATTATTGCGTACATCCAGGATGATGCCGTCTGCATCACCCAGCTCGACCATCGCCGCGTCAAAACCGGCACGATAGGCGTCATCGCCATAAATGCGCGGCACCGAGATATATCCGATATTTCCGGCTTCCATCCGCCAGGTGATGTCACCGCTGGCACAGCCGGACGGACGGCGGCGCGGCTCCGCATTCTCGACCTCCGCAGTCGGGCGATAGCGCAGGGTCAGATGGGCATCATTGGACAGCGCATAGAGTTCCTGATTGACCGCGGAGATGAACTCCCGGCGGGTTTGGAGATGCGCGAAATCATCGGACATTTCGCGCACTCTCTGCGCCAGGGACAGGCCGACATCCTCGTAGATATAGCCTTCTTCCAGCATTTGCGGGAGCTGGTCGAAAACCTCCGCCTGCCAGCCCGGCACCGGCTGGGCACACGCTGTAGTGGACACCATCACCGCCGCCATGGCGGCACTTGCGAAGAACTTGCTAATCATCCCGAAGGACCCTTCCTGCCTTGGCCGGAAGTCTCCGGCCTAATCCCATGTTTCCACGCGTTTCCGCGCCTGTGTGACAAGATCGAGCAGGTCGTTGCCGAGTGTCTGGCCAAGCACCCGGTATCGGGCCTGCGCTTCTTCCAGGAACGCCTCGATGCGTGAGACCTCGACCTGCCCGGCCTCAGTCAGGCCAAGCAGTCGAACACGCCGGTCGGAGCTTGGCCGTTGCTCGGTGACCATTTCCATCCCGACCAGCGTGTCGGCGAACTTGACGATCAAGGGGCGCGACAGGCGCAATTGCGCGACCACTTCACCCAGCTTCATCGGCCCTCGCCTGGAGAGCAGAACCAGCATCGAATGTGTCTTCAGAGGAACGGAGATCTGCAATTGCGCAGCACGCTCCCCCTCCCACTTCAGAACTGTGTCGAGCAGGCGCCGCACATGGCGCGGAAGCACTGCGTGCCCGAGCTCCTCGATGAAGTCTCTTTCCTCTTCCTTGCCCAATATGTCACCTGTTACGTAATAAATGCCCTATCCGATTTTGCATCTTAAATCCTCTTCATGAAGCGAGCGCAAGCACCGCGGAATGGCCAAGCCGGAAAAAGTGACGACGACTGAAATTTTGTTCTTGCTTTGTTCTAATTCTGAGTCATAGTCCAGCTCATGACCGAGCGCCCCAGCGGCTACGCCCTTAACGCCCACACCACGACCCCGGATGACGCCCCCGTCGCCCCGGGAACCAGCATCAGGGGTCGGGGCGCTCGGTCTAACATTTCCGGCCGGTATGAAGCCTTCCAGCGGGAGGCTTTCGACGACGGCTGGGGCGTTGATGGTGAAGAGGTCAGCGCGCTTCGCACAACGGTGCTGAAGGATGCCTCGCGTTCCATAATCGCGACCAACCAGTCGCCGGACATTTCCTTTGACCAGTCAATCAATCCCTACCGGGGCTGCGAACATGGCTGTATCTATTGTTACGCCAGGCCCAGCCACGCCTATTGGGGATATTCACCGGGGCTGGACTTCGAGAGCGTGATCTTCACCAAGCCGGATGGTGCCAAACTGCTCGAGCAGTTTTTCAACCGGCCCGGCTATCGTCCCAAGCCAATCGTCATCGGCGCCAACACCGATGCCTGGCAACCGGTCGAGCGTCGTCTGGAAATCACCCGTGACATCCTCAAGGTCTTTGCCCGCTACAAACACCCGGTCAGCTTCATCACCAAATCCGCCCTCGTCCTGCGCGATCTCGATATTCTCGGGCCGATGGCGGAACAGGGCCTGGCCAAGGGGGCCGTCTCGCTGACCACGCTGGACCGCAAGCTGGCGCGCGACATGGAACCGCGTGCCGCCGCCCCGCACCGCCGACTGAAGGCGATCGAGGGCCTGGCCAGTGCGGGCCTGCCCGTTACGGTGATGATGGCCCCGATCATTCCTGCCCTCACCGATCGCGAGATCGAGCCCCTGCTGGAACAGGCAGCCGGCGCCGGCGCCAGCAGTGCAGGTTATGTCCTGTTGCGTCTGCCCATGGAAATCCGCGACCTGTTCCGCGAATGGCTGGCCGAGAAACGCCCCGATGCCGCAAGCCGGGTTATCTCACTGATGCGGCAGATGCGCGGCGGCCGCGACTACGACCCGACCTGGATGCGACGCGGCCGCGGCCAGGGCCCCTTTGCCGAAATGATCTCCAAACGCTTTCGCGCGGCCATGCGCCGCTATCAGCTGGATGTGCGCCAGAAGGACCTGGATTTCTCCCGTTTCGAACGCCCGCTGGGGAGCCCGGAACAGCCCGGGCTGTTCTAGGTCTACGCTCAATTTTTGATTGAGTCCTCCGGTAGCGACTGATACGACCACATCAGACAGGGGATTTAATGTTTAAGCGTCTGTATGTGTTGTGCTTGGTTGCGCTCGCCGGGGGCCTGCTGGCAGCGTGCCAGTCTGAGAGCTTGGTAGAGTCATTCATTCCTGAAGACGCACGGCCCATTGTCGAACAATCCGTCCAAGGCCTGGTCAACCGAGACATGGCAACGCTGCGCGAAGTCATTCCGGCCGGTGCCTCCGACGAGCAATTGTCCAATCTAGAAGCATCACTCCCCACATTCTTCCCGCCTGCCAGCTATGGCGACGCCCGACTGGTCGGAGCCAACCGCACCGTCGAGACACGACTGAGCTCCGGCACGCTCGACCGGCTCGAACTTGTTTATGTAGTGCCTTCGGATGACGGAGACCGACGGTTGGAGCTGGTCTTGCAAAAGGTTGGCGAAAACGCCTGGCGCCTGACCTGGATGAACGCGTTTGAGGCTCCGAACCACCCGTCCATCAGCCTGGACCGGGAGGCTAATTCCTCCGCCAGAAACCTGGCACTGCTGGTGCCAATATCCAGCCTCGGATTTGTCCTGATCACCCTCATCGCCAGCTTCCGCTTCAAGCGGATCAAAAGGCGCATTCTGTGGACCCTGTTCATCCTCTCCAGCTATCCGGTGTTCGAGTTCAACTGGACACAGGAAGTCTGGACAATGGTCGCGCCGGCGATGACGTCAACTGAGAATGGCGCTCATTTCAACCTCATTTCGCTCACCCTGCTCGGAGCGGGCTTTGAGGATTTCGCCCCGCTGGAAGCCGCTCGGATCACCGCCGGCTTCCCGCTCGGCGCGCTTTTCTTCTGGTACCGGGTGATGCGCGGTGGCCCCACACGCAAGCCTGACGAACAGGAACGTGTTCGCGGCTAGGCCGCGCCACCACTCCAGTTTTGCTGGAGCTGTTCACACAGGTGATCGGCGGCACGCGCAGCCAGGTCCGGCGGGTTTTTGAGGAATTCCGGCAATTGACCGCGTGTGAGCGGACGCGACAACAGATAACCCTGGATCAGGACTTCCGGCTGGTCGCCCAGAGCCGACATCTCGTCAAGATCCTCGATCCCCTCGACCACGACGCCCATGCCCAGCTGGTGTGCCAGCTCGATGGTCGAGGCGACGATGATCTGGGCTTCCGGCTCGTTCTGAAGGCCGGAAATGAATGACCGGTCGATCTTGATCTTGTCGAAGGGGAAGGCACGCAGATAGTTCAGCGAGGCATAACCCGTACCGAAATCATCCATCGACAAGCCAACGCCCAGCTCCTTGAGACGACGCATCAGCGTCAGCGCACGCGCCTCGTCATCGATGACGACACCTTCGGTGATCTCGATCTCGAGACGGTGCGGTTCCAGGCCTGACTTGGCCAGCGCACGCTCGACCGAGAGAATGAAATTGCCCTGTTTGAACTGGGCGGGCGAAACATTGACCGCAACCCGCTGCCCCTCGGGCCAGTACACAGCCTCACGGCAGGCCGTTTCCAGAACCCATTGGCCGAGCTTGAGAATTTGTCCGCTTTCCTCGGCCAGCTGGATGAATTCGGCCGGCGAGACAAAGCCACGCACCTCGTCCTCCCAGCGCACCAGCGCCTCGAAGCCGCGGATCTCTCCGGTGCCGAGGTGAGATTGTGGCTGGAAGTGCAGATCCAGCAACTCGTCCTCGATGGCCATGGCCAGGTCAGATTCCAGCATGCGTTTTTCCTGCAGCTCGCGTCCCATTTTCGGGTCGAAGTCACAGACACAGTTTCGGCCGAGATGTTTGGCCTTGTAGAGCGCGAGGTCCGCCTGATTCATCAGCCGGTCTAGATCCTCCCCGTCCAGCGGGAACAAGGTCACACCGCCCGAGGCACTGACATTGAGATGTACCGAGCCAATCGTGACCGGAGAGCCGACCGAGGCAACGACACGCTCGGCCACCGCATTGGCCGCCATGCGGGACTCACAATCCGGCAGGATGACCGCGAACTCATCGCCGCTCAGGCGGGCCGCGATGGCACCCTTGGGCAGAGCGTCCTGCATGCGCTCGGCAACGGTCTTAAGCAATTCATCGCCCGCGGCGTGGCCATGCACGTCATTGACTTCCTTGAAGCGGTCGAGATCGAAGAACATCAACGCGACTTCGGTATGATTGCCCCAGGCCATGGTCAGCTCGTTCTCGAGGGCTTCCCGGAAGCGCAGGCGATTGGGCAGGCCGGTCAGCGCATCGTGATGCGCCATGTGCATGATGCGCTGGCGCGAACGCTCTTCGCTTGAGATATCGCGGAAGGCAATGATCAGGCTGTCTTCATTGCGGAACTCGATGCCGCGGCAGCTGACCTGGGCAGTGATGATCTGTTCGCTGCGGGAACGCAGGCGACAGGTCGACTTGTCACCACATTCCAACCCCTGCAAGACCGCCACGGAAGCCTCATCCAAGCCAACCTTGCACAAGGGCATGTTGATCAGGTCTTCCTTTTCCAGGCCGGTGATCTCGCAAATACGCTCATTGACTTCAACAATGCGACCATCCTGGACCAGGACCAGACCTTCAAAAGTCGAATTTGCCAGGGCGTTGATACGCTGCCCCTCGGCTTCGCGCCGCTTCCCGATATGCAGATCGAACAGGGCAAAACTCAGCCCCAGACCGGCGATCGGTAGAATCCCCAGCGCAATGGTCAGGCCCATCAGTTTGGGTGCCGTCTCCAGCTTGGCGACCTGCATCAGCTCGACCTGGCTGACTTCAAGCGCCTGGGTCAGGGTGAAATAGGCGATCAGCGGCACACTCGCCAGAACGCTAGCCGCGAGGGCCAGCCCGACAGCACCGGTCACCCGCGACGCCAGCAGGGCACTCAGCATGGTCACCCCGACAACGGCAGCCATGCCAAGGCACGCCACAGGCTCGCTCCAGCCGACAGGGACGGGCGCGCTTATGGCGTTGAGACCAAAATAGATCATCGCCGCTGCCCCCGCTCCGACCGTCGCACCACCGACAAGCGAACCCAGCTTGTGCTTGAGGAAGGCCATCACCGTCCAGCCCGCGCAGGCCATGCCTACGACGACCAGGAAGGACGACAAAACAAGGAAGGGGTCAAAAGCAATCGTGACGCCAGCATTAAAGCCCATCGTCGCGACAAAACCGGCGCCCCAGCTACCAATGCCTGTCAGGAACCCCGCGACCGTGAGCCAGACCAGGCGACGCTCATCCTCGAGGATGAGAATACGCCGAACGGCGGCGATCGCAGCGACCGCGCACACCAGGCTCAACAGAGCAGCAACCCCCAGCAGCCACACATCGTGTACTGCGGCCGAATTGACCATTACTTCTTTCACGTCTTTTGTCTCGGTCCATCCACCTTTGATTTGCATGCTGACACGAAATCTTGGATTTAAGCTTAACGCGATGGATTTTGGTTCGACTTTGCCACTCGCCGGCGTAGATGAAGCCGGTCGCGGCCCCCTCGCAGGGCCGGTGGTTGCTGCTGCCGTGGCGCTCGATCCCGCTCGCCCCATCGAGGGACTGGGGGATTCAAAGGCACTCTCGGAAAAGAAACGCCGGGCCCTGTTTTTCGATATCATGAAAAACGCTCATGTCGGCATCGGCATCGCCGAACCTGCCGAGATCGACAGGCTTAACATCCTGCATGCGACCATGGCAGCCATGCGCCGCGCTGTGCTTGGCCTGAGTGTCGTGGTGGGAGAGATCCAGATCGACGGAAACCGTGTGCCCGAAAACCTGCCCTGGCCTGCCAGTGCAATCGTGAAGGGCGATGCCAAGGTGGCCGCAATCGGTGCTGCCTCGATCATCGCCAAGACCGTGCGCGATGATCTCATGGTGCTCGCGGATGCGCGCTTTCCAGGCTATGGCCTAGCCAAGCACAAGGGTTACCCCAGCCCTGTTCACCGCGAAGCGCTTGAGCGCCTCGGGCCCTGCCCGATCCACCGGATGAGCTACGCGCCGGTCCGCAAAGCCCTCGAATCGCGCCAGCCCCGGGATGCGAATCATTGTGGATAACTTGATTCAGGGTTAACGCCCCGTTAGCCCTAAAAGCGGAAAACGGACCGTGATACAAGCGGGTGGAGTTTTGCGTTATGGATCAGCTGCCGATCGATCAGATCCTCGAAGGCGAATGCGTGGAAGTGATGAAAACGCTTCCCGACGAAAGCGTTGATCTCGTCTTTGCTGACCCGCCCTACAATCTCCAGCTCGGGGGCGACCTGCACCGCCCGGACAATTCCAAGGTCGATGCCGTCGATAATGACTGGGATCAGATCGGTGGATTTGACGAGTATGACCTGTTCACATGGCAATGGCTGGAACAGGCCCGCCGCGTGCTCAAACCCAATGGCGGTTTCTGGGTCATCGGCAGCTATCACAACATCTACCGCGTCGGCTCCATCCTGCAGGATGCCGGCTTCTGGGTGCTCAACGACATCATCTGGCGCAAGTCCAATCCGATGCCGAATTTCAAGGGCACGCGTTTTACCAATGCGCACGAGACCCTGCTCTGGGCCGCCAAGACCAAGGACGCTCGCCCGACCTTCAACTATGCCGCCATGAAAGCGCTCAATGATGGCGTGCAGATGCGGTCTGACTGGACGCTGCCGATCTGTTCCGGGGGCGAACGCCTGAAGGATGCTGACGGCAAGAAGGCGCACCCGACACAAAAACCGGAAGCCCTGCTGCACCGTGTCCTGCTGTCGACGACTAATCCGGGCGATGTGGTGCTTGATCCGTTTTTCGGCACCGGCACAACCGGTGCTGCTGCCAAGCGTCTCGGCCGTCATTTCATCGGTGTCGAGCGGGACGAGGATTATATCGCTGTGGCCCGTGAACGCCTGCTGGCGATCGAACCTGCTGCCCGCGAAGCCCTGAATGTTACACAGTCCAAACGCGCCCAACCTCGCATTCCCTTCGGAGCGCTGGTCGAGCGCGGCCTGGTCAAGCCGGGTGACACGCTCTACTGCCCGAAAGGCCGCAACACCGCCCGCGTGCGTGCCGATGGCACTCTGATCGCCGGTGATCGCGCCGGTTCCATTCACCAGGTCGGCGCCCAGCTTCAGGCCGCACCGAGCTGCAATGGCTGGACCTACTGGCACGTCCGCACGAAGCAGGGGCTGGCTCCGATCGATGTGCTTCGGTCCGAAGTCCGCGCCACGCTGGAGAACTAGCTATCGTCCGCCTCGGCGCCCCCTGAAACCTTGGTCGCTTCGGGCATCTGCACTTGGTGCAGACCGCAAATCACCTGAATCTAGGTGACGTGCGGCTAAGGGGCTGGTTTTGAAACGTTCACTGACACTGAGAATTGTGGCGGCGATCCTGCTGTCGACCCTGACTCTCTCGGTATTGGCCACCATTCTGGTCGCCGTCAGTTTCTGGCGTGACATCGAGCGGCAACAGACCCAGTCCCTGGACATGTACATTGCGGAACGGGCGCACCGGGCCAATCACATGTTCGATGAGATCAGCCAGGCCCACGCATCCGCACTACGCGCTGTCGAACGCCGGCTGGACGGCTTGCCGGCCGAGCGGATCGACGAGGAATTCGACCGGCTTTTCCCGCTTCAGCCCGACGGGACACGGCGCTCCATCGACGCGCTGTTTGACGGCTATACCGATGACCATGGCAATTATCATCGCGGCGTCGCGGCCTTCATGAGCTCCCACGAACCTCTCGATACGACGAGAAAGCGCCTGTTGCTCGCGGCCTATAATGTTGTTGATCAAGGTGGCGAGATGCTGTCCGGGCATATCGACAATCTCTACCTGTTCACGCCCCAGAACGAGCTGGTCATTTCAGCGGCAGAGCGCGAGGACCGGATGATGTTTTATCGCCGCGATGCCACGCCGGACTTTGACCTCACCGCGTTCAGCTTCACCGACTTGGTGACGGCTGAGAACAATCCGGATGGTCATTTTGTCTGCGACGAGCTCTCCCAGCTCGCCTTCATCCAGAACCGGGAAGCCCTGACGACAGGCTGTTTCACACCCTTGCGCCGCGATGGCGAACACGTCGCGGCCTTCGGCACCACCGTTCAACTGCGCGCGCATTTTTTTGAGGCGATGACGGACACGCTTCCCGATGGTCAGAACCTGTTTATCAACCAGGCCGGCCAGTTGATCGCCCATCGCAGCCTGCTTGATGGAGAGATTACCCAGGATGTGGTCGATGCGCTTGGAACAAGCCTCGGTATCGAAATGCTGCACCAGGCCATTCTGGCCACGGCAGAGGATAATGGCGCCCTGGTGACACCGGATGGCCGCTGGCTACTGGGCTTTTCGCGCATGGAGGGACCGAACTGGTTCTTCGTGACATTGCTCGACCGCCAGGCCCTGCGCGCCGATGCCATTCGCGAAACCGCACGAATCGTCATGCTCGCCGTCGTCGGCGTAGCCCTTCAGGCGCTCTTCCTGCTCTGGTATTTCCGCCAGCACATTGTTGATCCTCTGTTGCAGCTGACCCGGCGTTTCTCCCCCGCACTCGACCAGGCCCCCGCGACTGAGGTGAACACACACAAACTCGCTGTCCGGTCCGACGAAATCGGCACATTGGCACGTACCCTCGCCGACCAGGATCTACGCAATCGCGAACTGCTCAACGAGCTTGAAGACCGGGTCGAGGCACGCACACGCCAGCTGGAAAAGGCCAACCAGGCCAAAGGCGAATTCATCGCCAATATGAGCCATGAATTGCGCACGCCGCTGAATGGTATCCACGGGCTCGCGCAGGCGCTGGAAACTGAGCTCAAGGAGCCGGAACATAAGGAACAGGCGCGGATGATCCAGGCGTCAGGCGAGACACTGACCCTGATGCTCAGCGATATTCTTGACCTGTCCAAGATCGAGGCGGGCAAGCTGGAGATGTCCCCAACCCAGGCACGACTGCCACAATTGCTGAGGGACATTCACGCTCTGTTTGCCGCGCAGGCCGAGGGCAAGGGGTTGAGTTTCACGCTGGAGCTGGATGACACGCTACCCGAGTCCGGTGTTGTCGATGCACATCGCGTGCGCCAGTGCCTGTCCAACCTGCTCTCCAACGCGATCAAGTTCACCGATACCGGCAGCATCACCACCCGCGCCAGCGCCCGACCGGTCGAGGCAGGACATCTCATCTCGGTGCGGGTCGAGGACAGCGGCATCGGCATGAGCGACGAGGTGATGGACAAGCTGTTCGCGCCCTTCCAGCAAGCCGACGCATCCATTTCCACACGTTTTGGCGGCACCGGGCTGGGCCTGGTCATATCGCGCAATCTCGCCAGGCTGCTGGACGGCGACATCCGCGTGCGCTCCGCTGCAGGCCGTGGCTCGACCTTCACCTTCGAATTCCTGCTGACAGCCGAGGAGGCGAGCGCCGGCCCCGATACGGTGGCGAAAACACCGGTGGAACTGGCAAGGGACCCGCACTATGCAAGCCTGCACGACCGCTCGATCCTGCTGGTGGAAGACAATCTGATCAATCGCGAGGTCGCCAAGGCCTTCCTCAAACCTCTTGGCGCGAAAGTCGTCGAGGCGTTTGACGGCAAACAGGGTGTTGAAGCGGCGCGAAAGGAAGACGTCGACCTGATTTTGATGGATATGCGCATGCCGATCATGGACGGCCTGGAAGCAACACGCCAGATCCGCGCCTTCGAAGACGACAAGGCGAAACTGCCGATCATTGCCCTCACAGCCAATGCCACCGAGGAAGACGCACGGGCCTGTCGCAAGGCCGGCATGAATGCCTTTGCCGCCAAACCGCTCAACGCATCGGACTTCTTCAATGCCATGCTCGAGGCGCTGGATACGGCCTAACCGCCGCTTCGGCTGCGCACCGCCAGCACCTTGCGCATAACGCTGGGCAGGGCCTCCATGTCCAGCGTCTCTTCACTCACCCAGTCACCGCTGCAGGGTGTCCAGTCGGCAGGCGCCGCCGCTTCACGGACATCCAGTCTCAGCTCGAAATGCGTGAAAACGTGTTTCACCTCGCCCCGCTCAGTCCACCCATCGGCAAAGGGCGGCAACCAGTCCGGCAGTTCCGTTTTCCAGTCTGTAGACGGGATTTCTCGCATCCCGCCCAGCAGACCCTTGTCGGCTCGCGTACGCAGCCAGACCTGCCTGTCACGGCGCACCAGCCAGGCAAAACCCCGCCTCACAGGCTTGGGCTTTTTCTTTTCCTTGAGCGGATACCGAAGCGCATCGCCCTCAGCCCGCGCCTGGCAATCCGTCGACCAGGGACAGCGCTCACAGTCCGGCGCCCGGGGCGTGCACACGGTTGCTCCCAGATCCATGATCGCCTGGGCGTAATCGCCGGACCGCGCCTCGCACGCGATCCCGGCTGCCAGCCTCTTGATCTCCGGCTTGGCCTTGGGCAGAGCAGTTTGCACACGATAGAAACGCGTGATCACCCGCTCGACATTGCCATCCACCACGCTCGCCGGCTTGTTGAAGGCGGCCGCCAGAATGGCGTTGGCTGTGTATTCCCCGACACCTGGCAAAGCCAGCAGGCCCTTCAGCGTGTCCGGAAAAACCCCGTTCAGCTCGCCCGCCACCATCTGCGCACAGGCGTGCAGATTGCGGGCCCGCGCGTAATACCCCAGTCCGGCCCACTCGCGCATGACATCCTCACGTGGCGCAGCTGCCAGGTTCTCAACCCCCGGCCACAGCTCAAGGAAACGATGCCAATAGGGCGTGGCGTGCGGCACGGTCGTCTGCTGCAGCATGATCTCCGACAGCCAGATCGCATACGGGTCGGCAACCACTCCCGCGACCCGGTCCTCCGGGCGGATGCGCCAGGGCAGACTTCGGCCTTCGCGGTCATACCAGTCCAGCAGGCGGTCTTTGAGCGTGGTGGTGTCGGCACGGTTTTGCATGAGGCGTCAGCTTGCGGGATTTGGGCAAAGGCGCAATGCTGCGTGACATGAAACAACGCCCCTCACAGTCAAGCCTGGAACAGGAAGCCGGACGCTATCTGCAGGACCATCGCGGTCGTGCAGCGATCCGCCCTGCCCCGCGCGCCGGACGGGCCGCCGAGCGCATCCTGCGTCCGCTGGCCAAAAAGTTCGGTGTCGGCGTTGACCAGCTCACGCAATACTGGCCAGAGATAGTCGGTCAGCGTCTGGCCCAGTGGAGCTCACCCAAATCCATTCAGCGCACCGGCGGAATTTCGACCCTGATTGTGGAAGCACGCGGCCCGGCCGCAGCTGTCCTGCAGGCCGAGAGCCGTCGCATCCTGGAGCGCGTAAGCACTTATGCCGGAGCTCGCTCACCCACTCGCCTGCGTGTCGTACAGGGCCGGATGCGGCCTGCGACGACAGGCGAAAACAGCATGAATTCAGGGCAAGCCAGTTCACAAAACAGCGAGAAGGTAGAGACTTCTGCGGAGGCGCGGTTATTGTCCGCCTTGAAACGTTTTGACAAATCCGTCAAAGCCCGTGGCGGAAACTGATTATCTGAGGGGATAGGAATGAGCGTTACTCGTCGATTCTTCACTGCCGTGACCATGACGGCCTCACTAGCTCTGGCCGCTTGCGGCGGAGGGTCCAACGGCTCGATCGACAGCGCCGGTGCAAATGAACGCAGCCTCGGCTCGGCCGACGCCCCGGTCACCATGATCGAATACGCGTCTGTATCCTGCGGTCACTGCGCCACCTTCCACGAGGAAGTCTGGGACACGCTGGAGACTGATTTCATCTCAACCGGCCAGATCCGCTTTGTGATGCGCGAAATGCTCAGCGGCGAGCCGCGCCTGGCTGCAGCCGGCTTTGCGCTGGCACACTGTGTCTCAGACGATCGTTACTTCGACATGGTCAGCCTGTTGATGCAGCAACAGCGCGCAATCTTCCAGGCCGCGAGCCAACCGGGCGGTGCCCGCCGGCAATACGTAGCGATCGCCCGTTCCATGGGCCTGTCTGAAAGCGAGATGGACACCTGCCTCAACGACGAGAGCATCTACCAGTCCATCCTCGACAGCCATGAGCGCGCTGGCGAGGCCGGCATCACCGGAACGCCGCGTTTTGTCTTCAACGGCCAGCTGCTGGACAGCGAGCGCGACGGCAATCGCTCTGTGTTCACACTGGGCGGCAATGTGGTTCTGATTGATGGCGAGCCCGTTGACGCAATCGTCGACGCCGAGACGTTTAGCCGCCTGATCAACCATCTCGTCGAACAAGCGTCTTCTGAAGGCTAGAGACAATGACTGTTGTGATGCGTTCCCTTGTCGTTCTCATGCTCACTGTGTTCGCGCTGGGGAGCGCATACGCACAGCAGTCATCCACGCCGCCACCTCCGCCGCAGGACGTAATCCTCGGCGCGAGCGATGCGCCGCTGGAAATCATCGAATACGGCTCCTATGCCTGCCCGCACTGTGGCCATTTCCACGAAGAGAACTGGCACATGATCAACTCGGAATTTGTTGAAACGGGCCAGGTCCGTTTCATCTTCCGCCCGATCATCACCCAGCCGGAGCAAATGGCCGCGGCCGGTGCCTTCCTCAGCTATTGCGTCGATGAAGAGCGTTATTACGACGCCGTCGACCTGTTGTTCACCGAACAGGCCAATATCCTGGACGGACTGCGCAACCAGAGCGACGTCTTGTCGATCTATGCGCGGGTTGCCGGCGCCCTTGGCAAGACGCAGGACGAGATGCTCGCCTGTTTCAATGACGAGGCCAATCACCTGCGTCTCACATCAAATCTCTACCAGGCCAGCCTGGACCAGGTCGGCGGCACGCCGACCTTCCTCTTCAATGGCGAGCTGCTCTCCGGCCAGCGCATCGATGGAGAGCTCGTTCTCATCTGGCGTGGCGAACCACTTCTCATCAATGGGGAAAGGGTTTCCGGCGACTTCGATGAAGACTCCTTCAGGAGAATCATTCTTCACTTTCTGACAGAGTCCGATTCGGACTAGACATTTTGTCAGGAAAGCGCCGCATTTGCCTTGCATGCTTGGTGAAAGTGGCGTTGCGGAGGTCAGGTGAAGTTCACTCAGCTCAGGCTGACCGGATTTAAATCCTTCGTCGATCCGACCGAATTGCGGATCGATCCGGGTTTGACCGGAATTATTGGGCCGAACGGGTGCGGCAAGTCCAACCTGCTCGAAGCCCTGCGCTGGGTCATGGGTGCCACCTCTGCCAAGTCGCTGCGCGGCGGCGGTATGGAAGACGTCATCTTCGCCGGCACCGACATGCGCCCGGCTCGCAACCATGCTGAAGTTGTCCTGACCATCGACAATGCGGAGCGTCGTGCTCCGCCGGCCTTCAATGACGCGCCGACGTTGGAAGTCACCCGTCGGATCACCCGTGGTGCCGGCTCTGCCTACAAGATCAATGGAGAGGAAGTCCGCGCCAAGGACGTCCAGCTGCTGTTCGCCGACGCCGGCACGGGCGCCAACTCGCCCGCTCTCGTCCGCCAGGGCCAGATCTCCGAACTCATCGCTGCCAAGCCGCAGAACCGCCGCCGTGTTCTCGAAGAAGCCGCTGGCGTCTCCGGTCTGCGCGCGCGCCGGCACGAGGCGGAGCTGCGCCTAAAGGGTGCCGAGACCAATCTAGAGCGCCTGCAGGAGGTCATCGACGAGACGGACAGTCGTCACTCGGCCCTGCAGAAACAGGCGCGCCAGGCCTCTCGCTATCGCAAGCTTTCCACCAGCATCCGCACGCTGGAAGCGGCCGTCTGGCTGAACCGCTGGCGCCATGCCGCCAGCCAGGTCGAGGAAGCCGAAGGTGCACTGGCCGAATGCCTGGAAGCCGCCGAGACGGCGACCCGCTCCGCCGCTGATGCCCGGACAAAGGCCGAGGTCGAGGCCGCGGCCCGAGAGCCCGCACGCCTGGCAGAGGCCGAGGCCGCCGCAGCCCTGCGGGCGCTGGAGCGCGAACGCGATCGACTGGAACGCGATGCGAGCGACGTGCAGAACCGCATTACCGGTTTTGAAACCCGGCTGAACGAGCTCGCGGCCTCCACCCGCCGCGAGGAACAGATCGCCGAGGACGCCGAGAGCTCGCGCGGTGAAACCGCCGCCCAGATCGAGCGTCTGGACGAGGAAACCAACAAGGAGAAGGACGCGCTGTCCTTTGCCGAGGCCGCGTCGAAGGATGCCGAGGAGCGCCGCACCCAGAAGGAAGCCGTTCTGGACGCCAAGGCCCGCGAGGCTGCCGAGAACCGTGCTGCCCTGGAAGCGGCTCGGCGCGATGCCGAACGCCTCGCGGCCCGGCTGAACCAGATCGAGCGGGAGATGAGCGCCGCCAGCGATGAACGTGAGCGCGTGCAGGCCTCGACCGCCCTGGCGGATCTGGCCGAGGCCGAGGCGGCGGTCGAAACTGCAGAACAGGCGCTGACCCTCGCCAGGACACGGTCTGAAACCGCCGATACCATTCGGGCCGAGGCCGAGACGGCCTTTGAACAGGCCATGGATACCCATCGCGAGCGCCAGTCCGATCATGAGGCGCTGCAGCGGGAAGCCCAGGCGCTTGAACGCCTGCTGGCCGCCTCGACCCAGGACACGCCCAACCCCGCAGTTGATGCGGTTCGCGCTCGATCAGGTTTTGAACAGGCCCTGGCAGCGGCGCTGGGCGATGATCTTGATGCCTCGCTGGACGGCGATGCGCCCCGTCACTGGCAGGAACTGGCCATCACGCTCGACCAGCTGCCCGGCGGCTCTGTCCCGCTGTCGGATCATGTGATGGCTCCACCCGCCCTGAAGGCCCGCCTCGACTCGATCGGCGTGGTCAAACCGGAACGGGCCGAGGAAGCGGCACGCAAGCTCAAGCCGGGACAGTGCGTGGTCACGCTGGAAGGCGATTTGTGGCGCTGGGACGGGCTGGTCGCCCGTGCGGATGCACCAACTGCAGCCGTCGCACGACTGGAACAACGCAATCGCCTCGAGGAAATCGAGAACGAGCTGAAAGCCCAAACGGGGCCGCTGGAAACGGCGCTTGAAGAGAAGGACGCGGCCCATTCTGCGGTCAGCAAGGCACGCCAGGACGCCATCGCCGCCCGTGAAGCAATGCCGGAGGCAGACCGGACCGCCCGCAGCGCCATCAATCGTGTTGGCGATCTGCGCGAGAAGGCCGCCAAGGATAGTGCCCGCGCCACGGCCCTCAAGGAACGCCTGGAACGCCTGACCGCGGAACTCGCCGAAACCCGCGCGGCCCATGAAACCGCCGCCCGTGCCTGTGAAGCCGATGCCCAGGCAGAAGCGGATATCGAGGCACTGGAACTGGCTCGCGAGGAAGCGGAACGCGCCCGCATGGCCGCTGCCGACGCCCGTGCTGCCTTTGAAAGCGTTCGCCGCGAATCGGAAATGCGTAAACAGCGCAAGGTCGCCCTGCAACGCGAACATGATGCCTGGGCCAAGCGCTGTGAAAGCGCGCGCAACCAGCTGCGCGAGATTGCCAAACAGATCGCCGAGACCGAGACCCGGCTCGCAGAGACCCGTGAGCTTCCGGCCAAGCTGGAGGAGCAATTGCACCTCTTGGGCGACAAGATCGACAAGGCTGAAGAGGTCGCACACGAGGCCCGTGAAAAAGCCAGCGCCACCGAGGACCAGGTCAAGGATGCTGACAGCGCCGCCCGCAAGGCCGAGGCTGCCGCCTCTGCTGCCCGCGAGAGCCGCGCCGCCGCCGAAGCCCGTCTTTCCGGCGCTCGCGAACGCCTCAACGAGACCACGGAACGTCTGCAGGATGCGACCGGCTCGGCGCCGGGCGCCCTGGCTTCGCGAATCGAGGACGAGGACATCACCAGCCTGTCTCCGGACGAGCTGGAGCGCCGTCTCAACGAGGCCCGCGCCTCACGTGATCGCCTCGGTGCCGTCAATCTGCGCGCCGATGAAGAGGCCGAGGAACTGGCCAAGACCGTCGAGGAAATGGCCAAGGAGCGCGATGACCTGCTGGAAGCCATCAGTCGCCTGCGCAAGGCGGTCGATGAACTCTCCCGCGAGGGTCGGGCGCGCCTGCTGGAAGCCTTCGAGATCGTCGATGGTCATTTCCGCAATCTCTTTGCCACCCTGTTCGAGGGGGGCCATGCCGAACTGCGCCTGACCGAGGATGATGATCCGCTGGAAGCCGGGCTGGAGATCTTCGCTTGCCCGCCCGGCAAGAAGCTCGATTCGATGTCGCTGATGTCCGGTGGCGAACAGGCGCTGACCGCTTCCGCGCTGATCTTCGCGGTCTTCCTGTCCAACCCCGCCCCGGTCTGTGTGATGGATGAGGTCGACGCCCCGCTCGATGACGCCAATGTCGACCGCTATTGCCGTATGCTGGCGGAAATGCGCCGCCTGACGGAGACCCGTTTCCTGGTGATCACCCACAATCCGCTGACCATGTCACGGGTCGATCGCCTGTTCGGCGTGACCATGGCCGAACGCGGCGTTTCGCAACTTGTCTCGGTGGACCTGGTAGCCGCGGAACAGTTGATCGCGGCCGAATAGCAATTTATTGCTTTAATTACTTACACTTACCGCACCCGCACCATTGCTTGACTTGTCCAAGCCCCGGGGATAGTTTGCGCGCGCCTATGGGGGGTCCTCTTTCATAGGTGTGCCGATTAATCAGTCTTGTGAAGACAACACTCTGAGCGACCCATCCAAATCCGACCTCGAAGCCTTGCAGCAGCGTATTGACGCGCAGCGCGAAGCCCGCAGAGCAAAGACACAGGATGAGCCGCGATCCGCATGGTCCCTCGGGATGCGATACGGATCCGAGTTCTTCGCAGGCGTGTTCGTCGGATCCGCGCTGGGTTTCATTGTAGACCTGGTCGCTGGTTCGGGACCGTGGGGACTGGTCATCGGTACAATGTTGGGCTTTGCCTCGGGCACATTGAATGTGGTCCGGGCTGCCAAAGAGATTAATTCGGAAGCCAACGGCGAAAGCTGACGTTTCCTTGGTTAGACAGCGGCTTGTTCCGCAAGACATGAAAGAGGCCGGGCGTGGCAGACACCAACCCGATCAAGCAGTTCGAAGTCCACGAAGTCTTCCAGTTTGAAGCTTTTGGTCTGAATCTGGCTTTCACCAATTCCAGCTTCTTCATGGTGCTGACGACGCTCATGACGATCGTTCTCTTCACCCTTGCGATGGGCAGCCGCGCCACGGTGCCGAGCCGTTCGCAGTCGGTGGCCGAGATCATCTACGGGTTTGTGGCAGACATGTTGCGCTCGACGGCAGGTTCCGACGCGCTGCGCTTCTTCCCGTTTGTCTTCACGCTGTTTGTCTTCATCCTGGTTGCCAACATGCTCGGCATGTTCCCGTATTTCCCGGCACCGGGCTGGCACTCCTTCACCATCACCTCGCACATCATCGTCACGGCCGCCCTGGCCATGATGGTCTGGCTGACGGTTCTAGTTTACGGCCTTTTCAAGAACGGCCCGAAATTCTTCAAGCTCTTCGTACCTTCCGGTGTACCGATGTACATCCTGCCTTTCGTGACGGTGATCGAGATCATCTCTTTCGTCAGCCGTCCGATTTCGCACTCGGTACGTCTGTTCGCGAACATGCTGGCAGGTCACATCCTGCTCAAAGTGTTCGCCGGCTTCATCGTCATGCTTGCAGGCGCTCTGGGCGCGGCCGGTTACCTCGTCGGTATCCTTCCGTTCGCCATGACGCTGGCGCTGACGGCTCTCGAATTCCTGGTCGCTTTCCTGCAGGCATATGTCTTCGCGATCCTGACCTGCATCTACCTTTCCGACGCCCTGCACCCAGGACACTAAGCAGGACGTCGTTTCACTCACAGCTACACGATCTTCTAAAGGAGTTTCAAAATGGAAGCGGAAGCAGCTCGTTACATCGGCGCCGGTCTGGCTTGCCTTGGTATGCTCGGTGCAGCCATTGGCGTTGGCAACATCTTCGGTTCCTTCCTTCAGGGCGCTATGCGCAACCCGTCTGCTGCTCAGCAGCAGTTCGGCAACCTGATCTTCGGCTTCGCCGTTACCGAGGCACTGGGCATCTTCTCCCTGCTCATCGCCCTGCTGGCCCTGTTCGGCTAATATCAGGTTCGCGCGGTAATCACCGGATTGCCGCGCGCTCTTGCTCCCTTTCGGGAGCACCTTTGACATAGGAGCAGGCGTTCCATGACGCTCGCACCGGAACAAGAAGCGGCTCACGGCGCAGATGCAGCTCACGCGGCATCGGACGTCTTCCCGCCCTTCGACCCGACATATTTCCCGTCCCAGCTCTTCTGGCTGGCGATCAGCTTTGTAGTTCTCTACATCGCGCTGGATCGCTTTATCCTGCCGAAGATCAAGACGACGATCGAAGACCGCCGCGACCGTATCGCGGACGATCTGGATGCCGCTGCCCAGGCGAAAGCTGATGCAGAAGCAGCCGGTGAGGCTTACGAGAAGTCCCTCGCGGAAGCTCGTTCCAAGGCTCACGGCATTGCTGCTGACACGCGTGACGCCCTGGACAAGGAACTGGCGCAGGAAGCTGCCAAGGTAGAAGCGGAACTGGCCGAGAAGCAGGAAGCTGCTGAAGCGTCCATTCGCGCTGCCAAGGACAAGGCTTTCGCCGAGGTTCGCGGTATCGCCGCCAGCGCAACGGCTGCTGCCGTTGAAGCCCTGGCCGGCGTTGAAGTCAGCGACAAAGACGCCGAGAAGGCTGTCGATGGCGCCATGAAGGGAGCTTGATGATGCGGATTGCTGCTGAAGAAGCTTACGGCGAACAGAGCCTGGTCGAGTATCTGCTCGCAGACCCGTCTTTCTACGCCTCCCTGGCCCTGGTCGTGTTCTTTGGCCTGCTCATGTACATGGGCGTGTTCAAGACGATCGCCAAGACGCTCGACGAGCGTGCCGAAGGCATCAAGAACGAACTCGAGGACGCCAAGCGCCTGCGCGAGGAAGCGGCTGAAATGCTCGCCTCCTACCAGCGCAAACAGCGTGAAGCCGAGGCGGAAGCCGAAGCGATCATCGCCCAAGCCAAGTCCGAGGCGAAGATGCTGAAGGAAGAGTCCCGCAAGGAACTCACCGAGCGCCTCGAGCGTCGCACAGCCATGGCCGAGCAGCGTATCGCCCAGGCCGAAGCCCAGGCTGCTGCAGAGGTCAAGGCCGCTGCTGCCGAGCTGGCTGCTGCCGCCGCCGAGGAAATCCTTCAGTCCAAGCTGAAGAAGACGGATCTGAATAAGATTGTCGATGCAGACATCAAGGCCGTTGCGGACCGCCTGAACTAAGGCTCGCAGCACTGTCGGAACGAACAAGGCCCGGAGCATCTCCGGGCCTTTTCTTTTGCCTGGTCAAAACGGGGGCAGCGCCTTGTCAGCCACACCCGAGCTCGATCTCGAAGAGCCGGTGCGCAAATTCGAACATCTGTCCCTGACTGGTGTCGACATTGGTCGTCATGGCGGCACCAATCCTGCGGGCAGGCAGGTAGGCAGAGATCATGTTCGACGCGCCATTGGACCCTGCCTGCGTTGAAACAGCGAACTGTTCGCCACAGAGCTCCCACGTAGAGAAGCGTCCACCATAGGCATATCGGCTGTCAGGCACCTGGACCGAACGAAACTCGCCCAGGCTGTCCGGGTTCAGCACATCGCCATCATCAAGCGCGCGCTCCAGCCGCTGCAGGTCCCGGGCCGTCGTATAGCTGCCCTTGAACCATTGCGGGGTCCAGTAATCGCCCTGCCCGTTGGCATCCGCCGGATCAAACCCGATGGCGACATCGAGAACATGCGGCTCCGTGCTGCCCAGATCATGGATATATCCGCCACTCTGGCTCATGCCTGCCCGGGTGAAGACAAAATCCTGCCGTGCATCGGCATAGCTCATGCCCGAGGCCTGCTCGACAATATGCTGAACGAGCAACCAGTTGACGAGAACATAGTCGAACACCTCGCCCGGAACCTGGTTGAGATCGCCACTGGCGAATTCGGTCACGGCCTGTGTGCTGCTCATGGCATCGACACGTTCGGCCTCGCCGGACGCGATCCTTCTGAAGGCATTGACCATGTCGTTGGGCAAGCCGGACCGGTTTGTGAGCAGGTCACGCAGGGTGACCGCACTGCCCGTATCGGCCCGGTAGTCAGGCAGGTAGTCCGAAATCGGGGCATCGAGATCCAGCACGCCCTGTTCCACGAGTGCAAAGACGGTGATGGCCGCGAAGTATTTTTCCACCGACCCCGTCTGGAAACGGGTGTCTATGGTCAGGGGCCGGTCCGTTTCAGGGTCAGCCGTCCCGTGCACATAACGAACATCCTGATCACCGTCGAACAGGATCACACCGTTGAACGCGCGCGACTGCGCCCAGTTTTCAATCTCGGCCTGCAATCCGGCGGCCTGGTCCTCTGCCTGGACAGAACCGAAAACCAGAGCCGCAATACCGGCCAGCAGGGCTTGTCTTACTAACATTCACTTCTCTCGATCTTGCTCATCAACGCCGATTTGCGTTGGCATGGCTGCAAGCTAACGCGGACACAGGAGAGCCGTCCCGACCACTAGATGACCGGACGATACCGTTTGTCGATTTTGCAGAAATGAGACGACTATTCCGCCGGGTCGGCAGCCTTGTCCTTCTCACCGAATGCCCATTTCACGCGCTTCCAAAGCCAGGGGAAACGCTTGAGCATCTGGGTGATCCAGCCATGCAGCGTCTTGGACGCTGCCGCCACAAGAACCAGACCAAGGAAACCGATCATTGCGCCGATCGGGAGAATGGGGGTCAGCAGGCCCACCGGTACAGCGATGGCCATAAGGGCTAGCCCCAGTGCCACAGCAACAGCACGGATCACCAGCACCACGACGGCGCCGAAGGCATTTGAGCGTGCCCATCCGTTCAGTTGCTCGTTCATGGCTGTGACCATCTCCAACCCCGTCTGCCGGTGCGCGACTTCTTTGTCCGCGCGGCCAAACAGGAAACACTTAATTCGTAAACGTGACCCCAATGCGAGACAAAAGCGCCCAAATTCGGGCACGATCTGCGCTTCGTTTCACGCCTGTTGCATATCAGCATCAAATCGACCGGGAATCGTCGAAAGGCTCAGCTAGCAAGACGAATATGGGGGCTGTCAGGCGCCGAGGAAAGTCCCGCGGCCAGTTCTCGCTGTTCCTGCCTCATAAATTAATCGAGAGCGCTATTTTCGCCTGCAATCGACACCGGTTGCACGCCACATGACCGGCCTGGCGGGGTCGATGGTGTCCAGTGACGGGCGAGGAAGGGCCAGACCTCGTCATAAAGACCGTCACGCACAAGGGTCGCGTGATCAGCGCCCTCGATTTCGACAAACTGGCTGGGCTCAGGCGCCATCGCAGCGAGGTTCGCTCCGTGGCGGGAAGGAATGAGACGGTCTTCAGAGCCGTGCACGATCAGGACCGGCTCATCGAGCGCCCCGATCCACTGGTCCGAGCGATAAGTGTTCCGCATGAACATGGAAAACGGGTAGAGCGGGAATTTCTCTCCCGCCAGCTGGCTCATCGACATATAGGGTGCTTCCAGTATCAGGCCGCCAACCGCATTCGTCGCCGCCAGCCGCACGGCCGGGCCGGAGCCGAGAGAGAAGCCGTGAACAATGATGTCATCGGGATTGATGTCCCGGCGCAGCAGCCAGGACAGGCCGGCCTGGGCATCGATCTGCAGCCCCTCTTCACTGGGCGCGCCGGTCGATCCGGAATAGCCGCGATAATAGACAGCCAGGAAACCGGCGCCCTGTTCGTGCAGGCGACGCCAGCGTCCGGACTGGATTTCCGGCCGCCCTGCATTGCCGTCGAAAAACAGGAATGTCGGACAGCCCTGCTCCGCTTCCGCATACCAGGCGGTCAGAGCTTCCCCGTCCGCGGTGTTCAGGCGAACTGGATGGATCCAGTCCTGGCTGGGCGCCACACGGTCTGACGACGGGTGATAGAGAAAGTCCGGCTCGCTGAGCCACAGGAGACCGCCGAGAAGCACATAAATCCCGACAGCAAACAGCACGACATCGCGCAGGCGCGTCGTCCAGCCGGTGCGGCGGAAACTCAGGCGGGTGGATGTGTTACGGGCAGGCATGCCTCCCCCTAACCTCCCTTCTTGGCAGTCTTGCGGCAAGGTCGCGGCCAATAAGAGACGGGGATACACCGGCCTGGTGTATCCCCGCAATTTTCACCCGGAAGTGGGGTAAATGCCCGGCTTACTCAGCCGCTTCCATTTCATTCGATTCCGACGGATGCCAGCGCAGGACCGGCTGACGCGCCGCGCGGGTCTCGTCGAGACGCTTGGTCGGTGCGTGGATCGGGGCCGCCTGGAAGCGGTCCGTCTCGCCAGCCTTGGCAGCAAGGGACAGAGCTTCCAGCACGTTGATGAAACGGTCGAGACCGGACTTCGACTCCGTCTCGGTTGGCTCGATCAGCATGGCACCGTGAACGACCAGCGGGAAATACATGGTCATCGGGTGATAGCCCTCGTCGATCATCGCCTTGGCAAAGTCGAGCGTGGTGACACCCGTGCCTTCCAGGAAACGGTCATCGAACAGGGCTTCGTGCATGCACACACCGTCAAAGGCCGGGGTCATGACGTGTTTAAGACGCGCCTGGATGTAGTTGGCGTTGAGGACAGCGTCCTCGGCCACTTGTTTCAGACCATCCGAACCGTGGCTCATCATATAGGTCAGGGCGCGGGTGAACATGCCCATCTGGCCATGGAAGGCCGCCATGCGACCAAAGGGCTCGCCTGCGGCATCGGCCTCGTGCTCGACCAGCTCCCAGTCATTGCCGTTCTGGACCACGTAGGGCACCGGCGCGTGCGGCGCGAGCGCCTCGGACAGGACCGTCGGGCCGGAACCGGGGCCACCACCGCCGTGCGGGGTAGAGAAGGTCTTGTGCAGGTTGATGTGCATGGCGTCGACGCCGAGATCACCCGGACGCACACGACCGACGATGGCGTTGAAGTTCGCACCATCACAGTAGAAATAGCCGCCCGCCTCGTGGATCAGGTCAGCGATCTCGCGAATGTCACGCTCGAACAGGCCACACGTGTTGGGGTTGGTCAGCATGATGCCGGCGACGTCATCGCCCAGCTTGGCCTTGAAGGCCTCCATGTCGACACGGCCGGTTTCGTCAGCCGGGATTTCGTCACAGGTGAAACCACACTGGACCGCGGTAGCCGGATTGGTGCCGTGGGCACTTTCCGGAACCAGAACACGGCGACGATGGGTCTGGCCGTCGGCGTCCAGCTTGGCGCGGATCGCCATCATGCCGCAGAACTCGCCATGAGCACCGGCTTTCGGCGACATCGCCACACCCGGCATGCCGGTAAGCGTCATCAGCCAGTGCGCCAGCTCACCGATCACCTGGTAAGCGCCCTGTACGGTCGAGGCCGGCTGCATCGGGTGCACATCGGCAAAACCCGGCAGTCGCGCCATTTTCTCGTTGAGACGCGGATTGTGTTTCATCGTGCACGAACCGAGCGGGTAGAGACCCAGATCGATCGCGTAATTCTTGCGCGACAGGCGCACATAATGGCGCATGGTCTCCGGTTCGGACAGGCCCGGCAGGCCCAGCTCGGACTGGCGCGCAAGACCGCCCAGGCGGCTCGGCGTGCCTTTCGGCTCGGGCAGGTCAACACCGGTCTGCACGGCAGAGCCGCGCTCATAGATCAGCGGTTCCGCCTGTTCCAGGCCCTTGGAGCCGGAGGTGGTCTCGGCGTATCCGCCGGTTGCGATATTGTCCGCCATGCGGGTCGGACGTCCTTGGGTATTCATGGGCATCAGAGAACACTCCGCAGGGCTTTATCGAAGATGGCGATATCTTCGTCCGTGTTGATCTCGGTCGCGGCCACGAGGAGCACGTCCTCGAACTGGCCCGGGAAGAGGCGGCTGGCCGGCACGCCGGCGAGCACACCTACCTTGGCCAGCGCGTCGACGACTTCATTGGCATTTTTCGGCAGGCGAACCGCGAACTCGTTGAAGAAGGCATCATTGAGCACCTCGACGCCGTCAATGGCGTCGAGCGCATCGGCCAGGCTGCAGGCGGTCTCGTGATTGATCACGGCCATCTGCTTGAGGCCCTTCTCGCCCAGCAGAGTCATGTGGATGGTGAATGCCAAAGCACACAGACCGGCATTGGTGCAGATGTTCGAGGTCGCCTTGTCACGGCGGATATGCTGTTCGCGCGTCGACAGCGTCAGCACGAAGCCGCGACGGCCATCGGCATCCACCGTCTCGCCGGCCAGGCGGCCCGGCATCTGGCGGATGAAACGACGATCATCCTTACAGGCAAACAGGCCCACATAAGGTCCGCCGAAATTGAGACCGACACCGATGGACTGGCCTTCGCCAACCGCGATATCCGCGCCCATGGCACCCGGCGCCTCGATGAGGCCGAGGGACACGACTTCGGTGAAGGCGGCAATCACCAGCGCGCCCTTGGCGTGGGCGGCCTCGGAGATGGCCCGCAGATCATGCAGCTGGCCGAACACATCCGGCGTCTGCACGACAACACAGGCGGTCTCGTCGTCGATGGCGTTGATCAGCGTTTCCAGACCACCCAGGCGCGGCTCGGTGACCTCGATCTCGACATCGGAATATTTCGCCAGCGTCTTGGAGGCCTCGACATAGTGCGGATGCACATTGCCCGCCATGACCGCCTTCATGCGGCGCGTGACGCGTGCCGCCATCATGACCGCCTCGGCACAGGCCGTGGAGCCGTCATACATGGAGGCATTGGCCACATCCATGCCGGTCAGCTGGGCGACCTGGGTCTGGAATTCAAACAGGGTCTGCAGCGTGCCCTGCGAGATTTCCGGCTGGTACGGCGTATAGGCCGTCAGGAATTCCGAACGCTGGATCAGGTGATCCACGGTGGACGGGATGTGGTGCTTGTAAGCGCCCGCCCCCACAAAGAATGGCACCGAAGACGCCGAGACATTTTTCGACGACATCGCCGACATGGCCCGCTCGACCTGGAGCTCGCCCTGTTTCTTCGGCAGATCGATCAACCCGTCCAGCCGGCCCACCTCGGGCACGTCGACGAACAGATCATCAATGGAAGCCACGCCGATCGCATCGAGCATGTCCTTCCGGTCAGTATCTGTGTGAGGGAGATAACGCATGTGAACGTCCTTAAGCGATGTGCTCGTTGTAAGCGGCTTCGTCCATCAGGCCTTCCAGCTGGGAAGCGTCGGACAGTTTGAACTTCACGAACCAGCCGCCTGCGGTCGGCTCTTCATTGACCTTGGCCGGCTCACCTTCCAGCTCGCCATTGACCTCAACGATCTCGCCATCGACCGGTGCGTAGACTTCGGAGGCCGCCTTGACGGATTCGACAACCGCGAACTCATCGCCCTTGGACACGGTCTTGCCGACATCCGGCAGCTCGACAAAGACCACATCGCCCAGCTGCTCAGCGGCATAGGCCGTAATGCCAACCGTGGCGACATCGCCGTCTATGGTGATCCACTCATGGTCTTCAGTAAATTTCGTGCTCATGATTTTCCCTTCCCCTGTAAAGAGTTATCCGCGATAGAAATTGTTCGGAACGAACGGCATCTTGGTCACCGTCGCTGCGCGCGCCCGACCGCGCACAATCAGATCGACCTCGGTGCCCTCAGCCATGAAGGCGCGGTCGATATAGCCCATGGCAACCGGACCCTCGATGGTCGGGCCGAAGCCGCCAGAGGTCACGATACCGATGATGTTTCCGTCCTTGTCTGCGATTTCCGCACCCTCGCGCGCCGGCGCGCCCTCGAGGCGCAGGCCGATGCGTTTCTGACAGGTCTTGTCCTGGATCTGCTGGGCGATGATGGCCGCGCCCGGGAAATCACCGCGCTCGCGACGAGTCTTGGCCATGGCCCAGATCAGCGAGGCTTCAACCGGCGTGCGGTTCTCGTCCATGTCATGGCCGTAAAGGCAAAGACCGGCTTCCAGGCGCAGGCTGTCACGCGCGCCGAGACCAATCGCCTCGACCTCATCCTGGGCCAGCAGCAGTTTTGCGATCCGAGCGCCATCCGCCTCCGGGATGGAAATCTCGAAACCGTCCTCGCCCGTATAGCCGGAGCGCGAGATCAGCACCTCGACACCGTCCAGCTCAAACGCGCCGCACTGCATGAAGACCATTTCGCAGGCTGCCGGGCAAAGACGTGCCATGACATCTTTGGCTTCCGGTCCTTGCAGGGCCAGAAGGGCGCGGTCGTTGATACGGGTCAGCGTGCCGTTGCCCGCCGTCGCCGCCTCGATCAGCGCGAAATCCTCATTCTTGGTGGCTGCATTGACGACCAGGAACAGGCCGTCACCGGCCGGACGCGAGACCATGAGATCGTCGCGGATACCGCCCTTGTCGTTCAGCAGCAGGGTATATTTCTGTTCGCCGGCACCCAGGGCCGAAAGGTCCGCCGTGATCAGCGCTTCCAGCGCGGCCTCGTCACCGACATACCGCGCCTGGCCCATGTGGGAGACGTCAAACAGGCCCGCCTTGGCGCGGCAATGATTGTGCTCGCCCATGATGCCGAGCGGGTACTGGACCGGCATGTCGTAGCCGGCGAACGGCACCATCTTGCCGCCCAGCTCGACGTGGAGGGCGTGAAGCGGTGTCTTGAGAAGGGTGTCGGTCATCAATCGGGTCCTTGCGCAACAGTGATCCGCAAGCGTCGCCGCCTGCAGCCGTTGCCCCCGCTGTCCCGATAACCTGAGAGATTCCGCGCCAGCCCCGCTTGCCCGGGACGACGCTTGCTCCGTCGGTGGGATGCTTGCCAAACGCGCGCATCCACTTTCCAGCGTTTTTCTCGTCCGCGGTCCCTTGGCCTGAGCGTTTCCGGGGCGGTTGCGCCTTCGGCGCCGGCTTATTCGCCGGTCTCTCCCGCGGGGAGAAGTGGCCTGTAAAACGGACCTCGCGGCCGGTCAAACAGATTTGCAGGACTCTAGGCCGGGATGCCGGTGAGTCAATGCGATTTGACGGTGGATTTCCGGCTTCGTTCTAGCCGCCCAGACACACGCCGAGCGCACTCTGGATATGACCGCCCAGCCCCGCCTGCTCTGCCTCAGGAAGAGAGGCGAAGACCTGCTGGGATTCCAGGCGCGCCGCTTCCCAGTCCGCGATCTCGCCGCGCCCCTGGATCGCGCCCTGTCCGCCCAGTGCGGCCGCACGATAGGCCCCAGGGGTCAGGCTCTGGGCCAGCTCACTGTCAAGGCATTGGCAAAAGGCAAAATGATCCGGCTCCGCACCGCCTTGGCGATCCACTTGCTGGATGCGACAGGATTGCTGCATCAGAACCGACAGGCGCGCCGGATCGGTCGGCAGGTCCGCGGACTGGACGAACAGGCTGGCGATGAGTGAAACGATCATGGCTGGCTCCTCGTTATCTGGCCCAAGCATACACCTGTTTTTGCAAACACCTCTCCCCCAAACGGGGGACCAGGATTGCAGCCTGCTGACACCCGGTTGCATCCAAATGCCGACCTGGCCGCATCTCACCGGCATACTAGCTCGGGATAACTCCATGTCATTCAAAACTCTTGCCGCCGGTCTTCTGGCAGCCACCTCGCTTATGTCGTCCTCGGCCTTCGCCCAGATCGTTACGGTCGAAGCGGATACGCAGCAACGCATCGCGGATTATATCGCAACGGCAGAGGCGGTTGGTTCAGCTGGCGGCCTGCTGGTCACCATCGGCGATGAAACCCTGATCTCCACGGGCTATGGGCTGGCCAACCGCGCCGCCCAGTATCCGGCAACGCCTGAGAGCGTGTTCGACATGGGCTCGCTGACCAAACAGTTTACAGCGGCAGCCATCCTGGTGCTGCAGGAGCGCGGTGAGTTAAGCGTCACCGACACGCTGGATCGGTATTTCACCGACCTGCCGGCGGACAAGACCGGCATCACCATCCACCAGCTGCTGACGCACAGCTCGGGCCTGTCGGACCACACTGGCGGGTATGAGGGCAGCGATCACAGCCGCTACAAGTCACGCGAGGACTTCTTTTCCGCGCTGTTCGCCAGCCCGCTCAGCCGGGAGCCAGGCACGTCACTGGAATACTCCAATGCCGGCTATACGGTTCTCGCCGCAATCATCGAGGATGTCAGCGGGACGGACTATGAGAGTTTCCTGATCGAGGCCGTGCTGGACCCGGCGGGCATGGACCAGACGGGTTATCGCCTGCGTGACTGGGACGATGAAAACCTCGCGCACATGTATTTCCACGGCTTTCTGGACCCGGAGCGCGCGGATATCGGCACCTTCATCCAGCGCTGGCGCGAAGAGGAGGTCTCCTGGCACATGCTGGGCAATGGCGGCCTCTACACGACGCTCGTCGATATGGGCAAATGGCACCGCGCACTGCAGGACGGTACGGTTCTGTCAGCACAATCCACGACGCAGATGCAGGCGCCGCACGTCCCCTGGGAGGAAGGCGATCCGGATCATTACGGTTATGGCTGGGTCGTGGAAACGGCTGCCGAAGGCACCCCTGTCAATCACGCGGGCTCGAACGGGCTGTTCAATGCCACCATCCGCCGCTATCCGGCCGACGACATCCTGATCATGCACTGGACCAATGAAAGCCGTCCCTCGGCGGACCGCATGGGACCGGTTGTCCGGCGCATGCTGGTCGATCCGACCTACGAGGTCAGCCCGGTGCACGCCTCACCCTATACGCTGATCAATCAGTACAGCCAGAGCCAGCCGGTTGAGCAGGTCGCCGACCTGCCCGCGCATCTGGAAGGGATTACCGGCCGTGAACTCAGCGACCGTCGAATCCTGAATCGCGTCGGGTTTCACCTGTTGGGTGAGGAGCGCGGTGACTGGGCCGTCGCCCTCTTTGAGCTGAACACCGAGCTTTTCCCGGCCGATGGCAATCTGTTTGACAGCCTCGGGGAAGGACATGTCGCGCTGGGCAATACCGAGGCCGCCCTCGCAGCCTTCCGCACATCACTTGAGCTTGCGCCGGAAGACGGCGGCTGTGGCTGGTGCGAGAACGCTCTCAACCGTATCGCTGAACTGGAAACCGGCGCACAATAGCGCCGGATTCTACATCCGCTCCGGGGCTTCCAGACCGACCAGATGCAGGCAGAGCTCAAGCTGTTTGAGCGTTGCCTGGGCCAGGGCCAGGCGCGAGGCCTTGGTGGCATCGTCGTCTGCGCCGAGGATCGGGCAGGCGGCATAGAATTTCGAGAAGGACTGGGCCAGGGTGAAAGCGTGATCACAGATCGCGTTCGGCGCCCGGTTCTCGCACGCCTGCTCCAGTGCAGCGCCAAACGCGTCGAGTGCGAGGACGAGATCGGTCTCCTCCTGGGTGCCGACAACAATCGCGTCCGGTGCCACACCCTCACGATCTGCCTTGCGCATCAGCGATTTCACGCGGACTGCAGCATAGAGCAGGTACGGACCGGTCTTGCCTTCGAAACTGGTGAAACGGTCCAGATCGAACACGTAATTGGTGGTGCGGTAATTCTGCAGATCGGCGAACTTGATCGCAGCCAGACCAACCATGCGCGCAACGTTCGCCCGCTCTTCCTCTGAGGCGTCAGCGGCGAGCCCCGCCTCCTTGAGGCGCTCCCCGGCGCGTTCAATGGCCGAAGAGATCAGGTCGGCAAGGCGGAAGGTTCCACCATCGCGCGTGCGCAAACGCTTTCCGTCAGTGCCGTTGACGGTGCCGAATTTCACGTGCTCAAGCGCGCCCTCTGCAGCCAGACCGGCCTTGCTTGCCGCGCGGAAGACCTGTTCGAAATGATCCGACTGGGCCAGATCGACGACATAGAGTGTCAGGTCAGGGCCAACCTCGTTCTTGCGATCGAGAATGGTCGCCAGGTCAGTGGTTCCGTAAAGCGAAGCACCGCCGGAGGTCACAAGGATCAGCGGTGCGAGTTCCTTCTTGTCGCCGTCACGCGCAACACGCACGACCCAGGCGCCATCACTCTCCTCGGCAACGCCGCGATCTTTGAAATCCTGGACCAGGTCCGGGATCAGCGGATCGACATCGCTTTCACCCTTCCACAGGTCGAAATGCACACCCAGCGCGCCGAAATCCCTTTTCAGAGCCGCGACGGATACATCGATGAAATGACGCAGCAGCGCGCGATAGCCCGGGCGTCCGGCCTGCAGCTCAGCCGTTGCGGTTCGGGACACCTCAAGACGGTCCGCATCGGACTTCGCCTTATTGGAGGCCTGCGGATAGAGCCGCGCAAGATCCTCGATAGTCACCGGCGGCTCGGACGGATAACCCTCCGTCACATCCGCGTCGAAATAGACCAGATCCGGTTGTTCGTCGGCCAACTCCGTAATCAGATGCCCCATCTGCAGGCCCCAATCGCCCAGATGGATGTCGGAGACCACGTCATCGCCGCGGAAACGCAGCAGGCGTTGCAGGCTATCACCCAGAACGGAAGACCGCAGATGGCCGACATGCATCGGCTTGGCGACGTTGGGGCCGCCAAAATCGATCATCACCTTGCGGGGCGTTTCGGTTTTCGCAGCGCCCGCGCGCTCGTCGGCGGCGATTTCAGCAGCGCGTAGTGTGATGGCCTCCGCGGAGGGGCGCAGGTTCAGGAAACCTGGCCCGGCAATCTCGACCTTCTCGATCAGCGGGTTGTCCGCAACCGCATCAACAACAGCCTTGGCGATCTCGCGCGGATTTTTCTTGGCTTGTTTGGCCGCCGGCATGGCGCCATTGCACTGATACGGAAAGACTTCCGGGTTCTGCTTGGACGGGCTCACACGGCCCAGTTCCCGCGGAAGCTCAAGGGAAGCGAACGCGTCGCCCAGCACTGCGCCGAGCTGATCAGCAATTGAAGGCATGAATTTTATTCCTGGCCAGCAGCGACGCGGAAACGCCGTCCACTGCGATTGAAGGCAATCTGCTCGTCAGTCAGTTCAAAGCCGACGAGAATCTCGAAATTGGTGCCCGACGTGGTCGGCGTCGCACGCGGGATGGAGATGGCATCCACACGCTCGGTCATGAACAGACGATCTTCATCCGCGCGAAAACGCACACGAATCGGGAAGGTCTCTTTCTCGATGACAGCGCGGTCACGGCGGGTGACGACAACAAAATACTCATAGGTATTCTCGCTGCCCATCGCGGCTGGACCACGGCCGAAACCCAGGTCAATTTCCAGATTGGCCAGGATCGGTCGGTCGTCATAATAACTGCAGAGGGACCGTACCGCGAGGATCTCACCGGTGAAGCCCACATTTTCATAGGTGACTTCGCCGTCAATCTCGACATAGCGGTGCGCATCATGCAGCGCGAAGGCTGTCGGACACGGGCCGATATTCGGTTCCGGTGATTCAAGAGCGTCGATAACACTGGAACAACCGGCAAGAACGGATCCGACCGCGGCAACAAGGGCAATAGAACGCATTGTGCGACACCTGACTTCACTAGAGTGACTGGCACTGGATAGCACGCAGCCGAATTGTTAGGACGGTCATACGATGCACAGCGCAAGTCCGCAACGGCATCGCTGAAGGAGATTTCGATTTCATGAGCGCAGCGCCTCCCCCCCTCACCGTCCTTCTGGCCGCTCCACGCGGTTTCTGTGCGGGTGTAGACCGCGCGATCCAGATCGTTGAGCGCGCCCTGGAAAAATTCGGTGCACCTGTCTATGTGCGCCACGAGATCGTGCACAACCGCCATGTCGTGGAACGGCTGGAGAAAATGGGCGCGATTTTTGTCGAAGAGCTTGACCAGTGCCCGGATGATCGACCGGTTGTCTTTTCTGCCCACGGCGTGCCCAAGAGCGTCCCGGCCGAGGCCTCCCGCAGGGAGATGATCTATGTCGACGCGACCTGCCCGCTGGTTTCCAAGGTCCATGTCGAAGCGCAGCGCCATTTCAACAACGGGCTGGACATCATCCTCATTGGCCATTCCGGCCATCCCGAGGTGATCGGCACGATGGGGCAGCTGCCGGAAGGCGCCATTACGCTGGTGGAAACAGTCGAGGATGTGGACACGCTCATCCCACGTGACGAGAACAAGCTTGCCTTTGTCACCCAGACCACCCTGTCCGTTGATGACACCTCTGCCATTGTCGAACGATTGCAAGCCCGCTTCCCGGCTGTCGCCTCGCCGCACAAGGAAGACATTTGCTATGCGACGACCAATCGTCAGAGCGCGGTCAAGACAATGGCGGATCGTTGCGACAAGGTCTTCGTTATCGGCGCACCGAACTCCTCCAATTCAGTCCGCCTGGTCGAGGTCGCAGAGCGGGCCGGCGCGAAAAGCGCGGAGCTGGTTGCCTCGGCCAGCGATGTCGACTGGGACAAGCTGGGCCCGGTGCGCACCGTGGGCATCACTGCGGGCGCGTCCGCGCCGGAAGACCTGGTCCAGGGACTGATCGCTGCCTTCCGCGAGCGTTTCGAGGTCTCTCTTGAGGAGCTTGCCGTGACACGCGAGGATGTCGAGTTCAAACTCCCGCGTGTGCTCGCCGAGGAAACAGACAATGTCTGAGAACAAGACCAAGCCGACCGAACAATCACCCGAAGATTTCATCGCCAGCGTGGAACACGCCACGCGCCGCGCCGATGCCCAGACGCTGCTTGATCTGATGCGGAAAATCACCGGCTGGGATGCCCGCATGTGGGGGCCGGCGATCATCGGTTTCGGTGAGTATCACTACAAGTATGAAAGCGGCCGGGAAGGCGATTTCATGCGCACCGGCTTCTCGCCTCGCAAGGCCAATATGGTGGTCTACATCATGCCCGGCTACACCGATTTCAGCGAGATACTGGGCCGGTTGGGCAAACACAAGCTTGGCAAATCCTGCCTTTACATCAACAAGCTGGCCGATGTGGACATGGGCGTTCTGGAAGAACTCATCCGTGCCGGCCTGGATGATATGGAAAAGAAATATCCGCTGTGAGCACGATTACGATCCACACTGACGGCGCCTGTTCCGGAAACCCCGGCCCGGGTGGTTGGGGCGCTATCCTGGAATGGAATGGCCACCGCAAGGAGCTCAAGGGCGGCGAGCACGATACCACCAACAACCGCATGGAAATGCAGGCCGCGATCGAGGCGCTGAAAGCGCTGAAAAAACCGGGCCGCACCGTCGTGCTGATCACAGACAGCGTCTATCTGCGTGATGGCATCACCAAATGGATCCATGGCTGGAAAAAGCGGGGCTGGAAAACCGCCGACAAGAAACCGGTCAAGAATGTCGACCTCTGGCAGGAGCTTGACGCGCTGACCCGTGAGCACACGATCGAGTGGCGCTGGGTAAAAGGTCACGCCGGAGATCCGGGCAATGAACGCGCTGACGAGCTGGCGCGCGAAGGTATTGCGGGACTAGGCTAGCCGTTGGCCTGACGCTCTTCGCCGCTGGGCTGCAGCACAGCCAGGACTTCGGCCAGATCGAGCGGCTTGGCGAGATAACCATTGGCCCCGGAAGCGAGATATTTCTCGCGCGCACCGCGGGTCGCATCCGCCGTCACAGCGAAAATTGGAATGTTCGCATACTCGGCCCCGGACTCACGGATCTGGCGAATGGCTTCGTCGCCAGAAAGAACAGGCATCTGAATATCCATCAGAACAGCGTCAAAGCGTCCGTTGGCCAGAACGTCGATTGCCTCCTGGCCGTTACTGGCGGTTTCCACCTCGTAACCCGCACCTTTCAGAAGCGCTGTCGCAACAATTAGGTTCGTGGCCACGTCATCCGCCACAAGGATTCGACCCGATGCCGACATCCGGGCCGTCTGGCTGGCGGCAGCCAGATCCCTCGTTTCAGCGCCGGAACTCCAGCTATCAGCGCTTTCCAGGGGTATTTCGAACCAGAAACACGCACCTTGGCCGAGCTCGCTCTCCACACCGATATCGCCTCCTGCCAGCTCGACGATTTCGCTGCAAATGGCCAGACCGAGACCCGTTCCGCCATGCTCGCGAGTTGCGCTGCCGTCGACCTGCGCGAAGCGACCGAAGATATGACTGCACTGGTCGGCGGGTATTCCCGGGCCCGTATCCCGAACGACGAAGCGAACCCAATCCGGCTTCAGCTGGCTGACTTCAAGACTGACAGAGCCGCTCGGTGTGAATTTCACCGCATTGCCCAGAAGATTGATGAGAACCTGGCGGATACGCTTCTGGTCGCCGAGGACCTTCCGCGGGATCTTCGGGTCGATTTCGATCGACAAGTCGAGAGATTTTTCGGCGGCCATGCCCGCCACCATGTCAATGACCGAACGCGATGTTTGCGCAACGTCGAACGGCTCATTCGACAGATCGACCGCGCCCGCCTCGATCTTGGAGATATCGAGGATATCCTCGATCAGGTCGAGCAGGGCCCGACCTGAATTCTCAAGCGTATTGACGAAACCCGCCTGTTTGTCGGTGAGATCAGTCAGGCGCAATAGCTGCGTCATGCCGAGCACGCCATTCAGCGGCGTTCTGATCTCGTGACTCATATTCGCAAGGAATTGGGACTTTGCCAGGTTGGCTTCTTCAGCCTCCTTGCGGCGACGCTCGATTTCCTCGCGGGCACGCACCTCAGACGTCAGGTCGAAATTGATCCCGCTGAACACTTTTTCACCGTAGAGGCCTTCGCGCAGCAGTGCCTGTGAGCGGATATGGCGCACGCGGCCATCATCCAACACAATGCGGTACTCCGCATCATACTCCGCACCCTCGCGCAGAGCCGCTTCCAGCTTTTCGCGCAACTCCGGTTCATCGTCCGGGTGGATGCGGTTTTCCCAAATCTTGAACGGATCTTCTGCTGCTTCGGGATCGACGCCGAACATGGTGTGGGATCCCTTGTCCCACCAGGTAGACCCATCATCGAGATTCATCTCGAACACGCCGATCTTGCCCACTTGCAAAGCCAAGCCCAGGCGCCCGGAAAGCGTACGCACCTCTTCTTCGCGGGCTCGACGTTCAGTTACGTCCTGGAAGGAGCCGATCAACTTACTGACCTTGCCATTCTCAAACAGGGCCCGCCCAACGGCACGCACCCAAATTCTGTTTCCCTTGGCCGTAATAAACGGCAGCTCCAGATCCCAGGGTTCACCCTCCTGGATTCCGCGCTGAACCGCGTCTGTCATAACCGGCCGCGCTTCCGGGGCGTAAAAATTGATGGCCTCGTCCATTGCAGGCTCGAAATCGGCCGGCACTTCATGGATCCTGCAGGTAATCTCGTCCCAGATCGGTTGGCCGGTGGCCATATCGACCTCCCAGCTTCCAATTCCGCCAAGTTCAGTCACCACCAGGAGACGTTCTGTGGCCCGTCGTTTCTCCTTCTCAAGCTCGACACTGGCTGTAATGTCCTCGATGGAGCCGGCCATGCGGACCGGCTTGCCCTCGAAATCCCATTCGGCCTGCCCGCGCGAACGGACAATTATGAAGCTGCCATCAGGCTTACGCAGCCGGTATTCCTGTTGATAGGGTTGTTTCTTGAACAAGTGTGCGTTCAGGGCAGTCTCGACGCGCTCTCGATCTTCCGGGTGAACAAATCCGAGGAGCACTTCGGCGCTGTTGTCGATCTGACCGCTTCCCATCTGCGGCATTGTTTCGGGCCGACCGACAATGTCCAGCAAGCGTTCCGACAGAAATGCCGTATTCTGACGCACATCGAGCTCCCAGACACCCGATGCACTGCCCTGTACAGCGAGATCGTAACGACGCTGGCTGTCGTTGAGATCAGCAATCGCCTGCTCGCGTGCGCGCTCCATGCGGTGGGCACTGACGAGATTGGAAATTGTCACCAGCAGGGGTTCGATCGCCTGTCTGATCGCCGGGTCAAACCCACCGGGGCGATTGGCAATCCCGATCATGGCCACAAACTCGCCCCGACTGAAAAGCGGGATGCCCATATAGGCCTTTAGGGGCGGGTATCCTTCCGGTAGCCCTCCCGATTCTCCGTGCTCTGATGGGTTATTGGTGATCAGCGCATCGCCGGTCCTGATCGTATAGCCAAACGGAGTGTCGAGATTTCGGAACTCAAAACCCGTCTTGGAGTGGGTCTCATAGATCTGACGCGTTTCCTCGTCCCAGGAAATATCGGTAATCGCATGCGTCTTGAGGAAACGACCGCTCTCGTCGGTGAGGATTTCACCGATGAAACCATACTCGCCACCGGTAAGCTCCAGAGCGGCGCTGAGCAATTGACCGAAAGCGATGTTGGCATCTGCCAGATTGGCGATGTACTGGGTCTGCACCTGGGCGATAGCTGCCAATTGCCGGGTCGACGCGTCGGCAGCTCGAGTCCGCGCGCGCTCGGCAATACGCTCCTCAACGAGGCGTGCCAGGGCCGTCAGGCGTTCAAAATCATTTACCGAAAGATCGATTGGCTCGTCATGAATAACGCACAGGGTTCCGATCTTGTGTCCACCGGACTCGCGGATCGGAACACCCGCATAACCGCGAATATGCGGCTCGCCGGTCACCAGCGGATTGTCGCGGAACCTGTCATCCTCCAGCGCGTTGGGGACGTAGAAAATTTCATCACCCTGAATCGCATGATGACAGAAAGCGACATCGCGCGGCGTCTCGTCGGCCGGAATATTGATGTTCGACTTGAACCACTGCCTGTCCCGATCTACCAGCGAGACGGCACACATACGCGTGCCGGTCAGCCCAACCGCAAGGTCGGTGAGTGTGTCGAAACCGTCCTCAGCTTCGGTATCCAGCAGGCCCAACGCATACAGGGCAGCTAGACGTGCTTCTTCAAAGTCGGTTTGCTTATCAGACAAGAAAGTCCCCGAGTCCGGACAGATGAAAGACGCAGTCTCAGTCGCGTCGGTTTACCAAAACTAAATGCAGCCACACCCGCCCCTAAGGCATAAAAAAGCCGGCCCCGCGAGGGACCGGCTTTTCCGGGAGGAATTGTCCAGGCTTACTGGCCGAGACGGAAGTCCAGGGAATAGGTGTGACCCTCGGTGCGGGCCTCACTGGCTTCGTAGCGCCAGGTCTCGATTGCAGCCAACGCGGCACGGTCGAATACACCGGCCGGCGTGGATTCCACGATCTGGGCATCAACAACGCTGCCATCAGCGTCAATCGCATAGGAAACCGTGACAGAACCCTCGATACCGCGACGCTCGGCGCCACGCGGGTAGTCCGGAGCCGAGCGCTCAATAGCAGCGCGATCGGTCGTCGTGATTGCAAGCGCCGGAGCACCAACAAGAGAAACAGCCATGCCAGAAGCGATGATTACGGAGAAGATTTTTGCTTTCATTTCGCTCACCCAAGGAATTAAACTCAACTGAGCGCGGATATACGGGCGAAATCCTTCCGGTTACTCTCCGGGAAAGCTAAAATTTTAGCGGATCCGGATATATGGTATGACTCACTGCGCCTGGTGGTCGGAAACCCGCAGGATCACACCATTGACCTCGTGCACATACAGCGTGGTTCCGGACGCCGGGTCACTGGCATCGATCATCTCCGCCGCCCACTCGGTATCACCGAATTTCACCCGACCTCTTGCCGCAGCAAAATCACTCACAGCGACAACCCGCTGGCCGATCATGCGCTGGGAGCGGTCATTGAGACCGGTGCTGGCTCCGGCCTTGAGACGCGGACGCACCCAGCGGTCGCCTGCCCAGATCAGCGCGATCGAGGAGAAGGCAAAGAAAGTCAGCTGGAGGGTCCAGCTCGCGCCGATAAACTCCAGCGCGATGAAACCGGTCAGGAACGCTGCCGCAGCAGGCCAGAGGAGGTAGGTTGTGCCTGTCAGCAACTCCGCGATCAGGAGCACGCCGGCAATTGCCCACCATGCCCACAGGTTCAGCTTCTCAAGCAGTGAAACAATCGAATCCATATCTGACCTCCTCTACCCGTTACACTTATTCTTTGTGCGTGGCTTCGCTTACGGCCTTGTGCGCCGCCTTGCCCAGCTCACCCACACCGGTGATGGTCCCGATGATATTGGAGAACTCTGCCGGGATGATCACTGTCTTCTGCTGATCGCTGATTGCGAGATTGGCGAACGCATCGACATATTTCTGACCCAGGAAGTAGTTGATCGCGGAGACGTCACCCTTGCCGATCGCGTCAGAGACCATTTCGGTCGCCTTGGCTTCGGCTTCAGCTTCACGCTCGCGCGCCTCGGCATCGAGGAAGGCAGAGGCCTTGCGACCCTCGGCCTCGCGGATCGCCGCTTCCTTCTCACCTTCAGCCCGCAGGATCTGGGACTGTTTGGCGCCCTCGGCTTCCAGGATCTCTGCACGCTTGAGACGCTCGGCCTTCATCTGGCGGGCCATGGCCTCGGTGATATCCATGGGCGGCGACAGGTCGCGGATCTCGATCCGGGTCACCTTTACACCCCAGGGGTTGGTCGCCGCATCGATCACGGACAGCAGGCGCGCATTGATCTCGTCCCGCTTGGACAGGGTTTCGTCGAGATCCATGGAACCGACCACAGTCCGTACATTCGTCAGCGCCAGGTTGATGATGGCAAAGTCGAGATTGTCGACTTCATAGGCCGCGCGCGGCGCATCCATCACCTGGATGAAGACCACGGCGTCGACCGAGACGGTCGCATTGTCCTTGGTGATCACATCCTGGTTGGGAACATCGAGAACACGCTCACGCATGTTCATCTTGTAACCAATGCCGTCCACGAACGGGACGATGAAGTGAAGACCGGGCGTAAGGGTCCGCGTGAAACGTCCGAAACGCTCCACCGTAAATTCCTGTCCCTGCGGTACTGTCTTGATCACCGACATGATGATCGCCAGTGCGAGGAAAAACAGTACGGCTATGCCAATCAAACCGAAATCCATGCGGACCCTCCCATTAAGTCACGAGTTGTTTATGCGGACACGCTGTCGAGCTGTCCGAGAATGTGGTCGGCGGACGAGACCTTGAATTCGCCCGGAGCCTCGACATTCAGCTCGGACACTACGCCGTCCTTGACCAGCATGGAGAAACGCTGCGCGCGCACACCCATGCCAAAACCGCTGCCGTCGAACTCGAGGCCAACGGCCTTGGCGAACTCGGCATTGCCGTCGGCCAGCATCATCACATCTTCACCCGCCTTTTGGTCAGCGCCCCAGGCGCCCATGACGAAGACGTCGTTGACGGACATGCAGGCGATGGTGTCGACACCCTTGCCTTTGATGGCTGCGGCGTTCTCGACAAAGCCCGGCAGGTGCTTGGCCGAACAGGTCGGCGTGAACGCGCCTGGTACAGAGAACAGGGCAACAGTCTTGCCGGCAAAAACATCGGACGTGGACACCGGGGCTGGGCCATCGGCCGTCATCGTCATGAAAGTGGCCTCGGGGAGGCGGTCACCGACCTTGATCGTCATGGTCTATTCTCCTGAAGGTTTATTTATGCGTGCTTGCGCACTTTAAGATAGCGGGAACCCGGCTAGACGCATCCCCTATTTGAGGCGATCATGCCGGTATGACTCGGAAAGATGATACGCTGACAGCCGACAGATATCTGGGAGGCAAGTTGTTGATCGCCTCCCCTTCTATCGGCGACCCGCGTTTCGATCGCACCGTCATCCTCATGTGCGATCATTCCGAGGATCATGCAATGGGAATCGTACTGAACAAGCCTGTTGAAGGCCTCAGACTTCCATCCCTGCTGGAACAATTAGGCATCGAGGGCGAGCCCCATGCCCCGGACCGCGCCGTACTGGTGGGCGGACCGGTCGAACGAGATCGCGGTTTTGTTCTGCATAGCGCTGATTTCGAATCGAATGATTCGACCCTGCCCGTAAGCGACACGATCGGGCTGACGGCGACCAAGGACGCGCTGGAGGCCATCGCCTCGCCCAGACCACCTCGCCGCAGCCTGCTCGCGCTGGGTTACTCCGGCTGGGGAGCTGGACAGTTGGAAGAGGAACTGGCCAGCAATGCCTGGTTTGTCGCAGATCCGGACGAGGACCTGATCTTTGCCGAAAGCGCTGACGACAAGTGGGAACGCGCCCTGGAGCTACTGGGCATCGACCTGGAACGCCTGTCCAGCCTCAGCGGCAATGCCTAGCTGGCGGCCCTGAACCGGCCTTCCAGTCCAGCCCCGATCAGTTCATACGCATCCTGCGGTGCCAGCGCGCCGGAATAGCGATAGCCCTGCGCAAAATCACAGCCGATCTCGGCCAGCAGGCTGGCGGTTTCGGCCGTCTCCACGCCTTCGGCGACGACCTTCATCTTGAAGTGTTTGGCCAACTGCACCACGGACTGCACCACAGTTGTCGCACTTTCATTCCCGATCATGGCGCGCACGAAATACTGGTCGACCTTGACCACATCAAAGGGCAGCATTTCCAGCCGCGCGAGCGAGGAATAGCCGGTTCCGAAATCATCCAGCGCCAGGGCAATGCCTGCTTCGGACAGACGCGCCATGGCGTCGGCCGCAGCGTCCGGATCGCGCATGATCTCGGTTTCGGCGATCTCCAGCTTGAAGACACCGGCGGGCAGGCCGGCGCGTTCGACATAGGCAATGATGCGATCCTGGAAGCCGGGATCGACCAGCTCGCTGACCGAGACATTGGCCGCTACGAACAGATCCTGTGCCTGAGGCGAACTCCGGCGCCAGGCCGAGAGATCATCCACCGCGTTGGAACGAATATTCGAGCTCAGCTTGCCCAGCTGATCGATATCATCCGCCATGGCCAGGAAATCCGGCGGAGCGAGCACACCAACACCCGGGCGACGCCAGCGGGCCAGCGCTTCGAAACCCACAAGGCTCTGCGTCTTCAGACAGATGATCGGTTGGTAAAAGGCCAGCACCTCGCCCGCCTCCACAGCCCGCGCCAGGGCGTGCTCGTCGGCAATCCGGTTGGCCTTGTGGACCGTGTTCCCGGCCGGGATCATCAGACCGTCGACCCGCTCACCCTCACGCCGGGCACCGATCAGACGCACATAACTCAGCTGCTGGTCCAGACCGGTCAGGCGCACACGCACATCGATCCGGCCCGCCGCCAGGTCCCGGCGCACCGCATCCTGGTCCGTCGGGCCCATGCGCGCGAGGAAGACCTCCAGCGTCAGGGTATCACCATTGAGGCCAAAGCGAGCTCGCTCGCCGGACAGGGTCACGGCGCCGGTCCCAGGATGGATGCTGAACGCCACCGCGCCCGCGGCTGCGGCACCGGCTTCAAACGGATCGGAACTCATTTGCGCTCGTCAGTGCTGAGCAGGGCAAAACGATCATGATCACGCCACTCGCCAGCAATATTGAGGAAGGAACGCGAGCGCCCCTCGAACTGGAAGCCGACGCCCTCCAGCAATTTGCGGGAGGCATGGTTTTCCGGACGACAGGCCGCCTCGACACGATGCAGGCCCAGGGAATCGAAAGCGAAGCACAAGACACGTTTCACCGCGGCGCGGGTATAGCCCTTGCGGACATAGGGGCTGCCGACCCAGTAGCCGATATCCGCCGCCTGCAGCACGCCGCGCCGGACATTGTTCAGATTGCACGCGCCAAGCAGGACATCATCCTCCCGCCGCACGATGAAAAACGGATAGCCCAGACCGGACTGGCGGTCGGCCTGGTACCGCGCAATACGGCGGCGGAACGCACCCTTGGACAATTCATCAACCGTCCAGGCCGGCTCCCAGGGTTCGGTGTGGGCGCGCGAGGCGCCGCGCAGCTTTGCCCAGGCATCATAGTCCTCGAGCACGGGTGCCCGCAGCTTGATGCCCTGACCGAACAGGATGTCTTCTTCCGGATCATCGCGCCAAAGTGCCACGCATCTCTCCCAATACGGCGGGCTGTTACCCGCTCTTATAACATGTTTCGCCGAAGCGGGCTTATTGGCGACGCTTGAACAGCATCGCGGCGTAGACCGCCATCAGCGCGAGGGCCAGTCCGAACCAGGTCAGCGCATATCCAAAATGTTTGGAGGGAGGCGTCTGACTGAGGCTCGCCGGCATGCCACTGTCCTCACGGATCCAGACCGGCAGGAGCTGGTCCGGATCGATATCCAGGGCACGCGCCATTTCGATCCGGTCAAAGCTATACCACTGATTGGTATCTGCTTCGTTGCCAGGTGTGAACAGTCCTGCAGTGACCGCAGGCTCTGCCCGCCAGACGCGGGGACGGGAGACACGCTCGCCCTCGAGGGTCTCGAAAGCACTCTCAATAAGGATAAAGCGCTGTTTGCCGGTCTCGCAGTCAGCAACCCGCAAACTGCCCAGGCGCACCCAGCCGGGCTGGCCGCGCAGGGCATAGAGGCGCAATTCCTGTCCGGAAAGCGGCGCCGGCCCCGATACGCGCGGGCTGAACTGGCTGTCGCCCAGCGCGCAGACCGCCGCCTGGAAGCTGTCCGCCTCGCCACGCGCTTCATACTGGTCGATCAGCGTGCTCTTCCACGCCATGCGCTGCATCTGCCAGGTGCCAAGGCTCAGCAGGATTGCGAGAGAGGCGATCGTGAAAACAGTCAGCCAGATGGGGAAACGGGTCGGTGTCATGAGTGCCGGTCTAATCCGCCTTGGCTGGAAACACCAGCCGCTAGGATGTCGCGGGATTGTCCCACCAACAGCGGTCAGTCGTCCAGGCGTGCTTCCTGGGCATCGTGCTTGAACTGCAGGGCAAAGAGCACCCCCTTGAGCGGACGGATGCAGGCGATCGTGGCGATCGGGATCATCGGGAGCTGGATCAGCAAATGCACCCAGATAGGTGGATGGTTGAAGGCGACGGCGACGAGCAGGAAAACCACCATCGCAAGAAAGCCGACAATGAAGAGGGCAAAAACCGATGCGCCATCACCGACATCGGCATCCTCAAAAGAAACGCCGCAGGCATCACACCGCGGCGCTATCTTGAGCAGTCCGTTGAACATGGAACCCTCTCCGCATTTTGGACAACGGCCGTGAAAGCCGGTCGCAAACGGAGAGGGATTGTCCATGCAGTCTCGCCTTACTGGTAGACGACGTAGACGAAGGCGAACAGGAAGAGCCAGACCACGTCGACGAAGTGCCAGTACCAGGCAGCGGCCTCGAGACCGAAATGCTTCTCCGGCGTGAAATGCCCGGCCATCAGGCGCAACAGGCAGACGGCGAGGAAGATGGTACCGATGATGACGTGTGCACCGTGGAAACCGGTCGCCATGTAGAAGGTGGAACCATAGAGGTTGCCGCCATCCGCCATGGAGAAGGCGAAGTGGGCTTCCTGGTACTCGTAGACCTGCAGTGCGGTGAAGCAGAGGCCCAGGATTACCGTGAACAACAGACCCAGCTTGGCGCCTTTGCGGTCATCGTGCTGCAGCGCGTGGTGCGCCCAGGTCACGGTGGTGCCGGAGAGCAGCAGGATGAGCGTGTTCATCAGCGGGATGTGCCACGGATCGAAAGTCTCGACACCGGCCGGCGGCCAGGTCGCGAGGCCCGGATCGAGACGCACCTCGTGGAAGATCGCGTATTCGAAAAATGCCCAGAACCAGGCAACGAAGAACATCACTTCGGAAGCGATGAACATGATCATGCCGTAGCGCAGGTGGATATCGACAACCGGCGTGTGGTCACCCGCACGCGATTCCTTGATGACATCTGCCCACCAGCCGAACATCGTGATCAGCACGATGAGCAGGCCAATGAAGAAGCCCGCAGAGGCGTTCGGGCCGTAGAAGAAGGCCAGCGGGTGCTCGGCACCGACAAGTCCCTTCATCCAGGCGACCGCACCAACGGCCAGCAAAAAGGCGCCCAACGAGCCGACGAACGGCCACGGGGATGGGTCCACAAGGTGGTAGTCGTGCTTAACAGCCTGCCCAGCCATCGCGAATCTCCTGCGATATCAAATCAGCCAATTGGCCCGGTGATACCCGGACACGGCGAAAGGTTCAATGCTAAGGCGCGGCGTCGCTGGAAGCGGACGCAGCACCATCGGTTTCAAAGAAGGTGTAAGAGAGGGTGAAGGCGCTCACATCGTCCATGCGGCGCTCGTCATCGATCAGCGGATCGACAAAGAACAGCACGGGCATGTCCATGCTCTCGCCCGGCTCCAGCGTCTGCTCGGTGAAACAGAAACACTGGATCTTGGAGAAATACAGCGCGGCCTTGTAGGGCGCGACATTATAGGAGGCGATACCGGTGACCGGCTGGTCCGACGTATTCGTCGCGCGGTAATAGGCCAGCCCGCTCTCGCCGACACGCACGGTCAGCGAACGCTGCAGCGGCTCGAACGTCCACGGCATCTCACGCTCGGTATTGGCGTCGAAATAGACCGTGACTTCACGCTCGAGGATTTCGCCGGCCTCGCCCACAGCCACCTGCGTCGTACCGCCGTAACCGGTCACGCGGCAGAACAGGTCATACAGCGGCACCGCTGCAAAGGCAGCGCCCACCATGGTCAGGGCGCCAAAGGCAGCCATCACGGCAACACGGGTGTTCTTGTCTTGCGGAAGGCGGATGATCCTATCCCCCTACATTCTGGCTGAGACGGGTGACCGTCACCAGGAAAACCACAACCATGAAGCCAATCAGGCTCCAGGCGATGGCGATATTGCGCTTCTTGCGCGCGGCGAGTTGTTCCTCGGTCAGGCTGACACTCTCACCGGAAGGCTGGCCTTCGCGGTGATGGAACCCGAAATTCTCACTGGCCGGCGCGCCGGAACTGTCGAGACGCTCCGGAGCAGTCTCGTCATTCGTGTTGTCACCAGTCGTGTCGGAACCGTTTTCGGGGGCCATTACAAGTTTACTCCGGGAACTGCCCAATAAGCATCAAATGCGTGCTCAACAATCAATGCGGCAAAAAGGACCGTCAGATAGCCGATCGAGAAAGCGAACAGGTCGCGGGCGGCCTTGTCGCCGGCGCGAACGGCATAGAGCGCGCCGTCTTCAGCGGAACCGGCCTCGCCGGCCCGGGAATTATAGATACGCCAGGCCAGAAGCAGGAAAAGCGCGCCACCGCCAAGCGATGTCGCTGCATAGACCAGCCCGCCCAGGCCCGTCAGCACCGGCGCTCCGGCAAAAACGACCAGAACAATCGAATAGAGCAGGATCTGCAGACGGGTGGACTTGGCGCCCTTGGCGACGGGCATCATCGGTACATTGGCCGCGGCATAGTCGCCGGACTTGTACAGGGCCAGGGCCCAGGAATGCGGCGGCGTCCACAGGAAGATGATCATGAACAGGATCACCGCATCCAGCGAGATCTCACCGGTCGCAATCACCCAGCCGATCATCGGCGGGAAGGCACCGGCCGCACCACCAATGACGATATTCTGCGGCGTCGAGCGCTTGAGGATCATCGTGTAGATGACGGCGTAGAAGAAGATCGAGAAGGCCAGCAGGCCGGCCGCCAGATAATTGGCCGCCAGGGCCATCATCAGCACAGACAGGATGGAAGCCACCAGGCCCATGCCATAGGCATTGGAGATGGACACCGCACCGCGCGGCACCGGGCGCTTTTGCGTGCGCTTCATGGTGGCATCGATATCGGCGTCATAAGCCATGTTGAGCGCGCCAGCCGCGCCCGCCCCGATGGCCAGGGACACAATCGAGATCAGCGCCAGGAAAGGATCGACATCCGTCGGCGCTGCGATGAGCCCCGCAAAGGCGGTGAAGACGACGAGCGTCATCACCCTGGGTTTCATCAGGTCAAAATAGTCGCGGGGCGAGGCTGTTGAAACAGCCTCGCCCTCTGCGCGATGAACGCTTGAGTTCGTCGAGTGGTCCAAGATCTACCTACTTGATTTTCGGCAGCTCGTTGAACTGGTGGAAGGGCGGCGGAGAGGACAGCGTCCACTCGAGCGTCGTCGCACCTTCGCCCCACGGATTGGCGTCCGCCTTGCGACGGGAAATGATCGACTCGATCAGAACCACGAAGAAGAGCAGCATGCCGATGGCCATGATGACGTAACCCATGGACGATACCCAGTTCCACTGCTCGAAGGCATCCGGATAGTCGACATAACGACGCGGCATGCCCTGCAGACCCAGGAAGTGCTGCGGGAAGAAGATCACGTTCGCACCGATGAAGAAGAACCAGAACTGGGCGCGAGCCAGGAAGGAATTGTACTTCACGCCAAAGATCTTCTCGTACCAGTAGTACCAGCCCGCGAAGATCGCGAAGACCGCACCCAGGGACAGCACGTAGTGGAAGTGCGCGACCACGTAATAGGTGTCGTGCAGCGACTGGTCGATACCGGCATTGGCCAGCACCACGCCCGTCACACCACCAACGGTGAACAGGAAGATGAAGCCGATCGCCCACAGCATCGGTGTGCGGAACTCGATGGAACCGCCCCACATCGTCGCAATCCAGGAGAAGATCTTGATGCCTGTCGGAACCGCAATGACCATGGTGGCCGCCACGAAATAGGCCTTCAGATCAACCGGCATGCCAACGGTGTACATGTGGTGCGCCCACACGATGAAACCGATGAAACCAATCGCAACCATCGCATAAGCCATCCCCAGGTAACCGAAGACCGGCTTCTTGGAGAAGGTCGAGACGATGTGCGAGACGATGCCGAAACCGGGCAGGATCAGGATGTAGACTTCCGGGTGACCGAAGAACCAGAACAGGTGCTGGAACATCACCGGATCACCACCACCGGCCGGATCGAAGAAGGCCGTGCCGAAATTACGGTCGGTCAGCAGCATGGTCAGCGCGCCAGCGAGAACCGGCAGGGAGAGAAGCAGCAGGAAGACCGTCACCAGCATCGACCAGACGAACAGCGGCATCTTGTGCAGGGTCATGCCCGGCGCACGCATGTTGAAGATCGTGGTGATGAAGTTGATGGCACCCAGGATCGAGGACACACCGGCAACGTGCAGCGACAGGATCAGGAGATCCATGGCTGGCCCGGGGTGGCCTGTTGTCGAGAGCGGCGGATAGATCACCCAGCCACCGCCAAATCCGTCACCCGCACCGGAGCCCGGTACGAAAAGGGAAATGAAGGCCAGGAAAAAGGCCGCAGGCAGGAGCCAGAAGGAAATATTGTTCATGCGCGGGAAGGCCATGTCCGGCGCGCCGATCATCAGCGGCACGAACCAGTTACCAAAACCGCCGATCATTGCGGGCATGACCATGAAGAAGATCATGATCAGACCGTGCATGGTCGTGACAACGTTATAATTGTGCTCGTTACCGAACAGCGCACCCCAGCCAGTGTCTTCACCGGTGAAGACCTGGAGACCCGGCTCAGCCAGCTCCCAGCGGATCAGGCCGGACATCGCACCACCGATGACCCCCGCGAAGATCGCGAAGAGCAGGTACATCGTACCGATGTCCTTGTGGTTGGTGGAATAGACCCAGCGCTTCCAGCTCCACATGCTGGGCGTGTGATCGTCGTGTGTTGCAGCGTTTGCAGACATCGTACAGCCCCTTAGTCCAGTTGCGCCAGGCGCGTTTCGCGCTCTGCGACATTGTCAGCGATCAGTTGATAGGCTTCCGCGGAGTACGGGTCCTCGGCAACCATGGCGACCCAGCGGTCGAAAACATCACGGCTCACGGCATGCACTTCGATCGGCATGAAGGCGTGACGCACACCACACAGCTCGGAACACTGACCGTAGTAAGTGCCTTCCTCGGTGACGTGGAACCAGGCTTCGTTGATGCGGCCCGGAATGGCATCCATCTTGGTGCCAAAGGCGGGCATCGCCCAGTTGTGAATAACGTCGGCAGCGACGACTTGCAGGCGGATCGTCGTGTCGACCGGGATCACGATCGGCTGGTCAACAGCCAGATTGCGCGGCTGGTCCGGACGCAGATCCTCATCAGCAACCATGTTGGAGGTGAATTCCTCGATGCCGTGGTCAGGATATTCATAACCCCAGTACCACTGGTAACCCACGGCCTTGATGGTGAACTCCGCCGGCGGGATATCGCCATCCGGATCACTCGGGATCGTGTCCTGCAGGTAGAGCAGCGGGAAGGAGAAGAAGGAAATCACCACCAGGATCAGGACCGGAATACCCGTCCAGATCACCTCGAGCGTCGTATTGTGGCTGAACTTCGCCGGCACCGGGTTCGCTTTCTTGTTGTAGCGAATGATGATCCAGCCGAGCAGGCCCATGACGAAAAGTGTGATCGGAACAATGATCCACAACAGGATGTTATGGAAATCGTTCACTTGCTCCATGATCGGCGTGACACCGGGCTGGAAGCCGAGGCCTCCATCGGTCGGTTGTCCGACGATCGGCGTTGCGAAGGCGCTGGCCGAGGTGATCGCGGTGAGCGCTAATGCGGTCAGAAAACGCATGGCTTCCCCATACAAGTCAGGCGTGAAGGCAGGGTAGCCCCTGCCGATGGCGGCGGAATATAGTGCCGGTCGCAAGCGCTGTCAGGCCATCAACGGCATTTTTTGATGATCATTAGCACCCGCAGCCCGCGGACGCTATAAAATCCATCAAAATCAACACCTTGACCATGCAGAATCGAAACCACGACTGCACATCAATCCGTCGTAAGTCAGAACTGACACTCTTTATACCGTCAGCCAGAGCTATGTGCTGTGCCAAATCGTCTCACTTTCTGCGTCTTGCGAGAGGCTCGCAGTTTCCGATTCGAGTTCCGGCTCGGCCCGCTGATGTGGCTGATCTGTTTGCACTCCCGGCGCACTCCATTATGTCTGGTACATCCGATTTGCGAAGCGAGCCCCGCCATGTCCAACGATCCGATCGAACAATTCGACTTTACCGCGGACGATGTCCTGCCTGTTCTCGAGAACACGATGGCCGGGGCAGATGATGGCGAGCTCTTCCTGGAGACAGCCACCTCGGAGGCACTCGTCTTTGACGACGGGCGGCTGAAATCCTCCAGCTTCGATTCCAGTCGCGGCTTCGGACTGCGCTGCGTCCAGGGAGAGGCCTTCGGCTTTGCGCACTCTTCTGACTCCACGCTGGATGCTGTAAAACGCGCCGCCGAGACCGCTGCAGCCGTCAAGCGCGGTGCTGCTGGTTCGCTCGCTGCCCCGCCTGTGGGAACGAACACCAGGCTCTATGACGCCGTCGACCCGGTCTCATCGCCCACCTTCGAGGTAAAATCGGCCCTGCTGCAGGAAATCGATGCCTATTGCCGGGCCAAGGATGGCAGTGTGGTGCAGGTCAGCGCCTCGATCGCCGGCTCGCGCCAGGCGATCTCCGTCATTCGCGCGGATGGTGACATCAAGTCCGACATTCGCCCGCTGGTCCGCCTCAATGTCTCGGTGACCGTGGAACGTGATGGTCGCCGCGAGAGCGGTTCGGCCGGCGCCGGCGGCCGCGCCATGTTTGACGAATGGATCAAGCCGGACAGCTGGAAGGCCCTCGCCGACGAAGCCATGCGCATCGCCCGGGTCAACCTGGACGCCGTCGACGCGCCCGCCGGTGTCATGGACGTGGTTCTGGGCGCAGGCTGGCCTGCCGTCCTGCTGCACGAGGCTGTCGGTCACGGTCTGGAAGGCGATTTCAACCGCAAGGGTTCTTCCGCCTTTGCTGGCCGCATGGGCGAGCGGGTCGCCGCTGCAGGCGTCACCGTTATCGATGACGGCACCATGGCGGAACGCCGCGGCTCGCTGACGATTGATGATGAAGGCACGCCAACCGAACGCACGGTGCTGATCGAGGATGGCATCCTGACAGGCTATATGCAGGACCGCATGAATGCCCGCCTTATGGGCCAGAAGCCCACGGGCAATGGTCGCCGCCAGTCTTATGCCCACCCGCCCCTGCCGCGCATGACCAATACCTACATGCTGGCCGGCCAGCACAAGCGTGACGAAATGGTCGAAAGCCTGAAGGACGGCATCTATGCCGTGAATTTCGGTGGCGGCCAGGTCGACATCACCTCCGGCAAGTTCGTCTTCCAGTGTACCGAGGCCTATCGCGTCATCGACGGCAAGATCGACACCCCGGTCAAGGGCGCAACCCTGATCGGCGACGGCCCCACCGCACTCACCCAGATCACCATGATCGGCGATGATTTCGAAATGGATCCGGGCGTCGGCGTCTGCGGCAAGGCAGGACAAGGTGTCCCGGTCGGTGTCGGCCAACCCTCGTTGAAAATCGCCGGCCTTACGGTTGGTGGTGCCGGCTAGGCACCATTCATCGCGTGAAAACCACGGCTCGTCCGAGGAAGTCCCTTCTGACCCTTTGCTCCCACTCCCCGCCTCTCTAGGCCGGGGACAGGAGTAACCCGGGTTCAGGAGAATTGGACTCTGCATGCGTAATCTCATCTTGCAGGCGACCAGTGCCGTCGCTCTCGCCCTCGCCCTGACAACAGCCAGCGAGGGCCGTCAGGACGCACCCGCCAACACTGACGCCGTGGTCCGCTATGAGACCGGCTTTTTCGATCGTTTTAATCCGGTCACAGCGCTGGACATGATCCAGCAACTGCCCGGCTTTGCGCTGTCTTCGGGCGATGATGACCGCCGCGGCCTGGGTGACAGTTTCGGCAATCTGCTGATCAATGGCGAACGCCCGTCCAACAAGTTGCTGACGCTGGAAACGGTGCTGGGGCGGATCCCGGCAGACTCGGTTGCTCGCATCGAGCTCATCCAGGAAGCCCTGCCCCAGTTCGATATGCGCGGACACGCCCGTCTGGCGAATGTGGTCGTGGAAGACAATGGAAGCTCCGGCGCCTGGTCTTTCACACTCGAAAGGTCCGACTCCAACCGGATCGGTCCGCGCGGCAACATCTCCTGGAGCACCCGGCTCGGCTCGGCAGAAATCACCATGAGCCTGAATGGCGAACTGTATGGCAATCGCGGCCGGATCGATCAGCAGGTCTATTCCAATGGCGGCAGTGAGCTGACGGAAACGCGCCGCATCAATGAACAATATGTCTGGGCGCCGCTGCGCTCCTCCTTTTCGATGAACACGCCGCTGGGCTCTGACACCAGCCTGCGCCTCGATGCCTTTGCGGAGGCCTGGGTCTGGCATCTGGATCGCTGGCGCCAGGACTTCGACCCGGCAGACCCGGGCTCGGAGCCGATCGCGCTGGAACGCGGTTTCACCGAAAACCATGGCTCAAACTACAATATCTCGCCCACGCTCTCGCACGGTTTCAACGACCGCTGGTCCAGCAACACGACGCTGCTGGTGCGCCGCGACCGGGAGCGCCAGGGTCCACATCATTTCAATCAATGGCAGGCCGGTGTCGGCTTTGTCGGCGCATCGGTGATAGAGGGCGATTACGACATCGAGGAAACGGCACTGCGTCAGACTGTCTCCTGGAATCCGAATGAACGTCACAGCCTGGAATTTGGCGCCGAGACGGCCCTGAATTCGCGCGATAGCGATCTGCGCCTCTTCACCGATGACGGCAACACCGTCACCGAGGTCGACCTTCCCGTCTAGGCAACACGCGTCGAGGAAGATCGTCAGGAAATCTTCACCACCCACACCTGGACACTGTCTGACACACTGCAGCTGGAATCCGGGCTGCGCGTCGAGTTTTCCGAGATCACCCAGAGCTGCGATGCGGAGCAGAGCCGCTCGTTTGAATATCTCAAGCCCCGAGCCATTCTGACCTGGCGCCAGCATACCCGCACGCGTTGGCGCTTTTCGGTCCTGCGAGACGTCGCCCAGCTGCAGTTCGGGAAATTCGCCAGTTCCGTCGACCTCAATGATGATACCAGCGTGGTGGGCAATCCGGACTATGTGCCCCAGCGCTACTGGATCGCCGAAGCGGAATGGGAAAGACGGTTCGGAGATGACGCCTCGATCTCGCTCACGGCCCGCTACAGCGATGTCCAGGATCTTGATGGCTGGCTGGCTGGCGGCTGAGCGCAATGGATCTGTCTTCGACACACCAGGCAATATCGGTGATGCCAGCCGGCTCGACCTTCTGCTCTCCGCGACAACGCCACTGGATGCCATGGGCCTCAGCAATGCCGTGCTCGATATCGATCTAAGCTGGAATGATACCGAAGTCACCGATCCACTGACCGGCGAAACCCGCCGCTGGAGCGGACCACGGGAGTGGGGTGGACAAATGGACTTCCGTCAGGGTTTGCCGGTCAGGCAAGTGGCCTGGGGTTGGGATTTCAGCGCCTATGCGGACAGCGAAGCCTTCCGGGCCCGCGAATATCGCGCCGTTGATTCCGGCGAGCGTAGCCTGAACGCCTTCGTGGAAACGACACGTCTTGCCCGCGTAACCTCGCGTCTGGGCGTGCGGCATATGTTCGGCAATATCCACAATCGAGAGCGTGCATTTTTCACGGGATCGCGCGCGATGGCATAATCAATGCCGGAGAACATGAACAGCGCAAATCTTTCGGTGTGTTCTACATCACGTTCTCCGGAGCATTCTAAGCGGCTGAATTACATCAGATAGCCGTCCGCTAGCGAGGGGCGCACAAGCCCCTCCTCACGCCCCGGTGATGGACCTTACAGATTATTACATGGTTCCGGCCAACCACCTCGACTATCCCGAAACACGGGGAAGTTGGGCAGGCACAAACCCGGGGAACACATGCGAGGGAAATATCTGCGCGCGACAGCACTGGTCGCGCTGCTTTCGGCTTTCCAGCCGATGGCTTGGGCACAACAGGAAGTCATAGCAACAGAAGCCGCCGCGGTCGTCGAGGTCCAGGCTGGCGTGTTGAGCTATGCACCATCATTTTTCACAGCCTTTTCACCGTCGACCGCTCTGGACATGGTCCAGCGTGTACCCGGCTTCTCGCTCTCCGGGGGGGATGAGCAGCGCCGCGGTCTGGCCGACAGTTTTGGCAATCTGCTGATCAACGGCGCACGGCCTTCGAACAAGTCTCTGTCCCTGCAGACCGTCCTGCAGCGGATCAATGCCGGCGATGTCGAACGCATCGAACTGATCCAGGAAGCCCTGCCGCAATACGACATGCGTGGCAACCCGCGGCTGGTCAATGTGATCCTGCGCGAAGGCGCCGGCAATTCCGGTTCCTGGGCCGCAGTTGCCCGCCTGTCTGAATCGCACCGGATCGGGCCGGGTGGCGAGATTTCCTACACGACCCAGGTCGGATCGGCAGAGATGACATTCGGCTTCGAGGGCGGCTGGCAAGGCAATCTCTTCCGTCGCCGTGAATCCCTCTATGACAATGGTGGACAGGACCTGGCCGAGCTGCGCTGGGACAATGACCAGCGGCACTTCCAGGAATTCATCCCGACCTTCTCGCTGAACTGGCGCATCAATGACACGTCTTCCTTGCGGACGGACCTGCGTTACCAGACCTGGGAGTGGCGCCGGAACCACCGCTCCAACGTTGTCGACGGCACGGGTGCGGATCTGCGTTTCGAGGAAAGCTCGGCGGATGATGAGAACACCAACTGGTCTCTGTCATCGACCTATTCCCGGGACTTCTCTGACAATTTCTCGTCCGAGACGATCGCGTTGGTGACCCGCGAGGAATGGACCAACAATCCGGAATTCTTCAGCATCTACCTGTCGACCACCGGTTTTGACCGCGCCTCGATCTATGAGGGTGAAGGCGAGTACAAGGAAACGGCTATTCGCCAGACGTTCTCGTACAACCCCAATGATCGACATGCCGTCGAATTCGGTGGCGAGACGGCGGTTAACTCCCGCGATACCAGCTTCACCATTTCAGTTGATGACGGCACGACGGTGACCATGCTGGACCTGCCGGTCTCTGACACGATGGTCGAGGAAACCCGTTCCGAGCTTTTCGCCAACCACACCTGGACGGTCACCGATCGCATCAGCCTGGAAAGCGGCCTGCGTTACGAATTCTCCGAGATCGAGCAGACCGGTGATGCCGAGCAATCGCGCTCCTTCACCTACGCCAAGCCGTCCTTTACGCTGAATTATCGCCAGGACGATCAGAACCGCTACCGCGTCACCCTGCGCCGCGATGTGGCCCAGCTGAATTTCGGCCGTTTCGCCAGCCAGGTGGACCTGACCGACAACAACTCCACGCTCGGCAATCCGGATTACGTGCCCCAGCGCACGTGGACGCTTGAGGGCGAATGGGAACGCCGGTTTGGTGACGGATCCTTCTCTCTGGTGATCGGCTATGACTCGATCCAGGATCTCGATGGCTGGGTGCCGATCGAATCCAACGGCACTGTCTTCGACGCACCCGGCAATATCGGAGACGGCTCAAACTTCCGGGTGACGACGAACATCACATCACCACTGGACAATCTGGGTCTCTCGAATGCCGTCCTCGACGTGTTCCTGGAATACTATGACACCAATGTCGAAGACCCTCTGACAATGGTCGACCGCCACTGGTCAGGCTATCGCATGTGGGAGCTACGCCTCGATTACCGCCAGACATTCCCGGAGCGTCAGTTCGCCTGGGGTTGGGATTATTTCTGGCTGTCGGATGGCGAGATTTTCCGCGCCCAGGAATACCGTGTCCAGGGCTTCACCGATGGTGATCTCGACCTCTACGTCGAAACCACACGCTGGCTTGGCCTGACCCTGCGAGCCGGTGTCGATGGCGTCATCAATAATGGCGATGACCGCGAGCGCGTCTTCTACGACGGCTCCCGGGCTGACGGCATTATCGACCGTATCGAGTACCAGAATGAATCCATGGGCAAGACGTTCTACATCCGCGCACGCGGCACATTCTGACCGAAATGCTTCATCACAGGGACGGGGAAACCCGTCCCTTTTCACGCCGATGTGTTCAGGCCTGACTTGAAGCGGGACAAATCCTTTCAGAGAATAGGGAAATAAGGAACACGCGGCGTTGAAGCTGGCACCGGCAAGAGGAGAGTTTCATTGACCACAAGAAGCGCTGTTTCCTTCGCTCTGACTGCCCTCTGCCTGTTCGCCAGCATCGGTTCCAGCACCGCGACTGCCCAGGAGACTGAAACCACCACCCTTCACCTGGGATCCACGCCAGCAGGCCACCCGACTGTCGTCATCAATGTCGGTGAGTTTGGCCCCTACAATTTAATTCTCGATACCGGTGCCAGTCACACGGCAATTGCGCTTCCAATGGCAATGGAGGTCGGCTTTACGCCGAGTGAGACCTCGATGAGTGATGTGCAGGCGCTCGACACGGTTTTTGTCGCAGAAGAGTTCCAGATGCCAACGGTGGCCGTAAACGGCCATCCCATTGGCGAGGTTCACAGCATTGTTCTGCCTGCCGAAGGCGAAGAGCCTCTGAACTATATGGGCTTCCTCGCTACCAATGCGCTGGGAGTTGACCGCTACCGGCTGGATTTCGGGGCGGATCAGCTCATCCTCAATTCTGCCGCGCCGGAACATCAGGACGGCGTGTTTTCGACGGAACGAGGCCTGATCTATGCCGAAGCACGGATCGGCAACCGCCGCGCCCGAATTCGCGTCATGATCGATACCGGATCGCCGCGCACTTTCGTCAATGCGAGAATGCGCAACATGCTGCCAGATCGCGGCACCCGAATCACCTTCAACACCCGCGGCGTCGAGCAGGTTCGCCCGACAGCGACACGGGCGGTCACATTGCGCAGCCTGCGGGTCGGCGGCGCCTGTTTCGATACGGTACCCGCCCTGTTCGCCAATCTTGATATCTTTCGCTCTCTCGGCTGGCTGGACGAGCCTGCAATCATCCTGGGGATGGATGCCATGCAGTACCTCAACCTCGTCGTCGACCGGGAAAACGGAATTGTCGAACTCAGCCCCTCTTCATAAGAAAACTTCTGCCGGCGGCCGCGAGTTCAGTTCAGTGGAGTGCTCACACCCAGCATGCCCTGACACGGGCGGGAGGAAACATGAAGCCATCCGATCGACTGACCCGCGCCCTGGCCCTTGGCCTGGGCCTCGCCTGGCTTCCCGCCCCTGCCCTGCCACAGACCATTGAACTCGGCCGGACCGTGTCCGGACATGTCATCATGGATGTCGAAGTCGGCGAACACGGGGAGCATGTCTTTGTTGTCGACACCGGTGCCAACCGAACTGCCATAGCCCAGGCTGTCGCCGAACAGATGGGCTTCCAGTCCAGCTGGGTCGTCTCCGATGACGTCCAGTCCCTGACACGGATGTTCGAGGCCGAGCGGTTTGAACTGGCAGATGTCCGCCTGCCACACATACCCCCGCAGACGCTGCAGAGCGTCGTCATCCCGGATTCCACCACACGCAACACCATGATCGCCGGGCTTCTTGGCATGGATGCCTTTGCCGGGCGCCGCTACGGGATCGACTTCACCGACGGCCATATCCAGCTGGAACCGGAACACGTCTTTTTCGATGATGGCATCCTGGACCCCGAGAACGGTCTTCTCTACGGCGCGGCGCGACTGGGTACGGGTGAGCGGATTTTCCGCGTGGTCATCGACAGCGGCTCCGCCGTGTCCATCGCCAACCATGCCCTTCATTCGCGTTTTGTCCCTCGTAATGTGCTGAGCTACGAGCTGTCCGGCGTTGACGGTCGCATGGGCGACAACGCCAATGCCTTTCCGATCCGCCAGTTCCAGATTGGCGATCTGTGTATCAGCCGCCAGTACATAATGCGCGCCAATCTCGACATCTTCTACGCGCTGGGATGGGAGAATGCGCCAGCCCTGGTCATCGGCATGGACATCCTCTCCCAGGCCCGCGTAACCATCGACCAGCGCACCGGGGTCTGGGACATCCAGCCCACCGGCCGAGAGAACCAGTGCCGCAATGATGACCGCATCCAGCTGAGTGACCTGGAAGAACTCAGTCACTGATCAGCACAACCGGATAAGGGCCAAAGAAAAAGCCGCGGAGCGAACGCCGCGGCTTTTCCTGTCTGTGTGGAGAGGGATTAGCTGGCCGGACGGTCAGGTCCTGCGCCCGCTGCCTCTTCCTGGGCAAGGGTCGGCGTTGTCGCCTTGTCGGCATCAACCATAAGCCATTTGATCACCGGGGAGATCAACAGCATGCCTACAGCGATGGCCATCGCGACCAGGCCTACGTTCGAATACACCTCCGCATAACCTGACTTGGCCGCAGCGACATCGGTGATTTGACCACCAATGGTCTCCGCACCTGTCTGTGCTGCGATAACTGAAGCCAGGAAGTTGGACAGACCGGAATACAGGAACCAGGCGCCCATGGTCATGCCAACGACACGCGCCGGCGCCAGCTTGGTCACAGATGACAAGCCGACCGGCGAGACCATCAGCTCACCCATGGTGTGGATCCAGTAGATCAGGAAAATGAAATAAACTGCAGTGAGCCCCGTCTCACCGGAAAGCCCCATGCCACCCACAAGAGCGTAGAAACCCAGGCCCGCCAGGAAGACACCAAACGCGAACTTCACCGGCGTGGACGGGTTCATCTTGCGCTTTTCCAACCACAGCCACAGCCAGGCCAGCATCGGAGCGAAGACGATGATGTAGCCTGCATTGAGGAACTGGAACACCGGCGCAGGTACGGATACGCCGAACATGCTGCGATCTACCAGACGGTCTGTGAAGAGATTCAGCGAAGACCCAGCTTGCTCGAACAGAGCCCAGAACGGGATCTGAGCGAGAACAAAATAGATGGCCGCAAACATCTTCTTGCGTTCGTCACCCTGTGTCTTCACGAGGGCATATCCCACCAGAAGCACGAACATGGCGATACCAATATATCCGGCAACGTCCGCAAACAGGTCAGGGAATTTTACGATCATCATGGAAACCGCGACGATCGCGATACCGGTCAGATAGCAAGCCCACTCGACATTGATCGGTCCGAGCACTTTCTGCTTCAGCTTTTCGGGATTTGGAGGCTCGGCCTTACCTTCCAGCCAGGGCTGGAAGAAGAGGAATGTGAGAAGGCCAAACAGCATGCCGACGCCCGCTAGGCCAAAACCCCAATTCCAACCCCATGCAATGCCGATAATACCGACCGTCAGGGACGAGATGAAAGACCCCAGATTGATGCCCATATAGAAGAGCGAGAAACCGGAATCCCGACGCACATCCCCGACATCGTAGAGCTCCCCTACAATCGTTGAGATATTGGCTTTGAGGAAACCAACACCGGCGATGATCAGCGCCAACGCGAGATAGAGGATATTGACGTAGAGCTCTTCGCGCTCAATGCGCGTCATGTCGGAAGAGAACTCGAGACTGGCCGGCAAACCGACAACGTCCGGCTCTGCCACCACAAGCCGCGTGCCCGCGTCCTCGAAGGATATCTGCGACTGACCGGAGTCCGACACGATGATCTGGTTGGCGTCGCCGCCGCGGCCATCCAGAGTAATCTGGTACTCCGCACCCTCATACGTAAAGATCTCGCGAGAACCGCTGCCTTCAAAGGCCATGAGACCGTGACCAGCAACCAAAAGAATGGCGCCGTAGGTCACTGCTTTCCTCTGACCGAGATAGCGGTCAGCGAGTGAGCCACCAATGATTGTCATGATGTAAACCAGCGCCGTATAGGCGCCGTACATGATCGTGGAGCTCTCGTCAGAGAACAGGAAATGCTGGGTCAGGTAGATGATCAGCAGGCCACGCATTCCGTAATAGGAAAAACGCTCCCACATCTCAGTCAGAAACAGGATGGCCAGCCCGCGTGGATGACCAAAGAACGACGTATCGTGCTTGGAACGCACGACCGCCTCGGTATTGTCAGTCAATGTAATCTCCCCGTCCCCGCTCCCCGCGAGGCGTTACTCGGGCGTCAATTGACCATGTGAGAGCGCGACCGACAAGCTTTTGTGACGGCTGGAACTGAGGCCCAGCCTCACAATTTCGCGTGTTAGCGCTGACACCTAATAGGCGGCTTCAGTGAAGACCGGTTCGATGGAACCGTCCCATTCGCCGTTGAAACGCTCGATCAGCGCGTCGGCCCGCGTACGGCCGCTGGCCACGATCTCGTCGAGCTCGTCGAGGAAATGGCCTTCATTCTCGCCATAACCGTTCAACATGCGTCGCTTGTTGAGCCCTTCACGGGAGATCGCCAGCACTTCGCGGGCAAGTTCCGTCATGGAATGATCGCGCCAGCCGGCCCGCAGACCGTGGCGCCCCGCGGCGAGACGCAGACCCTCGCGTTCATCCGCGGTCCAGTCCTTGACCAGGTCCCAGGCCGCATCCAGCGCAGTATCGTCATACAGGAGCCCAACCCAGAAGGCCGGCAGGGCACACAGGCTGTCCCACGCACCGCTGTCCGCGCCACGCATTTCCAGGAAAGTCTTCAGACGCACTTCCGGGAAAAGGGTCGAGAGATGATCTTCCCAGTCGCTCATCACCGGCTTCTCGCCCGGCAGGGCCGGCAGGCGACCGTCCAGGAAGTCGCGGAAACTCTGGCCTGTCGCGTCGAGATACTCGCCATTGCGTTTGACGAAATACATCGGCACATCGAGGGCATAATCCGCATAGCGGTGGAAGCTCATCCCGTCTTCAAAGACAAAGGGCAGCATGCCGGTGCGGTTATTGTCGGTGTCGGTCCAGACATGGGACCGATAGGACTGGAAACCGTTGAGGCCGCCATCGCCAAACGGTGAATTGGCAAACAGCGCCGTCGCCACCGGCTGCAGGGCCAGGGAGACGCGGAATTTCTTGACCATGTCCGCCTCGCTGGAAAAATCCAGATTGGTCTGGACCGTACAGGAGCGGAACATCATCTGATGGCCCAGCGTGCCGACCTTGGGCATGTAGGCCTTCATCAGGCCATAACGGGCCTTGGGCATCATCGGCGTGTCTTCCAGCGACCATTTCGGCGAGAAGCCCAGCCCCAGGAAACCGGCACCGATCTCGTCGGCGACTTCACGGACTTCCTTGAGGTGACGGTTCACTTCGGCGCACGTCTGGTGGACATTTTCCAGCGGGGCACCGGACAGTTCAAACTGGCCACCCGGCTCCAGCGTGATCGAGGCACCATTGCGCTTGAGCGCAATCAGATACCCGCCCTCTTCCACCGGTTCCCAGTCGAAACACTTGAGACCCTCAAGCATTTTAAGCACCGAGGGCCCTTCCGTGTCATAGGGAAGCGGGTCATGCGTCTCGAGCGCGAAACCGAATTTTTCGTGCTCGGTGCCAATGCGGAAATTCTCCGCCGGCTTGCAGCCTGCCGCGAGGTATTCACCCAGCTGGTCGATGGATTCAATCGGAGCGCCTTCGCCACCGGGATTATAAGTGCCGCTCATCAAAGCGCCCCCGCCTAAAGCAATGTCCGCAACAGATATGTGGGTGTTCGGGGTGAAACAAGAGGCGACCGCTGAGATTCGCGGTGAAGTGAGCGAGCAATGGCGGCTTCACACCCTGTCCTCACCGTCACCTGTGGCACGCTCGCGCCGGCAAGGCCGACCTACTCCCAATCCCCGCAAACGCTCTGCCACAGCGTCAGCGCCGAGATCACCGCCGTCTCGGCGCGCAGGATGCGCGGGCCCAGACTGACGGCGTGGACAAAATCCAGACTGCGCAGGCGCTCGCGTTCTTCCGGGGTGAAACCGCCTTCCGGACCGATCAACAGGGCTGCGGGTTTGCCGCGCAGCTCGGTCAATGGACCCAGCGCCTGACTGGCCCGACCGCTATCGCCGCCCCAGGGGCGGGCGCCGTCATCGCCGGCTTCATCGCAATAGATGATCACCCGGCTCTCATCCCAGTCCTCGAGCATCTGGTCGAGCTTCACAGCCTCGTGGATCACCGGCAGGTCGAGGCGTTCGGTCTGTTCGGCTGCCTCCTTAGCGATGATCTCGAAACGATCAAGACGCATACGTTCAGACTGGGTGCGTGTGGTGATGACCGGGCGGATATCCGCCACGCCCAACTCGGTCGCCTTTTCCACGATCAGCTCGTTTTTCTGGCGTTTGACCGGGGCGAACATCAGCCAGAGATCGGGCACAGCGGCCTGTGGCCGGTTCTGTGTATCACAGGCCAGCACCGCGTTTTTCTTGTGTGCCTTGGCCACCGATGCCTGCCATTCGCCATCGCGGCCGTTGAACAGGCGAACATGGTCACCCTCTTCCCGGCGCATGACATTGATCAGATAGTGGCTGTCCTCCCGCGAGAGCGGCACAGCCTGCCCCTCGCCCAGGGGTGCATCGATGAAAAGGCGTGGATCCGTGCTCATGCCTTCGCTTTGCCCCGTGCTGCCCTTGTCCGTCAACCTGCCTTGATCTCGCCTTCGAGCTTTGCGAAACCACCTCCATGCAACTGAATTTCGACCGACGAGTCGCTGACAGCATCCCCCAGACCTGGGTGGATCGAGCGCCGACCGCTCTGAGACCCTATCTGCGCCTGGCGCGTTATGATCGACCGATCGGCTTCTGGCTGCTCGCCCTGCCCTGCTGGATGGGACTGTTGCTGGCGCGCGCCAATACCGGCCTTGGCTGGATCGATCTCTATTACGCGGCCCTGTTCGCGATTGGTGCGATCGCCATGCGCGGTGCCGGCTGTACCTATAATGACATCATCGATCGTGATCTGGATGCCCAGGTCGCCCGCACCGCGGATCGGCCGCTGGCGGCAGGAACCGTATCGCTGAAACAGGCCTGGGCCTTCCTGGGCGCACAAAGTCTGGTCGGACTGATCGTGCTGGTGCAATTGCCGCTGATCGCCATTTTCACCGGCCTCGGTTCGCTGGTGCTGGTCGCGGCCTATCCCTTCATGAAGCGCATCACCTGGTGGCCACAGGCCTGGCTGGGCCTGACGTTCAACTGGGGTGTGCCTGTCGCCTATGTCACCGCAAGCGGCCAGTTCGATTTCGCCGTGCTCGCACTTTACGCTTCCTGCATATTCTGGACGCTGGGATATGACACCATCTATGCGCACCAGGACAGCGAGGACGATGCCCTGGTCGGGGTGCGCTCGACGGCCCGCCTGTTCGGCCAGCACTCCCCCATCTGGGTCGGCGCCTTCTACGGGCTGACAGCCGGACTGGCCGGCGTGGCGCTTTACCTGGTCAACGCCTCGCCCTTTGCCGCTCTCCCCTTCGCGCTTTATTCCGCCCACCTGTTCAACCAGATCCGCCTGACCGATATCGAAGACGGTGCCGCTTGCCTGAAAGTCTTCAAGTCTAACCGCGAAACCGGGCTCCTGCTGAGTGCGACCTTCGCGCTTGTTACAATCCTGTAATACCAGAAGGCGATTTGATCGTTTGACCCGGCCCGCGTGCTGGGCTCACATGCGCCCCGTCCTGAGTTTGAGCGATATGGGGAGAGCATGACGATCAAACAGAGCTTGGCGCTGGGCCTTGGAGCCCTCGCGCTGGCGGCCTGTCAGCCTGCTACGGATAGCGGGGATCAAGGCGCCACCACGGACAGTGCGACACAATCCGCTGTTTCCACCAATTTCACCGTCGATGTCAGCTATCACACGCTCGACAACGGCCTGCGCGTTGTCCTGTCCGAGGACCACACCGTGCCGACCGCGACTGTCGCCGTCTATTACGGTGTCGGCTTCCGCAACGAGCCGCGCGGCCGGACCGGTTTTGCGCACCTGTTCGAACACCTGATGTTCCAGGGCTCGCGCAATCTGCCGCACGGCGCCTTCGACAGGCTGATCTATGGATCGGGCGGCGTGAACAATGGCTCCACCCGGTATGACTTCACCAACTATTTCGAGGTCGTCCCGTCCAACGCGCTGGAAGCGATCATCTGGGCCGAGGCCGACCGCATGGGTCAGCCGAACCTGGACGAAAGCCAGCTGGACAATCAGCGCGAAGTCGTTCGCAACGAGGTCTTCGTCAATGTCATCAACCAGCCCTATGGCGGCTGGATCTGGATCGACCTGCCGATGGTCGCCAATGAAAACTGGCACAATGCGCACAATTTCTACGGCGACCTGACCGATCTCGACGCGGCATCACTGGAAGATGCCCAGGCTTTCTTCGACCAGTTCTATGCGCCGAACAATGCGGTCATCGTTGTCGCCGGCGATATCGACAAGGACGAGACGCTGGGCTGGATCGAGCAGTATTTCTCCTACATCGAGGCGGGCGATCCCCTGCCGGAGATCGACACCTCCGAACCGCGCCAGGAAGAAGAGAAGTTCGACTATATCGAGGACAACCTGGCCAACCAGCCAGCCCTCGCCGTCGGCTATCACATGCCTGAACGTGGCACGCCGGAATATTACGCCATGATCCTGATCGACCAGCTGCTGGTCCAGGGTGATGACAGCCGCCTGACCCAGTCCCTGGTGTCGGAGGAAGGTTATGCGTCCGGCGTGTTTGGCGGCATCAACCTCCTGGGCAATGCCTTCAACTATTCCGGTCCGATGCTGTGGACTGTCGGCCTGATCCACGACAGCGAGTTCACCGTGTCTGAAGTCATGGGCACGATGGACACCACGATCGAGGGCATCCGCACCTCGCCAGTGACCGAGGCAGAGCTGGAGCGTGCGCGCACCAAGCTCTTGTCCGATTTCTACGGCACCGTGGACACATCCACGCGTTTCGGTCTCGTCGACCTGCTGGCCTCCTTTGCCATGTTCGATGACGATCCCAGCCGCATCAACCGGATCACGGAAGGCTTTGAACAGGTCACGCCGGAACTGGTGATGAGCACGGCGCAGGAATATCTGCGTCCGACCAACCGCACCGTGCTGGAAGTTCGCCTTGCCGGCGATGACAGCCAGTAAGCCCCGGGGAGAAAAAGCCATGACAGTCAAACTGTTTAGTGCCGCCCTCGCGGCCGCCAGCCTGATCGCCGCTCCGGCGATCGCGCAGATCAACGAGCAACCGGCTCTGGGTGAACCGGTCTCCTTCAACGTGCCGGACAATCGCAGCTTCACGCTGGATAACGGCCTGGAAGTCACCTTTATCCAGTACGGCCTGGCCCCGACCACGCAGATTTCCCTGCGCGTTCGTGCCGGCAATATCGATGATGGCAGCGATACCTATATCGCCGACCTGACCGCCAGCATGATGGAAGAAGGCTCCAACGGCCGCACGGCCGAGGAGATCGCCACCGAGATCGCCGCCATGGGTGGCGAGCTGGGTGTCGGTGTCGGCTGGCATTCCACCAATATCGGCGTGAATGTCCTGTCCCAGTATGCGACCGATGCAATGGGCATCATCGCTGATGTCGTCATGCGTCCGGACTTTGCTGATAGCGAGTTTGATCGTGTCCGCCAGAACCTGGTTCGCGATGTCTCCGTCTCTCGCGCCCAGCCGGGTCCGATTGCCACGGAAGCCTATCGTCGCCTGCTGTTCGGCGGTGACCACCCCTACGGCAATTCCCTGCCGACCGAGGACCAGGTCCGCGCTTTCGAGCTGAGCGATGTCCAGGCTTTCTATGACGCCAATTACGGCGCAGGCCGCACCCGCATCTATGTTGCCGGTCGTTTCGACGAAGCCGCCATGGAAGCGGCCATCCGTGAAGCGTTTGCCGACTGGGCGAGCGGTTCTGCTGATGCCTTGACCCCGGCCGCTCCGAGCGGTGGTCCGGTTGTCCAGTTCATCGATCGCCCGGGCGCCCCGCAATCCACGCTGCGGGTCGGTTTCCCGGCTGTCGGGATCGATCATCCGGATGCGCCAGACCTGGCCGTCATGAACGCCCTTCTGGGCGGCAGCTTCACCTCCCGTCTGACCCGCAATCTGCGTGAGGACAAGGGGTATACCTACTCCCCGGGCAGTGGTGTCACCTGGGGCATGGGCGGCGGTTACTGGACCTTCAATGCCGATGTGAACACCGAGGTGACAGGCGCAGCCCTGATGGAAACCTTCGGCGAGATCACGCGTCTGTCCGAAAACGCGCCTGACGCTGTTGAAGCGGACGGTATCCGCACCTGGATGTCCGGCATCTTCATCCTGCAGAATGCGTCCACGGGCGGGATTATCGGTCAGCTCAGCCTCCGCGATCTCTATGACCTGCCGGAAGACTATCTGGAAAACTACGTGCCCAGCCTCAATGCCGTCACCAATGACGACATTTCCCGCGTGGCCTCGACCTATCTCGACCTCGGCAATGTTGTCCTGGTTATCGTGGGTGACCTGTCGGTCATCGAGGAACAGGTGCGTGCCCTGCCGGAACTGGCCAATGCACGCTTCATCCTGCCGGCCCCGGCAGACGCTGAAGAGTAAGCCGTATCCTTGATGCGAAACGAGACGGCCGGGCCCAGCGCCCGGCCGTTTTGTCCTGTGCCGGCTGAACTTGCACCGCACCGGGCATGCGTTATGTCGAAGAGGCAAACCGCAGGAACGCCCGTGAAGCCGCTATCGCTCGACGACCCCCAGGCCTTTATCCGTGAGCACACCGACGTGCTGACACCGCCACTGGTGCCGGAAATCAAGCTGCACCTGGCCACCGAGACCGTGGACATCTGGGAACAGACCGAGGAAGCGCTGGGCGAGATGGGCCTGCCGCCCCCCTTCTGGGCCTTTGCCTGGGCGGGCGGGCAAGCGCTGGCGCGCTATTGCCTGGACAATCCTGACATCGTCAAAGGCAAACGCGTGCTTGATTTTGCGGCTGGTGGCGCTGTCTCCGGCATCGCCGCGAAAATGTCCGGCGCCGAACAGGTGACCGCCAGCGAGCTCGACGCCTTTGCGATCGAGGCCTGCCGGGCCAATGCCACACTCAACGCAGTCGAGCTGGATACCGAACTGGGTGATGTGGTCGGGCGTTTCGACGCCTGGGACGTGATCATCGCCGGAGATGTCTTCTACGAGGATGAAGGCGCCCGTCATATCGGTGCCTGGCTCGAGGAAAGCGCCCGCCGCGGCACACGCGTCCTGATCGGAGACCCGGGCCGATCCTTCCTGCCGCGCGAAAAACTCGACCGGCTCGCAGAGTATACAGTACCCGTCACCCGCGACCTCGAGGACCGCGAGGTTCGCTACGCCAAGGTCTGGTCCTTCAACACCCCGTGAATTCGCCCTTTGCGGTCGCAATTTCGTTTACAGTCACAGCCGTTTAGGGCAATGTCCCGCCGGTAAATTCGCTTCCGGCGCGAGCTCGCTGCGCCTCTACCAGTGGAGACTTGTCATGGCCCGCGTACGTGCGGTGGATCGCCGGCTGTTCTTGTTGCTCGAAATCGCAGCGCGCAAGCTCAATCGCGAGGCTGATGCCCGTCTCAAGGCGGAGGCCGGCGTGACCTCAGCACAGGCGGCCGTACTCTTCCTGCTGGCTCGCCGCGGCGAGCGCCGCATGGGCGAGATCGGCGAGATGCTGTCTTTGAACCCGCCTGCTGTAACCGGGCTGGTCAATCGCATGACAGCGCTCAACCTGGTTACCAAGACCGCTTCAGCCGATGACAAGCGCTCCGCGATCGTCTCCCTGACCGAAAAAGGCCGCGCCATGGGCGATGCAGCTGATCATGTTTTCAAGGACATGAACCAGGAGCTGGAAACCCAGCTGGGCGATGATGACAGCGATATGCTGCACCGGGTTCTGACAAGTCTGGCGGTCAGCGCCTGAACGCTCTAGTTTGCCCTCCATAAAATAAAGGAGGGCCCAAGTGAGCTCACTGGTTTTGGTCGATGATGCGGAGGGGATCCGCACAATCCGGTTTAATCGCCCGGACAAGAAAAACGCGCTGACACGCGCGATGTATGCCGCTGCTGCCGAGGCGCTGGAAAGCGGCGATACGGAACAATCCGTCAAGGTCTTCATCATCACTGGCACCGATGGTGTCTTTACCGCTGGCAATGATATCGGTGATTTCATGGAACGCCCGCCGCATGTCGGCGGTGGCGACATGCCACCGGTGGAGCGCTTCATGCGTGCCCTGCTCGAGGTCAAGAAACCGGTCGTGGCCGCCGTGGACGGCCTGGCCATCGGTATCGGCGTTACCCTGTTGATGCATTGTGACATCGTCTATTGCTCTGATCGGGCGACCTTCAAGACCCCGTTCGTGGACCTTGCGCTGGCGCCGGAGTTCGGATCGAGCCAGGTCATGCCACAGATGTTCGGCCATGCCGTTGCGGCAGACCTGCTGATGCTCGGCGCCACCTGGGATGCCAATCGCGCACTGCAGGCTGGCCTGGTGACCGGCGTGCACAGTGCCGATGATCTTGCCGGCGCCGCCCATTTCGCGGCCAGCGTCATGGCGGCCAAGGCACCCGGCTCCATGCGTGCCGCCAAGGCCCTCATGCGTACCCCGCCCGAAGACCTGTCCGACCGCATCTCGCGTGAGGGCGGCCTGTTCGCGGAATTGTTACGCTCTGACGAGTTCGCCGAAGCAGCTGCGGCCTTCATGGAAAGACGCCTGCCGGACTTTTCGCGTTTCGGCTGAACCGGGTTGAGGGGAAAATCATGATCCTGCGTATTGTCGGTGGCGTTGTCGCCGCTGTGTTCCTGGGCGCCATTGCCTATCTGAACCTGTCCACGGTCGGGCGTATATACCTGCCCTCGGGTACCGGCATCACGGCCAAACAGCTCTGCTCGATGGTCTTTGTCTCCCGTCTCGACGAGGACTTCGCCCGCCAGGCCTATATCGACCCGCTGCTGGGCAATGCGGCCGACCTGCTCAGCGTCTCGGTGAACCATGATCGCCAGAGCGTGAAGGCCAGCGTGTTCGGCCTGTTCTGGCGCCAGCACGCGATTTATCGCGAAGGCCTGGGCTGTACGCTGGATCGGGGTGGGCGCCAGTTCGACCGGGACCTCGCTATTCCCTTCGACCAGGACTTCACACCACTGGAGCTCGATTCAGCCCATCGCGACGCGAATTTCGACGTCGAGGCCATCAATGCCGCGCTGGACCAGGCCTTTGCCGACAGCGTACCGGCGATGCGGCACACGCTCGGTGTCGCAGTCCTGCACCAGGGACGCCTGGTCGCCGAGCGTTATGCTCCGCAAGCCAACCGCAACACGCGTTTCCTGGGCTGGTCGATGACCAAAAGCGCCACCGCTACCCTGGCCGGCGTGCTTGTCCAGGATGGTGACATCACGCTGGATCATGTCCCCGCCAGTTTTGAAGGACTGGAAGATCGCCAGGACATCACACTGGAAAACCTGTTGCGGATGAATGCCGGTCTGGCCATTCGCGAAGGCAATGACGGTACGGATCCGAACTCGCAAATGCTGTTCACCCAGCGTGACATGGCCGCTTTTGCAGCGACACGTGAACGCCTGCACGCGCCGGGCGAGCACTGGGAGTACATGAGCGGCAATACCGTTCTGGCCACCCGCGCCCTGCAAGACCAGATGGGCGGAACGCTGGAAGACCAGGTCATTGCCATGCGCGAACGTCTGTTTGAACCGCTGGGCATGCACACGGCCGTGATGGAACCGGATGCGTCTGGCACGCTGATCGGCTCCTCCTACATGTATGCGACTGCGCATGACTGGGCACGGCTGGCACAACTTTATCTGGACGGCGGTCTGGTGGATGGCGAGCGCCTGATCCCGGCCAACTGGCCGGACCTGGCAACCGACGCCACGCCGGGTTCAGCCGACCCTTATGGTCTGGGCTTCTGGAACCCGCCAGCAAGCAATAATCTGCCTTCCGGCACCTATACGATGCACGGTTTCCAGTCCCAGCTGGCCTTCATCATGCCGGAGCAAGAGCTGATCGTTGTGCGTTTCGGCGCCACCAATTACGTCAGCTCGGGGTCATATGATCTGGCCCGCAGCATCGCTGCGGCCCTGCGCCCCGCAGAACCGGCGCCTGCCGAGTAGTCACGCCGCCGCTGTCACCAGCGGCGGGGTTTCGGCAACCACCCCGGATGAGATGAGGTGACGGACATGGGTCCGCACCTCATCTGCAGTCGGGACGATGGTCTTTGCCTTCTTGATCAGGGCAGCGGGCTTGGATCCGGTTCGCGCCCCCCCCACGCCCCACGTCTGGTATTCGCGCCGCATGGCCTGCACGAATTCCAGCTGACGGTAGTCCTGATGGCGGCCGTCCCGGGCCACCGTCTCCATGAAGTCGCGAAGGTGATCGGGATCCCCCTCGAGCACTTGCATGAAGTAGCCGGAATCCCAGATCAGCGCGCCTGTTAGCCGCAGATCCACGCATGACATCATGCTACATGAAATGATACGCCCCAGCTCGCCATTGAGGGCCCCAAAACCCAAGGCGACCTTGGCGCGTGACATCATCACTGCGCGAAAAATCATGCTGCCGTCCCGTTTCCTGATCGAGTGTTCGTGTCGATGGGCAAACTACTAGGCGCCAGGATTGAACAGCGGCTCAACAATTCGCGATGAATTTGCCTTAAATACCTGGAAAATTTATCTCGAATTGAATTCAAAAGCGGCGATTACCTGCCAGCACAGGGCACCCGCCCGGGCAGGCATGACCATGCTATCCCGGCTCATATGATATGAGACTGCGGACGCGTCAGAACAACACGGGGTGGAACAGGCCGCGCAGCCATTCATCGAGAGGTTCTCGCCGAGACGCCCGGACAGATTTACGGCGCCGCACGCCTCATCCCGGACTGCCACACCTTGCCGCACCGGACTTGGCGCAGCAGGCCGATCATCCTAGGTTCCGCCCATACGAAAGCGGAGCCCCCATGGCGTATAAATCCCTGCGCGAATTCATCGACATGCTGGAAGCCGAAGGCGACCTCTTGCGCATCTCCCACCCGGTCTCCACCGACAAGGAGATGACCGAGATCCACAAGCGCACCCTGCATGCAGGCGGTCCGGCGCTGCTGTTTGAGAACGTCATCAACGAGAAGGGCGAAAAGAGCGAGATGCCCTGTCTCGTCAACCTGTTCGGTACTGTCAAACGCGTCGCCCAGGCCGTCACGCTGGGCGGTGAAAGCCGGACCACGGGCGAGGAATTGCGCGAAGTGGGCGAACTGCTGGCCTTCCTGCGGCAGCCGGAACCGCCGCGCGGTGTGAAGGACGCGATGGAGATGCTGCCACTGGCCAAGACGGTCATGTCCATGCGCCCGAAAAATGTGTCGCGGGCGCCCTGCCAGGACGTAGTGCTGACCGGCGATGAGATTGATCTCGACCGCCTGCCCATCCAGACCTGCTGGCCGGGTGAGCCTGCCCCGCTGATCACCTGGCCGCTGGTGGTCACCCAAGGACCCAATGTGAAGGGCGATCGCCAGGACGACTATAATCTCGGCATCTACCGCATGCAGAAGCTGGGCAAGGACAAGACGCTGATGCGCTGGCTGAAACACCGCGGTGGTGCCCAGCACTATCAGCGCTGGAAAGACAAGAAGCCTGACCCGCTCCCGGCAGCCGTCGTGCTGGGTGCTGACCCGGGTACGATCCTGGCGGCGGTCACGCCGGTCCCGGACACACTGTCGGAATACCAGTTCGCCGGCATTCTTCGCGGCAAGAAGGCCGAGCTGGTCGATTGCAAGACGGTGCCGCTGAAAGTCCCTGCCGAGGCGGAGATCGTGCTGGAAGGCCATGTCATGCTCGACGAGTATGGCCCGGAAGGCCCCTATGGCGATCACACCGGCTATTACAATTCGGTGGAGCATTTCCCGGTCTTCAAGGTCAGTGCCATTACCATGCGCAAGGACCCCATCTATCTGACCACCTATACCGGCCGGCCGCCGGACGAGCCGGCCATACTCGGCGAGGCTCTGAACGAGGTGTTCATTCCGCTCCTGCAACAGCAATTCCCGGAGATCCTGGATTTCTGGCTGCCGCCGGAAGGCTGTTCCTACCGCATCGCCGTCATCTCGATGAAGAAGGCCTATGCCGGTCACGCCAAGCGCGTGATGATGGGTGCCTGGTCCTTCCTGCGCCAGTTCATGTACACCAAGTGGATCATCGTCGTGGACGAGGACATCAATGCGCGCGACTGGAAGGACGTCATGTGGGCCGTCTCGACCCGCATGGACCCCGCCCGCGACATCGTCACGGTCGAAAACACCCCCATCGACTATCTCGACTTCGCCTCCCCGGTCTCCGGCCTCGGCTCCAAGATCGGCCTGGACGCCACCAACAAGATCGGCAACGAGACCCAGCGCGAATGGGGTGAGAAGCTGGACATGGATGACACGACCAAGGCGCGAGTCGATGAGATCTGGGGGGCGTTGGGGATCACGCTTCCATAAGTGCACCGAAGGCGGGCCTCGCGCAGGTCGTGCAACAACGGGCCTTATCCTCCCCCTCGGAGAGGTGTCCTTCGTAGCCTTGGCGAAGAAGGACGGAGGGGCCGGAGGGCGCAGCGCGGAGGATTAGGGCTCACTCGCGTTCGCGCCCCCTTCGACCTCGCCTTCGCCGTAGGCTTCGGCGAGCCCACTTCCCCGCGAGCGGGGAAGATATCCACACAGCTCAATCTTCCCCCATACTCTCCCGTGATCCATGTCGTGGGAGGCGAGAGCTCAGTCTGTTCGGGCGTGGATGTACGGGAAGCGTCTGCCGACCCTTACGGGTTAATTCTGGCATGGCAGACAGCAAACCCGTGTGCGGGAGGCCTTTAACCCCTGCTCTAGACTAAATTCCGGTTTCACCGGTCTCCCGCATGCCTCTCACTCCAGATCGCGAGATCGTGGGGGTTTTGGTGCTTCCCCCTCCCCCGCTTCGGGACACCTCTCCCAATGTCTCCCCACACCACCCCCTATCTCTGCTACCCTCCCCCGGTTCCGCGTAAAAAAATTCACCCACCCTCTTGCAATGTGAGCACATACTCACAATATGCGAGTGAGCGCTCACAACAGCGCATTGGAAACCATCCTGACGCAGGGGATTTGAACATGATCACACGCGAAATCGGACATACGGGAATTTTTGTGAACTCCATCGGACTGGGCTGTATGGGCCTGTCGGAGTTCTATGGGCCGGCCACGGAGAAGAGTGAGGCCATCGGCCTGTTGCACAAGGCGATCGATCTGGGCGTGAACCATTTCGATACCGCGGAAATGTACGGCATGGGCGCCAATGAAGCGCTCTTGGGCGAAGCCTTTGCGGACCGGCGCGACAAGGTGGTGATCGCCACCAAGTTCGGACCCTTGCGCGACAAGTCGACAGGCGAGTTTGTTGGCATTGACGGCTCGGAGGCCAATGCCCGCCGCGCCGTTGAAGAGTCGCTGAGCCTGCTCAAGACGGACTATATCGACCTGTATTACATGCACCGCATGGATCAGAGCCGCCCGATCGAGGAAACGGTCGGGGCGATGGCCAAGCTGGTCGAGGAAGGCAAGGTCCGCGCGATCGGCCTGTCGGAAGCCTCTGCCGAGACACTCAAACGCGCCAATGCCGTCCACCCGATTGCAGCCCTGCAGTCGGAATACTCCATCTTCTCGCGCGACATTGAAGCCGAGCAGTTTCCCGTGCTGGAAGAGACCGGCGGGTCACTGGTCGCCTATTCCCCGCTGGGCCGTGGCATGCTGACCGGTCGTTTCACCGCCGAGAACCGACCGGCTGATTTCCGCTCTGCAGCCTACCAGCCGCGTTTTGCCGACGGGGCGTTTGAAGCCAATCTCGCCCTGGTGGAAGAGATCAAGGCAATCGCCGAAAGTCTCAAGGTGGAGGCCGCCCAGATCGCCCTGCGCTGGGTGCTCAATCGCGGTGAGAACATCCTCACGATTCCGGGCACGACCAAGCTGGCCAATCTCCAGGTCAATCTGGGCGCAGCAGATGTCGAGTTGAACGAGGACCGGATGGCGTCCCTCAATGCGCTCGCCGACAAGGTCCAGGGAGCGCGATACAACGAACAGGGCATGGCCTCGATCGACGGGTAACCCGTAGTCACGGATGGCCGCTTCGGACTTTTACAGTCCGGGGCGGCCGCCCAGCTCGCGCTTTGTACTGAATAGTTTATGGTGCGGTCTCATCTTGAGTCGTGGCTGGAGACCGCGCCCATGGATTGGGACAAGCTGAAAACCTTTCACGCCGCCGCACAGGCGGGTTCGCTGACCAAGGCGGCGGAGATGCTGGGTCTGTCCCAGTCCGCTGTCAGCCGCCAGATCGCGGCACTGGAAGACGATCTGGGCGTGACCCTGTTTCACCGCCATGCCCGCGGGCTGATCCCGACAGAGCCGGGAAATGTGCTTTACGAAGCGGCTCACGACATTGCTGCCCAGGTGGCGATTGCGGAAGCGAAGGTTCACGACACACGCGACGAACCCTCCGGTGAGCTCAAGGTCACCGCTCCGACGGCTCTGGGCGCCATGTGGCTGGCCCCGCGCCTGAGCGAGTTTCACGACGAGTTTCCCAATATCCACATCCGCCTGATGCTGGATGACCATGAGCTGGATCTGGCCGGGCTTGAGGCCGAAGTCGGCATCCGCCCCTGGCCCTCGACCCAGAATGACCTGGTCCAGCGCAAGCTGATGAGCGCCAGCCAACACCTCTATGCCAGTCCGGAATACCTCGCCCAGCGTGGCGAGCCGAAAACGCCGGACGATCTGGACGAACATTCCATCATCCAGTACGGCCCGCCGCAGATGGCACCGATCCCGGGACTGGACTGGGCGGCACGCCTGGGCCGGGACGAAAACGAAAATCCGCGTCCCGCCGTGATCGAGGTCAATACGATCTATGGCGTGGCCAAGACGGTGCAATCCGGCATGGGCATTGCTGCTCTGCCGGACTATGTGGCGCGGGAAAATCCGAATCTCAAACGGGTCCTGCCGCAGATCGACGGGCCCGATTTCGAGATCTTCTTTGTCTATCCAAGCGAGCTGCGCGGCTCCCGACGCATCGCATCCTTCCGCGACTTCCTGATAGAACAGGCCCGTCGCTGGGACGCCTAGACCAGGCGGCGTTTCTCGATCAACGCCTCAAGCAGGCCGATCACATCGGCTGATGCGGCTTCCATGGCTTCGGCGGCCTGTTCGGCAGCCTCACGTTCACCCTGTTCATGCAGCTCGGCCGCCAGCTTGCCCTGTCGATGGAATTCCGCATGCGGATCGATCAGGCGCTGGAACAGGGGATCACCGATAAAGGCTGGATCCTGGACAGCGTCATACCATTTGCCGAGACGACATTCATGATGATCGGCCAGGTCGCAGGCCCGGATCGTATTGCGGCCGACAAACTTCTCCGAGAGGTTCTTCTTCCACAGGAAGTGATCCGACTTGGCGCGATGGAGGACATAGTCCCGCACATCACGCTGTTCCAGATCAGCGAAACTCTCATTGACGATTTTCTCGGACCCAGCCACGGCGTCGATCACGGCTTCGGCACGTTCGGTTGCCCTGCGGGAGGCGGTCGCGACGCCTGAGACACCACGCGACAGCTCCTGGGCCGCTCCGGTCTGCTCACTCATAAGACGGGCGATCTCGGAAACCAGATTGGACGAGCTTTGCACCAAATCAACGCCGGAACGAACGCTCGCAGCCGCATCATCACTGGCAGACTTGCCATCCTGGATCGCGGTCATGGAACCATGAACAGCATCAATAATGCCGGTGACCTCGCTTTGCAGATTGTCGATGCGTTCCCGGATATCCCCGGTCGCCTTCTCCGTCTGGCCAGACAGCGCTTTCACCTCCTCGGCAACAACCGAGAAGCCACGCCCCGCCTCGCCGGCTCGGGCCGCCTCGATGGTGGCGTTCAGCGCCAGCAGATTCGTCTGGCCAGCAATCGCGGAGATCGTATCGACAATATTGGTGATCTGGGCAGACGCCGCTTCGAGTTGTTCGACCCGGCCGACAATGCTGCCATAGGCCGTCTCGATGGATTCCATCTGTTCGGCGGAATTGGAGACCTGTTCCAGGCCATGGGACGTCGCTTGCACACAATCAGACAGATTGTCAGCAGCGGTACCGGTGAAGCTGGAGATCTGCTGGATCGACGCATTCAGCTCCTCGATAGCGGAGGACATTGACTGGGCCTGCTGGTCCACATCTCGAATATCCCCCGTGGCACGCGACACAGAGGCCATGGCGTCACTGGCATGCATGGAGAAACCAACCGAGCGCTCCAGCGTTACCTGGTCACGCGATTCCATTGATCCATAGAGACGCGCCAAAGCCCCCGCGAGCGCGTCCGGCAAATCAGGAAGTGCCGGCTTTTCCCCCTGGGCAATCCGGTCAAGTACAATCGCCAGCTCGTCAATCCAGTCCGGCTGAACGGTGACCACCTCGGCGGATTCGGTCATCGCTGGCCGGGACGCGCGTTTGAGCAGCATCATCTGAATATCCGTATTCCTCTACCCCAGGCGTTCTCATCGCAATCTGACGGTTAAGAAAGGGTAAGAGTTCCCGTTTTGGGATATAATCAAACCAGCTACACGCGCATGGGATTTAGAACTTGATGCCGCATTTATGCATAGCAAGTCTGCGACATCATGTCTTCTGCCGCGACGCAGCATGGGGCATATATCTCCTCACGGACGCAGCGGCGAGCCCGCAGCCTCACCAAGTTGACGCATACCGAACTCCTCCCCTTAATCGGTATGCTGTTTCTGGCGCCGGTCCTTTCTCCTCCCCTTTTTGGACCGGCGCCTTTTTCTTTGCCTAACTCACGAACAAAACCCGGCCGCTCTGGCCGGGTTCTTTTTTGCTCTGAATTAGATGTGGAAAACTAACCCAGCGTCGAGCGCAACATCCAGGCGGTTTTTTCGTGAGCGGTCAGGCGCGGGGTGAGCACGTCCGCCGTGGCTTCATCGCCGTGCTCGCCCGCCAGTTCCAGCGCCTTGCGGATGGTGGCGACGACAACTTCATGGCCCTTGAGCAGGTCGGCGACCATTTCATCGGCACTGCTGGCACCGGCGTCAGCGTCGAGACTGGCAGCCTCATTCATGGCGCCATAGGAGTTGGGTGCCGCAACGCCCAGCGCTCGGATCCGCTCGGCGATTTCGTCCGTCGCAGTCCACATCTCGTTATACTGCAGTTCGAACAGCGCATGCAGGTCGTGAAACCGCGGTCCGGTGACATTCCAGTGATAGACATGCGTCTTGAAATAGAGCGCATAGGTGTCCGCCAGCACTGCGGTGACAGCCTTCGCCATTTCCTGACGCTGGTTCTCGCTCAGACCCATATTGAAGCTCATTTCGCTCTCCCTGTTTCAAATGCAGCGCTTGCTGCGTTGAAGAGAGTTATGGCGGAACGCGTTCAATAGATCCAATTAGTAATAACTAATCGAGCAATCAAATATTCCAATATCAGCTCAGCGAAGCACAGAAGCGCTGGATCCGCTTGCCGGCTTCGACCAGGCTTTCATCGTCCGTGGCGTAGGAGATACGGAAACCCGGCTCCAGCCCAAAGGCAATGCCGGGAACAACCGCAACCGCCTCGGCGTCCAGCAGAGCCGCGCAGAAATCCGTGTCATTGCGAATCTCCTGACCTGCAGGCGTGGTCTTGCCGATCGTGCCGGCACAATCAGCGAAGACATAAAACGCGCCTTCCGGTGTCGGCGCGACAAGCCCGTCCGCCTCTTCCACCGCCGCGAGTACCAGATTGCGGCGACGCAGGAAGGCGTCATTGCGCGGTTTGAGGAAGCTGTGATCGCCGTTCAGCGCAGCAACGGCCGCCCACTGGCTGATGGAACACGGATTGGACGTGGTCTGGGAGATCACCTTGCGCATGCCGGCGATCAGCGCCTCCGGACCGGCCGCGTAACCGATGCGCCAGCCGGTCATGGAATAGGCCTTGGAGACCCCGTTCATCGTCAGCGTACGGTCGTAAAGACGCGGCTCGACCTCGGCGATGGTGGCGAATTCATATCCCTCATAGATGATGTGCTCATACATATCGTCGGTCATGATCCAGACATGCGGATGTTTGAGCAGAACCTCGGCAAGTGCTTTGAGCTCGCCCGCGGTATAGCCCATGCCGGTCGGATTGGAGGGCGAGTTGAGGATCAGCCATTTGGTGCGCGGCGTGATCGCGGCATCAAGTTCGGCCGGCGTGATCTTGTAGCCATTCTCGATTTTCGTCTTCACCTCGACTGGCGTGCCGGCCTGCAGGCGCACGACCTCGGGATAGGTGACCCAGTAGGGCGCCGGGATGATGACCTCGTCACCCTCGTTCAGCGTCGCAGCAAAGGCATTATAGATGACCGGCTTACCGCCCGGCGCGACATGGATCTGTGCTGCGGTATAATCCAGCTCATTATCGCGTCGGAACTTCTTGATGATGGCATCTTTCAGTTCCGGAATGCCATCAACAGCCGTGTATTTCGTTTCGCCCCGACGGATCGCCTCGATCGCCGCGTCCTTGATGTGCTCCGGCGTATCGAAATCCGGCTCACCGGCACCCAGACCGATGACATCAACGCCCTTGGCACGGAGATCACGCGCCTTCTGCGTGACAGCCAGGGTCGCAGAGGGTTTCACACGCGAAAGCGCTTCGGACGGTTTGAAAGTCATGATGGTGTTCCTGAACTGGAAGACTGGGATTGCGACCGTACTCCGTGTCGGCATGAAGGCAATCCCTGCACGGGCGATGTTTCACAATCACTGGAACGAACCACCCTTGCAAAATTGCAAGACCATCCCGACCTGTCCGCCAACGCCCCACGGGGCGCCACACAAAAACAGGACATCCTCCCGATGACTGACTTCACGCTGCACACACCCGAAAGCGCCCCGGAAGGGTCGCAGCCCTTTCTTGAGAACTCTCTCAACGGATTTGGCTTCATCCCCAACCTTCATGCTGTGATGGCTGAATCACCGGCGACGCTGGAGGCTTACCAAACAATCGGAGGACTGTTTTCTCGATCCAGCCTGAACGCTGTCGAGCAGAATGTGGTATGGCTGACCATCAATGTGGAGCACAATTGCCACTACTGCGTACCGGCCCATACCGGCATCGCCCATATGCAAAATGTTCCGGAAGACGTGATCAGCGCGCTGCGCGAAAACCGCGAACTACCCGACGCCAAACTCGAAGCCTTGCGCCAGTTCACCCTGTCAAGCCTGCGCAATCGGGGTGTTGTCGAGAAGGCCGAGGTCGAGGTCTTTCTGGCAGCGGGTTATACCCGGGCCAATCTTCTCGATGTCGTTCTGGGTCTCTCGCACAAGGTTTTGTCGAACTATCTGAACCATTTCGCGGACACGCCGGTGGATGAACGTTTCCAGCAATTCGACTGGACACCGCGCGAACCCGTCGCGGCCGAATAGGATAATCGGGGGAGGCAGCACCCTCCCCCTTTTCCTTACTCGTTTCGCCAATAATGCGAGCTCGCATTGGCGATGTGAAAACTCATCGAATTCACCTCGCGTGTCGCATCGCGGTGGAATTCCAGCTCCGCAACACCCTCACGCATGCCCAGCCCATCGATCACAAAGCGAGTTGGGGATACCGGCACAAGCGGAATATTGATGTCTCCCCCGGCCGCACCGGCAAAGAGTTGACCATCAACCAGCGCCACTTCCAGCTCCATGGCGAAAATCCCGCTGACCATCTGCTGGCGGTGATCCAGCGGCACGCGGTCATCGACGACATAACGACCGGTCATCGCCTCCAGCATCTCAACAGGCACATCGATCTGCGGATATCGGATGGCTGAATTGATCTGCCAGCCCATCGTATCAGCGACCGCATTGCGGATCTCCATGTGCAGGCCATTGCCCCGGGCCCCATTGGTCAGCACGACCAGCCCGTCACCCGTCGCCAGATGCCCCTCCACCCAGCTCTGATAGGAGTTGTTCGCGCCGGCATGGTGGAAGAAGTACTGGTCGCCTGCATGTTCGATCCGGGGCCCGAGCCCATGCTGGGTCCGCGCGACGCGCGACATCATGTCGACCGCCGTGGCGTGTTCCAGATACTCACCGTCGCCGCGATACGCATCGATCAGGGCCTCGACCAGGAGCCCCATATCGCTGGCGCTGACCCACAGGCCTGACGCTGCCATTTCCGGCATGGTCTCATAGCCGCGCGGTAGTGCTGCCGGCTGGCCGTCACGGTCATGCGCACGGGCGATATTGCCATGCGAGGAAGGAAGCGGATTGGCAAAGCTGGACCGGCTCATGCCAAGCGGTTCAAACAGGTGTGTCTCGGCCGCACTTTCAAACGCAGTGCCCGTCTGATCCGTAATAATCAGCTGGGCCAGGGTAAAACCACCCCCGGAATAGCGATAGGTCGAGCCCGGCTCAAAGGTCAGTTCCAGGGCTCCGTGGCGCGCTGGTGGCTCCCCGTTCAGCGTCTGATAGACGCTCGGCAACTCCTCGCCCGGCTGGAAATCCGGGAAACCGTGGATATTGAAACCCGCCGTGTGCGAGAGAATGGTACGCAGAGTCACTGCCTGGTTGTCGAACGCGCTCTGTGGCAGTTCCCAGCTCCTCAGCTGGCCCGACACGGGCGCATTGATGTCCAGAAGACCGGCATCATGCAGGCGCAGGGTCAGGGCCGAGGTCGCGATCTTGCTGACAGAGCCGGCCGAGAAGACCGTGTGTTCGTCCACGGGCTCGCTGCCGCCCGTCTGCAGCACACCGAAACCCTGCGCATAAACGACCTCGCCATCTGCCAGGACGGCCACCGCGACGCCGGGCACATTGTAGTGCTGCATACGCTCGGCCAGGCTGTAGCGGGTTCCACCCTCGCCCACATGGAAACGGGGGCGCAATTGCGAGGTGAAGTCGGACGGGCTCTGGGCCCAGGTTGCCGGTGAGAGCAGGCAAGCCGCTCCCGCCAGCGCGGACAGGCATGCCCGCGCAGTGATCGTGTTCATTGTAGAAGTCCCTCTAGTCTATCAGCCTACTCAGCAGGCGGCTGATGTTGCGCCCCCCGGCGCGTCAACCAGTCTTCCATGTCGCCATGTCCCATGCGGCGCGCTTCGCTCACCGGCGAGCGGTATTCTTCCTGTCCTTGATGGTTGGGCGAGCGCACAGTCAGGGAGATGTCGGCACCGGCCTCGACCAGCAGTTCCGCCATGCGCACATCGCCTTTCTGGGCAGCGGCAACCATCGGCGTCTCGTCACCCCAGACATAGGCATCAACCTCGGCGCCCGCCTCCAGCAGGAATTCAACCATGTTGCGGTCACCCGCCTGGACGGCGGCGATCAGCGGATTGCCGTCCCCCTCGACACCCGCATCCAGGGAGGCACCGCTGGAAAGCATCAGCTGCAGCATTTCCAGCTGGCCATTGCGGGCTGCCGCAATCATCGGCGAACCATCACCGCTGACGGGCAGGTTCGGATCGGCTCCGTACTGCATCAACAGGTCGAAAACATCGCGACGTCCGGCTCGGATGGCAGCAAACAGCGGCGCGCCATCACCAATGGACACCTCGTTCGGATCAGCGCCAGCCTCGAGCATGGCACGGACCTCGCTGACCCGGCCACGGGCTGCGGCGTGGAAAAGCGGCGAAACGTCTTCAACATCATAGGACACTTCCCAGCGCTCGCTTCCGACAGCAGCGCCAACCTTGGGCGTGGCAATGAAAGCGACAGCGGCGACGGCAGGCAGGATAAGGGCGATACGCATGACGGGGGTCCTTTGGGTTTTCAGATCAATGGAGGAAAGGTGATGAACACGACTGGCCAGCGCGGTGCGGCTGGAGCCGGCAGCGAGGGCAAGCGAGGGGTGCGCCAGCTGACGCTGGGCGGTGTCCAGAAGGGCATGGGCAAGCTGGATCGGTTCACCGGTGACACGGGCGGCGACCTCATCGCACAGCGCTTCACGGCTTCGGCTCAACATCCGCTGGAGTGCATAAAGCGGCACCACCCAGCAGAACACAGCGGTGATGAAGCGCAGACCCAGCACGGTCCAGGCATCACCCCGCGTTAGATGGGCGATCTCATGTTCCAGGATCGGGCGCGCAGACCCGTCCAGTTTGAAGTCCGCAGGCAGATAGATCGCCGGGCGCAGATAGCCCGCCATCAATGGCGACGGCACGCGGTCGGACCGACGGATCTCGACCGGGCGAGACAGGTGCAAACCGCCCGGCAGGGCCGTGCGTCTACTGCGATGACGCAGCAGCGACAGCGCCCCCAGGTCCAGGCACAGGCGCAGCAACATCAAGGCGCTGCCGGTCATCCACGCCACAAAGGACAGCGAGGCCCAGGGCAATTGCACGGGGATCAGGTCACCGACAGTCCGGGTCAGCGGATTCGGGGTCGAACCGGCCTCAGGTTTTGGTCCGGGCGCGGCGTCGGCCACCGTGATGGCTTCGTTCACTCCGGTCGGCAGGAAGTCCACTTCCTGCACGGCGGGCCTTGGTTGCAGGGCCAGGGCAAAGACCAGCGGCACCACCAGAAGCGCAGCCAGCGTCAGATCATGACGTTCCCGCATCATGCCGCTTGGCGCAAACCGGTCAAATGCCCACAATGCGACCAACAGGAGGCAGGAAGCAATCAGCGCCACAAGGCCCGCATCGAACAAAGCCGGGTTCATGACTTGTCTCCGTGTTTGGCGATCAGCTCGGCCCGCAGCGCCTCGATATCATCCAGGGTCAGCTGTTCCTCGGCGACAAGATGCTGGGCCAGCTCCCGCGGCGAACCACCAAACAGGGATTGCATCACTGTTCCGATCGCCTTGCGCTGGGCGCCTTCGCGGGAGAGTTTCGGGCGGAAGATGTGGGCGCGGCCATCCTTGCGGAAATCGACATATCCCTTGTCCGCCATGATCCGGACTGTGGTCAGCACCGTGGTGTAGGCGAGGCCGTATGTCGGCTCGAGCGCTTCGGTAAGCTGGCGAACACTCGCCTCCTTCATGGTCCAGAGCTGGTCCATGATGCGCTGCTCGGCCTCGGTCAGTTGGGGGGATGTCGGACGCGCCATCTACGAATTCCTTAGTAACTGAGCCTAGGGATAAACGAGCGTAAAATCCATTCAACTAAATTTTTAGTAGGGAATCCCGAACGCCCCCGATTTGCCCCAATTCTTCCTGCAATCGCCGCAAACGTGCCCTCTCCCATCCTTGATCCCGGAGCATTTTCCGCAGCGGAAGGGAAGCGGGTTGTCATCTTGGCTCGCTGAGATTGGGGAGGAAGTCGATGACTTCACACGCACGCAACGCCGCCGGCGGCCAGGCCTGGTTCGGCCTCGTCATCGCCATAGCCACCTTTGCCGCCAGCCTGCTGCTCTGGTCTGATGCCTGGGCCGACGAGGGGCCGCAAACGCCAGATGGCATGGTTCGCCTGAGCGAGATCAATGAGGGCGCCCTCCTCCTGAAAACCATGGATCACGGCGTCTATGTCCCCGCCCCCATGATCGCCACCGATATCGAACTGGACATTTCCGGACCGGTCGTTCGCGCCATTGTCACGCAGCGTTTCGAAAATCCCTCCGAGGCCTGGGTTGAGGGCACCTATGTTTTCCCCATGCCGGAAGACAGTGGTGTGGACCGGCTGCGCATGCAGATCGGCGACCGTTTCATCGAAGGCGAGATCCATGAGCGCCAGCAGGCCCGCCAGATCTATGAGCGCGCTCGCGAGGCCGGGCAGCGCGCCAGCCTGGTCGAACAGGAACGCCCCAACATGTTCACCACGTCCGTGGCCAATATCGGGCCGGGCGAGACCATCATCGTGCAGATCGAATACCAGGACATTGCCCGCCTGGACGACGGTCAGTTCGAAGTCCGAGTGCCGCTGGCGATCACCCCACGCTACATCCCGCAGGATGTCGGATACCTGCTCGCGTCCACAGGCTCGATGCAGAACTCGACCGTACCTGACGCAGACCGGATTACCCCGCCTCTGATGCTGCCTGAGGGCGAACCGGAAGAAGGTCTGCGTCTGCCGGTAACCATCCGCGCTCATCTGGATGCCGGTTTCGAACTGGGCCAGATCGCCGGCCGCTTCCACGCCACCCTGGTTCGTCACACCGCCCCGGGCGAGGCCTCCATCGAGTTGGCCAATGGACCCATTCCGGCCGACCGGGATTTCGTGCTGACCTGGCAGCCCGCAGACCGCACGCGTCCCAGCGCTGCGCTCTTCACCGAGGAGTGGAACGGCCAGACCTATATGCTCGCCCAGATCCTGCCGCCGGCCGAGCTGAGTGCGGACATCCCACGTCGCCCGCGCGAAACAATCTTCGTCATCGACAATTCCGGTTCCATGGCCGGCACCTCGATGCAGCAGGCCCGGGAAGCGCTGATCTTTGCCCTGGAACGCCTGCATCCCACCGACAATTTCAATGTCATCCGTTTTGACAACACGATGGAACAGGTCTTCCCGCAGGCCGTGCCTGCCAATTGGGAGAATGTCGGGACCGCACTGGAATTTGCCCGTGGCCTTGATGCCGAGGGCGGCACGGAAATGTTGCCGGCACTGGTCGCAGCGCTGCGTGACGGCAATGCTGACGACACCTCCCGGGTACGCCAGATCGTCTTCCTGACCGATGGCGCCATCGGTAATGAGGCCCAGTTGTTTGAAGCTATCCATCGCGGCATGGGACGGTCCCGCCTCTTCCCGGTTGGGATCGGTTCTGCCCCCAACACCTACTTCATGAGCCGCGCCGCGCGCCTGGGCCGCGGCACCTTCACCCATATCGGTCAGGTGTCTGACGTGGCCGAGGAGATGGAAAACCTGTTCACGGCTCTGGAACGCCCGGTGATGACCAATCTGGACGCCATCTTCCCGCAGGACGCCATCAGCGAGATCTGGCCTGCCCCGCTGCCAGACCTCTATTACGGCGAGCCTGTGGTGATGACGGCCCGGCTGAACAATCCGCAGGGCGTGATGATCCTGGAAGGCCAGACGGCAGGTGAAACCTGGCGCGAACAGCTCTCCCTGTCGGACGCCACCCAGTCCAGCGGCATCGCCACCCTGTTTGGTCGCAACCGCATTCGCGGTATCGAGGAAACCCGTTTCCAGGGCGCGAACATGGAGCAGGTCGATGCCGGTGTTCTGCAGACCGCGCTCGACTTCCATCTTGTCTCCCGCCTGACCAGCCTGGTGGCGATCGACGCCACGCCAGCGCGACCCAGCGACGAGACGCTTGTCGCGCGTCAGACACCAAACATGATCCCGGACGGCTGGGATTTCGAGGCCGTGATGGATGACCAGGCCCTGCCCGTCCAACACGCCAGCCTGGACACCGCGCTGATCGACCAGCTGCGACCAGGTCTCGACCCCAGCCAGACCCGGCTGGATGAAAACGGCCTGCCGCTGCCCGCCACCGCGACGCCGCGTGAGCTGCTGACCTGGCTGGGCGCCCTGATGATGTTGCTGGGTCTGATCTGGCTGCTGACGCACCAGGAGCGCCGGCTGTGGTAACGCGCTCGAAACAGAATGGGGCGCGCCCAGGTCTGAGGCGAGCGCTGGTTCCACTCGCGGCCATCGCGCTCGTCCTCAGCGGCGCCACCCTTGTTGGTCAGGGAGTCTGGATCTCGGCCAAGGCAGAAATCGCACAGGTCCTGCTCGCAAGAGCCTGGACCCGTGCCCAGGAAGGAGAGACCGCGCCGACACCATGGCCCTGGGCCGATACCTGGCCCGTGGCGCGGCTCTCCGTCCCGTCACTGGGACAACACGCCATCGTACTGGCTGAAGCCGGCGGTGAAGCCCTGGCCTTCGGCCCCTCACATCTCGCCGCGACGCCGCCCCCGGGCGCTGCCGGCACGAGTGTAATCGCTGCACATCGCGACACGCATTTCGCTTTCCTGCGGGATGTGGAGATCGGGGATGAAGTGGTGCTGGAACGGGTGGACGGTGAGCGGGTTCTCTTCCGCATCACTCACACGGAAGTGGTGCACGCGGACCGCTCGGGCATTCAGCCGGAAGGCGGCCCGGCCAGGCTGGCACTGGTCACCTGCTGGCCCTTCGGCGCAGTCACACCCGGGCCGGAACGATACGTGGTGTGGGCGAAAATGGTGGAGACGCTGGAGGTTTGACCTCTTCCTGCGCAGGCGTTGTCATCCCGGACGCATGCCGAGCCCTGAGCCGGGCGAAGATCCGGGCCCCACAGGTCACAATCATGGGTCCCCACTCTGCGCCCGCTTTCGCGGGGCAGTCGTTTGTCCCTGCGAAGGCACGGGGCGGGGATGACAAGTTCAAGCGGGGAGGATGCTTAACGCGCCGCGTCCAGCTTGCCCTTCAGCGCTGCCAGCATGACTTCATTGCCGGCCACGATCGAACCGGTTTCGAGCAGGTCAGGCTTGTCGTCGATCTCGGCGAGAAAACCACCCGCCTCTTTCACCAGCACGATACCGGCAGCGATGTCCCAGGAATTTAGATTGCGTTCCCAGAAACTGTCGTAACGACCTGCTGCGACCCAGGCGAGATCCAGTGCGGCAGAGCCCATGCGACGAACACCGGCGGCGTGCGGCATGACCTGGTGCAGTTCCTTGAGGAATTGCGCATGGCCCTTCTTGCCGGCGAACGGCATCCCGGTCGCTACGACGCTCTCGTCGAAATGCTTGCGATTGGCAACACGCAGGCGACGGTCCGCCAGCCAGGCACCACGGCCCTTCTCGGCGTGGAACATCTCGTCGGTGGCCGGGTTGTAGACAACACCCGCAACCAGCTCGCCCTCACGCTCCAGCGCGATGGAAACGGCAAAGTGCGGCATGCCGTGCAGGAAGTTCAGCGTGCCGTCCAGCGGATCAACGATCCAGCGGTGGGACTTGTCAGTGCCTTCAACAACACCGCCTTCTTCCATGAGGAAGCCATATCCCGGACGCGCCTCGTTGAGACGGTCATAAATGATGGACTCGGCCTTCTTGTCCGCAATGGAGACAAAGTCCGAGGGTCCCTTCTTGGAGACCTGCAGATGCTCGACATCACGAAAATCGCGGTTCAGCGCACGCCCGGCACGACCGGCAACGTCCGTCATCAGGGTGAGAAGTGGTGAAAGTGTGCCCAAGACCTAGTCCGCCCGCTTTACGTATGAACCGTCTTCGGTGGCGACGACAATGCGCTCGCCCTGGCCGATAAACGGCGGAACCGCGGTGCGGACACCGTTTTCCAGAATAGCCGGCTTGAAGGAGTTGGCTGCCGTCTGGCCCTTGATGACCGGCTCGGTCTCGGTGATTTCGAGGGTGACGTGCTGCGGCAGGGACAGACCGATCGGACGTTCTTCGTGGAATTCCACGACGATGGTCATGCCATCCTGCAGGTAGCGCGCGCGATCCTCACCGACAAAATCCTTGTTGAGCTCGATCTGCTCATAGGTCTCGGCATCCATGAAGGTCAGGGTTTCGCCACTGTCGAACAGGAAGGTGTGATCCTTCTGCTCAAGGCGAACGCGCTCGACCTTGTCCGCGGCGCGGAAACGTTCGTTGAGCTTGCGGCCATCGAGCAGGTTCTTCAGCTCCACCTGGGCAAAAGCACCGCCCTTGCCCGGCTTTACGGCTTCGGCCTTGACGGCCACCCACAGCGTATCCTGGTGCATGATCACGTTGCCGGGTTTGATCTCATTGCCGTTGATCTTCATCGCGTCACCTATCGGGGAATGCATACATGCGGCGCAAACAGCCGCGAAAGTCGCGCTCTCCTATCAGCGAGCACGCAAAACAGCAAGTTTGCAGGTCGGTTGGGTTAGCGAAGCGAATTGATCTCGTAACGGATCTGTTCGCGCAGGTCCGGCGGCAGATCGCCTTCGATCGCGCCCTGAAGCCCCGCCCGGCGGGTCTCGTCCACCGGCTGGCCGGTGAAATCCTCATGCGCCAGCAAGGACCAACGATAGGCCTGGCCCAGCAGGTTCACATCGCGATTATCCACCGCCTCGCGCGCCAATACATACGCCAGCAGGAAACGGCTTTCGCCATCTCCACCCATGGCGCCCTGTTCGAACCAGTAGCGGGCCATGTCGGGATCGGCCTCGCCGCCGCGGCCCTGCAACATCAACAGGCCAAACTGGCCCTGGGCCGGGGCGTAACCGGACTCAGCCGCCTGACGAATATACGCCCAGCCTCGCTCGGCGTCGGCCGGACCGCCAACACCTTCAACCCACATTACTCCGGCCTGCAATGCAGCCTCGGCATGACGCTCCGCGGCCGCGCTTTCATACCAGGTTCGTGCGCTGGCCAGGTCCTGTTCACCGCCAATCCCCAGATCGAGCAATTGCGCAAACTGGTACATGGCCTCTGCAAACCCCTGCTGGGCTGCTCGTTCGGCCCATTCGCGCGACCGGACCCGCTCCTGTGGGATGGGCGATTCCCGCAGCTCCAGCGCATAGGCCACCATGCCCGGAACGTGGCCCACGCGGGCGGCACGTTCAAACCAGCTGCGCGGATCGGTAACCCCCGGCACTTCCCGGCGGGCCAGACGGCCCATCTCGTAAAGCGCCAGTGGATGATCCTGTTCGGCCGCGCGTGAGAACCAGCTGGCCGCCAGCGCATAATCCGGTTCGCCCGTTGCACGACCGTCTCGGGCGATAAGACCCGACATGACCGCCGCCGTCACATCACCGCCAGCCGCCGCTGTTTCCGCGTATTGGCGGGCAGACACCCAGTCTTCGTCAATCCAGGCAATCTGCGCGCGATAAAGCGCCTCTTCCGCCGCCGTCATACCCATCGGGATGGCCGCGTCCTCAGCGCTGGACGCCTCCTCAGCCGCTCGCTGCACATCCTCGGGAACCAGGGAGAGCTCTTCCGGGAAAACGAAAGCCGGCTCGTTTTCCGGCGGGTCCTGCGCGATAGCGAGGCCGGAAACACAAAGACCGAGAACAAGCGGGGTCAGGAAAATCTTCATGCCGGGCACTCAGCCGCCGCAATGCGGCAACGTCAAGGCCACAGCTGTGGCGTGACGGAAAAGTTAGTCAGCCTCGCCGTTGATCACAGCGTTGAAAGCCGTCACTGCCGCACCCGGTCCGTCCGGATGATCCCAGACACCAGACGACACGGCGAGGAAATCCGCCCCGGCCTCGATCAGCGGCGCCGCATTATCGACTGTGATGCCGCCAATGGCGACACAGGGAAGCTCGAACAACTCCACCCACCAGCGCAACACGTCCGGCTCGGCCTGGGTAGGCGCCTGTTTCGTTGTCGTCGGATAAAAGGCACCAAAGGCGACATAGTCGGCTCCCGCCTCACCCGCGATCATCGCCAGGTGTTTGCTGTCATGACAGGTAACACCGACCGAACGCTCCTTGCCCATGATCGCGCGTGCATCCTTCACCCGGCCGTCATCCTGGCCGATATGCACACCATCGCAGCCCAGCTCGTTCGCAAGCTCGGGATCATCATTGAGGATGGCGGCAGCGCCAGCGTCCTGGATAATCCGGATCAATTCGGGCGCACCCGCGCGGATCTCCTCGCGGCTATGCTCCTTGAGCCGGATCTGCACAGCAGCGACTTCACCGCCCGCAAGCGCATTTTTCAGCGCACTCACCAATTCAGGGGATAGGCGGGGGGGCGTAATGAGGTAAAGTTGGCACGTCATGAGCGGCTTTTGACCGATTTTGCCGAGGGTTTCCAGCCTATTTGCGCCAGGCGTTCATATTGAGGTCATGCAAGCACGTTCATAGTCATGAATGAGAGGGGCGCAGCCTGGCGCCATTTCACAACCCAAGGGGACAGACATGTCGTTTAAAACTATTGCTGCTGCAGCTCTTGTTGCTGCTTCTACCGCCGGTATCGCCGTTGCCCAGGACTGGTCGCTCAACCCGACCTTCGGCTCTGTATCGCTGAACGGCGGTTTCACACCGGATCCGTACACCGTGGCCATCACGGCTGGCGGCACGATCGATGCTACCCAGGTTTTTGACCGTTGCCGCGGCATGATCGCCAACGCGCCGGACTTCCGCCTGAACTTCAACCCGGGCAGCCTGCCGCTGACGATTGGCGCACAGTCGAACACCGACACAACGATCGTGATCAACGCGCCGGACGGCCAGTGGTATTGCGATGATGACAGTGGCGACGGCCTCAATCCGAGCGTCACTTTCAACAATCCGCAGCAAGGCCAGTATGATATCTGGATCGGCACCTACGGATCCGGCTCCGATCTCGCGAACTCCACGCTGACGATCTCCGAGCTCGGCCGCTAATCACGCCATGCTTTGAACGCGAAACGGGGCCCCGACGGGCCCCGTTTTTATTTGCGCGCACCTTTGGCAGGCTTCACAGGTCGATGCCCAGCGCCCTGGCAGTCTCCGGCCCGACCATGCCGTCCGCCGCCAGGCCCTTGAAAGCCTGGAAATTGAACACCGAAGCTTCCGTCAGCGGGCCGTAGACACCGTCCGCCCGGCCCGGATGGAAACCGCGCTTGCGCAAGGCTTTCTGGATGCGTTCGACGACCTCGCCGCGCATGAAGGGGTGGCGAACCCGATAGAGCATGCTGACCCTTGCCGGCGGCGCAAGCGGCGCGCCCTGGCTGTACTCGACGCCGGGCACCAGCGCACCGCCATCCCAGGCACGCCCCCGCGCATCCTCGGTCTCGACAACACCATAGGCACGGCCACGCGCTTCAACCGTGCCGCCATCGCCACGCGAAAACCCTACATGCCCGATGGCATTCGCTCCCGGCTTGCGCAACAGGACCGCGCCCGGCGTCACAAACGCCTCCTCCAGCGAGATCAGGGTGCCGGCCTTTTGCGCATCCTCCCACCATTTCCCGGAATAGGCGTCCGCTGTGCGCGGATCGCGTCCATAGGTGCCAAACACGATGCCGTAGGCCTGGTAACAGCACCAGGAGGCCAGCTCGGCACAATCCCAGGGCCCCTTGTGGTCCTTGTTGGCCAACACCGCCCGCGCGCCCAGCACATATTTCGCGCCGATATACTTCCGCGCGACCTCAAGTACGTCTTCGCCCCTGAACATGAAAACACCCTCCGGTTGCTGACCCAAGAATGATCCCGCAACAGGTGATTTTCAAGATAGCCCAACAAAAAAAGGGCCCGCCAATCGGCGAGCCCTCGGAAATCGGCAAAGAAACCCCGGCCTTACGCCAGCTCTTTTTCCATGTCGGCTTCCCACTCACCCAGAGCGGCGAGGCCGTTCATCTTGGCGCGGTGGTTGAAGGCCGCCTGGCCTGCTGCGACGTTTTCCGGCTTGCCGCCCCAGGCTTTCAGCGGAGCAGCCTGCAGGGCGCGACCATAGGAGAAGGTCAGCGGCCACGGCAGTTCGTAAGAGGCGTTCATGGCGTTGAGGTGTGCAGTGGCTTCCTCATCGGTCTGGCCACCGGACAGGAAGGCGATGCCCGGAACGGCGGCCGGCACACAATTGGCCAGGCACTGGACGGTCATGTCAGCGACCTCCTCGATGCCCGCACGGTCCGGACCGGTGGTGCCGGAGATGACCATGTTCGGCTTGAGGATGGAGCCTTCCAGAACAACACCCTGGTCGAACAGCTCGCGATAGAGCGTCTTGAGGGCGAACTCGGTCACTTCGTAACAACGCTCGATGGAGTGGTCGCCATCCATGATGACTTCCGGCTCGACGATCGGAACGATGGACGCTTCCTGGCAAAGCGCAGCATAGCGCGCCAGGGCATGCATGTTGGTCGCGATGCAATACTGGCTCGGCACGGCATCATCACCACCCTGGCCGATATTGATCACGGCGCGCCACTTGGCGAAACGCGCACCCAGCTCGAAATAGTCGGCCAGGCGGTCACGCAGGCCGTCGAGACCCTCGGTGATCATCTCGCCTTCGGCACCGGCCAGCGCTTTCGCGCCCGTATCAACCTTGATGCCCGGGATGGAGCCGGCGTCCTGGATCAGCTTGACCAGCGGCGTGCCGTCAGCGGCTTTCTGGCGGATGGTTTCATCATACAGGATGACACCGGAGATACGCTCGCTCATCGCTTCTTCGGTGCGGAAGAGCATTTCGCGCCAGTCACGGCGATTGTCCGGGGTGTTGTCCAGGCCGATGGAAGCGAAACGCTTGCCGATCGTGCCGGTGGACTCGTCCGCCGCGAGAATGCCCTTGCCCGGTGCGACCATGGCGCAGGCGGTTTCGTTGAGAAGGTCGAGATCCATTGTAATCCCCAGCAGTGGTTATGCGGCGAACCGCGTTTGTCTGTCTTTCGACACATCAGGTACCGTCCCTGAACGAGACCCGATGCGTTAACGATAACATGCCTTCTATGACAGGCTATCTGCTTATTGGTCAAGCCACCTCTTCGGCGGTTTCGACCAGAACACCTACACCCGGCAATTCCTTGCCTTCCATCCATTCCAGAAAAGCGCCACCGGCGGTGGAAATGAAGGTGAAGTCGTCTGCGACCCCGGCCTGGTTGAGCGCGGCAACGGTATCACCGCCACCGGCAACCGCAACCAACCCATCATCCTTGGCCAGTTTAGCAGCCTGGTTCGCTGCAGCGACAGTGGCCGCATGGAAAGGCGGTGTCTCGAACGCGCCCAGTGGGCCGTTCCAGATCAGTGTCTTGGCACTATCCATGGCCAGCGACAGCGCCGTCACAGTGGCCGGGCCACAATCCAGGATCATCTCGTCGTCATGGACATCGGAAACAGCCGCCAGGCGGGTCTCCGGGTTCGGGGCGAATTCCCGGGCCAGGACCACATCGCTCGGCAGCATGATCTTGCAGCCACTTTCCTCGGCATTGGCCAGGATCATGCGCGCGGTGTCGATCAGGTCTTTCTCGCACAGGCTCTTGCCGATCTCCACGCCCTGCGCGAACAACAGCGTATTGGCCATGCCACCACCGACAAAGAGGATGTCGACCTTCTTCACCAGGTTCTGCAGCAAGTCGATCTTGGTCGAGACCTTAGCGCCGCCGACGAGGGCGATAACCGGACGCTCCGGCTTTTCCAGGGCGGCGACCAGGTGGTCGATCTCGCGCTGCATGGCCAGGCCGGCATAAGCCGGCAGGATGCGCGCGACACCGTCCGTCGTGCCGTGGGCGCGATGCGCGGCAGAGAAGGCATCATTGACGTAGATATCGCCGAGATCGGCCAGCGCCTGTGCGAAGTCCGGATCATTCTTCTCTTCGCCGGGCTCGTAACGGGTGTTCTGCAGCAACAGGACATCACCGTCATTGAGGTCGGCGATCGCGGACAGCGCATCATCGCCAACCGTGTCATCGACGAAACAAACCTCGCTGCCCAGCAGGTCCGCCAGCGGCTGACCGACCGGCTCCAGGCTCATCTCGGCAACACGCTGCCCCTTTGGGCGACCGAAATGCGCGAGCAGGATGGTCTTGGCACCCTGCTCCTGCAGGTATTCAATCGTCGGAAGCGCCGCCTTGAGGCGCGTGTCATCACTGACAGCGCCGTCTTTCATCGGCACATTGAAATCGACACGGACGAGGACGCGCTTGCCGGCGACCTCTGCATCCTGAATGCGACGGATCTGGGTCATCAAAGCGCGTCCTTTTCCAAGCCTTAGAGGTATTTGCCCATCGCGACCGTGGTGTCGATCATGCGGCAGGCAAAGCCCCACTCATTATCGTACCAGGTCATGACGCGGGCGAGGCGTTCATCGATCACCTTGATCTTGTCCAGGGCAACAACAGACGAGCGGCTGTCATGATTGTAGTCGATGGAGACGAGCGGGATATTGTCATAACCCAGAACGCCCTTCATCGGGCCGTCCGCTGCGGCCTTGACCGCTTCCGCCAGTTCCTCGGCGGTGGTGGCCTTGCCCGGCGTGAAGACCAGGTCAATCAGGGAGACGTTCGGCGTCGGCACGCGGACGGCAGCACCGTCCAGCTTGCCCACCAGTTCCGGCAGAACCAGACCAACGGCCTTGGCCGCACCCGTGGAGGTCGGAACCATGGACATGGCCGCAGCGCGGGCGCGGTGCAGGTCCTTGTGGTTGCGGTCCAGGGTCGGCTGGTCACCGGTGTAGGCGTGGATCGTGGTCATGTGACCGCGCTCGATGCCAACGGCGTCGTTGAGGACCTTGGCGACCGGCGCCAGGCCGTTGGTGGTGCACGACGCGTTGGAGACGATGATATCGTCGGCCGTCAGCTGGTCGTGGTTCACGCCATAGACGATGGTCTTGTCGGCGTTCTTGGCCGGTGCGGAACACAGGACACGCTTGGCGCCGGAACCTTCGATGTGGGCCATCGAGGCTTCCTTGGAGTTGAACTTGCCGGTGCATTCCAGAACGATGTCGATGCCCAGATCGTCCCAGGGCAGTTTGGACGGGTCACGGTTGGAGACTTTCTGGATCTTGCCGAAACCGGCATCAATCCAGTCATCACCGACCTTGATCTCGCCCGGATAGCGGCCATGCACGCTGTCATAGGTCAAAAGGTGCGCATTCGTTTCCGGCGTGGAGCTGTCATTGATGGCAACAACCTCGACCTCCCCCCAACGCTTCTCTTCGAGAACTGCGCGCAGGGCCAGGCGGCCAATACGTCCAAAACCGGTGATCGCAACACGAAGGGCCATACCCACTCTCCTTCAGACAGGCGCAATATTGCGCATGAATTTTGGCGCGCATTTAGCTCTGTTTACGGTTCAGGTCCACCTTTGGCGGCCCTGATTCTTTATATGGAAGTTTTTTTTTGCAGAAACAGGGATAACGGGGCGAACGCCCGCGCATGAGTTTATTCGCAGAACAAGAAATCTAAACTTCGCCCAACCGCGCAATATTTAACCTATGTTCGCGCTATCACGCCTTCGACCGTCTGCAAAGCGGCCGTTCTAAAGAACAGAACAGCGAGAAGCACTTGGTTCGCCAAAGACACGAACGACAATCTGCAACACCACCTGCGCTGCGCATATGCAGGGCTTGAAATGCCAAGCCCTGCCTGCAAAAACATGCGCTGGGACATCAAAAGGACGCCTCGGCTGGCGTGAGACTTATGAAAGTACTGATTCTTGGTGGTGACGGCTTCTGTGGATGGCCGACCGCCCTGCACCTTTCCAATCTGGGCCATGACATTGTGGTCGTCGACAATCTGTCGCGTCGCAAGATCGATATCGAGCTCGAGGTTGAATCGCTGACGCCGATCCGGCCGATGAGCGAACGTCTCGCCGCCTGGAAAGAGGTTTCCGGTCGCGACATCAAATTTGTCGACATGAATATCGGCAAGGACTACCAGGAATTGGTGGATCTGATCGCGGACGAGAACCCGGACACGATCGTCCACTTCGCCGAACAGCGTGCCGCGCCCTACTCGATGAAATCCGCGCGCCACAAGCGCTATACGGTCGACAATAACCTCAACGCCACCAATGACGTGCTGGCCGCGATTGTCGATAGCGGCAAAGACATCCACCTCGTCCACCTCGGCACGATGGGCGTTTACGGCTACGGCACGGCGGGAATGAAGATCCCCGAGGGCTATCTCAAGGTGAAGGTTGAGACGTCCGAAGGCCTGAAGGATCAGGAGATTCTCTATCCGGCCAATCCGGGTTCGATCTACCATATGACCAAGACCCAGGATCAGCTCTTCTTCCACTTCTACAACAAGAATGACAAGGTGAAGATCACCGATCTTCACCAGGGCATTGTCTGGGGCACCCAGACGGAAGACACCAAGCGCGATGCGCGCCTGATCAACCGTTTCGACTATGACGGTGATTATGGCACGGTCCTCAACCGCTTCCTGATGCAGGCCGCTGTCGGTTATCCGCTGACCGTGCACGGCACCGGCGGCCAGACCCGCGCCTTCATCCACATCCAGGACACGGTTCGTTGCATCCAGCTGGCTGTCGAGAACCCGCCAGCGGCAGGCGCCAAGGTCCAGATCATGAACCAGATGACTGAGACGCACCGTGTGCGCGATCTGGCCAAAATGATCGCTGACATGACGAACGCCGAGATCCAGCTGGTTCCGAACCCCCGCAACGAAGCGGACGAGAACGACCTGCACGTTGAAAATGACACCTTCCTGCAGATGGGCCTCAAGCCCATCACGCTGGCCGCCGGCCTGATGGAAGAAGTCACCGAGATCGCCCGCAAATTCTCCGATCGCTGCGACCGCTCGAAGATCCCGTGCATCTCCTACTGGGGCAAGGGCCGTGAAGAAGCGGCTGCCGAAGCGCCAGCCGAGACCACGGCAGCGGAGTAGGATCCGCTGGATAGGAATTGAAAGGGCGCCCGTCGTGGCGCCCTTTTTATTGCGCGGCCCAGGCGAGGGCTCGGTGTTCCAAGGCGGCGACAAATGCGCCTTTCCCGGACTGGTAGGCCTTGCGATCGGCGCCCGCCTCGACCAGCGCGAGCTTGGCAGCTGTATAGGCATCACGCTCATGGGCGTGGATCCTGAGATAATCGCGAAACACCAGATGGCGGCGATGGCTCTCATCGCCCTGCTGATAGACATGGATATGGTGGGAACGTGACCCGTCCGGCGCATGCCGACGCAAATAGCGACGCCCGACCAGTCCGTATTCACCCAGGACGTCATAACCCGCTGCCTGTAACACGCCTGCTTTTTCGTCGAGACGCTCCACTGCCTCAACGGCAACCAGAATGTCGATGATCGGCTTGGCAGCGAGACCGGGGACGGATGTGCTGCCGATGTGATCGATGGAAACAGCCTCGATCAACCCCTGCAGGCGCTGCCGCTCCAGCGCGAAAGATCTCGGCCAATCCGGGTTGTAGGGCGTGATCACGCCCCCATCATCCCCGTCATCTTGTCCAGGAACACGCAGCACTGGTCGAGCTGGCTGATCGTCACGAACTCATCCGGCTGGTGGGCCTGTTCGATGGAGCCGGGGCCGCAGACGACGACCGACAGGCCGGCGGCCTGGAACTGGCCGGCCTCGGTGCCATAGCTGACCACGCGCGTGGAGTTGTCGCCGGTGATCTGGCGCGCCAGGCGTTCGGCAGCGCCGTCATCCTCTGGGGCGAAGGCCGGGACGTCCGAGCGGACTTCAACCGTCACGGACGCATCGGGCGCATACTCGCGCATGCGCGCCTCGACTTGAGCTGCGCGTGCTTTCAGCCCCTCTGCGATGGCGTGCACATCATCCCACGGGCAGGGTCGCATCAGTGAACCGAACTCGGCATCCAGCGCGAGAATGTTCAGCGCGGTTCCGCCCTTTACCTCGCCAATGGTCAGCGTGCCGTGCGGCGGGTCGAATGGGCTGTCATCCGGTGCGGCCTCGCGCATAACCCCGGCCTGTTCAACCAGGTAATTCATCAACGGCACGGCATGGGTCACGGCGCAGGCGCCATCATTGACCAGCGAGCTGTGGGCTTCCTTGCCGCGCAGTTTGACGATGATCGAGAAGAGGCCCTTATGGGCGGTGACAACCTTCATGTCCGTCGGCTCGCCCACCACGACAGTTTCGGGCTTGAAAGCGCCTTTCATGATCTGGTCAATCATCGACGGAGCCCCGAGACAGCCGACCTCCTCGTCATAGGACAGGGCGATATGGACCGGCCGCTTCAGGTCAGCAGCGGCGATTTTCGGCGCCAGCGCCAGGATGCAGGCAGAAAAGCCCTTCATGTCACAGGTCCCGCGCCCGTAGAGCAGGCCGTCCTTCTCGGTCAGATCCCAAGGGTCAGTCGTCCAGGGCTGACCATCCACCGGCACCACATCGGTATGGCCGGACAGCACGATACCGCCATCCACCTTGGGGCCAAATACCGCGTGCAGATTGGCCTTGCGCCCGTCCGGACTGGGGATGCGTTCACACCAGCCCCCCAGCGCTGTGAGCTTGCCCTCGACATAATCGATCAGCTCGAGATTGGAGTTTCGGGAGGTCGTATCAAAGGCGACGAGCGTGCGCAGCTCGTCGATGGCGGTGTCAAGGAAGACGCTTTTCGGCATGGCATTTTCGCTAAAATTAGTCGTGTTCGGGAACCCATCCTTAAGACGCCCGCCCTATGCTGTCAGGTAGAAAAGGCGCAAATGCGCCAGGGTGATGGTGAAAATGCTGAACTGGCTACGCGATTTCTGGAGAGATCGTCGCGGTAATGTCGCGATGATTTTCGCCCTGTCCTTGTTGCCCGTGACGGTATTGTCCGGCGGTGCCGTCGACTTCTCCCAGGCCATGAATGCGCGCACCCGCCTGTCCCAAGCCCTCGACGCTGCGGCTCTGGCCGTGGGCGTGAACCCAAGCATTTCCGACGCGGATGCGCTGGATATCGCGCGTGATTTCATTTCAGCGAACTATCCGGGGCGCGAACTGGGCGATGTCGTAAATGTCCAGGTGTCGATGAACAATCAGTCCGACACCGTCACTGTAACAGGGCAAGCCAAGGTTCAAACGATTATCCTGGGCCTGATCGGGATCGATTATCTCACCGTGAACTGGCAGACAGAGGTCCAGCGCGCCCGCTCGCGCCTGGAACTCGTCATGGTGCTCGACAATACGGGTTCGATGGGTGGCTCCAAGATTCGTGATCTGCGGGACAGCGCGGAACTGCTGACCGAAATCCTGCACGAAGCCGCCGAGGAACCCGGTGATGTACGCATTGGCCTGGTGCCGTTTGCGGCGACGGTGAATGTGGGCACCAATTACGAGCGAGTCTGGTGGATGGATCCCAATGGCGACAACCCCGATCATGGCGATTGGTCAGGGGGCCGCGACGCCAATCACTGGGATCTGTTTGATCGCATGCGTTACGAGGACTGGGACGGCTGCGTTGAAGCGCGCGCCATTCCGATGGACATCGACAACACGCCCCCTTCGCCCGGCGATCCGTCAACATTGTTCTTCCCGTATTTCGCACCAGACGAACCTGACAATGACAGTGATTACAGGAACGATTATCTCAACGATGGCCGTACCGGTAACTACCGTCAGCGCCTGCGTCAGATGGGCAAATACAACGATGCCCAGATCCTGCGTGACTACGGCCCGAATATGCGTTGCACGACGACGCCGATCACGCCTCTGACGACCTCGCAAAACACTATTGAAAACGCGATTGACCGCATGGGTGCGAGTGGCACGACCAACATCCCCCAGGGTGTCGGCTGGGGCATCCGTGTGATCTCTCCGGAAGAACCTTTTACGGAAGGCACGACCTGGGATGATCGCGAGGTCATCAAGGCTATGGTGATCCTGACCGACGGCGAAAACGTGATGTACGGCCGATCGACTGATCTCCGCTCCGATTACGGTGCTTACGGTTTTTCTCGCTTCGGGCGGCTCGGCACGACCTCGAGCAGCTTCTCGACGCTGGCAAGCCGTCTAAACAGCCGGCTCACAGCGGCGTGCGACGAAGCCAAGCGACTGGGCATTCGTGTTTACACGATCACTTTCCAGGTGAACTCGTCATCCACGCGCAATCTCATGCAGGACTGCGCATCCAATCCGAGCCTCTATTTCGACTCGCCGTCCAGTTCAGCCCTGCGCGACGCGTTCGAGATGATCGCGGGCGATCTGACCAATCTGCGCCTGTCGCGCTAGCCGGCCTCTTCCTCGGTCTCTTCTTCCTGGCTCGGGATCGCCAGCAGTTCGAGCGTGAAGATCAGCGCCTCGTTCGGACCAATCGGACCGCCCGGCGTGCCACGCTCGCGATAACCCAGAGCAGGATCGACATAGAGTTCCCACTCCTCGCCGACACGCATCATCGGCAGGGCCTCGACCCACGCACCGATCAGGCGGCTGGAATCAAACGTCGCCGGGTCACCCAGGGCATAGCTGTCATTGAACGCCTCGCCATTAGGGTGCAGGCCGCGATAGTGGACGGTGACCATATCACCGGAGATCGGGGAAGCCCCGTCCTGGCTGGCCCGGCGAATGCGATACAGCAACCCGCTCTCGGTCTCGAAGACACACGTCCCTTCACGCACGACATCCAGATAAGCGGTCGATTGCTCACGTGCCGTCTGCGGATTGCGCTCGGTGTGGTCAAAACCGGCCAGGGTGATGAAACCCTCACCATCGGGGATTTCACAATTGCGTTGCTCGGCCAGGTCACCTTCAAAGCGGGTGCCACCGGAACAGGCGGCCAGAGTCAGCGCCAGTGCGGATACGGAAATGAAACGAGTGTACATGGGTCTCTCCCCTATTCCTCTGCCTCGCGGGCAATAATCGAGACACGCCAGCCATTCTCGGCCTGCAGATAGGTTTGCGCGGCGGCGGTCACTTCCTCGATCGTGACAGTTGCATAATCGCTTTCGAGCGAACGGATACGCTCAAGACGGTTCGGGTCACGCCAGGAACCTGACAGCCAGGACGTCCATGCGCCATTGCTCTGGAACGCGTCCTCGATCTGCTCCAACAGCGGACGACGAGCCCGCAACATCTCGTCCTCGCTGATATCGCCATTGGCCAGGGCGGCCGCCAGCTCATCCACGGCATCATAGGTCGCTGCGAGGTTTTCGGCGCTGACATCAACACCGACCCACAGATATCCATAACCGGGATAAACGTCGGAGGAGACATCCGAATTAAAGGCAGAATAGGTCAAGCCGTCCTGCTCGCGCAGGCGTTCGGTCAGCTTCAGGTCAAAAACGGCCCGCAGCAGGCTGATCGTGCGGTCGTGGCGCGTATCATTGCTGTCCGTCGTGGCCCAATAGGTATTGGCCATCACCTGGTCCGGTTGACCATTGTGGCGCAACACCAGCGGTTCTGCATTGGGTGCCGGGAAGCTGACCTGACGAGACTCGTCATAACGCGGCCAGCTGTCGGCACGGGCCGGCAAGGCTCCGAATGTCTGAGCCAGGGCGTCCATGGCTGCTGCTTCCGGCAGGTCGCCCACAATGGTGATATCTATGGGTGCAGTTGCCAGTGCCTCGCTCAGGAAAGCCTGGATCGCCGGCATGTCGATATCGGCCAGCTCCGCTTCCGTCGGATTGCCGTATCGCGTGTCACCGCTACGCAGGAGACGCGCGACGTCAGCCTGAAGAACACCCGTCGGCGAGGAGTAGAAGTTGCGCCGCACTTCCGGCGCCACGGCACGAAAACGCGCCAGCCCCTCCGGACGCCAGCCCGGATCCGTCATATAGGCCGCAAACAGCTGCAGCTGGGCCAGGAAATCACCCGGCGTGGTGCTCGAGGAAAAGATGAATGACTGGTCGCCGACGCCAAAATTGACCCCGAGATCACGACCGGCCAGAACGCGTCCCAGCTCGTCAAACGAATGGGCGCCAAGACCGGACTGGGTGAAGATCGCGCCTGCAACGACGTCAACAGCCGGAAGCGCGCGCGGCTCCAGCGATCCGGCACCGAAATCGATGCGGACATTGACCCGCTCATCCTCAAACTCAGAGTATTTGTAGGTCACCGACACGCCGTTCTCGAAACGTGCGCGTACAACACCAAGATCCTCGATCTCACTGCGCTCGGAAACCGAGCCGGCCGCACCGAAATCAGTGTAGGCGAATTCGGCTGTGCCAGTCTCCACCGGCGGCTCGACCGGAATTTCATTGCTCTGTTTCCAGGCATCACGGATACGGCGATCCGCGTCGGGCATTTCGGTCGAGCTGGCCATGAAGACGAGCGGCTCGACGCCGTCCCACTGGGCACTGAATGCCTCGTTCACGGCGTCCAGCGTAATGCCAGGCAGGCTCTCACGATAACGCTCCAGGCCTGATTGCGGTGTCGTGAACACCATCTCGTTTCGCCACATCGACCAGATGCTATCTGCCAGCGATGAACTGTCTCGCGTGGCGGACTGATCCGCGGCCGACTCCAGGCTTGTGATCTGGTTTGCGAGTTGCTCGTCCAGCTCGGCCTGGGTGAAACCGTGTTCCAGAGCGCGGCGCAATTCCTGCTCGACGAGGGCCAGTCCTTCTTCCCAGCGATCCGGAGCGGATACGGCCAGAACCGACGCTCGGTCTGCAATCTCATAGCTGGTTCCGTGCGAAACCTGCGCCTGCAGCAGCGGGGACACACCGGAACTGACGATAGTATCGAAACGGCGGCTGAGAATGGCATCACCCAAGCCTGCCAGGTTATTGTTGAAACGCTCCTCGCGCGTATCCGGCCGGTGCACATGCGGGCGGATCGCATCGATGGTCAGGATGGTGAAAACTTCCGGATCGTAAAAGTAGCCGACGGAGAAGGGACGACCGTCCTCGACTTCACCGATCTCCGGATCAGGACGCGGGTTTTCCGGTTGTTCCCAGTCAGAGAAACGCTCGCGGATGCGCGACTCGACATCGCCGACATCAATATCCCCGGTGACCACCAGCATGGCCCGTCCGGGAATGTAGAAATTCTCGTAATAATCCAGGAACTGCTCGCGCCCGGCCGTCTCGATCACTTCCGTCGTGCCAATAGCATCGCGATCAGCCACCAACGTGCCTGGGAAGCGGAAACGGTTCAGCGCATTGTTCCAGCGACGGATCGGCGTGTCGCGGAAACGTTCCTCGGAAAGGATGACACCGCGCTCACGATCGATGGCCTCGATGTCCATCGTCAGCTCGCTCGCGGTTTCCCGCATCAGGAAGAGCGCGGTTTCGAGCGTCTCGGCATCGGCTTCCGGCAGGTCGAGCTGGTACCCGACAGTTTCAAAGCCGGTGAAGGCATTGGTATCAGGGCCGAACTGGAGCCCGAAACGCTCCAGCAGTGGAACCATGTCGCCTTCTTCCACATTGGTGGAGCCGTTAAAGGCCATGTGCTCGATGAAGTGCGCCAGGCCGCGCTGGTCCTCGCTCTCGGCCAGCGAACCGACATTGAAGACAAGACGAACAGCAGCGACATTCTCTGGCGTGGAGTTTTGCATGATCGCAAAACGCAAACCATTGTCGAGCTGTCCGTAACGCACGGCCGGATCGACCGGAAGGTCGCTGGTTTCATGCGCGAAAATGAACTCGGCAACCGGTTCGACAGGACCAGCTGCCGGCTGGCATGCCGCGAGCGCAACAGCGCTCAGCGAAGCCAGGAGGCCGGTTTGCATTGTACGGAGCATTAGACACCCTCTCCCAGGAAGTATTTCGTCACAACTAGGCGTCCCCCTGCCCGGTGTCGAATGAATTCGAGGCAAGACGCCTCAGGCTGCATTATCCTCGTCGACCGGGTCATGTTCGGCAACCCAGTGCCCCGGAGAGACTTCGATCAGCTGCGGGCGGTACTGCTCCACATCCGGATCGTCGACGATCTTGGACTTCATGAAACGCAATTGCGCACGCGTATCCATTGGCGATGGCAATTCACCATCCAGCTTCAGACGTTTACGCGACTTCTCGACCTCCGGGTCCGGCACAGGCACGGCGGAGATCAAAGCCTTGGTATAAGGGTGACGGGCGTCCGTATAGATCTGGTCGCGATCGGCCAGTTCCACGACACGGCCCAGATACAGAACCATCACACGGTGGGAAATCTCGCGCACGACAGACAGGTCGTGGGAGATAAAGATCATTGCCAGCCCCATCTCCTGCTGCAGCTTGATAAGAAGCTCGACGATCTGGGCCTGGATCGAAACATCCAGTGCCGAAACGGCCTCGTCACAGATAACCAGTTTCGGTTTCAGGATCATCGCACGGGCGATGCCGACACGCTGGTTCTGGCCACCGGACAGCTCGTGCGGATAGCGGTTGATCATGTTCGGGTCGAGACCGACCTTTTCCATCATCTCGCGCACCTGTTTCTGGCGCTCCGAGCGTTTCATGTTCGGGCGGTGCGTCTGCAGCGGCTCGGCGATGGAGGCGCCGATCGTCATGCGCGGATCCAGCGAGGCCAGCGGGTCCTGGAAGACGATCTGCAGGCCCTGGCGGGCTTCACGCAGCTTCCTGGAGCCCATGTTTAGCAGATCCTTACCAAGCCAGCTCACTGTACCGGTGTGCGATGGTACGAGGCGCAGGACTGCGCGCGCCAGGGTGGACTTGCCACAACCAGACTCGCCCACAACGCCCAGCGTCTCGCCCTGTCTGAGGTCAAAGCTGATCCCGTCCACGGCACGCAGCGTCTTGTGTTCCGGGAAGAAACCGCCTGACACGCGGATCGGGAACTGGACACGCACATCCTCGGCCTCGAGCATCGGCTCGACATCATTGGCCGGCGGCGGGCCCAGCGGCGTGTGTCCCGGGCGGTCGGCCTGGTCAATGCGCGGCATCGCGTCCAGCAACATCTTGGTATAGTCGTCGGTCGGCGCCTTGAAGATCTGGTTGACGTCACCGCCTTCAACATAAACGCCGTTCTTCATGACCTGCACACGGTCGGCCATGCGCGCCACAACACCCATATCGTGGGTGATGAGCGCCAGGGCCGCCCCGGTTTCACGCTTCAGCTCGTCCATGATGTCCAGCACCTCGGCCTGGACCGTCACGTCCAGCGCTGTGGTCGGCTCGTCGCAGATCAGGAGATCAGGTTCACAGAGCATGGCCATGGCGATCATCACACGCTGGCGCATGCCACCGGACAATTCGTGCGGATACTGGCGCAGACGGCGCTTGGCTTCGGGAATACGAACACGCTCCAGCCAGTTCAGCGCATGTTTCTCGGCCGCCTCGCCCTTGAGATTGAGATGGATGCCGAGGACTTCCTGCAACTGGCTGCCCACACGCATGTGAGGCGTCAGCGAGGTTAGCGGATCCTGGAAGATCATCGTCATCTTCTTGCCGCGCACCGCGTTGAGCTTGCCCGGGGGCAGGCCCAGGATTTCCTTGCCGCGATACTGGATCGATCCACTGGCCCTGCCGTTGGAGGCCAGAAGCCCCATCGCCGACAGGAAGGTCTGGCTCTTGCCGGAGCCGGACTCACCTACGACCGCAAGGCATTCACCGGAGTTGATTTCCAGCGACACGCCCCGCACGGCATCGACTGCACCGTCCGGTGTATCGAACGTCACATTGAGATCGCTGACCTTGAGAACAGGTCCTTCGCTCGAGGCCTCGGCACGGGATAACGTCACAACTCAACTCCGCAGTAATGAAGGTGGCGCGCAGTCTATCCGCGCAGGACCGTTTGGCCAGCACACATTTCATTGAGCAGCTGCACGCACATAAATGATGCAAGCGCCCCAGCGCCCTTCACTTTTGCTTATCGAGTTGCAAGATAGGGAGACTCGCAAATCTCCACTTCCGGACGATGCGAACAGAAAGGCTCGTATGTCGGCTGCCAATGCTGATCTGATGCGTGCGCTTTACCGCCACACGACGTCTGCTGTGATCGCGGCCAATCTCGACCGGGAGCTGACCGCCCTGAACGCCGCAGCAGAGCGCATGTTCGGCTATGCGGAAGCAGACATCCTCGGCAAGAAAAGCGAGGTGCTCTACGCTGATCCTCGCGATTATGGTCGCCTGGGACTTTCGCATTACGGCTCTAACGCTGATCGCCTGGAAAGCTCGAAACCCTATCTGGTGCGTTATCGCACGCGTAATGGCCGTATTTTTGATGGCGAGACCGTCGGCTGCCCCATCGAGGATGACAACGGCAATCGCATCGGCCTCCTGTGTATCATCACGGATGTCACCAGCCGCCTGGCCATGCAGGCCAAGCTCGAGGCCAGCGACATCCAGCTGCGTGCCGCCCTCGCTTCAGCCAATGAAGGCGCCTTTTCCCTCAACCTGGCCACCGGGCTGGGCTCGACCCGCGGCTTCATCAACGAGTTTCTGGGCATTGCATCAGCCGATGCCACGATCAGCCTGGACCGCTGGGCCCAGGTCATTCACGAAGATGATCGCGGCTCATTCCGAACGGCCATAGACAAGATCCGTTCCTCACCCGGCCTGCCGCTGGACCTGACCTATCGGGCAGCGCGGGCCGACGGTCAGGAACGCTGGCTTCACACACGCGGCAAGGTCAGCGAATACGCCTCGGACGGATCCGCTCACCGGATCACGGGCGTCATCTCCGATGTCACCGACCGGCAAAACCTGGAACTCGAACTGGCCCGGCGCGAAAAACAACTCGACAGTGCCATCAATGCCGGTTCATGCGGCGCCTGGGAGGTTGACGCCAGGACGCTACAGGTCACGCCGATCGGCGAGATCCGCGAAATGCTCGGCATCCCGGACGAACCCGAGACGATTGATGGCCGGATCTGGCTGCAGGCAACGCATGAAGACGAACGCCAGAATGTTGCCGACCAGCTGCGCGAACTCGCTGATGGTCGCACCGATCAGCTCGACGCAGTCTATCGCCTGCTGGACAGCCGAACAGATGAATGGCGCTGGATGCACTCCCGCGGCGGCCTCATCGACGCCCCTGGCAACCGTCGGCTGGCCTCCGGTGTCTTGATCGACATCACCTCCGAAATCGAGCTGAAACAGAAGCTGGCCGAGAGTGAGAGGCGCATCTCCCGGGCTGTGGATGCCGGCCTTCACGGCGTCTGGGAGATCGATTTCGGCCGCGATGAGCTGGAGATCACTGGCCGCATCAACTCTGTCTTCGGCCTGTCCAGAGCGACGAACACCCACCCGGTCGAGAAATGGTTGCGGAACGTCTCCGAACATGACCGGGACCGCGTGCGCAGGGAGATTGACGACGTTTCCATGCAAGGCGAGGACGCGCGCTATTTCTCGACTTTCCGAATGCTTACCGATGATGGCGAAATCGTCTGGGTAGATGTCAGCGGCGCCGTCTCCTCGGTCGACGAGAGCGGCCGCCCCACCCATGCCGTTGGCCTGGTTACCGATGTCACCGAGCGAAAATCCCTGGAGCACCAGGTCGAATCCTCACAACGCCTGCTGCGGAACGCCATGGATGCCGCCAATGAAGGTGCGTGGAGGCTGGATCTGAAAACCCAGGTCACCGAGGTGACCGGCGTTCTCAGCCGCATGATCGGGCTGGGCGACAGTGATGCGCTGACGACCTATCAGGAATGGGCCGAGGGTGTGCACCCGGAAGACCGCAGCACCGCGGACACAGCATCCCTCGCCTTCATGAAGGGCGAACGTGAAACCGTCGACTACATCGTCCGCTACAATTCGGCCGCCGATGGATGGGTCCGCCTGCACAATCGTGGCCGGGTAACCGAATGGGACGATCAGGGCCGGCCTACCATCGCTGTCGGTGCCATGACTGACATTACCGCCCAGTTCGAAACCTCTGAATTGCTGGCGGAACGGGAAAGCCAGGTCGAGGATGCCATCCAGACCGGCGCAATCAGCCTGTGGCGCTTTGACCGCAGCACCAACCAGATGTGGATGCGCGGCACATTCTCGCGGATGTTCTTCGACGACAATCCGGAGATCGTCATACCGATCGAAGATTGGATGGATCGCGTTCACCCGGATGATATTCCCCAGCTTGAGGCGTCCCGCGAACGACTAAACGAACCGGGAAATGACCTGGCAGCGCTGAGCTATCGCGTACACGCCGATGATGGCGAGTGGATGTGGGTCCGCACGTCCGGTCGCGTGGTGGAGCGATATCCAGATGGAAGTGCGAGGGTCACGAGTGGCGTGGTCGTTGATGTCGACGAGATCCACAAGGCACGCGACCTCGCCTCGACCGAACGTCTGCGTTTCGAACAGGTCTATCGCTCGACGCCGGCAATGATGCACACCATCAACGCCGATGGAGACATGATCCAGGTCTCTGACTACTGGCTCTCCTATTTCGGCTATGAGCGCGAGGAGGTCATCGGCAAGAAGTCCATCGATTTCCTGGATGATGAATCGCGGGAACGCGCTATCGAGCACATGCTGCCGGAGCTTTTCCGAACCGGTCACCAAGCCAACACACCCTACCGGTTCAAGCGCAAGGACGGCCGGACCGTAGATGTGTTGCTGTCCTCTTTCCTTGAGCGCGGAGACGATGGCACGCCGCTTCGCAGCTTCGCCGTGATGACCGACGTCACACCCTTGCGGACGGCCTATGAACAGTTGGAACGCTCCAACAAGGAACTCGACCGGTTTGCCACCGTCGCCTCCCACGACTTGCAGGAACCCCTGCGCAAGATCAGCGCCTTCGCCTCGCTCATCCGCCGTCGCTACACCGACCGACTGGACGAGGAAGGTGTGCGTTCCCTGGATTTCCTGGTCGACGCCGCTCAGCGCATGCAAACGCTGATTGATGACCTGTTGAGCTATTCCCGCATGGCCAGCCAGCCGCTGCGCCTGGAACGGATCGAGCTCAACGCGATCGTCAGCGAGGTGCGTGAACTGCTCGCTGGCGCCATCGAGGAGAATTCCGCAGAGCTGGACATAGAGGACTTGCCGGTGGTGCGCGGCGACCCGACCCTGATCAAACAGGCGCTCTACAATCTCGTCGGCAATGCCATCAAATACCGCCGTGAAGAGACGCCGAAAATCGAAATCCGGTTCGCCCGTTTCGAAGATCGGGTGCGGATTTCTGTCAAGGATAACGGCATCGGGCTAGACCCGAAGTTTACCGACAAGATTTTTGCCCCGTTCCAGCGCCTGCACACCCGCTCCGAATACAAGGGGACCGGCATCGGCCTCGCCATCGTCCGCCAGGCGATCCAGCGACATGGCGGCGAAGTCTGGGTCGAGTCAGAACCGGACAAAGGCTCCACCTTCTACATCGAAATTCCCCGCCCGATCGGCTTCCAGGGCGTTGATGAGGAATAGCGGTCCAAGGCACCGCTCCGGAACGCCATCAATGCCACCCCCGATCCCCGCCCTTTAAAAGGACGGAGACCATTGGACAGCAGTGATGGCGTCGGTGCGCGCAGCAAGGCGCGAGGAAGGTCCCGGAATGCCTATTCGAAGCGGAGCGCGTCGATCGGGTTCAGCCGGGACGCCCTCTGAGCAGGGTAGAGACCAAAGAAAACGCCCACAAACAGTGAAGCTCCGACAGCAACGCCAACAATCAGCGGACTGACGGCGATATCCAGCTGGCCGACATTCGCATAAACCGAGGTGCCGCCAATGCCAGCGACCAGGCCCAGACCACCTCCGATCAGGCAGAGCACGATGCTCTCGATCAGGAACTGATTGCGGATATCGCGGCGCTTGGCCCCGACTGCGAGACGCAGGCCGATCTCCCGTGTTCGTTCGGTCACTGAGACCAGCATGATATTCATGATGCCGATCCCCCCCACCAGAAGCACGATGCCGGCACCCACGGCCAGCAGAAGGCCGAGCTGGTTTTCGGTCTCGTTACGGGCACGGATGAACTCGGCGAGCGACGCAACTGTGAAGTCGTCCGCGGCACCGGGGGCAATGTCGCGCCGGATCCGAAGCAGGTCCTGGATATCGGCAATGACCCGATCGGTATCCTCACCCGCAGAAACGTCCGCATACATGGTTTGAACAGGATCGCGGGTTGGGCCCCGGACACCGGCACCCAGGCGACTGCGCGCTGTTTCCAGAGGCATGAAGATCACGTCATCCTGATCTTGTCCCCAGCTGGTCTCGCCCTTGGCCTCAACAGTGCCGATCACTTCAACGGGCTGACCACTGACACGCAGGGACTGTCCGATCGGACTGGCGCCATCGAAGAGCTCGTTGACCAATGTTTGGCCAATAACCGCATAGCGGCGGCCGGATTCGTCCTCCGATGCCGAAAACGCGCGCCCCTCGTCAATCACCCATCCCCGGGCGTCAAAATAGTCTGCGTTGACGCCGGTCACGCTGGTCGTCCAGTTCACACCACCGAAAACAGCGGTGACACTTGTTCGCACTTCACCGGAAACGCCGGACAGCCCGGCGATCTCATCGCGCACGGCCTGCACATCAAGGTCGGTCAGGGGCGAAGCCGAACCTGCCCCGCCACGTCGCCCACCAAAGATGCTGGAACCGGGTCGGATGATCAGGAGATTGGCGCCGAAACTGTCAATCTGCGCCTCAACAGCGCGTTTTGTTCCTTCACTGATCGACACAAGAACAATTACCGAAGCGACTCCGATAATTATGCCCAGCATGGCCAGGGCACTGCGCAGGAAGTTAACCCGCAACGCGATGAGCGCCACACCGATGGATGAGAGCAGGTTCATGATCGATCCTCCACAACAAGTCCGTCACGGAAGACGAGCTGGCGTTTGGCATGGTCCGCGACATCCTGCTCGTGAGTGACCAGAATGATGGTGATACCGTCACGATTGAGCTGATCGAAAATTCCCATCACCTCTTCCGAAGTCCGACTGTCCAGCGCCCCGGTTGGTTCATCAGCCAGGATGATGGCGGGGTCATTGACCAGCGCCCGCGCGATCGCAACACGCTGCTGCTGACCACCGGACAATTGCTTGGGGTGGTGGTGGCTTCGATCCGCCAGCCCAACCTGATCGAGACGCGCCAGGGCGCGACGATTGCGCTCAGCTGCGGGCACGCCCGCATAGACCAGTGGCAAAGCGACATTTTCCACCGCCGGGGTGCGGGGAAGCAAGTTGAATTGCTGGAAGACAAAGCCAATCGAGCCTGAGCGAAAATCGGCAAGCTGGTCTGCATTCAATTCGGACAACGCATTGCCCGCGACCCGTAAATGCCCCGAGGTTGGCGTGTCCAGCGCGCCCAGCAAGTTCATGAAGGTCGACTTGCCGGAACCGGACGCCCCCATCACAGCAACATACTCACCTTGTTCGATCGAGATCGAGACCCCCGCCAAGGCATTGATCGTCGTGTCGCCCATCTCATACGTCTTGGTGAGATTGCGGCAGTCAATCAGCGTGCTCATTCGCGCACCTCGCGGGCGCGCACGATAACCGCCTCGCCCGGCTCCAGATTACCGCCCACGACTTCCGTCTGCTGGCTGTCATTGATACCCAGACGCACGCGGCGCTCTTCGAGGCGGCCTTCGGCGGTCTCGACCCAGATCGTGCCCGGACGGGTTTCCCGCGCCTGCCGCGCAAGCTCCCGGTACTGCGCCATTTGTTCAGGCGTGAAAATCGACTGCAGCTCGCGATCGATTTCCTGCTGAACCGCAGCCCGGTCAAATTCCCCACCCGATTGCGCTTGTGCCGCGGCACGGCCGAAAGCTGACCGGAACGCCTGTTGAGCGCGATCCTGCTGGTCCTGGCTCAAGCCGAGCTGCTCGGCCATCCGGGCCATCTGACCACCCGGACCGCCACGACCGCCACCCTGGCCGCCACGACGAGGGCCACCCGCACCGGCTTCCGGCAGCGGGTCGGAGCGATCTGCAAGCGCTGGAGATGGCCGAAAACGCAAGGCCGCGTTGGAAACAACCAGGACATCTTGGCGTTCACCGGTGACGATATCCATATTGGCCGTCATGCCTGGCAGAAGGCGCTGGCCCGGATTGGCGGCGGAGACCACCACAGTGTAGGTCACGACATTCTGCAAGGCCGTCGGCGCAAGGCGGATCTGCTCAACCTCGCCACTCATCTGTACACCTGGATAAGCGTCTACCGTGAAGCTGACGGACTGGCCCTCACGGATCTGACCGATATCGGCCTCGTCGATCTGGGCGTCGACCTGAACCTGGCTCAGATCCTGGGCGATGGTGAACAGCGTTGGTGCGGAAAGGCTCGCCGCGACGGTCTGCCCCTCATCCACAGCGCGGTCGACAACAATCCCGTTGATCGGCGCGCGAATGGTGGTGCGATCCAGATCGATCCGGGCGCCTGCCAGCGTGGCGTCACGCTGCTGCAGAACGGCCTCGGCGTTGGCGATCTGGGCTCGGGCCACGGACAGTTCCGCCTCGGCTGCGTCCAGTGAAGCCTGGGCATTGTCGAGGGCGGCCCGGGAAGCATTGCCGCGCTGGGCGAGGGTTTCGATGCGCTGGAAATCCAGACGCGAAGATCGTGTATTCGCCTGCACGCGTTGATAGCTCGCGCGCTGCAATTCCAGCGAGGCCGCCGCGGTGGCGCGCGACGCTTCTGCCTCACGCACGCGCGTCTCATAAGTTTGCGGATCGAGCTGGGCGATCACCTGGCCTTCCTCGACCGTGTCGTTGAAATCGACATGAAGTTCAGCCAGCTGGCCGGAGAGCTGGGAGCCGACCTCGACAGTCACGAGCGCACGAACAGCGCCGGACGCCGCCACGGAACGGCGTACATTGCCGGTCTGCGAAGCTGTTGTTTCAATGCGAATTTCGCCAGCGCTTTCCCCACCACGGGTGAAGAACCAGCCACCAACAGCCAGCGCGGCCACAACCGCGATTCCGATAATCCACTTCATCTGTGTCACTCACATCCCCTAAGCCAGCCCCAAGATGAGCTCGAGTGTTGTACGACGGCCACCGGCAATCCTGTCGTTTTATTTGCAGTCAGGTTTCTCTGGCCGACAAACCGTCGCCACGGTACATAGGCGGGAAGAGGGGAAAGGCTATACCTGTGGAGTTCGAAGACCTGCTTTCCGCACCCGGCATGGGGGTGTTGATCGATCTTGCACCGATTTTCGGCGGAGGCATGTGGCTCTTGCTGACGCTGATCCTGTGGCGTGGCGGTTTCAACGATCTGTGGGAACAGATGACCCGGCCTCGTTGGACGGGTGCCGACCGGGCCCGTGCCATGGCCATGATCCCTTTGAGGGCACTGATGTTGATCTTTGCTGCCGGGCTCGCATCACTGGCTACAACAGTCGGGCTGGGCTTCAACTTCGCAGTTCTCATCACGCTGTGGACGCAAATTTTCGGCTAGTCACGAACGTCGTGTCTTGTCGTATCGGTCCGAATTATGGTCATGATCCATTGCTCAAAGGATGGATATGACCCTTTCCCAGCTCGACATCATCCAGCTTCTGGCAGGTTATCACAGCTTGCTGCTCTGCCTGGCCCTGGCCATGCGCAGACGCCTGCGCGGGCTGATGGTGCTGGCAGGCACATTCGGCCTTCACATGCTGACCAATCTGGGTGTCAGCGAAGGGTTTCTCGGGCCCGAACTCGACATCACCAGCGCCTTCGGGCTGGTCTATGGCCCGGCCTTCTATTTCTTCGTGCTGGGCATTGTGGAACAGGACCGGCGCTTCGATCTGCGTGACCTGGTCCACCTGGTGCCAGCCCTGATCATCGCCGCCTGGCAGCCTGCACTGCCTGTTCCCTATGTTTTTGGCCTGCCCAGCCTGGCAATCTACATCGCCCTCGCCTGCCGCCTCCTGCTGCGCCATGGTCGACAAAGTCCGCAATTCCGCTCCGACAGCGCTGCGATCAGCCTTGGCTGGGTGCTGCAGGCGCTCATTGCCTTCGCCGCTCTCGCCGCGCTGGACATTCTGCGTGAAGTCGCACGCCTGGCCGATCTGGGTCTTTCCGATGATCTCGCACTCAGCCTCGTCATCACCTCGGTCACCACCTTGATGACCGCCATGTTCGTTCGGGCGCGGGCACATGACGATCTCAGCGGCGCCCTGCCCGTGCTCGACATCGAGCCCCGTGCGGAAGAGCCCGAGAGCACGGATTTCGGACCGGTTTTCCAGCGCATCAACACCCTCCTCGTCGGGGAGGAACTCTGGCGCGAACCCCGCCTCAGCCTCGCCGAGATCGCCAGCAAGCTACGCATCAGTCAGCGGGACGCTTCACGCGCCATAAACCTGCACGGCGGCCAGAGCTTCTCGCGTTACGTCAATCGCTTCCGGGTCGCGGAAGTCGACCGCCTGATGGCGGATCCGGACAATGATCGCCGAACAGTCATCGAGCTCGCCTACGAGGCGGGTTTCAACTCCAAGTCCGCCTTCAATCGCATCTATCGCGAGGAGACCGGACAGACCCCGACCCAAGCCTTCCAGGGCCATAAATCCGGCTAATCTGTCCTGAAACAGGTTTCGGGACGCCCTGAAACAGGATCCGGGACGACGCCATGGCAAGAACGCGCTTCAAACCGGGCAACGCTTCAACAACGGAGATTGCCCAATGCGTACCCTTCTTGCCGCCGCCCTCATTGCCACCTCTGCCTGCTCCACGGCGACGGCCAGCGATCTGACACTCGATAACAGCATCCGGTTCGACGCCAGCCTGGACGAATTGCGCCCGGTGTTCGACACGCGCTGCGCTTCCTGGGAGGCGGTCACGCTCGACCCGGCAGAGCTGCCAATCGCGCAGACCTCCCACGTCCAGGTCAATTGCCAGGGTTTCGAGCATGCAGGCGGTTCACGCCTCGCCGAGTTCGTTTTTGCCGATGACAGCATGGCCTTCGTCTGGGTTCTCATCGAACAGGACGAGCTGGACGGCTTTGCTGCCGACCTGCGCGGCATCTACGGCGAGCCGACCCATGACACCGCCATGTTCACCGCCTTTGCCGCCGACAATGCGGCCCTGCGCCGGGACATTCCGGAGTTCCTCTTCTATTCCGAAACCATCGCACCTATGTATCGCGGCTGGTTCGACCAGATGGCCGCGCAATAACCCCGGTGGAGTTCCCGCCCGGCTATTGACGTTCGCCAGCTGGTCCGCATCTTGGATCATATTGGCCGACAAGACCTGGGCGGGGGCTCCTCTCAATGACCGACTTCCTTCTGCTGGCATTTACATTTCTGATCGCCGGCGTCATCGCGGTGCCTATTGCCACCCGTCTGGGACTGGGTTCCGTCCTCGGTTATCTGATCGCGGGTATCGCGATATCGCCGCTTCTGGGCTTGCTGGGCGTCGATGTGGTCTCGATCCAGCACTTTGCCGAATTCGGCGTGGTCATGATGCTCTTCCTTGTCGGTCTGGAGCTGGAGCCGAAACTGCTGTGGGAGATGCGCGCCCGGCTGCTAGGCCTGGGCGGTCTGCAGGTCGCGGGCACAACCGCCGCCATCACCGGTATCGCCATGGCCTTCGGCCAACCCTGGCAATTTGCCCTGGCCATCGGTCTCATCCTTGCCCTCTCCTCGACCGCAATCGTCCTGCAGACCCTGAATGAAAAGGGACTGATGAAATCTGATGGCGGCCAGTCCGGCTTCTCCGTCCTCCTGTTCCAGGACATCGCCGTTATCCCGATGCTCGCCTTCATCCCGTTGCTGGCGGTGCCGGACCTGATGGCGCAGTTCGCCGCCGATGCCGCCCATGCCGCCACCGAGGTCGGCCATTATGGTGACGCGGGCCACGGCGATGATGCCCATCATGATGACGGGGATCACGGTTCCTCCCTCAGCCTGGTCGCGCACCTGCCCGGATGGCAAGCCGCGCTTGTCACGCTGGGCGCCGTGGCGTTCGTGGTGTTGGCCGGTGGCTTCCTGACCCGGCCGCTCTTCCGGTTCATCGCCCGCTCGCAAATGCGCGAACTGTTCACCGCCGCCGCCCTGATGATGGTGATCGGCATCGCGCTGCTGATGAGCCTGGTCGGGCTTTCACCGGCCCTGGGCACCTTCATCGCCGGTGTCGTCCTCGCCAACAGCGAATACCGCCACGAGCTGGAATCGGACATCGATCCCTTCCGCGGCCTCCTGCTGGGCCTGTTCTTTATGACCGTCGGTGCCAGCATCAATTTCGCCCTGCTCTCGGCAGAATGGCAGATGATCATCGGCGCCGTGCTTGGCCTGATCCTGCTCAAGGCGGCCGTACTCTATATCCTGGGCAAGATTTTCGGCCTGAAGGGCTCCAATCTCTGGCTGCTCACCCTCGGCCTAGCCCAGGCCGGCGAGTTCGGTTTTGTCCTGCTCTCCTTCACGGCCAGCGCGGACGTCCTTCCGGCGGCGATCACCGACCGCCTGTCCCTGGTCGTCGCCATCTCCATGTTGCTGACGCCGCTGCTCTTCATCATCCACGAGCGCCTGATCTCACCGAAATTCTCCGCTGACCAGGCTGCTGAAAGTGACGAGATCGACGAGGACAACAAGATCATCATCGCCGGCCATGGCCGCGTGGGCGGCCTCATCAGCCGCATGCTCAGCGCCGCCGGTTTCAACGCCACGGTTGTAGACTATTCCGCGGCCCAGCTGGACATGCTGCGCATGTTCGGGATCAAGGTTTATTATGGTGATGCGACCCGGCCGGACCTGTTGGCCGCGGCCGGAATCGCCGAGGCGAAACTCTTTGTCATCGCCATCGATGATCAGGACAAGATCACCAATCTCGTTCGCTATGTGAAACGGCATCATCCCAACGTCCACATCATGGCGCGCGCAAAAAATCGCCACCATGTCTACGAGCTCTACGAAGCGGGCTGCCGCGACATTATCCGCAGCTACTATGACAGTTCGATCCGCATGGGCCGATCAGCCTTTGAGGCACTGGGTATTGATCACGAACACGCAGTTGCGATGGCCCAGGCGTTTGATGAAAGCGATCGCGCCTCGATGATCACGCTGGCCGAATTCTACGACAGCTCCATCCCGGCCACCCAGAACGAGGCCTATATCAACGCGGTCAAGGAAATCTCCGGTCCCCGCGAAGAGGAGCTCCGCGCGAAGATGGATGCGATCCGTGCAGCCTGTGAAGGCGTGGACTGCGAAGACGGGGGAGAGGACAAAGAAACGTCAGGGTAGCCGACCAAGATGCTCCAGCATCTCCGTGACGAACGCCATCTCGTCGCCGTCGTTGGCGTTTCTGGTCGCGAAACGGAGGAGTTCAGCCTCAATCTCGCGCCATCGGCAGGCCTTATCCATAATCAGATTTTCCAGAACCAGACCGACCAACAGGTCGCCATCCCGGGAATAGTCCCGCGCGCATTGATGCAGGACATGACCGCAGAGTACGGAAAGGTTTTTCCGGGTAACCAATTCCGTCAGGGCTTCACCGATGCTCATGACCGGGAAAGTGTCGGCGGCTTTCACAGCCGCCGGTAGAGGGGTCAGGACCTCCCTGACCCGATCTTCGAGACGTATACCGGGTTCGACCGTCATGAACCGCGCGCCCGGGATGAAACCACGCTCGACTCCGGCCCAACCACCTCCGCTTCACTCCAGTCCTTCAGGGCTCCCAGGAAGTCCAGTGCGGTGCGCCCGTGCGCCGTGATGAAGTATTCCACCGCTACCGGAGAGGTCTCGAGAACGGTCCGCGAAACCAGGCCGTGAGCCTCGAGATGACGCAGGCGATCGGAGATCATTTTCTTGCTGGCCCCGCCGATCATCCGGCAAAGATCATTGAACCGCACGGGCTCGTCCTTGAGATGCCAGAGCACAGAGCCCGTCCACTTGCCGCCCAGAACCCGCATTCCGCGTTCGATGGCACAGGGTTCGGTGCACTCCGATACTGTGACCTTGCGCCCGTCACTGGCTGTTTCGACACGCCCGCCCATGAAACCCTCGCTGCAACAAAGTTAGTGGTTACAAAAAGTATACTAGTTGCATTTTGTTTCCGCGTCGACCACCTGTTCCGCAAGACACGTTCCAGGACAGGAAACATCATGAGCAATATCCTGATTATCAATGCCCACGAGCCCTACCCGTTTGCCCCCGGGCGGCTGAATACCAGTTTTGTCGAGAAGGCAGAAAATAAACTGGCCGCACAAGGTCACACCATACGAGCAACCACAATTTCCCAGGGTTATGACGTCGACGAAGAGATCGAGAAACACCTCTGGGCGGACACAATCATCCTGCAATACCCGGTCAACTGGATGGGCCTGCCCTGGCGCGCCAAGCAATACCAGGACGAGGTTTATTCTGCAGGCATGGACGGACGCCTGTGCGCTGGCGATGGCCGCACGGCCGACGCACCCACGCGCAACTACGGCACGGGCGGCACCCTTGGCGGCAAGACCTATATGCTGTCGATGACATTCAATGCCCCGAAAGAAGCGTTTGATGACCCCGGCGAGTTCTTCTTCCAGGGCAAGTCCGTCGACGATCTGATGTACCCGATCCACCAGAATTTCCGCTTTTTCGACATGCGCCCGCTGGCCAGTTTTGCCGCACACGATGTCATGAAAAACCCGGACATCGAACGCGATTTCCAACGCTTCGACGCACACCTGGAACAGTTCTTCACTCCTGCGCGGGAGACGGACAATGACGCAGCCTGATCTTCACCTGTTCACAGCCTCCACGATGAATGGCTGGAAACCGGTCATCTTCCTCGAAGAAGCCGGCCTGGACTACAAGCTGACGGCGATTGATTTCGCCAGGAAGGAGCAGAAGGCGCCGGACTATCTCAAGATCAATCCCAATGGGCGTATACCGGCGCTCATCGATCGGTCCAATGATGATTTCGCGGTCTTCGAATCCGGTGCCATCCTGTGGTATCTGGCAGAGAAATACGGTCAATTCCTCGCGCAGGACCCGAAGGAAAGATCCGAGACGCTGCAATGGCTGATGTTCCAGATGGCCGGCGTCGGACCGATGATGGGCCAGGCCATGTTCTTCCAGCGCATCGCGGCGCCCAACGGGCATGAGGAGCCCTACTCAATCCAGCGCTATGTCGATGAAAGCCATCGTTTGCTGGAAGTCCTCGACAATCGCCTGGAAGGCCGGGAGTTTTTGGTTGGCGATACCTATTCCATCGCCGATATCGCCACCTACCCCTGGGCGCGCGCCTGGCCGTGGGCACAGGTCGATATTGACGGGCTGGACCATCTCAAGGCCTGGTTGAAGCGCATAGACAACCGCCCGGCTGTGCAAAAAGCCCTGACCATTCCCAAACCGGTCCCGGCGTTCTGGGGCGACATCGACGACACTGAATTTGCGGCCGAGAATGCGGCTCGCTTCAGATCCTAGCCACCGCCTCCGCGCGGTCGGGTCATGGAGCGCGGAGGATTGCGCAAACGATCACGGTCGATCGGGATGGGGCGTCGCTCGAACAGCGGCGCGTCCTCCTCCGGCGGCAAACCCATGGCCAGGTCCATCGCGGTTCCGAAGGTTTCCGCCAGATTGTCCTGGGTCATGGCCGAGCATTCCCGATACCCTGCGCAGCCCGTGCGTATGGCCATTTCCTGGCCGATCTGGCGGCTGATCGGGTTCACATGCGGGCTGCTGGACGCGCGCAGGTCGGACTTCATACCCACCAGAAGGCGCGGGACATTGGGCGCATGGTGCTGGATTTCCGGGTACCAGCGCGTCTCGACATCGGCGAGGCTGGATTCGGATATGATCGAATAGGCCACGATGAAGACATCGGTCTAAGGATAGTTCAGCGGGCGAAGCCGGTCATAGTCCTCATCTCCCGCCGTATCCCAGAGCCCGAAATTTACCGGCCCGCCCTTGCGCATGACATTGGCCGAATAATTGTCGAAGACCGTGGGGATGTACTCCCCGGGAAAGGCATTGGTCGTGTAGGAAATCGCCGCACAGGTCTTGCCAACAGCACCATCGCCCACAATCACGCACTTGATGTTCTGCATGCCGGCGCGGGCCGGCGCAGACAGGCTGACCGCAACCCCGGCTCCAAGCGCACCACTCAGGAACTCACGACGTTTCATTTCCGCCTCCCCGATCATGTGTCGGGGAAGAGTAACATGTGTGGCCATTGAGCAGTAGCGAGATGCTTGGCGAAGTCCTTTCGCCTCCTTCGCTCCTCGCCCTTTATCCCCGTCATCCCTGCGACGGCAGGGACCCAGTTTACAAGGCTGGGTTCCGCTCCAGAAAACGCTTCCTCGAAAAACACCTAACCCTTCGAACTGGGCCCTGATCGTCATCAGGGTGACGGTGTGTCGGTGCCTATCCTCTTCCTCGGGGAGGTGTCCCGAAGGGACGGAGGGGCCGGAGCGCGTAGCGCGGAGGTCTAGGGCTCACTGGCGTTCGCACCCCCTTCGACCTCGCCTTCGCCTCTGGCTACGGCGAGCCCACTTCCCCGCGAGCGGGGAAGATATCCACGCTGCTCAAATCTGCCCCATACTCTCCCTCGATCCATGTCGTGGGAGGCGAGAGCTCAGTCTTTTCGGGCGTGGATGTGCGGGACGCGGCTGCCGACCCTTCGGGGTCATAAGGGCATGGCAGACAGCAGACCCGTGTGCGGGAGGTCCCTAACCCCTGCTCAAGAATAAATCCCGGTTTCACCGGCCTTCCGCATGCCTCTCACTCCAGATCGCGAGATCGTGGAGATTTTGGTGCTTCCCCCTCCGCCCCTTCGGGGCACCTCCCCCTGGAGGGGGAGGAAAAAGAGTGAGGCTCCCCCGACGCCAAAGGCGTCGCAAGCGCGACTGCGCGTCGGCGCCCATGCGCCGCCCCTTCGAAGGCGTGAGCGAAGCGAATTGCCGTGAGATCAAATAACCACGTCGCAAGCGCGACCGCGCGTCGGGCGGTCAGCCCGCCCCATCGGAGCCGCGAGCGCAGCGAGTTGGCGTGAGATAAAAGACTTACCCCGCCTGGCGCTTTTCCTTTTTGCGCTCGTGTTCCTTGAGGAAGATCTTGCGGATACGGATGCTCTCGGGTGTCACCTCGACCAGTTCATCATCGTCGATGAATTCCAGCGCGTATTCCAGCGTGACCTTGATCGGCGGGGTCAGGACGATGTTCTCGTCAGTGCCGGACGCACGCATATTGGTCAGCTTCTTGCCCTTGGTCGGGTTGACGATCATGTCTTCCTCGCGCGCATTCACGCCGATCAACATGCCTTCATAGATATCCACGCCATGGCCCAGGAAGAGCTTGCCGCGTTCTTGCAGGTTGAAGAGGGCAAAACCCAGAACCTTGCCGTCGACCATGGAGACCATGGCACCGTTATGGCGCTGTCCGATGACGCCGTCGGTTTTCGGCGCGTAGTGGTCGAAAGTGTGGAACATCAGGCCCGTGCCCGAGGTCAGGGTCAGGAATTCGGAGCGGAAACCGATCAAGCCGCGCGTCGGGATGACATAGTCGATGCGCACACGTCCGTGCCCGTCCGGAACCATGTTCTTCAGCTCGGCCTTGCGGGTGCCGAGTTTTTCCATGACGCCGCCCTGGTGTTCCTCTTCCATGTCGATGGTGAGGCTTTCATAGGGCTCGCAGATCTCGCCATCGATCTCTTTCAGGACCACGCGCGGGCGACCGACCGCCAGCTCGTATCCCTCGCGACGCATGGTCTCGATGAGGATGGACAGGTGCAACTCGCCGCGACCGGAAACCGTGAACTTGTCCGGATCGTCCTGCTGCTCGACCTTCAGCGCCACATTGTGGATCAGCTCGCGCTCGAGTCGGTCCTTGATATTGCGGCTGGTGACGTATTTGCCCTCGCGACCGGCAAACGGGCTGTCATTGACCTGGAAGGTCATGGACAGGGTCGGCTCGTCGACGGAGAGCGGCGGCAGGGCCTCGACATGCTCCGGATCACACACCGTGTCCGAGATCTTGAGATCCTCGATGCCGGTAAAGGTGATGATATCGCCAGCCTGGGCGCTGTCACGCTCGACCCGCTCCAGTCCGTGGAAACCGAAAACCTGCAGGACACGGCCCTTCACTTCGCGGCCATCCGGCTTGGCGACAACAACCGGCTGGTTCTTGGTGACCTTGCCACGGTGCACGCGGCCAATACCGATCACGCCGGTGAAGGAAGAATAGTCCAGAGCGGAGACCTGCAGCTGCAGCGGGCCGTCCAGATCCAGATCCGGCTTGGGCGTGTGTTTGGTGATCATCTCGAACAGCGGCTCCATGTCGGTGCCGATCTCGCCGGCCTCGTTCGCGGCCCAGCCCTGCAGGGCAGAGGCATAGACGACCGGAAAGTCGAGCTGTTCTTCATTGGCGCCGAGACGATCAAACAGATCAAAGGTCTGGTCCACGACCCAGTCCGGGCGTGCGGACGGGCGGTCAGCCTTGTTGATGACGACGATCGGCTTGAGACCACGAGCCAGGGCCTTCTTGGTGACGAAGGAGGTCTGCGGCATCGGGCCATCGACCGCATCGACCAGCAACAGAACGCCATCGACCATCGACAAGACGCGCTCGACCTCGCCGCCGAAATCGGCGTGTCCGGGCGTGTCCACGATATTGATCGACCAGTCACCCCAGGTCACCGCCGTGTTCTTGGCCAGGATGGTGATGCCGCGCTCTTTTTCCAGATCATTGGAGTCCATGACACGATCCGGCGTCGCCGCGCGCTCGTCGAGCGTGCCCGATTGTTTGAGCAGCTGGTCAACCAGCGTGGTCTTGCCGTGGTCGACGTGGGCTACGATGGCGATGTTACGGAGCTTATCGAGAGAAGCGCTCATGGACGTGTTCCTGCGTTAGAAGGCGCGCCCTCTTACGCCGCCACAGGTGCGCTGGCCAGTACTTATTCCGTCGTGCATGATTTATTGCGGATCCGGCAGCACGGCCTTGAGTTTGCGCAACATGGCCAGCAGGTTTGCGCGGTCCCCCGGACTCAGCTCGGCCTGGGCCTCAGCGGGCACGCTTTCCACGCGCGGCAACACGTCCTGGTACAGGCGCTCACCCTTGCGGGTCATGTAGAGATGGCTGACCCGGCCATCGGCCTGCGAGGCCTGTCGCTTGACCAGGCCAAGATCGAGCAGGGCCTTGGTGGCGCGGGAGACGATGCCCTTGTCCATCGGCGTCATCTGCACGACTTCCACTGCGGTACGCCCCGGCTTCTCTGCAATCGCTGCCAGCACCCGCCATTGTGACAGGTTGAGATCGGCATGCTCCTTCACGACAGCGGCGGTCGAGCGCGAGATGCGATCAGCAAGCACGACCATCTGATAGGGCCAGTAGTCTTCCAGCGAAAGAATGGCGGGCGGAGTGATTTGCGTGTCAGTCATGAAATCAATTTAGTTGTTTTTACAACTTGACGCAATAACAACAAAAAATATATGTTAGGTTCCAATGAGGGCTAGAGCGCCCGGGATCCATACAAGATAAATGAGGTTTGGCATGGCCGATCTGTTCGAAAACCCGATTGGGCTTTGTGGTTTTGAATTCGTTGAATTCGCTGCTGAAGAGCGTGGCATCATCGAGCCGATCTTCGAAGCCATGGGCTTCACCCACATCGCCAATCACCGCTCCAAGGATGTTGAGCTGTGGCGCCAGGGCGATATCAACTTCATCATCAATTACGAGCCGGAAACCCAGGCCGCCTTCTTCGCCAAGGAACACGGACCGTCGGCCTGTGGCATGGCGTTCCGCGTGAAGAACGCAGCTGAAGCCTATGAAGAATGCCTTGATCGTGGTGCCGAGCCGGTCCTGACCGAAGCAGGCATTTCCGAATTGGTCATCCCGGCCATCAAGGGTATCGGTGGTGCGTCCATCTACCTGGTCGACCGTTTCGGTCCGGAAAACTCCATCTACGACATCGATTTCGAATACCTCGAAGGTGTCGACCGCAATCCCAAGGGCTGTGGTTTCAATGTCATCGATCATCTGACGCACAACGTCTACAAGGGTCGCATGGACTATTGGGCGGAGTATTACGAGAACCTCTTCAACTTCCGTGAGATCCGCTATTTTGACATCAAGGGTGAGTACACCGCCCTCCTGTCCCGCGCGATGACCGCTCCGGACGGGCTGATCCGTATTCCGCTGAACGAGGAAAAGTCGGAAAAAGTCGGCCAGATCGAGGAGTATCTTCGCGAGTACAAGGGTGAAGGCATCCAGCACATCGCCTTCTCCTGTGACAACCTGATTGAATGCTGGGACCGCCTGGAAAAGGCCGGCACCAAATTCATGACTGCGCCGCCGGAAACCTATTACGACATGCTGGAAGAGCGCCTGCCGGGCCATGGCGAGCCGACCGAGGAATTCCGCAAGCGCGGCATCCTGCTCGATGGCACCACCGAAGGCGGCAGCCCGCGCCTCCTGCTGCAGATCTTCTCTGAGAAGGCCATCGGCCCGATCTTCTTCGAGTTCATCCAGCGCAAGGAAGACGAAGGTTTCGGCGAAGGCAATTTCAAGGCCCTGTTCGAAAGCATCGAGCGCGACCAGATCAATCGCGGCATACTGAACACCGAAAACGCTTAAGGGAGAGGTCGATGACCGTCGAGCTGAAGCGCATTCACCACGTCGCCTATCGCTGCAAGGACGCGAAGGAAACCGTCGAGTTCTACAAGCGGGTGATGAACATGGATCTGGTCCTGGCGATTGCCGAGGACGAGGTGCCGTCCACGAAGGCTCCGGATCCCTACATGCACATCTTCCTGGATGCCGGCATGGGCAATGTCCTGGCCTTTTTCGAACTGCCCAACTCGCCGGAGATGGGCCGCGACGAACAAACGCCGCAGTGGGTCCAGCACATCGCCTTCGAGGTCGAGAACCTGGACAAGCTCAACGAAGCCAAGACGCATGTAGAGGCGGAAGGCCTGGACGTGCTCGGTCCGGTCAATCACGGCGTCTTCAAGTCGATCTACTTCTTCGACCCGAACGGTCACCGCCTGGAACTGGCCGCCAATACCGGCACGCCGGACCAGATGAAGCAGCTCAACGAGGTTGCGCCGCTGATGATTGAAGAATGGAGCCAGACTAAGCGCGCCCCACGGCACGCCGCCTGGCTGCACGAACAGGATTGATCCCCCTCTCCTGTTGGTGTCCTCCCCACCATGAAACGCCCCGGTCCACACCCGGGGCGTTTTTCTTTGGCGATTGAACCGTCAGGCCTCGAGACCCCTGCGCCCCCTTTCCCTGTCGCCTTGTCGTTGAAATTGCCTATCATGCCACTCAACCAACAGGGGATATTCGGGGGCGCACATGATCCTCACCAACATCACCAAGGCCCTGCGCGAACAGAACTGGCTCGCGGTCGGCATCGAGTTTGTCATCGTCATCCTGGGTGTCGTGGTCGGTTTCCAGGTCACCGCCTGGAACGCCGCGCGCCAGGACCGGGCTTTGGAGCAGGCCTATCTCGAGCGGCTTGCCAGTGAATTCGAAGCCATCCAGGTCGAGTTGAGCGATCAGCATGGCGATCTCGATGATGCCCGCGAACACTCCTTGCGCTTCATTGACGCCGTCGACCGACAGGACACGGAGACAATGCAGGCCAATGCCTCTGCCTTGATCGTGATTACCCGGGTCTCTGAAGTCCAGATCCAGTCTGCCGCCCTTGTTGAACTGATTTCCAGCGGCCGGCTGGGCCTGGTTCGCAATGAAGAACTGCGCGCGGCTCTCGCTCGAATTCCGCTGCTGGAGGCTGATGCTCATGGCGTCTTTGATCAACTCAAGGCCCAGCAGGTCGATCTGGTATCCGAGCTGCGCCCCTATGTCCGTGTCGAAACTGAAGGATACAGTCTCTCTGATGTCATTCTTCTTAATCGCGCGATGACGGACAGTGAAGCGCTGGCAAACACGCTGTCCTATTCGGTCTATGTGAGCAATGCGGCCAGGCTGTACATTGCGGTCTTGCAGTCGAATGTGCGCGAAGTTCAGGATCTGATTGATGCAGAACTCAATCCCGTAGCTGGTGGAGAGACCCCATGATCCTCAAACGTCTGACGACTGCCGTCCGCGAACAGAACTGGACTGCGGTCATCATCGAGTTCGTGATCGTACTCTCCGGTGTGGTGATCGGTTTTCAGATCACGGCCTGGAATGAAACGCGCCAGGACGCCGACCGGGAAGCCCTGATCATTTCGCGGCTCCATACTGACTTTGTTGCCATCGAAAGCGATGTCGAAGCCGTTATCGCGGACCTGAACCGGCGCTCCGAAGCGGCCGGTGGCTTCCTTGGCATGATCCGGGACGACACCGTTGAGACGGCAAGCGCGGAATACCAGCTCGGTCTGGCCAATACAATCGGCACGCCGGTGCCCGCGGGGCGCTCGGCCACCTATGTCGATCTTCTCGAGAGCGGTGACATGCGCCTGATCCGGTCCGAGGAGCTTCGCCGCGCCCTGATCGAATTCGACGAACAGGTGCGCCGCCACGAGATGGCCTATGAAACCCTGGCCACCCTGGTGATCGACAATACCGGCGTGCTCCTGGACTATCAGTCGCTGTTGCGAGCCGTCGGATCGGAGCCCGGTATCTATGCCGAGGCGATCGAGGCCACACGGCGCTCACCGGAACTGATCACCAGCGCCCAGATGATGCAGAATGTCAGTCAGGTGAACCTCGCCTGGCACCGGGGACGCCAGACAACGACCCAGGCGGTCCTGGCTGCGCTGCAGGGGGAGCTCGACTAGACCAGCCGCGCCTGCGGTCCGTCGCCGGGCTCGATCAGCCACTCGCCCTCGGTGCGCACATTGCCGACCGACTTGTTGGCCTCGCGCATCTGCATGCTGCCATCGGGCAGGCCCTTGAGCATGGGTTCGATCTCGTCATTGGCGGCGTCAGGGCTCATCCACAGATCATACTGGTCCGGACGCAGGATGACCGGCATGCGCGTATGGATGTCCGACATTTCCTTGTTGGGTGCCGTGGTCAGGATGGTGAAGCTCTGCAGCGTTTCACCCTCGATCTCTGCTTCGTCCCACAGGCCGGCGAAACCGAACCAGTCCTGGTCTTTCACGGTGATCCACCAGGGTTGTTTCGCACCCTTCTTGCCCGTCCATTCATAAAAGCCGATCGCCGGCACAATGCATCGACGCTTTTTGAACGGCTCCCGGAAACTTGCCGTCGTCGCAGCGGTTTCCGACTTGGCATTGAAGGTCGAGAACTTCATCTCGCCGAGCGGCTTCTGCCAGAAAAACGGCACCAGCCCCCAGCGCGCCATGACCGCCTCGGTATGGTCCTCGGCATAACGGATGATCGGCGCAGACTGGGTCGGAGCCACATTCCAGCGCGGCTGCATGTTCAATGCCGCCTGCTGGAGCTTGAACATCTCCTGCAGGATCCACCATTCCAGCTTGCCAAGCGCATAACGACCACACATGGGGGCAGGTTAGCGGGTTTTCGGGGGTTAGGGGATTGCTGAGTTCAGGGTGGGGCTGGAGGAAGCGTGTTCGGCTTTGGGGCCATGCCCGGACATGGAAAATGTCTCTGTCCCAATTGCTTCGGAGGAAACCTGCCACGTTATGGCCTGGCCGCTCTCACCTCTGCCTCACAGTCGGCTAAGGCGGCCATCGTTGTTCCAATCGTTGTAGTCAATTTCGTGGATACATTCATACACATCTGTGCCCCCGTTCCTCTGCGTCTGAATAAACACAGGACGTAGGATTTGGCGATCGTTGCCAAGATAACCCAAAACAGTCACAACTTCGCCATCCAACGCCTGGACGCAAATGAAAGACAATCGATCAATGTCTAGGACGTGAAAGGCTCCAAGACCACGCTCGCTGGTGATTTCCACGTTTCCACTGGACGTAACACTTAATCGTCCCTCGAAGAAGAACGGCGCGCCGACCATCGCATCATATTTTTCGGCGTCATCCAGTACGGTTGTCCCGATCCCCCCGGGCTGAATCTCGCTAGGCGAAATCCAGTCGCATGCGGAAAGAATCACAAACGTGCAGCTACACAAAACAAGCCGACTAATCACAGTCTCTCCTCCGTCTGGCGCTAAGTATGGCATCAACATTCTCATTGGTTCCACTAACCACGTCTACACTTATGCGGCTAGCGCGACTATCGACAGTTGGGACCGACACCCCCGTCATCCTGACGAAGATCGGGGCCCAGTTCACAAGGCTGGGTTCCGCTCCAGAACGCACCATCACCCGAAACACCGCGCCCTTCGAACTGGGCCCCGATCTTCATCGGGGTGACGGTGTTTGTGGCTGCATTTGTCCCTCCCACTGCCAGATTCAACGCTTGACACACATAAACATATCTTTATACGTGGTCACGCGCCGATTTGATGTTCAGCTTGCGGGCGCGGAAGAAGTACGGCTAAAGCGGAACGGATATGGTGCAGTCATCCCCCCGAAGCGCGCCATGATCCGTATCGGTCGGCGCACACTTCTTCCCGCTTGCGGGGAAGTAAGATGACTGCCACCGCCACACTCGATCCAAATCTCGAATCCGAACTGGACATCGACTGTATCGATCTGGAAGCCGGCTTTATCGCCGACACTGGAGAGGAACTCTGTGTGGGTGGCCGCATCATGGGCGCGGCAGATACGCCGGTTGTCGTGGTGCTGGGCGGAATTTCCGCTGATCGCCATGTCGCCGACAGTGCGTGCGGAGCTGGGTGGTGGAGAGATTTCACCGGCGGCAACAGCCCGCTGGATCCGAACGGATGCCGTATCCTGTCGATCGATTTTGTTGCGGACGCCTCGGCTCATTTCCCGAGCACCCGTGACCAGGCTGCAGCCATCCTCGCCCTCGCCGATGCGGCGGGCGTGGATCGGCTCAGCGTGATCGGATCGTCCTATGGAGGCATGGTCGCCCTGGCCCTCGCCTCCATCGCCCCCGAGCGTATCGAAAAGGCCCTGGTCATCTCGGCCGCCCACAAACCCTCGGCCATGGCCCGCGCCTGGCGGTCGATCCAGCGCGAGACCGTCGAGCTGGCGATCCGGCATGGTGACGGCAAGGCCGGTCTGGACCTGGCGCGCCGCCTCGCCATGACGACCTATCGTACGCCGGACGAGATCGAGGACCGTTTCTTCGAACCGGATCCGGACAGCCGCGATGCCAACGGTATCGAGGCTTATCTGCAATGCCGCGGCGCGGACTTCACCACACGCATGAGCCCGGAACGTTTCCTCGCTCTGTCGCACTCCATGGATGGCCATGAGGTCGATCTCTCGGCCATCGAATGCGAGGTGACCTATGTCGCCGTGCGCGAGGATCGCCTGGTCCCGATCGAGCAGATCAGGTCCGCGGCGGACCAGACGCCGAAATCGCGCTTCCTCGAACTGACCAGCTATTACGGACATGATGCCTTCCTGAAAGAGGTCGACGCCATTTCCAGCATTCTCGCCGGCTTCACCGGAGCGGGTCGATGAGCGGGGAACGTACGCGTGCCATCCGCGCCGGTCTGAACAGCGACAAGACCTGGAATGCGGTCATCCCGCCGGTCTCCCTGTCGACCGCCTATCGCCGCGAGGAGGCCGGGGTCAAACCGGCCTATGACTATGCCCGCACCGGCAATCCGGGCCGCGATACGCTGGCCCAGGCCATCGGCGAACTGGAAGGCGCGCAGGGCACGGTCGTCACCGCATCCGGCATGGCCGCGATCGATCTCCTCTTGCATGACCTGCCCTTTGGCGCCCGCGTCATCTGCAGCCATGACGCCTATGGCGGCACCCGGCGCCTGCTCGATGCCCGCGCCAATGGTGGGCGGCTGTTGCCCGTCTATGTCGACACCGCAGATCTGGACGCCGTCGAAACGGCCCTGGCGGAACCGGTAGCGCTGGTCCTGGTTGAAACCCCGTCCAATCCGCGCCTGCGCATTTCCGATATCCGGGCAATCAGCGCCCTCGCCCGCGAGGCCGGGGCCGAGACCGCTGTCGACAACACGGTTCTCTCGCCCATCCTGCAACGACCGATCGAGCTGGGCGCGGACTATTCCGTGCAATCGATCACCAAGATCATCAATGGCCATTCCGACATGGTCGGCGGTGCTGTGTCCTGCCGCTCTGCGACACGCGCCGAGCAGTTGGCCTGGTGGGCCAATTGTGTCGGCGTGGGCGGTGGCGCCTTTGACGCCTATCTGGCCCTGCGCGGCCTGCGCACCCTGCCGGTCCGCGCGCGTGAACAGGGCAAGAGTGCCGCACGCATCGCCCAATGGCTGCAACAGGACGAACGCGTCGCCCGCGTCGACTATCCCGGCCTGGACAGCCATCCCGGCCACACGCTGGCGACAACCCAGCAATCCGGCTTCGGCCAGCTGATCTCAATCGAACTCGCCGGGGGCGTTGCAGACGAGACCGTCAACCGTCTCGCCCTGTTCTCCCTGGCGCAGAGTCTCGGGGGCGTGGAGAGCCTGGTGAATATCCCCGCAAAGATGACCCATGCCTCCATGTCCCCCGAGGCGCGTCTTGAGGCCGATGTACCGGATCACCTGATCCGCCTGTCCATTGGACTGGAAGACGCGGAAGATCTGATCGCTGACCTCGACCAGGCGCTCGGCTGAGCACTTCACAGGACACTTTCGCTTAATCGCCCAGACGCTTATACCTTGGCCATACAGCCATCAGGGGGCGTCATGTCGCGCAGCAGCGAATGGATTGAAGCGTTTCGGGGACGCAAGCTCGTCGTCTTCGGCGATGTCATGCTGGATCGCTATACCTTTGGCGACTCAACGCGCATCTCGCCGGAAGCCCCGGCGCCTGTCTTCAAGGCCGAACGTGTCGACGCCATGATTGGCGGCGCGGGCAATGTCGCGCGCAATATCGTCTCGCTCGGCGGGAAGGCCGTGCTGATCGGTGCCATCGGTGCGGACGCGGCCGGCCGGGAATTGCAGGCGGCAATCGAGGCCGAGGACGGGCTGAGCGCAGCCCTGGCCATCAATCCCGACATGCGCACGGCGGTGAAAAATCGCTATGTCGCCAAGAACCAGCAAATGCTGCGCGTCGACGAGGAAGATGTCGGCGACCAGCCGGACAGTGTCGTCGCAGACATGATGTCCAGCCTGGCCACCGCCCTGGACGGTGCCAGCGCCCTGGTCATCTCCGACTATGCCAAGGGCGTGCTGACCGAGGATGCGATTGCCCGGGCCTGTGCGATCGCGAACGACCGCAACCTTCCGGTCGTTGTCGACCCCAAGGCGCGTGACCTGTCGCGCTATCGCGGCGCCACCGTGGTGACGCCAAACGCCAAGGAAACCGAGGAAGCCACCGGCCTATCCTGTGTCAGCGATGCCGGCGCGGAGGCCGCAGCACGCGCCATCGCCCAACAGGTGGGCTGTCCAATGGTCGTTGTCACCCGGGGACCGCAGGGCATGACCGTCCGCAATGCCGATGACGGCATCACCCACCTGCCCACAGCGGCCCAGGAAGTGTTCGATGTCTCCGGTGCGGGCGACACGGTGGTTGCGGCGCTGGCGCTGGGACTGGGTTCAGGGCTCGCCGTCGAGGACGCCGCGGAACTGGCCAATCGCGCAGCCGGCGTGGTGGTCGCCAAGGTTGGCACCGCCACCGCTTCCGCTGCCGAGCTGCACATCGCCATGCATGGCACGGCCCCCGACGGTCGCCTCACGGTGTCACTGGACGGCGCTGTGGCCGCGACCCGCGCCTGGCAGGCCCAGGGCCAGTCGGTCGTGTTCAGCAATGGCTGTTTCGACCTGCTGCATCCCGGCCATGTCAGCCTGCTCGCCTTTGCGCGGGAACAGGGTGACAAGCTGATCGTCGCCATCAATTCAGACGCCTCGGTCAAACGCCTGAAAGGCCCTTCCCGCCCCGTACAGGACGAAGACAGCCGCGCCCTGGTCATGGAAGCCCTGCGTTTTGTCGACCTGGTGGTGATCTTCAACGAGGACACGCCGCTGGAAGCCATCACCGCCATCCAGCCGGACGTGCTGGTCAAGGGCGCCGACTACAAGCCCGGTGACGTGGTCGGCGGTGACGTTGTGACCGGCCGTGGCGGACGCATCGCGCTTGCCCCGCTGGTCGACGGCCAGAGCACGACGGCCGCCATCGCCCGCGCCAATGGACCCGAGAATGTCTGAGCCATTCCTGGTGATGCTGGATCGTGACGGCACGATCAATGTGGACAAGCATTACCTGGCAGATCCGGCAGGGCTGGACCTCCTGCCCGGTGCCGTGGACGGCCTGGTCAAGCTGCGTGATGCGGGCGCCGTCCTGTGCATCGTCACCAATCAATCGGGCATCGGCCGCGGTTATTTCGACCGCACGACAGCGGACAGCATCAATGATGCCCTGGTGGAGATGCTCAAGCCGCATGGCATCACCTTCGCCCACATCGCGCTCTGCCCGCACGCGCCGGATGAAGTGTGCGAATGCCGCAAACCCGCGCCCGGCATGGCGCTGGAGTGCGCACAGGCGACAGGCCTGGCACTGGCGGACAGCTGGGTCATCGGTGACAAGGCCAGCGATGTCGGACTGGCGAACAATACCGGCGGTCGCGGCATTCTCATTTCCGGTGAAACCGATATACAGGCCGGACAGGTCTTCACTGCACCATCGCTCAGCGAGGCTGCGGACTATATTCTTCAAGCAAGGGCAAGCTAGCCATGTTCATCGTCACCGGCGGCGCCGGATTTATCGGCTCCAATATCGTTGCTCACCTGTGTGAACAGGGCAAGGACGTCGCTATCATCGACGAGCTGGGTGATGAGGCGAAGTGGAAGAATATTGCCAAACACGTGCTGGAAGACGTCATCCATCCCGACCAGACCTTCGAGGCGCTGGAACGGCATCGTGACCGCGTCGAGGCGATCATCCACATGGGCGCCATCTCGGCGACGACCGAACGCGATGCCGATCTGATCGCCCGCACCAATTTCACCCTGTCCCGCGACCTGTGGGACTGGTGCTGCGAGAATGGCGTGCCCTTCGTCTATGCCTCGTCCGCTGCGACCTATGGCGATGGCGATGAGGGCTTCAATGATGATGACGACGCGGCGTCGATGGCAAAGCTGCGCCCGCTCAATGCCTATGGCTGGAGCAAGTGGCAGTTTGATTGCTGGGCGCGCAACCAGGTCGACAAGGGCCGGGTCGCCCCGCCGCGCTGGGCCGGCTTGAAGTTCTTCAACGTCTATGGCCCCAACGAGATGCACAAGGGCTCCATGCGCTCGGTCGCCATCCAGGTGTTCGAACAGGTCATGGAGACCGGCAAGATGCGCCTGTTTGCCTCCGACCACCCTGATTACGAGGACGGCGGTCAGCTTCGCGATTTTGTCTGGGTCGAGGATTGCGCCCGTACGGCCATCTGGTGTGCCACCGAGATGGAAGAGAGCGGCATCTACAATGTCGGCTCCGGCAAAGCCCGCAGTTTCAAGGACCTGGCGATCGCCGTCTTCAACGCCATGGGCCGCGAACCTGTGCTCGACTATTTCGACATGCCGGACAAGCTGAAGGGCCAGTACCAGTATTTCACCGAAGCCCGCATGAGCCGTCTCGTGGCGGCCGGCTGCCCGGTCAACGCCACCCCGCTGGAAGAAGGCGTCCGCCGCTATGTCCAGGATTTCCTGGCGACGGATGATCCGTATCGCTAGAACCTCTCTTCCACTTGAGGCGAAGTGTCCCGAACGCGGCCTTACCTCGTCCGGACACGTCCAACCGCATCCGTCCAGCCCGCGCGTGCGGTATCCCGCAGGCCAGCGTCCGCGCCAGGTTTGAAAGCCGCATCCACGGACCAGCCATCACGTCCGGCCTCCAGGCTGGCGATCAGGCCGGACTGCAGTCCGGCGAGGAAGGCCGCGCCCCAGGCGGTGGTTTCGGTATTGCTGGGCCGCACGACATCAACGCCGGTCAAATCCGACATGCGCTGCAACAGGCCGTCATTGCGGACCATGCCGCCATCCACCCGCAGCTCGGTCACCTCGACCCCGTCTGCGCGCATCGCGTCCAGCAGATCACAGGTCTGGTGCACGGTTGAATCGAGCGCCGCGGCCGCTATCTCGGCACGGCCGGCACCCCGCGTCAGGCCGGTAATCGCAGCCCGCGCATCAGGATCCCAGTAGGGCGCGCCCAGCCCGGTAAAGGCCGGCACCAGATAGACGCCGCTTTGCGGATCTGCCTCGCGCGCCAGCGCCTCGACCTCGGACGCGCGCGAAATAATGCCCAGCCCGTCGCGCAGCCACTGGATTGTCGACCCCGCGGACAGGACCGAACCCTCAAGCGCATAGACGGGCTTGCCGCCGAGCGAATAGGCGATGGTCGTCAACAGCATGTTGGAAGAATAGACCGGCTTGTCGCCGGTATTGACCAACATGAAGGCGCCGGTGCCATAGGTTGATTTCATCTCGCCTTGACGGAAACAGGCCTGGCCGACCGTGGCCGATTGCTGGTCGCCCGCCACGCCCTGGATCGGCAGGGACCGGCCGAAATGGCTCTCATCGACCTCACCGAACTCGGCGGCACAATCACAGACGTCCGGCAACAGGGCCGCAGGGACCTTGAACAGCTCAAGCAGGTCGGCATCCCACGCACCGGACACGATATTGTACAGCGAGGTGCGGCTGGCATTGGTCGCATCGGTCTTGTGCGCCACACCGCCGGTCAGCTTCCAGATCAGCCAGGTATCAATGGTACCAAAGGCCAGCTCGCCCGCCTCGGCCCGGGCCCGGGCACCGTCAACATGGTCCAGGATCCAGGCGATCTTGCTGGCCGAGAAATACGGGTCGAGGACGAGGCCCGTGCGTTCGCGCACCCGGTCTTCCTCGCCCCCAGCGCGCAGGGCTGCACAAGTCTCAGCGGTCCGGCGATCCTGCCAGACGATGGCATTGTGGATGGGCGCTCCGCTGGCCCGGTCCCAGACAACAGTTGTCTCACGCTGGTTGGTGATGCCAACTGTCTCGACCTTCCAGCCCTTCTTCTCGGCTGCGCGCATGGCATCACGGGACGTAGAGAGAACCGTCGCCCAGATCACTTCAGGATCGTGCTCGACCCAACCGGGATGCGGGTAGATCTGGGCAAACTCGGCCTGAGCCAGGGCGATGACTTCACCATCGGGTGAGAACACGATGGCGCGGGAACTCGTCGTGCCCTGGTCAATGGCCAGGATCGCCTTGCGTTTGCGATTGAACATGCTCTCTCCCCCGAAATTCACTCAACTGCGACTATAGCCATGACGGGCAAAGAAAAAACGCGCTAAGTTCATTTCACCAATCAAGGAGCGATCATGGCCGAGACCGGTTTCACCCAAGCAGTCCTGGACAGCCCGAGCGGGGCGAAGCTGGCGATCTATACCCGCAGCGCCGACATTCCGGCGCGCGGCATCGTGCATGTCAATCACGGTCTCGCCGAGTGTGCGAGCCGCTATGCGCCCTTTGCCGACTATCTCGCCAGTCGCGGATATCACACCATCGCACAGGATCATCGCGGCCACGGGCACACGACGGCGGAAGATGGCGGCGCGCGCCGGTTCGCTGACAAGGATGGCTGGGACAAGCTGATGGCCGACGTAAAGGCCGTCGAGGACCATGCCAAGTCAATGTGGCCGGATCTGCCCCTGGTTGTTTTCGGCCATTCGATGGGCGCAGTCATCACCACCAATCATGTCATGCGGGAACCGGACTCGGTCGCCGCTGCCGCGATCTGGAATGGTAATATGGCCATTGGCGGCATGAAGTCTGTGATGCGCCTGATCCTCTTCTTCGAAGCCCTGGTGGGCGGGCCCAACACGCCCAGCCTGACCATCGACAAGATGACGTTCAACGGCTGGAGCAAACGCTTCCCGGACCACAAACAGATGCCAGACTCGACGTCGGTCTGGCTGTCACGCGATCTCGAACAGGTACGCCTGTATGACGAGAATCCGATCTGTGGCTGGCCGTCCTCGGTCTCGCTCTGGCGCGACTTCCTGTCTGGCGTGGCCTTCGCCGAGGACAATGCCAATTTCGCGAACATCGCCAAGGACAAGCCCTTCCACCTGATCGGCGGATCCAAGGACCCGGCGACCAATAACGGCAAGACCGTCCGGCATCTCTACAAGCGCCTGAAAAAGGCCGGTTTCAAGGATGTCGAGTTCCAGATCCTCAAGGGCTTCCGCCACGAGACGCTGAACGAGATCGGGCGCGAGCATCAGATGGAAGCCTTTGCCGACTGGCTGGACAAGGTCACCGGCTAATCCATGCAACCCGTCGACGTTGCCATCATCGGAGCCGGCGCTGCCGGACTTTTCTGCGCGATCGAGGCGGGCAAGCGCGGTCGCTCCGTCGCTGTCATCGAGCACAGCAAGGCGCCTGCCGAGAAAATCCGCATCTCCGGCGGCGGGCGGTGCAATTTCACCAACCTGCACGCCGAGCCCGGCAACTACCTGTCGGACAACCCGCACTTCGTGAAGTCTGCGCTCAAGCGCTACACCCAGTACGACTTCATCGACTGGGTCGATGGCCATGGCATCGCCTGGCATGAAAAAACCCTGGGCCAGTTGTTCTGTGATGTCTCTGCCAAGCTGATCATCGAAGCCCTGGTGGGCGAGCTCAACGCGGCCGGCGGCCAGCTGCACCTGAACACGGCAGTGAGCACGTTGGAGCGCGAGGGCGACGGGTTTCGCCTGACCCTGAACGACGGAACAGGTCTGAGTTGCCAATCCCTGGTAATCGCCAGCGGCGGCAAGTCCATCCCGAAGATGGGTGCGACCGGCTTTGCCTATGATATCGCCCGGCAGTATGGCCTGAATGTCACCGAGACCCGCCCGGCACTTGTGCCCCTGACCTTCTCTGGTGACCGTCTCGATCAGTTCAAATCCCTTGCCGGCGTCGCCTGCGACACACGCATCGTCAACGCGCGCAAGGGTTTCGACGAGGCCATGCTGTTTACCCATCGTGGTCTAAGCGGTCCGGCCATCCTGCAGATCTCGTCATATTGGCGCGAAGGCGAGGACATCCGTGTCCACCTGCGACCGGAGCTCGACTGGTTCACCGAGCTGGCCACGTTCAAGGCCGCGCACGGTGCCCAGGGACTTGGCAAGGCCCTTGCCCAGCATCTGCCAGACCGCCTCGCCCAGGCCATGAGCGAAGAGATCAACGCGCCCGGCAAGATGGCAGAAACTTCCAGCAAACGCCTGCACGAAATCGCTGACACGCTTTCGGCCTGGACGCTTACTCCAACGGGCTCGGAGGGCTATCGTACCGCGGAAGTCACCCTCGGCGGCGTCGACACCCACGACCTCGACAGCAAGACGATGCAAGCGCGATCGCACGGCAATCTCTATTTCATCGGTGAGGCAGTGGACGTCACCGGCTGGCTGGGCGGATATAACTTCCAGTGGGCCTGGTCATCCGGCTGGGTGGCCGGCCAGTGCGTCTGATCCGCGCACTTCGCATATTCTGATACCGGAATGCACAAATAATCGTCGCCAAGCCTGTCTGGCGAGAGTATGAACACTGTTAACTCCAGACAAATCCCCCCTCAGGGGCCGTGTTTCAGTACAGGCCGCACACCCATGAATCGCTCTCACCTGACCGCAATCAGCATCCTTGTCTTCGTCGTTCTCGTCTTCACGATCGGCACGCTCGCCTCGAGTGACGAGACAGCACCTGAAGCCAGCTCCAGTTCCGAGCCCGAGCTGTTCGAAGTCGTCGTCCGCCGCGTCACCGCCCAGCCGCGCCCGGCTGTGCTTGGCCTTCGGGGACGCACCGAGGCTTTCCGCGAGGTACTTGTCCGCGCCGAAACCGGTGGCCGCGTTGTCGAGACGCCGGCGATCGAGGGCGAGCTGATCGCCGAGGGCGATATCATGTGTCGCCTGGACGTCGATGCGCGTGAAGCCGCGCTGGACCAGGCCCGGGCAGATCTGCGGTCACGCCAGCTGGAATATGATGCCGCGGTCGAACTCTCCAATCGCGGTCACCGCTCGGCCAACCAGGTCGCAGCCATGGCCGCCGCCCGGGATGCCGCCCTCGCCCAGCTGGAAGCCGCCCGCCAGGAGATGGACAACATCCTGCTGCGCGCACCGTTTGACGGCTTTTTCGATGGTCGCACCGCAGAGATCGGTGACTATCTGCGCCCGGGCGATGCCTGCGGCGCCGTGGTCCAGCTGGACCCGATCCTTGTCGTCGCCGAAGTCGCCGAACGTGACGTCGCCGGTCTGAGCATCGGCATGCCGGCCCGGGCTGAACTGGTTACCGGCGAGACGATCGAGGCGCAGGTCCGGTTTGTCGAGCGCCGCGCCGACCCCGCCACCCGCACCTTCCGTGTCGAGGTCGAGGCACCGAACCCGGACGGCCTGCTGCGCTCGGGCGTGACCGCCGACATCAACATACCGCTGCAGGCCCAGCCCGCGCATCGTGTTCCAACCACCATCCTCGCGCTCAATTCCGAGGGCGAGCTGGGTGTCCGTATCGTCGAGGGTGATGATGTGGTGCGTTTCGTCCCCGTCGCCCTGCTCAGCGATGACGGCGAGGAAGTCTGGGTTGCCGGATTGCCCGAGCCAGCCAATGTCATTGTTCTCGGACAGGAATTTGTCGCCGAAGGCACCCGCGTGCGCTCGCGTCGCGAAAACTAGGGGAAGTTGACCATGACAGGCATAGTCGATTTTGCCATCAACCGGTCCAGGATGATCCTGGCCATTTTCGTGTGCGCCCTGCTCGCCGGCCTCCTGTCTTTCCTGACCCTGCCCCGCGAAGCGGACCCGGACATTCCCTTTCCGTTTGTGATCATCACCGTGCCGCTGGCCGGAATCTCTCCGGAGGACGCCGAACGCCTCATCGTGCGCCCGACCGAGACGGAACTGCGCGCGCTCGATGACATGGAAGAACTCGACAGTGTCGGCACCCTCGGCGCCGGCGTGCTGGTCGCCGAATTCTCTGTACCATTTGATTCCGACCAGGCCGTGCTCGATGTGCGCGAAGCCGTCGACATGGCGCGCCGGGAATATCCGGAAGAAGCGCGTGAACCGGTCATCCAGGAGTTCAACTCCGCCCTTGCCCCGACCATCGCGGTCCAGGTCTATGGCGAAGCGCCGGAACGCACGATCTATCGTATCGCCCGCGATCTCGAGGAAGAGCTGGAAACCCTGCCGGAAATCCTGCAGGTCGACATCCAGGGCATTCGCGATGAATTGCTGGAGATCGTGGTGGATCCGGCCCTGCTGGAAACCTATGGCGTCACCTATGGGCAGTTATTCAATGCCGTTCAGTCCAACAACCAGCTCATTGCTGCGGGGTCCCTGGACAGTGGTGATGCGCGTTTCCAGGTCAAGGTTCCCGGCCTGTTCGAGACGGCCGAGGATGCGCTCAATCTGCCGCTGACCAGCTCTGGCGATGCAGTGGTCACACTGCAGGACGTCGCCACCGTGCGGCGGACCTTCAAGGATGCCGACAGTTTCTCCCGTTACAACGGCCAGACCGCCTTCACACTCCAGGTCGTGCGCCGTTCCGGCGAAAACATCATGGATACGTCCACGCGTGTGCGCGAACTGACCTCCCAGATCGCCGAGACCTGGCCGTCGACCGTGCGGTATGATTTCAGCCTGGACCTGTCGACCTATGTTCGTGACAGCCTGAACTCTCTGACCAGCTCGATCATGCTGGCCATTCTCCTGGTTCTCATCGTGGTCGTCGCCGCGCTGGGCCTGCGCTCCGCCCTGCTGGTCGGTCTCGCCATCCCCTCCAGCTTCCTTTTCTCTTTCCTGCTGCTGGATATCTACGGGCTGACCATCAACATGATGGTGATGTTCGCCATGGTCCTGGCCGTGGGCCTGCTGGTCGATGGCGCCATTGTCGTGGTGGAGTATGCCGACCGGAAACTGGCCGAGGGCGAGACCCGGATCGAAGCCTATCGCCAGGCCGGCAAGCGCATGTTCTGGCCGATCATCTCCTCCACAGCGACCACACTGGCGGCTTTCCTGCCCTTCCTGTTCTGGGATTCCATTCCTGGCCAGTTCATGGCCTTCCTGCCTCTGACCCTGATATTCGTCCTGTCTGCCGCACTGGTGATGGCACTGATATTCCTGCCTACGCTCGGCTCTGTGCTGGGCAAGAAGGGTGGCGAAGCTGACAAGGACAGCGCGCTGGCGCACCTCAATGCCCAGGAGGGTGGACAGCCAACCGAACTACCCGGCTTCACCGGCCTCTATGCCCGCATGATCTCTGCGCTGGCACGGCGCCCGGGCATGGTTGCCCTTGGCACAATGGTGGTGGTCTTCAGTGTAATGTTCGCGTTCATCGCACAATCCGGCGGGGCCTTCGGCGGCCCCAAGCGCACCGAATTCTTTATCGATGCCGAGCCGGAACAGGTCTATGTCTTTGTTCGCGCCCGCGGCAATCTCTCACCGGAAGAGCAATACCAGCTGGCGCTACAGGCAGAGCGACGCATTGATGGCATTGAAGGCATCAAGGGTTATTACACCGTCGCCGGCGCCCCTCCGGGCGCTTCGCCCTTCGATGGCACGGGAGGCGCGCCCGCCGATACGATCGCGCGCATATTTGTCGAATTCCATCCCTTCGGCCAACGTCCGAATGGCCGCCTGATCGAAGCCAATATCCGCGAGGCCCTTGTCGGCCTGCCCGGCGTGATCGTCGAGGTCCGACGCTTCCAGCAAGGCCCTCCCGTGGGCAAGGACGTCCAGGTTCAATTGCGCTCAGACGATGCTGCAGCCCTGGTCGCCGCGACCCGTCTGGTACGCGGCTATATCGACCAGTTCGAAGGTCTCACTGATATCGAGGACACCTTGCCCTTGCCGGGTGTTGAATGGCGCCTGGATGTGGACCGCGAGGAAGCCGGTCGCTTCGGTGCGGACGTGGCCCAGGTCGGTGCGGCCGTCCAGCTGGTCACCTCGGGCACGCTGGTTGGTCGTTATCGTCCTGATGATGCGGACGAGGAAGTCGATATCCGCGTGCGTTTCCCGGCTGATGACCGAGATATCAGCCGTCTGGACGATCTGCGTGTGAATACGGTCGCCGGCGCGGTTCCAATATCAAACTTCGTCACTCGCGAAGCGAGGCCGCGGGTCGACAGCATCAGCCGCCGCGATGGCCAGCGTTATTTCGTCGTGCGCGCCAACGCCGCCGAGGGCTATGCAGGCAACCTGCTGCTCGCCGATGTCCAGGACTGGGTGAATGCCCGTGTCGCCGACGGCACCATCCCGTCCCAGGTCGAAGTCAGCTATCTCGGTGCGGATGAGGAAAACGCCGAAGCCGGTGCCTTCTTTGCCGGCGCCATGATGGCCTCACTGTTCATGATGGCTGTGATCCTGCTCTGGCAGTTCAACAATTTCTGGCATGTCGTACTGACACTCCAGGCAGTCGTGCTCTCCGTGGTCGGCGTCTTCCTGGGGGTCTTCCTGACCTTCCCCTACATCTCCGTCCTTTTCCTGGGCACGGGCATCGTGACGCTGGCCGGAATTGTCGTGAACAATAATATCGTCCTGATCGACACGTTCCAGCGCCTGCGCGGTCTGGGCATGAGTGTCGACGAAGCCATCGTCCGCACGGCAGCCCAGCGTTTGCGCCCGGTCATGCTGACGACGATCACGACGATTTTCGGCCTGCTGCCAATGGTGTTCCAGATCAATGCCGACTTCGCCCACGCCCGCCTGCTCGTGGGTGGGCCGGCCAGTGAATGGTGGGTCCAGCTGTCCTCGGCCGTTGTCTGGGGCCTGGGTTTCTCGACCCTGCTGACCCTGGTGCTGACGCCGGTGATGCTGGGTGTTCCCTCTCGCCTGGGTAACTTCCGACGCAAGCTCATCAGCACTTTGATGGCCAGGCTTCGCCGCCATTTTCCCGGCTTGATCCAGCCCAAACAGCAATCTGCCGAATAGGAAAATCTGATGAGCCATGTCGACCCCACCCGCGAGGCCTTCCAGATCTTCAAGGATCTGGACCGGTCCTCTCCGATCCAGATGCTCAATCTGATCCGCCTGCGCGACAGGGCTATCTACCCCGACGGCCGCGAGGCGACGGGCAAAGAGGCCTATGCAAACTACGGAAAGTTCTCGGGGCCGATCTTCCAGCGTGTCGGCGGCACGATCCTGTGGCGCGGCGAGCCTCAGGTGACGCTGATTGGCCCGGCCGACGAGGCCTGGGATATTTCCTTCATCGCGGCCTATCCAACGGCAGGTGCCTTCCTGGAGATGGTCACCGACCCGGTCTATCAGAGCAACGCCGTGCCTCACCGCCAGGCCGCAGTCCTCGACAGCCGCCTTGTTCGTCACCACGTGCTGGATGGCTCCAACGTTTTCGGCTAGTCGCGATAAACGCGGATCAACTGGCCGTTATCGCTGTCGGTGATGGCCAAAAGGCTGCCGTCAGCGGCCAGACGCACATCACGGAAACGCGCCTCGAACTCGCTGAGCAGGACCGCCTGGTCGACCACCTGCCCGTCTTCGAGGTCAACCCAGCGGATATGGCCGCTCGCGATCGGTGCCTCGCCTGGGATAAGCGCGGCAACAAACAGATCCCCCTGCCATTCCGGGAACATGTCTCCGCTATAGAACGCCATGCCTGCCGGAGCGATGGACGGCGTCCAGTGCACCAGCGGCTCGGTCATGCCGGGATAGGTCTCGAACGGCGTGACCAGCGCACCCGTATAGTCGATGCCATAGGAGGTAATCGGCCAGCCGTAATTGCTGCCCTCGACCAGGAGATTGATCTCGTCGCCGCCTTGCGGTCCGTGTTCATGTGCATAGACCGCACCGCTAACCGGATCGACGACAACGGCCTGGGGGTTACGATGGCCGATGGTGAATATGCCGGGAGCTGCTTCATCAAACGGTGAGGCCAAGGCCTGACCATCCGCGTCAAGGTGTACAAATGATCCGTAGTGATTTCCGACCACCTGCGCCTGTTCGCGCAGGTCGAACCCATCCCCCAAGCCAAGCAGGATCGAACCGTCATTGAGGAAGACGAGGCGCGCGCCATAATGCACATCAGTGGTCCGGGGCGTGGATGTGAAGAGGGTTTCCAGGTCAAGCAATTGCCCGCCCTCGAACCGCGCCCGCCCGAGCGCCAGCACATTCTGGCGCGGCTGTCCGTCGGACCAGGTCAGATAGACCAGCCGGTTCTCGGCAAATCCGGGATGTGCCACGATGTCCAGCAATCCACCTTGTCCACCATAAAGCACATCCGGCACACCACCGACTGGCTCGGCCTGCAGGCTGCCGTCTCGATACCAGCGCAACTGACCAGTCTTCTCGGTGATCAGGATATCGCCATCAGGCAACTCAGCGACCGCCCAGGGATAGTCCAGCCCCTCGGCCAGCACTTCGGTCTGGAAATCCGGCTCGGCCGGGCTGGTGGCCTGCAGGGTCGCGGCCAGAAAAACACTTGTGAAGATCATCGTCCCTCACACCAAATCTCAGGCAAGAGACTAGCCGGATTTGCGGAGCTGGGAAGTGGTCTCTCGCAATTCCAGAACTTCAAAGATGGTCGCGATCATTTGTTCGCGCTCCACCGGCTTGGCAATCAGCCCGTCCATCTGGATCTGGGCCAGGCGAAGATCATTGAGCGACATCACATCTGCCGTCATGGCCAGGATCGGGATATCGACATGCCGGCCCGAGCTCGCGCGAATGCGCGCCGTCGCCTGTTCGCCATCCAGAACCGGCATGTGCATGTCCATCAGTACCAGGTCGAAACGATCACCGGATTCCAGGATCTCGACCGCCTCGGCACCATTTTCCGCCTCGACAATCTCCATGCCGACCGTCGCCAGCAGATGGCGCGCAACAATGCGATTGGTAGCGACATCATCGACCAGAAGGATACGCAAATCTTCCGCGTGCTGATCCACTACATCCGGCCGGCCGGATGTGGGAGCCTCTTCAACGGCACTCGCCTCCAATCCCACCTCGAAGGTGAGGTAGAACTTTGAGCCTTCGCCCTCCCGGCTCTCAACGCGGATATCACCGCCCATCATATTGGCCAGAGTGCGCGAGATGGTCAGGCCCAACCCAGTGCCGCCAAACCGCCGTGTGGTATCGGCCTCGCCCTGTTCAAACGGTGTGAACAGGCGTGCCTCTATCTCCTCGGACATGCCGATCCCGGTATCGCAGACACTGATCTCGATCGTGCAACGATCATGACCCTTACGGACCGGCATCCGTGCCTGCAAGCTGACGGAGCCTTCGCTGGTGAATTTGAGCGCGTTGGACATCAGATTGTTGAGACACTGGCGCACACGCACAGGATCAAATTCCAGCTCGTTTGGAATGACCGGATCAATATCTAGAACGAAATCGAGTTTCTTTTCGCGCAGGCTCGGCTTCCACAGGCGCGCAACACTGTGCAGGGCCGCAGGCAGGTCGGCCTCGACCGGCGCAATATCCAGCTTGCCAGCCTCGATCTTGGTCAGGTCCAGAACATCATTGAGGATGGTGTTCAGCATGCGTCCACTGTCCAGCATGGTCGCGACCATTTCCCGGGACTCATTATCCAGCGGACGATCCTGAACCGCCTGGGCCATGCCCAGAATGCCATTCAGCGGCGTCCGGATCTCATGGCTCATATTGGCGAGGAAATTGGACTTCTGCTCGCTAGATTTCTGCAATTCCTCGAGCAATCGCGAATGCTCACGTAGATAACGCGTGGTCACCCAATGCGCCGCGAAAATCGCAAAGGTGAACAGGAACACCTTGCCATACAGCTGGGACGCCGGAACGGCGAGCTCAGCAGCCGAAGGGAAATAGAGCAGCTTGAAGACCAGAGCCGCTGCATACAGCACCAGCACCGCCGTTGCTGCCAATACGCCTCTGGCACCCAGATAGATACCAGCCGCGACCTGGACTATGATGAGGACTGGAAGCCCTGAATTCTGAACGCCGTTCGACGCTAGCGAGGAATAGATAAACAGCCCAAGCGCCAGACTGATCACGTACAGGGCATGCCAGTTTCTGAGGTGCTTCCACCGGCGCATGAGCGGGCTGACGGCGAGGCCGGACAGAAGGAAAAAATTGAGCGCCAACTCGATTTGCCCAAGATAGCCGGACAAACTCATATATGCGGTGACACAGGCTCCAAGCAGCGCCACAAGCGGCCCCGCCGCAGCCCGGGAGCGATGTCCGGCCTGCGCTCGGGCACGACTCGCCCTTGCGCTATCTGTTGTGCGCTGTGACGCCAAATGTCTTCCCCGAGAAACCCTTTCTCAGTCTTCACCTAGCATTCAATCAGTTAAAATTACGCGTATGGGCGACGATTTTCCGGTTTCGGCTTGACGATCCGGCCAGGCTTTGGCTTCGTTGCCGTCGTGAAGGGGGAAAGATGACACGTTTGATCCTGTCCTATCTGGCCGCACTGATTGCTGGTGCCGTCATTGTCAGCATCGCCAATACACACATTGTGCTGGAAGGCCTGGTGGGTGTCGGCGCGAACATCCCCACCCATGTCCGTATCGATGCGATCAGCCGGGACCTGGTCGGTTTCGGACCGACCCTGATGGCTCTCCTGGCCATCGGTTTTGCCATCGCTTTCCCGGTCGCCGGCCTGATTGCGCGCTGGCTGGGCGAAAGCTGGCGGCGCATTGGTTATGCACTGGCGGGCGCCACGGCGGTGTTCACGCTGATCAATGCCATCACGGTTTACTATACCACCGTGCTGGGCTCGACGATCACGCCGGTGGCCTCTGGCCGCGATGTTACGGGATTGCTTGTACTTTCCATTGGTGGTGCTGCAGCAGGCCTGCTGTTTGCCCTCCTGAAACCGGCCCGACATCTCCAGCACGGTTAGCGGCAAGGCTAAAACCCGCGTAAAAACTGTCTCAAATCCCTCCGCGCAGACGCAATCTCCCTTAAGCCGGGACTGCTAGCCTTGGTGGTCACGCAAGTGGAGGGCGAACATGAAACTACGTCAGACAGTCCGGTCTGATCTGAGACAGATCGTCAAGGGCGGCGCGACCAGCCGCATCCTGGACCTGCATTCTATCGCCCAGGCTTTTGGCGACCGACTGGACTATTCCGAGCGCCCGTTTTTCAACCACTCCCGGCTGAACCGCTGTTTTGTCGTCAAGCACACCGTCCGGGCGCATGAACGCCCCTATGTTATGTCCAATCAGCCGGTGGTGACCAAGCTGCTCATTCCGCTAGCCCAGGAAGACCTGTCGCTGGGTGGGCATGCTGTGTTTGTCGAGGAGGTCGGCTTTGCCAACAAGATCCGCGCCGAGTTCGACTGTCCCGATGACCCACACCTGATTGACCTGGACATTCTGCGCCTGCGTGAACTGGCCGCCCTGCCCTCCTTTGACCCGTTCCTGCTCAGCGAGCGTTATCGCAACCACACGCGGCCGGTATCCGATCTTTATTTCAACATCTCCGAAGCCGAGAGCCAGCGCATGGAGGAGGCCGTCGCGAGTGAGGTGGTTTCGGTGATCTCGCTCGCCTTTGGCTCGGAGAAATCCGATCGCGATGATGCCCGCGCCGCCAACTTCGCCCGCCAGCTGCTGGCCAATCGCGATGATGGCCGCCTGGACGCACTGCGCAGCTCGCTGGGCATGACCGCAATGGAGTTCAAGACCGGTGTCTTCGGCTGGAAGGGCATCCTGTATTATCGCTGGTGCATGTCGCAGACCTTGCACGCGCTCAAATCCTTCCTCTACGAGCTGAAGGAGGTGGCAATCGTCGGCGCCACGCCGCATGAACAGACCGAACTGGATCATCTGCGTCGCAAGATCATGACCGAAACCCGGGCCCGCTGGTGCAGTCTGGCCAGCGTGATGCAGGAGTATGAAGACGTTTTTGCGCGTTTCTGTAACGGGCAGGACGCCGGTGGCTTCCGTTCCTTCCTCCTGCGCGCGCCGAGCCTTTTTTATGATATCGGCAGCGATCTCTCGGTCGTCAGCCATATCCCGGGCTATTGGCGCTTCTGGGCCAGTCAGAACCAGAAGGGTTTCCTGCACGCCCGTGAAGCCATGCCGCTTTTCGCCAGTTTCATGGCCAGTGTGACCCGCGATATCGAGCTGGGAGAGCCAGGCGAAATCGTTCACCGCTCTTCCTCCAACATACCCCGCCCCGAGGTTTTTGTGCCACCGCAACCCGACAAGGCCGCCTGAAATCCCGGCAGGAGCGACAGAAGAGCCGCTGGCGCCACACAAGGAGCCATTTACGAAACGCCACCTCCCCGACACCGCGGCGCTCCCCTATCCCCGAACTCGTGACGAGCCAGACCAGCCCTCCGCTGGCAGGCGATTAGACAACGAGTTTGAGGTAACACAATGAAAACCCAGATCTTCCTGGCCATCGCGGCCACTGCGATGCTCTCCCTGCCGGCACAGGCGCAGGACATGTATGTCTCCGGTCAGTTCGGCATCCGTGCCGTTGAGGATACCGACGTTTCACTCGCGGGTGCGGACATGCAGCTTGAGCTGGCCAACGCATCCTTCTTCAGCGGCGCTATCGGCTGCCGCATGGACAATTGGCGTTTCGAAGCCGAATTCGCGCATCGCGGCGGCAAGTTCAATGCTCTGACCCTCAATGGCACGGATACGGGCAGCAGTGGGGACGGCCTCAGCGCCACCTCCATCATGGCCAATGCGATTTACGACTTTTCCCCCGAAGCCCGCTGGTCCGGTTATGTCGGTGCTGGCCTGGGCATGGCGCGCATAAGCGCCGACTTCGCTGGCACTTGAGGCTCGATCGAGGGCGATGCCTCCGTCGCCGCCCTCCAGCTGATTGGCGGAGTGTCCTACTCCCTCTCGGAAAACACGCAGTTGTTCACGGACCTGCGCTATTTCCGGGCCGGCGAGACGGACTACACGCTGTCGGCTCCAATTGGCTCGTCAAGTGTGTCCTTCCAATACGACGGATACACGCTGGGAGCCGGACTGCGCGTGGCGTTCTGACGCGATTGCCAATCACTGGAAGAGCGCGCGCACGTCAGCCATTTTCGAACGGCTCACGGGCGCGCGTTCACCATTGTGGAGCACCAGCTCCATCTTGTTACCAGGGAAGCTTTCATAGCGATCGACCTGGTCTAGGCGCACGATGTAGGATTTGTGGATGCGCAGGAAGGTCTCGGGCAGGTGCGGCTTCAGCTTCCCCAGCGCCTTGTCGTGCAGCTTGATATCACCGGAGGCCAGCAAGACTTCGGAATACTTGTCCGCACCACGCAGCAGCGCGACGTCTTCCAGCGGCACGACCTCTACCCGACGCCCCGTCCGGAAACTCAGATATTTCGCAGCCGTAGCCTGTTTCGGCCGACGGGTCTGGAAACGCTCGAAAGCCAGCGCCAGGCGCGGTTCGTCGAACGGCTTGGAGACAAAATCGATCACACCATAGTCAAACGCCGTGGCCGCACGTTCGGAATGGGCCGAGACAATCACGGTCTGCGCTGCGTAGGAGGTGACCCGCTCGAGCACCTTGAAGCCGTCCTCGCCCTGCAGATTGGGGTCCAGCAGCAAAAGATCGGCCGGCCGGGCTTCCAGGAATTCCAACCCTTCCTCAATACTCTCGCAAAGACTGAAACTGACCAGCTGCTCGCCAAGAATGCTTGTCGCGAAGCGTTTCAGACGTTGGGCAATCAGGGGTTCGTCCTCGATGGAGAGGAGACGAATGGGCGTTTCGCTGGTCATGTGCTGACCTCTGGCAGAGTGATGCGACTGACCCAGTCCCGAGCGTCCGCCTGGGAACTGAAATGCCAGTCCCCCGGCGCGAACTCTTCCAGCCGAGCCTCGATATAGGCTGTTCCAGACCCGGTACCCATTGACGTCTCACCCGCCCTGTCAGCGCGCGGCACCCGCAGTTCGAACACCCTCGCACCGCCTACGGACTGCCCGGTCAGCGAAAAGGTCACTGCCTCCTGCCGGTAGCGGTTATGACTGATCGCATTCTCGACCAGCGTGTGAAGCACACCGGGCGGAAAAGGCGCGTCGCTCTGGTCGGATGTGAACTCAAGCGAAAACTCGCGTCCCAGCCGCAGCCCCATCATGGTCAGGTGATTGCGACACAGTTCGATCTCCTCAAGAACCGTCGTTGTGTCCTGGTCCACCATATTGGCCAGGGCCCGGAATTCTCCTGCCATGGCGTCGACAAAACGCGAGGCCGCCTGGCTGTCGGTTTGCTGAAGCTCATTGGCTACGGTCAGGCTGTTCATGATGAAATGCGGCTGGATATTCCGCTTCACGAGGGCCAGCTGCAATCGCGCCATACGCGCCAGATTGCGGTTGGCAATAATCTCGCGCGCCAGCACCTCGGCCAGCAGACTGGCTCCCATCAGAACAACGAGCGCCGCCAGGAAGAAGCGAAGCAGGTCCGGTCGAATGACGACAGCACCGGTCAGCATGAGCGCTGCAGCCAGATGGCTCCAGCGCTCCCAGCTCGTTGCGGTTCGCGCCATAACCGCCATAACCGCCAGGAAGAGGCTCATCGCCAGCAGAGCCCGCGCATCCTGTTCCAGCCCGCCGATCGGCACCATCGAGGCCGTGATCGCAACGACAAGCCCCGCCAGCCAGGCCCAGCTGGATTGCAGTTTCAGACGGAAGAAGAAAATCGCCGGTACCAGGATCAACAGTCCCAGCGCGGAACCGAACAGCACGATCTCGTCGAGCAGCTGGTCGGGTGCCCTGAAGGTGCGATCACTGTCGTCCAGCCACAGGATCAGCGCCGCCATCACGCATACGCCCACCGCCAGCATGATCTCGGGACTGCGCCGGCCAGACACCCACAGCCCGATGAATCACGCCACAAGGAAAAGAGCGAGAAAACCAACAGCGCCATCTACGGCCATCAACGTCATTTCGCGCCGTGATGCGGTGGGCAGCTCCACCACCCCGAAAGTGACGTAAAGCGCTTCTGTATCGGCAAGCCCGGATGCGTCCGCCCGAAACGCCAGCAGCGCTTCGCCGCCATCGCTCCAGTCGGGTGGCAGGTTCAGATCCACGCGTTCATAGACCTGCTCACCGGAAACATGATTGCGACCGAGCAGCTGGCCATTCCAGTAGACATCAACCGGGTGATTGGCGCGCAGGCTGACAGCGCTGGGCAGCGTGTCCGCGCTGCCGCTTGGGCTCACCGTGACCACGCGCAGCCAGTAGCGGCCGCGAAACCCCGGCCTCGGCTCATGCGGGATCATCTCCTGCTCGCCACAGCGCCTGTGCCGAGGCGGTCCCCGAAACACAGATCAGGGTCATGAGGAAAATCAGTTGAAGTAACCGCATAAGGATCAGCGCAGATCTTTGTGAAGCCTGAAATCGGGAACAGATACACCCTCACATAGCCTGAGCATTCATACACAAGCCAGTAAAACTTATCGCCCCTCCAGACTTCACGTTAGAGCTCTGGTGAGGATTGTGTGGTTTTAATTACAATCGGGCAATGTTGGGATGCGGGACTTGAGCAAGTCTACGGCAGCAGCAAATCTGAAACGGATCGTGCAGGGCGGGACAACATTCCGCATCCTGGACCTGTACTCGATCCATCGTCGTTATCGTCACAAGAGCGATCATTCCAACCTGCCGTTTTTCTATAACCGCCGCCTGAACACCGCCTTCCTGATCAAACACACTGTACGCAAACACGAGCGTCCCTATCTGGTCACTGACAATCCGGTCGTCACCAAAGTGATCGTGCCGGTCACCACGACCGATCTGGCCATGGGTGGGCATTCCTTCTTTGTCGAGGAGCGCGGCTTCGAACCCAAATTGCGCGAATTCATCGGCCAGGACGCCAATGAACTGGCCTATTCCCACGATCTGGAGCGCTTGCGCGATTTGGCCGCCATACCCTCCTTCGACCCGTTCCTGCTCAGCAACCGCTTCCGCGATCACGACAGCCCTGTCGCCGACCTCTATTTTGACATCTCTGACAAGGATCTGGAGAAAATGGAGGGCTATGTCGCGGACCAGGTGTCCGACATGGTCAATCTGGCCTTCGATACTGTGGACGTAACCGCCGACGAGGACGGCTCTCGCCAGCGTGCCATTCGGTTTGCCCGCTACATCCTTGCCGGAGAGGAAGATGAGCGTTTCGACCAGTTGCAACATGCACTGGACCTGGACGAAAACAAGTATCGCGCGGCCATCTTCGGCTGGAAGGGCATCCTCTATTATCGCTGGCGCATTGCCGATGAGAAGGATGCACTGAGGCGTTTCCTGATCGCCATCAACGATCTCATCGTCACCGGCATGACCCAGAATGAGCGCTTCATGATCGACGAGATCCGGCGCGACATTATCGGCGAAACCCGCAATCGCTGGCGTTCGCTGCAAACCGTCATGGCGGAATACGAAGGCGAATACGCCCGTTTTGCCACTGGCGGCGATCCCCGGGCTATCCGCCACATCCTGCTCAAGGCGCCGGAATTCTTCGCCCAGCTCGGCCATGACCTCTCAGCCGTCTCGCACGTCACCAGCTATTGGGACTATTGGTGTGGCAATCGCGAGGAGGAGACCATGCCGGCCCGCGATGCCATGGACATCTTCCCGGGCTTCCTGCGCAGCCTGACCCGGAACCATGGCCCGGACGAAGATCATGCCCGCATCGCCTGACCTGAAATGACGGGGTGACGGCCAGCGCCTCGGACCGTATTCAGGGGCATGGCCCCACCGCTTCTCACCCTCCAGAACATTCACCTGACCTTCGGCGTCACGCCCCTGCTCGACGGGGCGGAGATGAGCATTGGGGAAAATGCCCGCCTGTGCCTCGTCGGCCGAAACGGGTCAGGCAAATCCACGCTGATGAAAGTCGCCGCAGGACTCGTCGAGGCTGATGACGGGGTACGATTTGTCCAGCCGGGTGTGACCATCCGCTATCTGGAACAGGAACCTGATCTCAGCGCGTTCAAGTCAGTGAAGGGCTATGTGCTCGACGGCCTGGCGCCGGCAGACAGCGAATATCGCGCGCTCTACCTGCTCGAACATCTCGGCCTGACAGGTGATGAAGACCCGGCTTCGATCTCGGGCGGGGAGGCGCGCCGCGCGGCTCTCGCACGCGCCCTGGCCCCGGAACCGGACATCCTGATGCTGGACGAGCCGACCAACCATCTCGACCTGCCCGCGATCGAGTGGCTCGAGGACGAACTCAAATCCATCCGCGCTGCCCTGGTCCTGATCAGCCACGACCGGCGTTTCCTCAGCAATCTCTCCCGCTCCACAGTCTGGCTCGACCGTGGGCAGACACGTCTGCTGAACAAGGGGTTCGAAAGTTTCGAAGCCTGGCGCGACGAGACACTGGAAGCCGAACAGCTCGAACTGCACAAGCTGGATCGCAAGATCGTGCGCGAGGAACACTGGTTACGCTATGGGGTCACCGCGCGGCGCAAGCGCAATGTGCGGCGCCTTTCGGAACTGCACGACCTGCGCAGACAGCGCGCCGAACACCGAGGCCCGACCGGCACCGCCAAGATGGAGGCCTCGACGGCCCAGGAGGCCAGCAAGCTGATCGTTGATGCGCGCGGCTTGTCCAAGGCCTATGGCGAACAGGGGCTGGTGAACGACTTCTCCATGCGAGTCACGCGGGGCGCCCGCATCGGCCTGATCGGACCCAATGGGGCCGGCAAGACGACCCTCCTGAAAATGCTAACCGGCGAGCTGGAACCGGACACGGGTAGCGTCAAACTCGCCCAGAACCTGGAATATGCCAGCCTCGACCAGCGTCGCTCCGCGCTTCGGGCGGACTGGACGGTGGCGGAAACGCTGACCGAGGGCAGCGGCGACATGGTCGAAGTCAACGGCCAGCGCAAACACGTGATGGCCTATATGAAGGACTTCCTGTTCGCGCCCGAACAAGCCAACACGCCGATCGAAGTCCTCTCCGGTGGCGAACGCGCCCGCCTGCTGCTCGCCCGCGCCCTGGCCCTGCCTTCCAACGTGCTCATCCTCGACGAGCCAACCAACGACCTTGACCTCGAGACGCTCGACCTCCTGCAGGACCTGATCGCCAGTTATGCGGGCACCGTCTTCCTGGTGTCACATGATCGCGACTTCATCGACCGGACCTGCACCAGCGTGCTGATGTCGGAAGGGCGCGGAAAATGGGTGGAGTATGCCGGCGGCTACACCGACATGCTGGCCCAGCGCGGTGCCGGCGTCGCCAAGAAGGACGCCCCGCGAAAACAGGCCAGCCCTGCTGACAAGCCAAGCGCCAAGCCGCAACAGTCGACGCCGGAACGCAAACGCATGGCCAACAAAGATCGTTACGAGCTCAAACACCTGCCCGAGCAGATCGAGGCACTGGAATCGCGGATAGCCGAGCTTGAGAAGTCCCTGGCGCACCCGGCACTGGCCAGCGATGCGGCGCGCATGACCCAGGTTTCGGAAGAACTGGGCCGTGCGATGCAGGAACGCTCCGACAAGGAGGATCGCTGGCTGGAGCTGGAAACCCTGCGCGAGGAGCTGGAGGGCAGCTAGCCCTCCATCAACTAGCGCAAGCGGCTGGAATTAGCGGGGCCGAGGATAACCGCATTGAGCAGCAACAGGTCCAGCCCTTCCAGATAGGCACGCGTGGTCGGAGACTGGGTAAAGGCCACGACATGGCCACGACCCATCCGGCGTGTCACCACAAAGGGTTTGTGCGCGAGCTGTTCTGCATATTCCGCCCACAGATATCCACCCTGAAGCAATTCCTCCGGCCCGGCGAAACGCAATGCGGTCGTCGCATCATCCAGCGCAACCGGCGCATAGATGTCCGATCCGGTCACCAGCGCATAGGCACCGTTTTCGTAGCCAGCTGACATCCAGCTATCGGTATTGGCGGTGACAGATACCAGCGCGCCCGGCGAGGAATCCGGCATGGCGCCATGCACCGCTTCAGCGATCATGCGCTCGGCCTCGCTGGTGAGAACACTGCCATCGGTCACACCGGCGGACTGTCCCTCCGCATCGCGTGGCGATTGCGCAGCGCGCTCCCGCTGCAGCGGCAGAAAGCCATTGTCCGCATCGGCCAGCCAGCGCGTGGCGGTGCCAAGACCCACAAGCACACCCCCGTCACGGACATATCCCTGCAAGGCAGAACGCGCGCTACCCAGCATCGAATTATAGCCCGGGAAACCCTGGTCCGGCATGATGATGACATCGAACCGGTCCAGGTCCGCACGACCGATCGAGGCCGGGCGGATGATGGTCACAGGCAGGTTGTAGCGGCGCTCGAGAATATAGCGGGTCGCACCGGTTTCCGTGGCGCCAACACCCTGCCCCCACAGGAGGGCAATACGCGGCGCAAACACCGGCGAGAAGTTCCCGGAACCCGGATTGGGGCCCTCGTCGACCCAGCTGCTCTCCATGCCATGCACTTCTGCGCCGCTTTCACGGGCGTGACGTGTGATCAGGAATTCAAGCTCGGCACCATTATCGCTGCGCGGGACCACAACCGATCCGCTGGGATAGGTCGTATTGCCAATACGGAACGGTACCGTCGTCGTGCGCATCTGCACACCCTCGCGGGCCAACGCCGCGACCAGGTGAGCCTGGCCGGCATCATCCCACGGGATGGCGAAACCCCACGCCGCGTCCATGTCGACAAGCTGCGCATCGGGCAAACCATCCGCACTGACGATCACGCCAGCACTTCCCGGCGCGCGTCGACATTGCGTCGCCTCGACATTGCTCATAAGCGGCAGGGCCCAGGCGGTGACATCATACAGCTGGGCATTGAGGCCGGCCTCGCGGCGGCGTTCCTGTTCGTCGACAAAATCGGACGGAAGATCCGTTGTCGGCTCCAGCAACGTACGCGCCAGCCGGCCGGCGGGCTGGTCGTACCGCACCACATAGGCGCCATCATCAAATGTCGCGCCGCACAGGGACTGGCGCCCTTCCAGACGCTCAACCGTGATGCCCTGATAGGCAAGCTGGCGAGCCAGACGATCGGCATTCCAGGAATTTACGCTGGCATCAAAGACCGCCGCTTCATTGCCATTGGGCTGGCGACCACCGCTGGCGCGGAAATCGGCGTACTCGCCAAGCAGCTGCACGCGGTTGCGCGCGGCCGCCTCGACAGTGGAGAGGCTGGTGACAAAATTACGGTCAACGCCATCGCCATAGGTCAGGATGGATCCATCCGGACGGCGCCAGGACAGGCCACGGGCAGACCCCTGTTCATAGGTCATCGAGACCGCACCATGCAGGGTCGGCCACATATCGCCATAGCCCGGATAGAAGGCGTCATAGACCTCGCGCGTGAAGTAGTGATAGCCCAGCTCGTCGAAATAGCCGACATGATTGCGGCCGATCAGTTCCTGGGTGCGACGCTGGTGGGCCTCGATATTCGGATTGAAGGGCTCGGCAGACGGCGCGAAAAAATAGGTCGAGTCACCGCTCATCTCGTGCGAGTCGACGACAACCTGCGGCCACCAGACCTGCATCTCGCGCACCCGGCCACGTGTTTCCGGCTGGGTCAGGGAGAACCAGTCACGGTTCAGATCGAACAGGTAGTGATTGTAACGACCGCGCGGCCAGGGCTGGTCATGTTCCACCGCATAACGATCAGCGCTCGGCTCAAGGCCACGAGCAGATTCGAATGAATTCACAAAACGCGAGCGGCCATCCGGGTTTTGGGTCGGATCAATGATGATCAGGGCATTGTCAAAAATCGTTTCGACCGTCTCGTCATCCTCGGCAGCCAGCAGGTGGTAGGCCGTTCGCAGACCGGCCCCCGTCGGAGAGATCTCATCGCCATGAACGCCATAGGACAGCCAGACAACAATCGGCATTTCCTCGATCAGACGATCGCGCTCGGCAGCCGACATCCCGTCCGGATTAGCCAGGGCATTCATGCCCGCACGGACCCGGTCCAGATCCGCCATGCGTTCCGGCGACCCGATCACGGCATAGACCAGCTCTCGTCCTTCCCAGGTCGTCGCATAAGAGAAGACATCGACGCGATCCGGCGCCGCCTCTTCCAGTGCGCGGATATAGGCGATCGCGGTTTCCGGTCGTGTGACTTCATCGCGGAAGTCATGCCCGGCAAACTCCTCGAGCGTGGGGATGTTATCGTCATAACGCACGTTAAATGGCGCAGACTGGCCCATGGCTGGCGCCGTCGTGAAAAACAGCGCCGCGCTGAAAGCGGCAAGAGACCTGATCATATTCCTCCCCAGAATGTTGCGTCCCAATGACTTAGACGGAATTGTCCTAAACTCAAATCACGACTTACGGCGTGACAATATCGAAAGACGGCACCGGCTGTTCCAGCAGCGAGAAGAAGCGCAGCAACCGTCCACGATCGCCCGTTACGGCAAAATCGCTCGACGTGATCATGTCCATGAGGCCGGCCTCCTGCTGGATCAGGCGCAGCCAGAAGGCCCGGGTCAGATTGACGGTCGCATCGGCATCATCCGCAGCGGCGCGCTCATAATGGCGCATCACCCCGTTGGAGATCTCAATCACAAAAGTCTGACCCGTATCCTCAAAGATGAAATTCAGCACCGCCTCAAACTCACCTGCCTCCCCGGCGTCCAGACGCGTGGCCATGGCCGTGAAGAACATGTCCAGAGGAATGGTCTCCAGGATGTTGCCAGCCGCCCGCGTCACATCACGTGCCTCCACACCGTGACGCAGCTCGTAGGCACCGGTCAGATAGACATCACGCCAGGGGCCGGACTCGGCCTGGTAGCCCAGCTGCTCATAGCTGCGCGCCAGGAGCTCACGCGCAGTGGCGCTGGCGGGTTCGGCAAAGACAGCATGCTGGGCGAGCTCGGCAGCCCATCGGTACTCACCCGCCTCAAACGCATTTCCTGCCGTTTCGAGCACGGCGTCCAGACCGCCCATCGCCGCGATATATCGCTCGGCCGCCTCGACGCGCGGCAGGGCGTTGAGATGCGCAGGAACACCGTCATACCAGCCGAAATAGCGCTGATAGACCGCCCGCGAATTATGTCGAAGCGTGCCGTAATAACCCCGGATTGCGAAATTGTTTTCCAGCGCTGTCGGCAAGGTAATTGCTTCGGCAATCTCGTCAGGGCGCAGGCCCGACGCCGCCAGACGCAGGGTCTGATCGTGGATGTATTTGTAGATGTCCCGCTGCCCGGCGAGATAGTCGCGTGCCTCGGCATTGCCCCAGACCGGCCAGTGATGGCTGTTGAAGATCACCTCGGTGCGGTCACCGAACCGCATCAGCGCATCATCGATCGCCGCTGACCAGGCCAGCGCATCACGCACCTGGGCTCCCCGCAGCGTGTAGAGATTGTGCATGGTGCGCGAGACGATCTCGGCGCCGCACCAGGCCTGGTAGTCCGGGAAGAACACTGTCAGCTCGGCCGGAGCCTCGGTGTGCGGGGCGTACTGGAACTCCATGCGCACACCGCCGAACTCCAGCGCTTGGCCGCTTTGGTGAATAATGTGCGTGGGCGCAGCGATTGTATGCGTGCCGATGGCCGGATGCTGACCCAGGCCGGAGCCGACATGACCGCGCGGCGTTCGCGGCAGGGGCATGCCGTACATGTAGCCGGAGCGACGTCCCATCACCACGCCGGCGATAACATTCTCGCTGACAGCCTCGGTCAGGAAATGGGCTGGCGCGATCAGGCTCACCTCGCCTGAAGCGATTTGCTCCAGCTCCACCACGCCAGCCAGGCCGCCAAAATGGTCGATATGACTGTGCGTGAGAATGATCGAAGCGATGGGGCGTTCGCCCAGTGCCTCATTGACCAGCTGCATCGCCGCCCGTGCGGTTTCCACAGAAGTCAGAGGGTCAATGATGATCCGGCCATCCGGCCCATCAATGACGGACATGTTGGAAAGATCATAGCCACGCACCTGGTAGACACCCTCGGTGACCTCGAACAGGCCGTGAATGGCGTTGAGCTGTGACTGGCGCCAGAGGCTGGGATTGACCGTCGCCGGCGGTTCGCTGTCGAGAAAGGCATAGTCGGCGGCCCGCCAGACAATTTCACCTTCCGCCCCGCGTATATCCAGACTGTCCTCGCGCGACACCAGCCCGCGCATGGCGAGTTCGAAATCAGCGTCATCCTGCATCAGGGGCGAGGCGAGGACCTCGCCATTATAGGCCTGCGTGGCGGGCGTGGCGGCTCGGAAACCGGACGCATCGACCGCGGCCTCCGCGTCATACTCCGCCACGTTTTCACGTGTGGGCGCGCCGCACGCGCCCAGGCTTGCTGTCAGCACGATCATGGGCAGCGCATGCGACCAACCGGTTTTGTTGTACAACGGACTTCTCCCCCGTGTTTTGCAGTCAGACTAAGCGCACTTGCTTCCCGCGCAAACCTCCCTAGCCTAAAGAGAATATCCAATCATGCCGGGGATCGAATGTCTTTCGAAAGCGCTTGGGAATCAGTCTGGAACCGGATCGGCCTGACCGATGCGGTTGCGCGCGCCGCCTTGCAGCGCGCAAGCGAGCTCGCACAGGTGCCAGATGGCGAGCCTGTGATCTCCCAGGATGCGACCGACGACAGCGTCTATCTTCTGCTGGATGGCGAGATGCGGGTCGGAGTGCTGGCACGGTCGGGGCAGGATGTCTGGGTCAGCTATCTCGAGCCGGGCGCGATGTTTGGCGAAATGGCCGCACTGACGGGCGATCCGCGCACGACGGAGATCACGGCCAGCAAGGACAGCGTTGTCGCCCGCATTACCGGCGAGGATTTCCTGGCGCTGATCGAGGCGCACGGCCAGATTGGCCTCGCCCTGTCACGCATGCTGGCCGCCCGCATGCACGCCACCACCCGTCGCATGTTCGAGTTGAGCGCCCTGTCGACGACGGGCCGCATCTATGCGGAATTGCTGCGCATGTCGCGCAGCAGTGACGAGGGGGGCACGCGGATTATCTCGCCCATCCCGTCCTTCAAGGAGATCGGGGACCGGGTGGCCGCGGCGCGTGAAACCGTGTCCCGCACGGTCAGCCGCCTGGCCGAACGCGGTCTGATACAGCGCGGGGACGACCATATCGAGCTGATCGATCCGGAACAGCTAAGCCGTCTCGAGGATACCATGTGAACTGCGAAACGCTCGTGCGACCAGGGAGTCCGGGGCGACCTTGCGCAGGGTGTACAGCCGCACGGGCGGCAATTGCGGATCGACGCGTTTGAGCCCCACCGGTTCACAGCGAAACCCGCCATCCTGTTCCATCGCCAGCACCGCGGCAAAGGCTTCACTGGCGAAAATCGTTCCAGGCATCGCCGTGCTTTCGATACGCGCCGCGAGAGACACCTGGGCTCCGAACAGGCTGTCCCGGTCCATCAAGGGGTCTCGCCCCTGGTGCGCCGGACCGAAATGCAGGCCGATGCGCAGGTCGAGCTGGTCCGGAAGATCCAACTCGGTCAGGTCAATCGCCTTGAAAGCCTGCATCAATTGCGAAGCGGCTTCCGCGGCCTCGCAACTGCCTGAATAGGCAAGAAAAAGTCCATCACCCCAGCTGTCGAGATAGGCCGGTGATGTCGCCCGAGCGGCCATGGCCATCGGCTTGAGCACGGCCTCCACGAAACTCGGCACGGTGTCCTCGGCGATGCGGGAAGAACCGACCACATCGGCAAACAGCATCGCCCGCATGGCGGGGCGGTAGTCACTGGCCTCGGCTTCCAGCGGCCGCTTTGGCCGCGCGCTCGAACGCTCGCGACGGACCTCGATCAGGCTCTGCTGCAAGTCCGCGCACAGCCAGATATCGCCATCGCGCGCCGTGCCGAACTCCCGGGCCGGGTCGGACGGGTCGAGCACCAGCAGCTGGACCGGCTCTGTCGCCAGCATTTCGGCGCGCAAGCGGGCCAGACCCATGGCGATGGAACTGGCCAGATTGATCGACGCACCGGAGATCAGCACTCGGTCCGAACTGGTCTCGAGAATATCATCTGCCTCACCCAGACAATGTTCGCAGCGGCGTACCCATTCGCGACCAAAAGGCTGCACCGAGCTCTGCAGGAAGACATCAACCGGCACGGGCAGCACCACGGTCAACGACGCCCCGCGTCGAAGCACTGCCTCGGCAAACAGGATGTCGGCCCCGGCGGCCAGTGCACCGAAAGCGGCTCCGGTGTTGTGTTGTTCCAGCGCCTGCTCGATGCGGCCGGCCAGGCTGTTGCTCTCGCCACCCGCTGGAAGCAATTCGGCCACTTCAGAGAAGATATGGCCGGCATAGTGGAAGGGGCGCGGCAGGACCGGCAGGGGTAGCGATTGCGCGCTGAGCCCCATGGCGGAACCGACGAGGGCCAGCTGGCGACGGGTCACGGCATGGGCGCCGTAGTTTTCCGGATCCTCGGCCAGCGCTGCGTTGAGGGCGACCTGCGCCGCACGCAGATCCCCGAGCAGGAGGTGAGCTTCAGCGGTAGAGGCGAGCTGGTAGTACCGGGCCTGCGGATTGCCAGCCTGGACCTCGCCGGAGGACAGCACTCGCCGCGCATACTCGCGGGCCTGGTTCCCGTCCCCGCTGAGCGCCATCATGCTGGCGGCATTCACACCGGTATAGGATCCGCCAGTCGCCTCGAACACGGCGCCGTAACGAAGAGCGGACTGGCGGGCCAGGGGCTGGAAGTGTTCGCTGACGGCCTCGAATGCCATCGCCTTCACCAGGCGCGCATCCAACGCCATCAGATCCTCGTCTAGCTCGGCCTGGTGCAGACCGTATTCGCGGAATTCTCTACGAGCCCGGTCAATCGCGCCACTGCGCAGAAGGCAGATGACGGCAGCGTGTTTCAGCCGCGCGTCATCGGGATTTTCCTGGAGGGCCCGCAGACACAGTTCATGCGCGCGTACGAGATTGCCGTTGCGGATCTCTGCGTCGACCGTGTTCTTCAAACGCCCCCTCCCAGAGTGATTGGCGATCGAGCCAGGTCAGAAGGCTGATGAAATACCGGGCCTAGGACGGACCGACATCCACATCGACCTCCGGATCAATGATCAATCGCGTGACTTGCTGCCCGGCATTCTGGGACGCCTCGATGAAGAGCGCAAACTGATGTTTGACACGTTTTTTCACCTTCTGCACACCGATCTGGAAGCTGAATGGCTTGGCGCTCTGGCCATGCAGGTCCAGCCAGTCCAGGCCGCAGAAAAGGGCTTCGGCCCCCTCGGTCTTGAACTTGATGCGGGCTTCCTCGAATCCCCAGCCCGGCGCGTGGACATGGAAGATGATGCGCGCGGGACCGACGACGTGCTGGTCGAACGGGCAATTCATGACACCGGAACACGGCGCCCACATGCCGGCAAGCGCCGAGGTAACCGCCATCCGCATGGTCGCAGAGTTGGTAGAGGCATAATCGTCCACAACCTCATTGAATACCATCAGGATCTGCGTGATTTGGGTATCGTCAAACGCCGGCAATCCCCAGTCACTTCCGTTGACCACGACAAATCCGTCATTGGCTTTCGCAATCAGGCTGAGATAAGTGAGCTCCGGCTCGAAATCGCAGGCGTCATCAATATTGGCCTGAACCCGGCTGCCATCGAATGATTCTTGGTCGATCATGGTAATCCCCTCTCTACTCACAAACTCGGATATCTATTCTGCTGGCTCCATGGCTGCCGCCAGGGCATTGGCCTGTTCCAGCTGGGCACGCAGGAAGATGTGCTCCACCCCTTCCGGGCGGGCTTCATAGGCTGTCAATGCCTGGCCCAGCACCGTGTCCGCGTCAGCGTGACGCCCCGCTGCACGGTGTTGTTCCGCCAGAAAATTCGAGATCAACAAGGTATAGATATAGTCCTGGCTGGACGCGGAGCCGTCTTCGCGGGCGCGGGCAAATTGCACCAGCAAGTTCTCGCCTTCCGAGCGTGATGCCTCTTCCTCACCGATCGCCGCGAGCAGGCGCATTTGGCTGGCACGGACCTGGACGCGGGCCTCACCGATCTGGTCAAGCTCCGCTGTCTCCCAGCTCTCATGGCTCATCAGACGCGACAGGTTTATCATGGCCGCTCGGGCCTCGGCTACCTCACCCGCGAACAGGTGGGCATCAACCAGCAGTGACAGCGTGCGCACCGCATTTATGCGCCAGTTCACGCGGTCCGGTTCGTGACGGACCAAGGCCTGCGCCTCAAGCGAGGCCGGGATGAGATAGACCAGCGCGTTCTCGACAGATTCCGCGCTGGGCGGGGCTCTCATATAAAGGTACATGCGTGCGACATTGGCCTCGGCAACCATGGCATCACGGCGAAGACGCCAGTCATCCTCGAAATTCTCTGCGCCATTGAGTACTTCGATCTGTTCAAGCAGGTGAAGGATAGCGCCCTGGGCGTCCATATTCTCCTCGCGAACGGAGGCCAGCCAGCCATAGGATCCGGCCAGATTATCGCGTTGGGCGTTAGTCGGATATTGCTGGAACGCGCTGGCGAAGTGGTCGCGACCATATTCGAAAGAGGCTTCAGCCTCTTCCAGATTGCCGCGGCGCATCTGGACAATACCCATATTGTTGCGCGCATGCCCCGCCTCGTTCAGCCATTCCAGATTGGTCGGGTCGATCTCAACCAGCTGTTCGGTAAGCTGTCTGTACTCGTCCCACCGCGCCTCGGCGATATCCAGCTCCTGCCCAAGAAAGGCGAAATACCCCAGCCAGAAGCTCGACTGGCTGTGCTCGTAGATCCGGGCCGGTTCGGTCGGATCTCGCTCCAGGATAACGCGGGTGGCCTCGAAAGCAGACGTTGAATAACCGCGCGCAGCTTGCAGATCTCCCTGTGCCAGCTCGATCTCGGCCAGCATGTGTCGCGCCCGGGCGCTACGTCCGAGCGAATCCGCTGTCATCTCCCGCGAAGGCTGGGCGGAATAGTATTCGATGACCTTCTCCCCGACTGCGTCGAGAACATCGAGACGGCCAACGGGCTGAAGCTGCGCCTTGAGATCAGTAAGCATGAATTCGATCAAATCCTCTGCTTCCGCTTTTCGATGCTCCGCCTCGGATCGAGCCGACATCGCAAGCAATGAAAGTGAGGTCATGATTAACGCAAGAGCCGAGGTAACCACCGTGACCGCCGTCACGCGACGCTGTCGCCGTTGCAAATCGCGTTGCAGGATTTGATCGAGCGGAAGACCGAACAGGCCGGCGACCAGCTTGACGACGCCCGTGCGCTTACCATCCTTGCCCGGGCGGAAATCGGCTCCGGCCGGCTCATCGAACCCGCCATCCTCCCGCGGCCGACGCAGGGTGGGTGGGTAACAATTCTCGTTGCTGTCCTCACCGCCGGGTTCACCCGCCGTGATCGCGGCGAGGATCGGCCGGTCCGGATGCAACTCCCGAAAAACCTCGACCTCCCGATTGACCCATTGTGACTTTGCCGCCGACGGCGAGCAGACCACGATCAGCGCGGCCGACGAAGCCAGGGCGTCTTGCACGACGGCGGAGAGGTCGTTTGCTGCCGGCAAGTCATCGCGATCCCGGAAAATGCGACCGATCCGGCCGGGAACCGCGCCATCGGCCGTCACCAGGTGTTTGGGGATCCGGTAGGTCTCGAGCTGACGATGCAGCCAGCGCGCAAAACGCTCATCATCGTGAGAGTAGCTTATAAAAGCTGCGTAGTTCGAAACGTCGGTCATGCGAGTCCCCAAAATCACTCACCGACCACTCTCCTTCACACGCATTGCGTGCGCAAGCAGAAGCGAAGCCCAGCTTGTTGAAAATGGTCACGATTTTGGGCGGCATACCGATTGGAAGCGATAGGGCGGAGTGCGACGCGCTGATCAGGCGCTTATTGGGCAAGTGCCGCACTCCGCCAAGCATGCTGAGGGATGTTTTGGGGCCATCCCGGTCGGCAGCCAGAGCAATCTAGCGAGCTTCGTGGGCGCTTCGCGTGACTGCGGTCACGCCATAAAACTTTTATGCAGCAGAAACTTGCGCGAGTTCGATCGTCACACCGCCGAGACCGGCGCGCGTATAGAGCCGGACTGGCAGATAGTATCGGCCACCATCTATCGGAGCGAGCCAGATCCGCAAGGGCTGGCTGAGTTCGCGCTCGCTGGGATAATCTTCCGGATCATATCCCGAGATCGGCTCGTACCAGATATCACACAAAACCGCCTCACCGCGCCATCCACGTGTCCGGATGCGGTCACGGCCGCGATTTTCGAGGCGCAGATTGTATCGCGATTTGCCGTCAAACACCGGCAGCACCCCTTCACAACCAAGCCCCTCATCCCGGTTCAACTGCTCTGACAGGGCAACAAAGGCGGACATCGGATCGATCGCGCCCGTGCGATCATCCTCCGAAGCCGGTGGCACGCCCCAGGAGCCAAAGGGCGGCTCGACTGCAGATCGGGCAACCCCTTCGGCGAAGCTCACCTCGACCGAGCGGACCTTGCGTCCGGTCCGCTCGACATGGGCATAACGACGAGGCGAGGCCTCGGTATCTTCGATATATCCCTGCACTTCCGCATTGATGTCAAAATCAGTGAACAGTGCTGCCAGCCCGGCTGCCTCGATCCGGGTGCTGGCGGAGTAGGCGGTATCCGCGAGCCGGGCCTCGAAAACGATGTCACCCACCGGGAAAATCAGAACGCGACTGGAATAACGCGCAGTCAGGGAAAACGTATCCTGCGCAGGGACAACCGCGTCTTCACTGGCCACAGAGGCCGGTGCCGTCAGCAATGACAGGCCCAAACAGGCCGGCACGGCCAGTCGCACAATCGAGTGTGAAACCGCGGATAGTCGAGACAGGAAAACCATCCACCAAGAATGACACATGCGGCTTTGCGCTCCAATTTGGATAACGCTAACATGCCGCCATGACCCCGCTTGCTCAAACCGATCTCGTCTGGGGCGCCTGGCGCGCCCGCCAGAACCAGCATACCCGCGAGCCGTCAGGCTTTGCCGACCTGCTCGCCCGATGTCTGGACCTGGATATCGACTGGATCGATCACGCGGATATCTATGATGATGGTGCCGTCGAAGCCCTGCACGGCGAGGCGCTGGCGCATCTTGATGCCGAGCAGCTCAAGCGACTGCACGTCATCACCAAGTGCGGTGTACGGTTTCCCAGCCCCGGCCAGCCCGGCGTGCGCACAGTGCACTATCGGTCCGACGCCGCCTATATCCAGCAGCAAGCAGAGGCCTCTCTGAAACGGCTCGGCGTGGAGCAGATCGGCCTCTATTTGCTGCATCGACCGGATTATCTGATGCGCGCAGATGAAACGGCACGGGCACTGGAGGACCTCGTTTGCGCAGGCAAGGTCGCCGCTTACGGCGCCTCCAACTTCTCCATACACCAGCTCAGCCGCCTTCAGGCCGCCAGCGATCTGCCGATCGCCGCGCACCAGATCGAAATTTCGGTGTGCGAGAGCTCAGCGCTCGATGATGGCCGATTGGACCGGGCCGCGCAGGCGAGTATGCCCCTCCTGGCCTGGTCCCCGCTGGCTGGCGGACGATTGTTTGGTGGCAGCGATGCATTCGCGCCTGTCCGCGCATGCCTTGAACGTGTCCAGCAGGATATGGATGCAGGTGGAATCGACGAGATCGCGCTTGCCTGGTTGAAAAACCTGCCAGCGCATACAATCCCGATCCTGGGCACGATGAAACCGGAACGGCTGGAACGACAAGCCAACGCCTACCGCCAGATCACGCTGGACCGCCAGGACTGGTACGCCCTCCTCGAAGCGGCACGGGGAGCGCCAGTTCCCTAACCCTTCAGGGATGTCGCGAACCGGGCATTGGCTTCGATCTCATCCCACTGACCGGCCTCGATCATTGCGGCATTGGCAATCCAGGACCCTCCGACGCAGGCGACATTCGGTGTCGCCAGGTAATCAGCCGCACGCTCGCGGGTGATCGAACCGGTCGGGCAGAAACGAATATCCGGCAGTGGTCCCTTGAGAGATTTGAGATAATCCAGCCCGCCAGCCTGTTCAGCCGGGAAGAATTTCATCGCTTCGAAACCCGCTGCCGACGCCGTCATGGCCTCGCTCGCGGTTGCCACACCCGGCAGTGCAGGTACGTCCACGGCGAGCATCGCGGCAGCAAGCTCATCCGTCAGGCCCGGCGACACCAGGAAGTGAGCTCCGGCCGCAACCGACCGGGTCACATCATCGCCCGTGCGCAGCGTGCCCATGCCGACAATCAACTCTGGCTCGGCAGCCTGCATGCGCTGCATGACCTCGATGGCAGCATCTGTGCGCAAGGTCATCTCGACCACGCGCAAACCGCCGCGCGCGAGCGCATGCGCCAGGGGCTCGGCGTCGGCCGCATTCTTGACCGCCAGAACCGGGATCACGCTGGCCGCGGCCAGCAGCTCGTCCATGGAAACTGCCATTAAAGGCCTCCAGCTTCTGCCAGAGCGGCAGCGCCCAGAAGCGCAGCCTTGTCGGACAGGATGAGATTGACGGGAATGTTGGAAACATAATGCGTCATAGGTCCGCGACGTTGAAAACGGGCTTCAAAGGCGCTGTCCGGAACCAGTTCACGAATTCTTGGCAGAATACCGCCGCCAAGATAGATCCCGCCGCGTGCGCCAGCGATAACCGCGACATCACCGGCATAGGCGCCCAGCACGGCGCAAAACAGGTCAACGACCCGGCGACAGATCGAATTCGGATCGCTGATCGCCTCGGCCGTGACGTCCTCGGGTCGATGACCGGGCCAGGGTTCGCCGGAGAGATGGCACAGCGCGCGGTGGATGTTCACCAGACCGCGCCCCGACAACAGGCGCTCCCAGGAGACAAAACCATACTCGTCCGCGATAAACCGCCCGACCGCGATTTCTTCCTCGGTCCGGGGTGCGAAACCGGCATGACCGCCTTCCGTCGCGACAACATTGACACCATCACGACGCGGGATGACCAGGCCGAGACCCAGCCCGGTGCCTGGCCCGAGCACGGCACAAGGCGCTCCGGGGATCGCAGTGCCCTTGTGCAAGGTCATCAGAGCGTCTCGACCGCTCAGAGGTGCGCCCCTTGCCTGGGCCGCGAAATCATTGACCGGCAGAAGTTGTTCCAGGCGCAAATCTTCCGCCAGGTCCTTTGGGCAGAACCGCCAGGTGGAGTTGGTCAACTTGACCTTGCCCTCGGATACTGGCCCGGCTACGGCAAAGCAGGCACGCGACGGGTGCCCGCCGGAGCAACTCTCCAGAAAAGCATGCGCAGCGTCACGCAGGTTCTCGAAATCCTCGTTTTTGAGCCGTCGCGTTTCTTCCAGTTCAAACCCGGAACGCACAGACCCTGACACCATTGCAAACCTTGCATTGGTGCCGCCGATATCGGCTACGAGATATCGATCAACCATACCCATGGTCAGACCGTCACCATATCACGAACAATATTCTCGCCGAGCCCCGGAATGGCGATCGCTCCCTCTTCAGCCGCACTGGCAACGGCCCTGAAACCAGCAAAGAGCTCTCGCCCCATTCCCAGCGTCGCAGATGTATCAAGACGCGCCTGCTCGCGCTTGTCGAAGCCGGGTCCGGTCAGCTGCAACGTGCCGGCGTCTGCGTGCAAACTGATCATGTCCCCGTCACTCACCCGCGCGAGCGGTCCCCCAAGCGCTGCTTCCGGACTGACATGAATTGCTGCCGGCACTTTCCCCGAAGCACCGGACATGCGTCCGTCCGTGACCAGCGCCACCTTGAAGCCGCGATCTTGTAACGACCCCAGCGCGGGCGTCAATTTGTGCAATTCCGGCATGCCATTGGCACGCGGCCCCTGGAACCGCAGCACAGCCACAAAATCGCGTTCCAGCTCACCTGCCTTGAAAGCCGCCATCAAGTCATCCTGGCTGTCAAACACGATGGCTGGCGCTTCAACCACTCGGTTCTCCGGTTTCACGGCAGAGACCTTGATCACCGAGCGTCCGAGATTGCCGTCGAGAACCCGCAAACCGCCATCAGCGGAAAACGGCTCGGCGACCGGGCGGACAATGTCCAGATTGGCGCTTTCGCGCGTACCTTCAGACCAGTCCAGCTCACCATCCCTGTCATAGGGCTCGCGGGTATAGTGCTGCAGCCCGTCGCCCGCGACCGTCTTCACATCACCATGCAACAGACCAGCCTCCAGAAGCTCACGGATCACCAGGGCAAGGCCGCCTGCCGCGTGGAAATGGTTCACATCTGCCGGGCCGTTGGGATAGACGCGGCAAAGCAACGGTGTCACCGAGGCGAGGTCGTCGAAATCCTGCCAGTTGATGGCGATACCGGCCGCACGCGCAATGGCGATCAGATGGATGGTGTGATTGGTGGAGCCGCCTGTAGCGTGCAGGCCGACAATGGCATTGAGAATGGCCCGCTCGTCGACAATATGGCCGAGCGGCGTGAATTCATCGCCGGAGTGCACCAGGTCCAGCGCCCGTTTGGCCGCAGCACGTGTCAGCTTCTCGCGCAGCGGGTCGGTCGGATTGATGAAGGCAGATCCGGGCACGTGAAGGCCCATGATTTCCATCAGCATCTGGTTTGAGTTGGCAGTACCGTAGAAGGTGCAGGTTCCCGGCGAATGATAACTCTTGCTCTCGGCCTCCAGCAGGGCATCGCGACCGACCTTGCCCTCGGCATAAAGCTGGCGCACTCGAGCCTTTTCGGGATTGGGCAGGCCGGAACGCATTGGGCCTGCTGGCACAAAAATCGACGGCAGATGACCAAAACGCAGCGCGCCCATCATCAGACCCGGGATGATCTTGTCGCACACGCCCAGAAACAGCGCCGCATCAAACATGTTGTGGGAGAGCCCGACTGCCGTGGCCATGGCGATGACATCGCGGCTGAACAGGGACAACTCCATCCCGTCCTGGCCCTGGGTGACACCGTCACACATGGCCGGCACACCGCCTGCGACCTGCGCGACACCGCCATGTTTGCGCAGCTCATCACGAATGATTTCCGGATAGGTTTCAAACGGCTGGTGCGCGGACAGCATATCATTATAGGCGGTGATAATGCCGACATTAGCACTGCCACCATCTTTCAACGCCCGCTTGTCGGTACCGCCACAGGCCGCAAAGCCGTGGGCCAGGTTTCCACAGGACAGGACGTCTCGATTGCGCCCTTCGCCGATCGCGCGCTCAATCTGGTCCAGATAGGCCTGGCGGGTCGGGCGGGAGCGCTCACGGACACGTTCGGTAACGCGGTGGAGGGTATCATTGAGTGACATGCAAGCGCCTCGTTCGTTCAACCGGCCCAATGGATCTGGAATGGCAGGGTTTCGTCCCGCAGCAGGGTACGCACCGGCATCTGGGCGATATCACTGCCACCCGCCGCGGCCGCAAGCGCCTCGCGCTTTGCTTCGCCGCTGAGCATCAGATAGATCACACCGGAACGGGCGATCGGTCGACGGGTCAGGGTGATGCGGTCGAGATGATCGCCGGTCACCTCGGAGCGTTCCGCACGCACCGCCGCCAGCAGCGACCGGTCCGCGTTCAGACAGGCATCCAGTCCGACAGCGTGTGGGAACCAGGATGCTGTATGCCCGTCATTGCCCATGCCGAGAATGCTCACATCGATCGGCAGGGGCAGGTCTGTCAGGCGGCTCTCCGCCTCGGCCAGACCGTCAGCAGGTTTCAGACCCGCCGTCTTGAGACCGATAAAGCTCGCCGCAGCGGCCTTGTTCTGGATCAGGCTCGTTCGAACAAAATCCTCATTGGACCCCGCTTCGCCCGGATCGACCCAGCGTTCATCCACGAGAACGACCGTAACCTTCGACCAGTCGATATCGGCGTCTGACAGGCGCTGATAGAGGGGTTTCGGCGTGGAACCGCCCGAGACGGCGAGCGATGCCGCACCGCGCTCTGCGATCGCGTTGGCCAGGCGCGCTTCAATCTCTGCCGCAAGGGCCACGGCCATCGCCTCCACCGAGGTGTGTTCGGTCATCTCTAGCTCAAGCGCTGAAGGCATCGAACCACTCCCGTTCTTCCGTTGCCAACAACAGGGCGGACTGGGTCGGACCGTCTGTACCCGCCGGATAGCCATAGAGTTTCGCCTGGCCGTCATCCCAGGCCTGGATGATGCCATCCACCCAGCGCCACGCTGCCTCGACCTCGTCACGGCGCATGAACAGGCCCAGATTGCCGCGCACCACGGCCATCAACAGGCGCTCATAAGCGTCCGGGTAATCCTTCTCGAAATGCTCGGCATAACTCAGGTTGAGCGGCACATAACGCAGGCGCAGCCCGCCCGGCCCCGGATCCTTTGTGGTCAGCATCAGCTTGACCCCCTCATCCGGCTGCAGGCGGATGATGAGGCGATTGGGGTGGGAGCCGGCATTGCTGGCACCGACCACATCATGCGGCACATCCTTGAACTGGACGATGATCTCGCTGCGGCGTGCGGCCATGCGCTTACCGGTGCGCATGTAGAAAGGCACGCCGGCCCAGCGCCAGTTGTCGATGTGGGCGCGGATAGCAACAAAGGTCTCGGTCTGGCTGTCATGGCCGACCTCTTCGGCATACCCGTCAACACCCTCACCGTCGACAGCGCCGGACTGATACTGGCCACGCACGACGTCATGGGAGACGGAGTGGGCATCCACTGTGCGCAGGGCGCGGAGGACTTTCATCTTCTCGGTGCGAACCGCATCCGCGTCGAGGGAGGACGGTGCTTCCATCGCGACCAGACAGGCCAGCTGGAGCAGGTGGTTCTGGACCATGTCGCGCAACGCGCCGGAACGGTCATAATAGCTGGCGCGCTGCCCGGCGCCGAGCGATTCCGCCACGGTGATCTGGACGTGGTCGATGCCGTTGGCATTCCACATCGGCTCGAACAGGAAATTGGCAAACCGCAGGATCAACAGGTTCTGGACGGTTTCCTTGCCCAGATAGTGGTCGATGCGGAAGATCGAGTTCTCCGGGAAGACCTGGCCAACCCGGTCATTGATCTCGCGTGCCGTGTGGAAATTCGACCCGATGGGCTTTTCCAGCACGATCCGGGCATTGGCCGTATTCAGCTTGTGCTTACCAATGGCGGCACAGACCGGACCATAGAGAGACGGCGGCAGGGCCAGGTAGAACAGGCGGATCTTGTCCTCGGCATCGTCAAGCGCGTCTGCGAGCGCTTTCCATCCCTCACCTGCACCCGTGGCATCCACGGCGACATAGGTGACGTGATCAAGGAAATCCTTCCAGCGGTTGCGGCGATTGTCGGACGAGGTTTCGTCGAGCACATGAGTAGCCGCGAGCTCCCAGTACTTCGCGGTTTCCATCTCCTCCCGGGAGGCCGCAACAATGCGCGAATCCGCCGGGATCTGGCCGTCGCACCAGCGGTGAAAGAGCGCCGGAATCAACTTGCGCAGCGCAAGGTCTCCCGTCGCGCCAAAAACAACGATATCAAATGGTTCTACTGGGACTAGCTCAGCCATTCGGGCACGCCTTCATTTGGGTTCCGAACGTTTATAGCACGGATGTTAGGGCTAACACAGTGGGTGAAACATCTTGCGGCCAAGAAATGGATTGCGAGCCCGGTTGAGAAGTGGTTCGCTCCCGACACTTCTGAGGGGAACACATCATGAAAACCAGAGCTGCAGTAGCGTTCGAAGCCGGAAAACCTCTCGAAATCGTCGAGGTTGACCTGGAAGGCCCCAAGGCGGGCGAGGTCCTCGTCGAGATCAAGGCGACCGGTATCTGTCACACCGACGAGTTCACCCTGTCCGGCGCGGACCCGGAAGGCGCCTTCCCGGCGATCCTGGGCCATGAGGGCGCGGGTGTTGTCGTGGAGGTCGGCCCGGGCGTGAAGGACCTCAAGGTTGGCGATCATGTCATCCCGCTCTACACGCCGGAATGTCGCGAATGCGATTATTGTCTGCACCCCAAGACCAATCTGTGCCAGTCGATCCGCTCGACCCAGGGCCAGGGCGTGATGCCGGACGGCACCTCGCGCTTCTCCTACAAGGGCGAGAAGATCCTGCACTACATGGGCACTTCGACCTTCTCGAACTACACTGTCTTGCCCGAAATCGCGCTGGCGAAAGTGCGCAAGGACGCCCCCTTCGACAAGATTTGCTATATCGGCTGCGGCGTCACCACAGGCCTCGGCGCGGTGATGTTCACCGCCAAGGTGGAGCCGAACTCCACCGCGGTCGTGTTCGGCCTCGGCGGTATTGGCCTCAATGTCATCCAGGGCCTCAAACTGGTGGGCGCACGCCAGATCGTCGGTGTCGACACCAATCCGGCCAAAGAGGCGATGGCGCGCCAGTTCGGCATGACCGATTTCGTCAATCCCAAGGACATCAAGGGTGATCTTGTCGGCCACCTGGTCGAGCTGACCGGCGGCGGTGCAGATTACTCCTTTGAATGCATCGGCAATGTCGAGGTCATGCGCGCGGCGCTGGAATGTGCGCACAAGGGCTGGGGTGAAAGCGTCATCATCGGCGTTGCACCGGCCGGCGCAGAAATCCAGACCCGCCCGTTCCAGCTGGTCACCGGCCGCGTCTGGCGCGGCTCCGCCTTTGGCGGCGCGAGAGGCCGTACCGACGTGCCCAAGATCGTCGACATGTACATGGAAGGCCGCGTCAATATCGACGACCTGATCACGCACAAGCTCAAGCTGGAAGACATCAACAAGGGTTTCGACCTGATGCATGCCGGCGAAAGCATCCGGAGCGTGGTGGAGTTTTGATCCTCTATGTCGACGCAGATGCCTGCCCCGTCAAAGACGAGGTTATCCGGGTGGGTGAACGACACCGCTCCGAAATCCTGCTGGTCTGTGATGGCGGGTTGATGCGGCCGCGTTCGCCCTGGGCGAAACTGGTGATTGTCGAGGGCAAGCTGGACGCTGCCGATGACTGGATCGCCGAACGGATCGGCCCCGGCGATATCTGTGTTACCGCAGATATCCCGCTCGCCCACCGCTGCCTCAAGGCCGGCGCCCGCGCCATTGATCCGCGCGGCAAGGCCTTCACGCCGGATACGATCGGTTCGGCTGTCGCTACGCGCAATCTGATGACCGACCTGCGCGAGACCGGCGTCATCACCTCTGGCGCCAAACCCTTTTCCCAAAAGGACCGCTCCGCCTTTCTCAACGGGCTGGAAGCGCTCATCCAACAGGTCAAACGCGGACGATAGACATGACCCTGAAACCGGTGTCCTCCTGGACTTCCTTTGGCGGCGAGCTGGCCGTTTTTGACCATGACAGCGACGTTTGCGACTGCGAGATGCGCTTTGCCGTCTTCACGCCTCCGCAAGCCAAGGACGGACCGGTGCCGGTGCTCTGGTATCTGTCGGGACTGACCTGCAACTGGTCGAATGTGATGGAAAAGTCCGGCCTGCAGCGTGTCGCCGCCGAGCTGGGGCTGATGGTCATCGCCCCGGATACCAGTCCGCGCGGCGAGGCTGTGCCCGATGATGACGGCTATGATCTGGGCCAGGGCGCAGGCTTTTACCTGTCTGCCACCCAGGCGCCCTGGTCGCAGCACTTCCACATGGACCGCTATATAGTCCAAGAACTCAGTGCACTGATTGAAAAAAGCTTTGCTGCGGACATGAGCCGCCAGGGCATTACAGGCCACTCCATGGGTGGCCATGGCGCGCTGACGCTTCACCTGAAAAACCCTAAAAAATTCCGCTCCGTATCGGCTTTTTCACCCATTGTCGCGCCGATGGATGTGCCCTGGGGTCAAAAAGCGTTCTACACCTATCTCGGCGACCGGAAATCAGACTGGGAAAAACACGATTCCTGCGCCCTGGTTCGCAAGCAACCGAGCCGCGCGCACATCCTGGTCGACCAGGGGTTGGGGGATCAGTTTCTCGACCAGCAACTGCGTCCTGACCTGTTCGAAACCGCCTGTGCGGAAGCGGGACAGGCCCTCACCCTGCGACGCCATGAGGGGTATGATCATTCATACTATTTCATCGCGAGCTTCATCGAGGACCATTTGCGTCACCACGCCGCTGCATTGAATTCGCTGTGAGCTGCAGCCCGTCTTCGCGCGCGCGAGCATTGCTCCCCGCGAGCACGATTTTTGCGCCGTTTTCGCAACACAGCGCGCCGCGCGCATAATTTTTTCTTTCTTGGGGTTGCAATCGCATCCCAGCCCGGTAACTGTGCAGCGCAGCAAACACAGGAACCGGTTCTCATGAACCCGAGCACGACCACATCCAAGACCATTGCCGTCGCCGCCCAGCCGGGCGTGCGGACGCTTGGTCTCGTGCTTATTCTTGTGGTGCTTATTACCGCCCAGATAACGGGAGCGGCGACGACGCCTGCCATCTAGCAAAGCAAGACTAGGCAGACACGAAGAACCCCGCTCCCACAAGGAGCGGGGTTTTTTCGTGCTGGCCGCACAGGACACACGATGAACCAGCATTCTCCCAAATCCTCCGACACGATCACCAGGGGTCCCGCCCGCGCCCCGGCGCGCGCCATGCTGCGCGCCACCGGCATGACGGACGAGGATTTCGCCAAGCCGATGATCGGCGTGATCAATACCTGGAGCACGATCACGCCCTGCAACATGCACCTGGACAAGCTGGCGGATGCCGCACGTGAAGGCGTTCGCGAAGCCGGCGGGTTTCCGGTCGATTTCAACACGGTCGTGGTGTCCGACGGGATCACCATGGGCACCGAGGGCATGCGCGCCTCGCTGATCTCCCGCGAGGTGGTCACCGACAGCATCGAGCTGGCCGTGCGCGGACACAGCCTGGACGGCATCATCATCCTGGCGGGTTGCGACAAGACCATCCCGGCCGCTGCCATGGCCCTGGTCCGCGCGGATATTCCCGGCTGCATCCTCTATGGCGGCACGATCATGCCGGGTCGCAAGGGCGACCAGGAGCTGTCCATCCAGGATGTTTTCGAGGCCGTCGGCGCTCATGCCTGCGGCTCAATCGACGATGCCGAACTGGAAGCGGTCGAGAAAGCCGCCTGCCCCGGCGAAGGCGCCTGTGGCGGTCAGTTCACGGCCAATACCATGGCGATGATGTTGAGCTTCCTGGGACTCTCGCCCATGGGCGTCAACGACATCCCCGCCCCTCACCCCGACAAGCCAGATGCAGCGCGCAAGTGCGGCATCCGGGCGGTCGAGCTGGTCGAAGCCGCGGTCAATCCGCGCCGCTTCATCACCCCCAAGTCGCTGCGCAATGCAGCGATCGCCGCTTCGGCCAGCGGAGGTTCAACCAATGCCGTCCTGCACCTGGCTGCCATCGCAGCAGAGGCCGGCATTGCCTTTTCCATCGACACATTTGACGAAGTCTCATCGGAGGCGCCGGTCATCACCGATCTGAAACCGGGCGGGCGCTTCCTCGCGCACCACATGTTCCTCGCCGGCGGCACACGCCTGTTCGGTCAGCGCCTGATGCAGGCCGGTCGCATCGCCGACACTCCAACCGTCAGCGGCGCAGGCCTGTTCGAAGAGTTCTCGAAGGCCGAGGAAAGCCCCAACCAGCGCGTCATCCACAGCGTCGAGAACCCGGTCAAACCCGATGGCGGCTTCCGCGTACTCTATGGCGATGTCGCTCCGGAGGGCGCGGTTCTCAAACTCAGCGGTCATTCCCGCAGCGCGTTTGCTGGTACGGCCCGCGTTTTCGAGTGCGAGGATGATGCGTTTGCGGCCGTCGAAGCCAATCAGATCAAGGCCGGTGATGTCGTCATCATCCGCTGCGAAGGCCCCCAGGGTGGCCCCGGGATGCGCGAAATGCTTGCAGTCACGGCGGCGCTGGTCGGCCAGGATCTCAGCGAAGATGTTGCCCTGATCACGGATGGACGTTTCTCCGGCGCATCGAAAGGCTTCGTTATCGGCCATGTCAGCCCGGAAGCCACCGCTGGTGGCGCCATCGGTCTGCTGATGGACGGCGACCGGATCCACATCGATGTCGAAGCGCGCCGGATCGATACGGATGCCGATCTGTCAGCGCGCCGCCGCTCCATGATCACGCCTCAGCCCAATCGCATGGGGGGCGTTTTCGACAAGTACGCTCACCTCGTCAGTTCGGCTTCCCGAGGGGCTGTCACTGCCCCACCGCCCGCCAGGCAAGCCACATCCAAAACGACACAGACACATCGCGAACAGGAGATTTTCGCATGACCCGCCCGACCCAGGCTCCTCGCCGGAGTGATTTCGAAATCGACACAACCGACTTCAAGTCGGAAACCGTGGCCATCATCGGTTATGGCAGCCAGGGCCGCGCCCACGCCATGAACCTCAAGGACAGCGGCTGCAAGGTCATCGTCGGCGTTCGTGCCGGCGGTACCGGCGCCCAGCGCGCTGCCCAAGATGGTCTGACCACTGCCGAACCGGCCGATGCCGCGAAACAAGCCGACATCGTCATGATCCTGACCCCGGACATGACCCATGAGGAGATTTTCCGTGAGCAGATTGCCCCGAACCTGGAGGCTGGCAACGCCCTCATGTTCGCTCACGGTTTCTCCGTCCATTTCGGGCGCGTCCAACCCGCAGCCGATATCGATGTTATGCTGGTGGCGCCCAAGGGCCCGGGCGATCTCGTTCGCCGTGAATTCGAGCGGGGACGCGGCGTGCCCTGCCTGTTCGCAGTGCACCAGGACGCGACCGGCAAGGCGCGCGAACGGGCGCTCGCCTATACCTCCTGCATTGGTGGCGCCAATTCCGGTGTTATCGAGACCTCGTTCGCCGAGGAAACCGAGACTGACCTGTTCGGCGAACAGGCGGTCCTGTGTGGCGGCGCAACCGAGCTGGTCCTGGCCGGATACGAGACCCTGACCGAGGCGGGTTATCAGCCTGAAGTCGCCTATTTCGAATGCCTGCACGAGCTCAAGCTGATCGTCGACCTGCTCTACGAGGGCGGGCTCGGGAAGATGCATGAATTCATCTCCGAAACCGCGATCTACGGTGATCTGCGCTCGGGTCCGCGGGTGATCAATGACGAGACCCGCGCCCGCATGCGCGAAGTCCTCAAGGACATCCAGGACGGCACATTTGCCCGCGACTGGATCACTGAGAACCAGGCCGGGAAGCCGCAATACGCCGCGCTCCTGCGCAAGGATCTCGAACACCCGATTGAAAAGACCGGGGCGCAATTGCGCGCCGACATGCCTTGGCTGCAGCCGGGCGCCAACGCCCACTAACCGGCCCAACGAGGAGACGAGAAACATGACCGCCCTGCCCGCCGCCGAGATTGACGCGCAAGCCCGCCAGCTGATGACGGGTGCCCACGCCGTGGTGCGGACGCTGGAAGATCTCGGCGTACGCCGGATCTTCGGCTATCCGGGCGGGGCAATCATGCCCGTCTATGACGCGCTGGTCGGTTCGAAACTCGAACACATACTTGTCCGCCACGAACAGGCCGCGAGTTTTGCCGCCGACGCGCAGGCGCGCCTGACCGGCAAGGCGGGCGTCTGCCTGGCCACGTCCGGCCCCGGCGCGACCAATCTGCTGACCGGAATCGCCAATGCCTACATGGACAGCGTGCCCATGGTCATCCTGACCGGACAGGTTCCTTCGACCCTGATGGGCACAGACGCCTTCCAGGAAGTCGACGTGTTCGGCATGAGCCTGCCGGTCGTCAAACACTCCATGATCGTGCGTCATGCCGAGGACATTCCGGCCACCATCCGCGAGGCCTTCGAAATCGCCGAGGAAGGTCGACCCGGCCCGGTCCTCGTCGATCTGCCCAAGGATACGCTGCAGGCGAGCATGGCGTTTGAAACGGCCATGTCCGCGCCGACACCAGCTCCGTCCCGTGCCAGCGATGACAGTATCGAGGAAGCGCTCAGCCTGCTCCGGGCCGCCCGGCGACCTGTTCTCTACATGGGTGGGGGCATTGCCCTCGGGCATGCGGTGGAAGCGGCGCGAGACTTCATGGCACGCACCGGCATCCCGACCGTGGCCACGCTGAAAGCCATTGGCTGCGCTCATCCGGACGCCCAGAACTATCTCGGCATGCTGGGCATGCACGGAACCCGCGCCGCGAACATGGCCGTCCAGGAGAGTGATCTGTTGATCTGCTGCGGCGCCCGGTTCGATGACCGCGCAACCGGCAAGCCGGATCAGTTCGCCCCCCATGCCCGCATCATCCACATGGATCTCGACAACGCCGAAATCGGCAAGCTGCGCGGCGTGGACGCCGCTATTCGCGGTGATCTGCAAGACGCGCTGGCGCGGCTGGATGCGGGATATCTGGCAATCGACAGCTGGCGCACCCTGTGCCGCAACCGAAAGCAGGAGTTCGCGTTCAGCTATGACGCGCCCGGTTCCGGCATTTACGCGCCTGGCCTGTTGAAGGAATTGTCTGAAACCGCCGGCGATGACTTCATCGCTGCCTGTGATGTCGGCCAGCACCAGATGTGGGTGGCCCAGCATTGCCGCTTCGCTCGGCCGGAGAACCATCTGACGAGCGCGGGCCTGGGCGCGATGGGCTACGGCCTGCCCGCCGGCATCGGTGCTGCGCTGGAGCGCCCGGACAGCAAGGTTGTCACCGTCACCGGCGATGGCTCGATCATGATGAATATCCAGGAACTGGCAACCGCGCGTCGTTACGGCGTGCCGATCCGTATCCTGTTGCTGGATAATGCCTCGCTGGGCCTGGTGCGCCAGTGGCAGGAATTATTCTTCGACCAGAATTTCTCCGAGATCGATCTCTACGACAATCCGGACTTTGCCGAGGTCGCCCGGTCCTTCGGCGTCGAAGCTTTCACCATTCACAGTCGCGACGAGGTGCCCGGCGCCATTGAGCGACTGCTCAACGCCACCGGACCGATCCTGGCCCACTGCCTGATCGATCCGCGCGAAAACGTCTGGCCGCTCGTTCCGCCAGGCAAATCCAATGCAGAAATGATGGAGGACTGATCCATGCACAATATTCGAATTCAACTCGCCGAGCGCGAGGGTGCCCTTGTGCGCCTGCTCAGCAATATCGAGCGCCGCGGTTTCATTATCGAGAGCCTGGACAAGACGGCCGCACAGGACGGCGTGACCGATATCGCTGCGCGCATCACGCCACGCGGCGAGCGCTCGCTGGACGTCCTCACACGCCAGCTTTCCCGCCTGTTCGACGTCATGGACGTCCACACCCCGATGCCGGCCCACATGGCCAGCCACGCCATGCCTCCAGGAGAGCCGTCATGTCGACAACCGCAATAAACCACCCGGCTGCCGGGGATCACGTCCGGATCTTCGACACCACACTGCGCGATGGAGAACAGGCGCCGGGCTTCTCCATGACACCGACGCAGAAAGTTGAACTGGCGCAACTGCTTGCTGCCATGCATGTCGATGTGATCGAGGCCGGTTTTGCCGCCGCCTCTCCCGGAGACGCTGCAGCCGTCACAGAAATCGCTCGCGAGATCGAGGGCCCGACCCTGTGCTCGCTGTCGCGTGCCTCGATCGGGGATATTGATGCGGCTGCCGAGGCCCTGTCTCCGGCACGCCGCAAGCGTATCCACATTTTCCTCGCCACCAGTCCGATCCACCGTGAAGCCAAGCTGCGCATGTCGCGACTGGAAGTACTCAAGGCGATCGAAACCGCGCTGAGCCATGCCGCTGAGTGTTTCGACGAGGTGGAGTTTTCCGCCGAGGACGCACTGCGTACCGAGGACGACTTCCTGACCGAAGCCATGGCATGCGCCGCCACCCATGGCGCCGATGTGCTGAACGTGCCCGATACGGTCGGGGTCAGTGAACCCGGCGAAATCCGCCGCGTGTTCGAACGCCTGATGCGCGAAGTCGAGCGGCCTGAACACGTGATCTTCTCCGCCCATTGCCACAATGATCTGGGTCTGGCTGTCTCCAACAGCCTCGCCGCCGTCCAGGCCGGCGCCCGTCAGGTGGAATGCGCCATCAACGGTATTGGTGAACGCGCGGGCAATTGTTCTCTGGAAGAGCTGGTCATGGCGCTCAATGTACGCCCGGACATCTTCCCTGCCGCAACGCGCGTCGACACCACGCAGCTCTGGCCGGCCAGTCAGAAACTGATGCGCCTGACCGGTGCCCCGGTCGCGCCGAACAAGGCGATTGTCGGCAAAAATGCCTTTGCCCACGAGGCCGGGATCCACCAGCACGGCATGATCGCCGATCGCCGCACCTATGAAATCATGACTCCGGAAAGCGTTGGCGCACCGGGCTCGGAACTGGTGCTGGGCAAGCACTCCGGCAAACACGCGCTGAATCAGCGCCTGGCCCAGCTGGGCTACCAGCCGGATCCGGAACGCCTGAACGAGGTTTTCCGCGAATTCAAACGCCTGGCTGATGACCATGGCGAAGTGACCGATGCAGACCTGGTCAGCCTGATGGAAGGCTATAGCGAAAGCGGGTCGGCCTGGCAGGTCATGCGGACCGAATTGCGCACAACAGCAGGTCCGCGTCCCAAGCAGTTTGCACGTGTCGAGCTGTCCCACCCGGATCGCGGTCGGGTCTCCGATATCGCGTCCGGTGAAGGTCCGGTCGCTGCGGCTTTTGCCGCTGTCCAGCGCATCACCGGACGCAAGGCCGATGTCATTGGCCTGGAAACCAAGATGCTGCGCTCGCAGACGGGACGTGAATTTGTCGCCGAGATTGAGGTCGATCTGGAAGGCCAGCGTGTGCGCGGCCGGGCACGGGGACCCGATGTGGTCACTGCCGCCATCGACTCCCTGCTTTTCGCATTCGAGCGCCAGCCGGCGCCACACACCCCACAGCAAACAGCGCAACCCGCTGTCATGTAAGGATTTATCATGTCTATCCAGGAAACTGACTTCATCTGGCGCAATGGCGAGCTGATCGACTGGCACGATGCGCAAACCCATATCCTGAGCCACGCCCTGCACTATGGGACCTCGGTCTTTGAAGGCATCCGCGCCTACAAGACACCGCAGGGTCCACAGATCTTCCGGCTGCAGGACCACATCCGCCGCCTGTTTGACTCGGCCAAGATCTATCGCATGCCGCTGCCGTACACGCAGGGAGAGCTGGAGAAGGCCTGCCGCCATGTCGTGCGCTCGAACCGGCTCAGCGACGCCTATCTGCGTCCGGTCGCCTTTTTTGGCTATGGCGGGATCGGCGTCATGCCGGGCAAGGCCGCCAAGGTTGATGTCGCCATCGCCGCTTTCCCCTGGGGCGCCTATCTGGGCGAGGAAGCCCTGTCCAAGGGCGTGGATTGCTGCATCTCCAGCTGGAGCCGGGCAGCACCCAACACCATCCCGACCGGCGCCAAGGCCGGCGGCAACTACCTCTCATCCGTCCTGATCAGCCAGGAAGCGCATGATCGCGGTTTCGACGAAGGCATCGGGCTGGACGTCAACGGACTGGTTTCCGAAGGCGCGGGAGAGAATATCTTTGTCGTCTCCGACGGTGTCATCCGCACGCCTCCGACCTCGTCGTCCATCCTCTCCGGCCTGACCCGCGATGCGGTCATCAAGCTGGCCGAGGCCGACGGGTTCGATGTGCGCGAACAGACACTGTCACGCGAAAGCCTCTATGTCGCTGACGAAATCTTTTTCACCGGCACGGCCGCCGAGATCACCCCGGTGCGCTCGGTCGACGGGCATGTTGTTCGCTGCGGCGGGCGCGGACCGGTTGCCGAACTGATGCAGAAGCGCTTCTTTGGCCTGTTCAGTGGCGAGACGGAAGACCGCTGGAACTGGCTGACCCCGGTCCATGATGACGCGATGGAGGTTCAGCATGTCGCCTAGAAGCCTCTTCGATAAGATCTGGGACGCACACATCGTGCGGGCCGAGACCCCGGACACGCCGGCGACGATGTATGTCGACCTGCATCTGGTGCACGAGGTGACCTCTCCGCAGGCCTTTGCCGAGCTGGAGGACCGTGGCCTCAAGGTGCGTCGTCCCGATCGCACTCTCGCGACGATCGACCATTCCACCCCGACCCTGCCCTTCAAGGCCGGCACGCCACCGCCCTATGCCACCGATGCAGCGGCAGCGCAGGTGGAAACGCTCTACGCCAACACCGCCCGTCATGGCATCGAACTGAATGGCTGGGAAAGCGAACACCGGGGCGTCGTGCACGTCATCGGTCCGGAACTGGGTGCGACCCAGCCGGGGATGACCATTGTCTGCGGCGACAGCCACACGGCCACCCATGGTGCCTTCGGCGCGCTCGCCTTTGGCATCGGTACGACCGAGGTCGGCCATGTTCTGGCCACGCAATGCCTGTTGCAACGCAAGCCGAAATCCATGCGCGTTCATGTGACCGGACGTCCGGGGCCGAACACATCCGCCAAGGACATCATCCTCGCCATCATCGCGAAGATCGGGGTGGATGGCGGAACGGGCCATGTCATCGAATACAGCGGCGACGCCATCACCGCGCTCGACATGGAAGGGCGAATGACCCTGTGCAACATGTCCATCGAGGCCGGTGCCCGAGCCGGCCTGGTCGCCCCGGACGAGAAGACCGTCGCTTTCCTGGATGGTCGCAAGCGCACACCGCAGGGGGCTGAATGGGACCAGGCCGTCGCGCGATGGCGTGAGCTCTACACGGATGAAGGCGCGCATTTCGACAGCGAGGTTGTTGTCGATGTCGAGGGCCTGCGCCCGATGATTACCTGGGGCACCGCGCCGGATACCGCGATCGCGCTGAATGATGCCGTTCCAGCCTATCGCAATGACAGCGATCGGAAAGCGGCGGACTATATGCGTGTCGCTGCTGGCGAGACCGTGTCAGGCCAGAAGGTCAATCGTGTCTTCATCGGCTCATGCACCAACTCCCGCATCTCCGATCTGCGGGCAGCGGCAAACATCATGCGCGGACGAGCGATCTCGCCGGGTGTCACCGCGCTGGTCGTACCGGGCTCGGTCTGGGTGAAGGCGCAGGCCGAAGAAGAAGGCCTGGACAAGGTGTTCAAGGCAGCCGGTGCCGAATGGCGTGAAGCCGGGTGCTCGATGTGCATCGCCATGAATGGCGACAAGGGCGCACCGGGCGAGCTCATCGTCTCGACATCGAACCGCAACTTCGAGGGCCGTCAGGGTCCTGGCGTACGAACCATGCTGGCCAGTCCGGCAGTCGCGGCAGCTTCCGCCGTCACCGGCCGTGTCACGGATCCGGCCAAACTCAAGGAGGCGGAATATGCCTGAGACATTTCCGATCAGAAGCCGGACTTTCAATCTCGCGGGCGAGAATATCGACACGGACCAGATCATTCCGGCCCGCTTCCTGACCACGACCTCTCGGACGGGTCTGGGGCGGTTTGCCTTTCATGACTGGCGGTTCGACGCATCGGGTTCGCCCAGGCCCGGTTCGCCCCTCAGCGGATTCGATGCCAGCGGCGCATCCATCCTGGTGGCCGGGCGCAATTTCGGCTGTGGTTCATCGCGCGAGCACGCGCCCTGGGCTTTGCTGGATTACGGATTTCGCGCCGTGATTTCCTGCGAGATCGCCGACATTTTCCGCTCCAACGCGGCACGCAACGGGCTGTTGCCGATCGTCGCCCCGGAAGCGGCGCATCAATGGCTGCTGGACAATCCGGGCGCTGAGGTCGAGATCGATCTGGAAGCAACCCGCGTACACATCTCCGGCGGGCCGGGTTTCGATTTCGACATCGAACCCTTCGCCCGGCACTGCCTGCTCAGCGGCAATGACCCGATGGGGTATCTGCTCGATCAGGCCGACGAGATCCGCCAATTCGAGGAGGCCGCAGCATGAGCTGGAACATCGTCCTGCTTCCCGGTGACGGCATCGGTCCGGAAGTAACCCGCGTGGCCCGGGCCGCACTGGAACAGGCCGCCCTGCAGACCGGGATCAAGCTGAACTTCAACAGTCAGCATTTCGGCGGTGCATCCATCGATGCGCACGGCGAACCGCTGACCGCGGACACGTTGAAGGCCTGTCAGGCTGCCGACGCGGTCTTCCTGGGCGCTGTCGGTGGTCCCAAATGGGATGACGCGCCGGAACGTCCGGAGGCTGGGCTGCTTGCCTTGCGCAAGGGACTCGGCGTGTTCGCCAATCTGCGTCCGACCAGCGTCCATCCGGCCCTGTCCGATCGCTCGCCCCTGCGCCAGGAACTGGTCGAGGGTGCGGACATGCTGATCGTGCGGGAGCTGACCGGGGGCATTTATTTCGGCGAGCGCGAGGTCAGCGAAAATTCCGCCAGCGACAAATGCACCTACAGCCGCCACGAGATTGAGCGTGTCGCCCGGGTGGCGTTTGAACAGGCGCGCCTGCGCCGGGGCAAGCTGACGTCGGTCGACAAGGCCAATGTGCTCTCTACCAGCAAGCTCTGGCGATCCGTTGTGAGCGAGCTGGGCGCGCAGGATTACCCCGATGTCGCGCTGGATCACATGTATGTCGATGCGGCAGCCATGCATTTGCTGCGCGCTCCACGCGATTTCGATGTCGTGCTGACCGAGAACATGTTCGGCGACATTCTCTCCGACGAAGCCTCCATGCTGCCGGGCTCCATCGGACTTCTGGGCTCGGCTTCGCTGGGCAGAGAGCGTCCCGGGCTGTTTGAACCGATCCACGGATCGGCGCCAGACATTGCCGGCGAAGACAAGGCCAATCCGTTTGGCGCCATCGAAAGTGCCGCGCAATTGCTCGAGGCCGGTCTCGGCGAGAACGAGGCTGCGGCCCTCATCCGCCGGGCCGTGGACCGCATGCATGCCAACCGGGAATGGACCGGCGACCTCGGCGGAGATCTGACCTGTTCCCGGCTGGGCATACGCCTCATCGAGCAGATGGAGGCGCTCGACAACACGCGCCAGCCGGTGCTGGCGGCTGGCTGAGCCCCGCGAGCACCTGTTTGTCGGTCAGGAGGAAGTGGTGACGACCGCTGTCACCTCTTCCTCCACCGCTTGCAGGTCCCGCTTTTTCAATCCGCGAGGGCGGACTGCAGCCCCCTGAAATAGCGATGCTCTTCTAATCCGGGGCCAGCTGCCCTAAGCATGGGCACCAGGGGGCTTTGGTATGGCTTTTGACGCGCATATGCGGCTGACATCCGACAATCCGGACCGGATTGCGCTGATCTGCGCCTCAAGCCGCGAGCAGATCAGCTACAAAACGCTGTCGGATCGCATCGAACTCTTCGCACTGAGGCTTGAAGCCGGCCGCGGCGTGGTGCTGATCGAAACGGACAACTCGGTCAACGCGGTCTTCGCCTATCTCGCAAGCCTGCACGCCCAGTGTCCGGCCCTGCTCGTCGATGCTGAGGCGACAGCACAGAAACAACAGCTGCTAGAGCAATTTCCGGTCCTTTACGTCTACGCCGCTCACGACGATTCACTCGACATTCGACAAGCTCACCGCGACACACCCCTGCACCCCGACCTCGCCCTGCTGCTTTCAACTTCCGGCTCGACCGGACAACAGAAACTGGTCCGCCTGTCGCACCAAAACCTGCGCAGCAATGCCGAGGCGATCTGCCGGTATCTCGAGCTCACCCACCGGGATTGCGCACCGACCGGCCTGCCGATGGACTATTCCTTCGGTCTGTCCGTCATCAACTCGCATCTGCATGCAGACGGTCGCCTGCTGGTCACGGGAAAATCGCTGATCGAGGACGCGTTCTGGGCCGATTTCCGCGCGCACAACTGCACCAGTTTTTCCGGCGTGCCCGAGCACTTCAAACTCATCGAGAAAACGGGCCTGTTCCCCACCGACGCCCCGAGCCTGCGGTATGTCACACAAGCGGGCGGACGCCTGTCGCCCGACCGTGTCGAGGCCCTAGCCCGGCAAGGAGACGCGGACGGCTGGGCGTTTTATGTCATGTACGGGCAAACCGAGGCGGCCCCACGCCTGTCCTATCTGCCGCCGCATCTGGCAGCCTCGCGCCCCGGCTCCATCGGGCGCGCCATTCCGGGCGGAAGGTTAAGCCTGATCGACGCGGACGGGAACGCCATCACCCGCCCAGGCATCACCGGCGAGCTGGTTTATCACGGCCCCAATGTGATGATGGGGTATGCCACAACGAAAGATGATCTGGCCCGACCACCGGAGACCGACTGCCTCCGCACAGGCGATCTCGCCAGTTTCGATGCCGACGGGCTGTTTACACTGCAGGGCCGCGCGGCGCGCTTCCTCAAGATCGCCGGAAAACGTGTCAGCCTTGATGCCGTGGAAGAACGCCTGGCCAGCCAGGGCATCGAAGGCCTCGCAACCGGCCGGGACGATTTTCTGGGCCTGGTGCTGACAAAGGTCAGCGACGCGGAATCGGTCGCGGCGGATTTGAGTGAAGAGCTGGGTATTCCGGCCAGCCGGCTTCACACCTGCTCTACAGAGCACATACCGTTCAAGGCAAACGGCAAACCTGATTACCAGACCGCCCTGGCCCTAATCGAAGCGTCAGCAAAACCTGAGACCAGGGTCGAAGGACCCAGGCTGCAGCAAATTCTCGCCGCTTTCCGGGAACAATTCCCCGGCGAGCACATTTCACCTGAAACCAGTTTCGATGAACTGGAAGCCTCCTCGATCGAGTTCGTCGACCTTGAAATCCGTCTCGGCGCCATTTTGTCCGACCTGCCGCAAGGCTGGCACCAGCTTAGCATCGCCGAACTGGACACGCATGAAGACACCAGCATTGCCAAGGCAACACCGCGTTTCTACGACATGGCGGCCCTGCGATCGCTCGGCACCCTGCTGGTTGTGCTGATCCATATCGTCGGCGACAAACCGGAAACCGGCCTGCGTCTTGAGCGCGACTCCCTTCTGTTCGCGACATTCGACATGCTCAGCTATCTCTCCATGCCGCTCTATACCCTGCTCGCAGGCCTGTCTTTTGCCATGCTGGGGCGCACCGAGATGTCGCCTGCGCGATTCCTGAGCCACACCGTGCGTACAGTCGTGATCCCCACCCTGATCGCCATGTTCACCTTCGCTGCGATCTCGACAGTCATGGGCACACGCTTTGGCATTTTCGGCCTGGATCAGCTGATCGACACACTGGTCATGCCCTACGCCCACTTCTGGTTCATCAATGCCTTCATCATGATGTCCGGGGGGCATACCTGATTTGGCGAGTAGCTGGTGAACGGGCCCTGTGGATCGCGATTACCCTCGGCTGTCTGCCTATTCTCACCCCGTTCGCGCTCCCGGAAGATATCTGGGCGACCAATCGCATGCTGGCCATTTTGCCCTTCTTCGTGCTTGGGCTCGTTCTGACGCGGTTCGAGCATGTCTTGGAGAAGACCAGATGGTGGCTTCTGGGCGCCGCACTTCTGACGGCGACCGCGCTTTATCCGATGGCCTACGCCTACATGCAGGACACCCAGCTGACAGCGAATTTTCGAAGCTGGAACGGTTTCCTGCTGAGCCTCTCGCTGATCATCATCGTGATGCATGCCTCACCGGCGCTGCGATGGCTCAGGCCGTTGGCAGCGTATTCGTTCGCGATCTATCTCTGGCACGTCTTCGGGACATCAGCGACACGCCGGCTGCTCGAAGGAATGGGGCTGGACAATCCCGCCCTGCACCTGGTGGCCGGTTTGATTATGGGACTGGGTCTGCCCGTCCTGCTCTACCATGTCCTGCAATACATCCCGCTGGGACATATCGTGCTGGGCCAGCGTGCCGGGCGCCGGAAGACGCCCGACTGACCCGTCCTGCAGGTCAGGGTTTGATCACGGCGGTGATGGCATCGCTGGCCGCAAACAGGCCATCAACGTCACCGTCAAAGGCCTCCGGTCGTACGGCCGTCGGATAGACCTCTGCCAGTGCTGCAAGCGCAGCTTCCAGCGCATCCGCCAGCGCCGCGTTTTCCATGCGGATCGCAGGCATCTGCCGACCCGCGATGTCAGAGGCCGCCCGTTCGAAACCAAAACCGTCCAGATAGGCCTCGACCGCCCGCGGTTCAGCGGCAGCGAACTGGTACTGCAACACGGCACGATGGATCAGGCCTGCCATCACCTTGGCATAGACGCTGGCTTCGCTTTCCTCGGTGGCCGGTGCAAAGGTCTCGGCTGCGTTGATGGCGTTGAGCACGCGCGTCACCGCTGCGCCCACTTCCTCATCGCTTCGCCCGTCAAAAGGCGCCGCTGACGCGTCGGACATCAGATCGAGGAAGTTCTCGGCTCCCAGCGCAACCACAACCTCTTCCAGATCAACATAGATCTCCGAAATCGGATGCGCGAACATTTCCGCCGCAGCAGAACGTCCGCCATCTTCCAGCGCACCGATACCGGCCAGGTAGTGGGCGCGAATGACTTCAAGCGCACTCAGATAAACGACAGGGTCCTGACGTGCGAGCTCCGGATCTATGCCGAACTCGCCGCCACCACCGGATTCATTTTCACCTTCAGCACCACTTTCGCCCTCGCCTTCACCGGCGTGGCTGGAGAGTGCGGTCTGGTCATCAACCGGCTGGCCGTGCTCGGATCCACCCTCGCCCATCTCGCCACCACAGGCAGCCAGTCCCCCCATCAAGGCCATGGCGCCAACCTGGCTCCAAAGCTTGGACTTACGCTTGATCCCCATGACCTGTCCTTTCACTGATCGACGTCGCGAACTCTTCTGTTAAAACGTCATATCGGCTTGCCGTGAAACTGACAATTATTCTCAGGACACAAAATGCTCTTGCAGTTGGAAAAAGTCTGCACCGAAGCTGAAGTCACCACCCTGCGTGACCTGATCACCCGCCAGGATAATTTCCAGGACGGCAAGGCCACGGCGGGTTATGCCGCACGCCAGGTCAAGGACAACGAACAACTCGCCAGCGGCGCCGAGATCGATACGGTCCGTTCGGTTGTTCGCAAGGCTCTCGAGAAACACCCGCTCTACCGACCCTTCGCCCAGCCCAGGGCGATCACGCGCATGCTGGTTTCGCGTTACACGCCAGGCATGGAATACGGCACTCATGTCGATGATGCGTTGATGGGGGGGCGACGCACCGACCTCTCCTTCACCCTCTTCCTGTCCGCACCGGACAGTTATGAAGGCGGCGAGCTGGTCATCGAGGATATGGGCGGCGAAAGCGCCATCAAGCTGGGGCCCGGCGATGCCGTGATCTATCCCACCGGGGCCCTGCACCGTGTAGCCACAGTGACGGGCGGCGAACGCCTCGCCGTGGTCGGCTGGATCCGCAGCCTGGTACGCCGGGCTGATCAGCGCGAAATCCTGTTCGATCTGGAACTCACCAGTCGCGCGATCTACGAAAAAGACGGCAAATCAGCCATTTTCGACACGCTGTCCAAGACCCGCTCCAACCTGTTGCGCATGTGGGCAGAGGACTAATCGAACTCCCGCCGCCAGCGCAGGGAGACAGACGCGTCTGTATCATCGCTGATACGTGAAAGCAGGCTGAGATCTGGCGTCAGTGACCACTCGACACGGGTCGTCGCCAGTGCGGAAAGACCGACGGTCTCCACCTCCAGATACACGTCATCACTGATCTGGTGCCCCCCGGTCACGGCAATCGTGCCATCCGCATTGGAGGTGATCCGCAAACGGTCAACACCGGCCCGGTCGCGCAGCTCGTTGATCATGTTGAACATGGAATATCCGGACAATTGTGCCGCGATCTGCGCGGTTTCGAAGGCAGACAGTTCTGTCGCGTCCCGCCCGAACAACAGGCGAGACAGGATCTCGTCCTGCGGCAATTGCGGCGTACTGGAAAGCATCAGTTCAGGCGCATCTACACTGCCTGCGATACGTGCTTCCACCGTCAGGTCGGAACGTTGATGACGCGCGTCGATCTCAACCCGGGCGGTGGTCAAGCGCCCATCCAGATTGACCTGCCCCCGGGTCAGGTCAAAAGGCCGGGACAACAGGTAGGCCTCACCGCCCTTGAGGGTCGCGTTCCCGGAGACACGCGGTCGGGAGAGACGTCCGCTCAGAACCAGCTCAACACTCCACTCGCTGTCGAAGCCAGTGCCAGCGACCCGCACGCCTTCCTCCGACGTCACGCGATAGTCCAGTCGGACTTCGGGGCCAACATAATCACTGCGCGCACGACCGTCTGGCAGATTGATCTCGGTGACGACGGGATTGGGGATGGCCTCTGCGGTGTCATTACCGGGCGTCACATGAAGCTCGTCGATTCTCGACTGGCCTGACACCAGCCAACCGGTCGCGTCTGCGCTCACAAGCGTCTGACCACTCAATGTCATGTCCAGATCCGGCAGCGAAAGCAGACGCATCCGCGTCATTTCCAGCCTTGCCTCTCCGCGATAGCCGGTCTCCGCATCCAGGCGAAACTCGCCCTGTCCACTGGCCCGCCCGTGAGCACCATCGCTCATCTCCAGGGTCTCGACCCGCAGCCGGTCGCCGGCAAATTCCGTGACAATCTCGATATCGGCAAAACTCGAGCCATACGTCCCAGACAACACCCGGCCGCGATGCAGCGACGCATGCCCGTTCACCGTCGGGACCTCGACACGCCCGCCAAGCTCCAGTGAGGCCTCAACCTGTCCTGAAAGATCCGCTGTCGCGGGTAACAGCAGCCGGGCCAGCGGCGCGATCTCGCCATGAACCGCGATTTCACCGCCAAGCGCCCCCTCGGCTTCCTCCGCCAGGATCCTGACCACAAGGGCATCGCCCTCGACTTGCAGATCGAGACGGTTGCGGCCATCGATCTCCAGCTCTGCGCCCACTTGCAGAACCGGCGCTGTATCATCATGACGCGAAGTCAGATCACGTATGCTCAGCTCGCCATCGCCCTGCCAGTGACCGTCCGCATTGACCAGCTGCAGGCGCGCTGCCACTTCGCCCGACAAGTCAGGAAGCCCCCGCGTATAGCCCACGAGGTCGGCTGGAATTTCACTCGCCACGACGTCAATTTGCTGTGGCGACAGGACCAGATCCAAGACGCCGGCACCCATCAGAACGCGTCCGCGCGCCTGCAGCGGGCCCGCCAGCAAGCGGATCGGCGTTTCCGTACGGATAGCCGCCTCACCCCAGACACCGGCAAGTGACAGGCGACCAGCAAGTCCTTCAGGCGTGAGCGACAATTCTCCGGGCAGATCCAGCACGAAATCCGTTCCCAGCTGACCGGACAGCTCGCTATTCAGCGTCATGGCCTGCAACGGTCCCGAGAGGGTGATTTCCGCTGCGGACAGACTTCCGCCCGGGATCAGGCGAGCCGGGGTTTCAAGACGCGCTTCCATCTGCCCGGCAAACAGGTCCGCAGTCTGGCCGGTATAATCCAGCGTGGCATCAAACCGACCGACGTCGCTGGCGACCAGCTGGATGGCTAGAGCCTCGCCCTGAAGCTCACCGCGCCCGGAAGCCGTGATCGCGCCCCAGCGCCCGTCGGTCAGATTCAGCGCAGCGCCGCTGGCATTCAGGTCGGCCGTGCCGGAAAGCTCCAGCGCCTGATCGGACAATTGCCCACGCAGGCCCCATCGCGCCAGCACAGCGCCTTCATCATCCAGCGACGACTGGATGACCAGTTCCGGCCCGGCTAACCGGGTCTCGCCAATCCGGATCTCGCTCGCAGCAAGACCGGCGTCGAGACTGATCTGTCCCGCATCGCTCCCGGCTTCCAGGTTCAACGCAAGAACGCCTGAACCACCTATCGGGCCGGCCAGGTTCGCAAGGCCAGCGGCTCCGGCCAGTGCCACTGACCAATCCCCGCTCGCACCGAGTTGGGCGGAGATGTCGAGGTCGACGGCCCGCCCGTTCAGCTCTCCATTGTCCAACCACCAGACTTCAGCCTCTCGTCTAAGCTGCGCTCCGGCCGTCAATCCATCCAGAAAGCCTAAACTGGCCTCTGGCCAGACCACCTGGTCCGCGGCAATCTGAATGGTGAACATCTCGGAGCTTTCACCGGTTATGTTTGCCGAGAGCGAACCGGAGAGGTCCTGATACAGCCGGCCTGCATCCGGCAATTCCAACAGCGCGGAAAACCGGGTTTGCCCGTCTTCGTAGGCGCCATTCGCCGTGATCTGAGCAGCGTTTGTTTCCAACAGCAGACGATCCAGCCGATAGGTGTTTCCACTCGATTGCGCCTGCAGCTCGATCTGCAATTCATCACCAATCAGCCCCGCCAGAACAGGCTCGGCCAGCACCAGCCCCGACGCCGCCAGTCTGCTCTCCAAGCGAAATTCACCGTCATCGCGCGAAAGCTCTACGGGCCCGGAAAGGTCAGAAATCACAGCCTGGGTGTGCTCCAGCCCGGACAGGGTCATCTCGCCCGTGAACTGCGCCCGCGGTCGACGTTCCACGCGGCCTTCAAAACCGGCACTGGCCAGTCTCAACTCAGGTGGAAGAAATTCCGCTGCCACCTCGCCGTCCACACGCGCCGACAACCGCCACCCCTCGCCCTCACGCAGAGCACTAGCCTCCAGGCCGTCAGCGAGGAGCGTCGCACGCGTCAGGTCCAGCTCACCGAGCGTCCCGTCCGCGGTCAGCTGAACCAACTGCAGAGCCTCGCCCGTCGCAGCCCCCAGAATCGGCCATCGGGCGAGATTGATCGACGTGTCAGACGACCAGACAGTCTCCGTCCAGTCCAGTGCACCGGACGCCAGTCCGACTTCATCCGCCTCCACACTGAACGCACCACGCCCCGCCTCGAACTCTCCGGTAAGGTCGGCGCGGACACTGACTGCGCGGCCGGGAAGCCGCATCATATGCGCTATCGGACTGCCGCCAGGCACGTCCATGCGAATTGTACCTTGCAGGCCAGCCGCGTCGCGGTGAAGCGCCAGCGCGATGTGGTCCTCACGATCGCTCAGCCCCTGCCCGGAAAAGTCGAGTGCCACAACGTCGCCATTGACCAGCCGGGCCTGGCCCCGCACCGCATAACGGCCGCCCGGCCCGGCAACGCCGGGCGCGATCACCAGGTTTTCCAGCACCGCATTGCGCAGATCCAAATCCGGCAAACCACCGCTCGATGCACCCGCCGCCGCCTGCGAGGAGCGTTGCGGGCGCCGCAATACGCTGACATGAGCTGCCGTGATCTCCTCGATGATCAGCGGTCGAAACAGTGCACTCAGACTGTCCCAGTCACCACGTACATTCTCCAGGACCAGCCACTCACCGCCCACATCGCTGAGCGTCAGCCGGTCGATCTTGAACCGGGCGAGTACATTGCCACGAACGCCCTCGACCTCGAGTCGTCCCAGCTCACCCATCTCGCGGCCATCCAGCACCGCCCTCACAAGGGCGCGCCCTGGCACCTGGGTGAGCAGGCCGAGCGAGACGAGCCCTGCGAGCAGAACGCCACCCAGAGCCATTGCCCCCCGGCGTAGCCAGCGGTTTTTCGACAGATCTCGGATTGCCTGCATCAGAAGGCCTGCCCGATGCTGATATAGAGGTGAACAGGCGTCTCGCCATCACGCCGGTCCAGTGGTGTCGCAAGGTCAATTCGCACGGGAGCAAAGTCCAGATAATAGCGCGCACCAACGCCAAAGGCCGCACGCATGTCATCAACTGCCGGCAACAGATCATCACCCGATGTGCCGGCCTCAACGAAGACAACCCCGCCCCAGCGCGAGGTATCGCGCCAGCGCAGCTCCAGCCCAGCTTCGGCAACGGACAGCCCTCCTGATGGCAGGCCTTCAGCCGTCTGAGGTCCCAGCCCCTGATAGTCAAAACCGCGCACGGATCCGCCGCCACCGGCATAGAAGCGCTGGTCTGCGGGGATATCATCGATCGGCGCCCCGACCAGCGAGCCGATACGACCGCGCGCGGCCACGACCCAGCTCTCGCTCGCCCGCCAATAGGCGCTGCCACTGGCTTCCAGGCGCACGTACTGGCCATTGGTATCGCCGAATGTTGCTGTCGGTACCATCTCGCCACGCGCCCGGTATCCGCGGGTCGGTTCGAGTGGATCATCGCGCGCATCCAGCGTGAGTACCAGCCCGGCCTGGACCGAGATGGCATCACTGACACCTTCAGGGTTTGTGACCCGGGAAAAGTCCAGCTCGGCACCAACCGCGTATTGCAGCTGCTCGCGCAGGGCCCGGCTCAGATTGAAACCGGCGGTCAGTTCCTGCTGGTCATAGGCATCGGTTTCTTCCGACTGCAGCCCTGCCGACAACAGCAATGTCCGCCCGTAGCGCCGCCAGTGCGGGAAACTCAGCGAGGCCTCGACCCCCTGGCTGAGGGTCTGGAGTTGCGCCTGGAAGGTGAACAACTGGTCTTCGCCCAGCAGATTGCGTCGGTTGAGTGAGGCGGTCGCGCCACCGCCATCACTGGTGGAATAGCTCAGCGCGACCTCAGCCACATGGCGCGGCGCGTGTTCCAGGGTGATGCCAAGCTCACGCGGCCCCTCTCCATCCGGTTCACCGAGCGATAGCTGGACAGCGGAGACACTCTGCAAGGAGAGCAGCCGGTTGCGATAGGTCCGCAACCCGTCAGCCGACACCGCCGCAGCATCCTCGAGCGGCGACAAGCCCAAAATGAAATCCGCATTCCAAGCCTCACTGTGCAGTCGAATTTCACCGAGGCGCGAATATATTCCCGGCAGGTAGCGCAAGACCACATCGACCTCTTGCCGCGCGTGGTCCACCGTGATTGCGCGTTCCCCCAGGCTCGCTTCCGGCCAACCCGACGCGCGAAGACGCTCCAGGGCAGCCAGCTCAACCGACAGCAAGAGGCCGGCATCATAGGCCTCACCCGGCTCGAGGGTCAGCGCTTCGCGAACACGCTCCCGCGCTTGCACATCCGCCCCCACATCCACACTGATGGTTCCGTAAGTGAAACGGTCGCCAGTCTCGATACGCAGAACCGGGTTCTGGGCCGCGCCGAGTGCCGGCACGACGGTCGCCGCGAAATACCCCTGTGCACGCAAATAGCGCCGCGCGCGCTCCGACGCTGTTCGGGCACGCTGCCAGGGCGCAGTGTCATCGGGCATGTCCAGGGAAATCGCCCGTTCGAGACCGGCTGACAGCTCCGGGTCATCGACACAGCAGAACTGTGCTAACTCTTGCGCAGTGGCTTGCGATGAACACAGTCCTGCCAGCAAACAGGCAAGTGGGATGAAAATCAGACGTCGCAACCGGGTCTAGCCTCAACGAGCCAATTCAGGCTCTTCCAGGCGCCGTATACGCCGCAGATTGCGCCGGAATCATGACGCTCCGAGCATATCGCGGCTTTCCCGCTGCACGAGTGCTATTTTCTGCGGATCCAGCGAGGCCGTCCGCGCAGCCTATTCTGCGGTCCCGACCCGGTTGATGAAAATCGGACCGAAGTGGATGGTCTGGCGACCGTAGCCCATATTGGCGCCGAACACGACATCATCTGCAGCAAAATCCGCGGTCGCCGTTCCGCGGACCGTGTAATACTGCCCTTCTTCGGTCGGCCGGATGTTTTCGCTGAAGATGTTGTCATAGGGTTCACTGGTACGCACCAGCTGGAGATCGATATTACCGGTGTCCATGCCCCGGATCGGCGTCTCGGCCCGGACCCAGACACGCAACTCCACGATATCGCCGGCATTGATGTCGCGCACCAGCGGCACTGTCACACGTGAACGCCAGACTTCTTCGAGGCGGCGACGCATCCGGACTTCAAGAGCAGCGCCCCCAGGAGCCGTCTCGGACGCAACGATGCTGCGACGAATGCTTCCACCTTCAACGTCCCAGCGCACCGACATCGTGTCGTTCAATGCCTGCATGGCTGACGCCTCGGAGCTCGTGGTTACACTCAACCCCGCTCCAACAAGCAGCGCGATGAGTGCGGCAAACAATCCCATACGAAGTTTCAACACGATCACTTCCTCCCCGGCAAAGACCATTATGATAACGTTATCATTCCGCCCGAACACCAAGTCGATGTCAATCATGCTTATTGGAATATCAGGCGCATGAATAATTTAGAGCGAATTCGTCATGCGACGAACATCAGGTCCCGGAACCGTTTTTCGCAGCCTTTGGATCGTATGAATCAAACAACGCATTTCCCAGCTCAACCGCCCGCCTGCTTGATCAGGCTTGGGCGGTAAATCTGTGCCGGCTTAACGCTAGGCGTCAGACAAGGCATCGACTGGCTGAGAGTTGAACACCATCTTCAGAACCAGGGCGAACAGTGCAAACACCACGGCATCGCTTACGCCTTCCAAAAGCAGGAACAGACCCGGATTTTCCAGCGGAACACGGCCGATATAGCCCAGGTTGGCAGAAACCCAGTAGATCACCGCGAACATCACGGCGATGCGAAGCGTGGAGACCTGGCCGGCGACGGCGCGGATATGCCCATACAGCATGGCGAAAAAGGCCCCGATAAGAAAATAGGTCCCAAGCCCCGCCACCAACAGGAAACGCGATGGCTCGGTAAAACCGAAAAACCCCTCTTCGAGATAAACATCGCCCCAGAGCATCCGCCGCCAGACGATCAGCACCGCCGCCATCAAGACCATGAACACCAGACCTGCAATGACAGACCCTTTGAAAACCTCTTGCTTGCTCATTTTCACCACCTCAATTTAGTTGCGCTGCGCAGCTATCTCGCACAACTATTTGCGCAGCGCAACTAATTTCTGTTAGGATGCAGAAATGGAACAACAAAAGCTCACAGACGTCGTCTTCAAACTGTCCATCGATCTCGGTACGCAACTCGAAGGCAGCCCGGAGCTGGACGGGTTGGATATCCCGCTCATCAACATGAGAATCTTACGCTTCCTGTACGAGGAGGAGACGGCAACGCCACTGGCGGTCGCCGGCACCATCAATCGCGACCGTGGCCATGTTACACGCCTGTTGCAGGAACTCTCCGCTAACGGGTTGATTGCCCTGAAACCCAATCCTCAGGACGGACGCAGCAAGCTGGCTATGCTGACCGCGAAGGCCAGGACCATATTCTCCCGCGTCCATGCGGCTGAAGCGCGCCTCTATGACCGGGCAACGCAGGACGTTGACAAGCAAGAGCTCATCACGTTTTTCAAGGTCGCCCAAAAAATCTCGTCGAACCTGTCAGGCGGCTGACACGCGCGAACACCCGCAATTATGCGGTCAATCGTTTGGCATTATTGAAGCGGAAAAAATGGCGCACCGGGGAGGATTCGAACCCCCGACCCCCAGATTCGTAGTCTGGTGCTCTATCCAGCTGAGCTACCGGTGCAGGCCGTGTCTTCAGGGCAAGTCCCCGAAGAGGCGCGGAACCTAGCTTCGGGCCCTGGACTTGGCAAGGGGGCTTTCGCGCAAAAAACAGTGCAAGTGCAGCCCGGGTGCAGTTACGGGTGTTCAGGCCTTGCTGGCCTCGAAGACACCGCGGGCAATGGCGCGTGCCAGGCAGTCCGCAGCCAGGCTTCCGAGGCGCGCCAGCGTGAGCTCGGCAGCATCGCCCAGGGGCTTGCGGCCGGTGCACAGGGCAAACACGACATCACCGTCAAACGGGGTGTGAACGGGGCGGATGGCGCGGGCGAAACCGTCCTGGGCCATGATGGCAAGACGCTGGGCCTGGGCCGGGGCCAGAGCGGCATCCGTCGCGATGCAAGCAATCGTGGTGTTCTCACGGGCCCCCGGATTGAGCTTGGCATCCCCCCAGTCTTCCGGCTCTGCAGACCAGCCGGCCGGCGGACGCTGACCACCGAACTCGCCCTCCATCTCCCAGGGCCAGGCCCAGAACACGTCTGTGCCGGGCATCATCACCGAGCCAAAGGAATTGACGCCAACGATCGCACCCAAGGTGAAACCGTCCCGGCTGGTGATGCTGGCGGATCCGATCCCGCCCTGGCGAGATCCTGCCATAGCGCCATAACCGGCTCCGAAACGACCGACCGATACCTCCGTGGAGACATTGGCGAGGGCTTGCTTGCCCAGATCACGATAGGGCGGTTCCTCGCCCCAGTCCTTGTCACCGCCATTGGCGAGATCATAGAGAATCGCGCCGGGCACGACGGGAGATTTGGGCACGCCTGGACGCTCGACAAGCCCGAACCCCTGCCCCCGCGCACCAAGCACCGCTGCGACACCATCCACCGCCGCCAGGCCATAGGACGAACCGCCGGAAAGCACGACCGCATCAACGGCATCCACCAGGGTGTGCGCAGCCAGCGCGTCAGTCTCGCGCGTGCCCGGGCCACCACCGCGAACATCCACCGCACACACGGCGCGTTCATCGGGCAGGATGACCGTGACACCGGTGCGTGACCGTTCATCCTCGCTTTGACCGACCTTTATCCCCGGCACGTCGGTGATGGTGTTGTTTTTCACTGGCAATGCCATCAAAGGCCTCTTAACTGTTGGACACCGGCTCCGGACGGGTCGGCGAGTAGAGGACAAATTCCATGAAGCGCTTTTTGCTGTCCACCGCGATTTTCTCCCTGGCCGGATTTCTGGCCGCCTGTGGATCAAGCGAGACCCCGCAGGAAGAAGCCGCGTTGAGCGGTCCCGCCATGGTATCTGCAGCCAACCCACATGCGGTTGAAGCGGGCCTGGAAGCCCTGCGCGCGGGTGGTGATGCCATTGACGCCGCGATCGCCGTGCAGACCGTGCTGGGCCTGGTCGAGCCACAGAGCTCCGGCCTGGGTGGTGGCGCCTTCATCCTGTATTTCGACGCCGAGAGCGGCGATGTCACCGTCTATGACGGCCGCGAGATGGCGCCGGCCTCTGCGGGTCCGGACCTTTTCCTGGACGAAAACGGCCAGCCGCTGGGCTTTTTCCAGGCTGTGTTCTCGGGCCGGTCAATCGGTTCGCCGGGCGCGATCCCGGCCCTGGCAAGGGCGCACGAGGATCATGGCGCCCTGGACTGGGCGGACGGCTTCACACACGCGGAACGCCTGGCCCGTGAAGGCTTTGAAGTCTCGCCGCGCCTCAACTCCCTGATCGGTCGTTACGGCCAGCGCACGCCACTGGACGAATGGCCGGCCACCCGCGCCTATTTCTACACCGAGGCGGGTGAGCCGCTGCCAGTGGGTCACCTGCTGCAGAACCCGGACTATGCGGCGACGGTTCGCGCCCTCGCAGAGAACCCGCGCGCCCTGCACGAAGGGCCGATCGCCGAGGCGATTGTTGACGCCGTGCGAGCGGAGCCGCTGCCCGGAGACCTGACCCTGGCCGATCTGGCGGCCTATGAGCCGGTCGTGCGCAGCCCGATCTGTCGTCCCTATCGCCAGTACACCATCTGTGGCGCGCCGCCGCCGGCATCGGGCGGTGTGACCGTCAACGAGATCATGGGCCTGCTGGAAGGATATGACATGTCCGCCACCGGGCCGGACACGCTGGAAGGCTGGCGCCGTTTCATCGAGGCCAGTCGCCTCGCCTATGCTGATCGCGATGCCTATGTCGCCGACGCGGACTTTGTCACCGTGCCGGTCGAGGGTCTGCTGGCGGATGATTACATCACCGCCCGCGCCGCGCTGATGGATCGCGAAACGGCCATCGAGACATCGACGCCGGGCATTCCGGCCGGCATTGAGGCGCCCGGAGCCGACGCGACGCCTGACGCGCCGGGAACGAGCCATTTTGTCGTTGTCGACAGTGACGGCGATGTCGTCTCGATGACCACCACGGTTGAAGGCGGGTTTGGCAGCCATCGCATGGCCGGCGGCTTCCTGCTCAACAACCAGCTGACCGATTTCTCGCGAACGCCGGTGGACGCCGAAGGCCGGCTGATCCCAAACGCACCGGACGGCGGCAAGCGCCCGCGCTCTTCCATGTCCCCCACCATCGTCTTCGATGAAAACGGGGAGTTCGTCCTGGCCACTGGTTCGCCCGGTGGCTCCTCCATTATCGCCTATACGGCCAAGACGCTTGTGGCGATGCTCGACTGGGGCCTGACCCCGCAGGAAGCGATTGAACTGCCCAATATCGTTGCGCGCGGAGATGTCGTGCGGATCGAGAACGGCATGGATATCGAAATCCTCGCGGGCCTGCAGGATCTCGGCTTCGAGCTGGACGCCAATCGTGGCGAGAATTCCGGCATCCATATCGTGCGGCGCCTGGAAGACGGCACGCTGATCGGTGGCGCAGACCCGCGCCGTGAAGGTGTTGTGGGGGAGCCCTAGTCGGTTTTCAGCGGCAGCATGACCGCAAACACTGTCCCGTTCTCGTCACTCTTGATGAGGACGAGGTCGCCGCCATGGGCCCGGGCGAGTTCGCGGGCAATCGCCAGGCCCAGACCTGACCCGCCCTTGCGGGTCGAGCCGGTAAAAGCCTTGAACAGATTGTCCCGTGCCTTGGGCGGCAGGCCCGGCCCGGTGTCGCGCACCCAGAAGTGGGCACAATGTCCGTCCTCTTCCACGGTGACGGAGAGACGCGTCTCACCCTCGGCCGCAGTCATCGCCTGGATCGCATTGCGGAACAGGTTGAAGAAAATGCGGTGGGTCTGGTCCTGATCCACATCCAGGCGGAGGGCGCGGTCAATATCGAGATACCAGTCCACCTCGCCATCGGCGAGCCGGGCATTGTCGAACGCGTCCTCGATCAGCTCGGCCATGACAACACTGCTGCGGGCAGACGGCGCTTCCTCGGCACGGCCGAATTCCAGCGTCGCCTCGCACAGGCGGATACCACGATCAACGGAACGCACGAGACGGCTGGCCATTTTCTGGATGCGCTCATCCTTCTCCATGGCCAGGCGGTCGGTCACCAGCTGGGCACTGGTCAGGACATTGCGCAGGTCGTGATTGATCTTGGCGACGGCCTCGCCCAGGGCGGCCAGGCGTTCGCGCTGATGAAGGGCCTGGCGGATCTCTTCCTGCATCGCCGCCAGTTCCTGTTCAGCTCGGGCAATCTCATTGCGCCCCGCGGACGGCGAAATGACGCGGGACGCGTCCTCCGGGGCAGAGCGGAAACGCAGCATGGATCCGGCCAGACGGCGCATCGGCCGCACAAACAGGAAGAACATGGCCAGATAGATCACCAGACCAACTCCCAGGGCGATCAGGATGGATCCGGTCAGCAATTGCCTGGAAAAGGCGTTGAGCGCCTCCTTCAGAGGCTGTTCGGACAGGATGACGTCAATCGTCTCGGTCGGACGGCTTTGCGGTTGGGCCCGGATACGCAACATACGCCCGTCCTCGGCATAGAGCGTATCGACCGTCTCGCGCAGATGATCCCACCAGCTGGCCTCGCGCAGGTCGCTGGTGACCATGTCCGCATTGATGGGGCCGCCATAGAGGATGAGCTCGTTGATGCCGTCACGCACCCGAGACACGGCCACGGCGCCGGCGCCTTCCAGCAATTCCTCGACGGTGCGTTCGCCCAGGGCGCCGGAATCCTCCGCCACGTCGGCTGCGAGCGCGGCGAGATGCGCGGCCTCGGCGCGGTCCTGCATCCATTGCAGGCGATAGGCCGCAGCGGCGGGGAAATAGACCAGGACCAGAGCGGTCACGACCAGGCCGATGATCAGCGCCAGCAATTGTCCGGGAAGGTTCAGCTGGAACCGCGCCAACACCCCGGCACCCGCGTCGAGCACACGACGCGGCAGGGCGGATCTGCCGGGGGACTGTTGCGGATCGGATTGCATGGATCAGGTCAGGTTTTGCCGCAGCCTAGAATGATTTGCGCGGCAGGTAACTCTATCGGCGAGTGTTTTGCCAGCGCTGGCGCAAAAAGGGAAAGATGGCCAGCACCAGGGCCATGGCCACCACAACCAGGAAGCTTGGACGCAACAGATCATTCCAACCCGGTGACAGACCGGCATCGACAAGCTCACCCAGCCCTGCACCGAGATTCGCATAGAGAATCGTTGGCGCGATTGCCCCGATCAACGTGCCCAGGACATAACTCTTAAGCCGCGCGCCCAGCAGGGCTGCAGCGACATTGATCACAAAGAAGGGTGTCGGGGTCATGCGCAGCAGGATCATGTAGGTGAAGTCATTGCGGCGGAAACCATCGGCGAACCGCCCGATCCGGCCCTCGAACCGCTCATGGAATCGCTCGCCGGCGACGTAACGCGCAACCAGGAAGATGTTGGTCGCCCCGACGGTCACCCCGAACAGGGAGACGGGAATCGCCATGGTTGCTCCTAGCAGATATCCTGCACCAATAGTGAACCAGAGTGCTCCGGGCAGTGAGACCGACACCATCACCATGTAGAAAATGGCATACGCAAAAGCTGCAAAGAGGGGGTGGTCCGACACCCAGTTGTTCAGCGCCTCGCGATTGTCCTGCAAGAGCTGGGCAAGCCCCTGAGGCGTTACCCCGTTGATGAAGGCCAGGGCCAGCAGGACGAGGATCAGCAACAAAATGGCGCCCCGCATGGAGATGCCCTGTTTGAGCCGACTTCCCAATTGTTTGAGAGACATGATAGGGCACCCGAGACGCATGGCTGTATTTCCCCTGCCATCGCATGCGTCTTTTGCGGCGTCTAGACTTGACGTGCCCTCTACCCACGCGTATTAGCCGCCGCTCTGATTTTCTACGCGATGGAGCGCCACCGTGAAACGCACATTCCAACCGTCCAAGCTCGTCCGCAAGCGCCGGCACGGTTTCCGTGCGCGCATGGCCACGAAGTCCGGCCGCCAGATTCTGGCTCGTCGTCGGACCAAGGGCCGTAAGCGCCTGTCTGCCTAAGCACGATGAGCGCGACGCCATCGGCCGTTAAGCGGCTGAAAAAGCGGCGCGAATTCTTGTACGTTGCCAAAGGCGAAAAAGCCGTCCGCGCCGGTGTGGTCATTCAGGCCCGCCGTCGGGACGGCTCTTTACATTGTGGCGTCGGATTTACCGCCACCAAAAAAGTCGGCAATGCCGTTATCCGCAATCGCGCCAAAAGGCGTTTGAGGGAGACGGCCCGGCTGCTACTCCCCCTCCACGGACAGCCCGGCTTTGACTATGTATTCATCGCGCGTGCGGCCACGCCCGAAAGGGACTGGTCCAAGCTGGTCGATGATGTAGAAACAGCGCTGAAGCGCCTCGCCCGGAGCGAGCGCACGAGCGAGACGAACAAAGAAGCCTGAGGGGCTGAAGTATTATGGGCGACGACAATCGCAATTTCCTGGTGGCAACGGGTCTGATCCTGGCCATCCTGATGGTGTTCCAGGTCTTCTTCTTTGGTCCGCAACAGGCTGAACGCCGTGCCGAGCTGGAACTCCAGCGCGAAGCCGAGCTAGCGCTGCAGGAAGAGGCCTCGGACCTGCCGCCGGGGGCGGATGGCGAAATCGCCGCGACGACGCGCCTGATTGATCGCGACGAAGCCCTCAGCAGCGTCGAGCGCATCACCATCAATGCACCCTCTGTGACCGGCTCCATCTCGCTGGACGGTGTCCTGTTCGACGATCTTCAGCTGCGAAATCATACTGTAGAGGTCGACAGCGACGAGCTGATCTCCCTGCTCAATCCGATCGGTACATCCGGTGCCTTTTATGCGCGCGACAGCTGGCTCTCCCGTACGCCCGGCTTCAACGACCTGCCGGTCCATGACAGCCGCTGGACCCTGCGCAGTGGCAGCGAACTGACGCCGGAAACCCCGGTGGTCCTGGCCTTCACGACAGGGAGCGGCCTTGAAATCCAGCGTACGATCGAGATCAATGACAATTACCTGTTCACAATCACCGACCAGGTCAGCAACACCTCCGATGCCGAAGTCGAACTCCAGCGTTACGGCCTAGTTCGCCAGCAGGGCATTCCGGAAGATCTCGAGCCGAACATGGCTGTGTTCGAAGGCGCTATCGCTGTCGTCGACGGTGCGATGGAGCGCGAGAAATATTCCAGCCTTGAAGACGGTGCAGAACTTGAGGAAAGCGGCCAGGGCGGCTGGGTCGGCATCACGACCCGCTACTGGCTGGCTGCGGCGATCCCGAGCCTGGACAGCAATTTCACCGCCAATTTCCGCACGGTCGAGCGCAATGGCATTCCGACCTTTGACACGACCTATCGCGAACGCGCCCAGCTGCTCGAGCCGGGCTCCAGCCTGACCTCTGTCGGCTATATCTTTGCCGGCGCAAAGGAACTCGACGTTCTGCATTATGTCGAGGACGAGGTCGGCGTTGTCGGCTTCGACCGGGCCTATAACTGGGGTTGGCTGTGGTTCCTGGTGCGCCCGTTCGTGTGGATCCTGCACCTGCTGGAGGGCGTGACCGGTCATTTCGGTCTGGCCATCCTGGCCCTGACGCTGCTGATCAAGCTGATCATGTTCCCGCTGGCCAATCGCGCCTATGCGTCCATGGCCAAGATGAAGCTGATCCAGCCCAAGCAGCAGGAAATCCGCGAACGTTATGCCGCTGACCAGCAAAAGCAGCAGCAGGCGATGATGGAGCTGTTCCGCAAGGAGAAGATCAACCCGCTGGCCGGCTGTCTGCCGATCCTGCCTCAGATCCCGATCTTCTTCGCGCTCTACCAGACCCTGTTCAACGCGCTGGAAATGCGTCACGCCCCCTTCTTCGGCTGGATCCAGGACATGTCTGCACGTGATCCGCTGATGATCGGCAACCTGTTCGGTCTCCTGCCCTATGACCCGCTGTCCATTCCGGTTCTCAGCTTTGTGCTGGGCCTGGGTGCCTGGCCGATCATCATGGGCCTGACCATGGCCGCGCAGCAGGCACTGAACCCGCCGCCGCCGGATCCGATGCAGGCCAAGATCTTTGCCTTCCTGCCAATCGTCTTCACCTTCATCCTGGCGCCGTTTGCCGCCGGTCTGGTGATCTACTGGGCATGGAACAACTTCCTGTCTGTTGTGCAGCAATACATCATCATGCGCCGCCACGGGAACGAGACCCAGCTGGACAAGCTGATCGCTCGCCTGATGGGCAAGGCGAAAGAGGGAAGCTGACCTTGTCGGCTGAAGACGAACTCGACCTCACGGCCGGCCGGAAACTTTTCGGCCGGCCGACGACGTTTGTCATGGGCGCCGTCAGCCTGGGACAATTGCCCGAGCCCGATCGCATCGAGATCGCGTTTGCAGGCCGCTCCAATGTCGGCAAGTCCTCACTGATCAACGCCCTGACCAATCAGAAAGGCCTCGCCCGGGCGTCCGGGGAGCCGGGCCGTACGCGTGAGCTCAACTTCTTCAATATCGAAGAAAGCAATGTGCGCATCGTCGACCTGCCGGGTTATGGCTATGCCAAGGCGCCCAAGGATGTGGTCGACAAATGGACCCGCCTGACTCGCGACTTCCTGCGCGGCCGGGTCAATCTCAAGCGTGTCTATCTGCTCATCGACAGCCGGCATGGCCTTAAAAATGTCGATCTTGCGATCATGGATGTCTTCGACGAAGCCGCCGTGAGCTATCAGATCGTGCTGACCAAGACCGACAAGATCAAACCGCCAGCGGTCAAACGTGTGACCCAGGAAACCCTGGACGCCGTCATCAAGCGCCCGGCTGCCTTTCCGCGAGTTCTGGCGACGTCAAGCTCCAAGAAAGACGGGCTTGATATGATGCGTGCTGAAATCGCCGAACTTTCCCGCATCGGATAATCCTGATGAAGCCTGCCCAGTCTCTCAGTGTTGTATTTCTAGCCGTTCTGACGACCCTGTTCTCGGCCCAGCGCGCCGAGGCCGCCGAGCTGTGCAACGAAACGAGCTATGTCATCCAGCTTGCCACGGGCTGGCCGGTCGAGGGCGGCGTTTCCATCCAGGGCTGGCAGCGCATTCGTCCGGGTGAATGTGTCGCCACGGCCCAGGAAGTCAGCCTGGAGACCGACACACCGATTTTCTATTACGCCAAGACCAGCTCGGCTTATCTGGGCGGCGTCCGCGAATGGCGAGGCGGGGTTCCGCTGTGTGTGGACGAGGCGGATTTTGACGTCGTCGCCAATACACGCTGCGCGGCCCTGGGTCTGGCCTCTCGCGATTTCATGATCCGTGAAGGCGATAACCGCGCCCGTACCGTGCTGGTGGAGCCGGACAATTTTGGACGGCGCGCCGAGACCGCTGGCATCCAGCGCCTGCTGGAATCCGCCGGCTATGCGATCTCCTCCGTGGACGGTTATGAGGGCCGCGGCACCCGCCGTGCTGTCAGCACTTTCCTGTCGGACCGCGAGCTGGGCAGCCGGCCGGCCGCCTCCCGCCTGATCGACGAGCTGGAAGCCTATGCACTGGAGCGCAATGCGACGTCGGGTGTCATCCTCTGCAACAATACGATCGGCGATATCTCCGCGGTCATCGGCCACCGCCTCGCGGATGTCTGGCAATCGCGCGGTTGGTGGCGGCTGCATTCAGGCGAGTGCGCCCGCATGTTGGCCAGCCACCTGGACACCGCAAACGCCTATTATTACGCGGAACGGATCAATACCGGCGAACGTACGCCAATCGAGGACGGCACCCAGGTCTTCTGCCTGGCCCCGGCCCGTTTTGTCTCCGAAGGTCGCGAGAACTGCGCCCAGCGGGGTTACGCGGAAGCCCGTTTCCGGGTGATCCCTGAACCGGAAGACGGTGGCGTGCGTATATCTGTCTCGGACGATGATTTCGGAGGCATCAGGCGTGACCAGTGATCAGCCGGACCTGACACATATCACCCACTGGGTCTTTGACCTGGACAATACGCTCTACCCATCCGACGCCGCCGTGATGTCGCAAGTCGACCGGCGCATGACCGAATATGTCGCGCGCCTGCTGGACCTGCCACACGACAGGGCGCGCGAGGTCCAGAAGACCTATTGGCGCGACTACGGAACGACCTTGAATGGCTTGATGTCCAACCACACGGTCGACATGCATGAATTCCTCGATTTCGTGCACGATATCGATGCCTCGGTGATCACACCGGACCCACAACTAGCGGCCCGCATCAAGGCCCTGCCCGGAAAACGCCTCGTCTATACCAACGGCTCTGTGGGTCATGCCGAGAACATCATGGCGCGCCTGGGTATTGCCGACCTGTTTGACGACATTTTCGACGTCGCCGCGTCAGGATTCGTGCCCAAACCCCATCGCGAGGGTTTCGACCTCTTTGCCGACCGCTATGCCCTGCCGGTGCCGGAAAGCATCATGTTCGAGGATAGTGTGCGCAATCTGAAGACCGCGCACGATATGGGCTTTACGACCGTGCTCGTTCGGGCCAAGGAAGGCCCGCGTGACGAGGAAAGCGCCGCGCCGGGCGAACACCCCGACCACGTCCACTACGCCGTCGACTGCCTGCCCACCTTCCTGGGCGAGATAAAAACGGCGCAAAGCAAGACCGAGTAAGCCATGAGCACCGAGCTGCAGACCATTATCGACCAGGCCTGGGATGATCGCGACAGCGTCTCCACCGAGACGACCGGCGAGATCCGGGATGCGGTTGAAACCGCGATAGACCTTCTCGACAGCGGCAAGGGCCGCGTGGCGTCGAAGCAAGGCAATGGCGACTGGGTCGTGCATCAATGGCTCAAGAAGGCCGTTCTGCTCGGCTTCCGCCTCAACCCGATGGGGCTGGTGGATGGCGGTATCGCGGCCGGCAAGTGGTGGGACAAGGTCCCGTCCAAGTTTGAGGGGTGGGGCGAGGAAGAGTTCAAGGCTGCCGGCTTCCGTGCCGTACCGCCCTGTGCCGTGCGCCGGGGTTCCTTCATCGCGCCGGGCGCTGTCCTGATGCCGTCCTATGTCAATCTCGGCGCCTATGTCGATGAGGGCACGATGGTCGACACCTGGGCCACGGTCGGTTCCTGTGCGCAGATCGGCAAGCGGGTTCACATCTCCGGCGGTGTTGGTATCGGCGGCGTTCTGGAGCCGTTGCAGGCCGGTCCTGTCATCATCGAGGATGATGTCTTCATCGGTGCCCGTTCCGAGGTCGCCGAAGGTGTCATCGTGCGCGAGGGCGCGGTCATCTCGATGGGTGTCTTCCTGGGCCAGTCGACCAAGATCGTCGATCGCGAAACCGGAGAGATCACCCGAGGCGAGGTTCCGGCCTATTCCGTTGTCGTGCCGGGCACGCTGCCCGATCCCAGGGGCGGCCCGTCACTGGCTTGCGCGGTCATCGTCAAGCGCGTGGACGCTCAGACGCGGTCAAAGACCTCGATCAACGACCTTTTGCGCTAAGCCAGGTCTCGGCACCTTTCGCGGCGGCCAGCCCCGTCGCAAAGGTGGCCTGTAGCAGGTAGCCCCCCGTCGGCGCATCCCAGTCCAGCATTTCCCCGGCAACAAACGTCCCGGGGATGGCTTTCAGCATCAGCTGTTCATCCACTGCCGAGCGGGAAATGCCACCTGCCGAGGAAATGGCGCGGTCGAGACCGCGCTGGGCTATCACGTCCAGCGGGATGGACTTGATGTGCGCTGCCAGGGCCTTCGGCTCACGCGGAACCTCACCGGTCTCGCGCACCAGGGCTGCGGCCTGGGGTGCCAGGCCCAAAGTCTTGCGCAGGACAGTCGACAGGGATTGCCCCTTGCGCGCCCGTTCCAGTTTCGCGGCCAGCTGATCGGCAGTCTGGTTGGGCCGCAGATCCAGTCGCAGCTCACACGCGCCTAGCCGCAGCGCATTGCGGATCGGTTCAGACAAGGCATAGACCGCGCCGCCTTCCAGGCCGTAGGCCGCAATCATCGCCTCTCCGGCCACACGCTCCTCGCCGCAGCTCAGGGCAATCGTCTTCAGGGGCTCGCCGGCGAAACGCTCGCGAACGACATCGCTCCAGCCGATCTCGACACCGCAATTGGATGCCTGGAACGGGACAAGGTCCACGCCCTTGTCCTGCAGCATCCCGGTCCAGCTGGCGTCCGACCCCAGCCGCGGCCAGCTCGCACCGCCCAGTGCCAGGATCACCGCATCACACTGAATCTGAACGCTTTCGCCGGCATCGTTTTGGAAGCGCAATGATTGCTCATCCCACCCCGTCCAGCGCGTTCGGAAATGGAATTCAACACCCAGCGCGTCCAGCCGCTGGCGCCAGGCGCGCAACAGCGGCGAAGCCTTCATGGCTTTCGGAAAGACCCGGCCGCTGGATCCGACAAATGTCTCCGCGCCCAGACCGTCAGCCCAGGACCGGAGATCCCCCGGCGAGAAGGCGTCCAGGACCGGCGCCAGCCAGTCCGCCGCCTCACGATAGCGCGTTCGGAAGGCTTGATCGGGTTCGGAATGGGTGAGATTCAACCCGCCGCGGCCCGCCATGAGGAATTTGCGCCCGGGTGTCGGCATGCGTTCAAACACGCTGACGCCATATCCGCGCTGACCGAGATTTTCGGCCGCGAAAAGCCCGGCAGGGCCTCCCCCTATGATGGCGATGTGCGAGCCCGGTGACATGAGGCATGTCTAGGCGGGCTCGTGCAGAATTCCTAGCCCTGCGCTGATGCGCCGCTATCGAATCCAGCTCGAATCTGATCGAATGAAACCAACTGAACAAAGGGGCGCGCCATGAGTGATGAAATGACCAAAGAAAAGCCAGCCGCAGCTGATCCGGCAGCGCCATACGGTTCTGCAAACAACCCGTCCGAACACGATGTTCTGAACCGTCTGGGCAAGGACGAACCCTATTTCATCATCCGGGGTGGGGACCCGCTCTCCGACGCGCTTGTCGAACTGCACGCCTATATCGGTGCCGGTCAGAGTGGCGCAGCGCACGACACGCTGGAACGCATCCTGGCACTGACAGCGCAGGAACCGCCGCGCCCGGTCGGATCACCGAAATATCGCGAGACATTCAAGATCTCTGTCTCGATGGAACGCTATCGCGAAACGCATGGTCGTTCGCACTAGCTGATCAATAGGGTTCATCACGCTTGTTGGTGAACACAGCCGGTTTCGAGTAACGCCCGGGCCTCACCCGCAGGTCGATGTCCGGGTACTCACCGGCATCCTCGTCACTGCGTGACCCGATCGCCAGGAAGACACAGTCCGCATCCGACCTGTTCTGCAGGTGATGGCCATTGCGTTCGCCTGCCGGAAAAGCTGCGGCCTCGCCCGGGCGCATCACACTCTCACCGTCATCAGTGACCAATACGGCCTCGCCCTCCAGCATGACAACCAGCTCGTCCTCATGAGTGTGCCAGTGCCGCTGGGAGGACCAGCCTCCCGGTTTCAGACGAACCTGGTTGACGCCGAACTGGGTCAGCTCGCCTGCGGAAGCCAGACCTTGCCAGGACCGCGCCAGGCACGGCTCGTCAAACGGCGCGGGATAGCTTGAGCCGGACTTTTGCTCGAGCTCGGCGATACGAAATTTGCGCATGGCTGCATCCTCATTCTGGTCCGCACGAACAAACCGGTTATGTTCGTTGTATGGACACGAAAACAGGCCATTCCAATCCCCTCGGGCTCGCCCAAAGACTGATCCAGCGCCCGTCGATCACCCCGGTTGATGCCGGCGCGCTTGATGTCATGCAACAGGCCCTGGAAGAGCTCGGCTTTTCCTGTCGGCGTTATCGTTTCGAGGATGTCGACAATCTCTATGCGCGCCTGGGTTCGGCCGAGCCGTGCTTCATGTTCGCAGGTCACACCGACGTCGTACCGCCGGGCGACGAAGAGGCCTGGACAAAGCCGCCTTTCGAGGCCGAGACCGATGACGGGGTCCTGTGGGGGCGTGGTGCCGCCGACATGAAGGGCGCGCTGGCTGCCATGGTCGCTGCGACGTCGCGCCATCTCCAAACCGGTGAATTGCGGGGCTCGATCGCCTATCTCATCACGGGTGACGAGGAAGGTCAGGCCATAAATGGAACCAAGAAGGTCCTGCAGGCCCTGGCCGAGGAAGGTGAGACGTTCAACCACTGCCTGGTGGGCGAACCAACCAACCCGCACCAGCTGGGTGAGACCATCAAGTCCGGCCGCCGGGGCAGTCTCAACTGCACCCTGATCTCGCGCGGGCGCCAGGGCCATGTCGCCTATCCCGAGCGTGCCGAGAACCCGATCCCGCCCTTGATGGCGGTGATCAACAAACTGCTCGCGCGCACACTGGATGAAGGCCACCACCCCTTCCAGCCTTCCAATCTGGAAGTTACGACGATCGATGTGGGAAACCCGACAACGAATGTGATCCCGGCCGAGGCACGGGCGAATTTCAACATCCGTTTCAACATCAAGCATACCGGCGATGAGCTCAGCCGCTGGATCCGGGACGAGGTAGCGCTGGTCGATCTCGATTTCGACGGCTCGATCGACGCCAGGATCCACGTCACCGGCGAAGCCTTCCTGACCCCGGCCGGGGAATTCACTACCCTGCTTCAGGATTGTGTCGAGGCTGAAACAGATCGCCGCCCCTCGCTGACAACCGGCGGAGGCACGTCAGACGCCCGCTTTATCCAGCTTTACGGACCGGTTGCCGAGTTCGGCCTTGTCGGCGCGACAATGCACCAGGTCGACGAGCGCGTGTCTGTTAGTGATATTGAAAGCCTGACCCGCATCTATACCCGCATCCTGGATCGCTATTTCACGGACACGCCTGCATGATCCGCCTGATCGCAGAGGCCTATCTCGCCCTTGACGGCGCCCTCAAGGCGCTGACCTTCAAACCCGGCTGGGAGGCCGAGTTTGATGTCAGCATGAAAGGGTTCTGGCACTCATTCGCAGCGATCATTCCGGCCACGATTTGCCTGATCTTCATCCATGTCGGCAGCGTCGATGCGGGCAGCCAGATCTCGCTGGTCCACCGCTTCATCCTGTTCGGCGTCTCCTGGGTCTTGTTCCCGGGGGCCGCAGCGATTGTTGCCGTGGTTTTGGGTGTGAAAGACCGTTTCGTACCCTGGGTGATCCTGCACAATTGGGGCGTCGTCTGGCTGTGGATGTTCCTGGCCCTGGTTTCGCTGATGCGCACCGCCGGCTTGATTAGCCAGGACTTCTTCGTCTTCGTGATGTTTCTCTACAGCTATCTGCGCTTTCTCGCTCACTGGAGGATTGCCTATGTCAGCCTGGGTCTGCCGACCATCACCTCGGCCTTTGCCACAGCGGTGCCACTGGTGATTGGCTTCATCTCCCAGGTTCTGGTCTACCAGGCCTTTCTGCCGGCATCCTAGGCGCCTGACTTTCCGGGATAGTCCACTGCTGTCAGATACAGGCCATCCGGTGGTGCAACCGGGCCGCAGCGGCTGCGATCAGCTGCGTCCAGGGCGGACTTGAAATCCTTCGGCGTCCACTTGCCGACACCGACCTCCACCAGTGACCCCGTGATCGAGCGCACCTGGCGATGCAGGAAGGAACGCGCCTCGATGGTCAGCTGGACTTCCTCGCCATAACGGGCGACGGCGACACGATCGATCGACTTGACCGGGCTGTCGGCCTGGCACTGGGCATCGCGGAAAGTGTTGAAGTCATGTGTCCCGACCAGGAATTGCGCGGCCTGGTGCATGGCGTCGGCGTCCAGCGCCCGCGGCACCCGCCAGACCTGACCACGATCCAGCGTCAGCGGTACACGGCGATCGATGATGCGATAGAGATAGTGTCGCTGGGTGGCCGAGAACCGCGCATGGAAGTCATCCTCCACCCGTTCAGCGTCGAGCACCGCAATCGGGTTGGGTTTGAGGTAATAGTTGAGCGCGTCACGGACCTTGTCTTCGGCCAGGTCCTTGGCGAGGTCGATATGCGCGACCTGCCCCAGCGCGTGCACACCACTATCGGTGCGTCCCGCGCCCTGGACAGTCACTTCGGCCTGGTCGAGCCGCGCGGCGGCCTTCTCGAGCGCTTCCTGGATCGAGGGGGCATTGTCCTGCCGCTGCCATCCGGAAAACGGCCCGCCATCATATTCGATCGTCAGCTTGTAACGCGGCATCAGCCCAGCACCGTTCCGGCCGGGATTGACGTGCCCCGCAGGAAGTCCTCGGCCTTCATCGCGCCCTTGCCCTCGCGTTGCAGCTTGATCAGGCGCACAGCGCCATCGCCACAGGCAATAGTCAGCGTGTCGTCGAGGGCGGTTCCTGCCTCACCCTCTGCGGAAACCGCCTCGGCCAGCAGGACTTTCACCCGCACCGGACCCTTCTCGCTGGTCAGCTGGAACCACGCTCCCGGGAAAGGCGAGAGGCCGCGGATATGATTGGCCAGCTCCGCTGCGGGCCGGGTCCAGTCGATACGCGCCACCTCGGAGGAAATCTTGTGCGCATAGGTCACGCCGTCTTCGGGCTGCGGCACCGCTTCCAGCGAACCGCGTTCCAGCGCCGAGAGCGTGCGTGGCCACATCAGGGCACCGGCCTCCATCAGTCGGTCATGCAGGCTCGCCGCCGTATCCTCGGATTTGATGGGAACCACTTCGGACAACAGGATCGGACCGGTATCAAGGCCCGCTTCCATCTGCTGGATCTGCACACCGGTCGTTGTGTCCCCCGCCATAATGGCGCGCTGGATCGGCGCCGCCCCCCGCCAGCGCGGCAACAGGCTGGCGTGCAGGTTCAGGCATCCATATTCCGGCGCGTCCAGCGCGTCCTGGGGCAGGATCTGGCCATAAGCGACCACGGCCGCCACATCGACATCCAGCGCGCGGAAACCGGCAATCACCTCGGGGTCCCGGAAACTGGCCGGCGTCTCGACGGGAATGCCCAGAATCTCGGCCAGCTGATGCACCGGCGTTTTCTGTTCGGACTGCCCGCGACCACGGCGACGCGGTGGCTGGGTATAGACGCGAGCGATCTCGTGCCCGGAAGCGGCGATTTCAGCGAGAGAGCGCGCAGCGAAGTCCGGCGTGCCCATGAAAGCAATGCGAAGTGTCATGACGCGGCTTAGAGCGCGCAAAACGGGGTCTCGTCAAGCCTGCGGACAGGCTTATTCGCTGCCCCAGGCTGGCGGCGGCAGCTCGACTTCCTCGGTCAGGTCGAACGTGACTTCAAAATGTCGATTGGGGCGGTCCAGCCCGTAGGTGAAAGTCTCGTCCGTGACCTCGATCGACCAGATATTGTCGATGGAGGCGAGATAGCCCTGTTCCTCGAACATCTGACGAGAGAAATCATCGGCCGGAAACTCGGCGCGCAGACCATAGGGTTTCTCGAGCGTGTCGCCACCGTACTGGGACAACGCGTCCTCGGTACCATCCTCATGCCGATGATCGTGCTTGAAGCGCAAACCATGATCGATCTGGGTAATCACGAATGTGCGGCTGTGGTCATCGCCAACATGGAACGGCGCGCGTACCTCGCTCGGCGAACAATCGCGGAAGTGAATGACCAGGCGTTCCGACGCCCAGTCGGCATCACGTGGATCATCACTGGTGATTTCACCTGCAAAAGCCTTGCCGCACAACGCATTCATGCGTGCAATCAGCTCCGCACCCGGCGGAGTTTCAGCAGTACAGGATACAAGCATGCCGGCCGCACACAGTGCGCCCAGACCACGAATAATCAGCATTTTCGCCCTCCCAAGCCCGCATACACTGACGTGAAACAGGCAAAGGTCAACTTACACCAGCACTCCTTCCAGGTTGGAATAAATACATTTCCAGATCACCGGATAGTCTGTGCGCGCCGAGGCGCTATCTGTGTGGAAACGACAGGAGCTTGGTATGACCGATACAGCCAACGCACTCAAATCACGACCGATTGATCATGTTCATCGCGGCATCCCTACGTCCGACGGCGCCGGCGTGAAGCTCACTCGCCTGCTCGGCCATCAGAGCCTGATGCAGCTCGATCCCTTCCTGATGCTCGACTATTTCAGCTCCGACAATGCCGATGACTATATCGCCGGCTTTCCGGAACACCCCCATCGCGGTTTCGAAACTGTCACCATCATGATCGAGGGCAAGATGCGCCATGGTGACAACAAGGGTCACTCCGGGGTCATCGAAAACGGCGGCATCCAGTGGATGACCGCAGGACGCGGCATCGTGCACTCGGAAATCCCTGAGCAGACTGATGGCCGCATGTGGGGATTCCAGCTTTGGGTGAACCTGCCCAGCCATCTCAAGATGACAGATCCGGGCTATCAGGAATTTCCGCGCGAAGAAATCCCGGTTGATGAACGCGATGGCGCCTCTGTCCGGGTTCTGGCAGGCGAGCTGGCCAGCGGCCTTCGCGGTCCGGCACGCAGCGCGGCAATCGATCCGCTTTTGCTCGACATCACCCTGCAGCCTGGTGCCCGTCTCGTTGAGGCAGTGCCCGCCGAGCTGAACGGCTTCATCGCCGTTTATCGTGGCCGGGTGACGGCTGTCGATACCGAAGTCTCCACACCGGCCCTGGCCGTGTTGGGCAAGGGCGATCAGCTCGACCTTGTCGCCGGTCCGGATGGCGCCAGCCTGCTGATCGTTGCCGGCAAGCCGATCGGCGAACCGGTCGCGCGGTACGGCCCCTTCGTCATGAACACCCAGGCGGAACTGCAACAGGCCGTCACCGATTTCCAGGCGGGCCGCTTCTAGCCCCTAGGCAAGTTTCAGGAGAAGAGGCATGGGCCTGCTCGTAGACGGGAAGTGGCAAGACAAATGGTATGACACCAAGGCCTCGAAGGGACGCTTCGTGCGGTCCGAAGCCCAGTTGCGCAACTGGATCACCCCTGACGGGGAAGCCGGGCCAACCGGTCGCGGTGGCTTCCGGGCCGAGCCCGGGCGCTATCATCTTTATGTGTCCTACGCCTGCCCGTGGGCGCACCGGACTCTGATCTACCGTGCCCTGAAGGGGCTCGAGGATATGATCTCTGTCTCGGTTGTACACTGGTTCATGGCCGAGAATGGCTGGACCTTTGCCGAGGACAAGGACGGGATCGTCGGCGATGACCTCTTTGCCAAGAACTTCATGTACGAGGTCTATCTGCAGTCCGAGCCGGACTATTCCGGGCGAGTGACAGTGCCGGTGCTGTGGGACAAACGTACCAACCACATCGTTTCAAACGAGAGTTCGGAAATCATCCGCATGTTCAACTCTGCCTTTGACGGTGTGGGCGCCAGCCCGGGTGACTATTATCCCGCTGACAAACGTGCAGAGATCGATGCCATCAATGCTCGCGTCTACGACACGCTGAACAATGGCGTTTACCGCTCAGGTTTTGCCACGAACCAGGACGCCTATGAAGAGGCCGTCATCCCACTGTTTGAGACGCTCGATTGGCTGGAGGACATTCTCTCCCGCCAGCGCTATCTGACCGGTGACACACCGACCGAAGCGGACTGGCGGACGCTGCCGACACTTCTGCGCTTCGACATGGTCTATTTCGGGCATTTCAAATGCAATCTGCGCCGCATTTCGGACTATCCGAACCTGTGGGCTTATACACGTGACCTGTACCAGACGCCGGGCATCGCTGCTACCTTCAACCCGGACCATGCCAAGGCGCATTATTACGCCAGCCACGACACCATCAATCCCACGCGCATCGTGCCGGCCGGTCCGGTGATCGACTTCATGCAGCCGCACGGGCGGGGCTAGTCCCCGCCAGCGGCCTCCTCTTCCAGGAAGAAAAGCTCATCCACCGAGGCGCCCAGCGCCTCGGCCATTTTCAGAGCGAGAATGGTCGAGGGCACAAAGATCCGGTTCTCTACCGTATTGATCGTCTTGCGTGTCACGCCAACAGCTTCGGCAAGCTGAGCCTGGGTCATGCCCTGCTCGGCTCGCCGTGCCTTGATGCGATTGCCCAGTTCGCTGACCTTCATTCCGCGTCACCGTCATCATCCCCGCCCATGCTGAGCAGGACAAAGGTGATCAGCGGCACGGAAATGCCGACAATCAGCAGAGCCCGGATGGCAATTTCCGCCGAGAACGTCACGAACATGTCCACTGCGAGCAAAGCTGCGATTGCGCCAATCAACGCCATATAGCCGATCCGCAGGGCGATGCGTTTGTGCTGGTCGAACAACTCGTCCTGGAGCACGGACTGGACCTTCGCCTTGGAAACGCGCCCTGCATAGACAAGGAACATGAAGCTTGCGAGGGCCCAGCCGATCGCGCCGATCAGAACAGAGAACACGATGACCAGGTTCGGCTCATCGCCGCCCCACCCGCGCTCGACCACCAGATCCTCGGCCAGCTGCCCACCCTGCCAGACAACAAAGGACAGTGCTGCCAGCGACAGCGTCATATCGCGTTGCCGGATTAGCTTGTTGATCGTGTCCATTACCATACCCTCGTGTAACTCAAACGTTACATGATACGTAAACGTTACATAATGGGTAGTCAAGGTTACATACAGGAAAAACCCGCCGGGCCAGGCCGCGGCGGGTTTTGATGCTCAACTGGATCGTGAGATCAGGCCGCGTCGCGACCCTTTTCCTTCTCGTACTTCCTGACCTTCTGGACCGCGCGCTGACGCTTGAGTCGGGAGAGGTAATCAATGAAGAGAACACCTTCCAGATGATCCATCTCGTGCTGGATACAGGTCGCGAACATGCCTTCCGCGATCTCCTCCACCTCGTTGCCGTCATAATCGAGATAGGTGATCTTGATACGGTCTGGCCGCTCGATTGTCTCGTAGTAACCCGGCACGGAAAGACAGCCCTCGTCATACGGACGCTTCTCACCGGACGGGTCGGACAGCACGGGATTGACGAAGAATTTCGCCTCGGCCTTTTCCTCCGGTCCGGACAGGTCCATCACGATGATGCGCTTTGGCACGCCAACCTGGATCGCGGCAAGGCCGATACCATCGGCCTCGTACATCGTCTCCAGCATGTCATCCATGAGCGCACGGATCTCGTCATCCACCTTGTCGACAGGTTGGGAGATCTCTTTGAGGATCGGGTTCGGGACCGTCAGGATTTCACGAATAGCCATGGACGTTAGATAAGCCTGCAAGCTTAACCGATCAAGAAGATGACGCGGCTGGCGGCGACGGCTCAGGCCGTGTCGTCTTCCAGGCGCGCCGGTTCATGTTCGATTGCCGGCAGGTCGGCTCCGCCCTCAGCGGTTGCAAGCAGTTCGTCCGGCAGGGATTTCTTGGTCTGAGCACCGAGCTTCTTGAGCATTTCCGCCTGGCGGATGACATTGCCGCGACCAGAGACCAGTTTCGATTTTGCCTCGCCCCAGCTCTGGTGCGCACGATCGATCTGTACGCCAACCTTCTCCAGATCCTCCACAAAACCGTTGAACTTGTCATAGAGCGCACCGGCGCGCTCGGCGATAGCGCGGGCATTCTGGTTCTGGCGATCAATCGTCCACAGGTTCTGGACCGTGCGCATGGCCATCATCAGCGTCGTCGGCGTAGCGATCATCACCCCGCGGGAGAAGGCATCACTCGACAGTTCGGTGTCGTTCTGCAGGGCCAGGGACGCCGCGCCCTCCAGGGGAATGAACATCACGGTGAAGTTCACGCCTTCATAGAGGGCATCATAATTCTTCTCGCCCAGCGACTTGATATGGGTGCGCACGGAATTGATGTGCGCCTTCACGGCCGCGCCGCGTTCCGCGTCATCATCGGCATTCACCGCCCGCTCGAAATCCTTGAGCGAGACCTTGGAGTCGATAACCAGACGCTGCTGGCCCGGCATCTCGACGACGACGTCCGGACGCAGGCGACGGCCATCCTCGGTGGACTTGGTCTCCTGGGTGAAAAACTCATGCCCCTCGCGCAGGCCAGCCTGTTCCAGGATACGCGCCAGTACCAGCTCGCCCCAGTCACCCTGGACCTTGGAGGATGAACTCAGCGCCTTGGTCAGGTTCTGCGCCTCTTCGGACATGCGCTTGGCGTCATTGTGCAGGGTCTGCATCACCGCCTCGATCTTGCTGGTCTGGCCAGACCGGGTCTCGGCATCCTTGTTGACCTGGCTTTCCAGCTTGCCGAGCTGTTCCCGCAACGGCGTCAGCAGGCGCTGCAGGCCTTCGGCACCCTGTTTGTTCAACTCCTGCCCGGAACTTTTCAGGATCTCGTTCGCGGTCAGCTTGAACGCCTGGTTCATCTCCTCGCGCGCGGCCTTGAGCTCGGCCAGTCGCGCCTGCTGGTGTTCGCGTTCGGCCTTCTGTTCCGACTGCAATGCGGCAAGCGTTTCCGACAGGCGCAGCTTTTCTTCCTGGACACCGGTCAGACGTTCAACCGCGGCGTCACGTTCGCGCAGCAACTGGGCTTCCAGTTCGCTGACACGCTCGGCGCTGGCTTCACCGGAGGTCTCGGCCGCCACACGGGCTGTTTCAGCGGTGTGAACACGCTCGCGAGTCTCGCTGATCTCACTCTCGAGCGCGGCCAGTTTTGCGCTCGGCCCGCGGCGCGCGAGGACAAAACCCAGACCTGCGCCGGCGAGAAGAGCAGCGGCTGCCGTGGTACCTATCAGGAGAAGCGAATCCATGTCGAACATCCGAATCGTTGAACTGGCCTGACCCTAACACGCCCGACCAGACAAAACCTGTCACCCCACCTGAAAACCCTTGCACACGAACAGCCCAGCGCAGATGCTGGTTTGTCTGATCAGTCTGGCCCAGGGGATCCCGCATGCGCCCACAGGCATTCTACAAATCGGTATTTCACCAGATGGTGCACGAATTCCATCCGCGCAGCATTCTGGACGTGGGTTGTGGATCCGGCCGCTGGGTCCGTGAATTGCGCGAACAGGATATCAACGCGACCGGCATCGACACCTCGCCCTACGCTCATGCCACCAACCCCTTTGTGAAGACCGGACGGGCCAGCGATCTGCCGGTCGAGGACCAGTCCTTCGATCTCGTCTGCAGCGAATTCAGCGCTCATCATTTCCGTGATCTCGCCGGACATCTAAGCGAGGCCTGCCGGGTCGCTACACGTGGCATCGCCATTCTCGACCCCTGGTATGATGACAGCATTCCCTCGCAGCGCTCGGCCCGGGCACTGGATGAATGGATGAAGGCGATCGACCGCGCGGCGGGCGAGAGCCATCACAATTGCTACAGCGCCCAGGACTTCCTTGCGGCCATGCCGGATGATGTCGCTTTCACGCCGCAATTCATCCACTTGCTCAAGCCGGATCCCATCCCGGACGACAAGCTGGACGAGATGATTGATCATCACCGCAAGAAGGCGCAGTCCGACGAGGCTCAGTCTGCCTTGCCACCGGTGCTCGCGCAGATCGAACAGGACGGGATCAGCCAGGATGGCGCAATTATTTTCATAGCCCGTTTCTGAAACGGACAATCCGGCCCCGACTTGCATTCCCCCCCTGCAGGTGAATTGGGAGCCTGTCCGTGCACGTCGAAAACGTATCAATCAAGGACATCACGACCGAGCAGATCGTGCAATGGAACCGCTGGGCGGCTCCGAATGGCACGCTCGCGAGCCCTTACTTCCGGTTCGAGTTCGCGGAAACCGTTTCCTGGGCGCGTGAGGATGTGCGGGTCGGCATTATTCGCGATGGTGAGGAAATCCTCGCCTATTTCCCACACCATATGCCCAAGGACGGGATTGCCCGTCCGATCGGTGCGCCGATGAGCGACTACCAGGGTGTGATTGCTGGCGATTATTCCCGCCTCTCGCTGGATCTGGTCGCAAAGGCTGCCGGCTGTTCCGCCCTGGTCTATGACAACTGGTACTGTCCGATGGGTGGCCATCCGGGTGGTCTGCGTGAACGCGATGGTTCCGTGATCGCCGATCTGGGCGAAGGCGCGGACAGCTATTTCGCGCAGCGCAAGACGGCCTTCAAGGACCATTTCAAGAAATCTGCCCGCCGGCAGCGTGCTGCAGAGCGCGATTTCGGCCCGGTCCGTGTAGAGCTGGGCGATGCGTCGGGCGAAGCCTTTGCCGCGCTGGTGGACTGGAAGCGTCGCCAATACACCGAAACCGGCAAGCTGGATGTGATGGGCATTCCCTGGGTGCGCCGTGTGCTGGACGATCTGCGTCGCCGCGAAGGCCAGGAATTTTCCGGCCTGACGGCCTCACTCTGGTTCGGTGATCGCCTGGCCGCCGTCGAGTTCGGACTGGTGGGCGCGGACATCTATCACTCCTGGTTCCCGGCCTATGATCCGGACCTTGCCAAATACTCGCCCGGCCTCCTGCTGCTGCACGGCCTGTTCGAACAGGCACAGGATCGTGGGCTGCAACGCATCGATCTGGGTCGCGGTGGCGCGCACTACAAGAAGTATTATGCCAGTTACGAAGTCGCACTGGACAGCGGTCGCTTCCTGCGCCCGGGGTTGGCAGCACTGGGCATTCGGGGATGGGAATACGCAGAGACAGCGGCCTCGATACTGCCGAGCAAGATCGCGCAGGTCCCCTGCCGCGCACGGCGTCGCTGGGCCCAGATCAGTGCATTTGAAACACAATTCTCATCACGAATTAACTCCTTCGCGAGCGCGTTCAGCCTTTAGGCCATTGCCCCCTTTTCTCTCTTGCAAAGCAGACCTATTTTCTGGTCAGCATCCAGGGAGTTTTTCATGCGCATCGCCACTGCTTGTCTCGTTCTGGCCACTCTCGGCACCCAGGCTCATGCCCAGCCGGTTCTGGTCGAATCCGAAGTTGCAGATTTTTCGGTCGTTGAAGTCGCGACTGGTCTGGAATTCCCCTGGTCCATCGCACCGCTGGACGCGGGCAATCTCCTGGTGACCGAGCGCGAAGGCCGGCTCAACCATGTCAATGTCACCTCCGGTGAAGTCACCGCGATCCGTGGCCTGCCGGATGATATCCTGGTCAGCGGACAGGGCGGTTTGTTGGGCGTCGCGATCCACCCGGATTTTGACCAGAACCGCCTCGTCTATTTTGCCTATTCAAAAGGGACCGAACGCGCCAACCGCACCTCGCTGGCCCGCGGCCGCCTGTCCGAGGACATGAGCACGCTGGAAGCGGTCGAGACCATCTTCGATGTGAATTTCGATAAACGGCGCGGTTATCATTTCGGCGGCCGGGTCCAGTTTATGGACGATCTGTCCGTGCTGCTGACCACGGGTGATGGCTACATGCACATGAATGAGTCCCAGAACCTGGAGAACCACATCGGTACGATCGTGCGCGTCAATGATGATGGCAGCGTACCCTTCGACAATCCGTTCGCGACGACGGCCGCAGCCCAGCCCGAGATTTACTCCTACGGCCACCGCAATGTGCAGGGCATCGCCATCCACCCGGAAACCCGCCGCGCCTGGGCGCATGAACACGGGCCGCGCGGCGGTGACGAGATCAATATCATCCGACCGGGCGACAATTACGGCTGGCCGCTGGTCACCTACGGCATCGACTATGATGGTTCGATTATCTCCGAGGAGAGCGAAGGCCCTGGCTTTACAAGCCCGGTCTGGCAATGGACGCCATCACTCGCACCGTCCGGCATGGCCTTCTATTCCGGCGATCAATTCCCGGGCTGGGAAGGCGATCTGCTGGTAGCGACACTCGCTGGTTCCACACTGCTTCGCTACGAGGTCGACAATGACTCTGTGCTGACTGAGGAACGCATGCTGTCGGACCTGGGACAGCGTCTCCGCGATGTGGCCATAGGCGTCGACGGTTATGTCTATCTGGCCGTTGATGATCTGGACGGGCGCATCCTGCGACTGGAACCAGTGGTCAACTAGCCGCGGAAATCGAACAGCTTGCGATCCGTCGCTATGTTCCGGAGCAGGTAGACAACGGGTGTGTCCAGAAAGGCCACCGAGACCTTCACCAGGACCTGACCAAGAACGATACTGGCCACGGCGGCCAAGGGCATGGTTCCGCCGAACGCGACCGTGACGAACACGATCGAGTTGAGGACCTGCGAGACAGTCGTGGAAATGTTATTGCGCAGCCAAAGGCGGTTCTTGCCTTTCTCGCGATGCTTGAGGTGATGGAAGATAAAGACATCTGACAGGGCACTCAGGCCAAAGGCCACAACACCGGCCAGATTGATCCGCATCGACGCCCCCAGCACGCTTTCAAACGCGGCATCGCGTTCCGGCGCCCAGCTATCGGCGATGCCTATAAAGGGAAAGACATCCTCCCCGCCCAGTGCGTAGCCGATCAGGATGAACATCACAAAGCGCATGACGAGGCCTGCATAGACCGTCATCAGGGCGAATGACCTGCCCCAGACTTCCGAGATAACATCCGTCGCCAGATAGGTCAGGCCGAAGGCAACCGAGCCCGCCGGGACCAGCACGACAAGGGGGCCGAAATGGAAGCTCTGGATCTTAACGGCGGTGATCGCGGCCAGGACCAGGGAGACCATGAACAGGCCGATGCAGAAGAAGAGTACGAAGTCCTTGCGATTGACGGCAAGTTCCCGCGTCGTCTTTGGATCGAGAGGATTGCTCACGCGGGGCCTCACTCAGCGCCGAAACTTCGAGTTGAGAACTAACGTGATTCCTATCGGATGATTCAGACCGTGGACCGGCTCTTGAAAGCGGCTGCGAGTGTGCCGTCGTCCAGATAGTCCAGTTCGCCGCCTACAGGCACGCCTCGCGCCAGCGACGTCACCTGGACACCGGCAGCGTCCAGCCGATCTGCCAGGTAGTGCGCGGTAGTCTGCCCGTCGACGGTCGCATTGAGCGCCAGCACGATTTCGGTGACTTCGGAACGCTCGGCGCGTTCGATCAGCTTGGCGATATTGAGATCTTCCGGGCGCACACCGTCCAGCGCCGACAACACGCCACCCAGCACATGGTACCGTCCCTTGAAAGCGCCAGCCCGCTCCAGCGCCCACAGATCGCCGACTGTCTCGACCACACAGATTGCGTTTTCGGCTCGATTGGGGGCCGAACAGACCGCACAGGGATCGCTGACATCCATGTTTCCACATTCACTGCAGGCCGAGATCTTGTCCGCGGCGTCGGCCAGCGCGTCGGCCAACGGACGCATCAACGCATCCCGGCGCCCCAGCAAGTGCAGGGCCGCGCGCCGCGCGGAACGCGGGCCCAGGCCTGGCATTTTGGACAGGAGATTGATCAGTCGCTCGATCTCGGGACCGGCTGAGGCAGTACGCATGGGTAATTCCTAGAACGGCAGGGACATGCCCGGTGGCAATTGCAGCCCGGCGGTCGCGTCCTGCATGAGCTCTTTCTGCTTGTCTTCCGCCTTGCGGCGCGCCTCGTTATGGGCCGCCAGAACCAGGTCTTCCAGTATTTCAGGCTCGGACGGATCAATCATGGTCGGATCAATGCGCAGGGCCTTCATATCGCCCTTGGCCGTCAGCGTGACCGCGACCATGCCGCCGCCCGCCTCACCCGTGACAAGGGCCTCGTCGAGCGCAGCCTGGGCCTCAGCCATCTTCTCTTGCATGGCCTGAGCCTGTTTCATCAGTCCCATCAGGTCTTTCACGCTCGGTTCTCCGTACTTTCAATCTGTTCGGCATCATCGCCGGATTCGACCGGTTTCGGATCCCGGATTTTCACCAGTTCCGCACCCGGGAAAAGTTCCATCGCCTCAACGACCGCCGGATCGCGATGCGCCGCATCTACCCGTTCCTGCTTGAGACGAAGCTTGCGCTCGGCCCAGGTCTCTCCGCCCTCCTGCCCAGGGTCTGCGAGAATGGCCCAGCGATCACCCGTCCACTCCAGCAAACGTTTGGCCAGCCGCTGGGCGAGATCGGTGGGCGCTTCTTCGACGGGCTGGAAGGTGAAGGCACAGGCTTGCACAGCGACCGGACGGACAAATCGCTCCACGTCAGACTGCAGCCCGATATCGCGCTTGGCCTGAAGCAGGGCGATCAATTCCTCGAAATCATGCGGACCGTTTCCGGCAGATGGTTCCGAAGCGACCGGGCTTGCCTGGGCGACCGGTTGGGATGGCGCCGGTCTCGCCTCAGGCTTTCCCGGCGCCTCCGGCGGCACCGTGGCGGGCGGTGTCGACGCCAGCAATCGCGCGGCATCCTCCGGCGGGGGCAACATCGCGGCAGAGATCAGACGCAACAGCGTCATCTCGGCAGCAGACAATGCATCGGGAGCCTGGCGAATATCATCCAGCGCCGTCAGCAGAATGCGCCAATATCGCGTCAGCTGGCCCAGCGTCATGCGTTCGGACAGGTTTGCGAGACGCTCGATCGTCTCGGCGGCCTCGCCCAGGTCCGCGGATTTGCCAACGGCCTTCACCCGGGAAAGCGAGTGCACATAGTCCAGCAGATCGCGCGTGATGACGATCGGATCGCCACCGGCATCATACAGCGAGGCCAGCTCGTCGAGCGCGTCCGATGTGCGCCCGCTCAGCGCATGTTCCAGCAGATCCAGCACGCGAGCTCGGTCTGCCAGACCGAGCATGTTGCGAACATCCTCGGCACCGACCGGCGCATCCTGGTCACCGCCCTGGACTATGGCCTGGTCCAGCAGGGAGAGCGCGTCACGCACCGAGCCTTCGGCCGCGCGGGCGATCAGCGAGAGACCGTCGCGATCGACCGAAGCATGCTCCAGACCGCAGATACGATCGAGATGATCGGTGAGAACCTCGCGATCAATACGCTTGAGGTCAAAACGCTGGCAGCGCGACAACACAGTCACCGGCACCTTGCGGATCTCGGTCGTCGCAAAGATGAACTTGGCGTGCGAAGGCGGTTCTTCCAGCGTCTTAAGCAGGGCGTTGAAGGCGGAGGTCGACAGCATGTGGACCTCGTCGATGATGTAGACCTTGTAGCGGCCCGACACCGGCGCGTAACGCACACCTTCCAGGATCTCGCGGATATCGCCGACACCCGTGCGCGAGGCGGCGTCCATTTCCATCACATCGACATGAGCCGAGCGCGCAATGGCATCGCAATGCACACCGCGCTGCTTGAGCTCCATGTGCGGAGCGTCGATCTCGTCCGTCGTGTAGTTCAAGGCCCGTGCGATCAGACGCGCCGTGGTGGTCTTGCCCACCCCGCGCACCCCGGTCAGCATATAGGCGTGAGCGATCCGGCCCGCCGCAAACGCATTGGTGAGCGTACGAACCATGGCCTCCTGGCCTATCAGGTCCTCGAATGTGTCGGGTCGGTACTTGCGTGCCAGCACCTGATAGCTGGCATCAGCCTCTGCCGCAGGCAGGTCGAGCCCCGGCATGAGCGCTTCCTCCGCCGCTCCGGCGTCGTCATTCTGGAGCAGCGTATCGTCCATGCGATCTCTTGGGCTGGAGGAACGAATTAGAGGTGGAAGACCGGACAGCGACCCGAACGGAAACTCGTTACGGCTGCTTCCTTCCGGACCTGACCGGGTTGGCGAGGCGCTCGTCCACCGCCGATCTTCCACCCCCTATATCGCGCGCCAGAGCCTGGACCGCAAGGGGCTGCATCACTGATGACTGACCGGGAGGGCTTCACTCGCTGCAGCCGCGCCTCGCAGGAAGGCCTCATGATCATCCAGCAGCTCGACGAGACCCGTCTCATCGCCCGTCGCCAGCAGCAATTCACGCCAATAGGCCAGGACATTGATCTGGGTTGCCAACCAATCGCGAACGGCGTGTTCGGTCCGGGTCGCGGCGGGGGTCATGTTCGGGCAGGAATAGTTCGCGATGTTCATCTGTCACCTCCAGCACCAGATTGTTGCGACTCATTCTCAAAAGCAAGATCTTTCTTGCCGGTCCGGTGAAAGCAATGGTGGAAAATCTCGCTGCTCCACCCCACATTGCGCCCGAACGAGGAGATGCCATGAACGACCGATCCCTGCTTGGAAGTGCCGGAGGCATGGTTTTCGCCGGCTCCCCGCTCGACCGTTGCGAAGTCCTGCGCCGGGACGAGGTCTTGCTGGCGGCTGAAGCCGAGAAACCGGAGGCGCGTATTCTTCACCTCCACCAGGGAGATCCCGAAGTCGATGATGACGGGCTGATCTGGCACCCGCTCGATCATGCGGCCAAACAGGATCCGGGCCGGATTTTCCTCGGCCAGCTGAACGGCCAACCCCTGTTTGCCCTGCCGGGTCCGATGAGCGGGCAACACATTCCTGCCCGCGCGGCAGCCATGCAAATCCCGCATCAAGACGCGGCGATCTACGCGCAGGCGAAATCCGTGCTGGACTGGCATTACCGGCATCAATTCTGTGCACGCTGTGGAAGTCCGACGAACATGGCAGCGGGCGGCGCAAAACGCGTTTGCCCCTCCTGCGAGACCGAGCATTTCCCGCGTGTGGACCCCGTCGTCATCATGCTGGCCCAGCATGAGGACCAGGTCCTGCTCGGCCGGCAAGCTAGCTGGCCGCCGGGTGTCTGGTCTGCCCTGGCAGGTTTTGTTGAGCCGGCCGAGACGCTGGAAGAAGCCTGTGCCCGGGAACTCTCGGAAGAGGCGGGCCTGGCTGTCGATATTGCCGCGACGCGCTATATCCTGTGCCAGCCCTGGCCTTTCCCCTCCTCATTGATGGTTGGCCTGCTGGCCCCGGCAACAAGCCCGGATCTGTCTGTCGATACCGAGGAGCTGGAAGCGGCGCGCTGGTTCAGCCGCGCCGATGTCATCGCCATGCTTGACGGCAAACACCCGCACGCAGCCCTGCCGCCGTCCATCGCCATCGCGCGGCGACTTGTGGAGCTGTGGGCAGCGGAGAAGATCTAGCCCAACAAAAAGGGGCCGACGAACCGGCCCCTGAGGCGGAGGGAGGAGGAACTAGTCTGCGTGCTGCAGGATCGGCTTGGACCATTTCATGGCCTCGAACGCGTCATCCAGCTTCGTTTCCGCGATATGGTTGGTGTAGTTGGATAGCGTCTTCAGTGTCACGCCCGTGACCACGTCGAGAATATTGGCCTTGGTAAAGCCGGCCTCCATGAAGGGCTCGACATCGGAGTTCTCCACCAGGCCGCGCTGGCGCACGACAGCGATGGTGAAACGGCGCAGCGCCTCCAGGCGCATGTCTTCCTCGATTTCACGGCCTTCGCGGATGGCCAGAAGGATCTCCCGATCCAGTCCCACGCTCAGCGACACAGTCGAGTGTGCAGCCATGCAGTAATCACAGTTGTTCTCGTAGCTGGTCGTCAGCAGGACAACCTGTTGCTCGATCGGCGTCAGGCTGGTCTGGCCGTAGACCGCCGACAGGGTGGTGTAGGCTTCAAGCGCGGACGGGGAGGCCGCAAGCTCACCCATTAGATTCGGGATGAAGCCGTATTTGGACTTCACCGAACGCAGTGTTGCCTTGGCTTCTGCCGGCGCGTTGGTGTCGTCGAAGATGGTGAATTTGGTCAAGTTTTCGCCCTTTCCTGTATCAACAAGCGGATAATCCGCCTGAACGAGGCGCCGGGGTGGCGCACGGGCTCAGGGGGGATACCGCGTCGGCAGGGCGAACAGCCATTGCCGAACTTAACGGCAACTCACTCAGGCTACGCTTTTGCGGGGCAGGTTGTTTGGGAGGGAAGGCCAACATGTTCCGCTACGCAACCATAACACAACCACAACCCGGCTCCGAGTCCTCCAGCAAATGAAAAAGAAAACCGGAGCCCCCGCATGAGGAGAGCTCCGGTCGATAACACGTATGACCTGAAGGCCTAGCCGCCAAACCGGCGAACATAGGTCAGACCCAGCACGTTCGCGCTGTCGTCATAGTCGATATAAGTATAGTCCAGACGGATGGAGTTGCGATCGTCAAAATCGAACTCGGCACCCACGCCCGCGGCCAGCGCGCCGTCGTCACCGGACGCATTGAACCCGGCCAGATTAGCCTCGACTTCCGAGTGGTAGTAACCGACGCGGCCAAAGACATTGAAACCGTCAGTCCCGGTGCGGGCGACAGCAAAGGCGCCAACCCCGTAATTGAACTCGACATTCACCGGTGTGTTGGCAATCGTGACGGTGTCATCATCGAAACCGAAATTCAGCTGTCCTTCGACGCCGAAATTCTCGTTGAAGAAATAGCCGCCGCGCAGAACGATGGTATCGAAGTCTGCGGTCTCGAAATCAAACCGCTCGTAACCACCGGAGAAGTTGAACTCCTGGGCAGAGGACGACGCGGAAAGTGCCAGCAGGGCAGCGCTGGCGGCAAAAAGGGTACGCAACATGTTTAGCTACTCGCCTGTGTAAGAAAGTCCCTCGCTCTTACCCGGCCAATCTGACGACTAATCCTCTGCATCGCAACGGCTTTTCGGTTCATCTGCATTACGTTTCCGCTAGGTAGATGAGCGCTGGATGAACACGCTCCCCGCAAACGCGAAATGCCTGGGCGACCACCTGCGCAAACAAAAAAAGCGGCCCCGACGGGACCGCCCTTTCCAGACCGGATGGTCAAACGCTTAGCCACCGAGGCGGCGAACGTAGGAAATGCCAAAAATGCTGACGCTGTCGTCAAAGTCGGCATAGGTGTAGTCGAGGCGCACGCCATTGCGCTCGTCGAGATACCACTCGGCGGCAACGCCAGCAGCCAGCGCGCCATCATCTTCGCTTTCGGAAAAGCCAGCAACATCAGCTTCGATGTCAGTATGGACATAGCCGAGACGTCCGAGCAGGTTGAAACCTTCGCCACCGGTGCGCGCAACTGCAAAAACGCCAGCACCCCAGTTCTGCGACACGTCAACATCGGTGCCGAGGAAACGCACGGTGTCGTCACCAACACCGATATTCAGCTGGCCTTCAACGCCAAAAGTCTCATTGAAGAAGTGAGCACCGCGGAAGGCAACAGAGTCCAGCGACAGACCGTCAAAGTCGGCACGCTCGACACCCACAGATATAGTGCTGTCCTGAGCAAAGGCACCAGCAGACAGGGCTACAACAGCTGCTGACGCAGCAACAATAGAACGAAGCATTAGTTTTCTCGCAACTTACTAGATAAACGGGCACTCATCCCCCGAGTGCTGGGCGGAACCTGCCCGCGCGCTTGCGTGTGCGCAATGCTTTTCCGGCAGGCTGATCACTTTACCAACTATTAGTTGCAAATATACTACAGGCCACACCCAACTGGGTACGGCCTGCAGGTACGCGTACAAATGAATTCGGCCTAGCCGCCGAAACGACGAACGTAGGAAATACCGTAGAAATTCGCGCTGTCTTCATAGTCCGCCCAGGTGTAGTCGAAACGTACGCCATTGCGATCATCAAAGAAGAACTCGGCACCAACGCCAGCTGCAAAAGCTCCGTCATCTTCAGACACGGTGATGCCGGCGGCATCTGCTTCCAGCTCGGCGTGGACATAACCCAGACGGCCGAAAAGGTTCAGGCCCTCATTGGTGTAGAGATTGGCAAAAGCGAATGCGCTAACGCCATAATCGAGGCTGATATCAGCGGTCACAACACCGAAATCGATAGATTCGTCATTGACGCCGAAATTCAGCTGGCCTTCCGCACCGAAGCGCTCGTTGAACATGTAACGGCCACGCAGAACGACAGTATCAAACTCGACGCCGTCGAAGTCGGCGCGGTCATAGCCGCCGGAGAAGGTGAAGTCCTGCGCCTGGGAAACCGACGCGAAAGAGAGTGCAGCCAGAGACGCTGCTACGATTGAACGTACCATTGGTAATTACCTGTTATTTCGAAACATTCACGGCAGCTTGGGGGGAGGTGCGCCGCCGAATGACGGGTATTTGGGATAGACCGCGAGCAGGTGCAAGAGGGCCACTGCGAAAATTCTGCAGTTGCGTTCTCAAGCCCATGACACCGGCCGAATTCAGGGCGCGGCTACATAACGCATGCAGTTGAACGCGCTAGCCTGTTGCTTCCCTGCTCAGTGCATGTCAAACACGGGCAAATTTCAGCTGTCTAATCAATTGGGGGCGTCCATGGGCGATCTCTTCTGGAACAAGGTTGCGGGCGTACTGATCGGCGGTGTGCTGATCGTTATCGTAATCAAGGAACTCGGCCACATTCTCATCCCGTCGCACGCGGTAACGCTCGACGAGGAACACGTCGCCTATCCGGTCGACTGGGCGGCCATTGGAGGCGAAGGCGGCGGCGAAGCTGTTGTCGAGGAATCCGGCCCGGTCGATTACGGCCTGCTGCTGGCCGCCGCAGACCTGACCAATGGCGAACGCCAGTTCCGCCGCTGTGCCGGTTGCCATACGATTGAAGAAGGTGGCGCGTCTGTTCAAGGCCCGAACCTCTACGACATCGTGGGCAACGCCGTTGCCGCAAGAGCCGGCTTCTCCTACTCCGGCGCCCTGCCGGCCGGTGAGTGGAGCTATGAGAACCTCAATCTCTTCATCGAGAACCCGCGCGGTTACGCGCCGGGCACGGCGATGAACTTCAATGGCCTCGGCAATGAGGGACATCGTATCGACCTGATCGCCTATCTGCGCGCTCAGTCGAACAACCCGCAGCCGCTGCCGGCCCCGCTGCCCGCAGAAGCGCCTGCTGAAGACGCCGCAGCCGAAGAGGCTGGCGAGGAGTAGCACTCCCCGCACCCTGTTCAAAAAGAACCCCGCTGGAAACAGCGGGGTTTTTTCTTGGCCGGGTTTTACGATCTAGCGCGGCAGGCGCACTATGGTCCGCACCGGGTTTTCGGCTTCGCGAATGCGACGCTCGGCTTCTGCGAAAGGCTCCAGTGTCACATCCATGGTGAAGGCATTGGCGTGCAGCAAATGCTCACTGTCGGTCAGGATACCGACGTGGCCGGACCAGAAGACAATATCACCTCGTACCCGCTCGACATCGGCGGTCACGTCGTCCCACATCTCCTTGAGAGCGGCTTCCTGCTGGTCGGCATCACGCGGCACGTCGATACCGGCAGCCATGAGCGCCATCTGCACTAGGCCGGAGCAGTCCAGCCCCAGGCTCTCCTTGCCGCCCCACAGATAGGGCGCGCCCAGATGGGCTTCCGCCACGGCGACAAAATCTCCGGCAAACTCGGTGAGAGGCGCTGTATGTTCAGTCGTGACCCAGCCGGCACCTCGAGCTTCAACGAACCGGCCTTCGACCACGCCTGCCGCGAAACGGGCATTCAGGTTCAATAGCGCGATTGGTGGTTTCTTGAAATTCGGTTCGGGAAAAAGATAGGTGCGCAGGGCTGTGATCTTGTGATCGGCCTTGAGCGTTTCACCGCTCAGCGCGCCGGCCTCGACCCAGCCGACATATCCATCTGCCCGGGAAAATCCCCAGCACCAGCCTTCACGCTCTTCCAGGACCGCAAAGTCCTCACCGTAGAGCACCTGGTCGTCCATTCCGGCAGTGGCAGACGCATCACGGCGAATGGCAGCAGAGGGGAGAATGCAGCGGTGGTCAACCGGGTCGACATAGCGTTCGGCACTCACCCGGTCTTTCAGGAAACTTGCAGCGAGATCGGATCTGGCGGGCGTAAGGCGGCGATCCATTTCAGACACTTGACGCTCTCCTCCGCGTGGCTGGCGACGTTCTCGCCATAATCGTACAGGAAGACCGCCCCTTTGACAGTGCGGTGGACAGAGACATCCCGCTTGTCGTCACGATCCCGTTTGCGGCGGACAAAACCGTGCCCCTCCAACACATCAAGCGCGCGGGTAACAGCGGGTTTGGGCAAATCGAGACGGGTGGAGAGCTCGCGGATTGAATCCGCTTCCGATCGCATGAAAACAGACAGCAGAACAGCAAACTGGCGCGATGACAGGTCCACATCGCCAGTCCGGACAACTTCCGAACTGACGCGATGCAGTGTCTCCAGCGATGTCATGGCCGCTGAAGCCATGCGCCTACTCCCGTGAACAACCCTGTTCGTTTGGGTCAGTCTACGAAACGGTCCTTGAGCATTTGGTAAACGGCGCGTGTCGCCTGGATCTCGCCGCCCTTGGGGCGCCCCGGACGGGGTTTGGGATTCCACGCGAAAATGTCGAAATGCACCCATTTTGTCGTATCGACAAAATTGCGCAGGAAAAGCGCGGCAGTGATGGAGCCGGCAAAACCGCTGCCATCGGAATTGACCAGGTCGGAAATCTCGCCGTCCAGATAACGATCATACCCGTCCCACAGCGGCATGCGCCACAGCGGGTCATCAACCGTCTTGCCAGCGTCGGACAACGCCGCGGCCAGGTCTTCATCATCGGTATAGAAGGGCATGACTTCCGGACCGAGCGCTACGCGTGCAGCACCGGTCAGCGTTGCGAAATCAATGACCAGCTCCGGCTCGTCCTCACAAGCGCGGGTCAGCGCGTCACCCAGCACAAGGCGACCTTCGGCATCTGTATTGTCGATCTCGACCTTGAGCCCCTTGCGCGAGGCGATGATATCGCCTGGACGGAAAGCACCGGCGGAGACAGCATTCTCGACAGCCGGGACCAGCAGATGCAAACGCACCGGCAGGTCCGTCGCCATGATCATGTGCGCAAGGCCCATGGCATTGGCGCCGCCCCCCATATCCTTCTTCATCAGGCGCATGAATTTCGCCGCCTTGAGGTCGAGACCACCACTGTCGAAACACACACCCTTGCCGATCACCGAGACACGCGGATGGTCGGGATTGCCCCATTCCAGTTCCAGCAGGCGCGGCGCCTCGCCGGCCGCCCGGCCCACAGCGTGGATCATCGGATAATTCTGCTCGACGAGAGCATCGCCCTCGGTCACGCGCACCTGGGCATCGAACTGCCCGGCCAGATCGCGGAACGCCTGTTCCAGCCCGACCGGACCCATGTCCTGGGCCGGTGTGTTGACCAGGTTTCGCGTCAGTTCAGACGCATCCGCAATGGCGCAGACCGTCTCCGCATCGGCCTCGGACGGCAGGACCAGGTGCGCCGGCTCACGGTCGGCCGGCTTGTAGGTGGTGAACTTGTAGGCACCCAGACACCAGGCCACAGCGGCCAGTTCCGCATCCCACCCCTCCGGCAGGTATTCGATACGCCATTCACCTACCGGAAGTGACAGGGCGGCGGCACCCAGCGCGAACTCGCTCTTGCCATCACCGATACCAAACAGGGCTGCAACCTCCCCGCCCGGCAGCATGACAATTTCGCCTGGTTTTCCCTTGAAACGCTCGGCCACCGCTTCAGCGCCCAGCGCCGCGACGACCTCATCGCGATCCGCCTTGCTGACCAGGCGCAAGACACGGGCGTTTTCGGATTCGAGTGAGATGGCTGGCATGGCGTCCTCCCGGCCGGCATTTCGAAACAAGTTAACCCATTCTTGACCGGAGCGCGGCAAGTTCAAGTCGAACACTCAGCTAAAGGTGAGAAGATGCGCGCCGCCCTCGTGACATGCCTTGTATCCGTAACCGCCCTGGCCGGTTGTGCGACGACGACGGCGCCGACCGAACAGGAACTGGCCCTGCGTGCTGAACTCGACGCCACCTCGATCGTTCCGGCCACCCGTGCAGAGCGTGATGCCATTAGCAGCCAGGACCTGCTGACCCAGGCCGCCTTCTGGGCCGAGGCCTATGAGCTCAACCCGTCCGATCGCGAGGCCTCGCTGGAACTGGCCAATGTACTGCGCCATATCGGCAATCCAGTGCGTTCAGCAGAAGTCTCCCGCCAAGCGCTGGCGCTCTATCCCGATGACAGCGAACTGCTCATTGCCTACGGCACGGCCATGGCTGCCAGCGGACGCGGTGCCGCCGCCATCGAACCGCTGACCCGCGCCAGCCAGGCCAATCCGACCGACTGGCGTACGCTGAACGTGCTGGGCGTTGCACTGGAACAGGCCGGTCAGAGCGACCGGGCTCAAACCACCCTGCGCGAAGCCATGCGTTACGCCCCCAGCGAACCCTCCGTCATGTCCAACCTGGCGATGTCCTACGCACTCTCCGGTGAGGCGGGAACAGCCGAGCGCCTGTTGCGCGAAGCCATGATCCGCCCGGGTGCCGATTCCACCGTTCGCCAGAACCTCGCGCTCGTGATGGCCCTCCAGGGGCGTTTCGACGAAGCGGAGGAAATGGCCCGCGTGGATGTGTCCCCGGAGATGGCGGAAGCCAACATGGCTTATATCCGCTCCATGCTGACCAGCCAGCGTCGCTATGATGCCGTCGCCGGCCGCTAGGGCTGGCAGGGCTGAAATACGGGTAACGCCCGAGCACCGAAAGCACTGATCAACTCATCCTCGAGCTTGATGGGCGAAGGGGAGCATTGCTTATCCTCCCCCTCGGGGAGGTGTCCCGAAGGGACGGAGGGGCCGGAGCGCGTAACGCGTAGGTATAGTGCTCACTGGCGTTCGCACCCCCTTCGACCTCGCCTTCGCCGCTGGCTTCGGCGAGCCCACTTCCCCGCGAGCGGGGAAGATATCCACAGCGCTCGATCCTCCCCCATAATCATCCCACCTTCCCGAGGCGGGACGTTTCTAGACCGTTCCGGAATGTGGGGAGGTGTGATGTCCTGGCCATTCTGGACATTGGCTGACACGTCATCGTCGGAGACGTGCGGCCGGTCAGGTCATTGCGTGCAGGGCGGTCTTTTCGGGACCACCCCACACCAACACCTATCGAGCCTTCCCGGTCCCCGGACCGCCCTGCACTCCCGTCATCACTCCAGCGCCTGGGCGCGTGGAGATTTTGGTGCTAGCGCACAGCGCGGCAGACGACAAAACCATGGGCCGGGATGTCCAGCGCGAATGTGCCAACAGCAGCAGAGCTTGTCCCGCATTCGCCCCACAAGGCTTCCCAACGTGTATTGCGGCCATCAACCTCGACATTGAGTTGACGTGCGACGTTCTCGGCATTGAAGGCAATCAGCACTTCATCCCCGGAGGCTTCATCAATGCGCGAAATCACCAGGACACTTTCCTCGTTTCCGGCATAGCGGGTCAGAAGACGTCCGCGGCGGATCACCTCATTGGACTGGCGGATCTCCGCCATGCGCGCGATCGCCTGGTAGAGCGGATGACCGGTATCGAAATTATCGCCTGCCGTCGTGGCATCGGTGCCAACCAGATCATTGTCGTTATAGCTCTCGACTACGCTCGGGAACATGTTCTCACGCGCGGCACGGTCATTGCCATCGGAGATGAAACCCTGCTCGTCGCCATAATAGATAGTGGGCACACCACGCGAGAACATCATCAGGCCATGGGCCAGGACCAGGCGGTCGAGCAGCTCGGCATCGGAAATGTCGGGATGAGCATTGCGGATGAACATCGACATGCGGCCCATGTCGTGATTGCCGAGGAAGGTTGGCAGGATCGCTGCTGTCGCCTCGCCACCCGGGTAGACGTGATCGATGTTGAACAATTCCTGAAAGCGCATGCCCGGCTCTGCACCGGTAACGAAGTCCTGGGCTGTGCCCTGGAAGGCAAAGTCCAGGAAGGCCGGCAAACGCGCCTGGGTGATGTAACGCGCCAGCTGACCCGGATCGCCTTCATATACCTCACCAAAGACATGGAAGTGCTCGATGCCCTCGGCCCGGGCATGGGCCATGATCTCCGGCGTGAACTCGGCCCAGAATTCCGGACGCACATGCTTGGCGGTGTCGATGCGATAGCCATCAATGCGGAAGTCGGTGATCCAGGACTTGTAGATATCGATCATGCCGCGCACGACGGTCGGGTGCTCGGTATTGAGATCGTCCAGCCCGGCAAAATCACCGTAAAGCTCGCTCTCGCCGAACCAGAAACTCTCGCCGCGATTGTGGTAAAGCGTCATGTCATTGAGCCAGGGCGGGTTGCGCTCGCCGTCGACGCCCTCGGGGATGTAGGGCGTATAGGCAAAATCGGGACGCGTCAGATTGGCGAAATTCTCCGGCGTCAGATGTACCGGGTCGTCGCCCAGGAAGCCGTCATTGATCGGCTCGCCATCGGGACCACCCACCGTGGTGAACGGATAATCTGCGCGGCGGCGATAGGGGCATTGGCCGTCCGGATCGATATAGAGCTCGGACGTCGGGTCATGGCATTCGCGATAGGCGATCACGTCCGCGGTGTGATTGGTGATGATGTCCATATAGACCCGCATGCCCCGGGCATGCGCAGCCTCGACAAAGGCGCGAAACTCCTCGCGCTCGCCCAGATGCGCGTCGGGACGCAGGAAATCGGTGATCCAATAGCCATGATAGGCGGACGAGGCCCAGTCGCCCTCGCCCTGAACCGCGCGGTTCTGGAAGATCGGTGTCAGCCAGATCGCCGTCGCACCCAGACCCTGAATATAGTCGAGCCGCTGGGTCAGGCCGGCGATATCGCCGCCATGATAAAAGCCCGGATCGGTGGGGTCATAACCATGATCAAGACGCTCGCCCTCAAGACCGCCCAGATCATTGGCTGTATCACCATTTTCAAACCGGTCCGGCATGACGAAATAGATGATCTCATCGCGCGGCTGGCGCTCGACAGCGGCTGCGGACGCATCCACCTGCTCACGCGCCTGCCCTTCGCCTGCATCAATGCCCTGCGCCGACGGACTACAGCCAACCAGCCAGCTCGCCGCCGTGGCCAGAAGCAGGACCTTAGGGAAGTTAACAGGCATGAAAGAGACCCCTATTTCGCATTTTTTGTATGTTATTGCCTTCGTTTATATTTGCCTAGATACTCCAAGGGAGCATCTTTTTGCAATTTTTTGCAACTGCCCCGCAAATATCCATTTGGCCCGCGGACATCAATGCCTCAGCGCTGCCGAGCGCCAGCCGATGGAGAATTCGGTACGCTAGCGACCGGCTCAGGAACAAGATGGATAGATGTGAAGAGCAAAAACCGGCGGCGGCATCTCAGGTCAATCCTGACGACAGCGGCGCTCTGGTACGGACGGGGAAAGTGCCCAGCGGGAACGTATCCGGGGCCGCATCGCGGCCCCGGATCAATCAGCCTACCACGGCGGCAGGGTGCGGTTCGGTGTCCAGGGGGCACCGGCTTCGCCAAGCGCCGTCTCGAAGGCCGGAATGGCTTCCTCGGTCAGTGCACTCAGACGAGCCCGCAAGCCCTCGAACTCCTCCTCGGCCATGCCCAGCTGGGAAGAGTGAGCCGGAGACGGGCCATAAGTCGCGTTGGACGTGCCCAGTTGGGCAAAGGACAGGCGAGAGCCGACCGTGGACGGTTCGGCGCCGTAACGACCATTTCTCGACTGGTTACCGCCCATGGCTTCCTGGATAGCGAACAGCTCCTGGCGCAGGCCCTCGAGTTGATCATCCAGTGCACCCGGAGCTGTGCGCGAGCGATGCAGGGCAGACTGCAGAACCGCCAGGCGGGTCTGGGTCTGGCCGATCGTCGCATTGGCTGCGGACAACTGGTGCTGCATCTCGGCAAGACGCTCCCAGAAGGCCACGACCTCGTCATCCGGGGAGCCCGGCAGGGCACCCTCAGTCAGACGAACCACCTCAATGCTCTGGCGGTCACCGATGCTGACCGTCTCACCATTGTGCTGACGCACCAGTTCGACGGAATAGGTGCCCGGCGCGACCAGGTATCCGGATGTGGAACTGTCCGGCGTGTCTGGCTGGGTGACAGCGGACCTGCTCGGATAGGTCAGATCCCAAGCCACACGGTGGAAGCCGGCCGTAACCGGTCCCGGCAGACGGCGAACGACATTGTCATTGCTGTCCCGGATCACCAGCCACATGCGCGGCGGCGCCTCACGGCGTTCCGCCTCGACCACATCAAAGCCCGGGAAAGGTGTATCCTCGCCCGCATCATTGGCCGGAGCCTCGGCTTCCTGGCGGATTTCCTCGGCCGTCTGCAGGCCTTCGTGCATGTAATAGGTGATCGTGGCGCCAAAGGCCGGGTTCTCGGCCTGGAAATAGCCATCGCCCTGATAACCCCGGGTGTCGAAGCCCAGCTCATGCTGCTGCTGGTACCACCAGGCCCGGCGGACCGGGAAGAGACGCGTCTCGGTCTCCAGCATTTCCTCGGTCACCTCACGCAAGGCGGAAATGTCATCCAGCACGTAGATGGACCGCCCGAACGTACCGACAACAAGGTCATCTTCACGCTCGTGGATCAGCAGGTCACGCGCCGGGATCGGCGGCATGCCGGCCGTCATCTGGGTCCAGTTATCGCCACCGTCGATGGTGAAATAGACGCCAAAATCGGTACCGATGAACAACAGGTTCGGGTTCTCGTGATCCTGCACGATCCGCCAGACCTGCTGGTCTTCCGGCAGGCCATTGGTGATCATGCGCCAGCTGCGACCGTAATTGTCCGAGCGCATCAGGTATGGCGCGAAATCACCTTCCTTGTGATTGTCCATCGCCATGTAGACCGTACCGGCCTCGAAACGGGACGGCTCGAAATCATTGATGAAGGCCCGATCCGGAACACCGCGCAGGCTGCCCGCACGTGTCTCGGTCCAGCTCGCACCACCATCCGTGGAGACCTGGATCAGACCATCATCAGTACCGGCGTAGAGCACATTCTCGTCGACCGGCGATTCCGCCAGCGCACTGATCGTGTTGTATACGGACATCGCATAGAGGTCCCAGCCCGCATCCCAGGACCACTGACGACCCATGATCGGCAGTTGCATGCGATCCTCATCGCGCGTCAGATCGCCTGACAGAGCTGTCCAGGTGTCGCCCCGGTCATCGGACCGCCAGACACGCTGGGACGCGTGATAAAGCCGCGTCGGCTCGTGCGAGGAGACGACAATCGGCGCATCCCAGTTGAACCGCTCGGCCGGTTCGCCCGGCTGAGGCTGGGCGCGGATATAGATCAGTTCGCCGGTGGACCGGTCGAAACGTACCAGATTGCCCTGCTGCCAGCTGGAATAGGCGATGTCGGGATTACCCGGCTCCACATCCGGCTCGTGGCCATCACCGAACAGCGTCACTTCCCAGTCGGAATTGCGGATGCCGTGACGGCTGTCCGTGCGCGACGGGCCTACCTGGGTGTTGTTGTCCTGGGTACCGCCATAGACGTTGTAGAACGGCTCGGCATCATCCAGCGCAATGTCATAGAACTGCGTAATCGGCAGGTTGGAGATAAAGCGCCAGGTCGCATCACCGTCCAGCGTCTCGTACAGACCACCATCGGAACCGACCAGCATGAAATCCGGGTCGGTGGGATGGAAGGCGATCGCATGATCGTCGACGTGTTTGTTCTCATTGTTGATGTCACGGAAACTCGCGCCACCATCGCTGGAAATCTGCGTCGTGTTGGAAACCAGGATGATACGGTCGAAATGGTGCGGGTGAGCGTAGAGCTCCATGTAGTAGTGCGGTCCCGTACCCCCGGAGACCGTGTCGGACATCAGCGTCCAGCTTTCACCGCGATTGGTGGAGCGATAGACACCGCCCTCGCGGCGGTTTTCCTCGATCGCGGCGTAGAGTACGTCCGGATTTTGCGGGGAGATGGCGAGGCCGATCTTGCCCATGTTCCCGGCTGGCAAACCCGCAGTCACTTCGCGCCAGGTTTCACCACCATCATCGGAGACATGCAAGCCGCTTTCCGGGCCAGCCCCCATATACGCGGCGACCGTACGGTGACGCTGCCAGGTTGCGGCGACCAGGCGGTCAGGATTGCGCGGATCCATGACGATGTCGGTGACACCGGTCCACTGACCTGCGGACAGGACCAGGTTCCAGCTTTCGCCACCATCGGTGGACTTGTAGAGACCACGCTCACCGCCCGACGACCACAGCGGCCCCTGGGACGCGACCCAGATGGTGTTCGGATCTTCCGGGTGAACGATGATCTCGGAAATGTGCTCGGAGGATTCCAGGCCGAGATGTTCCCAGCTGCTGCCACCATCGCGGGAGCGGTAGATACCATTGCCGTAACCGACATGGCGGCCGCCATGGTTTTCGCCGGTACCGACCCAGATCGTGTGCGGATTGGACGGATCGACCGTCACCGTACCAATGGAATAGACACCCTGACCATCAAACAGCGACGTCCAGGTCGTTCCCGCATTGTCCGTGCGCCAGACACCACCGGAACCGACGCCGACAATCCAGGTCGACGGGTCATCCTCCATGATCTCGATATCGCCGATACGGCCGGACATGAAGGCCGGGCCGATGCTGCGGAACTCAAAGCCACTGAACGTGCCCGAATTCACGACCCCTGCATCGGTATCGTCCTCCTGCTGCGCACACGCTGCCTGTGGCAGGGTGCACATGAGGACGGCACATAGAATACCTCGCATGGTTCACTCCCCAATTGATTGAATCGGGGGGACCTTAGCAACCCGAAGGGAAAATGAAAGGCTGGGGTTATAGTATCACAGAAATCTGAACATCTAGGCAGCTCAAAGCCTTGACCCGATTGGATCCATCGCAAGGATGCGAGCCATGAAAATCGGCAAGCTTCTCCGCGACATCCATCACTGGGCCTCTCCTGTCATCATGCTCCCGCTGGGCGTGATGATCATCGCCGGCCTGTTCCTGATGCTGAAAAAGGATTTCGACTGGATCCAACCGCCGACCCAGCGCAGCGCCGAAGTCGCTGAGGGTGTTCCTGACACGACGCTGGCACAGCTCTATGAAGCCGCCGTGGCCGTTCCCGAGCTCGAGATTTCAGCCTGGGAAGAGTTCGAGCGAATCGATATCCGCTCGGACCGCGGCATCGCCAAGTTCATTGCGCCAAACCGCTGGGAAGCACAGATCGACCTGGTGACACTGGATGTGCTGTCTCTGGAGTATCGCCGCTCCGATCTGTTCGAACAGATCCATGACGGCTCGTTTTTTGCCGACTGGGTGAAGACTTTCATCTTCCTGCCCGCGGGTATCATCCTGCTGGTTCTATGGCTGACGGGGATCTGGCTTTTCTTCGAGCCCCATATCAAGCGCTGGCAACGCTCCCGACGCCGCGCGGCAAAACGCTGACCCAAAATAAATAGCGGAGCGATCCGGGTGAGTGGATCGCTCCGCTAGTCCATTCTGACTTACCCCCTAGTTCGTCAGAACGGTATTCTCGACTCTTGCGGGCATCGTAAGCCGAGAACTCACCATCGCTCGAGCCGGAGAGGCGGCAGTCAGAGCAATAGAGATAGCGCTCGCGTCGTGGCCGATTTCCAGCTGGCGCGAGTTCTGACGGAAAATGATCACGCGAAGAGACCGAACTAAATACGCAGATCGACGTATTTTTTCGAAATTCGCCTGGTTGTTTCTTTCGCGCTACTCACGCGTGTCCGTTCGCGGCAGCCGCAGACAGGCATGCACGCCACGCCCCGGCTCGGATCGCATCACCAGGCGGTAGTCGCAATTCTGGGCCAGCCGGAAAATCAGGTCCAATCCGTAGCCCGAAGCACGGTCCGCGCTGTGAATGCGGTGTTCAAAATAGGTCTCGCTGTCGAGCACGATCGGCTCGCTGGACAGACCGCGCCCATTGTCGACCACACACAGCATGACATCCTTACCACAGCGCCTGACGCCCAGCAGGATGCGCTCGGCCTCGGCATGGGCCACCGCATTGATGATCAGATTCAGCAGGATGCGCTCGACCATGCTCTTGCTGGCCTCAACATGGAGCGCGCTGCTCACCTCGCGCCATTGCACCTGATTGACCGAAATGGTCTCCCGCGCCAGAGCGGCGGTGGTTTCAAACAGGTCGGATACCGCAACGGGGCTGGACCGGTTCCAGTCCGACAGGTTTCGTTCGGTCCGGGACAGTTCGAGCACCGAGGTCAGGAATTGCGAGATATTCCGGGTGAGGGATTTCTGCTTGTCTGCTGTCTCCTGCGCCGCGGCGAGGTCGCCGCGGTCGAGCGCCCGGCTGAGCACCGTCGCGTTAAGGTCGAGAGCGAACAGGGGCTGGCGAACATCATGCCCGGTGGACGTCAGCAGGAGTGAGAGAACGGAATTGGCCTTCTCTGCCTCGTCCTTCGCGTCCAGATAGACCTTGTTGAGAAAGAAATTGCGCCGCGAGACTCGGCCCGACAGGCGCATCGAGACATACATCGCAATTGCAGCCGGGATCATCGTGGTCAGGGTGATCACATACACCCGGGCCTCACCTGGCTGGAAGAACAGCAACAGCGCAAGGTACCAGGCGATACAGATTACCGAGAACGCCGCGCTGGCCTGGAACAGGTGATAGTTCAACATCCCGATCAACGCGTAACTCATCGCCATCCAGAAGGAGATGGCGAGAAAGCGCGCTGAAAGCCCTTCCGGCGTCGTCTCGTAGTTCAGGTAGAACAGGTTTACCACGGCGACGAGCGACACATAAAAAAGCGTACCACCCAACCAGCAACCAACGTACCCAGGATTTCGGGGCTCGCGTGGCCTCGCTCAGCAAGGCACCAACCACAATCAGGCAATACATGAAAAAGCTGACCCGCCAGGCAATCAGCAGACGCACCCCCTGTTGCATGTCCTGGATCTGGAGTTCGTGGGTGACCGAAGTCAGCCAGGTAATCCCCGCAAGAAACGCGGCCAACGCCGCCAGGCGGAAGGCGACTGGACGGACATTCAGCCAGTATTCCTGCTCCAGCGTGTCGTCCTTGAAACGCCCGCTGAACCAAAACCTGTCAGGAAAGTCTGCATCCCGCATCAACGACGCCCTTCACACTCACTCGCTTGCCCCGCCAAGGCTATGTGATACGAAAGCAGAAGACTGTCCAGCCACGCGACCAGAGCGGCCGCCAAGATTAAATGTCCTTCCCCCGCGTTCTCATCATCGACGACCACCCGCTCGTCAGCGACGGCCTGCAATCCCTGCTGAGCGTTGAGGGCATTGCTGACACGGTGAACACATTCACCAGCGCCAGTGCCGCGTTGACAAACGGCACGCCTGAAACCGCCGATCTCGCCCTGGTGGATTTCGGCCTGCCGGACATGACGGGCCTGCAGCTCATCTCGGCCTTGCGGGACAGCAATCCGGATCTCATCTGCGTGCTGATGACCGGTTCTCCGCTGACCGTTTCGGAGCGCGAGGAGTTGGCGGGTTTTGCCGGTCATTTCTACCACAAGGGCGACCCTGTGGAGGACCTGGTCGAGGCACTCAGGGCGCCGCTGCCCTCCCCTGCCGCCGACAATGCCGGCAGCGCAGAGCGCATCGCCGAGCTGACGCGGCGGGAACTCGAATTGCTGGCCCTGATCGGCGAAGGGCATGAACTGGGTGAAATGGCCAATATGCTTGGCATTTCCGTGGGCACGGCCCGCAAACACCGCGAGAACCTGATGAACAAGCTGGACGTACGCTCCAGCCTGCGCCTGATGCGGCTTGCCCTGCAGGCCAATATCACGCGACCTGACGCAGACTGACACCAGCGCACCCTGACGGGAACCCGTTCAAACAGGGCGCCGCGTCACGGCATCCGGGATCATCACGGGAGATGGCAAAGGCCGCTTCGCACGCATCGACATGATCAGAACGGCCTTGCCTGGGCGGGCTGATCAGCCGAAACGGCCCATGATGTAATCCTGCGTTTTCTGCTCACGCGGATTGGTGAAGATCGTCTCGGTCGGGCCATGCTCGACCAGGTCTCCCAGGTGGAAGAAGGCCGTCTGCTGGGAGACACGCGCCGCCTGCTGCATGGAGTGGGTCACGATGACGATGCAGTAATTCTCGCGCAGCTCGTCGATCAGCCCCTCGATACGGGCCGTCGCGATCGGGTCGAGTGCCGAACACGGCTCGTCCATCAGGATGACTTCCGGATTGACGGCGATGGCACGGGCAATCACCAGGCGCTGCTGCTGGCCGCCGGACAGGCTTGTGCCCGGATGTGACAGGCGGTCGGAGACCTCTTCCCACAGGCCCGCCTTGCGCAGGCTCTGCTCGACAATATCGTCCAGCTCGTCGGAGGACTGCGCCAGGCCGTGAATACGCGGACCATAGGCGACATTGTCATAGATGGATTTCGGGAAGGGATTCGGCTTCTGGAACACCATGCCGACACGCGCACGCAGGATCACCGGATCCAGGTGTTTGTCGTTGATCTCCTCGCCATCGATCTTGATGGAGCCCTCGACCCGGGCGCCCTCAATCGTGTCATTCATGCGGTTCAGACAACGCAGGAAGGTCGACTTGCCGCAACCCGACGGCCCGATGAACGCGGTGACGCTGTTCTTGGGGATGTCGATGGATACGCTGTTCAGCGCCTGCTTGTCGCCGTAGAAAACGTCGACATCGCGTACTTCGACTTTTGAATTCGTCTCGCTCACTTTGTCCTCACAACCCTGGACCCTGTCTGACAGTGTCCATCCATGCCTACCATCTACGTTCAAACTTGTGTCGCAGATAGATGGCGAGCGCATTGAAACTGATCATCAAGCCCAGCAGCACCATGATCGCGGCAGCTGCGCGCGGCTCGAAGGCGCGTTCGGCGCCATCATACCAAAGGAAAACCTGTACTGGCAGAACCGTCGCCGGCTGCGTCATGCCCTCAATGTCCAGGCTCGGCGTCTCGGCGATAAAGGCCACCATGCCGATCATCAGCAGCGGCGCGGTTTCACCCAGCGCGCGTGACAGGCCGATAATGGAGCCCGTCAGAATACCCGGAGCGGCCAGCGGCAGGACGTGGTGGAAGACGGTCTGCGTCTGCGACGCACCGATACCCAGCGCAGCATCGCGGATCGAGGGCGGCACAGCCTTCATGGCGGCGCGTGTCGCGATGATGATGGTCGGCAGCGTCATCAGCGACAGGACCAGACCACCCAGAACCGGCGAGGATCGCGGCAGGCCGAAGACATTGATGAAGACAGCCAGGCCCAGCATGCCGAACACGATCGACGGCACGGCGGCCAGATTGTTGATATTGACCTCGATCAGATCCGTGACCGGATTCTTCGGCGCAAATTCTTCCAGATAGATCGCGGCAAACACACCCACCGGCACCGACAGGATCAGAGCGATCAGAATGGTGAGGATCGAACCGTGCAGCGCACCACGCACACCAGCGAGCTCAGGCTCGCGCGAGTCGGCATTGCCGAACAGATAGCGGTTCGTGTGTTCCTCGATGACACCGCGGTCACGCAGGACACGGGACCAGACCAGCTGGTTGTCCGAGGAACGCCGGCGGCTTTCCGGCACATCCACGACCAGCAGGTTCCAGCTGTCCGCGCTCTGGCTTTCCGGCTGCACGACCGCACGACCGGTCGCCCGGGTCCCGTCAACAGAAACACCGTCCAGCTTGTAAGCACCGCCTGCCATCTCCACGATGACACTCGGCAGAGTGTCGTCGAGACGGAAAACGCCATCCTCGGCATCGGCCCAGTCAAGCAGGCCCTGCTGGCGCTCACGCAGATTGGCAATGCGGTCTACAAGCGCACTGACATCCTCGTCACCGGCAGCCTGGACACGCAGATCCAGCTCGTCGGCGCTGGCCCCCAGGGCGACAGCCTCATTGCGCAGAGCCGCACGCTGGTTTTCAACCATGGCTGCAAACCCGGCATCATCGCTGACAAGCGCAATGGAGCGCCCCTCTTCCGCGGCGCGCAGCGCGGTATTCATCCGGGTCTCGGATTGATCCAGCAGCTCGCCCTTGAGGTAAAGATCCATGTCGTCCGACAGCGGCATGCGGAAACGATAGCGCGTGCCGACCAGTGACGGATCCTCGATGACTTCATCCATCAGCCGCGGTGCGTTGAGCGCGGTGTAAAGCTGGAAAAGCTGGCGAAGATCGCGGCGTGCCCGTACTTCCGGGAATTGCTCACGCATCGCGTTTTGCAACACGCGGGCATAGGATCCCTCGCGCAACGAAACCTCACTCCCATCACCTTGCGGGTCGACCAGATCACGGTCCAGATCGACCTCGAGGAAGATCTCATTGGCGGTATAGGCCGGCAGGCTCTGCATGCCGATCGAACCGAGCAGGATCACCAGGATCGCGACCGCGGAGAAAATCGCTGCGAGCCCCAGGCTGCGGAAACGCGCCTCAGACCGGTAACGCTTCGCCAGACGGGCTTCGACCGCTGCCTTGATGGCGGGTTTTGACACGGACTCAGTCATATTTTTCCCGGTAACGACGAACAACACGCAGGGCGATGATGTTCATGATCAGTGTGAGGATGAAGAGCACCAGTCCCAGGGCAAAGGCCGAGAGCGTCTTGACGCTGTCGAACTCCTGGTCGCCGGTCAGCAGCATGACGATCTGTACGGTGATGGTCGTGACCGCTTCGAGCGGGTTCGCCGTCAGGTTTGCACCCTGGCCCGCCGCCATGACCACAATCATGGTCTCGCCGATCGCCCGGCTGATCGCCAGCAGGACAGCCCCGACAATCCCGGGAAGGGCCGCCGGCAGAACAACCTGGCGGATCGTTTCAGACTTGGTCGCGCCCATTGCATAGGAGCCATCGCGCAGCGTCTGGGGAACCGAGTTGATGACGTCGTCGGACAGCGAGGAGATGAAGGGAATGATCATCACACCCATCACCAGACCCGCCGACAGGGCGCTCTGGGTCACCACGTCTTCAAATCCCAGCGCACCGAAAATGCCACGGATGAACGGGCCAACCGTCAGCAGGGCGAAGAAGCCGTAGACCACGGTCGGGATGCCGGCGAGGATCTCCAGCAACGGCTTGGCGATCTGGCGGAAACGCGTGCCGGCATATTCCGACAGATAAATTGCAGAGAAAAGGCCGATCGGCACAGCAACGACCATCGCGATCAGAGTGATCATGGCCGTACCGGCAAACAGCGGCACCGCACCGAACGCGCCGGACTGACCGACCTGATCCGCACGAATGGCGATCTGCGGGCTCCACTGCAGGCCGAACAGGAATTCCTGTAGCGGAACTTCACGGAAAAAGCGCAGGCTTTCGAACAACAGGGAGGCCACGATGCCAACCGTTGTCAGGATGGCAATCAGCGACGACAGGAAGAGGACGACCAGGACCAGGCGCTCTACATTGTTGCGAGCGCGGAAGCTGGGCGCGATCTGGAAACGGGAAAGACCGAAACCTGCAATGGCCATGAGAATGACCAACCCCGCCACCGAACGACGGATAAGGGCCTCGGTTTCAACGAGCGACGCCGCGGCTGCATCCAGGGCCGGCGAGGTGCGGCTGGCAATACGCCCGTCTGCAATGCGTCGCGCATCGGCCATGAAGAGTTGTTTGGCTGCATTGCCACCCAGTTCAAGCTGGAAGCCGGCCCTGATGCGATAGCCGCCCGCATCTTCGGCGATACTATCGAGAATGCCCTGGGAGATTTCTTCCTGGCGTCGGACAGCCTGGGCATCCGTATCCGTTGCCAGATTGAGGACTTCGAGCTGTTCCGCGCGTCGCGCCTCGATCATGGCCGGGTCACGATCCTCGCCGCGTGTGCTGCGCAGACGGGAAATCTCTTCGTTCAGCTCGACCACACGGCCACGCTGCTGGGCCGCGGCGGCTGTCAGCGCTTGGTAGTCAGCATCATTGGTCAGGGTCTCGAGATAGGTCGAGGTCAGCGGCGCTGCTTCCCGGGTCAGTTCGGACACGACCATGCGATCCGCGACCTGGCCACCGATCAGCGCATAGGCCATCAGCACCAACAGCGCGGGAAGGCCTGTCCACAGGGCGACATAATATCCGTAATAGTTTGGCAGGGAGTGCAACTCGCGTCGTGCATCACCCACCAGGCGGATCGCTCGAGTGCGTCCTGCGTAGAAGCCTCCGGCGACGACCACCAAGAGGCTAAAAGCGATAATCGTATCGATCGACATCAGTGCCCATTCCAGCGCCAGAAAAGCGCCTCGCCACAATACCCGCACGCCGCATACGAGCGCAGGCATGTCTCCGTCAACTAATTGTTGATGGCGACATGCCTGACTCAAGCTGTTCCCTGCTACGGCGCGGCCTCACAGGGAGCTGAATTTGGTGCCTATTCAGGCACTTCCGTCATAGCGGTCAGAGCGCGAGCGCTGGCAGCCATTTCAGCACGTTCATCATCACCCAGCGGGATCAGGCCACGATCGGTCAGGTAACCAAACTCGCCCCAGGCATCCTCGGAGGTGAATTCACGAACATAACCGGCCAGACCCGGGACCAGATCCGCATGGCGATTCTTCACATAGAAGAACAGCGAACGGGATACCGGGTAGGAGCCGTCTGCGATGGCTTCGAATTCCGGTCCGACACCGTCAATGATCGCACCAGCGAGGCGGTCGGAGTTCTGGTCCAGGAAAGAGAAACCGAAGACGCCGAACGCGGTCGGGGTGTTGACCAAGGTCTGAACGATCGCATTGTCGTTCTCGCCGGCATCAACCCAGACACCGTCTTCGCGGATACGGCTGGCGATCTGCTCGAAACGGTCGCTGTCTGCATCGTCCAGCGCTTCCATGCACGCAATACCGGCAGCGCCACCCTGCATGGCCAGCTCGACGAAAGCGTCTCGCGTGCCGGAGGTCGGCGGCGGGCCAAACACCTCAATGCGCTGCTGCGGCAGGGAGGCGTCGATCTCGGACCAGTACTGGTACGGGTTTTCCTGGAAGGAAGAGCAGGTGTCGTCGGCGGGAACTTCAGCCGCCAGCGCCAGCCACAGCTGCGTCAGGGTCAGTTCCATCGGGCCTTCACCATTGTCGGCGGCGCCCAGGACGATGCCGTCGAAACCAATGCGGACCTCGGTGATGTCGCGCACGCCATTGTTCTGGCAGTTCTCGAATTCGGATGCCTTCATTCGGCGGGACGCATTGGTGATATCCGGATACTCAACACCCACGCCGGAGCAGAACAGGCGCAGTCCACCACCGGAACCGGTGGATTCGACAACCGGGGTCGCATTGCCCGTCTTGGCGCCGAAGGACTCAGCTACTGCGGTAGAGAACGGAAAGACCGTGGACGAACCGACGATGCGGATCTGGTCGCGGCTCTGCGCATCGGCAGCACCGGCAACAGCCAGCGCAGCCGTCATGGCGCAGGTGATAGATTTCAGCGTGCTCTTCATTACGAAGCTCCTAAAAGAGGCGTGTTTCCTAAACGCTCTGTCAGCACCAGCCCGAACCGGCTCACCCGCTCCGCGATGTGGCTGATGAGAACATCAGAACACCCCGGAAGCGGATCTGTGATCGGCTTTCACTCGGACCGGCCAAATCCCCATTTCGAATAAATCCGAAAAAACTCACAGCTCGGATACCGAGTCTGTGTGACAGTTTGACGACAATCGGATGACAAGTTTGTCTCCACCAATTTTCGTTAACTATAACAGGAAGATAAAATCGAATTGCGGAAACCTGTTTTCACCACCTCAACGCACAACGCCGCCCCGGTTCGGAGCGGCGTTGCTGACGATTCTGGTCTTTGTGAAAATCAGAAGTCGATCTGGAAACGGAACTGGGCTGCATCGCCCTCTTCCACATAACCCGGACCATCATGCTCACCATCAACAAGGTTGAACATGACACGGAAATTGCTGTGAACGTACCAGTTCACGCCCAGCGTCGTGGTCTGCAGGGTACCGAGACCGGCATCCCCCATATCCGCGTAGTCAAAACGTGCAGCGATCTCGAACGCACCATAGCCTCCGGCTGTCACAGGAGCATCCGGGCTGGTCCGGTTAAACGTGCCGGAGGACTGCTTGTAACGTCGCGTTTCACCCGTGATGAAATGACCGATGGAGACAAAGCCGCTGACAAATGCCGGGTCGCCGGCAGGCCCGTCGAGCGATACCCGAGCCAGCTCACCGTGAAGATGCGTCGCGCCCCGGACCATCGCTGCTTCGAAGCCGAGGAAGGTCGAGCTGTCGGCTTCGCCCAGCGGCCGACCAGTGCGGTAGTCAGCGGCGGCGAAACGGTTGGACAGGTGCGCGTTCGGGCGGACACGTAGGCGCGTGCCGGCATCGCCGTGGTCCGTCCGGCGAATGGATGCGCCGAGGTGGTAGAGCGGGCCGCCTTCTTCCTGGTTGGACCAGGTGAATCGCGCTGCAACAGCACTGGAATCATTGGCTTCGCGGAAGGCAAAATTGTCATCCAGCGGGGCGCCAAAAATACCGGCGCTCGCCGTGATGCTGTCATTGTTCCAGTAGTAGGCAACGCCGATGCGGCGGTCGAGACCGAACAGGTCCGTCGCCATGCCGCGCTCCATGAAACTGACATAACGCGAAGAGGTCAGTTCCTCCATCGAGTTCATGGTCTTGAACTGCCCGACACGCAGCGACCCCTCGCCGACGGAGAAAGTCAGGTGTACGTCCTTGGCATCAACATCATCACCGGAGAAATCGAACTCGGCGACAAGCTTCGTGCCGTTAAAGCTCGTTTCGATGCCAAGGCGGGCCGTGCGCCATTCTTCGGAGTCACCAGGCTCGGTGCTCAGCGGGCTGTTCCAGTCGATGCTAGCGATATCGAAATAGGCACGACCGCGGAATTTGAAGTAGTTGCCAGATTCCTCAGCATCCCAGCGTGGGCCAGGAGACATGTTGAAGTTCCAGTCGTCGGCAAAGGCCGAGGCCGGCACCGTGAGAGCGAGGGCTGCTGCACCAAGCAGCTTCAGGGTTTGAGTACGCATTCTATTTCGTCCCGTTTGAATAGAGTGTGTGGATCAGGCTGCCCGTATCTGGTCGATGAATGTGGCCAGATCGGATTTGAGTTTTTCAGCGCCGTCGGAAACGCTCCGTGCGGCATTGAGAACTTCGTCAGAGGCCCGGTCGGTATCGCGAACGATTGCTGACAGGGCGGTGATGCTCTCGGTCACCTCGGCCGTTCCTTCGGCGGCCTGGGCAACGCTGTGAGCGATTTCATTAGCAGCCGCATCCTGCTGCTCGACCGCGCTGGAGATGGCGGTGGCGCCGGCGGCGACATTGTCGATGGTTCCGGCCATCGCCTCGATCGCGGCAATGGCCTGTTTGCCACTGGCCTGGATCGCATCGATCTGATCGGCGATCTCCAGCGTTGCATTACCGGTCTGGTCAGCCAGCGCCTTCACCTCGGAGGCAACAACGGCAAAGCCCTTGCCTGCATCGCCCGCTCGCGAGGCCTCGATGGTCGCATTGAGAGCCAGAAGATTGGTCTGCTCTGCAATGGACTGGATGAGGGAGACGACTTCGGAAATTTGTGACACCGCCTCAGCCAGGTCGGATACCGTCTGGCGAGTGGTATTGGCTTCCTCGACCGCGCTCTGGGTATCGGTGGAGGCATCGCTCACCTGCCGGTGGATCTCGCGAATGGAACTGGTCAGCTCCTCTGCTGCAGAGGCAACAGTTTGCGTATTGCCCGATGTCCGCTCGGCGGCAGACGCCACGGTCCCGGCACGTTTGTCAGCGCCCTGGGCAGATCCGTGCAACTCGCCAGCAGAAGCGATCATCTGGCTGGCCGCAGCAGCGAGTTCGTTGACGATCTGACCTATACGGTTGTCGAATTCATCGGCAAGATCATTACGGGCCTTCGCGGCAGTCTCGGCCTCACGGGCCTCGGTCTCTGCACGCTGCGCACGCATCGTCTCCATCTCGTGATACCCGTCCTGGAAAATCCGGAGCGTGCGAGCCATTTCGCCAATCTCGCCGCCGTCCTTGCTGTGTGGCACGTCCGCATCCACTTCGCCGCGCGCCAGTCCGCTCATCACATCAGTGATGGCTCGGATCGGATGGGCGATGGAGCGGGCAACGATCCAGGTCACACCGAAGGTGAGCAGAACCACCACCGCCATGACCGCCAGGCTGACAATCAGGATCTGAGACCGGGATGCCGCCAGCTCGACCAAAGCGGCTTCGCTACCGGCTTGAGCGTGCTCGAGAATGACATCAAAGTCGGTGCTCATCTCGGCGAAAATCGCAGAGAGCGTGGACACGTCTTCATCGAACTGCAGACGCGTTTGCGCCCAGGTTCGGAAATCGCGGCCATAGTTCTGCATCAGCTGGGAGATTTCAGCCTGGTCAGCTGCGCTGTAGCTACGGGTCGCCATCAGTTCGGCGAACTCGACCTGGCGCGTTGCCAACCGGTCGATATAGCGAGACTCAACACGCAGCATGAAGTCCTTCTCGTGCCGGCGCATCATCAACATCAGCACGGTCAGTTCCGCGTCGCCAAACTCGTTGAGACGGGTCTCGACTGCATGCACAGCGGAGCGTAACCGACCTTCCAGGCCCTCGCTGGGCGTCAGCCCCAGCTCAACGGCCTGGGCAACGACGCTTTCAAACGCGGTCCGGTGACGTGGCAACGCTGTTGCCAGACGCGCCGCCGCGGCGGCGGTTTCGGTGTCCAGATCATGCGACTGAATCTCGCTGATGACCCGCGCAACCGTGTCCGCGTCGGTCAGGTAGCGATCGAGGTACTGGACATCCCGGCGCAGGAGGAAGTCCTTTTCCCGGCGGCGCATCTGCAGCGCACCGATTTCCATCTCGAGCGCCAGGCGCTCGATCTCGGCAAACTCGAGCCCGCGCTCGATCGCCGCATCGGTCTGGGCGCGACTGATGAAGAAGATCGAGAGAAGCGCGATAACTGCGAACGCGGAAAAGCCAGCGAGAATGCCGACCCGCGCGTGGATGGAAAGTCGATTAATAGCTGCCATGGAATACGGCCCTGTTCCTGAAACAACGATTGCACGAGATTTCGCGCATATTCGGATTTCGGTTCTGCCGTATCGCTCGTTTACGTGACAGTTTTATAAAACATTTGGGAATTCACGAATTTGTCACCATAAAATGCCTTGAATTTCCTTCGGTAGCGAAACAGTCAACCGCCCCCCTTTCAGACACGCGTGCAAGTCGCAGAAATCACTTGATTTCAATTATTTCGGGTATTCTCGTAGGGTTGATTGAATCGAACTAACGAGCCGTATTTCCCACTCGGGGCGCCCGCATAATTTTTTTCAATCGACGTTTTCGAAGCCTTTTTCGACCTGGTTTGCGGGAGAGAATCAGCGTTCAGGCAGCGCGTCTCGGCTTCATCGCTCCCGCGATTTCACCCTTGAGGGCGACAAAGTCGACAGGCTTGGTCAGGCACGCAGTGGCACCGGCCTGGCGCAAAGTCTCGCTGGTTCCGGTGTCTGCATCCGCTGTGACCATGATGACCGGCACATCGCGATAAGCTTCCTCGGTAGCGCGGATTTCGCGCAAGGCATCATCACCGGACATGACCGGCATTTGCAGGTCCATCAGAACAACATCAATGGCCGCGTCTTCATCGAGACGGTTGAGTGCCTCCTGGCCGTTTTCCGCCTCGATCACAATATGACCAGAAGCCTTGAGGAATTGCGCCAGCAGGAAGCGGTTGGAGGCAATATCCTCAACGATGAGCACATTGAAACCGCCGCTCTTGTCCGCCCCCGCTGGTGTGGCATCTGGCGTGGGGAGCGCCTCCGGCTTACTCACCTGCTACCGCGGAAGAAGCACAGTGAAACAGCTTCCAACACCAGGCTTGCTGCGCGCCGAGATATCGCCGCCCATAAGGCGCGCAAACTGGCGGGAAATCGCCAGACCCAGTCCAGAACCACCAAACTCCCGCGTGTCGGATTCGTCGATCTGGCTAAAGCGGTCGAAAACGCGAACAAGGTTTGCCTTGGCGATACCCGGACCGGTGTCTTCGACCCGGGTCCACACCTGCCCGGTCTTGCCGGCCCGGTCCACATGGATTGCGACATGACCGGTATCCGTGAATTTGAGGGCGTTGCCGGCAAGGTTCGTAACGATCTGGCAGACTCGCGTTTCATCGCCCCGGAAAGAACAATCTAGCTCGGGAGAAATCTCCACTCGCATATCCAGCCCCCTGCCGGTCGCCATCGCGCCAACAGCGTCAGCCAAGCGCTGGATCACGTCGGTGAGACGGAATTCATCGGATGCAAGCCGGATCTGTCCCGACTCGATCTTGGACAGATCCAGCACATCTCGGATCAGGTCGAACAGCATGGCTCCGGATGAACGAATAATGCGCAAATATTCTGCCTGGTCCTCGGATAACTCCGTCTTGTCCAGCATCTGTGAAGCGGCCAGCACGCCATTCAGCGGCGTTCGGATTTCATGGCTCATATTGGCCAGGAACTGGGATTTGGCGCGGTCGGCGGCTTCCAGTTCCTGAACCTGGTTCAAGCTGTCGCGGAAGCTGAGCAGAGCGCGATTGATATCCCCGATTTCGTCGCGGCGCTTCGTTTCAGGGATGGGCGTTGCCAGCTGGCCAGCTTCCAGGGCCTGAATGGCTTCAATGGAGCGATGGATCGGCTGGCGCACCAGCAGGTGGGACACCGCCAGAAGCGCAAGGATCACGCAGACCACCAGGCCGACACCCGTATAAAGCACCAGCTGCCGGATCTGGATGGCATCCGCCATCACCGTGGCCTCCGGGACCGAGATGGCGACTATCCAAGGCTGGTCGAACTGGCGAAGATGGATCGGCGACAACAGGTGCAGCAGCCCGTTCTCTCCCCGCACAATCGTCACATCCTGGGGAATTCCCGGTCCAGTAGCGGATGCCGGCCAGAAATCAGCGGCTGGCGCAACGGGCTCACCCAACTGGCTCTCATCACTGGTCGCGGCCCACATCAGGTCATGCGAGACCAGGCGCACCATGCCGTCGCCGTATGGCCTGATACCGGCAAAATGCTCGGACAGCGCTGACAGATCAAAATCAACGCCCACAACGCCGATTGTTTCCCCATCGCGCGAGACCGGAAAAGCCGCCGAGAGAAGCAGCACCCACTGGCCTTCAATCAAATAGGGGGCCCGGGTTCGTCACATAGGGCTGTCCAGACGTCAGCGGCACACGATAATAGTCCGACTGTGCCCCTTCGGCGTCAGCGAAGGTCAGGTGATGACGCTGGGCACCATTGCCGAAATTGTACACATAAGGCCGGAAATGCCCGGTATCTGGATGGGCCAACCAACCATCGCGCTCCACATTGGCGTCGTTTCCGTCGAGCGCATTCGCCTCGACAACAAACCAGGCGCCCGCGAACATCGGCTCTCCATCGACAAATTGATAGAGCACCTCGGCCGCAGCCGTCTCGGTGAGTTCCCGGGTTGTCAGGCGGGCCACGGTCGCGTCGACGAAATGGGAAATAATCAAAATGGACGCTATCACCAACACCGATGCCAGCACACTCGCAGCAAACGCCATCCGTCCCCCCAGAGACGTCGGCATCAGCGCACGAAGCGCCGCCCCCCGCCCTCCCCGACCGGTTCCGGTTTCATCAATTTAAGACGACGTCTGCAAAGGCGAACATCCGAACAACAACATCGATGGTGATGACTGGCATCACTCAAACAATACCTGATTGTGGATAAGAGTTCGTTAGTGCAACCAAAGGATAAGACCGCACATCACCGGCGTAAACGCGGATCAGACGGCGCCAATCATCAGACCCTCAACATCTGCGCGCAGCGGCAATGATGGCTGGGCGCCCGCTTTCAGGGTGGAGGCGGCTCCGGCGGCACAGGCAAAAGCCAGCGCGTCGGAAGGCGTCATCTGTTCAAGTAGAGCCAGGCTCAATGCCGCGACGAATGTATCTCCGGCACCGGTTGCATCAATCGCCTCGACCTGGGGCGGTGCGCACCGGGCAATCTCCTGGCCGTCGCGGAACAGGGCAGCGCCCCGAACTCCCAGCGTCAGCGCTGTCAGACCTCCGGCCGCAAACAGTCGACCCAGACCGTAATGCTCGCCCTCTGCTTCATTGACGATCAACACATCGGCGCGTTCAAGCAATTCGTTCGGCACCTCGGCGGCCGGCGCGAGATTGAGCACGACCAGTCCCTCGCAACGCCTGGCCGCTTCGGATAGGACCTCGACTGGCGTTTCCAGCTGACCAATCAGAGCCCCCTCAATCCGATCCGGCAAGTCCGCTATGGTCAAACCACCGTTCGCCCCGGAAGCCACGACAATCTGGTTGTCGCCGTCGGGCGCCACGGCGATCATCGCCACGCCGGTGGGCGCCGCTTCGCTCACGCGGCAACGGTCAAGATCCACACCATTTTCACGCAACAGAGCGAGCGCCGCTTCCGCCTCATCATCCGCGCCTACACAGCCAATCATGCTCACAGCTGCCCCAAGGCGCGATGCAGCCAGAGCCTGGTTGGCACCCTTGCCGCCTGGAAATTTCGCGAAACCATCGCCCAGCACGGTCTCTCCGGCCTTCGGCAACTGATCGCAGCGCACGACCAGATCCAGATTGATTGACCCCAGAACCGTGATTACCTGGCTCATCAAAGGCGCTCCATCGAGGTGACAAGAAGGTCGAACAGAGCATCATCATCCAGCCCGGTGACCCAGTTAACACCATTGGCGCATTCAGCTCCGAGCGCGGTATTGCCGCGTTTTTCGTCGTCGGATGTGGTCACCGTCACAGAAACCGACTTGCTGGAGAACAGGCCCGGGTCGAGCAGGTAGCCAATCGTGCAGGGATCGTGCAGCGCGGCACCATCCGCGCCATAGACCTCGCCATAGATCCGGTTGACGTGGGAAATCATCGCTGCTGATGCATGACAGGCCGGATGCCCGGAGGCTTCAAGTCGTTGCATGCGCGGTGGTGTGCAACGGATCTGCAAGGTGGCGTCGAGACCGATCAGCGTCGTGGCACAGCCGCTTTCCAGCACGATCTTGGCTGCGTCGGGGTCTGCATAGATATTGAACTCGGCATGGGCAGTGATATTGCCGCCCTCGATCGCGGCGCCGCCCATGATCACCAGCTCGCGGACACCGCGCATGATCGAGGCGTCGCGCTTCAACGCGGTCGCGAAATTGGTCATCGGCCCCGTGATCACCAGGGTAATCGAGCCCGGCTCGGCCGCAGAGAGCGTATCGCACAGATAATCAACCGCGTGGGTCGTGCTGACCGGTACGCTCGCTTCGGGCAGGCGAGCATCACCCAGCCCCGAAGCCCCATGGATATGTTCGGCGAATTCGGGGTCGACCCGCATCGGACGATCACAGCCGGCATAGACCGGTATGTCCTCGCGCCCGGCCAGCGCCAGCACCCCGCGGGCATTGCGGGCACAAGTTTCCACCGGAACATTGCCGGCAACGACCGTGATAGCCTTCAGATCAAAACGATCCGGCGCACCCAGAGCGGCGAGCAGCGCGATGCAATCATCAACACCGGGGTCACAATCGATGATGATGGATCGCGTCACCTCGTCACCCCACGAACAGCATACCCGCTATCGCCGCACTCATCAGATTTGACAGGGAACCGGCAAGAACGGCGCGGAAACCGAATTTGGCGATCTGGCCCATGCGCTCCGGGATCAGGCTGCCCAGCCCGCCGAGCAGAATACCGACAGAACTCAGATTGGCAAAACCGCACAAAGCAATAGTCAGGATCGCCTGGCTGCGCGGTGAGAAATCTTCCAGGCTGCCGGACAGGGTCAGGTAGGCGACGAACTCGTTGATCACCAGTTTTTCGCCGACAATGGCGCCTGCGGCCTGGGCCTCGGCAGGCGGAATGCTGAGCACCATCATCAGAGGGGCAAACAGCATGCCCAGCAGGCTCTGAATGGTCACACCCTCAATACCGAACAGGCCACCGACCATCGCAATCAGCCCGTTAACCAGGGCAATCAGCGAGACGAAAGCGATCAGCATCGCTCCGATATTCAAAGCCAGGCTCAGGCCGTCCTTGGCGCCAACAGCAGCGGCCATCACCACATTGGCGTGCGGTTCACGCGCCGGCGGGGCGTTGACGATGTCCTGTTCCTCATCCTTTTCATCGTCCGCCGGCATGATGATGCTGGCCATCAGCAGACCACCCGGAGCCGCCATGAAACTGGCGGCGAGCAGGTATTCAATGCTGATGCCAATCTGGGCGTAGGCCGCCAGGACAGTACCGGCCACAGATGCGAGACCGGAGGTCATGATCGCAAACAATTGCGGCTTGGTGATGCCATCCAGATACGGGCGGATGACCAGCGGCGCCTCTGTCTGGCCGACAAAAATATTCGCGGCCGCATTGAGCGATTCAACCCGTCCGGTCCCCAGCAGAACATTGAGAACCATGCCGACGACACGAACGATCCACTGCATGATGCCGATATGATAGAGCACGGACATCAGCGCGGAGAAGAAGATCACGACCGGCAGGACGTTGAGCGCGAAACTGAATCCAACGGACTCAGACACAAGCGGTCCGAAAACCATTTCAATACCGGCGGCAGAGAATGCGAGCAGCTGGGTCACACCGGCAGACAGGCCGGAAAGCATTTCACGCCCTGCTGGCAGATAGAGCACAAAGCCGCCAATCGCTGCCTGTAACAGCAAGGCGCTGAGCACCGTGCGCAGGCGAATTTTGCGACGATTGGTCGAGAATACAAAGGCGATGACCAGAAGCGTAAGCGCTCCGACACCCGCTAACATATTGGCACTCATGCGGCTGCCCCCACTACTGGCTCGCCTGGAAACGGAACTTCAGAAATTGTTCTGCCACGCGAGCGCACGCGGTGAAAGCACGGATTCACATCTCGGCTCGCATCCGGCCCGGCCAACGGGTCCAGCAGATCAGGCGTCAACAGTATCGAGCGCGCCTTCAACACGCGCCTCTTCGCTGGCTGCTGCCTGCATACGCTCTAGCCAGTGCTTGCGACAGAGCGAGAGATAATTCGCCTTGGCCACGCCGACCTGGACACCTTCAGTGACCGCATCACCCGACGCGTCGAAACGCAGATTCATTGTCGCCTTGCGACCACAGTGACAGATCGTGCGTGCTTCTCGCAGATCATCAGCGATGGCCAAAAGCTCGGCGGCCCCCTCAAACAGCTTGCCCTGGAAATCCGTACGCAGTCCGTAACACAGGACCGGAAGGCCCAACTCGTCTCCAACCCGGGCCAATTGCCAGACCTGGTCGCGGGAGAGGAATTGCGCCTCGTCGACAAAAACCGCATCCAGCCCGTCCGCCTCCCGGAACGCAAGGATCTGCGAATACATGTCCGTACCGTCACGATAGAGATGCGCGGGCGCGTTGAGGCCGATACGCGACTCGATTTCACCGGCATCGCTGTCGTCAGCGGCGCCATGCTGCGAGGTCCACAACATGACCTTCATGCCCTGCTCACCATAGTTGTGAGCGGCCTGGAGAAGAATGGCGGACTTGCCAGCATTCATTGCGCTGTATGTAAAATAGAGTTTGCCCATATCCCGGTGCTAATCCGATTCCCGACCGGGTCGACCCCTCGTGACCGTGGACAAATGTGATCACGTGTACATCAGGTCAATCCCTGCCCAAGCCGCGCCAGCGTGCCGTGGCCGGGACGGGAATGGATCTGCATACGCATCCGTCCTTTTTCTGCCAGTCTGAAGATGATCTCCAGGCCAAGACCCGCGCGGCGATGGCCGGTTTTCCGGCTCTCCTCCACCATCAACATGCTGTCCAGCATCATGACTTCACGGCCAATACCATTGCCGTCATCCACAACCAGCAAATCAATGCCGCCGGCGTTTCGTTTGGCCCCGATCAGCACACGCTTGCCACCGGAATGAGTGATCGCGTTGGAGACAAGATTGGTCAGGATATGTTCGACGATGCCGCGATCGATCTCGATGGTCTGGCTGCTGCCAATCCAGCGGACCTCGATCCCCTTGCTGCGCCCGACTTCCTCCAGCGGGGTCACGACCTCGCGGACAAGGTCGCCGATCGCCACCCGCTCCCGATCGACCGGTCGCCGGTCCGTGTCGAGATAGGAAAGTTCAAGAACCGAAGAGAGCAGCGAGGAGACATTCCGAACCACCTCGCGCTGACGGCCGGCCACTTCCTTGGCCTTCTCCCAGTTCTCGGCTTCCAGCAGATCCTCGAGCAAGCCGGCATTGAGGTCGAGCGCGTAGACAGGCTGACGGATATCATGACCTGTTGCAGCCAGGAGGAAGGTCGAGAATTCCTGAGCCTTCTCGGCCGCGATACGGGCTTTCTCGTAAAGCTCGGTCAGATAGAAACGCCGCCGGGCCCGCATGGAAAAGGTCACAGACATGATCCAGGCAAAGGCGCAGCTGGTCCACACCAACACAGCCTGGGAAAAAACCGGATGCTCCGAAGTGTCATGCCAGTAGATCGCCAGAAAGGCATAGGTCAGCGCATAGGTCACCGAGATCAACGCGATCCAGTTTGCATATGCCGCCAGCGCCACCCCCATCGCCATAACGTGCAGGGACATCCAGGAACTGGTACGCCGGGATCGCTCCGCCTCTGACAAGCGCGTCGTGCTGGCCTGTCTCACCGACGAGGGACTGAATGCTGCCGCAGCGGCTCCGGAATTGTTACAGGCTGGTTTCCTCCGGGAGTTTCGCAAACTGCAGGACTGGGAGCGCGGGATGCTCATCGCATCTCTCCAGCGGATCGCCGAAATGATGGATGCCGAAGACCTCGACGCTTCACCCATCCTGGAGACCGGTGAAATCGAGCCAGACGAACACGGCAACCGGTAAGGGGTTTTCTGCACACCACGCCCATGACAGCCTCCTCGGGCGCAGGTAACATGCCACTGAACCATTTCTGATTGGGAACAAGCGCTTATGAGACGTGTAGTGATTGTTGGTGGCGGCTCCGCCGGTTGGATCATGGCGGCCTATCTGAATGGCGCGATCAATGCGCGCGGTCGCGACAAGAAAATCGACATAACGCTTGTAGAATCTCCAGATGTGCCACGCATCTCGGTCGGCGAGGCCACCGTTCCTTCAATCCATCACGTGCTGGAAGTGATCGGTATCGACGAAAAGGAATTCATGCGCGAAACAGATGCCAGCTTCAAACAGTCGATCAAATACGTGAACTGGCTGGAGAATAACGGATCCGGATATCACCACCCCTTCAACCGCGCGACGCTCGGGCCTATCGACAATAGTGGTGCCAATTGGATGGTCTCGCGGCGCGACATCCCGTTCATGGAAACGGTCAGTGCCCAGACCCTGATCGCCGAAGCCTGCCGCGGCCCGAAAACCGGTGATGGTCGCCCTTTTGTGGCTCCTATGAAGTACGCCTACCATTTCGACGCCCAGCAATTTGCCGATTATCTCACAAAGATCGCCACGGCGACCGGCGTCACCCATGTCCGGGCCAATGTAACCAAGGTGAATACCGGCGAAAACGGCCTGATCAGATCACTCGACCTCGACACGAACGACCAGCTTGAGGGCGATATCTTTGTCGACTGCACGGGCTTCAAGGCCCTGCTCATGGAGAAGACCATGGGCGTGCCCTTCGAGGACTTCTCCCAATGGCTCTTCTGCAATCAGGCTGTCGTCGCCCAGTTTGGCTATGAGGACTATTTCCCCGGCGTCGTCCGCCCGTACACCACGGCCACCGCCATGTCCGCCGGCTGGATCTGGGACACCCCCACACAAACCCGCCGGGCGATCGGCTATGTGCACGCGACCGATTTCATCAGCACCGATGATGCGGCCCGCGAGCTGCTGGCCTATCAGGGCGTCGACGAGAACAAGGCGGACACGCGTATCGTCAAGTTCAAGGTTGGCAAGCGGCAGAAAGCCTGGGCTGGCAATTGCATCGCGGCGGGCCTCGCCAGCGGCTTCATCGAACCCCTTGAATCAACCGGCATCTACCTGGCGGAGTTGGCGGCTGTGCTGCTGGCGGAACACTTTCCCTATCGCGACGAGGACCTCGAACCGCTGGCCTTCCGCTTTAACCGGGTGGTTTCGAACCGTTATTACGAGATCCTTGATTTCATCAACATGCACTACTGCCTGACCCGTCGCACCGACACCGAATTCTGGCAGGCTGTGCAACGTCCTGAGCACATTACGGATCGCCTGAAAGCAAAGCTCGAACACTGGCGCATGAAACCGCCATCAATGTCGGACTTCCAGGACCAGGCCTTCTCCGGTTTCACCTATGGCGAAACCATCACCGGTGATCCGGAAATTGACACTCGCGCCCCAGTCGACACCGGCGGATTGTGGAACCATCAGAGTTACGAGGCCATCCTGTATGGGATGGATTTCCGTGGATCGGAATTCGAGACGATGGGCGATGACAGGCCGAAGTCACATATGCTGGAAGTCGTGTCCAACATTCTGCGGGCGGCGCCATCACGTCTCTCCCCGCACCACTCCTGGCTGCATCATAATCTGGGAATGAAGGCTTGGCCCCTCGGTCAGCGGCCTGCCGGCTGGGTCGAACGGCCTCACTTGTAACCGAGCAGTTCCCGCAAGCCCGGATTGGTATGATCCACCAGCTTTTTCTGCATCTCCGGCAATTCCGACGGCACTTCCTGGCCTTGGAGTTTAAGGTTTTCCCGAGCCGTGCCGCTCTGCTTGCGATCTGAACCGACCGCGACACGTTCTTTCCAGTCCGACGGCAAATCGATCCCGCCAAAAGCGAGCAGCTCGCCAAAAAATGTCTCGGCCTCCGGCTCGTCGATATTCTTGAGGTGGTGAACCACGTCCTCGTATTTGACGATACGAGCACTGGTGCCCAACCAGGCCACAACATTGTTGTGATAGATTTCCTGCATGGTCGGGAAGCGGTTGTGGGCGCCAAAGATCATCATGTTCAGATAATCATGGATCTCGACACGACCGCCCTTGAGGTGGTCAATATTGGCCTGGAAATTATCCGACAGGAAAAAGCGGGCGCGCGCCAGAACCCAACTATAGGGGTCGCGTACCAGGAGCAGGTGATTGACGTCCTTCAACAGGATCGCCGGGCCTTCACCAAACAGCAAATGCCCCCATGAGAGCGCGGGATCGCCCTGCAAGGCTTTGGCGTGCTGGTTCAGGTTCGGATACTGGATGAAATCTGCGCTGTACTGCTGCTCGACCGGAACGAACATCCGCACAATGTTCTTCATCAGATGACTGCCGCTTTTCGGGACGCTGTTGAGGAAGAAATGCTTTTTCAGCGGCACCTGGGCGAAGTCGGCATTCTTCTCATCAAGATTGTCCGGGTCGGCGAGTACGATTGGCATGCTTCATGTCCATGTTGTAAAAAAGGCGGGCCACCAGGGCCCGCCTTCTCCAGATACTACAACTTCTCTGAGATTAGAACGTCTTGGAGATGTTGAGGAATGCGCGACGGCCGAGCAGGTCGTACTGCGAGACAATCGGAGAATTGCCTGCAAAGACCAGGTCCGGGCTGTCATTGATGTTCGTCAGTGCCGGCGGATGCTCGTCAAAGACGTTGTTGATACCCGCACGGATCGTCCAGCCACCGTCAAGCAGCAGCTCGCCGGAAACGTGGTGGTAGAACATGGCTTCAGCTTCGGTCTTGGTGTTTACCGTCTCACCCAGCTGGGTGATCGTGTACGCACCGCCACCAGCAGGCTGCTCCGACAGCGGAACGCTGGCGAAGACAGACTGGAGCGTGCTGGCTTCACCGACATAGTTCATGCCCCAGCGCAGGGACAGGTCTTCGGTCGGCGACAGCGTCATGTTCATCAGTGCAACCCACTCAGGCTCACCAACAGAACCGTTCAGGTGACGCGTTGCGGACGCGCCGAGCAGCTGGATGTTGTCTTCAAGCTGTTTGGACAACTGAAGGTTCATGTCCAGGAAGCCCCACGGCGTGTCACGGTTGGCATTCATCGTGAAATCGATACCGCGGTTGGTCTGGGTGTCGATATTGATGAAGGTCGCGGATACAGACTGGATCCGGTATTCACCACCGATGATGTTGCCACGTGAGAACAGGTCACAGAGCGGCTCGGAAGCGAAGTTCTGGGACGAGTAACAACCGTTGACGATCTGCGGGCCAGACAGGGTCGAAATCTGATCGTTGATCTCGATTTCGAAGTAGTCCATCGCGAAGCTGACGTTCGCGAACTCGAAGTCCGGCGTCAGGATGAAACCGACGGTCATATTGTCGGATTCTTCCGGCTTCAGGAAGCCGAAGCCACCACCGCGGAATTCCTGAGCAGCGATCGGCGCACCCGAATAGGTGTCCGGAATACCGTCAGCTGCACAGTTGTCTGCGACCGTCTGGGAGATGTCACCATTACCCAGAGCTGCGCCCCAACCAATACACGGGTCGAGGTCAGACTGACGACGCGAACGCGATTCAGCTGCCAGGAACTGCTCGTACAGCGCCGGGGCACGGAAGGACGTACCAATGGAACCGCGCAGACGCAGTGCATCGTTAACAGCCCAATCCAGCGTGAAGCGGTAGTTGGAACCATCAACCGTCAGGGAACGACCGTCACGGTGAGACGACGTGATCTCGTTGTAACGACCGGATGCGATGACGTTCAGGCTCTGAACCAGCGGCATATCGCCAAAGAGCGGGATGGAAACCTCACCATAGATGGACTGGGTTTCCTGCTCACCGGTGGTGATACCAGCGCTGGAGCCGAAGAACTCGTTACCGGTCAGGGTCGTATCAGACGGACGGTCCATGATCTCGTCGCGCTGATAGAAGATGCCGAGAGCAGCACTCATCGGACCTTGCGGCAGCTCCCACACATCACCCGTGATGTAACCATCGAAGGTCGTCTGGGTGAAGTCTGTGGATCCCGTATCGGTGCCGAGCAGGAAGGCCCGCTCGCCATCGGTCAGGTTACCAGCCAGGAAGCCCGGATCGAACCAGCGAACATCAACACAGGAGACGCCGGCAACCGTGACGGTTTCACCGGTGTTCGTCGTAGCCGTCGCACCACCGGAGTTCTGGCCCACACAGGACGCCATCTGGTAGTTGGTCGAGTTGATCGAGTCGTTACGGACATATTGCTCGGTGTACTCGCCGTAGCTGTCAGAGTGCTGGACATACATATCCCAGGACACGTTGGAGAACATGCCGACATCACCCAGGTCGCCACGCAGGCCACCGAGAAGACGCATGTACTCGACAGTTACCTCTTCATCACCCCACTCGACGACTGGCGTCGGGCTGAATTCGATGTTGAGGCCCGGCATCAGCCAGTTCTCACCGCCGTCACCGGACAGGTTCGGGTTACCAGCATAGTCGGTCGCACCATAACGGTAGGACCAGTACTGGTCGTGGCTGTTTACGTAGGTGGAACGACGGTTGAACAGGAACTCACCATAAGCAGTGATGTTGTCCGTCAGGTCGTACTCGACGTCACCCATGACAGTGACACGCTCGAGTTCACCGGCGACAGAGTCATTGCGCTGCATTTCCGGATACAGGTCGGTGACGCGGTCCGGGTTGCGGTTGCTGACGTCGATACCCGCAAACGCCGGCAGGCCAGCGATGTGATCCGGGGTGTACTCAACCTGGTACCAGTTGGCCGGAGCCGAGATACCGGTGCCGTCCAGTGATGCCGGAATGCCCGGGACCAGACCCGCCATGGTGTTGGTGTAGTCGTACTGGAAGATACGGTTACGCGGGTTCCAGGCGACGTTGTCCGGATTGGCGAGGCCGCTGTAGTTGTAAGCCCAGACGTGACCCCAGATCGTACCGGAACACTGATTGGTGCCGAAACGCGGATCGATAACGTCTGCACGGGTGCCCATTGTGGCATCCGTAAAGGTGTAGCTCTCGCGGCAATCGAGATAGTCGCGGTCGCGACGTGCGAGCTCATTGCGCATATAGTAGTCAGCCGTGACGCGGAAACGACCGCGCTCGAAGCTGTCACCATGCGTCACGCTTGCGCGGAAGACTTCACCACCGGACTCGAACGGTGCCTCTGTGTAGAAATCGATCTCGCTGCCGTCGCTACGATCGGTGATGTAGTTCACAACGCCCGCGATGGCATCAGAACCGTAGATCGAGGACGCGCCGTCCTTGAGGACGTCAACACGCTCGATACCAACCAGCGGAATGGAACCGAGGTCGAATGCGTTGATAGAACCACGCGTACCGGACGGACCTGCACGGCGACCGTTGATGAGGTCGAGCGTACGGCCAGCGCCGAGGCCACGCAGACCAACGGTTTCCGCGCCAACACCGCCATCAGAGACGTATGCGACGGAAACAGCATTGGTGATCTGGTTGGAACCAGCAGCAGCAGAGGAGCTCTGCAGCAGGCCGGAAACGTCAGCTACACCAGCGGAACGGGCGTCGTCCACCGAGAGAACGTCCATGGAAACCGGGCTAGTGATGGTCGACTGACGGATACGCGTACCGGTAACGACAATGCGTTCAGCCGGTTGCTGATCCTCAGCCGCCGCCGGTGTCTGATCGACACCGCCGTCCTGCGCGAGTGCCGGGCTGATGCCGATTGCGATCAGCGCCGAGCTCGAAAGCAGGGCTTTGGAAAGAGAAAATGATTTCATCGCCTAAAACCTTTAGAATGAATAGTCACGAACTCGGCCACCGAAAGCCATGTGAATCCTAGGGTCAACTGACATCGCCTTAATGGCAGCTCTCCGGTCACAGTTGCGACAAAAATGTATCAATTTATTACAGAGATGTAATGTTATGGCCGGGCTCGTATATCGACCCCGGTGTTTTGCGTTCAAAGATTACAAATCAGCCATTTCTCGGCAGAAGCCGGGGACATAGTCTCGGAGCAACTCGACTAAGCCAGGCGGGCGCCATTCGGCGCATCCTGATCGGGTCACGCCAGGACAATGGCGCCATCGGCATCCGGAAAACCCAGCACCAGCACTTCCGATCTGACCGGTCCAATCTAGCGCGGCGGGAAATTGACCACCGCCATCACCCGGCTCCCCGCCAGCTCCGACGTGGTATAGAGAGTTGTGATCTGCGCAGCGCTGCGTCGCACACCAATACCCGGACCAAAACCGATGCGCAGTTTGAAGGACGGATTGCGGGCCTCCGGGAATGGCTCGGCCTCGACGATGCTCCCGAGTCGAATGTCGACTTTCAGAAAGTTATCAAACCCGATTTCCTCCGCTGCCGGCGCATCGGGATCATGCGTGAGATGCATCACAAACCTCGTTCAATGTGATCCGCTTCACCAGGCCCTTTTTATGTCGACCCCGGGCGCACCGTCAGCCACCCGTCTGGCGAGCGTGACCGCTGTGGCCCCCAATCACTCGGCTGCGCCTGGCACAGCGTATTGAGGCGCCGGGCGTGCGAAGACACACAGCTCGGATTCCGCGACCGACAGCATTGCCTCAGGGGTTTCCATAAAGCGTCCGACCATCAACATGGCACATCCATCCCCACCCCATTGCTGGGTTGGACCATGCGCTTCCCCCCTCACGCTGACCACGCGGCTGTTCGCGAGGGTCTCGGCGGCGCGCAGCCCCCAGGCTGGAGGCGTCAGGGGATCGAACTCTCCCGCGACGATCAGGGTCGGCACTTCGGAAACCACCGGCGCAATGAACTCGGCGCCCAGCGGCGGCACATCCCAGGCGGCGCAAAGCTCTGGCCGGATCGCGGCGCTTTCATATCCGCCCAGTGCCGGCCCGGCTTGCGAACGCCGGCTCCGGTCGCTGAAGGGCAAGGCCTCACGGCACCAGACCGACAGGCGCATGCCCCAGGCAAGATTGCTGGCCGCTCTCGGTCTGGACATCACACCGGCTATGCCTGGGTCGAGATTTGCAACGGCATCCATCCTGCCCGGAGCCGCGATGACATCGCGTCCCGAAGACAGGACAATCAGCGCGGCCAGGTCGGCCCCCGTCACAGGTTCGGCAAGACCTTCCATGCGGAGCGGGGCACGTGTGGACGCTTCGATCCGATTGAAAAAGCGCGCTTCCAGGTCCGGATAGGCCGCCGCGCACGCCGGTTGCGCGGCACAATCTGTCGTGATCGCGCGCAGCGCAGCCTCGAAATTGCCCGCGCTTTCATCGTCATAAATGGCATTGGGCGGCAGGGGTGAATCAAGCACCATGGCCCGCAGGCTCGCGCTGTGATCTCGCGCATATGACAGCGCCAGCCGGGTCCCGTACGACACCGCATAGAAATTCCAGGTCTCGATCTCCAGCACCTGGCGCAGATCCTCGAGATCGGCAACGCTGGCCGGGCTGTGGTAGTGCTCCACGCCTATTCCCGCTGCGGTGAGGCGGTCGCGGCACTGGCGCACGGCATCGGCGAGATCGCTGCCGGAACTCACCGCATCCCGATACTCTGGGCACATCAAGGCCGGCTGTGCACTGGCAGTTCCGCGCTGACCGAAAACGATGAAATCCCGGTCTTCAAGCCAGGGGTAGGCGCCCGGATAGGCCGCCGCCGGAAGTCCTGATGCGCCAGGTCCACCGGCGAGATAAAGGACCGGTTCGCCTCCCCGTCCAGAGCGATTGTGTACGACGGCAACAGGCAGTCTGATCTCCGGGGACTGCGGATCTGTGCGATCCTCCGCGACCACCAGCCAGCCGCGGGTCGAGGCGAAGGACGATGGCACTTGAACCGGAAAATCCTCACCCGCCGCCACCGGCTCGAACCGGGGCAATGATCGCTGCGGTTCACTGGCAGGTTGGCACGCCGCCAACAAGATCACGAGACACAAGGACCAGACGAACAGACGGCTCATATTCTCTCCTTGCGACTTGTCGAAAACGGCTGTGGTACAGACGAGAAACGTACCGACAGTCTAGCTGATCGCCCTTGTAACTCAAGATTTCGAGCGCCGCAGGGTGCCACTCGCTAAGAAAACACGACGAAAGCTGTCACTGACTATCTGTGAGGGCAAATACTAGGACGGATGGTCGAACCGGGACACAACCATCAACGATGTCCACCAATCAGGCTGATCCCACACGCCGACTGCATGTGAATCGAAATTTCATAGCCAAGCAAAAACCCAGGTTTTAGGATTCCCGCATCCCGGCAGAAGGCAATGACATGCAGCACAGGACAGCGGGCCATGAATCCGCGGCGATTACAGGCACCGGAATATTCCTGCCTGGCGCGCCGGTCAGATCGGACGAGCTGGATCAGCGTCTCGGCATGCCGCGCGGCTGGCTCGAGGAAAAATGCGGCGTTCAGACCCGCCATTATGCGACCGAAGCCGACAGCCAGGAAAGCATGGGCGTGGCTGCGGCGCATGCGGCCCTTACGGATGCCGGAATTGAACCGGGTGAGCTGGACCTGCTGATCTTTTGCGGCGCTGTCGGCCGACAGCCCGTGCCCGCGACCGCGCCGCTGATCAAACGGGAACTCGGACTGTCAGCCCATGCTTTCCCGGCCTATGACGTCAACGCGACCTGCCTGGGAACGCTGCTGGGCCTTGACCATGCCGCCATGGCGATCGCCACCGGGCGCGCCAGCACCGTACTTGTTGTGGTGTCGGAAATGCCCTCCCAGGCCATCCCGTGGAAACAGGACCCCACTACAGCCGGATTATTCGGTGACGGGGCTGCGGCCCTGGTGGTCCAGGCCGGTTCAACAGGCGATATGCGCCTCGGCCCGTTGCTGATGGAAACCCATGCCGACGGTTACGAATACTGCCAGGTCGGCTCCGGAGGCACGCGCTACAACCCGGTAACCGAGGCAGAGGCCTTCGAGGACAATGCCGTCTTCTCCATGGACGGCAAGGGCGTGTTCAGGCTCTCATCGAAAACCTTCCCGCGTTTTCTCGAACAGGTTCTGGACCGGACCGGCTGGTCGCTGGGCGAGATCGATCTGGTCGTGCCCCACCAGGCCAGCCCGCATGCCATTTCCCTGATGATCAAGCGATGTGGCATTAGACCCGAACAGATCTTTGATGTCGCCAGGACCATGGGCAACCAGGTTGCGGCCTCCCTGCCGATCGCTCTGCACCAGGCGCGTCTGGCAGGACGTATCCAGTCGGATATGAAAATCCTGATGGCCGGCACCTCGGCGGGTATCTCGCTGGGTGCCATGGCTGTGACAACGTGACGATGCAGACGATCTGGGTCACCGGCGCGACCGGGTTTCTGGGCGGCCGGGTGGTCGAAGACCTGCTGGAGAGCGGCCATACGGTCATCGCCAGCGGTCGCCAGACCCATGTCCTCGAGCGGTTGCAGAAAAAGGGCGCCCGGACACTCGCCTTCGACCTTGCCGATCCGACCCCGCCTGACTTGCCGGCGGTGGACGCGGTTGTGCACTGCGCCGCGCTGTCCAGTCCCTGGGGCCGCCATGCGGACTTTCACCGTGCCAATGTCCTTGGCACACGATCCGCGCTGAAGCTGGCCCGGCAGGCGGGCGCAAAACGCTTCGTCCACATCTCCACCCCCAGCGTCTATTTTCGCTTTCGCGACCAGTTGAACGTCCGCGAAACACAGCCTCTGCCGTCGCCGGTCAATGCCTATGCCGCCACCAAGGCCCGGGCTGAGGAAGAGGTGCTGGTGCACGAGGCGCTCGACCCGGTCATCCTGCGTCCGCGCGGGCTTTACGGACGCGGCGACACCGCCCTGCTCCCGCGCCTCCTGGCGGCAGCCCGGGAACGTCCACTGCCCCTGATGAACAAGGGCGAGACGGTCACCGATCTGACCCATGTCGACGATGTTGTCTCAGCGGTTCGCGCAGCGCTCAATCTCGCGCCTGCCCCGACGCAGCGCCTGTTCAACATCTCGGGTGGTGAAGCTCTGACACTGAAAACCGTCACCGAGGACGCAGCCCGCCGCGCGGGCGTAGAGGTGCGCTGGCGCCGTGTCCCCGGCTGGGCTGCCCTGGCCTATGCACGCGGCCTGGAAACTATCGCGCGGATCCGCCCCGGCCATCCCGAACCGCGGATCACCGCCTATGGTGTCGGCCTGTTTGCCTACAGCCAGACGCTCGACATTTCCGCGGCGCGGGAGGTGATGGGATGGACACCCAGGATCAGCATTCAAGAGGGCCTGGACCGCACCTTTTGCGAGGACACCGCCCGATGATGCCCGGCTTCCCTGACAGCGCCACGGTGCGCGCACCGGAGCGGCTGGTGCTTCACGGCGGTCGCTGGACAAGCCTCGACCTCACCGTGCGTTACGGGCGTTTCGAACATCCCGAGGCGGGTACTTGCCTGATCGACACGGGCTACACCTCGCGTGTGACCGAGGGCCGGCGTTCCTTCGCCTTGCGTTTCTACAATGCGTTACTCAAGCCCGAACTGTCCGCCGATGCCCTGCCTGCAGCCTGCCCAAAGGTCGACACCATTCTGCTCAGCCACCTGCATGCCGACCATGTGTCCGGACTGCGCGATTATCCAGACGCGAAAATCTATGCCCATGGCGGCAGCGTTGACTATTTCACCCAGGCCAGTTGGCTGCATCGCTCGACCCACGGGGTCTTCTCCGAACTGCTTCCCGATGACCTCGCAGACCGGATGATCCGGTTCGAGGACCTGCCGATCGTCTCGGCCCCGCTGGGTCTGGGCCTCGCCTACGACATCTTCGGTGATCAAAGTGTGCTGGCCGTCCCCCTGCCCGGGCACATGCTTGGACATATGGGCTTTTGCTGGCCGGTGCCGGACAAGCCCATCCTCTATGCCGCCGACGCGCAATGGCTCCACCAGGCGGCGGTCGACGGCACCCTGCCACCACCTCCCGCTCGCTGGATCCTGCATGACCCGCAGGCTGCGCTGGCCACCTCGGCCCGCATCGCCGACTTCGCACGCCGGGGCGGCCGGGTCATTTATTGCCACGATCCGGAGACCGTGTGATGGCGAGGACGTCCGCCAAAATCCTGCTGGAGACCGCCCGCACCTGGCTGCAGACCCGCCGGCGCGCATCGCGCCTGGCAACCCGCGAAGTGATCGAACGGCATCGGGAACGACAACTCGGACGTTTCCTGAAAAAGGTCGCGCCGCGAGCAGAGGCCTTCCGCGACCTGGCCGGCAAGCCGCTGGAGGACTTCCCGCGCATGGACAAGGCCAGGCTGATGGCCGGATTTCATCGTTACAACCGCTTCGGGATCAGGGCCGAAGATGCCTGGGCCGCAATGGAGCACGGCAACACGCTGCATGGCTGCCATGTCGGCGCCAGCACAGGCACGAGCGGCAATCGCGGCCTCTACCTGGTCGACCCGATGGAGCGGGCACGCTGGCTGGGCGTGATGCTGGCCAAGACCGGTATCGATATCCTTCGCACCCGACAGCGTGTCGCCATCCTTCTGCCCACCAACAGCCAGCTCTATGAAACTGCCAATGAAAGCGGGCGGCTCCAGCTGGTCTTCTTTGATCTCAATGAGGGGGTTGCCGCTCACGCGGAGGCGCTGTCCAGCTTCGACCCGACGGTGCTGGTCGCCACACCTCACGTGCTCACCTTGCTGGCCGACATGGATATCGCGCTGAACCCCGAGGTGATCTTTTCCGGCGCAGAGGTTCTCGACCCCACGGATCGCAGGAAGATCGAAACCCGCTTCCAGCGCACGGTACGCGAAATCTACATGGCGACCGAGGGCCTGTTCGCGGTCGCCTGTGCCCATGGCCGCCTACACCTCACCGAGGATGTGATGGCGTTCGAATGGGACAGCCAGCCGGACTTACCCGGCCTGCTCGCCCCGGTGATCACGGACTTCTCGCGCACATCCCAGATGATGGTGCGCTATCAGATGAACGACCTCCTGCGCCTGTCCGAAACACCCTGCGCCTGCGGATCAGCCCTGCAGACGGTCGACGAGATTGTCGGGCGGCGTGATGACATCTTCGACCTGCCCGGCACAGTAGCCCGCATCCCGGTCACGCCGGATGTCATCCGCAATGCGATTATTCGCACCAGCCCGCGCATCGAGGATTTCCGCGTCACCCAGACCGGCGAGGCGGCGATCGCCCTGGCGCTACCCGAAGCGTGTGCGGATTTGACAGGCGATGCGGCACATGCGCTGAACACATTGTTCGCCAGGCTGGGGGCAAGCGCCGACATCACCGCACAGACCGCCCCGCTGGTCAGCCCGCAGACCCGCAAGCTTCGCCGGGTTGTGCGCGAATGGCAGGGCCCCAAATGAACCGCTCCGCCTGGTATCCTGTCGCTGCGACACGCGACCTGCGCGCAGGTCCCGCAAAGGCTCAGCTGCTGGGAACGCCGCTTGTCATCTGGCGAAGCGAAGACGGTTACGGCGCCCTCACCGACATCTGCCCGCACCGGGGCGCGCCGCTGTCGAAAGGGTGTGTGAACAAGGGCGCGATCGCCTGCCCCTATCATGGATGGCGCTTTGATACTGACGGACAGTGCGTGGCGATGCCGGCCCTGGCGGAAACACCCCCCGCATCCGTGCCCAGGCCTTTGCGACCGCGGAACATGACGGGCTGGTCTTCGTCCGGATGGAAGGCTCGGGACACGGTTTCACACCGCCCCCTCCGCAACAGGACATCGCGTCCGCCACCCGCGCGGATGACATCACCATTCGCGCCTCGCTGGCCGACATGGCGGAGAATATCCTGGATACGACCCATACCTCTGTCGTGCACGCCGGCTATCTGCGCCAGGCCAACCGGCGGCAACTCGTCCAGCCCGGCGTACGCTGCGGGGCGGACTGGATCGAGGTGGTCTATCCGGAAAGCGCCACGCCCAGCGGCCTTGTCTCCCGCCTGTTCGGAACGGAGTGTTACGAGATCACCGACCGGTTTCGCGCGCCCGGCATTGCCGAGGTCGAATACCGGCGCAACGGCCGGATCGAATTCGCCTCGCGCTTTTACCTGTCCCCTGCCAGCGAAAACGAAACCCGGATCTTTTCCAGACTCTCCATTCGCGGCACATCGCTATTGTCCCAGCTGAAAGTCTCCATAGTCCGGGCCATGCTGCGCCGGGTGGTCTCCGAGGACGAGGACATTCTGGGCTGGTGACCGACAATGCTGAACGCTTTGGGCGTCGCCCCGGTCTCATCGCTCCACAGGACTTCCTGCGTGCGGGCATCGACGCCATCCTGCGCGGTGAGACGCCAGCGCGGCCCGACCACATCCCGCCGATCTACGTGTGAGACCGCTATGTCATTTGCCACGAGCCTGAACTTCACCTCGTCGAATGAAGATGGCCGCACCGAGCTGGCCGCGCTCGACCTGTCACCGGAGGACCGCGTGCTCTGCCTCACGGCCAGTGGCACCCGGCCGCTTGATCTCCTGTTGGGAGATCCGGCGACATCCTCGCCATCGACATCAACCCGGCCCAGAACCACCTGCTGAGGCTCAAAATCGCGGCGTTCAAGACCCTGTCCGATGACGAATTATATGCCTATCTGGGGTTTCAGCAGACGCCAGACCGGCTGGCCCTGCATGCCCGGGTCGAAACCGTATTGTCAGAGGACGCGCGCCGGTTCTGGAGCACGAGAACGGGTCTTGTCCGCAAGGGCGTCTGGAATACCGGGCGCTGGGAACGGGTGCTGCGCTTCCTGGCGCGCATACTACGCCTGGTCAGGGGCCGACGGCTCGATCAGCTTTTTGCGGCCCGGACGGTCGAGGAGCAACATCAGATCTGGCTGGAGCATTTCGAGGATGCCTTCTGGAAATCCAGTATTCACCTGCTGTCCAGCCGTTTCTTCTGGACCCATGTCATCGGCGAACCAGGCGGACAATTCCTTCCCGACCGCACAGAAACCACCCGTCGCCTGACCGCAGCCTTCCACAATGCCAGCAAACATCTCCTCTTCGGCCAGTCCGATTTCGCGACCCTGATCTTTCTGGGCCAGCACACATCCAGCAGCGCTCTGCCCCTGCACCTGCAGCGCGCCAATCTCGCGCGTGTGCGCGACCGCCTGGATCGGATTGAGATCGCCGATACCGACCTTGCCGCGCTGGAGCCTGATCAGCACGGAAGCTTTACGGCCTTTTCGCTGTCCGATTTCGGGTCCTACTGTACGCCCCAAGCCTATGCGGCGTGCTGGGACGGCGTGCTGAAAACCGCCCGACCCGGCGCGCGCTTCTGCGAACGCGTCTTCATGAATCCGCTCGCCCTGCCCGGCCCGTTCGAACACCGAATATCACTGGACAAAACCCTGTCAGACCAGTTCTCCAACAGCGACGGCGCAATCATCTATGACATCCGCGCCGGGAGGCTGGAAATCAGCTAGCCGCGAGACCGTTACAGGTCAGCTCACAGGAGCAAACACACCCTATCCGCTGCCACCCCGGATCCTTACGCGGGCGCGTGTTGTGCGGCCCTGGTCGTCCACCGCCTCGATCTCGTAGAAGCCGGGACCGCCCGGCACCCAGACAGCATCCCCGGCGGCGTTGCGAGCGACTTCTTCGCCGTCTGCATACCAGCTCACCGACTGGCTGGACTGGGCGGCCAGCACAAAGCCGCGTCCTGCGCGGTCGGCCCAGACCTCGGCTCCATCCGGTGGAAAGAGGATGTGTGGCGCGACATCGGCGGTGAAGCGTTCCAGTGTGGGCGGTGTCTCGAGGGCCTCTGGCTCGCGCGTGCGGACAAATGCCGGTGACGGGTCGAACTGTTCAACCAGGTCGAACATGCGAAACAGGACGGGCAAGGCGGCCTCTCGACCGGTCAGCCCGTTGCGTGCTGCCCCGTCCGCCCGGCCACTCCAGACAATGATCGTGTATCGACCCGATATCCCGGCAGCCCAGGCGTCGCGGAAACCGTAGGACGTGCCGGTCTTGAAGGCGATGTCCGGCGCCGAACGTGTCAGACTGGCCGGCATGCGCCCGCCGGGATGCGGAGCCCGGCGCAGGATGTTGACAATCTCGCCCGCAGACTCGGCGCTCAACACGGAGAACCCGCCCTCGGGCACAGGTGCCGCCTCGCTCCAGCGCAAGGGCTGGGCAACACCCTCATCGGCCAGAGCGGAATAGAGCACAGCCAGTTCACGCACACTCAGCCCGGCCCCGCCAAGAGCCACCGCCAGCCCGTCATCCTGTCCAGCTGTCCGCCGCCGCTCGGGCGCGGCACCGGCAAACCCTAAAACCGCACTGAAACGCCGCGCGCCGACACCATCCAGCGTCGCGACAGCGGGCACGTTCAGCGAGTGCTGGAGCGCCTCGGCAATCGTCACATCGCCGCGGAAGGTCCGGTCGAAATTGTCCGGTCGATAGCCGGCAAAACGTGTGGGCAGGTCAGCGATCCGTGTGTGCGCAGCCGCCAACCCGTCATCAAAGGCCATGCCGTAGATAAAGGGTTTCAGCGTCGATCCCGGCGAGCGCGCGCGATCTGTCAGATCAATCCAGCCCCCAGGACGCGAGCGGGATGCAGACCCCAGCGCCGCACGAACCGCACGGGTCTCGTTCTCGACCACGAGCACCGCCAGCTGGCTGGTGTCATCACCCGTCGGCAATTCGTCGATGATCGCTGTTTCCAGGGCGGACTGGAGGGCGAAATCAAGTGTGGAGACAAGATCAACACCGCCATGCGTTCGACCCTGCTCGCGGACCAGGCTCTCGCTGGCATGCCAGGCCAGGGCCGGAAAGGCCCGGCGTTGTGGCGCCGGGTCAAGCGCGGCATCTCGCGCCGCTTCAACTGAAGCCAGTCCGACCGCGGCCAGCCGGTCCAGGACCCGCCCCCGGGCAATAACGGCCTGCTCCGGTCGACGGTCCGGGCGTCGGGCTTCCGGTGATTGTGGCAGGGCGATCAGCATGGCGATCTGCTCGATCGTCAGCACGTCCGGCTCCCGCCCGAAATACGCCCAGCTGGCCGCACGCACACCTTCAAGATTACCGCCATAGGGGGCCAGGGTCAGATAGGCCTCCAGGATCTCGTCCTTGGACAGGCGCATCTCGATCTGAACGGCGCGGATCATCTGCAGGAATTTGGCGCCCAGAGTGCGTTCCCGCGGCTCAAGCAGGCGCGCCAGCTGCATGCTCAGCGTCGAGGCCCCGGAGACAATCCGCCCTGCCGCCAGGCTGTCGCGGGACGCACGCAGGACGGCCAGCAGGTCGACCCCGGCATGGCTGAAGAAACGCTCATCCTCATAGGCCAGCAGCGCTTCGACAAAATCCGGATCAAGCGTGTCGAGGTCTGCGGGCAGACGCCAGCGCCCCTCCTCGACCGGAAAGGCGCGCAGGACGATGCCATTGCGGTCCCGCACCACATGCGACACCTCCGCGACCTGTGACAGCGGCGGCGGGAAGATCCGGTCGAGCACAAACAGGCCCAGCACAAGGCCGAGCACTCCCAGCAGCAAGCGATATCGGCGCCTCAGTGCGGGCATGGTCCCGTCCTAGCCCTCGCGCGGTGCAATACTGACCGATCGGGATTCGGACCGGCCGAACACATCGGGACGATACATGTCCTCCATCACCGCGCCCGGGAAGGTGTACGTACCCGGGGTAACGGCTCGAACGATATAGGCCAGGCGGATCGGGCGGCGCTCCCGCAGATCGATGGCGGCCACAAACCGGTCATCCCGCGCCTCGGCAATCCGCGGTGAATTCAGCTGGCGAAGCCAGGAATAGGCACCGTTTGCGCCCGCATCGCCAGGATCAACAACCGCCTCGATCTCGAATCCGGCCGGCAGGAGATCAACCACGATCGCCGGGATGGTCCGCATTTCGCTGGGAGCCACGATGATGTCGATGATCATGCGGTCACCCTGGGTGATGGCGTCGAGCGCAACCGGCTGGCCATCCATCGTGCTGAGACGTTTCTGGACAACGACGCCTTGCATCGCGACGGGTGGCGCGCTGACCGGATCACCATGCGCGATCTGGGTCACCCAGACCGGTCCGGAACCAGCATTGTCGAAGCCGAACTGGGCTTGCAGGTCACCCGCCATCAACTCGAATTCCGACTGCCCCAGATTGGCCGCCAGCTCGCCCGCCGAAATATTGATGGTGACGGCCTCACCGCCCATTGCCCGCGCGGCGAGCAGCAGGAAGGCCTTCTCCTGGGTCGTCAGACGGCTGGGCTCGGGAAGCTCGGCAGCCACACGTTCCGCCAGACGTTCGACCCGCTCTGTTTCGCCAGCCTCAGCGGCCAACGCCAGCACACCGGCCAGGTCCCGGCGGGAGGACTGGTACCAGTCACCCGTATTGGCATATCCCAGTGCAGATTCTGCGGCATCGAACGCGCTCTGCGAGCGCGCCCGGTCACCGATCAGGTACAGCGCCACGGCCAGCTGGGCCCGTGCCAGCGGGCTGGCGATCTGTTGCAGGCGTTCATCATGCATGTAGCGAAGACGCGACCGGTCCGCCCGGCCGTCTCGCGCCAGCACATAAAGCGCATAGGCCGCACTGCGGTCGGTCAGGCGCTGGTCCGTATCCGTCTGGCCACGCCACATGCTGATCGTGCGGTCATAGCCATTGACCCGCCAGAGCTCCTGATTGCCGATATGGACAAGCGATTGATAGGCCCGCTCCAGCGCAGCATCCGGAACCGTGTATCCCGCCTCCGCAGCACGCGCGAGGAAGTCGACCGCATAAACACCCAGCCAGGGCGTTGAACCGCGGTCACCGACACGCCATAGCCCGAACGTCCCGTCCGCAGCCTGCCTTGACAACAGGGTGCCGATGGATTCCTGCACGCGTGCCCGCGCCTCGTTCACCCCGTCCGCGCCAGACAGCTGCGCCAGCTGGTCGGCATAGAGCAGCGGCATGGCCCGGCTGGTGATCTGTTCCGAGCAGCCATAGGGATAGCGGCTGAGCGAGCGCAGCAGCGCTGCCTCGTCCAGCGGTGTCGGAGAGAAGCTCACACTGAGCACGCCCGTACCTGGCATGAAGCTGCCGAGCGCATCCGCGCTCACCGTCCAGCTTTCTCCCGGGCTCAACCGGCCACGGTCAATGCTGGAATAGGGCAACCAGGCCGAACGAACCTCAAGCGGATAGGATCGCTCGACGGCAAACCCGTCCGGGCCTGTGACGCTGAGCGAAAGCTCGCCAATACCGGTATCGCTCGCAGCGATCGGATGGCGCGGATCGACGCGCTCGCCGGAGGCCAGCTCGTAACGCGTCTCGATATCGGCATTCACCGGCAGCTCGGCGCCGATACGGGCCGCGTACTGACCGGCAGCACCTTCGACATTGTCCAGCGTCAGCGTCGTCATCGACGAATCGCCCGGCGCCAGGAAGCGCGGCAGGATGAGTTCCGCCGGCACCTGATCCCGTACCGTGAGCGGCTGGGCTGCAGACCCGACGCCATTGCCAGACCAGGCCACAGCCATCAGTCGCAACTCGCCATTGAAGTCGGGAATGTCCAGCTCGACCGTCGCGCGTCCGTTGCGATCCAGCGGAACCGGTCCGGAATAAAGCGCCACCGTGCGCGTCGGCACCACGCTCAGCCCGGCGCCACCGATCTGGTCACCCCCGGAGCGAATGGCAGCAGCAGCCCCCTGGTTGGGGTCGAGCAGACGGCCATAATCATCCAGAAGATCCACATCCAGCGTGGTTTTGCCGAAATACCATTCCGCCGGATCAGGGGACTGGAAACGGGTCAGCGCCAGAATGCCTTCATCAACCGCCGCCACGGTGATCCAGGCGCCATCGCGCACCGGCCCGTCAGCCTCGACCTCGAGCGCCAGCGTCTGGCGCGGCCGGACCAGATCCGGAGCATTCAGTGCAATCTCGAATGTGCGATCGGAGACATCGACCGGCAGGTGCATCACCCCGACAGCACGGCGAGGTCTCGGCTCGGCGACCGGATCGCGTGGGGTCAGGACGGACACCATGACGTAGGCGCCAGCCCCCCAGTCCTCATCGACACGCAGCGAAATCTCGGCGCCTTCTTCCGGTACGGTAATCGCCCGGGTTTCCAGGACCCGGTCCGTCGCGATGACAATCTCGGCTTCACCGGCATAGGGCGGCAGGATATTGATCACGGCTTCGCCGCCAACAGCCAGCGCTTCATCCGGTCCGGCCAGGCGCACCCGGTCCGGCGCCTGGTTGCCCGAGGATGCCCGCGCACCCCAGCCAACCCAGAAACCCGTCGATGAGGTCACGCCCGTCGTGTCATGCGTCAGCACAAGCTGGTAATCGCCCCAATCCATTGGCGGCAATTGCAACTCGGTCGGGGCGTCATTCGCCAGACCGGCCACACCTTCCTCAACCAGGACAACATTGCGCGACCGGCGCCATTGCCAGCGGCCACCAGAGGTGCGGTACCAGTCATATTCCCAGTCGATACGCAGCAATTGCCAGCTTGCGCTGCCGGCCTCAAGCTGGCCCTGCGCATCCAGGGCGACAAGGTTGAAACCGATTGCCTGCTGGCGCCGCGCCCGTCCCTCGAACTGGGGTTCAACACCCAAATAGACCGGTTGCGGGCGATAGGGCAGACGAACATCATCCGCTACCGCGCGGCCTCCGGGTTCGATGGCACTGATCACCGCGCGAATGCGCAAGGGCACTGAGGCATCAAGACCGGAATTGGCAGGCGTGACCACGATATTTGCCCGCCCTGCGCCGTCAGCCACCGTATCCGGCAGGTCCCGGCTGATTTCGCGGAAAGCCTGGTCATGGCGCCCGAAACGAAAGCCCGAATAGTCCGGGAAGGGATTGGGGTCGGTCTCTACCCGGATCCGGCTCTCCACTGTCAGCCCGGCACCGGGCGCACCATAGAGAAAGCGCACATCCGCCGAGACATCCCGCGTCTCGCCGGCCAGCACCGGCGTCTCGCTGTCTGCCTCCAGATCCAGCGCGATGCGCTGTGGAACAAAATCCTCGACCGAGAAACGCGTCTGCGCGACACGGCCATGCCCGTCCAGCTCGGCGTCGATCCGCCACTGGCCGCGCGCAGCTTGCGCGGGAAGATCGAACTCCCAGAATACCGCCCCGGCGGCCTCGGCCGTCTCGAACCGACGGCGATCGGCCTCCAGACCGTTCGGGCCATAGAGGATCAGCGTGCCGGGACGGTCCGTCACCGCCCGCGCCTCGACATCCCGGAAAAGCGCATTGGCATAAACATGCTCGCCCGGCCGATAGATGCCGCGGTCAAGATACAGATAGCCGTCCGCGCCATCGGGACGCTGACGCCCGCCGACGTCCTGACCGGACAGGTCAACCGGGGCCCTTTGCAGGTCCAGCACGGCAAAATCATTATCCGGGCCATAAGCGGTCAGCAGACGCGGAGCCATGACCCCGTCGCCACGTGTCAACGGCGCATCAAACCGGGCGCGACCGCCCTGGTCGGTTGTCGCGCTTGCCAGGATCTCATTGTTGCGGGCGACCAGCTCGACCTCGACGCCCGGCACCGGCCGCGCGGTCTGCAGGGAGCGTACGACATAGTCGATCCCGCCCTCACCGCGATAGGCGGTCAGCGCCAGGTCCGTAATCACCAGCCAGCGACGTGCCCGCGCCGGATTGCGATAACTGCCTTCCTGTTCGGCCGCGTCATCGACCTCGATGAAATAGGCACCCGGCTGCAGCGTTCCGATGGCATCGGCGATCGGGAAAACCGTGGTAACCGGCGTGTTGAGCGCACCGGCCGTATCCATCTCCCCATCCCAGATCCGCTCGGCCACAGAGAACGGATCCTCATCACCGCCAAGCCAGCTATATTCGCCCTCGGCCGCATTGAAGCCGGAAGAAATGGACCGGAAGGCCAGGGCGCGATCGGTGATCCGCCACAGGCGAATGCTGACCGCTTCGACATTGACCGTCTCGATCGCCAACCCGTCCGCATCCAACCGCGGCAGGATCACCCCATCCCCGGCAATGCCGACATAGGCCGGTCGATCGCCAAAATCGATCTCGATGGTCTCGTCCTGGCGCAGGGCCAGGCCATCCGCGGCCGGGAACCCGGCCCGCAGGGTCAGCTGCATGCTCTCGCCAAAACTCATCCCGCCCAGACAGAGAGTCTGTCCCTCGGCAGAAACAGCCAGGCTCTCACCGCTCTCCAGCGCGATATAGGATTGGTAATCGGCGGCCGGGTCGAGCGGGTGGGTAAAGCCGAGACAGATGCCGGGCGCATCAGCGCTGAAATCGACGCGATATCGCAGGAAGGCAAACTGGCTGGCCTGTTCAGGCGCCGCACGCGGTGCATCTGCAGGCCGGGTCTCGAACTCCGGCCCGGGGGCCGTCTCCACATCACTGGCCGGAGAACACGCAGCTAGCAGACCTGCCGCCAGTCCCATCACGGTAAAAACACGCCAGAATGCCATGGAAAACCCCTGTCTCTTTCCCCTGTCCCGGGAGCACAATACGGCGCTTGCAACCGAAATACAGCTCTCAGGGAATAAAAAGACGCGCGATCACCCAAACGTCGCGCCTGAAGGCACAGGGCTATCCCGGGTGGGCAACCAGGTGGCGCTGATCATCACGCCCCATAGAAACGAGAAATGGCGAAGCTGATTGCAAGGTCTGGAACGCGGTCTTGTCATTCATTCCGCGCCAGTCGGCGAGGATTAGGGACTGCGCCACGGCGCCACCGAGCGTCGTGCCCGGTCCGGCAACGATGAAGTAGTCCGGCGCAAATTCACGGGCTGCAACTTCGATGGCGCGGGTGAAGTCGTAAGTCTCAACGACCTGGTGATCGAGCGTATAGGACCACAAGGCCTGCAGATCGCACGCGCCGGGCCACCAGATTGCACCCCGCCCGTCAATCAGCGGGGTTGCTGGCTGTCGAAACAGCTCTGCCGCCAGCAGGGCACGCCCCTGGGCCGCGACCGGGTCTTGCAGGCGGGAATGGAAAGCCGCGTGATTGGACAGGCGCATCGGAAAATTGTCCTGCACCGGCACCGCCGCCTCGAAAGCCGAAAGCCCCGCTTCATCACCCGCCAGCACAAGCATGCCCCCGAGGTCGATCGACAGGGTCAGGACGTGGCCTGCTCGATCATTGATCTCATCAACCAGCGCCAGCAGTGCGGCCCGTCGTTCGGGGTCCGGTGTCCAGTTTTCCGCCAGATGCGGATAGACAAGCTGTCCTCCGATGAGGCTCTCCTGCATCAGGCGCCCCATCGTGTTGACGACGTCAAAACCGTCCTGGGCAGAGAGGGCACCACCACATGCCAGGGCCGAATACCAGCCCATGGAATTGCCAGTGACCGCCACGATGTCGATCTCGCGCGCATCGATGGACAGGAAGTCACCATAAGTCGCCGCATAGATCAGCGCAGACGCATTGTCGCCGCGCGTATGCTTGGCAACCGAATAGCGCTGAGCACTGTCCAGCGCAGTCAGCGTTTCCTGCCCCAGACCCGCACGCCGGGCATCAAATTCCGACAGGAGCGCCGAGTTCGGAAACGATCGCCCCAGCACACCGAGCTCTGACTTGTTGTAGGTGCCGCGCCCCGGGCAGATCAGTACCGCTGTCTTGCTCATCACTCGCCTCCCAGGGCCGATTTGGCAGCTGCGTAGATGCTTTCTTCCGAGGGCAGCGTGGCGCCGTATGCGGGGCCTGTCGCAATGAAACTGTCTTCAGCAGCCAGGCGCGAAAGCGGCACATCCACTTCCTCCGCCAGCATCGCCATCAGCGCCTCTGACATCCCGCCTGTGCGCCGGGTCTCGTCGACAATGAGGACACGTTCGCAGTCCCTGACCGCGTCGACCAGAGCCTCTTGCGGCAGAGGATTGAGCCAGCGCAGGTCAATGACCCGTGTGGACACACCCTCGTCCTCGAGGCGTTTCTGAACCCGGCGGGACAGGTAATACCCGTTGGCATAACTGACGATCGCCAGCTTTTTGCCGGAGCCGGACTGACCGATTTCACCCATCGCGATGCGCTCGTTCTGGGGCGGATACTCGGTCATCCAGCCGCCATCCTTGTCTTCCAGGAGGTCACGCATCGGGTAGAGCGCGATCGGTTCCAGGAAGACCACCAGGCGCTGTTCCTCTCGCGCCAGACGGACACATTCGCGGAGCATGCGCGCAGCGTCAGCGCCATTCGACGGGCACGCCAGGATCAGACCGGGAATATCGCGCAGGACGGCGACGGAATTGTCATTGTGGAAATGCCCGCCGAAACCCTTCTGGTATCCCAGCCCGGCAATGCGGACCACCATGGGATTGGTGAACTGGCCGTTCGAGAAGAATGGCAGGGTCGCCGCCTCGCCCCGCAACTGGTCCTCGGCATTGTGCAGGTAGGCGAGGAACTGGATCTCGGGCATCGGGACAAAGCCGTTGTGGGCCATGCCGATACCGAAACCGAGAATGGACTGCTCGTCGAGCAAAGTATCGATCACCCGGTCCTGACCGAAGCGGGTCTGGAGTTTCTGGGTGACGCCATAAACGCCGCCCTTGCGGCCGACATCCTCGCCCATCATGACGATTTCCGGGTGTTCCAGCATCAGGTCGGCGAGCGCCCAGTTAATGATCCGGCTCATGGGCTGGGGATCTTTCTGGGCTTTCAGTTCGCCGCGGAACATTTCCGCGCGGGCTTCGGCCGACGGGCCGTTGGTCGGCGCGCACTCCCGTTTCGGCGGGACAATGCTGGCCATGACGTCGTCGGCTGTAGACAGGCGTGGACGCGTCACGGTCTCACCGGCGACACGGGCAACACGCGCCCGCGTCTGTTCGTAGACATCCAGCGTCTGGGAAGGCGTCGATGCGCCACTTTGCGCCAGCAGGCGCGCGGAATGCAGAAGCGGATCATTTGCCTCATCGGCCTCAACCTCTGCCTTGGACAGATAGGTCGTGGCGACATCCGCTCCGGCATGCCCGTAGAGCCGCACGGTGCGAACATGCAGGAAGGCGGGACGCCGGCGTGTACGCACATACTCCGCCGCCTCGAGCGCAACCCGATAGGTGTCAAAGATATCGAGACCATCACAGAAGAAGTACTTCAGTCCCGGCCGGTGTTCGAACGTCTGGCGGATCCAGCCTGTCGGGGTCTTGGTCGAGATGCCGATGCCATTGTCTTCGCAGACAAAAAGAAGCGGCAGGGGGATGGACTGGAAACAGGTCCACTGGGCGGTGTTGAAGGCTCCCTGCGCCGTCGAGTGGTTGGCCGAGGCATCACCGAAGGAACAGGCCACAATCGCATCTTCAGGGAATTCGCGATGTTCCGGGTCATGTCGCGCGGCGGAAGCCACCGAATAGGCAGCACCGATCGCCTTGGGCAGGTGGCTGGCGATCGTCGAGGTCTGCGGCGGAATGCTGAGCGCCTTCGAACCGAGAACCTTGTGACGCCCGCCGGAAATCGGGTCTTCGGAGGAACAGGAAAAACTCAGCAACATGTCCCAGGCAATCGTCTGCCCGGCTACCTGGGCGCTCCGGGCGATCTGGAACGCTGCATCCCGATAATGAAGGAAGGCCGGATCAGTCGGCCGAAGGGCGTGCGCGACGGCGGCCAGGCCTTCATGTCCCGAGGAGCCAATGGTGTAGTAACCCTCGCCGACCTGCTGCAGGCGGCGGCTTTCCAGATCGAGGGCACGGCTCAGGCACTGGGCCCGAAACACCGACATCGCGTCACTGGCCGTCAACGGGCCCCGAGGCGGCTCGCCTTCGGGCCAATCGGCCGCCGCTACGCGCTGACGAAAATTCGTCTCAACAATGCCGGCTCTGTCCATGGGTCTCACAACACGTGTTTGGGTGGGGATGAATTCAGGAGGAAAATCGTATCGCCCGTTTACGTGGCCAGATCCAGCCTCGATGCGCACTCCGATGCTGCCGGAATGCCGGGCAAGGTACAGAAATGAAACTGCCGCGCCGGGTCTGTCCGGCGCGGCAGGCTCATAACGTCAGGCAGGACCGGCGAGCGGCCAGCCCTGTCTGTGGATCAGTAGTGTACCGAGCGCGGATCGAGCGGCGCCTGGTTCGGCGGCGCGAACTTGGTCAGGTCAATGCCGTCGACTGCAGCTGTGTATTCGTCCAGGCTCGGAGTGCGGCCCAGGATCGCGGAGAGCACCACGACCGGAGTGGATGCCAGCAGGGACTCACCCTTCTTGTCGGCAGCATCCTCGACCACGCGCCCCTGGAAGAGGCGTGTCGACGTGGCCAGGACGGTGTCACCCTTGGCGGCCTTTTCCTGGTTACCCATGCACAGGTTACAGCCTGGACGTTCAAGGTAGAGAATATTCTCGTACTCGGTCCGCGCTGCGCTCTTGGGCGCATCATCGTCGAATTCGAAGCCGGAATACTTCTGGAGGATGGCCCAGTCGCCCTCTTCCTTCAGCTCGTCGATGATGTTGTAGGTCGGCGCGGCCACCACCAGCGGCGCATTGAACTCGACACGACCATGGTGCTTTTCGAGGTTCTTGAGCATCTGGGCGACGATCTTCATGTCACCCTTGTGCACCATGCAGGACCCCACAAAACCGAGATCCACGTGCTTTTCGGCGCCGTAATAGGAAATCGGGCGAATGGTGTCGTGGGTATAACGCTTGGAGACATCGTTATTGTTCACGTCGGGATCAGCGATCATCGGTTCGTTGATCTCGTCCAGATCCACAACAAACTCGGCGAAATAGCTGGCATCGGCATCGGGCTGCAACGCCGGGCGCTCGCCGGAACGGATCTCGGCGATACGGTCATCAGCAATCTTGACCAGGCCCGCCAGGGTCTGGGCGGCATTGTCCATGCCCTTGTCGATCATGATCTGGATGCGGCTCTTGGCGATTTCCAGGGATTCGATCAGCGTCTCGTCCTCGGAGATACAGATCGCCGCCTTGGCCTTCATCTCCGCCGTCCAGTCGGTGAAGGTGAAGGCCTGGTCGGCCAGCAAGGTGCCGATATGCACCTCGATCACCCGGCCCTGGAAGACGTTCTCACCGAACTTGCGCAACATCTGGGCCTGGGTCGCATGAACCACGTCACGGAAATCCACATGGTCCTGCAGGCTGCCCTTGAAGGTCACCTTCACCGATTGCGGGATCGGCATGGTCGCCTCACCGGTCGCCAGGGCCAGGGCCACCGTTCCCGAATCCGCACCAAAGGCGACGCCCTTGGACATGCGCGTGTGGGAATCGCCACCGATGATGACCGACCAGTCATCCACCGTGATGTCATTGAGCACCTTGTGGATGACGTCCGTCATCGCATGATATTCGCCCTTGGGATCACGCGCCGTGATCAGGCCGAACCGGTTCATGAACTCCATCAGTTTCGGGATATTGCGCTGGGCCTTGATGTCCCAGACCGAAGCCGTGTGACAGCCAGACTGGTACGCGCCGTCCACGGAGGGCGAGATCACCGTTGCCGCCATCGCCTCGAGCTCCTGCGAGGTCATCAGACCGGTCGTGTCCTGGGAGCCAACGATATTGACGCGAACGCGCACGTCAGAGCCGGCGTGAAGCGCCTTGTCACCCTCAACGCCGACAGCGTTCTTGTTGAAGATTTTCTCGACGGCTGTCAGGCCCTCATCCGGATTGGTCACTTCCTTCGGCGCTGCAAAGACGGCTGGCTTTTCAATGCCGAGGGCGCTGGCAGCGAAGCTCTGGAGTTTCTTGCCGAAAACGATCGCATAGGAACCGCCTGCGCGGATGAATTCGACTTTCTGAGGCGTCAGTGAATCGGCGATATCAGCCAGTTCCTTCTGACCGGTCTCGTCATAGAGTTTCTTGGCCTTGGTGTTGATCGTCAGCACCGTGCCATTGTCGACGGAATAGACCTGTTCCAGCTCCGGATCGCCGACGTTTCCGCCCGATTTCTTGACCCAGTTTTTCAGATCAATGCCGATACCGCCGGTCACACCAACAGTCGTAAGGAAGATCGGGGAAATCCCGTTCGTGCCACCAACAATCGGGGCGATGTTCACGAACGGCACGTAGGGACTGGCCTGTTTACCCGTCCACAGCGCGACATTATTGACGCCGGACATGCGCGAAGAGCCGACACCCATCGTGCCCTTTTCCGCGACAAGCATGACCTGCTTGTCCGGATGCTGGGCCTGCAGCGCCTCGATCTCGGCCTGCGCCTCCTTGGAAATCATGCACTTGCCGTGCAGCTCGCGGTCCGAACGGGAGTGCGCCTGATTGCCGGGCGAAAGCAGGTCGGTTGATACGTCACCTTCGGCGGTGATGTATGTGACGACCTTGATCTCTTCATCGATCTCGGGAAGCGCGGTGAAGAAATCGGCGCGTGCGTAACTTTCGAGGATGTCGCGGGCAACGGCATTGCCAGCCTCAAGGGCTGCCGCCAGGCGATCCGTGTCAGCCTCGTAGAGGAAGACCTGCGTCTTCAGCACGCTTGCCGCCTGCTGGGAGATTTCGGCGTCATCGCCGAGCGCCAGGTCAAGCAGAACCTCGACGGACGGTCCGCCTTTCATGTGAGATAATTGTTCGAAGGCAAACGCCTGGGAAATCTCGTCAATCGCGATCTCACCGGAGGCGACTGCCTTGAGAAAACGCGCTTTCTCGGCTGCGGCCGGCGTTGTGCCCGGAAGCGTATTGTAGATCAGGAAGTCCAGTGCCTGGGCCCGATGAGGACTGTCGGCATCCTTGATGTGTGCAATGATTTCGAGCGTCAGGCCCGCAGCATCAATCGGTTTTGCGCCCAGGCCCTCGCCCTTGCGCGTCTCAATTTCGGAGAGATAGTCAGAATAAGCGCTCATCGAGACCCCGTCTAAAGCGTGTTTTCCCCTGAGGGCGCACGCCATCCGGCGCAGCACGAAGGCCCAGGGTTTCGTTGATGTTGAGATAATTTAGTGCCGAACGCGTTGCAAGATAGCAAACGCGGGTGAGGTCGAGCAAACGCATCGCCTTACCGATGCCTTTCGACACCAGCCTGGCCGTAACGATAGCGCGCCAGTTCTTTGCTCGCGCGCGGTCACTTCCCCAATAATGGAGACGTGACCAGCACGGAGACCGACGCAGCAGCGGCCGCTATCTCACAGATGACCAAGCTGCGGGAACAGGCCATCTGCTCGACATCCGAAGTTTCTAGAGCTCACACGCCATGTCACTCGATGCCTCACCCGCGATCCGGATGTCATCGATCCACAGCTCCAGCCCTGGCGCACCTTCCACGACGAAGGATGCGTCCACGGATGACAAGTCAACGCCAGCGTCCGCGAAACAGGACAGCGGCAGGACAGCGCTCTGCCACCCCTTGCTCTCTGCCCAGCGGATACCGGCGGTGATGTCGAGGCGGCCCTCGCAAGCTTCTCCGCAGGACATGCCCAAATGTACGGGGCCCTCACCGCGCGCGGTAACCTGATACGAGATCTGCAGCAGGCTGTTGGCATCGAGTGTCGCGGAAGAATTCTCAACGCGTAATCCTGCCACTGCCGACCACGTGGCGCGAAGGCTGTCATCCTGCACATCGCGGTCGTCCAGCGTCACGCTAAGCGCCCCGTCTGCAGTCGCGGCGTCCGGCGAGGCCACCGCGACCCGCTCTGCACCACTGACCAGCGCGACTTCATGACCGGCAGCCGCACGACCGTTAGCCAGCAATGCCACAGACCCGGCGCCGACCAGGTCGGCCAGACCGCTCGCCTCGCTCAATACGCCAACAGCCTCACCGGGCTCGGTGTAACTCAGGCCGTAACCATATGCGAACAACGGCTCATAATTCTCATCATGGGGATTGAGCACGGTCTGATCGGCTGAACGCGGCCACGAATATGACAGGCGACCGGAAAAATCATGGCGGGGCTCGCCTGTCTCATCGGAAATCAGAACGTCGGCAATGCCGCCACCTTCCGACCCCGGCAACCAGGCCGCGACAAAGGCATCGGACGCATTGAGTTCGCGGTTCATCCATAACGGTCGACCGGAAATGAAAACGGCAACGGTCGGAATGCCTTCGGCCTGGAACTGACGCAGCAATTCCAGACCCCGTTCGTCAGAGAAATTCACATAGTCCTGGTCCCCAAGGAACTCGGCATAGGGGTCCTCGCCAAACACAACGACTGCAACATCAGGCCGATCGGTATAGCTGCCATCTTCACTGACCGTGACCGTGCCACCAGCGGCAGAAACGACCTCATTGAAACCGTCATAGACCGACTGCCCGCCCGGGAAGTCGTCATTGTCGTGCCCATCACCTTGCCAGTTGATGGTCCAGCCACCGGACTGCTTGCCAATATTGTCGGCGCCGTCGCCGGCGAGAAGGATATTGGCGGTCGGATCGAGCGGAAGCAGACCGGAGTCGTTCTTCAAGAGCACGAGCGACTCGCGCACGGCCTGTCGCGCCAGCGCCCGATTCGCCTCGCCACCAATGAGCTCGAAATTCCCCGCATGTGTCCGCTCTGACGGCGCCAGCCCGTCGAACATGCCGGCGCGTGCCTTGACCCGCAGGATGCGCGTGACAGCCTCATCCAGACGCTGCATCGGAATGGTCCCGTCCTGCACCTGGGTCAGCAGGCTCTCATACAAGCCCTGCCAGCTTCCTGACGCCATATACATGTCCACACCGGCGAGCAGGGCCTGGGGACAGTTCTCCGGATCACAGCCCGCAATCTGTCCATGCCCCTCCCAGTCACCGATGACAAAGCCGTCAAAACCCATGCGATCGACAAGAACATCGGTCAGCATGGCGCCATTGCCGTGCATCTTGACGCCATGCCAGGAATTGAAGGACGCCATGACGGTCTGCACACCAGCCGCAATGGCCGGCGGATATCCGGCCGCGTGAATGTCGCGCATGTCGGCTTCGCTGGCGCGGTTGTCTCCCTGGTCGATACCGCGATCTGTACCGCCATCGCCTACCCAGTGCTTGGCGGTGGCAACAATATGATCAGCACCGAGCAGGTCATCGCTGTCCGCTGCGCCTTGCAGCCCCTCGACCATGGGCCCGCTCAGATTGGCGACGATTTCCGGGCGCTCGGAATACCCTTCATAGGTCCGTCCCCAGGTGTCATTCTGCACAACCGCCAGGGTGGGCGCAAAGGTCCAGTCCTGGCCAGTGGCCCGGATTTCCAGTGCGGTTGCTTCGCCAATCCGTCGGATCAGGTCAGCATTATTGGCAGCGCCCAATCCGATATTGTGGGGAAAGAGCGTGGCACCAACGATGTTGGAGTGGCCGTGTACCGCGTCAGTGCCCCAGATAATGGGAATGCCGACACCACCGTCTGAAGTGTCCGTAGTCGCAGCATAATAGGCGTCTGCGAGATCCAGCCACGCTTGCGGTGGCGCGAAATTATCGTCACCGGGACCGGAGTTGCCGCCATTGAGCACGGAGCCAAGGTGATATTGCGCGGCCAGCTCGGGCGTAACGGTGGAAATATCGGCCTGCAGGACCTGGCCGACCTTTTCCTCAACGCTCATACGCGAAACGAGATCAGCAACAAAAGCCTCGACGTCCGCGTCACGCTCAATTCCTGACTGTCCCTCGGGCCAGTTCGCCGGATCGACAACAAGGGAGCTGGTTCCATTTGATACCGTGATTGCGGAGGCCATGGCCGCGGCGGCATCCACCGGCGCTTCAGATGCCGGCTCGGTCGTCGTCTCCGGTGCAGGCTGGCACGCCGCCAACGAGATTGCGGCGAGCGAAACGCCCAGTGTCCACGCTGCGGGCTTCATCTTCGTATGGGTCATCCGGGTCTCCATCAGGCCGTCATTCAGAGCGTCAGTGTCCTGGGGACAGACAAATCCGCTCGCACTCAGTGTAACAAGAATGGGAATTCACGACGCGGCATTGCTGATCTTGGGTGAAAGCCAGGCCGTATCCGCTGATTGCCGGAACAATAGCCGGCACAATCCAAAAAAGGGGCAGGTCGTTAAACCTGCCCCCAATTTTCAGGGCTTGAAACCGTTCGGTTTCAACATGCCTAGAATTCGTAACGAAGGCCGAATTCAAAGCGACGGTCATTGTCGAAGACCGAGCGGGCATAAGTCTGCCCGGCAGCATCAACTTGCTGAGACGCCGTTGCTTGCGTGTCGAGCAGGTTCGCCGCCTGAACACGGAATTCGAGATTGTCCGTTACATCCCAGCGGAAGGACGCATCCAGGAAACCGATATCATCCTGCGAGATCGGGTTACCGGTGACGTAGTCACGGTAGGAGCTCACATACTCCGAACGCCAGTTATAGGCGAGACGGACTTCGAAGCGGTCATCCTGGTAGATACCAATCAGGTTGTAGGACGTGTCGGAAAGACCGAGCAGATCGTCCACACCCCAGCGATAAACTGTCAGGAAGCCTTCAACACCATCACCTTCCGTGTCACGAACAGACGGCAGAGCGGTTGCTTCGGAGTCCAGCAGCGTCAGGTTTGCCTGAACACCGAGGTTTCCGAACAGGCCCGGCCATTCGGTGAAGAATTGCTGGTAGGAGAACTCGATACCTTCAACCGTACCATCATTCAGATTGGTATTGCCGTTGAAGACGATCGGAATGGTGTAACCATCCACGGTGATCGTATCGATCGTTTCCTCACCGTAGACGATGATGTTCTTCAGATCCTTGTAGAACAGGGATGCGGAGAACAGGCCGTCGGAGCCGAAATACCATTCGTAAGAGAGATCGAAATTCGTTGCCTCGATCGGCTCCAGGTTCGGGTTTCCGCCGAACACATTCAGCTGTCCCGGAATGATGTCGGTAACTACCGACGGAGTGACCGAATCGTCAACCACGTATCCAAGCTCGGCGACTGTCGTCTGGTTGGAATTCAGCGCCGCGATATCTGCCGGCGTGATAGCCTGGCTGGCGGCGAAACGAATGATCATCTCGTCGTTCAGGTCCCAGCGCAGGTTGAAGGACGGCAGGATGTACTCGTAGCTGTCGTCGATCGAATTGGCGATGTTGGCCTGATCGAGATAAGCCGCCAGCTCCGGCAGGAAGTCACGCTCCTGCGTGGTGTTGGCCGGATCGTCCTCGGCAAACTCCGCAAACGCTGCAATGCCGCCGCCCGTGGTTTCGGTGCTGACATAGCGCAGACCGAAATTACCAGTGACCGACTGGCCGTTGGAGAATTCCTGGCCGTAGTTGAACTGGACGTAGAAATTGGTCGTTTCCTCGCGGACCGTGCCCTCGGAGCCGCGACCGACATAGTCGACAGAACCGTTCTGGCGCAGCGGCACCCAGTCGCCAACCTGAAGATTTCCGTCACCGTTCACGCCGACACCGATCAGCGTCTCTCCAGCCAGAGAATTCACAAATGCATCATAGTCCTGCATCTGCATGCGGCTCGGGAAGACAATGGACGACATGCCGGTGAAGACACCACCACCCATGAAGTCAGAGAAGTCGGCAACGTCATAGGCACCGGCATCGACGCGGTTGGCGTACGGCAGGTAACCACCTGCCCATGGCGGTGCAATCGCAGCCCAGTTCAGGCCCGCATTGCGGTTTGTCTGCTCACGCTGTGAGAAGCGAGCACCGAACTCAACGGAGTCAAACCAGCCGTCACCATCAAACTCATACTCGGCGTCCGCACGGAATGCGTAGAGATCACCGGCATTGTCCTCGAACTGGTCGGCTGCGTACAGCAGGAAGGCGTAACGCGGATCCGCCAGGTCACCCAGCACACCCGGATCGTCGCCACGGAAGGTCCCACCCCAGTCGGCAAGACGAACGTCATCAGACAGGAAGAGGTCGATTTCCGGATTTTCGGTGTCGGAGAAATCGAAACGGTAATCAGCGAAGTGGTTACCACCCGCCCAGAGGCGATTCATGGACGCTTCGGCATCCGTGTAGTGACCGTCCAGTTCGATGTACAGGCGATCATTCACGCGCCATTTGAAGTTCGCGCTGATGTCCTGCGTCATCGATTCATTGGTCTGAGCGATTGCCAACGACTGCAACGGCGTTTGCAGATTGCCGGTCTGACCCAGCCAGTCACGCAGGTTGTTGGAAACCACACCGGATTCCATCAGCCCTCCATCGACACCAATGAGGTTTTCACAGATACCGAGGCCACCGTTCGCCGCTTCACCAGCACCGTTACAACGCGGAATGCCCGCAGAGGTGAACGGCACGATGCTGCGCGAGTCTGGGCCTTCAAGGATAGACCAGGCTGCCCAGGACTCAGCGTCGGTGAAGAACTCGATCGTACGCTCGTCGGTACGGGTAAAGTTTTCGACGCGCGTCGCCTTCAGCGTCAGTTCCATGTCGCCATCGTTCGAGCGCCACTGGCCTGCCACGTAGAAGCTGTCACGTTCACGACCGATTTCCGCATCACGCGCCTGCCAGCCGCCCGGCAGTGCCATGGTCGTACCCGGAGCATCCGGATTCGGAACCGCCAGAAGCGGGCCGTACTGGAAACCGTTAATCGAGGACTCGAGGTCAGACGTCGAGAAAGAGCCCATCAGGCCGAATTCGCCTGCGTCATTCTCCCAGCGGTCACCGAGGATGACGCTGAAGCCCGGGCTCCATTCCTCTGCCTGGTCGGTGTAGATGGTGTCAGCTACAACAACCGCGACACGACCATCGCGATCGAACGGCTCGAGCGTGCGCAGATTAACGGTACCGGCGATACCGCCCTCGATCATGCTGGCTGTCTGGTTTTTGTAAACGTCAACACCGCCGATGAGTTCCGGCGGGATGCTGGCCCATTCCAGAGCACGACCACCGTTCGCGGAGAATGCGTCACGGCCGTTGAACTCCGAACGTACGTACTGGAGACCACGAACAATGTTGCCCGAGCCTTCCGGGGACGGGAAGTCGCCGTCGCTGCCGCCAAGCTCGAAACGCTGGGTCACAACGCCCGGCACACGCGCCAGGGCTTCGGCAACGGATAGATCCGGCAGCTGCGAGACATCGGTCGCGGTAATGGAGTCGACGAAAGTGTCGGCTTCCCGCTTGATGTTTCGCGCGTTCAGAAGGGCGCCGCGCACACCTTCGACCACGATTACTTCGGTCGGACCGCTCTCGTCTGCATCTTCCGCTTCCTGGGCGAATGCAGGCTGAGCACCCAGCGCCGCCACGAGTGCTGACGTTCCCAGCAAAGCGTAGCGAGTAGACCGCCACCGGTCTGGATTGTTCATTTTGCTCACAATTGTCTCCCCTAGACGCACATCATTTATGTTTCCCCGAGCCATATTTCGGCATCGTCTGGATGATAACGTTATCATGACAATTGGGACAATGATAGCGTTATCAGAAGTGCTTTCCTTTTTTCGGGGCGCACTCCATATTCAAACGGTAGTTTTGTTACGTAAAAGGACCAGTCGTGGGCTCGTTTTCCCGAATTTGCATTGTGGGCGGAGGTACAGCCGGCTGGATGACCGCGGCCGCACTATCAAACAAATTCAAGGCCTTAGGATTTGATCTCACTTTGATTGAATCAGATCAGATCGGAACTGTCGGTGTAGGTGAGGCAACTTTGCCACATATCCGATATTTCAATCAGGCGCTTGGAATTGACGAGCCGGAATTCATGAAATTGACCGAGGCCACCTTCAAGCTCGGCATCGAATTCCGTAACTGGGGGAAGGTCGGGGACCACTATATTCACCCCTTCGGCGACTATGGTTTGCCCGCTGACGATCTGGACTTCCATCAGCTCTGGCTCAAACAGCACCAGAACGGTGGAGCAGGACGCTTGAGCGACTACTCCTATCCCATTATCGCTGCCGAACAGGGCCGCTTCAGACTGCCGGGTGAGAACCCGAACGAGATCGGCTCCAACTTTGGCTATGCCTATCAGTTCGACGCCGGCCTCTACGCGAAATTTCTGCGACGCTACAGCGAGCATCGCGGTGTAAAGCGGATCGAAGGTCGGATCGTCGACACCACACTGGACGCCGAGACAGGCGATATTGAGTGCGTTAAACTCGATGATGGCCAGACCGTCGATGCAGACCTGTTCATCGACTGCTCCGGGTTCAGAGGCCTGCTGATCGAGAAAACCCTCAAAACCGGGTATGATGACTGGAGCGAATGGCTACCCTGCAACCGTGCTGTCGCTGTTCCCTGCGAATCCCGCGGCCCCCTGTTGCCCTACACCCGGGCCACGGCGCGCACCGCGGGATGGCAGTGGCGAATTCCGCTGCAGCACAGGACCGGCAATGGTCACGTCTACTGGAGCGACCACATCTCGGATGACGAGGCAACCCATCAATTGATGAGCTCTCTTGAAGGGCCGGCGCTGGCCGAGCCCAAACAGCTCTTCTTCAAGACCGGGCGACGAAAGAAATTCTGGAATCGCAATGTCGTCAGCATCGGCCTGTCTGCAGGCTTCCTGGAACCACTGGAGTCCACGTCCATTCATCTGATCCAGGAGGGCATCACGACGCTCATCGAACTGTTTCCTCACCGCAGCATCAACACGCTCGATGTGGAAGAATACAATGAAAGAATGGGATTGAACTTTGAACGGGTCAGAGATTTCCTTCTGCTCCACTATGTCGCGACACAACGCGAGGACAGCTCGATGTGGCGCCACTTCCGGGATCTGAAACTGCCAGATAGTCTGCAGGAGAAAATCGATGCGTGGATGCACCGCGGCTACGTGATCAAGTATGAATTCGGGGTTTTCCTGCCACCCAGCTGGGTAGCGGTGATGCTCGGACAAAACTTGCAGCCCCGCGGGCATGACCCGCGAATTGATCGATTTGACATGCGCGAACTCCGGCAGAAACTTGATACCATCCGTGATGAAACAGCGCTTCAGGCATCCCGGACCCCGATGCAGGCCGATTTCCTAAAACAACACGGCGGCGCGTCCAGCACGCCGCTCGCCACCGCAACCCAGACCTAGCCGGAAGACACAGTGAATTCTCCATCACCTGCAGTCAAAACTATCGTGGTTTGTGGCGGCGGCCTCGCCGGCCATATGGCAACATTGAGCCTCGTGAATGCGCTGGGCAGTGACCATCACATCGCACAGGTCAATGCCTCTGCCACACCTCCCGCAGACGATATTTACGGGGGCGCGACATCACCGGAGAGCTATAACTTCCTGCGCGGTCTGGGCCTTGACGAACCGTTGCTGATGCTCGAAGGGCGCGCCTCATTTTCGCTCGGAACGCATTTCCGGCGCTGGCGTCCCGGCCAAACCTGGCATCAATGCCACCACGCCCCCTTTCCCACGATTGACGGCACCCCCCTGATTCATCATCTGACCCGAAGCAGGACCCCGCTTTCCGAGGTGCTGATCTCGGCTCAGGCGGCACTGGCCGGGCGCTTTGCCCACCCGCCTGCGGATCCGGCCAACCCCCTCGCTCTGGCTGAGTATGGCTATCAGTTCGATCCACTTGATTGGGTCAGGCTTCTTGATGCCAGGATCGAAACGACCCGCGTCGAACGCCTCAAGGCCGAGACAATCACGGTTCAGTCCCAGGTAGCCGGGCGCACAGTTCTGGCCCTGGACGACGACATCGCCCTTGAGGCAGATCTGATCATTGATGCAACCGGACCGGCGCGCACAGTGATCTCTCAGACCGGATCGCATTTCATCGCGGACCGGACGGTCAATGCCCGCATCTCACGCCAGGCCGCGACGCAAATAGGTCAGCCCGGTCGCGTCATCGAAGCCAGCGAGGAAGGCTGGACACTGAAGGTGTTCCCGCAGGAAACCGAACTCAGTCTGGCCATCACCTCGCCCGCAGAGCCAAATGAAACCTTGAAGGGATTTGACGTGGAACTCGGCCGGGTCAGCGAGGCATGGCAAGGTAACTGTATCGCCATTGGCCACGCCGCCTGGACCATCGAACCGCTCACTCCGGCACCGATGATGCTGCTGCAGCGCGATATCGAACGGCTGCTCGAACTGATCCCGACCACAGCGGAAGCCAACACCGAACGGCGTGAATACAATCGGCGCTTTCGAGACGATGTCGACCACGCCGGCCTGTTCCACGAGGCGCTGCTCCGACAGGAAGGCGCGATGAACAGCGCATACTGGAAATCTGCAGCATGCGGTGAGCCCAGTGAAAAGCTGGCGCGAAAACTGCGGCAGTACGGTCATCGCGGCATCGTGCCCCGATATGACCTTGAACCTTTCAATAACGAAGACTGGATCATCCTGCTCGAGGGTCTGGGCAAGACACCTCAAGATTATGACAGGCAGGCAGACAGGCTGCCCGAAGCGGAGACACAAAACCAGTTGAGACAGATGAAAGCGACGATCGACAATCTGATCCCGCGCATGCCTCCGCACCACATCTATGTGGCTAAGCTGAAGCAATACCTCGAGAAAAAGCGCCATGTCTGAGACGAATAGCCAATCTCCGAAGCGCATCATCATTGTCGGCGGTGGATCCGCGGGCTGGATGACGGCGGCAGCCCTTTCCAGTGTATTGCCGGAGAACGCAGCCCGGATCTGCCTGGTCGAATCCGAACAAATCGGAACCATCGGAGTCGGCGAAGCAACAATACCCGACATCATCAACTTCAATGCCATGCTGGGCATCCCCGAGGCGGAGTTTCTGAAGGCGACAAACGGGACGTTCAAACTGGGCATCCAGTTTGTGAATTGGGGCAGGCAAGGCGAAAGCTACATGCACCCATTTGGCCAACATGGCGTCGATATGAACGGCATCGACTTCCATCAGTACTGGCTGAAGTACCGACAGGATCATCCTGACAGCTCGATCGAGGATTTCAGCCTCAGCGCCATTGCCGCTCAAGGCGGCAAGTTTGCAATGCCGGACCCGAATCCGCGCTCAGTGCTCTCACAGCTCAGATACGCGTATCATTTCGACGCGACCGCCTACGCCAGATATCTCCGCGGGTTTGCGGAACAGCGCGGAGTTCGGCGCATTGAGGGCAAGGTCACCCATATCGGCCAACACCCCGAGACAGGCTTCATCACCCATATCGATCTTGAAAGCGGCGAATCCGTCGACGGCGACCTGTTTTTCGATTGCACCGGCTTCCGGGGAATGCTCATCAGCCAGACGCTTGGCGTTTCCTTCCAGGACTGGTCTCACTGGCTCCCCTGCGATACCGCCCAAGCCATCGCGTGCGAACGAACGGGCGAAATTCTCCCCTACACCATCTCCACCGCCAAGCAGGCTGGGTGGCAATGGCGAATTCCCACACAGCACCGAACCGGCAACGGCCATATCTACTCCAGCAAGCTGCTGAGCGATGACGAGGCGATCGACAGCCTGCTGCAAGATCTCGATGGTCCGGCACTCGGCTCTCCGCGCAAGATCCGCTTTCAAACGGGTCACCGGACCAAGCTCTGGGAAAAGAACTGTGTTGCTATCGGACTGTCCGGCGGTTTTCTGGAACCTCTGGAATCGACATCGCTCTTCCTGATCCAGGAAGGCATCAGCAAGTTTATTTCGCTCTATCCAACAGCGGCTATGCCAGCGGTCGTGAGCGATGAATACAACCGTCAGCTGGTGAAAAAATTCGAACAGGTGCGCGACTTCATCATCCTTCACTACAAGGCCACTGAACGGGATGACAGCGAGTTCTGGAACTATACACGGACGATGGACATTCCGGATTCATTGAGTGCGCGGATGGAGCTGTTCCAGGAAGCGGGACGGATCTTCCGCTACGAAGACGAGCTCTTTGCCAAACCAAACTGGATCGCGGTACTTTTGGGTCAGAATATCGCTCCAAAATCAGTTGATCCGATTATAGGTGCTGTAGGCGCAGCAGATATTACGCGCAGTCTGCAGTCCATGCGCTCGGCAATGCAGGGCGCTGTCGCCAAGATGCAGACACACCGCGCATTTCTGGAACATTATGCGTGGTCCGGTGAGACCGTGTAGGGAGTGGGGAAAAACATGCAAGACATGAACATCAAACAGATCGTCATCGTCGGAGGCGGAACTGCCGGATGGATGGCTGCGGCGGCACTCTCGATCCTGTTACGGGACCCCAGCGTCAAGATCCGCCTCGTCGAGTCCGAGGAAATCGGAACGGTTGGCGTCGGTGAGGCGACCATCCCGCACATCCGCTACTTCAACACGCTGGTGGGCCTGAAGGAAAAGGACTATCTGAACCGCACGAATGCGACCTTCAAACTGGGTATCGAGTTCGTGAACTGGGGGCAGGTCGGCGATCGTTACTTCCACCCTTTCAGCCCGTACGGGGTGAATATGGATGGCATTCATTTTCACCATTTCTGGCTGCGGCATATCCAGAAGCCAGGCGCTCAGCCCATCGACGACTACAACCTTCAGGTCCTCGCCTCGAAGCTGAACAAGTTCTCCCACCCCAACCCGAACATCAAGGGCTCACCGCTCGCCAGCATTGACTATGCCTACCAGTTCGACGCCAGTCTGTACGGCAAATACATGCGGGAGGTCGCCGAGTCGCGCGGCGTGGAACGTATCGAGGGCAAGGTTGTCGACGTCGTCCAGAACAGTGAGACCGGCCATGTCGAGAGCCTGAAGCTGGAATCCGGAACGGAAGTCGCCGGCGAACTCTTTATCGACTGTACAGGCTTCCGCGGCCTGTTGATCGAGCAAACGCTCCAGTCAGGATATGATGACTGGTCGAACTACCTGCCCGTTGACCGCGCTGTCGCTCAGACCTGCGAGCTCGCTGGTCCGCTGACACCCTATACCCGCGCCACGGCGCACGAGGCCGGCTGGCAGTGGCGAATTCCGCTGCAAAACCGGCTCGGCAACGGACACGTCTATTGCAGCGAGTATATCAGCGATGATGAAGCCTGCGCCAAGCTACAGGAGGGCCTGGATGGCAAGCCGCTCTCTGACCCGCGCTTCCTGCGCTTCAAGACAGGCATTCGCAAGAAACCTTGGAACAAGAATGTCGTCTCCCTCGGCCTGGCCAGCGGCTTCCTGGAACCACTCGAATCGACTTCCATTCACCTGGTCCAGACTGCCATCGCGCGCCTGTTGACCAATTTCCCGGACAAGCATTTCAATGAGCGCGACATCGAATACTATAACCAGCGCACGCTGGCCGAATTCGAACAGGTTCGTGACTTCCTGATCCTTCACTATTGTGCCACCCAGCGGACGGACAGCCCGTTCTGGAACTACGTGCGCACAATGGAAATCCCGGAGACGCTGCGCCAACGCATCGACATCTATCTGGAGAATGGCCGCCTCTATCGCCACGACAATGAACTGTTCGGCGAACACAGCTGGTTTGCAGTCTTCGAGGGCCAGAATCTGCGTCCGAAACGCTATCACCCGGTCATCAACGCTCTACCCGACGACATGCTGGAAAAACGCATGGCAGAAGTGCGTCGCGCCATGCACAAATGCCTCGAGCAATTCGATGACCACGAAGTCTATCTGAATAGGGCAAGACAGTCGGCCTGACCCGGCCCTACCTCTGTCAGCCCTTGCCGGCCGGAGGCGCCGCCGACTCTCGGATCACCAGATCGTAAGGCAATCTGAGCTTTTCCGGCGGGGCGGCGTTCTTCGCTTCCGGGCCACGGACGCCCCGCTCGAGCGTCTCGATGGCGGCATTCGCCATCTCCCGGATGGGCTGGCGGATTGTCGTCAGAGGCGGCCAGATTGCAGATGCAGTCGCCGTGTCATCGAAACCGACGACCGAGAGATCTTCCGGCACACGCAGACCGGACTGATGGATGCAGGTGATTGCACCGGCAGCCATATCGTCGTTGCTGGCGAAAATCGCTGTCGGGCGTCGCTCCCGATCCACAAGCTTTTTCGCCGCGTGCATGCCGGAAACATAGGTAAAATCACCTTCCCCGATCAGCTCAGGGTCCAGCGCCATCCCCCTCGCCTCGAGCGCCTGCTGGTACCCAATCAGACGCAACTCACTGGCGCGGTGGTCCGGCGGGCCCTTGATCAGCGCCACGCGTTCATGCCCCAGCCCCAGCAAATAATCGGTCATTTCACGCGCAGCGTCGGTGTCATTCATGCCAACGCTGGCGCCCGCATAGCTGTTCAGCCGTGGGCTGACGCAGACATAGGAGATGCCTGTCCGCTCAAGCACGTCGATCAATTGGGGATCGTCAGATAGTGGCGGAACGACGATCAGAGCCTGAATGCTGGTATCCAGGAAACGTCGCTCGATCAGCTCCAGGTCGACCATATTGCGATCGAGGAAGGGTTCTTCGACAATCAGATTATGCCCAAGGCGTCGGCACGTACTCAGCGCCCCGAGCAGAAACTCGCTGAGATAGCCATAACTTGGATTTCGATAAATCAGTCCGATGAACAAGCCGGATCGGCCGGCGAGGTTACGCGCCATCAGATTGGGACGGTAATTCAGGGCTCGCATGGCGTCCTGCACGCGGCGACGCGTGCTTTCTTTCACGAAGTCATGATTGTTCAGAACGCGTGACACCGTCATGGGAGAAACGGCTGCGAACTCAGCGACATCCTTGATGGTTGTAGTCTGCTTCTTGTTCATTCGACTCCCGCCGTCATAACCACTTCTGTAACAGGCGATTGGTCAGCGCCTGAGCACGATCAACTCAATCAAAAACCCTGCTTTTTTTGAGAAGAACTCCCCTTCTAGTTCTCCCTGGACACACGCTCAAGGACTTATGCGGAGCCAGCCTGCCCCCGGTCGTGCCGGGGACAGGCCCGCATTGTTCCGGCGCTACCAGAACCAGACGTAGATACCGATCAGCGTCGCGATGATCGCCAGGCTGGCCATGTTGAAGACCGGATCGGTCGCGAACTTGATACCAGACACGTCCACCGCCCGTGCATCTACCGGTTTACCCGTGACGATGGAGACGAGCATGCCAATCATCAGACACGCTAGGAACACGATCCAGATCCGCACCACGAACGGCAGGTCCAGCGCCTCAAGTCCAACAAGACCCAGAAGTCCCTGTCCGGCGCCACCAAGCGCGGCCGGGTTGGCCATCAGCCAGAACATGAAGGACAGCACCACCGAGCTGATGAGCAGTGCGAACGCTCCCGTCGTGTTGGTCCGCTTCCAGAAGAAGCCCAGGATGAAGACCGCCACCACGCCAGGCGCCACAAATCCGGTGTATTCCTGGATGGTCTGGAAAGCGCTCTCCATACCACCGAGGAATGGCTGCGCCAGAACCAGCGCGATCAGCATTGCGGAGAAAGCCGTAACTCGGCCAACCGTCACATAGTGCTGTTCCGACTTCTTCGGACGGAATGAGCGGTAGAGATCCATGGTGAAGATCGTCGAGATGGAGTTCATCATGGATGCCAGCGAAGAGACAATGGCAGCAATCAGAGCTGCAAAGACAAGCCCACGAAGCCCTGTCGGGACTAGCGTCATGAGGACGCCATAGGTGCTGTCCGGGCGCGCATCAAGCGCAGCCTGGTCAAGCATTCCATTCTGCGCCAGGTGCAGGGCAGCGATGCCGGGCACGACCACGATCACCGGGATGAGAAGCTTGAGGCTGGCCGCAAAGGCCAGACCCTTGCGAGCTTCCGCGAGGCTTTTCGAACCCAGCGCCCGCTGGATGATGTACTGATTGAAACCCCAATAGGAGAAGTGCAGTACCCACAGGCCACCGAGCAGCGTCCAGATGCCGGGCAGATCGCCATAGTTGGGATGCTCCGGACTCAGGATCATGTTGAAGTGACCAGGAATACCACTGAGCAGTGTATTGAAGCCGGCAAGCGCACCAGCGCCATCACCAACAAGCCCCAGCGCAATCCAGGTGATGAGAACTCCACCAACAATCAGCACAACGACCTGGATAATATCGGTGAAGGCTACGGCCTTGAGCCCGCCATAAAGCGAGTAGACCACTGCAAACAGGGCCAGAAGCACCATGCCCGGCAAGACCGCCAGTCCGGTCACCGCATTGATCGCGAGGCCGCCCAGCCATAGAACACTGGTCAGATTGACGGCTGTGTAGAGCGCAATCCAGAACACCGCCATGGTCGACTTGACGCCACCGCCAAACCGCTGATCGAGAAATTGCGGCATCGTATAGATGTTGCGGTCGAGGAAGATCGGCAGGAAATACTTGGCGACAACCAACAGCACAATAGCGGCCTGCCACTCATAGGCGGCAATGGCCAAACCGACGACATACCCCTGTCCGGACTGGCCGATGATCTGTTCTGCCGAGATGTTTGCAGCAATCAGAGAGGCTCCAACCGCCCACCACGGAAGTGTCTTGCCCGCAAGAAAGTAATCCGTTGAGTCCTTGGTGTGGCCAGCTTTCTCGCGGCTTACCAGTGTCGCGATCGCGATCAGTCCGAAGGCATAGCCAAAGACAATCACGAGATCGATCATTGAAAGTGTCATTTAATCTCCCCCGGGCGCGACGGTCTGAATTGTTTCGCCGGGCGTTCATTTGAACGCAAAAACCGGTCGCATTGCCGCTTCCCAGCACAATTGTTAACGCAACCAATTCTTCCGCGCAATGCGTGCCATCCCGCCAATTTGTCGATCCGCGCGACAAACACATCCGCTGCGAACGCCGCCTCACCGGCAATGTCATTGCGATAACACGAGCTTTAATCAAAGCGGGAACCTCCGCGCCGGCAGCCGACGGAATCAACTTGCCAAGCTGAACGCGCCAGCCGTATTGTTAGCGCTATCAAACGGCATCGAATGCACAAACTCGAGTCACGGAAACACCATGTTCGCCGCTGTAGTGGGACTTAGCCTGGGGCTTCAGCCTCTCTCGGATTGTGAGCCCACCGGCGCGCCTGTGGCCATCGTCCTGAACCAGCTCGGCTTCGAACAACAGGGCCCGAAGACCGCGATCCTGCATTCCGCAACAACACGGCCCTTACCCTGGCAGCTTGTCGACGAAAACGGCAATATCCGGGCTGAAGGTCAGTCGCAGCCCTTCGGCCATGATGCCAGCGCCGGCGAAAGCGTGCACCGGATTGAACTGGATATTACCGGCGAGACCGGCGCGGTGTTCCAGCTGATCTCCTGCGGCGCCCGCTCTCGTCCCTTTTCCATTGGCGCAATGCCATGGGGGAGACTGGCCGAGGACAGTCTGCGCTATTTCCATCTCAATCGCCTCGGCATCGATCTGACGCCGGAGTTCACCGGCGGAGCACAATGGGCCCGCGCAGGCGGCTTCATGCAGGCCAGCGCGACCTGTTTCAGCGGCGAAGACAAGACCGGCACAGTCTGGCGAGGCTGCGGGTATGAGCTGGACACGCAGGGTGGCTGGGCTGATGCCGGTGACTATGGTCAGTATGTTGTCAATGGAGGCATCGCGGTGTGGACACTGCAATATGTCTTCGAACGTTTCCAGCAATACGGCGAACTCGCCGGGCTGGGGTGGGACGGCGACCGCCTGCCTCTCCCGGAGAGCCAGCCAGGTGTCAGCGAAATTTTGCTGGAGGCACGCTGGCAGATGGAATTCATGCTGCGGCTCCAGATACCTGATGGCGAACACGTCTGGGTGGATGCCCGAGCAAATGGGGCCGAGGTATCGCATCCGATCGGGATCGATGGCGGCGGTCTGGTCCACCACAAACTTCACGAACGCCAGTGGCTGCCATTGCCGCTACTCCCTGCCGATGCCGACCAGCCGCGCTTCCTGATTCCGCCGTCGACGGCCGCCACACTCAATCTTGCGGCGACCGCCGCGCAGTGCAGCCGGGTCTGGCGAGAGCTGGATCCGGATTTCGCGGGACAATGCCTGACAGCGGCGAGACGCGCCTTCAATGCCGCCACGCGACACCCGGACCTTCTCGCCCGCGACACCTTCGATGGCGGAGGCGCCTATGGCGACCTGGATCTGCGCGACGAGTTCTACTGGGCGGCCACGGAATTATATCTGGCGACGCGCGAGATGGCCTACCTGGACGCCGCGAACACCTTCCGGAGCCAGATGGATCAATGGCGACCGGTTTTCTGGGCCAATACGGAATTACTGGCTGAACTCTCAGCTCAGCTGACTGCGGGTGACACAGCCCTGCGGGCAGCCGCGAACCAGACCATCATCGACACCGCGATGCGGTATCTCGGCGACATGCAGGGCACGGGGTATCTCTATCCGCTCACTCCGGATGAGATCACATGGGGCTCAAACGCCAACCTGCTCAACCGCGCCCTTATCCTGGCCGCAGCCCATGATATCGATCCGACGCAGGGATACCGCGACGGCGTGGTGCATGCGATGGACTATTTGCTCGGCCGCAACCCGCTTGATCAGAGCTATATCGCGGGGCACGGCGAACGCGCCATGCAACACCCCCATCATCGCTTCTGGGCCAATGGCGCCGACCCTGAATTCCCGATCGCGCCGCCGGGCGCTCTTTCAGGAGGCCCCAATCACCGGGTGATGACAGATCCGATCGCCCGTGAAATGCGCGGGAATTGTGCACCACAAACCTGCTGGGCCGACCATGTCGACGCCTATGCCCTCAATGAGGTCGCGATCAACTGGAACGCGCCCTTGTTTGCCATCTCGGCCTTCCTGGAGGCCACTCAACAACAGTAGAGAAAGAAGCCAGAGCGCCTTCGGGCCGCTTCTGCGCTGCCGAAAAAGGGGAAGAAATGTCACTCAATCAATCGCGCAAGGCAACCGTGTCCGGTCTCGCATTATCTATCTCGCTCAGTCTGGCTGCCTGCCAGCTTGCGGCGACCGAGCCGGAGGAAGAATCTTCAACTACGAACGCTGAACCAACAGCGCAAGCTGCTGTCGAGCCTGTCTTTGTCGACCTGCCGGCTTCCGCGACCGCCAATCCGGACAGCTGGCCCGCCATCGAACCGCTGCCACTGGACCCGCAGGTCGAGGCACGCATCGATTCTGTTCTCGCCTTGATGACGCTGGAACAAAAAGTCGGGCAGGTCATCCAGGCTGACAGCGGGTCAGTCACGGCGGAGGAAGTGCGCCAGTATCGCCTGGGCTCGGTGCTCAGCGGCGGCAATTCGGCGCCTGGACCGGAACCCTATGCCGATGCCGAAACCTGGCTGGCAGCAGCAGATGACTATTTCAATGCCTCGATCGACACGGAGGGTGTCGAGATCGCCATTCCGATCATCTGGGGCATTGATGCGGTGCATGGACACGCCAATTTGCGCGGCGCCGTCGTGTTTCCGCACAATATCGGCCTGGGCGCCGCCAACAACCCGGAGCTGATCGAGGAAATCTATCGCGTGACCGCGCGCGAACTGTCAGTGTCCGGGCATGACTGGACCTTCGCCCCCACGCTCGCAGTGCCACGCGATGACCGGTGGGGACGGACCTATGAGGGCTTCTCCGAGGACCCGGAAATCGTCCGCGCCTACGGTGAACGCATTGTCTGGGGCCTGCAGGGACGTCCGGGAACAGATGAGTTCATGGCCACGGGCCGGGTCATCTCCAGTGCCAAGCACTTCCTGGCCGATGGCGGCACAGTTGACGGACGCGACCAGGGCGATGCGGTGATCAGCGAGGCGGAACTGCGCGATATTCATGCCCAGGGCTACTACTCCGCGATTCCGGCTGGCGTTCAGACCGTCATGGCTTCGTTCTCCGGCTGGAACGGCATCCGCATGCACGGCAATCACAGCCTGCTCGAGGATGTTCTCAAGGATCGTATGGGCTTCAATGGCTTCGTGATCGGTGACTGGAATGGCCACGGCCTGATCGATGGCTGTACGGCCACCGACTGCCCAGAGAGTTTCAATGCCGGCGTGGACATGTTCATGGCGCCGGATAGCTGGCAGGAGCTGTATTACAGCACGCTGGAGCATGTGCAGGCGGGCCGCATCTCGATGGAGCGCCTGGATGATGCCGTGCGCCGCATCCTGCGCGTCAAGATTCAGTCCGGCGTATTCGAACAGGTCGCGCCCAGCCAGCGCCCGCTGGCGAATGACACCAGCGTTCTTGCCGCCGAGGAGCACCGCGCTGTCGCACGCCAGGCAGTCCGCGAATCCCTCGTTCTTCTGAAGAACGAGGACAATCTGTTGCCTCTGGATCCGGGTCTCACAGTGCTGGTAGTCGGCGATGGCGCAGACAGCATCACCAAGACGGCCGGTGGCTGGACCCTGTCCTGGCAGGGCGGTGGATACCCCAATTCGGAATTCCCGGCTGGCCAGACCATCCTGGACGGCATCCGTGAGGTGGTTGAGGCGGCCGGCGGATCGGTCGTGTTTGACGTCGAGGGCAGCGGTGATGTCGAGGCCGATGTGGTCATCGCGGTTTATGGCGAGGAACCCTATGCGGAGTTCCAGGGTGATCGCGATCATCTCGATTTCGTACCGAACGGGTTCGACACCACCCGCCTGAACGCCTTTTCCGAAGCCGGCACACCGGTGGTCAGCGTCTTCCTTTCGGGTCGCCCGCTGTGGACCAATCCTGAGATCAATGCCTCCGATGCCTTCGTTGCCGCCTGGCTACCCGGCACCGAGGGCGGCGGGATCGCTGACATGCTGTTCCGCACGGATCCGGGTTTCGACTTCACCGGACGCCTCTCCTTCTCCTGGCCTGCGAGCGCAGTCGCCGCTGAACTCAATCGTGGCGACGCGAGTTATGCGCCCCAATTCGCCTATGGTTACGGACTGAGTTTCTCCGACACCTCCAGCGTGGGCACCCTCTCCGAGGTGTCAGGGCTTTCAGAAGAAGATCTCACCCCCAGCGGATCCTTCTTCCTGCGTGGACAGGCGATCAGCCCCTGGCGCGTGGAAACGGGTCTGGCGGGCGAGTGGACGGCGCAGGCCGACGGCCGCCTGACCTCTGACGCGATGACGCTGGGACGCACGGATCGCATCTCCCAGGAAGACTCGCTGCAGATGACCTGGCGTCAGCCCGACGTCGGCGTTCGCCTCACGACCGAAGAGGCCTTTGACCTCTCCCGCGAGGCCAATGGCGAGATGGAACTCTCTTTCCGTGCGCGCGGGTTTGGCAGCACGGATGTATGGGTGAATGTCGGCATGACCTGCGATAGCGGCGATGCATGCACCCATTCAGTGCCCATCCAGATCACCCAAGGCCCCTGGCGGGAGTACCGTGTCAGCCTGAGCTGTTTCAGCGAGGCGGGGATGGATCTCAGCCGGGTGTCCTCGGTCTTCGAACTGAGCCCAGACAGCGATGAGGGCGAGATCGGTCTCGGCGATATCGTGCTCGCCTCCGACACGGACGCCGCGCAGACCTGTGGCGATGATCGCTAGGATGCTGGCGCTCCCGAAACGCGCCGCGATGCTGGTCACCGGCATCGCGGCCGTGGGCCTTTCAGCGTGCACCCCGACACCAGCATCACACCAGGACGAGACGATACTGGTCCTGTCTCGCGCGGACTATGTGTCCCGGCTGCACGGTTTCTGGCTGGGACAGTCGATCGGCAACTGGACCGGCCTGGTCACCGAGATGGACAAAATCGGCGGCGACGGCCCGCACGGCGTTTTTTATACCCGCGCGGACTGGGGACAGCCGGACCAGCCGGCGATCTGGGGCGAAGGCCAGCCGAGTGACATCTCACCGGTCATCGACTTTGTCCTGCGTCGCCCCGGCGAGACCTGGGGCGCCGACGACGACACCGATATCGAGTATCTCTACCAGGAGGCCCTCTACCACTCCGATGCGACCGCGCTGACCGGAGAGATGATCCGGGACGCCTGGCTGACGCATATCTATGACGAGCGCGAGGAAACGCCCTATGGCCGCGACGGTGAGGTCTGGCAGAACTATCTCTGGGTCTCCAATCAGCGCGCCCATGAATTGATGCTGGAGGGGGTCATCCCGCCGGCGACCGGAAACGCGCAGTACAATCCCTATACCGACATGATCGACGCCCAGCTGACGACCGAGATCTTCGGGCTGTATGCACCGGGCCGGCCGGACATCGCCCGGGAACTTGGGCACCTGCCCGTGCAGACCACGGCGCGCGGGGCCGCCGAGGATGCCGCGCTGTTCTACATCACCCTGCATGCTCTGGCGGCTCGATCAGAGCCAGGCACAGCCATGGCCGAGCAGGTCCGCGCTATGGCGTTCCAAGCCCGTGAAACCCTCCGGGACGATGACTATCCCGCCGCGATGTTCGATTTCGTAGCCGCGGCCCATGCCTCCGGCCAGCCCTGGGAAGACACCCGTGACGCACTGTATGAGCGCTATCAGGTTCGTGGCGAGGATGGATACGACATCTCGGAACGCGGCTTGTACTGCAATGGATGTTTTGCCTCCGGCATCAATTTCGGCGCCAGCCTGATCAGCCTCTTTTACGGCGAGGGCGATATCCGCGAGACCATTCGTATCGCCACACTTGCCGGATGGGACTCCGACAATCCGGCAGCGACGTGGGGCGGACTGCTCGGCTTCATGCTGGGCAGAGACGGCGTTGAGGCCGCATTTGGTATGCCGCTGTCGGAAGAGTTCGACATTCATCGGACACGGCGGAGCTTCCCGAATTCGGGGCGAGACACATTCACGGCGATGGCAGAGAAGGGACAGGCCATTACTGAACGCGTTGTCCTGACACGTCTTGGCGGCCGCTTGAGTGATGACGGCCTCAGCTGGATTATCCCGATGCCCGGCCCAACAGAACCGCGAGACGGATAGGCCGGCCGGGCCTTGCCCGACCGCCCCTGCAACCTATGCCGTGATAGCGAAATGCGTGTGCAAACCGCCGACACTGGAGGGCGCGACCCAGACGTCGAAGTCACCGGGTTCCGCCGCGAAAGCACCGTCACGGCCATAGAACGCCAGCTCATCCGTGTGCAATTCGAAGCGGACACGATGGCTTTGACCCGGCTCGAGGTGAATACGCTCAAATCCCTTGAGCTCGCGCACAGGGCGCGTCAGGCTGCCGAAACGGTCCCGGACATAGAGCTGCACGATCTCGGTCCCGGCCCGATCACCGGTATTGGTGATCGAAGCCTCGACCACAACACGCCCGCCGAGAGGCACGTGATGGCGATCAATCGACAGGTCGGCATAGTCAAATGTCGTGTAACTCAGGCCGAAGCCGAACGGATACAACGGCAAATATCCGGCATCGAGATGAAAAGTCGTCATGCCCAGTGATGTCTGCTCGGCCCCACTGGGAATATCATCAATGTGAATGACCGTTTCCGGTGTCGCCGGACGCCCGGTCTGCTTGTGGGCATAATAGATCGGAACCTGGCCCGACATGGTCGGGAAGCTGACCGGCAGCTTGCCGCTTGGCACGCAGCGCCCGAACAGGGTATCCGCGATCGCCGGACCGCCCATGCTGCCTGGATGCCAGGCATAGATCAGTGCGTCGAATTGGTCGGCAATATCACCCATCGCCAGCGGACGTCCCGCCAGGATGACACCAATCACCGGCTTGCCCGCGCCTCGCACGTGCCGCACCAGGTCTGCCTGGACGCCCGGGAGCGTAATGTCTGCGCGACTGTGGGCCTCACCGGACAAGATCGCTTCTTCACCGATAAAGAAAATCGCCATATCGGCGGACTGTGCGGCTGCGAAGGCCGCGTCAAACTGTGATCGATCACGGCTGCGCGTCGTTTCCAGCGCGCGCACATGATCAATCTCGACCTCGCCCTCGAGCATGGCATGCAGAGCGGCCAACGGCGTGACGCTGCGGGCCGGATCACCGTCAAAGACCCAGGTCCCCAGCTGCTCAGCCGGCTCATCCGCAAGCGGACCGATCACTGCGAGGCGGTCAAGGCGCGTGGCGTCCAGCGGAAGGACGGCGTTTTCATTACGCAAAAGAACCAGGCTCTGGGCGGCGGCCTCGCGCACAAGCGCAAGACCTGACATGCGCGCCGGCTCCTCGGGAAGCACCGTGACATCACGGTCCATCAGCCCCGCCTGGATTTTCACGCGCAGCACATTGCCAACCAGGGTGTCGAGACGCTCCATCGGCAATCGTTCGGTCGCCACCAGCTCCGGAATATGTCGCTCGTAGACACCGCTGATCATGTCGATATCAACACCGGCACGGGCTGCGAGATAGGTCGCTTCGACATCGTTTTCACACAGGCCGTGAACACACAGCTGGTGGATGGCATCCCAGTCACTGACCACGGCACCATCAAAGCCCCATTCCTGGCGCAGGACCTCATCCAGCAGGAAATCGCTGGCGGTCGCCGGAATGCCGTCAATATCGCTGAACGACGTCATGAAGGTAGCGACACCGGCCTCACGTGCGGCCTTGAACGGCGGCAGGTAGACATTGCGCATCTCGTTCAGGGGAAGATTGGTGGTGTTGTAATCACGACCGGCTTCCGATGCGCCATAACCGGCAAAATGCTTGGCACACGCGATCAGGGTATCTGCCTCGCCGTTGGCACTTTCCTGGAAACCCACAACCATGGCCGCGCCCAGAGCACTGGCGAGGAACGGATCCTCGCCCAGGCTCTCCGCTACCCGGCCCCAGCGTGGATCGCGGGCAATGTCGATCATCGGTGCGAACGTCCAGTTGATGCCATATGCGGTCGCTTCCTGAGCGGATACACGCGCGCATTCGCGCACGAGACCCGGATTCCAGCTGGCGGCCTGTCCCAGCGGCAGGGGCGCCACGGTCTTGAAGCCATGGATCACGTCACGCCCGATAAGCAGGGGAATGCCATGTCGGCTCTCGTGTATGGCGATATGCTGCATGGCGTTGATGGCATCGGGGTCAACGACGTTGATCACCGAACCAATGCGACCCGACCGAATGCCGTGCGCCAGGTCCTCGACCACGTTGGGGCCCGTGCACTGAACCTGGTTCAGCTGACCCACCTTTTCCTCGATCGACATGACCTCGAGAAGCGAACCGATCCGCGTCTCCACATCCCGTGCCTTACCCAATGAATTCATATCCCGTGCACTACTCATGACGGCTATCCCGTACTTCACTCAGGGGCGCAGAACGCCACCCCGTACCTGTTGTCAGTTATTGGTTTCCGCGGCGGTTTCGCCTTCACCGGTCTTGCCTCGACGGGCCTCAAGCTCGGCGCGCACCTTGGCTGCCGACTCGCGGCTGATATCCAGCGTGGTGACCAACCAGATCGCGATCAGATAGAAGCCCACCGGGATGACCACATCCCAGACCCGCAACCAGAACAGCGTCGACTCGGCCTGGTTTCCGCCCAGCGCCTCGTCGAATCCAGTGCTGGCAAGCAGATATCCACCCAGCGCAATGGCGACACTCTGGCCGAGCTTGACCACCCACCAGAAAATCGATCCGAACATGCCCTCACGACGCTGGTGCGTCCGCAACTCGTCCATATCCACCACATCAGCGACCATGGACGGCATCAGGGTGAACAGACCACCCAGGCCAAAGGCCATTAGCGGCGCCGCGAAATACAGCAACCACGGCGCGGTCGGGTCATAGAGGAACCATTTCAGTCCATACCCCAGAGCCGCGATACCGATCGCGATCCCGAACATCTTGCGCTTGCCGACCTTCGTCGCCATCCAGGCAACCACGGCGACAGCCACGAAGGAGAAGGCGATCCTGACGGAATCGACAGCACCATTATGTGCTGCACCGGCCTCGATATCGCCCGAGAACACGTAGTAAGCGACAACATAGAACTGGAAGGCGGCGATCATGATGAAGCCGTTGAAAACCAGGAAGGTCGCTGCGCACAGCTTCAGGAATGGGGTAAAGGAAAGCGCGGAGCCGAACCCTTTCATGAAGTCCCAGATATTGCCGATGATGCCGCGACGGTCCTCACTTGATTCCTCAAGCTCGCGCGCGGCCACGTCGGCCATGCGTTCGCGCAGGAAGACCGCAGGCACGGTGCCAAAAAGCACAACCAGCGCCGAGATACCCCAGGCGATCACCGAAGTGCCCTGAACCATATTGTCGAACAGGTTCTCGTTCTGAGCCCAGAACACCAGCCATGGCGGGATGAAATACGCCAACTGGGCAATGAAATTCTGAGTGCCCATCAGCAGGTTGCGCTGGTCATAGTCCGGCGTCAGCTCGTAGCCCAGTGCCACCCAGGGCGTGGCAAAGAACGTATAGGCGAGGAAGAAGATGAATGAGCCTATGAGGAAGTACCAGAAATAGAACATTTCCGTCTGTCCCTCGGGCAATTGCCAGAGCATGCCGAAGGCGATCGCGGTGGCGATGGCACCAAAGAAGATGTACGGCCGGCGGCGCCCCCAACGAGAGCGGGTGCGGTCGGACACATAACCAACAATCGGGTCGGTCAAGGCGTCAAAGAAACGTGGGAGGCCGCCAAGGAGCCCCACCAGGACCGGGTCCATGCCCAGACCGATGTTCAGGACGACCATCATCGCACCGATCGAGCCTGCAAGCAGATTATTGGCAAAGGCACCGGAGCCGTAGGCCAGTCTCTGCAGGAAGGAAATACGATCTTCCGGACGCGTTTTTGCAACAGATTCAGTCATGATTTCGTCCTATCTTCCCGCCCGCCGGGGACGCTTTAGTGGGCGCAGGCCTGCGCGGTTTCGAGGTCTTCGGGGCAGTCGTAGACACGTACCCAGTCCACCAGGAACTGCCGCGGATACCCGTCATAATCCACACCACCGGCGGTATGGCTTTCCGCCAGATGCCCGCCGATTGCGAGATTGAGGATCAAGTGGAAACGCTGGTCGAACGGCGCGTTCGGATTGCCATCTGCGAGCGGAGAATCCGTGCTCCACTCGTCTGGAGTCAGGCTGCCGTAACTCTCCCCGTTGAGAAACCACTCGACACGACCTTCCGTCCACTCGATCGCGAACACGTGAAATGTTTGCTCACCATCCGAGCCGGTCGGCAGGGTTGTGCGGCGGTTCTGATAACGGTTGTGGGGCCAGGCTCCGCCGAAATGCAACGTGCCGAACATGCGGTTCTCAACCGGCCCGTCGCAATCCTCGCACGGCGCACCAAGATTGACCGCTTCGAGAATATCGATTTCGCCCGAGAGCGCCCAGCCACCGTAAACTTCATCCGTGGGCAGCATCCAGATGGCCGGCCAGGTCCCCTGTCCTTCAGGCAGTTGGGCGCGAACCTCGACACGGCCATATCGCCAGTCCCCCATTCCGGCCGTATTCAAACGGGCAGAACTGAAGGGTTGGGTCTTGATCTCGTCACGCTGTTCCGCGGTCAGATCATCCATCAGGCGGGCAGGCCAGGCGGGCCCGGTTGTCTCTTCGAGATGCGCCTCAATGACCAGGCAACCGTTCTCGAGGCGGGCATTGCGTTCCGAGGCCGTGTAACACTGACGCTCTTCATTGCCGCCACCCCAACAGTCGACTTCCCGGGTCCAGCGATCAGGATCGAGGTTCGCCCCGTCAAACTCATCCGACCAGACGAGTCGCCAATCACCCGCGCCCGCGCGCTGGTGATCAATGCCACCACACTGAGCCCAACTCATTGAAGGTATTACAATACTTGCCGCAAGGGCCAGCACGATACGTCGCACAGCCACACCTCCCCATAAATTTCCGCCGCCCGTTTTCGGTGCGAATTTCCCCCAGTAATCCCTGCGCAGACAAGGCCTGTCAACAAAAATGTCCAACCTTGTCATTTTGCATCTGCAAAAAGGAAGAGGGCGAGAGGTGCCGGAATTCAGCGCGGCGCCGCCGTCGATTTGCGCAGGATGAACTCGTAGTCGAGCGTTATGACCTTCGCGGCCGGCTCGGCATCACTGTCTGCATCGCGAGCGGCCAGGTAGTTGACCGCGGCCTTGCTCATCGCTTCATAGGGCTGGGCAATGGTCGTCAGAGTTGGCCAGATCGTGCGGGCAATGGCGACATCATCAAACCCGACCACCGACAAGTCCTGGGGCACTTGCAAGCCGAGGCGGCTGGCGGTGAAGTAGACGGCTGCAGCCATCTCATCATTGGATGCGAATATGGCGGTTGGCCGATCAGCGGTATCGAGCAGGTCTTCTGCCGCCTTCAGTGCATGTTCGAAGGTGAACATGCCACATCGAATCCAGTCGGAACGGATCTCTGCCTGCCCGTGTTCCCGCAGGGCAGCGACGAAGCCCTCCTCGCGAAGTGTCGAGGACACGTGATCCGGAGCCCCTGCAATATGGCCGATGCGACGGTGGCCCAGGTCCAGCAAATGCCGCGTCACCTCATGAGCGGCCGCGTAGTCATCCATGCGCACCGCCGGGATCGTTTTGGATGACCTGGCCGGAGACACGAGGACAAATGAAACGCCGCGCTCAACCAGGCGTTCGTGCAGGGCCGAAGCGCCGCTGAGGGGCGGGACCAGAATCATGTTGCGGACGCGCGTGCGCGAGAGAAATGCGCTGAGCTGCCGGTCCCAGTCCGCAGCCTCCTCGTCGAACAACCCCCCGGCCAGAAAATAGCCAGCCTCGTCACAGGCTTTCAGCGCGGAATGATGAAACCGGCTCTGGAATCCACTGCTCGGATCACCAAACAACATGCCGATGGAACGTGACCGGGCCGACCGCAATTCCCGCGCCGCATGGCTTGGATTGTAGTCCAGCTCCTGCATGGCCTGCTCGACGCGCTCACGCGTCGTTTTGCGGACTTTCTCCGCATCATTCATGACCCGGGACACGGTCTTGACCGAAACGCCGGCCCTTTTCGCAACATCGAAGATATTCGACATGAAACCCTCCACGAGCCGATGCGGCCCGTTCTCCCGATCCGATCACAGTCCTGCAGACCAGAACCGTTGCCGTTTGGCAAGCTGACCGCCGGACGCACCTACAGCCGGTCGCGGAACAACTGGGCCATCACCGGCTTGGGGCGCCTGTCCAGCCGGAATAAACCCCAGTGCTTCTCGGGCTCATCCGGATCAGAAGACCCTTTCCAGGGTTCATCAAATGCCTCGAAAACAAAGGTCAGGATGCCCTCGGAATTGGTCCAGTTCATCAGCTGCTCGTAATAGATTCGCTGCAAATCCTCGTTGGCATTGCCCGGGTCGATTCCGCGACCGTTCGAGCGCGTGGTCCATCCGGCCTCGGTAATCACCACCGGCTTGTCCGGGTAACGCCCCTTCACCGCATAGTAATTCTCCTGGGTGTAGGCGAGTGCCTCTTCGATATCCTTGTATTCCCAGACCGGATAAGTGTGCACGCCGAGCAGGTCCAGATGCGCTGCGAGAGGACGCAGCTTGTCCGTCCAGGGCACGTAGTTCTCGCAGAATGTCACCGGGTGCCGGGCTTTGCGGCCCAGCTGTTTGGCAAATTCGATCAGCCGCTCGACGGGGACCATATGGTCATTCCAGTCCACACTGGCCTCATTGCCGATCGAAACAGCCATAACTTCCCTGCGGTAGCGGCGTGAGAGCGCAGCCATGCGGGCGAGTTCCTCGTTATTGGCACGCCGATTGGCCGCCAGCACCGCGTCATCATAGACCCCGCCCCACGGGCAGCCGGGGTTGCTGACTTCCGCCCCCAGTCCCATGCCGAGCATGACCTGGAGCGGCAGACCTTCGTCGCGGATGACCTTGAGCACCGTCTCGGCGTGCTGCGTGCAGTCATAAACCCGCAGATAGCGCCAGTGCTGCACGAGGATCAGCAGATCCTCGCGGATCTGGTCATAGCTCGGGAAAACGCCGGACGGTGGACTTTGCCCCTCCCGATAGCCGGAATAGCAGATCGCATTTGCATGCGGCGGCGCAAACCGGCGCCGGTCGGAAGAGAGAATCCCAAACATCACATACTGCAGTATTTCGGCTTGCCGTCCTTGTCCCACAGCCCCCAGTAGGCGCCGACATCGCCCTCTTTGGCAACCTTCCAGGCTTCATCAAATCCCGCGAAATAGAACAGGTCGATGTTCTCCTCTCGTGTCCATTCCACCGCATCGATGAAATATTTCATCGCATTGATGCGGGACGGGACGGCACCGCGTTCACGCGTACCGATATTCGGCCAACCGGTCTCGGCGATAATGACCTTCTTGCCCTCGGCAACCCGCTGGGCCCGTCGATACATCTCGCGCATGTAGATGTGGGCGTGCTCGATCGGATAGCCCTCCCAGAACGGATAGCAATTGACCAGCACCACATCGCAAGCCGCGGCGACGCGCGGGTGATTTTCGAACAGGAAATAGGCGTCAACATATCCAACAGGAACATCGACCTCGGCCTTGGCGCGCTCGATATAGGCAATCAGCTGATCTTCAGTCAGCTCTTCACGAAGCAAAACCTCGTTGCCGATCGCCAGAATGCCCGCATGTCCCTGGCGTGCCAGCTCGATACCCTTGGCCAGTTCCAGTTCATTGTGCTCGACATCATCATCAATCCACACACCGACCATGGATTTGAGACCCAGCTCGCTGGCGACGACGGGAGCCGCCTCATTGCCGCGCGTGCAGGAGAAGGTGCGCACCCAGTTGGTATGGGGCGCCAGCATCGACATCCGCGCCCGGATCTGTTCCGGCGACACATCACACAGATTGTCCTGGCCATCCACATAAGGGCTGAAAGCCAGACCGTGCAGCCCCTCGGCCAGCATCGCCTCGATGCGGGCAGCCATGCCGGCTTCACCAATGTCTGCGGGGTCAACGCCCGCCAGAGCAAGTTTGCGATTATACGGATTGGACATCACTTTCCCCATCTCGAAACCGTGGCTTTCGCCGCTGCCATGCCATTATGACAACGATGGACATTTTTCAAGAAAGATCGCCTCCGAGTGCTGCAAGATGGGGTCAGAAGTTCTGACGACTAAGGCAAGGCACCCGCCTGCCACTGCACTCCGACCGCATTCGTGCGGAGTTGCAGCAAACGATCATGCGCCGTCATGAAGAGCACATCTCCGTTCTCGCCGCCAAAGGCACAATTGGCCGTCGCACGCCCTGTGCGTATCCGTGCCAGAAGGACACCTGCAGGAGAAAGAACAAGAACACCGCCCGGCCCGGTAGCGAAGATCGTGCCGTCTGTACTCACACACATGCCATCAGGAAGTCCCGGGTCGCCGGCCGCCAGAAACTCGCTGCTGTCATACCAGAGTTCCAGCGGGCCGGTCGTGCCATCCGCCAACAATTCTGCGCGGAAGATGTAAGGTGCCGACGGGTCGGATTGCGCGACGTACAGCCACCGCTCATCCGGTGAAAGAGCAATACCGTTGGGGAAACTCAATTGGTCGAAATGGCGCTCACATTGCCCATCAGGCGCCAGACGATAGACACCATTGACGTCCATTTCCTTCAACGGCGAGGCATCCAGCCCCTCAAGTCCGTAGGGCGGGTCCGTGAAATACAGACTTCCATCACTGGCACGCACCAGATCGTTCGGACTGTTGAAACGCTGTCCGCCGAAGCTTTCAACGAGGGTCTCGCGATCTTGCGTATCAGGCCTCATGCGCTGCACGGCACGGACGCCGTGATTGCAGAGATACAGCCACCCGTCGTCGCCGAACCATAAACCATTCGCCCCTGCCTCGCGCATGCCCAGCGCCTGCTCCGGGTCAACTCCGGACGGATCCAGAAAAACTTCCAGACCTGAGGCGGCGGACCACCGGAACGCCTTATTGGAAGGCACGTCGGTGAAGTAGAGACAATGGCGCTCACGGTCCCAGCTGGGCCCTTCACTCCAGACAAATCCCTCCGCAAGCTGTTGCAGGCCCTGCGTGACATCAAAAAGTGCCCGGGCCGCAGGGTCATGAATTTCGATGACATCTGGCAAGCGGGTCTGTTGGCAGCCCGACACTGTGACAAGCGTGGCCGACCCCAGCCCCCAGAGCACTTCGCGACGTGATTTCATGATATTCTCCCCTCTGCCGTACTCTGCACACCTGTCGTGATGGCGGTCAATCGCAGCCTGCGCCTACGGCGACGCGGCACACAGCGAATGCTGGTCCGCTTCCAAAGCGTGCGGCCGGCGAGGAAAAAGCCAGGCGAACGCTCACATTCACCGGCCCTTTCCGTCGATCCCACTGTTTCCGCGCGACCCATGGAAACACACTGCCGTCAGGGTCTTGCGTGAATTTCCTTCACTGCAATACTGGAATAAGTTTCATGTTTCCGGGGGAAAATCATGTTGGATCTTCTAGTCGGTGCCGGTCTGGCGCTGATCGCCCAGCCGAGCGTTACGAGCAACGCCCAATTCGACTGCTCTGCCACAGCGCAAATCGAGGTCACCGGCACGCCATACACGGTGTGTGGTGTCAGAATGGACAGTGAATCCACCTATCTGGTGCAGAATGACGGCTCTGAAACCGTGATCGGCTCCGCGGTTCAGCCTTGGCGACCATCGGGCTCCCGCGACGCCGGAACGCTCTGGGTGGGTCGGCGCGCTGACAACATCATCGTCACAGCGTCATTGGACGGCACTTCAGGCGTTATGTTCGGGCGTAACTCAATGAGTGGAGGCTGGCGCCAATCCGCAATCAATTGCGGCGAACATGGCCTGCAACATGTCTACGGCTTCTCCGACGACGACCGCTATGCCGGCATCGGCTATTCTCACGCAGATTAGTACCTTTTCTGCCGGCTGGATTTCGAAACCATGACCCAGACCCAGGACTGGGTTGAACCTCAAGGTGAGTTCGCCAGCCTGGAAGACCTTCCGGTCGAACGCTGGCTGAACCCTGCGGAGGCAGAACCCAGGGCCGAGCCTGCATCGACGGTGCAAGATGCCTGTAACGACACTGCAACGGCCGTCGCGGCAATCGCACCCATCAATGCCAGAACCGTGCAATGCGGGGTCTCTGTCGACGAAGGTCAGGTGAGGATTCACTATCCCAACGGACGCACCTTCCCGGTCAGTGGGCTGGACGTCGGCAGAAATTGCGAGGCCGATTGTGAACACTATGGGCCTTACATGATCTCCGAGTTCTGGGCTCACGACGCCGGCCCAACCAAGGTTCTCGGGCTTCGCAACGAGCTCGAAGACGCGGTGTATCTCATCTCCCGTGATGAAAGCGGAGATCGAGGCTGGTATGCGCGCCCCTTCCACTGCGGCAAGTACGGCCCCTTCCACATCTTTCCCTACACACCCCAGAGTGAGTACGTTTTCGCGGCCAGTTACGAGGAACTGGGCCTCCTCATCATCTGCGCGCTTCATACCCATGACGGCGCGAGTGAAGCTCAAGCTTTCGAGGAGATGGAAGACGACATCTACTACAATGCCACCGCCTTGAGCATATCGGGCTGGAATTGTGGTGGGCAGGAAGAATTCGACGCGCCTGTTTTGTGCATGTCCATAACAGCCCCCGATGGGCGCGAGCTCTATCGCTCGGAGCCCCCTCAAGGAGAGGCAACACCTCCCACCAGCACAGCCGAGGCGGTGGTCCTTGAGGCCGTCAACTTTCCTGGCTGGTTCATGCGCCGTGTTTCCGGTCTTGCCAACATGGTCCAGAATTCGACGCCGCTTGCTGACGAGCAATCCAGACTACAGATCGTTCCAGCCCTGAATGGCGCGGAAAACGCCGCCAGCATCGCGTTCATCGGTGAGGACAACTATTATCTGCGGCATGCCGGTTACCGCATCAGGATAAACGCCAATGACGGCACTGAGCTGTTCGCGGCCGACGCAACATTCTACATCCGCCCTGGCTTGGCCGGCGATGGCACGGTTTCCTTCGAATCCGCCAACTTCCCCGGCCATTTTATTCGGCATCGCAATGCCCAGCTGTGGATCGATGCGTCCGACGGGAGCGAACTGTTCGCCCAGGACGCATCCTGGAACGTGAGGCAATAGCCAGTCTGAAACTCAATCGCCCCGCCGGTTCATTCCGGTCGGGGCGGTGACGCGGCAAATGAGCTGGCGGTCAGTCAGCCTTTTTCGGCGCACGGCCAGTCTGCCCCGTGTCCCAGCGCTGCATACGGATGGGAGAACGCAGGCCCGGCACCCCCCCCGCAGTGTTTACCAGCCCGCGGGCCTTTGCTTGGTCCGTCGCCAGCGCTTCGGCAAGCGTGTTGATCGGCCCCGCCGGAATGCCCGCAGCCTCCAGGCCCGCAAGCAGATCTTCACGCGTTCGCTTCGACGTCGCCTCGGCGATCCTGGACACCAGGACATCGCGGTTGGCAACGCGCTCGGCATTGGTGCGATGCCGACCCAGAAGGTCGTCTCCCAGCTGCAGCAAGGTGCACAGGCGCTCGAACTGGCTGTCATTCCCGCAGGCGATAATCAGATGACCGTCCGATGCCGGAAAATCCTGGTAGGGCACGATATTGGGATGGGCATTTCCCATCCGGCGTGGCGCGTCACCCGTCGCCAGATAGTTCATCGCCTGGTTGCCCAACACACCGACCATGCTGTCGAACAAGGCCATGTCGATATGTTGGCCCAGCCCGGTCTTTTCACGCTGGGCGAGCGCCGCCTGAATCCCGATCACGCCGTAAAGACCGGTGAAGATATCGGCAAAGGCCACACCCATTTTCTGCGGTGGCCCGTCGGGAGATCCGGTCAGGTCCATGATCCCGCTCATGGCCTGAATCATGACGTCATAACCGGCGCGATGGGCAAAGGGGCCGGTCTGACCAAACCCTGTCACGGAACAATAGATCAGGCGGGGAAACCGTGCCGACAGGCTGGCATAGTCGAGCCCGTATTTCTCCAGTCCTCCGACCTTGAAATTCTCGATCAGCACATCGGCGGACGCGATCAGTTCGAGCAGCTCCGCCCGCCCCTCATCCGTCGAGAAATCGATCGCCACAGATCGCTTGCCACGATTGCAGGCATGGAAATAAGCCGCGGAACGGGAACCGTCCCCCTCTTCGATCCAGGGCGGCCCCCAGCGACGCGTATCGTCGCCCGCAGGGCTTTCGACCTTGATCACCTCCGCGCCGAGATCGGCCAGCGTCTGACCAATCCACGGACCAGCCAGGATGCGCGCCAGTTCAACCACACGAATACCATCGAGAGGGGCCGGATGGCTCATCCTTCACCTCCGGGGAAATTTGGCTTGCGCTTCTCGAGGAAGGCGCGATAGCCCTCCTGGAAATCTTCGCCCTGGAAAGCATCCAGGAAGATCTGGCGTGTCTCATCTGTGTCGGCATCCACGCCGGAGCGGATCAGCGAGACGATTTTCTTGGTCATGCGCGCGGAGTGTGAGGACGTGGCAGCCAGGCCCTCGGCATAGGTCGCGATTGTTGCATCGAGATCCTTCGCCGCCACCCGGCGATTGATGAGGCCAATCCGGTAAGCTTCCTCGGCGTCCAGCAGACGACCGGAATAGAGAATATCCTTGGCATTCGACACCCCCACCGCATCGATCAGCCGCTTGGTGTCATTGAGCGTATAGGTCAGGCCCAGCTTGGCCGGGGTGATGGCAAAACGACTGCCTTCCGCCGCGAAACGCAGATCACAGGACAGCGCCACACCACAGCCGCCGCCCACGCAAGCACCCTCGATCCGGGCAATCGTCGGCTTGGGAAAGGCGGCGAGACTGTCGAGCGCCAGGCCGATCGATCGGGAATACTGTTCGGCGCGCTCGCGGGTCGCGTAGACCTCCTCGAACTCGCCGATATCCGCGCCCGCCGCAAAACTCCCGCCCTCGCCACGCACGACCACCAGCTTGACCCCGACATCATCGGCCAGCGGTGCGAGCAATTCGGGAATGGCGGTCCACATGGCGCTGGTAATGGCATTGCGCTTGGCCGGACGGTTCAGCACCAGCTCGGCGATCACGCCGTTACGGTTCACATAGATCTCTTCAGTCATGGCTCGGGTCCGTCCCGGTCAGGTTTGCGAAAGGCCAACCCGGCACTGAATACCCGCGTCAATTCAATCGGCATACCCATTCATCAGCGCGATGAGCCCGCAGCGCTCGCCTCAATGAGCGACGCAAGGCTGGCGCCCGCGCGAGAAGCCCGTATGTTCAACGCTCTGCCGATGACCGACCGTCCGGCCAATGTTGACGAAAAGATTGAGCGAGCCATGGGCGAAAATGCCGTCATTCTGACCACGCTGGTCGTCTACAAGTTTGTCCTGATCGGAATCGGGGTCTGGGCTTCGCGCCTGAACAAGACCGAGGGCGATTTTTTCCTGGCCGGCCAGGGGCTGGGGCCCTGGGTCGCCGGCTTGTCATACGCAGCCTCGACCTCGTCGGCCTGGGTGCTTCTGGGATTTTCCGGCTTTGTCTATGCCGTGGGCCTCTCCGCGTTGTGGATGGTTCCTGGCGTGTGGGCGGGGTATGTCGTGATGTGGCTCTATTTCGGACCCCGCCTGCGCGATGAAACCGCGCGCGAAGGTCATGTCACACTGACCGATTTCATGATCACACGCGTGCGCACGGGCTGGAAATTGCCAGTTGCCGTGCTCTCCGCAGTGCTGATCCTGTTCTGTTTTGTCTTCTACATCGCCGCACAGTTCGGTGCGGCCGCCGTGGCCTTTGAGTCGCAATTCGACCTGCCGCGGCTGGAAAGCGTTCTGATCGGTGCTGCCGTGGTGTTGTTCTACGGATTGCTGGGCGGTTTCTGGGCCGTCTCCATCACCGATACGCTGCAGGGGTTCATCATGGCCCTGATCGCGGTGATCCTGCCGATCGTGGCGCTGACAGCTGCCGGTGGTCCCGCCGAAGTCTGGTCAACTCTCGCTGCGTCTGCACCGCCTGAGTATCTGGACTGGGCTGGAGGGCGCGCCGGGCTGGTCGTGTTCGGCTTCATCATCGGGGTCGCCAGCGTTGGCCTGGGCACATTCGGTCAGCCGCATCTCATGTCCCGTCTGATGGCGCTGAAGGATGACAAGGCGCGACGCCAGGGCTTCATCGTCGCCATGAGCTGGGCCGTGCTGGTCTATGCAGGCATGATCACGCTCGCCCTGTCCGGCCGAGCGCTGTTCGAGACCATCGGCAATGGTGAAGCGCTTTTCTATCGCGTTGCGACGGACTATCTGCCCCCCGCGCTCGCGGGCATCGTCATCGCCTCTGTCCTGTCTGCGGTGATGTCGACCGTCGATTCCATCCTGCTCTCCGCGTCTGCGGCAGCAGCGCACGACATGCGCCTGGCCAGGCGCTGGCCAGGGCGGGAAGTTCTTGTGGGGCGCATCGTCATGGTCTCGATCGGTGTGCTGGCCGTCATCCTCACCCTGACCCTGGATGCAACCATTTTCGACCGTGTCCTGTTCGCCTGGTCAGCCCTGGGCGCCGCCTTCGGCCCGGTCGGTCTGATCCGAGTCATGGGACGGGAACCGGATGGTCTTGCCATTTTCACCGCCATCATCCTGGGCTTTGGCACAACCGTCCTGTTCTACGCTTTCGGCCAGGTCGGCTCGGACGGCAGGGGGCTGGCCGGTTTTCTGGCGTTCCTGGCGAGCATTCCGGGGGACCCCTTCGAGCGTTTTGTGCCCTGGCTGGCTCCCATGGCACTGCTCTTCCTGCGCTCGCACCGGGTCGAGACGGAAACATGAAGCATGACCCGCGCCCTTAAGTCCCGCCTGGTCGGCGTCGTGCTGGCCGGAGGTCAATCCGCCCGCATGGGCGAAGACAAGGCCGGTCTGGTCTGGAAGGGTCGCCCCCTGCTGGAACACGCCGAAAGCACGCTGCGCGCGGCTGGATGCGATTCGGTACTGGTCAGCGGCCGACCGGATCGCGCCAACGGTTTTGCCGACAGCCGTCAACAAGCCGGCCCGGCCCACGCCCTGCTTGATGCGCTTGATCAACTTCCCGATGACGCCCGGGGCTTACTGGCCATACCGGTCGACATGCCCCTGGTCAGGGCCGAGGATCTGGCCCCACTGGCAAATGCAACGATGAACAAGCCCTGTGCATGGGCGAACCACCCCCTGCCGCTTTTCCTCCCTGCGACTGCGAATGCCGATGTTCGCGAGGATGTCTGGTCAGTTCGCAAACTGATCGCCGGCATGGGAGTGTCGTGGCTCCCGCTGGATGAAAGACGCGAAGCCCGGTTGCGCAATGTGAACACACCCGAAGATTTCGCTGCCTTGTCCGACCAGCGCTGAACGACCGGTGACGGCAAGACACTTCGCGGCATTGATGCCGCAGATCAGGTCATGGCATTCAAGTCCGAAGCACATACATTTGATTTAACAGCACGACCGGACGCGACCATATCGCGTACCATGGCGCATACAGGAGGCTGATCATGTCGCTCACCGTCAGATATTTCGCCGCCCTGCGCGAACGCATGGGCACCGCTGAGGAAGCCGTCGACACACCGGCCACAACAGGGACGGAATTGATCGCCTGGCTCATCGAACGCGACAGCCGGGCAAATGTGCTGGAACACCCGTCCACCCGCATCATCGTCAATGACGAGATTGTATCCCGCAAGCATGCACTCAAGGCCGGCGATGTCGTCGCCTTCTGCCCGCCTTTCTCGGGAGGTTGAAATGGGCATCCGGGTTCAGGTCCAAAGCGAGCGGTTCGACGCCGGGCAATTGCTCAACGCGATGAGCGGCACCGAGAGCGATTGTGGCGCTGTTGCCAGTTTTTCCGGCCAGGTGCGCGGCGGCAAAGGCCTGATCGCGCTTGAACTGGAACACTATCCCGGCGTGACCGAGAAAGCGCTCCTGCGCATTGCCCAACACGCTGCAGAACGATGGGATCTGCGCCAGGCGACGATCATCCACCGTGTTGGCCGCATGGAGATCGGCGAGGAAATCGTCTTCGTCGGCGCCACCGCCCCACATCGACGCGCAGCGTTGGACGCGGTGAGTTTCATGATCGATGTTCTGAAGACCCAGGCTCCGTTCTGGAAAAAGGAATATGACGCCAACGGCGAACACTGGGTCGAGGCCCGTGGCGAGGACGACCAGGCCGCTGCCCGCTGGCTCGACGAGAAAGAGGAAATGTCCGCATGAACCAGATCCCCGACCAGGTCGGCTTCGCCGTCATGACCGTCTCGGATACGCGCGACACCAAGACCGACAGGACCGGCCCCTGGCTGCGCGAGCAGATCATGGCGGAAGGTCACGCCGTCATTGACCACGCCATCGTCCATGACGAGATCGGACTCATCCAGGCCCAGCTGCGGGCCTGGATTGCGGACAAGACCATCCACGCCATCATCGCCACGGGCGGCACCGGCCTTACCGGTCGTGATGTCACGCCGGAAGCCTTCAAACCACTCTACGACAAGGAGATGGAGGGTTTCAGCGCCGTCTTCCACCAGGTGAGTTTCCAGTCGGTCGGCGTCTCGACCATCCAGTCTCGCGCCACCGCAGGCATTGCGGGCGGCACCTATCTCTTTGCCATTCCAGGGTCGATGGGCGGCTGCAAGGATGCCTGGAACCATGTGCTCAAGGCCGAGTTTGACGAGGCGCACAGACCCTGCAATCTGGTCGAACTCATCCCTCGCCTGACGGAGCGCTGATCATGTCTTCCAATTCCGGCCTGACACACCAGGACAGTGATGGCCGTATTCGCATGGTCGATGTCGGCGACAAGGCAGTGACCACGCGCACGGCCATCGCCCGCGCGCGGATCAGCATGGCGCCCTGCGCCTTCCGGGCCATACGCGAGGGTCAGGGCCCCAAGGGTGACGCGCTGCAAACAGCTGAACTGGCCGGCATCATGGCCGCCAAGCGCACATCCGACCTGATCCCGCTCTGCCATCCCCTCCCGCTGACGAAGGCCCATGTAAGCATTGAGCCTGTGGAGGGCGAAACGGCTTTTGAGGTCCGCGCCCAGGTTCGCACCGACGGCAAGACAGGTGTCGAGATGGAGGCGCTGACGGCAGCATCCGTTGCAGCGCTTACCCTCTATGACATGGCCAAGGCGCTGGACAAGTCGATGACGATTTCCCAGGTCCAGCTGGTCGAGAAGACCGGCGGCAAGTCCGGGGATTTCAAACGCGACGAGGTCGCTGAATGATCCCGGTCGACCAGGCTCGCGAACGTATTCTCGATGCGCTGAAGCCAACCACCATCATCTCCCTGCCCTATGCTGAAAGCCTCGGGCGTGTGCTCGCAAAACCGGTAGTGGCCGCGCGAACACAACCTCCCTTTGATGCCTCAGCGATGGATGGTTATGCCGTGCGCTCCCGGGACATGACCGGAGAGACCAATACACTCACCTTGCAAGGGGAGTCCGCGGCCGGTCATTCGCTCGGCCGCGCGATTGCTCCGGGCACCGCCGCACGCATCTCGACCGGAGCGCCGGTTCCGGCCGGGGCTGACCAGGTCGTGATCCAGGAGAAAACCGAGCGTGAGGGTGATCAGCTCACCCTGCACGAAGCCGCACGTCCGCACGCCAATATCCGCAAGGCCGGGATTGATTTTTTTGACGGCGACACACTGGTTCCCGCGGGCCTGAAGGTTAATGCCGACATGATCGCGCTGGCCGTCGGTGCCGGACGGGTCTCGCTGGACGTCCATCGCCAGCCGAGAATCGGCATCCTTTCCACCGGCGATGAGCTGGTCGAACCTGGCGAAACCACCGGGCCGGACCAGATCGTCAATTCGGTCTCAAAGGGCCTCGCCGCCCTCGTCAGCGCTAGTGGATGCGAGCCTGTCTATCTGGGCATCGCCCGCGACAACCCGCAGAGTGTTCATGATCATTTCGAAGACGCGAAAGGCCTGGACCTGCTCGTCACCATCGGCGGAGCATCCGTGGGCGATCATGACCATTTGCGGCGCGTCTTCGCAGAAGAAGGGGGCGCGCTGGATTTCGAGAAAGTCGCCCTGAAGCCGGGCAAGCCGACCTGGTTTGGCGAGATCAGGGGCCTGCCGGTTCTTGGCCTCCCGGGCAATCCGGTCTCCGCGCTCGTCGTCTCACGCCTGCTGCTTCAGCCCGCCCTGGCCCGACTGAATGGCGAACACAAAAGCCCGGTTTTCATCCCAGCGCGCTGTGCCGTCGACTTGCCGGAGAACGATCACCGGGAAACCTATCTGCGCGGACAATTAAATCCGGACGGCAGTGTGGAACCGCTGCGCAACCAGGACTCTTCGGCGTTGTCGGCGCTGGTTCGGGCCAGCTGTCTGATCCGCCGTCCCATAAACGGTCCGGCCGTCCATCCCGGCGGAGCCGTGGACATTCTGGTACTGGAAGGTCGACAGGCCTGATTTTGCGCCTCACCGGGGTACTCGTAGCGGATATGTGACTTGCGAGCGGAGCGCCGTTTCAACCCCATTTGAACTGCTTTCGATACTGAGTCGGCGAGAGTCCGGTTCTGCGCGCAAATGCCTTGCGGAAGGCATTCTCGTCGGAAAATCCAACCAGAGCGGCGATTTGGGTAATGGAGGCATCCGCATCTTCCAATAACGGCTTCGCCAGGTCGATACAGACGCCCTGAATATAGGCCTGGGGTGTGAGGCCTGTGACCGCTCGGAACTTGCGCAGCATCGTACGCGTACCAACGCCCAGATACCCCGCCAGTTCGTCGACGCTGACATCACCCCCCTTGCGCGACCGGATCCAGCGATCCGCTTTCTCGATCATCGGGTCTCGCGTCCTGGAGTGCGTCGGCACGGCATATAGACGTTGGGATTTCCGGCCGCCATCCACGACGAGGTATTTGGCGCAAAGCCGGGCGACATTCAGTCCGGAGTAGCGCCCGATAAGATGCAGCGCCAAGTCGAGAGACGACGCGCCGGCCGCCGAGGTGATCAATTTGCCCTCGTCAACCAGAAGGTCATCGTCTGCAAGCTGAACGCGTCGAAACTCTGATCGAAAATGATCTGCCATCCACCAAGTGGTCGTTGCGCTCCTTCCGTCCAGGAGACCAGCCTGTGCCAGGATGAACGTACCTGTGCACGCAGCGGCAATCGTGCCCCCCGACTGCGCAAATGCTTGCAGTTGGCCCTCAATACCCTTGTGCGCGCTCAATGCAGCGTCCAGCTCCTCCGTACTGTCGGCGCCTATTCCAGGCAGCAGGAGGACATCGAACTCGCCGCGGGTCAAAGGTCGGGTTTCTCCCACCAGTTCATGCCCGCTGGAGGAAACAACATTGCCTTTGGCCGGGGAAATGATCCGCGTCTCATATTGCTCCGCCGCCAGACCCAGTTGCCGAATGACCTTGTTGGCCGTGCTGAAAAGGTCAGCCGGGCCATGCACTGAAAGTGCGACACACCCTTCGAGCGCGACAATCCCTATCTTGATCGACATTCGAGCCCCAGACTGACGGATATGAACTATTTTATGTCAAATCCGACTATATCCTGTGCGTCCCGATTGGCCAATCATTCTGCCCACATTCACCGTTGAAAGGCCGAACATGACAATTGAATTATGGACTTTGCTGATGGTCTGCGCTCTGGCGCTATTCCTGTCGAGCGTGCCGCTGTTCCGGGCCATGCGCCAGCAATGGGGCTTCAAGGCCATGCTGGGTAATCGAGAAGACCTCACGCCGCTCACCGGCTGGGGTGGACGTGTCGTGCGCGCCTACGGCAATACCGTGGACAATATCGTTTTCTTTGGTGCGGTTGTCATCGCCGCCCACCTCGCCGACGTCTCAAATGAAATCACGGCCGCTGGGGCGCTGACCTTTCTCGCCTGCCGCTTCATCTACGCCATTGTGTACATGCTCGGGGTCCCGGTCGTCCGCACAGTCGCCTATCTCGGCGGCGTAATCGGAACGCTCATAATCGCCTCACAGTTGCTCTGATCATCCAATCCGGTGCTGTCAAACGAGAGAGACAAAGCAACCCGCGCCAGCGGAAACCAAACGTCCGGGCACGGCATTTACGACCACTCCCTTGTATCACCGGGCGAAATTCTCCACCGTGTCCTCCGGGGAGATCATGATGACAGAAAATCTTGCGCTGAATCCGTTGCAGATCGGCATTTTCCTGGTTCTGACCTTGGCCGTTGGTGCGCTGACCTGGTGGCGCGTGTCCGCCATGAAAAAAACCACAGGCGCCGACGATGAATGCGAGTACTTTCTCGCCGGCCGCAGCCTCGGCTGGATCCTGGTCGCCGGCTCGATCACGCTGACGAACCTGTCGACCGACCAGCTGGTCGGGATGAATGGCAACCAGATGCTGCTGCTGGCCTGGTGGGAGCTTGCCGCCGTCGCCGGCCTGGTCATTCTCGCCTTTGTCTTCCTGCCGATTTACTACAAGAACAATTGCCGGACGACGACCGAGCTGCTGGGACAGCGCTATAACGACAAGAACATCCGGGCCTTGATCGCCTTCCTGTTCCTTGCAGGCAATGTCATCGTCTTCCTGCCGGTCATGCTCTATACGGGGTCGCTGTTCCTGAAATCCATGTTCGGCGTGGACTGGCCGATCCTCGCCTTTGCCATTCCGCTCGCGTTGATCGGTTCGGCCTATGCCATTTTCGGCGGTCTGCGTGCCGTCGCCGTTTCCGATGCCATTTCCGGTGTTGGTGTGCTTGGCGTTGCGGTGCTGGTCGTGGTGCTGGCCCTCAAGGCAATCGATTTCGACCTGTCCGACATTCCCGCCGAGCGCCTCACCCTGATCGGTGACAATGACTCGCCGATCCCGTGGCACACCCTGCTGACGGGCATGATTTTCATCCAGATCTTCTACTGGAGCACCAACCAGACCATCACCCAGCGGGCCATGGCAGCCAAGAGCCTGAAGGAAGCCCAGAAAGGCGTCATCGCAGCGGCGGGCATCCGCCTGCTCATCGTTCCGGCGATCGTCGTCATCCCCGGTATCGTCGCCTTCAAGCTGTTCGGTGATGTCGGGGATGCCGCCTACGGCCAGATCGTTGCTGCCGTCCTGCCGCCCTGGCTGTCCGGCGCGTTTGCCGCCATGATCGCGGCAGCGGTGCTGACGAGCTTCAACTCGGTGCTCAATTCCTCAACCACACTCTACGTGCTGGATATCCACGAGACCTATTTCGACTCCACACCCAATGTCGGCCGGATGAACATGATCATCACGCTGGTCTTTGTCGGCAGTTCCATCGCGCTCGTCCCGATCTATCAAAGCGCGGAAAGCATCATCAACCTGGTCCAGCAATTGTTCGGCCTTTTGTCGATGCCTATCCTGTCCGCCTTCATCGTCGGACTGGTCTTCCGCAATGTCGGTGCCGGTGCCGCGATGACGGGCGTCCTGTCGGGGACCGCACTCTATGCGATCTTCACCTTTGCCTGGACACCGTTGCACTACATCCACCTGATGCTGATCACCCTGGTCTGCTCGATCAGTATCGCGCTGATCTTCAACCGGGTCGTGCTGGGCAATCGCGAGGAGTTTGTCGGCCTGCCGCGCTAGATGCGCCAGGCCGCCACGCCTGCAGGCGCAAGCTCGCTAGCGCCGAGCACATATTCGGCGCCTTCGGGCGCCGTGCCCTGCAGGCTGACCGGCTCCGGGCCGTAGTTGAAGGCAAAACGCAATCCGCCCAGCGATCGCAGGCGCACATCCTCGTGCACCGGCATGATGGTGATACCCGCCTCCCGGCAAAGATCCGCCAGCACCCGTCCGAGGAGCTCGTCCTCCGGCCATCCGGCCAGATAGGAGAAACGGCTTTCCTGGATCCAGAACGGTGCGCCGTCGGCATAACACGCCCGGACCGGCGATGCCGTCTCGGCGGCTTCGCGCCAGCGCTGCACGCCATGTGCCTGACCGTCGAGATCAACACGCTCTTTGATCCCCGCACGCAGGCTTTCAACCCGGGTAATTTTCAACGCCATCAGATCCTGCAATGGCCCCGGGGCCAGATTGGCAGGCAACTGGAAGCTCTGAGTCTTCGACCCGCTGCGACACAGCATCAGGACCTGCCCGGAACAGGATTTAAGCTGATCCAGCAGAGCGTGTTCAACATGCGGCAGTCCCGGCAGCACAACGAGCGCGTAGCCGGACAGGTCGCTCTGCGGAGAAACGATATCCACATCCAGCCCCAGGCGACGCAGGACCGTATAGGTCTCGAACGCTTGGCGTAGCAGGTCGAGCCCCTGCCCCTGCGGCTGCGCCTGGTGGATCCACTGCCCGTCATAGGACCAGACCAGCGCGACCGGCGCCTGGCGTGTTGTCTCGTCGGAAATCAGTGTCACATCCCGCGCGACCTCGGCGGCCTCGGCAAAGGCGGGAGCCGGTTCCGCATCGACACGCAACAGCCCGGCATGCATCTGCTCCTGGGCAAACGGACATTGTCGCCAGCGGAACCAGCTGACCAGGTCCGCGCCATGAGCCAGCGCCTCGAGGCTCCACAGGCGGACCATGCCGTCCAGCGGTGCCGGATTATTGGGCGCCCAGTTCACAGGCCCCGGCTGCTGCTCCATCACGCCCCATTTGCGCGAACAGCCGCGATAGAGATCGTGGTGAAACGCCTGGAAGTCGGGATGACCCTGGCGCAGATACCGCTGTTTCTCGGCGTCGGAGAAGGGCGAGATATCGAGGAAACCCAGCGGATAGCTGTCCCAGGTCGCCACATCGATGTCCGAGCCCATGGCATGGTGGTCAAAGGCCGTAAACCCGCCCATGAAGTTGTGGGTGATCTCGCGTCCAGGGCTCAGCCGTCGCAGGATCTCGACCTGTTCGTCATTGAAACTGCGCACCTGGTCGGAACTGAAGCGCTGGAAGTCCACGACGTGCGACGGGTTGGGCTCCGTGACCGTCCCAAGCGGTGGATCGACCTCGTCGAAGGACCTGTATTCCTGGCTCCAGAAGACCGTACCCCAGGCCGCATTCAAAGCGGCAACGTCGCCATAACGCCGCGCGAGCCAACGCCGGAACGCCCGGCGCGCATTTCCGGAATAGCTCTCGATCGTGTCGTGACAACCGTATTCATTATCCGTCTGCCACATCGCCACGGCGGGGTGCTCGCCATAGCGTTCGCCCATGGCCGTGACGATACGGCGGCACTCGGCGCGATAGGTCTCACTGGAAAAACAGTAATGGCGACGCGAGCCGAAACCGCGAACCTGGCCCTGCGCATCCACCGCAAACATGTCCGGATCGCGATCCACCAGCCATTTGGGCGGTGTTGCCGTGGGCGTCCCCAGGATGACCTTCAGACCGGCCGCGGCCAGCATGTCGATCGCGCGGTCAAACCAGGCCCAGTCATATTGGCCCGGTTCCGGCTCGAAACGCGACCAGGCAAACTCGCCGATGCGGATAAGCGAGAGGCCCAGCCCGGCCATCTGTTGCGCATCCTCGGCCCACCGGCTTTCCGGCCAGTGTTCGGGATAATAACAAACACCCAGACGCATCAGCCTGTCCTTTCAATGTGTATCAAACGCCCGGTCAGCGCTCGGCCCGGATCCAGATTGAGCCCCTCATTCATCAAACCTGCGCCGGAGAACGCCCCCAGCGGCCAGTGGGTCGGTGTGCCGTCCAGCGCGATTTCGCTGAGGCTATATCGAGCCGCCGGGTCCAGCCCAGCCAGACGCAACCGGGATTGCAGCGGGCGCATCGGCGTCCCGACCCGCATCACCCGCAGCAGACCCTGACGGCCATCATCCGCGCGGACCAGCTGGACATCCGGGTCCGTGTCCGGTTCGGACAGGTTCAGCAAGTCCCCCGCATGCATCCAGTCGCGATGCTGTTTGTAGATCTCGATTCCGCGGATGAGCACGCGCCTGTCATCCTCCGAGACCTTCTCGGGATCCGCTTCGATACCGAAATGTCCGAACAGGGCGGCCAGCACCCGAAACGCCATGGATACCTGTCGCCCGGTCATCGGGTTCGGGCTGGGCCCCACATGGGCGCCCAGGCGTTCGTGCGGCATGACCAGGCCGGCGGCGCGCTGGATGTTCAGCCGGTCGATCGCATCCGTCGCATCGCTGGTCCAGAACCGGTCGGTTCGTGCCGCGATCCCGGCATCAATTCGCCCGCCACCACTTGCGCAACTCTCGATCTCGACCGGATAGCGCGCGCGCAAGCGGTCCAGCAGCCTGTAGAGCCCTTCGGTCTGGGCCCCGGCGCGCACGACGCCGTCCCGGGTTGCCGGATAGAGATCACGATTACAGTCCCATTTGAGATAGGAGATGGCATAACGATCCAGAAGGTCCGAGATGACCGTGAACAGGTGCTCGCGAACCGGTTCCAGCGCCAGGTCCAGGACCAGCTGGTTGCGCCCGGTTGCCAGATCCGTCTCCGGCCATCCCAGCACCCAATCAGGATGCGCGCGATAAAGATCACTGTCCGGGCTGACCATTTCCGGTTCCAGCCACAGGCCAAACTCCATGCCCCCGGCATGCACGGCCTTGATCAGCGGGGTCAGCCCGTCGGGAAAGAGGTCCGCATCGACAGTCCAGTCACCGAGGCTGGTCTGGTCATTGCGCCGCCCCTTTAACCAGCCATCATCCAGCACGAAGCGCTCGGCCCCAAGCGCCGCAGCGCCCTTGACCAGGCCGATGCAATCGGCTTCTGCGACACTGAAATAGCGCGCTTCCCAGGTGTTGAAATGCACCGGCCGCCGCAGCGATCGGCCCTGTCGTCTCTGGCGCGCGTGCAGGCGCGTACTGATCCCGTTCGACCCGGCGCCGGACCGGGTCATCAGCGCGGCAGGCAGATCCAGCGTCTCGCCGCTGCGCAAACACGCCTCTCCGGGCAGGAACAGGCGTTCGGCGAGAACCTGCCCGCTGCCATCAGTCGCCCGTTCTGCGGCCAGCCGGAACGGACCGCTCCAGGCCAGATGCACGGTCAGCCAGCGCCCGTGCGCAACACCGGCATTCGTCTCGGTCAGGCTGAGCGTGGGCCCACCATCAAATCCGGGACGCCCGCTGCGCCCCGATTGCTCGATCCGCCCCGCCGTCCAGCGATGCGTGACCGGATGACCCTCACGCCCCCAGGCTCCGGCATGTGTGCGCACCTCGCTCGCCCAGTCCGGCGCCGGAAGCAGCAGGCTCGCAGCGCGCTGCAGGGACAGGGTGTGCGCCCCCGTATTGCTGACCGAGCCTTCCTGAACCAGGACATCGCCATCAAAACGGAGCCGCGTTCGGACCGTCAGGCCGAGGGCTGCGTCCTCCGCCGTCAGAAGGATCTGCCCGTCCTGTTCAATCAGTTCGGGCTGGCCCAGGCGGATCCGGCGGTGCGTTGCTGTGCAATGACCTTCCACCTGGCTGATGCCATGAAAACCCCGCCCGTGTTCGGGCAGGAGCGCCGGCCCCACCGCTATATCCGGACTGGCAGGCAGGCACTGGAAGCCCGGTGCAGCTGCCATCTCCTCCTCCGCCTGCGGACCGAACCAGGTCAGATGGGCAAGCCCGTCCTCGCCCTGATCAATGATCAAGGACAGCGTGTCGCCGAGGATGCGCGCGCTCACAGGGACCAGTCCTTGCGATGGAAACGCCAGGCATCGGCGACGATCGTTTCGATATCGGAACGTTCCGGATTGAAAGCCAGCAGGTCGCGGGCGCGCTGTGTATTGGACGAGAGGATGGCCGCATCCCCTTCACGACGGGGGTGCAGATTCAGCGGAACGGGAAGACCCGTCACCTTCTCCACGGCGTCAATCACCTGCTTGACGGAAATGCCCTCGCCCGTACCCAGGTTACAGGCAAAGCTCTCCGCGCCGGAGAGGAGGCGGTCGACGGCCGCCAGGTGACCGGTCGCCAGATCATCGACATGGATGAAATCGCGCACACACGTACCGTCCGGGGTCGCATAGTCATCCCCAAACAAGGTAAATTCCGGCAACAAACCCGCTGCGGCCTTCAGGGCGTTTGGGATGAGATGGGTTTCAGGGTCGTGCTTCTCGCCGATTTCCGCGCTCGGGCTGGCTCCCGCAGCATTGAAATAGCGCAGTGCCGCATACCGCAGGACCCCGGTGTGGCTGAGATCGTCCAGCGCCGTTTCCACTGCGAGCTTGGTACGGCCGTACACATTGCCGGGCTTGCGGCTCTCGGCCTCGGTTATGGGGACAATCTCCGGCTGGCCATAGACGGCGCAGGTTGATGAGAAGACAATCACCTCGCAACCATGACGCTGCATGGCGGCTAAGACGCTGAGCGAGCCGGCAAGATTGTTGTCCCAGAAGGCCAGGGGTTCGCGCTCGCCAATACCGACCTCGATGGAGGCGGCAAAATGCATCACGGCATCCGGCTGATGGGTGGCAAAGGTGTGGTCCAGCGCATCACCATCACGGATATCGCCCTCGACGAGCGGTCCCCAGCGCACGAAATCCCGATGCCCGGCGGACAGGTTGTCGAAGACGACGGGGGTATCGCCCCGGGCGGCAATCGCCTTGCAGACATGGGAGCCGATATAGCCCGCCCCACCCAGCACCAGGATCTTCATGCTCAACTCCCTATCTCGCAGACCAGGCGGGCCGCCGGGTGGTTGTCCAGCACGGGCTGGAACCAGTCCTGCCCGACGCCTGCCGGCTTGAGCACCACGATACAGCCGCCAAAGCCGGCCCCGGTGATGCGTGCGCCCGGTGCCCCATGCGCCAGAAAATCCGCCACCAGCCGGTCAATTTCGGGGTTAGAGACGTCGAAATCATCGCGCAACGAGATGTGCGAAGCGGTCATCAGACGCCCGAACGTCTCGGCCTCTCCCGCCTCGAGGGCCCGGATCGCTTCAAGCGCACGCCGGTTCTCGCTGATGACGTGACGGGCAATGGCCTGGTGCTCCGGGTCGAGCACGGACAGGTCGGTGGCATCACACAGCCATTCCTGCTCCAGCTGGTCCGCGGCCTCCAGACATGCCGTTCGCCGCGTCTTGTAGCGCCCGTCGGCCAGTTTGCGTTGTACACCGGAGTGCAGGACTGCGAACCGCCACCCGGATGGCAGGTCAATCGTCTGGAGGGACAGGGTGCGGGTATCCAGCGCCAGGGCTTCTCCCGGACGGGTATGGGCGACGGCCATCTGGTCCATGATACCGCACGGCACGCCGATAAAGCGGTTCTCGATCTCGCGGGCCAGGACCGCCAGCTCAGTGGCGTCCGTGTCTGCCGGCGCCAGCGCACGCAATACGCCGAGGGTCACGGCAGCAGAGGATGAAACGCCCGCGCCTGCAGGAATGTCGCTGGACAGCTCGGCCCGCGCCCCACCCCTCAGCCAGCCTTTGCGGCGCGCGCACTGCAAGGCGCCAAATACATAATCGGCCCAGTGACCACTCGCCCGGGCATCCAGCTCGGCTTCGGCCAGCCCCTCGAACTGGGCGGATCCAACAATATCGCGCGTGCCGCCGATTTGCGTGACCTCAATCGCCACACCCAGGGGCAGTGCGGCCGGCAGGACCCAGCCACCGTTGAAATCGACCCATTCGCCAATCAGATTGACGCGCCCGGGTGTCCAGCTCTTCGCCATCAGACGGCCTCTCTCAGGGCGGCGGCAGCGGCCTCGGGATCGACGTCGACCGTGAAGACGCCCGTCGATTGCTCGACACCCGCGAGGTATTTCAGGCGCCCCGCCGAGCGCATCAGCGGGTAGAACTGGACGGAGAACTGGTATCTGCCGCAGGTCTCGGCAGGCGCGGCATGGAAACTCATCATATAGGGCATCGGCTCACCGAAGAGCCGGTCGTAACGCGCCACGACATCTCCGAGCAGGCTGGCCAGTCCCTCGACCTCTTCCGCCGAGAACAGCCAGGGACCTGGCGCGCGTGATCGCGTGGAAATCCAGACCTCATAGGGAAAGCGGGACCAGGGCGGACAATGCGCCGTCAGTCCGCCCGCGTCCGCGACGGTGAAGGCCCCACCCCAGCTCATCCGGTCCGCCTCCAGATCATACCCACCAGCGAACCCGGCCTCGGCGCGTGCCTGCGGCCCCGGCACCTCCGGGAACGCATAGATCTGGCCATGCGGATGATGCAGCGTCACGCCCACGGCCTCGCCGCGGTTTTCGAACGGCAACACATAGGCCGCACCCGCGTCGAAATGTTGCCGGTATCTGTCGATGATGGCCTCGATCAACAGGATGCGGCGATCCTGACCAAGCGTGGCAAGACTGCCTTCATCCTCGGGCGAAAACACGATCACCTCGGCCTGCCCCGTGGCCGGCCGGCTCAACCAGCTCGCCTCGGAGGGTTGCGGCGCAAGAGGATGCAGGCTGGGAAATCGGTTGCCGAATACGGCGAGCTCAAATTCGCTGAACGGGATCTCGGTGATCGGCGCACCGGGCCTTGCCGGCGCCAGCGGATTGGCGGCTTTTGAAGGTTTGAAGGTTCTGGCCTGGCGGTGTGGCGCGAACAGTGTCCATTCCTGCCGCAACGGATGAAACCGCATCTCCGACCGGGCGGAAACCTCGTCCTCGAACTCGGGACCGGGCTCGCCCTGGTGGGGGGTGTAGCCGTAAAGGCAGAGCTGGCGCCCGTCGGTTTTTTGGTGATCGCGGCGATAAATCTGACGCGCGCGTCCCTGCAGCTTGGTCTGCATTCTCACTACCCCATCCAACCCGACAGGATTTTGAGCGCTTTACGAGCTTCAAATCAACGAAGAAACACCGGCACCAAACTGGCAACCCAGAGAGCGGGTGCAGGAGTGTGTTCGTTCCGCTCAATCGTCGGACACGACTTCGCAAGCACCGAAGACGCGAGGAAGAAACCGCCAGTTCATGGAAAGAGACCAGACCTGCCGGTCTGAGTGGCGAGGATGTCAGGCGAATACTGACAGGACTCAATGCTCACGATTGTCGCTTGCCGAACAGGCCAGTGCCCAGAACATGAGCATAAGACCCATCATTTCGAGTGATTCCTCCACGGTTGCGAGCAAATCCCGCTTGAGATCGACCACACCGGACCGATCAGGGTCGATCGTGGCGATATATTCACCAGCGATGAGTTCAACGCCGGCTGCTCCGGAGACATACACTGAACCGGCGACCAGCAGTGCCAAAATCAAGCGCCTGTTCTGACGAACAAGCCAAGGTAGGAGCCTCCATCCAGCCAGTGCAGCCGCAGCCGCATAGGGAAGCGGCCACGCGGCGTACGGCAAAAACCCAGACTCGATGTAATAGTGTAATGCCGCGTCTACCCGCTCATGAATTGATGCAAATTCATCAATCGCGAGAAACAGAAGTATCGCCGCTATCAAAACCCAGCCGGAGCGGTCAATCTCGACCAATCCGTCGTTACGGGCGTGGAAGAATGCCAGCATCGACCCGCCAAGAAGCAGCAAGACCGAGTACAGGGTGGGCAAATTCTGCTCGCGGTCGAAGTGAAACAGGGTGACCAGGCCCCACGCATCTCCAATGTCGAGCCGGTGAACAAGCACCAGTGCGGCCGCGTTTCCTAGCAGCAAAACGCACCAGACAAGCACCACGCACTTCATGACCGGGACGACTGGAAGGCTGATGGTGATGTGACGCATGGGCTGTCCTCTCGCTATCTACCTGTGACGTTTCAAACACCAGACCGTTCCCACAACTCTCTGATATTGTGTAATTATGTCGAAATCCGGCTATGGCACATCCAATTTCTTTTGCATTTTGCAAAAGCCTTTCTCGCCATTTGCGAATTGCAACACGCATATCGCATCACACCCCACGAGGGATAACTCTAAGTATTTATTTTAATTGATTTATTTGCCCACATAATGCTGGCCCGCGACTTGCGACCTCCAAGGGCAGGAGGCCAAGATGCGCAAAGACTTCAAACTATCCTCGCCCAACCAGATCCGGGCATTCGACCGGGCACTGTTTGATTATCTGAATGTGGTTTTCGAGCGCCCGAACCCGCGCAGCGTGTTTGTCGAAGCGCGCAATGAGGGCAGCGAGACGGTCAAGACCATCGATTGCAATTGCCCGCAAACGGCGATCGAACTCGCCAACCACATCGCCAGTGCCCTGGCCCAACGCTCCGCTGGCAGGGCTTGATCGATGAAAGCGCTGCTCGCTCTCCCCCTGGCCCTGACTCTGGCATCCTGCGCTACCGCGTTCGAGGAACCGCGCAATACTGTCGACCTGACAACCCAGGCTTACACCACCGCGCGGCGCCCGATGACCAACGTCGCGGAGGTCCCGCTGCGCGGGCAGGGCCGCTATGGAGACCTGGCACGCTGCGCGGATGCAGACCTGCCGATGTCCACCGTGGAGGGGCTGAGCTACGCAGCAAGTTCGGTTCTGGATACTCCGCCCCTGTCGCCCGGTGACATGCTTCGCCTGAGCGTCCCGGCCGGCGAGATGTTCAACGGAAGTTACATCATTGCTGCTGATGGACATTTGTCCGTGCCGCACCTGCCGCCGGTCCCCGCAGCCGGGTTCTCGGTGGAGGTTGTTGAAGCCTTGCTGGCGGAAATGTTTATCGAGGCCGGCTTGTATCGCGCCGGTTTTCTGCAGATTGATCTGGATGTGGCCCAGTGGGCCCCCGTCCAGGTCTATGTATCGGGCGCAGTTTTCCAGCCTGGAGACCAGTTCCTCAACGACCGGCAGGCCGATGCCGTACAGGGTACGCGTGTTGACGCCCAGGGCGACATCTCGTCGGGTCGTACGCTCATCTCCGCCCTGTCCGCGGCCTCGGGCTTGCGCCCGGATGCCGACGTTCGACACGTTGTTCTGGTCCGCGATGGTCAGCGCCAGATCTACGACATGTCCGGTGCATTCAGCGGCCAACGGGTCATGGACCCGCTGCTGGCCGCCGGTGACCAGATCCACGTCCCCTCGCGAGGATGTTTCCAGGAAGCGCTGGCTCGACCGAGCCGGGTTACCATACCGGGCATTCGCGTGTTCATGTCAAACCTGACGACCCCGGCCTCGTCGAACTCCCAGTCCGCCATCAACCGCGACACAACCAGCCTGCCCTACGGAACCCGGTTCCTGCAGGCCCTGGTGACCGCCAACTGTGTCGGCGGCACGCAGGCGACCAACGCAGACCGCTGGGCCGTCCTCATCTCCCGCAATCCGGTAACCGGCGAAAGCGAAGTTATCGCCCGCTCGATCGAGGGCCTGGTTCGCCGGGCAGATCGCGATGCGTTCAACCCCATTCTTCTGCCCGGGGACGCCATCGCCTGTTACGACTCTCATGTCACCAATGTTCGCGACGTGATCAGCGCCTTCAGTGGCGTCCTGAACCCCGCGATCAACTTGACCATTCTCAGCGGAGCGTCCCGATGAAACGACCGCTGATCCCGAACCCGCCAGAGCCACCGCCGCGCGACACTCCTCGAACCCTGCTGCGCGACGCGGACTTCGCCACCGCCCGTTCGTCCCTCCTAGGGCGGTTGGTCGTCGGCTCTGGCGGACCCCGCCGGTGGCTGCGCTATGTCATGGTTCTCCTGATCGGCGCCCTGTTTTTCGGCGGCACTGCGAGCTTCTACTACCTGACGACTCCAAAGACCTATGTTAGCGGCTTCACCCTGATCCTTCCCGGATCCGGCGCGGGCGCCAACGTAAACCTGACAGAGCTGGGGCAAGCGACGACCGCGACCTCGTCCGCGTTCTCGAGTACGTCACTGAGCCCGACCGAAAACTACAAGCGCCTGCTGCAATCTGACCGGATCCGCGGAGCCGCGGCCCGGCTCGCCAATGTGCCGGCTGAGGATTTTGCCACCACGCGTGTCAGGCTGGTTGACCGGACTCCGCTGATCTATGTCCGACTGACTGAAAATGATCCGGAAGGCGCGCTCCACGCCGCCAATGCCCTGCTCACGGCATTCCAGAGCAATCTCGACGCACTGCGCCAGGAGGAGCTGGATGCCCGCGATCTTGCCTATCGTGAGAGCCTGGCCGGGTATGAACGCAATGTCGTTGCAACGCGCCAGGCCGTGCTGGAATTCCAGGCGGAAAGCGGCCTCATCTCGATTGAACAATACCAGTCGCTGGTGACAGAAACAGACGAGCTTGAACGCACGCTTGATGTCGCCATCAACAACGCACGCGCACTGTCTCGCCGCTCCGCGCGCCTGGGCGAGTTGATCGACCTGCCCGAGGACGTTGCCGCGCGCGTACTGGTATTGCGCGGCGATGCCATCTTCGACGCCCTGCTTGCGCAATTGTCCGAAAGCGCGACTCTGCTGGCCGGCTTTGAAAACATGTACGGCCGCAATCATCCTGAAATGCGGGCAGAGACAGAACGTCATGCCGGACTGTTCGATGCCCTGAATGCGCGGGGCGAAGCCCTGCTCGGGGCAGCCGGGTACGGCCTTCTGCGTCTGGCCGAAATCCAGCTCGATGACGAACGCGCGGAACTGCTGCGCCAGGTCGTGGACCTGTCGGCGCAGGCAGAAGGTGCGCGCACGGAAGCCCGTTCGCTGCAGGACCGGCTGATCCGCAACGAACAGCGTGTCGAACAACTCGCTCCGGTCGCAGCTCGCCTGGACGCCCTGCTGCGCGAGCACCAGGTGGCCGAAACGGTTTTCGCCTCCGCCCTGGCGCGTCTGGACACGTCCCGTGCCGATGTCTTCGCATCCTATCCTCTGGCGCAGTTGCTGGAACCGCCAGCGCGCCCGGATCGCCCGTCATCCCCCTCCAAGAAAATCGCTGCCCTCGCAGCAGTCGGAGGCTTTTTCCTCTATTGCATGGGAGTATTGCTGCTGTGGCTTCGCCTGCCGCTCATCCGCGCGCTGTGGAAGATTATCTAGTCGCGCTTGCACTCGCCGCGACCTGGCCGGTCTACATGATCGGAGGACTGTATGTCCTCGGCCCGGTTCTCGGTGTTTGCCTGACCGCGATTGTCCTGGTCCGCAAATATGTCAGGACACCCACAACCCCGCGTCCCGCACCGCCCAACATTCCAATCGGTGTATGGATCTGGACGGCCGGCATGGTGGTCATGCTGATCGCACTCTGGGTCGGCCACTGGAGCTTCGAGCTGTCGACAGGGCAGACCATCAAGTCCTCCATCGGATGGGCAAAAGGCTGGGCCCTGTTCGCGATGTTCACCCTCGCCGGCGCGTGCCTGGACATTCGCTTCGAAACCATCCTGAAGGCGGCAGGCTTGACCTCGCTGATCACCCTGCTCCTCACGCCCGTCCTCTATGTCGCTCCGATGGTTGGACTTCCTGAAGTCCTGTTTGTCTCCCCCTTCCGTTTCGTTGGCGGGCCAGGGCCCGAATTCTTTGCGGTTCAGCTGTATTCCATCGACCCGATGGATGGATTGCCGCGCTGGCGCTTCTTCACACCCTGGTCCCCGGCGGCTGGATTGATCGGCAACCTCTACCTCATCCTCGCCCTGGAAGACCGTCGAACGTTCTGGAAAGTCACGGGCGTCCTGGCAGCCCTGGCCATTATCATCCTGTCCAAATCCCGCCTGGGGCTGTTGACGGCGGTCATCGTCTGGCCGACCGCTTTCGGCGTCTCGCAATTGCGCAGAAGCATCCTGTGGCTTGGCGCAGCAGTTCCCGCATTCCTGGCCGGTCTGTTCTCGCCCTTCATCCTTACCCAGCTCAACGCCGCCTATGCAGGCCTGCGTGGCATGCGCGCGAACTCCAACCGCGTTCGGGAAGCACTGGGTCGGATCGCGATTGATCGCTGGTGGAATGAAGCTCCTGTCTGGGGACACGGTGTCGTCGAGCGCGGACCGCATCTGGTCGAATACATGCCCATCGGCAGCCACCACACCTGGTTCGGATTGCTGTTTGTGAAGGGGGCCGTCGGCGTTGCAGCACTGGCCCTTCCCCTGCTCTGGAGTCTGCTGGAGTTTGCCCTTTTGGCCCTGTCCAGCAGAATTGGACGCGCTGCGTTCGCAATCACCCTCCTGCTCGCCCTGTTTACGATCGGTGAGAACCTGGAGATCCTCACTTATCTGTTCTGGCCGGGCATGGTCGTAATGGGGCTTGCAATGCGCGAAGCCTCGGAAAAACGCACGTCGAATTCATTTGAGAGGCCCACGACATGAGCCACCCAGTCCGTCCGTTGCTGTTCGTTCCGCGTTATTGGCCGGGCATGGGAGGAGCTGAACTGCACTCCCGCCGCCTGGCACAGGAACTCGCCCTCCAGGTTCCGATCGAAGTCGCCCGGTGCTGCGATGAAGAGGCACGCCCAACTGACCTTGCCTTTGCCTACGCCGAACCGCGATGCGTGCGCGACGATGACATGCTGGTTCACACCATCGCCCCCGCAAATTCCTGGAAGGGCGGTATTCGGCTCCTCGCTGAAGCGTCGAAGCGGTCACGCATTGCCAGGGGTGTTTATGGCCACCTGGCACGCCGCCTCGCCCGATCGAGTTTTCAAAACATCGCCGACGGAGCGACCGTTGCGCATGCAATCTACAATGGCTTCACGCCCGGCGCCCAGGCACTGCAGGCGCTCGGCAAGCCGTTTGTCTGGACGCCTCTCGCCCATACAACCAAACCGACCGGGACCGCCTGGTCATCACCTCAGTTTCGCGCACTGTATCGCAAGGCGGATGCTCTCATCGCCATGACTGATTTTGAGCGCGAATGGCTGATCGGTCAGGGAGCGTCGCCATCGCGCGTCCATGTCTGCCCCATGGCGCCCTTGTTCGCCGAAGATGTCCCCGAACCTCAACGGTTCCGAGAAAATCACGCCCTGGGCGAGGACCCCTTCATTCTCTTTCTGGGCCGCACCGCGCAATACAAGGGCTATGGCACCGTTCTGGAAGCAACGCCCCGGATCTGGGAACAACACCCGACCGCGCGATTTGTATTCGCCGGCCCGGTTACATCCGAGGCAAGCGCGCTGTTTTCCCAACATCAGGATCCCCGCATCCTAGTGACTGGCCCGCTCACAGACGCCGACAAGAAGTCCGCGCTGGCAGCGTGCAGCCTGGTATGCGTCCCGTCGACCGAAGAAAGCCTCGGCGTCGTATATCTGGAGGGCTGGTCGTTCGAGAAACCGGTGATCGCCGCCGATATTCCTGCCCTGCAATCCGTAATCGAGTCCGGCAAAGACGGCCTGCTCATCGAGCCCTCCACGCTGGCTGTCGCCAACGCGGTCACTGAGTTGCTAGGCCGCCCGAGCTGGGCTGCCGAATTGGGCAAGAATGGCGCCCGTAAGGTTGAGCGCCAATATAACTGGGCGTCCATCGCGGACGCCCATCTGAAAATCTACCAATCTGTGATCTGACACTGGCGGCTGGCGCCTAGTTTGCAGGCGCTGCACCCGGCAAGGCGATTGCCTCGAGCTGCGCGAAGACAGCTTCCGGCATAATCCTGAGGGCGATCGCCGCCAGAAGTGTTGTTGCCGTTTTCACCGGTTCGCGAAGCAGTGCGACCGGTGCCTTCATCAGAGCCCTGGTTGTCAATTTCAATGCTAGACCCCGATCGCGCATCCGTACGGCTCGACGCGCGAGATAACGAAGCTGGAACGCTTCAGCGGCCGCCTCCCAGCGACGTGCGAAATGCGGCGAAATCCCTCGCACCTTGTTGCGAACGTACAGCCAGCTGTCGAATTGCGCCTCGATATTGGCCGAAAGCCCGCCCGCATTGACACGATAACCGGTGAGAGCTCCCGGGATGCCCTCAAACTGCCAATCAGTCTGCAAGGCGATGCGCAACCAGCAATCGATATCCTCAGACTGTTTCAGACGTTCATCGAACCATTCCGTTTCTCCTGCAAACCGGGAAGAGGGTTGCGCAATGCTATCAAAGACCGCGCGTCTGATAACGGGCGTGGACCCATTACTCACCGGGTTTCGCTGGAAAATGTCGCGCGCCGAGATATTGGTCAGCCGAGGGCGCTGTTCCATGCCCAGGGGCACGCCCCGCTCATCGATCAGCTTGGCCCCGGAAAAACTAACGCCCACGTCCGGCCTCTCGCGCAAATGCTCCAGATGCCGCTCCAGCTTCTGGGGGTGCCACAAGTCATCCGAATCCAGGAAGGCGATGATCTCCCCACGGGCATAGCGAATTCCGCTATTGCGTGCCCCTGCGAGCCCCCGATTTTCCTGGCTGATGATACGAACCCGCGGGTCAATGAACGCCCGGCAAAGCTCGATTGAATTGTCTGAACCGCCATCATCAATGATGAGTAGTTCAAGATTCTCATAGGTCTGGGCCAAGACACTCTCGACCGCCGCCTCGACATATCTCTCGACATTGTAAACAGGCATGGCAACAGAAACGATTGGAGAGGTCATCGTACATACTCCTTGATACGGGGGATGGGCAGAAACATGGCCAGCGCTGCCAGCAGGGTCAGGCCGACGCGCCACGGCATTCGGCAAAAGATCAGAGGGTCCGCAGAACAGGCTCGGGCAATCAGCGCCAACGCTGTTGCCGGCAATCCGCTTCTCAAAGCCCGTCTCGCCTGGTTGCGATGGAAGTCCGCGACCAGCCCACGCCAGATCGGGTCCACCAGTTGCGGCGCAATGGCCCTGGCCCGGGCCATGAAAAGGCGCCAGCTCTTGGCGGTCAGCGCGAGATCGGCGGAACGCGACTGGTCCGACACACGATAGTCCAGCAACACCCGATCAATACCTTCCAGCGTGAACGAGGTTTTGCTGGCCACCCGGAACAGGAAATCCTGGTCCTCGATATGCGCCATGCGCGGGTCGAAGTCGCCCACCTGCTCGATCACGCTCGTTCGCACAACGATATTCGATGTCGTGCAGACCGGGTTCTCGGACAATAATTGTGCCGGCGTGAGAACATCAAAATGTGGCGTCGGTCGCCGCGCGGCCTGACCATCCCCGTCCAGCAACGCAACACGCGTGTAGACCACACCGACATGCGGGTTGCGGCTGAAGTGCGCCAGACACGCCCCCAACCGATCCCTATGCCAGTGGTCGTCTGCGTCAAGGAAGGCGATCAACCGACCCCGCGACAACTTGATCCCCACATTGCGAGCAGCAGCGGGACCCGCGTTCTCCTGCGCGGTTACCCTGATACGCTCATCCAGCGCCTCCAGGCCCAAAGCGATTTCGAGCGTGTCATCAGAGGAGCCATCATCTACCAGGATCAGTTCCCAATTGCGGAATGTCTGTGCTTGAACCGAGAGCACGGCTTTGGTGATCGTCGCCCGTGCGTTGAAGACGGGCATGACCACTGAGATTGTCGGATGACTAATCATGGATTTGGCTCCTTTCGAGACGTGAATGAGGGCTGCGGGCGTTGAGTGTCAGGACGGTGGGATAAAGAGCCAGCGCGATCAGGGTCGCTGCGAGCGCGAGCGCGATGGCGGCGGCGACCAGACCGATCTGGGCGCCCATCAGAATTGCCCCCAGGCAGACGGCTGTTGAGGCGAACACGGCGAGAAACTCAAACCGGGGCAGGCCGGATGCGCGCAGCAGCAGCGCACAGGCATCGGTCAGGAGCTTGGCAGGCCCGCTCAGGCAGAGAACAGCGATCAGGGGGATGGCGAAAGACCATTCCTCGCCAAAGACCAAGGGGACATAGAAGGGCACCGCAGCGGCCTGCAGCAGGAAAACACCTGCCAGAGGCGCCGCAACAGTCCGCAGGCCCTCGCGGAATGCCGCGACTGCCGACCCGGTGGCTCGAATGGCCGCGCAAAGATTGGGATAAAACGCGCCATTGAAGGCTGTCGACAAGGCCGATGAGAGGCCTAATCCGGCGTTGAAGGCGAAGTAGTAGACCCCCAGCAACTCAAGCCCGCAGACCGCACCGATAATCAGCTTGTCAACGTGAAGTCGTGCTGCATTGAGCAATTCGGATCCCAGGACCGGGGCTGCGAAAACCACCAGCTTGCGCGGAGATGAGAAACCAGCGCTTCGGTCCGGACGCCAGGGCCGCCCCCACATCACTCCAATCAACCACAGTGGAGCGGTCAGGAGTTTCGGCAGGACAATCGCCCACGGCCCGAAACCGGTAAGCGCAAGGCCCGCGGTCAGTATATTGTCCGTCGAGACCTGGACCGCATTGACGGTCGCGAGGCGCGACATGCGCTGCTGACGCTGCAGCATCCACCCGTGCGGAACACCCGCCGGCATGACCAGATAGACCCCGGCCAAACAGACGATCATCAAGGCGACCTCGCCCGACCCGGTCGAGCGCGCGACGATACCGGCCACGAGCACCTGCACGCCTGTCAGAACAAGGCATGTCGCCCATCCAGCCAGATGAGCCGTGCGCATCAGCGCCGGCAAATCGTCTTCATCTGCGGCAACAACTGCTGCGCCGATACCGTTCTGGTTGAACACCCGTACGAGCTCGAACACGGTGATCGCCACAGCAGCCGTGCCAAACTCAATCGGTGTGAGCATGCGCGCCAGACAGATCGCTGCGAGGATCCGGGTGACGCGGGAGACCATTTCAGCGGACGCCAGCCAACCAACATTCCTGAGCAAGGTGTGCGAGCGGAGTCTGTCTACCACCAACTGGATCATGAAAGTGTCCTTTCGTTGATCCTGAGGTTTCAATTCCGGCGCCAGACACCTGGAAATCTATTTATATGAATAATTTCAGCAGTTTATGAATTCCCTTCTTTCAGGCAGCACGATCGGAATTCGCGATATGCGAGACAGATCTGGCAAATCACGCCTCTGACCATTGCATTTTGAAAATCAACTGCGCGCCACCTTCACTTCTATATTCGAATTAAAATCATTAAAACATACACTTAGATACTATTCTGCAAAACTGGTTCTCAGCTTGAAGCACTCCGAGTGAAGTTCAAGGAGTAATAACATGGTTGATTTGCCGCTGACCGCATCGGATGAAAGCCTGGCCTCGATCGCTGCATTCAAGCCCCAGACGACGACCTTTTGCCAACCGACAAGAGAGGAGGTCGGCCCGACAACCGATGTCCTGGGGCTCCAGCTTCTTACCTTGTCGCAGTCAGAGACCATCGATCTCCTGATTGAACGCCTCAACCACAGGGCCAAGACTCGTATTGCCTTCCTGAATGCGCATTGCGCCAATGTCGCATCAACGGACTGGCAGTATCGCCAAGCCCTGGAGTCGTGCACCTTGGTTCTGCCGGACGGCATCGGCATTGAGATGGCCAGCCGCCTCGGTGGAGATCCGATCAAACATGATCTCAATGGCACGGACTTGTTTCCCAAACTCTGTGACGCTCTGCGCGATGCCGACAAATCGGTATTCTTCCTCGGCGGGCGGCCAGGGATCGCGGAAGCTACGGCGCAGGCGGCGGTGAAAACCTGTCCAGGCTTGCGCATCGCAGGCACCCAACATGGGTATTTCGGCCCACAGGACGAAACCGCCATTATCGACCAGATCAATGTGGCACGCCCGGACGTGGTGCTGGTCGCGATGGGTGTTCCTGTTCAGGATACCTGGCTGGCCAGGGTAGGCGCCCGCATCAATGCTCCATTATTGGCAGGTGTCGGCGGCCTGTTCGATTTCGTCTCCGGCGCAACGCCCCGCGCACCGGCATGGGTACGCAAAACCCGCCTCGAATGGGCCTACCGGCTGATCCAGGAACCACGCCGGATGTGGAAACGATACCTTCTCGGAAACATCGCCTTTGTCGCACGAGCGCTGGCTCATGGCTGGAAACGACGCTCAGCGGCTCGCCGAAAAACACTCAGCCTGGCCCTCAAGCGCGCACTCGACCTCTCCGCCAGCGCCCTGGCCATCACCGCACTCTCGCCAGTCCTTCTGCTCACAGCGCTCTCGATCCGACTGGAAAGCCGTGGCCCGGTATTGTTCCGCCAACAACGGGTCGGCGAAGACGGAACGACTTTCGAGATGTTCAAATTCAGATCCATGTACACCGACGCAGAGGCCCGGCTGGATCAGCTTCTACAGGCTAATGATCGTGACGATGGCGTCACCTTCAAACTCAAGCACGACCCCCGCGTAACCGGCATCGGTCGCTGGATCCGAAAGTATTCGATCGATGAGTTACCCCAGCTTTTCAACGTCTGGCGCGGGGACATGTCGCTTGTCGGCCCTCGCCCGGCACTACAGCGCGAAGTGGAGAGGTATTCCGCATTGGATCGCGAGCGCCTTTGTGGCAAGCCCGGTATCACCGGCATCTGGCAAGTGAGCGGTCGCGCTGACATTCCGTTCCAGAAAATGGTCGAGATGGATGTGCGCTATCTCAAGACGCGGACACTGATCACGGATCTTGTCATTCTTGCCCGGACGCCTCTCGCTGTTGTGTCCGCACGGGGCGCTTACTGACGCAAACACCCCATAATGGTGGTTGCAAAATGAAAAAATGTGGTGTTGCATATTGCAATGACACTGCAATATGCAACAAATCGTGTCGGGCGAGATCCCACTAAACCTTTGATCAAAGGTCACATCTCGCCCCACAAGACCCGGCCCTCCCCTTGCAGCGCCCAGCACTGCGAGAAGGAGATCCGGGATGACACACGCCAAAACAACCTCATCGACAACAGGGGCACTCGGGAGGTTAGCCGTGGGCTCTCATGACCAACACGCCGAGGACGCGGATGCCGCTTTGCGAGCTGCGCTCTTCCAGGCGGCCCTCGACTGCATCATCATTATCGACTCCGCCGGGTTGATCGTGGAGTTCAACGAAGCAGCTGAACGAACCTTTGGTCACAAGCGCGGCGCCGTGCTGGGGCAATGCATGGCCGAAATCCTGGTGCCCGAGAAGCTGCGCAATGCACATTTCTCAGGCATGGAGAAATACCTGCAATCAGGAGCCCATGCCGTCTTGGGAAAGCGCATCGAAGTTCCCGCCCTGCACAAGGATGGACGCGAACTAATGGTCGAGCTGGCGATCACGCCCGTCCACCTTACCGATCAGACGTATTTTACAGCCTACCTGCGTGACATCACAGAGCGCCTGGCCGCCGAAGCAGAACTCAAGAATTCCCGCCAGCGCTATCGCGACCTGTTCGAGAGCTCCGGCGACGCGATCTTCATCCATTCGCTGGATGGAAAGATCATCGATGTAAACGAGAGTGCGGAACAACTGGTCGGCTGGAAGCGGGATGAATTGATCGGCATGCGTCTTCCAACGCTCCACCCGGTCGACGACCACGCAGTGGCCAAGACCGCAATCGCGAAGGTCCGGGAAGCGGGAGACACCCGCCTGGACATCCGCTTCCTGCACAAGTCAGGCGTCGAAATTCCAACCGAAGTGAATGCACGAACATTTGAGGCAGACGGAGAGGTTCTGGTGCATGCGGTCGTGCGAGACGTATCAGAAAGGGCGCGGACCGAAGCCGAACTAAGAGCGGCAAAAACCGAGGCCGAACAAGCGAATGCCGCCAAGACCGAGTTTCTGGCCAATATGAGTCATGAAATGCGCACGCCGCTGAATGGTGTCATCGGCCCGCTCGGTCTGATCCAGCGCTCCGAGCTAAGCCCCGAGGCCGCACGCATGGTGAAATTGGCAGAGCGCTCCGCAGAAAGCCTGCTGACCCTGATCGACGACGTTCTCGACATCAGCCACATCGAATCCGGGCGCATCGAGTTGAGCGACGAAGCCTACGCCCCCAACGACATCCTCGACCAGGTCCGCGAGATATTTTCCAACTCAACAGCGGACAAGGGCATCAGCCTTGCCGTCGATAACCTTCCGGAGACCCTGCGACTGGTCGGAGACGCAGGCCGGGTTCGCCAGGTCCTGTTCAATCTGGTTGGCAATGCGATCAAGTTCACGTCGTCCGGCTCGGTCACAGTCAAGGCAGGGCTGACATCATCACCGGACGGACCGCAACTCTCCTTCTCGGTCATCGATACTGGCGTAGGTTTTGACCAGGACCGTCTGCCGGAACTGTTCTCACGCTTTCAACAGGGCGGTGGCGCCAGCTCGGTGACGGATGGTGTAGGCCTCGGGCTCGCCATCACGCGGGAGCTTGTGGAGCTGATGGGGGGGGACATCGACGCAACCAGCAAGGTGGGCGAAGGCAGCACTTTTTGTGTGCGAATTCCGGCGATAGACGCAGCCCCGGAAACTCCGTCAACTCCTGACAGACAACGCCAATCGGAACATCTGCAGGGGCGTGTCCTGTTGGCGGAAGACAGCAATACCAACGCCGTCGTCGTTGCCAATATGCTGGCCAGAATTGGAATCGAGCCTGTAATCGTTCCCGACGGAGCGGCAGCGGTTCAAGCCATTGAGGACCAGGTGTTCGATCTGATTATCATGGACGTCGGAATGCCTGTCATGGACGGCCTGGAAGCGTCTCGACTGATCCGCCAGTCCGGCAACAATATTCCCATCATCGCCCTGACAGCGCACGCACTGCCCGAAAACCGGGAACAGACCCAGGCGGCCGGCATGAATGGATTCCTGACCAAACCCATCCGATTGAACGAGCTTGTACGCGAATTACGCAAATGGCTGCCTGCCGCCGACATCGCCGCGCACGCTGTACTCGATCCTGGCTGCATCACCGAACGCTGGGAAGACGACCTGGATGGGTATGCCTTTGTCCTCGGCATCTTCCTGGATGAGCTTGCCAACCGGCAGGCAACCATCACCGAACATCTGCAGTCCCAAGACCTGGGCAGGCTGAGACATGAGGCCCACGCCATCAAGGGTGGTGCCAGCAATGTCGGCGCCGACGCCTTGTCACACGCCGCGGGGCGACTGGAACACGCCTCCGGTATGGATCAGCGTGACGGCACTCTGGACAGGCTGCTGGCCAACCTGGGCCGTGCCGCCGAGGCCTTCAGACAGGAGGCCGAGAAACACATCACCCCACCCCAAGGAGAACAAGGATGAGCATTGGCCGCGTCCTGATCATTGAAGACAGCCCGTCCCTGGCCCGCACCTACGAGGCCCAGCTCAAACGCGATGCGGCCGCGATCGAGATCGCCGAAGATGGGGCCGCCGGCGAACGCGCCATGGGCGCTGGCCGACCTGACTGTATTCTCCTCGACCTGAACCTGCCCGACGCCAACGGCATGGACCTGCTCAAGGCGTGGCGCGCATCCGGCGTGACAACGCCGGTCGTCGTGATCACCGCCAACGGCTCGATCAATGTTGCCATCGATGCCATGCGCGAGGGCGCAACGGACTTTCTGGTCAAACCCTTTGGCGCCGACCGTCTGATCACGACCGTGAAGAATTCGGTTGAGAAATCCAAGCTGGAAAAGGTCGTTCGAGCGCTCGAGCAGAGCAAACCGAAGACCCAGTTTGCGGAGTTTATCGGCTCCTCCCTGCCCATGCAGGCCGTCTACCGCGTATTGGAAACGGCCGCCCCGTCAAACGCCGGCGTGTTCATCACCGGCGAGACCGGAACGGGCAAGGAATTGGCGGCCCGCGCTGTGCACAACTCCAGTGCCCGTGCCGGCAGGGCCTTTATCGCCGTGAACTGCGGCGCCATCCCGAAAGATCTGATCGAAAGCGAACTTTTCGGTCACGTAAAGGGCGCCTTCACCGGCGCAACATCGGACCGGGCCGGCGCTGCGGAATTGGCGAATGGCGGCACACTATTCTTGGATGAGATTGGCGAAATGCCGATTGACCTGCAGCCGAAACTCTTGCGCTTCCTGCAAACCGGAACCTATGCGCGGGTCGGCGACAGTCGCGTTCGTCAAACCGACATCCGGATTGTTGGCGCAACCAATCGTGACCCGTGGGGCGCTGTGCGCGCCGGCCAGTTGCGGGAGGACCTTTACTTCCGCCTGAACGTCATACCTGTTGAGCTTCCGCCGTTGCGTGACCGCGGCGGCGATGTCCTCGCTCTCGCTGACGCCTTCCTGACACGATACGCCGAAGATGAAGGTCGCGACGCCTTGCTGTTCACCGAGGATGCCCGCCAGGCCTTGCTCGCTCACCACTGGCCCGGAAATGTCCGGGAGCTGGAAAACCTGGTCCGTCGCTGCGTTGTGTTGGCCGAAGGGTCGACGGTGGAGGCCTCAGACCTGGCGCTCGAACAGGGCTTTGCCCCTCGGAGCGAAGCGTTGTCCGCTGGAGTTGAGGCGACGCCCGCAACTCCGCAACCCCGCGTCACGGGCATGGCACCTGCTGCGGCATCTCCGAGCGGCAACGGTATTGAGCCGCTGTGGGTTGTCGAGAAACGCGCCATCGAACACGCGATCGCGCTGTGTCATGACAATATAACCGAGGCCGCGAAAAAGCTGGAAATCGCTCCATCCACGATCTATCGCAAGCGGGAACAGTGGGTCGAGAAAACCTGAATCGTCTTTAGGCTCGACCATAACCTGCCCAACGATACCGATCACGGGAACAACTGATACCCAGTTGCTTCCGGTGTTTCGCGACCGAGCGACGCGCTATCGCGATGCCCATTGCGCCAAGCCGGGACGAGATCAGCGCATCGGACATTTCGCCGGGGACGGCCTCCTCGCGGATGAGCCGATTTATATGAGCCCGAACCGCTGTTGAAGACGACGCTTCACGCCCCTCATCCTGCCGGTCGACCGAGACCGAGAAGAACTGCCGGAGGGCCAGCACACCTCGCCGCGTCAGGATGTATTTGTGCGCCACCGCACGGCTGATCGTCGATTCATGGACACCCAGCTCCGTCGCCACCTCTCGCATGGTCAGCGGAATGAGATGGACGTCCCCTTCCTCCAGAAACCGATACTGGCGCCGAACCAGCAGACGCCCGACGCGCAGCAAGATTGCGCCTCGCTGCCTCAAAGCCTGCTGCAGCCAGTTCACCTCGAGCTGCGCGGACTCCAGAAACCGGTGCGCCTCGGCGCAGAGCGTCCGGTCGGACCGCCAGTTCCGGTAGTCGACCTCCATGCTCAGCCGCGGACCACACCCGCGTGCCAGTACGAGCTGGGTGTCACCGTCGCCCCCGGACCTCAGAACAAGGTCCGGCCTTACTTCAATGGGCTCAACAGGATCGTATTTGAGCCCCGGCGTCGGATCGAGCTGGCGCAGCAGGTCGAGCATGTCACGCAGCTCCACTTCATCAACATCACAAAGCCGGGCAAACGCGCTTGCCGGCACCTTGTGCAGCTCCGCCAGGTGTTCGAACAGTTTTCGCCACGCCTTTCGGGACTTCACGGCAGGATCCAGCTGAAGCCAGAAGCATTCTGGCAGATTGCGGGAGGCAACTCCGGCTGGTTCGAGCGATTGCACCAATTGCAGCGCCTTTCCGGCCTCGACATATTCACGCTCGATCCGCTCCCAATCGCCCGGGTCCAGTCGACCGGTGGGGTCAAGGCTATCAATGATCATGCACGCCAGGTGTCGTACGCCGGCGCTGGTCCGCACCAATCCCAGCTGCGCCTTGAGGTCCTCTCCCAGGTGTCGACGCTCAGGCATCGAGGCAATCCTGTCTTCGCATTGCCCGGCAGACCCTCGCGATCGGGCCCATGTCGGCATCTCGGCGATCAACGGATTGGCCTCGCAAATCGCCGCCACCTCGCGCTCCAGATCATCCTGAGCAAGCCCCAGCAGATACATGGAGCGCTGAAGCTCCGGAGATATCGTCTGTTGCGTCGACAGCGAGTGAGAAATCTTGAAACGATGTGAAAACTGGTTCATGGCGTCCCCCACCACCAGTATCCGCCCGCCAGCCCACCTCTCCAATACCTATACTTTTCAGTAAGATAGACAAAATGCGCCGCTTCCTGCGAAGAAACGCGTTGCAATTTGCATCGCGATCTCTCGCGAAACGCATTGCAGGTATTGGCGCGGATCGGGCCGGGCCTCCCAAAGCCCCAGCAAATGAAGCCCTTCCGGCAGGTTGCATGTTCAATGCGCCGTCCGGTCAAACCTTTGCAGCCTCCAGAGACAGGATTGCTGCATCGGAGGATGAGATGACGCGCAAAATTCTTGTTCTGGGGGGAGCTGGCTATATCGGCGCCCATGTCGCCAAGGCTATCGCCCTGCGTGGCGACGTGCCGATAGTCATGGACAACTTGTCGTCGGGCCGGTCCGATTTCGTCAAATGGGGTCCGCTGGTGAAAGCCGACATCCGCGAGACCGCCGCCCTTGATGCCGTATTTCGGACCTTCCGACCGGACGCGGTCATGCACTTCGCGGCATCCATCGAGGTCGGCCTGGGTGAAACCGACCCAATCGGTTTCTGGAACAACAACGTGGCCGGAGCGCTGAATGTCCTGGAAGCCATGCAACTGCACAGCTGTCGATCGTTTGTCTTCTCCTCGACGTGCGCAGTCTATGGAAACCCCGAACGGCTACCGCTGTTCGAAACCCATTCGCGCCGCCCTATCAACACCTATGGCCGCACCAAGCTCGCAATCGAACAGGCGCTCGAAGACGCCGCCCGGGCCGACCATATCGACTATGCAGTCCTGCGCTACTTCAATGCGTCCGGCGCCAGCCCAGACGGCGAGATTGGTGAGGAACACGACCCCGAGACCCATCTCATACCACTGGCCCTGTTCGCAGCGCACGGTACGGGAGCACCGCTAAAAGTCTTCGGCTCGGATTACGAGACAGCAGACGGGAGCTGCATTCGCGACTACATCCATGTCAGCGATCTCGCGCGTGGACATCTACGCGCCCTGGATCGCCTGTTTGCGAGGCAGGAAAGTTTCACCTGCAATCTCGGCACCGGCCAGGGCGTATCGGTGTTTGAGGTCCTGCAGGCAGTCGAGCGTGTAACGGGGCGCAAAGTGCCCTTCTCGATCGCGCCCAGGCGAGACGGCGACCCGGCAGCCCTTTACGCCAATATCGAGTACGCCAAACACGTCCTCGGCTTCGTCACGCACCGGTCAACCATCAATCAAATCGTTCAGGACGCGTGGAACTATCACCGGCACCAGCCGGGTGCGGACCACCTGCCTGGAACCATGTGCTCACAAGGCGGCTAATGCGACACGCATTCCAACCTTCAATTTCTCACCACGACAGCCCCCAGCCACGTAACGGGCCATGACGGAGATTGAATCACCCACGGACGGTGTCATGCAGTGAGACCAGACCTGCCGGTCTGAGTGGCGGCAGTGCCAGACGGCGGTGGATCGGTCTTGAATGAGCGGGGTCGGACCTAACTCAGGCGACAAGTTCACGCCATTCGGCTAGGGCTTGGGAACAGTTTTCCTTGAATTCTTCGCGGCGGTAGAAGTGGCGTTCGAGGCTGAAGGAGTTGTGGATCGAAGAGTGGACCGAAGCGTTTCCACCAGGAACGCACCGTTTCGTGGGTGATCTCTACGCTTCGGAACGTGGCGTAAGTCCTCCACTTTCCGAAGCGAGATCGGGAAACGGATGTACATCATCGCTGCAAGGCGGGTGATCTCAGCCGACGTTTTGAAGTAGCGAAACGGGTTGCTCATCCACGCAGGGTGGAGCCAAACCCGATAACGGCCCGTTTAATCTGATAAAACCCTTGCGACCCTTGGTGATGCGGTGGCAGAGGTTGCAGAACCGCCCGAGCTTCATGATATCGAGATGGATGAGCTCGCCGGGGCGCTCGCGCTGATAACGGATCACCGGCGGGCGCGCCAGGCGCAGCTGCTCGGAGATTTCCTCCGTCGCCATGCGGCATTCCCGGCGCAGCCAAGCGGCCTTCTACGCCCACAAGGGATCATAGGCGTTCGCCGAGCCCTTCGGTGCAATGGAGCGTGTCTACAGTCCCGCAAGCCCGCCGGAGCGATACCGGGCCAGCCACTTGTAGACGGTGCGCGACGACACCCCGAGAGCGGTCGCGATCTCGGCCGCGCTCTGCCTGGACTGATGTCACTAGACAATCAGGGCTCGCGAAAGCGGTCTGGTTCTGGCATTCCTGTGACTATTCATCGGGGACGACCCTCTTCTCTGATTGCTTCGCAACAACCAGCTTCAAGGCTTCAATCCCGATGAACAACCTCATGAGAGATCACAGCTAGGCCTCCCGGACCTTGGCCAAGAATTCTGAAATACCGACCTGGACGCTCTCAGCTTGGCGCGCGAGGGCCTGCGCATTATCGACTACCTGACCGGCGGTGTTTTTGGTCGAGTTCGTAAATTCGCCCACCTTGTCGATTGCCGTGGTCACGCTTTTGGAAGCCCCCGCGGCATCCTGCGCACTCGCTGCAATTTGTGACGTGGCAGCTCCTTGTTGCTCAATCGAGCAGGCAATTGATGCACAGACTTCGTCGACCGACGTGATTGAACTGGCAATCACATCCATAGACTGGGTTGCAACGGCCGTCGCGGCTTGCAGCGCGGCGATGTGGGTTTCGATTTCATTCGTCGCGCCAGCGGTTTGCTCGGCCAGCGCCTTTACTTCGCTTGCAACAACAGCGAACCCTTTTCCTGCCTCGCCTGCGCGGGCACTCTCGATTGTCGCGTTCAAAGCCAGAAGATTGGTCTGTTCTGCGATGTCCCGGATGATGTCGACGATCTTGCCAATTTGCGCCGCCGTATCAGCGAGGACGCTGACCTGTTGCGTACTGTCGTTTGCTGCCTCGACAGCCTGGCGTGAACGGGTCGCTGATTCCGACACCTGGACATTGATCTCGGAAACGGAGGCCGAGATTTCCTCCGCCGCACCTGCCACAGTCTGGGCAGATTCGCCGGCAAGATCTGCTGCATCGGCAGTTTCTCCGACAACGCCAACGACAGTGCTAGCACCGTCGATGAGTGTGGATGCACTATTTTCCATCCTGGTGGACATCTTCACGAGGTCCGTGAGCGATTTCTCGACAGAGCGCTCAAAGTCAACGAGCACATTATCGATAAAGGACTGGCGAGTTTCCTGTCGGGCCTTTTCCTGCAGCTCCTCACTCTCTGCGCGCTGATTGTCTCCGTACTCGAGCTCCGCTCTGAACACCTCCACAGCCCGCGCCACCTCGCCTAGCTCGTCTGTGCGTGACTGGCTGGGAACATCCACCTGTCGGTCACCACCGGCCAGTTTTTCCATCACGGACTTGAGGTTGGCCAGAGGGCGAGTGATGTCCCGTGACAACAGCAGACTTCCGCCGATTGCGAAGAGAATGGCAGTGAGCAAACCGGCCCAGCTCGTTAGGGTTCCGAAACCAAGTGAACTCCGCAGGCTGGCGGCGCGCTCATCCAACAAACCGGCCTCCATGTTGTGGAACTCAGTGATCAGCTCCCGGATGCCATCCATCTGGACCTTTCCAGCACCACCGATCTCCATGGCTTGCCCCTGCTCCCGCGTCATTGGGTTGCGCATGAGATTGATCGCATTTTCGGCATGGTCGTTTCGCCAGGACATACCCAACTGCCGGATTTCATCAGACAGTCTCGTCGCCCGTGGATTGTCGGAGGTTTTGCTACGGAGTTCGCTGATAGCGGCCTCGAACTGCGTCGCCCCAAGGTGGTAGGGCTCCAGAAAGTTGTCTTCCCCCGCCAACAGAAATGCGCGAAGGCCCGTTTCCTGATTAATCATCCCAATGACTGCCTGGTCCAAAAGCGCGAGCACCTCGTGGGTGTGCGTTGTCCAGCGCGCATTTGATCTCGACTGATCAATGACGTTCAGAAAGACTGAACTCAGAACGACTGCTATGGCTGCCATCACGATGCCGAAACCGGTGAGCTTACGACTAATGTTCACACGCATACAAGATCCCCTTTTATCAACGCGCCACCATAAGATCGTCTTGAGATTGCATTGTGGGGCACTGGCGGCTCAAGGTCTATGACGCGAGTAGCAATTGCATATAGTAATAAAAAAAACGGTGGTGTAAGACCAAAACAGATCGGTCTTAAAAGACCGGGTTTGATCCCATCTCAAGCCACAACTTGACGCCATTCGGCCAGGGCGACGGAAGGGTTTTCCTTGAATTCTTCGCGACGGTAGAAATGGCGTTCGAGATTAAAGTGGTTGTGGACCGAAGACTGGACGCGGCGCCTTCGGATCGACTTCGCGAAAAGTGGACCGAACCGGTTCCTCCAGGAACGCACTGTCTCATGTTTGATGTCGATACCGCGCTCGTGCAGCAGATCTTCGACGCTCCGCCACGAGAGCGGGAAGCGGATATGGATCATCACCGCCAGGCGGATTATCTCGGGCGACGTCTTGAAATACCGGAACGGATCACGCATCGGAAAACGCTACGAAATCAACGTGAAACGCTCAAGTCGCATTTAATCTGACATTACCAGGCATTCAATGTCGGTGAGAGCGATGCGCTTTACCTTCCGCCCGAACAACAGATCCATCCTTGGTGTGAATGGGGACTACCCGCGCCGATCACCATCAGGTCACCGGACGCGGGCGTATCGCTTGAGCTGTTCTTGCTCCGTCAGTCAGCATTCATCAGGATTTCCAGCGCAGCTTCAATTGCGGGATCGCGCTGCGCTCTGAAGCTTTCGACCGTTTGCGGGGCTGCGTTGTCGGGAGCAACGCCAAGTCCCGCCTCGAAGCTGGGTACATTGTTGTAAGTCCTGAGCAGTGGCAGGCGGGTGCGAATGTCGCTCTCGGGCAGCGTTACAGTAAACAGGATACCAGAAGTTGGCCCTTCAGCGCTGCCACCGGTCCTCTCGCCAATCAGTATGGCACGCCCCAAGCCATTGAGCCGTGCGATTATGTTGGTGCTGCCCGAACTGTTGGCTGTGCTAGTAAGAATCAGCAGAGCGCCAGTGAAAGCGTTGTTAGCTGGCTGGAGGACAGGATCTCCGCCAAAAATCCCCGGGATCAGCGACCATGTGCCATCTTCGTTGGCCGTAAACGCGCGTGGATCAGGATAGAGTGCTCGCTCATCCCAGGTCGTAAGGTTCTCGCGCAGACCATCCAGATCGATCGTTGCGACCCTGGTGTCGCTGACCGGACGATAGGGCTCGGCAATCAGCCGTGCCAGCAGTGCATCAGCCGCGTCGTCCGAGCCGCCTCCATTGTTGCGCAGATCTAGGATCAGCGTGCCACGCTCTTCATCGCGCATAGCGTTGAAAATCGGATCGTAGAGGGTCCCCGGATCGACGGGGCGGCGATAATTGACGAAACTGTCGATCCGCAGATAGCCCGCAGTGTCGCTAATCCGTTCAAAGTAAACCGCATCGGCGAAGTCGGACGCCTCATCATCGAACAGTGCGCGCCATTCCCCATAGGGAATGCGCTCGACTTCGCTTGTGCTCTCGCCACCGTCTGCGCTCCGGACCGTAATCCGGGAGCGCACTGGATTTCCCCAGATGAGAGCGCCGAAATGATCGAGAGCGCCGCCCTTGAATTCGAACGAAGTGGGCACCTCCCCAAAGCGCGCCCAGTCGGTCTGACCGTCGACCGCAATGAGTGGCAGGATCGCGTCCACCATTTCGCCGAGCGGTCGGCCATCGATGGCGACGATCTCATCTCCATAACCCAGCCCGGCGATGCCCTCTGCATTCGAGACAAGTCCGCGCCCCTCGACCATCTCCCAACGAAACGGCAGGTAGACCGGATTTGTATCGCGCCAATCGGCCAAGGCCGGGGGCAACTCCGCCTTGGTATGATCGCAGCGGATCAGCGCCAACACGCGCTGCACGCCGAGATACAGTTCACCAACCGTCATGCCGCCGTCCTGAGTAGCCTGATCGGTCAGCGCTTGCCAACTGGCGGCGAGCGTCGCCGCTTCGGCATAACGTGTGTAGCCAGGGTGGACGCGGGAATAGGCTTCTTGCGCGATAGCTATGTCGCTGCCTACCTGAGCTGGCGTAAGCATCCGCTCGGCGGGATCCTGAGCCACCGCTGGAAAGGCGAAAGAAAGCGCCGTGGCGAAGCCAAAAGCCTTCGAAGATGTGCGAAACATGGGTCGTTCTCCTTGATTGCCCGGCCTGTATGGCGCAACCGGTCACCAAGGTCGGCGCAGATCACCCGTTTCGCTGAATTTTCGTGATTTGAGACGTCTGGGTCTTACGGAACTCGCTGGGGGTAATACCGCAAAAGCGCTTGAACGCGCGGTTGAAGCTGGCCTTTGAGTTGAAGCCTGCGTCCAGTGCGGTTGCGAGGACCGATGCAGAGGGATCGCGTAACAAATCCTTGGCGCGTTCGACCCTAAGATGGTTGATGAAATCGCTGAAGCTTTCGCCTAACCCTTGGTTGATTGCCCTGGACGTATAGTTCTCGTTCAGAGCCATGCGGTGGGCGAGATCGACTAACGCAAAGCGCGGTTCAAGGTACCACTCTTGGGACACGACCACTTCACGAACCCGCCGCCCTTCTTTCGCCCAGTCGCGAGTTTCTCGGCGGCCGATGTCTGGGCCTGAAAGTGTTGTTATGGAGGGGTAGGGCTGTTCGAAGCGATACCATGCTTCAATTGCCATGATCAGGACGATCAGCAGAGCGGCGAGGCTCGGCCAATAGCGCGCGAAGTAGTCCAGCCCCAAGACCGGCATCACTGTGCGGTCTATCAGCCACGCCGTGACCATCGCGCCCAACAGCACGATAAAATGTATCAACCAGATTGGCTGGAAGCTTTCATCATCGGAGCGGTTGTCGCTGAGCCAGTTACGGTACTCGCGCGTGAGCAGCGCGATCTGCCAAAGCGAATACACTGTCAGAAGAACACTGACTGCGAGTACTAACGGCATCACATAAGGGTCATGCATAGCGGCGTTGAAGTCCCATTTCGCACGGTAATCGCCAAGCAGGAAGAACGCCCATAGCTGGTAGAGGAAGTAGGCAATCCCTGGCGTCAGAAGCCATTTCCAAGGGCCAGCAGGCTGCGCGCGAATAATCGCACGCGTGTGAAGCAGCAGCAAGGGACCAAAGAATGGCGCCATGTCGACAGGGAGAAAGGTTAGCTCCGGCCAGATATCATAGGCGCCGGCAAACCCGACCGTGAACGGAATAGCATTTATCGCGGCAGCGAACAGGAACAGCGCCAGCCAGCGGTTAGCGCGCACATTTGGCTTTCTGATCGCCAGTGCAAGGCCGATGAGCGCTATGGTCAAAGCCACACCGCCAGACAGCACAGAACGCCAGTTCATCGAAAGTGCGACGAATTCCTCCATGGCCAAACCCTACCTAATAGCTGGTTTCCCGCCAACGCAAGCAATCACAGGATCTGCTTAAGATCCAGCAACGGCATCCCCTGATGGAGATGCAGAGACGGGCGCCACTTGATCTCGCGCGCCATCATCGGACCGAACCAGTTCCACCAAAATGGCTCTGTCAGACCAAAACGGATCGGTCTCGAAAGATCGGGTTTGAATCTATCTCAAGCCACAAGTTGACGCCATTCGGCCAGGGCTTGGGTGCGGTTCTCCTTGAAGTCTGACCGGCGATAAAGATGACGTTCGAGATTGAAGTGGTTGTGAACAGAGGATTGGACGACGGCGAACTTTTGAAGACTTCGCATCGACCTGAACCGGTTCATGATTTTCTCTCGTCGCCGCAAGGGCTGATGTGAGTTTTCGGCCCTGTTGTTGAGCCACCTCCCGGTTTCATGCAGGCTGGCAATTCCGAGTTCACGAAACGCGGCCTTGTACGACGGCAGCTTGTCGGTCACGATTTGGTCTGGCGCTCCATATCGCTTCATCGCCTTACGCAGAAACTTCAATGCAGCCTTGCGACTCCGCGTCTTGGTGACATACGCCTCGAGCACTTCACCCTCATGATTGACGGCCCGCCAGAGATAATGGAGTTCGCCGTTTATGCGCACGAAAACCTCATCCAGATGCCACGCCCAGTTCGAATAGTTCGTGCTCTGCACGCGCCATTTTCGGATCGACTTCGCGAAGAGTGGACCGAAGCGCTTCCACCAGGACCGCACAGTTTCGTGCGTGATGTCGATGCCCCGTTCATGGAGCAGATCTTCAACGTTGCGCAGTGAGAGCGGGAAGCGGATATACATCATCACCGCAAGACGAATAATCTCGGGCGAAGTCTTGAAATATCGGAACGGGTTACGCATCACAAAACGCTACGAAATCAGGCGAACCCGCTAAAACCGTTTTTCTTCTGACAGCGCCCGCCCCGTTGATCCAATCGAAACTGGCAAACGAGCGCCAACATCCGGCCGCTTTCGCGCCCAGACCCAACACAAATTTCAACAAGATTTCCCCCGTCACTCTACATCTGGCATCGCCGGTTATCTTTATCGACCGAAATCCCGGTCAACACACATGATTTCGTCTCACAACTAAAATAGAGCTCTGTTGCGACACCCCAAAAAACGAATTGACGAAAGCAATATCTTCACAATATTTCAGTGCCTTGGCCGCATTTACAAATTCTCGAAAGCACTCACTAACGAACAACGGTCGCAACCTGAAACCTCTATTTTTCCACAGCATCAGGCACCTAGTCAGGTTGATGATCCGGCACGCAGATAAGGCGTCGCCAGCATCTGGATATCGACCTGCGCTCTCATTCGGCGCGCCAGCAGATATAACCCGCCGAACTTTCGGTGAAGGTAGAGGACGTCCATTGGCGGGACCTCCCGGTACCCGGCCTCCAATCCAAGCGCCATCGCCTGGTCGCGAAGGCGCACTGCGAGGTCGGAAGCCGCGAAGTCGAAGCCGTCCTTGGCCCGCAATGGCTCAAAAGCAGCGTTCATGATCGGAAGCAAGAAGTCGATCTGCTGCGCGGGTGTACCCGGGCCGATATATCCAATCTGCTGAGACGCTGCCCGCAACCCCGCGATGTCATTCTGCGACCCTGCCCGTAGTAAATCGCGATAGGCTTCCGCCAAATCAGGAGGGACAGTCCGGGTCGCGCCAAAATCGAGGAGAACGAGGCGTTCCTCTTGCGGGTCGAAGCGATAGTTCGCGAGGTTCGGATCGGATTGAACTCGTCTGAACTCAAACAATTCTCGGAACGAAAGCGCGAACAGTTCCGTGACGACCCGGTCGCGCAAGGCCTGCGGCGCGTCGTCCAGGGCCTCCAAGGGTCTGGATGACAAATACTCCATCGCCAAGACATCCGGTGTTGTCAGATCGCGATGCAACGCTGGCAGGCGGTACTCCGGTGCCGTCTGCAGCAAGCCATTGAACTCCGCGAGCGCATCGGCTTCAGCAAGGTAGTCTGCCTCCTCATGCAACTGCCGCTTGGCTTCCTCAAGCAGAGGCCGGACTTCGAACCCTGATGGCATCAGGCCAGACAAGCGGATAAGCGTGCCCACATTGTCAACATCGCTATCAATGCTTTCGCGGACGCCCGGAAACTGAACCTTTACAGCGAGGTCTCGGCCATCCGGCGTAATGGCACGATGAACTTGCCCGATCGACGCGGCTGCGAGCGGGCGCAGGTCAAAGCGCTTGAATCGACCATACCAGCCTTCTCCCCAGGCTTTGTTGAGCACTGTGCGAAGTTGGCGTGGTGGCATGGGATGCGCGTTCGAGCGCAGCTGGGCCAGAACCGAGGCGAATTCAGGCGGCAGGAGATCACCGGCATCCATTGACATCAGCTGACCGACTTTCATCGCAGCGCCGCGCATGCGAGAAAGTTCGCGGGTCAAGCGCAGAGCATTGCCCGGGCTCAAGGCGATGCCCTGCAGATCAACAGGCCTGCCGGTGACCACCGCTCCCAGCCCCTTGCCAATCACCTCAGCTCCGATACCCGCTGCGGTCGCGCTGAGCCGCACGAACCGGTTTAGCCGACCGCGTGGCACGGCAACGCCGTTTGTGGATCGGTCTCGCTCGGACATAAGTCGTTCCCTACCTAACGCCTGGTTTCGAGGTAAGGCCGAAGTGCGAGTCGGCAAGCGCGCTCAGTCCGCACGCTACTGACGAAACATCGCAGACGGGTGGTGTCAGACAAACCGACCGGGTCTTTCAAGGTCTGCCTTAATATTGCTCAGACCAGACCGCTTCTCCCGTCTGCGCCTTGGTCCAGGCCTGCGCGGACGGGTCAGGCACAGGGAATACCACCCGACGGTGAGTGAAAACAGGGAATTACCCTACCCGATCTGCCCGAAACCCCGGACTGAGACTTTCCCCTGGAAATGCTCCTTCAGCGCGGAGACGTCGGGGTCTCGACTGCGGGAGCCCCGTGCGAAGGCACGGAAATGCCGCCGGATTTCCGGGGCTCGGGCACGCTTTGTGATTTCAGGGAAAAGAGTGGCGGTGCTGGCAGACGCAAACGGATCTGTCTAGAAAGACCGGGATCGAACCTATCTCAGGCCGCAAGCTGACGCCATTCGGCCAGGGCTTGGGTGCGGTTCTCCTTGAAGTCTGACCGGCGATAAAGATGACGTTCGAGATTGAAGTGGTTGTGAACAGAGGATTGGACGACGGCGAACTTTTGAAGACTTCGCATCGATCTGAACCGGTTCATGATCTTCTCTCGTCGGCGCAACGGCTGATGTGAGTTTTCGGCCCTGTTGTTGAGCCACCTCCCCGTCTCTTGGCAGCTTGCGTTTCCGATCTCTCGCATGGCGGCTTTGTATGAGCCCAACCGGGCTGTCACAACGACCTCCGGACAGCCATATCGCTTCATCGCCTTACGCAGAAACTTCAGCGCAGCCTTGCGATCACGGCGCTTGGTAACGTACACATCAAGTACCTCGCCTTCGTGATCAACGGCCCGCCAGAGATAGCGGATTTAACCGTTGATCTTCACGAAAACCTCATCCAGATGCCAGGCCCAGTTCGAATAGTTCGTGCTCTCCACGCGCCGTTTTCGGATCGACTTCGCGAAGAGTGGACCAAAGCGATTCTACCAAAACCGCACAGTTTCGTGCGTGATATCGATGCCGCGTTCGTGCAGCAGATCTTCGACGTTCCGTAGCGAGAGCGGGAAGCGGATGTACATCATCACGGCAAGACGGATGATCTCTGGCGAGGTCTTGAAGTATCGGAACGGATTACGCATCGGGCGACGCTTCGGTTTCACGCCAATCCGCTCAAACCGTTCTTCCTCTGACAACGCCCTGTAGGGTTTCCAAGCGATTGCGGATGGCTGTCGATATGCGTCATCGCGGCCCGTCTGCTTGTTTTACCTACCAGGTATTACATTATAACACCCTCTCATACTAAGTAACGGTGCCCCAACATGATGGCAAGGGGCGCAAACCAAGACTTTAGTTCAGGATTAGTTGTTATGGGTGTTGAGGACACAACGCCGCAAGCTTCAAGCAGGTTTGCCAAGCGCCTGTCCGTCGAGCAGGTCGAGGAAGGCTCTGATCTGGCGCCAAAATTCGACGCCGATGGGTTGATCCCTTGCATCACCACCCAAGCGGACACAGGCGAAGTGCTGATGCTGGGCTATATGACCAGCGAGGCGTTGGATCGCACGATTGAGACCGGAGAGGCAGGCGCTATCAAACCCAAGCAGACAAGTCTCGAACAACCGACATGGCGTAAGCCTAGGCCACCTAAAGTTCAAGCCTCTCCATGAGAGCAGCTTGGCGTAGGTCTTTGAATCTGGATCGGCGTTCTAGGGGTCGGTCTTGGTTGAAGTGGTTGTGGACGAAGGCGTGGGCGGCGACGAACTTCTGGAGACTTTGTATTTGCCTGAACCGTGCTATCACCCGCTCCCGTCGTTGGAACGGTAGATGCGCGTTTTCCGCTCAGTTGTTCTCGTGCCGGTCGGTGAGCTTTAGTGCTTGGTTTCTCAGTGGGCCGGTTTAACCCTCATTAGAAATGCCATATCCAAATTCAAAGCCAACAATCTCAGTCATGTTGAAAGAACGCGATGGGTCTCGAACTTCCACTCTTCACCGTCCAGGGCACACCCCATCAGATGGGATTGGCTTATGGCATCCAATGCCGGGACATGATCAGCGCTTTCGTGGCTGATCGCGTCACTGCAGTGGAAACCTATCTACGCGAGCGCGGGCACTTGGGGACCGACCCGCTATTTGAATGCGGTGCCGCATGCCTTGAACTTGTCCGCGACTTTGATCCAAACGGCTATATAGAGCACATGGGCATCGCGGAAGGTGCAGGGATTGATCCGGTCAAGCTTTTCACCACCACCAACATGACCGATGTACGTGACATTATCCTGCTCCCCAGCGATCCGCTTGTGTCCGAGGATGAGGGATGTACCGCTGCGCTTTTGCCGCCGTCCATCAGTGCGAATGGCCATAGCCTGCAGGGGCAAACATGGGACCTCAATGGTCCGGATGTGGAGTATGTCATCGCGCTTCAACGGCTACCCGATGAGGGACCGGAAACGTTGTCTGTGACCTGTGCAGGATGCCAATCCTTGATGGGCATGAACCAGCACGGCATTACCGTAGGAACAACCAATTTAAAAACACGCGGCGCGAAAGTCGGCATCCCCTACCTGTCTGTGCTACATAAAGCGCTCAACCAAACCAGCTTTCAGGAAGCAAGCCGCGTTGTAGAGGCAGCACCGGTTGCAAGCGCGCATTCCTACTTCATTGGCAGCGCGGACGGAGCAATAGAATGGGAAAAAACCGCGCATTCCTCCCACGCACGCTCGACCCGTGATGGCGCACTAGTCCGTACCAATCACTGCCTGGTTGAGGGTAATATCGCGCTTGAAGAAGACCTCTCACCAAGCACCTATCAGCGCTATCAGCGCATGCAGGCGCTATTGGGGGCCTCAGACCAACATACGGTGTCCACCCTCAAAGCATTGTTCACCGACCGAGCGGACGGGCGGCTGAGCATCAATCGTTTTGCGGAAGACAATTCCGGTGCGACGACGAATGCAGTCGTTGCATTTAACCCCGCCGAGCTTGAATTCTGGGCCTGCCGCGGACAAGCCAACCGAGGCGTCTGGACCCAGCTAGAATTTGAGCGCAGAGTTGGGTAGTTGGCATTACGGCTACTAGAGCATTTTCATTCGAATCGCGGTCGTATCGGTGGTGTCAGACAAAACCGGATCGGTCTCGAAAGACCGGATTTGATCCTAGCTCAGGCCGCGAGTTGACGCCATTCGGCTAAGGCGGTGGAGCGGTTCTCCTTGAAGTCTGATCGAGAGTAAAAGTGACGTTCGAGATTAAAGTGGTTATGGACGGACGATTGGATGGCGGCGAACTTTTGAAGACTTTGCATCGATCTGAACCGCGTCATTGTTTTTTCTCGCCGCCGCAAGGGTTGATGTGAGTTTTCGGCCCTGTTGTTGAGCCGCCTCCCCGTCTCTTGGCGGCTCGAATTTCCAAGCTCGCGAAGCGCGGACCTGTAGGACGGAAGTTTGTCGGTGACGACAACCTCGGGCCGACCATAGCGCTTCATCGCCTGGCGCAGAAACTTCAATGCAGCCTTGCGATTCCGCGTCTTGGTGACATACGCCTCAAGCACTTCGCCTTCGTGATCGACGGCGCGCCAAAGATAGTGAAGCTCGCCGTTTATGCGCACGAAAACCTCGTCGAGGTGCCAAGCCCAATTCGAGTAGTGCCCCTCCCGAACGCGTCGATTGCGGATCGACTTCGCGAACATCGGACCGAACCGGTTCCACCAGAAACGCACTGTCTCATACGTGATGTCGATACCGCGCTCGTGCAGCAGATCTTCAACATTGCGCAGCGAGAGCGGGAAGCGGATATACATCATCACCGCAAGGCGAATGATCTCGGGCGAAGTCTTGAAATACCGGAACGGATTGCGCATCGGAAAACGCTACGAAATCACGACGACGCGCTCAAACCAATTTTCCTCTGACAACGCCCTTGCGGGAGTGTCATGCGGCGTGGCCTCCGCAGCTTCGTCAGGAGCAATTGGGTGATCGGGAGCACTTTCAGAGCAGGCACCCAGGCTACCCAACAGAGCTGCGGCGCTGACGCCACTCCAGATCTTCGAAGTTCGGCGAATTGACATGGTTGCACCCCCGGAGATTTCACTACCAATTGTGGTGCTTACTACTTGCTTATGATAATCGTTCGCAAGAAGAAATTTCAGCCGCGGCGGATTTTCCCATCAATGCAACGCCGAGGACTGAACGAGCCCAAGCGACCGTGTTGCAGGTTTTCGTGCCGCACTACGAGTGATTTCGCATTCGATAACAAGCAGCTCCGCATTTCGGAAGTGGTGGCCCAGTCGTTCCATGATCTCGATGACCTCATTTGAGGGCGGGCGCCCGAAGAGCCATTCCAGGTGGGACGACATAGTTGGCACATCACCCCTCAGAGCCGCCGCCAGCGTACACACAAGGGTCAACTCGTCAGGTGTAATCCGTGCGGACCCGGGCGCGGAGAGTGTTACTTTCCGGCGCCCCTCCCAGCCCAGAGCGCTGACCAGCTCGGCCAGCCCAGCCAAGACATCACCTGACGCATGACCAAATCCGTCGCGAAATGTCCTGCGAAGTGTGCAACATCCACCTGCGCCACGCGCGAGGGCCCGAAACCCGAGCATGAAGTAGCCTGCCCCCATCCCGAGTTCAGGCAGGAAAAGGTTGGAAAGGAGCCGCGATTTAGCCATCAGCGCAGTTCCTCCACGTCGGGCGCGGGTAGTGTGCGTTCCAACTTGCGCCATAACCAGCACTCAATGCCGAGCGCAGAAAAGATAAGCGTGGGTCGCTCGAAGCCCACCTCAGACATCAAGACAGATTGCTGTCCCGGTGCGAGGGGATGCAACTCGCTTGCCAATCTGTCCAATGTTTGGGAGCCATGCGATTGATCGCCGCTCATGTCGAGCAACCAATTGGAGTAGCTTGAGCGAAGGTCGAAAAGTCGTGTTGTGAGATCCGCGATAAGTAGTGGGGCGCCGGGCTCTAGTACTTCCGCGAGCTTTGAAAGGTACGCCCCCTTTTCCCCTGTTTCCACCGGCATGAAGTGAGACACGAACAAGCTCGTCGCTCCTGCAAACGGTTCGGAGAAATGGGCATCCTCAAGGGCGCACCGACTAAATGCGGTGCGCTCTGAGACGCCCGTATGTTCCGCACGGCGACGCGCGACATCGAGCATGTCCTTTGAAGGGTCCAGGCCTCTCACTCGCCAGTGGATGGACTGATAGGCAAGTTCGACAAGTTCCGCGCCGGTCCCAGCCCCTGCGACAAGCACGTTAGCTGGGCGATCCCCAATTTCGCTGAGCATCACGGGGCCGACCAGTTCCAATAACGCGGAATATCCTGGAACCAAGCGTCGGATATCACGATCATAGTCTCTCGCCCGTGCTCCGGAAAACTTGGAAACTATGAATCGGTTTGCAGTGTGATTGCGAATAATCGTTGGCGGGTTCATGAAAACTCCGATGCGACGCGAACATGATAATGAGATTTATTCGCAATAATTCAAGTCAGTCGTTCAACCGGTGCTGTCAGACGAAAACGGATCGGTCTCGAAAGACCGAGATCGAACCTAACTCAGGCCGCGAGTTGACGCCATTCGGCCAGGGCTTGAGTACGGTTTTCCTTGAAATCTTCGCGGCGGTAGAAATGACGTTCAAGGTTGAAGTGGTTGTGGATGCAGGACTGGACGGCGGCGAACTTTTGAAGACTTCGCATCGACCTGAACCGGTTCATGATTTTCTCTCGCCGGCGCAGCGGCTGATGCGAGTTTTCAGCTCTGTTGTTCAGCCACCTCGCGGTCGCCTGGCGATGCGCAATTCCCAGATCACGAAGCGCCGCCTTGTCGGACGGTAGCTTGTCAGTGACGACTTGATCCGGCGCCCCATATCGCTTCATCGCCTTACGCAGAAACTTTAGCGCAGTCTTGCGATCCCGCCGCTTGGTGACAAACGCTTCAAGCACTTCACCCTCATGATCGACGGCCCGCCAGAGATAGTGGAGTTCGCCGTTTATCCGGACGAAAACTTCGTCGAGATACCAGGTCCAGTTTGAGTAGTTAGTGTTCTGGAGGCGGCGTCTTCGGATCGACTTCGCGAAAAGTGGACCGAACCAGTTCCACCAGAAACGCACTGTCTCATGCGTGATGTCGATGCCGCGCTCGTGCAGCAGATCTTCGACGTTCCTCAGCGAAAGCGGGAAGCGGATGTACATCATCACGGCCAGGCGGATGATTTCGGGTGAAGTTTTAAAGTATCGGAACGGATTGCGCATCGCGCGACGCTAGGAAACTGGCGCTCCACTCTCAAGCCAGAGTTCCTCTGACACTGCCGTTTTTACGCTGACCGCGCCGCCCCGCCAATCCTCTAGATCCGGGCGACAGAATCCCGCTCGATCAGCTTGTAGTCGAGACATTCGACCACGCCTGAGGACTCATCCTCCCCGAGTGACTCGATCAATCTGGCAACGGCAACCGCACCGTATTCGAGCAAGGGCTGGCGTACTGTCGTCAGGGCTGGCCAAGTCTTGTCGGCGATCTCGGAATCATCGAACCCTACAACAGAGAGTTCTCCCGGAACTGACACCCCCAGACGATGCGCAGCCATGATGATGCCGGCGGCCATGTCGTCATTCGCCGCAAAAACCGCGGTGGGTCGGTCCTTGCGTTTGAGCAGCTCATCACCCGCCTTCAGCCCCGACGCGAATTCGAACGTTCCCGGCAGCACCAGTTCGGAGCGGAAGGGCAAGCCCGCAGCCTCCAGAGCCTCGCGATATCCCTTGAAACGTTCCTGGGTGGCGTTCTGGTCTTCCTTGCCACGCTGGAAGGCTATGGATTTGTGCCCGTGATCAATCAGGTAACGGGTCAGATCGCGCGCCGCGGCGCGCTCGTCGATCATGACGGTGCGCACGGAACCGCTAAGGTCGTGCGGCCCCACACGGGCGATGCGAACGTCAAACTCACTGAGCACCTCTGCCAGCCGGTCGTCATTGGACAGAGGCGGAACCAGCAACAGCCCGTCCGGCCGGCTCGCTTCCATCAATTTGGAAAACTTCGCGTGCAACTGGCCCCAATCCAGATCGGCGATATTCTCCACCAGTGAGATCATGAGATGATACCCCTTCTCCTGGCAGGCCTGGACCGCGCCAAACTGGACCGCGTTCACATAACTCGACCGGTGCGAGTGGGAGATCATGTGGATGGAATAGCTCCGCCGGCCACGCAATTGCCGGGCCGAGGTCGAGGGCACATACCCTACCTCTTCAGCTGCCTTTCGCACCCGCTCGCGCAGATCCTCTTTCACATGCGGTTCGTTGTTCAGGACACGCGAAACCGTCTTGATCGACACACCTGCCTTTTCGGCAACATCCACCATGCGAGCCATGCGCGGGACCTCCGGGTCTAGCTATTCCTGATGCGGTCGACGATTTCCGCATGCAGTGTTCGATTGAGCGGTAGTTGGGACAGCATCAGCGAGGAGAGAAACAGCAGAATGGCCGGTGCTGCGAAGATGTAAAGCTGTAAATACCCTGCCGTTTCAGTCGTTTGCTGTTCAAGTCCGGTATCATAGCCAATCCAGGTCAAGACCATGCCGACGATCAGCCCCATCAAACCGCCCGCGGACTTCTGAACCAGCAGGACCGACCCGAACACCGCGCCTTCATTTCGCTTGCCGCTCTGCCACTGGCCGTATTCGACGGTGTCAGGCACCAGAGCCCAGACCAGAACGCCAAAGCCGCCAAAGCCGATCCCGTAAAGCAGGATCTGCAGGGGAACACCGGCAACCAGAACAGGCTGTGTCAGCGCCAGCCAGAGACCGCCACCGATCACGATCCAGCACGCAGCGACCCAGGCGCGCTTCTTCCCATACCGATGCACTGCCATGGTCCAGACCGGGACCGACAACAGGATGGCGATCGCATAGATTGTCAGCACGGTCTCCTTGGCCGCAAAGACGTGTGCGTGTGCCTCGATGTAGAAGGCGAGTGTGATCTGGAAGGTCGCGCCGGCTGCCGATTGAAGGAAGATCGCGCCGAGCAGGACGCCCAGCGCCGAATTGGACAGGATCGCCTTCACGAACGCTGCCATGGAGAAATCGCTCTCCTGAGATGTACCGAGCTCTTCTTCCTTCGTTGCGAAGAAACATACTGCCAAGGCGATCGTGGCCAGAAAACCGCCTACCAGAGCTGCAATCAGAAAACCGCCCGGCGCCGTGTCGGAGCCATCGCCGAAATGCCGGACAATGGGGAACCAAGTGCCGGAAATGGCAAACAGGCCGAGGAAGGCAAATCCCATCCTCGTGCCCGAAAGCAGGGTCCGCTCACCGCTGTCATAACTCAAGCGAGAGGCTAGCGCGGCGTAAGGAACTGCGACCAGCGTGTAGCAGGTGCGGAACAACATGTGCGCTGCCACCATGAAAAGGAAGAGCATTAGCCCCTCGAGGGGTGGGATCCAGAAGAGCAGGACGAAACACAAGCCCAACAGCGTTCCGCCGCCCAACAGATAGGGGCGATAGGTACCCCAGCGTGTCCGTGTTTTCTGCGCCCAGTTAGCAACGGCCACATCGGACACCGCGTCCCACATCGTACCGATGAAATAGATCAACCCGGCCTGGTTAGGTGGCAGCCCTACGACCTCGGCATACCAGAACACAAGGATCAGCGAGAGCGCATTCCAGTAGATGTTCAGTCCGAAATCACCAACGCCATATCCAAGATAGGTCCGCAAGCCCGCTCCATTTCAGAATCAAATACTTCCCGTCACATGTTGCGTGGATCGCCCGGGCATTGTCCACCGTTGTCGGGCAGGAAAAGAAAGGGCGGCGGGTTGCTTTAACCCGCCGCCAGTTACCCTAGAGAGAGGGTGCAAGCGTCTAGAAGCGACCGCGAATTATGAAAGCGAAGCGCCTGTCATTGCGGAAGAAGCTCCGCGGGGCCGTGATCAGCTGATCGTTGATCACCGAGCTGGTCTCGGAGACCTCATCCAGCAGATTTACACCCTGGACACCGACGGTAATGCCGTCGGTCAGGTTGTAGAAGAAGGCCCCATCCAGCTGGCCGGTCGACTCATGGACGATCGGGGTAAATGGATAGATCACGTCACGAACCGTCAGCGTATAGTCGGAACGCCAATTGTAGGCGAGACGCGCGCTCCACTGATCGGTTTCCATGAAGCCAACCATGTTGAACGTGTGTTCGGACATAAGCGGCAGGCCCAGCGCCGAGACGTCAAAGTTCGGAGCGCCACCACGACCGTTCGGCTCGTCATTCTTCGGACCGATATTCGGAATGCCCTGGGCGTCGATGTAGGTGTAGTTCGCCTGGACCCCCAAACCGGACCAGATACCGGGCAGCTCGTCAAAGGTTTGCTGGTAAGCCACCTCGAAGCCCTGGATCTCGCCGCTGTCGGAGGCATTGCCAACACCATCCACATCAACCGTGAAAGTCTGACCGTTGTTTTCGATATCTCGCTGGATCACCGCTGGAACAATGAAATTGTCCAGGCTCTTGTGGAAGAGCGAGAAGGTCAACGAGCCGACATCCGCGAAGTACCACTCGAAGGCAAGGTCATACTGATCAGCGATGATCGGATCGAGCTGAACATTACCCGTCGAGACCTGCGGGCCAAGCCAGGCTCCGGTGACCGGATCATCATCGCCGCGTGCAATCACCAGATTGCTCTTCATCAGACCGAAGTCCGGACGGCGCATGGCACGCGATGCACCAAAGCGGATCTGGAATTCCTCGGAAACACCGAAGAGAACATTCAGGCTGGGCAACCAGTTGTCATAGGTATTGCTGTCGGAAAGCTCTGTATTTGTGCCATCTGCCCAAGTCGCAAAGGCATTGCGAACCGCCGAGGTTTCCAAACAGAGTCCCGGAGGCGTACCGACGATAGCAGCACAGAAATCATCCGGCGTTTGGGCACCGAAATAGAGCGAGGCATCCGGGAATGAGAGCGCGCCAACGGCGGTCGTTTCAGTCTCCACATAACGCAGACCCACATTACCGCTGATAGTCATGCCCGAGGTGAAAGCCTCGTTGGAGAAGTCCAGGCGACCGTAAAATGCGGTCGTGTCCTGGCTGACATCGGTGATTTCCGACGGCAGGAACGAGGTTCCGGCAACAACACCGCCGCGCTGTGCGAGCGGCACCCAGCCGCCATTGCCAGCAGCGTTGCGAAGGGACATCAGATCGGCGACGGCGACGTCATAATTGTCGCCGAGCGGACCGGTGTAGAACGGAACACCCCCCTCAAGGCCGGTCGCCATGCCACGCTGGTAGTCATTAAAATCATACAGCTCGAAAGTGCCCGCCGGGATAGCCGGATTATCGAGTGCAAACGGTGCATTCCAAGTCGCTGAGATATTACCCCAGTTATAGGTGGAGCTGCGAACAATCTGGTCGCGCTCGGAGCGACGGGCACCGAAGCGCACGGACTGCAGCCAACTATCACCTTCAAAATCGTATTCGGCGTCACCGCGGAAAGAGACCGCCTCCCCCTCATTGTCGGAAAGATGGTCCATAGCCGAGCGAATGTAATAGTTTCCGAGGTCGCTGAAATACGGGTTGGAACCATCACTTGGTGCGCGATAGACGACGCTCGGCACCTCACCACCCATGTCCAGTTCGATATCGGAGAAGAATGCCGCGTGAACAGTCACATCCGCAATATCTACTTCGGACTCAACAAACTGGAGATCGAAGCTGGTGCGGAAACGATCTGTCGGTGCCCAGGAGAGGTTGAAACCCCAGTCCGTCGTGACGGACTCGTCAACCTTGCCGCGGGTCAGCGCCAGCTGGCGCACACCGTTTAGCGGGTGGGTCGGGTCGTTGGAACGCCAACCCACGCTCTCGGAAATCACGCCGCTTTCAAACAGGCCATCATCTCCAAACTCGAAGCTCGTACCCGCTGCCGGAATGATCGTCGGACCGCTATCAATGCTTGGCTCGACCGCACGCTCGCTCCACGCGTTCTCATAGGACGCACGGAAGAACTGGGCCGTTGCTTCCAGCTCGCCACTGGCACTGCGCCACTGGGCAGCTGCGGAGATGGTGTCGCGATCGCGATCAAAAAGCTGTGTCCGGATACCCGCGCCCGAAGGAACATACAGATCCTGCCCGTCGCCTGGATCACGGTCCAGCCATTCGGCAACCAGGGTGCCGTCCGCGCGGGACTGAAGGTTGGAATAGGACGCGCCAATCAGGAAGCCGAATTCGGACCCGTCTGACATCTCCCAGCTATCCGCATAGATCGCGGACGCGGTCGGCGTCAGCTCGTCGGCAAAGTCGGTGTAATTGCCTTCAAGCGTGAAGGCGAGAAGACGACCATTCTCGTCGAACGGCAGGCGCGTATTCAGATTGACGGTGCCGGCCAGTCCACCTTCGATCATGTCGGCGGACTGGTTCTTGAAGACCTCCACCGAGCCAAGCATTTCCGGGGACACATCGTTGAAGCCGATCTGCTGGCCATTATCCGCGGAAAACACGTCACGGCCATTCAGTTCACTGCGGGCGAAGTTCAGGCCACGAATGATCGCGCCGGATCCTTCAACGGAGAAGTGGTCTGGGTCGTTCTCGCCATCGAAACGCGTAATATTGATACCCGGGACACGCTGCAGCGCTTCGGATACGGAACGGTCCGGCAGAGCGCCGATATCTTCCGCCGTTACTGCATCCACCAGGACATCGGAATTGCGACGGATTTCCTGTGCCGAGCGCAGGCTCGAACGGATGCCGCGGACCGTGATGACGTCAGAGTCGCTTGCTTGTGTGTCTTCATCTGCATCCTGTGCCATCGCAGCGGGCGCGCCCATCGCGATTGCCAGGGCCAGGACGGAGGCACCTGCCCACGCTTTCGTCCTGAAATCCGGTTTGGATTTTCCGGATACACCGTTGAATTTCATCAAAATTCTCCCCTCATTGAAGCGCGCCGCCTTTTATTGACAGCGTTGTCAATTGCTGTCACCTTCAACTAAACACTTCGATCTGTCAAGAATAACAAATCGAAGAATCTGAAAGATCAGTGTCCGGAACCGGCAAACAATGCATGATTTGCCGCACGACGCAGGGGAGAAAATTCGGTGATGAGGGCGAAAAAGCGCATCGTCATTGTCGGCGGCGGAACCGCAGGGTGGATGGCTGCTGCTGCCCTGTCTTCCATGCTGCCCAGACAGGAGTTTTCCATCGATCTCGTCGAGTCCGAACAGATCGGCATTATCGGTGTGGGTGAGGCTACGCTGCCGCATCTGCGTCACTTCAATGAAACCATCGGCGTCGACGAAACCGAATTCCTCAAAGCCACCTCGGCGACGTTGAAACTGGGCATAGAATTCGTGAACTGGGGCGATGTCGGCGAGCGTTACATCCACCCGTTCGGGGATTTCGGCCGCACGATCCAGGGGGCCAAATTCCACCAGGTCTGGCGCAAACTCAATCCCGACGCGAGCGCTGGTGATATCGGCAAGTATTCTTTACCCGTACGCATGTGCGAAGCTGGCAAATTCGACTTTCCAGAATCCGATTACCGCGCAATTACATCAACTTATGGATATGCCTACCAGTTTGACGCAACCCGGTACGCGCCTTTCCTGCGCAAGATCGCAGAGGGTCGTGGAGTTCGGCGCACCGAAGGTATTGTCAACGCTGTCAATCAAGCCAGTGAAAACGGCGACATCGTCTCGATAGAGCTTGACAATGGAGCCCTGCTCACAGGCGACTACTTTATCGATTGCACAGGGTTTCGCGGCGTTCTCATCGATCAGACACTCAAGGCCGGTTACGAGGACTGGTCGCACTGGCTTCCCTGTGACCGGGCTGTCGCAGTTCCATCCGCTGCAACATCGCCCATCCTGCCCTACACCCGAGCGACCGCGCACGAAGCCGGGTGGCAGTGGCGCATTCCGCTCCAGCACCGCATGGGCAACGGCCATGTCTATTCCAGCAGCTTTATTGATGACGACAAAGCCGAGGCAATTCTGCGCGCGAACATCGAGGGTGAGCTGAAAGCCGAACCACGCGTGCTGCGCTTTAGGACCGGACGCCGCAAACAGTTCTGGTCGAGGAATTGCGTGTCCGTCGGACTGGCCAGTGGTTTCCTGGAGCCGCTGGAATCCACCAGCATCCACCTGACCCAACTGGCGATCACCAATTTCATCGAACTCTTGCCCGTGAGTTCCGACATGTCGCGTGAACGCGATGAGTACAATGCTATCATGGCCCGCGAGTTCGAACGCGTCCGCGACTTCCTGATCCTGCATTATCACGTCACCCGCCGGCATGATTCCGCGTTTTGGAACCATGTACGAACTATGGAGATTCCTACAACGCTACAGGAGAAGATCGATCTCTTCAGCGCTCGCGGACGCGTGGCGCGTTACCAGCAAGGTCTGTTTCTCGAACCCAGCTGGCTTGCCGTCTACCTAGGACAGGGACTGATACCCGCACAGCCGGATGGCTCCGCAAGCCAGCTGGATGACGCAGAATTGGCTGCTCGGATTGCGGCACTGGACAGCGAAATCGGTTCCGCCGTCTCGCGGATGCCCCATCACGACAACAAGCTGGCTGCGCTGGTTCAAGCCGGGAGGGCGGCCCAGTGAGCCGACCGATCGAAACAATAGCCATTCTCGGCTCGGGCATTGAAGCAGCGCTGTCGGCGTTTGTGCTCAAACAGCGCACCGGCCTCTCCATAGCGCGGTTCGCTGAAACAGAGACGCCAGCACTCTCACCGGTACATACAGTTCTAACCCCGTCAGCGCTTCAGCGCCTGGAGACAGCAGGACTGGGCCTGCGCGACCTGCTCGCCCTTCCGGGCAGCCTGCCCTCGCTGGGCCAGATGATCGTGACCGACCAGCAAACCAGCTGTAACCCTTTTGGATCACGTGGCATCGACTGGGCCGGGATCGGTTTTCACCATCACTGGCTGCGTGCGCGCCAGGGCGGACTTCGCTTGCCCTACGCCGCCTTTTCTCCGGCCTATCGGGCGATGCAGGAAAACCGTTTCGCGCCACCAGACCAACGCAATCTCATCGGGCCCCTTCAGCACGAGTCCGGCCTGCACGTGCATCCAGAAGCGCTGTTTGAGCGCCTCGTTGAAGGGACCAGCGTCCAACCACTTGCAGCGGCCGCAAACGCCGTCGAAGCAGACCTTGTCATTGATGCACGCGAACGATCGAACGAGCTCCAGATCTCAGCCCAAAGCGGTGAACAGCCATTTTCGACCTGGCGCGCTTCCACGACCGGCTGGACGATTACGATTCCGCTGCGCAATGAGCCCCTCGAATATCCCCTGGCGGGTGGTGATGAAGACCAACTGATCAAACAGCCCTGGCGAGGCAATCAGGTCTCCATCGGACAAGCCGCCTACAGCGGCCCGAGCTTGCCCGGTCTCGCGACAGAGCGCGTCCTGCACGAGCTGGACCTGTTGGTCGAACTGCTGCCGGATCGGGATTGTCATCCCGCCGAGACGTCGCAATACAATCGCATCTGGACTGAGGAAATGAACGAGCTGCGCGCGCTAACCACATTGTATCTTGGTGGCGACGATGCACGCACTTCAGAACGACTCAGGATGTTCAAACACCGCGGCTATGTGCGTCCGCTGGACACGGACCTGGTCACGGCCAGTGACTGGGTCGTGCACGCCCTGGCGCTGGACCATGTGCCGGAACATTTTGATCCATTGTCGATGCGGCTGGATGATGCTCGTCTGAAACAGGAACTCGGCCAATTGCTTCAGCGCATCAACGTGGTCAGCGGGGAATTCCCGCCGCTGTCGGTCTACCTCCAGGCGATCGACAAGGCGCTCGGCCAATCCCGGGAGACCGCATGACCAGCAATCGCATATTCAGTGTCGTCATCGCGGGTGGCGGAACCGCCGGGTGGATGACAGCCGCGGCGCTGTCCAAATTCATCCTGCCTGCCGGCGTGCGTGTTGAGCTGATCGAATCTGACGCAATCGGTACGGTCGGTGTCGGCGAAGCGAGCATTCCCGGCATCGCCGATTTCAATCGAATGCTCGGGATTACCGAGCCCGACTTCATTGCCGCAACCAGGGGCAGCTACAAACTCGGCATCGAATTTGTTGACTGGGGTGCGATCGGCGAGCGCTATCTCCACCCGTTCGGGGATTACGGATTTCCGATGCAGGGCGAGGATTTCCACCATTTCTGGAACCGCGCCCGTCTGCTCGGCGAAGACCACGCGCTTGAGGCCTATTCCATGTGTTGCATGGCCGCGCGTGCAGGCAAGTTCATGCTGCCGGTCAACGATCCGCAATCACCCGTTTCCCAGATGCGTCACGCCTATCATTTCGACGCCGGCCTCTATGCGCGGTTCCTGCGCCAGTACGCTGAAGCAAGAGGCGTTGTTCGGCATGAAGGCCGCATCGCCACCGTCGAGCGCGATGGCGAGCGCGGTGCAATCCGGGCCCTGGGCATTGATGATGGACCCCGCCTTGAAGCCGATCTGTTTGTCGACTGCACAGGTTTCCGGGGGCTGTTGATTGGGCAGGAACTGGGCGTTGCCTATCAGGACTGGCGTGAATGGCTGCCCTGCGACCGGGCCATTGCTCTACCTTCCGAGCGAGATGAGACGACACCACCCTATACCCGCGCTACCGCGCGCGAAGCCGGCTGGCAATGGCGTATTCCGCTGCAACACCGTGTCGGCAATGGTTACGTCTACTCCTCCGCCCACACGGATGACGAACGCGCCCTGGACGTGTTGACCCGCAACATTGAAGGCACCCCCTTGGCCGAACCCAACCATCTGCGTTTCACGCCTGGCCGCCGCGACCGTTTCTGGGAGAAGAATTGCGTGGCCATCGGTCTCTCCTCGGGCTTCCTGGAACCGCTTGAATCAACCTCCATCCATCTGATCCAGGAAGGCGTGAGCAAACTGCTGGCGCTGTTTCCGCGCCATGGCATCAGCGCGCGTGAGACCGCGCGCTACAACGCGATCATGGCCGATTCATTTGATTACATCCGTGACTTCCTGATCCTGCACTACAATGCAACCCGCCGGAACGACTCCGCTTTCTGGGACCATGTTCGCACCATGCAGATCCCGGACAGCCTGAGCCAGACCCTGGAGCTTTTCCGAGAAAATGGCCGTTTCTTTGCCCACAAGGGAGACCTCTTTACCCTGACCAGCTGGCTCGCGGTGATGGTCGGGCAAGGCATTCTGCCAAAAGCCTATTCGCCGGTCGCTGACAGTCTGGCGAGCGACGAGCTGGCCCGGACACTGCGCGACATGCGGGAGACCTACGCCATGGCCGCAAGCAAGATGCCGCCGCATGACGCCTTCATCAAGCACGTGCTTGGCAAGGCCGAGACACAAGGAGAGCTCGCATGAGCGTCGACCCCATCCGTTCGGTCTTGATTGTGGGAGGTGGCACTGCCGGCTGGATGACAGCCGCGGCCCTGTCCAAGATTTTCGCGGACCACGACCTTCGGATCCAGCTGATCGAGTCCGAGCAGATCGGCACAGTCGGCGTCGGCGAAGCGACGATCCCCCAGATCCTTCTGTTCAACCGCATGCTGGGCATCGACGAAAACGAGTTCATCAAGGCAACCCAGGCGACTTTCAAACTGGGCATCGAATTCGAGGGATGGCGGCGCGAAGGCCATTCCTATCTGCACCCTTTCGGCTCCTATGGCAGCGACATGGACGGGGTGATGTTTCATCACTTCTGGCTCAATGCCCGCCAGCGCGGATATGAGGTTGAGCTGCCGGAATTCTGCCTCCAGGTGCTCGCCGCCCGCGAGGGACGCTTCCTGCGACCAGTGCCCAATGCCAAGAACTCCCCGCTCGGCCATATCGCCTATGCCTTCCAGTTCGATGCGGGCCTGTATGCGAACTATCTGCGCCAGTACGCGGAGGCTCAAGGGGTCGAGCGCATCGAGAGCCGGATTGAACACACACGCCTCGACGAGGAAAGCGGCCACCTGACCTCAGTGAAACTGGAGGATGGTCGCGAATTCTCGGCCGATTTTTTCGTCGATTGCTCAGGGTTTCGCGGGCTCTTGATCGAACAGGCACTGGAAACCGGATACGAGGACTGGAGTGCCTGGCTGCCCTGTAACCGGGCGCTGGCGGTTCCGTCGGAACGTGTACGTGAGCCAGACCCGTTCACCCGCTCGACCGCCCGCCCGGCGGGCTGGCAATGGCACATCCCGCTGCAACACCGAACCGGCAATGGCCATGTCTATTGCTCTGATCATATGAGTGATGACGAGGCTGCCCGTATTCTGCTGGACAATCTGGAGGGCCGCCCCCTGCGAGACCCGATCCAGCTGCGCTTTGTGACCGGACATCGTCGCAAGTTCTGGAACCGGAATGTGCTGGCGATTGGCCTCGCTGCGGGATTCATGGAACCCTTGGAATCCACCAGCATCCACCTGATCCAGAGTGGGATAGCGCGCTTGATGACGCTCTTCCCGGATCGCAGTTTCAACCCGGCCGACATCGATGAGTACAACCGTCTAACGCTGCAGGAATACGAGTATGTGCGTGATTTTCTGGTCCTGCATTATCGCCAGACCGAGCGCGATGATAGCGAGTTCTGGCGGCGCTGCCGAAACCTGCCGATGACCGACCACCTCGCTCGCAAACTCGAGCTCTATCGCACCAATGGTCGCGTCTATCGCGAGAAGGACGAGCTGTTCAACGAAACCAGCTGGCTCGCCGTCATGGACGGTCAGGGCGTAGAACCCCGGGGCCATCACCCCTTGGTCTCAAGCCTGGGCGATCGCGAGGTTAATGCCCGGCTGGAACAGATCCTGTCAGTGATCCGGGCATCCGCGGATCATATGCCCAGCCACGCGGACTTCATCGCGGAACACTGCGCCGCCGAACCGGATATGCTGTCGGAGACCGTGTAGGAGTTCTCAAATGCTTGTTCTTGCCGCCAGCCTGCTCGCTGCCCTGCAGCCCGCGCCCGAATGTGCGCTTGCCGAGGATTTCGCCCCGATTGTCATGAACTAGACCGGGTTCGAAACGACCGGTCCCAAGCTGGCCATCCTGCGTGCCGACACCGAGACACCTGTGAACTGGCGCGTGCTGGACGCGGACGGGACGCCTGTCGCCAGCGGCACATCCGAGCCGTTCGGCTATGATGAAAGCGCCGGGGAGACCGTCCACCACATCGATTTCGCGGCACTTTCAACGCCCGGAACAGGCTTCACGATTGAAGCCTGCGGGGCACGCTCGCGTGCCTTCTCCATCGGCGCCCTGCCCTATGCAGAGCTGGCGGAAGACAGTCTCAGATACTTCTATCTCAACCGTCTCGGCACGCATCTCGACCCCGCCTTCACGGGCGGCGAGGCCTGGGCCCGTGCGGGTGGGTTTTTCGGGAGCCAGGTCACCTGTTTCACCGGCACCGACATGACCGGAACAGAGTGGCCGGGATGCGATTATCATCTCGACACCACCGGTGGCTGGGCGGATGCGGGCGACTACGGCCAGTACGTGGTCAATGGCGGGATCTCGGTCTGGACGCTCCAATACGTCTATGAACGTTTCCAAGCTCTCGGCGAGCTGGCGGAGTTCGGCTGGAACGGTGAGCGTGTGACCTTGCCCGAAAGTGAAGACGGGGTCAGCGAAATCCTGCTCGAAGCGCGCTGGCAGCTGGAATTCATGCTGGCCATGCAGGTGCCGGAAGGCGCCTCGGTCTGGGTGGACGCGCGCGAGGACGAAGCGGAACAATCCCGCCCGATCCTGGTAGATGGCTCCGGCCTCGTCCACCACAAGCTTCATGAGCGCAGCTGGTTGCCCTTGCCTCTGCTGCCGGAGGATGCCGCTGAAACCCGATATCTGATCCCGCCAACGACTGCAGCCACGCTGAATCTGGCCGCGTCGGCAGCGCAATGCGGACGGGTCTGGCGCGAACTCGACCCTGTCTTCGCAGATCAATGCCTGAGCGCCGCGCGAAGGGCCTTTGCCGCAGCAGAGCGTTACCCCGACCTGCTTGCTCGCAATACGTTCGATGGCGGCGGCGCTTATGGCGACCTCGATGTTATCGACGAATTCTACTGGGCCGCCATCGAGCTCTGCCTGACCACAGGAGAGGCGGCGTACCGGCAATCAGCGCTGACCTATCGAGAACAACTGAGCGGACGTCGGCCCATCTTCTGGGCAAACACCGAAATGCTGCCGGAACTCTCCCTGTTGCTCAGCCAAGATCATCCGAGTCTGCGCGAACAGGCGAAGACCATCGTTCGGGCCAGCGCCAATCAGTACCAGCAGGAAATGACCTCTGGCGGCTATCACTACCCGCTGACCCCGAGCGAGATCACCTGGGGGTCCAGCGCCAACTTGCTCAATCGCGCCCTTGTCATGGCGGCAGCGCATGACGTCGATCCGGAACAGGGCTTCCGGGATGGCGTCGTGCACGCGATGGACTACCTCCTCGGGCGCAATCCGCTCGACCAGAGCTACATCGCCGGCTATGGCGCGCGCCCGATGCGGTTTCCGCACCACCGCTTCTGGGCCAATGGCGCCGATCCGGAGTTTCCCGAGGCCCCGCCCGGAGCGCTTTCCGGCGGGCCCAATCATCGCATCATGATCGATCCTATCGCGCGCGAAATGGAAGGTGAATGTGCCCCCCAGACCTGCTGGGCCGACCATGTTGACGCCTATGCGCTGAACGAGGTGGCCATCAACTGGAATGCGCCGCTGTTCGCCATCTCCGTCTATCTGGAAGCCACACAAGCCAATAACAACTAGGCGAAAAACCGGATTGTGTGCCTCTTCACACCCGATATTGACAACGTTGTCTAAATACGATCATCTAGCCTCAAACAGGGGAGCCAACAATGCCGCTACATCGTCCGTCCAGTACCGCTGTCTCCATGATCGCCCTTTCGGCGGCCCTGGGGCTCGCCGGCTGCCAGCTCGCTTCTGACGCCGAGCTGGAAAGCGCGGATACGGCAATGGCGGAGCCTGTCTTCGTCGACTTGCCGGAAGCGGCCACTGCCGACGCGGCCAACTGGCCCGCAATCACACCGCTTCCGCTGGACCCGCAGGTCGAAGCCCGGATCGACGAGATCCTGGCGATGATGACGGTTGAACAGAAAGTGGGGCAGACCATCCAGGCGGACAGTGGTTCCGTGACGGCTGAAGAAGTCCGCGAATACCGGCTCGGCTCGGTGCTCAGCGGGGGAAACTCGGCCCCTGGTCCGCGCCCCTATGCCGATGCTGACACCTGGCTGGAAGCGGCGGACGAATACTTCAACGCCTCGCTTGACCCGACCGGCGTCGAGATCGCGATTCCGATCATCTGGGGCATCGATGCCGTCCACGGCCACGCCAATCTGCGCGGCGCTGTCGTCTTCCCGCACAATATCGGCCTGGGTGCCGCGAACAATCCGGACCTGATCGAGGAGATCTACCGGATTACCGCACGCGAACTGTCGGTCTCCGGTCATGACTGGACCTTTGCCCCCACGCTGGCCGTTCCGCGAGATGATCGCTGGGGCCGCACCTATGAGGGTTTCTCAGAGGATCCGGAAATCGTGCATGCCTATGGCGAGCGCATCGTCTGGGGCTTGCAGGGTCGGCCGGGCACAGACGAGTTCATGGCTCCGGGCCGGGTCATCTCTAGCGCCAAGCATTTCCTCGCCGATGGCGGCACGGCAGACGGTCGCGACCAGGGCGACGCCCAGATCAGCGAAGCGGAACTTCGCGACATTCATGCCCAGGGTTACTACACGGCGATCCCCGCGGGCGTTCAGACAGTCATGGCCTCCTTCTCCGGTTGGAATGGCGTGCGCATGCACGGCAATCAGAGCCTGCTGAACGATATTCTTAAAGACCGCATGGGCTTTAACGGCTTTGTCGTCGGTGACTGGAATGGCCACGGCCTGGTGGCCGGCTGTTCGGCAACGGATTGCCCGGAAAGCTTCAACGCCGGCGTCGACATGTACATGGCTCCGGATAGCTGGCGCGAGCTCTATCATTCCACACTCGAACATGTCCGGGCAGGCCGCATTTCAATGGAGCGGCTGGATGATGCTGTCCGCCGTATCCTGCGTGTGAAAATTCAGTCGGGCTTGTTTGAACAAGTCGCGCCGAGCCAGCGTCCACTGGCCAATGATGACAGCGTTCTGGCAGCCGATGAACATCGCGCTATCGCACGTCAGGCAGTCCGTGAATCCCTGGTATTGCTGAAGAACAAGGACAGTCTCCTCCCTCTCGACCCTGGCATGACCGTGCTTGTCGTGGGCGATGGTGCTGACCATATCGGCAAGGCCTCGGGCGGATGGACCCTGTCCTGGCAGGGCGGGGATTATCCCAATGAGGAATTCCCGGCCGGTCAGACCATTCTCGACGGCATACGCGAAGTCGTTGAAGCCGCCGGGGGGCGCGTGATCTTTGATCCGGAAGGTGATGACGACCATGACGCCGACGCTGTCATCGCGGTCTATGGCGAGAACCCCTATGCAGAATTCCAGGGTGATCGGGAACATCTCGACTTCGTGCCCAACGGTTTCGATACAGAGCAGCTCGAAGCCTACTCCGCCGCGGGCATGCCCGTCGTCAGCGTCTTCTTGTCCGGTCGTCCACTGTGGACCAATCCGGAAATCAACAACTCGGATGCCTTCGTAGCGGCCTGGCTGCCAGGCACGGAAGGCGGCGGCATTGCCGACATGCTCTTCCGCACGCAGCCGGACTTTGACTTCACCGGGCGCCTGTCCTTCTCCTGGCCAGCCAGCGCTGTCGGCGGCCCGGTCAATCGTGGTGACGCGGACTACGCGCCCCTGTTTGCCTATGGCTATGGACTGAGCTTTGGAGATACGCAGGAACTGGCAGATCTGCCCGAAGCTTCCGGCCTGTCGGCTGAGGACCTTGCTCCGAGCGGAGCCTTCTATCGCCTTGGGCAGGCTGTCGCGCCGTGGAGCGTCCAGGTCGGGTCGGGTAACAGCTGGAGCGACGCTCCGGAAGAGCGGCTGGAAACTGAAGCCCTGACCTTGGGCCGAACCGACCGCACGGCGCAGGAAGACTCCCTGCATTTCATCTGGCACCAGGCCGGAGTGGGCGTTCGCCTTGGCACGGCTGAACCCCAAGATCTCTCACGTGAAGCCAATGGCGCGATGGAAATCTCCTTCCGGGCCCGCGGCTATAACAGCCGCGACACCTGGGTGGAGATCGGCGCCTCATGCTCCAGCACGGAAACGTGCGAGCATTTTGTTCCTGTCCGCATCACCCAGGGGCCCTGGCAGGAATACCGGGTCAGCCTGAGCTGTTTCACCGAAGCCGGTGTGGACCTGACAAACACGCAAGCCGTCTTCATCCTGCGTTCCGAGGAAGAGAGCGGTGAGATCGGTCTGGGCGATATCGGCCTCGCTTCCGACACCGACGCCACCCAGACCTGCGGGGATGCCCGCTAGCTCAGGCCAGCAGGCTCAATGCCAGACAAGCGAAAAGACCGGTGATGCTGAGCAGCGTGGACGAGACTGTCCACGTTTTCAGCGTCGCCGCCTCGCTCAAGCCGAATATCCGGCTGACGAGCCAGAAGCCGCTGTCATTGACATGCGACAGGGCCGAGGCGCCCGCTGCAATCGCGATCACGATCAACGCTACGTCAAACCCACCCAGATCCTGACCAATTAGCAGGGGAGCGGTCATGCCGGCCGCTGTGATCATCGCAACTGTCGCGCTGCCCTGGGCCACGCGTACAATCAGGGCCAGAGCATAACCGAGCAGGATCGGTGTCATACCAAAAGCCAGAACAAGACCTGCCAGCTGGGCCCCGGCTCCGGTATCGACCAGAACCTGTTTGAATGCCCCGCCCGCGCCGGTGACCAGGATCACCGCGCCAGCCGGAGCAAAAGCTTCCGCAATGCCGCGGCTGACCCTATCACGAATGGGTTGGGGCTTGTTCGCAACGACAAGCCCGGCGATCGCACAGCCAATCAGCAGGGCAGCAAAGGGATGCCCGACAAGAGCAAAAACATCAGAAGCGGCACCGCCAACCCCTGTCAGGGCAAGGACGGCCTGTGTCAGGATCAGGACCAGCGGCAGAAGGATAAGAAGAAGCACAATCCGCCCGCTGACGGCATTCTCGATTTCATCAGACACCCCGTCATGACCCAGCCTGGCCTCCGGCATCTGGCCGAAACGCTCCAGCGCGTTGGCAAACACCGGACCGGCGACCAGCAGAGCGGGGATGCCAGCCGCCAGTCCGGCCTGGATCACCCAGGCCAGGTCCGCGCCGAGAATATCGGCAACAGCAACCGGACCGGGTGTCGGAGGAATAAAGGCGTGGGCAATGGCCAAGCCTGCAAGCAGCGGCAGACCGAATGCCAGGACAGGCCGACCGGCTCGTCTGGCGAGGGCGACCACAACCGGCGCCAAAACAATCAGGGCAACATCGAAAAACACAGGGATCGCCACCACGAGGCCGATCATACCGGTCATCAGCTGACCACCAAAGCCGCGCCGCTCTCCCAGCAGCAGGCGCGCCAGCCTGGGCAGGCCGCCTCCAGCCTCCAACAACGCCCCAAACAGGCTGCCTAGGCCGACGATTACGGCGATAAAACCCAGGGTCCCACCCATGCCAGCCGTAATGGTTGCATAAGCCGCTTCAGAGCTCATGCCCGCTGCGAGCGCCGCAATCAGGCTAACGCCGATCAAGGCCGTGAACGCCGGGATTTTCCATTTCAGAACCAGCCACAACAGCAGCGGGATCGCCGCGAGAGTAGCGAGCAGCGGGCGATAATCCTGCCAGTTCTCCAGCCCTAGCTCCGCCATTGCAGACCCCGGGTGTTTGTCCGCATTCGCAGCAAATGGTCATGCGCCGTGATGTAGAGCCAGTCGCCATTCACACCGCCAAAGGCGCAGTTCGCCGTTGCTCTACCCGTCAGGATCCGCGCAAGCAGGTCACCGCGCGGTGAGAGTACCAACACCCCACCCGGCCCGGTCGCAAACACCAGCCCGTCCTCGTTGACACACATCCCGTCCGGCAATCCCGGATCGCCCGCGGCCAGGAAATACGACGCATCGAACCAGAGTTCGAGTGCACCCGCAGGACGACCTTCTCGCAGCGGCGCCCGATAGATGTGCGGAGCCTGAGGGTCAGACTGCGCCACATAGAGCCAGTCCTCGCCCGGGGACAACGCTATCCCGTTGGGGAAGGTGAGGTGATCAAACAGGCGTTCGCACTGACCGTCCGGCGCCAGTCGATAGACGCCATTAGCAGACATTTCCTTGAGCGGCGAGGCATCCAGCCCCTCAAGGCCATAGGGCGGATCGGTGAAATAGATCGAGCCATCATCGGCCCGCACAAGATCATTGGGACTGTTGAAACGCTGGCCTTCAAAGTTCTGAACCAGCGTCTCCCGCGCCTGTGTGTCGAGCTGCATGCGCTGAACCGCGCGCTCACCATGATTGCAGAGATAGAGCCAGCCATCCTCGCCGTACCAGAGTCCATTGGCGCCCGGTTCGCGCATGCCGACCGCTCTCGAGGCATCGACGCCGGAAGGATCAAGGAATGTCTCCAACCCAGCCGAATCCGACCAGCGATAGGCCCGGTTGCCCGGAACATCGGTGAAATAGAGGCACTGCCGTACGCGGTCCCAGCTTGGCCCCTCACTCCAGGTAAAACCGTCGGCTAGCTGCTCCAGCCCCCACGCGGCCCGGAACAATGGCTGCGCACTGGCATCATGAAGCTCGACCGAGATGGGAAGCGAACGCGACGCACATCCATCCAGCCCCATCGCTGCAAGCCCGCCAAGACCTGCAAGAGTTTCCCGTCGTGTCGGCATCACTCAGTCTCCACCCGGGTCGCGATCGCGGCAGCAGGCTGATCCGTGTCGAACCCGGTTTCAATCTGCACGTCCGCAGAGGACTTGAGATCGAGAGAACTGGCGCCAACGTGGAAGACCAGCTGGCCCGGCTCGACCCTCCAGACGCCTGGCGCCTGGAAAACTGCCGCCTGTGCCGGGGCCAGCGTGAACCGGACCGTCACACTTTCTCCCGGAGCCAGGGAGACACGCTCGAAACCGCGCAGCTCGATGCGCGGACGGGCAACCGAAGCGACGGGGTCACGCATATAGAGCTGGACGACTTCATCCGCCTGGCGATCACCGGTGTTGGAAATCTCTACCGAGAGGCGGATCTCGTCATCGACAACAGCGGCGTCGAGTTCACCGTATTCAAACGTTGAATAGGAGAGCCCGTGCCCGAAGGCGTAGAGCGGCGTGATCGGCTGGTCCATATAGCGGTTGGTGTCACGCGACAGATCCGGATCTGCCGGGCGGCCGCCCGGATATTCCGAATAGGTGAAAGGCGCGGCGCCCGTCGCCCGCGGGAAGCTGACCGGAAGACGGCCTGCCGGAGAGGTTTCTCCAAAGACGATATCGGCCAGGGCCGGACCTGCCCCCACACCCAGCATCCAGGTATTCAGCACCGCATCCGCTCGCTCAGCTATGTCGGGGATCGCCAGCGGGCGGCCGGTCACCAGCACGACCGTCACAGGCTGTCCAGTGTCGAGAATGGCCGACACCAGGGCGCGTTGACTGTCTGGGAGGAAGAGATCCGAACGGCTGCGCGCTTCACCCGACAGGTCGAAGTGCTCGCCGACAACCAGCAGCACACGATCCGCAGACCGGGCCAGTGCAACAGCTTCATCCAGTCCGGAAAGGTCGTCGCTGCGCGGATCCGCGCCTGCTGCATGGACGATCTCCACACCTTCCGGCGCGCCATCGCGCAAACCATCAAGCAGGCTGATAACGTCCTCCGATCGCCCCTGCGCTCGCCAGGACCCCAGCTGGGTCGAGGCATCCGTCGCCAGTGCGCCGATGACTGCCACCCGGCCCGCGCCGGCGTCCAGCGGCAAGGCTTGGTTCTCATTCTTCAGCAGGACCACGCTGCGCGCTGCGATGGCTCGCGCCGCTTCCCGATGATCGATAGCGAGAAGCTCAGATTCCTCGCGCTCGACCTGGTGATAGACCATCGGTTCGTCAAACAGGCCCAGACGCTCCTTCGCGGTCAGGATGCGCCCAACGGCCAGGTCCAGATCGGCTTCCAGCGCCGGGTTCGCCGCAATGGCATCGCGCAATTCCTCTACAAATATGCCGCTCGTCATGTCCATGTCGACGCCCGCTTGGAGGGCCAGGGCCCCGGCGGCAGCGCGCGATTCCGCCACGCCGTGATTCATCAGTTCGGCAATCGCGTTCCAGTCACTGACGATCAGACCATCAAAAACCCCAGCGCGCGCGAAGCGTCCCGTCGATCAGCGCCTCATTCGAGGTCGAGGGCACGCCGTCAATATCGTTGAACGCGGTCATCATGGAGCCCGCGCCCTCCTGTGTCGCCGCGTAGAAGGGCGGCAGATAGGTCTCGTAGAGACTGCGCTCGCCAATGTCCGCGGTTCCATAATCGCGGCCCCCTATTGGCACGCCGTAGGCGCCAAAATGCTTGGCCGTCGCCAGGAGTGTGTCTCCAGCCGCGAGGCTTTCACCCTGGAAGCCCTGAACCTGCGCTTCCGCCATTCGCGACCCGAGATAGGGATCCGCGCCTGCCCCCTCCACGATGCGCCCCCAGCGCGGATCACGCGCGATGTCGATCATCGGGGCAAACGTCCAGTGCAGACCTGAGGCGGATGCTTCCTCGGCAGAAATACGTGTGGCATTTCGCCAATCGGCCTCATCCCAGGTCGAGGCCATGGCGATCGGCACGGGGAAGATGGTGCGATAGCCGTGCACGACATCCATCGCAAACAGGAGTGGAATGCCCAGACGACTTTCCTCAACCGCGACACGCTGCAACTCTGCCAGCGGCTCTGCACCCGCGACATGCAGATAGGACCCGACCGCGCCGGCGCGGACACGGTCCAGCTCTTCAGGTGTCAGGCGGGAGTTGAGATTGCGGCTGCGACCACCCGCGGCCTGGTGGAGCTGGCCGAGCTTCTCTTCCAGCGTCATCTGCGCAAGCAGACCTTCGACCCGCTGGGAAAACTGCGTCTGCGCCCGCGTTACACCGGCCTGGGCAACCATATTCTGTGGACCGCTATCCTCCTGACAGGCCGCCAGGACAATCAGCGGCAGAGACAGGGTGACGGCACAGGTACGCATTCTGACAACGTAGTCAATTTTGGACATGGTGTTTCCTTTGTTCTTATCGGCACCCCGGCTCAAACAGCGACGGGCGCTGAAAGGCGGTGGTTCAGTTCTTCGAGATTATGGGCGAGCGGTCTTGTGGCATCGAGCTGCCACGCCTCGGCCGGCGGTTCGAGCGCCTCGAACTGGCTGCGCACGAGTGCGGCGGGCATGTAGTGCCCCGACCGGAAGCGGACACGTTCACAAGCCGTGTCCTCATCCAGCTTCAGCCAGCACCAAGACACCTCACGATCCAGCCCCTCGGTCAGCCAGCCGCGTACGGTATGGTTCAGCGCCGAACAGGTCGCAATCACGGTGTGATCGCTCAACGCGTCTATCGCCGCCCTCATGGAGCGGATCCAGCTGCGGCGGTCGTCATTGGTCAGCGGCTCGCCCGCAGCCATCTTGCGGATGTTCTCTGACGGATGAAAATCATCCGCCTCCAGGCAGCACCAGCCGGTTTGTTCGGCCAGCGCAGCGGCAAGTGTCGACTTCCCGCTGCCCGAGACACCCATGATGACGATCAGGCGAGCCATCTATCCTACCAGAATGCCCAGTAGAGAAGTCCGAGCGTGATGACGACGATCAGCGCTCCGAGATTGTAGAGGCTGGAGGTCGAGAACGAGACACCGTCAATGGAGACGGCCTTCTCGCCCTGGTCCTTGCGCTCGATCACGGCCATGGCGAACATGATCCCCAGGCACGCCAGGAAGATCCAGCCGACACGGTCAAGGAACGGCATCCAGTCCATGTAGAGTTTGCCGAGCACCGACAGACCAAAGGAGCCAACCGCTGCTGCCAGCGCGCCGTTGGCGGTAGCCGATTTCCAGAAAACACCGAGCACGAACAGCGCCACAATGCCCGGCGTGAAGAAGCCGGTGAACTCCTGGATGAACTGGAATGCCTGCGGGAAATTGCCCAGCAGCGGCTGAGCCACCGCGACGGCAATGATCACCGCACAGATGGAGACCAGACGCCCGACCGTCACCAGATGCCCCTCGCTCGCCACTTCTCGCATCGGCTTATAGATGTCGAGCGTAAAGATGGTGGAGATGGAGTTCATCATCGAACCCAGGGAGGAGACGATGGCAGCAATCAGAGCCGCAAAAATCAGACCTCTTATACCCACCGGTGTCAGGGCCATCAGGGCGGGATAGGCCGCATCCGGCCGACCAACCTCGATGCCGCTGGACGCGTCCTGGGCCAGCACAAAGGCTGCGATGCCCGGAACCACGATGATCAGCGGCATGAAGAGTTTCAGGAAAGCGGCAAACACGATGCCGCGCTGGGCCTCATCAACGGATTTGGCGCCCAGCGCCCGCTGGATGATGTACTGGTTGAAGCCCCAGTATGAGAAATGCATCACCCACATGCCGATCATCAGCACACCGATGCCCGGCAGGTTCATGTATTCCGGATGATCGCTGTCCAGGATCATGTCGAACTTGCCCGGCGCCTCGTCGATCAGAACGCCCATACCGGCAATGACACCCGCGCCATCGCTGACCTCGTTGAGGGCAATCCATGTGATCAGACAACCGCCGCCGACCAGCATGGCCACCTGGATGATGTCCGTCAGGGCCACCGCTTTCAGCCCGCCATAGATGGAATAAGCCACGGCAAATGCCGCCAGAACGATCAGCGCGAAAGTGATGTCGAAACCCGTCAGGGCATTGATCGCTGTTGCACCCAGCCACAGGATCGCGGTGAGATTCACAAATGTGTAGAGCGCCAGCCAGAAGATCGACATCACCGTCTTGACCCGGCCGTCATAACGACGCTCCAGGAATTGCGGCATCGTGTAAATCTCGTTCTTCAGGAAGACTGGCAGGAAGAATTTGCCAACGACGATCAGCGTCACGGCGGCGAGCCATTCATAGGTGGCAATTGCCAAACCCACGACATAACCCGAGCCGGACATGCCGATGATCTGTTCGGCCGAGATGTTCGCTGCAATCAGCGAGGCACCGACCGCCCACCACGGCAAGGCCTTGCCGGCCAGGAAGAAGTCGGAGGAGTCCTTTTGATGCCCCGCCTTCTCGCGGCTGACCAGAGTCGCGATAGCAATCAGTGCCAGCGCATAGCCGAACACGATCACAAGGTCGAACGTCGATAACTGCATTTTCTACCCCGGGTCGGCTGTCGCGGCTGAACCAGTCTGCCTGACCTCATTCCTGATAACGTTGTCAATTGATCACTCAATCGCTAGAGAATGTCAATTCTATCCGAATTCCAACCGGACGTGAGGAAAGTTTATGGCAGTCGCGAAATCCCGCATTCCTGAGCTGGTGCTGTCAGACGAAAGCGAAGCGGACTCGAAAGACCGGGACCGAGCCTAACTCAGGCCGCGAGTTGACACCATTCGAGCAGGGTTTGAGTACGGCTTTCCTTGAATTCTTCTCGCCGGTAGAAATGGCGTTCGAGATTGAAGTGGTTGTGGATGGAGGACTGGACGGCGGCGAACTTTTGAAGACTTCGCATCGACCTGAACCGGGTCATGATTTTCTCTCGTCGCCGCAATGGCTGGTGTGAGTTTTCGGCCCTGTTGTTGAGCCACCTCCCCGTCTCCTGGCGGCCCGCATTTCCTAATTCTCGCATCGCCGATTTGTAGGATGGAAGTTTGTCGGTGACGATCGCCTTGGGTCGGCCGTAACGTCTCATCGCCTTGCGCAGAAACTTCAATGCAGCCTTGCGATCACGGCGCTTGGTGACATACGCCTCGAGCACTTCACCCTCATGATCAACAGCGCGCAAGAGGTAATGTAGCTCTCCGTTTATCTTTACGAAAACCTCATCCAGATGCCACGCCCAATTCGAATAGTTCGTGCTCTGCACGCGCCGTTTTCGGATCTCCTTCGCGAAGAGTGGACCGAAGCGGTTCCACCAAAACCTCACCGTTTCATGCGTGATGTCGATACCGCGCTTGTGAAGCAGATACTCCACGTTCCGCAGCGAGAGCGGGAAGCGGATATACATCATCACCGCAAGGCGAATGATCTCGGGCGATGTTTTGAAATATTTGAACGGGTCACGCATACGCGGAGGCTACGAAACGGCTACCTTGCGCTCAAGGCCAAGTTCTTCTGACAACGTCTTTTCGACGTTCCGCAGCGAGAGCGGGAAGCGGATGTACACCATCACCGCGAGGCGGATAATTTGGGGTGAGGTTTTGAAATATTTGAACGGATTACGCATCGCGCGACGCTAGGAAACTGGCGCTCCACTCTCAAGCCGAAGTTCCTCTGACACTGCCTCAGCACGGAAGGTGATTTTGGTGTTGACGATTATGGAGGGCGACTGGATGCGCGAGCGGAGATCGGCGCAAATCGAGCTGCACGTATGAAAACGGCATCGCATCGATTGTGGATGGTTAGCCATCTACTAACGATTTCGATTTACTCAGTGTCGTAACGCAACTGGGCAGTTGAGGATACGATGCTTACTCAATCTAGAACCACTAACATCAAATCCAAATTCGACGCGATAAGCAGGTCGCAGGCGATCATCGAGTTCGATACGTCAGGCAAGATACTTTTGGCCAATGAGAATTTTTGCAATGCGATGGGGTATTCGCTCGATGAAATTCGAGGGCAGTACCATCGGATGTTCGTCGACGCTGAGTATGCTGAGACCGATGAGTATCGCGAGTTCTGGGCACAACTCGGGCGCGGCGAATTTTCGGCGGCTGAATACAAACGACTCGCGAAGGGGGGGCGTCCCGTTTGGATTCAAGCGAGCTATAATCCGATTTTTGATGACCGAGGCTCTCCGATCGGCGTCATTAAGGTGGCGACCGACATAACAGGCGAAAAACAGCGGCAGGCTGAAATTGCGGGCAAGCTCGAAGCCGTCGATCGAGTGCAGGCCGTCATCGAGTTTGATATGGATGGCATCATCCAACATGCCAATGAGAACTTCCTGGCAGCCGTTGGATACGATCTCGATCAGGTTGTCGGCAAACACCATCGGATGTTCATGGATCCCGTTGAGGCGGAAAGCGACGCGTATCAGACGTTCTGGTCGGAACTCAATTCGGGCCAGTTCAAAACCGGAGAGTTCCGTCGCATAGGTAACCATGGCAAAGAGGTTTGGATCCTGGCCAGCTACAACCCCGTGTTCGACCCTGACGGTCAACCAATTAAAGTCGTTAAGTTCGCGACCGATATCACCGCTCAAGTCCAGGAAAGGGCAGAGCGAGCGGATGCGCAAAACGGGATAACGCGAGACCTCGAAAAGATCTCAACATCCGCGTCGGAGGTTTCGCGACAATCGGCTGAAGTCGCGACGTCTTCTGAGCAAGCTTCACAAGGCGTCCAGTCCGTCGCTTCTGGAGCTGAGGAGCTTGCTGCGTCGTCACGTGAAATTTCCCAGCAAGTTTCTCGGGCGATGGAAGTTACGCGCAATGCCGTCGAAGAAGCGGATGTCACCAATGAGTTCGTCTCCGGGCTATCCGACTCGGCAAACCGGATCGGTGAGATCGTTGAAATGATTAATGCAATCGCCGAGCAGACCAATCTGCTTGCCCTCAACGCCACAATTGAGGCGGCCAGGGCCGGTGATGCAGGGAAGGGTTTCGCCGTTGTCGCTAGCGAAGTGAAGGGCTTGGCCAACCAAGCCGCAAGGGCCACCGATGAGATCGGTGCGCAGATCACCCAAGTGCAAGACGTAACTGCCAAATCGGTGACTGCGATCCAGTCGATCCGCCTGACCATCGGTGAAGTGGACGAGATCTCGTCTGCGGTCGTGGCGGCTGTTGAGGAACAAAACAGCGTGACGTCGGATATTTCTGCGAGCATGCAGCAGGTCGCATCCGGCATGGCGGATGTAACGCGCAGTATGCAGGCTATTGACGAGGCGACCGGGGAGGTTGAAGCGGCAACTAAGGTCGTGAGGAAAGCCGCCCAAGCCATCTGTTAGTGCAAGCTTGCGAGGGTCAATAGTCAGGATGGTGCTGTCAGACGAAACCGGATCGGTCTCGAAAGTCGAAGTTTGAGCCCAACTCAGGCCGCAAGCTGACGCCATTCGGCCAGAGCGGCGGAGCGGTTTACCTTGAATTCTTCGCAGCGTTAGAAATTACGTTCAAGGTTGAAGTGGTTGTGAATCGACGACTGGACGGCGGCGAACTTTCGAAGACTCCGCGTCGACCTGAACCGGTTCATGATTTTCTCTCGTCGCCGCAATGGCTGGTGTGAGTTTTCGGCCCTGTTGTTGAGCCACCTCCCGGTTTCCTGCCGGCTGGCAATTCCGAGTTCACGAAGCGCCGCTCTGTAGGACGGAAGCTTATCGGTCACGACCCGCTCCGGCGCCCCATATCGCTTCATCGCCTTGCGCAGAAACTTCAGCACTGCCTTGCGATCACGGCGTTTGGTGACAAACGCCTCAAGCACTTCACCCTCATGATCAACGGCCCGCCAGAGATAGAGGAGTTCGCCGTTTATTCGGACGAAAACTTCATCGAGATGTCAGGTCCAGTTCGAGTAGTTTGTGCTCTGGACGCGGCGTCTTCGGATCGACGTCGCGAAGAGTGGACCGAAGCTGTTCCACCAAAATCTCACTGTTTCATGAGTGATATCGATGCCGCGTTCGTGGAGCAGATCCTCGACGTTCCGGAGCGACAGCGGAAAACGGACATACAGCATCACGGCCAGGCGGATGATCTCGGGCGACGTCTTGAAAATATTTGAATGGGTTACGCATCCGCGGAGGCTACGAAACCGCTACCTTACGCTCAAGCCCAAGTTCCTCTGACACTGCCCCCTGAACCGCGCAGCAGTGCGCGCATCAGTCCAGATTGCGGCGCTCGACACGGTCATGCTCTCGCACACTGGCATCAAGCCCGGTGCCGGCCAGCCAGGCCAGCGCATCGGTATCGCCATTGAGATGGGCTTGCCAGAACACGGTTGTGATCTCGGCAGTCACCGCCTGCACGTCCGGATACCAATCCGGCACCGCACCGCCGCCGGGCGCCCGGCGACGCCCCCCGAACACGCTGTGATCTCCGTCCTGGAAGACGACCAGATATTGCTCGCCATCCGGGATCAGCTGAAAGGGGATGGTGCGGTCGGCCGGGTCGATATCAGGCTGCACGGCAGCGCGGTCTTCCGTTCCGGTCATGTGCAGCATCGGCGTCGACATGTTGGCGTAGAGCCGCGGATGCGCGCGCGCCGGCAGCCGGGCAGGCGGCGCTGTCGGACTGAGGGCGATACCGGCATCAATCCGGTCGTCACCAAACTGGCCACGCGGGCCGAAACTGCGGCCGAGCAGGGCGATCGTTGTTGCAGCGCCGTAGGAATGGCCGGACAGACCCAGCCGGTTGGTATCCACTGCCAGCTCGCCCGCGGCAGCGCGGCGTTCCAGCTCGTCGATGATGAAGGGAATATCCTCGAAACGCGCGCGTGCACTCGCCGGATCACGGCGGCCGCGCAGGGCGGAGATGGCCTCTTCGCGGCTGGTCATGCCCTCCAACAGGGACCGGTCCGTGCCGGGGTGCTGGACGAAGACGCCCAGAAATCCGTGACTGGCCCAGTGCTCGCCAAGATAGGGCGCTGCCTCGCGTGAGCCGGCCAGACCGTGTGAAAAGATCACGACGGGGAAGGGGCCCTCGCCATCGGGCAGGTAGAGTTTGACCGGAACCTCCCGCTCGCGCGCGGTATCCGTCCACGTCTCAAGCACGGTCTCTACCGTATGCGGTCCGTGATCATCATACAGCGTTCCCGCATCGCTCTGCGCCATGGGAACAAGCGCAAGAAGTGCGGCAAGACACGCAAACACACCAATATTCTGAACCATGTTTCCCCCCTGGGTACGGGGGTTGAACGGGTGAGCAGCGGAAATCCGTCGCGCGTATGCTGATCAACACCTCCCATGGTGCTGTCAGACGAAACCGGATCGGTCTCGAAAGACCAGGGTTGAGCCTAGGTCAGGCTGCGAGTTGGCGCCATTCGGCCAGGGCGGCGGATCGGTTTTCCTTGAAATCTTCGCGGCGATAAAAGTGGCGTTCGAGGTTAAAGTGATTGTAGACGGAAGATTGGACGGCGGCGAACTTCTGCAGACTTCGCATCGACCTGAACCGCACCATGATCTTCTCTCTTCGCCGGAACGGGAGATGTGAGTTTTCGGCCCGATTATTGAGCCACCTCCCGGTCTCTTGGCGGTTCGAATTCCCGATCTCTTTCATTGCCGCTCGATATGACTTCAAACGATCCGTGACCACGATCTTTGGATTGCCATACCGCTTCATCGCCTTGCGCAAAAACCTCAGCGCTGCCTTGCGATCCCGGGTTCTGGTCACATATGCCTCAAGCACCTCGCCCTCGTGATCGACGGCGCGCCAGAGGTAGTGGGTGCGGCCGTTGATCTTCACGAACACCTCGTCGAGGTGCCACTGCCATTGCGGCCAGGCCCGCATCCGTTGAGCCCGCCTTCTGCGGATCTCGGACGCGAACATGGGACCAAACCGATTCCACCAAAACCGCACAGTTTCATGGGTGATGTCGATGGCGCGTTCGTGGAGCAGATCTTCCACGTTCCGCAGCGACAGCGGAAAGCGAATGTACATCATCACCGCGAGGCGGATCACCTCGGGCGAGGTCTTGAAATATCGGAACGGATTACGCATCTAAAAACGCAACGAAATCAGGCGAACCCGCTCAAACCGTTTTTCTTCTGACAGAGCCCTGGCGAGGTCTTGAAGTATCGGAACGGATTACGCATCGGGCGACGCTACGGTTTCACGCCAATCCGCTCAAACCGTTTTTCCTCTGACAACGCCGTTCTGCGCCAGATCGGACCGTCAGCGCGGTCTTCGACCGTGACGCCAAGCGCGGCGAGTTCGTCGCGGGCTCGGTCTGCGGCGGCATAGTCGTTTGCCAGCCGCGCCGCCTGGCGCGCGTCGACCAAGCGTTGGATTTCTTCGGCCTCGCCGTCTTCGCCCGAGGGCTGTTCGAGCCAGACCGCGGGATCGGCTTGCAACAAGCCCAGCAGACCGCCGGCCTCACGCAAAGCCGCCTTGTATGCGGCGCGATCTACCGTGCTCGTTGCGCGGCGGGCCGCCTTTGCCAGCTGATAGAGTTCAGCGATGGCGCCCGGGAAGTTCAGATCATCCTCAAGCGCACCTTCGAAGGCATCCAGCAAGCCGGCGGGGCATGTGGTGTCTGGGGCGTCGTCGAGATCACGAAGCGTTGCGTAGAGCCGATCTAGACCGCGTTTGGCCTGGGCAAGTCCGTCTGCGCTCCAGTCAAGCGGCTGGCGATAGTGAGCGCCCAACAGTGCGAAGCGGATGGCTTCGCCCGGCGCGTCCGCGAGAAGGTCACGAACCAGAAGGACGTTGCCGAGCGATTTCGACATCTTCCGGCCTTCAACGGTTACGAAGCCGTTGTGAACCCAATGGTGGCAATACAGCTCGCCATCATGGGCACAGGTGCCTTGGGCGATCTCGTTTTCATGGTGCGGAAAAATCAGATCCTGGCCGCCGCCATGAATATCAATCGTCCGACCAAGGCCGTCTTCGATCATGGCCGAGCATTCGATATGCCAGCCGGGCCGCCCGCGGCCCCATGGGCTTTCCCAGCCCGGAAGATCCGGCGTCGAGGGCTTCCACAAGACAAAGTCCGCCGGGTCGCGCTTGTAGGGCGCGACCTCAACCCGCGCGCCGGCGATCATCTCGTCGCGATCGCGGCCCGACAGAGCGCCGTACTCCGAAAATGAAGGCACGTGAAACAAGACATGTCCGTCGGCGGCATAGGCATTACCGCGCGCGATCAACGCCTCGATCATGTCGATGATGTCGGGAATATGGTCTGTCACGCGTGGTTCGAGATCCGGCGTCAACACCCCAAGAGCGGCCATGTCTTCATGGTAGGCGTCGATGAAACGCTCGGTGATGTTGGAGATCGGCTGACCAGCCGCCTTGGCGGCAGCGTTGATCTTGTCGTCCACATCGGTGAAATTCCGAGCATAGATGACCCGCTCGTAGCGCCGCCTCAAAAGGCGATAAAGAACGTCGAACACCACGGCCGGGCGGGCATTGCCGATATGGGCATAGTTGTAAACGGTCGGCCCGCAGACATACATGGTCACAAGATCGGGGCGCGTCGGCTCGAACGGCTCTTTCGTCCTGGTCAGGGTGTTGGTGAGGTGTAGCGTCATTATCGATCCGTACGCGGCGCTCCAGGTTTGGCTCGCCCGCAAGACCATGAGCACCCGTCAGCTTGTTTCACGTGCGCAGCGTTATAATATAACACCGCAAGCGCTCAAGTAGGCATAGCTGGGCGCGACCGCAAGTTTCCCGCAATTCCACTTGGATCCAGGAGCGATCGCCATGAGCGTTGACCCCACCAACTCGGCCCCCTCCAGCCGGTTTGCCGAGCGCGTATCCGTTGAGCAGGTTGAGGAAGGCTCTGATCTGGCGCCGAAGTTCGACGCGGAAGGGCTGATCCCTTGCATCACGACCCAGGCTGACACCGGCGAAGTGCTCATGCTGGGCTACATGAATAGCGAGGCGCTGGAACGCACGATCGCAACCGGAGAGGCCCATTACTGGAGTCGAAGCCGGCAGCAACTCTGGCACAAGGGCGCGACCAGCGGCTTGACGCAGCAGATCGTCGAGATGCGTATCGATGACGATCAGGACGCGGTCTGGCTAAGCGTGCGCGTTGCTGGGCCCGGCGCGAGTTGCCATGTCGGATTTCGGTCCTGCTTCTACAGAAAAATCGAAATCGGTGCGCCACCCGGGGAACCGGGCCGGCTCGAGTTCACAGAAACAGAGAAGACGTTTGATCCAAAAGCCGTGTACGGCGATGCCCCCAACCCGACGCAGCTTTGATCGATGATGAGAATGGATGACATCGTAAAACGTGCAGAGCGCCTTGCGGCACTGGAAGAGCGCGCAAAGTCCGGCATCCTTATGCTCGACGGCGCGATGGGCACTGAAATCCAGAAGCATAAGCTGACGGAGGCAGATTATCGCGGCGAGCGCTTCGCCGACTGGCAGTCTCCCGTGGCTGGCAATAACGACCTCCTCAACCTCACACAGCCAAACATCATCAAAGGCATCCATACCGCCTACTTTGAGTCTGGCTCGGATATTGTGGAGACGAACACCTTCTGCGCGACCGCGATCGCGCAGGCGGATTATGAAATGGAGGGCTTGGCCACCGAGATCGCAGAAGAAGGCGCGCGGATCGCTCGTGCAGCTGCCGAGGCCGTTGAGTCTGTAACCGGTGACCCCAAGGCCGTGTGTGGAGCGATCGGTCCGACCAACCGAACGTTGTCGCTCTCTCCCAAAGTCGAAGATCCTGGATATCGCGCGGTCACCTTCGACGAAGTGCGCGACGCCTATGCCGAGCAGGTCGCGGCGATGGCGCCCTATGTCGACTTCTTCCTTGTTGAAACGATCTTTGACACGCTGAACGCAAAAGCCGCGATCAAGGCAATCATGGATTTGCGCAGCACCGGCGCGACTGCTGAAATTCCGATCATGCTATCCGGCACGATCTCCGACGCGTCCGGCCGAACCCTGTCGGGCCAGACAACGGAAGCGTTCTACAATTCGCTTCGCCACGCCAAGCCTTGGGCAATCGGCCTGAATTGCGCGATGGGCGCAGCAGAGCTTCGCCCCTACGTACAGGAAATGCACCGGGTCGCGGAGTGCAAGGTTCTAGCCTACCCCAATGCCGGCTTGCCCAATGCGTTTGGCGAGTATGATGAACGACCTGAAGAAACAGCGGCGTTTCTCGGCGAGTGGGCGCACCAGGGCTATGTGAACATTCTCGGCGGATGTTGCGGCACAACGCCAGACCATATCCGCGCCATTGCGGAGAAGGCGAAAACCGCTGCTCCGCGCGAAGTTGGGAAACCCTCTGACGTGTTGCGCCTATCCGGTTTGGAGCCGTTTGAGCTCCGGGGACAATAACCGCCGATAATCGAGGCACTGCCCATCGCACCATCACCCGATACGGCGGCGGGTACTGTCAGACGAAAACGGATCGGTCTCGAAAGACCGTGATCGAGCCTAACTCAGGCCGCGAGTTGACGCCATTCGAGCAGGGCTTGAGTACGGCTTTCCTTGAATTCTTCACGGCGGTGGAAATGGCGTTCGAGGTTGAAGTGGTTGTGAATGGAGGACTGGATGGCGGCGAACTTTTGAAGACTTCGCGTCGACCTGAACCGGTTCATGATTTTCTCTCGTCGCCGCAATGGCTGGTGTGAGTTTTCTGCCCTGTTGTTGAGCCACCTCCCGGTTTCCTGCCGGCAGGCAATTCCGAGCTCACGAAGCGCCGCTCTGTAGGACGGAAGCTTATCGGTCACGACCCGGTCAGGCGGCCCATATCGCTTCATCGCCTTGCGCAGAAACTTCAGCACTGCCTTGCGATCACGGCGTTTGGTGACAAACGCCTCAAGCACTTCACCCTCATGATCAACGGCCCGCCAGAGATAGTGGAGTTCGCCGTTTATGCGGACGAAAACCTCGTCGAGATGCCAGGTCCAATTCGAGTGGTTCGTGTTCTGGACGCGGCGTCTTCGGATCGACGTCGCGAAGAGTGGACCGAAGCGGTTCCACCAAAATCTCACTGTTTCATGAGTGATATCGATGCCGCGTTCGTGGAGCAGATCCTCGACGTTCCGGAGCGACAGCGGAAAACGGACATACATCATCACGGCCAAGCGGATGATCTCGGGCGAAGTCTTGAAATATTTGAACGGGTTACGCATCGCGCGACGCTAGGAAACTGGCGCCGCACGCTCAAGTCCAAGTTCCTCTGACACTGCCCAACGAGGTGTTGAACCCGGCGGCCGCTCATTGGACCGCCTCCTGTGGGAGGAATAGGAACAGATAATAGGAACGTTTTGGCCTGGCGGCCAAACGCCAAAATCGTAACCCGTGAGGGGATTTGCGGTTTTGGGAATAGTGGCGGTGCTGTCAGACGAAAACGGATCGGTCTCGAAAGACCGGGATCGAACCTAACTCAGGCCGCGAGTTGACGCCATGCGGCCAGGGCTTGAGTACGGTTTTCCTTGAAATCTTCGCGGCGGTAGAAATGGCGTTCGAGATTGAAGTGGTTGAGAACAGAGGATTGGACGGCGGCGAACTTTTGAAGACTTCGCATCGACCTGAACCGCGTCATTGTTTTTTCTCGCCGCCGCAAGGGTTGATGTGAGTTTTCGGCCCTGTTGTTGAGCCACCTCCCGGTCTCCTGCCGATGGCTCACACCAAGCTCGCGAAACGCGGACTTGTAGGACGGAAGTTTATCGATGACGATCATCTCGGGTCGACCGTAACGCCTCATCGCTTTGCGCAGAAACTTCAGCGCTGCCTTGCGATTTCGTCGTTTGGTGACATACGCTTCGCGCACTTCACCTTCGTGATCTACAGCGCGCCACAGGTAGTGAAGCTCACCGTTTATCTTCACGAAAACCTCGTCGAGATGCCAGGTCCAGTTTGAGTAGTTCGTGTTCTGGACGCGCTGCTTCCGGATCGACTTCGCGAAGAGTGGACCGAACCGGTTCCACCAAAATCTCACTGTTTCATGCGTAATATCGATGCCGCGCTCGTGGAGCAGATCCTCGACGTTCCGGAGCGACAGCGGAAAACGGACATACATCATCACGGCCAAGCGAATGATCTCGGGCGAAGTCTTGAAATATTTGAACGGATTACGCATCGCGCGACGCTAGGAAACTGGCGCTCCACTCTCAAGCCGAAGTTCCTCTGACACTGCCACTTTGACGCCAGGCGCCAATCTTCAGGCAAAACCTATCCGAGCCGATAGGAGCGCGGCGTCTGCCCCGCCCAGCGTTTGAAGGCGCGGGTGAAGCCGCTTTGCTCGGAAAAGCCGGTCAGGAAGGCGATTTCAGCCAAGCTGTAGTCTGTTTCCGTCAAGAGCTTCTGCGCCAGATCCTTCCGCGCCAAGTCCACCACGACCTGGAAGGAATACCCCTGATCCGACAGCCGGCGCTGGAGCGTGCGGGCGCTCATCCCCAGGCTGGAGGCGATATCGGAGACAGGCGGGACACCTTCGCTCAGCGCCTTGGCCACGGCGATGCGGACTCGCTGATCGAGTGAGACGCTGTCAGCAATGGCCGCGAGTTCCTGCTCCAAGTGCCGGTCGAAGAATTGGGCGATCGTCGCATCACCGAGCTTGTTGGGCGCAGAGAGCAGCGCTTCGCTGACCAGCAGCGCATCGCGCTCGTCTTCAAAATGCACGGGGCAGCCGAAATGCGCCTCATAGGCCTCAACCGGACCGCGCGGCGCATGCTTGAAGAAAATCGCGTCAGGTGTGAACTCGGCTGTACTGATCTGATCGCTGATCTCTGTGACCGCAGACAGACTGGCCTCGTTGGAAAGCTGCATACCTCGGCTGCCATCACCTTCTTTGAGGAGTTTGTAGTATGCCCCGCCGTCGGTTGGCTCCAGCTCGTAGACCTCAACGCTCGACAAAACCCGGGCATAGCGCTCTGCGCGATTGTAAGACCCACGGAGGTCGGGCGCAGACTTCCAGGCCAAACCGAAGGCTCCGTATTCGTCGGCTTGCATGGAGGCCCCGATACGAAGGGGCAGATTCAAACCGTCGGGATCGCGCGCCTCGAGGTCGGCAAAGAAACGATAATAGTCCGGCGAAGAGACCATCTGGGACGGATCGATCGGCCCGTCGGGATTCAACCCCAGGCCTTCAACGAGGTCGCGCGTTTCTACCCCCGGACTAGCCTCGCTGACGACTCTGTAGACATATAGCGACGTGATTTGCCCCATGTGGGTAACATAGCCCCAGCGCATCGTTTTGCGAATTCGTCCCTCGCATAAGCGACGAGGCCCGATCGGCATTGTATGCCGGAATCGGACCTGTCGGTTGTTGGGGGAAGGCGGGGAGATGGCCAAGGGATCAGACTTGTCCGCTGGCAACGAGGGCGATAGCGGCGGCGCCGTAAAGGCCTGCGGTGACAATGCTCCCCACCGACCGGAGGTGGTTTAGTCGTGTCCATTTGCGTCCGTAATCGCGCCAGTAGGTTTCGGCATCGGCGTCATGCGGATCGAGGGAAGCGAGCTTATTGTTCATCGGGACATTCCCGAACAGCGTCATCAAGAAAACGGTGGTGACGTACACGATCGGCGCGGCGATCAGCATGGCCCGTGCAGTGCCGTGGAATGCTGGCAGAGCGTAGATCGCGAGCGCGACGGAAATAAATGGGATCAACAGTATCCCGGCAACGAACTGCGTCTTGATAACGGTGCGGTTGATTTGCTGCATGGCTTCGATGCCCGCGGCGGGCTCCGAGCGCAAAAGCCCCGACATAATGAATTCGGAAAAGGCGGAGAAGACGCCTGCAATGATGGCGCTCCACAGTGCCAGGAAGAGGATGGCGAAGAGGATCCAGTCATAAGTCATGGTCGTGTTCCTTTGATCAGAGAGAGAGGGTGGCCGCCGCTATTTTGGAGACAGGACCGATCGCGACGGCCGGTGCAGTAGCCGTCAGATCAGGCCACCTCGTTCCAGACGCCCTTCGCAACAACGTCGCGGGCATAATCGGCGAAATCCTTCGGCGGACGTCCGAGCGCACGTCGTACGCCGTCGGTCAGATGCGCATTGCGCCCGTCAAGCACTGTGGCGAAAAGATAATCCAACATCCAGGCGACGTCTTTCGGGGCGCCGGATTTGGAGATTTCGTCGACGAAATCGGCGTGAGGGATATCGATATAGGCGATCTCACGACCCGTTGCGTCCGACAGATCCGACGCGATATCCGCAAAACTCATCAAGCGGGGACCGGTGACCTCGTAGATCTCGCCGACATGACGGTCCTCGGTGAAGGCGGCGACGGCAATCTCCGCAATGTCATCGACATCGACGAACGGCTCGGGCGTGTCGCCTGCGGGAAGCGTGATCGCGCCGTTCAGTACCATGTTGATGAAAGCGCCTTCGGAGAAGTTCTGGTTAAACCAGCTGGCTCGCACGATCGTCCATTCCAGGCCCGAAGCCTGGACGATCCGTTCACAGGCCTGCGCCTCTTCTTCACCGCGGCCGGACAAAAGAACCAGACGCTTGACCGCCGCCGCCTTGGCCTTGCGACAAAACGCTTCGATCGCATCGGTGGCACCGGGGATGGCGAGGTCCGGAGCATAGGTGACATAGGCCGCGGTGATTCCTTCCAGGCAGGCGTCCCAGCTTTTTTCATTGTCCCAATCAAAGGACGGCACGTTCGACCGAGAACCCACGCGAACCGCGTGGCCTTTGGCTTTGAGACCTTCAACAACACGGCGACCGGTCTTGCCGGTGCCGCCAAGGACGAGCGTGGTATTGCTTGTGGTGGTCATGGACTTGCTCCTGTGTGCGGGTTGCAAGCTCATGTTTAGGGATTAGCCGCGCAGCCCTCTTGCCAACGCGCGACAGAGTTTTGACCGAACGCGCCAGTTTGTGGCGCGAGGATCATGGTTGTCGGGACGGAGACTGAAAACCCAAGTCTGAGTAGCGGCGATGTCATGTGTGGACGGCCCCTGTTCTGCAAGGTTTGATTTGAGTGATTTCTGATCATTGCGGGTTGCGGGGTGGTGTCAGACGAAAACGGATCGGTCTCGAAAGATCGGGTTTGAATCTATCTTAAGCCACAAGTTGACGCCATTCGGCCAGGGCTTGAGTACGGTTTTCCTTGAATTCTTCACGGCGGTAGAAATGGCGTTCGAGATTGAAGTGGTTGTGGATGAAAGACTGGACGGCGGCGAACTTTTGAAGACTTCGCATCGACCGAAACCGCGTCATGATTTTCTCTCGTCGCCGCAAGGGCTGATGTGAGTTTTCAGCCCTGTTGTTGAGCCACCTCCCCGTCTACTGGCGGCTGGCGTTTGCAATCTCGCGGAAAGCGGATTTGTAGGATGGCAGCTTATCCGTGATCACCTGTTCAGGTTGACCATATCGCTTCATCGCTTTTCGTAAAAATCGTAGCGCCGCCTTGCGATCCAGGCGTTTGGTGACGAACGCCTCAAGCACTTCGCCCTCGTGATCAACAGCTCGCCAGAGATAGTGAAGCTCGCCGTTGATCCGGACGAAAACCTCGTCGAGGTGCCAAGCCCAATTCGAGTAGTACCCCTCCCGAACGCGACGCTTGCGGATCGACTTTGCGAACAGCGGTCCGAACCGGTTCCACCAAAAGCGAACCGTCTCGTGGGTGATATCGATGCCGCGTTCGTGGAGCAAATCTTCGACGTTCCGTAGCGAGAGTGGAAAGCGGACATACATCATCACCGCAAGGCGGATGATCTCGGGCGACGTCTTGAAATATTTGAACGGATCATGCATCCGCGGAGGCTACGAAACCGCTACCTTGCGCTCAAGGCCAAGTTCCTCTGACAACGCCCGGCGAGCCCCTCAAAAAACAGCTACTGTCGGAATGTGCCCCGCCCCGCCCCAAGCGCGCTTCATACCAAATGAGTTCCAGCGCATGGAAACACGACCCTCCCGGTCCACGGCAATAACCCCGCCATCCCCGTCGCGAGCACCGACATCCGCGATCAGACCCTCGACCGCCTCGTCCAGCGGCTGGGATCCATAGCGCACGCGCGACGCCACATCCTGGGCACCTCCGGCCAGGATGAAAGCCTCACCTAACCCGGTACAGGACACGGCGACATTCTCGTCCGCCCAGGTACCGGCACCGATAATGGGTGTATCGCCGAGGCGCCCCTCGGACTTGCCGAAGATACCGCCGGTCGATGTCGCCGCTGCCAGCCGGCCCTGCAGGTCAAGGGCCACCGCGCCAACCGTGCCGTGGGCCCGATTGGCTGTGGCCAGGTCTTCCTCGACCACACCGACCGGCAGCCGGTAATAGCTGTCCGGATCGGCGACAAATTCCAGCCCGTGCTGGCGACAGAAACGTTCTGCACCGCGAGCTGTCAGCATGACATGTTCGGATTTTTCCATGACGGCCCGGGCTGCGCGGATGGGCAGCATGACATCACGCGCTGCGGCGATCGATCCACCTTGCCGGGTTGCCCCGTCCATGATCGAGGCATCCAGCTCGACATAACCGACATCATTGGGAGCAGATCCGCGCCCGGCCACATAGAGACCGCACGTCTCCATCTCTTCGACCGCCCGGGTCACAATATCCAGCGCCGCAGCACCGGCCCGAAGGTCACGCTCACAACCCAGGGCCAGTTCGCGCATATGCGCCTCGGCATCGGAGTAATCCCGCCCCGGAGTTACGCCCGCTCCGCCATGCAGCGCGAATGCATATGTGTTGTTCTCAGTCATTCGCCTGGCCCTGCTCACTGGAGATCACGGATACTGACACATGGGCAGGAAGAATATCGAGACCGACACGAAGAATGCTGTATCGCGCCTCCCCTTCGCTGTCGCGGCCCCAATAACCCTGGCTGTCGGCGGTCTGGCTGAAACGATAGATCACCGCCCGGCCATCTGCCGCAAAGGACACCCGCTCCACCGCGCTGGAAGCGGAATTGTCGACCAGGCCCTCGCCTGCCACTTCCGGAAGACCGGCCGGTGGCAAGGCCATGCCTCCGCCTGACGCGACAGGTGTCCGGAAATACTCATTGCCCACGGTGGCTGATTTGTAGTCCGGGATGGATACCCGACCTGCATCCCAGTCCACCCGGTCACCCGCACTCAGATAGGACACCCGCAGGCCTTCAACACCGAACCGTCCGGATGTCTCGCCCGAGTGGGCATCCGATGCATCCACCCAGCTGACACCACCGGCACCGGCAATCCAGAAGGCGGAACTGGCTGGATCCACAACCAGGGCCGTGTCTTCATCGATACCAAACCCCTGGGCAGCACCGGTTTCGACCAACGCGCGGGCCAGTCGGCCAAGCCTGGCGCGTTCTTCGAAATGCTGGTCCACGAGGCCCAGCGGGAAAAAGCCCAGACCCTGTCCCAGCGACAGGCGTCCGCTCTCCATCTCGTCCTCGGAGGCGTGTGCGTCCAGGACCGGCTCCACCAGCGTGGTCAGCGTGTCGCCGCGCTGGATCATGCGGGCGCTCATGATGGCGGCGCCGGCACTGGTTCCCCCCAGTGTCGCGCCCTGGGCATGACGCTGACGGATCGCTGTGAGCATGGGCGTGTCCGTGCCGTCATCTTGCAGCAGGAGACGGGTCAGGCGCATCTGGTCACCGCCGGTGAACCAGATCGCATCCGCCGCCTCGATGACCGCGATCTGTTCGTCGGACCAGGCTCCCCGGTCCCAGCGCGACTCGTCGGCAGGTGTGTCCCGGTCATCCATCACGGCCAGCCGGACCAGATCGACCAGGTCGGCATCAAATCCGTGCGCTGCGAACACCTCGGCCATGCGCCCGCCGGACGTGGCGGGGGAACCCGACGCGCCGACAATGACGGCAATGCGGGCCTCCGCTCGCGTGTTCACAGCCTCGAGAAAGGCCCCATAAACCTGGGCATTATCGTCCTGAAGGCCGCCACCCACGATCACCAGGCGCCCCTGTGCCTGCGCACTTGCGGGCAGGCCCAGCAGTGCCGCAGCAAAGGCGGCACGGATCAATGTTCTAAACATCAGCTATATCCGATCAGTTGGGCAAGGGTCACAAAAGCCGCTGCGAGGGCATACAGACCCAGCAGGGGTTTCCAGGCGAAACGCACCCAGATCGTCCAGTCCAGTCGCGCCGCCGCCAGCGAGCCCATCAGGGCGGCCGAGGCCGGAACGACCAGGTTCATCAATCCATCGCCCAGCTGGAAGGCCAGTACCGCCGTCTGGCGCGACACTCCGGAAAGGTCTGCCAGCGGTGCCATCAATGGCATGGTCAAGGCCGCCTGCCCGGAGCCGGACACAACAAAGATGTTGATCACGCTCTGAACACCCAGCATGCCCAGCGCCGATCCCCAGTCCGGTAGGGCTTCGGCGAAACCGCTGAGCTGGAAGAGGATGGTGTTGAACACGCTCGCACCCGAGGGATCATCTCCGCCCAGAAGCAGGATCACACCCTTGGCAAAACCGATGATCAGCGCCGCCGGCGCCAGGCGTGCCGCGCCATCGGCAAAGGCGGAGGCGAGATCGCCGGCACTCTTTCCATTGAGCTTGAACAGCACGCCCGCGGTGCCTGCCACAAGGGCGAGGGCAAAGAATTGCGCGGAAATCTCGGCCAGGTAATAGCCCTGGGTAGAGACACCCCAGGCGACCCAGATGACGCCCAGCGCCGTCAATGCCAGCACGACCAGGTCGCCCACGCCGGCGCTCTCCAGGGTTTGTTGCTCTGCACCCTCTTCGCGCAGCCGGGCATCATTGGCAAAAGCGAGGGAGGATTCCGGTGTCCGGCGGACCCGGACGGCATATCGATAGACCCAGAAAGCACCGATACTGGTGAAAGCCGACCACATGACCACACGCAGCATGAGACCGGACATGACCGGCACCTCAGCGATGCCCTGCGCCACCAGCACGCTGAACGGGTTCATCCAGCTGGTGGCAAACCCGATCTGGGTCGCCGCATAGGTGACCAGAATGGCTGTGATGCTGTCATAACCTGAACGCACCAGCGGCGGGGCGACCAGCAATGTAAAGACGATGGCTTCCTCGCTCATGCCAAACACGGCGCCGGCGAGGGAGAAGGCGATGAACAGGCCCGGAATGAGCAGACCATTGCCATTTTCAGCGCGCTTCAGCGTGCCCGTGAGCACACGGTCCAGCGCACCGGTATCAAGGATGACCCCGAACGTACCGCCGATGATCAGGATGAAGGCCATCAGGCCGATCGTCGCGGAGTGGCGATCGCCGGAAATCAGCCCCTCGAACATGAAGGAGAGAAATCCGGCACGTTCGGCATCACCGAACAGGGGCGCGCCCATGGGAGCCCCCTCATTGGCCAGGGCAAAACTGCCCGGAACGATCTGCGTTCGACCGCTCTCCCCGACTATGGTCTCGAACGCCCCGGAGGGCACGAGCCAGGTCGCGAGATAGGCCAGAACCCCCACGATCAACAGGATGAGATAGGCATTCAGCCCACCGCCCGGCGATGTCTGTTTGTCATCCGACATGTATCAATCCTCGTATCGAAGCGGGCGGCAGCCAGGCCGCCGCCCGTCGATCATCCCTAGAAGGACTGCGTCACGCGCAGCGTCATGAAGCGACCCATCGTGTCATGATTGATGTGGTCAACATTGGCACTGGAGCCGAGAACACGCGGCGGCTCGCAATCCAGGATATTCTGGATGTTGAGCTGGATGAAGCCATTCTCGGAATAGTCATAGCTGAAATTGGCGTCGAACACCGTCCAGCTGTCGACATTCACCTCCGCACCATCCGGCAGACCGGCGGCCGCCAGAACACGCGGGGTCGGATCATCCATATAGGAGCTGGTGTGGTTGGCACCGATGGACGCACGCCACTGGTCCTGCGTCCAGCGCAGACGCAGATTGGCGAGTGTTTCCGGATAGCGGAAATCACCGGCCAAGGCTTCGACCGGCGCGTTGTCAGAGGCCTGACGCTTATACTCCAGCAGGTGTGTGACATCGAACAACAGGGCCAGTTCGGCGCCGCTCGGCATCTGGAAATACTGGGTGTAGTTGAAGTCGATACCGCTGGTCTGCTGATAGCCCAGATTGGTGATCTGGAAGTGCGCATCGGTCACGAAACCGTTCTGGATTTCCAGACCGGCAACACCGGTGGCCAGGGCACCCGGAGCAACAACCGGGAAATCACCGGCCAGGGCGCGACGGATGAAATCATCCTCGTCGATACCCACCAGGTCTTCGTGGCGGATATTCCAGTAATCCAAGTTGATCTCGATGTTCTCCGACGGACGGAAGAGCGTGCCAACACCCCAGGTCTCGGCATTCTCAGCGCCGAGATTCGGATTGCCGACATCTTCCGACAACAGGGATTCACCGTCAGCGGCCGCATCGCCATCACACGCACCCGGCGTCTCGACACAGTCGACACGATAGCTGGAGAGAAGCACACCAGCCCCACTCTGCGCCAGCGACGGTGCGCGGAAGGAGGTCGACCAGTTGCCGCGGAAAATCAGGCTGTCAGCGGGCTGCCAGCGGAAGGCGATCTTCGGATTAAAGTCACCGCCGAAGTCGTCGTATTCGTCGTAACGACCAGCCAGTTGAACATCAAAGGTCGAAGTGACCGGGATGTAGAGCTCGCCGAACACGGCCCACTGGCTGCGCTCGCCCGTGGCCGAGGTCGAGGAGAAACCGAGGATCGGTTCCGGGTTGTCCAGCGTAGCGACCGCGTCACCGGACGGGGTGTCTTCGAGTTCTTCCTTGCGGAATTCGACACCGAAAGCAGCCTGGACTGCATTGCCGTTGAATTCGAACAGCTCGCCCGAGCCGATGGCGTCAAAGGCGAAGAGCTGGCTCTCACCGCGGCGCTCGGCCGTGGTTTCCAGCAGTTCGCGCAGACCGGCCGGCTGGTTGGCCTGGCCACCAAACGGATTGTACCAGAGCGTCGTGCGGCCATCGTCCTCACAGGTATCGCCGAAGTAATCAGCCGTCGGGCGGGTCAGGTCGACATCCCAGCGCCGCGCCGTGGATCCGTCGGAACACAGATTTCCCAGCAGGGCATTGTAGAAATTTTCGGAATTCACCAGACCGCTAAGGCCACGCTGGGTCCGCTCATTGCGGCCGTAGAGCAGCGAGGTTTCGACGTTCCAGCCATTCTCCAGCTCGATGTCAAAACCGGTGACATAGCGCAGGGTCTCCGACTCCACTTCGACAGCGCGCGGGTCCAGCAGCTTGCCCCAGGCAAAGATCGGATATCCGTAATACCAGTCAAATCCCGGCACAGCGCCCTCGGCGACCATGTCGTCGATCAGCGCGGTTGGCCAGTTCGGGTTTTCCGGATCAATCGGTGCGCGGGAGAAGTTGGACGGGGAGCCCGTACCGCGTGCCGTCGAGGTCTGATAGGTCAGCTCGTTGAACCACTCGACAAGATCGCTCATCTGGTAGCGGTGCGTGAACAGGCCGCCCCAGCTTTCCAGCTCGTCCTGGGTGGAAACAAAGGCGTTGGTATTGACCTCACAGAACTCACCGAAATTGCCGAAGCCGAAATCATCGGCCGCACAACCGCCCTCACCCGGCTCTTCGGTCTGGTCGTAGAACATGAAGAAGAGGTCGTTGAAGCTGGGATAGATGCCCTGCTGGCTCGGACGAATGGAGTTGCGGGAAATCTCGCGATCGCGATCAAACAGCGCGTTGCGGCGGTAATAGTCGACGACAGCCATGACGGAGTGATCGCCATACTGACGGCCCCAGATTCCGTTGATATTGAAACGGCCTTCGTCGGTGTCGGCGCTGGAATTACCGTAGGAAACGGAGATTTCCTGGCCTTCATAATCATCACGCAGGACATAGTTCACTACACCTGCAACAGCATCCGCGCCATAGGTGGCTGACGCGCCGTTCGGCAGGACTTCCACCCGCTCGATCGCTGCCAGCGGGATGGAGTTGACGTCGATGAAACTCTCCTGGCCGCGGGCAAAGGCACTGATCGTGGCGCGACGGCCATTGATCAGGGTCAGTGTGGCGCTGGTACCGAGACCACGCAGGGAAACACCACCCGCACCGACCGGCGTGTCAGACGACAGCGGGCCGGCCGTCGAGGTCGAAAACGTACCGGAACCACCGCCGGTAATGGTCAGGTCACGCATGAGATCGATGACCGAATTGGCACCGGATTCCTCGATCGCCTCGCGATCAATCTGCACCGCTTGGACGCCACCCTCGAGGTCGAGCCCCTCGATGCGCGTACCGGTTACGGTGATGGATTCCTGTGTGGATTCAGCTTCCTGGGCCGCCGCACTTGCGACAAACGTCAGGCTCGCAACGAGCGCCGTCGTCGACTTCAAAACTTGGATTTTCATAAACTAGTCTCCCGGCGAACACGTGTTCGCCTCCCCTGATTGCAAACCGATAGATGCAAGCCGGAACGGACGGTCAGCCACGATCACAAGGATCGGGTTTCCTGGAATTTAGTTGAATGTGAACGTGACCGCTCGACCACCCCGGAGGGTTGGGAGCTATTCGTCGAACCAGTCCGCGAGATGGTGCTGGACAGACCGGAGGACGAGCACTTGGTGCTGCTTTTTCATGGCGACCTCACTTCACAGTAAAGCCACGCTAGGCGGAAACCGGGGTCGCTGCAAGGTTAGCGGTGGCGACTACATCTCAACTGGTACCTTCCTGGACGGTCTCGTTACGGTCAGCAACGAAGGTAGCGGCGTAACGGTCGACGATAGCGATTCGACTTCTGACTAAGTGCTGTGCGCGACCTGATGGCACTCTTAGTTTCTGAAGGTCGCGCATTTCCCACCTCGCTACGGACAATCGCTGCGAGTAAAACTCCTGGCCAAATAGAGATTTTTAACGTTGAACAACATAGACTTATTGACTTTCGGCCAAACTCGAGACCCGCACATCACTGCCGTAGTCGAGAAGCTGCCGTCGAGGATCCGGGTACACCAAGTTGATAGGCTGGAACCGAGCTTGGTCGACTTCTGCCCCCACGATGGTGGTGAACGTTCAATGGGCGCAAAACTCTCGTGGCGACGGGTTAAAACAAACCTCAGCCGTGAGCCGAATTTCGTGCTCAAAGACCGCTATCGTGAAAAGTTTTTAACCGAAATTGGAACGCTGTTATCGACGGCATAGGGCATTTGGCCGCGCAGCAAGAGTTTCATAGTCGCAGCGTTATCGAACAGTCGGAGAACAAGTTGATCCAGGCCCAGGCCGCTAGAGGTGTTGGCTTTGAGCTTCCCAAAACGATTGTTAGCAATGATGCCGCAGCAGTTACTAGTTTCTTAGGCCCCGATGAAAAAATTCTAACGAAGCCTGTCCGTTCGGGCTCAGCACAAGAAGGTCGAATGGTGTATTCTCAGCGTGTCGAAAGAGAGTTCATCGTGGAGTCGGCACAGCAGTTGAAATTCGTGCCGCACATCTTTCAAGCGTATGTCGAAAAAGCCTATGAGCTAAGAGTGTCAGTCGTGGGTGAACAAGTGTTTGCCGCGAAAATTGACTCGCAGAAAGACGAGCGCTCGCAAGTGGGTGCTGTCAGACAAAAGCGGAGAAGTCTCGGATAGCGACCAGCGCGTGAATTTAGGCCGCGAGCAATTCACGCCACTCAGTGAGAGCGGCTTGGCGAAGGTCTTTGAATCTGGATCGGCGTTCTAGGGCTCGGTCGTGGTTGAAATGATTGTGGACGGAGGCGTGGGCAGCGACGAATTTCTGAAGACTTCGCATCTGTCTGAACCGGGCCATGGCCCACTCCCTTCGTCAGAAGGTAAGATCAATAGATGCAAGCGCGGAGCGCCGCGGCTCAGTTCAACGACCTGCGATAGGTCACACCCCGGCGGACAACTAAGGTCTCACCATCTGAATTGAGCTGTATGGTTAGCTCATTGGCAAAGCGTGTGTTGATAAAGGTATTTGGCCCTGTTTTCACGAGCTCGAACGTTCCGTTGTAGGACCAAATGCAATCCGGCGCTTCGCTTGTTGAAAGCGTAATGCCCCCATCTGTATCGACCGAGATTTCAAACACATTGGCCCCTGTTTCTGTATCGACATATATTCCGGGAAGTTCCTGACTTTCGTCTGATGTTAGAGCCAACCGCTCGCGAGTGATGAGTGGAATCGCAGGCCAATTGTACACCTCCGCCGTTGTACGATTGATATCGCCCATCAAGATGAAACCACCCGGTCCGTTGGTCATCACAACGATCACATCGCCCCGCGCCGGGAACGACATTGTATGGTTCCAATACCCACGATTGTCCCCGGAATTACTTAGCCGCACCTGGGCTTGACGGATCTGAAAGCCAACGGCGAGGCCGGTGAAGTCTATTGCGGGGGTAAGAACCTCGCGACCGACGTCCGGATGAATTCCTCGGTCTTCATTATCCGTTACACTTGCAAGAAGCGCCGAGATAAACCGACCGTATTCGGTCGGTGTCGACCATAGTCCTGCCGCTGCACTCTGAGGGTAGAGTAGCCATCCACCGTCCTCTGGAAGGCCCTCCTCTCCATAGCCAGGAGCCAGATTACCGGTGCGAGCGTCCCCAGGCCTAATCAAATCGAACGTGCTCTGCTCCATGCCCACCGGATCAAGCACAAGCCGCTTCATGAGTGCGGGAAAAGGCTCGCCGGAGACAGTTTCCGCCCAATGCTGGGCCAGATGAAACCCCCCGCCCGAATAAAGTCGGCGTCCAATACGGTCGGGGTCAACCATCAGACCCGGAGTGTTGGAGCCATTCTCTCCGAGCACGATGTCCAGCGTACTCGGAACATGATCTTCCGGGGCGTACCCCGGGAAACCAGATATTGTCACACCCGCAGAATGAGAGAGGAGTTGTCTCAACGAAACAGATGCACCGCTTGGATTGACCCGCTCATCCTGCAGAACGGGCAGGGATGGCGTCAGATCTGCATCAAGGTCCATTCCGACCTCGAACGCCAGAGAAACGATCCCCACCGCGGCCACAGCCTTCCCCAGCGAGGCCGCTTGGAACAAGGTGTCGGCGTTTTCCGCTTCACCATACGAGGATGCCCAGTGAAGCTCACCGCCTGAATAAACCGCGACCGACGCAGACCTAACCCCGAGCTCTTCCATTCGTTCCTCGAGGCTTGGGCGTAGCGCCTCTTCGCCCTGAAACGAAATAATACCAATCAACCCGCGCTCAATTGTCTCTTGCTCCACAGGCTTATTGAGAGTCGGCGTCGCTACCGCTGATGCTGAATACGTAAACGCCGCGAGCATTGCGCCGGCAGCGAGAACAAACGCCAAATGGCTGATTGAAGCTTTGATCATGATGATTACCCAATAAATTCGCGGGTGGATTGGCTTGCGTCACGTTTGACCAAGCATGACTTGAACGCCTGTAACATCGTCGTGGATCTGTCTGCGACCTGGCCCTGCCATGGAGAGGCTCCAATGATGGCAAGGCCTATAGTCAGTCTCGATTCAACGCGTATTCCGGAGCGGGCCTGTTAGACAGGCAGTCAGTGGCGTCCGGCGACCTCAAGACACGTTCCGGCGTATCAATGAACTCAGACGCAAGGGCCATTGCGCACCCATCGCCACCCCATTGTTGGGTGGAAGAATGGCTTCCTCCCCGGACCGTAACCGCGAGGCTGTTTGGCAAGGTCTGTGCGGCCAGCTCACCCCATCGCGGGGGGGTAAGATGATCAAACTCACCCGCGATTATGAGAGTTGGAACATCAGACGAGACGGGCTCTACAAAGTCTGCGTCAAGAGGTGCTACACCCCAGGCATTACAGATTTCCGGGCTAATGGCAGCACTCTCATAGCCACCGAGAATCTCACGGGGACCGCCCGACCCCAATCGGTTGCTGAAGGGCAAAGCCTCACTACACCAAACCGAGAAACGCATTCCCCATGCAAAGTCTACCGCTTGCCATGGGCCGGTCGCTGAACGTAAGAGTGAAGGATCGCGTCGCGCTACAAGGTCCATCGCCAAAGGCGCTTGCCTCACGCTACTTTCGGACCCCAAAGGAATGAATGCCGCAAGACTTGGGGCCGTGATCGCCTCTCCTACTCCTTCCAACTCGATTGGCGAGCGAGACACCTCGTCCAGAGTCTGAAAGAACCGATTTTCCAGGTCGGGGAACGCCGCATCACACGCGACTTGCTGCGCACAATCCCTGGCCACCGCCCTTAGGGCCGCTTCAAGATTTTCGGCGCTTTGGTCATCATAGATGGCGTTGGGTGGAAGAGGCGAGTCGAGCACCATCGCATCTATGCTGTCACCATAGGTTTTCGCGTAGGTGAGGGCGAGCCGGGTCCCATATGACCCGCCATACAAATTCCAAGTGGTGATACCCAAAGTCGTTCGAAGGTCTTCAAGGTCAGCGGCGATGCTGACACTATTATACTGATCAAGATCGACGCCGTCTTCCAAGAGACGTTCTCTGCAGTTGCGAACAGAATCAATCAGTTGAGATCCATCAGCGACAGCCTCGCGGTATTCAGGGCACATGAGCGCCGGCTGTGCGAAGTGGGTCCCGCGGTGGCCAAAGACAATGAAATCTCGGTCGGCGAGCCAGGGGTACGCGCCCGGGAACGCCGCAGTCCTCATGGCCGACGTACCAGGGCCACCGGCCAGGTACACGACCGGGCTTCTCCGGTCCTCTGAACGACCATGAACGATTGCGACAGGTAGTCTGATCTCTGCTGAGTTCGGATCCGTTCGATCTTCGCGAACAACAAGCCAGCCTAGCGTGGAGTCGAACGCGGGCGGAACCTGGACTGGAAACTCCCCATTCGGCCCGACGGGTTCAAATCGCGGAACCGGAGCGCCATTTACCTGCGCACTGTCCTGTGCCTGACAGGCCGAGATCAAGCCTGACGCCATCAAAAAGAGTAGTGAAAATAGACGCATAATTTCAGTGCTCCGGATTGGCTTTGTACGAACCTTCGAGGTTGCGATTGCATTTAAGAGTCGGATGGGTGTTGCGCGAAAATGAAAGGTCGCAGAGGCCTCTAAAGCTCAAAGGTATAGCGCGCCCATGCAGTTAGTGCTCATCCACGTCGTGGTTTCGATATGAGCCTCATCCACCTAGCGAGGGTGAGGTTTCCACACTATTGCGGGCTGATCCCGAAATAGATCATGGCCAGTGCCATAGTGTCGTATAGCCCATGACCGAAGATAACGACCCACAAGTCTGATTTGCGAAAGTGGAAGACCAGAGCCCAGATCGCGCCTCCTATGCCACTGACGATCTGACCGCTCAGACCCTGATAGGCATGCAGGTAACCAAAGAGTACCGCGAAGAGCACAATGTTAATCGTCAGGCTGAACCAGCTGTTGCCGAAAAACTTCGAGAACTGGCGCATCAAAAACCCTCTGAAGACGATCTCTTCACCGAAGGCGGCCGAAGCCCAAATATATCCCCCTAGAAACAGCACCGCAGGCAAGTCGCCAACAAATTGATCAAAAATTGAGTAATCCAACGGCTGACCCGTAATCATAGGCACGCCTGGAACCAGCACAAAAAGCCATAGGCAAAACATCGCGATGCCAAGGAGAGGAGCGAAGACTAGAAGGTTCAGCGCATTGAAGTTTTTGCTTTGAAATCCAAGCGCCCGGAAGCCATTTTTGCCGTGTTCGACAAAGCTCGCCACGATAACGATCAGCGCCGCATAAACCATCTGGAAATTGCCGGTGAAGTACAGGCCCAGACAAAGCGCGCATGCGGTTGCTGGCACCAGATAACTCCGCAGAAGCGTCAGTTGTTTGAATTGCATTTCTTCAACCCTTGCCTTCGTCATTCAATCGAAACCTTTAAACGAGGTACTTTCCTACAGCGCTAGATTATCTAATTCATAATTATAATAATAACCACACTCATCACGATTATATATAAAATAATCATAAATCTATATTGTCAAAAACGATACCAGGATGGATTTTTATTTTCTATTTTGACTTACTGAACGTTCCATATTTGTGCATCACCGGGAGGACAGGTAATACACAAAAATATTATAGACATAGACTTATGAGCACATTGGGCTCATGCTCTCAGCCTCATTTCCGTGAAGGGTATGAAAACAGCAGCGAAAGGCACCTGAAAGGGTCCTGTTAGGTGAAACCGAAAAGTCTCAGATGTTTAGCGAGCGCCGCACACCTTGTAGGTATTCACCCGTTCCTGCCCCTCTATGCGCAGCTACGAGACCCGATGAGGCTTCGCCTCCATCGCTGCGTTGAACGCAGCAATCTGATTGCGGCTGACCGTCGTGGATCGGCCGTCCGACAACCCGATTTCCAGACCACCCGAGACCAGGCGCTTTGAAGAAATTACAAAGTTTAGATTCACGATGGTCGAGCGATGGATCCTCAGAAACCCATGGGGTTGAAGCTCTTCTGTCAACTCCCGGATAGATTTACGCGTCAAAAACTCGCGACCCCCGACATGTAGTGCGGAGTAATAATCCTCTGAGCTAATCAGGGATATGTCACTCGCCTCTACAAAATGAACCCGTCCATTGTGTTTCACCCGCAGGATCTTCTTGACCTCAAGAGCGGAGTGATCGGCCCGGTCACCCACAGAAATACGGTCCAGCGCGTCAACGATATCGGCCTTATCAAAGGGTTTCATGATGTAATCTATGGCGTTTACGCGAAATGCCTTCACCGCATACAGATCATAAGCGGTAGTAAATATGACCTTGGCCTGAGTATCAGCGTTTATCAGGTCAAAGCTGTTGCCATCGCCAAGCTCAATGTCGAGAAACATCACAGACGGCGTGAACTCTTTTAAGACGGCTTTGGCATCTGCCAGACCGCGGGCCGTCCGCACCTCGCCAACTTCCTCAATCTCATTTAGCCAGGCTTCCATCTGATTACGAGAATGGAGTTCATCCTCGACGACGAGAACACGATTATGCCCCATCAACCTGCTCCAAAGCTGTAGGTACAGGGAACGCGACTGTGGCTCTGACCCCTCCCTCTGGCAGACGCACAACTGTCAACTCCGTCTCGCCGGAGAAGGCTGAGGAGAGGCGCTCCTGAACCAATCGCAATCCATCGCCAGGCAAAAGCGACACGCTGTGTGAGGCGACACCGTTATCGCTGACTGTAAGTCGCGCCCTCGAAGGTCCGATCCAGTCGCCAGAAACAACAAGCTTCAATCCTTCTAATGGAGGATCAGCATGCTTCAACGCGTTTTCTACTAGCGGCTGAAGCATCATATTCGGCACCAGGACGTCATAGAGCCCGTCTTCGAGAATAACCTCGAAATCCAGCGCTATATCAAAGCGCAATCGCTCAAAGGCTAAGAAATTTTCGACCCATTCCAGCTCATGGCGCAAGGTGTGCTTGTCATGGACGCTATCGCGGAGCGCCGACCGCAGCAGGCTGGAAAGACGTTTCAGGCCATTGCGTGCATGATCTTTGTCCTTCTCCAGGAGGATGGAGAGCGTATGCATCGCGTTAAACAAGAAGTGAGGCTGGAGTTGAGCATTTAGCGTGTCGAGACGCATCTGCCTCAAATTGCTTTGCAGTCGTGCTTCGCGTTCACGCAATTCAACACCTTGAACACGCGCCTCTGTGAGCTGGGCTTGATACTTCGCTGCCGCGATCGCAAAGACCACCAGCAGGTAAAACACAAAGGTGAGTTTCGTATCCGTGTTCCAACGATTGAGAATATCAGGAAAGAAATCGACGCCGGTCTGATTGACCAGGTTCTGAGAGTAGGTCGACACCGCGAGCACCGTCATCGACGCAACGATTCCCACGGGCACATGGACAAAAATTGCGTACTTTACCTGGGTAAACGGGAACCGGTTCGCGATCACATAAATGGCCGGTGCCAGAACCAGCCAGAACCAAAAAATCTGCAATGACGAAGCGAAGGGCGGCGAACACATCAAGGGGCAAATCCACTCGAAAGAAGACGACCAGGAAGATGACCAACTCGATTAGGAGGATCATCAAGATCATGACCAGAAAGCCGCGTGCAATCTGAGACTTTAATATCGGGCTTTCGAGAACCGCGATCACTGACTTGTACAATCCTCGAACCACAGGCTTGGTCCTTCAAACAATAAAATTCTAGCCGACCAAAATATCCGGCCCACCGCTTCGACAGATCCACTCTCACGGCATTGCAGACACTGTCAGACTAACGCGGACACGTCTCTATTCACTAGGGGCGCGTGCGCCCAGCCGTCCACCAATCCACGCCGCTGGGTGAGAGCGGCCTGGCAAAGGTCGTTAAATCGGGATCGGCGTTCCAGGGGTCTGTCTTGCTTGAAGTGATTGTGGACTGCGGCGTAAGCGGCACCGGTAGCTCCTAATCGCTGAGGACCACCTCACGCAGCCAGTCCAATTGCATCTGATAATAGCCGTCCGGCTTAACACTGCTCTGACGCGCCCTCATTTCCCGTATGCAGCCCGTTTCTGCCAAGGTGATCACGTGATCGGCACCTTCAAACACATGTTGCTGTAGGCTCGCTTCGGGGTTCTGACCCAAAGTTTCGTCATAGAGGGCATAGACCTGACGCCAGTCGATGTTGCGATCTCTATCGCCAAACAAGGCAAGCGTATCTACATCCAAGTTGGAGAGCAGGGTCTCCAAGTTTGGAACGGAAATGAACTGGCCATTCACTTTGTCATATGGGGCACTATCACCCGCGGCGATGAGTTCTCGCTGGGCCGCCTCATAGTCAATCTGGTTCCACCAATCTCCGCGCATACTCTGAATATAGGCATTGGCTCGAAGCGTTTCGGTCGCTGCGCTGAACTCATCCTGTGTGCCGCCAGATCGGAAGATACGATAGCCGTTAAGCCACTCCTCACGGATCGTCGCCGCTTCTTCCTCGCTCGAACCCTCGCAGGGAAGGTTGGACATGAGCAGGTAGAAATAATTGTCTTCAACCGTGGCCCCGCTAACTGAAATCCAGAACGAAATCTCTGAATCCTGTGCCAGAGCCAGAGGGGCGATCCAGCCAGCCCGACTAATCCCCCAAAGCCCGATCTTGTCAGCCCCAGCCACTCCCGTTTCGCGCAGATGACGGGCGGCATCGACAACCTCTTGAGCGCTTGATGCCACCGGCTGGTTGATATCGAATTCGCCTTCACTTTCACCTTGACCCGGCTTGTCCCAGACAACGGTTGTGATGCCTAATTCGGCGAACCGGTCGCGGAGCTGAGAATATGGGTTACGTGTGCGAATATCCGTTCCGCCGTATCCATGAACGAAGATAATCAAAGCCTCGGCGTTCCCTGAAGCCGGGGTATCGATAAGGCCCGACAGAGTCTGGCCTTGCGTTTCGAAGGTAAAGTCGCGGGTCTGCGTTGTGTTATCCTGCGCTACTGCACAAGCCGTCCCCGCAAACACGAACATCAAGGTTACAAAATATATCTTTAGCCAGGCCATGGCCGTCTCCGTTTGCTAGCGCGTTCACGGTCAAACAGAGGTTACCGCTCCAAACCATAGCTGTGCAGCAAAAACGCTTGAATATGCAGCGAACGGTGCTGTCAGACGAAAACGGATCGGTCTCGAAAGACCGGGACCGAGCCTAACTCAGGCCGCGAGTTGACACCATTCGAGCAGGGTTTGAGTAGGTGGTGTCAGACAAAACCGGATCGGTCTCGAAAGACCGGATTTGATCCTAGCTCAGGCCGCGAGTTGACGCCATTCGGCTAAGGCGGTGGAGCGGTTCTCCTTGAAGTCTGATCGAGAGTAAAAGTGACGTTCGAGATTAAAGTGGTTATGGACGGACGATTGGATGGCGGCGAATTTTTGAAGACTTCGCGTCGACCTGAACCGGTTCATGATTTTCTCTCGTCGCCGCAATGGCTGGTGTGAGTTTTCGGCCCTGTTGTTGAGCCACCTCCCGCTTTCCTGGCGGCTTGCATTTCCGATCTCCCGCATCGCGGACTTGTAGGAACGGAGGCGGTCCGTCACGATGACCTGCGGGTTGCCGTAGCGCTTCATCGCTTTGCGCAGAAACTTCAATGCTGCTTTGCGATTCCGGGTCTTTGTGACATAGGCCTCCAGCACCTCGCCCTCGTGATCAACGGCCCGCCAGAGGTAATGCGTGACGCCATTTATCTTCACGAAAACCTCGTCCAAATGCCACAGCCATTGGGGCCAGGCGCGCATCCGCTGAGCCCGCTTCCGCCGGATCTCCGAAGCAAACATCGGACCGAACCGGTTCCACCAGAAGCGAACCGTCTCATGGGTGATGTCGATGCCGCGTTCGTGGAGCAGATCTTCGACGTTTCGAAGCGACAACGGGAAGCGGATATACATCATCACCGCAAGGCGGATGATCTCGGGTGACGTCTTGAAATATCTGAACGGATTACGCATCCGCGGAAGCTACGAAACCGGGATTTCGCCCTCAAGCGATTTTCTTCTGACAGAGCCCGACCGGGATATAGAGCCGGACCTGGAAGCTCTTCCCTCTCACGACGAGGTGTTGCACCCGGCGGCCGCTCATTGGACCGCCTCCAGTGGGAGGAATAGGAACAGGTAATAGGAACGTTTTGGCCTGGCGGCCAAACGCCAAAATCGTAACTCGTGGGGGGATTTGCGGTTTTGGGAATAGTGGCGGTGAGGGTGGGATTCGAACCCACGAGACGGGGACACCGCCTACACGCGTTCCAGGCGTGCGCCTTCGACCACTCGGCCACCTCACCGCAAGAGGCGCGGACTATATCGGCTAAGTGGCAAATCACAAGCCGTCTCGCTCAGCTAAACGCAGCGAAATCGCCATCAGAGTCAGTTCCCGGCTCAGCTTATCCAGCCTGGCGGCGGAATGGGATGAAAATCGGCAGCGGAGGGATGAGCGGATCTGGTCGGCCACACGGCCCGAACGCTAGAACAAGTTGCGGTTCTGAAACGGAGTTTTGTCATGTTGCTTGCCCTTGCCCTCGCCACCACACTCAACACCATCCAGGTCACGCCTGCGCCCGGCGCGGAAGCGCGCGAAGAGATGTCGCGACTGGCATCGCTGGCCGGAAGCTGGGTGGCAACGATCGAAATCATGCAGCCCGATGGCGGATGGGAAACCGCCGGCGAGGAAATGGTGGAGATCCGCTACATGCTCGGCGGACTTGCCCTGCGCGAGGATCCGGCTGAACACCCGGTCAATCCCTTCCGCCTGGAATCCACCATCCAGTACGACCAGAACCGCGACCTCTACCGCCTCGCCGTCATGGATGACACCTGGGGCAATATGGATATCTATGAGGGCGAGTGGAACGAGGACGGAGCGCTGGTCCTCACCAATCTGCGTTCCGGAACCAGTTTCGAGAACCCTGATGGCACATCCCTGTCCTTCCGCCTGACCACCCGGATTGACGGCCCGAATTCCAATGTATTCCAGATCGACATGACGGCGGATAATGGCGAGACATGGCGTCCCTATCAGCGCATCTCCCGCACCCGCTACGGAATAGATAATTAGGCATGGCAGGTTTCACTTGCCCGCCGGGATAAAGCAGGCTTGTCTTGGGCTTAGCCTGTTGGGAGCCCGGATTGAATCGCCTGATCGCCTTTGATGTCGATTCCACCCTTCTGCGTGTGGAATCGCTCGACCTGGCCGTGGAACACGCCCTTCAATCGCATCCGGACCGGGACGCGGCGCAAGCTCGACTGCATGAGCTGACCCAGGCCGGCATGACCGGCACGCTCGCCCTGCGCGACAGCCTGCTTACGCGGATCGGCATTGCCGACCTGTCGCGCGATCTCGTCGGGGATATCGCCGAGACCCTGCGTCGCCAGATCACGCCGGGTTTCAAACCGCTGCTGAAAGCCCTGCGGGATGACGGCGATGAGCTGCACGCGATTTCCGGTGGTTTTGTCGACCTGCTCGAACCGGTCCTGGGCGATCTCGGTTTTGGCCCGGCGCATGTTCACGCCAACCGTTTCAGTTTCGACGGTGACCGGGTGACCGGGCTGGATGTCGACATCCCCCTGTCGCGCAATGGCGGCAAGACGGATGTGCTGAACCTGATCGGTGGGCAGTTCGAACAGGTGATCATGGTCGGCGACGGCATGACCGATTTCGAGGCCTATGAAGGGGGTGCTGCAGACCGTTTCATCGGTTTTGGCGCCATCGCCCAGCGCGAAGTCGTACTGGCCGCGGCAGAGCATTCCGGCGCGGAATATGTCCGCACGGTCGACGCCCTCGCCAGGGCCCTGCGATAATCAGCCTTCGATGAGCCGGGTCGCGATGGATCCGTCCAGCGCCGCAATGTGATCCACGAACCCCGCCGGAAGATCGCCTTCAAGATCAGCGGTCGCATAACCCAGCTGTCCCATGGTCTGCAGGCGCTGGGCGGCGATGTTCGCGCCGGACGCGCTGACCGCATCGTTGAAGCGCGACAGGAAACCCGGCGCGTTCTCGTGGAAGCTGAGGATACGGCGAACGCCCCGCCTGAGCGGACCGGGATCAAGCTCGGGCACATTAACCGCGCCCTTGGTCGTGCCCTGGCTGAGGAAACGCGCCAGCTTGAGTGCCACATCATCCCCGATGGCGGCCTGGGCCTCCAGGGTGGAACCGCCGACATGCGGGGTCAGAATGACGTTCTCGAATTTCTGCAGGGGAGACACAAACGCCTCGTCCTTGGAGGCCGGCTCCTTGGGAAAAACGTCCACGGCCGTACCGCGGATGTGGCCGCTCTCCAGGGCTGCGGCCAGCGCATCGACATCAACGAGGTCGCCACGCGCCTGGTTGATGAAATGCGCGCCGGCCTTCATGCGGGCGAATTGTTCAGCACCCATCATGCCCTTGGTCTGGGGCGTGGAGGGGACATGAATGGTGACGACGTCTGAAATCTCCAGCAATTCGTCCAGAGATCCCACCGATCGTGCATTACCGTGCGCAAGCTTGGGCTCAACATCGTGGAAATAGACATGCATGCCCAGACCCGAGGCGAGGACGGAGAGCTGGGAACCGATATTGCCGTAGCCGATAATGCCGAGCTTCTTGCCCCGCACCTCGTGGGAGTGTTCGGCATTCTTGCGCCACTCACCGCGCTTGGCAGCTTCGGATCGGTGCGGCACGCCGCGCATCAGCATGATCACCGAAGCGAGGGTCAGCTCGGCCACGGATCGGGTATTGCCAAAGGGGCCATTGAATACCGGAATGCCCCGACCGGCCGCCGCGTCCAGATCAACCTGGTTGGTGCCGATACAGAAACAGCCCAGCGCCAGCAGGCTTGATGCCGCGGCAAAGGCATCGGCATTCATCTTGGTGCGCGAGCGGATCCCCGCCACCGTCGCGCCGCCGAGGGCCGTGTGCAGATCGGCAACCGGCAGCGCGGCACCATGGCGCTCAATCGTCAGCGAGGCCGACAGAAGCGGCTTGTCAGCGACCGGATGGATGTTTTCAAAGAGGACAGCGGTCTGGCTCATCGGGCGCACCTTTTTCGAGACGTCCCCAGACTAGCGCCATTTCATTGCACCGCAACAGAGCCAAGCGTCGCTTGACGCAAAAATGTTAGCGCGAACCAGACCTGCGAATATGCATGCGCGAGCGGGTATGATCCCACGCGCCACCGCGCTTGAGTAGTGAAGCACATGCAGTTGTCACGCATCCGCTTGACCCTCACCTCGGGGGGCGCCTTCATGTGTGCGCAGTCACGGACCACCGCCATGTTCATCGCACTCGACGTTGCCTACAGCCAGACCGCATCCGGCACAGCGGCCATCCTGTTCAAGGACTGGGCGGATGACACGGCCAGCCGGGAGATCAGCGAACTCCGGACAGGGGCTCCGGAAGCCTATAAACCCGGTGAGTTCTACAAGCGTGAACTGCCCTGTCTGCTGAACGTCATCAGGGCGCTTCCAAGCCCACCAGCAACCATTATCGTGGATGGATATGTCTGGCTGAGCGCGGATCAGCGGCCGGGGCTCGGAGCGCGTTTGTTTGAAACGCTGGGCGGCGAGATACCCGTTGTGGGCGTGTCCAAGAACGCCTTCCGGGGCGACGCGTTTTCGGCCCGCGTCCTGCGCGGGACCAGCAAGACGCCACTATTCGAGACGGCTGCGCGGGTGGAACAGACTGACGCCGCCCGGCGGATTGAAACCATGGCGGGGGAACACCGCATCCCCACCCTGCTCAAGCGCGTGGACCGGCTTTGCCGTGATGTGATGGCCAGCCACGAAAAAGCCCGCTGACCGGGGTCAGCGGGCCTTGTCCAAAAGGATCTGCGCTACCTATTTCTGGGCACGCTCGATCGATTCCTGAATCAGCTGGCGGGCCTTCTCGGCACCTTCCCAGCCCTGGACCTTCACCCATTTGTTCGGCTCGAGATCCTTGTAGTGCTCGAAGAAGTGACCGATGCGGGCGATCAGCGTCTTCTGGACATCGGTGTAGTCGAGCACCTCGTCATACATGGAAGAGATCTTCTGGTGCGGAGCGGCCAGGATCTTTTCGTCCAGACCGCTCTCGTCTTCCATCAGGAGCACGCCAATCGGACGGGCGCGAACGACACAGCCCGGAACCAGGGTCGTCTGGCCAAGCACCATGACATCGATCGGATCGCCATCATCAGACAGGGTGTGCGGCATGAAGCCGTAATTGCACGGATAGCGCATCGGCGTGTGCAGGAAGCGGTCGACAAAAACGGTGCCGCTGTCCTTGTCCATCTCGTATTTGACCGGCTGGCCGCCAACCGGAACTTCGATGATGACATTGATGTCTTCGGGCGGATTTATGCCAGCGGCAATTTTATCGAGGCGCATTTTCTTTATTTCCCAGCAGAGAAGCTATTTGCCTGTCCTCATACGCCTATCGCAGCAAACCGCCAATGGGTTCGCTGCGGCGCAATATGAAGTTTCAGCATCAGGCAGAGCGGGCATCCGGCCCGTCATCGGTCTGCGTGGCTTCGCGGGCGACGACTTCCCGGCCGCGCAAATGCACCCAGTGGGCCCTCTCGGCCGTCCAGCTGGACAGGATGCGTGCAGCCACCCGTGAACCGGTGAGATCGAGATGGGTCTCGATCAGCCGGCGGCAGCGGCGCTCGGCCCCGGTGTCGAGGGGCAGCTCGACAACGGTTTCGCGATTCAGTCGGGATTCCAGGCGCTTGTCCGGGTCGTAGAGGAAGACATCGCCCCCGGTCATGCCAGCCGCAAAATTATCCCCGACCGGCCCCAGGATCACGGCCGCGCCGCCCGTCATGTATTCACACCCATTGGTTCCACAACCCTCGACCACGGTTTCCGCACCGGAGTTCCGAACGGCAAAACGCTGGCCCGCCTTGCCGGCAGCAAAGAGGCGGCCGGAGGTCGCACCATAAAGACAGGTATTGCCGATGATGACGTCATGCGCGCCACGGTCCTCATACGGGCGGATGATGACCTCGCCACCGGACAGGCCCTTGCCGACATAGTCATTGGCATCTCCGGAAAGACTGATCCGCAGGCCCTTTGCCGCAAAGGCCCCCAGTGACTGCCCCGCAGAGCCCTGGAGCTTCAGTGTCAGCTTGCCGTCTTCCAGCCCGTCCGGGCCGAAGGTTCGGACAATGCGCGAGGAGGTCTTGGTGCCGACCGCGCGATCGGTATTGCGGACCACATAGTCCAGCTGCATCTTCTCACCGCGCTCGAACACCGGCTGGGCGTCCTCGATGATCTGTTCATCCAGGCTGGGCGCGACTTCATTGCGCTGTTTGCGGGTCGAGCGGGCCGGGCGATCCGCCGCGTCTGCACGGATCATGATGGCGCTGAGATCAAGATCATCGAGCGCTTCGGAACCGCGCGAGACCTGGTCGAGCAGGTCGGAACGGCCGATAACATCCTCCAGGGACTGGGCGCCCAGTCCCGACAGGATCTCGCGCACATCCTCGGCCAGATAGGTCATCAGATTGACCACATGATCCGGCGCCCCGCCGAAACGGGCGCGCAGATCATCATCCTGGGTACACACACCCACGGGACAGGTATTGGAATGGCATTGGCGCACCATCAGACAGCCCAGAGCCAGCAGCGCCGCTGTACCAATCCCGAATTCCTCCGCTCCAAGCATGGCGGCGATGACGATATCTCGGCCGGTGCGGATACCACCGTCAGCGCGCAGGGTCACACGGTCACGCAGGCCGTTGAGGGAGAGCATCTGATGCGCTTCCGCCAGGCCCAGCTCCAGCGGACCGCCGGCAAACTTGATCGAGGACAGTGCCGCAGCACCCGTACCGCCGATCGAGCCGGATATATTGATTATATCGGCGTTGGCCTTGGCAACACCCGCCGCAACGGCACCGACGCCCGAAGAGGCAACCAGCTTTACGCCCACTCGAGCTTCCGGATTGATCTGCTTGAGATCATAGATCAGCTGGGCCAGGTCCTCGATGGAATAGATATCGTGGTGCGGCGGCGGCGAGATCAACGACACGCCTGGCGTCGACAGGCGCATGCGGGCGATGAAGTCAGTGACCTTGAAACCGGGCAGCTGGCCGCCCTCACCGGGTTTGGCGCCCTGCGCGACCTTGATCTCGATTTCGCGGCACTGATTGAGATATTCCGCAGTCACCCCAAATCGCCCGGAGGCGACCTGTTTGACCGCGGAATTCATATTGTCTCCATTGGGCAGGGCGACATAACGCGCCGGGTCCTCGCCACCCTCGCCGGAGACAGACTTGGCACCAATCCGGTTCATGGCGACATTCAGTGCGGCATGGGCTTCCGGGGAAAGCGCTCCCAACGACATGCCCGGCGTGACGAAACGCTTGCGGATACCGTTGACACTCTCGACCCGTTCCAGGCTCACCTCGGGGCCCAGCGCGCGCATTTCCAGAAGGTCGCGCAATTGCGTCGGACCTTCACTTGCCAGCGCCTTGCGGTATTCAGCCCAGGCATCACGATCCTCATAGCGCACAGCCTTCTGAAGGGCCGAGATAGCCTGGCCGGAAAGGGCATGGCGCTCGCCGCTGGACCGGCGGGTATAGAAACCGCCCACGGGCAGGGCTTCGTGTTTGGCCCAGGCGCGTTCGTGCAGATCGACCGCGATCGCTTCCAGCCCCGGCAGTCCAATACCGGAAATCCGGCTGACCACGCCCGGCAGATAGGCTTCCACCAGCGCGCGTGAGAGACCCAGCACCTCGAAATTACAGCCGCCGCGATAGGAGGAAATGATGGAAATCCCCATTTTGGAGAGGATTTTCAGAAGGGCACCGTCGAGCGCCTCCTTGAGATGACGCGCGCGGTCCCGTGCCCATTCATCACCGCCCACGGCCGGACGATCTGCGGTCACGGTGGAAAAGGCGAGATATGGGTTCACGGTCGTCGCGCCCAGACCGATCAGAACAGCTGCGTAATGGCCGTCGAAACACTCGGCCGTGCGCACATTGATCGAACAGGCATTGCGCAGGCCCTGCTTGGTCAGATGCGCGTGCACAGCGCCCGCCACCAAGATCATCGGTAATGGCAGGCGGGTTTCGTCCTGCGCCATGTCGGAGAGGACAAGATGGCCCGCACCACCGCGAATGGCTTCACCGGCCTGTTCCATCACCGAGGCCAGCGCATCGCGCATAGCCTGGCCGTCACCGGCCGCAGTCTTTGCCGGGAAGGTACAGTCGATCTCGTGCACCGTGCGGCCAAGATGCGTGCGCAGACGGTCAAAGGCGCCATTGGTCAGGATTGGACTTTCAAGAACCAGCACATTGTACTGGCGCTCTCCGAAACCGAGAATATTGCCCAGATTGCGGAAACGCGTCTTCAACCCCATCACCCGGCCTTCCCGCAAGGGGTCGATGGGTGGGTTGGTGACCTGGGAGAAGGTCTGGCGGAAGAAGTGGCTGAGCGGACGATAGCGATCCGACAGTACGGCGAGCGCCGTATCATCCCCCATCGAACCGACAGCCTCCTTGCCGGCTTTCGCCATTTCCTTGAGCACCAGCTCGATTGACTCGAAAGAAAATCCGGCGGCGGCCTGGCGGGACCGGCGCTCTTGCGCGTTGAACAGTTCAGGTTCGGCACCCGGCCCGACCACCGGTTCGATATCCTCGACGCTCTCCAGCCAGCGCTGATAGGGGCCTGAGCTCGCCAGCTCGTCCAGAATTTCCGGCTCGCGGTAAAAGCGTCCCTCGACCAGATCCAGGGCAATCAGACGCCCAGGGGTGACGGAACCCCGTTCGGCGATACGTTCCGCATCAACGGGTGCCATCCCCGTCTCGGAGCCAACGATCAGCATACCATCATGGGTCAGCGAATAACGCATCGGGCGCAGGCCATTGCGGTCCAGCCCTGCCACGGCCCAGCGACCATCAAACGCGGCGATCGCCGCGGGCCCGTCCCAGGGCTCCATCACCGCATTGCAATAGCCGTACAACGCCTGCCAGCTCTCCGGCATGACATCGGTCCGCTTGGACCAGGCCTCGGGGATCAACAGCGTTTTGGCCATTGGCGCCGTGCGGCCGGCCCGCACCAGAACCTCAAACGTCTGGTCCAGCGCTGCCGAATCCGACGCCCCGGGCTGGATCACCGGCAGAACATCATCCGTCTCGGACAGGAAGGCCTTTTCCGCGATATGACGCTCGTGCGATCGCATCCAGTTGGTATTGCCGCGGATCGTGTTGATCTCGCCATTATGCGCGAGCATGCGGAAGGGCTGCGCCAGGCGCCATTCCGGAAAGGTATTGGTGGAATAACGCTGATGGAAGATCGCGAAGGGCGAGACGAATTCCGGATCCCGGAGGTCGAGATAGAAAGCATCGATATCCTGGGCCCGGAACAGGCCCTTGTAGATGATGTCCTTCGGCGAGAGCGAACAGACATAGAGCTCGCGCAGATTTTCCTCTCGCGCCCGGCGTTCGATACGGCGGCGTATGAGATACAGGCAGCGAGACAAGGTTTCCGGATGCCGGTCGACCGGATCCCGAAACAGGACCTGTTCGATCTCCGGCAGGGTCGCACGGGCTTTCTCACCCAGGACCGAAGTGTCGATAGGCGGCTGGCGCCAACCATAAAAGGCGAGGCCTTCGCGCAGGATTTCCGCCTCGATGATGGCCCTGGCGCGCTCGCGGGCGGCGAAATCTGTACGCGGCAGGAAGACCATGCCGACGATAACGTCCCCGGCTTCCGGCTCGTGGCCCGTGCGAGCGACCTCGTTCTTGAAAAACGCCTGGGGAACACCGACACGCAAGCCGGCACCATCCCCGGTCAAACCATCAGCGTCCACAGCACCGCGGTGCCAGACTGCCTTGAGCGCCGCGATACCGAGCTCGACGATCTCGCGACGTGGTTTGCCGTTGACGTCCGCGATAAGGCCGACACCACAGGCATCTTTTTCATGTTCAGGATGGTGCAGGCCGGCGCTCTGGAGCCGATGCAGCTGATCTTTGACAGAACGGGTCATTCGGCAGCTCCCAATACGGCCTGGCGGTTGTCGAGATAGGCCTGGATGGATTGAGCAGCGTCGAGCCCGTCCTTGATCGCCCAGACCACAAGGGACGCACCGCGATAGATATCGCCGGCCACAAATACCCCCTCAAGGCTGGTCATACGGGTATCGCGATCAGCCGCGACATTGCCCCAGCGGTCGCGCGCCAGATCAGCATTGGCAAAAGCCTTGGGGAGGTCTTCCGCTTCAAAGCCCAAGGCAGCAACAACCAGATCCGCGTCGAGGTCAAACACATCGCCTTCAACCGCTTCAGGTGATCGGCGGCCCGTCGCATCGGCTTCTCCCAGCCGCATGCGCTGAACCCGTACCGTCTGAACACCATCGCCGTGATCATTGATCGCGATCGGATTGGCGAGCCATTCGAAGGTGACACCCTCTTCCTCGGCATTGCGGACTTCACGGGCCGAACCGGGCATGTTGGCCTTGTCGCGGCGATACAGGCAGGTCACGCTTTTCGCCCCCTGTCGGATCGCGGTGCGCACACAATCCATCGCCGTATCACCGCCTCCAACGACCACAACGCGCTTGCCCCTCGCGTCCAGGCGGCCTGCCTCGTCAATGGCATCACCCAGATCATCGCGATTGGAACGCGTGAGATAGTCCAGTGCTGGAACAAGCTGTTCGCCAGCGCCCGGACAGGTCAGCTTGCGCGCGGCATACACGCCGGTCGAGATCAGGACAGCGCTGTGCCGGACCCGCAGGTCAGCGAAGGGCACGTCCTGGCCGACATCGCAGTTGAGGCGGAATTCGACCCCTCCCTCTTCCAGGCGTTTGAGGCGGCGCTCGACGACACTCTTCTCGAGCTTGAAGCCCGGAATGCCGTACATCAGCAATCCGCCCGCGCGGTCGCTGCGTTCGTAAACGGTAACCGCGTGCCCGGCTTCACGCAGGCGCTCGGCGGCCGCCAGACCCGCCGGACCGGATCCGATGATGCCAATGCTGGCCCCTGTTGGCACACCCGGCTTAATCGGCTCGATCCAGCCTTCCTGCCAGGCGGTATCGGTGATGAATTTCTCGACACTGCCGATTGTCACGGCACCATGCCCGGACTGCTCGATCACACAGCTGCCTTCGCACAACCGATCCTGGGGACAGATCCGGCCACAAATCTCCGGCATGGTCGAGGTCGCCGAGGAAGCCAGGTAGGCGTCGTGCAAGCGGTCATTGCCCGCCAGCATCAGCCAGTCAGGAATGTTGTTGCCAAGCGGGCAACCAGACTGACAGAAGGGTACGCCGCACTGCGAACACCTGGAAGCCTGGCCCGTCGCCGCATCCACCGCCCAGTCCGCATAGATTTCCTCGAAATCCTGCTTGCGGTCCTGAGCGTCGCGCGCTTTCGGGTAGTTCTGATCCAAGTTTACAAATCGCAGCAAAACGCTCGCCTCCCACACTCGCTTTGACGCAGCGCAGCATAATTTTCGCAACCGCACAAGTTTGACTTGGTCACAATTTATAGAGAATTATTCCGTGGTAGCGATAACTTTGGTGAATAGGAGGTATTATTTTCGTCGTTTACGCGGGCGTAAGCAATTTCCACCCAAGCCTCATACGACGCACCGCACAATTTCCAGGAATTTCTCGCAACCGTCTGATTTGGAAGCCATTACGAGCGCTTCTTATTGAATGACATCCGTCTGTGCTGTAGGTCTGCGGAAACTAGAAACAAAACCAAAACCAGATTTCAGGATTTATCCTTGCCCAAGTCATCTCCCAGCTTTTCCGACCCAATCCAGAAAACCAGCGTCGTGGACACGCTGGCGGGAAAACTACGTGAGCGTATCCTGAAAAACGAGTTGCGCGCGGGCGAGCCGCTGCGCCAGGAAGCCCTTGCCGAGGCCTACGGCGTCAGCCGCATGCCGATCCGTGAGGCCTTCCGTCAGCTTGAAGCCGAAGGTCTTGTTGAATTCCATCCGCATCGCGGCGCTGTCGTCAGCGCCATGTCGATCGAGGAAGCCGAGGAATTGTTCGACCTACGCCTCGCCATCGAGACCGATCTGATCCAGCGTGCAATCGAGAATGCGACCGAGCAGGACAAAAACACCGCTAGAGCTGCACTGAAGGCGGTTCAGGACGCCTACTCTTCCGGAGATGAAGAACACTGGGGCGCCTTGAACTGGGCATTCCACAAGTCGCTCTACACAGCGTCCGCCCGGCCGCGCTCCCTGGCCCTGCTCGACGGTCTGAATGCCAATATCGATCGCTATGTGCGCCTGCAATTATCGCTGGAGCGCTCGGCACCGGATCGGGCTAATATCGAACACGATCAAATGCTGCAGGCCTTCACCAGCGGCAATGGCGAGGAAGCTCGCTCGATCCTGCAGCAACATATACAGGATGCGCGCTCATCCCTGCTGGCAGCCCTGCGCGAGCGCCAGGTCCTGGCGGACGCCTGATCAGCTGACCACAAACCCGTGCTTGAACGGGTCTCGATCATCCACAAAAATCGTGTTTACACCCGTCTGCACAGCCCAGCCCCGAACGCTGGGACAGATCGCGTTGAATTCGCCGACCCGCGCCGCGCTTTCCACCCGCCCGTGAAACAGCGACCCGATAATACTCTCATGCACGAAGTCATCGCCGGGCCTGAGCTCACCACGCGCGGCCAGCTGGGCCATGCGCGCACTTGTGCCCGTGCCACAGGGAGAACGATCGATTGCACGCTCACCGTAGAACACCGCATTGCGCGCGTGAGCTTGGGCTGATCTTGGCTTGTCGGCCCAGAGCACGTGGTGGAAACCGCTGATTTCCGGACTTTCCGGATGCTGGCAATTCAGCTGGGCAGATGCAGCGGCCCGCACCTGGAGGCTGCGCGACAGCAGCCAGTCTACACCCACCTCATCAAGGCCTGGGAAGTTCTTTTGGGGTTCGATAATGATGTAGAAATTGCCGCCATAGGAGATGTCGACAACCAGTTCGCCGAGCCCCTCGACCTCAAGTTTTGCCTCGGACTGATCAAGGAAGCTGGGCACGTTGAAGATACGGACCCCGGCGACATGATCGCCATCCCATTCCACTTCGGCGCGCACCAGTCCGGCCGGGGCGTCCAGAACCACGCGGGAGCGGTCTTTCGGCATAATGTATCCGTTCTCCAGCGCCATGGTGATCGTGCCGATCGTGCCATGCCCGCACATGGGCAGTGCGCCGGATGTCTCCACAAACAGGATTGCCGCATCGGCCCCCTTGCTGATTGGCGGATAAAGTATGGAGCCGGACATCATGTCATGACCGCGCGGTTCGAACATGAGGGCCGTGCGAATCCAGTCGTGGTGAGCAAGAAAATCCAGGCGGCGCTCCGCCATGGTCTCGCCGGCAAGGGCCGGGACAGCACCGGTGATCACCCGGACGGGGTTCCCGCAGGTATGCCCGTCCAGACAGAGGAATGTATGGCGCATGCCCGGCCCCTCGCTCGTCCTTATTGGGCCGGAATGGCATCCAGCTGGCTGACCGGGCGCGTATCACGGGCCTCTTCAACCATTCGGATCACCTCGGCGCGACGCGCCCCCGTCAGTTCCATGCGCGGCATGCGCACCAGCTCTGATCCACGCCCCATAACCGCTTCGGCCAGCTTGATCGACTGGACCAGATCATGATCGGCATCGAGATGCAGCAGCGGCATGAACCAGCGATAGATTTCGCGCGCCCGGACCAGGTCGCCCGCCTCGAATGCGTCCCAGAGCGCGATGGACTCACGCGGGAAGGCGTTGGTGAGACCGGACACCCAGCCCTCGGCACCCAGCAACAACTCTTCAAGCGCCACATCATCCAGACCCGCAAACACCGTATAGCGCTCGCCGCAGGCATTGATGATATCGGTGATCCGACGGGGATCGGGCGCGCTTTCCTTGATCGCAGCCAGGTTCGCGACATCGGACAGGCGCTGCAGCGTGTCGATTGAGATGGACACGCGATAGGCGGGCGGGTTGTTGTAGAGCATGATCGGCAGACGGGTGGCACCGGCCACACGGCGTACATGCGCCTCCAGCTCGGCTTCCGTCGGCACATAGACCATGGCCGGCAACAGCATGAGACCGTCTGCACCGATCTCTTCAGCGGCGCGCGCATAGTTCTCAGCCAGCTCTGTTGTCAGCTCGGACACACCGGTGATGACCGGCACACGCCCGGCCACGACCTCGGCGATCGCCTTGAGCACATCGCGTTTCTCGCCGGCGCGCAGGGAGTTGTTCTCCCCGACAGTGCCCATGGCAATGATGCCGTGCACGCCATCGCGCACCAGATTGTCGACCACCCGCTTGGTTGCCTCAATGTCCACGGAGCGGTCCTCCGTGAACTGCGTCGTTGCCGCGGGGAATACGCCTCGCCATCCGATCTTGCTCATCTGCGCACCCTTCATTCAAACCCGTAGGAAATGGAACACAATTTTCCATACTACAGAAATTGGATCCAATATACAATTATTTCAGTTAAACGCTTTGTGTGATGACAGCGTGGCGTGGTGCAGCTAGCGTTCGCGCCAAGAGGGGAACTCCATATGTACAAAAAACTTACGACTCTGGCTGCCATTCTCACGCTTGGCGTCAGCCCGATAGCGCTCGCCCAGGAGAGCATTTCCGAAGCCGTTGATGGTCTTGATGCCCGCGAAGGTTTCCTGACGAGCTATGTCGACACTGCGAACGGTCGTGTGCTGGTCGAGCTGACGCCACAGGCAGACGGCTCGCTGGGACGCATGATTTACACGGCCCGCCTGACCTCTGGCCTCGGCTCCAACCCTGTTGGCCTCGATCGCGGACTGGGTTCCAGCTCGGAAATCCTGCGTTTCAGCCGCGTCAATGGCCAGGTCTTCGCCGAGTTCGAGAATACGGGTTATGTCGCCCTGGGCGCCGGGGAGGAAGAAGCGGACGCTACGCGCCAGAGCTTCGCACGCTCCGTGATCTGGCAAACCAACATTATCGCGGAGAGCGATGGTCGTGTTCTCATCGACCTGTCAGATTTCCTGGAACGTGACCAGGTTGGCACGGCGCGCACGCTGTCGCGCTCCGGCCAGGGTTCTTTCTCGGTGGATGGCGGGCGCAGTGCACCGCTGACCGACAGTGTTCTGGTCTTTCCCGAAAACGTAGAGATCGACGCACTCCTGACCCTGCAATCCTCCTCACCGGGATCGGAAGTCCGTGCGGTAGCGCCTTCGCCAAATTCGGTGACGCTGACGATACACCATTCCTTCGTCGCCCTGCCGGATGCGGGCTACACACCCCGTATGGCCGACGACCGCGCCGGGAGCATCATCACCAGCGTCTATGACATGGCCGCGCCGCTGGACGAGCCGGTCCGCCGCTCATTTGCCTTGCGTCACCGCCTGGAACGTATTGATCCCTCCGCCACGTCTGGCCCGGTCGTGGAACCGATAGTCTATTATGTTGACCGCGGCGCCCCGGAAGTCATCCGCCAGGCCCTGATCGAGGGCGGCAACTGGTGGGGCCAGGCTTTCGAGGCTGCCGGTTTTGAAAACGCCTATCGTGTCGAGCTCCTGCCGGAAGGCGCTCACCCGGCCGATGTGCGCTACAACATGATCCAGTGGGTCCACCGCCAGACACGCGGCTGGTCCTATGGCGGCTCGGTCATCGACCCGCGCACGGGCGAGATCATCAAGGGCCACGTCATCCTGGGCAGCCAGCGCGTGCGCCAGGATCGCATGATCTTTGAAGGTTTGCTCGGCGTTGACGGAACAGGAAGCGGCGGCGCCAATGATCCGCTGGAACTGGCTCTTGCCCGCATTCGCCAGCTTTCGGCCCACGAAATCGGCCACACGATCGGCCTCGCCCATAATTTCGCGGCCAGCATTAACAACCGGGCCTCGGTGATGGATTACCCGGCCCCCTGGGTGCGCATGAGTGACGCTGGTGAGTTTGATGTCTCCCGGGCCTATGACACCGATATCGGAGAGTGGGATATCACGGCGATATCCTGGCTCTATGGCCAGGCCGCGACACCTGCCGCCGAGGCGAACCTGATCGAGGGCGTTCTGGAAGACGCCCGCGATAACGGCCTTCTCTACATCACCGACCTGCATGCGCGTGGCAGCAATGCGGCCCACCCTCTGGCCAATCTCTGGGACAATGGCCCTGACCCCGTCGCCGAGCTGCGCGAGATCATCGATGTGCGCAACGCCGCCCTGGCCGGTTTCGGCCAGCAGGTCATGGCGGCCGACCAGCCGCTGAGCTCGCTGCGCGGTGTTTTCCCGCCGATCTATCTGTATCACCGTTACCAGGCCGAAGCCGCTGCCAAGACACTGGGCGGCGTTCACTTTGCCTATGAGACAAACGCCGTTGGTGCAGCCGGCCTGCGCACCGCGTCCGCTGCGGACCAGCGCGATGCACTGGCCGCCCTGACAGCAACGCTGGAACCGGGCTTCCTGGACATCAGCGACCAGACGCTGGCCCTTTTGGCACCGGCTCCGTTCGCAGACTATGACGCGGCGGCAACGCGGGAGTTGTTCAACTCCTCCCTCTACCCGGCTTTCAGTCGCCGTGACGCAGCGGCAGCTGCCAGCCGCATCAGCCTCAATGCCATGCTGTCTTCGGGGCGGGTGGCGCGCATCGCGGATCAGTCCGCACGCGATGAGAACCAGCTGGGCCCGGACGAGCTGTTCTCCACAGTGGAAGCTGCGGTCTTCAACGCCCCGCGCGGTGAGGCAGCACGCCTGACGCCCATTCGCGAAGCCGTACAGACCGAATATGCCGATCGCCTTCTCGCCCTGGCCAGCTCGGATAATCCAGCCGTGGCTTCCCTCGGCCGGGCGCGTTTGACCGGGCTTTCACGCTTCCTGTCCCGCGGCTCCAACGCCCATCGTAACTGGTTGGCGCAGCGTATCGAGACCGGTTTGGCACGCATTGGTGAAGGCGAGGACCTTGCTGACAGTGATACCGCCATCCCGCCGGGCAGCCCGATCGGTGCCGACAGTTGCTGGCATTGCGACAGCGCCGAGCTTCTCTACGGAGCACGCTGACTCTTGCCTTTCTCTCCCGGTCCGCCGGGCCGGGAGAGAATGAAAGTGGCGGACGCCGTGAGCACCAGCGCCTGGGTCAGAAGGATCCACCAGCCCAGCCCCATGAACCAGCTCAAGGCGAAAGCCCCGATCATCACAGCGATGGCGATGATCTTGGAATTGCGATCAATGGCGCCATAGTCACGCCAATTGCGGATCAGCGGGCCGAAACTTCTATGGTTGAGCAGCCAGTCATGCAGGCGTTTGGAACTGCGCGCGAAAGCATAGGCCGCCAGCAGCAGGAATGGCGTCGTGGGCAAGAGTGGCAACAGCGCGCCGGCAATCGCCAGCCCCGTCATCAACAGCCCGAAAATCAGCCACAGGGCACGACGGATCATTCGCCCTCACCCTCCGGCAGATTGGCGAGGAAGAAACGGATCGCATTCTCGCCCATGATCAGCGCGACCTCGTCACGAGAGAAACCCTGACGCAAAAGCTCGTGCGTAAGTACAGCGAGCTCTGCGCCGTCGAAACTGGCGGTGATGGCGCCGTCATAGTCCGAGCCCAGCGCAACGTGATCGATTCCCACCAGCTGGACCGCTGCCGTGATCGCCCGGGCGACACCGGCGGGACTGTCATCACAGGTCACATCCGCCCAGAAACCGATCCCGATCAGACCGCCCGCAGCGGCGATCTCCCGCATCAGCGCATCCGGCAGGTTGCGCTGGGTCTGACAGTGACCGTGAATACCGGTGTGGGACACGATGACCGGCTCATCAATCAGGCCCAGCACATCGCGCACAACCTGGTGCGAGGAGTGGGCCACATCGATCACCATTCCCATGTCCACAGCTTGCAACACGACCTGCTCGCCAAAGGCACTGAGCCCGTCACCTGCAAGGCCGTGCAGGGAACCACCCAGTTCGTTGTGAAAGAAGTGATGCAGGCCGAGCACCCGATAACCTTCATCATGGAGCCGTTGAAGATTATCGATCTCGCCTTCCAGGGAATGCGCGCCTTCCGTCGCCAGCAGCGCCACCATCGGCCCGTCTGGATCGGCCAGGGCGGCTCGCAGGTCAGCTGATGTCCGACCGATCACCAGCTCGTCGCCCGCACGCTCAATACGCTGCAAACGGCGGGCATGGAAACGCGCGCGGGCAAACAGGGAATTCCAGGTATCCACCGGCCAGCGCTGAACCACTGCAAGCGCGGTGATGTTGTCGCTGTCGGCTGAGTTGCTCTGGTAATTCTGGCCGGAGGGCGTCTTGGTGACACTGGCAAAGACCTGAAGGCGCACATTGGAATGGGCTAGGCGCGGAAGGTCGGTATGGCCACGATTATTCCAGCGACGCGGATTGCGCATCCACAGCAACATGTCCGAATGCAGGTCCGCGACACGCAGCTCGTCGTGAAGCGCGCGCTTCGGCTGATACCTGATACGGCGCATGAGGATGTACGCCATTCATATCGTTATCGACATGGGCGGGCAGGATCCGGAACACCCCGATGAGGATGGCCGCAACAAGAACCACAAGAGCGGACAGAATGATGCGCATGACAATCTCCGTGCCAACAGCTTGCCGGGGTTTGCCACACAAAAAAAGAGGCCGCTGGCTCGCAGCGGCCTCTCCGATTGTCAGACGAGTTGAACTATTCGCTGTAGAGCTCGGAAATGGAGAGGCTCGCATTGGCGTTTTCGCCCTGGCGATACGAACCGATCCAGATGTCATATGTGCCGGACATGGCATTGTGGAAGGTCAGCGCCGGATTGAGGCCGGCATTGCCGCCATCGTCGTCACAGTGCCAGTTTCCGTTCGGATCATTGATCAGAAGCGTCGTGTCGGAACTCGAATTCGCTGAAATAATCAGCGGCAGGGAACCCGCCGAGAAGCTGAGCTCGAAGTCCGGCGGGCCCGCGACCCAACCGCGGCAGCCCGAACGAACATCCGACGCAGCAAACTGGCCACCGGACACCACGTTCACACGATAGGGGTCGGGCGCAAATCCGGAATTCAGGCTGACCGAACCATACAGGGCCGGCAGGCTGTAATCCGGGCCATAGACGGTCGGCTGGTCATAGTGCTCGGCCACTTCGCCGATTTCGGAAACCGACAGGGTCGAGCTGGCATATTCGCCGGACTGGTAGGAACCAACCCAGACGTCGTAACGGCCTGACAGCGGGTTGGAGAATGAAATCAGCGGGTTGAGACCTTCGCCACCATCATCGTCGCAATACCAGTTGCCGTTCGGGTCATTGATAACGAGCGTCGTATCACTGTTGGAATCGACACCAATTGTCAGGTCGAACAGATTGCCCGCGCTGTACGAAACCGAATAATCCGGCGCATTGGCAATCCAGCCACGACAGTTTCCACCGACATTCGAAGCCGAAATCGTTCCCCCGGACGTGATCTGTGCCGTGTGTGGATCCGGTGTGAAACCGGAGTTCAGCGACACGCTGCCAGCCGTCGCCGGCTGTGTGAAATCCTGAGCAAACGCACTACTTCCCAGCGCCAATACACTCGCCGAGATCGCAAGAACATATTTCATCTTGATCCCCTTTTCCCTGATGCGGGGTGCCTGGCACCGCGCATACCCTAAGATGGCAACATTAGGGGATAGAGGGCCTGAACCCCAGCTGAATGCTGAAATTAGTCCTGCGCCCCCTCGTCGCTCGCCCAACCAAGGGCAGCGGTGATGAGGTGGAAAATCGTGTTCTGCTCCATGGAACCCGTGAAATAATGCGAGCGCGGACCATTGGCGAAAAGCGCTACATCGGCACCGGAATGCGTCTCGGCCGGGCGCCTTACCGTCGCCTCCTGACGATAGCTGGTATCCTGAACCTCTTCCTCGGTCAGCGCCTCGTCATCTTCCGAACGCGTGTTGGGACCATTGGCATAACCGATCGTCGTATAGGGACGACCGGTGGCGTCGAACGTCAGGCTTGGCTCACCACCACGCTCTTCCATATTGGCAGAGCGCACGAGACCCAGGATCGGATTACCGCGTGCAGGATAACCCGAAATCGTCATGGTGTGACCGTGGTCGGCTGTGACCAGGATCAGCGTTTCATCCAGATCGACAAGCTCTACCGCGGCGGCGATCGCATCCGCAAAAGCCTGCATGTCCGTAAAGGCGCGATAGGCATTGGTCGCGTGGTGAGCGTGATCGACACGACCCGCCTCCACGAGCAGGACATAACCATCCTCGTCATTTTCCAGACGGCGCACGGCGAAGGACGTCAGCTCGGCGAGGGAAGGCTCCTCCTCGCTGACGCGGTCCGCCTCGAACGCCAGGTGGCTGCCGGTGAAAAGACCGAGCACCGGAGCCTCATCCTCGGCTGCAAGGCTCCTGAATTCCTGTGCGGTGGTTGCGGTGGCACCGCCACGATCCGCCCACTCCTGCATCAGGTTGCGGCCGTCGCCGCGACGTCCGCCTCCCCCCTCGGGCAGGAAGGCCTGGCGCCCACCACCCAGCACCACATCCAGCCCGTCGCCATGGTCGAATGAGAGAAGCTGAGCCGCGATATCCTCACAACCGGCCTCCACGGCTTCGTCCGGAAGCACCGTATCCAGTTCCCACGTGCGGGAAGATGAATGAGCATAGGTCGCTGCCGGCGTCGCATGGGTAATGCGTGCGGTGGAGATAATGCCGGTCGCCATGCCACGATCCTCGGCGAGCTCGACCAGGGTTGCGGGCGGCGTGGAGGAGCCGTCGCAGACGTCCAGGAACTGGTCACCACGCACACTCAGCGCGCCATTGCGTGTTTTGACCCCGGTAACCATGGCCGAGGCCGTGTTTGCCGAATCCGGTACCTGGGCATCGGTAGAATAGGTCCGCACCAGTGCCGCGTCCGGAAAGCTCTCGAAGCTCAGCAAATGTTCCACATCATCCTGACCCAGCCCATTCTGCTGGCCATCGAAGATCCGTGCTGCCGTGATTGTCGGAATACTCATCCCGTCGGCGACAAAAAGGATGACATTGCGTGCCTCTTGCGGGCGCAGGCGCCGCTCGATACGCGCGCGTGCCTCGGCCTGTGCCCGGACCCAGGTCTCATCCCGAGTGGTTTCGCCAGACTGGGCATGACCTGCGGAACAGATCGTCGAGACGGCCGCCAGAACGGACACGGCGGTGCTGATTGAAACGCGCACTGAACATCCTCCAATATTCTTCGTCGGCTCGCCTAGCGGAGCTGGAGCCGGAAATCCAGTGAACTATCAGAGACGACCTAGTCGCTCTGCAGCAAGATGGTTGCTTCAACCAGGTTGCCCCGACCCAGATAGGTCAGACTGGAAAAGGAAAGGTCGCGGGCCATGGCGATACCGCGACCGCGATAGCCTTCGGTTGGAACATCGCTGTCGACATAATTGTCGTATTCGAAGCCCTCGCCATCATCCTGGATGGTGATCGAGATCATGCGCTCACCGCGCTGGAAGTTCACCAGGACGACACGCCCCGCATATTCCGCGCTGTTGAGGCGACGCTCTACCTCGTCACGCCACTTGCCGTCGATCAGCAGCTCCTGCTTCTCCTGGGCTGTGATTTCCAGGTTGCCGTGCTCGACGGCATTGATCAGCAATTCCTGAAGGCCGATCGCAACCAGGTCCGAATTCGGACAGGCAAGGGCGAGCATCGTTGCCAGATTACGTGCCTCATCCAGCGAGGAGAGCACAAACTGACCATGATTGATGGTGCCGACCGCGGATTGGCGGCTGGCAACATCACGACGCAGGCTGGCGACTTGCGAGCGAAACTCCGATGCCGCCGAATAGACCGAACTGAGCACCTGGGCGTCGACATCCACCGGAAGGACAAAATCGGCTCGTCCTGGCGAGGCATCGACCGAAATCAAGATGGTTTGTACGATCGCGTCTGTCTGCGCGCGCGGCAACGAGAATATCCGCATGGGCGTCGTCAACAATGACGATACCGACGTTCGAGAAATCCGGCGCCTCGTCGTGGGCAATGGCGTGGCCCAGCTCGTCGCCAAGCACGTCCGGGATCAGGCGGGAAAGGCGCGGATCCTTGAATCGGACCCAGACCTTGCCGTCGCTGGCGCTGGCCGGGAGTTCAGCAATCACGCCTTCACCTCCAACCGCAATATGGTGAGGTCGTCCGGCATGCTCTCCGGGAAACATCCGAAAATGCTGCGCACCAGGGCATCGGCGAAACCGGCCTTGTTGCGGTTAGCAAGCCCTGAACGAATGTGCTCAACCAGATCCGCGACCTCAAGCGACTGGGTCGGATCATCGAAGTCCTCATACAGTGCATCGCTGTAGAGGCAGAGCTGGTCACCCGGCTGCATCTGCAGGCGGTGATTGCTGTACTCCGAGCTGGGCAGGCAGCCCATGATCACACCGCTACCGTCGAGCTGGATTGCCTCGGCACCGCGTATCAAGACCGGTGTCGGCGCGCCCGCGCCTGCATAGGTGAGCGTTCGGTCACGGCGGTCATAGATGCCATAGAAACCCGTCGAGAAATGCTGGACCGGAAGCATGCGGTACAGATCGGCAGAGACCTGTGCCAGCCATCTCGCCGGGTCACTGCGCAACTCTTTGTGGGAATTGACCAGCATGTGCAGGCGAAACGCGTTGATCGCTGCGGACACACCGTGCCCGGACAGGTCGAACATCAACAGGCCGAAACGGTCTTCATCGACTTCGAAGGCTTCCCACAGGTCACCGCCAAGCTTGTGCGAAGCGCGATAGAAGGCCTCGACCTCCGCGCCCTTGGGTTGAGCCAGTCCCTCCAGCTCTTCCGGTGATTTGAGCAGCGACATCTGCATGGCTTCCGCCGTGTGCAGCTCCTCCTCCATCCGGTTTTGATAGCGCTGCAGGCGGTCGATCATACGGCGACGCTCGATATGCAGACGCAGGCGCGAGACAAGTTCAGCTGCATTGATCGGCTTGGAAACGAGATCGCTGGCACCTTCGTCAAAGGCCCGGACCCGTTGATTGCCTTCCTGCACGCCGGACTGAATCAGGATCGGCACATCGCTTTTAAGCGTATTGCGAATCTCGTGACAGACCTCGAACCCGTCCATGCGCGGCATGACAATGTCGAGCACGACAACATCCGGCTCGTTCTTTCTGAACCTTTCGAGCGCATCCAGACCATCGACCGCGTAGTCAAGATTAGAGAAACCCGCAGCCTTGAGCACGCTTCCGATGAGCATGCGAGATGATCTCAAATCATCAACAATCAGGACACGAGCATCGTTCGCCTCAATCGTCGCAGACGCAATCTCGGTGTCGACCGGCTTCGGTTTCGCACTCATAGCAGACCCTTATCAGGTGATGGGGATAATCTGATCGACCTTGGACAACTCGATCACCTTCGCCACGTGACCATTGACTCCGGTCAGAGACATTTTCTTGGATTCTTTCATGGCTCTGTCATTGGCCAGAAGGAGCATGCCGATGCCCGCGGAGTCGATCATCTTGGTCTGGCCGAGATCGAGTGTGACCTGGGTCTCATCACCCGAAGCGATCAGCTTGACGATGGACTTGAAACGCTCGTGATCATCAAAAGTCAGAACGCCGGAAATACGCACGTGCAGCCTTTCTCCGGAGTGGTCAGCGGTGTATTCCATTCTTCTCCCCTAGAATAGTTCAATATCAAGATCGCCACCGCCGGACGGCGAGGAGGAAGGCCTTGCTTCCTCTACTCCGAAGCGTTGACCGAATTCACGGCGCACATCCGATAGCGTTATGGAATCGAGGATGTTCTTCTTGAGCGTATCACATCCGCTCTCATCGGAAACGAGATCAGGATGGTCGTCGAGGAAATGGGCAACGGCATCGAGGGCCTTCACGATCGCGTCGGTGCGCTGTTTCATACGATCCTGGAACTGCATGGCCATGACGACTTCACGGATCTCATCGGAAATGCGCCGCGCGGTATCCGTCGAATGCCCGAGCACGCCGTGGATCTCGTCATTACGCGCCACCAGCGCGTTGAGCAGGATCTCCAGGTGCTCCTTGGCATCGATCTGCTGGGTCAGGTCCATCGCGCCGATTTCGCTGAGCTCTTCATACTCTGTACGGATCGAGGAGATGACCTCCTTGATCGATCGCGTGACGATGGCCGTACTACCCCGCATCTTTTCCGAAAGCGCATCAATACGCCTGGACAATGTGTGCATTTCCGTCGAAACGACCTGGAAACCGGCCCCGGCGTCACCAGCCCGGCCCGCTTCGATCTGGGCGTTCAGCGAGAGCAGGCGGGTCTGGCGATTGATGGCCTCGATCTCGGTGATACAGCTCTGTAGTTCGTCGATTTCCTCAAGGATTGCGTCGAGGGAATAGATCAGCGACACGCCCTGTTTGGACAGGACGAGAATACGCTCGGTGACCTCTTCCAGCGATTCCTCGAGAATGCGCGGCAGAGCGACAAGATCCACCTCACCGCCATCGTACTCGACCGACGATATCTGCTCGACCAGCTCCGAGAGACGGTCAGTTTGCTCGTTGGACGCATCGGTCAGGCTGGTGAAAAGCGCACTCAGGCGATGGGCCTGGGCTTGCACGTCGGTGGTTGTTTCATTCAATACAAGATTGGCAGACTCAATCGTGCCCAGCAGAAGACGCGCGACCGGGGTTTTGGGCTCCCGGGCATCCTCTGGGCCTGAATCAAAGTTTACAACCTGTCCCATAACGTGAACTCGTCCTGCTGGGTGCGCCCAAATCGCACCAGGTTAAATACGCAATACGTCGCCACCCTCGGATACGATCCGCAGTATGGCTGATGGAATCTTATCTTCCGGTAACTGCCGCTCGACTGCACCCACATCGAAGGCCGCTTTCGGCATGCCGTAGACGAGGCTCGACGCCTCGTCCTGGCCCAGCGTGTGACATCCCGCGTCGCGCATCGTCTTGAGCCCGTTCGCACCGTCCTTGCCCATGCCGGTCAGGATGACCCCGATCGCCTGCGCCCCACAGGCCCGGGCAACGGAATTGAAAAGCACATCCACAGACGGTTTGTGACCACTGACCGGCGCCTCATCAGTCAGCTGGCAAACATAGTCAGCGCCGGAGCGACGCACTTCCAGATGCCGGTCGCCCGGTGCGATCCACACCGAACCCGGGCGAATGCGCCGTCCCTGGTCCGCTTCCGCCACATTGACGGCGCAGGACTTGTTGATGCGCTCGGCGAATTGCTTGGTAAAGGCGGCGGGCATGTGCTGGGCGATAACAATGCCCGGCGCGTTCGGCGGCATGGCGCGCAGGATCCGGCCGAGCGTTTCCACCCCCCCGTCGAGGCTCCCATGGCGACAATTGCCTCGGTCGTGTCGAACTGGACCGGAGCGGCAGCCTTCACCTCAACCTTACGGGTGTGCGCGCGAACCCTGGAGACGGCCGCTGCGCGCACCTTGTCGATCAGCTCGTCCGCCAGCAGCGGCATGTTCTTTTCCAGGTCAATTGTCGGCTTGCCGATGAAATCGATCGCACCCAGCTCCAGCGCCTTGAGCGTGATATCGGCGCCCTTCTGGGTCAGCGAGGAGACCATAACCACGGGCGTGGGCCGCAAGGTCATGATCTTGTTGAGGAAGGAAATGCCATCCATTTTCGGCATCTCGACATCCAGCGTGATGACGTCCGGATTGAGCTCCTTGATCATCTCGCGCGCGGCGAACGGGTTCGACGCTGCACCAACCACCTCGATGTGAGGCGAGCGTTGGAGCATTGACGGGATAAGCATCCGCATCAGAGCACTGTCGTCGACCACCAATGTCCGTATCTTGCGCGCCATCAAATCCCCTAGAACAGCTCGATATCGGTTTGCTTCTTGCGAAGCGGCGGAGCTTTGTGCATCGAGGATTCCACCTCAGTGACCTCGCCCAGGGCAGAGGAGTTGAGGAATTTCCGCCAGACCTTGCCACTTTCCGGGTCGAACATGATGCGGCGACCGCGGTCCCCGCCGAGATCCCAGGCGATCACGTTCAGACCTTCGGCCTCGGCATATCTGCGTGCGAAATCAGCGTTTTGGTCGCCTACGCCGCGCATTCGCTGAATGACATTTCCGCCGCCGAAGAACTTCACCTGGAGACGACGCTTGTCAGCACCAGCCTTGAGCAAAGTGTTGACCAGGCTTTCCATGGCGTGGTTGCCGTAGCGCATGGCCAGGCTGGCCCCGCCCCACACACCGGCATCATCATGCGGCAACATGAAATGGTTCATCCCGCCCAGTCCCATGACCGGATCCCAGATGCAGGCCGAGACACAGGAGCCCAGGACCGTTGAAATCAGCTCGCTGCCATCAGCACCTTCGGTCACGTGGTACCCGCCCGGCAGGACCTTTACGACCCATTTGTCGGCAGACTTGTCGTGATAGCGCGTGGAGCCAGGGACATCGCTCTTGCGGGCAGCGCTGCTTCTAGACATCGTGAGCGCCTCCGCGGAAGGCGTAGATCGTTCGGCCGACCGGCGTCATGTCGACCTTGCCCCCAGAAGACTCTCGGAATGGCCAAGGAACAAACAGGCATCGGGCTTGAGCATGCTCACGAAACGCTCGATCAGGCGCTGTTTGGCCGGGCCATCAAAATAGATGGTGACGTTGCGACAGAAAATCGCGTCAAACTTGTTCTTGATCGGCCAGGAGGCGTGCAGGTTCAACCGATTGAAAACCAGCCGCGACTTCAGGGCCTGGGACATCACGAACCTGTCCACACCTTCGCGGCGATCGCGTTCGCAATAGGACCGATACCCCTTGGGAATGCCGCTGATGGCCGAGGAGGGATAGCTGCCCTCACGACAATGCTGGAGCACATTTGTGTCGATATCGGTGGCGAGGATCTTCCACTTCCAGCCCGGATCGCCCTTCAGCGCGGCGTCCAGGGTCATGGCCAGTGTATAGGGCTCTTCGCCGGTCGAGCTGCCTGCTGACCAGACCTTCAGGGTCTTGTCGCCGGTTTTGGCGGCCCGTTTCTTCCAGTGTGGAACCAGAACATCCTTGATGTAGTCGAAATGATGCGGTTCGCGGAAGAAGTTGGTGTGATTGGTGGTCAGCGCATTGATCAGGTGATTGCGCTCACTATCCCCGTCGGGCCCGCCCAGGCGGGCCAGGTAGGCCGTGAAATCGGCCAGCCCCAGCTGACGCAGCCGACGGGCGAGACGCGAGTAGACAAGCTCCTTCTTGTGATCACCGATCACAATGCCCGCATGGTCATAAATTGCATTTGCGATAATCCGAAAATCGGCATCTCGCATGGCAAATTCACGTTCACCGGCGGATCGTCTGGAGGCTGTTGGTGCCATTCTTGTCTACTCGCTCAGGACCGCCTTCGCCTAGAATTCAGACCAGTCGTCCTCGTCGTCCACGACACTCTCGGCAAGCGCTGCCTGCAGGCCACGCGCTCCCGCGCCACCCCCTGCGACCACTTGCGGACGGGCGACCGGAGCCGCATGAGCTTCGTATCCGCCCGTATTCTGGCCGGCATTGAAGAAGCTCATGCGCTGGCGCATGCGGCTTGCCTGGTCATTCATCGTCTTGGCTGCAGCAGCATTCTCTTCCACCAGGGCAGAGTTCTGCTGGGTCATCTCGTCCATCTGCGTGACAGCCGTGTTGATTTCGTCAGCACCGGTGGCCTGCTCACGGGATGCGGCAGAGATCTCGGCGACGATATCCGCCACCTTCTTGATGCTGTCGACAATCTCGGTGAGCGCTTCGCCGGTCTCGTTGACCAGCTCGACACCACCCTGGACCTGTTCGGTCGAGTCGACGATGAGATCCTTGATGTCCTTGGCAGCTTGCGCGGAGCGCTGGGCGAGGGAGCGGACTTCCGACGCCACGACCGCGAAACCACGTCCGGCATCGCCAGCCCGGGCCGCCTCGACCGCTGCGTTCAGGGCCAGGAGGTTGGTCTGGAAGGCAATCTCGTCGATGACACCGATAATGTCGGAGATACGGCGCGAGGAGTCCTCGATCTTGCCCATCGCATCAACAGCGTTGGAGACGACATTGCCACCCTTCTCGGCACTGTCACGCGCGGTGATGGCAAGCTGGCTGGCCTGTGTGGAGTTATCGGCATTCTGCTTGATGGTTGAAGCCATTTCTTCCATCGAGGCAGCGGTCTCTTCCAGATTGGCTGCCTGCTGTTCAGTGCGTTGGGACAGATCGGAAGCACCCGTGGAGATCTGCTCGGCGCCGGAGGAGACTTCCTCGGATGCCATGGAAATCGCCTTGACGGTTTCCTGCAGGGTTGACGCCATGGAATTGGCATTTTCCTTCAGCTCGCCATAGACGCCCTGATAATCCTGGTTGATCCGCTGGGTCAGATCGCCCTGTGAAAGCGACCCCAGCATGGTACCGAATGACTGGAGTACCCCGTCCACTGTCGAGGACAAGCTGTTGACGCCTTCGGACAGGGCGCGCAGGAAGCCCTCCTTGCCCTCCAGCGGCAATGTCTTGGTGAAATCGCCCGCCGAAACAGCAGACACCACTTCAGCGATCTCGGCTTCGACAGCTTTCTCGGCAGTCTCATCTCTCCATTCAACAACGGTTCCCGCGCGCTGTCCGTCGTCATCCATGACCGGGCTTGCGATCAGGTGGAAGCTGCGGCCACCGACCTTGATATCCGTCTCATAAGCGCTGGTAAGGCGCGCCAGCATTCCACGCTGGTGAGCCGGGTTCTTGTGGAAGACATCGATATTCTGACCAAGCAGGTTATTGCTGTCGAAATTCGGCAGATCCTTGCGCAAGTCACTCTCGGCGGCCTTCATCATCTCGCGCTGGGACTCATTCATATAGACGATGTTGAGGTCAGCATCGGCGACCATGACGTTCGTCGTTGTCGTGTCCAGAGCGGCCTTGATGCGGGCATTCTCAGCGGCTTCCTCGGCAGCCGCTTTTTCCGCAGCAACACGCTCGGTGCGGTCATCCCACTCGACAACGATCCCCTGACGATTCCCGTCCGCATCCATCACCGGCGTAGCGATCAGACCAAAAATTCGGCCGGCCACTGTGATTTCAGTGTGATGAGGCGCCGTTAGACGCTCGAGCATCTGGCGCTGGTGGGCGGGGTTCTTGTGGAAGACATCGATATTCTTGCCGACCAGCTCGTCTGCATTGAAATTGCGAAGCTCGGTCCGAAGCGCATCCTCATTGGACTTCATCATCTCATGCTGGGAGTGGTTCATGTAGACGATGTTGAAATCGGCATCGGCGACCATGACATTGGTCGTCGTGCTGTCGAGGGCGGAGCGAATTCGAACAGCCTCCTGCATGCGCTCTGACGCCGTCAGATCCGTCGCGTATTTCACGACCTTGTATGGCTTGCCATCGGCGTTGAAGATCGGGTTGTAGGACGCCTGGATGACAATGCGCTTGCCGCCACGGCCAACACGTTCGTATTCACCGCTGTCAAACTCGCCACGGCCGAGCTTGGCCCAGAATTCCTTGTATTCGTGGCTCCCGGCGTATTCAGAGTCCACAAACATGGAATGGTGACGCCCGCGGATTTCCTCAACGGAATAACCAACAGTCGAGCAGAAGTTTTCATTGGCCGTGATAATCGTGCCATCGAGATTGAACTCGATCACCGCCTGCGACTTGCCGATCGCCTCGATCTGGCTGGTCATATCCGCATTGCGCAGTTTCTGTTCGGTGATGTCGGTCGCGAACTTCACGACCTTGTACGGACGCCCCGTCTCATCGAAGACCGGATTGTAGGAGGCCTGGATCCAGATCTCGCGACCACCCTTGGCGAAGCGCTTGAACTCACCGGCTTCGAACTCGCCACGACGCAGCTTGTCCCAGAGGGACCTGTATTCCGGACTGGCGGCGTACTCGGGCTCGGCGAACATGGAATGATGCCTGCCCTGGATCTCTCCCAGCGCGTAACCCATGGCACCGCAGAAGGCGTCATTGGCGGTGATGATCGTGCCGTCGAGCTCGAACTCGATAACGGCCTGGACGCGGTCGAGCGCGTCGAGCTTGGCCGTGAGTTCGGTGTTGGACGTGCCACCGGCACCTGTTGAGGCATCTCCACGGAAATAGTTGTGGGCGCCGAAAATGGCGGCCAGTGGCAGACCGGCCAGCAGCGCGGTGATCGGGCCTGCACCTGCGGCGGTCCACGCGACCGCGCCGAAGGCTGCAGCGGCTCCGGCAAAGATGGCGGCGGAGGTCAGCAGTTGAGTGCGGCGACCAGCGTCGCCGGAGGAACGGCTATTCGGATTGTTGTAAGCATAAGTCATGGCAGTGACTCCTCTGGTCGCTTTCACTGAACGGGGGTGTCTTCGGATTGGGATTGGTCAAGGATTTCGGAGCCCAGCAGGCGCTCGAGGTCCAGCATCGCGACCATCTGGTCTTCATCGGTCAGGAAACCGGAGAAGACACGCGCATCTTCCTTGGAGTTGGTTTCCGGAACCGGTTGTATCTTGTCGTCGGATACGTCGAGAATGTCTGAAACCGCATCGACCAACAGTCCCACCTGCCGGTCCATAACCGCCACGATCACGATGACGTGGCGTTGGGTGGTTTCGGTCAACCCCCCTCCCAGTCGGCACTGGAGATCAATGATCGGCAGTACCGCACCGCGTAGGTTAAGCACTCCGCGGACGTGCTCGGGCTGGTTCGGAAGGCTGGTAACCTCCGTCCATCCCTTGATTTCCCTGACAGACATGATGTCCACCGCGTATTGCTCAGAACCTGCGGCGAAACTCACATACTGTTTCTGGCCCGGCGCGGCTTCCCGACCGTTTGCTATGGCCTCGGCTGTTGCCAGCACGGCTTCCTCAGCTGTCATGCGCTTTGCCCTCCCGAGGCGACGCGATTGGTATCAGTGGGTGTGTTGCTCGGCTGGCCGCCATCAGTGCGCGGCACATCCATGGCCGCGAGACCGTCGATATCGAGGATCAGACGCACCCGGCCATCGCCCAGGATGGCGGTTCCGGCGACACCGGAAATGCTGCGGTAATTGGCTTCCAGGCTCTTGATGACGACCTGTTGCTGTCCCAGCAGCTCGTCAACGATAAGGCCGATCCGACGGCCAAATTCGGTTTCCACGATAACCGCCAGCTTGCGCAGCGGTTCCGGTTGGCCGGAACGGTCAATACTCATGGCCGCACAGACATCGATCAGGCGGATGGTTTCGCCGCGGATCGACATCACCGTGCCACCGTCAGGCAGCTGACGCACAGAACTCGGATCCGGCAGTACTGTCTCGACAATGGTGGAAAGCGGGACGACGAAACGCTCGCCGGCAACGGAAATCAGCATGCCGTCCAGAACAGCCAGGGTCAGCGGCAGTGCCAGGGTGAAGGTCGAACCCTTGCCCTCTTCCGACTCCACGGTCACACGACCGCCCAGCTTCTGGATATTGCGGCGCACGACATCCATGCCCACACCACGCCCGGAAACATCGGAGATCGCCGCAGCCGTGGAGAAACCCGGCATGAAGATCAATGCCTCGATCTCCTCCTTGGAAAGCTCGGCATCCTCGTCGATCAAACCGTTGTCGATCGCTTTCTGGCGTACTCGTTTGAGGCTCAGACCACGGCCGTCATCGGCAACACGGATCAGGATGCGGCCATTGCGGTGCTCGGCGGAAATCTTGACGATCCCCTGCTCATCCTTGCCTGTTTCAGCACGTTCCTCGCGTGTTTCGAGGCCATGATCCATGCAATTGCGGATCATGTGGGTAAGCGGATCGCTGAGCTCCTCGATAATCGTCTTGTCGACCTCGGTCGCTTCACCCTCGAGTTCCAGGCGAACATTCTTGTCCAGCTTCTTGGAGAGGTCGCGCACGACGCGCGGAAAACGGGAGAAAAGCGCCTTGAGTGGCTGCATCCGCACCGCCATCACACCTTCCTGGAGCTGGCGCGTCCGCATGGTCAGGTCTTCCAACGCCTGGAGCTGTTTGACGTGACGGATATCGACAAGCTCAGAGAGGCTGTCGAGGGCCATGGCCTGGGCGATGACCAGCTCGCCAACCATGTCGACCAAGCGGTCGATGCGCTCCAGCTCAACCCGAATGGACGTGCTCTGGGCGGCTGCAGCGATCGCCTTGGAATCTGTGGACGCCGCAGTGGCTGCCCCCGCCATCGGCTCGTCGGCAGCATCCGGCGCTTCCGGCAAATCAGCAGCAACCCGCTCGGAGGCGCATTCGATCTCGTTGATCTCGAGATCACAATCACCATCTACGAACTCGAAAACTTCCTCGACACTCTCGCGGGAGATGTCGTCACCGCGGATCTCGATGTCCCAGCTCAGATACCCTTCCAGCGGATCGAGCTTGACCAGGTCAGGCAAGGCCTCGGAGCTGGTCGAGATCGACATGACACCCAGACTCTTCAACGCATGCAGGAGGAGTTGCGGTTCGTTGGCCGTCTCGTACATCGCCCGATGCGGACGGAATTTGATCGTGAACCCGGCACCGGACGGAGCGGCTGCATTCACGTCGGCTCCAGCATTGGCGTTGGACTGAGGAGCGCCCGTCTTGTTGCGGAGAATCTCGAGGATCTCATCCTCGATACCGGCCTGCGCTTCCATGCCGGCGCGTGCGGCGGCGACGAGATCCTGGAGGATGTCACCAGCCTGGATGACGAGATCCGGGTCCCCTTCGACCAGCTGGAGCTTGCCCCCCCGGACCAGATCCATGAAGTTCTCGAATTCGTGGCAATAGGTCGCCAGCCGCTGGAATTTGAAAGCACCGGCGCCAGCCTTGATGGAGTGAACGGTCCGGAAAATGTCGTCGAGAACCTCGGCGTCATTCGGCCCGGCGACCAATGTCACGGCAACTTCCTCGAAGCGCTGCAGCAGCTCTTCACATTCCTCGAAGAAAGTTTGCTTGAATTGTTCGAGCTCGTTCACTCGTCTTCTCCAGTCTTCAGACTATCGGCAGACCCGGCGGACAACATTCACCAACTGGTCGGGGTCGAAAGGCTTGACGATCCAGCCCGTAGCGCCAGCGGCCTTGCCGGCTTCCTTCTTGGTCTGGTCCGCCTCGGTGGTGAGGATGAGGATCGGTGTGGCACGGAATTTGGGGTTCTCGCGGAGCTTGCCGACCAGGGTGATGCCGTCCATGCGGGGCATATTCACGTCCGAGATCACCAGGTCGTAATCGCCGGTCGTGGAAACCTCCATCGCCTCGACACCATCTTCGGCCTCGACAACTTCGAACCCTTCTCGTTTCAACGTGAAAGCGACCATGTCGCGCATGGTCTTGGAATCATCGACGGCTAGTACACGTTTACTCATTGCTTCCCCTCCAGGTGGCTAGTTCATTCTCGAGGCCCATCAGCTCCATGGCTTCGCGAATGGCGGCACTCGGGTCGTTCAGCGTGAAAGCGCGTTTGCGCGCGGCCTGATCCCGCGCAGCGCTCATAAGGATTTGAATGGCAGGTGTGTCGATCAGGCCAACATCAGAGCCTTTGACAACAAGGTCGGCATCACTGCCGCGATATTCCAGAAGCTCGGTCAAAAGCGCCTCGGCCGCCGGAACGTCCAGGCGCGCGGGCAATTCAATCGTATTGGCGGGCACGTCGCTCATCAGGCTGCAGCCTCCAGATGATCAACGGCGGCGGCGAAGACAGCGCCCAGCTCGTCAGCCTGCGAAGCATCGCCGGCTTCGAGTGCCGCTGCGAGCGCGCCCAGCTGTTTCAGCCCGATATTGACCGCAGCGCCCTTGAGCGCGTGCGCTGTCTGGCGGGCAGCCTCGCTGTCCTGGTTGCCGTGGGCTTCGGAATAGGCACCATAGAGCGAACGAAGATCATCGATGAACTGCTGTTTCATCGCAGAGAACGCTTCCTTGCCAACGGCCGCAATCAGGGTGTTGATCACTTCCGGGTCCATTTCAGGAGCGTTGCGCCAGTCGGACATGGGGGCCTCTTAAGAATCGTGACAACTAGAAACACACGTTGTGCGTGTCATGAGCAGATCGCACACATCATGGTTAATTTAGTCGATTCTTCTAACCAAACCCTAATATGACCGGTCAAACACCCCTACCACCGAAATCGGCTATTATTCAAGAATTACAACAGCTTAGGCAGCATTTTGGCGTAATAGAAATATTCCGGAACCCGTTAACACCCATCATAAATGCTTGTTTTTTCTCGAAAAAGTTGTACTGGACAACCAATCGGCTCCGAGCCCGCATAAAGCTATTCGCTAATAATATATTACGACCCGGGTCTTGCCGCCCTCGACTCGCGCCCTAAGCGGCGGGCGGAGCTGTCGACCCACGAACTATAAGCTCGCAAGGAATAAGGCGAATTTCCACATCCGAGTCTTCGCCACCCCGTTCCAGAGCGCGGGTCAGAATGTCCACCGAAGCAGCAGACATTTCGGCGATTGGCTGGCGCACCGTGGTGAGCTGGGGCCACAGCGTAGTCGCGGTCTGCGTGTCGTCGAAACCGGTCACGGACAGCTGGCCGGGCACATCCAATCCGAGCTTGTTCGCCACCGCCACTACAGCAGCGGCCATGTCGTCATTGCTGGCGAAAACAGCACTTGGGCGATCATCCCCTCGCAGCATGTTCTCTGCCGCCACCAATCCGGATCTATAAGTATAGCGGCCCGGCTGGATCCATTCATCACGCAGGGCAATCCCGGCCTTCTCCAGCGCCGCCCGGAAACCGGCCTCGCGCTGGCGGCTGGAGCCGTGTTCCGTATCGCCCTGAATGAAACCGATCCGCGTATGCCCCAGTTCCAGCAGATATTGGGTCATGCGTTCGGCCGCCTCACGATCGTCCGTTATGACGCTGGGCTGGGCATCGCGGTCCTGTTCCGGAGCGATCCTCACATAGGGTACGCCCATCTCTTCCAGGGCATTGCGGACTGACGGAAAATCACACACCGGCGGCGGCAGGATCACGCCGTCGAAATTGGATGTACGCAGAACCATCTCCACGGCATTGGCCCAATGGGAATCGGTGGATCCGCTATCCTCGATCGCCAGATGGTACCCAGCCTGGCGGCAACGGTTCATCATCCCCACCAGCAGCTCGCTGACATAACCGGGATTGGGGTTGTTATAGAGAAGACCGAGAAAAAAGCTGCGCGCCTTGGCCAGGCTGCGGGCCGAAATATTTGGCCGGTAGTCCAGTTCCTTCATCGCCTCGAGCACGCGTTCGCGTGTCTCGTCCCGGACGCGGGATTCGCCGTTGAGGACCCGTGAGACAGTCATGGCCGAAACGCCTGCGCGCTCGGCCACATCCTTGATCGTTGCACCGCTTTGCTTGTTGGCCCTCGTTCGCAAACCCGTCACCTCGAATGCTATCGCTAACGCTGGATAGCACAGGCCTCGGCAAGTTTCGAGAAAACTGCAGCAAAGAAGTTGATCAAAGTCCGGTAAAGACCTGGAAAAGCTTCAGGATCGGGTTGTCGTAGCGCAGCTTGCCACGGGTCAGGGCCAGACAGATGCATTCACCGCCGTCATCGATGCGGATATCGTGCGCGGCCGCCTCATCAGCATATTCAACATCACCGGGGCAGAATTGCTGCTCGCCATCCCAGAAACTGCCCTTGAGCACCAGTGTCAGCTCGGATCCATTATGGCCGTGTTGCGGAATGGCGACACCAGGCTGCGCCTTGAGCAGCCACAGCTTCTCGCCATCCGGACCCGTCCACAACATCGCCTTGTTCAGGCCCGGACCGAGGAATTCCCAGCGGATCGTCTTGTGGATACGCTGTAGGAAGTCGCCGAGCGCCTGGGGCACATACGCCTCATGACGGGTAACGTCCCCAACCTCGAGCGGCGCCAGCGCGCCTTCGGCAGCCAGCAGATCATCAGCGGTGAACGGAAGCGGCTCGTTCTCCGGCGCCATCATCAGCAATGCCGCGCCAATCTTTTCCAGCTCTTCCACACGGCCACGCGCCTCATCCGACAGCTCCACATGAGCCGCCACCAGCACGTCCTCGCCTTCGCTTTTTAGTGTGCCGGCTGCGTAGTCCATGTACCACGCATCGTCCAGCATCTCTCCGCGCCGGGTCATTCCACTTCTCCAAGTGCTCCGCGAAGCCTTTGCATCGCGAGCCGTATTCTCGACTTTACAGTTCCAAGGGGTAACGACAGCCGCTCCGCGACGTCGCTGTGGGAGAGGCCCTCGGTGAAGGCCAGCTCCAGCACCATACGTTGTTCGTCCGGAAGCACTGACAAGGCCTCGCTGACAGTTTTCACATCCTGACTGCGCGACAACAGCTCGTCGGGCTGTTGTTCACCCACCGGCTGGAAGTGCGGATCATGCTCGTCCAGCTTCTTCGCACGCGCTTGTTTGCGGAAGTGATCAATGTGCAGATTGCGAGCGATGGTGAAAATCCAGGTTGAGGCCGCCGCCTTGCTTGGGTCGAATTTCTCCGCCCGGCGCCAAACGGCCAGCATCGCTTCCTGGGTGACATCATCAGCCAGCGCTGTCGATACATTACGCCGCCGCAGAAAGGCTTTCACCTTGGGCGCGAAATGATCAAAGATCGTCGTGAAGGCCTCACGGTCCCGACGATGCGCGATCCTCTGGATAAGCTGAGCCAATTCGGTATTCGTCAATCGAGCACTCGACGCAGCGACCGGGCCGGTCGCTCCCCCCTGCTGTCTATGGATCCCCAGGCCATGACCGCCTGCATCCTTGGTATCGAGTGCAACGTACATAAGGTTGGATACGCCTCCAAGACATGATCGGATCACAAGAAATTTCCGGTGATCCAGACTGGCCGCATCGACGTACACCCGTCATTAGGTACGGGGAACAGACATGGACACCAAGACAGGTCGCAAAATCGCGGTAATCGGCTCTGGCATATCCGGCCTATCCGCGGCCTGGCAGCTCTCCAGAAACCATGAGGTTGACCTGTTTGAAGGTGCCGACCGCTTGGGAGGGCACGCCCATACGCGCACCGTTGATATTGCCGGGCAGAGTGTTGAGGTCGACACCGGTTTCATCGTCTACAACCCGCGCAACTATCCCAATTTTACCGCCCTTCTGAAGCAACTGAACGTACAGTCGGCGGAAAGCGACATGTCCTTCGCCGCGTCACTCGGCAATGGACGTTTCGAATACTCCTCCAACCCCGGAGGCTTGTTCGCTCAGAAGCGCAATTTCCTGCGACCGCGCATGTGGCGCATGCTGTTCGACCTGGTGCGGCTATACCGCCAATCGAAACATTTCGATCTCACTTCGGACGCACGCACCATTGATGAATTCCTGCGCGAGGAAGGCTATTCGGACACGTTCCGTAATGATCACATCCTGCCGATGTGTGCAGCGATCTGGTCCTCGCCTTCGGAACAGATGAAGCATTATCCGGCCAGGACATTTTTCCGCTTCTTCATCAATCACGGTCTTTTGCAGCTGACCGATCGGCCCGCGTGGCGAACAATCCAGGACGGCAGCCAGAATTATGTCAGAGCCCTGCATGGGGATTTCGCGGGCCGGACACATCTCGGCAATGGAATCCGTTCGGTGGAGCGCACGCCTAACGGCGTTCTCGTTCACGACGCGTGCGGAAACAGCAAGCTGTTTGATGAGGTCGTTCTAGCCACTCACAGTGATCAGGCACTGAGCCTGCTGCAAAACCCATCACGTCGCGACGTTGATATCCTGGACCGCATCCGTTACCGGCCCAACACAGCGATCCTGCACACCGACACGCGTCTGATGCCGAGAAAACGCGCAGCCTGGGCGAGCTGGAACTATCTCGAGACCAGTCATGGTCCGTCTGCACGTACCGAGATCAGCCTAACCTACTGGATGAATGCGCTGCAGCCGCTGAAAACCGACACACCCGTACTGGTGACTCTGAACCCCCAGCAGGACATCCGCTCGGACAAGGTCCTGGCGATTGATGAATACGACCACCCGCTCTTCGACAGTGCCGCCATCACGGCTCAGCAGGACCTGCCAGATATCCAGGGCGAGGGCGGTGTCTGGTATGCAGGCGCCTGGATGGGATCCGGTTTCCATGAAGACGGGCTGCAGGCCGGCCTCGCGGTCGCCGAAGCAATAGGCGCGCCTGTGCGCCCCTGGGGCCTTGAGGGCGCGACCAACCGGATTCACTGGGCCGACCATCTGCATCACCGGGCACGTACTCAACACGCCATGGCCGCCGAATGATACCCCTGCCCGCATCCCTGTGTGACTGCGTCGTCGGCCACACCCGGCACGGACCGAAAGCACATTCGCTGCGGTATTCCATACTCAGTGTCCTTGTCGACATCGAGGCCGAGACCGCGCGCGGACGCCGCGGCTGGTTGTGGGCAGTAGACCGACCGGCTCTGATCAGCCTGTGGTCACACGACTATGGGAGCGGTCGCGTTAAGCTGCGCGATTGGGTGGAACAACAGCTGTCAGCTGCCGGTATGGTGCAACCAATCGGCCGGATTGAACTTCTCACCGTACCGCGCATTTTCGGCCTCAAATTCAACCCACTCTCGGTTTTCTTCGCCTTTGACACCCGCGAGCGCTTTGTCGGCGTCATTTTCGAGGTTTCCAACTTCCACAGCGGCCGCCAGGCCTATGCCTTCGCCGTAGATCCGAACGCCGGGCCCGACTATCGGTTCAAGTGCGCCAAGGATTTCTTCGTCAGCCCTTTCAACCCTGCGAACAGGGGCGAGTACCACTTCCGGCTTCGCCGCGATGCGACCAGCCTGCGCCTTTGCATTCAGCTCGAGCGCGAAGGCGAAAAAATCCTGTCCGCCGTGCAAACCGCCCGCCTGACCCCGTTTAGCCAGTCTGCTCTAAGGCAGGCCCTCATCTCCCACCCGTTCAACACGATCAAGATCGTGGGCGGCATCCTGATCGAGGCCGCACGCCTCGCAATCAAGGGCCTGCCCGTCTTCGCCCCGCGCCGGGGCACGGTCGACACCCGCCCCAGGAGCGTCTGATGGATCTGTCCCCTTCACGTATCACCGAGCTTTCTCCCGAACACACCGCCAGCTGGCTGGACCGGCAGGCTGCGGGCTGGATCAGCAAGACGCTGTCACGCGCCGGTGCACTCAACCTGCTCGTTGAACTGCCGTCCGGATATCGCTTCATGGCTGCGCGTCATTCCGCAACACCGCTGGTCGAGTGGCGTCTGAACAGCTGGAATGTGCTGGCACGGACGCTCTTCAGCGGCCCACTGGGATTTGCAGAAGGCTATGTAAATGGTGAGTGGGAATCAGATGATCTGGCCGCGCTCCTGACAAGCCTGGCCACGGGGCTGGACGAGATGAACGTCGCCAGTGCCAAAACCGGTCCCAGCCGACTGCTGGCGCGCCTCAAACACTTGCGGAACGCCAATTCCCGCTCTGGAAGCCGGCGCAACATCTCTTTCCACTATGACCTGGGCAACGCCTTCTACGAAAAATGGCTCGACAAGAGCATGACCTATTCCTCGGCCCTGTTCGACAGCCACGAAGAGAGCCTGGAGACCGCGCAGGAGCGCAAATACCGCCGCATCTGTGAACAGCTTCAGCTGAAACCGGGCCAGCACGTGCTGGAAATCGGCTGCGGCTGGGGCGGTTTTGCCGAGATCGCTGCCAGGGATTTCGGCTGCAGGGTCACCGGCGTGACCCTGTCACAGGAACAGCTCGATTTTGCCCGGGCACGGATGCAGCGCCTGGGCCTGGAGGACCAGGTCGAACTCCGCCTGCAGGATTATCGCGATATCCCCGAGCAATACGACGCCATCGCGTCCATCGAAATGTTCGAAGCCGTTGGCGCCGAACACTGGCAGACCTATTTTGCCAAGCTGAAATCCGTCCTGAAACCGGGTGGTCGCGCAGCTCTGCAGGTCATCACAATCCGCGAGCGCGACTTCGACAGCTATCTGAAATCTGTCGATTTTATCCAGAAATACGTATTCCCGGGCGGGATGCTGCCCACCAATCAGCATGTCGTTGAACTGGGCCGTCAGCACGGATTAGCATCGATCAACACCCATCTTTTTGGCAAGGACTACGCCGAGACGCTTCGACGCTGGTGTGAAGTTTACCAAAACGAGTGGGCATGCATCGAGCCGATGGGCTTCGACACACGTTTTGATCGCATCTGGCGTTTCTACCTAGCCTATTGCGAAGCAGGCTTCGAAACCGACCGCATCGACGTTGGACAATTCACTTTTGAAAACAAATAGTTAGTACGCGCATGTAATATTACCGCAGCAAAAGAGATCACTGCACCGCTTAACCATCGCGCTGACGGAGTCTTTACGAGTTTGTGACAGCCTGTGCTTTCGAGAAGTACCGGGAAGACTATGCGAAATCCGTTGGAAAAGCGTCTGGGGCTCTATATCAGCTCCGCTGCTCTGATTTCTTTGATCGCCTCAATCCTCACGATCTATTTCTTTGTCGGTGCATTGAATCGCAATGCGCTGGAAACGGATCAGAGACTACTTTCGGCAGGCGTTCGAGCGGCTTCCATCCAGAATGAAAACTGGGCCACCGACTACGGGTGGTGGGCCGACCTTCTCTATATCTTCCAAGCCGGAGATACGGGGATTCTCGCGGAGAGCATGGCCAGCCCGTTCGAGGATCACGGCTCCTTCGACTTCGTTGTCCTGACTCAGGAGAGCGAAGGGCAAACATACTCCTGGCATCGCGAGACGGGTTCAAAGGTTCGCAGCTCACTGCTGAGTGAGGAAACTCTTTCCCAGGTCCGCGCAGACCTGCTCGAGGCGCAGGCCAATGAACTCTGGCGCGCCACTCACATGGCCGAGCTGAATGGCCATATCTATCTGATGTCTGCGACCGCAATCGGTGAACACGAAGATCGCTCCATTCTGGACATCGCCACCGTACCGCTGATCATCATCGGCACGCGAATGGACAAGTATTTCTTCGATGAGCTTGGCGCGAACTACCTGCTAGAGAACATCGCTTTGACACCGTCGAGCCACCCCTCGGTCACGGGTTCGGTTCCGCTGGCGGACGCCCGGGGACACACAGTCGGCCACCTGGTGTGGAGCCCGTCCCTGCCGGGCATCGAGTCCTTGCGTTTTGCCCTCCTGCCGCTGATCGCCTATGTCGCGCTGTTTCTGGTCGCGTTCCAATTCCTGCGCCTGCACGTTCGCAAGCTCGGCCGTCGCGTCACCAATAATGAACGCCGGGCGCGCCTTGCGGCGCGCCGGGACAGCCTTTCCGGCCTCGCCAATCGCCAGGGCTTTACCGATTTCATCGAAAGTCCCACCGCCGAGGATGCTGCAGCAAGGGGCCAGGCCGCGATCATCTATATCGATCTCAACGGCTTCAAGGCGGTCAATGACAAGGCCGGTCACCATGCCGGTGATGCAGTCATCAGGGCCGTTGCCCAACGCTTCCGCTCGGTCATTCCAGCCGATGTTTTGCTGGCGCGGATCGGCGGGGACGAGTTTGCCTGCGTAATGATTGGTGAAGAGGCGACAAGCGCTGCTCTCAATATCGCCCGTCGCCTTTCTGGCAGTCTTGATCACCCTGTCGAACACGATGGCCGTCTCTACGATATCGGCGGGGCCATCGGCATTAGCTGGTCGACCGAACAAACGCCGAAGAGTTTTGACACCCTGATCGAGGAAGCAGACCTGGCCATGTATCGCGCCAAGGCCGAACAGCTTGACCAGCCGCTGACCTATGACAACAGCCTGGGCCTCGAACATAATCATCGCCGCAATATGGAAGCCGCGATCGAGGAAGGCCTCGCCAACAAGGAGTTCTATGTCGCCTACCAGCCGATCATGGACGCCAACACGGACGAGGTCGTATCCGTCGAAGCGCTGCTGCGCTGGGAAAATGAAGAGCGCGGTGCTGTACCGCCGGATGTCTTCATCCCGGTCGCCGAACGCTCCAAATTGATCCAGAAGCTGGGCGATTTTGTCATCAGCACGTTGTGTGAGGATTTCGACGAAACCACGTCGCACACCATCTCGATCAACCTGTCTCCCGCGCAGCTCAATGCCGCCAATATCTGCCATCACTATGTCGACAAGCTGATGGATGCAGGCCTCAAGCCGAACCAGATCGAGATCGAACTGACAGAGGCCGTTCTGGTCGAGGATTTCGAGCGCGCGCGCGAGCGGCTGGTCTCCTTCTCCGAAGCCGGCTTCAAATTGAATCTGGACGATTTCGGAACCGGTTTCGCCGGCATGGGATATCTGCACCAGATCCCGTTCGACAAGATCAAGATCGACAAGAGTTTCGTCCGCTCGATCGGCAAGGGCGATGGCTCCAACAAAATGCTCCAGGCCATGTCCCTGCTTGGCGATGCGCTGAAAAAGGACCTCGTCGCCGAGGGAGTTGAAACCGAAAGCCAGGCCGCCATGCTCAAGCTTCTCGGCTTCCGCTTCATGCAAGGCTGGAACTTCGGTCGCCCAATGACAATCAGCGCCCTGCGTCAGCATCTGGAAAACCACCGCCGCGCAGCCTGATCCGGTCAGGCGCGGTAAATTGAAGCTGCGCGCAAAGGGCACATTTATATTGGGGTCGAAAAACGAGTAGCGTGCACCTGAACTGCTCAGGAATGCGCCGACATGACCCCTCGTTTTCTGCCAAATTACGCACTCGAAAGCGTGCCTCGCTATACCTCCTACCCGCCTGCCAAAGGCTTTGGCGAAGTGGATGGTGAGCCGCTGTGGGCCAGCTGGATGCAGGCGCTTCCCGCAGCTCCGAAAATCTCGCTCTACCTCCACATCCCCTTTTGCAAGACGATGTGCTAGTATTGCGGCTGCAACACCACCATTCCCAACAAGTCGGAGCGAATCGAACGTTATCTGGACGCACTGAAAGACGAGATACGCCATCGGGCCGCGTCGCTGCCGGCAGATGCACAGATCCACCATATCCATTTCGGAGGCGGTTCACCGGACATGCTGAGCCCGGACCAGTTCAGCGACCTCATGCAGGAAATCCGCGATGCCTTCCCCCTGGCAACCGACGCCGAGATTGCCGCCGAGCTTGACCCGCGCGGGGTAACCCGGGCACTGGCAACGCGATTGGGCGAGCTGGGCTTCAATCGCGCCAGCCTGGGAGTCGAGGACCTATCCGACGAGGTTCAGAAACTCATCCACCGCATCCAGCCGCTGAGTGTTGTCCGCCAGGCCGTCCAGAATTTGCGCGAGGCTGGCATCGCCGCGATCAATACTGACATCATGTATGGCCTGCCTGCCCAGACGGTCGACCGTGTCGAGATGACCGCGCATGCGGTCGCAGAGCTGTCGCCCGACCGCATTGCCGTGTTCGGATATGCGCACGTGCCCTGGTTCAAGAAACACCAGAAAGCCATTCCGGAAGATCGCTTGCCCGGTGCACGGGAGCGCTTCGAACAGATGCTCGCAGCCTCGTCGGTGCTGGAAAGCCATGGCTATCAACCCGTCGGCTTCGACCATTTCGCCAAGCCCGACGACTCGATGGCGATACGCACTCGTGAAGGCCGGTTATGCCGGAACTTCCAGGGCTATACGGATGATGATTACGAGGTGCTGACGGGGCTGGGCGCCTCCTCGATCAGCGAGGCCCCTGGCGGCTATCTGCAAAACCAGCCGGATCCCGCCCGCTACGCGGATACCCGAGAAGAGGGACGCTCCAGCTTTGTGCGCGGCCTGCAACGTGACGCCGGCGACCGCCGGATCGCTGCCCGCATCGAGCGATTGATGTGCGATTTCGAACTTCCGCTGGACCCCAGAATCGATCTCGATGCGATCGCCGACATGCAAGCCGATGGTCTGGTCCTCGTCGAGGATCAGCGCCTTCAGGTGCCGCAACAGGGTCGTCCCTATGCGCGCAACCTGGCTGCGCGGATCGATCCCAACTTCATCGTGCGGGAGGAACAGCACAGCCGCGCGATCTGATCTGCAGCTGCGTTTTCCATTCCGGCCAATCTGTGCTAATGCCCGCGCGCTGCCTGCGGGGCAGACCATGAAAGCTGCGACGGGCAAGATGCAGCCAGGGGCGCGAGATGCGCCGGATCGGATTGACCAGACAATGACCAATAACGCGAATATCGTGCCGTCGCTGGCGCGCGCGCTCGATATCAAGGGCTATGAAGAGCTCACCGAAGTCCAGAGCGCTGTGCTGACCGACGAGGCTGCCGGGCGGGACATGTTGGTGTCTGCCCAGACGGGTTCGGGCAAGACGGTCGCCTTTGGCCTGGCCATGGCACCGGAACTGCTGGGCGACAAGGATCAGTTCGATTTCGCCGGTTCACCGCTGGCCCTGGTAATCGCCCCGACGCGTGAGCTGGCCCTGCAGGTCCAGCGCGAACTGCAATGGCTGTACGGCGAAGCCAAGGCCCGCATTGCCTCCTGTGTCGGTGGCATGGATCCGCGCTCTGAACGCAAGGCACTGGAGCGTGGCTGCCACATCGTAGTCGGCACACCGGGGCGTCTGCGCGATCACATCGAGCGCGGCGCACTGGACCTTTCCGATGCCCGTGCTGTGGTCCTCGACGAAGCTGACGAGATGCTCGATTTCGGCTTCGAGGAAGACCTGGAATTCATCCTCAACCAGTCTCCCGATGGCCGCCGGACCCTGCTTTTCTCGGCCACCGTCCCGCACGGCATCGCCCGTCTTGCCAAGAAGTACCAGAACGACGCCATGCGTCTGGAAACCGCTGGCGAGAAGGAACAGCACGGCGACATTTCCTACCAGGTGATGACGGTCCAGGCGCCCGATCGCGAGAACGCCATCGTCAACATCCTGCGCTTCAACGACGCCCAGCGTGCCATCGTTTTCTGCGCGACACGCGAAGGTGTCAGTCGTCTGGCCAGCAAGCTGGGTAATCGCGGATTTTCCGCTGTCGCCCTGTCTGGTGAGCTAAGCCAGAAAGAGCGCAGCCACGCCCTTCAGGCCATGCGTGACGGCCGGGCGCGGGTGTGTATCGCCACCGATGTTGCCGCGCGGGGCATCGACCTGCCGGGCCTTGAACTGGTGATCCACGCAGATCTGCCGACCAATGCCGAAACGCTGAAACACCGCTCCGGTCGCACCGGACGCGCGGGCAACAAAGGCATTTGCGCCCTGATCGTACCGTACAGCCGGACCGGTCGCGCACGCGCCCTGCTGCGCAATGGCGGCATCGAAGCCGACTGGATCGCACCGCCGAGTGCCGAGGCCATCCTGGAAAAGGATCGCGCACGTATCCTGGCGGATGCCGCCCTGACCGACGAGGTCGAGCCTGAACTACTCGAGGATGCCAAACAGCTGCTTGAGAGCTTCGGCGCCGAACAGATCGCTGCCGCCTTCATCCGCTCGCAGATGAAGGGCATGCCGGCTCCCGAAGAGCTGATGGCTGCGCCGCAGCCCAAGACCAAGTCCGAACGCGATAACTTCCAGCACGGCGGCTGGTTCAAGCTGAACACCGGTCGCAAGCATGGCGCGGAACCGCGCTGGCTGTTGCCGCTGGTCTGCCGCGCCGGTGATGTCACCAAGCGCGAAATCGGCTCGATCCGTATTCGTGAGGAAGACAGCTGGGTCGAGATTTCCGCCAAGGGTCTGGACCAGTTCAAGGCTGGTCTGGAAGCCTCTGGCGGCGGCGAAAAGAACGTCCGCATCGTGCAGACCGATGAAGAGCCTCCGGCGCGCGAGAAGCGCCCCTTCCAGGAGCGCCCGCGCCGGGACCGCGACGGTGATGGCGAACGCCGCGAGCGCGGCGACCGTCCGCATCGCGAGAACCGGGACCGCGGCGAACGCGGAAGCCGGGATCGCGATGATCGCCGGCCGGACAATCGCGACCGCAAGGACTGGAATGATCGTCCGCGCCGCCCGCGCGACGAGGAGCGCTCCTTCGACAAGCCCCGCAAGCCACGCCCTCCCAGGGATGACCGCCCGCGTGACAAAGATCGTGGCGAACGCCGTCCCGCCGACGAAAATGTCTCGCTGGATGAGCTGCTGGGTGACCAGGATAATCGTCCGGCCTGGAAGGACCGCGACAACCGCAAGCCACGCCGCGACAACCGTCCGACCGACGGCAAGAAACGAGACTTCAAACGCCGCGATGATCGTGAGTTCAACTCGGATGACCGTTCCGATGAGCCGCGTCGCAAGATGAAGGATCCGCGCACACCCAAAGGGAAGAAGCCCTTCGGCGCCAAGGGCGGATCAAAAGGTCCGACCGGCGGATTCAAGAAAAAGCGTGATTTCCGCGATGGAGCCCCCGGACCCGAAGATCGTCCGCGCCGACGCTCCACGACCAGCTCCGGCAAGCCGGGAGCAAAAGGCGGGCCCAAGGGTGCCAGCCTCCGCAAGGCCCCGCGCAAACCGCGCAGCTAACGCTTCAACAGGAACCGGTCATGCCGGTTCCTGTCCCGCCTCCTCGGCGAGCCACTCACCGACCTGCCACAGCCGGTCCTGACCGAAACACATGCGTGTGCCGACTCGGAAGGACGGCACGCCCCAATGGCCACCGGCGAACATGTCCTGGCGATTGGTCTCAACCACTTCGCGCCAATCCTGGGTCGCGATGACCGCTTCGGCGTGTTTCCAGTCGATGCCCGCGCGCTTGCAGATCTTGTAGAACCTGGCCGGTCTGGACGCATCCAGGCCCTCGCTCCACACACCGCGCATGAAGCTCTGGACAAACACCTCACCGCGACCGGCATTGATCTCGTCGACCAGGATGGCGAGCCCGTTTTCGACCCCTTTGCCCAGCGGATCACAGATGTTGCCGAATTCGAGCCCGAAACGTTCGGCCTCCCTCGCGCAGTCGCGCACAATGTAGAAACGTTTCTCCCGTGGCACGGGCAAGGCGCGCATGACCATCGGCAAGACGGGACGCAGCTTGATTTCAGCGCCCCAGCGACGGGCAAGATCGAACACGCGCATCAGGGCGATATAGCTGTAGGGACTGCGCAGCGAGAAGAACATCTCGAAGCTGCCACCGGTCCTCGCACCTGTCTCCGCAGGCGGCTCGAACAGCGCCTGCCCGCGCACCGCCCCAAGCCGGCGCTCCAGGTGCACCAGACGGTCGACACCCCAGTACCACTCGCCTTCAAACCAGATCATTCCGGATGCGTAATGACCCAGCTTGTGACGCAAGACCGTGCCTGCTTCCACTTCGCCTTCGACATCGCTCACTACACCTTTCACTCCGGCCAGACCGTGAACGTCGGCCAGCGCCTGGGCATCCAGATCGGACCAATCCCTGAGCAGCTCGGGTTCCGGCGCAGCGGACTTTTCCGGTGCACCGACCCGGTGTTTCACAACATCAAGCCCATAGGTCTCCTGAAGTTTGGGCAAGGCCTGCACCAGCAATTCTGAATAGGGCTCACCCGGCTCCAGAAACGCGTGCAACGTCGCCGCCTTGCCGCCAAGCCTGCGCCCCAGCAGGTGCCACAGGCGCACGGTATTGCGCAGGGTCGAACTGGTCAGGACCTGCGGCGCGAGGGTTTTCAGACTCATGCGATTGCCGTGTCCTCACCAAAACACGGGATGAGGAGCTGGCCTTCCAGACCCGCCTTGCGGTGAACGGCAATCTCCTGGAATTGAGGTGTCATCGAGATGTCGATCAGGGTTTTGATGGATGGATAGGTTATAATCGCGACCATATCCCAGGGCATTTCCACCTCACCGACCAGCAATGCGGAGGGCACAGAGGAAAACTTCAGACTACCACCGGCCTTCATCACCATTTCAACCATCGGAGCGCCATACCGATGCAGATAGGCATCGCGCCCGGGCATGTCCGCGTCCCGCCCGTCCTCATAGGCAGCGAATTCGCGGAATTTCAGCAGGTTGAGCATGTGGACTTCGCCGCTCTTGCCCGTCGCCAGGATCGCGTTGAGCTGCGCCTCTGTCGGCTCCAGCGCGTGTTCGATCTTCATCAAGCTCTCCCCCGGTTTTGATCGGAACACCGTAGGCCGGGTAAACAGTGTTTGCCAAGCGATGCGCAATTGATCCAAATTCCCGCAGAAGGAATGTTTTGAGGGCTTCATGACTAAGATCAATCTGGGCGATCCGCTCACCCTGCCCTGCGGCGCCACCCTGCCGAACCGTCTGTGCAAATCCGCGATGACGGAAGGCCTGGCCGATGATCACAATCGCGCCACCGACAAACACGCCCGGCTGTACGAGGCCTGGGCGGAAGGTGGGCTGGGCCTCTCTGTCACCGGCAATGTCATGGTCGACAAGCGCTATCTCGAGCGCGCCGCCAATATCGTCATCGATGGGGAGCAATCCGACGAACAGATGCACGGTCTCAGCAAGATGGCCGAGGCCGGACGCTCCGGAGGCGGGCATATCTGGATGCAGATCTCCCATGCCGGCCGCCAGTCACCCAAGGCCATCGCCACCGAGCCGGTCGCTCCTTCCGCCATCGGCGAAGTTGCTTTGCCCGGTGGGCTTTTCGCCAAGCCACGCGCCCTGACCACGGATGAGATCAAGGATGTCATCGCCCGTTTCGCGCACACCGCCAGCGTCGCCAAAACCGCCGGGTTTACAGGGGTCCAGGTTCACTCGGCGCACGGCTATCTGTTGTCGGAATTCCTCAACCCGCTGATCAATCAACGCGAGGATGAATGGGGCGGTTCGCTGGAAAACCGGGCCCGCCTGTTGCTGGAGATCATTGCCGCCGTCCGCGCAGCGGTCGGATCGGACTATCCGATCGGGGTCAAACTCAACTCCTCTGACTTCCAGAAGGGCGGCTTTGCGCTGGATGAATGCATCAGCGTTGTCGGCATGCTGGAACAGGCCGGCGTTGATCTGGTCGAGATTTCCGGCGGCAATTACGAACAGCCCGCCCTGCTTGGCATTGAAGGCCTGGAACCGGTCTACAAGGACGAGACGGCGGTGAAGGCGTCAACGCGCGCCCGCGAAGCCTATTTCCTGAACTATGCGACCGCGATCCGTAAGAACTGTAATATCCCGCTGATGGTCACCGGTGGCTTCCGCTCCCGCGAGGCCATGCTGGCGGCCCTCAATGAAGACGACATCCAGGTCATCGGCCTGGCGCGACCGCTCTGCGTTGATACGGACCTGCCGGAGCGTCTGATCGAAGGGTCACTCGACCGGCTGACATCCTGGGAAGACTCGCTGGCGCTGGGCCCGGGTATTTTCGGGCCCGAAAGCTCGAATCCCACGCTGCGGGCCATGAACGGTTTCGCCAACATGGCCTTCTTCTATCGCAACATCCTGCGCCTCGGCGAAGGACGCCCGACCAAACACAGGATGAACATGCTCTTCGCCTTCCTCGCCCACCACATGCAGGACGGCAAGGACGCGAAAAACCTCAAACGCTAGGGTCGGGGTGTGAAGCGGCGGATCGAACCGGAAAAGCTCATCACCGGACGATCTTCGGAATAGATCATGCCGCGCACGAATATGGTGGACTTGCCCATGCGGGTGACCTCGCCACGGCTGGTCACCAGCGCGCCTTCCGGTGCGCCATCTAGGAATTCGGAGTTGAAGGTCATTGTGACGCCCATGCTCCCGTCCTCGAAGGCATCCCAGGCGATGGAGAACAGCATGAAGTCGGCAAAGCTCATCAGGCAGCCGCCATGCACCACACCGCCTGCATTCATGTGTTTACGTTCAGCGCGAAAGGCACCGATCACGCCCTCTTCGTCGACCGTGCGGTAAAACGGACCGACATGACTCTCAAACGGCTCTTCAGGCCAGTATTGCCAGCCCTTGAACTCGCCCTCTGTCTGGATTTGCGGGGTCACACTCAGCCCTTCCTGTCTTCACGCCACCGGATCAGGCCTTCCTGGGTCGCCGAGGCGATCAGCTTGCCATCGCGCGTGAACAGGTGACCGCGATTGAACCCGCGCGACCCGCCCGACCACGGGCTGTCACAGGCATAGAGCAGCCAGTCGTCCACGCGCACATCATCATGGAACCACAGCGCATGATCGAGGCTTGCCGTCTGCATTTGCGGCATCAGCCAGTTCACACCGTGCGGCTTCATGCTGGTGCCCAGCAGGGTCATGTCCGAGGCATAGGCCAGGATCGCACGATGCATGATCGGATCATCACCGACCGGGCCTGAGGTGCGGATCCAGGTCTGGCGCAGGCCGTTGCGCACCTCGTTTTCCGGATCGAGCCAGCTTTCGACCGGACGTAGTTCTATGGCCCGGGGCCGGGTCATGAAATCGACAAAGGCCTTGGGGAAACGATCGCGATAGCGCTCGGCGATTTCCGCTTCTGTCTCCAGCTCCTCCGGTTGCGGCACATCAGGCATCTCGGCCTGGTGTTCCAGCCCCTTTTCCTGGCGCTGGAAAGAAGCCGTCATGTTCAAAATCGGCTTGCCACGCTGAATGGCAATAACGCGCCGGTTGGAAAAACTCCCCCCGTCATAATCACGTTCAACACGGAAGATGATCGGCAGTTTTTCGTCGCCCGGCCGCATGAAATAGGCGTGCAGCGAATGGGCGACGCGCCCTTCATCCACCGACCCGACCGCCGACATCAATGCTTGGGCGATCACCTGACCGCCAAACACCCGGCCCTGACCGCCCGGATTGCGCTTGCCGCGATACAGGTCGGTATCGATTTCCTCGACCGTCAACAGGTCAACCAGCGCGCCGGGTGCCTCTTCCTGCGTCGGGCGTCTTTCTTCTGTCTCTTGCATTTTTTCGGACCAGCCGTCATTGTTTGTTTTTTGCCATTTTGGGTGCGCCTGCAAAAAAAGCCAGCCCGAACCTGCAATCCTCTGTTCAGGTGTTGTCTGGCAAACAACCCTCAGTATTCTGTCGCTGATTTTGATTGGGGGATTTTCATGAAACGCCTTGCTCTCGCCGCAGCAGCAATCGCAACCGCCCTGGCGGGTTGCGCCACCACAGTAACCACCGAGAACGTCTACAGCTTCTCCGACCTGCAACTTTGCCGTATCCAGGCCAATCCGGGCAGCCGCGAGGTCGAGGAAACCAGCCTGGTCAATGCCGAGCTGGGTCGGCGGGAAACCGACTGTCCGGCCGTGTTTGACGAAGAGCGCCGCCGGGTCGAGGAAATACGCCGTCGCCAGGAAGAGGAACGCCGGATCGCCGAAGAAGAACAGCGTATCTTCACGGAACGCCAGATCGACCGCATCGCCATGGCGCAAGCCGCCTGGGAACGACCGGGATCATGGCGCAACCGGGAAATCCCGCGCAATGTCAGCGGTGTCGACCTCAATGCGTGCCTGCGTGATGACAGCACGGGCGAAGCGTACCCGGCCGATATCGAACCCATCATGGGTGATGCGCTGAACGTCGCGCTGCGCACTCATGAATTCAGTGCCTATCGACAATATGCCGTCGTCTTCCTGCGCAGCGGTGAGCTGATGGTTCTGCAGATGCAGAACGCTTTCCACCAGAACGAACTGCCCCGCGGCTACACGGCGGGTACGGATGAACAGGGACTGACCTGGGATGTGAAGGATTATCGCGGCATGCGCTGCTGATCCTGTGAAGGGGCAGGCCCGGCTTGCCCCTTGCACTTTGTGACGGTCATGCTATCCGCCCCGCAACACAGCGGGAGATCCTCATGTCAGACAAGATCATCGTCACCGGCGCCCTGGGCATTCTGGGCCAGGCCGTCGTCGCTTACCTGGTCAAGACCGGCGCCACCGTCACCGCGATCGATCTGGCTGCCGACAATGGCTCCAGCGCAGCACAGCACGTCATCGGCGGTGTCGACCTGACCGATGAAGCGGCCGTCCAGACCGCCTTCGCCGCGGCGAAGGAAAAGATGGGTGGCCTGACCGGCATCGCCAATATCGCCGGCGGTTTCATCTGGCAGACGATCGCCGACGGCGAGATTGACGGTTTCGACAAGATGTTCCGCATCAATCTAAAAACCGCCGCGATTGCGTCGCGCTCGGCGTTTTCACTGTTTGAAGGCGAAGCGGCGATCGTCAATATCGGCGCTTCTGCGGTGAAAGCCCCGGGTCTGGGCATGGCCGCCTACACGGCTTCGAAGGCCGGTGTGCACGCACTCACCGAAAGCCTGGCGGAAGAAGGCGCTGGCGCCGGCGTGCGCGTCAACGCAGTCCTGCCGACCATTCTCGACACCCCTACCAACCGCGCCGACATGCCGGACGCGGATACGTCCAGCTGGGTGAAACCGGAAGCGGCAGCAGAGGTGATCGGTTTTCTTCTGTCGAACAACAGCCGTGCGATTTCCGGCGCGCTGGTGCCCGTTAATCGCGGCGGTTAGGGTTTGATGGTACTATCACCTTTGTTGTTGGCATTCTGAGCGGCTTTTGCCCAACCGGATGGCGAAGAACCAACGAGCGCCAGGTTCTTGACGTCTGTAGAGGGTGCCCCCGAGGCTGGCAATGAGACTATGCCCTGTTGGCCTTCCACAGGTGAAGCCTCGTTTTGCGCCACCAAACCAACACTTACTCTCGGACTGGACGCATTCGCTCGTGCCCTTATAGAGGCCATCGATCAACGCCTGACTGCCGATGCGGACATCGATCAGCTGCCACCGCTGGCTTACTCGCCGCATGGTGGAAACTATCGTTCCGTGTTTGGCAGTGACCACAACTTTCACGCTCTCTTTGAGTTGGCAGATGGAGAGATTATCGTCGTTCCCGTCACACAGCGCGCTGCTGATGCATTAAGTGAAGGTTAGACCGTCTGTCGGAATATCGAGTTCCCCCGCACTTGTTGCGGGGCCAGGCATGCATTCGTGATTGCACCGAAAATCAACCAGACCCCGGCATACGCCGGGGGAAGGTGTTGGAAAATTGAAACATCCTATCGCCCAATCTTCCCCCTGCAGGGGGAAGAAATCACGCCGCCGCCAGTCTCATCGCGATCAGTCCACCGACCAGCACGACCGACAGCGCGATACGACGTTTGCCGAAACCTTCCTTGAGCACGACAGCGGCCAGGATTGCGCCGATGACGACCGAAGTTTCACGCAGCGCGGACATCGGTCCCACTGCTGCGTTGGCATAGGCAAACAACGCGAACCCGTAACTTGCCAGGCCAAAGATCGAGGCGATGGCACCGGACTTGAGCTCCTGGCGCATCAGTCCCGGCAAATCACGCCCCCGACGGATCAGCGCGGTCAGCAGGATCGGCACCGCCGTCACCACCGCAAACCAGGCCAGATAGACAAAGGGGCTGCTGGCCGCGCGTGCGCCTGATGCGTCATTGACAGAATAGAGCGCCGTCATACCGGCTGCGAGGAGGGCGAATCCGATGGCCTGCACCTTGGGGCGACCACCCTTTTCCGGCCAGCCGAAACCGAGCACCGCCAACGAAGCCACGACCAGCCCCGCAATCTCCCAGATCGACAAAACCTCGCCCAGCACCAGAAAGGCCACGAGCCCCGCCAGCAGCGGCGCGCCACCGCGCATGATCGGATAGACCAGCCCCATATCGCCGTGTTCGAACGCACGGATCATCGCCATCTGGAAAGCCCAGTGCAGGACCGCGCCCAGCAGCAAAAAACGCCAGACACTCCAGTCCGGGATGGGATTGCTCAGCAGGATCGGCAGGACATAGACCGCGCCGATCGACATCATCGTGGCGCGAAAGACCAGACGGTCTCCGGCCTGTTTGGTCAGCAGCCCCATGAAGGCATGCAGGCTCGCCGAGCACAGCATGGCCAGGCTGGCGAGCGGGAGGGCTTCGAGCAAGCCCTACGCCTCCAGGCCTGCAATGGCGCGGGCAAAACCCAGCGCGCTGAAGGGCTGGAGATCTTCTTCGCCTTCACCGATCCCGATATAGTGGATCGGCAGCTGGAATTTCTCGGCCACCTGGACCAGGGCTCCGCCCTTGGCGGTGCCGTCCAGCTTGGTCATGATCACGCCGGTCACGTCGGAGGCTTCCAGGAAGGCTTCCGCCTGTGACACGGCGTTGGAGCCGACCGTGCCATCAAGCACCAGCAACACCTCGTGCGGTGCGTCGGGGATTTTCTTGCGAATGACGCGGACGATCTTGCGGAGCTCTTCCATCAGTTCGGACTTGTTCTGCAGACGTCCGGCCGTGTCGATCAACACCACGTCATGACCGCCACGCTCGGCCTCTTCCAGCGCATCGAACGCCAGTCCGGCCGCATCGGCGCCGATGTCGCGCTTGACGACCGGCGCCTTGGCCCGCTCGCCCCAGACGGAGACCTGTTCGATCGCGGCCGCACGGAAAGTGTCGCCGGCGGCCAGCACCGGATTGCGCCCCTGGCGCTTGAGCTTGACCGCGATCTTGCCGAGCGTTGTCGTCTTGCCCGAGCCGTTTACGCCCACAAACAGCACCACACGCGGCGCACTGCCGGTCAGGGCGAGCGGTTTTTCCAGGGGTTCCAGCGTTTCCGCGACCACCGAGGCGAGAACTTCACGCACTTCCTCGTCGCTTACTTCCTTGTCGAAACGGTCCTTGGCGAGGCGCTCGGTCACACGCATCGCGGCAGCGGCGCCGAGATCCGCGGCGATGAGCGTGTCTTCCAGCTCCTCAATCGCCTCATGGTCCAGCTTGCGCTTGGTGAAGATCGCAGTGACGGACTCGCCCAGCTTGGACGAGGTGCGTTTCAGACCCGCAGCCAGTCGGGAAAAGAAGCCCGGCTTTTTCTCACTCATTCGACGAGATTCCCCTGCAATTCACGCCCGTCATGACCCGAAACCTCGATATTCACAAGCGCGCCGGGCCGCGGCGCCGTGTCGGAGGGGTAGCGGATGGCGGCAAAGTTTCCGGCGCGGGCAAATCCCGGCTTCTCGACGAGTGCCGCATCAACCCGCCCGATCATGCTGTCGAGATGGTGGTTGAGCGCTTCTTCAGCCTTGGCCCGCAGGCGGGCGGCGCGTTCCTTGATCACGGCGCGATCCAGCTGCGGCATGCGCGCGGCCGGCGTACCCGGTCGCGGTGAAAACGGGAAGACGTGCAGATAGGCCAGCTGGCACTCGTCGACGAGCTTGAGCGAGTTCTCGAACATCGCCTCGGTCTCGGTCGGGAAACCGGCGATCAGATCCGCGCCGAAGGCGATATCCGGACGCGCCTCTTTCAGGCGCGTGCACAGGGCGATGGCATCATCACGCAGATGGCGACGCTTCATGCGCTTGAGGATCATGTCGTCTCCGGCCTGGAGGGACAGGTGAAGATAGGGCGCAACGCGCGCTTCGCCTGTAATGGCCTCGAACAGGGGTTCGTCGATCTCGATGGCATCGATAGAGGAGAGGCGCAGGCGTGGCAGGTCCGGAACCTGTTTCAGGATGGCCTGGACCAGACGCCCCAGCTGCGGCGTTCCCGGCAGGTCGCCGCCCCAGGAGGTGAGATCCACGCCCGTCAGCACGACCTCGCTATGCCCCTTGTCGACAAGCGTCTTGATCTGGTCGACCACTTCGCCCGCCGGCACGGATCGCGAATTGCCGCGACCGAAGGGGATAATGCAGAAGGTGCAGCGGTGATCACAGCCATTCTGGACCTGGACATAGGCGCGCGCACGCCCCTCCATGCCCTCCACCAGGTGCCCGGCAGTCTCGCGCACACTCATGATGTCATTGACGCGAACCTTCTCGGTGCCGCCCAGCAAGAGGTCCGGCTTGAAGGTTTCCGCCTTCAGCTTCTCGTCATTGCCGACCACACGGTCGACTTCCGGCATCTGAGCGAACATGTCCGGATCCACCTGGGCCGCACAGCCTGTGACGATGATTTTCGCTTCCGGATTCTCACGGCGGGCGCGGCGGATCTGCTGGCGGGCCTGGCGCACGGCTTCATTGGTGACCGCACAGGTATTCACGAGGATCGCATTGGACAGCCCTGCATCCTGCGCATGTTTGCGCATGACCTCGCTCTCCCAGCCATTAAGGCGGCAGCCAAAGGTCATGATGTCCAGCCCCGGCTTGGTATCCGGCACCTGTTCGGATGGCCGGTCCGCGCCCGAAGCGGCAGGATTGTCGTCGCGATCACTCATTCAGGCTGGATAAGGGGAAGCAATGGGGGAAAGTCAAGAAGTGTGATCTGTACGCAACGCGTGGGGGAAAATGATTTTTCCTCTTAACGCGAAACACGAATAATGCTCGAACACCCCAATATATTGTGGCAACTTGGAATCATTCCAACAAAAACCCCCGGGGAGAGATAAAATGAAACAGTCTGGAGTGCTCGCTTCAACTGCTCTGGCAGTTGTACTTGCGGCTTCTTTAGCGGCACCCACGCTCGCTCAAGACACTGAAGTGATCGTTGTAACGGCAACCAAGCGCGAGCAATCGCTGCAGGAAGTTCCGTTCTCCATCAACGCACAAACCGCGGAAGACATCCGCGCAACCGGCGCCGGTTCAATCGAGGACATTGCCCGCAATGTTGCCGGTCTGAACATCCAGAATCTCGGGCCAGGCCAGAGCCAGGTTTCCATTCGCGGTGTCTCCGCCGGCCAGATCGTCCGCGACCAGCCGGGCGTGAAGGAACAGGTTGGTGTCTATCTCGACGAATCCGTTATCTCGCTCTCGCTCTTCACACCGGATTTCGACCTCTACGACCTCAACCGCGTCGAAACACTGCGTGGCCCGCAGGGCACGCTCTTTGGTTCGGGCTCCATCGGCGGCACCATTCGCTACATCACCAACCAGCCGGAAATCGGCGAGTACTCGGCCGAAGCCGAGTTCGAGGTGAACAGCGTCGAAGATGGCGAAATGGGTGGCCACCTCAAGGGCATGGTCAACTTCCCGGTTGGGGATACGGCCGCACTGCGTATCGCGGCCTACCATACGGAATATGGCGGCTTTATCGATGCGCTGGGCGAAGGCGGCTCGCGCACCGAGGACGTCAATGGCGGTAATCGCACCGGTATTCGTGCGGCACTTGCCATGGATGTCAGCGACAATATGCGGGTCACACCGCGGATCGTTTACCAGGAGATCCAGGCAGACGGTTTCAATCGCCAGGAACGCTTTAATCTGTTCGCCAATGAGCACACAACGACCCGCCCGGCCATCACCATGGGTCCACGCGAGCAGTATCTGTTGCTTCAGGAAGGTTTCGAAGACGAGACCATGCTGGCCGACCTGACGGTTGAGGTGGACTATGACGGTTTCACCCTGACCTCTGTCACCAGCTTCATGGATCGCTCCATCCTCGTCAGCCGTGACGCCTCCGCGCTGACCGGCTCGGTCTCTGTGGACCTTGGCTACGCTGATGCGGCAGTCCTCCTGCCGTCCAACCTGCGCGACACGACCGAACTGACCCAGTTCACTCAGGAACTGCGCCTGGCTTCGACGGGCGATGGTGATTTCGACTGGATCGTCGGCGGTTTCTTCTCCGACGTCGAGCGCAACTACAAACAGCGCCTGCCCACTCCAGGATATGATGCTGCCACCGATGCAACGCTTGGCGCAGGCACCGCTGCAGGCACGCTGAACGGTTTCCCGGCCGACAGCCCCTACAGTGCTGATCTCGACTATAATATCGATCAGTTTGCGGTGTTTGGTGAGGCCACCTGGCACGCTTCAGAGCGGACCCGTGTGACCTTTGGCGGTCGCTGGTATGACTTCGAGGAGAACCGCACCATCTCCCAGGGCGGACTGTTCTCCTCCGGCTTCTCCAACGTCCAGGATTCAACCGCGTCGGATGGAATCAATACCCGTTTCATCTTCAGTCATGACCTGAATGACACGTTCACATTCAACGTCCAGGCAGCCCAGGGCTTCCGTCTCGGCGGCGTCAATGACCCGCTGAACTCCACCCTGTGTACGGCCGCGGACGAGGCGATCTTCGGTGGCTTCCAGGATTATGATGATGAAACGTCCTGGAACTATGAGGCAGGCATCAAGGGCCAGGCCAATGGCTGGACACTGAATGCCGCCGTATTCCACAATGACATCGAGAACCTTCAGGTCACGCTTGACGCGGGCTCCTGTTCCTCTCGTGTCAGCTTCAACGTTGAAGAGGCCCATGCGGGTGGTCTTGAGCTCGAATTCTCAAACCAGCTCACCGACAACCTCTTCGTGGCCTTCGCCGGCACCTATGTGAGAGCAGAGTTCGATTCCACCGTCGTCGATGGCACGAACACCGTTCTCGCCGGCATTCGAGAAGGCAACCGCCTGGCGTCCACACCGGAGCTGATGATGTCCGTCAGCGCGGTCTACACCTATGATGCCAGCTGGGCCGGATCAGGTGCTGAAGGCTTCTTCACCGCATCCTACCAGCATGTCGGTGACGGCTACACACAGCCAAGCGACCAGGAGACCGGCGCAGGCCAGTTTTTCTCCGGACTGCCGTTTGGCGGTGCTACCGGCAATGAGAGCAACTGGGTCGACCTGCACCTCGATCCTTACGGCATCGGCTATCTGTCGGCAGGTCTCGACTGGGGCAACACCCAGCTGACCGCCTTCGTCGACAATGTGATGGACGAGAATGCGAACCTGTCCTTCGACCGCGAACGCGGCGGCCGGGCACGCCTCTCCTTCCGCACCAACCAGCCGCGCACCATCGGTGTGACCCTGCGCCGTCAATACTGATCGGACGCAAGCAACAAACAGGAAAGGGCGGCTCCCGGGCCGCCCTTTTTCGTGCGTAAAACGGACGCCCGCGGCCGCACCGGAAGGTTTTACCGCCGGCTCCGCGTGGTGAGCGGCTTATTCGATGGCCGCTTCCTGTTCGTCGATCCAGCTGCGCATTTTTGCTTCCAGCGCAGAGAGCGGCATGGAGCCGTCTTCCAGCAAGGTGTCATGGAAAGCGCGAATGTCGAACTGCGCGCCAAGACGCTCTTCCGCTTCCGCACGCAGATCGCGCATCAACAGCTCACCGGTCTTGTAGGCCAGGGCCTGTCCCGGCCAGGCGATATAGCGAAGGACCTCGGTTCGAACATTATGCGGTGCCAGGGCGGAGTTCTCCAGCAGGCAAGCCTCAGCCTCCTCGCGCGTCCAGCCCATGTAATGCATGCCGGTATCCACCACGAGACGGCAGGCACGCCACATCTCATAGGTCAGCCGCCCGAAATTCTCGTACGGCGTCCGGTAGAGTCCCATGTCGATGGCCAGGTTCTCCGTATAGAGCCCCCAACCCTCGCCGAAAGCAGTGATGTAGGTATTGCGTCGGAAGTCGGGAACATCCTCCAGCTCCTGCGCAATCGCGATCTGGTGGTGATGCCCCGGTACGGCCTCGTGCACACTCAACGCCGGCAACACATAGAGCGGACGTTGGGAGAGATTATAGGTGTTGACCATGTAGCCGCCGGCCACACCCGTCTCGCTATTGCCCGGCCAGTAACGCCCGGTCGTATAGGTCGGCGCCATGCTCGGCGGCACCGGGCGCACACCATAGGGCAGGCGCGGCAAATGCCCGAAAAAGGCCGGCATCGCATCATCCGCGCGCTTGGAAATCCAGGCGGCGTGCATCAGCAATTCTTCCTCACTCTGGGCATAGAATTGCGGGTCGGTACGCAGGAACTCCAGAAACTCTGCGAACGTGCCCTCAAACCCCGTCTCGGCGATCACCTCTTCCATCTCGGCGCGGATGCGCGCGACTTCGGACAGTCCGCGCTGGTGCACCTCCTCCGGAGAGGTATCCAGCGTCGTGTGATAGCGCACCAGCGACTGGTAGTATTCGCGGCCGCCCGGCACTTCGGAAATACCGATACTGTCGCGCGACCCCGGCATGTACTGTGCATTGAAGAAGTCCAGCACTCGTTGATAGGCCGGAATGGCATGATCACGGATCGCCGCCAGCGCCTCTGCCCGCAGGCGAGCGCGTTCATCCGCATCCAGCGCCGGGGACATATTGTCGATCGGCATGATCAGGACACCTTCCAGCACCGCGTCGGCCAACAGGCCTTCAAGCTGGGAGATGGCGCCTTCAGCAATGATCCGCGGCTGGGTGAAACCGTCATTCAGGCCTGATGTCATCCAGTCGAGATTCTGACCGAAATAGCCGTCAATGCCCTCGATCCGGCGGATCCAGGCCTCGCCTTCCTCGATCGTGCGCGGGCGCGTCGAGGCGGCCGCGTAGGAGGGGGTGAAGAAGAAACCGCTGTCTGACAGGAAGGGGATGCGGCTGGTATTGTACTGGGACAGCTCGACCGAGAAGCGAAGGATATAGTCCAGCACGGCATGACTGACCTTTTCGGACTGGGTCAGCTGGCTGGCATCAATCGCCTCGAGGCGCTCCAGGAATGCGACATCCGCCGCATTATCGGCTGCCTGGGCATCCGCAGAGATATCATCCCAGGACGCCAACGCCTCCAGATCGCCCTCCTGGCCACGACGGGTGTTGGAATTGGCTTCCTGGTGCGCTTCATAATCCGTAACCAGCTGGACAAAGGCCAAGCTGTCTTCGCTGGCATTTTCAGTCGGCGCTTCAGCAGCCGGGCTGCTGGTTTCTGCCGTGTCGCTGGCGACATCGCTGGTGGCCGGCGCGTCAGCGGACGGCGAACAGGCCGCCAGGGCCAACGCCATGACCGCGCTACCCGTCATCCAGAATTTTGTGCTGATCATCTCACCCCTCCATTGGATCCAATTCGCCGCAGACTTGCGCGAACCGGACCCAAAGGGCAAGGGCGATGTGATTACCGGCCGGCCAGAACGCGTGTGCAGGCCTGCCAATCCACATCATCGGCGACGATGATCTGTTGCAGGGGGAAGGTCTCGCCATTAGTCGGCAGATAGCCGATTTCGCGAATTTCACCCTCATGCTCGACCCGGAAGACGCTTTCCTGGCTGGCATCGCCATAGGCACCGCCCACACGCTCGATCAGGAACATGCCCGGCAGAAAGCCCGCGCGTGCTGCATTGGTCCCGGGGTCAACCGCTTCGAGGTGACGGCGACCATCCTCAAGCGGATCGCCCCATGTCAGCCCGTATTCAAAGACCGGTTGATCCAGGGTCACAACCTCGCCACAAGCGCCAAACGCGTCAGCGGGGATATCCACCAGATTGCCCTGATTGATATAGCGCTCGACCTCTGCGCTCAGATCGATACCCGCAACCGCCTGTACCGCGGGCAGGAAAGCCTGGGGGCGGTGACGCCCTCTTCGACATTCAGCATGTGCTGGAAAACATCATCCAGATCGCGCTGCCCCTGCGTGGCCTCGCGGATGAGCGCCTCGGCCCGGGCGGCAAACATCATTCCACGCAGATACGGCAGGCGCTGATAGTCCCGCTCGGCCCAGAACCCCGTGGTGATGGCGGAATTGGGCTGGTCGTTGACCGGCGAGGTCCAGTATTCCTGCAAGGCACCATTCCAGGAGGCAATGGACTCCTCCGCGGTCCACAGGCCGCCATTGACGCCGACACGTTGGGTCAGGAACTCCGTAAAGCCTTCAGAGAGCCAGTATTCAGACGGCTGTTCATCACCATCAATCAGCCCACCCAGACGCAAGGGCATCCAGGTATGCGTGTGCTCGTGCGTCAGGATCTCGGTGAGCATGGACGGATCCAGATTGCGCGTGGCGAAGAAGGCGAAACTGTCTCCCAGATTGGTTCCGCCCAGGCTCTGCCAGTTCTCCGGCGCATCGACCGGCATGATCGAGACAAAATACGGTTCCGCAGGCGTGTTCCAATAGGCATGACTGGCGGCAACCACACGCGCAACTTCGTCCGCAAACGCCTGCTCGCTCATCGGCCAGCCTTCGCCGCGAATGCCGGTGCGGATGGCAGCCCCGTCCAGCTCCGTTGTGAATACCTGATAATCCCCGGCGACCAGGACGCTGGGCATGATGTCATCCATCGTCGAAACGCCATGATCCATGTCACTGGCCAGGGTCCAGCCTTCCGGCGCCTGCAGATCCATGGTCACCGTCTTGTCCGACCCGAGGTCCGGCTCGGCGATCCACGTATTGCCGATCAGGTGAAGAAAACCGGGCTGCAGGATGGGGCGATAATTGCTTTGCTCGGCATTGGGCACACCCTGCCAGTCCTGCACAAGCTGATAACGTACGGTCAACGCGGCACCGGGCGCGTGGGTCAGCACGCGCACACGGGCCTCATCGCCCTGCGAAACATCTGCGCCCTCGACCACCAGCGACTCGATGCCGTTCCACAATTCAGACTCACCGCCCCAGTTGTCGGGTAAGTACAGGTCCGTGGACCCGTCTGTTTCGCCATCGAAACGAAGTTCCACCGTCACCACCGGGCGCGTATCCGCGCCTTCTTCGATCGACAATTGATAGTGAACTTGCGGCGCCGTTTGCAGCGCCATAACCAGAGCAGCCGCGCTGCTCGTCATCATCAAGGACATTTTTGTTCGGTTCCCTCAGCCTGAGCCACACGCCACAGGAGTATTGGTCCGAACATTACGAAATCACGGCCTATTTCCGAACCCTGTGTAATCCGAGGCGTTTGGTCACGATCTCATCCACCTTGCGCGCGGGCAGCATGCGCGGCAGCGACCAGTTCATGAAGCGCTGCGGAACGATGGCATAGCGGAAGCGCGGTTTGGCATCGGAGAAGGCGCGAAAGACGCGGTCGGCGATCTTGGATGGCGGGAAGCCTTCAGGACCGGACTTGGACATGTAATTGCGCAAGCGTACCAGCGCGTCATAGAAGATCGAGTTTTCATAGGCCGAGACATCCACCTCGTCGGACTTGGCCCAGATCGGCGTCGCCACCGCACCGGGGCCGATAACCACAACCTGGATCCCGAACACATTGAGTTCGCGACGCAGGGATTTCGAGATCCCCTCCAAAGCATGTTTCGAGGCGGCATAAGGCGCGAGGAAGGGTGCACCCATCTCTCCGGCCATGGATGACATCATCACGATGCGGCCGGGAGGCCCCTCCAGCGAAAGATCCGCCCCCAAGAGCGGCCCGAAGGCCTGGGTCACGCGCACCTGGCCGGTGACATTAATGGCCATCTGGCGCTCGAAATCCTCGATCGGCAGCTCCAGCAACGGCCCCGCAACAGCCACGCCGGCATTATTGACCAGACCGTTGAGCGTGCGTCCGTTGAGCGCCTTGCGCACCTTGACGGCGGCCGCATCGATCGCCGCCGGATCCGTCACATCCATCAACAGGGGCGTAACCTTGTCACCAAAGGCGTCCGTCAGGCGCTTGGCGTCCTCATCCTTACGGACGGCGGCAAACACCTGCCAGCCCTTGCCAGTCAGTTTTTCAACGCAGGCATAGCCGATCCCGGTCGAAGCTCCGGTGACGACGGCGGTTTTTGGCTGTTTGGACATGGCGTTCTCCCTTTGCGGGCAAGCTAGTGTGTTTCCGGGCGAAAGCTATAGCGCTCTAGTCTTCGACAATCCCGGTGCGCTTGGCGATCATGCGATCAATCCATTTTTCCGGCAGGAGCTTGGGCAGGGTCCAGTTGGCGAAGCGCTGAGGAACAACCGCATAACGCAAGCGCGGCGCGGCCTCGGTCAGGGCCTTGTAAATCCGGTCCGCGATCACTTCCGGCTCCAGCCCATTGGCGCCGATATGGCTAAGATAATCACGAAATCCGACCATCGGCTTGTAGAGCGGGGAATTGTGATAGGGCGTGGCGTCCACCTCCTGGGCCTTTTCCCAGATCGGTGTCCGTACCGGCCCCGGCCCGACCATCACGACATCAATCCCGTAGTGCTGAAGCTCGATCCGCAGGGATTTGCAGAGGCCCTCAACGGCGTGTTTCGACGCCACGTAAGGGGCCATGAAGGGCGCACCGAGCTGACCGGCCACCGAGGACAGCATGATGATCCGGCCCGGCTTGCCCTGGCGTTCCGGATCCATGCCCAGCAATCCGCCAAAAGCCTGGGTCACCCGCATCACACCGATGACATTGACCTCCATCTGCCGCTGGAACTCCTCGATCGGCAATTCCATCGCGGGGCCGCCCAGGGCGATGCCGGCATTGTTGACGAGACCGGCAAGACGTTGCTCACCCATGGCGTCATGTACGGCGCGGGCCGCGTCAGCAACGGATTCCTCGTCGGTGACGTCCATGACCAGCGCCGTCACGCTGTCGCCAAAGGCATCGCTGACATCATCCGCCTCCGCCTGGTCCAGCACGGTTGCAAAGACATGCCAGCCTTCGCGCACCAGCCGGGCGGTAGTCGCTCGACCAATACCGCTGACAGCGCCGGTAACGACGCCGTGTCGCTTGGATTCAGACATGGTCACCCCTTTCTAGCCTGCCGGAGCTTAGGCCTGATTTGCGCGTCAGCCAAAACCGCCCGCCGCTGCGACCCATTCGCAACAAAATTAGCGTTTTCCTAATTCTGTCGGTATGTTGTCAGCGGCTTGCTGCGCTTGCGTTGACCCTGACATAAAGCGGCCTATTGTGCGCCTCAGACCCCTCTTAAACCGCAACGGGGCTTTGCGGTTACGTAAGCGGAACACTGAAGAAAGGCTGCCACATGTCTTCCGACTGGTCCGATCCGAGACCGATGTCGCCACACCTGCAGGTCTGGCGCTGGCATGCGACCATGGCGTCGTCCATCCTCCACCGCGCAACCGGTATCGCCAATTATGTTGGTGCTGTCGCGATTGCCATCTGGTTCATCCTGCTGGCGCTCGGCGCCGAGGGCGCTGTCGCGTTCCTGTTCGAGGGCTGGATGGCCTGGGTGACGCGCTTTGGCCTGATCGCCCTGACCTATTCGGTCAGCTATCACTGGCTCAATGGCCTGCGTCACCTATTATGGGATATCGGCAAGGGTTTTGATCCTAAAGGGTCGAACCGCCGCTCTGTCATGATCTTGCTCGGCGCGGTCATCCCGACCGCGCTGCTGTGGCTCAACCTGGGGAATTGATGATGTCTGATTATCGCACCCCGACTTCGAAAGTGCGCGGCCTCGGCGCCTCCGGCCACGGCGCCGGACACTGGATCGCCCACCGCGTTTCCTCTGTCGCCATGTTCCTGCTGGCGCCGGTCTTCGTATGGATGCTGGCCATGTCCGGCGCGCCGGACCCGGCTGCGACCCGGGAATTCCTGGCCTCGCCCGCCGGCGCCATTGTCACCCTGCTGACGTTGACTGCGGCCTTCTACCACATGCGTATGGGTATGCAGGTGGTGATCGAGGACTACATCCATAAAGCTGGCATGAAATTCACCCTGCTGATCGGCAATACGCTGCTGACAGCGGGACTGTGGCTCGCCACGGTTTTCTGCCTCGTCAAGATTGCGCTGTAACGGACAACACACATGGCCGAATACAACTGGATTGATCACACCTATGACGTCGTGGTCGTTGGCGCTGGCGGCTCCGGCCTGCGCGCCGCTCTCGGTGCTTCCCAGGCCGGTCTGAAGACCGCCTGTATCACCAAGGTTTTCCCGACCCGCTCCCACACGGTCGCAGCCCAGGGCGGCATTTCCGCCTCGCTCGGCAATATGGGTGAGGATGACTGGCGCTGGCACATGTACGACACCGTAAAGGGTTCGGACTGGCTGGGTGACCAGGACTCCATCGAATATCTCTGCCGTAACGCGCCGGACGCGGTCTACGAGCTGGAGCACTGGGGTGTGCCCTTCTCGCGCACCGAGGACGGCAAGATCTATCAGCGTGCCTTTGGCGGCATGACGCGCAATTTCGGCGAAGGCCCGGTCCAGCGGACCTGTGCAGCGGCAGACCGGACCGGTCACGCCATCCTGCACACGCTTTACGGCCAGTCCGTGCGCAATGAGACGGAATTCTTCATCGAGTATTTCGCCCTCGACCTGATCATGGACGATGACGGTGTCTGCCGCGGTATCACCGCCTGGAAGCTGGACGATGGAACGCTGCACCGTTTCCGCGCCCAGAAAGTGATCCTGGCGACCGGTGGTTACGGCCGTGCCTATTTCTCCGCGACTTCGGCGCACACCTGTACCGGTGATGGCAATGCCATGGTCCTTCGCGCTGGCCTGCCGCTGCAGGACATGGAGTTCGTGCAATTCCACCCGACCGGCATTTACGGCGCCGGCGTCCTCATCACCGAGGGGGCCCGCGGTGAAGGCGGCTATCTGACCAATTCCAATGGCGAACGCTTCATGGAGCGTTATGCCCCATCCGCGAAAGATCTCGCCTCCCGCGATGTCGTCTCACGCTCGATGACCGTCGAGATCCGCGAAGGTCGCGGTGTGGGCGCCAATGGCGATCACATCCACCTGCACCTGGATCACCTCGACCCGGCTATCCTGGCCGAGCGCCTGCCGGGCATCTCGGAAAGCGCCAAGGTCTTTGCCGGCGTTGATGTGACCAAGGCACCGATCCCGGTCCTGCCGACGGTTCACTATAATATGGGCGGCATCCCGACCAATTATCACGGCGAGGTGCTGACCAAGAAGGGCGATGACCCGGATGCGGTCGTGCCGGGCCTGATGGCTGTCGGTGAAGCGGCCTGTGTCTCTGTCCATGGTGCCAACCGCCTGGGCTCCAACTCGCTGATCGACCTTGTGGTCTTCGGTCGTGCGGCAGGCCTGCGGGTCGGTGAGACCGTGACACCGGGCGCGACCCAGCCGGAATTCAAGGCTTCTGAAGGCCAGAACACGCTGGATCGCCTCGACCGCTTCCGTAACGCCAAGGGCTCGACTCCGACGGCGAAGATCCGCCTGGAAATGCAGCGTTCGATGCAGACCAATTGTGCCGTCTTCCGTACCGGCGAGGTCCTCGATGAGGGCGTCGAGGCAATGAAGAACGTCTATTCCGGCATGCCGGACATTGGCATCAATGACCGCAGCATGGTCTGGAACACGGATCTGATGGAAACGCTCGAGCTGGACAATCTGATCAGCCAGGCAGCCGTCACCGTCAACGGTGCGGCCAACCGTGAAGAAAGCCGCGGCGCACACGCCCGCGAAGACTTCCCGGATCGCAATGATGATGAGTGGATGAAACACACGCTCGCCTGGTGTGACGAAAACGGCAAGGTCACCATCGACTACCGCCCGGTCCACACCTACACGATGTCCAACGACATTGCCTATATCGAGCCCAAGGCTCGGGTTTACTAGGGGAAGATCACCATGGTTCAGCTCACACTTCCCAAAGGCTCCCAGCCCAAGAAGGGCAAGTCCTGGCCCAAGCCGGACGGTGCCAAGAACACCCGCACTTTCCGGGTTTATCGATACGACCCGGAAAGCGAACAGGGCCCGTCCTGGGACACCTACAAGGTGGACATGGATGATTGCGGCCCGATGGTTCTCGATGCCCTGTTGTGGATCAAGAACAATGTCGATTCGACCCTGGCCTTCCGCCGCTCCTGTCGTGAGGGCGTGTGTGGCTCCTGTTCGATGAATATCGGCGGCCGCAACACCATCGCCTGCACCTCCGGCATCGAGGAGTATAACGGCACGATCACCGTCTCGCCGCTGCCGCACCAACCGGTGGTTCGCGACCTGGTGCCGGATCTGACACAATTCTACGCCCAGCACGCGGCGGTGAAGCCGTATCTGAAGACCGATACGCCGGCACCGGAGAAGGAGTGGCAACAATCCCCCGAGGATCGTGAAAAGCTGGACGGTCTTTACGAGTGCATCATGTGCGCCTCGTGCTCGACCTCCTGCCCGTCCTATTGGTGGAATGGCGACAAATACATGGGCCCGGCAGCCCTGTTGCAGGCCTATCGCTGGCTGGCGGACAGCCGCGATGAAGCCACCGGCGAGCGCCTGGACGATCTCAACGACCCGTTCAAGCTCTATCGCTGCCACACCATCATGAACTGCGCCCAGGTCTGCCCGAAGGGTCTCAACCCGGCAGAGGCGATCGGCGAGATCAAGCAGATGATGGTCGAGCGGGAAAGCTAGGCCTGCTGACTCAGCAGAACCAGAAAACCCCGCAGTGTCCGCTGCGGGGTTTTTGCTGTGTGCCCTTTATTCCCAGGCGATACGTTCACAAATATCGCGGAGCATGAGTGTCAGTTCGGCGTCAGTCCCGCCGTGCTCCGCGACATCGACAGGCTTTGCAAAGTCCAGTCGATACTTCGCGCCCTTCTTGCCCATCAGACCGTGGAAGATGGTCATGTCCTTTAGCTCCTCGTTTATCTGGGCAAGCAGGTAATAGAGGAGGGGCATGCGCTGGCGAACGGCGAGAGGGATAATCGGGGCCTTGAACTTGCGCGCCATGCTGACGGCCGTCGGGTGCCAGACCTTGTCCTTGAGCCGCCGCTCTTTCCAGTTCCACTCGGACATGCGTCCCGACGGAAAGATCACCACGCACTTGCCCGCCTTGAACTCGGCGAATGAACGCTTGAGCAATTCGCGTGACTGGGAGCGGTTTCGTTCATTGTCACGCCATTCGACCGGAATGATGCGCTCTTCCAGCCCGTGACAGACCTTGAGGGCATCGCGATTGGCGAAATAGACAGCATCCGGTCGCCGGGCCCTGATCGCGTCCCAGAGTGCCAACCCATCTGCAATCCCGCCGGGGTGATTGGCGACGATCACACATGCCCCCTCCTTGGGAATGTGCTCGAGCCCCGTCACATCCGTGTCCAGCGCGAGGAATTGGGACATCCATTCCAGGCATTGCGTGCCGGTCAGCCCGGCAATTTGGTCCGCCATCCACACCGCACGCCTGTAGCCAAGCATGGGATATCCCACCGCCTTGATCATCGGCCACAGAGGCGTGTGGATCAGTTTCGGTGCCCGGTCCTCGATCAGCGCGTCAACGACATGCTGCTCGGAAATGTAGACGGAATCAGTGTTTTCCATGCGTTGAACAAACTCCCAGCGCCTGTTTCGTGCAAGTCCGAACTGGCGATCGGGCCACAAAGGTTAACACGGTGTTTACAAACTGGCCCGGCATTTGCGTTGACCAGGGCAGGATTAACCGAGTGTTCACCATCGGGACGAGCCATGACCAAGACAGACACCCTGCCTGCCGGAAGCTTAAGAAAACTCCCAACCCAGCGCGAAAACGCCCGCGACGATCTCGTTGCAGACTATGTCGGCCTTCTCATGGACGAGACCAGCCGAGCCTTGCAGCTGGGGGAGAGCTGGATCGGCGCAGAGTGCGAGCGCCGCAAGGCTATTCTGGACACAACGGTGGGCGGTGACACAACTCCGCTCGATCTGCTGATCCTCGGCGATAAACTGGGCTTCTCCACGATGGCAGAACACTGGGCCACGGCCAGTGCTCGTCTCAAGATTGGCGGAGTGCTGTTGGTGAGCGCCGCCTCCCAGGCACCTGCGGCGCGCCTGTGCGACACCCTGTTCATCGACCCCAACTGGGCCTTCGAGGACATGATCGGTGGCGAAGTCGCCGTATTCCGTCGCATCCGCAAACCGCGGACGCAGCCGGACACGCTCAAGCCTGTCACGACGGACACGCCTGCGGCCACGGAGAAACCGGCAGGGCTGATGTCCGGCGTCATGCGGACCTTGTTCAAGGATCGCTCAGCACCGCTAGACCGGACGCGCTAGTCACCCGTCGCGATGTCGCAAAACTTTCACGTAATTTCGATCTAACGGTCATGCTTACGCCTTAACAGGCAGACATGACTGACCGTTTGAGTATTTCCGGTTTCTCGGCGCTTTCGCACCCTGTTCGTCTGGCCCTGTTCCGGACGCTGTGCCAGCGCGCGCCCGATACCGTGTCCGCAGGCGAACTCGCCAGCGGTTTCGACATCCCGCCATCGACGATGACGGGTCATCTCCAGGCGCTGGAACGCGCCGGCCTGATCCGCTCCCAGCGGCGCTCTCGCTTCATGCTGTACTCCCTGGATCATGACGGCACCCGGCAATTCCTGACATTCCTGCTCAAGGATTGCTGCGGTGATCAGCCGGATCTGCTAGCGGGTCTCGTTGAAAACAACGCAACCGTTCTCCAGGAAGCTTCATGACCTCGCGCCCTGTGTCGGTACTTATTCTCTGCACCGGCAATTCAGCTCGATCCATTCTCGCCGAAGCGCTTCTGCAGGGCCTTGCCGGGGATCGCATCATAGCCCTGTCGGCGGGCTCGCAGCCGAAAGGCGAAGTACATCCGGCGGCGCTGGAGCTGCTGCGGGCGCGTGGTTTCGATATCGGCGGTTTCCGCTCGAAAAGCTGGGACGAGTTTGACGATGCCAGTTTTGGCGGCCAGCTGGACTTCGTCTTCACCGTTTGTGACAGCGCAGCGGCAGAGGCCTGCCCGGTCTGGCCGGGTCATCCAATGACCGTGCACTGGGGCATTCCGGACCCCGCTGCGGTCGAGGACGCGGGTCCAGAGCAGCGCCGGGCTTTTGAAATCGCCTACGATCAGCTTAAACAGCGCATTAAAGCCTTCCTGGCCATCGACAACCTCGATCCGGCCCGCGAAGGCCTGAAGGCCGAGCTCCAGGCAATCGGTCGTCTCTGAGGGACGCAGACACATGATCGCACGCGCACTGGCCGAAGCCATCGGAACTTTCTTCCTGCTCGTCGCCGTCATCGGCAGCGGCATTATGGCAGAGAGTTTGACCAATGACATTGCCCTGGCCCTGCTGGCCAATGCCCTGGCAACAGGTGCAGCGCTGGTCGTGCTGATCACCACATTGGGTCCGGTCTCCGGCGCCCATTTCAACCCGGCCGTCTCGCTGGTGATGCTGCTGCGCGGAGAATTGAAGTCGAGCGAAATGGCGGTTTACATCGCCTCCCAGATTGGCGCCGGTCTGCTGGCAGTGCTCGTCACGCATTTCATGTTCGAACACAGCCTGCTCCAGTTCTCGACAACTTCACGCACCGGCCTGGCGCAATACGGATCGGAATTCCTCGCTACTTTTGGTCTGGTTTTCTTCATTCTCCTCGGTGTCAGGCACAATGCCCGCGCCGTGCCATGGATCGTCGGCCTATACATTACCGGCGCCTACTGGTTCACTTCTTCAACAAGCTTCGCGAATCCAGCCGTCACCATTGCCCGCAGCTTCACGGACACGTTTGCCGGCATAGATCCCGGCCACGCCCCGCTCTTCATCGTCATGCAGATTCTCGGTGCGATCGCGGCCTGGCTCGTAGCCAAACCGCTGACGCGCTAGTCGATATCGGTTCCGATCCCCGGACCACCGCGGCCACCTGGACCACCTCGCCCGCGATCACCCCGACCGCCACGTCCCTGTCCGCGCTGGCGCGTTCCAGCACCAACCCTGCGGTCCTGTACCAGTTGAGCGCATTCCGGTGTCAGGGCTTCCGCCTGCATGGGCTCGACGACAAATATCGCCGCCTCCTCAAGAATCCCTGCCCGTTCAGACACGCTGACAGCAGCAAGCAGGTTGGCCTCCAACGTGTCGGGAATGCGGTTGATGCCATAGGCCCGATCCCGCGAGTTTCGTGTATAGACGCTGGCCCAATAGACCCCGCGCTCGATCGCTTGCGGTGATCCGACATCCCAGTAGGCGCGCGCCAGCTCAGCCTGGGCAGCGCCCCAGCCGGCACTGGCCGCAATCTCGAGGCGCTCGAAACCCTCGGTCAGATGTTCCGGTCGCATGATGTCGGGCGTGGTCTCGGCATCCGCCAGACGTATAAGGCTGTTTCCGGCCAGGTATTGTGCGATCTCATACCCGTGACCTTGTCCAGCGACGCAGCGCAGGATCGGCAGGGCGGCGTCGTATCGTTCACGGTCGACCAGGCGTGACGCCAGTGTAAATCCCGAAACCGGGCCCGCTCCGGCTTGCCCGGGCGCTTCTGCCCGACGTTCACCGCGTCGTCCTTCAGGCCCCGAGGTTGAACAGGCGGCCAGCAGAGTGACACTGGCGATGACTGAAATGGATCTAAACACGCTTGTCTCCGGATCTGTGCCCCGCAGTTCTACGCAGGAAACACAACAGTCCGTCGCGCAAAAAGAAACACCCGGCCGATTGGCCGGGTGTTCCCTTAAGACTCATGCATCGTGATTAGAACGGCATGCTGATGCCGATGGATGCACCGCTGTGGTCAATCATCTTACGGCGGTCCTCAATAAAGGCGCCAAAGCTGAAGGTCAGTCCGTTTTCGAACTCACGCTCGACCCCGACGGAGAACTCGTGCCAGGCCGAGTTCACATCGATGCGCTCCACAGCACCAAAGCTTACGCCCGGCGCGCCCTGGAAGGACGCAGAGTAGGACTCGATCTCGTCACCGTAATCCGTCGCCGCACCGATATAGGCAACCGGCGTGAAGCCAGCGAAGGTGCGCTGGGTGCTGAGATTGAAACCGATACGAGCGATAGAGCTGTCGACGGAACGACCGTCAATGATCAATGCTGGCGTGGATTGAACCGCCTGCACGCTATAGTCGAACGAAGTCGAGACATAGCTGGCAGTCGGAACAACCTGGATCGCCGCGTCTTCACCGGTCAGGCGGAAATCAGCGACGAGACCGAATGTGGTCGCCTCGCCGTCCATGTCCGCTGGAACAGCAGATGCCGCGGAACCAATGAGAACCGCACGATCCGCATCGATTTCATTGTCACCGAAGCTGTAGAAAGCGGACACGCCCATACGATCGCCCTGGTAACCACCAAAGAGGCTGTACTGCGTCGTCGTGGTCTTGCTCGTCAGCGACGGCAGGTTAGCCGGGTTGTCCATTTCAGAGCTGGCGAAACCGAACGCCGCACCGACCGACCAGCCGGAATCGAAGTTGGCTTCCAGACCGAACAGCGAGAACTCGCCGTCCAGCTCTGCAGTGCCGGCACCTTGGATGAGATCCACATCAGCGCCGATAACACCTACTTCTGCGAAGGCACGCAGGCCCGGACGGGTCGCCTCGTGATCACCACCATGGTTGTGGCGGAAGATCATCTTGGCACCAGCCTGCTGCAGCGGGTTGGTCGACCCGTCACGCTGCATCTCGGCAGATTGCATGGCGACAGCAAGATCCATCGCCGTGGAACCGCCGCTGCTGCGGATCTGGCCCATCAGGGCTTCGCTGAGCGTGTCAGAATGCACGCGGGCGGAGCGATCAAACATCACGGATTCAAACGGAGACAGTGAGTTCAGAGCTGCCCCGAGCGAGTCACCGGACAGCAAGTCCAGACGGCCATAGATGGCAGACAGGGCATCATAGTCCGTGTCACGAGCCGCATCCAACGCACCACCGAGGCTCGACTGGAAGGCGTTGGTATAGGTCACCTGCGTGCCGAAGCTATCAGCAGTGAGTTCAAGGTCGGCCTGACCGGCTGTGAGGTTCACCACCGGACGCAGAACACCCGGCAGATCAGTGACGCTTGCGAAGTTGCCGATGATGGAATCCGCCGTCAGGAAGGTGAATGTGTCACCGTAGCGCGGCAGATAACCACCCAGCGGATTGAAGACCAGACCACCATCAAGCGATACATCACCCGTGACGTTCAGGGTCGAGGAATCGGTGCCGTCAACATTGATCACAAGCATGCCTGCGCTGGACTGAACGTAGTCACCCCAGACATCAAGCGTGCCCGTGGACGACGCGGTACCCGGCATGACAGCGCCACCAATATTCCAGAGCGTCATGGTGTTGAGCGTGCCGGTACCGGTCAGAAGACCACCGGTCAGCATGTATTCGCGCGCATTCACGCGACCGCGCAGATCCACAATACCAGCAGACTGGTTGAACGAGATCAGCGTGTTGAAGGTCCAATCGGCGCCGATGTCAAAGCGTGCATTCGCATGCGACACGGTCATTGTGTCGACTTCGACATTCATATCGAGCGTCGTCGTACCTGCATTCGACAGATTCACGTTGAAGAAACGTGCGACGCTGGAGCTCGGATCATTGAAGGTGCCGTAGGTGCCGAAATGGTTGTTCGGAACCCAAGTACCCGGCGCGAGGTTCGAGGCGACACCGGTCAGACCGTCCTGGGTCGCAACAACACCACCGAAATTGGCGGCCAGATTAACATCCTGCACCTGGACTTCAGACGCTTTGTCACCCGGTGCCGTGGATACAGGCACGTTATTGTCCTGGACCTGTACGCCGGAACCCTTGCCAGTCAGACCCGGCAGATCCGCTACGCCGCGGAAATTGATGCCCAACCCAGCTGCAAGGGCAGCGAGTTGCTCGGCGTTCGGAGCCTGCGGCGCCGGAGGATTGCGGTGTGCATTCACTTCCGTGTCGAAAATCGTGCCAAAAGCACCATCCGTTGCGGTCATCGCCTCGATGGCGCTGGTCGGAGCCGTCGTGGACAGGCCGTTGACCGCATTACCGTTCTCATCGAGCACGAAATAGTTCGGATCCAGAGTCTGTTGCCAACGCGATGTGTCAGACCAGACACCGTCGCCCTCAGCCGCGGACGCGTAGACGTTCGGGTTCTGCGCGACAATCCAGTTCTGGTAGAGGAAGAGCGGATTATAATAGCTGATGTCGCCATAACCGCCATTCGGGCTGGTGAAGGTCCAACCGCCGGACAGAACGCCCAGGATCAGGTCCTGGCCGTTGAAGTTCGAGAAGAGCGCACTACCGGAATCGCCGCCTGCCGTACCGGCCTCACGAGCGGTCGCATCACCCGGGAACCAGTCCATATGATCACCGATCGCGATCGCGGAAGTGAAATCGAAGGTGGTGACACCAGCGAAGGGCGGCGTTGCACAGGTGATGTCATTCGGGCCCAGGTAAACCGTGCCGCGCGTACAATCATTCGCATTGCGATCCGGGCGATCGAAATCGGTATGATACATCATCTGCGAGCCAGACGGTCCGACGATGCTGGACCAGCTGCCCGGTGCAATACCGAACGTCGCGGTGAGGAAATCATCTTGGGAAATCAGCGCGTCGACCATGTTCTCACCGGCGCGACGTTTCCAGTCGATACCACCGACCGGGACAGTGCTGCCCGTACCATTGCCGCCGTAACCGACCATGTCGACGTGACGCGCTTCGCTGATCGCGGAGAAGAGCATACCATAGGTCGGCAAGCCGATCGCCGGCGTGTCCAGCGTCGCCATAGCTACGTCGGCACCCGGGAAAGAAAATCCGGTGTCCAGAACAGTTTGATACTGGAGGACGTTATAGACATGCATGTCCGGGTTGGACTGGAAGCTGTTGGCGAACCAGTTCTGGAAACCCGGCAGGGCATCCACGCCGAAGCTGAACGCCATCGGAATGGACCCGAACGTGCCGAACTGGGCATTCGGTGCGTTATCCGCACAGTGCGCAGCAAAAATGACCGTCCGTGCGTTGACCAGCTGACCGGTACAGACAAATCCGCCCGCATACATCATGCCGACGCCGGACCATCTGTTTTCCGTATCGACCATTCCGTCGACACCAACATCATCACGACCCGGCAGGGCGTGCGCGGTACTGGCGGCCATCGCCAGGATTGTTGCAGATGCAGTGATATTTAGAGCGCGCTTGAACGTGCTCCCGAAGCTCTTTTTGGACAAGGCTATCCCCCTTATGTTTTTCATGGTCCGCGGCAGGACGGAACATCGAGCACTAACCCTCGCGACCGGACAGGCAGCTCCCGGTAGCGCGACCGTCGGTTGCCGCATACTCATATTCTATAGACTTGTCGATATGGCACGTTCGTCAAGTCGAATTAACCATCCGCAATACTTCTTTTCACCAGGCGTTGTTCTGGTGCAACGATTACCGGTTTTCAGTCGATGACAAGATCGGGAAGTGCGGCTGCCTCTGCTCGACACAGGCTTCCAGCCGTATTAAGGGAGCCGCAAAGATCTTGCCCGTTCTGGGCACGTATTAGAACTATCAGGGGAGAGACGCGCATGAGCCGCGAGATTCATCACTTCGTGAACGGCAAATCCCATACCGGCAATTCCGGTCGTTATGGCGATGTCTTCAATCCCAGCACTGGCGAGGTGCAGGCCCGCGTCCAGCTCGCGACGACCGACGAGGTTGCCAATGCCGTGGAAGGTGCCAAGAAGGGCCAGGCGGTCTGGGCGGCCATGAACCCGCAGCGCCGCGCCCGCGTCCTGATGAAATACAAGATGCTCGTCGAAGCCGAGATGGACAGCCTGGCTGAACTCCTCTCCTCCGAGCACGGCAAGGTCATCGCCGACGCCAAGGGCGACCTGATCCGCGGTCTCGAGGTTGTCGAATTCGCCATGGGCGTGCCGCACCTGCTAAAGGGCGAATACACCGAGAGCGCCGGCACCGGTATTGACGTCTATTCCATGCGCCAGCCGCTGGGCGTGGTCGCTGGCATCTCGCCGTTCAACTTCCCGGCCATGATCCCGATGTGGTTCATGGGCATGGCGCTGTCCACCGGCAACGCCCTCGTGCTCAAGCCGTCGGAGAAGGACCCGTCCGTTCCCGTCCGTCTCGCCGAGCTGTGGATGGAAGCGGGCCTGCCGGAGGGCGTGCTGCAGATCGTCCACGGCGACAAGGAAGCCGTCGACGCCCTCCTGCACCATGACGACATCAAGGCTGTCAGCTTCGTCGGCTCCTCCAACATCGCCCAGTACATAGCTGCAACCTGTGCTGCCAATGGCAAGCGCTTCCAAGCCATGGGCGGCGCCAAGAACCACGGCATCATCATGCCGGACGCGGACATGGACCAGGTGGTCAAGGACTTCCTCGGCGCGGCTTACGGGTCTGCCGGCGAACGCTGCATGGCGCTGCCGGTCGCGGTTCCGGTTGGCAAGGATACGGCGGATGAGTTCGTCGCCCGCATGAAGGAAGAAGCCCAGAAGCTGAACGTCGGCGTCTCTACTGACCCGGACGCACATTACGGTCCGGTTGTCAGCGCGGCTCACAAGGCCAGCATCGAAAACTGGATCAGCAAGGGTGTCGAGGAAGGCGCGGACATGCTGCTCGACGGGCGCGGCTTCTCGCTACAGGGACACGAAAAGGGCTTCTTCATCGGTCCGACCCTGTTCGACCATGTCACCCCCGAGATGACCTCCTACCAGGAAGAGATCTTCGGCCCGGTTCTACAAGTGGTTCGCGCTGCCGATCTGGAAGAGGCCGCCGCTCTGCCAAGCCAGCACCAGTATGGCAATGGCGTCGCCATCTTCACGCGCAACGGCCTGGCCGCGCGCGAGTTCGCTTCCAAGGTCAATGTCGGCATGGTCGGCATCAATGTGCCGATCCCGGTTCCTGTGGCCTACCACTCCTTTGGTGGCTGGAAGCGCTCCGCCTTCACCGACACCAACCAGTACGGTACGGATGGCATCCGCTTTTTCACCAAGATCAAGACGGTGACCCAGCGCTGGCCATCCGGCGAGATTGGGGACCAGGCCTTCGTCATTCCGACGATGCAGTAACAAGAAAGCCGCCCCTAGAGGGCGGCTTTTTTCTTGGCTTCTGCACGGCGGGCAGTTGCGGCAGTTTGAAGCCAGTCCAGTGCAGCCGCCACTTCATCAAACACCGCGACCTCGACATTGAGTTCCGGCATCTGTTTCCACACTGTCTCGTAATGCGCCTCGGTCCAGGCGTTCGGTGGCAAGAAGGCGATCGGCAGCTTGCGCTCGAGCGCAAACACAAAATTCTCGACGATCTCGGCCGAATAGGACGGCGTGCTGGTCACTTCGGTGACCCGCGCATCCACAAGCACAGCTGTGGCATCGCCCCCCGCAACGAGCTCCCGTACAGTCTCATGAGCCCAACCGGCCTCCTGACGGCTGAGCACGCCCCAGCTTGTCATCGAGACAAACGGCCCCTCTTCGAGAAGCTCTACCTTCACAGCCATACGCACCACCAAACACTATTCGTCTTGTTTTTTGTCCCATCGGGACAGCGGAGACCTACAGGGCAGCGGCAGGCCTTGCCAGTATTTGAAAATTCGATTCACCTACCACAGAAGGCATTCCGGGCTAGCTGCACTTCTTTCGCGAGCTGGCGATTTCCGCGCTCAGCCAGTCGCGCGCCTCTTCCTCATCGCGGAAGGTCTCAAGGCGCAAACCAAATGCTGAAACCGTTCCGAACAACAGGGCCACCTGCTCGTCGGGAAAGTCACTGGGCATGACCAGGGCTGCGGGGCGCGTCCCGATCATGGTCGCCGCGGTTTTCAGCGAACGCAGCCAGGTCTCGTGGGAGACATCCCAGCGGGCATGATCCATGACGTAGAGAAATCCGGAAGGATCAGTTTTCGCGACCTCGTCTGCCAGCATGCCTTCCTGGCTGCCCGCATCCGCTTCGGTGCGCTGTCCGGTCTGGTACACCAGGAGGATGCCGGTCTCGGCATCATACTCCAGCATCGCAATCATCGGCTTCGGGCGACCTTTGCGACCCAGTCCACGGCCTCCTCCAGTGTCGCAAAAACACGGACCGGCGTGCCATTGTTGAAGCCCGTCAGCTCCAGCAACATGGACTGGTCGGGTGTCACGCCACCATCGATGACATAGGCTGTTGGAACATGGGTGCCGATCTTTTCGAAATAGTCGGCAATCAGATCAATCCAGGCTTCCATGGGGATGTTGACCGTGTCGGCGCGTGTATCGATTACGACGCCGCGCGGATTGTTCGCGAAGACAGCGTCACGCGTGTCATCAATAGCCTGGTCGATATCTGCAGGTCGGATATCACCACTGCCAACCTGCAAAACGATGCGTTTCTCGGGCAGAAATCTGACACTGATCGGCATGCAATCCCCGCGCGAACGACTGCATGGCGTACAATATACGGAAGAAACTCCGGTTCAAGGCGCTTGCAGTAGTTTGCGGCTTTGGTCACCCTGTCCAGGAGGAGACTATTCATGCCCGCGTACGACTTCCGGACCGTTCCGCACATCCATATTGGCCGCGGTGCTTCGCGCCATCTGGCGCGCATTTGCGCGCCGCTGATCGGTTCGGCGAAACGTATCTTCCTGGTGACCGATAGCGGTGTTCGCGGCCACGGCCTCACAGATGCCGCTGTCACCAGCCTGCAAGCTGCCGGGCTTGAGGTCCTCATCTTCGATCAGGTGGTTGCTGATCCGCCCCGCGATGTGGTCCTAATGGCCGAGGACAAGGCCCGCGACTTTGGTGCTGAAATAGTCATCGGGCTTGGCGGTGGAAGCTCGATGGACACGGCGAAACTGATCGCTCTATTGCTCGGCTCGACACAGACTCTGGAAGACATGTACGGCGTCAACAATGCCACCGGCCCGCGCCTGCCGCTGGTGTTGATCCCGACAACGGCGGGTACCGGTTCCGAAGTCACTCCGATTTCCGTCATCACGATTGGTGAAAGCACCAAGATGGGCGTCAACGCCCCGCCACTCTATGCCGACATTGCTGTCCTCGATGCCGAGCTGACCCTGGGTTTACCGCGAGCGGTCACAGCAGCGACGGGCATCGATGCCATGGTACACGCCATCGAGGGCTTCACCTCCAAAATCGAAAAGAACGCCGTCTCTGACAGCCTGGCGCTGGCCGGATTGAAGAAACTTCACGGTGCCATCGAACGAGCCTGTTCGAATGGGGACGATATCGAAGCACGTGAAGACATGCTGACGGGCGCCCTGCTGGCCGGCCAGGCCTTTGCCAATGCGCCCGTCGGGGCCGTGCACGCGCTCGCCTATCCTCTGGGCGGGGTGTTTCACATCCCGCACGGACTATCCAATTCACTGATGCTGCCGCCGGTGCTGCGGTACAACGCTCAGGCCGCCGAACCTCTCTACGCGGAACTCGCCGAACATCTCGGCTTGCATGCCTCGACCGACGGGCTGGTCACCGAGATGGAGCGCATCGCTGACGAAGTTGGCATCGAGACCCGGTTGTCCCAGCTGGGCATCAGCCATAACGACCTGCCGCGACTGGCACAGGAAGCGATGGAAGTGAAACGCCTGTTGGTGAACAATCCTCGCGAGATGACGCTGGAAGCCGCCCAGGCTTGTTACGAGGCCGTGCTGTGATCGAAAAACGCTTGCGCGAGGACTACCGCCACTGGCTCTCTCAGCCGACCCGCTGGGCCGACAATGACATCTATGGCCATGTGAACAATGCGGCTTATTACGGGTTTTTCGACACCGCCGTGAATTGCTTCCTGATTGATGATGCCGGGCTGGATATCCATGCCGGTGCGGTGATCGGCCTGGTCGTGGAGACCGGCTGCAACTATTTCGCCCCGCTTGCCTATCCCCAGACGATCGAAACCGGGCTGCGCGTGGCGCGCATCGGCTCTTCGTCTGTGCAGTACGAACTTGGCCTCTTTGCGAAAGGCGAGAACGCCCCCGCCGCCCAGGGTCGGTTTGTCCATGTCTATGTTGATCGTGAAACCCGGCGCCCTGTGGTGCTTCCGGATGCCATGCGGTCCGCCCTGGAGAAAATCCATGCGTGAAGTCCGCCGCCCCGCCTTGCTTGCCGGGATCTGCACCCTGGCGCTGGCATTGATCATATTCGCCATCGTGCGCCACTGGCCGGGCTGATGTTACCAAGACCGATTGACGTTTACAGCGGACAGCGGCAAGAGGCCTGACATGCCTACGCCAATTGACATGTGGAAAGCGCGCGTGGCCGCCGGGGAGCTGTCCCCCGACGCGGCACAAGAACACGCGGCCGAGATTCTGACCATGTTGACCGTTCAGCTGGTCGAATGGAAATCCGGCCACAAACCGTTTTTTGGTCGCGCGAAACCTGCGCCCAAGGGCCTCTATCTCTGGGGTGGGGTGGGCCGGGGCAAATCCATGTTGATGGATTTGTTCTTCAAGGAGGCACCCGTTGCGAAAAAGCGCCGCGTTCACTTCCACGAATTCATGCAGGATGTGCACGCCCGGATCGGCGAGTGGCGTGGGCTGAAACCCGGCCAGCGCAAACGTCGCCCCGAATACGTGAAATCCGCCGGTGACGACCCGATTCCGCCGGTGGCCCGGGCGTTGGTCCGGAACGCAAAACTGCTGTGCTTCGATGAGTTCCAGGTCACCGATATCGCCGATGCGATGATCCTGGGTCGCTTGTTCGAAGCCATGTTTTCCGAAGGCATCGTGGTCGTTTCGACATCGAATCGACACCCTGACGCGCTCTACAAGGACGGCATCAACCGCCAGCTCTTTCTGCCTTTCATCGACTTCCTCAAGGACAGTCTCGACGTCTGTGAGATGGGCGGCGACACCGACCATCGGCTACGCCAGCTCGAGGCCGCGCCGGTCTATTACTGCCCGCTGGACGCCGAGGCGCAACTGGCGATGGATGATGCCTGGGAGCGCCTGACCCAGGGAGCCGCACCGCAATCCTGCCAGATCGAAGTGAATGGCCGGGCCCTGAAAGTCGCGCGCGAAGCCGCGGGCGTTGCACGGTTCACCTTCAAGGAGTTATGCGCCCAACCCCTTGGACCCGCCGACTTCCTGGCCATCGCGGCACGCTTCCATACGGTGCTTGTGGACAACACCCCGCGGCTCAGCCCCGACAAGCGTAACGAAGCCAAACGCTTCGTAACCTTGATCGACGCCCTCTACGAGGCTCGCACCAAACTGGTCATGAGCGCCGATGTAGAGCCCGTGGACCTCTATCCTGCCGGCGACGGAGCCTTTGAGTTCGAACGCACAGCGTCGCGCCTGATCGAAATGCGCACGCATGAATACCTGGCTGCTGAACGACAAGGCCCTGATCTTCAAAGCTGACCTGACCGCATTTTAACCCCCTGACCATGTGTCGAAAATCCCGACCTGCCACTGTCTCCTCGGGCGGCAGATCACCACGTCAGGGGGATAGACCATGATCATCAAAAACCGGCTGACGGGCCTGACCGTCGGCTTCGCCACTTGTACTTTGGCCCCATACCGGAACCGACTGGAGCGAGGCCGCCCTGCGCGAATGGATTGATGCACAGCCCTGAGCTGGCTCACCCTGAAAAGCATGATAGATCTCCCGAAGTTTTCCGGGAGGTTTTTCATGTCTCGCTCTATCGGTCTTGATGAAACGCTGACGGCCTATGTTCGCGGTGCCAATCGCCAGGAACATCCGGCGCTGGCAGCCTGCCGCGAGTTTACTGCCAATATGGGTCAGATCGCGCGCATGCAGATCTCACCCGAACAAGGCGCCTTTCTGCAACTCTGCGCCCGTCTGGCCAATGCCCGTACCGTGGTCGAGATCGGCGTTTTCACCGGCTATTCCTCGCTGGCGACCTTGCTGGTCATGCAGGAACTGCACGGTGACATGGCCAGGCTTTATGCCTGTGACATCAATGCGGACTATTTTCGCCAGTCAAAGCGCTTCTGGGACCAGGCTGGCGTGACCGGGCTGATCGACATGCGCCAGGGCGATGCCGTCGAGACCGCCAACACGCTCGTCGGTGAAATCCCGGGCGAGGTGGACATGATGTTCATCGATGCCGACAAGGCGAATTACGACACATATTACGAAGCTGGCCTGAAACTGCTGCGCTCAGGCGGGCTGATGCTACTGGACAATGTATTGTGGTCCGGCGACGTGGCCGACGAACGCAAGCGCGAAGGCGATCGCGACACACGCGCGCTTTACGACATTGCGGAGAAAATCCGCGAGGATGACCGCGTAGACATGGCCTTCACCGCCATCGGCGACGGCATTCTCATGGTCATCAAGCGCTAGTCAGCCGCCCTTCAAACAGGTTCTTGCGAGCCCGCAGGCCATCGGCCAGGAAGTTGAACAGGCTGCGAATGCGCGGCGAGGACAACAAGTCCTTGTGCGTCAACACCCAGACATCCCGGCTCGGCCAGGTCTGGTCCGGGATTATCCTCGCCAGGTCCGGCTGGGTGTCGGCCAGGGCACAGGGAAGAACGGCCATTCCAAGTCCTTGTCGGACAAGAGCTAATTGGCCCTCCATGCTTTCCGTGTTCCAGATCCGCGAATTGATCGACAGGCCACGATCCCGCGCCCAGGTTTCAAGCTCGCCCGGCTCACCCCAGCCGATCCACGGCAGGCTCATCCCCTGCGCCGCCAGGTCCTTGCGCGCATACAACGTCATGTGGAACGTGCCCGCGCGTCGCCCGATCAGGTGTTCCGGCGGCGTGTTGGAGCCGCGCACGGCGATGTCCGCCTCGCGCTTGGTCAGATTGGCCTCGGTCATCGAGACATCGATATCGAGATGCACATCGGGGTGGCTCTGGTGATACTCCGCCAGGATATCGCCGAGAAAGCCGCTCAGCATGTAAGGCGGGACAGTCAGACGAACCTCACCTTCCAGCTCCTCGCCGCCACCGATCAGGCGTCGCTCCAGCGAGTGCACATCCGTTTCGACCTTGCGCGCTGTGTCCAGCATCTGCTCGCCTGCAGGTGTCAGGATCAACCCGGTCGGCAAACGCTCGAACAGGCGCTGTCCAATGCGTTTTTCGAACGAGGCAATACGACGCGAAATCGTGCTCTGGTCCAGGCCCAGATCAGCCGATGCTGCCTGGGTGGAGCCGGCCTCGGCAGTTGCGAGGAAGGTTTGCAGGTCTCTCCAGTCCATAAAGGCAATCTAGTGTATGCCTCAGCGCATCACCACCCTGACGCGCGACTGATAACAGATGCGATTTTGCATGATAGACGTGATGGGTTCGAGAGTCCGATCAGCGTGTTTTCTCAAGTGAAGATCTTGAGCCAATCCGCCCGGCGGTCCAAAAGACGAGCATGCAGGCTCGATTGATTTTCTCGCACCAGGAGGGTTTTCCCTCGCCTCAAGCCCTCGCGGATTTCGTGAAACGGGACGGTCGTGGCGGACTTACGCCCCGCGATGCAGGCATGTTCGCCTATGCGATCGAACACGGCGCACTGATCGCCATACTGGACGAGGGCGATGAGTTGATCGCCATGGCCGGCATCCTGCCCCTCGACGAAGGCAAGTTCGAATTGGGTGGCGCGCTCGTCCGTCCGGACATGACAGGCTTCGGCCTGCAGAAATTCATGGTCCAGGCGCGGCTGGCGGTCTTTCTGGCCCGTAAGATCGCGCCCTGGACCAGCCTCTACACAGGCGCGGCGCACGCGGATTACGGCGCGGGGTCCCGCAAGGCGCTCACAGGAGCCGGCTTCGCAAGCATTCCCTACGCAGATGGCCCGCGGGAATTGCGTGAGGAATGCCAGACCTGCACCAAGGCCGTACCGGAGGGGCAGGTCTGTTGTTACCAGTTCTACCGCGCCCCGGACGTCGGGATGCCGATTGCCTATGAAGCCGGATTGGTCTCCATCACCAATTCCCGCGATGGCCGCCAGCTGGAACTGGCGCTGTCGGCGCTGGCCTAGCCGTCCATCGACAATTCAAACGCTACCGGCTCGCCTTCCGGCGAATAAAACTTGCCGAAGGTAAAGGCCGCAGCGCCAGGCCCTTCGCGGTCGAGCTGTTCCAGTTTCGTCTTGGCCTCGGCAAGGTCCGGAGTGTGGCCGGCGGGCACCCACCACAAGACCAGGTGATGGCTTTCCATCGCGGCAAACCACTCCTTGCGACGATTCATCACGCGGGCGTGGACCGTCTTGTTGACGAAGGTCAGCAGGCTTTCGAGATCTTCCCAGACACTGAGATTGACGAGCAGGCGCGGATCATCGAATGCCTTGATATCCATCGTGCCGACACCTTCCTTGTCGACCAGGCGCCAGACATAGCCCGGCATGCGCTCGGCCATGGTGTTGACGGGCTCGACCATGTCGACGAAATCCTTGAAACGCGGATCATCATCCTCGTAACGGGCGCGGGCAATATTGAGTTCGGCAAGGTGATATTGGGTCGACATCAGGCTCTCCTCCGGTCCGTCTGCAATGTGGGGAGGGGTCTGCGTCGGCGCAATGGCCCGAAGCGCTGCATCAACGGCGTGACGCGATGTGCACTTGCAGCATGGATCAAGCGGCGCTAGACCGCCCACAGAATTCTTTCACTACGTGATCCATCCGCTCAAGGAGTCTCCTCAATGGCCCGTAACAAGATCGCCCTTATCGGTTCCGGCATGATCGGCGGTACGCTCGCCCACATCGCAGCACGCGAAGAACTCGGCGACGTTGTTCTGTTCGACATCGCGGAAGGCATTGCCAAGGGCAAGGCACTCGACATCGCCGAAGCCAGCCCGGTTTTCGGCAAGGACAGCAAGCTGGCCGGCGCTGATGACTATGCGGCCATTGCTGACGCAGACGTTTGCATCGTCACCGCAGGCGTCCCGCGCAAGCCGGGCATGAGCCGCGACGACCTGCTGGGCATCAACCTGAAAGTCATGAAGGCCGTGGGTGAGGGCATTGCCAAGCACGCTCCGAACGCCTTCGTGATCTGTATCACCAACCCGCTCGACGCCATGGTCTGGGCGCTGCGTGAATTCTCCGGTCTGCCGCACAACAAGGTCGTCGGCATGGCTGGCGTGCTGGACAGCGCGCGCTTCCGTCACTTCCTGGCTGATGAGTTTGAAGCATCTGTCGAAGACGTCACGGCCTTTGTCATGGGCGGTCATGGCGACACGATGGTTCCGCTGCTGCGCTATTCCACCGTTGCCGGCATCCCGGTTCCGGACCTGATTGAAATGGGCTGGTCCACGCAGGAAAAAATGGACGCAATCGTCGACCGCACGCGCAAGGGCGGCGGCGAAATCGTTGCTCTGCTGGGCAATGGCTCCGCCTATTACGCGCCGGCGGAAAGCGCCATCGAAATGGCCGTTTCCTACCTGCGTGACAAGAAGCGCATCCTGCCCTGTGCCGCACACCTGACCGGCCAGTTCGGCCAGGACGACCTCTATGTCGGCGTTCCGGTTGTGATCGGCAAGGACGGTGTCGAGAAGGTCGTCGAGATCTCCCTCAACGCAGACGAACAGGCAATGTTCGACCACTCGGTCGACGCCGTCAAAGGCCTCGTGGAAGCCTGCAAGGGCCTGGAGCCGAGCCTGGGCTGATCCAGCGGGCATCTGCCAGAAAGCAAAGAGCGGGAGCCAGGCTCCCGCTCTTTTTGTTTGTGCCTGTTGCGCACTAGACGCCTAATCAGTTTTCAAGGCGCAGGACCAGTATCCAGTTCATCACGCCACCCGTTGGTCTGCTAATGAAACCAGAGGATACGGGAGAATGGCTAATATCCGGTAACTCGAAACCTCAAATGCATTTTGAACGAAGGATGCCTAGACGATATTCTTCAAATTCACCCTGAGCTTGCATTTCGGGTAGAATGGTCCAGCTTTTGCATGAATATTCTAGAACTCAAGCAAAAGCGGTTGAACGGATACACAAGATTCGTGTCTAGGGACGAAGACATAAAATCATTTGTCACTCATGTTGAAGTGACGTTGTCCGGGGAAATCGACCCTCGGCGCCTGCTCACGCTCGCGCGCGACATTGCCAAACGCGATGGCTGGTACAGACGAAATCCTTTGATCGTGGATGCCAGCGCCGGCCGCTTTCACACGTCGCTGGCGGAACTGAATGAGCTACCCGACCCGACTGCGACTGATGGTGATACCATCAGCAAGACGGTGTGGATCGGCAATTCAAGTCATTGCGCCGAGGCTGCGCAAATGCTGGAGCTCTTGCTCAGCCGTTGCGGCAGGTCGGCTGTCACCTTTGCTGACAGTCGAGAAGAAGCCCGGGCAGCGTTGATGGAAGAGATCGAGGCCTAGAGCCCGCCGATTACGCCGACATTCAGACGCATCAGCTCGAAACTGACTGTCAGATTGAATGTGTGCCAGGCGAAAACCGGCCAGAAGAGATATCCGGCTGCGCGCGAACACCGTCCGACAATCCCGGTCACAAACAGAATATAGACCCAGCTGCCCAGTTGGGCGACGAAGCCCAGTGCCACATCACGCGCGCCGAAGAAAAACAGCGTATGGCCGATGATGACGACCAGCGCGCCCGCAATCAGGAGTGAGCACAGAAAGCGCATGCCGTCACGGCCACTTCTCTGACACAGCCACAGGGCAATCGCGATCGGGGGGATCATCAGGACACCGATGAGGACGGAGAGGTCCGTACCCACCGTCCAGTTCGGCGCGTCCAGCCCCGAGGCCCAGTCACCACCGCCGGTCGACTGCACCCATCCTGCCAGCCCGCCAGCAAGGCCAGCGGCCGCTATTAGATAGATCAAAAACCGTATCACTCCGGGACGCTTTGTCTCGTCCATGGTGTGTACTACCCCACTGCTTTACCCCTGGGCCTGTCCAAGCAAGACCTGCGCCAGCGGCTACCCCTCAGCACTCATATCATATTCAATCGGCACACAGAGCAACTTCGCCGCTCATAAAGCATGAGCGTTGCAGGTGCGCCGATTTGACCCTTTGCAATTCATCCGGTTCAGGAGTGCCATCCATGGAAAGACCCATCATTGAAACCGAACGCCTGCTTCTGCGTTACCCTGAAGAGCGCGATTTCGAGCCGCTCGCCGAAATGATGCAGGACGAGGAAACAGCCCGTTTTATCGGCGGCAAACAGGAGCCGGCCATTACCTGGCGTGCCTTCTGTGGCCTCCTTGGGCACTGGCAATTGCGCGGTTTCGGTTTCTTCTCCGTCGTCGACAAAAAGACTGATGAATGGCTTGGCCGTGTCGGTCCGTGGTATCCGCATCAATGGCCACAGCCAGAAGTCGGCTGGACCATCAAGCGACAGGCCTGGGGAAAAGGCTATGCGCCCGAAGCTGCTGCCGCCTGCCTCGACCACGTGTTCAACACGCTGGAATGGCCATCCGTCATTCATCTCATCCATGTCGACAACACGCCCAGCCAGGCCGTTGCCGCCAAGCTCGGCTCCAGCGACAGCGGCCGCGAAGTCGAGGTCCCCGGCTTCGGGATGATGGTGAATGTATGGGGGCAAACCGCTGAGGAGTGGCGTGCCCGTCGAGACAACTAGGAAAGGCTTTCGCATGAAACTCCGTCGCGTTATCGCCGTGCTCTCCGGCAGTGAGGAAGACACCCCGCTGCTGTCCAGGTCCTATGCGATCTGCGCCGATTACGAGGCGCGCCTGGACGCGCTCTTCGTCCGACGAAACGCAGCCAGCGGCGGAGATTTCCTGGGCGATGCCTTCTCAACCTACGGCATGGAAGCCGTGCTGGAAGCGCTGGATGACGCCGCGGCGATTGCGGCCCGGAAGGCCCGCCAGAGCTATGACCAGCGCGCTGACGACGCAGCCCCGGACCATATCGGACGGTTTGTCGAATACATCGGCCTGCCACGCAGCGCGATGAGTCGTGAAGGTCGCCTGTCCGACCTCATCATCATGCCCAAACCCTCCAGCAAGGACTTGCGCAACAAGCTCAACTCCATCGAAACCGCCGCATTTGAATCCGGTCGTCCGGTTCTCGTCCTCCCGACCGCGCGCGCATGTACCGGCCATTTCAACGATATCGTCATCGCCTGGGATGGCTCGCTGGAAGCGATGCACGCGGTTGTTGGCGCCGTGCCTTTCCTGCAGGCCGCCGAGAACGTGACAATTACCCATGCCGGTACCGAGAGCGAAGCAGCCAACCAGCTCGCGGAACTCTCCGATTATCTGGAACTGCACGATGTGCGCGCTGCCACCCGCTCGGTGGATCTGGACGGGCGCAGCGTGGCGCGGGCGTTGATCGAGACATCCTCCCAGAACGGTGCTGATCTTCTGGTCATGGGCGGGTTCGGAGCCCCGGGCTGGCAGCGTTCCCTGGGTCGCGACGAGACCACCTGCCTGATCAAGGACGTACCGTTCGCCATCCTGCTGGCGCACTAATACCAGCCCGCCTCGCGTAGTTTCGGCGCATAGGTCCGGCTGACCGGCGCGGTGATGTCATTCTTGAGCGTGAGCTGGGCGCGGCCCTGGCCACGCTCGACCTCGACCACCGCGGCCTTGGCGACCCACCAGGACCGATGCGTCTGTTCGCCCGTACCGTCCGGCAGCGCGGCAATCGCATCACGCAGGCGCATCAGGATCAGCGCATCCCCGCCCTCGCAATGCACACGCAGATAGTGATCCTCGGATTCCAGAGCCAGGATCGGCGAGCTGCGCAGGCCGATCGGCAAGAGATCCAGAAGGCTGGACCCGACCGTGGCTTCCGCCTCGTCAGCGCGTTCGGCCTCCTGTTTGCGGCTGGTCAGCCAGCCGATGACGGTCACACCTGCCGAGATCACCCATACGAGCCCGAACACGACCGGAACCGCCGATAGCGGAAAGCCCGGACCCCACGCACCCTGAATAAGCACCACACCGGCTGTCACCGGAATACTCACCGACAGCGACAGCGCCAGCATGTGCGCCCAGTCCGGCAGGTCCGGCGCATGCTTGCGCATGAACGGCTGGATCAGCGACGCCGACCCCCAGCCGACAGCCATGAGGATGGTCCAGTAGAAATAGCGCAGCCATAGCGGCAGCTGATCGGTGTCATAGGGCGCCAACACGGTCATGAAAGCGCCAATCACGAGGACCGAAACAATTTCCGAACGGTTTTTCCGAAGCCAGTTCATGTGCCACTCACGATACGTGAACCGACATCTAGCGCGTTTCGCGAAGCCTGGCAGCCCTTTCACGCAATCTCGCTCGAAAAGCGCCGCAGCCTGCCGCATCACCAATCCAGATCCCGCCAAACAACAAGAGCGGGGCGCTTAAAGAGATTGGACCAAGACAATGAAAAACATCACCACAGCACTCTTCACCCTCGGCCTCCTCGCTGCTTCTGGTGCACAAGCCCACGCCGCCGACACCGAGCTGACCCTGACTGTCACCTCGATTGACAACCACCAGGGCACGCTGATGGTCGCCGTCTTTGACAGCGCGGATGCCTGGAGCGGTGGATCACCGGTCGCCGGCGCCCGCATCGACGTGTCCTCCGACACCGCCTCTGCCTCGCTGGGCGCGCTGCCGGCCGGCCAGTACGCCATCCGCATGTATCACGACGTCAATGGCAATGGTGAGCTGGACACCAATCTGATGGGCATCCCCAGCGAACCCTTCGCTTTCTCCAACAATGCCCGCGGCAGCTTCGGCCCGGCCTCCTGGGAAGACTCCGCCTTCGAGGTGTCCGGCGACACGGCCACGCATTCGGTTCGCCTGGACTAGGGAGAGCATCATGAAGCTGGATCGTCGCGAGACCCTGAAAGTCATGCTGGCCGGCACGGGCATGGCCGGCCTGTCCTCCGCCCTTTTTGCCCAGTCCATGGACCCGGTTTATGCCGCCTATGAGGCCGCGAGCCAGAATGATCCGTGGACGCTGATCACCCGTGACGCTCCGGCCGAGGGATTTGACGGCGAGGCTGTTCGTCTGCACGGCCGCATTCCCGACGGTCTGCGCGGAACGCTGTTCCGCAATGGCCCCGGGCGCTTCAGCCGCCAGGAGTACCGCTATCGCCACTGGTTTGACGGCGACGGTTTCATCCAGTCCTGGAACATCACTGATGACGGCATCCGCCACCGCGGGCGTTTCGTCCAGACTGACAAATGGCGCAATGAGGAGGCAGCGGGCCGTTTCCTGGTTCCGGCCCTTGGCTCCGTTCCCCCCAATCCCGGCGGTTTGACCGGGCCGGACGACATGAATGTCGCCAATACCTCGGTGATGATGCTCGGCGATGAATTGCTGGCCCTTTGGGAAGGCGGCTCCGCCTGGTCCCTCGATCCCGACACGCTGGAAAGCAATGGCGCGCGTCGTTGGGGCAACGGGCTGGACGGCGTTCCCTTCTCGGCCCACCCCAAGCGCGAGCCGGATACCGGCATCGTCTGGAATTTTGGCCAGGACGCCATCAATGACCGCCTCATCGTGTGGAAGATCTCCCCCGAAGGCGAGCTGCTCCAGGCCGGCCTGGTCAATGACATCCCCGGCGGCATGATCCACGACTTCGTGATCACGGAGCGCTCGCTGGTCTTCCTGGTCGGTAGTTTCCGTTTCGAGGAAATGCGCCTGCCCTTCATCGAGAGTTTCCGCTTCCAGTCGGAAACCCCGATGTATGCCGTCGCGATCGACAAGAATGACTGGACGCAAAAACGGGTCTGGGAAATGGATCCGGGTTTCCTCTTCCACTTCGGCAGTGCCTGGGAAGACGTTGAGGGCACGATCCGCCTGGACGCGGCGCTGTCTCAGGATGCGGGTTTCGCAGACGGCGGTGCCTATGCCGTCATGCGCGGCGAAACCCAGTCGGAAAGCGATAGCCAGACCCGTCACAGCGAGGTGACCTTGCGCACCGGACGGCCGGTCGAAATCCGACTTCTCGGACCGGACTTCGCGGAATTCCCTCAAGTCGACATGCGTTTCACCGGGCGTCGGCGGACCCGCAGCTGGTCGATTTCCTGGCGGCCGGACCAGATCCGCAGTGCCACAACAATCGACTGCCGCAATCTGGAGACCGGTTCCCTGGATCGGTTTGATCACGGCCCGGGCATTTATGTAGAAGAGCCGCTGTTTATTCCTGCGCCCGGGCGCTCCCGCGAAGGCGAGGGCTGGATCATCCACACCGCGCTCAATGCCCATGAGCGACGGACCGAAATGCACATCTTCGATGCGCTGCACTTGTCCGACGGACCGTTGACGTCCTGGCGCCTGGGCTATTCCGGTCCGTTCGGCTTCCACGGCACCTGGCGTCAGGCCTAGGAGAACACGATGAATCCGAGTGTTTTCTTCGAAGCCCCTTTGGTTATCCAGGTGCACGCTGTCGCCGCGATCCTGTCCTTGTTGATCGGGCTACTTCAGTTCTTCGGCCCCAAGGGAACGCTGCCACACCGGACGCTCGGCTTCGCTTTTGTCATCGGCATGGTCGTCACGGCCACGACGGCGGTCTTTATTCGCCAGATCAATGACGGCAATTTTTCGCCGATCCATATCTTCGTGCCGCTGACCTTTCTCGGTCTTTATGGCCTGGTCCGGCATGCGATGGCCCATCGCGGGATGCGTCACGGAAAGGAAGCAAGGGGGCTGTTGTTCGGCGCCCTGCTCATTCCCGGCGTTCTCGCCTTTCTGCCTGGACGGCTGATGTGGATGGTCGTCTTCGGTTGATCTCAACTCCTGGAGGTTGCAGATTCGTCTGCAGTCTCCGGGGATTTTCATGAAACACCTGCTTGTTCTTCTTGCCGCGCTTGTCCTCCTGCCCGCAGCCCGAGCACAGGCACCACGCGATGTCCTGCTTGATGTCTGTAACGACACCGGATTTGCCGTCGCCACCGCGGCGGCCTATCGCACCTCGCCCACGCCGGACCAGACGCTGCGCAGCTGGTTCCTGGTTGAGCCCGGCGAATGCTTGCAGGGCGCGCTTAACAGTGTCGTCGGTGAGACTCTGGACTTGCATGTGATGTCCGGCAGTTTCCACTGGCCGGCCGGCGAGGGCGACAAGCAGATCTGTGTGCCCGCAGGATCAGGAATGCAATTCGCGTCCGCGCCGCCGTGTTCGTTGAGCCAGGAAACTCGCAGCTTCCGCACCCATCCCATCACCAGCTCCGGACGTCGAGGAGCGGGAAATCGCATGATGGGGCAGATTTCGGCTCGCATTTCCTGTCACGATCTTGAAAGCCAAGACGCCCGGCTTTGCCTCCAGGCCCCGCGGGATGAACGCGGACTGGCCCAGCTCACGCGGACACTGGAGGTGTGTAACTCCTATTCGAGCGATCTCCGGGTGGCGGCGTTCGAACCGCAACCGGATGGAAGCCTGCACACCGGTGAAAACGCCTTCCTGGCACAAACCAACTGTCTTGACCTGTATCGTGGCTTTCCATCGCAGCAGCGTGTGCTGGTTGGTTTCGAGGTCTCCCGGCTGCCACGTAATGGCGGGATTTGCTGGTTCGAGGACAGCACGAGCGCGACCCTGACGACGGAACGCCGCTGCCCTGACGGAGCCACCCCGATGGAAACCCGCGAAGCGGTTTTCGGCAGTTTCACCGACAGATACACGGTCTACATCGCTCGCAATTGAAGCACATCATGTCCTCGAATTAAGTAGGCACCCCGGGCGCGACGATTATGGTACGGCCCGGGAGTGCGGCGCTAATTGGGGAAATCCATGTTCAGATCTGTTCTGGCAGCCGCTGCCGCCATGGCCAGTTGCACCACCGCGTCCGCACAGGAAATCAACTTCGTCGACCGTATCGACCCGGCGCGGCTCGAAACCGGTTCCATCCATCTCGGCCTGTTCTTCAATGGTGAGCGGGACGGCTTCTTTCATCTCGGATGCCAAATGGATGGAGACGAGCTGCACGTCTTTGATCGCTCCATGCTCGCCTCGATGGAAATCTATGAAACGATGGATGTGCGCCTTTCCGCTAACGATCTCAGTCCGCGTACTGTCGATATCCGCTTTCACCAGGGACTTGATATCTTCGACTTTGATGTCGATTTTTCCGATGGATCGGTCTCCAACACCATCACCGCGACCCGCCCGCGCGGACAGAGCGGGGTACAGCCGCTCACAGCGCCGCTACCGGATGATGCTCTGGCACGAGTCACCACCTTTGTCATTCCCGGCACAATGGATATGGCGGTCGGCGAAAGCCTATCTCTGACCTGGTATGCCCCGCTGACGCATACCGTGTCCGACGTCACCCTCTCGGCAATGGAGACCGTCGACATCGAGACGCCCGCCGGCCCCTACACCACCACCCGTATCGAACTGCGTGGTGGTTCGCCTGAGAATGATATCTTCGTCGATCAGGAAACCGGTGACATCGTTCGTATTGACGTCCTCGGCCAGGACATGCGCGTCCTGCGTATGTCCAACGACTAGACGAGCATCGCCCTGTCACACAGCTCGTTTATGTCGGTCGGCAGTCTGAAGGAGAATTTCATGCGCAAATTCGTTATCACTGTGTCCGCTATTGCCCTGGGGGCTTGTCAGCCGGAGACCGAGCCAGCCGCTCCCAACAATATAGTCGCTGCATTGGCGCCGTATTATGAGCAGCTGGATGTGGAACGACCACAAGCGCTTCCCGGCGCTGGCGAACCGGCAGCCGACACATTGTTGCAGACCATCCTGTTTGGATCCTGCCACAGCACAGACCGGCCGCTGGACATCCTCGACACGATTGTCGGCCAACAGGGCGATTTATTCATCTACACGGGCGATAACGTCTATGGCGACGCCTATTCCTGGGACCCTTCCCTTCCCGAACTACGCTCTGCCTACTCAAGTCTGGCCGCCTCAGAACCTTTTCGGAACCTGCGCCAGTCCACGCCAATTCTGGCGACGTGGGATGACCATGATTACGGCATGAATGACTTCGGCGCCCAATTCCCGTTCAAGGGATTTGCCGAAGAGCTCTTCCTGGAGTTCTGGGGTGTCGCCGAGGAGGACGAACGCCGCTCGCGACCTGGCATCTATACCAGTCGCACGTATGGCCCGGACGGCCAACGGGTTCAGATTATCCTTCTCGATACCCGTTACTTCCGCGGCGCCCTCGCACGTACACCCCAGCGCAATGCCGTCGGCATGGAGCGCTATGTTCCGACGGAGGATACAAATGTTACCATGCTGGGCGAGGAACAGTGGAGTTGGCTCGCTGAAACCCTGCGGGAGCCGGCCGATGTTCGCCTAGTAGTTTCCTCCATCCAAGTGCTGGCGGATGGTCATGGCTGGGAAGCCTGGCGTACCATGCCTCACGAGCGTGACCGTCTTTTTGAGACCATCGAGGCTTCCGGAGCGGACGGCGTGGTCCTGGTTTCCGGCGACCGTCACTCATCAGGCCTATATCTACGCGATGATGTGATCGGTTATCCTCTCTACGAAATCACCTCGTCGGCTCTGAACATGTCCTATGGCGATGAAAACAATGAGCCAGGCCCCAATCGCATAGGCGAGATGTATGCGCCGGCGAATTTCGGCGCCATCGAAGTGGACTGGGCAAACCGCAATCTGTCGCTGGAAATCCGGGATGGTAGCGGTGAAACCGTCCGACAGCAGAGCATTGCTCTCGACACGCTCACACGCAACTGACCGTGATCTGACGCGCGATAACACGATGGTGACGGCGCGTCGGGCGGACGTTACTGGAAATTTATCTTCTTCCTCGCCTAGTTTGAGCTGGTCAGGTCGGGCCATCCTGTCCCCCGCTCGACCTCTCAACAAGGAGACACTGAGAGATGAAATCTGAAACCAAGTTCGCTGCCGTAGCTTCCACGGCCCTGGCACTGTCCCTCGCCACGGCCGCTGCTAATGCCGAAGCCGCAAGTGCGGCAGAGGAAATGGAACAGTGCTACGGCGTATCCCTCGCGGGTGAAAACGACTGCGCTGCTGGTCCGGGCACGTCCTGTGCCGGCACCTCTACTGTCGATTACCAAGGCAATGCCTGGACCTACGTACCGGAAGGCACGTGTGAAAGCATTGAAACCCCTTACGGCAACGGTTCTCTCGAGCCGGTTGAACGTCCGTAACTCTCTCAGCCCTGGCGCAAACCTCGTGTTTGCGCCGGGGGTGTTCCCGTGATGACCGAACTCCCCGATTCCGCAGGGCTTGCCCTCAAGCCAGAACATTTCCGGCAAGCGCTGGAAACGCCCGCTGAGGGAATGTGGTTCGAAGTCCATCCGGAAAACTACATGGCTCCGGGCGGTCCGCGGCTGAGCTGGCTCGACGCGTTTGCCGAGAAATTTCCGATATCCCTGCACGGGGTCGGCATGTCGCTGGGCGGCATGGATGCCCCGGCCCCGCAACATCTCGATCGCTGGGCACAGCTGATTGACCGCTACAAGCCCGCAGCAATATCCGAACACCTGGCCTGGACGTCCCATCAGGGAACGCACTTCAACGACCTCTTGCCCGTCCCGGCGACCAGGGCTGCGCTCTCCCGTTTTGTCGAGCATGTGAACATCATGCAGGACCGGCTCGGTCGCCAGGTATTGATCGAGAACCCCTCGATCTATGTCGCCCTGAAATCAGAGATGAGCGAAGTGGAATTTCTTCGGGAAACCGTCGCTCGAACAGGCTGCGGCCTGTTGCTGGACGTCAATAATGTGCATGTCAGCTGTCACAATCTCGGTCTCGATGCGATCGCCTATCTCGATGCCTTTCCGCACCATGCTATCGGTGAAATCCATATTGCCGGTCATGAAGAAGACACGGCGCTAGGCGGAGAATTGCTGATCGACACTCATAGTGCGCCTATCGTTGAAAGTGTCTGGTCGCTGCTGGACTACACGCTGGCGCTGACCGGACCACGACCGGTCCTCATCGAGCGCGACACGAACATTCCCACTTTCGAGACATTGTTGACCGACCATGTCCGTGCACAGGGTTACATCGATGCAGCCCGTGTTCGGGAGGCAGCCCATGCCAGCTGAGTTCAACCAGGCATTCGCCGGCACACTGCTCGGACGAGGTGACCAGGACCTGCTGGAACACCTCGCAAACCCGGCCCACGCCAAGCGGCTCAATGTCTATCGCAACAACGTTGCCCGCGGTGCGATCGAAGCTCTTCGCGCGGCCTATCCCGCTGTGAACCGCATCGCGGGCGCGAATTTCTTTTCCCCTATGGCACGACAGTATTGGCTTGATCACCCGCCAACAGACGCGCCGCTCTTTCTTTATGGCAAGGGTTTCGACCAGCACGTCGCGACCTATGAACCGGCGCGCAGCTTGCCATATCTGCCAACGATCGCCCGCCTCGACCGGGCCTGGCTGGAAGCACATCACGCTGCTGATACTCCTGCACTCAACCCGTCAGACGTTACAGGCATGAATCCGGAAAGCCTGCCCGAACTCCGCCCGGGCCTGACAGCCAGCGTTCAATTGTTGACATTGCATCACTCCGCGCACGCGGCCTGGCTGGCCAATCGGCAGGAAGCCGCCGCCGAAGACATGCAGATCGGCCAGAGCGCTGAACATGTTCTCGTCTGGCGACATCGCGGCACTGTTCAGTCCGCCAGCATCCCGGTTCAACATTTCGACTTTCTGACCCGGATCGCCCGGGGCGACAGCCTCGGCAGCGCGATGGAAGACGCCAACGATGGCGGCATTGATCCGTCACAATTTTTCTCCCACGGTCTGACCAGCGGCCTGTTCGCTGCAAACCGCCAAAGCGAGACCCTTTAATGTCCTCATTCCTGAGCCGGGCCCATGGCCTCTACACCGGCGTCTTTGCCGCGATTGAGAAATCCCTGGGCGGTGATGTCCTGGCCGTGCTCGCACGCCTGACCCTCGCCGGGATTTTCTGGCGCTCACTCCTGACCAAGGTCGAAACGGTCAAACTGTTCAAATACACCGAGTACATCAACGACTTCCCGGTCGAGCGTGCGCATGTGCGGCTGCCTGATTTCCCGCTACAGATCCGTCCGGCCACCTATCACCAGTTCAATGGCGATTTCGCGCTACCGCTCATTCCGGGCGAGCTCGCTGCCCTGATGGCTACCGTGGGGGAGTTCATTCTCCCCATCCTGCTGGTACTGGGCCTGGCGACCCGTTTTGCGGCTGCCGGCCTGATGGTGATGACGCTGGTCATCCAGTTCTTTGTCTATCCGGAAGCCTGGTGGGGAACCCATGCGATGTGGGCTGTCATCGCCCTCTATCTGATGGCTAAGGGACCCGGGCGGTTGTCTCTCGATCACATGTTCGGAAATAGATTCGCCTCAAAGGCTTAATCGGTTGCACGCTTCTCTCCCGCACGTCATCTTGGCTGATACGGATGGGGATCCGGGGGGATAAAGATGAACAAGGTCTCGGTCGTGTCGACCCAGATTTCGAACAAGCCTGATCGTTTCATGCCGGACTGGGTGCTGGGCCTGATCGTGCGCCTGTCCATCGTTCCGGGCCTGTGGAGCTGGGGCCGCGCCAATGCCGGTGAAGACTGGCGTGAAGTCTCTCCGGGCATTCTCTCCGCGGTCGGATACTGGAATATCCCGCTTCTGCCCGATGCCCTTGTCGCCCAGATCGCGGTCTGGGGCGCGCATCTCGCGGCCATCACGCTTCTGCTCGGCTTCCTGAGCCGCGTGGTCGGATTCGTGCTGGTTCTGGCCGGAGCCGCCTACATATTCTGGATCGCTCCGGATGCCTGGCAATCGGCTGTCGTGTTCGAGGCCATCGCCTTCTACCTGTTCGCACGAGGCAGCGGAGCCTTGTCGATCGACGGCGCGCTGGCTGCAACAACCCGCTAGGCACGCTCGTTTTTCAACGGAATCTCATTTGCGAATTACCGTTTCTCAACCTATGCATCTAAAGGCTATGTCTTAGTCCCTTCTTGCATCGGTCAGGAGAGCGTCGGCCGCATGTCGCCCGATCTCAAACAAAAACTCAAAAAGGCCCTCGCCGGGAAGTCCGCGGTCGAGATGGGCCAGTTCCAGTTCGTGAACCTGGATGAGATCCGCTCGCAGGCCGGTGACGAGTGGCCGGAGATCCGTGACAAGACCTATGAGGTCTCGGGTCATTTCATCGAGAAACGCCTGGCCGACGATGACGTCTTCATTCGTTGCCAGGGCGGTTTCCTGATCATTTTCTCCACAATGGGCGGTGTCGAGGCTGAAGCTCATGTCGAGGAGATCAACGAGGAACTCAACGAGTTTTTTCCTCGGCGAGCGCTGGCTGGAGAAGCTGCGCTCCCATGCCGAGGCTCGCCGGGTTCCAACAGACGAATTCCTGAGCATTGTCGCGCGCACGCAGGTTGAGGGCGAGCCCGCCGGTGAGGCGCGTCCGGAACCTGAGAAAGCCCAGGAAGCCGCTGCAGAGGCCGCGGCCGGCTGGGAAAAGAAACCAGAGTCTGGTGAAGGCCCGAAAGGCGCCAAGGGCGGTCGCTGGGAGAAGACCACCCAGTCCAAATCGCGTTCCGACAAGGAAGGCGTTCTAGAATGGCCGGACGAGGTCTACGAGGCCAAGGCGTGGGACGAGATCATCTTCCAACCGGTCTGGGACAGCCGCACCAACGCCGTCCTGCACCACGTCTGCCAGGTCCGGCGCACAGTCGGCGATCGTCATGTCTATGGTCGCGACACATTGATGGGCATCGATGAAGCCCAAGCGCTGCGAGCACTTGATCGCGAAGTTGCACTCGCGGCGCAGCGCGGTTTCCAATCCGTGTTTTCCAAAGGCGGAAAGTGCGGGATCACTATCCCGGTACACTACGAGACATTGTCCGCCGTCTCCCATCGCATGGAGTATTTTTCCATCCTGCAGGCGGCTCCCAAACCCATTCGCAAATACTTCCAGATCCGAGTGGATTCAGTCCCTTCCGGCGCACCGGTGACGCAGATGCAGGAAGTCTTCCGCTCAATGCGCCATTTCGGCTCCAACATCCTCGCCGAAATCAGCTACGCCAATAAATGGGATCTCGCCCGCTTTGAAGGCTGCGGGATCAGTGTATTCGGCGCGGCCCTGCCGCAAACACTCAGCATTCGGGAACCCGGCGACGAGGCCGTAATGGGCTTCATGCAGCTGGTCACACAGGCCAGGGAGCTGCAAGGCGAGGCCTTCCTGAACAATATGGGCAATCCGGACCTGCTGAACGCCGCCATTTCCACTGGCATCCGGCTTTTCTCGGGACCTGTGATCGCCAATGACGAGGATGCCCCTCAACCGGCGAGATCGCTTGATTTTGCCGGCATCGCCAACCGATTACGCAAATCCGGGCCGGATACCGATGTCTTTGAAATCGACTGATTGATTATGTTGTAAACGCTCACAGCGCACGCCGTTGCGCTGTGGGCAACCAGTGTTATAAGGCGAACTCCACCTGGATTTCCTCCGCTGATTCCTCCCGCGAGGCCCATTACATGAATATCCACGAGCATCAGGCTAAAGCTGTCCTGAAATCCTTCGGCGCACCCGTCGCAGAAGGCGTAGCCATTTTCTCTGCAGACGACGCAGCCGCCGCTGCGGATCAACTTCCCGGCCCGCTCTGGGTTGTGAAGTCACAGATCCATGCCGGCGGTCGCGGCAAGGGCAAGTTCAAGGAACTTGGCCCCGACGCCAAGGGCGGTGTCCGCCTCGCCTTTTCCAAGGACGAGGTCATTTCCCACGCCAGGGAAATGCTGGGCAATACGCTGGTCACGCACCAGACCGGCCCGGACGGCAAACAGGTCAACCGCCTCTATATCGAGGACGGCGCTGACATCGAGACCGAGCTCTATTGCTCGCTGCTCGTCAATCGCGAAACCGGCCGCGTTTCCTTTGTCGTCTCCACCGAGGGCGGCATGGACATCGAGGCTGTCGCCGAGGAGACCCCGGAAAAGATCCACACGATCGATATCGATCCGGAGACCGGCGTAACCCCGGCTGATGCGGCCAAGATCGCCGACGCTTTCGAGCTTTCCGGCTCGGCACGCGACGACATGCTGTCGCTGGCAGGCATCCTCTACAAGGCCTTCACCGAGAAGGACATGGCGCTTTTGGAAGTGAACCCGCTGATCGTCATGAAAGACGGCCATATGCGTGTTCTCGACGCCAAGGTCTCCTTCGACGGCAATGCCCTCTTCCGCCATGACGACATCATGGAACTGCGCGACGAGACCGAGGAAGACGCCAAGGAAATCGAAGCGTCCAAATACGACCTCGCCTATGTCGCACTGGACGGCAATATCGGCTGTATGGTCAATGGCGCTGGCCTGGCCATGGCGACGATGGACATCATCAAGCTGTATGGCGCAGAGCCGGCCAACTTCCTCGATGTGGGCGGTGGCGCGACCAAGGAAAAGGTCACCGCAGCCTTCAAGATCATCACCGCTGACGAGAACGTCAAAGGCATTCTGGTCAATATCTTCGGTGGCATCATGCGCTGTGACATCATCGCCGAAGGCGTCGTCGCAGCCGTGAAGGAAGTCGGCCTCCAGGTCCCGCTGGTGGTTCGCCTGGAAGGCACCAATGTCCAGCTGGGCAAGGACATCATCAATAATTCCGGCCTCAACGTGATCGCTGCTGACGATCTCGACGATGCTGCCCAGAAGATTGTCGCCGCTGTGAAGGGGGCTGAATAATGTCTGTGATCGTCAATAAAGACACCAAGATCATCGTTCAGGGCCTGACCGGTAAAACCGGCACCTTCCACACGGAACAGGCACTGGAATATTACGGCACCAAGATGGTCGCCGGCGTGCACCCGAAAAAGGGCGGCACGACCTGGTCCTCCGGACTGGAAAGCTCTGCCGAGCTGCCGATCTACACTTCCGTGGGTGAAGCCCGGGAAGCCACCGGGGCCGACGCGTCCGTGATCTATGTTCCGCCGGCCGGCGCTGGTGCAGCGATCATCGAGGCGATCGATGCCGAGATCCCGTTCATCGTCTGCATCACCGAAGGCATTCCGGTCATGGACATGGTCAAGGTGAAAGCCAAGCTGGAGAAATCCAGCTCCATGCTGCTCGGTCCGAACTGCCCGGGCATCCTGACGCCGGAAGAGTGCAAGATCGGCATCATGCCGGGCTCCATCTTCAAGAAGGGCTCGGTCGGCGTGGTCTCCCGCTCCGGCACGCTCACCTATGAAGCGGTTTACCAGACCTCCCAGGTTGGCCTCGGCCAGACCACCGCGGTCGGTATCGGCGGTGACCCGGTCAAGGGCACGGAATTCATCGACGTGCTGGAGAAATTCCTCGCCGACGACGAGACCGAGTCCATCATCATGATCGGTGAGATCGGCGGTTCTGCCGAGGAAGACGCCGCACAATTCCTGGCTGACGAAGCCAAGAAGGGCCGCTCCAAGCCGACCGTCGGCTTCATCGCCGGCCGCACGGCACCTCCGGGCCGCACGATGGGCCATGCCGGCGCCATCGTCTCCGGCGGCAAGGGCGGCGCAGAAGACAAGATCGCAGCCATGGAAGCCGCGGGCATCCGCGTCTCCCCGTCTCCGGCACGCCTCGGCGTCACGCTGGAAGAACTGCTCAAGGGCTAGCGATTTCCCCTGAAGGGGAGGAACGAAACAAAAAGCCGCGCTCGGTCTTCCGGGCGCGGCTTTTAGTTTGGTGCCGGACCAAACCGATTCATACCGGCCTGACCCGGTGCGGTGATCACGTCGCGATACCAGGCACGTTTGTGCCGCGCAAAAACAAATCCTTCGTACATGGCGACCGTGGCCAGTCCGCAAAATAAACCCACGGCCGCCCGCATCAGGCTGGGAACCCCTGCAGCGAGCTCATCCATGACAAAATCCAATCCGAGCATCAGCCCAATCGCAGCCGCAATTGCTAGAGGGCGCCCGATCCAGAACGCCACCGGGACAAGCACGTAACCACCGCTTTGTCCAAGATCATGCAACCGCCGGATCTGCCACATCAAAGAAGCATAGGGCCCGAGCATGTAGAAAAACAAGGCCGCCAGAACCACAGCCCACTTGAACGGCTCTGCTGCGCTGCCAATACCGGATATGTCTACCAAACCGAAGAATTCGGACACGGCAAGCACTAGGAACAAAACAAACCCTGCCGCTGTCATCCAGACCGTGATGTTGACATAGATCGCCGTCGACGCCGTCAAATCCGTGATACCGAGCACCTTGCGGCCCGCCACGTCGAGCGGCGCCGTTCTGCCGAACGGCGTCAGAGCATACTGGCTCAACTTCGGATTAAAGGCGTGCGGGAAGATCATCTAAGAAGCCTATCGCTCGCTCAGCGTGTGGTCCACACGGCTATGCGTCATGTGATTGCCGAAAGTTCGACCCCACCACCAACATCAACTGTCACCTTCTTGTCAGCAGACCGGCGCATATCCCTTCTGTTTGTTGCAAAAGGGGCATATCTCCTTTTTTAACCATATGGGCTTACGCCACTCCAGACACACTCCTGACTCAGGTCTTCCCCCCAATGTCTGACAACAACCGATCTTCCGAAAACCAGGCTTTCCTGGACACGTCATTCCTGCAGGGCGCCAACGCCCTCTATCTCGAACAGATGGCCGCCGCCCACTCCAAGGACCCGTTCTCGGTTCCGGAAAGCTGGCGCAATTTCTTCGCGGCCATGGGCGATGCGCCGGCCGAGACAGCGCATGCGGCCGCCGGCCCGGCCTGGAAACGCTCCGACTGGCCGCGCCAGGCCAATGGCGAGATGGTCAGCGCGCTGGGCGATATCGGCTCCGACGAAGCGGCCATGGTCGACAAGGTCGCCGCTCACGTCGAGAAAACGAAGCCGGAAGCAGCGCCCGAAGATGTTCGCGCCGCCACCCAGGCCTCGATCCGCGCCATCATGATGATCCGCGCCTACCGCATGCGCGGTCACCTGGCTGCGGACATGGACCCGCTCGGCCTGACCGATTTCGGCCCGCAGCCCGAACTGGACCCGGCCACCTATGGCTTTGCCGGTGCGGCCCTGGACCAGGAGATCTTCATCGACGGCTATCTGGGCCTGGAAACGGCCACGCCACGCCAGATGCTGGATATCCTCAAGCGCACCTATTGCGGTCCGGTGGGCGTGGAGTTCATGCATATCTCCAATCCGCAGGAGAAGGCCTGGCTGCAGGAGCGCTTCGAGGGCCCGGACAAGGACATTTCCTTTACCGCCGAAGGCAAGAAAGCGATCCTGTCCAAGCTGATCGAGACCGAGCGTTTCGAGCAATTCCTGCACAAGCGCTATCCGGGCACCAAACGTTTCGGCGCCGATGGTGCCGAAGCCATGGTCCCGGCGCTGGAACAGGTCATCAAGCGCGGTGGCGCGATGGGTGTCGAGGACATCATCATCGGCATGCCGCACCGCGGCCGTCTGAACATTCTTGCTGCCGTGATGGGCAAGCCGTACCACCAGATTTTCCATGAGTTCCAGGGTGGCAATACCCAGGGCGAGGACGAGTTCGGTTCCGGCGATGTGAAATATCACCTGGGCGCCTCTTCCGACCGCGAATTTGATGGCAATACCGTTCACCTGTCGCTGACCGCCAATCCGTCGCACCTGGAAGCCGTCGATCCGGTTGTCCTGGGCAAGGCGCGCGCCAAGCAGGAAGAGAATTGCCGCAAGGAACCGGGCACCCCGCGCATGAATGTGCTGCCCCTGCTGCTGCATGGTGATGCGGCCTTTGCTGGCCAGGGCATCGTGACCGAATGTCTGGGCCTGTCCGGACTGCGCGGACACAAGACGGGCGGCGCCATCCACTTCATCGTCAACAACCAAATCGGTTTCACGACCGACCCCAAGGACAGTCGCTCAAGCCCCTATCCGTCCGATGTGGCGTTGATGGTGCAGGCGCCGATTTTCCACGTGAACGGGGACGATCCGGAAGCGGTGGTCCACGCGACCAAGATCGCCACGGAATATCGCCAGCTGTTCGGCAAGGACGTGGTCATCGACATGATCTGTTATCGCCGTTACGGCCACAACGAGGGCGATGACCCGACGTTTACCCAGCCGATCATGTACCGGATCATCAAGGACCTGCCGCCGGTCAAGAAGAAGTACCAGGACCGCCTCATCGCCGAGGGCACCATCAGCGCTGCGGAAGCAGAAGCGATGGAAAACGAGTTCGACACCTTCCTCGACAAGGAATTCGAGGCCGGCAAGGAATTTGAACCCAAGAGCGCTGACTGGCTGGATGGACGCTGGTCGGGCCTGGGCCTGCCGGAAGGTGATGACCGCCGCGGCGAGACCAGTGCCACGACCGAGAGCCTCACCGCCGTTGGCATGGCCATGATCGAGATCCCGGACGGTGTGAACATCCACCGCACGCTCAAGCGCGTCATCGATAATCGTCGCAAGATGATCGAGACCGGCAAGGGGATTGACTGGGCCACGGCCGAACACCTCGCCTTTGGCACGCTTGTCACCGAGGGCTTCCCGGTGCGCCTGTCGGGCCAGGATTGTGGTCGCGGTACGTTCTCGCAGCGCCATTCCCACATCATCGATCAGCAGACCGAAGAGCGCTACACACCGCTCAACCACCTGGCGGACGATCAGAAGAAGTATGAAGTCATCGACTCCATGCTGTCCGAGGAAGCCGTGCTCGGTTTCGAGTATGGCTACTCCCTGTCTGCTCCGAACACGCTGACCATGTGGGAGGCACAATTTGGTGACTTCACCAATGGCGCCCAGGTGATCATCGACCAGTTCATTTCCTCCGGTGAGCGCAAATGGCTGCGCATGTCCGGCCTGGTGATGCTGTTGCCGCATGGCTATGAGGGCCAGGGACCGGAACACTCGTCCGCACGCCCGGAGCGCTTCCTGCAGCTGTGTGCCGAGGATAACATGCAGGTCGCGAACTGCTCGACCCCGGCCAATTACTTCCACATCCTGCGTCGTCAGATTCACCGCAATTTTCGCAAACCGCTGGTGATCATGACGCCGAAGAGCCTGCTGCGTCACAAGCGCTGCGTCTCTTCGCTGAAGGCCATGGGGCCGGGATCCACCTTCCACCGCGTGCTGTGGGATGATGCGGATCCGGTGAAAAAGAACCAGGGCGAGATCTCGCACACCGAGATGACGCTGAAGCCGGATGATCAGATCCGCCGCGTCGTCCTGTGTACGGGCAAGGTCTATTACGACCTGCTGGAACGCCGCGAGGAGAAGGGCGTCGACGACGTCTACATCCTGCGCACCGAACAGCTCTACCCCTTCCCGTTCAAGGCCCTGCTGGAGGAGATGGCGCGTTTCCCGAATGCCGAGGTCGTCTGGTGCCAGGAAGAGCCCCGCAACATGGGCTACTGGACCTTCATGGAGCCGAATATCGAGTTCGTGCTGACCAAGGTCGCGGGCGAGACCAAGCGCCCGTCCTATGTCGGTCGCCCGCCGACCGCGTCCACCGCCACTGGCATCGCCTCGAAACACAAAGAACAGCAAGACGCGCTCGTCGAAGAAGCGCTGTCCTAACGCCCGAAGATCAACAGGAAAGATATACTCATGACCGACATCATCGTTCCCGTACTCGGTGAGTCCGTAACCGAAGCAACCGTTGGCGGCTGGATGGTCAAGGCTGGCGACAGCGTCTCCAAGGACGACGTTCTGGTCGAGCTTGAAACCGACAAGGTTGCCGTGGAAGTCCGCGCCGAAGCAGACGGCGTCATCACGGCCATCGTCGCCGAGGAAGGCGACACGGTCGAGATCGGCGCCAAGCTGGCAGAGATGGGCGGCGCTGGCGCTGCTGTTGCCGAAGCACCTGTCGTCGAGGAAGCGGCACCTGCAGTAGCGGAAGCCGCTCCGGTTGCTTCCTCCTCCGGATCCACCACTGACGCAACCGTTCCCCAGATGGGCGAGAGCGTCACCGAGGGCACGATTGGCGGTTGGCTGGTCAATGTTGGCGATACGGTCGAAGTCGACCAGGCCCTGGTTGAAATCGAGACGGACAAGGTCGCGGTTGAAGTCCCTTCTCCCGTTGCCGGCACGGTTACCGAACTGCTGGTTGGCGAAGGTGACAGCGTAGCACCGGGCGACGCCGTCGCGCGCATTGCGGAAGGCGCGGGTGCCGTCGCCGCTCCGGCTGCAGCCCCGGCCGCAGCGCCAGCAGCGGCAGCTCCGGCGGCGACCGGCGGCATTGCCATGCCGTCTGCCCAACGCGTCATTGAAGAGAACAAGCTGGACGCTCGCTCCATCGCCGGAACCGGCAAGGACGGACGCATCACCAAGGCCGACGCCAAGGCCGCAGCAGCTGCACCAGCTCCGACGGCTGTCCCGGCGACATCAGCACCTGCGGCTGCTCCCGCAGCCCCGGCCGCACCGCGTGAAACCGGTCCGCGCGAGGAACGTGTCCGCATGACACGTCTGCGCCAGACAATCGCCAAGCGGCTAAAGGATGCACAGAACTCTGCCGCGATCCTGACCACCTACAATGAAGCCGACATGTCGGCGATCATGAAAGCCCGCAAGGCCCACCAGGAAGCCTTCGTGGCCAAACACGGTGTGAAGCTCGGCTTCATGTCCTTCTTCGTGAAGGCTTGCGTCAATGCTCTGAAAGAGATTCCGGCCGTCAATGCCGAGATCGATGGCACCGACATCATCTACAAGAACTACTACGACATGGGCGTTGCCGTCGGCACGGATCGTGGCCTGGTGGTTCCGGTTGTGCGTGATGCGGACCAGATGTCTCTCGCTGATATCGAGAAGGAGATCATCTCCCTCGGCAAGAAGGCCCGCGACGGCAAGCTGACCATCGAGGACATGCAGGGCGCCACATTCACCCTGTCCAATGGAGGCGTCTATGGATCCCTGATGTCCATGCCGATCCTCAATGCCCCGCAATCGGGCATTCTCGGCATGCACAAGATCCAAGAACGTCCGGTGGCCGAGAACGGTCAAGTCGTCATCAAGCCGATGATGTATCTGGCGCTGTCCTACGACCACCGCATTGTCGACGGCAAGGAAGCAGTGACCTTCCTCGTCCGCGTCAAGGAAAACCTCGAAGATCCTCAGCGCATGCTCTTTGATCTTTGATCGACCTCACGCGTGATAGATTGCGTTTGCTCCGCTGGATAGCAGCGGGGCTCGCAATCGTACGTGTGGGCATTTCCATTCGCCATTTCCTGGTCGCCTGGCTGTTGCACCTGGGATTGCTCTCCGCGGAAGGCGATTCCATCCGGCTGATTCTGCTGAACCTGCCCGCAACACAGATGACGGCCTGGACCGTCTATATGCTGTGTTACGGTCTAACTGCGTATTTCCTGTTCCGCGGACAACGCTGGGCCATCGTCAGCGCTTCAATCGCCTTCCTGGCGGATTTCGGCTTCTGGGCCGCTTTGGTCATCATGCCAGCCTATGACAGCGTGTATGATTTCAACTTCACCATCGGCGACATCCTGATCAATTCGCTGGCCATGCTGGTTCTGCTCGGGAGTCTGACATTGAACCTGCTCCCGAAATTCACCCGCTAGGGGTCTAGTTTCCACCTTCGATTGGTAGAACTGCCGCCGATACGCCCTAGAATATTTGCAGGACCAACGGGGCGAGCTTGCAAAAACTCACCACAGCGACAGCCATTCTGGCGGCGGGACGCGCCGCATACAGTTTTTGGTACATTGCCGTTGGGCTTCTGGCAGCGGTCGGGATGGAAAAACCGCTGTGGTCCACGCCGATGGAAGCCAACAGCCTGGGGCAACTGGACCTTTTGCAGTATCTGATCTGGTTCAGCTATGCCGCAGGCTACGCGCTGACCGCCTACCTGCTGATCAACAGATCACGCTGGGCCATGGTGACGGCGGGCTACGCGTTCGCGGTCGATATGAGTTATTGGGTGACCATGGCCACACACGAGAGTTATGTGAGTCTGATGTCCCTTGCGGACGGCTATCTCGATCTTGTGGTGAACTCGGTGAACTTCCTCATCCTGATTGGGACGGCCTTGGTCACGGCCCGCCAATGGCTCCTGCCGGTCGACAGGGTATGACTGGCGAACTGCTTGTTAACGGTCCAACTTTTAAAACCCCCTGCGACCGGCTTGGGCCGCCGGTCCTTGGGGGGGCCATGTCCTATATTCGTTACGCTGTACTTCTGGTGTGCGCCTTGCGGGTCATTCACAGCCTGCCCTTCTACCTTACCGCGATGACGCATGACTGGGTCCTGCCGCCCTGGGGCGCACCGGATCCAACTGTCCTGCACGTTCTCAGCGAGGTCGGACCGCTTCAGCTCGTTCTGTGGACGGCTTACATGATCGGGTATTCCACGACGGCGATCGCACTCCTGATCCACAGGCCCGGATCTGTCCTCCTATCGCTGGTCGCCGCGGGAACCGCTGTCCTCAGCGATTTTGGATACTGGATCTGGGTGACCTAGCAGACCAGTTATCCTGCCGTCGAAAAACCGTCCTTCTCGATTGAAGACACGTTGATGAATATCGCCAGCCTTCTGGTGCTGCTCGGTGTCAGCCTTATGTTCTTCGACGAACGCAAACGGAGGATCTGAAGGGGTCTTGAGCGAGAACACTTTCGATGTATGTCGTTTATCCAAAATCACCCCGCTTCATCGTCCATCGACCGTAGCCTGGCTGGGGAGCTAACCCGATGATCAACTGGAACAGTCATACCGCACGTTCTCCGCTTTTTCGGTGGATCTCTCTCGCCTCTATCCTGCTCGGTCTCTACAGCCTGCGCTTCCTGCTCGTAGGCTGGACCGCGCCGATGAACGGTCATGTTTTCTTCCTCAGCTCACCGGCAGTGGCCCCTGATCTTGCCACCGTGCCCTGGATTTCTCAGTTACTGCGCTCGCTGGTAGTTATCGGCGATTTCGCGCTGCCAGTATTGATCCCGCGCAAACCACTCTGGGCGCTCTACCTAGCACCGACTCTCCTGGTCGCCGCGCAGGCCGGCTGGATCGAAGCAACATTTTCTGGCGGCAGTTATGCTGCCCATGCGGCCGTAACAGATGGTAACAGCCTGGACTGGGCAGAGCTGCTTGACTGGCTCAAGCTGATCCTGCGCCTTCTCGTCGTCGGCGGGGTCTTTTATTTCGTGCTTTCCAACAACGCAAAATCTCGCTAACTGCTTTGTCTCAACAACAAAATATGTTTATGTTGACCCTATGCCAACGCTTGTAAAGGCCCTCACTCTTCGATGGATGATGATGCTCGCGATAGCGGGTTGGGCCTCTGTTCAGGCCACGTCTGCCATTTCGATTTTGCTCGTAATGATGGGTCAGGGCACAGCCATCGGGCTGGACCCGAACCGGATCGTCGTCCTGACACCACTTCATAGCTGGGAAATTGCCGCGGCCTTCATCAATGCACTGGCCTATTGGGCATCCGTAGTCGGCTTGTATCTGCGCCGCCATTGGGCCTTCTACACTTATTGTCTGGCTGTATTTGTCGATCTGGCCGTCTGGCTCTCCTATTCCGCAGATCCATCCTATGACCAGATTGCCGGCGGCCAGAATATCTGGCTCGACTGGCTGGTGAACATAGCCCTCCTGTCCGGCATTCTCGGCTTCATCTTCCTGCGCACTCGAAAGCCCGTGCGCTGGTAGTGCAATCCGGCCTTGCGCAGCCGGGACATATTGGCCCTTACCTTGTCTTCATATCCCGGGCATATAGGGACACATCCCTTCCTTCCCCAATCACGAGGCAAACATGTCGGATAGCTTTGACGTCGTCATCATCGGTGGTGGCCCGGGCGGATATAACTGCGCGATCCGCGCCGGACAGCTCGGCCTCAGGGTGGCCTGTATCGAAATGCGTGGCACGCTTGGCGGCACCTGCCTGAATGTCGGCTGCATCCCGTCCAAGGCTCTGCTACACGCCTCCGAACTCTACGAAGCCGCAAATACCGAGTTTGCCAAGCTCGGAATCAAGACCTCCGGTGTCGAAGTCGACCTTCCCGTCATGCTGGCCCAGAAGGACGACGCCGTTGACGGTCTGACCAAGGGCGTCGAATTCCTGTTCAAGAAAAACGGTGTTGAATACATCAAGGGCAAAGGTCGCATCGCCAGTGCCGGTCAGGTCGAGGTCGAGCTCGCCGAGGGCGGCAGCCAGACCCTTTCGACCAAACATATTGTCATAGCCACAGGCTCTGAAGTCACGCCGCTGCCCGGCGTGGAGATCGACGAGAAACGGGTTGTGTCCTCAACCGGAGCGCTTTCGCTGGAGAAGATCCCGGGCAAACTTGTTCTCATTGGCGCTGGCGTGATCGGTCTGGAGCTGGGCTCGGTCTGGCGCCGCCTAGGCGCAGAGGTCACCGTGGTCGAGTATCTCGATCGCATCCTGCCCGGCATGGACAGCGAGCTCGCCAAAACGGCTCAGCGCACGCTCAAGAAACAGGGCATGGAGTTCAAGCTGGGAACCAAGGTCACCGGTATCGACAGCTCTGATCCGGACTTGCTGAAAGTCGCCATCGAACCCGCTGCCGGCGGCGATGCCGAAACAATCGAAGCCGATACGGTTCTCGTCTGTATCGGTCGCCGTCCCTACACGGAAGGCCTTGGCCTGGAGAATGTCGGCGTCCAGCCGGATCAACGCGGCGTCATTGCCAATAATCACTTCCAGACCTCCGCCGAGAATGTATGGGTCGTCGGCGATTGCACCCATGGCCCGATGCTGGCGCACAAGGCCGAGGATGAAGGGGTCGCCTGTGCCGAACGCATCGCGGGCAAGGCCGGACATGTGAACTATGGTGTCATTCCCGGCGTGGTCTACACAGCACCGGAGATCGCCTCCGTTGGGCTGACCGAGGACGAGCTCAAGGAAAGCGGCCGCAAGTACAAGAAGGGCAAATTCCCCTTCCAGGCCAATTCCCGCGCCCGTACCAACCACACGACAGACGGTTTTGTGAAAATCCTCGCTGATGCGGAAACGGACGAGATCCTGGGCGCTCACATGATCGGCGCCAATGTCGGCGAGATGATCGCCGAGGTCTGCATCGCAATGGAATTCCGCGCAGCCTCGGAGGACCTGGCCCGCACCTGCCACCCGCACCCGACCCTGACGGAAGCTGTCCGACAGGCGGCCATGGGTGTCGAGGGCTGGACCATGCAGGCCTGACCCGAAAATCCAGATACATGGCGCCTTCGGGTGCCATGTATTCACAGCCTTTCGTCACAAAATTCGATTGTGACACGAAATTGAGCGGACAACCGGGAACGGATCAGGCATATAGCTGGTCCGGTGAGTGCCCCGATCGGGCACCCTCGGCTTTGGGGGCCTTTGGACCGGTATCATGACGCTCGAGATTGCATCTTCCCGCTTGCGACTGATCGCACTCGACGCCGAGCTTGCCCGCCTGCAGCTCGAAGACCGGCTGGCCTTTTTCAAGGCTCTGGGCGTCGAAATCGAACCCAGCTGGCCGCCGGAACTCATGGATAAAAACGCCCTGCACTGGGCAGCCGACCGGCTGAGTGACGAGCCGGGTCAGCAAGGCTGGCACGCCTGGGTCTATATCTCCCCCGTGCTCAATCGCCTGGTGGGGTGCGCCGGCTACAAGGGACCACCGGATGCGAACGGCTCCGTCGAGATCGGCTATTCCATGCTGCAATCCTATCGTGAACAGGGCCTGGCGACCGAAGGAGTCATGACACTTCTGGAATGGGCCTACAGACACGAGACTGTCAAATCGATCACCGCCGTGACACGCGCCGATCGCGATGCCTCTCACCGCGTGCTCGAAAAAGCCGGTTTCCAGCTGGTGGGCACGCGTTTCGATGAAGCCGAGGATTGCGACGTCGTCGAGTGGGAACACCATCCAGCCCGCGAAGTTGCGGCCTGACCTCGTGTCACATTCCTGAACTAGTCGCCCAGCAAGGTCCGGATATGATCGAGATAGGCCTGCCAGGCCTTGCGTCCCGTTGCAGTCAGGCTGGCGCGGGTGTGCGGTTTTCGATCGACAAACTGTTTCTCGATTCCGACATATCCCGCACCTTCCAGCTTGCGCAGGTGCACTGACAAATTGCCGTCACTGGCCCCGGTCTTGTCCTTGAGCTCGTTGAAACTGGCACTCTCCACCGAGGAGAGATAGGCCATAAGACCCAGTCTCAACTTGCCATGGATGACATCATCCAGGCCGGACGCGTCAAACTCGTCTGCCATGATCAGCTCTCTGCGGCGGGTTCAGCGCGCAACAAAAGCACACCCGGCACGACCGCGACCAGCAGCACACTCAACACACAGAAAAGATAGAGTCCCGCGGTGCCGATGAAACTGGTGCCCACAGCGCAAAGTATCCAGCTGATCCAGGCCATGACTTTCATCCAGCGCGGGCCACCGAGCGCGGCAACCGTGGTGAAGGCAATGCCATAAGACGCCAGCGAAAACAGCGGGATAGTGTCGAAGAGCGTCTGTTCAATCCGCCCCATGGAAAGAGCTGCGACCAGACCTAGCGTATAGGCCACAATGGAGATGAACATGGCGTGCCAGACAGCACGGTCGCCGCGGTTTCCAGCTGATCCGGAACCCGGCTTCACGCTCATGCCCTTGCGCAACACCCCCGACCCGATTGAACCGACAACTCCAAAACTCAGCCAGACGAGGCCCACCTGTTCGATCGGCAGGCCAGCGCGCCCCGTCAGAATGAACCAGTGTGCCAACAGGGCCAGCGAGGCCAAGCTGCCCCACCAGATAAAAAAGCGTCCGGACAGGATGGGTGCACGCTCGCCGGCTTCCGCCATTTCACGCAAATAAGACAGGTCAGTATCGCTGCTCATAATATCTCTCCAAGTACTTTATAGTTCAAAGTAGAAGCTTTGCATCGCTCTGTCAATTACGGACCCTGCATCACAGGATGCGTGTTCAGTCACGGACGCAAATTGACCGGGGAAGATCAGCCCTGGCTGCGCGGATGTGCCTTGTCGTAAAGCTTCAGCAGATTGTCGGCCTCCACCTCGGCATAGACCTGGGTCGTGGAAAGACTGGCATGACCCAACAATTCCTGGATGGCCCTCAGATCTCCACCATGTGCCAGAAGGTGGGTGGCAAAGGCATGGCGCAAAGCATGCGGCGTCGCACTGGGCGCCAGCCCCAGCGCGAGACGCATATCCTCGACCAGTTTCTGCACTGGCCTCGGGCCCAGCGGACCGCCGCGCACGCCGCGGAAAAGCGCGACTTCCGGCTCGAGATCAAAAGGGGCCAGCGCGGCATATTTGCGAACAGCCTCTGCCACATTCGGCAAAACCGGGACCAGCCGGGTCTTTCCGCCCTTGCCGGTCACACGCAAGCCCTCGCCCAGCGATCGGTCCCGCCCGGTCAGTGACAGGGCCTCGGAGATGCGAAGACCGCAGCCGTACAAGAGCAGCAGAACTGCAACATCGCGTGCGGCGACCCAGTCGGGCACATCCCGCTCGCCAACCTGTTCGACCAGGTCCCGCGCGGCTGTCTCACTGATCGGTTTGGGTTTGGATCGCGGCACCTTGGGTAGCTCCACCAGCAACAAGGCCGTGCTCGACACCTCCCAGCGACGCTCGAGATAGGTGTAGAAGGAGCGCAGCGCCGACATCTCACGCGCCAGCGAACGCGCCGCCAGGCCCGTCTTGCGCCGCGCAGCCATGAAGGCCCGGAAGTCACGCGCACTCACTTCACTGAGCGTTTGCAGCGAAACAGCCTCGCCGAGATGACCGGTCAGGAAGGCCACAAAGCCCGAAATGTCCCGTTGATAGGCATCCACCGTCTTGAGGCTCAACCGGCGTTCACCCGCAAGGTGCTGGAGGAAAGCTGTCAGCGCGTCCGAGGCGCTGGTCTTCAGCGCGGATGCATCCATTGCACAATCAGTCGCTCGGTAACGCGGGCCAGGAAGTTGAGCAATTCCGTACCCTGTCCGAACTGGAAGAGTTGCGGATCCCGCGCTGCCAGCGCGAACAGGCCGTCATGCCCATGAAAGTCCAGACGCACAATGGCCTGGGACCGCATCCGGGCTCCCTGCTGGCCATAGATTTCATGCGCACGCTCTGCATCGACAGGACCGACTATTTCCACCCGCTCGCCCATCACACTGGAGACCATGCCCTCGGACGCGCCCAGAACGGATTCCGCACTCTTGAGCGGCGCATGGCCCTCGATCAGCACCCGGCAGACATCAACGCCCAGCGCCCCGGTGAGGCGGCTGGAGATCTTGCGGTCCAGGCCTGCAAGACTGTCCACTTCAAGCAAGCCCAGGACGGCAGCATGGATCTGGGACTGGATGGCCAGATTGGCGCGGGCCGTCTCGACAATGCTCTCATTCATCGCCTTGTACTGGCGCAGTTCGCCCATCAGCTTTTCGCGTGCGGCATTGCCGATATCGATCACACCCTCGGCAGACGGGTTTTCGGTTACGCGCGCAAAGAGCTCGGCGTCCTCGCGGACGAAATCCGGATTGCGCATCAGGAACTCCCGGATCATCTCGATATCGAGCTGGCCGGACCGGGTTTCGTCAGTGGTCGTGGACATAGGCTTTGCCTCTTCTGGCGCTGACGGGCAATTTGAGGGCCCGTACAAACCGAATCATTTCTGACATTCTGCCCTGTGACCGAGCCGAAAGTGAAATCGCAAAGCCGAGCCGCGGTACTTTTTCCGATGCCGCTGCCGGAGGCGTTTGACTATTGGGTGCCCGATGGCCTGGAGCTCCACCCGGGTGATCACGTCATTGCCCCGCTCGGTCAGCGCCGCGCCCACGGCGTGGTCTGGGCCATCAAGGACGGCCCCGGCGAACGGGAATTGAAGAGCGTAGAAAGCCGCATGGATGGCGCACCCATCCCCGAAGGCACACGCAATCTCGTCGACTGGGCCGCAAAATACCTGGTCCAGCCACCCGGAATCCTCCTGCGTTCGGTCCTGCGCAGCCAGGACGCCCTGAAACCCTCGCCGACCGAGACACTCTATGTCCGCGGCGATGCGGAGCCTCCGCGCATGACCGCTGCGCGCGAAAAAGTGCTCGATGCCGTGGACAGTCTGACAGAGGCCAGCGCCGCCGATATCGCCCGCGAAGCCGGGGTGAGCTCTGGTGTTGTAAAGGGCCTGGCCGAGACCGGGGCCCTGCACTCGATCACCAAGCTGGTGGACCCACCCTTCGACAAGCCGGATCCGGAGCTGGAGGGCCTGCCGCTGACACAGCTCCAGGCCGAAGCGGCGGGTGTGCTCCGACGCCTGGTCAAGACAGGCGGTTTCCAGTCTGCCCTGCTGGACGGTGTCACCGGTTCGGGCAAGACGGAAGTCTATTTCGAGGCCATCGCCGAGATCCTGCGCCAGGACGAGCGGGCCCAGATCCTGATCATGCTGCCGGAGATCGCGCTGACCGAGGCCGTGCTCAGCCGGTTCGAGAAACGCTTCGGCGCGCAGCCGGCCCTCTGGCATTCCGGTGCCGGGCCGAAGAACCGCCGCCGCGCCTGGCGCGAAATCGCGGAAGGTCGCGCCCGTATCGTTGTCGGCGCGCGATCCGCGCTGTTCCTGCCCTTCCCCAATCTCAAGATGATCATCGTCGACGAGGAACACGACCCGACCTACAAACAGGGAGAGGGGCTGCATTACCAGGCGCGTGATCTGGCCGTGGTCCGGGCCAAGCTGGAAGGCGCCAATGTCATCCTGGCCTCGGCGACGCCCTCGCTGGAGAGCCTGACCAATGCCCAGGCCGGGCGTTATGTGCATGTGCGCCTGCCAGCCCGTCCCGGTGCGGCCATCCTGCCGGCAGTGGATACGATTGACCTGCGCGAGACCCCGGCCGAAGACGGCCGCTGGCTCTCCCCGCCGCTGATCGAGGCCATGCGCGATACGCTGGAGCGCGGTGAACAGAGCCTGCTCTATCTCAACCGCCGCGGTTACGCGCCGCTGGTTCTGTGCCGCAAGTGCGGGCACCGCATGGTCTCGCCGGACACCCAGTCCTATCTGGTCGAGCACCGCTATACCGGCCGCCTGGTCTGTCACGTCACCGGCTTTTCCATGCCCAAACCCAAGCTGTGCCCGAACTGCAAGGCCGAGGACAGCCTGACCTCTGTAGGGCCCGGCGTGGAACGGGTCGCCGAGGAAGCGCGCCATCTCTTCCCCGAAACCCGGGTCGAGATCTATTCCTCCGACAGCTCCTCCGGTGCCGACATTGTCGAGCGTATGGAAAACAGCGAGATCGATATCCTGGTCGGTACCCAGATTGCCGCCAAGGGTCACAACTTCCCCAACCTGACCCTGGTCGGCGTGATCGACGCGGATCTGGGCCTGGCGGGCGGTGATCCACGTGCAGGCGAGCGTACCTATCAGACCCTGGTCCAGGTGGCGGGCCGGGCCGGCCGCGCCGAACGCCCGGGACGCGCCCTCCTGCAGACCCACCAGCCCGAACACGAAGCCATCCAGGCCCTCGTTGCCGGGGATCGGGACGCCTTCCTGGAAACCGAGATCATGGCGCGTGAAATGCTGGGCCTGCCACCGTTCGGGCGCATGGCCTCGATCGGTTTCATGGCCATGAACCCCAAGGCCGTCGAGGACGCCGCCGCCAATTTCGCAGCAGCAGCGCCGGTCACTGACGGTGTGGAAATCTGGGGCCCGGCCGAACCCCCGCTCGCCATCGTGCGCGGCTGGCACCGCCGCCGCGTTCTCGTGCGCGCTGACAAGACCATCGATATGTCCGCCTATGTCCGCGCCTGGCGCAAACGCGTGAAAACCCCGCCCTCGGTGCGGGTCTCCGTGGATATCGATCCCTACAGCTTTCTCTAGGACGCTCGCCAAAGTTTCAGCGAAGGCCAGACCGAGATCGCGGATGACATCACACGCACAGCGCGTTAGGAGTGCACAAAGACCCTACAACCGGAACGACCATTCATGATCGAATTTCTCACCTCGCCTGCCGTCTGGATGTCCCTGCTGACGCTGACCTTCCTGGAAGTCGTGCTGGGTGTGGACAATGTGGTCTTTGTTTCGGTTGCGTCGCAGCGCCTGCCCGAGGAAAAACAGGCCAAGGGCCGTGATATCGGCATCTGGTCCGGTGCGGCCATGCGCATCCTCTTGCTGTTTGCCCTGGTCTGGCTGACCGGGCTGACCCATGCCACCCTCTTCACCCTGCCGGAGATGTTTGCCGGCCTGGCGGATCCGGAGCATCCCGAAGTGCTGATGGATATCACGCTGGAGGATGTGATCCTGTTTGGCGGCGGCCTCTTCCTGTTGTGGAAGGGCACCGAGGAAATCCACGACACGATCGAGGGTGAGCATCACGGCGCCGGCGGCGGCAAGGTCTCTTCCATGTTCATCGTGGTCGCCCAGATGACCGCCATCAACATGGTCTTCTCGCTGGACAGTGTGCTGACCGCCGTGGGCATGACGCGCGATCTGGGCGGTGACGGCGCCGAAGGCATCCGCCTGGCCGTCATGGTGCTGGCTGTGGTCATCTCGACCATCATCATGGTCGCCTCGGCCAAGTCGGTTGCCGGCTTCCTGGAGAAATACGCCACCGCGAAAATGCTGGCCCTGTGTTTTATCCTTCTGGTCGGCATGGCCCTGGTCGCCGACGGTCTCGGCTTCCACATCCCGCGTGGTTATCTCTACTTCGCCATCGCCTTCTCCCTCTTCGTGGAGACGCTGAACATCCTGGCCCGCAACAAGCGCGAGGCGGACAAGGCAGCGGAGGGGCATTAGCCTTCCGGGAAATACCCCAGCAGCCCCGTGCTCTTGTTCAGATCCTCGCGGTCTTCGAGCTGGTCGGGATTGAAGCTCCAGAGCTCAGCCACGCGCAGATGATCATCCTCGGCCGGGGTCAGGTCCTGCATCTCTTCCGGTTCACGTCCGGTGAGGTCGCCAAAGCCCAGTTCGATCTCTTCCGGCGTGGTCTCTCCGAAATTGTCGAGGAAACCGTCGCCCTGGCCCACATAGGTGAGGCCGCGGGTCAGCTTGCCGTCGCGGGCGCGATACCAGGCAATGTAACCCGCACCGGGAAAGCCGCCGAAATACTGCGCCTCACCGAAGTTTGCGGAGAGCTGTTCCAGCACCTCTTCCACCTCGACAACAGACAATTCGTCGACCGGGCCGAGATGACGGGTCGTCACCGCCACCCAGCCATCAATCACCGACGCCACAAAGGCCGCCGGATTGATCGCCAGCTTGCCAAAACCCGCCGCACTCATCTCCTGTGTCATCTTAAGGCCCGAGGCCCAGTTGCTGGCCTGGACATCTTCCAGACCCAGCGCATCGACCACGGCCTGCGGATCATCAGCGCGCACGGCCAGCCAGTTGGACCGACGCCCGAACTTCGCGGGCCGATCAGGGCGGTCGGAGACCGGGTGCGCCAGGCGCACGAATTGCGGCGCGGTATTTTCACCCGCGCCCTGCGCACTCCCAAACAATCGCGCCAGAAACTCCACCAGCATGTCGGATCCCTTCTCGAAGTGGCGGCAGCATGCATGTCTGGAGGGGAAGGTCCAGCGGGTGGTGGACGTGGAAAGCGGGCGAGCCACAAAATCATCCGTCATCCCTGCGAAGGCAGGGACCCAGTTCGTAAGGCTGGGGCCTGCTCCAGAAGGCACCTTTCTCTGAAACACCCTCGCTCGACGAACTGGGCCCCGATCTTCATCGGGGTGACGGTGAGTTTGAGCGGCGGTTATTCGCCTAGGAAACAGGCGGAGGGTTCCGGACGAGGAAGAGGTTCTTCGAAAATGGGGAGATAAAGGGCCTGAACCTCCTCGCCCGTCAGGCTGGCCTCCAGCTGATCACGCAGACCACATGCGTGTTGGGCCACCGCGTCATTGCCAGACAAGGAGGCTGCGACACACTGAAAATGATACCAGTCGTGATCATTGGCGAGATACCGATCCTCAGGACGCTCAAACGCCGCTGGCAAATCCTCGCCGATCGGCAAGGCATCCGCGATTGCGACGGCTTCATCACAGCGGTCCAGCTGCCCGAGAAGCGCAAGCGTCAATCTCAACGCCCGAAGATTCTCGCCCCCGGAATAGACTGTGGGATCGGAAAGTCGCTCGATGTCGCGATCAACAATAGGGCGCCAGTATGCCAGCGCAGCTTCGAGACGCGCTCGATCATCTAACGCCTCCCCGAGCACAGAATTCATCGCGGCGTGATACTCAGTCAGATCGAACCGCCCCGAAACGAAAGGTTCTTGCGCATAGAGGTCGTCCAAAACCTCCACGGCCTCTTCGGCTCGTCCATCTGCAATTAGAGCTGCGACAACCATTTCCGCTATTGAGAGTCGCGTCCACGCCCAGTTGGGTATTCGCTGACCATTGATAGTCTGGTGAATCGTATTTGTGTGGCTAACAGCAGCCAGCGCCGTGTCCCAGAACGAGTGTGCCGCTACGCGCTCGGCAAACTCCTGGGATGACAGGGTCGTCAGAGCTTCGCGGCCCAGGCGAACGACGAGCGCGGGTTCATCCATCCGCGAGGCAGACCCGATGGCGGCGCGCCATGCTTCTGCATTGTCGGTTTCCGGACCAAACGTAAATGCAATGTCCTCGGATCGCGCAACCTCCAGCCAACCTGAAAGCGCCTCGGCATCTCGGCCTGAGAAATTCAGGTAAGTCAGCCATTGTTCCTGAATGCGCGGCCCCGTCCGGTGATTGGGAGAGGGCAAACGGCGCGCGATGGACAAACATTGATGCGCCCGGTCGAGACGGTCGGAACCTCCCTTGAACGCATATTGAACCCCGTTCAACCCGCCCTGCTCCCGGGCACAATGCATGCCCCACTGTGCGACAAAATCGACGGGATGCAGCTGTATCGCGATGCCCAACGGCCCGTCCTGCATGCGTTTAGGGACGAAATACGCGCCCACCAACCAGACCAGCAGCAGGACCAGAAATCCGCGGAACAAGAGCTTCATGACTTCCCCCAACGCAACTCCTGCGCACGCTAGCAGCTGGCGCACGTGATGTCTGTGGTGAAAACGGCGGGCGCTGTCCCTCTTCACCCTCCGTCATCCCTGCGAAGGTAGGGACCCAGTTCGTAAGGCTGGATCCTGCTCCAGAAGGCGCCCTTCTCTGAAACACCCTCGCTCGACGAACTGGGCCCCGGTTTTCATCGGGGTGACGGTGTTTGTGATCACTTTAGCCATTTGCTGCGTCACCCGACAGTGGCTACGCAGTGGGCTTCTGGGCAATGACAGGACGGGGTGACGCGATGGGGTTCCGAGACCCCTAATTCTCCTTAAACCTCATGCCGAGATGGGGCCTTGCAGGGTTATTCAGGTCAAGGGTGAAACCGCAAAGCGGTGCTGCGCGCCCTTGACCTGAATAACCCTGTAAGGCGAACTGCCTGCATGAGATTTAAGCGCCTGCCCCTCCCCACCAGGGAGGTGATCCGGAACGCGGAGATCGGCTCGCTACGCTCGCCCCCTTCGACCTCACCTTCGCCAAGGTTTCGGCCAGCCCACTTCCCCGGAGGGGAAGATAAATTCCCTCCCGCCACCCCACTGTCAGCATTCTCAGCAGCTCGGCATTCTCCCGGCAGGCGAGGCACGCTAGTGTTTGGCGACTCAGACGAGGGGAAGCGGAATGGCCATCACGAAACCGGTCGACGAGAACAGTCATGTCTATCTGATCGACGGGTCAGGCTATATCTTCCGCGCCTATCACGCCCTGCCGCCGCTGACCCGGTCAGACGGTACGCCGGTGGGGGCCGTGCAGGGCTTCTGCAACATGTTGTGGAAGCTGCTCGAGGACCTCAAGGGAGAGGACCAGCCCTCGCACCTGGCGGTGATCTTCGACCATTCCGGCAAGTCCTTCCGCAATGACATGTACCCGCAATACAAGGCCCACCGCCCGCCGGCGCCGGAGGACCTGGTGCCGCAATTCTCCATCATCCGCGATGCGACGCGCGCCTTTGGCACGCCCTCGATCGAGAAGGAAGGCTTTGAGGCGGATGACCTGATCGCGACCTATGCCCGCCAGGCCGAGGCCAAGGGCGCGGACGTCACCATCGTCTCCTCGGACAAGGATCTGATGCAGCTGGTCTCGGACAAGATCACCATGTTCGACGCCATGAAAAACAAGCGCATCCAGGCCCCGGAAGTGCACGAGAAGTTCGGCGTCGGTCCGGACAAGGTGATCGATATCCAGTCCCTGGCCGGCGACAGTGTCGACAATGTTCCGGGTGTCCCCGGCATCGGTGTGAAAACCGCGGCCCTGTTGATCAATGAATATGGCGATCTCGATACGCTGCTCGCGCGGGCCGAGGAGATCAAGCAGAAGGGCCGCCGCGAGAAACTGCTCAATCATGCCGATGATGCGCGCATTTCCCGTGACCTGGTGACGCTGAAGGTCGACACGCCCATCGATACGCCGCTGGAAGAGTTCGGCATGTCCGACCCGGATCCGGAAACCCTGGTCGGCTTCCTCAAGGGCATGGAATTCCGCACATTCACGCGCAAGGTCGAGGAAGCGCTGGGTGGACCAGTCGCCGACGAGACCGGTGACGCCACCGCACCGATTGATCGCTCCAAGTATGAGTGCGTGACCACGATGGCCGATCTGGAACGCTGGATCGCGCGCTGTGAAGAGGTGGGCATCGTCGCGGTGGATTGCGAGACGGACGCCCTCTCCGCCACCGCCTCCGGCCTGGTCGGCGTCAGCCTGGCCACAGCGCCAGGCGAGGCCTGTTACATCCCGCTCGCCCATGTCGATCCGCAGGGCTCGGGCGACATGTTCGATACCGGTGCGGCGCCGGAACAGATCGACATGCAGGCCGCCCTCGATGTGCTGCGCCCGATGCTGGAAAATCCGGCGATCCTTAAGGTGGGCCAGAACTTCAAATACGATCTCGCCGTCTTTGGTCGTTATGACATCACGGTCGCGCCTTATGACGACACGATGCTGATCTCCTATGTCATGGCCGCGGGGCTTGAAAAACATGGCATGGACGCGATGGCCGAGCGCCATCTGGGCCATACCTGCCTGTCCTTCAAGGATGTCTGCGGCACCGGCAAATCCCAGATCTCGTTCGACAAGGTCGCCCTCGACAAGGCCACGGAATACGCGGCGGAAGACGCGGATGTGACCCTGCGCCTGTGGGAGATCCTGAAACCGGCCATGGTCGCCAAGAAAAAGGCTACCGTCTACGAAACGCTGGAACGGCCCATGCCGCAGGTGCTGTCCGACATGGAACGCGCCGGCATCAAGGTCGATCCGGACCAGCTGCACCGCCTCTCCTCCGACTTCGCCCAGAAAATGATGGCCGCCGAGGCCACCGCCCACGAAGCGGCAGGCCGCGAATTCAATCTGGGTTCTCCCAAACAGATTGGTGAAATCCTGTTTGGTGAAATGGGCCTGCCCGGGGGCAAAAAGACCAAGACCGGGGCCTGGTCCACCGATGCCGCCGTGCTCGACAGCCTGGCCGCCGAGGGGCATGCCCTGCCGGTCGCTCTGCTGGAATATCGCCAGTTCCAGAAGCTCAAATCCACCTATGCCGACGCGCTGATCTCGCACATCAATCCGCTGACCAAACGGGTGCACGGCTCCTTCTCGCTGGCCTCGACCACGACGGGGCGCCTGTCCTCAACCGATCCGAACCTGCAGAACATCCCGATCCGCACCGAGGAAGGCCGCAAGATCCGCGAGGTCTTCATCGCCGAACCGGGCAATGTCCTGGTCGCAGCCGACTATTCCCAGGTCGAGCTGCGCCTGCTCGCACATATCGCCGGTGTGGATGCCCTGAAAGACGCCTTCCGGAATGGTGTCGACATCCATGCCATGACGGCGTCGGAAGTCTTTGACACGCCCATCGAGGGCATGGACCCGATGGTTCGCCGCAAGGCCAAGGCGATCAATTTCGGTGTCATCTATGGCATTTCCGCCTTCGGCCTGGCCAACCAGATCGATGTCTCGCGTGAGGAAGCCAAGGCCTTCATCGATGCCTATTTCGAGAAATTCCCGGGCATTGCCGACTATATGGAGCGCATGAAAACCGAGGCCAAGGAGACCGGCTTTGTCGAGACGATCTTTGGTCGTCGCGCCCATTTCCCGTCCATCCGCGACAAGAATCCCAACATGCGCATGTTTGCCGAACGCCAGGCCATCAACGCTCCGATCCAGGGTTCGGCCGCAGATGTCATCCGCCGCGCCATGATCCGCATGCCCGACGCCATCAACCGGGCCAATCTGGACGCTCGCATGCTGTTGCAGGTGCATGACGAACTGGTCTTTGAGGTCCCGGAAAACCAGGCCGATGACCTCATCGCCCTGACCAAAAAAGTCATGTCAGAAGCCTGCCGCCCGGCGCTGCAACTCTCCGTCCCGCTGGAGGTCGACGCCAAGGCCGGCGCGACCTGGGGCGAGGCGCACTAGAGCGCCTCGCAGCCAAACTGCCGGCGGTGAGCGTCGGCGTCCTCCACAGACACGCCACCCGAAAGCACCCGCCGCAACAGCACAAGTCCGGTCGATGTCGGGGCCAGCACGCTCTCGTCGTAATCGGCATAACCCGGGTCGGTATGAGTATGGTCCGGCACGGGGCCATGCAGCAGGATCTCGGCCGCCGCGCCACCGAAATCACGATTGTTGAAGGCCGCGAAATTGTCTGTGCGGGCATCAAAGAAGCTGACCGAGACATAGCTCTCGTCTTCCAACGCCGGCAGGTTGATCGCGACCGGGCCGTTGGAAACATCATACATGCAACCGGAATAGATGATGTCCGGGCTGGGCCGGACCACAGTGCGGGCCGTCTCGTCGATGGGCGGGAAATGGCCTGCTTGATTGGCCTCGCCGCCCAGCGTCTCGAACCGCTCCATCGCCTTGCCCATGATAAAGCCCGGCAGGAGGCCCAGCATTGCCTGGAAACCCAGGACGAGGCCGACGAGACCGGCGCCGACCGGGATCAGGATCTGTTTCATGCCCCACCTCCGCACGCCAGGCGCTCCACCACCGGAAGGACAGCGGTCGCTGGATCCTCTACGATGGCCTCTCCCGGATTATAGAGACGCAGTGTGAGGTTGAAGGCCCCCGCATTTTCCGGGCTCATCCAGTGGCCGATGGCCGGACGCTCCGAGACTGACACCACAAAACCGGTTTCTTCCGCGCCAATAGCATCGGCGGAAATCGAATAGGCTCCGGGCCCGCCCACCGGCAGGAAATCATCCTCGGCATACAGCGTCAGGCTCCACCAGCGGGCATCAGGCCGGTCAGTGAAGAGAATTCGATAGTCGCAAGCCTGTTCCAGCGGGCGACCCTCGCTGTCCGCATCGGCCGAGAAGTAGATCGTCTCCGACCGGTTCAGCGCCAGCAGACCGCGGCGCGCGACAACAGCGCGGACGATATCCGGCGCGTCCGGTGACCCGACATGGATATTGGTCCGCCATGGCCCAACACTGACACCGCCAAAATCAGCCGGCCCGAACACCAGGAACACGGCCGCCGCAGCGCCCAGCACCAGACCGCCCAGGCCAGCAAGAAGAGATCGTATAATCATGCGCGGAGTGTAGGCGGGTGGCCAGTTAGAAGGAAGTCCGCTTCCGCCTCTCGGCCCTAACTGCAAGTCAGGGATTCGCGGCGCTGTGGACGCAAACGCGGGAGCGGCGAATGGACACCTGGACTGTCCACAAAGCCAGCGCGCGCCTGATCCCACATCGCATCACGCCGGGAGCAGAAGTGTTCGGCACTCGCGATGCCATGAAAGCTGGCATTTTCACAGACGGAGTGAAGCGTTTCCCAGTCCGTAATGTCGGCAAGCTCTTCACTGTTCAACCAGTCCTGGGTTGGCGCCGCCAATCGGTCAAACGCCTCACAATCGCCGAGCCGGGCATAAAGCCCCATCGTGACGGGCGGCACCGGTGGCCCCCAGTCCAGCTCGGAGGCAGTAAAACTCCACCACCCATTGTCGGCTTGCCATTGTGCGAGAGGTGCCAGAAACATCCCCATCTGCTCCAGATCCGATTGGGCAACCTGCGCACCGTCAGCCATGGCTGCGGCAGCTGCCAACGTAGAGCGGATCTGCCCCGAACCGTATATCCGCTCGGCCGACACCAGCGCCAGCGCTTGGTCCGGATAGCGGTGTTTGAGCAGGGTATGAACGTAGAGCCAGCGAACGGCATAATCTCCACCGCTGCTCCAATAGGCTTCGGAATGCCACTCCGGAAACCGCTCGGCCACATAGGGCTCACCCTCATAGGCATCAAATCCGAGCGTTGCTTGCCATTCAACGATGCGCCCCCGGTTCGACGCCATCATCGCCTCTGCAGCGGACAATTCGGCTAACGCTATCTCCGAGCCATGCAGGATAAGCCGAGCTTCAAAGGCGAGCCTCAAGTCATCCGCAAGCCGATCCTCAAAGACGATGAGAATCTGATCCGCGAGCGCTTCCGCCGCGGCAAATTCCTGTAGTGCGCGTTCGTATTCCCCTAGTACCATAGACGCCCGGGCGGACATGCTGTGCAGGTTTCATTCAATCAATGGGTCGGAGGCTCCGATAATCTGGAGCATTTCCCAGATCCGCCGGTGACGCCGCGCGCGCTCCTCCGCGCCGGGGCTTTCATAAGCCCCCACACCCAGTCCGCCCTCGCGCTGCCCATACCATTGAAGGACATGCCAGACCGCCGCATTCCGGGGCAGCCAGCGCGCGTCCCCAAATCCCAACGGCCGCGCAAAAGCGTCCATCAATCCGATGGTCAGCAGAAGGAGAACAAGAAATCGACGCATGCCAGCACCCCCAGTCAGGGCGATGCTGACACGTGCTATCCGGGGCCGCTAGCGGGACGGCGGGTTCGGCTGTCCACCATCCGGTCGTACCTACCTAGCCCTCCGAGCTGATGATCAGCTGGCTGTTGGCGCGATCGAAGATGATGCGGCGGTCTTCGAACATGGGCAGGCCCATGAACATCGCCGGGGTGTCGCCATGACCGAGCATTCGGAAGACCGCGCTGTCCATATAGGTAACATGAACATCGTCGAGCCTCAGATTTCCCATGCCCAGATCGATATCGCTGATAATCGGCGCGCGAACTTGTTCACCCGAAAAACCACGCAGGCGGCGGGTCTCGTCGAACTCATCGTCCTCGCTATAGCCAAGCGCCTCGAAGCTCGGGGCATTGATCACATGGTGAGCGGCGCCCAGATCTAGAATGGCGTGCGCTTCAACCCCGCTGATACTCACCGGAAAGGTCGCAAATCCGACTTCGTTGAGCTCGTAGTCAGCGCGGCTCCAGCCCGTCGTAACGGCCGAGAAATCCGCGTCTGCGTCGTAGAGGACAAAGCGGTTGTCGGCGAAATCGAACTCTACGCCATAGGCGTTGAGCAGGTCCGCACCGAGCAGGCCATAGGTCCGGAAACGCGCCAGGCCACGGGAAAGACCGGCCGGCCCCTCAACGACACGCACATCGCTGACACTGGCCTCGTCGACGCGCAATTCCTCGAGATTGTAGAAATAGCTCTCCTGCGGACCAGAAGCGCCCTGCACCGTCACACTGTCCGACGGCTCAAGGTCCAGCTCTTCGATCAGGCTGTCGAACACAACACTGGTCTGCGCGCCGGTGTCCACGACAAAGGCGTAAGGCCCCTGCCCATTGACCTCGACATCGATAATGATGTGGCCGCTGCGACCGAACCGGATGTCTTCTTCAGCCAGAACCAGCGGCTCGCTCGCCAGAACGGACGTGGCGCTCAACACCGCCGCAATGCCCAACCCAAACATTCTAAACCTCCATAATGGTCACGACATCTATCGCATGCACGGGCGGCCAGTGCATCTGAAGGTGCAGTCATGTCGAGGTCAGGCTGGGTTAATCCAACAGACAGAAAACCCGGCCACCATCAGGCAGCCGGGTCTCGAAAATCCTGTCATGCAAGGCGGGTCTAGGCGTCCACCTCGGCATCGAGGGCGTTTTCGGTGATGAAGTCGCGGCGCGGCTCCACCACATCGCCCATCAGTTTCGAGAACAGCTCGTCGGCGGTGTCGGCGTGGGTCACGGAGACCTGCAGCAGGGAACGCGCATCTGCGTCCAGCGTGGTCTCCCGCAGCTGATCCGGGTTCATCTCGCCCAGACCCTTATAGCGCTGGATCTTCATACCCTTGGCACCGGCGGTGACCACGGCATCGATCAGCTGGGTCGGGCTGGTGATGTCCACCGAGCCGGATTTCGGCTGATAAAGCGCGCGGCCTTCATAGTCAGAGGCGATGGCAATCCCGCGCTCGCTGAGACGGCGGGCATCCGGCGTCTCTCGCAGGTGGGCGCCCAGCACGACTGTCTCGGTCACGCCGCGCACATCGCGCGAGAAAACCAGGGCATGCTCGTCATTGAGATGACCGGACCAGTTGTCCTCGCCCTCGTCCGCATAGCGGTTGAGGCGAACAACCGTATCCTCGACAGACGCCGCGCTCGGCTCATCAACCAGGGCGCCAGCCAGAGCCGCCGCTTCCAGCGCAAATGCCGGAGCACGGGCCTTCAGACGCTCGGTCGACAGCTTGACCAGGCGCGCCGCTTCCACGCGTTCAGCCAGGTCTGCCCCCATAATGACTTCGCCATTTGCCAGGGTCAGACGTGCATCATTGACGCCTTCCTCGACCAGATAGGCATCCATTTCCGGCTGGTCCTTCACATAACGCTCGGACCGTCCCTTCATCACCTTGTAGAGCGGTGGCTGGGCAATATAGAGATGCCCGCGCTCGATCAGCTCCGGCATCTGCCGGTAGAAGAAGGTCAGCAGGAGTGTACGGATGTGGGCGCCGTCGACATCGGCATCGGTCATGATGATGACCTTGTGATAGCGCAGCTTGTCGTAATCGATCTGGTCGCGACCGATACCCGTGCCCAGTGCCGTGATCAGCGTGCCGACCTGTTCCGAGGACAGCATCTTGTCGAAGCGCGCGCGCTCGACATTGAGGATCTTGCCTCGCAGCGGCAGCACGGCCTGGTTCTCGCGATGACGGCCCTGCTTTGCAGAACCACCAGCTGAGTCACCCTCCACGATGAAGAGTTCGGACTTGGCCGGATCCTTCTCCTGGCAGTCTGCCAGCTTGCCCGGCAGCGAGGTGATATCCAGCGCCGACTTGCGGCGGGTCAGTTCACGCGCCTTGCGCGCAGCCTCACGGGCGGCAGCTGCCTCGATGATCTTGCCGACGATCTGCTTGGCTTCGTTCGGGTGCTCTTCGAACCATTCCGACAGCGCCTCGCCGACAATGCCTTCCACGGCGGGACGCACTTCGGAGGAGACCAGCTTGTCCTTGGTCTGGGACGAGAACTTCGGATCCGGAACCTTGGCCGAAAGCACACAGGTCAGGCCTTCACGCGCATCATCGCCGGAGATCGCCACCTTCGCCTTGGCCGCCAGACCCGAGGAGTTGGCGTAGGAGTTGATAATCCGCGTCAGCGCGGCACGGAAACCGGCGAGGTGCGTACCCCCATCACGCTGCGGGATGTTGTTGGTGAAGCAGAGAACATTCTCGTGATAGCTGTCATTCCACTCCAGCGCGGCTTCGACAGTCACACCCTCGCGCTCGCCCTGGATCAGGACCGGCGGCGTGAAAATCGGTGTCTTGTTGCGGTCGAGATGGCTGACAAAAGCGGCCACGCCGCCCTCATAGACCATGGTCTCCTCGAACGGCTCGGCTTCGCGCTCATCCTTCAGCACGATGGTCACGCCGGAGTTCAGGAAGGCCAGCTCGCGCAGGCGATGCTGCAGCGTCTCGCGGGAGAACTCGATCATCGAGAACGTGTCCGAGGACGGGAAAAAGCGCACTTCCGTGCCCTTTTCACCTTCGGCATCACCGATCACCTTGAGGTCTTCCTCGGCCTCACCGCGGCGGAAACGCATGTAATGCTTCTGGCCGTTGCGCCAGATGGTCAGGTCCATCCAGTCGGACAGGGCATTCACCACCGAGACGCCCACACCGTGCAGACCACCGGAAACCTTGTAGGAGTTCTGGTCGAACTTACCGCCGGCGTGAAGCTGGGTCATGATGACCTGGGCCGCGGAAACGCCCTCTTCCGGGTGGATATCGGTCGGGATGCCACGGCCATCATCGCGCACGCTGGCAGAGCCATCCGCGTGCAGCGTTACCGTCACGGCCGTACAATGACCGGCCAGGGCCTCGTCGATCGCGTTGTCGACAACCTCGTAGACCATGTGGTGGAGGCCGGATCCGTCATCGGTGTCACCGATATACATGCCCGGACGTTTGCGAACGGCGTCGAGGCCCTTGAGGACCTTGATGCTGTCTGCGCCATATTCGTGATTCGCCTGTTCAGTCATAGGGTTTTGTACCCTGTTCGCTTGAGTCCGGCTAGTCGCGCGCACACGCACGCGCGTACGCGCGCGAGTCGTGCTTCTCAACCGACCTGCCGTGGAATTTTCGTTTGCCTTGTGCGCTCGCTTCGCCTATCCCCCGCCGCGATGATAAAACTGAATGTGTTGATGGGGGCGACCGTCGCTCTCACACTCGTCACGACCGCACCGGTCCTGGCGAGCCGCTCCGAACCCGGTTCGGATGATTGCCAGAACAGCGCTGCCCTGACGGCTGACGAAGCCCGGGTCTGCGCCAATTTCCACAACATGGTCGAAGATGCCCGCCGCCTCGATGCCGATGCGGTGCTGAAGCATTTCTGGGCTGACGGCTTCTCGGCTGCGCTGGCCGGAGAGCTGCTCCGGGACTTCCCGGGCTGGGCCGATGGATATCGCGCCTTGCTTGCCACCACCGAAAGCCTGGATCGGGTCGACTTCCCGCAGGTTGTCGTTCGCACCATCGCGGAGGATACCATCCTCCTGCTCAACACCTATGACCAGCGCGTGGTCCTGCAATCGGGAGACGTGCTGGAGCCAACCGGCTATGGCACCCAGGTCTGGGTTCGACGCCAGAGCGAGTGGCGCATTGTCCACATTGCAGGAGAATAGGCGCTAGCGCGTCAGCAAGAGCAGGGCGATCCCGGCCAGAACACAGCCTGTGGCGATGTCGGCAATCCTGCGGATCTCCGGACGCTGGATCCAGTGCCGGGCCCGATGCGAGCCGCCGATATAGATCAGGCCTGCAGGGATCGCCATCACCGCCATGGTGATCAACATCAACACATAATCCACCGGCCCGATCGCATCGATCGCGAAAAAGGCCGGTACAAAACCCAGATAGAAGGCAATCGGCTTGGGATTGGACAGCGGCATCGCCACTCCGGCGACATAAGCCGCCACAAGTCCGCGTTTCGAGCCGGCCGGGAAATCCAGCGCCTTGCGTTCACCCGTCCAGGCCGTGCGAAAGGCCCTGTAGGCCAGCCATCCGATATAACCGCCGCCAATCAGTTTCGCAGCGAGCATGAAATTCGCGAGGGACTCTGGTGGTGCGGCACCCGTAAGACCATCCGAAACGACGGCGAGACCGCTGACCGCAAGCGTCAGCCAGAACATGTCACCGGTCAGGATGCCACCCCAGTAAACGGATGCATTGACCGGGCCGGCATCCAGCGTGCGGGAAACCGTGACAGCAATGCCCGGTCCCGGCGTCACAAAAAGCAGCAACAGAGCTCCTGCGAACAGGGCGAGGGATTGCGCCGTCATTTCGCATCTTCCGTGACCAGGTAGCCATATGCAAAGTCCGCGATGGCACGGACAAAGTCCTCATTCGACACCGTCATCATCGCAGCGACACCATGGGCGCCATATAGGCCCCGCTCAGCCAGCGCTGTGTTGAAGTGATAGGCCATCATCTGGCCCGCCTCTTCCGGATCACGTCGCACCTCATTGGGGAAGGCGTGTACCAATGCCTCATAACCCTTGGCCCCGGCTTCCAGCAGATCATCCCATTCATCGCCGATCAGATCCGGTCGCAGCCGGGAATAAAGATGGGCCGCTGCGATGATGTGTTTCTGCTCCTGCATGAAGGTCCAGGACTTCTCGGCAATCTGGCGCAGCACAGCGCGCAGGCCGCCACTGGGGTCCACCTCGATACCGCCGGCCTCGCCATGCAGTTCATCCAGCCGCGAGCGATAGATCTCGAACAGGACCGGGATGAAGGCGTCCTTGTTTTCAAAGCGTCGATAGACCGTGCCTACAGCCAGTCCCGCCTCCTTGGCGATTTCGGCCACAGTGATGTTTTCAAACGTCTTTTTGCGCAGACAACGCTCCAGCGACGCCACCAGCTTGTCACGGGTGGCACGCGATCGCGATTGCAGGGCCGGGCGGGCGCCTTGACTCACTTCATTCTCCATCCTATATGTGAACGCGAATTCGCATTCACATACTAGTTTCGCATTTCAATCCCGCCGCAGCAAGGCGCGAACTGGAAAGGTAATCACATGAACACGGTTTTCACCTGGATTTCGCAGGAACCCGCCCTGGCAGCCGGCCTCGCTGCCATCGCCATCCTCTTCATCAACAATTATCTCTCCGAGGGACGCGAGAAGGCCCGCATCCAGAGCGGTGTCGAGGGCGCCCGCCTGCAGGTCTACAACAAGGTGATCGTGCATCTCTGGCTGCTGACCGCGGTGACAGCAGGCGTTTGGCTGATGTCCGGTCGCGATGCCGGCTCGCTGGGCCTGGGCCTGGACGTGGATGGATGGCGCAGCTGGCTGGCCTGGGGCCTGACCGCCGCGGGTGCGATGTATTTCATCTGGACGGTCATGACGATGGCGTTTTCGGCCAAATCTCGCGACAGTATCCGCAAACAGATCGGCGATGCTGGCGATCTCGACCTCATCCGCCCGGAAAACGAGGCAGAATACCGTCGTTTTCACTGGGTTGCCCTGACGGCCGGCATTACCGAGGAAATCATCTTCCGCGGCTTCCTGATCGGCGTTTTCGCCCTGTGGATGCCGGTCCCGGCGGCTGCAGCGCTGGCCGTTGTGATCTTCATCCTTGGCCACGCCTATCAGGGCGTAGCCGGCATGTTGCGGATCGTGCCGATCTCGATAGGCTTGACCCTGGTCTTCCTGCTGAGCGGATCGCTGTGGCCCGGCATCATCCTGCATGCGCTGGCCGATCTTGTCGGCGGCGCTGTGTTCCAGATCCTCAACGCCAATGAGGAAGAGGACCAGGCTGCCGCAGCGACGGCCTGATCAAGCAGCACTCACCAGGCCCGGTGCGATCTCGAAATACTGGGCCTGGTCTGCAAAGGGTTCAAACAGAACCCGCTCCACACCGGTCAGCCAGGCCTGGCTGCCGGTGGCCAGGATTTCGCGGCTCAACCCCTCCCGACGCGCCGCATCAAGGTGCGCGCAGGCCTCATCGAACAGCAGGAGCGGCACCAGCCCGGCCTGACGCGAAAGGACCCTAGCCTGGGCGAGCGTCAGGGTCAGGATCAGCGCCTTCTGCTCGCCCGTCGAGCAATCGCCTGCCGGCTGGTCCTTCTCCCGGTGGGCCGCCAGGAGCTCGGTCCGGTGGGGACCCGCGGTCAAAGTTCGCCCGGCCGCCGCATCACGGCTACGACCATTGCGCAGGGCTTCGGCAAACCGGTCCTCGACTTCCCCGATCTTCATCCCGTCGGCCAGATCACTCTCAACCGCGCCATCCAGTGAAAGATTCGCCTTTGGGAAAACACCTTCGGGGCGCACATCAATCTCGGCCTGAAGACGGATCAAGGCATCAAGACGTGCCGCCGCCATGGCGACACCATGACCAGCCATCTCCATTTCCAGCGCCTTCAGCCAACTGTCATCGGGCCGACCATCATCGAGCAGTTTCTGGCGTCTGGTGCGCAGTTTATCATAGGCATTTGCCGCCTCGCCAAGCGCGGGGTCGGCAGCATAGACAAGCCGGTCGAAGAATTTCAGACGATCTGCCCGCGGCCCCGCAAACAACCTGTCCTGGGCCGGTGTGAGCCAGATCATCGGCATCATGCGTGCCAGTTCGTTGATCGTCGCAGGTTGACCTTCCAGTCGACATTCCCGTCGCGCACCTTCACGTGCACCAACCCCGAGACGGAAAATATCTCCACGGCTCTCCAGCTCGGCATAGACACCCCAGACTGCAGCCGGCTGGCCGGCCTCCTTGCGGGCGACCTGGTCGGCCCCGGCAGAGCGCAGCCCCTTGCCTGGTGCAAAAAAGGAAATGGCTTCCAGCAGATTGGTTTTGCCCGATCCGTTGGAGCCGTAAAGCGCCAGCGGGCGCTGGTCCAGCTCCAGGTCGAGCGAACCATAGGAGCGATAATCCGTCAGCCGCAAACGACGAACCGCCGCAGGCGGAACCTGCGGCGGCTGGTAAGTCATGTCGGATAGATTCGCCGTCACACGCGCAGCGGCATCAGCACGTAAAGCGCATCCGCATCGCCGCTATCGGTCACCAGGGCCGGAGAAGCACTGTCGGCGAAGTGGAAAAGCGCTTCATCGCCCTCGATCTGGGATGCCACGTCCAGCATGTAGCGGGCATTGAAACCGATGGCGAAACCCTCATCCTTGTAGGATACAGCGAGTTCTTCCTCGGCCTGGCCGCTCTCCGGATTGTTCACCGCCAGCGTCAGGCTGTCAGCACCAAGCGAGAGTTTCACGGAACGGGATTTCTCGACAGAGATCGTCGCGACACGATCCACCGCCTCGGCAAAACGCTTGTTCTCGACCGACATGGTGCGGGTGTTACCGCGCGGGATCACACGCTCATAATCCGGGAAGGCACCATCAATCAGCTTGGATGTCAGCGTGGCATTGCCCAGCTTGAAGCGGATCTTGCCTTCGGAAACCGAAACCTCCACTTCGTCATCTGCATCCTCGAGCAGGCGACGAACTTCCTGGACCGTCTTGCGCGGCACGATAACGCCCGGCATGCCGTCAGCGCCTTCCGGCAGGTCAATCTCGGACAGAGCCAGGCGAACACCATCGGTCGCGACAGCGCGCAGGGTCTTGCGACCATCCGTGTCAGCGGCGTGCAGATGGATACCGTTGAGATAATAACGCGTCTCTTCGGTAGAGATCGCGAAACGGGTCTTGTCGATCAGGCGAACCAGATCGGAACCGGATACGGTGAAACGATGCTCCAGCGCCTCGGATGGCATCACCGGGAAATCACCCGGCGGCAGCGAAGGCAGGGAGAAGTTCGAGCGACCAGCCTTCAGCGAGATGCGCGGATCCGATCCACTCATCTCCAGCGTCACGTCAGCGCCGTCCGGCAGTTTGCGAGCAATGTCATAGAGCGTATGCGCCGGCGCCGTGAACAGGCCTTCGCCATCACTCGTCGCTTCAGTCACTTCAAGGATTTCAATGTCGAGATCGGTCGCGGCGAAACTCACGCCATCCGGACCCGCAGAAATCAGAACGTTGGACAGGATCGGGATCGTATTTCGCTTTTCGACCACGGCCTGCACGTGACCCAGTGCTTTAAGGAGCGCGCCTCGCTCGATTGTCAGCTTCATGTCTCGTTCCGCTATCAGCGTCAGTAAGGCAGTGTCGCGAAAACAAATCAGCGACACCGAATAAGGTGGGGTGGAAGAGGATACATGAAAAAGCGCAACCGCAAGAACTTTATCCAGCGGTTACGCAAAATTTTCGTGTCAGATACCGCGCAGGGAACGCGTCAGCGTATCGACATCCTGGGCGATCGGGTCGCCGGACTCGAGCATGGAAGTCACCTTGTTGACCGCATGGATGACCGTGGAGTGGTCGCGACCGCCAAAACGGCGACCGATATCCGGCAGCGAACGCGTGGTCATCGTCTTGGACAGATACATGGCCACATGGCGCGGACGCACAACGGACTGGGTCCGGCGTTTCGAACAGATATCGGCGGCCGTCACCCCGAAATGTGTCGCCACAGCCTTCTGGATCTCGTCGACCGTCAGGCGTTTCTCGGACGTCAGCGACAAGTCGCGCAGCGCACTGGTCACAGCATCCATTGTGACCGGCAGCCCCAGCAGGGCCGTGCGACAGATGACATTATTGAGCACGCCTTCCAGCTCACGGGCGCTGGACGTGATGCGCGCCGCCAGGAAATCACGAACAGCCTCAGAAACATCCAGTGCCGGATAGTGACACTTTGCCTGGGCGATCTTGCAGTCCAGGATCTGGCGACGCAGGTCCAGGTCCGGCTTGGCGAGCGGACAGGACAGGCCGCCGATCAGCAGCGAACGCAGGCGACTATCGCTCATCGGCAAATCCGATGGCGGCCGGTGCGACGCCAGCACGACCTGTTTGTTCTCGGCGATCAGCGCGGCGATCGTGTGCAGGAACTCATCCTCGGTCTTCGGCTTACCGGCGATGAAGTGGACATCATCAATCAGGAGACAATCGACACTGCGGATCGTCTCCTTGAACTTGATGGTGTCACGCTCCTTCATAGCGGTGACAAAACCGGAGAGGAATTCCTCGGCCGTCAGATAGAGCGCCTTGCGGCCGGGCATGTTCTGCTGAACAGCGGAACAGACGGCGTGCATGAGGTGCGTCTTTCCAACACCATAATCGCCATAGAAGAAGACCGGATTGAAGGGCGGACTGGAGGCCGAGACCATGGTGCGCGCTGCAGCAGCCGCGACTTCATTGGCCGGACCCACGCGGAAACTGTCGAAGGTGAAACGAGGTTCGACCTGATCGGCGACCGCCGCTCTCTTTTCGACCGATTTCCTGCTCGACTCCGCGACCACCGGTTGAGCCTCGGCCTGACCGTCGGCCAGGATCTGGATCTCGGTAAAGTCGGAATCCATTTCGGCCCAAAGTCCGCGAATTCTGGCACCCGCATGATCCTCGACCCAGTCGCGATTGAACGTGCTCGGAGCGAGAACAATAACGGCACCGGATTGCGAGCGACGGACGCGCAGACGCGCAATCTCTTGAGAATAAAGAGCGTCCCCAAACTCGTCTCTCAGGGTCGCTCGAATTTTACGCCAAACAGTCGAAATTGCGTCCGCTTCCAGGGTCTCGAATACAACCGGATTTGCTTCTGCAACAGCAATATTATTCAACGCCATCTTTGGTCACACTTCTCGAGTATCCTGCATCGAGGCAGGCGTCAGGTGTTTGTTTTTTATGGCTTAATTCCCCCCTACCCAGCTGCTGCTATTCGCGCGCTGGCACCGGATAATCCTCCGCCTGGGAATGGTCGCCCTCAGAAGTCGCAAGGTTACGCTTTGGGAGTTGTCGGTCAACTTCATTTCGCTCCTGATTCAGGAGATTCTTCGCTTGACACGGGAAATCCGTGACCGGACTGAAGCTTGACCCGTGTGGCAGATTTGTAACTCAGCGAAGAGTGCATTTTTACTGCCTGAATCGCCCCCGAATCCCGTCTGCGCGGAGTCATTTTCTGCCAGATCAAGACCTCCGTACTCAGACAAATATTTTTATTTCTGACGCACCTCGTCACATCGCTAATTTAATATGATCGGATTTCGCACGCACAAAAAAAATACGCCCGGGACGCGAGTCCCGGGCGTATTGGAATTTGTGACCTCAGAAGAGGCTTAGGCAGTCATCGACTTCACACGAGCTGCGAGGCGCGAAACCTTGCGGGACCCAGTGTTCTTGTGAAAGACGCCTTTGCCAACGGCACGCATCATTTCAGACTCAGCAGAGACCAGAGCGGTCTTGGCTGCGGCCTGATCGCCAGAAGCAATCGCCAGCTCCACCTTTTTAACGAAGGTACGAACGCGGGAGCGACGTGCCTTGTTGACGGCGGTGCGGCGCGCAATTTTGCGAACCATCTTCTTGGCCGAGGATGTGTTGGCCATGGATAAACCTCATAAAACGGCTGAGCCCGTCTGGCCCAGCAAAATCCGTGAGCGGCGGCGTATAGGCCCTAGAGCTGCTGCCGTCAACCGTTTGAACCGCTGTTTTACCTAGCGGTGTTTGAAATGTGCAGCTCGCTTCTCCGCGAATGCTGCCATGCCCTCACTCTGATCCTCCAGCGCAAACTGTGACTGGAAGACACGACGCTCGAAACGAATGCCCTCTGTGAGGCCCATTTCGTAGGATTGATTGATCGTTTCCTTAGTCATCATGGCAATCGGCAGGGACTTGGACGCGATCGTCTCTGCAGCTTCCATGGCAACATCGAGCATGTCGTCGGCAGGGACTACGCGGGAAACCAGGCCCGCGCGTTCAGCTTCCTCAGCATCCATCATGCGGCCGGTCAGGCACATATCCATGGCCTTGGCCTTGCCAACGGCGCGCGGCAGGCGCTGCGTACCACCGGCACCCGGCATGACACCGAGATTGATTTCCGGCTGACCAAACTTGGCCGTTTCCGATGCGATGATGAAATCGCACATCATGGCGATCTCGCAGCCACCACCCAGTGCATAGCCCGAAACAGCTGCAATGATCGGCTTGCGGAAGCGTGCGACGGATTCCCAGGTCTCGGCGAACGGGTCGTGCGCGTAGAGGCCGGCGAAGTCACGGGACTGCAGCTCCTTGATGTCGGCGCCAGCGGCAAAGGCCTTCTTGGAACCGGTCAGGATCACGCAACCGATCTCGGCATCGCGCTCGAACTCACCAAGGGCAGCGGTCAGCTCGGTGGTCAGCTCGTCGCACAGCGCGTTGAGAGCCTCCGGGCGATCGAGCGTGATAACGCCGACGCGGCCTTCGGTTTTAACTTGGATCGTCTTGTATGCCATTGAGGCACTCCATTTGACGGCGCGCCCCGGGGCGCAGAGAAAACCGCGCCGCTATAGCGCAGTGAACTAGCGGGGTCGATACACAATGCCCCGAAAGAGTCAGCTTTAATATTCCCGCCAGTGAACGCTAACGTTGGCATCGCCCGCAATAGAAGGTGGATCGACCGGATTGCACGATCCGGCGGATCTCGCCTTCGCAGCCCTCTGTCACGCAGGCTTCTCCCTCGCGGCCATAGGCCCGGAAACTGTGCTGGAAATAGCCTAGCGCCCCGTCAGCAGACGCAAAGTCCCGAAGTGTTGAACCGCCGGCATTGATCGCGTCGATAATGACCTGGCGGATCGCTGCTGTCAGACGTTCCGCACGCTCACCCCTGATCGTTCGGGCCTCGCGCCGCGGGCTGATACGGGAGCGGTGCAGGGCCTCGCACACATATATATTGCCGAGGCCCGCAATGATGGCCTGGTCGAGCAGGGCTGCCTTGATCGGTGTCCGCCGGCCTTCCAGGGCAGACATGAGGTAGGGCGCCGAGAAATCATTGGCATTGGGCTCGGGTCCGAGATCCTTGAGGAAGCTCACCTCATTCTCCCGCGCTGTCTCGAACAAAACCATGAAACCAAACCGCCTCGGGTCATTGTAACGGACCGTCACGCCACCCTCGATCTGGAAGACGCAATGATCATGTGCCGGATTGGCGGGCGCTGCATGCACGAAATCGCCGGGCTGCTCGTGCACTTCATCGGCCTCGATGGAGAAACGACCGGTCATGCCCAGATGCACCAGCAATGTCTGAGCATTGTCGAACCGCACCAGCAGGTATTTCGCGCGCCGGTCCAGCCTTTCGATGCGCGCGTCGGAAAGGGCTTCTGCCATGTTCTCGGGAAAGGGAAAGCGCAGATCAGCACGGTTCAGCGTCACCTGCTGCACGCGGCGACCGGACATGGCGGGCTCGAGACCGCGGCGGACCGTTTCAACTTCAGGAAGCTCGGGCATGGACGTTCCTCATGACACTGCGTGCGGCGATTGGTGACAGCTGACTTGCTGGCGCTTGGGGCACTCTTGTCCTATTTATCGCGCCATGACCCAGACGCAATCCGACGACAAAGTCTCCTTCGGTTTCAAGGATGTTGCCCGCGAGGACAAGGCTGGCCTTGTCCGCGGTGTCTTCGACAAGTCCGCACGCCGTTATGACCTGATGAATGACCTGATGTCCGTCGGTGTGCACCGCGCCTGGAAAGACATGGTCATGACGCGCGCCAATCCCCAGCCGGGCGAGACCCATCTCGATGTGGCGGGCGGCACCGGCGATCTGGCCCGCAGCTTCCTGACCAAGGCCGACCGCGTCGGTAAGCGCCGCGGCGCCGGGGCCCCGGCCAAGGCGATCGTTCTGGATATCAATGAGCAGATGCTGCGCGCCGGCGTGAAACGCGGCCTCTCGACCGAACATGACGGTCGCATCGACTGGGTGACCGGCAATGCTGAATGCCTGCCGCTGCCGGACCGGCATGTGGACTGCGTGACCATTTCCACCGGCATCCGCAATGTGACCAACCGCGATGCGGCCCTGAAGGAAATGCGGCGCGTGTTGAAACCCGGTGGCCGCTTCCTTTGCCTGGAATTCACACGCCCCACCAGCCGGGCCTGGGAAAAGGTCTATGACGCTTGGTCTTTCAATGTGATGCCTGAACTGGGCGCCCTCGTCGCCAAGGATCGCGAGAGCTATCAATATCTGGTGGAATCCATCCGGCGCTTTCCGGACCAGGAGACCTTCAAGGCTGAAATCGAGGCGGCCGGCTTCCGCGAAGTTAGCTACACCAATTTCTCCGGCGGCATAGCCGCTCTGCACGTCGGTTGGCACTAGATCCGTGCGGATCAGGGTCCCGCGACTTCACGCCACTCTCGCCAACAGCAATCCAGAGCTCTAAACCTCGCGCCATGATTTCGTCTCTATTGTCATTCCTGCGCCTGATCCGCGCTGTTTTCGTGCTGGCGCGCCATGACGCGGTCCTGCCGCAGGAATACCAGTCCATGCACCCGCCACTGGCCCGCGTGCTGGGCCGGGTATCGCGCCTCTTCGCCATTCGCGATCGCGCGGACAATCCGGGGGAACGCCTGGCGCGCGCGCTGGAGAAGCTGGGCCCCTCCTATGTGAAGTTCGGCCAGGTCCTCGCCACGCGTGGCGATCTGATCGGCGAACGTTTCGCCCGCGGGCTGGCGCGTCTTCAGGACAAGATGCCCGCCTTTGACGAGGACGAGGCCCGGGCCGTGATCAACCGCGAACTGGGCGCGCCTGTCGACGAGATTTTCGAAGACTTCGGCCCGGCTGTGGCCGCGGCCTCTATCGCCCAGGTCCACAAGGCCAGGCTGGCCGATGGTCGCTGGGTTGCGGTGAAGATCGTACGCCCCGGCATTGCCGACCGGATCGCCAAGGACATCCGCACCCTGTCACTGGGGGCTGCGCTGGCCGAGCGGTTCGCCCCCGCCAGCAAGCGTCTGGAGCCAAAGCTCTTTGTCGAGACGGTTGCGCGCTCCCTGCAGCTGGAAACCGATTTGCGGCTGGAAGCCGCAGCCGGGTCGGAATTGTCAGAGGCCGCAAGTGCTGTCGCGCACTATCGCATCCCGTCTGTTGAATGGCCGCTGTCGACCAAAAGCGTGCTGACGACCCAGTGGATCGACGGCGTCGCGCTGAGCAATGGGGACGCCCTCCGCGACAGCGGGATTGATCGCAAGGCCCTCGCCACCACGCTGACGCGGGCCTTCCTGGGAACGGCGCTGCATCGCGGCGTATTCCACGCGGACATGCATGCCGGCAATCTCTTTGCCAGCGAGGACGGCACGCTGTGGGCTGTCGATTTCGGCATTATGGGCCGGATCGGCCGCGCCGAACGGCGTTTCCTGGCGCTGATCCTGCATGGATTCCTGACCCGGAATTACAAGGCGGCGGCCGAGGCACATTTCGCGGCGGGTTATGTTCCCGCCAATCATTCGGTGGACGACTTCGCCAGCGCCCTGCGCGCCGTGGGCGAACCGATCTTCGGCAAGAATGCCGACGAAGTGCCAATGTCGCGCGTGCTGTTGCAGCTGTTCGAGATCACCGACCTGTTCGACATGCGCCTGCGCCCCGAACTGGTGATGCTGCAAAAGACCATGGTCCAGTGCGAGGGCGTCGCCCGCTCGCTGGATCCACAGCACGACATGTGGGGCGCCTCAGCTCCCGTGGTCGAGGAATGGATGAAACGCGAGCTGGGACCGGAAGGCCGTGCCCGCGATTTCGCCGAAGATGTCAGCCGCCTCTATGGTGCCGCCCGCAAACTACCAGACGCCATCGAGGATTGGGCCGAGGTGGGGCGCAAGCTGAAAGCCGGTGAGCTGAAACTGGGCGGCGGGCCGCGCTTGCGTCCCTGGTTCCTGCGCCTGGCCTGGCTGGCTGGCGCGGCGGCAGCCGGAGCTGCCGCCATGGCCATGCTCGGCTAGACCGCGTGTAGCGCCAGCACAAAACGCACCCACATCGCCGCCAGGATCAGGAAACCGATCCGGTGCGTCAGGAAACGCAGGGCCATGTTGTTGATGCTCACATGCACTGCCGTGTGGGCGAAACGCGTGCCAACAAAGACCCAGGCGAGGGTAACCTGCAGGCTGTCGATCGTATCCGGCGTGACGGCCTGGAACAGGACCAGCGCATAAAACAGGATCGGCAGCTCGAACAGGTTGGCGAGATTGCGCCCCCAATTGCCCAGCCAGTCCGGCGGCGGCGTTCCGGCCTTGGTCAGCGAATATTCCTCGCTCAACTGGCCTTTCGACTTCGCGATAACGCCAAAAATCGTCAGCATCAGATAAACAAAAAGTGTCAGCAGAGCGAGCGCCGACGCGGCCAGGATCATGTGTATCATAAAGCCCTCCCCAGGCATTGAAGCGCCAAGGCTAGCCCGTTTCGCCTGCTTGTCGAGACGTTCAGGGCTTGGGATTGGCGCAGCGAACCGCTAGGTAGAGACAGAACAGTGAAAGGTCCGGGCGTGACAGACAAACGCGTGCTCTTGATCATCGGCGGCGGCATCGCTGCCTACAAGTCCCTGGAATTGATCCGCGAACTCTCGCGCCGGTCGATTGCCTCGCGCTGCATCCTGACCAAGTCCGGGGCGGAATTCGTGACGCCGTTGAGCGTTTCTGCCCTGTCCGGCGACAAGGTCTATGGCGATCTGTTTGACCTCACCGACGAAGCGGAAATGGGCCATATCGAACTCTCCCGGTCCGCGGATCTCGTCGTGGTCTCTCCGGCCACCGCTGACCTGATGGCCAAGGCCGCCAACGGGCTGGCCAATGATCTCGCCTCCACCACATTGCTGGCCACGGACAAGCCGGTGCTGATGGCGCCTGCCATGAATGTACGCATGTGGGAACACCCGGCCACCCAGCGAAATCTGGCGACGCTCAGGGGTGATGGCGTACATTTTGTCGGTCCTGACGAAGGCGACATGGCCTGTGGCGAATTCGGCCCGGGGCGCCTGGCAGAACCGCCGGTGATTGCCGATGCCATCGAGGCCCTGCTGAATGACTAGCCCGCTTGCCGGACGCCGCATCGTCATGACAGCCGGCCCGACGCTGGAAGCGATCGACCCGGTACGCTTCATTTCCAACCGTTCCTCGGGGAAACAGGGTTATGCCCTCGCATCAGCCTGCGCCGAGCTGGGCGCGGAGGTCGTCCTGGTCTCGGGCCCGACCGCGCTGAATGATCCGGCGGGTGTCGAAACTGTCCGCATCGAAAGCGCCCGCGACATGCTCGCCGCCGTCGAAACGGCCCTGCCTGCCGATGTCTTCATCGCCGTTGCCGCGGTCGCAGACTGGCGACCGGCAGAAGCGCACGACCGGAAAATCAAGGGCAACAAAGGCGAGATGGGTTCCCTGGCCCTGGTGGAAAATCCCGACATTCTCAAGACCATCAGCCAGCGCAAAGATGAACGCCCCGGCCTGGTGATCGGTTTTGCTGCCGAGACCCATGAAGTCGAGGACCACGCCCGCCAGAAACTGGCCCGCAAGGGCTGTGACTGGATCGTCGCCAATGATGTTTCCGGCGATGTGATGGGGGGCGACGAAAACGCCATCGCGATCGTTTCCAGTGATGATGTATGGCGGTCCCAGCGCGCTTCCAAACCGGAAATCGCGAGACTGATCGCACAACGCATTGCCCAGGCCGTCGTGGAAACCTGCTGATCAAGACTGGCCAGAAGGTGCAAAACTGGCTTTCCTGCGCCCGTGACGAGGGAGCACGCCATGAACACTGTCGACGTACGCATCAAGCCGCTGGAAAACTATGAAGGCCTGGAGCTTCCGGTCTATGAGACCGCGCAATCAGCCGGCGTGGATCTGCGCGCCGCAGTGGCGGAGGACGTCGCTATCCCGCCCGGTGAATGGCGGTTGATCCCGGTGGGTATCGCCATCGCCCTGCCCGCCGGTTTTGAAGCCCAGGTCCGCCCGCGCTCCGGCCTGGCGGCAAAACACGGCATTTCCTGCGTGAATACGCCCGGCACGATCGACGCGGATTATCGCGGCGAGATCAAGGTCAATCTGATCAATCACGGCAAGGTCGAATTCAACGTCAAGCGCGGCGACCGCATCGCACAGATGATCGTCGCCCCGGTCACCCAGGCGGTTTGGCAGGTTGCTGAAACCCTGGATGAGACCGAGCGTGGCTCGGGTGGTTTCGGGTCCACAGGCGTGTAGGGAACAGCCCGAGCGGCCGAGGACCATCGTCGTCATTCTCGGCGGCTGCGCCGAGCGTCGTCTCTCGACGGCATTGTTCGAGGAGCAGGATAACCCCAAATGTCTCAGTCCGCAGCTTCACTTCACGTGATCGGCAATGATCTCGACCCTGAAGAAGTCACCCGCTTGCTCGGGGTAGATCCAACATCTGCAGAAGCGAAGGGCGATCGCGTCGAAATGCCCTCGGGCAAGCTGAGGATCGCCAAAACGGGTCATTGGCGCTTCAAGATAGATCGGCGATCTCCGGCGGATCTGGATGGGCAGATATCCGAGTTGTTTTCGGTGACAAGTCAGGATCTCGATGACTGGACAACACTGAGAAAACGTTTCGTCATCCGAGTCTTTTGTGGACTTATGATGTCAGATTGTAACGAAGGACTTCCTCTGACCGCCCTCACGATCCAAGCCCTAGCCGAACGCGGAGCAGAGATCGACTTCGACCTGTATGCCCCCGACACTGAGAGCTAAGCCGTGAGCTGCTCCACGCCGCTTCCAAAGAAAGTCGCACAGATGATCGTCGCCCAGGCCGTCTGGCAGGTTGCTGAAACCCTGGACGAGACCGAACGTGGTTCGGGAGGTTTCGGGTCCACAGGCGTGTAGACCCGAAATCCTGAATCTGCCTAGCGCTCTGCGCGACAGGTGCCCTGATAATTATATCCGGCGATGGTACCGTCTGGGTCCAGTGCAATGCGGGTTGTACAGACTTCCGCGCCGCGCGATCGCGTCGCCGTTATGCCATTGCCGGTATTGGTAGAACCACCAACCGGAGCCCGGGTCGATCCGCTGCCGCTGGATGCCCCGCCGCTCGGCGGTGTGCCGGAACTCTGGCTGGTTGCCGGAACGACCGTTGCATTGTCGCTTTCATAGGCAAAGGAGCCGCTCGCACTGCCATCCACGTCGTCCGAGGCCGTTCCAGCGCCGTTGCGATCATCAGAGCGCGACTGGAAGGTCCAGATCTCGCCACCGCCCTCACGCAGGCTCCGCTGCGACGGCATGCCCAGCATGCTCACCGCCGCGCGATAATCCTGTCCGACAAGTGTATCCAACTGAGTGTCATAGGCCGGATTGCTCCCAGCCTGAACGGTCGACGCCAACAGCGCCGCTGTAAGTCCCAGCATGATTTTCCTCTAAGATTTCTTCTGCGATCTTCAATTGATAGAGCGCAGCCCGGGTCGAATCCTGTTGAAATCATTACTGGTTGGTAATCTTGGGGTGCGTGGGGGACACCGGGTTGCAAAGTCCCTGTGGTCGGCCACGACGTAGACAGGCTTTATGCCGCCTCGGCCTGCCCGTCGCAGCCATGATCCCGAGGACCCAGCATGATGACCAGCACACTCAGACAATCCGTTCATCGCCTTTCGATTGGCCTGGCCAGCGCAGCCTGCCTGCTCGCGGCGCCCGCCGCCTGGGCCCAGACCTCCAATGACGCGACGCTCGCTGCACTGGCGGAGGATACGCGTGACAGCTGGGGCAGCCCGGCTGTCGGATTGATGCAATTGCGCGAAGGAGAGGTCCATATCGGTGTCGCAGGACTGCGTGATGTCAGCGACACGGCGGAGGTCTCCACGGACGATCTCTGGCACCTCGGTTCAAACACCAAGTCGATGACGGCGACCCTTGTAGCCCGTCTGGCTGAGAGTGGTGTGATCAGCTGGGACGACACGGTCAGCCAGCATCTCGGCGAACATCTGGAGCTCATTGATCCGGGGTTTCACGACGTCACCTTCCGGCACCTGCTGAGCCATCATTCCGGCGCGCCGGCCAATATCGGCCAAGCCTATATGATGATGTTCGCGCTGGAGCGTGAGGGCGGTCGCCCGCTTCCGGAACAACGGCTGAGCTATGCGGGTCATATCCTGGCCCTGCCGCCTGAAAGCGAACCGGGTTCGACCTATCTTTATTCCAATGCCGGCTATGTCATCGCTGGCGCCATGCTCGAACAGGCGACGGGGGAAGCCTGGGAAGTCCTCATCGAACGCGAAGTCATGACCCCGCTGGGCATTGATGATTTCGGATTTGGTGCGCCGGGCTCCACGGAAGTGATCGATCAACCACGCGGCCATCTCGATGGTTCACATGGCAATCCGGCGGCCATGTCCGGCCCGACCGCCGACAATCCGCCAGTGCTTGGCCCGGCCGGTACCATGCACATGTCACTGCCCGACTACGCGCTCTACCTCCAGGCCCATATCGATGGCGGCCGCGGGGTCGAGACAGGTTTCCTGAGCCAGGAAAGCTGGGACATCCTCCACACAAGGCCGTTCGAAGCCGGTTATGCGATGGGCTGGGGTCTGGGCTCTGACGAACTCCAGCACTCCGGCTCCAACAGGATGTGGCTGATGCATACGGTGATTGTGCCGGAACAACAGATGGGCGCGGTCATCGCCATGAACCGCATGCGCACGGGAAACGCCGGCGCACTCCTGCGGGAAATCGCGACAACAGCGCGGGACTAACCCAGGCTGATCGGCGCCGGGTCGCAGAAACTGCGCACATCGAAGATCCGCGGGTCGGAGATGATATCGCCCGGCGTCAGGGGGCGGGACAGCTCCAGGCCTTCCAGGGAGCGCGCGCGTGACAGGGCGACATAGGCCTGACCGTGGGCGAACAGACGACGGGCGAGGTCCAGATACACATTGTCCAGGGTCAGACCCTGGGCCTTGTGAATCGTCATCGCCCAGGCGAGCCGCAGGGGATACTGGGTGAAACTGCCGGCAGTTGTCTTGGTCAGCGCCTGCGCTGCCGCATCAAAGGCATAGGCATTGCGCTCCCATTTCTGCGGTTCGATGGCATAGATGTTCTCGCCGATGCGCACGCGCACGGCTTTCTCGTCAAACCCCTCAACCTCCCCCAGCGTGCCATTGACCCAGCGTCCCTGGGGGTCGTTGCGGGTCAGCATCACACGCGCCCCGATCTTGAGCACAAGCGGGTCCTCAACCGGGAAGAGGCGCTGATCGAACTGGCCCTCGACCTTGCCCTCATAGGTGCGTTCCGGTGTCGCCAGCCCCTGGATACGCGCCTGGTTGATACGGAAGGCGGCCTCATTGGTCGATGTCAGCACGATATGGCTGAGACTGGCTTCCAGGCCCGACCGCCCTGTCACCCGGTCATTCAGGTCGGCTGCCTCGTCGGAGGTCAGATCCCCGTCGCGCACGGCGTTGAGGATATTGATGAAGTACTCGTCCGTCTGACGAAACACCTGTTCCAGCTCAACCAGGGTAAAACCGGCATCGCGGAAGGGTGGCGGGTGAAAGAAAAACGGCCCGCCATGCTTGGCTTCCAGATACTCCGCCTCGGCGCCCTGGATAACCGGCGGCAATTGCGCCAGATCACCCACCAGGATGACCTGGACCCCGCCAAACGGCTCGTCCCGCTCGCGATTGAGGCGCAGGGACTTGTCGATCGCCCACATCATGTCCGAGCGCACCATGGAGATCTCGTCGATCACCAGGGTTTCCAGCGCCTGCACCACCCGGCGGTGACGCACCTTGCGGATATCGCGCGCCTCGATCAGGCGCGGCGGGAAGTGGAAGAAAGAGTGGATGGTCTGACCACCGGCCTGCATGGCCGCGACACCCGTTGGCGCCAGCACAGCCGCCCGGCTGCCCGCCCGGCGCAGGAATTCGCGCATCAACGTGGTCTTGCCGGTACCCGCTCGCCCGGTCAGGAAGACATTGGGCCGCTGTTCGAACAGGTATTCGATCAGACGGGTCTGGTGCTGGGAGAGTTGCGGCGCAGGTAGTGTGGACATGGACGCAAACTGCGCGGGTTCGGCCAAACTTGAAAGAGACCAATGCGGCACGCTGCGTGGATAGCGGAAAACTTATCCACACCACCCCGGCCAGCCCCATAATGCGTCTCATCCGGATCGGGGAGGCGTCGGCCGCGCAATCGACGGTCCGGGTGGGTGGCGATCGACGGATCACCGGCGAAGACAGATGGCGGGCTCCGCCCAGAAGTCCATCCGAGTCAGCAGGCTGCCCGCGGAACACCACAGGTACCGCCTCTTTCATCTGAAACACGTCCGGTGTTCCGCATCCTCCCCACATCTCCAGCGCGAGGGCGTCTGGAGCTTCCGGTGCTTGATCTCGCGCGCGATATTCTCCACCTCTTGTCCATGAGCATTGATGTCGAACGTTATGCACGCCATCTCGTCCTGCGCGAGATTGGCGGGCCGGGCCAGCAAGCCCTTGCCCGGGCCGATATCGGAATTGTCGGCGCGGGAGGGCTGGGATCACCCGCAGCGCTGTATCTGGCCGCCGCAGGCGTCGGCAGACTGCGCCTGGTTGATCCGGACGTGGTCAGCCTGTCCAACCTCCAGCGCCAGGTCCTCTTTCAGACAGACGATGTGGGCAAGCCAAAGGTCGAGCGCGCCTCAGACCACCTCAACGCGCTGAACCCGGCCCTTCAGGTCGACACGCACGCCGTCGGCATTGACGACAGCAATGCCTCCGAGCTTCTGCAGGGTTGCGATCTAGTGCTGGATGGCTGTGACAATTTCCCGACCCGTTTCGCAGTGGACAAGGCCAGCCGGGCGCTCGGCATCCCGCTGGTCTCCGGCGCTGTGGGGCGCTGGGATGGCCAGCTCGGCGTGTTCAATCACACACCTGCATCGCCGTGTTACCGCTGCTGGGTCCCGGCGCCACCACCGGACGCGGAAACCTGCGCTGCGGTCGGCATCGTCGGCGCCCTGACCGGTATCATCGGCTCGATGATGGCGCTGGAGGCGATCAAGCTCGTATGCGAGGCGGGAGACAGCCTGGATGGCCGCATGATGCTGTTTGACGGCCTGTCGATGACCAGCCGAACCGTCAAGCTGACCAGGGATCCTGCCTGTTGTGGGTGTGGCAACTAGCGCTTGGCTGTCAATTGCAGCCCGGCGCCAATCGCCACGCCCGGCAAGATGCCGAAGAGCAAGCCAAGCAGCATGTTTCCGGTGCTCAGGGAGATAATAACCCAGAGGAAGAGGCCAATACCCGCCCCGGCCGCAAAACCGAGGGGTTTGGGCATGCCGGTGCGCTTTTTCGGGGCGGGCGTGGGGTCTGTCTCAGTCATGAGCCAGACCCTATCCGGCCAAACCTCTCGGGACTCTGATTATCCCTTTAAATTCCTGACAGGAATCTGACGCGTCAGTTATCGTGCTGTGGCGTCATAATAGAGGGTGTCGACCATGCGTTCCGTGGTGATGAAGGCCCAGTTCCAGTCCTCGTGATAGTCGGCCAGCGGCTCGGCAGCCCGCACGGCCTCGAGATCCGCACCACCCTCAACCAGACTGCGAATGCGGAAAGACGTTTCGCGCAGCATTTCAATCGAGCGCATCAGGTCTGCGCGGGTCGACATGGGGCCGTGGCCCGGAATGATGCGGGTATCATCGGACGCCATCTCGTAGGCCGCTTCCATCGCAGCCAGATAGCCGTCGACCGTGCCGCCGCCATTGAGGTCAATGAAGGGGAACATGCCGGAAAAGAAGATATCGCCCATGTGCAGGATATCGGCTTCGCGGAAATAGACGATCGCATCGCCATCCGTATGCGCCGCCGGCAGATGGCTGACCTCGACCGTCTGACCATTCATGTGAAAGGTCAGGTCATCACCAAAGGTGAGGATCGGCAGGGTTGCTTCCTGGATCCAGGTCTGCGGGGATTCCGCCAGGCGCGAGCGGATATTGTGGTGAGCGGCGACCGTGGTGCCGCGTTCGGCGAAATGCGCGTTACCGCCTGCATGATCACCGTGATAGTGCGTGTTGACGATGAAACGGGGAGCATCATCTCCAGCGAGCTCCACGACAGCCCCCTCGATCAAGGCTCCTGTATTGGGCAGCTGATCATCGATCAGGACCGCGCCATCCTCACCAACCAACAGACCGAGATTGCCGGCAATGCCGGTCGAAAGCATGAAAATGCCGTCGCCCAACTCGGTTGTCTCTACGGTGATCTCGTTATCCTGGGCGACCGCATCCGTGCCGCCAATACTTGCAGCGGCCAGGGCAGCTGCCACACCTGTAATCGCCAAGCGAAAACCCATTGTTCCCTCCGTTAGTCTGCCGATCCTCCGTCGGCGTCCTCTTGGGATATAGGTGGCTCATCGGAATTTGCATCATCACCATCGTGTGAATCTACGGGCTCACCGAGGGCAAGCGCCCAGATAAGCGACAGGGCTGCGCCCATGCCCACGCCAAGAGCCACATTGCCCATAGCCGTGCCGAGCGCGATTCCAGTACCGATTCCAAGAGCGATACCAACACCCCAGTTTGGTTTGCGCTTTGCCATCTTCGCCATTTCAATCCTCCAGATCAGCCGACGAATTTACCCGGCGTTCACCCTGTTCGGGCAGAGGGAATAGGTAAGGGAGTTTACCATGTTTCGACTGACCGCCTGTATCGCCGCTCTTGCTGTCTCCGCAGCGACCCACGCCCAGACGCGTGACACCGATACACCGTCCGGTCAGCCGGTGCCGCGTTTTGTCAGCCTCAAGTTTGACGTCGCCAATGGTCGCTCCGGCCCCTCCCAGGCGCATCCGATCGCCTGGCGCTACCTGCGTTCCGGCCTGCCCATGGAAGTCATCGCGGAAACCCAGGACTGGCGCCGGGTACGTGATCCGGAGGGCGAAGTCACCTGGATGCACCGCTCCATCCTGTCCGGCCGGCGTTCCGTCTTCACCGCGCAGGAGACCGAGCTCCGCGCCCGTGCTGAAGACGATGCCCCGCTGGAAGCCATTGCAGATGCCGGAGTTGTCCTGTCTCTGGAACGCTGCCGCTCCGGCTGGTGCCGCGTCGAGGGCCAAGGCTATCGCGGATGGGTCGATGCGAGCCATCTTTGGGGCGTATATAGCGAAGAACGTGGCGGCGATAATGCTGCAGATGCTAACGGCATCCCCAACTTGAGCGCCACTCTCACGCGTGATACCGCTCTGCGTTAAGTCCCCGGTTCGCTTCACGACCGGGCCCCATTTCCCAGCCCGGTGAGCGCCCGTGCCGCTCCCCTGCGGCGCAACTGAATGGCTACATGACTGAACGCCAAAGCTCCTTCAGCTACGAAGACCTGATCGCCTCCTCTGACGGCCGCATGTGGGGCGAGGGCCGCTCCAAGCTACCGGCGCCGCCGATGCTGATGATGGACCGCATCACAACGATCAATGATGACGGTGGCGAGCATGGCAAGGGCTATATCGAGGCGGAACTCGACATCAAGAAAGACCTCTGGTTCTTCGATTGCCACTTCAAGGGCGATCCGGTGATGCCGGGCTGCCTGGGCCTCGACGCCATGTGGCAGCTGACCGGCTTTTTCCTGTGCTGGGGTGGTAGCCCTGGCCTGGGTCGCGCCCTAGGTGTGGGGGAGGTCAAATTCACGGGCCAGATCACGCCGGAGACCAAGCTGGTAAAATATGTGATCCATTTCAAACGCGTCATCCGCCGCAAGCTGATCATGGCCATCTCCGATGGTCATGTCGAAGCGGACGGAAAGATTATCTACACTGCCAAGGACATGCGCGTCGGTCTGTTCCAGCCCGGCGAAATGGCCTGATCGAGGAGTTGGACTATGCGTCGTGTCGTAATCACGGGTCTGGGCGTTATCTCGCCCATTGGTAACAACGCTGCCGAAGTCACGCAGTCCCTCAAGGACGGCAAGAGCGGCATCGGTCGCATGGAGAGCTTCGCCGAACACGGCTTCAAGTGTCAGGTCGGTGGCAAGCCGTCGATCGATCCGGCCGAGCATGTCGACAAGCGGGTCTATCGTTTCATGTCGGAAGGCGCTGGCTGGAACTACATGGCCATGGAACAGGCCATCGAGGATGCCGGCCTGCCGGAAGGCGATATCTCTCACGAGCGCACCGGCATTATCATGGGCTCTGGCGGTCCGTCCGCCGGCACCATTGTCAGCGCTGCCGACGTGACCCGCGAAAAGGGCCCGCGCCGCATTGGACCGTTTGCGGTTCCCAAGGCGATGAGCTCGACAGCGTCAGCCACCCTGGCCACGCCGTTCAAGATCCTGGGCGTGAACTATTCCATCACCTCTGCCTGCACCACCTCACTGCACTGTATCGGCGCCGCTGCCGAGCAGATCCAATGGGGCAAGCAGGACGTCATGTTCGCGGGCGGTTGCGAGGAGATCCACTGGGCCCTCTCCAACCTGTTCGACGCGATGGGCGCCATGTCCACGAAATACAATGACACGCCGACCGAAGCCTCGCGTGCCTTCGACAAGGACCGTGACGGTTTTGTCGGTGGTGCCGGCGCCGGTGTCGTCATCCTCGAGGAATACGAGCGGGCCAAGAAGCGCGGCGCACCGATCTATGCGGAGATCACCGGTTATGGCGCCACCTCCGACGGTTACGACATGGTCGCCCCGTCCGGCGAAGGCGCTGTGCGCTCGATGAAACTGGCGATGGAAACCGTCAACGGTCCGATCGACTATCTCAACCCGCACGCCACGGCGACTCCGGTTGGCGACATCAAGGAAATGGAAGCGGTCAAGCAGGTCTTCGGCGACAATGCGCCAATGATCTCCGGCACCAAGTCAATGACGGGTCACTCCCTGGGCGCCGCCGGCGTTCACGAAGCGATCTACACGCTGTTGATGATGAAGAACGACTTTGTCGCGCCGTCCATCAACGTCTTCGACATGGACCCGGACATTGCCGCGCTCAACCTGCCGATCGTCACCGAGGCGCGTGATGCCGACCTCAAGACGACCATGTCGAACTCCTTCGGCTTTGGCGGCACGAACGGCACGGTTGTCTTCCAGAAAGTCTAATCCTGCACGAATTTCAAAAAGGGGAATCCCATGGCGGATACCGTTTTTCCATCTGGTGAATTGATGAAGGGCAAGCGCGGGCTTGTCATGGGCGTGGCGAACAAGAACTCGATCGCCTGGGGCATTGCCCAGCAGCTTGCTGCACAGGGCGCCGAGCTGGCTTTCTCCTATCAGGACGAAGCCCTGGAGCGCCGCGTTCGTCCGCTGGTTGAGAGCCTGCCGGGCAATCCGACCATGGTTCAGGCCGACGTCACCGACGACGCCTCCATGGATGCCTGCTTCAACACCATCAAGGACCAGTGGGGCACGATGGACTTCCTCGTTCACGCCATCGCATTTGCGGGCAAGGACGAGCTGGTCGGCTCCTTCACCGAGAATACCTCCCGCGAAGGCTGGCGCCGCGCAATGGAAATCTCGGCCTTCTCCTTTGTCGACGCCGGCAAGCGGGCCTCGCACCTGATGCCCAATGGCGGCTCCATGGTCACCCTGACCTATCTCGGCGCTGAACGTGTTGTTCCGTCCTACAATGTCATGGGTGTCGCCAAGGCCGCGCTGGAAGCCTCCACGCGCTACATGGCCCGCGACCTCGGCCCGAGCGGCATCCGCGTCAACGCGCTGTCTGCCGGCCCGATGCGCACCCTTGCGATGGCCGGCATTTCCGGCGGCAAGTCGCTGATGAAAACCGGTCGTGAATGGTCGATGATGAAGGAAGACACCAAGATGGAAGGTGTGGCCGGCGCCGCGCTCTACCTGCTGTCTGATCTCGGTTTCTCCTGCACGGGCGAGACCCTGCACGTCGATGCCGGCTTCCACGCCGTGGCCGTGCCGAGCACGGACGACGACTAAGTCTCGAGCTCAGCTCAATAGAAAACCCGCCGGATCGCTTCGGCGGGTTTTTTGTTTCCAAGCTGGAGCGGGCCTACTCAGCTTCGCCCTCACCCATCGGATTCTCTTCCGGCTTCACCCAGCGGTCGAGCCAGTCGATGCTTTCTGCGAGCACGTGCAGCACGCTCTCGCGGGAGCGATAGCCGTGGCTTTCATAGGGCAACATGACCAGGCGGGCGGTACCGGCATTGCCCTTCACAGCGGCGTACATGCGCTCGGACTGCATCGGGAAGGTACCGGAGTTGTTGTCCATCTGGCCGTGGATCATCAGCATCGGCTCGTTGATATTGTCCGCATGCATGAAGGGGCTGAGCTCGAAATAGGTCTCAGGCGCAGCCCAGAAGGTCCGGCGCTCGGCCTGGAAACCGAACGGCGTCAAGGTGCGGTTATAGGCGCCTGAACGCGCGATACCGGCGCGGAAGATATCCGATGCGGCCAGCAGGTGCGCGGTCATGAAGGCCCCATAGGAGTGACCGGCAACCGCCAGGCGCTCACCATCGCCAAAACCCATCTCGACCGTGACATCACGCGCAGCCTCGGCCGACAGGACCAGCTGGTCGATGAAAGTGTCATTCACCGTTTCCGGATCATCACCCACGATCGGCATGGTCGCGTTTTCCAGCAGTGCATAACCCTGGGTGACCATGAAGCGCGGGCTGGTGCCGGCGACACGCGTGAACTCGTAGGGAGAACCGGAAACCTGGCCCGCCGTGGAGGCGTCATTGTATTCCAGCGGATAACCCCAGACGAGCACGGGAAGGGTGTCGCCTTCCTCGTAATCTGCCGGCAGGTAGAGCGTTGCAGACAGCGGTACGCCGTCCTCGCGCTCATAGGTGATCAGCTGTCGGGAGATGTCATTGAGCTGCGGGTGCGGGTTTTCGAAGTCGGTGATCTGCTCGACCTCGCCATCGCGGTGCCACCGTACATTCTCCGGCGTGACCGGATCTTCCCAGGAGGTCAGGAAGGAGGAACCATCGGCCTCGATCGCGCCGATGACTTCCTCATAATTCTCACCGGAATTGCGCCACAACTCCTCGAACTCGAACGTCTCGACACTCATCCGGCGCAGGAAAGGGCGATCGCCCTCGGGCGTGGCACCGTCACCCGCATAAAGGATATGCCCCTCATGCACGTCGACGACCGTGCGGCCAAATTCGTTGCGCGTCGTCAGGGGCGTGCCCGGATTGGCGTATTGGTCCTGCAGGCTGCGCTCTTCGGCGAGGCGCGGCTCGGCACCACCCTCTTCAAAATCGATCAACCAGCGACGGATAACGCGCGTATCACGGTCATATTCGACTGCGAAACCTGTCTCGCCCATATCGGTGAACTGGGTACCGTAATAACGATCCTCGGTGCGGAATACCTCACGCGGTTCGCCATTGAACGGCGCTTCCAGCGCCCAGACACTGTCACGTTCTTCAGCCTCGGCGCGCGGGTCACCGCCATCAAGAGCCTCGGCCCAGGTGAGCTGTGCAGGGTGGCTGTCCTGCCACTCGACGCTGCGGCGGCCTGTGATGACACCACCGATCGGCGTGCTGTCGGCGATCGGCTGTTCGGCGATCTGCTCGACGAGACGGCCGCGTGTATCCACCACCGTCGTCCGGTCCGCGAAACGCGACCACGGCACCTGGTAGGAGAAGGGGCGTGTCATCTCGCCAACGAGAATGTAGTCGCCATTCGGGGACGGGTCGGCCATGTAATAGAGGCCGGGCTCGCCGACCAAACGCGGACGTCCGCCATCCGCATGAACCAGCGCCAGCTGGGACGTCGCCAGCCAGGCAAACAGGTCTGCATCCGGCTGATCCTGAAGGAGATCCTGATAGGTCCGCACCGGCGCTTCGTAACCGGAAGCCTCCTGCGTCACCGGGCCAACCGGCACGCGCGGACGCTCCGGCATGGCACCCCGGTCCGGGTCAACGAGATTGACCAGCAGACGCTCGCCATCCGGCATCCAGCGGAACGGCGTGAAGACGGCGTTGAGGCCTTCATCGACGATCTCACGGGCACGACCACGGCGCACATCGAGAACCCACAGCGAAATCTGGTCATTGCGGGTGATGGCAAAAGCCACTTTCGAACCATCCGGTGACCAGGTCACCCGGGAGATGCCCGCATCATCCGGCAAACGCACATCACGGACTTCCTGGGTATCCAGATCCATGATCGACAGGCCGATCACGGTGCGCGGACCATGGCGCCCATTCGTCGCCGCATCCAGGCGCATACCGGCCAGGCGCTCCATCGGACGCGCCATTTCGGAAACCGGCGGCAGGGCCTCGCGGTGCATCAACAGGATGGTGTCGCGGGCCGGGGAGAGCGAGCTGAAAGGCGCAGGTGCGGCATCCACGATATCGACAATCTCCTGCGGTGGCAGGCGATAGGGCTCCTGGGCGACCGCCTGGCCGAGCACCAGAATACCGGCGATCGGGGCCAGGGCGGCCCCGATCAGGTGAGTTTTCTTGAACATGAGCATCTCCCCAACATGAGTTGGGGGAGAGGCTAATGGGTTTGCGGCGCAGGTCGAGCCTTGGTGGATTGCTTTTCTGTAAGCTTTAGGCCCATGACCGGACGCAAGAAGGGTATGCGGCGTATAATTTCAAAGCCGACCGCACAGCCACCGGCGGTGATGACCACCAACAAGACGAATTCCGTCCACACGCCCAGACCCAGGCCTGACAGGGCGTATCCAGCCACAACCGTGATCGTCTGGTGCAGGATGTAATAAGGGAAGATCGCCTCGGTCAGATAACGGCGCACCGGACCATCACCGGTCAGATAGATCCGGGCCAGACCGACCAGGCTGAGGATGATCGTCCAGGAAAAGACGATACGACTGATACGGGCCGTCCACAGCCAGGCCTGGTTCTCAACGGCTGGTTCCCAGTTGGAATAAGTCCAGAAGAGGAAGATTGCGGCCGTCACCGTGATGACGCCGGCCACGGGCAGGATGCGATCGATCGCCCGCCAGAACCCGTCATTCTTGGCCAGTACATAGCCAAGCAAGACCATGGTGAGCGACCGCGCATGATTGGCCCAGTCATTGAGCAGGTCGTGCGTCGTCGGGAAGTCCGGTGCCAGGGTGAAACGGATCACCAGCAGCGGAATCAGCGGCACCAGGATCACCAGCGAGGCGGCAAATCCGTTGCTCGCCGTCAGCCGGCCGGCTGCCAGCATTGCCGAACTGTCCGCCAGACGCCGCAGAAGCGGGAAGAGCGGGGCCAGGAGCAGCGAGTAGACAAACAGATAGACAACGTACCAGAGATGGTTCCAGGTCGGCGTATGAATGGACCACGGACCGTCCCACTCAAAGGCATAGCCCCGGTAGAAATTCACCAATCCGGGCGCAATCTCACCGGCCGAACGCAATTCCACATAGGTCTGTGGTGCAACCACGAAATACATGCCGAACAGGATGACCGGGAAAAGCCGCCAACTGCGATCTGCCGCGAAACGCGCACTGCCCAGCTTGTCAGACAGAAAACGGATCGCCACACCGGAGACCAGGAAGAGCAAGGGCAGCCGCCAGGGGCTGGACAGCCACATCAACGGCTCCATCGCGTCGTTTGCGCCCAGGCTCTTGGCGTGCCAGCCCTCCGTGTTGAAGAACATGCCGATGTGGTAAAAGATCAAAAGCCCAAACGCGATGATCCTCAGCCAGTCGAGATCATATCGCCGTGTGAACTGGGCATTGGGGTTGGCACCGGACATTGTTTCCTCCTGGTCAGCACTCTACCCCATCTTCTTCGCGGATGTCCCTCGCGAGGACGACACGTGTGGGTCCGCAGGTGGCTCTACGGGGCGAGTGACAACGGGTCCGGGACAAGCGGCGGCGAGACGGGACGAACGACAGACACCCGCTTGAAACCCGCCCGGGCATGGGCATGATCGCGGGATGGAAAACCGCGAATACAATCTTGAACAGGATGCCGAGCGAAGACTGCGCCTGACCGCAATGATTGCGGTTTTTTCGCTGACCCTGATCATGATGACGCTCAATGCATCCTCTCTGTTGATGGAGGCATCACGAGATGGGCGCGAAATCAATCCGCTTTTCCCCTGGCTGAGCGAAGGCACCAGCGCCTTTTACATCCTGGTTCTGTTTTTTGGTCTTTTGTGGCTGGAACGCCGCTTCCCGATCGAACGCGGCACATGGCGCCGAAATCTTGTCGTGCATGCCGGCGCGGCACTGGTGTGGTCAAGCCTGCACATCCTGGCCATGGGCCTGACACGGGAAGCGATTTACCCGGCCCTGCTAGGCTGGGACTACCGGTTTTTCTCCTACCCGGGTCCGTTCGAGGTCTTCCTCTACGAGCTGCGCAAGGACCTCGTGACCTACACACTGCAGCTGATGACGCTAACCGCTCTGCGCACCATTGAATGGCACCGTATGGAAGCCGCCGCGGCCCGGCGCGATGCGCGCGAAACCCAGCGCCTGACACTGAAATGCGGCGGCAGAATCATGCATCTGGAAGCGATGAATTTCCTGACGGCGAAGGCGGCCGGGAACTATGTTGAGATCGAATTCCAGACCGGCTCCCACCTCGCCCGCATCACCCTGGCCGAGCTGCAGAACCAGCTGGTGGAAGCCCGTGTTGATGCGGTTCGCTGCCATCGCTCCTGGCTGGTTAACCGGGCCCAGATCCGGGAAATTCGCCCAACGGGCGAAGGTGATGTCGAAATCACACTGGACAGTGGCCGGCAAGTGCCGGGAAGCCGACGCTATCGTGATCAACTCAAACGCGCGAACTAGTACCATGCTAACTGATTGCACGAGGGCACCCGATCTGGAATACCTGCTTGCATTCCCGGCGGCGGTGGAGGGGGTCCGCGCACCCGCCAATTGACGGACAGGACAGTAAGATGAACAAGACACTCTTGATCGCGGGTGCAAGCATGCTTGCGCTCAGCCTTTCTTCCGGTGCCGCTCTGGCATCGGATCCGCAAACCGATGCGCGCATCTCCGAACTGGAAGACCGCATCGCGCAGCTGGAAGAAACCAATCGCCGCCTGCTGGAATATCTGGAAAGCCAGCAACAGCCGCAGGGCGCACCGCATCACTCCGGCCCCTCCTCACATCATCAACGTTCCCACGCTCCGGCAGCCACGCAGACACCGGCGCCGCAGCAACATGCGTCCCATCACGCTGATCACCATGGCGAGAACGCGACAGGCGGTTATGTGGGTCTCAGCTCGGAATACAGCTTCCGCATGCTCGATCACGCCGAAAACGTGAACAATCGCCAACTGATCATGTTGCAGGCGATGCAGAATGGCGAGCTGAACAACCGTGTCACCCTGGGCGGTGGCCTGACAGTGCTGGCCAACTACCAGCGCTCCAATTCCGACACCAAGTTTGGTTGGTTGATGCGCCACCCGACATCCAACAACCAGATTGGCGAAGAAGTATCGGAGTTTGTGGTGCACGCCGCATCGCTGCAAACGACGGCACGCTTCTCCGACAATATCACTGGCTATCTGGAACTTCTCTACAACCCGGAGCAGAGCTTTGGCTCGGGCACCATCACCGACCTAAATCGCAACCAGATCCAGATGCGCAAGGCCTATGTCCTGTTCGGCAATCTGGATGAAACACCTTGGTATGCTGCGATCGGCAAGATGGACACGCCATTCGGCCTGCAGGACACCGTCAGCCCGTTCACCAATTCCACCACCTGGCACGCCTTTGCAGGCCTCGCCTATGGTGGCCTGGTTGGCTACTACAATAATGGTTTCCACCTCCGGGCCATGGGCATCCAGGGCGGTTCCCAATTCCGCGCCCACAACACCTCTGTCCAGGGCACCAATGTTCCGTCCCGCGTGAACAATTTTGCGGTTGATGCGAACTACACGGCAGATCTCGGCAACGACAACACGCTGCTCGTCGGCGCCAGCTACACGCATGGCTCGACCTATTGCACGGCATTCCCGGTCCTCCACTTCAACCCGTGTGCCGACAACAATCCAGCCTATTCCGTCTACGGACGCCTGGAAGCCGGTGCCTTCACCCTGCTCGGAGAATTTGCATCCACAACCGATGTCTGGCCGGGTTCGCACAATCCGAACGCGCCGCTCAACGTCTTTGAGGCTGTCGAGACCAGTTCCTGGGCACTGGGCGGTCGCTATGACATGGATATCGGGGCGGACAGCCCGCTGGCGTTCTCCTTCGAGTTCAGCCGTTTCACGGCGGGTGACGAAGGCTCCCCCTGGGAAGACCAGGACCAGTGGGTCGGTGGCCTGTCCTATTTCGCCACGCCGACGGTCAAACTGTTTGGTGAAGTCATTCACACGGAAGGCTGGGTTCCACTCAACTTCCTGTCCGGTGGTACGCCGGGCATGCCGATCAATACCACATGGTCGGAAGCTGACGCCGAGACCGACGTGATCACGGTTGGTGTCCAAGCTGCTTTCTAGTGCGGCGGGTAGCCGTTTAGCGACCCCCGCCGGATATCTCCGGCGGGGGTTCTTTTTGCCGCAAAGAAAAACCCCGCCAGCATGAGCCGACGGGGTTTTCTCAATCCTGAAGCGGAAAGCTGGAAGCGGCTTACGCCTCTTCGGAAGCTTCCTCGTCCTTCTTGACTTCTTCACCAGATTCCTGGTCGACGACCTTCATGGACAGGCGAACCTTGCCACGATCATCAAAGCCGAGAAGCTTCACGAAGACCTCGTCACCTTCGGAGACGACGTCAGACGGGTGCTTCACACGCTCATTCTTCATCTGAGAGACGTGCACGAGGCCGTCTTTCGGTCCGAAGAAGTTCACGAAGGCACCAAAGTCCATGACCTTGACGACCTTGCCCTTGTAGATCTGGCCTTCTTCCGGCTCAGCCGTCAGACCGTGGATCCAGTCGCGGGCTGCCTTGATCGAAGCTGCATCGGAAGATGCGATCTTGATCACGCCGTCATCATTGATGTCGACCTTGGCACCGGTGGTTTCCACGATCTCGCGGATCACCTTGCCGCCAGAACCGATAACGTCACGGATCTTGTCGGTCGGGATCTGCATGGTCTCGATACGCGGTGCGAACTCGCCGAGTTCCTCACGCGCCGTGTCGAGCGCCTTGGCCATCTCGTCAAGGATGTGCATACGCCCACCCTTGGCCTGGTCCAGGGCCGTTTCCATGATCTCCTTGGTGATACCGGCGATCTTGATGTCCATCTGCAGCGATGTGACACCTTCAGACGTACCGGCAACCTTGAAGTCCATGTCACCGAGGTGATCTTCATCACCCAGGATGTCGGACAGGACAGCAACGCCTTCCGGATCCTTGATCAGGCCCATGGCGATACCGGAAACCGGACGCGTGATCGGAACACCCGCATCCATCATGGCCAGGGATGCACCACACACGGTCGCCATGGAGGACGAACCGTTGGACTCGGTGATCTCGGACACGAGACGGATGGTGTACGGGAAGTCTTCGGCACCCGGAATAACTGCGCGGACTGCGCGCCATGCCAGCTTGCCGTGACCGATTTCACGACGGCCCGGAGCCAGGCGGAACGAGGTTTCGCCGACAGAGTAGGGCGGGAAATTGTAGTGGAGCATGAAGCGCTCCTTGTACGTTCCCGTCAGATCGTCGATGAACTGCTCGTCGTCACCCGTACCCAGGGTCGCAACGACCATGGCCTGGGTCTCGCCACGCGTGAACAGGGCAGAACCGTGCGTACGCGGCAGGATACCGGCTTCAGAGACGATGGAGCGAACCTGGTCGAGGGAACGACCGTCGATACGCTTGCCGGTCTTGATGATGCCACCGCGAACAACGGAAGCTTCAACAGACTTGAGCACGTCCTTGAGAACGGTCTCTTCGATACCGTCTTGGTTTTCCTCGGTCTGCAGCAGGGCTGCAACAGCCTTTTCCTTCGCTTCGCCAACCGCAGCGTAACGCTCGGTTTTCTCAACGATGGTGTAAGCCTTGGCGATGTCATCACCGACCAGTTCGCGAACCTTGGCTTCTTCGGCGGAATGATCTTCCGGCTCGTAGTCCCACGGCTCCTTGGCGGCTTTTTCAGCCAGGCGGATGATGGCGTCGAGCACCGGCTGGAAAGCCTCGTGACCGGCAACAACCGCACCCAGCATGATTTCCTCGGACAGCTCTTTCGCTTCCGATTCAACCATCATCACGGCGTCAGCCGTACCAGCAACAACGAGGTCGAGATCGCTCTCGGCCATTTCGTCAACCTGCGGGTTGATGACGTATTCGCCATCGATATAGCCAACGCGAGCAGCGCCGATCGGGCCCATGAACGGCAGGCCGGACAGGCACAGAGCCGCAGATGCGCCAACCATGCCGACAACATCCGGGTCATTTTCCATGTCGTGGGACAGAACCGTGATCATGACCTGGACTTCGTTCTTGAAGCCTTTCACGAACAGCGGGCGGATCGGACGGTCGATGAGACGAGACGTCAGCGTCTCTTTCTCGGTCGGGCGACCTTCGCGTTTAAAAAAGCCACCAGGAATCTTACCGGCGGCGAAGTATTTCTCTTGGTAGTTGACGGTCAGCGGGAAGAAATCAGCCCCCGGCTTGACCTGTTTGACGCCTACGGCGGTGGCGAGAACCGTGGTCTCGCCATAGGTCACCATGACCGCGCCGTCTGCCTGTCGGGCGACCCGCCCGGTTTCGATGGTGAGTGGGCGACCCGCCCACTCAATCGTTTCTTTTTGGATATCGAACATATCGTCTTTCGTACGGATAATGTCGCGGATTAGCGGCGCAGACCGAGCTTCTCGATGATTGCCTTGTAACGCGCTTCGTCTTTCTTCTTCAGATAGTCGAGAAGGCGACGGCGCTGAGAGACCATTTTAAGAAGGCCGCGACGGGAATGGTTGTCCTTCTTGTGGGTCTTGAAGTGTTCGGTGAGGTTGGAAATACGCTCGGACAGGATAGCAACCTGTACTTCCGGCGAACCGGTATCGGCATTGCCACGGGCGTGTTCAGAAATAAGAGCAGTCTTGCGCTCAGCTTCAATCGACATCGGGATCTCCTAGTAGTCGTGTGACCCTATGGGGTCAGATTAAAAACACGCGAGGGCTGGAACTGCCCGGCCTTCGCTTCGCCCAGTGCTACTGCGATCCCGTTGTTCTCGGCGAGAACCAGGAAGGTGCAATCCTTGCCCGCAATCGACAGCGGGCGTCGTTGCTCCTTCAGTTCTTGCGCAATACGCGGGAGCAGGACGATTGAGCGTCCTTGCTTCAGTTGGAAAGTCTCGTCGTCGGTCACGGCCAGTGCCGGGATGTCGTCCAGCGCGGTCTGAACCGGGAGCAAGGCTTCCGAAGCGGCGCCCTTATGGGCCATTTCTTCCAGTTCGTCCAGCTTTATGGACTCCTCCTCCAGGAAGGATCCCACCTCGGTCCGGCGCAGCTCAACAATATGACCTTCTGTATCGAGCGCATGTCCAAGATCACGCGCCAGAGAGCGCACATAGGCGCCCTTGCCACACCGCATCTCGAAAACCGCCTCATCAGCGCTGCGAACCTCGATAAGCTTCAGGGATTCAATGTAAATCGGGCGCGGCTCAAGCTCCACCGTCTCCCCGTCACGCGCCAGGTCATAGGCACGCTCGCCATCGACCTTGATGGCGGAATAGGCCGGCGGGATCTGTTCGATATCGCCGATGAACTGATCAAGCACGGATTCAATATGATCCCGCTCCGGGCGAACCTCGGACATCGCAATCACCTTGCCCTCTGCATCCAGCGTGTCGGTCCGCTCGCCCCAGCGCACGGTAAAGCGATAGGCCTTCTCACCCTCCATGGCGAAGGGCACCGTCTTGGTCGCCTCGCCCAGCGCAATCGGCAGGATGCCGGTCGCCAGTGGATCAAGCGTGCCGGCATGACCAGCCTTGTTCGCGTTGAACAGGCGTCGAACAGCCGAAACCGCCTGCGTGGAGGTCATGTCATACGGTTTGTCGAGGATGACCCAGCCGTGGATCGCCAGGCCTTTTTTGCGTCGCCCCATGAGGATACCTTTTCTCTTCTGGTTCTCATGCCGGGGATCGGACCCGGCCAAGCAAGTCGCGCTGTTTATTGGATCACGAGGCTGACCGCAAGCGCCTGAGCCGCTCGGCTGGAAAAAGTCGCCACTCACGGAATCCGGCTTGTTCTGACAAAGCCGGACAGACTAGGAGTTGGAGGCTAGGAGAAACTGTATGATTCGCATCGCACTGCTTGCCGTTCTGAGCGCCCTGACCTCGACTGCGGCCCTTGCCCAGGATCCCGATATCAGCGCGCGTCTGCGTGCCTATTTCGAGCCACTGGAAGCCAGCCGCGATTTTTCCGGTGTGATCGCCGTGCGCCGGGGCGATGAACTGATCAGTTATGAGCGTTTCGGCTACGCGAACTGGGAGACGGGTACTCAATTCACACCGCAGACCGCCTTCCCGGTCGGATCAGTCACCAAAAGCCTGACCGCAGGTCTGATCATTCGAATGAGCGGCGAAGGTCAGCTGAACCTGGATGCGCCAGTCCGCCAGTACATTCCCGACCTCGATCCGGCATTTACGGCCAGCGTCTTCGATGTGCTGATGCACCGCTCAGGCCTGCCGCGCGACTTTTCTCCGGGAGCCCTGACAGACAACCGCTCCCACACAGTCATCCAATGGCTGAATGACACGCATGCTTTCGAACCGGGTCCGCATGATGAGAGTTATTCCAATGTCGGCTACAGCCTGCTCGCCATTGTCGCCGAACGCGCCGGCCATGGCAGGTTCGAGACTCTGGTGACGATGGAATTGCTGTCGCCGCTGGGCATGACCTCAAGCCGCCTCTCGCGCGAGCGCCGGGAACTGGATGTCACCGGTTACGCACCGGGCCCGCTGCCGCTGGATCTGCGCGCACCCATGGTGGACGAACCGGGCTTTGGTGCTGGCGGGCTGATCACCACGGTCGATGATCTGATGCGGCTGGCCACGGCGGTGGCCTCCCGGGAGCTGGATTTGTTCCAACCGGACGGAAGCCTGATCGGGAGCTTCTCGGTCCGTACACTGGGCGAAGAGGTGATCTACACCATACAGGGCAGTGTGCCGGGCTATTCCGGAGGGGTATCCATCATTCCCGCGCGCGAACTCGTCATCGCCTATTCGACCAATATCGAGTCCTATTCGAACTGGGGAATCCGCGACGTACTGCACCGGCTGGTGCTGGATGAAGCCGTCATTCCGGCAGCTGTCCGTCAGCCCACCTACGAACTGGCCGACAGTCATCGCGCATTGATCGGAACATATGAAAGCACCGGATTTGGCCCGGTCGAGATCTCGGAAGCGGAAGACGGGCTGGCCTTCACGCTTCTAGAGCGGGGCTGGAGTTTTTACCTGACCCCTCAGCCGGACGGGGCGGTCCTGTGGCGGACATTCAATATCCATCTCGCCCCGACACGTGACGAAACGGGCCTGTTGACGGCGCTGACCGCGACACAACGGATGATCGGGCAGCAGACCGAAATCTCACGCTGGGCACGCGACATGCCGCCAATGCCTGAAACAGAGACGGCGGAAGACTAGTCCCGGTCTTCCTCATCCTCATTGCGCAGGTCCTGGGTCACTTCCGGACGTGACAGCAATGCATCGACCTGGCTGGCCGTATCGAAACTGTTGTCGGCGTGGAAGTGCAATTCCGGCGTGAACTTCATGTCGATCTGACGTCCAAGGCGACCGCGCAGGAAACCGGCAGTCTTGTTGAGCGCGGAGGCCAGCGCCTTGGCATCACCCTGACCGAGCGGGGCGACATAGACCTTGGCCGAGCGCAGATCCGGGCTGGGACGCACTTCAGTGACCGAGATCAAAACAGACTCCAGGGCAGGGTCGCGCAGGCCCTCACGGGCGAGAATATCGACCAGGGCATGACGGATCAGCTCGCCAGCGCGCAACTGCCGCTGTGAGGGGCCTTTGGAATTGTCGAAACGTTTTGCCATGTCACATGCGCCTTCCTGCAAGGCGCGCGGGTTTACGCCTGCCAGCGCCCGGATGCAAGTCCGGGCATGGAGAACATCCCTCCAAGAGCGTCATTCGTCCCTTGCCGCGGGGCGATCACTGGCCTTGGCCTCGGCAGCGCGATTTATGCGCGGGACGTTTCTCAGGGAGTTCCCCAATGGACTTGATCACCATCGCCAGCCTGTCTGCAGTCATCATCGCTCAGGACGCCCAACCCGCCAAGCGGAGCGAAGCCGAACGCATCGCGCGCGACTACATGGCCGCCTATTCACAGGTCGACCTGGAACGCATGCAGAGCTTTCTCGCCGATGATGCTGTGTTCGAGGACCGCACGGCCCTGGGCGAAGGCGTCGGCCCCGACGGCCTGTCCTACGACAACAGTGCGTCAGTTATGGAGATGCTGAACCAGTTCCGCGCCACCTATAACCCCATCGAGCTCGGCTTTGCCTGGGACACTGTGTTCGAGAGCAATGGACGGGTGATTTTCTCCGGACATGTAAATGCGCTCTACCCGACCCAGGACGTCACGCAGAACTTCCGCTGGCGGGCTGAACAGGTGACCGTGATCACAGTACGGGATGGCCACGTTGTCCGGCACCAGGACTTCGCAAACTACGCCAATCCGCAGCGCGAAATGGTCCCGGCAGACTGAACGGTAAACGCCAAGTCACTGCTATTTCGGCCCATTTTCATCTCATTCATCCCTCGCAAGACACCACTCATCCCTTCAGGGCCTTCAGGCGCTTTTCTCTCGGGGATGGATGGGTAGAAGGGTTGGGACGCGGCGGCGAGGGGCTACCGCAAAGCCAATTGGCGAGTAAAAAGTTTGATGCTCAACCTGCTCACACTGACGACGATATTGCTGACCAGCACGGTGGTCCGGACGGACCAGCCGGCGGACAGCATGGATGTCGCCCGGGCCTATATCAGTGCCTATGAACAGCAGGACTTTGACAGTATGCGCGGCCTGATGGCCGATGATGCCGTCTTCATCGACCCGACCTCGTTTGACCTGGCGTTTGTACAAACACCCATTCACTGGACCTGGCCGGATGAAATCCTCAACGGAATTTCCGCCTGGAATGTGGCTCGGGGCGAACACCACATCGATCGTGTTTATGAAGCGGCCGGTCGCGTTGTTTTCTACGCGACCTCGGAGGGAGAACGTGGTTTCCGCTACCCGATCATCACCATCGTGACCATGGAGGACGGACTCGTGACCGAACACCGCGACTATACCGGTTTCAATGAGATGACACCGCTGCCGGTAGAGGGAGGGACGCAATGACCCTGCGCCTCGCACTCTGCCTCTCCGGCCTGGTATTTTCCGGTTCGGCCCTGGCTCAGGAGCCGGCCGAGATCGCCCGCGACTATTTCCACGCCTATACGGTGATGGATGTGGAACGCATGAATGAGCTACTGGCTGACGAAGCGGTGTTTTCCGATCGCGGCAGTTTCAACGTCCAGGGTGGGCCCTACCACTATGAGGGCAAGGAGGCGATCACCGCCGCCCTGACCACTTTCCATGACCAATATGGTCTATACGCGCTGAATTACGACCTGGAAATCGACCACGAAGCTTCCGGTCAGGCCGTGTTCGGCGGTGCAGTTGAAGCCCGTTGGCGTTTGCCTGACGGACGCGATCGGGTCTGGCGCGGCGACGTCGTCACCACGGTTCGCGTGCGTGACGGACAAGTTATCGAACATCTCGACATGCCCGACTATCTGGGTGGCGAGATGAGCATTGAGGAGGTTACTGAGGCTGCCCCGGCAGCTCAGTAATGGATCGAGGGCCTGTGAGGCCTTTTTCAGCCCGAGCACTCCTGGCTGATCAGGTCTTCGATCCACTATGACTTTCACGGAATATCCCCCTCGAGCAGACATCCCTCTCGAGTCTAACGTGAAAGACACAAAAGGGCGGCCCAGCGGGTCGCCCTCCCTTGTTTCCGGGCCCGGATTTTGCAGGCCCTGTCGGCGCAAGAAAAAAGGCGGCTCCTTGGAGCCGCCTTTTTCCATGATCATTGGATCAGGGTCAGTCTTCCAGCTTGCGAGCCACTTCGATGACCTCGAAACACTCGATCTGATCGCCCTTCTGGATGTCGTCATAGTTCTCGAAGGCCATACCGCACTCGGTGCCGGCACGAACTTCCGGAACCTCGTCCTTGAAGCGCTTGAGCGTCTTGAGATTGCCTTCGTGGATGACCGTGTCGTCGCGCAGCAGGCGCACGCCACAGCCGCGCTTGACCACGCCTTCCGTGACACGACAACCGCCGACCTTGCCGACCTTGGTAATGTTGAAGACTTCCAGGATCTCGGCGTAACCGATGAACTCCTCGCGCTTCTCGGGCGCGAGCATGCCTTCCATTGTGCCGCGAACATCGTCGATCACATCATAGATGACCGAGTAGTAGCGGATTTCCACGCCTTCCTGTTCCGCCAGATCGCGTGCCTGTTTATTCGCACGAACATTGAACGCAAAGATCGGGGCGCCGGACGACTTGGCGAGCAGGACGTCACTCTCATTCACACCACCCGGGGCAGAGTGAATGACACGAGCGCGAACCTCGTCATTGCCGATTTTCTCGAGCGACTGCTTGATTGCCTCGGCCGAGCCCTGCACATCCGCCTTCACCAGGAGCGGCATTTCCTGGACCTGGTCCTGCTTGAGGCGGGCCATCATCTGCTCGAGCGATGCCGTGGCACCACCACCGACAATGCCGGCACCATCGCGGGCCTTGCGCTGGCGATACTCCGCCAGTTCACGGGCACGGGCCTCGTTTTCGACGACAGCAAAGACCTCACCCGGCTCCGGCGCACCGTCCAGGCCGAGAATCTCGGCCGGAACCGACGGACCGGCGTCAGACAATTGCTGGCCACGCTCGTTCACCAGGGCGCGGACACGGCCCCACTGCGTGCCGGCAACAACAATGTCACCGCGCTTCAGCGTTCCGCGACGGACGAGAACCGTTGCAACCGGGCCGCGGCCCTTGTCGACCTGGCTCTCGATCACCACGCCTTCGGCGGCGCGTTCCGGATTGGCTTTCAGGTCGAGCATTTCGGCCTGCAGCGTGATCGCCTCGGTCAGCTCTTCCAGACCCGTGCGCTTGAGCGCGGATACCGGAACAGACATCGTCTCACCGGACATGGCTTCCACGATAACCTCGTGCTGAAGCAGGTCGGTCAGGACGCGGTTCGGATCACTGTCCGGCTTGTCGCACTTGTTGACCGCTACGATCATCGGCGTGCCGGCAGCCTTGGCGTGATTGATGGCTTCCACGGTCTGCGGCATGACGGAGTCATCTGCAGCCACCACCAGGATGACCAGGTCGGTCGCCATCGCACCACGCGAACGCATGGCGGAGAAGGCGGCGTGGCCCGGCGTGTCCAGGAAGGTGATCTTGTCGCCGGAGGCGAGCTGAACCTGGTAGGCACCAATGTGCTGGGTGATGCCACCGGCCTCGCCCGATACAACATCGGTTGAGCGCAGGGCATCCAGCAGCGAGGTCTTGCCGTGGTCGACGTGACCCATGACGGCCACGACCGGCGGACGACCCACCTTGCTGTCAGCCGGATCATCGTCAGCGATGAAGCCTTCCTCGACATCAGCCTCGGAGACACGTTTCACGATGTGACCGAATTCCTCGACCACCAGCTCGGCGGTGTCAGCGTCCAGAATATCGTTCTGGCGCACCATCTGTCCCTGCTTCATGAGCAGTTTGATCACGTCGACAGAACGCTCGGCCATACGGTTGGCGAGGTCGGCAACGCTGATCGCCTCGGGGACGATGACTTCGCGTTCGATCTTCTCGCGGCCGGTGCCCGGATCAAGACGACGCTGCTTCTCGCGTTCACGTGCACGACGCACGGACGCCAGGGAGCGCTGACGCTCTTCATCCCCGTCCAGAATATTCTGGATGGTGAGCTTGCCACGACGGCGATTGTCATTCTTGTTGCGCTGAGGCTGTGCCTTGTTGGCAGCACCAGGACCGGTGGCGCCCGCGCCACCCTTGCGCTTGACGCGACCACCCATGGCTTCCAGAGCGGATTCCTGGGCTGCGCGGTCCGGCGTAGCGGGGGCATCCGGCTTCTTGCGGGCCGGAGTGTCTTTCTTGGCCGGCGCTGACTTGCGGCGGGTTTCCTCTTCCTGGGCCCGACGCGCCTCGTCCGCCTTCATCGCTGCTTCCGCTTCAGCCGCACGGCGCGCTTCCTCTTCGCGCTGCTTGGCTTCCTCGGCTTCGCGAGCCTGGCGTTCACGCTGTTCTTCCAGCGCTTTCTTCTCTTCAGCCGCACGACGGGAACGATCCTCGTCGTCCTGCTTTTTCTTGGCTTCTCGCTCGGCTGCTTCAGCGCGAGCACGCTGAATGGCGCGCTGGCGAGCGATCAGTTCTTCCTCGGACAGGCCGAGCTGACGCGCTTTCGCTGCGAGGGTATTCTCAGATTTCGCCTTGCCGCCCGCAGACTTGCCCTGCGGCGCCGCAGCGTCCTTGCCAGCCGGTGCGACACGCTTGCGTTTCTTTTCAACAACGACCGCCTTGGACCGGCCACGTGCAAAGCTCTGCTGCACGGTGCCCGATCCCGGACGTTTAAGAGAAAGCGGCCGGCGGCCGGAATTGTTGTCGTCTGTGTCGCTCATACGAGCCTTCCAATCGGCTTTTGTTCTGCGGGCACTTCCGGTAGCCGATGGCCGGAAAGCCGCACTGATCCAACTCGAGCCCGGAGCAAAGTCGCGCTAAACTAGCGGCCTTCGCCCCGGATTCAACCTTTGTCACCGGGATGACGTCTCCTGGGCCCAGGGGCCTTCCAGGGAACGAAATCCCGACAATTTCCTGGCGAACTCCGAAAACGTGTCCGAATGGACACCTTTCGGCAGCACGCCGTGAACAACTGGACCACGTCCGGTCGCCAGTCCGAGTTCCTCCGCCGTGAAGCAACCCAGAACCGGGATCTCGTCCCACATGGAGCGTGCCAGCCCGTCGAGCTTGCGGCGACCATCCGCCGCGCCATCGCTCGCCTCGATCCGCCAAACCGGTTCATTCGCCTGGAGCGAAATGCGCACCGCGTCGGATCCAAGGGCCAGATTGCCGGCTCGCCGGGCAAGGCCCAACAGCTTCAGCAACCGCTCGCTCAAAAGGCGCTCAAACTGATCAGCCAGGTCTTGCGGTGCCTGCACCGCCTTGCCTGCCGACCGATTGAACAGCCCTTTCTTGCGGGCCAAATCGACCGCCTCCCGAGTGGGCGAGATCCACATCCCGCGCCCGGGGAGTTTGGCGCTGACATCCGGAACCAGCAGATCATCCGGTGCAACAGCAATCCGGAGCAGCTGAGTCTCATCCAGTATATCACCGGTGACGAGACATTTCTTTTCCCGACGCGCCATACGGCCGACCTCCGTTCAGTCCAGCTATTCCTCCTCTTCCTCGGCCAGCGGCTCGCTGAGATCGAGGCCCAGAGCCTCCGCCTCAGCATCCAGCGCAGCCAGATCCATTTCAGAGATGTCGAGCTCGCCCCCCGGGGCTTCCTCGACAGCTTCTTCCTCGACTTCGTGTACCGGCAGGTCTTCCTCGGAAATCCAGCCCGCAACGACGCGTGCACGCATGATCATCATTTCGGCGTCGTCCGCAGACAGGTTATGATCTTCAAGGATACCCGGCTCGCGGACACGCTCGCCGTTCTTGGTTTCGAACCAGCCGCGCAGGTCATCGGTCACCAGGCCAGCCAGGTCCTCGACTGTCTTGACGTCGTTTTCACCGAACTTGACCGCCATGCCCAGATCGACACCTTCGATCTCCAGCACACCGTCTTCGACACCCAGCTCCTTGCGCTTGGCATCCTGCTCGGCAGCCAGGCGGTCCAGATAGTCGCGCGCACGCGCCTGGATTTCGACAGCGGTATCGTCGTCAAAGCCTTCGATAACAGCGATCTCACCCAGATCCACATAGGCGATCTCGTCAACATCGGAGAAGCCTTCGGTCGCCAGCAATTGGGCAATGACCTCGTCAACATCAAGAGCTTCGGTGAACAACTTGGTGCGCTCAGCGAATTCTTTCTGGCGACGTTCGGATTCTTCTTCCTCGGTCAGGATATCGATGGACCAGCCGGTCAGCTGTGATGCCAGGCGGACATTCTGGCCGCGGCGACCGATCGCCAGGGATAGCTGCTCGTCGGGAACGACAACCTCGATACGCTGGTCTTCTTCGTCGAGGACGACCTTGGCCACTTCCGCAGGCTGAAGAGCGTTGACGATGAAATTCGCCGGCTCGTCCGACCAGGGAATAATGTCGATTTTCTCACCAGCCAGTTCGGAAACAACCGCCTGCACGCGCGAACCACGCATCCCCACACAGGCACCGACCGGGTCGATGGAACCGTCATTGGAGATCACGGCGATCTTGGCGCGGCTGCCCGGGTCACGAGCAACGGACGGGATCTCGATAATGCCTTCATAGACTTCAGGAACTTCCTGGGCGAACAGGGCCGCCATGAAGTCCGGATGCGCGCGCGACAGGAAAATTTGCGGGCCGCGGACTTCCTCACGGACGTCATAGATGAAGGCACGAACGCGCTCATTGTTCTGCAGGTTCTCGCGCGGGATACCGTCGGCGCGGCGGATGATACCTTCGGCGCGGCCGAGGTCGACAATGACATTGCCGTATTCGACGCGCTTGACGATACCGTTGACGATCTCGCCAACACGATCCTTGTACTCTTCGAACTGACGCTGGCGTTCAGCTTCGCGGACTTTCTGCGTGATGACCTGTTTGGCGGTCTGGGAGGCTACCCGGCCGAACTCGATCGGCGGCAGCTCGTCAGAAAACACCGTTCCGATTTCAGCATCGGCGTCAATTTTCTGACCCTCGGCGAGCGTGAGCTCCTGGTTCTCGTTCTCGACTTCCTCGACAACCGTCATATTCCGAGTAAGGGACAGCTCACCCGTCTTGTTGTCGATCTTGGCGCGAATGTCGTTCTCGGCGCCGTAGCGTGAACGCGCAGCCTTCTGGATAGCTTCCTCGATCGCTTCGATCACGATCGACTCGTCGATATTCTTCTCTGTCGCCAAGGCACGGGCGATGTGGAGAAGCTCCAGACGGTTGTGGCTGACACCAATGCTCATCGGATGATCTCCGTGATGGTCCGCTGCGACATTATTCGTCTCCTTCATTCGGCGCCGTTTCTTTCTTGGCGCGCGCTTTCAAGTCCGCCTCGATCAAGGCGTCCGTCAAAACCAGTTTGGCCTCCGCGATCCAGTCAAACGGGATCAGCGTGGTGTGTTCCTCGCCCTCCATGTCCAGGAGAACGTCATTTTCCTCGACACCGGCGAGCATTCCGCGGAAGCGTTTGCGGCCCTCGGCCAGGCGATCCAGCTCGATCTTGGCCTCGTAACCTTCCCAGCGCACGAAATGGCGCGGATCGGTCAGCGGGCGGTCGATACCGGGCGAGGAGATTTCCAGGTCGTATTCGCCGGAAACCGGATCCTCGACTTCAAATACATCGGAGAGGGCACGCGACAGGCGCGCGCAATCGTCCACATCGACACCCTTGCCGTCGAGACGATCCGTCATGATCTGCAGGCGCGGGCGTTTGCCGCTCATCACGCGAACACGAACCACTTCCAGGCCGAGCTCCTCGGCAAGAGGTTCAGCCAGGTCCAGGATCCGGGCATCTTGTGGCGTCTTGGTTTTCAAAACAGCTCCGCAGAAACAAAAAGAGCGGCCGCCGAAAGCGACCGCTCGAATGCATCATCCAATGCAATCGAACATCTGATTGGCGTTGTATACTCCTGTCGAGGACGGTTTGCAAGGTGCGAAGTCGGCTCGATTGGGGAGCTGGCCTGCACCCTCGGCCTTGGCGCCACGCCGCGCTGCCGTTTTCATGGGCAAAAGCCAACGCTTCAACAGCTTATCTACTCGCTTCTAACCATGTATAACATGATGCTAGTATATATTCATATATTTTGTTAGTTACGAGTATGGATCCTGTTCGAAATCCGTTTGCACCCGGCGCCGGGTCACAGCCGCCAGAGCTCGCAGGGCGCCAGGACATCATCTCCAGCGCCGATATCGCTTTGCAGCGTGTGCTTCTGGGTCGGCATGACCGCTCGCAGATCCTGCTCGGGCTAAGGGGCACCGGCAAGACGGTATTGCTCAACACAATCGAGCGAATGGCAGAAGATCACGGACACGCAACCTCTTTTGTGGAAGCGCCGGAACACCACAGTCTCGCACAGCTTCTCTACCCGAAAATTCACCGTGTGCTGCGCACATTCTCCCTTGTGGAAAGCGCCCGCGCAGCCGCCCATACGGCGATGAAGGCTCTGCAGTCCTTCGCAGGTACGTTCAAGATCGAAATCGGTGATTTTTCCCTGTCAGTGGATTCCGAGCCGGGCGTTGCGGACAGCGGGGTGTTGAGTGACGACATTACCGACCTTTTCCTGCGTGTTGGTGAAACGGCCCGGCATGCGGCGCGCGGCTGGACCCTGCTGATTGATGAAGTTCAGTATCTTGAAGAGAAGGAACTGAGCGCTCTGATCGTCGCCCTGCACAGGATCAACCAGAAACGCCTGCCGGTACTCCTGTTCGGTGCTGGCCTGCCACAACTCGCAGCTCTCTCCGGTGATGCCAAATCGTACGCCGAGCGACTGTTTGATTTTCCGGAAACCGGGCCGTTATCGCCCGAGGCGACCCGAAATGCGATCCGGCAACCCATTCTGAGCGAGGGTGAAAACATCACGGACGCGGCGCTGGACCTGGTAGTCGAGGAGACCGGTGGCTACCCCTATTTCCTGCAGGAATGGGGTTATCAGGCCTGGAATTGTGCGGCGGCGTCCCCCATCACGCCGGGCGACATAGAAACCGCCAACACAGCTGCACTCAAACGCCTGGACAACGGCTTCTTCCGAGTTCGCTATGACCGGCTTACGCCCAAGGAAAAGGAATATGTTCGCGCCATGGCCAGCCTGGGCCCGGATCCGATCCGCTCCATCGATGTGGCGAAAACCTTGGGAGAAACCGCGCAAGCGCTCGGCCCCCGGCGTGCCCAGATCATCAACAAGGGCATGATCTACAGCCCGGCACACGGCAAACTCGCCTTCACCGTCCCGATGTTCGGCGATTACCTGCACCGGCGGGATGCCGACAACTAGCGCCGCACCCAGTCCATGAAGACAGGCGCGCAATCGCCGAGATTTTTGGACTCGTAACGCGTGCGTATGTGGTCCGGTGGCGGGACTCGCCAGTCATCGGCTGCACTGGCCTGCCAGACAAAACGCTCATCCTGTTCGAACTCGATCATGCAATGATCGGCATAGGATTTTACATCCGTCGCAATACGCAGCTTGCCGCCCGGCTTGAGAATGCGGGCAAAATCATCGCGGGTGGATTGCTGGACAAAACGGCGCTTGGCGTGGCGTTTCTTGTGCCAGGGATCCGGGAAGAGCAGGAAGATCCGGTCCAGGCTGTCATTTTTAAATCGCGGAAGCACTTCGCGGGCATCGCCACGGTGCAGGCAGACATTCTCCAGCCCCCTCTCCTCGCGATAGGTCAGCGCCTTGGCGACGCCGTTGAGGAAGGGCTCGATGCCGATATATCCGGTCTCACGATTGCGGTCGGCCTGGCCGGCAAGATGCTCGCCGCCGCCAAAGCCGATTTCCAGCACGTGCGAGCGCATTCCGGGCAGCATTTGCGCAGCGTCGATCTCGCCCTCGGCCGGCAGGTCAATGCTCGGCAGGACATTGTCCACCAGCCCCTGCTGGCGCGCGGACAGGGGTTTGCCCTGCGCGCGGCCAAACAGCCGGAAATCCGGTCGATCTGTTTCCTGTTTCGTCATGGCGGGGCGTTTAGCGGCTTTTCAGCCGCAAATCACCCCTTCAGCGCGCCATTTCCTCTTCGCTCGCCAGTGTGCGTACCAGTTCAAGCACGCGGCGACGAACCTTGGCGTCCTTGATGCGGGAGAAACTCTCCGCCAGGGACACGCCATCAGAGCTTTGAATGAAGTCATAGACAATCGGCGTCTGGTCACCTTCGGCCATGGCGCTGATTGTCGATTTCTCGTTCAAGCCCTCGAAGAAGAATTGCACCGGCACCTCCAAAACACGCGACAGACGATACAGCCTGCTCGCTCCGACACGGTTCGCACCGCGTTCGTATTTCTGGACCTGCTGGAAAGTCACACCGAGCTCATCACCCAGTTTTTCCTGGCTCATCCGGAGCAATTGTCGGCGGAGACGAATTCTGGAACCGACGTGAACGTCTACGGGGTTGGGACCCCGAGGGCTGACCTTTTTCTCGATCGTGTCACCCTGCAACATGCGTCTCACCTCTCTTTCGGACTGCTGAGCACAACCCGTGTTGGCAGTATAGCAGAGTTCAGGTCAGGGCTGCGAGGTTTTTTGTTTTTTAATAAAACGTAACTTTTGCACTGCGAGCCCGGCGAAAACGCCTAACACCATGAGCCAGAACAATAAATCACCATACAGTGAGTAGGGCGTCGGTGCGAGCGCTCGCGGCAATGTGACGTCGAACGCGCCCTCCTGGTCCGGCCCGATCATCACCGGCATGCGACCCAGCGGATCCACCACGCCAGAGAAACCGCGCGAAGCCGACCGGACAAGCGGAATGCCCGCCTCGATACTGCGATAGCGCGACTGCACCAGATGTTGGCGGGGACCGGATGTGTCACCGAACCAGGCATCATTCGAGAGGTTGAAGAACCATTCCGGCCGTTGTGAGGATGACTGCCAGAAGTGCGGGAAGATCGCCTCGTAACAGATGAGCGGCATCATCGGCGGCAGTCCCGGGATTTCCGCCACGATCGCACGCGGTCCCGGCGTGAATTGCAGGCGTGCAAACTCGTCAAACCCGATCGCCGAGATCAACGAAGCCATCGGGATCGTCTCGCCGAACGGGACCAGCAAGACCTTGTCATAGAGCGCGTCGACCGACAGCTCACCGCCCTGGAAACGCATCGCCGCAAGAGAATTGTGGTACACGACCTCCTCGCCAGCCCGCGCCCGGCGATTGATGCCGGCAATCAGGGCTGGACCGTCATTCAGTGCAGCACCCAGTCGCGACAGTGTCTGGCCGTCTTCCAGCATGTAGATCGGCAGGGCGCCCTCGGGCCACAGCACATGGGTCACTTCGTCCAGACCGGGCTGGCGGGTCAGTGACATGTACCGATCACGGGCGACATGCTCGCCGTCATCGCCCCATTTCTCGGCCTGGGTGATGTTGGAATGGGCGATCCGCAGGCGCACATCCTGCACATCTGGCACGGTCGTACTCAGCAGACGCAAACCGCCCGCGAAGAAGAGAACACACAAAAGCGCAAAACCGGAAAGGGCCGGAAGCAATCGGCGCGGGCCCAACCCCCGGGTCGCCAGCATGGCCGGAGCGGCGAACATCAACAGTGTCAGAAAACTCAGACCATAAACGCCCAGCCAGGACGCCGACTGGCTGACCGCTCCACCCGCTGACCAGGTATAAGCCGGGAGATTCCAGGGCAGGCCACTGAAGATATGGCTGCGCAACCATTCGGTCAGCGCAAAGATCGCGGCAAAGCTGAGCACCCGCCATTCGGTATTCTGGGCAAAACGCGCGTAGATCGCTCCGGCAATTCCCCAGAACACTGCCAGCATGGCAGCGAACAGAGGCAGGGCGATCGGCACCAGGGCCGCAAATTCCGGACCCCGATTGATAAAGGCAAAGCCAACCCAGAAAGTACCGGCCAGAAAATAGCCCATACCAAAGACGAGGCCGGTAACAAACCCACCACGCAAGGGTTTGGGTCCACGTCGTGCACCATCAAGTCGCCAGAGCAAAACTGCCAGACTGACGATCCAGACCGGCCAGATATGATAGGGTGCCAGGGCGAGCACAGCGAGCATTCCAGCCAGGAAACTCGCCACCAGCCCACGCCATCCATCCAGATGCCGTAGCCGGACACGCCAGGTCCAGGGCTGAAATCTGCGCTCGATCTGCAAGTTTACTCCGCCATGCCTGATTTCCCGGCGCGGGCCGTGCGTACGCGCATGCGGCGGATACGACGCTGATCCGCCTCAAGCACCTCAAATTCATAGCCGGTGGCGTGGCGGATCACTTCACCACGCTCGGGGATCCGACCGGCAATGGTGAAGACCAGCCCCCCAAGGCTGTCGACATCATCATCCTCGTCGTCCGCAGCGATTTCCTCGCCGACAACCCGTTCAAACTCGTCGATTTCCGCCCGGGCGTCCACATCCCACACACCAGGTGCGCGCACACGGATCAGCGGCGAATCATCCTCGTCGTGCTCGTCCTCGATCTCCCCGACGATGGGCTCGATCAGGTCCTCAAGCGTTACCAGACCGTCAGTGCCGCCATATTCATCGACCACCAGGGCCATGTGCATGCGACGTGCCTGCATGCGGCGCAACAGGTCACCGGCCTTCATCGAGGGTGGCGCGTAGAGAAGTGGACGATGGATATCTGACAGGACTTCCTGCTCGGCCCAGCCTTCGGGACGGCGGCCATCCTCGGACGGAGTCAGATGGCTGACCACATCCTTGATGTGAACCACTCCGATCGGGTCATCAAGCGTCTCGCGATAGACCGGCAGACGCGAGTGCGAGGCCGCCGAGAAGGCTCCCGCCAGCTCCCCCAGCTGTGTCGCTATCTCGACACCGATAATGTCGGCGCGTGGAACCATGACATCGGCCACGCGCAGCTCTTCCAGCGCGTCAGGCTTGATCACATAGGACTGGGAGGATTTCGCTTTTTCGTCCGCGGCAGAGCTGGAGCCGTTGAATATCGAGCGGAGCCAGGATTTCTCGCTACCGCTCGGACTGGAGCCATCACTCATTCTATAGTGCCCTCATGGGTCGTTCCGTCGAGCGAGTAGGGATCTGCAATCCCCAGGCGCGCCAGCGCCCGCCGCTCAATGCCTTCCATTTCTTCCGCTTCTGCATCGGTCAGATGATCATAACCCTGAAGGTGTAAAAATCCATGCACAATCAGGTGGCTGAGATGATTTTCGATGCTGATGCCCTTGTCAGTCGCTTCACGCTCGACCACGCCCCAGGCCAGGGCTATGTCGCCCAGCTGGTTGTCCGCGCCTTCAATGGCGGGAAAGGACAACACATTGGTCGGTCCCTGCTTGCCACGAAAGCGCTCATTCATCTCGGCGACGGGATCATTGCCTGTCAGAAGAACCGCTACCACGCCGGGATGACCCTCTCCGATCTCGGCGAGCGAGGCTTCCAGACAGGATTGAACGCGCTGTGCCTTGCCCTTCAGGGCATTCCAACTGTCATCCTCGACGATGACATCAACTGCGTTCATGAGCTTTCGCGCGGAGATTTGGCCGCATCCTCTTCATAGGCCGCCACGATACGGGCCACGAGGTCATGACGAACGACATCATTGCGATCAAAGGTGATCGTCGCGACACCCTTGGTCCTGGCCAGGATGGACAGGGCGTGGGGCAGGCCGGAAGGGTCACGCGGATGCAGGTCGCACTGGCTCGGATCGCCCGTCACCGCCATGCGGGAGCCTTCACCCAGGCGGGTCAGTACCATCTGCATCTGCGCGCGTGACGTGTTCTGGGCCTCGTCAACGACGATGAAGGCCCGGTTGAGCGTGCGGCCGCGCATGAAGGCGATCGGCGCCACCTCGATGCGGCCGTCCTCACGCATCTTTTCCAGCTGGCTGCGCCCCAGCGTATCCGCCAGAGCATCCCAGACCGGGAGCAGATAGGGGTCGACCTTTTCGGTCAGATCGCCGGGCAGAAAGCCCAGCTTTTCGCCCGCCTCAACGGCCGGGCGTGTGATGATCAGCTTCTCGACCCTGCGCTGGACCAGTAACGAGGCGCCATAGGCCACTGCCAGCAGCGTCTTTCCGGTACCGGCCGGGCCAACACCGAAGATCAGGTCATAAGCTTTTTCGTTCTTGAGCGCGCGCACATAGGTGCGCTGGCCCTCAGTGCGGGCAATCAGGCTGGAGCCACGCGGCACCCGGATGACGCCATCATCCTCGGCACCGCTATCTTCGTCGTCTCGTGTGCGTAGGGCCGCACGCACAGCAGCCTCATCACAGGTCAGACCATGTTCCAGACTGGCATAGAGGCGTTTGAGCACACGTTTGGCCTCGTCGCGCGCTCCTGCGGAATCCCCGCCGATAACGATCTGACCTGCGCCGGGCGCACTGAGACGCACATCCAGTTCTTCCTCGATCAGGATCAGGAAACGGTCGCCCGGGCCGGCAAGCGCACGGACGCGATCCTTGTCATCAAGATGCAGGGTTTCCGAGGCCTGGCGACGAGGCCGTGTTGCACGTTTGCGGGACGTCGGTTGGCTGCTCACGCGGCGCTTTGCTCCGAGGTTACAAGAATGCCGGAGAGAGCATTGCGGCTTGCGCCCTCGATCCGGACATTTCCGATCTTGCCGATCATATCAGCTGGCGCCTCGACATGCACGGCCTGCAGATAAGGACTGCGGCCATGCAGCTGACCATCCAGACGACCTACGCGCTCGAACAGAACCGGCAGAGTGCGGCCGATCTGGCTTTCATTGAACGCAACCTGCTGTTCGTTCAACAGCGCCTGCAGCGCCAGGAGACGTTCGGTTTTCAACTCTTCAGCGACCTGGTTAAACATCGCCGCGCCCGGCGTACCGGGACGTTTGGAGTATTTGAACGAGAAGCAGGAGGCGTAGTTCACATCGCGCACGAGCTGCATCGTCGCCTCGAAATCCTTGTCCGTCTCACCCGGGAAGCCGACGATCATGTCGCCGGAGATCGCGATATCGGGACGCGCCGCGCGCAGACGCTCGATAATCGCCAGGTATTCTTCCGCCGTATGCTGGCGGTTCATGGCCTTGAGGATCTTGTCCGACCCAGCCTGTACCGGCAGGTGGAAATAAGGCATCAGCTTGGGCGTGTCGGCAAAGGCGTTGATGAGATCATCATCCATGTCACGCGGATGGCTGGTGGTGAAACGAATGCGCTCGATACCGCCAATCAGCGCCAGATGACGCACCAGCTGGCCCAGTCCCCACGGGCCGTCAGCCTCGCTGCCCGCCGGCGCCTCGCCGTGGAAAGCGTTGACGTTCTGGCCCAGCAGGGTGACTTCACGCACACCCTTGGCCGCCAGTGCGCGGACCTCGGCAACGATCTGGTCAACCGGACGCGACCACTCGGCGCCACGCGTGTACGGCACGACACAGAAGGTGCAGAACTTGTCACAGCCTTCCTGCACGGTGACAAAGGCCGTGTAGCCATCGACCTGGCGGTCATTGCCCAGCTGGTCGAACTTGTCCTCGACCTCGAATTCGGTGTCCAGCGCCTCGCCGCGCGCGCGATGCGTCTTGGCGATCAGCTCGGGAAGCTTGTGATAGGTCTGCGGGCCGACGACCAGATCCACGACCGGCGCGCGTTTCATGATCTCCGCGCCTTCCGCCTGGGCGACACAGCCGGCCACAGCGATGGTCATGCCACCCTCGTCGGCCTTGGCTTCTTTCAGCGGGCGCAGGCGACCAAGCTCGGAATACACCTTCTCTGCCGCCTTCTCACGAATGTGACAGGTGTTCAGGATCACAAGATCAGCGCCATCAGGCTGCTCGGCCGGCTCATAGCCGAGCGGGTGCAGAACATCCTTCATCCTCTCGGAGTCATAGACATTCATCTGGCAGCCATAGGTCTTGATAAACAGGCGTTTACGCGCGTCGCTCATTCGAATTCGTCAATCCAGCAGCCTTCGACCCTGTGCCGAAGAGGCCGGGGTTATGCTTGAAAACCCCTTGCAGGGCAAGAGGAGTGGCTATTCCGCCTCGCGTGGGGAGACGGGAGAGGGTTCATTCTCCGGCGTCGTCTCATTGGCGCTGCCGTCATCCTTGCGGCGGGCGCCTAGGGCGATGACCAGCGCAAGACCCGTGAGCACCGATGCCAGCATGAAGGGCGCGCCCGGAAATTCGACCGGAGCTCCTTCGCCTGAAAAGCCAGCAAAAACCCGAGACATGACCAGCGGGCCAATGACCATGGACAGGCTTTGCAGGCTAGTCATGGCACCCTGCAACTCGCCCTGGGCGTTCGGTGGCACGATACGCGACATCACGCCTTGCAGTGCGGGCTGGCCGATACCGCCGATCGCTCCGGCGATGATCACCGGATAGACCATCCATCCCTCGGTGATGAGACCATAGGCGGCGTAACCTATAAGTCCTAGCAGCAGGGACATCGTAATTGCCCGCCACTCACCCAGCCTGGGCACCAGTACACGCGTCAAACCGCCCTGAACGATGGCCGCCGTTATACCGACAACCATGAGCGAGAACCCGATATCTCCGGCATCCCAGTCGAACTTGTAGGCGGTGTAATAGGACCAGATCGCCGGGAACACCGCATGCCCGAGCAGCATCAGCGATACCGCGAAGATGAGGCTGAAAACGGCCGGGTATTTGCGGATCTGGATGAGAGCGCCGAACGGGTTGGCACGCTTCCAGTCAAACTTGCGTCGGTTTTCCGGCGCCAGGGTCTCCGGCAGAACAATCAGGCCATAAACCAGGTTCAGCCCGGCCAGGATCGCAGCCGCGAAGAAAGGCGCACGCGGGCCATAAAGGTCGCCCAGAATACCGCCAACCGCGGGGCCGATTATGAAGCCCAGACCAAAAGCGGCGCCGATCATCCCGAACCGACCAGCCCGTTTCTCGGGAGGCGTTATATCGGCGATATAGGCGTTGGCCGTGGAATAACTTGCGCCGAAAATTCCTGCCAGAAGACGACCGACGACAAGCATCCAGAAAAAGGGCGCAAAGCCCATGATCGCATAGTCGATCGTGAAACCGGCAAGAGCTGCCAACAGCACCGGCTTGCGCCCGAAACGGTCCGACAGGGCGCCCACAATCGGCGCAAAGATGAACTGGGTCAGCGCATAGGTCATCATCAACCACGCGCCGAGCACGGCCGCGTCATCCGCACCGAGTCCGGTCAGCTCGTTGATGAGCTCGGGCATCACTGGAATGATCAGGCCGAAACCGATCATATCGATCAGCACGGTGATGAAGATGAATGTGATGGCGTGCTTGCCGGGCTGGCGCGCGGACATGGTGTCCCCCTGGAAACTCGCGCCTACTCCTCAGCGCTGGAGAGGGGTACGCCGTAAAGCTCGAGACGGTGATCGACAAGCTTGTAGCCCAGCTTGCGAGCGATCGCTTCCTGCAGTCGCTCGATCTCGTCATTCACAAATTCCACGACTTCACCGGACTTTAGGTCGATCAGGTGGTCATGATGGTCGTCCCCGACCTCTTCATAACGCGACCTTCCGTCGCGGAAGTCGTGGCGCTCGATAATGCCCGCTTCTTCGAACAGGCGGACCGTGCGGTAGACGGTGGCCAGGGAGATGCGCGGATCCTCGGCGGCCGCCCGGCGGTGCAGCTCTTCGGCATCGGGGTGGTCATGCGACATGGACAGGACGCGCGCGATCACGCGGCGCTGCTCCGTCATGCGAAGGCCTTTTTCGATACAGATTTTCTCGATGCGGTCCGGCATGTTGATTCCCCCGGTTGGATATCGGAGTGATATTCGGTCACGCCCCTGTTTGTCCACGCTCCAACAGAGTTTTTCGGAAGATAAGCGCATCATCGCGGCCACGATAATAGCGTGGGCGGCGCCCGATCTCCGAGTATCCGGCTCGGGTATAGAGAGCGCGGGCGGGGTCGTTATGCTGGTTGACCTCGAGGAAGAGCGAGATGGCACCAAGGTCAGCAACAGCCTGTTCAGCACGCTCCAGCACGGCCATGCCGAGTCCCTTGCCACGTTCAGCCGGGTCGACGCCAACCGTCAGTATCTCCGCCTCATCAGCAGCGATCCGGACCAGAACAAGTGCGATATGACAGCCGTCACGCTGGACCGCAAAAGCCCGGGTCGATGTCATGGACAGAAGCGAGGCGAACTCGCTGGCCGGCCAGGGATGATCGAAACATTTCTCGTGCAGCGCCGCCATGCGTTCTGCGCTCTGGGCGGCGACCTGTTCGACGATCACGGATCCACTCCGCCCGGTAGCTTGGCGTCGGGCGGGCGCACATAAAAGGGCGTCGGCGGACTTTGGTCCTCGCCTGCCTGCCCAGCAACGTCCAGCAGGGCGACGAGATCAAGCTTGCCATCATCGAGGATATTCTGCCCTTCACACGCCACCAGTGCAGCACCTCCACCGGCCAGAGCGAGCCCGGCCACGCGCGCAGATGCGTCTTCGATTGAGAGCCGCTGTGCCTCGTCAGCTTCATCGCGCCAGATCTGCAGCACGACCTCCCCGCGCTTGGCGTCATGCACCGTTGCCAGCGGGCGCGTCGCGGACAGGGAATGCGCAATCACGGCCAGGTTTGAGATGCCATAGGCCCTAGCGCCGGTCGACAGGGCTAGCCCTCGGGCAAAAGCCACACCGACACGCGTTCCGGCAAATCCACCCGGTCCGATCGTCACGCCAATGCGCTTGAGTGCACGCGGCTCCATACCCGCCTGCCTCAACGCTTCCTGCGCCATGGGTGCCAGGCGCTCGGCATGGCCGCGCCCGATTGTCTCGCTCAGGACAATGTCCTGCTGACCGTCAATGCGCAGCGCCACGGAGCATTCCGCTCCGGTCGTATCAAAAACCAGGATGGCCATGGCGGCGGTTTAGAGGAATTCGGTGGCGCCGTCGCCTGCCTACTCCACCGCCTCAACGGACTGGATTTCCGGGATGTAGTGCTGGAGCAGGTTCTGGATGCCGGATTTCAGCGTCATCGTCGAAGACGGACAGCCGGAACACGCCCCACGCATTTTCAGGCGCACAACGCCCGTATCGGCCAAATAGGAGTGGAACAGAATATCACCACCATCCTGGGCCACAGCCGGTCGCACCCGCGTATCGATCAGCTCGATGATCTCCTTGACCACTTCCGAGCTCTCACCGTCATAAACCGCGTGACCACTTTCCTCCTGCGCATCACCCAGGATCGGACGTCCGGACTGAAGCCCGTCCATGATCGCGCCCAGCAGGAAGGGCTTGATGTGGTCCCACTCCACGCCGTCGCTCTTGGTGATGGCAATGAAGTCCGCGCCCAGGAATACACCCGTTACCCCTTCGATCAGGAAGAGATCGGAGGCAAACGGCGAAACGGCGGCGTCTTCCTCATTCTCGAATTCCCGCGATCCAGCTGGCGCGATCTCACGACCGGGCAGGAATTTCATCGTGTTCGGATTGGGTGTGGCTTCGGTCTGGATGAACATGGCAGGTCTCCTTGGCCATCACTTGGCGGTAACGGACAAAAACTTCAACCTCAGGAGCTGCAGGGGCTCAGGTCAGGGCGTCGATTTCCTCACACGCCATATCCCCTGGGACGACGGTTACAGGCACATTGCGTTCGGAGAACAAACCCTTGCCTCGTGCCAGCGCAGAAACCAGCGGTCCCGGCCCTTCACTCGAGCGCGACGCCCCCAGGATCAACAGCGATATTTCCGGATCCTCAAATAGCAGCTCGGACAGGACCTTGGAGCGATCCCCTTCACGCAACAGCAATTCCGGACGCTCGCCGGTGACGGCTTCCGCATCTTCGGCCATGGATTCCAGCAAGGTCTCGGCTGCGGCCTCGGATTCCCGTTTCGCTGTTTCAGCAACGCCGATCCAGTGATTGAAGTCGGAAGGTTCATACGCCGCCAGGACAGTGACCTTGGCGCCGGTCTTGAAGGCGCGGCGGGCGGCAAAGTACAGCGCTGTGCGCGCTTCCGGGCTTTCATCCGCCACGACCAGGAATTTGCGTGTTCGATTTGGCATGCCGTGCGACTGTGGCGAGTTTCACGCGACTCGTCCAGTAATTGCTGCTAAGTCGCTAGAAAAGGAGAGGATTCAATGAGCTCTGTGCGGCATCCCGACCGGCGAAATCTGGGCACCCGGCCAACACTGACCTGGCTGGAAGAGAATGCCCTGGTGCAAACGCTGGAGGATGGCACGCCCGTTCACAGCTTCGCGCTCGCTGACATCCGCCAGGTGCGCCTGGCAGCGGAAATGGCAGGACAGACCTCCCAGGTCGTATTGCGCATCACCAATAGCGCTGGCGAGGAGATGGTGTTTGGCTCGATGACCTTTGTCTCAGCGGGTGTGTTCCGGGGTGAATACGAGACGTTCCGCGCCCTGCTTACCGGATTGCACGAAGCGCTTCTGCCCCACCGGGAACAGGTTGAGTTCGTCGAAGGCCAGTCGATGGCCTTCATGATCACAATGTTCATCCTGGGAGCCCTCATCGCCGTTATGGGCGTTGTTTTCTTCGTGGTGCTCTTCTTGTTGCAGGAAAATGCCTATGGCCTCTTTCTTGTCCCTGTCACGCTGATGGGTGGTGGGTTGATGCGCATGTTCTGGCCCCGCGGGCCACAGGCCTATAACCCGGAAAAATACCTGGCCGAGAACCAGTTCGACGCCCCCAGGGCCGAGGCTGGCACGGACGACGCTTCTCAGGGCTGAGACAGACCGGTGATCAGCCGGTCCAGCAACCGGCCAACCCGCCGGAAATCCGCTTCACCGCTCTTCGGGAACAGCCCGGGATAGGCCAGAAACACGGCGTATTCGATAGCGGCCAGATCGCGGGCAGCCTGCGTGTCCATTCCGTTCTCCATTCGGTTGAGCTCGGCAAGGTAATCCAGCCGGCGATTATCCACCCGCGCCAGCACAACACGCGCCTGATCATCACTTGCCGCCCAGCGCCGGATCTCCGCCTCGACGCGCATGTCCAGCTTCGACGTCAACGCGCTGAGCCTGTGACGTCGCTCCAGAGCGCCTTCGCCAGCTGCATCCGCAGCGTCGATCAGGGCTAGAGTGTGACTGTGTTCCCAGTGCTCGAGCAGGGTCTCGCTGTAGACCTTCTGGTCCGCGAAATGGTGATAGAACGACCCTCGCGTCACCCCCGCACGTTTGCACAGACGGCTTATGCGCAGGCCGGCCGGCCCTTCGCGCCCCAGCTGGGCCAGCCCGGTCTCCAGCCAGTCTTCACGCGAAATCCTGGTCATGCCTGCAACAATCCCGGCATGGCCAACGCGACTATCGGAATGAAAAACACAAACTGGGGATGACGGCTCGCCTTGAGCCTGTGACGGGCATTCATGGCAAAATTCCACACTGCGATGGCCGCGGCCAGCCCCACCATCACGATGGCCACATCACGCCCGCCCGGGTTCAGCCCGGCATAGGCCAGGCCGATGGCCATCGCGGCCAGGGCGATGGTGACAATGTGCCAGCAGAAATAGTGCGTGAACTTGACCAGTGAGTTGATCTCGCCGGTTTCCAGCAGGGGTTTGGCCACCTGTCGGCCCCCCACAAAGAAATGCACCAGTGTTGTCAGGGCCGCGAGCGCCGCGGCAGCAATCAGCCAGTTATTCATCTCACCCTCAAATCATACCATGCGGTATGTTTTGAGGTAAAAACAATCCGCGCTCAATGGCGCGGATTGTCGCAGATCAGTTGTCGGCGGACATGCTCGGTGGCAGGGGGCTGACCTGGAAGCTCACCTCGACCTCGCCTGCACGCTCGAAAACCAGAGTGCCGGTGGCCGTATCGCCCTCGACCACCGTCGCCAGACCAAACACCATCAGGTGATGGCCCCCCGGGGCGAAAACCATCGTCTCACCGGCCGACACATCCTGAGGACCGATGGCGCGCATCTGCATCATGCCCTCATCATTCATCGAATGACCGTGCAGCTCGACACGCTCGGCGCCGTCGATACGGGCGCTGAGAAGGCGGTCCACAGAGCCCGCGCTGAGGGCAAGCGTGAAATAGGCGGCCGTGACATCGCGGCCACCCGGGTGCGGACGCATCCAGGCTTCCTGAACGTCGATGACCGGCATGACACCATCATCGGCAAGCGGCGGAAGTTCCGCCATCTCGCTCATTTCCCCATGATGCATGTCGCCATGACCCATGGACGCGCTTTCTTCGGTGTCAGAAGGCGCGCCGCAAGCGGCAACGGACAGGCTGGCCAGCGCGGCCAGCAATACAGACGTCTTGGACATGCTATCCCCAGAACCCCATGATTTCCTTGGCTTCAGTCACGACAGGTGCCGCGATCTTGTTGGCACGTTCGGCACCGGCAGCCAGGATCCGGTCAATCTCGGTCTTGTCCTCGACCAGGCGACGATATTCGTCGGAGATCGGGGCGAGATACTGCACGGCCACGTCAGCCAGGGCAGGCTTGAAAGCGCCAAAACCCTGACCACCGAACTCGGCGAGGATATCGGCCTTGGTCTGGCCCGTCAGTGCGGCATAAATGCCAACCAGGTTATTGGCCTCGGGACGATCAGCAAGACCGGCTTCCTCGGATGGGAGCGGTTCGGGATCAGTCTTCGCCTTCTTGATCTTGCGGGCGATCTTGTCTGCGTCATCGTCCAGATTGATGCGCGAATTATCGGACACATCGGACTTGGACATCTTCGCAGAACCGTCACGCAGGGACATGATGCGCGCGCCCGGCCCCTGGATGACCGGCTCGGTCATCGGGAAAATCGCTTCGCCATTGCCGAAATCGCGATTGAAACGCGCGGCGATGTCGCGACACAGTTCCAGATGCTGTTTCTGGTCCTCGCCCACCGGGACATGGGTCGCCTTGTAGACCAGGATGTCGGCCGCCTGCAGGACCGGGTAGGTGAAGAGCCCTACCGAAGCGCGCTCCTTGTCCTTGCCAGCCTTGTCCTTGAACTGGGTCATGCGCTCGAGCCAGCCCAGCCGCGCCACACAATTGAAGATCCACGCCAGCTCGGCATGGGCGGGCACTGCGGACTGGGCGAAAATCGCACTCTTTGACGGGTCCACTCCGGACGCGATGTAGGCCGCGGCGGCAGAGCGCACAGCGTCCGGCAGGGTGGCCGGGTCGTGCGGCATGGTGACGGCGTGCAAGTCAACAACGCAATAGAAACAGTCCCAGTTTCCATCCTCCTGCAACGACACCCAGTTCTTCAGGGCACCCAGATAATTGCCAAGGTGCAGGGAACCGGTCGGCTGCATGCCGGAAAGCACGCGTTGCGGGCCAGTGTAATCGGTCGGAGTAGCACTCATCGGATAGCCTCGTGTGGACGGAGGAAAACAGGAGCCGCGGTCTTAGCCTTGCGGGCTCCGGGTCTCAAGCGTGTTTGTGTCAAGAACGCTTCAGGGAAGAGGTCACATCGGAAATGCGCAGGGCACCGGTAACGATCGCGGCGATTCCATAAACAACCGCTCCCGCAGCGCTGACAGCGATAACGGCCAGTAGCGGAACGCCGAAAAAGAGCTGCGTAAGTTCCAGGCTGTAATACTGCGCCGCCCTGAGAGCTAGGCCCATGATGATGGCTGCCGCCAGAATACGCGGAAAGCGCGACATCAAACGTGCGTCCGGCTTAAACACATCGCGCCTGTGCAACGTCCAAGCCAGCAGCAGCGTATTCACCCAGCCGGCGATCGCAGTGGCGATTGCCAGGCCGACATAACGCAACGGCGTGCTAAACAGCGCCAGACCCAACGCCAAATTGACGACAACGGAGACGGTCGCGAATTTCATCGGGGTCATCGTGTCCTGGCGGGCAAAAAAGCCCGGTGCGAGCACCTTTACCAGAACAAACGCGGGCAGTCCGAGCGCAAACGGAACCAGCGCTCTGGCCACCATGATGGTATCGTTTGAATCAAACCGGGCCCGCTCAAAGAGCGCCCCGACCAAGAATTCCGGCATGGCGAGCAGCGCGGCGGCAGCTGGCAGGGTCAGCGCCATGGAAATCTCTACCGCCCGGTTCATCGCATTGGACGCACCCTCGTCATCGCCATTACGCAGGCGGGCACTCAGCGTCGGCAACAACACGACACCCATGGCAATACCAACCACACCAAGCGGCAACTGGTAGAGACGGTCCGCGAAATAGAGCCAGGATCGGGCGCTAGCCTGGTTAGTCGCGATCGCCGAGGTCACCAGGATATTGATCTGCGTGACACCTGCCGCCACCGCGCCAGGAATCCCCAGCACAATCAGTTTTCTTACCCCAGGTGTCAGGCGCGGCAGGCGTAGCGCCAACCCGATGCCCAGCCGCTGCATGGCAGCATAGATCCAGGCCAGCTGGATGACGCCGGAAAGCGTGATGCCCCAGGTCAGATAGTAGGAAAGTTCTCGCCCACGCAGCTCACTGAAGAACATGATCCCGATCAGTGTCAGGTTCAGCAGAACCGGCGCGGCCGCAGCAACGGCAAACTTGCCGTGCGCATTCAATACCCCGGAAAACATCGCGCTGAGCGACATCATCAACAGATACGGCATGGCAATCTGCGTAAAGAGCACCGCCGTTTCGAAAATCTCCGGCTGGCCGACAAAACCCGGACCGAGGAAGACCATCAGCCACGGCATCGCCAGTTGCGCCGCGACAACAAGGACCAGCATGGCGGTAAACAGGACGGAAGCGACCTGTCGGGCGAACTCCCTCGCCTCATCCTGGCCATCGCCCTCGAGGCGCTCGGTATAAAGCGGCACGAAGGCCGAGTTGAACGCCCCCTCAGCGAATATCCGCCGGAAGAGATTGGGAAACTGAAAGGCCTGCAGGAAGGCATCGAGCACCGAACCCGGACCGATAAAGGCCGCGAACATGATCTCGCGGACAAAACCGAGGATCCGGCTGACCATTGTGAAAAGGCCAACAACTGCAGAGGAGCGCAATAATCTCATAGGCTTACCGCAAGAGACTCGCCGGAGCGCGCGCGATGCCGCGCTGGGCCGCCTGCGCTTCGAGTTGCGCCTCTCCCTCGCTCAGGACATTCATCAGCGCTTCTTCCACCTCGGCCTTGAGCGCCTCATCCGTCAGCTGGGCGCCTTCCCGGGTGACATAGAACACATCCGTCGCCCGTTCGCCATATCCATCAATCCGCGCTGAGTGCAGGGACAGCCCCTGTTTGGCGATCATGTCGGAAAGGTCCGCAAGCAAGCCCGGACGGTCACGACCGGAGGCTTCGATGACCGTGGCGCTGTCCGAGAGGTCGTTGGAAAAGTTCAGATAAGGCGTCACCTTGAACGCCGCACCTGACCGTTTCAGCGCCGTTTCGCGCGAACGTTCTACCTCACGGGCACCTGAAACTATCTCGCGCACATAGGCCACAAGCTCATCCATCAGATAGGGGTCATCCCAGCCGAACGGCTGGCTGCCCGCATCCTGGATATAGAAAATGTCCAGCACCTTGCCGGACCGGGTCGTGTTGATGGTCGCGCCAACAATATCCGCGCCACGCCGGGCGAGCGCGGAGACGAGATCCGCGAACAGACCGAACCGGTCCTCGGTCCAGATCATCAATTCCGTCGCCTTGCGTCGGCGGTCGACCCGAATGGCGGTCGCGGCCTCACCATCACCGCGCGCGCGGGCCTGGCGTGCAAAGGCGGCATGGCGGAACCGGTCCTCCTCCGTCGAGGTCACCCAATAGGTGTCGTCCAGTTCCTCGCGCCAGAAGTCTGCAAACTCCGGATAGGAACGCTGGAGCCGGTCACAGACGCGGCTGCGTCCCGCATCCGCCTTTTCGGCCAGCGCCTCACGAGCGAGCTCGACCGCATCACCGGAGCGCTGGAGCACCGGCTCCACCGCGGCATAGAGATCGCGCATCAGCTGGGCTTTCCAGCCATTCCAGACACCCGGCCCGACCGAGCGTATGTCAACAACTGTCAGGACTGTCAAAAGACGCAATCGCTCAACACTGCCAACCACTTGAGCAAAATCGGCAATGGTTCTTGGATCACCGATATCGCGGCGCTGGGCCGTGTCGCTCATCAGGAGATGGTTCTCGATCAGCCAGGCGACCAGTTCGCTTTCCTCGGCATCCAGCCCCAATCGCTCACATGCTGTCAGCGCCCTTGCAGCGCCCTCGATACACTGATCCCCATTGCCCTTGCCTGTATCGTGCAACAGCACCGCGAGATGCAGGGCGCGGCGGTTCTTGATCTCGCTGATAATTCCTGTCGACAACGGGTGTTCGTCGACATGCAGCCCCTGCTCGATCTCCCGTAACAAACCGATCGCCTGCAGGGTGTGCTCGTCGACCGTGTATCGATGATACATGTTGAACTGCGTACGCGCGACGATATCGCCATACTCCGGGATGTAGCGCCCCAGAAGCCCCGCCTCGGTCATCAGGCGCAGCACGGCCATCGGGGCCGGAGCATCCAGCAAGACCGCAAAGAAGGCCCGTGCGACACGGGGATCGCGGCGATAGTCATCATCCACATGCGACAATGTCCGGCCGATGCGCGCAACGGCTTCCGGGTGTAAATCAAACTGGCGGGATGCGGCCACATGGAAGAACTGCATCAGCTTGGCCGGGTCGTCGGCAATCTGGGTGGGATTGGCGAAATCCAGCCGGCCATCACGCAGGATGAAGGAACCGGTATCCGCCGTTTCCAGCGTCAACATATTGGGCAGGAAACGCGCCAGGTTTTTCGGCTTGGCCTTGCGAGAATCCGCTTCCAGCTTGGAACAAACCAGACGGGTCAGCGACCCCACATGCATGGCTGTGAAAAAATAGCGCCGCATAAAGCGCTCGACACCGCTCTCGGTCTCGGTGTCCTCGAACCCCATACGTTTGGCGATTTCCGGCTGCAGCTCGAAGCTCAACCGTTCATCCTTGCCACCGGCCAGCTGATGCAAATGGAACCGCACCGTCCAGAGAAAATCATCGGCTGCCACATAACGCTCGACATCATCAACCGAGAGCAGGCGATCACCCACCCAGCGTTCAAACGCATCGGCGCCGTAGAGAAACAGCGCCAGCCAGCGCATCAGCTGCAGGTCCCGCAGCCCGCCCTTGCCCGCTTTCAGGTGCGGCTCAACGGTATAACGCGACCGCCCGGCCTTCTCGATGCGCGCGTCGCGTTCGCGCAGCTTGGCCTCGACAAAGGCGATCTCGTCACCGGAAACGACTTCATCGCGAAACCGCTTGGCCAGTTTTGTGACCCGGTTCTGATTACCGGCGATGTATCGCAGGGAAAGGAGAGCCGTGCGCTCGGATGCATCTTCACGCGCCAGCTCGAGCGTTTCCTCGATCGTCCGACAGGCGCCGCCACCGACATCGATTTTCAGATCCCAGAGCGCGTAGAGCACACGCTGCAGGAATTCATCCGTCTTCCCGTTCGCACTGCCGGGTTTGAGCAGCATCAGGTCGACGTCGGAATAGGGCGCCAGCTCGCCTGCACCAAATCCACCCTGGGCACACAGGGCCACGCCACGCGCGCCTTCCGGATCCTCGGCCGCCAGGCTGTCAAAAAGCGCGCCCAGGCACACGGAAACGCCGTCAGCCAGGGCATGGGCAGCCGCAGCGCCACCATGATCTCCGGCCAGCAATGTGTTGGCGGAATTTCGGGACGTCTCCAGCGATGCCCGCAATGTCGCCAGACCGGCTTTGCGCGCTGACGGCGAGTCCCAGCCATCCCGCGACATGGCCGACGCCAGTCGGGCGCGCAGTTTCAGGGATTCCAGGGAAGCGGGCAGGAAAGACGCGGTCATGACCTTGTTTTAGATCCGGGCGCCGCCTGCGTCACCTGTCTTTGGCGAGTTGTTTGAGCGCGTAGACCAGATCCAGCGCTTCACGCGGGGTCAGGCTGTCCGGGTCGACCTCGGCCAAGCGTTCATCGACTGGAGATGGACCCGCGGGTTCGACAACTTCCACCGCTGCAAAAAGCGGCAGGTCCGCCAGTGCAGCCGCAGGTGCGCCCTCCGCCTCGAGACGGTCAAGAATGGTCTGGGCGCGCTTGATGGCCAGTTTGGGAAGTCCGGCCCGACGTGCGACCTCGATACCGTAGGAGCGATCCGCGGCCCCCGGCCCGACCTCGTGCAGGAAGACCAGCTCGCCTTTCCATTCACGGGCCTTCAGCGAGCAATTGCCCGCCGCGTCCAGCTCGTCAGCCAGGCGCGTCAGCTCGTGATAATGCGTGGCGAACAGCGCCCGGCAGCCATTGATCCCGTGCAGGTGTTCTGCGGCCGACCAGGCGATGGAGAGACCATCAAAGGTCGCCGTTCCCCGGCCGATTTCGTCAAGAATGACAAAACTGCGCGCCGTCGCCTGGTTGAGAATGGCCGCCGTCTCGATCATCTCCGCCATGAAGGTGGAGCGACCACGCGCCAGGTCATCTGCCGCGCCCACACGTGAATAAAGCCGGTCGGCAATACCGATCCGCGCCTTGCGCGCCGGTACGAAACAGCCGGCCTGGGCCAGCATCAGGATCAGCGCGTTCTGCCGGAGATAGGTCGACTTACCGGCCATGTTCGGTCCGGTCACCAGCATCAGGCGCGCGCCTTCGCCGCCCTCACCATCAAGCTGGCAATCGTTGGGCGTGAAACGTCCCTCGCCGGTACGCGCCAGCGACTGTTCGACCACTGGGTGGCGACCACCAATAACCGTGAACACCGTGCCCGTCTCGATTTCAGGACGGCACGCATCGGTATCACTCGCCCACTCGGCCAGGGCAGAGGCGACATCGATTTCCGCCAGCGCCCGCGCGCAATCACGGATAACCGGACCCAGCGTTTCGACCCGGTCGCGCAGGGCGTTGAAAACTTCCAGCTCCATCGCCAGTGTTCGCTCTCCGGCACTGGCGATCTTGGCTTCCAGCTCGGCCAGCTCGGTTGTGGTGAAACGCACCGCATTGGCCATGGTCTGGCGGTGGATGTAGAGCTCCTCTCCCATCAGGGCATCGGCATTCTTGGCCGTCACCTCGATGAAATAGCCCAGCACATTGTTATGTTTGACCTTGAGCGTGGAAACGCCGGTCGCCTCGGCATAGGTCTGCTGCAGACCCGCCACGATGCGGCGACTTTCATCGCGCAGGCCGCGCGTCTCATCCAGTTCCGGACGCCAGCCCTCGGCGACAAATCCACCATCACGCGCCATCAGCGGCGGTTCATCGCGGATCGCACGCTCGAGATCATTGACCAGTTCAGCGAGCTCGGACTTGTCGGACATGACAAGCGCGGCGGTGCAGGTGGAGACTTCCGCCGGCATCTGAACCAGCGGATCACCGGTCAGGCGGGCGGCAAGAGCCTCGCCTTCCGCCAGTGTCGCCGACAGCGCCTTGAGATCTCGCGGGCCACCCCGGCCCAGCAGCAGGCGTGACAGCGCCCGCTCGGCATCACCGGCAGCCTTGAGACGCTCGCGCACATCCCGGCGCAGGTTTTCCTGGGCGAGGAAGAAACTGACCGCATCCAGACGGGCCTCGATAACACCGGCATCCGTCAGGGGGCGGGAAAGCCGCTCTGCCAGGCAACGCGCACCCGGCGCCGTGACGGTTTCGTCGATCGCATCCAGCAAGGAACCCGCGCGAGACCCTGACAATGTCCTGTCAATTTCGAGCGAGGCACGGGTCGCTGGATCGACCGCGAGAACACTGCCCTGCTTGCCCTGGCGCGGGGGTACCAGCTTGGCCGGCGCCCCGGCCTGGGACAGCGCGAGATAATCCAGCAAGGCCCCCAGCGCGGACAGCTCTGCCCTGGAGAAATCCCCGAACCCGTCGAGGTCCTGCACGCCGAATTGCGCCTTCAGCTGACGTTGTGCCGAGCCTGTATCGTATTTGGCCCGAGGCAGGGGCGTAACGGTGGCACGCGAGGCGATCTCGACCGTCTCGGAATAACGTGCTTCATCGACCAGCAATTCCGCCGGGGCCATGGCCGCGATCTCGGCCGGTACATTGGCGGGATCAACCGCAGACACCACAAACTCGCCCGTGGAGACTTCAGCCCACGCGATAGCCGCCTCACCACTGCCGGTGCGCGCCAGGGCCGCAATCCGGTTGGAGCGACGCGGGTCGAGCAGGCTGTCCTCGGTCAAGGTGCCCGGCGTGACGACCCGCGTGATATCCCGCCGCACAACGGCTTTTTGAGCCGCGGGCCTTGGCAGCCTTGGGGTCTTCCATCTGCTCGCCGACAGCGACCTTGAACCCGGCCTTGATCAGGCGCGCGAGATAGGCCTCGGCCGTGGCTGCGGGAACACCGCACATCGGGATGGGCTCACCCTGGTGCTCGCCACGCTTGGTCAGCGCGATGTCCAGCGCGGCTGCCGCGCGCACGGCATCGTCAAAAAAGAGCTCGTAGAAATCACCCATCCGGTAAAACAGCAGCGCATCCGCGGGAGCCTTGGTCCGCAATTCCAGGAATTGCACCATCATCGGCGTCGCGCCCTCTGCAGAAGGGAATGTCCGGTCTGTCGGAACGGGTATTGTCGTCAGTGCATTCATTGCGGCAGACACTTGCGAGGTTTCGGCTTGCGCGCAAGGGTGCGAAGCGGCTAGAGCGGCTATAGCAGTGGGAAAACTCCCAATCACCAAGGACATCGCCATGAATGACAGAACCAGCCCGGTCGAAGATGAAGAGGCCCTGGCCTTTCACCGCGAGCCCACCCCCGGCAAGCTGGCTCTGCAGCCGACCAAACCCATGGCAACCCAGCGCGATCTGTCGCTGGCCTACAGCCCGGGCGTTGCCGTCCCGGTCAAGGCAATCGCGGAGAACCCGGACGCTGTCTACGACTATACCTCCAAGGGCAATATGGTCGCGGTGATCTCCAACGGCACGGCCATTCTGGGCCTGGGCAATCTGGGCGCCATGGCCTCCAAGCCGGTGATGGAGGGCAAGGCCGTCCTGTTCAAGCGCTTCGCCGATCTCGACGCCATCGATATCGAGGTCGAGGAAGAAGATGCCGACGCGTTCATCGAATGCGTCAAGCGCTTCGGCAACACGTTTGGCGGCATCAATCTGGAAGACATCAAGGCGCCGGAAAGCTTCATCGTCGAACAGCGCCTGCGCGAACTGCTCGATGTCCCGGTCTTCCACGATGACCAGCACGGCACTGCCATCATTTCCGCCGCTGGCATGATCAATGCCTGCCAGATCACCGGTCGCCGCATGGAAGACCTGAAAGTCGTCGTCAACGGCGCTGGCGCCGCGGGTATCGCGGTGCTGGAACTGATCAAGGCGATGGGCGTGAAGTCCGACAACGCGCTGCTGTGCGACAGCAAGGGCGTCATCCACACCGGTCGCGAGAATCTCAACCAGTGGAAGGCCGCCCACGCCGTCGAAACGGACAAGCGCACGCTGGCCGAAGCCCTGGACGGTGCAGACTGCTTCCTCGGCCTTTCGGTCGCCGGCGCCCTGACCAAGGAAATGGTCGCGTCCATGGCGGGTGAGCCGATCATCTTTGCCATGGCCAATCCGGACCCGGAAATCCTGCCGGAAGATGTGCGCGCCGTCCGTGACGACGCCATCGTCGCCACGGGCCGGTCCGACTATCCCAACCAGGTCAACAACGTCCTCGGCTTCCCCTACATCTTCCGCGGTGCCCTGGATGTACGGGCCCGGACCATCAATGAAGAGATGAAAATCGCCGCCGCCCAGGCGCTCGCCGCCCTGGCCAAGGAAGACGTCCCCGACGAGGTCGCCGCCGCCTATCACGGCGCCCGGCCGAGTTTCGGCAAGGACTACGTGATCCCGTCACCCTTCGATCCGCGTCTCATCTCCTATGTCCCGCCCTATGTGGCGCAGGCCGCCATGGACACCGGTGTTGCGCGCAAGCCGATCCCGGACATGAGCGCCTATCGCGCCTCGCTGGCCCGCCGTCTCGACCCGACTGCCTCCTTCCTGCAGCGCATCCAGGGCGCGGTGATGGGACATGGCCGCCGCATCGTCTTCGCCGAGGGCGAGGAACCGGCCGTCATCCGCGCCGCCTATGCCTTCCAGAACCAGGAACTGGGCAAGGCTGTGCTCGTTGGTCGCGAAGAAATCTGCCGCGCCAATATGCGCCTGGTCGGGGTGCCGGAGGATTCTATCGAGATCGTCAATGCGCGCCTCTCCGACCGCAATGCCGACTATGCCGAATTCCTCTACAATCGTGTGCAGCGCAAGGGCTATCTGCGCCGCGATGTCCAGCGCATGGTCAATAATGACCGCAATGTCTTCTCGGCCTGTATGGTCAAGCTGGGTGATGCGGACGGCATGGTGACGGGTACCACCCGCGCCTATGACGCTGCCCTGCGCGATGTTCAGCTGGTGCTGGACCCGGCCGAGGGCCAGCGGGTGATGGGCATGTCGATTGCCCTGGCCAAGGAGCGCACGCTCTTCATCGCCGACACCAATGTCACCGAGTTCCCAGACAGCGAGGCCCTGGCCGATATCGCCAAGGAAGCGGCCGACGCGGCGCAGGGCTTTGGCTTCACACCGCGTGTCGCCTTCCTGTCCTATTCCACCTTCGGCAATCCGGCCGGCCAGCGCTCGGAGAAACTCCAGCGTGCGGTCGAGATCCTGGATCAGCGCGGCGTGGAATTCGAATACGAGGGCGAGATGAGCGTGGATGTCGCCTTGGACAAGTCACACCGTTTCCTCTACCCGTTCTCGCGCCTGAAAGGTCCGGCGAACGTGCTGGTCATGCCGGCCATCCACTCCGCCTCCATCTCCACCAAACTCCTGCGAGCAGGCGGTGGTGCGACGGTGCTGGGACCGATGCTGCTGGGCTTTGAACGCCCGGTCCAGATTGCCCGCCTTGGCGCCTCGGTCAGCGAGATCACCCACCTGGCCACACTGGCGGCCTACGACCCGGACGCCCACGAGGTAGAGGAAGCCGCCGGGGAGTAATCAGGCTTCGACAGGCTTTTTGTCTTCCTTTTCGGACCAGTCGATCTCGCCCTTGGCAGCGGCGGGCCCGAACATGATCAGGACAATCACCAAAACCCCGGCCGGAACCGCGTAACTCGCGGTGATCAGGAAGAAGTGGAAATACCCGACGGCGTCCGCCAGAACGCCGGAGAAACCGGCGATGATCTTGTTCACGAAGGCGTAGGCCGAGGACAAGAGCGCGTACTGTGTCGCTGCATTCGCGGGATCCGTCAGTGATGACAGATAGGCGATGAAGACCGTGCCGACAAAACCACCGGCGATATTGTCACCAACGATAGAGATGGCAATACGCCAGGTATCTTCAGGGGTTCCGGTCAGGGCCAGCCAGGCATAAGCACCGTTGGTCGCAAGTGTGATCAGCGCCCCAACCACCATCGCCTTGAGAACACCCATCCGGTACGCGACCACGCCGCCGAGGAAACCGCCTGCGATCGTCGCTATGATGCCCGGTCCACTCTGGATTCCGCCCACGACCGTGCCGGAATACCCAAGATCCGCGTATAGAGGGCTGGCCATGATGCCCATGGTGAAATCGCTCATCCGGTAAATCGTGATGAGGATGAAGACCGGCACGATCCAGTAACCCATGCGGGAGAAGAATTGCTTGAACGGATCGATAATGGCCGTCGTCACCCGCATGCCGAGGCTTTGCTCGGGCGGTGTCACCACCAATTCCTTGTTCGGTTCCTTCATGAACAGGATGAGGAAGGCACAAACGCCCATGGTTCCGGACATCACCGCAAACGAGATCGGCCAGGAGGTCTGATCCGCAATCGCGAGGCCGAAACCGGCAAACATGATCGCGCCGCGATAACCCATGACATAGGCCGCGGCCATGTTCGCCTGCTGCTCCGATTCCGCGGACTCGATGCGCCATGCATCGATCGCAATATCCAGTGTCGCTCCCGAATAGGCCAGGATCGCGGCGCCCGCGAGCGTGATCAGGAGCCCCTCGGACGGGCGCGAGAAACCGATGACAAGCAGGCCGATCATTGTCCCGGCTATGGCGAGGACCATCCAGGAACGGCGGCGACCAAGCGACCTTGTCAGGAAGGGGATCGGCAGTTTGTCGACCACCGGAGACCAGATCCATTTCAGCGTATAAGCGCCGGTGACCCAGTACATGAAACCGATCGTTGTCCGATCAATTCCCTCAGCTCGAAGCCAGAAGCTCAACTTCTGGAACACCATCATCAGCGGAAGACCGGAGGCAAAGCCCAGGATCAGCATGGAGAGCATGATCGGCTTGCCATAGAGCTCGACGGTTTGCCGCCACGACTTGCGCTGGGCGGTTACGGCATCGGACATGTCCTTGAAACTCCGGTCGTCTGAAATCTAACCCAAACTGGACCGTTTTTCCTTGTTGCACAAGCGCTTGAGGGTGTCGCCGAGGATTACCGGGTCGACAGGTTTGGTGAGGAATTCATCCATTCCAGCATCCAGGCAGACCTGGCGATCCGCTTCGGTGGAATTGGCCGTCAGGGCGATCAGCGGGATATCCCAGCCATTGGCCCGGGCCATGCGTGCGAGTTCCGGGCCATCCATGCCGGGCATGCGCTGGTCCAGCAGGGCGGCGTCAAAGGACAGTTGTTCCAGCGCCTTGAGGGCAGCCGTACCGCTCTCGACAACCTCGACCTCCGCTCCGAGCCGTTCCAGTGTCTTGCGAGCAATAAGGGCGTTCACAGGGTCATCCTCGGCGACCAGCACACGAAGCTTGTCCAGCTCGACCAGTTCCGGCTGGACCTGTGTCTTCACAATCCTGTCAGGGCGTCCGGTGATCTGGGCAATCAGGGTGGAGCGACGCAGGGGTTTGACGAACCAGCCGTCAATCGCTTCCGGCAATCCTTCAGCGATCCTGGATTTTTCCGCCGGCGTGACGAGCACCCAGGAATGCGCGGCGCTGGCCTCGACCACCCGGTCGAACCAGGCCCAGTCGATGAGCAGTTCGCGGCCCGAGGCCGCAGCAAGCCGGTTGGGATTATCAATGGCGAAACAATGCCCGCCCAGGGCTTCGATCTGGTCGACCAGAATGGACCGCATGGTTGGGTCAGCCACCGCCACCGCCAGTTCACGGCCCGCGAGCGGTTGATCGGACACACAGCGCTCCACCGGCAGTTCAAACGTGATCCAGAAGCGCGAGCCCTGACCCAGCTCGCTTTCAAGGCCCATGGCGGACCCCATGGCTTCAACCAGGCGGCGCACCATGGCCAGGCCCAGGCCAGCGCCATCCTCCTTGCCCTCACGCTCGGCCGCACCGCGTTCGAATTCCTCGAAGAGCGCGGCCTGGTCATTCTCGGAAATGCCCGGGCCGGTATCACTGACGGCGATGGACAGGCGCGGCTTGCCGTCCGGACAGGGCGCATTGGAGATGTCCAGGCGAACCCCACCCGTCTCGGTGAATTTCACGGCATTGCCGATCAGGTTGAACAGGACCTGTTTGAGCCGCGCAGCGTCACCCGTGATCTGCGCCGGCGCGTCGCAGGTGAAGACCGCACCGATCTCCAGGCCCTTTTCATGAGCCTTGGGCGCGGCCAGCTCGATGATTTCGCGGACAAGATCCGCGACATCGACACTCTCGGGGCGCAGATTCAGCTTGCCGGCCTCAAGGCGCGAAAGATCGAGTATATCGTCGATCATTTCCAGCGCGTGTTCTGCCGAGGCCGAAAGCGAGCGCACATAATCCGCCTGGTCCGGCTGCAGCGGCGTGGCTTCCAGCAGGCGTGCAACACCCAGCGTCCCGGCCAGCGGCGTCCGCAGCTCGTGCGTAACAGCGGCAAAGAACATGTTCTTGGCGCGCTGGGAGGCTTCCAGATTGTCGTGGTGTTCGCGGCGGGCGGTGATATCGCGTCCGACCGAGATCACGCCGATACCGCCATCCATCTGGCGCTCGTCCCACTCGATCCACAAGGGACCGGTGCGCGTACGCATCAACATTTCATAACGGCGGGAACCGTCTTCCTTGAGCGGCGGAGCGACTGAGAACCAGCGTCCGACCCAGTCGCCCGCATCGCCTCCGAAAGCCTCCAGGAAGGGCCGGTTCACGTGCAGGACCCGGCCGTTGGAGCCGCGCATCAGCACCAGCTCGCCCATCGAGTCGAAGGCGGTCATCAGGAATGTGGTCAGCCCTGTCTCCACGCCGGATTTGGGGCGCGAAAACGGGGACCTTCCGGAATTGTCGGACGGTTTTTTTGTCATGACCCATCCGGTCTAACCTGTTTCGGGTTAACGAAGCGTCGTCAGCATCATGATTTCAGACGCTTGCGGTGGCGGCATTGGCCAGAGCCCGGCGGCAGGCCAGGGCTTCGGCGATGTGGACGCGCCGCACTGCTTCCGATCCGTCCAGATCCGCGACCGTTCGGGCCACGCGCAAGACACGATGATAACTGCGCGCTGTCAGGCCCTGCATGGCGGCGGCCTGGTTGAGCAGATCCTGACCGGCCCGGTCCGGCTCGGCGACATGGTCGAGGCGGTCGGTTGGCAGCTGCGCATTTAGAAAACCGCGCTCAAGCTGGGCCTCACGGGCCTTGAGCACCCGGGCCGCAGCCTGCTGCGTTCCCTCCTCCGGCGGTGGCAGGGCCAGGTCCGCCGGAGTGACCGGCGGGACGGTGATCTGCAGGTCGATGCGGTCGAGCATGGGGCCGGAGATCCGGGCCTGGTAGTCGATCGCACAGCGCGGTCCGCGCTTGCAGGCGACGCCGTCCTGGCCACCGCCGCCACAGCGACACGGGTTCATCGCCGCTATCAACTGGAAGCGTGCCGGGTAGTTCACATGGGCATTGGCCCGCGCGACGGTGATGGAGCCGGTTTCCAGCGGCTGGCGCAGGCTGTCGAGCACCTGCGGGTGAAACTCAGGCAATTCGTCCAGGAACAATACGCCGCGATGAGCGAGTGACGCTTCTCCCGGCTTGGCCTTGGTGCCACCACCCACCATCGCCGCCATGGAGGCCGAATGGTGCGGCGACCGGAAGGGACGGTGCCGGGTCAGACTGCCCCGTTCGATCAGACCGGCAACGGAATGGATCATGGAGACGTCGAGCAATTCGTCCGCAGCCAGAGGCGGCAAAAGCCCGGGCAGGCGCTCCGCCATCATGGACTTTCCCGACCCGGGCGGCCCAACCATCAACAGGTTGTGCCCGCCCGCTGCAGCGATTTCGAGGGCTCGTTTGGCGCTTTCCTGGCCTTTCACCTGGCGCAGATCCGGCTGATCCGTCGGTTCCAGCAATTCGCCCGGCGCCGGTCGCGCCAGCATCTGCGTGCCTTTGAAATGATTGATCAGCTGGATGATCGACGCGGGCGCCAGAATGGCCAGCTCACCGCCCGCCCAGGCTGCTTCCGGGCCGCTGGCCTCGGGACAGATGAGTGCACGACCCGCACTGCTGGCGGCCATGGCAGCCGGCAGGGCACCCGGGGTCGGATTGATGCTGGCATCGACGCCAAGCTCGCCAAAAGCGAGATGTTCCTCCGCCACATCCTTGGGCACCACGCCGATCTCGGCGAGTATGGCGATCGCGATCGGCAGGTCGAAATGCGAGCCTTCCTTGGGACGATCGGCAGGGGCGAGGTTCACGATCAGGCGCCGTGACGGCATGGACAAACCAAGCGCGGAAAAGGCTGCGCGCACCCGCTCCCGGCTCTCGGCCACGGTTTTGTCACCCAGTCCAACAACAGAGAAAATGGGTTGAGAGCCACCGGCCAGCTGGACCTGGACATCCACCAGCCGGGCTTCGGCACCTTCGAACGCGACTGCAAAGGTTCTGGACGCCATGCCTTTCCTCCAGCCCTGTCGAGCCAGAGGAGTGCATCACAATCACAGGTTACACGTCAAGCGTGTTTAAATCCGTCAGGACACTTTTTCGGAGACGACATCCCAGAAACGCGCGCAGGTATCGATACCGGAAAAGCGCTTGAGTTCCTGGACACCGGTCGGGGAGGTCACATTGATCTCGGTCAGCTTGCCGCCGATGACATCAATGCCGACCAGCACCAGGCCGCGCTCCTTCAGCATCGGACCAATCGCCGCGCAAATACGTAGATCATGCTCATCCAGATCGGACTGCTCGGCAACGCCGCCCACATGCATGTTGGATCGGGTCTCGCCCTTTTGCGGCACGCGATTGATCGCCCCCACGGGCTCGCCATCGATGAGCAGGACACGTTTGTCGCCGGCAGACACGGCCGGCAAGAAGGCCTGCGTCACCAGCGGTTCGCGAGACTGTGCAAAGAACATCTCCAGCAGCGAGGCCAGATTGCCGTCACCCGGCTTGAGCCGGAACACGCCAGCACCACCGTTGCCATAGAGTGGCTTGATGATGATGTCCTCATACTTTTCCCGGAAAGCACGAATGGCTTTCTCGTCGCGACTGATCAGCGTCGGCGGGATAAGCTCGGGATAGTCCAGCGGAATGATCTTTTCCGGGCTGGACCGCACCCAGGCCGGATCGTTGAGCACAAGCGTCTTGCCCTTGAGACCCTCAAGGATGTGCGCAGCCGTCTGGTAGGCCATGTCGAAGGGCGGGTCCTGGCGCATCAGGATGACATCGACATCCTCGGCCAGGTCGAGCTCCAACTCCTCACCCAGATCCGCATGTTCGCCCTGCAGGTGTTTCACCGTGACCGGACGGGCGCGGGCAACAATCCTGCCCTCGCGCCAGGACAGGTGGTCAGGCTGATAGACCCAGAGCGCCATGCCGCGCGCCTGGGCTTCTTCCATCAAGGCAAAGGTCGTGTCGGCATCAACATCAACCGTTTCAATCGGGTCCATCTGGACCGCTACGCGCAGGCTCATCAATTGCTCTCCGGTCCGCCGAGAAGTTCCGGCCCGGAGTTAGGATCGATTACGTCCGGATCAAGACTGGGATTGGGTTCACCCGCACATGCCGCCGCCCGGCGTTCACCGCGCGCCGGCAGGCTGGAAGGCGTACCGGCGACCTGCACAAAGCTGATCACATCCGTGACGCCATCCACCAGGGCCGCATGCGAACTCGCCCTCTCCAGCTCGGCCTGGGACCGGGCCAGGCCCAGCAGATAGACGGTGTGGCCATAGGTTTCGACGTTGAAATTGACGCTGCGGATATTCCGATCGGAAAGCAGTCGCGCCCGAACCCGCTGGGTGATCCAGGCATCGCGTGTGCGATCGCGGAAACCGGCCGCCTGGCCGACATTGATCTCATTGGCGACCGCACGCACGGCCACAGACGACCAGGTCAGGCATTCCGCCATGCGCTTGTCATCCTCACGCGGCACGGTGCCGGTCAGAAGGGCGATCCCTTCGGTGACCTCGACATCCACGCCTTCCAGCGCGAAACCCTCGGTACGCAGCATCGCTGACTTGATCGACAGGGACGCATTGGCGTCATCGAGCTCGCGGCCGATGGATCGCTCCGGCTGGATCGTGGAACAGGCCGCAAGCAGCGACGTGGCCAGAATAAGCATGCTGGTCAGGCCTCGGCGAAGGCTCATGGGAGGTCTCTCCTGTCAATCTCGTGCGCCCCGAATCACATCAATACACCACGCATTCCCAAGCATCACCTTACACGCCGGAAATTCCTGTCACAGGAGATCGCGAGCGATGCGCTCTTCCGGCTCCCAGGCCGCACGTTCATGACGGGGCCATTGCCAGGGCGCGACCAGGACCAGGTCATAACGCATGGCCAGGTGATGCAGGCAGGGACGACCGGACCTCCAGATCGTCGCCGCCCGGGTCAGACGCCGGGTCTGGTGAAAACTCAACGCCTGGCGCGCCTCGTCCAGGCTCGCTCGTGCCTTCACCTCGATGAAGGCCAGCACATCGCCCCGACGCGCAACGAGGTCGATTTCACCGGCTGCGGTGCGGGCACGGTGGTCCAGCAGACGATAGCCCTTAAGGAACAGCACCAGCATGGCGAAATATTCGGCCCAGCGACCAAAAGCCTCCGCGCGCTGGCGCCGCGCACTCACCGGCTCGCGTCTTTCAGCGCCAGCGCCCGGGCATAGACATCCCGGCGCGGCCAGCCGGATTGTTCGGCGACCAGGGCGGACGCGTCCTTGATCCGCATTTCGGCCAGGGCGATGGCCAGTGCCTCGTCGATCCGGTCCTGGTCCCAGCTGTCATCACTGGGCGGACCGATGACGATGACGACTTCACCGCGTGGAGCGCCACTTTGCGCGAACTCGGCGGCAAGCTCAGCCAGCGTACCCCGGCGCGCTTCTTCATGCAGCTTGGTCAGTTCCCGGCAGACGGCACCCTGACGATCCCCGAAAATCCGGGCGGCACTGGCCAGACAGTCGGGCACCCGGGAAGCACCTTCATAGAAGACCAGGGTCGATTTCGCCGTGGCAAACCCCTCCATCCAGCTCTCGCGAGCGGATGTCTTGGGCGGCGGGAAGCCGGCAAAGGTGAAACTGTCGGTCGGCAGGCCCGCGATGCAGAGGGCAGACAGGACAGCCGAGGCTCCAGGAATTGCTGTGACCTCATATCCCGCCTCGATCACATCGCGCGCGAGCTTGAAACCCGGATCGGAGATCAGCGGCGTGCCGGCATCGGAGACGATGGCAATGCGCGCACCTTCTTCCAGACGCTCAAGAACGACCGGCCTTATCTTTTCCCCGTTATGGTCATGATATGACTGTAGTCTGGCATCAATCTCATAGGCATCGAGAAGGCGCCGGGTGACCCGCGTATCCTCTGCCAGCACCAGGTCGGCACCTGCCAGCACGTCCAGCGCGCGCAGGGTTATATCGCGCAGATTGCCGATCGGCGTTGAAACCACATAAAGCCCGGGCTCAAATGCTTGCCCGCTCGGGCCAGTCCGGCTAGCTTCGGGCTGTAATTTCCGGGGTGATCCAGTCATGTTCTCAGATATCGTTTCGCGAGTTCTCGACGCAGGCCTGCGTCTGCCATCAGCCACACGTCCAGGCTCGCTGATCCTGACCGCATCACTGACACTTGCCGCCTGCGGTACTACATCCACCCCGCCTCCGCCACCCGTCATCATCGACCAGCCTCCGGTTCAGGAACCGGTGGAAGAGCCGAAACCGGAACCGGTCGACGAAATCGAGGAACTGACCGGACTGATCCCGCCGCACATGGCGGATCGTGATCTCGCCCGTGTCGCGGTCCTTCTGCCCTTCTCCGCGGAGAATGGTGGCGCCCGCGCTGAAGCCATCCGCCTGCTGCGCGCTGCGGAGCTGGCGCTATTCGAGCGCGGTGGTGGCAATCTGGTCCTGATCCCGAAAGACACGCAGGGCACAGCAGACGGTGCCCGCGCCGCCGCCCGCGCCGCCATTGAGGATGGCGCCGACATGATCATCGGGCCGCTCTTCGCCCCTGCGGTAAGCGCCGCTGGTGAAGTCGCCCGCCAGTCCGACGTTCCCGTTGTTGCCTTTTCTACCGATACCACGACGGCCGGAGACGGCGTCTACCTGCTGAGCTTCCCGCCGGAGATCGAGGTCGAACGCATCGTCGAATACGCCGCCCGCCGGGGCGTGTGGAAATACGCCTATCTAGGTTCGCAGAACCGCTATGGCATGGCGGTTTACAATGCGCTGCAGAACTCTGCGGCGGACACGATGGGTCACGTCTCGGCTGAAGCCTTCTACACTGGCGATGTCGAAGCCATGTCACGCGCCTCTGCACGGCTGGCCGAAGGCGTTTTCCCGCCGCTTCGTCCGGAACAGGCTGACGAGCTGCGCCGCCGTCAGTGGATCCCAGACCCGGAAGCTGCATTCCAGGCCGTCATCCTGCCGGAAGGCGGAACCCGCCTGCGCGCACTCGGCCCGCTGCTCATTTCCCAGCAGGTCGACCCGCTGGTTGTGCGTTTCCTGGGCACGGGCCTGTGGAATGACGAGGACCTGCTGCGCGAGCCGGCGCTCAATGGTGGCTGGTTCGCCGGCCCTGACCTGGACATGCGCGCGCGTTTCGACGCCTCCTATGAAGAGACTTATGGCAGCGAGGCTTCCCGCATTGCCAGCCTCGCCTATGACGCCATGGCACTGGCGGCTCACCTGGATGGCGGCGAGCTGGGATACAGCCGCGAGGCGCTTGAGGACCCACAGGGTTTCCAGGGCGCCGATGGCCTGTTCCGTTTCGGTGAGAACGGTGTGATCGAACGTGGACTGGCCATTTACGAGGTTCGTTCCCGCGGTTTCCGCGAAATCGAGCCGGCACCGCTCAGCTTTGACCAGCCTCGCGTTGATCCGCTGTTGATCGAACAGCTGCAACGCGAGCGTTATGCCCGTGAAGTCGAAGCTGCTATCGAACTTGGCCTCCCCATCCCGACGGATCCGTTTGCCAATCTCGATGACGAGGCCGAAGAGCCGCAGCTGCGTGTCATCATTGGTGACGAGGATGCGGGTGTCATCGAGGAAGAAGCGACCGAAAAACCGGTCGACTACACCCTCTTCCGCCTGGAAATGCCGGAAGACTATCCGCGTCCGGGTGACGAGGAGATCTTCTATGATGAAGACGGCAATCCGGTCGATGCGGACGGCAATCCCATCGAGCTTGATGAAGAGGTTGAGGGCTAGGGAATAAGCGCCATCGAAACCGCGTCGCCCAGCACCTGACCCTCCCGGGTCAGGGACAGGTGCTCGCCATCCCTGACGAGATATCCCAACTCGCTCATGCGCTGACATTCCGCTTCGTCAATGCCAAGGCCGGTGAACCCCGTAACCTCTGCCAGGTCGAGGCCTGAAGCGATCCTCATGCCCATCAACACACGCTCGGTACGTTCATCATCAGCACTGAGCGTCTCAAGGGATTTCACCCCCCAGCCGGTCGACATCACCTGGTCGATATAGTCCTGCGGGCGCCGCGCGGCCTCGGTCGCAATTCGGCCAGCCTTGCTGTGGGCACCCAGACGACCGTGCGCCCCCGGACCAGCGCCGATCCAGTCTCCGCCTTCCCAGTAAAGCCGGTTATGCCTGGATTGTGCGGCCAGGTCCTGCGCATGATTGGAAATCTCATAGCGCTCGAACCCCGCCTCGCCGAGCACTTCTTCGGTCAGGCTGTAGAAATCCGCGGCATCGTCTGGCTCCAGTACGAGCTTGTCGCCGCGCGCCACGCGTTTTCCAAACGCCGTCCCGCTCTCGATTGTCAGCTGATAGGGTGAAACATGCCCCACTCCCAGTGCGGCGGCTTGCCCCAGCTCGCCGCGCCAGTGCTCGAGGGTCTGGCCATGCCAGGCGTAAATCAGATCGAGAGAAACCTGGTCGACAGCCTTTTGCGCCGCCTCAACGGCGCGAACAGCTTCATCGACGGAGTGATCCCGGCCCAGACGGGTGAGGGCGTTCCCGTCAAAACTCTGTACGCCGATGGACAGGCGGTTCATGCCGATCGAGGCATAGTCGGCGAAACTCGCCAGGTCATTGGGGTTGGCTTCCAGCCCGATCTCGGGCGCCGCCTCAAATCCCCAGATCTCCGCGGCTGCACTGACGATACGCTCCAGCGCAACAGGTGAGAGCAATGATGGCGTGCCGCCCCCCAGGTGAAGACTGGTCAACCGCCGCGTACCGGTTCGCTCCCGCCAACCGCGCATATCTGCCAGGATTGCATCCAGCAGGGCATCTTCGGCGCCCTTGGGCCGGTAAACATTGAAATCACAATACGGGCAGATGCGCGCACAGTAGGGCCAGTGGACATAAAGCCCCAGTGCGCCGGAGAGGCTCACGCCTTGAACTCCGCCGCGATCATCGCCTCCAGGGCCCGGCCACGATGGCTCATGGACTTCTTCTCCTCGGAACTCATCTGCGCGAACGTCCGGTCATGCCCCTTGGGCTGGAAGACCGGGTCATAACCGAAGCCGGCATCGCCGCGCGGCGGCCAGACGATCTCCCCTTCGACCTCGCCCCGATAGACGCGCGTTTCCTGACCGGGTTCCGAGACAGTAATCACACAGACAAACCGCGCTGTACGATCCGCAGCGCCCAAAGCCTCCAGCTTTTCATGCACCCGTTTCATGGCACGGCCGAAATCACGTGGCTCACCGGCCCAGCGCGCAGAGTAAATACCCGGATCCCCGTCCAGCGCATCCACGGAAAGCCCGGAATCATCTGCGAGACAGACGAGGCCTGTAGCGGCGCGGGCCGCCTCGGATTTGAGCGCCGCATTCCCCTCGAAGGTGGATTCCGTCTCTTCCGGCTCATCGAGGTTAATATCAGCAGCGGATTTCAACTCCAGCCCGCGGGGCGCAAGAATATCCTCTAATTCCCTGATTTTACCGCGATTATGGCTCGCCAATACCCAGGTTTTCGCGTTCTGTTGCTGCTTCATTACGACCACCTTCATATCGCATTTCGAAAAATTCATATCGAAAAACGATATTTTTTGCTTGCACCCGTCAATCATATCATTTATCGATAAACAACAAGGACGGGAGACACTGTCCTGAAAACACGAATGACAACGGTAATTGGTCAGATGCAAGTAGAAGGAAACAGAAAGATGGTCAGGCCCGAAAACTCTAACAGTCGCAACTTCGCAGCGGCAGTCATCAATGTCGTGCTGCTGGTAACGGTTGCTGCAGGCGCGTTCTACGCTATCGCTCCGGTGGTTGCATGATTTCGCAAAGCCGATGAGATTGGCCCAGCGGCCAACAGAAGACCGCAGGCCAATCTTCATCGATGAGTAGGAAGGGAAGGGAATGAAAGCACTTGGACGCGGATCTCTGGCTTCGGCCTTGAAGATCGTGCTCGATGTAGCGTGGTATTTATCCTGGGCCGCCCTGGTCCTGGCCTCGCTATTTCTCGTCGCGGCCGGCGCTGCATTCATCATGAACTTCCTGGGCTATCAGCCCGGTGTATTGTCAGAGACGCTGACAGCATTACGTGATTTCGGGATGTTCTTCCCGCTTCTCGTCGCCGAAATCGTCGCCCTGATGATCGTCATAGACCGGCTCCGCCGGATTTTCGGAACCCTTGTGGCTGGAGATCCCTTCGTGCCGGAAAATGCAGGCCATCTGCAGGTCATCGCCATCGCGATCGCCGCCTATCAGATCCTGCGCCATGTGTTCCAGGGTTCCGTGGCCATGCTGCTGACCTTGGTCGACCAGCCGATTGGCGGAGGCGTTGAACTCGACGTCGCTCCGGACATCAATCTCGGAGGCTGGTTCGCAGTGATTGCACTGCTGGTATTTGCGGAAGTCTTCCGTGAAGGTGCGAGAATGCGCCAAGAACAGAAATATACGATTTAGGGAGGCGCCGCTCATGCCAATTCGCGTCACTCTCGATCGAATGCTCCTGGAGCGCCGCATGTCGCTGACTGAACTGTGCGACCGTGTCGGCATCACCATGGCCAACCTGTCCATCCTCAAGACGGGCAAGGCCAAGGCAGTCCGCTTCTCGACCCTGGAAGCGCTGTGCAAGGAGCTTGGGTGTCAACCGGGGGACTTGTTGTCCTTCGATGAAGACGAGGATGACGACGCAGCCGACTAGGCGCGATGTCCTCGCACACAGAATTCATTCGCCGGTGTGTGAATGATGCAGATGGCGGGAGTGGGCCTGCGCGGTACGCCCCTTCCCAAGAGCCCGGGCAGGCCATTTCCAGCCCCCCAGCGCACTCCCGCCATCTGTCTTTTCCCTCATTCGGGATTATTTTTCCAGTGCAGCGCGCTGAATTTCAGACAATTCCGCGACGCCGGCCTTGGCCAGGCTGAAGAGCTCGAGGAAGTCCGCTTCTGCCATCGGACGGTCCTCGGCCGTTGCCTGGACTTCAACGATGCCGCCGTCGGACGTCAGCACGAAATTGGCATCGGCATCGGCGGAACTGTCTTCCTCGTATTCCAGGTCGAGACGGGTTTCGCCGTCAATCACACCACAGGAAATCGCCGCCAGCTGACCGTAGACCGGGTCGCTTTTCAGCACGCCTTCCTCGATCAGATAGGCCGTCGCCATTTTCAGCGCGACCCAGGCACCGGTGATCGCTGCCGTACGCGTGCCGCCATCGGCCTGGATTACATCACAATCGACCGTGATCTGGCGCTCGCCCAGAGCTTGCAGATCAATGACAGCCCGCAGGGAACGGCCGATCAGGCGCTGAATTTCCTGGGTGCGACCGCTCTGCTTGCCTGACGTCGCCTCACGGCGCATGCGTGAGTGCGTGGAACGCGGCAGCATGCCGTATTCCGCTGTTACCCAGCCCTTGTTGGAGCCACGCATCCACGGCGGCACATTGTTCTCGACACTGGCGGTACACAGGACGTGCGTATTACCGAACTTGGCCAGGCAGGAGCCTTCGGCGTAACGCGTCACATTGGTTTCCAGGGTGACTTCGCGCATTTGGTCGCGCACACGTCCATCAGGTCTCATCGATATCTCCAGAGTGTTGTTGGGGAGCTGGTAGCGGGCTTTTTCCATCGCATCAAGCAATCGCCGCCTGTACGCATGGGAATTGAAGATCCGGCCGGATTTGCCTAAGTCATCTGTATGACCATGACCGGATCGACTTCGCCCCTGGCCTCGCTCGACGAGCGCATGCGCATGATCTTTCGCGAGATCGTGGAGAGCTATCTGACCACGGGTGAGCCGGTGGGCTCGCGTACCCTGTCCCAGACCGGTCGTGTGACACTGTCGCCCGCCTCCATCCGCAATACGATGGCAGATCTGGCCCAGCTGGGCTTGCTGTCTGCCCCGCACCAGAGCGCCGGGCGCATGCCCACGCACATGGGCCTGCGCCTGTTTGTGGATGGCCTACTGCAGGTCGGGGAACTGTCAACACAGGAACGGCGCAATATCGAGGGCAAGGTCATGAGCTCGGCCCAATCGGTCGAGGATGTGCTCTCGGAAGCTTCCTCCATGCTGTCTGGCCTGGCCGGAGGCGCGGGGCTGGTGGTTACACCGAAACAGGAAGCGCCGCTGCGCCATATCGAATTTGTGCCGCTGTCGAATGTCGAGACACTCGCCGTGCTCGTCTTCGCCGATGGCACGGTCGAGAACCGCCTCATGCCGACCCCGGCGGGCACCCTGCCGGCAACGCTGATCGAGGCTGGAAATTATCTCTCCGCCCGGCTCAAGGGCCGCACGCTGGGCGAGGCCCGGACCGCCATCGCCGAGGAGCTGGCCCAGCAGAAGACCGCGCTCGATGAAGCCGCGAAGTCCCTGGTCACACGCGGCCTGGCGGAATGGGGTGGCAGCGGCGAGGACCGCGCCCTGATTGTGCGTGGCCAGGCGCGACTGCTGGAAAATGTCGAGGCCAGCGAAGACCTGGAACGTATCCGCCTGCTTTTCGACGACCTGGAACGCAAGCAGGAACTGATCGCCCTGATGGACAAGGCCAGGGACGCCGAGGGTGTTCGCCTGTTCATCGGTGCGGAAAATCCGCTTTTCAGCTTGTCGGGTTCCAGTGTGATCGTGGCTCCCTATATGAATAGCGAACAGCAGATTGTCGGCGCGTTAGGTGTAATTGGCCCCACGCGTTTGAACTATGCCCGTGTTATCCCCCTCGTCGACTATACCGCCCGAGTGGTCGGACAGATCCTCGACGGGAACCGAAAGTAAAAGAGACCACACGAAGATGAGTGACGAAAACAACAACATCTCCGATGAGGAACAGACCCCGGAAGCCGCTGCCGAAGAGGCTGTCGCCGCCGAGGAAACGACCGAAGACGGCAAGTCCGTGGAACAGCTGGAAGCCGAGCTGGACGATCTGCGTGACCGCCTTTTGCGCGCCGTCGCCGAGGAACAGAACACCCGCCGCCGCGCGGAACGGGAAAAAGCCGATACGCGCGAATACGCGATCACCAGCTTTGCCCGTGACATGCTGGATGTCGCCGACAACCTCAACCGTGCCGTCAGCGCTGTTGATGAGAGCGCACTGGATGGCGCGTCCGACGCTTTCAAGAACCTCATCGAGGGCGTGGCCATGACCGAACGGGCCCTGCTGTCCAAGATGGAAGGCCATGGCATCAAGAAGGTCGACCCGGCACCGGGCGAGGCCTTTGACCCGAATATCCACCAGGCCGTGGCCCAGATCCCGTCGGATCAGCCCAATGGCACGATCGCCTCGGTCATGCAGATCGGCTACACGATCGGCAAGCGCACTCTGCGTGCGGCCATGGTTGCGGTATCTGCCGGTGCGCCGGCCGGTGGCGGTGATACACCCCCCGCAGGCGGCAGCGTGGATGTGAAGGCCTAGACCTCACGCCGCCTCAAAAATTCGCCAGATCCACGAGAAGCGCGCGCCAAACGGCGGGCGCTTTTGTTTGGGGTCTCACTGCAGCATTTCACTCGTGCTGAGACAACTCGTGCTGGGCGACACCTGGGCCCAGCTGGCGACCGCTTCCACGTCCTGGACATATTGAAAATGCGGCTCCGAGCTGGTGTCACCGCGAGGCATAACCGAGACAACACCAGTAATACCATCTCGTTCAACCAAAACCTCGATTGGATGATGGATATCCCCATAACCGCCGCTGACATGGCGAATAAGAGTGTTGCCCGGCGCTAATCCGGCCAGAGCTGCCGGGCCATCAACGCGCACATCAGAAATCAGCCCCGGTTCCTGCTCTGATAGGCTCCATCCGGTGTCAAATGTCGGCCAAAGCCCCTCAGCCAGTGTGAATTCGGTGCCGCTAATGGCTATGCGACAGGGCAACAGCTGTTCAAGTGTGGAACCTGCGGCAATTTCCGCTCTTAACTCATTGCTTTCAACAGCGGACCAGAACCGGTCTTCGGTCAAAACCTCATCCGCTGAGAGCATTAGTGTCCTCACAAATCGGGCAATCCCATCTCCGTCCAAACCTCCGTCCGAATACACGTGGACGAGAAACGCAGCCAAAACCCCATGATCATAATCAAGAATCTCCGGGGTGCGATCCACTGACCGATTTTGTAGCGCGGCATTCAATCGCGCGATTATTGCTGAGGAAGGTGAAACACCGTGGCCTACGAACTCATTCCAAGCCAGATACTCCGCAAGCCCCTCACCGATCCAAATCGGCGTTGAAGCCGGGTCATACTGCCCCAACCTTCCAGGTACCCAAGTATGGGCTGCCTCATGGAGCAAAAGTAAAGATAACCTCTGCGGGGTTATAGAGGCATCAAATAGCGCAATCTGCGCGTTCTCACGGGCCTCTCCTGCATAACTCCCGAATTGCGCGGCGGTCGTGTTAGACTCTAAAACATACGCTTTGTATCCAGAAACTTGTCCGCCCGCTTCGAATGCCTCGGATAAATTCCTGAGCCCAGCCTCCAGCACGGCAGCCGCGAATCCCTCCGTCGTCGTCGATATCGTCGCTCTCTCATCACCAAGATGGTAGATCGCCACCCTGGCAGGGTCAGACGAATGAATGGATGCTTCGACCCAACTACCAACACCGAGCAGAGCAAATCTGGCGTCGTCGAACCGTTCGACCAACCATCGCCCCTCACCAAGCTCAGTCCCTGTTGAAAACACGGACGATCGCCCACGAAGGGATTCACCTAGTACAATCTCTGTTTCCCCAAACCGAAACGGTTGCCCATTTTCATCAAATGGTCGCATCGCAAGAAACAGCGCTAACCCATCTGCAAAGATGTTGTCGGATGAGGCCAGGATTGCGCTGCATTCGGACAGCATCGCGGGCGATATTCCTTCGAGCGAGGAGACCGGTGAAACACTGTAGGAGATTTCGATGGAACCCAGCCGGCTTGGCGTCAGGCGAGTCAGTAGTAGATCGTTGATCTTCTCACTGGAAAGGTTGGCGTTCTCATGCCTAGCGACGGTGTACTCCACCCCAGGACAAGCATCCGAGCGTCGGCTCATATCCCGTAGCCATAACTCATGAATCCCGGAGCTCGGGATAACCAGATGAACCTCGAAGGATTGTGTGTTCTCATCCAGTTCGACACGAATAGTTAGCCGGTCGACTGGTGCATCCACCAAGTCTTCCTGACAGCCCGTCACAAGTGAGAGGGTGAGCAGCAAATACAAAAATCGCAACAACGCGCCACTCCCCTTGAGATTGTTTTTGACTTTACCGGTGAAGGTAATCACGTCAACGCGTTAGAGTTCACCGCCAATCGCGCCTCCCATCCATCACGCCGCCTCAAAAATTCGCCAGATCCACGAGAAGCGCTCGCCAAACGGCGGGCGCTTTTGCATGATGTGCCTAGTTCAATTGGGGCTGTAGGCATGATGGGTCTTCCGCAATGGGCGATGGATGTGATGAACATCCTCACCCAGTTTTTCATTCTCGCTGTCGGTATTGGCGTCGCGATCGCCATCCTGATGTATGCACGCGACACCACGCAGACGGCCGATGCGGTGCGTCGCAACTATCCGGTGGTGGGCCGGTTCCGGGGCCTGTTCACGACCCTGGGGGAATTCTTCCGTCAGTATTTCTTCGCCATGGACCGTGAGGAATTGCCCTTCAACCGCGCCGAACGGGACTGGGTCTACCGGTCCTCGCAGGGCAAGGGTGGAACCATCCCGTTCGGCTCGACCAAACCGCTGACCCCCGTCGGCACCGCCATTTTCGTCAATTGCCCCTTTCCGGTTCTCGATGATGATGGCGCCGCCACCAAGCCCTTGCGGATCGGGCCCTTTGCCCGCTCGCCCTACGATGCGCCCAGCTTCTTCAACATCTCGGGCATGAGTTACGGCGCCCTGTCCAAACCAGCGGTGCGGGCCTTGTCGCGCGGCGCGGCCAAGGCGGGTGTCTGGTACAACACAGGTGAGGGCGGCATGTCGCCGATGCACCTGGAGGGAGGATGCGACATCGTCTTCCAGATCGGCACCGCCAAGTATGGCGTGCGCGATGAGCAGGGTAATCTCTCCGACGACAAGCTGCGCGAAGTCGCCGCCACGCCCCAGGTCAAGATGTTCGAACTCAAGCTCTCGCAGGGCGCCAAGCCCGGCAAGGGCGGTATCCTGCCCGCCGAGAAGGTCAATAAGGAAGTCGCCAGGATCCGTGGCATTCCTGTGGGCAAGGCCTCCATTTCACCCAACAGGCATCCAGAAATCGACAGTGTCGAGGACCTGCTGGACATGATTGCCCGCATTCGCGACGTGTCGGGCCTGCCCGTCGGTATCAAGTTTGTTGTCGGCGCCTATGGCTGGCTGGACGAGCTGGCCGTTGCCATCAAGGCCCGTGGCGAGGAAAGCGCGCCCGATTTCATTACCGTGGATAGCGGCGATGGAGGAACCGGTGCCGCCCCTATGGCGCTGATGGACAATGTCGGCCTGCCGATCCGGGAAAGCCTGCCCATGGTCACGGAAATCCTGCGACGCCATGGCCTTCGCGAACGCATCCGCGTCATTGCCTCGGGCAAGCTGATCATTCCCGGTGCCGTCGCCTGGGCGCTCGCCTCCGGCGCTGATTTCGTCCAGTGCGCGCGGGGCTTCATGTTCTCGCTCGGTTGTATCCAGGCGCTGAAATGCCACGAAAACACCTGTCCAACCGGCGTTACCACGCACAAGAAAAGCCTGCAGCGCGGGCTGGTGGTCAAGGACAAGGCCGACCGGGTCGCCGAGTACGCGCATACGGTGGTCAAACATGTCGAGATGATCGCGCATTCCTGCGGGGTATCGGAGCCGCGCGGCCTCAAGCGCAAACATGTCAGGATCGTTCAGGAGCACGGCCGTTCTGTACCGATGACCGATATGCGCTTCATGCCTGTGATGGACGAACTTGACGACAAGGACCTGCCCGAGCAGCACTAGGGGCATGTCGCCGCTTTTCCTGCTCCAGCTTGTTCACACCCTTGTCTTTGCCGTCTGTATAGCGACACTGGGGCCGCTGGGCTGGTATGCCCTGAGCGGCCAGGGCCAGACACTGGCCCTGTGGGCGCTGCTGCCGCCGATCGGTATTTTCGTCGGGCTCCAGCTCAATGGCGGACGCTGTATCCTGCAAACCCTGGCCCGCCGCTGGTCCGGTGTCGCCGAGGATGATCCGCGCTGGGTACGCGACATCCTCTTCCTGCCCGAAAGCTGGGCGGTTCGCGTGGTCAGGATCATGCTGCCGGTATTTATAGTGACGGTCGGGGCGGCCGGGGTGCGTGCCCTGATCTCGATTTAACCTTCACCGGACCGGATGCACGAGGAAATATTATGCGGTGGATATTGTTTTGGTTCGTACTGCTGCTCAGTGCGGCGTTTCTGCTGATTGCCTACAAGCCATTCCGATATCAACGCAGCGATCCGCACTATCGCTGGATCATGCAAAGGGTCGACGAGTCGCGGGCGTCACTCGACCGTGGTGACACGTCCAATTTGCTCATCGACTGGCGACAATTTCCCGGGCCAGCCTGGTCCCATATTTGCGTCGTGGGCGGATACGAAAATGTCAGCGACGTCGCCGACCGCCACAACATCGTCATGTCAAAATTGGACCGCACGCGTTATTCCATACTGGTTTCGGAGTGGGAGGCTGCGGTGCTGATCGCCTACCCAGACACCACGCACCGAGTTTTCTTGCTGCCATACGGCTACCCGCAAGTCCGGCAAGACGAGGCCTACTGCCTAGATCGGGGCAATGTCTAACCCGGGCGTTTGATCACATGTGAGAGAGCAGTATACACGTAGAGGACGTGTACTGGGAGGAATACATGCGGGTACTTTTGTTTTTGGCGGCTCTGTTCGCCGCAGGTTGCGCATCCACCTTGCCGTCAAGTTACAGCTTCGACCCGACCGGCGACGATGCCCTTGTGCTGATCGACCGTTCGCTTGCTCGCGGGCACATGCTCATTCTGGAAGGCGTGGACTTGGAAGCCGGCGCCTTTTCCGGGCCGCGCCGGGTCCTGACCGTCGGGATGGGCAACGAGCTTAACTACGTCCACATCCGAACGCCGCTCGCGGAGTACCAGACCAGTGCCTACGTGACGCAGCTCCCTCCCGGGGACTACGTAATCGCGGGCTATCAGACGATTTCATACCCGAATTCCACCACGGTGTGTTACGGCCGGGGAACGCCGGTTTTCCGGGTCGAGCCGGAAGTGGCCAATGTGCTGGCGATGGGCGGCGTCCGGATCGTCGGGCCGCATGGAATCGAGGATGGCCCGGCTGGGGATAGTATCATTGTCGGCATCCGCGAGGCCTTGTCCGGTTTGTCGGGCATACCGTCAGATATTCGTGTTGTACGCGCTCAACCGATTGCGGAAGTCCGGTGGGAAAGGGAGATGACCGTCGGATCATTTCTCACTGGGGAAAACTGCCCGGAAGCGCGCGGGTTTGAAGTCGTTCGCGACACTAACGAGCACCGAAACACTCCGGCGATTACTCGGGAGACGAAGCCGGAATCGTTACCCGTCGCATCGTCAGATTGATGCGCCCGCCACCCGGGAAGTCGTCTTCGCGGAGCAGTGTCGAGGTGCCCGGATAGATCCGGTCCACACCGTGATAACAGCGGCGTGCATCACCGCCCAGCACGACCACATCGCCGGAGGAGAGGACCATGGACGCCGTCTTGCCGCCTCGCTTCGGGCCGCCGAGGCGGAAACGCGCCTTGTCCCCCAGCGAGATCGAGACCACGGCGGCATCCGTTGCCTCCTCGTCCCAGTCGATATGCATGCCCATCTTGCTGGTGGGCGCATACCAGTTAACCAGACACGCTTCCGGCGGCGCGGGATAATTCGCCACTTCCTGCCAGAGCTGCATCAATCGTGTCGGCAAGGCCGGCCAGGGCGCGCCGGTCTGCGGATGTGACGGCTCATAGCGATAGCCCTTCTCCTTGTCGGTCACCCAGCCTAGCGGACCGAAATTGGTCATCAGCACGGACAGGGGTTGCCCGGTTCGCGGCATGGCCGGGCGCCAGAAAGGCGCGCTGGCGAGCGCACCCAGAACCGCCTGGATCAGCTCGGCCTGGTCGTTCCGACCGAAATATTCGGGCAGGTAGCGAAATCCGTCGGGCATGGAAAAGGCGTCGGTCATACCGAAGATATAGACCGCCACTCCCGCTTTGGTCAGCCCGCTTCCTGCGATCGGCTGGCCCGGTGCATCTCATATGACTGCACAGCATTGAAATTGATTCTGTTACAAGGCTTGCGCTCTCTGCCTGCACTACCTAAATCGCCTATCAACGGCAGGGGTATTCCCCGCCAATCTTGAACCACTGACCGGTGTCGGCATCACCGGTAGCTAACAGACGATCCCCGCGGGGGCTGTCAAACGCGGCGTCTGGCGCTTCGCTCGAAGGTCAGGCCCGGCCGGGACAGTTCCGCCGAGAATACGGAGAGAAAATATGAGTAAGGTCATCGGCATCGACCTTGGTACCACCAATTCCTGTGTCGCAGTGATGGAGGGCGGTCAGCCTAAAGTCATCGAAAACTCCGAAGGCATGCGCACGACGCCGTCCTTCGTGGCCTTCGCCGAAGACGGCGAGCGCCTGATCGGTCAGCCGGCGCGTCGCCAGGCTGTCACCAACCCGGAACAAACCTTCTTCGCCATCAAGCGCCTGATCGGCCGCAACATGGACGATCCGACGGTCCAGAAAGACGCCGGCATGGTGCCTTACAAGATCGTCCCGTCCGACAATAATGCGGCATGGGTCCAGGGCCGCGACAAGAAATACGCGCCGTCCGAAATCTCCGCCTTCATCCTGCAGAAGATGAAAGAGACCGCTGAAAGCTATCTCGGCCAGGGAGTCGACCAGGCTGTCATAACGGTCCCGGCCTATTTCGATGACGCCCAGCGTCAGGCGACCAAGGACGCCGGCAAGATCGCCGGTCTGGAAGTGCTCCGTATCATCAACGAGCCGACCGCAGCGGCCCTGGCTTATGGCCTGGAAAAGAACGACGGCAAGACCATTGCTGTCTTCGACCTCGGCGGCGGTACGTTCGACGTCTCCGTCCTGGAAATCGGCGATGGTGTCTTCGAAGTGAAGGCGACCAATGGCGACACCTTCCTCGGTGGTGAAGACTTCGACCTGCGCATCGTTGAATACCTTGCGGACGAGTTCAAGAAAGAGAACGGCATTGACCTGAAGGCCGACAAGCTGGCTCTCCAGCGCCTCAAGGAAGAAGCGGAGAAAGCCAAGAAAGAGCTGTCTTCTGCGACCTCCTATGAAGTGAACCTGCCCTTCATCACCGCGGACGCGTCCGGCCCGAAACACCTCAACATCAAGCTCTCCCGCGCCAAGCTGGAAGCCCTGGTCGAGGACCTGGTCAAGCGTACGCTGGAGCCGTGCAAGAAAGCCCTGAAAGATGCCGGCCTGTCCGCATCTGACATTGACGATGTGGTGCTGGTCGGCGGTATGACCCGCATGCCGAAAGTCCAGGAGGCCGTGAAGTCCTTCTTCGGCAAGGACCCGCACAAGGGTGTGAACCCGGATGAAGTGGTTGCCATGGGTGCCGCCATCCAGGCCGGCGTACTGCAGGGTGACGTGAAAGACGTCCTGCTGCTCGACGTGACCCCGCTGTCGCTGGGCATCGAGACGCTGGGCGGTGTCTTTACCCGCCTGATCGAGCGCAACACGACCATCCCGACCAAGAAGTCCCAGGTCTTCTCCACGGCCGATGACAATCAGAACGCCGTGACCATCCGCGTCGCCCAGGGTGAGCGCGAAATGGCGGCCGACAACAAGGAACTCGGTCAGTTCAACCTGGAAGGCATTCCGCCGGCTCCGCGTGGTGTGCCGCAGATCGAAGTCACTTTCGACATCGACGCCAACGGCATCGTCAACGTGTCCGCCAAGGACAAGGCGACCGGCAAGGAACAGGCGATCCGCATCCAGGCTTCCGGTGGTCTGTCCGACGGCGATATCGACCAGATGGTCAAGGACGCCGAGGCCAATGCCGAAGCGGACAAGAAACAGCGTGAACTGGTCGAGGCCCACAATGGTGCCGAAGCCATGATCCACCAGACCGAGAAACAGCTCGAGGAATTTGGTGACAAGGTTCCGGCGGCCGACAAGGACGCCATCGAAACCGCACTGAACGAGCTGAAAGAGGTCAAGGATGGCGAAGATCTCGAAGCTATCCAGCAAAAGACCCAGGCCCTGGTACAGGCTGCCATGAAGCTTGGCGAAGCCATGTATGCCGCCCAACAGGCTGAAGCCGGCTCTGAAGAGAGCGGTGCCGAGGCCTCTGGCGATGATGATGTTGTCGACGCGGAATTCTCCGAAGTTGACGACGACGCCAAAAAAGACGCTTAAGGTCTGATCAAGCCGGCCGGGTGTAAGCCCGGCCGGTCAGGCTTTAGGGGGCGGTCATGAGCGAATTCGACCCGGTATCCTCGCCCTACGGGGCGTTTTCTCTTTCTTCTTCGGAGGAATGGCTACGCCGTGCCGCCATGAAACTGCCCGGCGACCGCATGCGTCGCGCAGCGGAGAGCGTGGTTCGACGCATCCTGATGTCGGGTGGCCGTGATATCGCGGATGTCGAGGTCTTCCCCGGCCAGCATGCGCGTGTCCACATGCGCGACAATCGCTGTGAGAAACGCGCCTTTGTCGGCTCTAAAACCTGGGACAGTGGGGAACGCACCGCAATTCGCGACGCCATCCGCAACATCCCGCGCGAACGCGATCTGGTCTTTCTCGACGCCGGAGCCAATGCCGGTCTTTACACGCTTTCCGTCCTCGCAGATGCCCGCAAGTTTGATCGCCCTGTGAAGGTAATCGCGGTCGAGCCTGACGAAGAAAACCGCCGGCGCTTGAATTTCAATCTTCAGGCATCACATGCAAAGAATGTTCACGTCGCACCTTTCGCGCTTGGCGCTGAGGAAAAGCTGATCAGCCTGATCCAGGATGATCGCAATCGCGGCGAAGTCCGCATCAATGACACGGATGAAGACGGGACCATCCCGATGAAACCCCTGTCGATGGTGCTGGAAGACGCCGGTGTCGACCATGTCGACATCATGAAAATGGATATTGAGGGATTCGAAGAGCCTGTGCTCTCGGCCTTCTTCAAGATGTGGCCACGTGAAAAATGGCCACGAACAGTATTGCTCGAGACCCTGCATGCAGGCGCTGCCATAACCGATGGCGCGCCGGGCTTGTGTCTTGATCATGGATATGAGGTCGTCCAGCAAATGCGTCAGAACGCGGTGCTGGTGCTGCCCAACGGTGAAAACAAATGAGCAAGCGCGATTTCTACGAAATCCTCGGGGTTTCCAAGGGTGTTGACGAAAAGGAGCTGAAAAGCGCCTACCGCAAGCTCGCGATGAAATACCATCCAGATCGCAATCCGGGCGACGAGGAAGCCGAGGCCAACTTCAAGGAAGTGGGCGAGGCCTATGCCGTGCTCGCCGATGCAGACAAGCGCGCCGCTTATGACCGCATGGGCCATGCTGCCTTTGAACAGGGCGGAATGGGCGGTGGCGGCCAGGGTCCTTTCGGTGGTGGCGCCGGCGCGGCCGAGTTCGCCGATATCTTCGAGCAGGTCTTTGGCATGGGTGGAATGGGCGGACGCCGTGGCGGCGGACGCTCCAATGGTCCGGCCCGTGGCGCAGACCTCCGGTTCGACCTCGAAGTTACCCTGGAAGACGCCTTCAACGGCAAGGAAGCCGAAATCGAGGTTCCAACGGCGCTGGAGTGCGAACGCTGTGATGGCGAAGGCAATGAGCCCGGCACCGAGATTGAAACCTGCCCGACCTGTCATGGTGCTGGCCGCATTCGCCGCAGCCAGGGCTTTTTCACCATGGAACAGACTTGTCCGCAATGTGGTGGTCGCGGCAAATACGTCGTTACCCCATGTCAGGAATGTGATGGCGTGGGTCGTGTCCGCAAGAACCGTACGCTCTCCGTCACCATCCCTGCCGGGGTCGAGGATGGAACCCGCATTCGCCTCGCCGGCGAAGGTGAAGCCGGAGCCCGCGGTGGTCCTCGCGGCGATCTCTACATCTTCATCTCCGTCCGCGCACACGAGATTTTCGAGCGTGACGGCCCTAATCTCTATTGCCGAGCCCCGTCCTCCATGGTCCAGGCCGCTCTGGGCTGTTCCATCCAGGTCCCGACGATTGAGGGCGGCAAGGCCGAGATGAAAATCCCGGAAGGCGCCCAGACTGGCCGCCGCATGCGCCTGCGCAGCAAAGGCATGCCCCGTCTGCGTGGCGGCACGCGCGGCGACATGATCGTAGAGCTTTTTGTGGAAACTCCGCGCAATCTGTGTGATCGACAAAAGGAATTGCTGAAGGAGTTCTGCGATCTTTCCGGCGAGAACTGCAATCCTGACAGCGCCGGTTTCTTCAATCGTGTCAAACAGTTCTGGGACGACGTCACCACCGAGGACGGCCGCCCGAGCGCTTAGGCCACGACTCGGAAAAATCGCATCGTGACATCGCCACTCGGCTCGGATTAGTTTCGCGCCGATGCCACACGCTGAACTCGACCCCAAGTCTGACCGCTATACGCCGATGGAGAACCTTCTCTATCGCCGCTCTCCGTTCGGCTTCTGGGGCACAACCATTGCGATTTTTGTGATCAGTTTCGGTAGCTTCCTGCTGATCTGCCATATCACGCAACGCCCACCGATCTATGAAGTTGCAGCCGACGGCTCGATCAGCTTTCCGAGTGTTGTCTGGATCGGTTTTGTCTTGTCCATGATCCTCACCTCGGCACTCTCGCTCAGCGAAAATGGTGTTCGCCTGTGGAGAGCAGTGGAAGAAGATCTGGTTCGAGCGCTCAAACCCTCGGGTGAAAATGCAGCCCGCGCCTTCGCGGCTGGTGTACCGGTGAGCTGGCGAGGGCGTTATCTGGGCTTTTTCGCGGCAGGGGCACTTGCCGGGCTTGGCTTCAACGCCTTCATGATCGTTGTAAATGCCGGTACCCTGGAACGCTATCTCTCCTCGATCGGACTGTGGTTTTTGGTCTTTGCGCCCTTCCTTTACGGTCTTGGCGTGCGCGCTGGTGTAGATGTGGCGCGCGAAAGCAGTGAGCTGAAGACGCTGGTTCGGGATCATCTGCAAGTTGATCTCTATCATCTCGACCGGCTGCATGTGCTCGGACGCATCGGCCTGCGTGCTGCGCTGTCCTGGCTGTTGATGGCCGCTGTACTCCTGTTGTTCGTCGCCGCCCCCTCTCAGATGACCATGGGCCTGATCTCGATCGGTATTTCCATAGCGGGTGGCATGTGGGTCTTCTGGAGCGCTGTCAAACCCGCCCATGAACAGATCCGCGAAGCCAAATCAGCCGAACTCGAACGCATCCATGAACGCATGGCCTTGCTGCGGGATGCTGCACTGGCGGGCGATGTAGAGGCGGCATCCGCCCTGGCCGGACTGACGGATTATGAGCAATGGATTGAACAACGTCCCGAATGGCCTTTGTCTCCCTCGGTGACGCAGCGTTTTGCGCTCTATATCCTGATCCCGGTATTGCCCATCATCGCTTCCTACCTCTTCGAGAAAGTCGCTGATCTCGTGCTTGGAGCCACCTCATGACCCGACCGATCCGTATCGCCGTGCTTGGCCCGACAGGCCGCCTCGGCCGCGCCATCTCCTCCGCCATTCTTGACAGTTCTGATTGTCAGCTCGTCGGTGCGCTGGTGCGCGGGGAATCCCAGTTTGCCGGCCATGATATCGGCGAGATACTTGAGCGCCGCCCCATCGGCGTATCAGCGGAAACACATCTGGAAGAAGCCGTTGAAAGTGCCGATCTGGTAATCGATTCCAGCTTGCCGGGAACCACAGTGTCCGCCGCTCAGCGTCTGGCGGCCCTGGGTGGACCGGCCCTGATATCGGGTGTGACAGGTCTGACCGCTCAACAGGAGGAGATGCTGAGCGCTGCCGCTCAAAGCATTGCCATTCTGCAAGCGAGCAATTTTTCGCTGGGCGTTGCTGTTGCCGAAGCCCTGGTCGCTCAGGCCGCCGCCTTGCCAGCACGCGATTGGGATATCGAAATCACGGAAACCCACCACAAGATGAAAGCTGACGCTCCGTCAGGCACCGCCGTCATGCTCGGCAGAGCGGCGGCAAAGAAGCGGGGCATATTCCTCGAGGAAGCCGCCATCTGGAGCCGGGAAGGCTCGATGGGCCCGCGCGAAACCGGAACGATTGGTTTCGCAACCTCCCGTGGAGGCTCGATTGTCGGTGAGCATTCCGTCCGCTTCATCGCGGAGTTGGAGGAGATCACCATATCGCATAGGGCGTTTGACCGGCGCATTTTCGCAAATGGTGCCCTGGAAGCGGCACGGTGGATGTTTGCAGATGGAGAGGGCCGTGAGCCAGCCCTCTATACCATGCAGAACGTTGTCGCCGCCTAGACCTGCTCCACCACATGAGTCATGGCATGGACCTCTTCGGTCTGGGCCATCAACGCCTGGGCCGCCGGGTCAGCCATGAATTTCTCCTGTGCGGATTGCGCGGAAACAAGGCTGTCCCATTCGACCTGGTCGACAAATCGGCGATCACTGGTCGCCGAGGCAAACTGCCGCCAGCTGACAAATCCCGGAAAAGCCGACAAAACGGATTTCAGGCCGCTGCGGACCTTCTGGGCTTCGGCCGGATCTTTGACAGAATAAGTGACGATTTCGAATACGGGTTTGGACATTTCAGATCTCCTGTTGGGGTGAACACCCCAAGGATTTAGCGCGCCCCTACTGTCAGCCTCCTGTCATGAGGGGTCCGGCTTGCTGTGTTTTGCAAATCTTGACATATTCCCGACATTCGATTTGGTCAGGAGACGTCATGAGACGCGCCGAACGTTTGATCCGCATTGTCCAGGCTCTTCGGGAGGCCGCACCCGGCGCTGTCACCGCGCAGGAAATGGGCGAGAAGTTCGAAGTCTCCGAGCGCACTATCTATCGGGACATCGCCCATCTGATCGGCTCCGGCGCCCCCATCGATGGCGAAGCCGGTGTCGGCTACGTATTGCGCCCGGGCTTTGATCTGCCGCCGATGACCTTCAGCTTTGAACAACTCGATGCGCTGGCCCTGGGCGCGCGTTTTGTTCGGGCGACCGGCGACAAGGACCTCGCTTCCGCCGCCGCCGAAGCTCTGTCGAAGATCGAACACGCTCTGCCGGATACGCACAGACAGCGTCTTCGCTCCGCACCCCTGTTCGCGACCATGCTGGATGAAACCGTGCGCCCCGAGGCCTTTGCCCCGGTGCGCAACGCTATCGCCGATCGCCGCAAGTTGCGCATTCGCTACACAGCGCTGAGTGATGACAACACGACACGGATTGTACGTCCGCTGGCGCTGACCTGTTTCGGGCGCGTCTGGCTGCTCTCGGCCTGGTGCGAGATGCGAAATGATTTCAGGCATTTCCGGGCAGATCGGATCGAGCGCCTCACGGTTCTTGCCGAGTCTTTCGAGGACGAATCCGGAAAGACGTTTGCCGACATGAAGGCCCGCGATCCCTATGGTGAAAGTTCGGTCTGAAGCGCCTTACCAGCTGCCGGTGTTCTGCATCGACGACCAGGGCTCTTCCGGCGCGAGGCTTTGGCCGCGCTGGAGGAGTTCGACCGAGATGCCGTCCGGTGAACGCACGAAGGCCATATGACCATCACGCGGCGGACGGTTGATCGTGTATCCCATCGCATCGAGATGGGCGCAGAGCTCGTAGATATTCTCCACGCGATAGGCCAGGTGCCCGAAATTGCGGCCACCGCCATACTCTTCCGGATCCCAGTTATGGGTCAGCTCCACGCAGGGCATTCCATCGGGCACCTTGCCGGAACCCGGCTCGAAACCCGCGCGCGCGATATCCTCGTCCGTCGCCAGGAAAATCAGGGTGAAACGTCCCGGCTCACTGTCAAAACGGGAGCATTCCTTCAGACCGAGCCCGTCACGGTAGAAACGCAGGCTGTCATCAATGTCCGTCACGCGGACCATGGTGTGGAGATATTGCATTCGCAGTTCTCCCTTTCTTTCGAAACAGGTGACGTTGCCGGATATATTCCCTGATCCGACGCAAATCTAACGAACAGGGCGCTCTTCGCGCAGCACATAAAGAACAGACTGAAGTCCTGTGACAATAGCTGCGCGCTTGAACCTACCATCGATCAGAACACCTGATGTACCCTCAGTGAGCGTGCGCACTTCATAGGTCAGACCGCCATCGTTCGAGCTAAACTCTATAACTACCGGATTGGATGCCTCAGTGATTGATACTGATACATCGGGGACGGCCAGTTCTAGTTCCGAAATTCCCCGGCTCAGACTTGATTTCGAAATTTCAAGATCCGGCACTTGGGACAGCTCAGCGCCGTCCCGATCGGTAGTGAAATAGACCACCAACCGGGTTTCCGAATTTTCTCCCTCAACCCATGCTGCCGAAATCGTAAGGTCTTCTGGGTCGTCCGGGGGCTCGCTCATCATCGCAGCTTGCGCGCCTTCCTTGGACAACGGTCGCACTTTTTTGGCCCAGGCCGGTCGTTTGCGAGGGATGACGACCTCGTCCAGCGGTTCTCCGCGGGCACGCATCAGGGCCGCGTTGAAGGGTTCGGGGCGGCGGACATGGTGCAGGCGGGCCATGACAAAGGCGACGCCAGCCCAGCTGAGACACATTCCAAAGAACATGTAGAACATCCACGGATAGTAACCGACATCATACCAGGGTCCACCATCCAGCCCCAGGACGATGATCGGCCACAGCCACATCAGCCCAACCCCCATGACGGGCGTTGTCAGCAGGGCCACCAGCAAGGTTCCGCCTGCATAAAGTGCCCATCGCGGTTCATGACCGGATACATAGATGCGCAGGAAGTGCTCCCGGTCGACACCCTTGACCGTCTTGGTCCGTGTCGCCGAGCGTTCTTCCCATTCCTCCCGCGCTTCCATCGACAATTGCCGATGACGGTGGAACCAGAATCCGAACAGGACAAGCGAAGCAACAATGGCCGACACGGCCGCATAGACATAGGTCGAGTACATGCGACCTATGTTTAACGCCTCGCAGCCTCATAAGCGAGCATCGCGCGCTTGCGTTCCACACCCCAGTGATACCCGGTCAGCTTGCCATTGCCGGCGAGCACGCGGTGACAGGGGATCAGCCAGGAAATCGGATTGGCTCCGACCGCCGCTCCGACAGCACGGGATGCCTTGGCCGTGCAGACAATTTCCGCGATCGCCTTGTAGCTGGTCGTGGCCCCGGGCGGGATGGTCAGCAGGGCGCGCCAGACCTGGCGCTGCCAGGGTGTTCCGTAAAGCGCGAGCGGGATTTTTTCTTCGCCGCCTGGAACAAAAATTCGCTCAGCCCACTCCCGTGCCAGCCCGTCATCACGTTCATAGCTGGCTGCGGGATAGCGCGCCTGCAGATCTGCAAATCCTTCCTCGATATCGGGGTCGGCAAAGGCCAGGGCTGACAGTCCGCGGGGCGCGATCAGCAGGATAGCATCGCCGAACGGGCAAGGTGCGACACCCCAGCGAAAGCTGAGACCCTTCCCCCGCCGTTTCGCATCGCCCGGGGTGACGGCCTCATGGGCAATGAACAGGTCGTGTAATCGTCCAGGCCCTGACAGCCCCGCCTCGAAACTCGCATCCAGCATGCAGGCACCGTCATCGATGGCTTCGCGGGCGGCGCCATGCGCAAGTGCGCCGACATATTTCTTGGGGCTGACACCCACCCAGCGCTGGAAGACACGCTGGAAATGATGCGGCGACAGGCCCGCCTCGGCCGCGAGCGTGTCCAGGTCCGGATGCTCACGCCAATTCTCGCCGATAAAATCGAGCACTTCGGTGATGCGCGGATAATCGCGGCTGGCTTCGTCGAGTGTGTAGATCTGTGCAGTCATGCGCCCAGACTAGCGCGCTCAGTGCACCACTCCACCCGGTTCTTGCGCGTGACCTGCATTTCTCGCGCGGCTGATTGCCGACGCCAGCGCGTCGGCAAACTCCCCCCGCTCATCGGGGCTCAGGAAGGACGCCAGGATCAGAGCCTTGCCATGCGCTCTCAGCGCGACCTGGGAGTGATGCTCCCGGGCATTGATAACATCCAGCTTGACCCAGGCGGTCGGCAGGCGGAACCGACGCAGATGCCCAGTGGGATGACGCCGCGTGACCTCGATATCGCGCGCATCCACTCGCACCCATTCCCGCGCCTTGCCATCGCGATAGGAAATGCGAAACGCGATCCAGACGAGTAGGGCATCCAGGCCGAAAAACGGCATGACCGGCCAGGCACCGATGGTGATGAACAACATGCCGGCGGTGAAGGAAATCAGGGCAATGGCGACCATCAAGGCCACAAACGCCGGATTGCGCAGGGACCGGTTGGGTGCGAGTTCAGCATCCATGAAAACGGGCCCGTCATGTCGTTCGACGGTTTCGGCTTCTGCAGGCCAGGTTTCCACGATGGATCTCATACCCATCAATCTAGGGCGCGCCTCCGCCCGGGCCAATGCGCAACAAACGGGATGACAGCGCCCATGCGCTCTGCTTGTTTGCCGCCATGACCAGCAAGACGACAAAACCCCGCAAGAAGACCAAACGCGCGCCACGCGGCCTCAATCGCGAGCAGGCGCTTGATCTGTTTGCCCGCCTGGCCCAGGACCGCCCGGACCCCAAGACCGAGCTGAACTATACCAATCCCTATACGCTGGTGGTGGCTGTGGCCCTGTCAGCCCAGGCCACGGATGTGGGGGTGAACAAGGCGACCGAAAAGCTCTTCGAGGAGGCGGACACCCCGGAGAAGATGCTTGCCCTCGGCGAAGATCATGTGCGCGATCGCATCAAGACGATCGGGCTCTTCCGCAACAAGGCCAAGAATGTCATCGCCCTGTCCAAAATGCTGATCGAAGATTTCGGCGGTGAAGTGCCGGCTGATCGCGACAGCCTGGTCAAACTGCCGGGCGTGGGTCGCAAGACCGCCAATGTCGTGCTGAACGAGGCCTTCGGGCAGCCGACGATTGCCGTGGATACACATATCTTCCGCGTCTCAAACCGAACCAAGCTGGCGCCGGGTAAAAACCCCGACGAAGTGGAAGCAAGGCTCGAGAAAATCACACCGGACGAATTCAAGCTGGGCGCTCATCACTGGCTGATCCTGCACGGACGCTATCTCTGCAAGGCCCGCAAGCCGGAATGCTGGCGTTGCGCGGTCGAGGATATCTGCCAGTTCAAGGAAAAGACGCCGGCTCCGAGTTAGCTCGGTCACGCCGCTATCGTCGGCACGCCCTTGCTGTTCCTCGGGTCTAGCCCGCGGCGAGCGCCTTGAGTGCCGCCGCGAAATTCGGGCCGAATTCGGGACCTTGCTCCGGATAGAGATAGGGTTCGATCAGTTCGAGCTCGATCACCGCGAGCTGACCATCCAGACCGCGCAACATGTCCACACGCGCGTACAACAGGTCACCGTCTACCGAATCCAGCACGGAGCTAGCCAGCGCGAGTTCCTGTTCGCTGGGCGTGTGGATGGTTTCCGAGCCGCCATATTCCGACTGGACACGATAATCGCCAGCCGCAGGCCGCTTCAGTGCGCAATGAGAGAAACGGCGGTTGAAGAAGAGGAAGGCATATTCCCCCTCCTGGGAAACCGAAGGCAGGAAAGGCTGGATCATGCACTCTGCCGGTGGCAGGTCTCCGGCGTCGGGCATTCGCTCACCCTTGCGAATACGCGCCTGTCGCCAGGCACCCGCGCCCAGGACCGGCTTAACAACAATGTCCTCACACCCCAGGGCTTCGAAAGCCTCGCTGATTGTCTCGGTATTGGCAGCCTCGGCCCATACCGTCGGGATCATCGGTGCGCCGCGATCGGCAAGATCCTTGAGATACGTCTTGCGCTTGTTCCAGCGCACGATGTCCAGCGGATTGAGCAAACGACTCTCTCTGGCACAGCGTGTCAGACAAGCACCAAAAGCCTCGGGTTTCTCCATATAGTCCCAGCACGTGCCGACCACGATGGCGTCATAAAACCCCGGGTCAAAATCAGGACTGTCCCAGATCCGCGCTTCCAGCTGGATACCATCAGCCGCGCAGGCTGGCTGCAGCGCGCCGAACTCCAGATCGTGTTCCCAGTGGTCCTTGCGAGCATCGGGGCTGGACTTGAACATGCAACTTGCGGTGAGAAAGGCGACACGCATGGGCTGACCTCGATTGGATCCAATAACAGGCGCTCCGTACGCCTTCATCTTCGTGCCTGCAAGGCTTGCCCTGATTGCCCGCTGCGATTAACCCTCTCGCACACATGTCCCATCGCGCGCCTGCGCCTGAGTTGGAAGAAACGAATGTCCCAATCCCGTTATGATGTCCTCGCTGTCGGCAATGCCATCGTCGATGCTCTCTCTCCGGCCACTGACGCCTTTCTGGAAAGCCAGGGAATTCCCAAGGGCGCCATGAACCTGATCGATGAGGAACGGGCGACCTCGCTTTATGCGGTAATGGAACCGGGAAAGGAAGCATCTGGCGGATCAGCGGCCAACACAGTGGCCGGGATTGCCTCGATGGGCGGCAAGGCGGCCTATATTGGCAAGGTCGCGGATGATCAGCTGGGTGAGATCTTCACGCATGACATCCGTGCCATTGGCGTTGATTTCGACACTCCGCCACTGAAAGACGGCCCGGCCACGGCGCGCTGCCTGATCAATGTCACCCCGGATGCGCAACGCTCCATGTCGACCTTCCTGGGCGCCGCAGCGCTTGTCACTGAAGAAGATGTTGCCGCCGACGCAGATAAGCTTCGCGCTTCTTCGATCATCTATCTCGAGGGCTATCTCTTCGACCGCGAAGAAGCCAAACGAGGTTACGTCCGCGCGGCAGAACTGGCAGCAGCAGCTGGCAAGCGAACGGCGCTGACCCTGTCCGACCTGTTCTGTGTCGACCGTCACCGCGCAGCCTTCCGCCACCTCGTGGCCAATCACATCGATATTCTGCTGGCCAATGAAGCCGAGATTACTGCGCTTTATGAGACCGAGGATTTTGACGAAGCTGTACGCCTTGTCGGCCAGGACGTCGAAGTTGCTGCCATCACCCGCAGCGAGAAGGGTGCCGTCATTGTTCGCGGTGACGAGGTTGTGACCGTCGCTGCTGCGCCTGTCGACGAGCTCGTGGACACCACTGGTGCCGGCGATCTGTTTGCGGCCGGCTTCCTGTTAGGACTTGCCCGTGATCTGAGCCTGGAAGAGGCAGGAAAAATGGGCGTCATCTGCGCGGCGGAGATTATTTCCCACTTCGGAGCGCGTCCGGAGACCGCCCTGAAATCTCTAATTGAGGAAGGCGGAATAGGTCTGGCGTAAAGAAGATCTAAATGCGAATTCTCGAATTTATTGAAAAAATCCAGCGCTATTAACCACACCTCAAATGGTTGGTGAGACATTACTCCGTGATAAAGGGGCCGATTACGAAATCAGCCCCGAATAATGGTGGAGTAAACACGGTCAAAAAGACCGTGGTGTGGGGTAAAAATGGCGCCCATCCGCAAAGCGGTGTCGAGAGTCATGCGTTCGCTTGTGATGAAGTTCACTCTTCTCACCGGCGCTCTGATTTTCGCGATGACGTTCATGCTGATGACGTTGGAAAGCGTGTCCGCACAGCGCGAGACGCGTAACCTTCTGATCGATCGCAATGTCGCTACACTCAGTTCCGCGGCCAGCCGGCTGGCTGATAGTTTCAATTCCCGTGATGTCGAGTTTGTCGGCGCGTTCCTGACAGAACTGCGCGACAATATGGGTGCAGACGAAATCTACGCGGTGAACAACCGCCGCGAGCTGTTTGTCGAGGCTCTTGCTGATCCGGCCAGCGCCGAAAACATCCGCACTTCCGCAATAGCCGTTTCCTCACTTGGTGCCGGTGATATCCGTCACGAACTCAACGGCACGATTCTGCAACTCGCAGTGCCGGCCTATACGAGCCAGCGTCGTCTTTCCGGTGTGATCTACGCCCAGCTTGAACTGACCGAGCTGGTGACCTCGCGCAATGACATGATCAAGCGCCAGGCCCTGCTGGCATTGTTCGCTCTGGGCATTTTCCTGCCACTGGCCGCGCTTCTCGTGGGACGCGCCCTGCGCCCGATCCAGACGCTGACCGAGGCAGCCCGTCATGCCTCTTCAAAGACACTTGATACCCGCATCCGCATCAATACAGGCGACGAGCTGGAAGTTCTGGCCAATGCCTTCAACCGCATGTTTGCGCGCCTGGACGGCAATCTGAAACGCATTCACCGCCTGGCCTATGTCGATATGGTCACCGAGCTGCCGAACCGGGAACGTTTTCGCAAGGAAACTGAACGTGTCGCTCGCCGCGCCTTGGAAGAAGACCATTCCGGCGCTGTGTTGTTCGTCGATCTCGACCGCTTCAAGCGCGTCAATGATAGTCTGGGTATCGGCGAAGGTGATCGCCTATTGGAGATGGTCGGTCGCCGACTGACCGAAGTTGTCCGTGGCTGTGATCTTGCTGCCGACCGCATGGACGATCCATCCATGGTCGCCCGCCTGGGTGGTGATGAGTTCACTGCCCTCCTGCCCAAGATCCATGACAGTGCTGACGCTGCGCGTGTCGCCAACAAGCTTGTCGACGCTATCCGTCTGCCGTTTGAAATCGGTGGCCACCAGGTCTTCCTGGGTGCCAGTATCGGTGTCGCTGTCTTCCCTCAGGATGGCGCTGACCCGGAAACACTGATGCGTCATGCCGACCTGGCCATGGCGCACGCCAAGCGCGCCGGTGGTGCCTCTGCTCAATTCTTCGAGCCGACCATGAACCAGTCCGCCTTCGAGCGCCTGGTGCTGGAAAACGAACTTCGTGACGCCGTACAGAAAGACGAGCTGGTCGTCTTCTATCAGCCGAAAGTCCTGATGAAGGACGGTTCCATCGCCGGCGCTGAAGCGCTGGTACGCTGGCAGCATCCGACGGCTGGACTGTTATCTCCGGGCGCTTTTATCGAGGCTGCGGAAGAATGCGGGCTGATTGGTGAAATTGGAGACTGGGTCCTGCGCCGGGCGTGCAAACAGGCTGCTGCCTGGCGTGCTGCAGGGCTGGAAATCCCGGTCGCCGTCAATGTGTCGGCGATGCAGTTCGACCGCGAAGGCTTCTCGCAGAGTGTACTTGATGCTCTTGAAGACGCCGAACTGCCTCCGCACCTGCTCGAGCTCGAGCTGACGGAATCGATTGCCATGGAAAATCCGGAGCGGGTGATCGAACAGGTCCAGCCGCTGCGCGACAAGGGTGTGAATTTCGCCATCGATGATTTTGGCACCGGCCATTCATCACTGGCCTATCTCACCCGCATGCCGTTCGACGTGTTCAAGATCGATATGAGCTTTGTCCGCAACATGACGACGGATCCGCATGCACGCATCGTTGTCGAGACGATCCTGGCCATGGCCAAGTCCCTCAAGCTGGAAACGGTCGCCGAGGGTGTGGAAACACCCGAACAGATGACCATGCTCAAGGCGATGGGCGCGACCCTTGCCCAGGGTTTCCTGTTCGGCCGTCCGATGCCGTATGACCAGTTCATGGAGTATGCCGAGGACGCTTTTGTCCCGCGTGCCGTGGGTGAATAGGGCCTGACAATACACTCCGTTCTGGACCAAGGGGTTGATCCGGCAGGCCGGATTGGCCAAATGCTTGGTTTCACGTGAAACGGAGCTGCCAGCATGACCCAGGATTACGCAGACGCCTCTCAATGGCGCGGAACCACGATCTGCGCGGTTCGCAAGGGTGGTCGGCTGGTCATCGCCGGTGATGGCCAGGTCTCGATCGGGCCCACGGTCATGAAAGGCAATGCCAAAAAGGTCCGCCGCCTGGCGGGTGGTCGGGTTGTCGCCGGTTTCGCTGGCGCGACCGCCGATGCCTTCGCCCTGTTTGAACGCCTCGAAGCCAAGCTGGAACAACACCCGGCCCAGCTTGCCAGGGCCTGCGTAGAGCTGGCCAAGGATTGGCGCACGGATCGTTACATGCGGCGCCTTGAAGCGATGCTGATCGTCGGCGACGCCGACGCGACATTCCTGCTCACGGGTGCTGGTGATGTGCTGGAACCGGAAGACGGTGTTGTCGCAGTCGGATCCGGAGGCAATTACGCCCTCTCCGCGGCGCGCGCCCTGATGCATTATGAAGACGATCCGGAAGTCATCGCCCGCAAGGCCATGGCCATCGCATCGCGCATCTGCGTCTACACCAATGACAATCTGACGGTCGAGACGATCGAGGCCGGCTAGCGCTTCTTCTTCCAGAACTGATCACGATCCAGCACATCCTCGGCCCAGAGATTGATGATCAGCGTCGTCAGCAAAAGCTGGAAAACGAGGATCGGACCAAACGTCGGAAACCCGGCTATTCCATTGAACAACACGTTCGTGGACAGGATAAGGCTGTCGACTCGATAAAGTATGAAGGACAGAAGGAAAGCGGGCACCGTCATCGCGCTGCGCCGGAGCATCAACCAGACACACGCCCACGACAGGACAAGCGAGGAATAGAAGGCGACTTCCTGCTGCCAGTTGAGCGATGCGAAAAAGCCATACGCATCCCAGTTCCACAGGCCCTGTGGCCAGACTTGCAGCACAACCAGAAGCTCGATCACCGCCCAGCCGGTCGAGTAGACGTTCATGATGACGAGCAACCCCATGGCCACGCCATAAAGTCTGCGATGACGTAGTACCATGACGGGTCTGATTGCCGGCGTCATGTCTCCGGTTTCGGTGGAATCGGCTCCTGTCATAAGCGAATTCTGGATTTCGCCCGTAACCGTGTCAAAACATTCCAGGCTTTGGATTATTACCTGGCGAACACTTGGTCATCGTTGCGGAAGCTCTTGAATTCGAGTGCATTCCCTGCGGGGTCACGAACAAAGAATGTTCCCTGTTCTCCAGCCTCGCCGGCAAAACGCACATAGGGCTCGATGACAAACTCCGTGCCTGCGTTTCGAAAACGGTGAGCCAGGGTTTGCCATTCATCCCATTCCAGGATGACACCGAAATGGCGAACAGGAACCTGTTTCCCGTCAACATGGCCGGTTTGGGCGGGCGCACACTCCTCGGGCGCCAGATGAGCCACCACCTGATGACCGAACATGTTGAAATCAATCCAGTTGTTCGAAGATCGCCCCTCGGAACACCTCATCAGACCCGCATAGAAACTGCGCGCCGCCTCAAGATCATTGACAGGAAAGGCGAGGTGGAAACGGGGTCGCGTCATAACGGATCTCACATCAGGACTGGTTTTGCTTCTTCGCTCTGATTACATCCTTATCACCGAACAACAAATGGCTCGCCCGATGACTGACTTCTCGCCCCGCGAAATCGTATCCGAACTCGACCGCCACATCGTTGGCCAGGCCGAGGCCAAGAAAGCTGTCGCCATTGCCCTGCGCAATCGCTGGCGTCGTCGGCAGCTGGATGCGGATCTTGCCGAGGAAGTGACGCCGAAGAACATCCTGATGATCGGCCCGACCGGTGTCGGCAAGACCGAGATCTCACGCCGTCTGGCCAAGCTGGCCCAGGCACCTTTTATCAAGATTGAAGCGACGAAATTCACCGAAGTGGGTTATGTCGGCCGCGATGTGGACCAGATCGCCCGCGACCTCGTTGAAATCGCCATCAGCCTGGTGCGGGAGAAAAAGCGCGAAGAAGTCAAAGCCAAGGCGCATGCTGCTGCAGAAAACCGTGTGCTGGAAGCGCTTGTCGGCCCGACCGCCAGCGAATCCACTCGCGACAGTTTCCGCAAACGCCTGCGCTCGGGCGAGCTCGATGACAAGGATGTCGAGATCAAGATCTCCGAAACCAGCTCTCCCCTCCAGATGCTGGACATCCCCGGCATGCCGGCGGGCGGTGGAGGCGCTGGGGTGCTCAATCTCGGTGACCTCCTGGGCAAGGGTTTCGGTCAGCAAACCAAGACTGTGCGCATGAAGGTCAAGGATGCCTATGAGCCGTTGATCAATGAGGAAGCCGACAAGCTGATCGACGACGCCCAGATCACGGCAGAAGCGATCAAGCTTGCCGAGAATGAAGGCATTGTTTTCCTGGATGAAATCGACAAGATCGCCGCCCGTTCTGACGCCCGTGGCGGGGATGTCAGCCGGGAAGGCGTTCAGCGTGACCTCCTGCCTCTGATCGAGGGAACGACCGTTTCAACGAAGCATGGTGCCGTAAAAACGGATCACATCCTCTTCATAGCCTCAGGCGCATTCCACGTGGCCAAACCGTCGGACATGTTGCCCGAGCTACAGGGTCGCCTGCCAATCCGGGTCGAATTGTCCGCGCTCACCAAGGCGGATTTCCAGCGTATCCTCACCGAACCGGAAGCCAGCCTCATCCGCCAGTACACAGAATTGTTGAAGACCGAGGGTGTCACGCTGGAATTCGCTGAAGATGCGATCGATGCGATCGCCGAACTGGCCGCCAATGTGAACTCGACAGTCGAGAATATCGGTGCCCGTCGACTTCAGACCATCATGGAGAAACTGGTTGAGGATATTTCCTTCACCGCCTCTGACCGCGATGGCGAGACGATCCGGATTGACGCCGGTTATGTACGTGACCAGGTCGGTGAACTGGCCAAGAATGCAGATCTGAGCAAGTTCATCCTTTAGGCGGGACCGATTTCGGACCCACGCGCAAGGTGACATAGAACGCACCGGCTCCACCATGTCTGGTGTGAGCGGCCGAGTATCCTGACACCCACTGACGAAGCGTTGAATTTCCCAGCCACTCCGGAAGTTTACGCCTCAGCACTCCAGGCTTTTCAGGGTAATCCCAGGGCGCGTCTTCTCGCTCCCTTTGGGACAGGCCCTTGCCGGTAATCACCAGCACATTTCTAAAACCCTCACTCCAGGCCATGCGAAGGAAATGCGTCAGCGTGGACAGAGCCTGGTCCTGGGTCAGCCCGTGCAGATCTATGCGCGCATCCAGCTCCAGCTTGCCCCGCCGATGGCGACGCTCCGCACTCCGGTCAACCGGCACGGGGACATGATGATGGGGCGGATGCGAATGATTGGGCCGACGCGCAGGTTTTTTCGCGGGAGATCGGGACTTGGTCTTCGGTTTGGGGTGTTCAGGGCGCGCCGAGGGCGCAGCAATCTCATCCTCAAGCGAGCGCTTCCTGCTCTCGTCAATCGGGGTCACAGATCGCGCAATCTTGCGCCATTCCGCCTTTTCACCCGGGCTGAGGACACGTTTGCGGATCATCACAAAACCCTAGGCCGGCGGGGTGGCATCGATAATACGCTGGGCGACAGCGGTCGGTAAAAGAACGTACCAGCTGGCCTGGGCGCGGGTCGTGCCTGCGCGACGTTCCGCTGTATCGCCCCAGCCCCAGAAAAAATCACCCCGGATAGGACCATTGATAGCACCGCCGGAATCCTGGGCGACCACCAGGCCCGACCACGTATCCAGCTCCGGCAGATCAGCGCTCAGCCAGATCGGCACGCCGTGCGCATGCTGCGAGGTATCGACGGCGATAGATGCCATGGGTGTCAGCGCAACGCCGGATGAGCCCGACGGTCCGAGGTCAGGATCGGTCAATGGCTGGGTCTGGAAAAAGACGTAACGTGGATTGACCGCAAAAAGCTCTGCCGTAGCCTCAGGTCCATTGTCATTGAGCCACCGCTCAATCCCCTGTTTCGACGCTGCGTGACGCTCGAGCTCACCGCGGCGGATCAATTCACGACCAATAGATCGGTAGGGCAGGCCATTATGCGCGGCAAAAGCGGCACGCTCCTGCCTCCCGTCAGGATAAACCAGACGGCCAGATCCCTGGATCTGCAGGAAAAACACGTCGATAGGGCGTCCCCAGGCGATGACCTCTCCGCGATCCTGACGCTCGATTTCATCGCGATCGCGATAGTAAACCAGCCGACCATTTTCGACACGACCGACCAGCCGACGTCCGGCCAATTCCTCATCAAACCGGCCCAGATCGACCGTCACCAGGTCATCCGGTCTGCGACGCAGCGGTTGGGCGAACTCGACGGAGGATTCCTCGCGCACTTCCACAAAGGGTTCATAATATCCAGTCAGCAGGCCCGTTTCGGCTGGCTCAACCGTGTCATCTTCACCCACAGCGATGATGCGGATAGGTGTGAACACAGCTTCCAGCGCTTGGCGACGAGAGGCCGGATCACTACCTGCCATGGTCGCCGCTGCACAGGCAGCGCGCCAGTCACCGACCGTTCCTGCCCATTCCGCTCGTGGATTGAGGGGACGATCCTCCGCCCGGCCGTGCCATCGCTCGCAAGATCGCAGGAAAGCCGAAATACCTGCTAGAGGGTCGCTGGACTGCCAGTCGCGCAAGGCATCCCAGTGAGCCGGGACAAGCTGAAGCTGATCGGGCAGAACAACTTCCGGCTCCGGTGTTGCTTCGACCGGTTCTTCGACGGGTTCAGGCTGCTGGCATGCCGCCAGGAAGACCAGGCTGGAACTCAGGCCGCGCCTAAGCCACGGAGACACTGGACAGCTCCCAATTGGGATCAGAGCTCGTGGTCTTGCGCTGGAAAGTCCAGTATTCCACCGTCTTTGCCAGATTGGCGAGATCACCGCTGACAAGTTTGCCCGTTTCATCACGCGTTTCGGTCGCAATCTCTGCCTCGAAACGGATTTTCACCCGGGCCGTGCCCGAATGGTGTTCCGCCTCGGTAATATCCGCAGATTTGATGCGATCGATTTCGGATTTGACCGTTTCTCCACGTTTATCGCGAGCATCGATTGCCGAGACATAGCGTTTGAGTACATCCGGCGCGAGCAAGTCTGAGAGCGCGTCGCGATCGCCGGCGGCAAAGGCTTCGACAATCATGCGATAGGCCCGCTTGGCGCCAACAACAAACTCGTTTGGGTCGAAACGGCTGTCAGCTGCAGCTATCGCTTCCAGGCCGGCCGCGGCCGGACCCTCAAACGCCGGACGCAGTGGGGAAGTCGATCCCGGCATGCCGATCCCAGCGGGCGAGACATTGTCAGAGCTAGGTGCCTCCATATGGCCTTCATGCCGCCCCAGCACAGTGAACAGCTTGAATCCAAAAAACACGGCTATGCCGCCGAAAATGAGAATGGTGAGTAGATCGATCATTCCGTCAGCGTCCTGATTGGCTGTCCAGTTGGCACCAAATTCAATACTAGAACATTTTGGCGCTTCGTCAGCTAGTTCAATATCAGGCTTACAGCTTGCCGCCCTATCGCTCGCATGCTAACCGGCCCGCTTCGTATATCTGGCCCCTTGGGCCTGTTAATCAACGCTGACCCGCCAGGGGACAATTATGGCCGACGCTCCGAACACGCCTGCAGAAGGCGAAATGCCGAAAGCTCCGTCGCTTCGCATCCTCACCCAGTTCATCAAGGACCTCTCCTTCGAGAACCCGTCCTACACGGATTCTGCACGCAGCTCGAAGCCGCCGAACATTGATCTGGGAATTGACGTCCAGGCACGCACCATCAGCCCCGACACGTATGAAGTCACGCTGAACTTCTCGGCGCGTGCGGCCGGCGAAAATGATGAAGTCGTCTTCATTGCAGAGCTGGCCTATGCCGGCCTGTTCCAGATGGCGAACATTGCAGATGCCGACCGTGAGCCTTTCCTGCTAATCGAATGCCCGCGCATGATCTTCCCGTTCGCCCGCCGTATCCTGGCGGACGTCACGCGTGATGGTGGCTTCCCGCCGCTGATGCTGGACCCGGTCGATTTCGCGAACCTTTACCGTGCTCAGCTGGCCAAACGTGCTGCAGCTGCCCCGGGCGCCGACACCAATGGCAATGGCGAGCCGGCTGCTGCCAACTAATTCAGCGCTTTAAGCTGTTTCCAGAGCGCGTCTTCGCCCATTTCGTCGATAAAGGCGGCGTGGGCGGCGCGCTCTGTTTCGTTGACGCGACCTGATAACTCGCGTGACCGCACCGGACGAACAGGGAATTCAACCTTGCCGCCACTGGTTTCCGCTTTGCCGGCCAAGTCCAGCGCGCGAGTCCGACCTCCAGTCAGCTCAAGATAAACTTCCGCCAACAATAGGGAGTCAATCAGAGCGCCGTGTTTCTCTCGTGTTTCCAGCGAGATATCAAAACGCTTACACAAGGCGTCCAGGGATACATAACTGCCCGGGAACATGGCCCGGGCGATGCGCGCTGTATCCTTGAACCGGTCTTCGGCATACGGCTGCTTGCCGAGCCGGACCATTTCCATATTGATGAAACCCCGGTCAAACGGCGCATTGTGTGCGACCATGACGGCATCACCGACAAAATCGATAAAGTCCTGTGCGACTTCGGCAAATACCGGCTTGTCTGCGAGGAAATCATCCGTCAGGCCGGTAATTTCGACAACTTCCTGGGGCGTGGAACGTTCTGGATTGATATAGGCGTGAAACGTCTTGCCTGTTGGAATGCAATCGATGACCTCGACACAACCCAGTTCGGTGATGCGATCACCACCATTGGCTTCAAGCCCGGTCGTCTCGGTATCGAATACAATCTCGCGCATCAGCCCAGTTCGCCCTCTGTCTTGCGTCGCCGAATATCTGCCAGAATATCGCGCACCTGTTCGCGCGCCAGATCAAGACCCTGAGAGGTCTCAACCGCGTAATCCGACCGTTTGAGCTTTTCCGTTTCTGGCATCTGTCTGGCAAGGATCAAATCCAGCTTTTCTTCAGTCATGCCTGGCCGATCCAGTACGCGCTTGCGACGAACATTGTCAGGAGCATGACAGACAATGATGACATCGACAGCCTCTTCACCGCCAGTTTCAAAGAGAAGCGGAATATCAAAGAGAACGGCCTCGGCCTGGTCATTTCTTGCCGCTTGCAGGAAAGCTTCGCGCGCCGACTCCACGAGCGGATGAACAATCGCCTCAAGTTGCGCAAAACCTGCCGGATCTACCTTCAGAACCGCTGATAACCGAGCCCGGTCAACCGCACCGCCAGTGATCACATCACCGAAGACAGCGGCGATGGGTTCAACAGCCGCGCCGCCAGCAGCGTAAAGTGCGTGGACGGCCGCATCGGAATCGAAAACCGGAACACCTTCGTCCGCGAACAGAGCAGCTGTTGCTGACTTACCCATGCCAATCGATCCAGTGAGGCCCATGCGGATCATTTTGCCTCACCCAGCTTTGTTTCCAGCAAGGATCGAATATCCGCACCCTGTGGAGCCGCTACGCCGAAAAATGCCTCGAAGCTGGGTTTTCCCTGTTCGATCAACATGCCCAGACCGTCTATGCCTGTCAGATCACGATTGCGGGCATCCGCGAGAAATTGGGTTTCGAGGGGCGTATATACGGTATCGATAGCGACAAGGCTGTCCCTGGCTTGCCCCCATTCCATTTCCAGCGGAATCTGCCCTTTCAGCCCCAGCGAAGTCGCGTTCACCACAATATCGACCTGATCCAAAAGACCATTGCGATTATCCCATCCCACTACTTCAGTATCCGGCGCGATTTCGCGGGCAATTTCACGGGCTTTTCCAAGACTTCGATTGGCGATTGCAAGCTCTCGAGCGCCGGCATCCTTCAAACCATATGTCACGGCACGAGAAGCGCCACCTGCGCCCAGCACCAGAACAGACTTGCCTTTAGGGTCCACGCCAGCAATTCGCAAAGATGAAATAAAACCAACAGCATCAGTGTTGTCTGCGTGAATTTCCCCATCAACAAATGTCAAGAGATTGGCAGCACCGATCTTGTCCGCTGCGTCCGAAATCCGGTTGGCCAGGGTCAGGGCTTCAGTCTTGTGCGGCAGGGTAACATTCAGGCCCTTCAACCCAGCGCGATAAAGCGCCATGACAACGGGGGCAAACATGTGCGGTGTGGCGACATATGGTGTGTAAATCGCATCCAGGCCGGCAGCATCGATCCAGCGTGACATCATCAAAGGTGACAGTGAATGGGCAATCGGTTGACCGATCACACCGGCGGTCATCGCAGCTCCGGTCGGTGTCATGTTTCGATCACTCCAAATTCACGCAAAGCTTCCAGCAACGGCAGCAGGGGTAGTCCCAGAATCGCGTAATAGTCGCCCTCGACCGTCTCGAACAATTGCGCGCCCAGGCCTTCATAGGCATAGGCGCCAACACTGGCTGTCAGGGCATCTCCGGCTTGTTCCAGATAGGTCTCGAGGAATGAGCCTGAAAACTCGCGGACATGAATGGTCGATGTGCGTGATAGCGACCAGATCTCCTCACCATCCCGATGTAGAGAGAGACCAGAATGCAGATAATGAGGTTTGCCACGCATGCGTTTCAGCCGGTCGCGAGCCAGTGCAGCGTCCGGCAATTTGTCGAGCAGCTGACCTTCCAGTTCCATGGTCTGGTCAGCACCCAGAACAATCTCACCCGGCAATCTGGCTGATACCTGGCGAGACTTGGCCCGGCCAAGCAGAAGCGCCATTTCCGCCGGGTTCAGATCCGCATGCTTTTCCTTGAGCGCCGTTTCGTCCACATCCGATTTGTCGACCCGAAAAGGAATACAGGCCTGTTCAAGCACCAGCCGACGGATCTGACTTCCCGATGCCAGCACCAGGGAACTACTCATCTTTGGCTCTTTTCTCGTTGAGAAGATTAATGATTTTCGCCGCAGTTTCTTCAATCGAACGACGCGTTACATCAATCGAGGGCCAGCCATGTTTCGCATAAAGTCGCTTGGCGTGAAGGACTTCCTCGCGAACTGTGAAATCATCAATGTAATCCGTATCGCGATCCTCGTTCAGCGACAGAAGGCGATTACGACGGATTTGAACAATACGTTCCGGCGAAGCGGTCAGACCCACGATCAGGGGTTTTTTCAGACTGGCAAGATCGGTTGGAAGCGGCGCGGATTGTACCAGGGGAATGTTTGCCGCCCGGAAACCACGATGCGCCAGATAGATACTGGTCGGTGTCTTGGACGTCCGGCTGACACCCAGCAAAATAATGTCCGCGGCCTCGAAATTATCACCTTGTCCGTCATCATGGGACATAGCGTAATTCATGGCTTCAATCCGGTGATAATACTGCGCATCGAGAGATCGCTGTGCACCGGCGCGACTAGCAATAGGTCTTTGAAGATAGGAACTTAACGTCGCCAACATCGGATCGAGGACGGCAATCGCCGGAACACCGATTTCCATACACCGGGTTTCCAGTTCACGACGCAGGTCCGGATTAACGATGGTGTACATGACAACACCGGGATAACCCGCAACTTCTTCAAGCACCCGGTCCAGCTGACGCGATGATCTGACCAGGGCATAGAGATGTTCAAGCGGATTGGTGTTTTCAAACTGGGCTACGGAAGCACGCATGACTTCCATCAGCGTTTCACCGGTCGAATCCGAGACCATGTGAATGTGAAAACAGGTATCGATGGGGGGCTGTTCGCTGTCCGTCATCACGCGCTCGATCTGTTAACGACTTGTTAATAACTTGGGCCGTTGTCCTCAATCCACCGATCGATGATTTTCGGCTGTGGGTAATACCCGGTCATACCCCGATAATTTCACAGATTTGTCCACAGTGATGCTGTGTGTTGATAAGCCTGTGAGTGAATTTTCCGGGGATAATAAGATCACAAGGTTTTACCGGTTTATCAACAACACTTTTGTCTACATGATATTGTTATAAATAACCTAATTCCGTTTATACCGGATAAGATACTGACGAAACTTAGGAGTTATCCAGCTGACAAATATGTCCTCAGCATGCGGATAAACGAGATACCCTCGACATTCACAGCACAACAACTACGACTCCCTAATTCTATTATTAAAGGGGAAGAGAAAACGCCGCATTGAACCTGTGGACGGAGCGTCCTAAAGCACTCGGTATGACCGATGATGTTTCAAAACCGATCCTCAATGTCCTGAAAGGTGAGACGCTCTCACCACCTCCCATCTGGATGATGCGCCAGGCTGGCCGTTATTTGGCCGAATACCGGGAAGTTCGCTCCCGGGCGAAGGACTTTATTGATTTCTGCTTCTCGCCGGATCTCGCATCAGAAGTGACACTTCAGCCGATCCGCCGGTTTGGCTTTGATGCAGCGATCATGTTCGCGGACATCCTTTTGATCCCGATCGCCCTGGGCCGACGGGTCTGGTTCGTGACAGGCGAAGGGCCTAAGCTGGACCCCTTCGACGTCGCCAATTTCCAGGAGCTGGCTGACAGGCGTGAGGACAGCGTGCTTGCATCAATCGGAGAGACCTTGCGTTTGACCAAGGCGGAACTGCCTGCGGAAATGACGTTGATTGGCTTTGCGGGCGCGCCCTGGACGGTTGCAACCTACATGGTTGAGGGCGGAGGCTCCAAAGACCGGTTCAAGACCCGGGTCGCGGCTTATGACCAGGCCGAGGCGTTCGATGCGATGATGAATATCATTGCCGATGCGACCGCAGACTATCTGGTCATGCAGGCCCATGCCGGTGCGGAAGTCCTGAAGATATTCGACAGCTGGGCTGAAGGTCTTCCGGAACCGCTGTTTGATCGGGTCATCATCCGGCCGACCAAGCGCATTGTGGATCGCATTCGCGCGCAGGGCGTTGATCTGCCGATTATCGGTTTTCCTCGCGGCGCGGGTACGCTGTATCCCAAATACGCTCGCGAGACAGGTGTTACGGCGCTGGCACTCGACACGGCTGTTGATCCCAAGTGGATGGATGAGAATTTGCCGGCGGGCTTGCCGGTCCAGGGCCATCTCGATCCGGCCGTTCTGCGCACGGGCGGAGCTGTGCTGAAGGCCGAGGTGGATCGTCTTGTGGACGCCTGGTCTGACCGGCCCCATATCTTCAATCTTGGTCACGGGATCACACCTGACGTGCCTGTTGCCCATGTTGAACAATTGATCCGGTCGGTTCGCGACCGCTAACCGGCAGGCGAATTCCATGAAGCTAGCAATTGCGGCCTTTAATCTCGGAGGACCGGACAAGCCCGAAGCTGTGCGTCCCTTCCTGCGCAATCTGTTCCGTGATCCGGCCATTATCCAGGCACCCGGTCCGATCCGAGAAATGCTGGCCTGGTTGATTTCCACGACGCGAGCAAAATCTGCGCGCGAGAATTACGCGAAGATGGGTGGCGGATCACCGCTTGTGCCGGAAACCCAGAAACAACTTGATGCGCTGGAGGCTGAACTACGGTCGCGGCATACTGACCTCGAGGTCAGAATCTGGCCGGCAATGCGGTACTGGCATCCCTTCACCGAGGAAACGGCCAGGGAAATCGAGGCCTGGCAGCCAGACAGGGTCATCTTGCTACCGCTTTACCCACAATTCTCGACGACAACGACGGCCTCCTCGCTTGATGCCTGGACGTCAGCCACGCCCCTGGAAGCTGAAACGATCTGTTGCTATCCGACAGAAGAGGCATTCGTCGACGCCCATGTAGCGCTGTTGCGGGAAACGCTGTCCGGCATCGATGATCTATCCAACACTCGTGTTCTGTTCTCGGCGCATGGACTGCCCAAGAAAATTGTCGACGAGGGTGATCCCTACCAATGGCAGGTCGAGCAGACGGTGGCGGCGGTGGTCGAGAAAATGCCCGAGATCACCGATCACGAGATCTGTTATCAAAGCCGTGTCGGTCCGTTGGAATGGATTGGACCGTCCACCGATGATGCTATCGAGCGTGCAGGCAAGGCGTGCAAGAATATCGTCTTGACGCCAATCGCCTTTGTCTCCGAACATATCGAGACCCTTGTCGAGCTGGATGAGGAATATGCGGAGCTTGCATCAGAGCATGGCGTTCCAATGTATCTGCGTGTACCGGCACTGGGCACCCAGCCAGCTTTCATCAAATCATTGGCTGACATGGTCGATACGCGTCTCAACCAGTCCTACGGCTTGGCGCCGGACACGCGGTCTCGTATATGTCCGCGCGGGTTCGGCAAATGCCGATGTGCGATTTCGGGAAGCCTGGAAGCATGATCCTTGCAGCGTATGACTGGCTGAGAGCCCTGCATATCCTGGCGGTGATCGCCTGGATGGCGGGTCTGCTCTATCTGCCGCGCCTCTATGTCTATCATGCACAAGCCGAAGCCGGTGGCGAGTTTGACCAGACTGCCCGCCTGCAGGAACGCCGGCTGCTCAAGGTGATCATGAATCCGGCCATGATCGCGACCTGGATCTTTGGTTTGCTTCTGGTGTGGTCAAATGCCGAGCGCGCGGGCGGTTGGGAGATTTTTCTCGACTGGGCCTGGATCGCAAAATTTGTGCTGATCTCAGCGATGACGGGCATCCACCACGTGTTCGCGGACCGGTTCAAGAAGTTCGAATCTGGCACAAATGACTGGGAACATAAGCGCTATCGCATCCTGAACGAGATCCCGTTTGTGCTCGCCATCCTGATCGTGTTGATCGCCGTCGTCGCGTTGAAATGACACAAGCACAACCGGGCAATGCTTGACCGTGCAGTCAAGGCGTGGCAAGCAGAATTGAACTCTATGTGAGACCTCTCTTTCATTGACAGATTGGGCATCTATCCGAGATGCCAGTGTCAATTTCTGACCAATTCGGGTGTTTAGGCGTTTCCGGCACCCTTCTTGCTTCGATTGCACCAACTCCGACCGGAGCTGGCCTCGACTTTCCCTGTGAAGATCCATCATGACCGAAGAAACCGCTCTGCCTGAATCCCTTGCTGGCCTGGAACGCATGACGCTCCAGGATCTGAAGGAAAAGAAGCCGACCGAGCTACTCGAATTTGCCGAGGCGCTTGAGATCGAGAATGCATCATCCCTGCGAAAACAGGGCATGATGTTCGCGATCCTCAAGGCGCTGGCCGAATGTGGGGTGGAAATCCATGGCGGCGGGGTTCTGGAAGTTCTGCAGGACGGCTTTGGCTTCCTCCGCTCTCCGGAATCGAACTATCTCGCCGGACCGGACGATATCTACGTCTCACCGACCCAGATCCGGAAATTCGGTCTGCGCACGGGCGACACCGTGGTGGGCGAGATCCGCAGCCCGCGCGACGGCGAACGATATTTCGCCCTTCTCAAAGTCAGCTCGATCAATTTCGAGGAACCGGAACGCGCGCGCCACAAGGTGCATTTCGACAATCTGACGCCGCTTTATCCCGATAGCCGCTTTGTTATGGAAACGGTCGATCCGACGGTCAAGGATCGCTCCGGTCGCGTGATTGATATCGTGGCGCCGCTCGGTAAGGGCCAGCGTGGTCTGATCGTGGCGCCGCCGCGCACCGGTAAGACCGTCCTGCTCCAGAACATTGCACACGCGATCGAGAGCAATCACCCGGAAAGCTATCTCATGGTGCTGCTCATTGACGAGCGCCCCGAGGAAGTCACCGACATGCAGCGCACGGTTAAAGGCGAGGTGATTTCCTCGACCTTTGATGAACCGGCGACACGCCACGTCCAGGTGGCCGAAATGGTGATCGAGAAAGCCAAGCGTCTGGTGGAGCATGGCCGCGATGTGGTCATCCTGCTGGACTCCATTACGCGCCTTGGCCGCGCCTACAACACTGTCGTGCCAAGCTCGGGCAAGGTCCTGACCGGTGGTGTGGATGCCAATGCGCTGCAGCGGCCGAAACGCTTCTTCGGTGCCGCTCGAAATATCGAGAATGGTGGTTCTCTGACCATCATCGCGACGGCGCTGATCGAAACCGGCTCCAAGATGGATGAAGTAATCTTTGAGGAATTCAAGGGTACGGGTAACTCCGAAGTCGTGCTGGATCGCAAGGTGGCTGACAAACGCGTCTTCCCGGCGATTGATATTCTCAAGTCCGGCACGCGTAAGGAAGAACTCCTGGTCGATCGCAACCACCTGCAGAAGATGTACATCCTGCGCCGCATCCTCAATCCGATGGGTGCCCAGGACGCGATCGAATTCCTGCTCGACAAGCTGCGTCAGACGAAGACCAATGATGAATTCTTCGACTCCATGAACACCTGATCATTGTCTGCAATGATGTCTAAAAGAGCCGCATGATCGCCATGCGGCTTTTTTTGCTTCTGTATTCGGCCAGGATTGGGTTTGCTATCTCCAGAAAACACAAAGGGGAGACACATGGTCGATACTACAGGCAAGGAACTCATTCTGCATCATGCGCCGCGCACGCGGTCTATTCGCTGTCGCTGGCTGCTGGAAGAGATGGGCATCGCCTACACCCTGAAACAGGCGCCCTACCGAGCAACACCGGAAGAAACCGCGGCCTATCGAGAGCTGCATCCGCTCGCCAAGATCCCGGCCCTGGAGCATGGGGAAACCACGATGTTCGAGAGTGTCGCGATCATGCAATACATCCTCGCGACCTTCGGGCCGAGCGAACTTGAGGTCCGTCCGGGCGAGACAGACTATGGCCGTTTTCTGCAATGGCTGCATTTCGGAGAGGGTGGGATGACCTTGCCGGTCACAATGTTGCTCGCCCACACGGCGCTCTTGCCTGAGGAGCACCGTAATGCCGGCATAGCGGCCTGGGCCAAGTCAGAGACCGACAAACACCTGGAAGCGCTGGAGCACAGCGGTATCGGCAAGGGAAGCTATTTGGTGGCGGATCGTCTCACGGCGGCCGACATCTCGGTGGGATATATGCTCTACCTGCTCAAGATCATCCGCCAGTTTGGCGATGCGCCGGACAGCGTGAGAGCCTATTTCCGGCGCATCACGGCCCGTGACAGCTGGAAGATCGCGAGCGCTGACTAGTCAAGAACCCGACCGGACAGCGCGCGGTAAGCGTCATCCATGTAACGATCGGACACTGGAATTCGGCTGCCATTACTCAGCTGGACTTCGCGTATTCGGTCGCCGCGTGCCTTGGCACCCGTGACCAGGTTCGGATTGATCAGGTGCGAGCGGTGAACGCGGACAAAACCTGCGTCCGAGAGTTTCTCTGACAGGCTGGCCATAGTGGCGCGGTGCAAGACTTCTCGCCCATCCATCAAGAGTGCGATGTAATTGCCCTGTGCGGTCGCGCCCTGGATTTGTTTGACCGGAATGAATTCGACACCGGTTGTGGATTTTACGGCAATGGCGGGTACTTGTTCCGGTGCTTCGGGCGCGATCTCTGGGCGAGGCCGCATAAGGCGGCCAGCAAGATAGTTGAACATCAACAAAAGCACGTCCCATAACCAATCGCGCATCTGGAACGTCTGAATGACTTGCAGCGGGGTCGTATCGTGCATGGCCGCCAGAACGACAGCATTGAAGATACCGGAAACGGGCAAGGCGATCATCGCCGAGGCAAGTGCGGTTATCACGCTTGGCAATAGCGCCTTGTTCACATCGCGAGCGCCGTAAAGGAAGATCACCGGCATCATGAACAGCCAGGGCGTAAAGCCTATCGCGTAATTACGCAGGACGATCAGGAAGGCAATGTTGCGTCCGGCTCTGGCATGGTCAATGTAAGCCGAGAGCGAGAACAGAAATACAAGAATGACCCAAATACTGACCGTAGTGAGCACCAAGGTGCGGTCCGCCCGCAAACGCGGCAGATGCGGTTGAAGTGTTGAGTCAAAAATCGCCACGATACGTCCCTTCAGATCATTCCCGTACCTGGCCCGAGCAGGGCCACTCTAACACATTTGTCGTATCTGCAACCGCTAGGACAGATGTTCACGCAGAAAGGTGATCGTGCGTGAGTTCGCCAGCGCTGCGGCGTCGGTATCAAAGTGCCGCCCGCCAGTTCGTGCGAAAGCATGGTCCTTGCCGGGATAGTCGTGCACGGTAATGTCATCGCGATGATCGAAGGCCTTGTGGAGCGCGCTCTGTACGGCGGGCGGCACAAATTGGTCTCTCTCGGCGAGGTGCAACATCAGCGGATGACTCAGATCGTCTGCCTCGGACAGGGCGCTCTCGAATCCCACGCCATAATATCCAACGCTTGCCTGTGAATTCGTTCGGCAGGCGGTGAGATAGGCCAGATATCCGCCGAGACAGAAACCAATCGCGCCGGCCCTACCGGTGCATTCAGGGCGGTCGCGAAGCGTCTCCAGGGCGCGCTGGATATCCGCCATCCCTGCCTCGACGTCGTATTCGCTATACAGCTTGAAGGCTTGTTGTAATTCATCATCTGTCTTGTCGGAGATCTAGATGCCCGGCTTGATACGCCAGAAAAGGTCCGGGCAAAGCGTGACAAACCCGGCGGCCGCAAACTGGTCGCAGATTCCGCGCATCACTGGGTTCACTCCGAAAATCTCCTGCAACACGATCAGTCCGGGGCCGCTCCCACTGGCTGGCAAAGCGAGATAGGCTGTGAATTCGGGCGTGTGCTCGTCGACAAGGATATCTTGACCCGGCATGCGACCCTCCTTTTGATGTGGTGCAGGAAAACGTCTTCGAGGTGCTCATGAAGGTCAATATCAATATCGAGTGTTCACCGGAGGAGGCGCGCACCTTTTTGGGCCTGCCTGATGTCACCCATCTCAATGAACGCCTGACCGAGGAAATGGTCCGACGCATGGAAGCCAATCTGGAATCCATGGAACCGGAGGCGTTGATGCGTCAGTGGACGACATTCGGTGGCCAGATGACGGATCAGTTCATGTCTTTCATGCGCCAGACGGGCGTGGACCCGAACACAAAGTAGAAACATTGTGAAAACAACAATTTACGCTCTTTCAACTCCACCCGGCCGGTCCGGAGTGGCGGTGATACGCCTGTCCGGTGATCGGGTAGGCATGGTGCTGGACAAGCTGACCCGTGGTCGTCGTCCCGAACCGCGTCAGGCCAGCGTACGAAAGCTCTCCAACCAGGCAGGCGAAATATTTGATGAAGCGCTCGTGCTCTATTTCGAAAAGCCTGCCAGCTTCACTGGCGAGGATGTGGCTGAATTGCAGGTACACGGCGGTCCGGCCGTGGTTGAGGCGACGCTCTCGGCACTGGACGAGCTGGGTTGTCTGGTGGCGCAGCCCGGAGAATTCACTCGGCGTGCGTTTGAACATGGCCGGCTTGATCTGACCGAGGCAGAGGGTCTTGCAGATCTCATTGATGCTGAGACGGAGGCGCAGCGACGCCAAGCGATCTCGCAGATGTCCGGTTCGCTCAAGGCGCTTTATGAAGGCTGGAGGAGCAAGCTGATTTCGGTGCTTGCCTCAATCGAAGGCGAGATCGACTTCCCGGATGAGGAAGACGTTCCGGACGCCCTCTCCCACCGGGCGCATCTGCCTTTGACCGAATTGATCGCCTCCATGGGAGAGCATCTTGATGACGGTCGCCGGGGTGAGCGGATACGCACCGGTTTTTCGATTGCGCTGATCGGGGCCCCGAATGCCGGCAAGTCGTCTCTGCTCAACAAGCTCGCGCGGCGCGATGCCGCGATTGTCACAGACATTCCAGGCACGACACGGGATATTGTCGAGGTTCGGATCGTCATGGGTGGTTTCCCGGTGGTGATCTCCGACACGGCTGGTCTGCGTGAAGCGGTGGATGCTGTTGAGGCCGAAGGTGTTCGCCGCGCGCTCGATCGTGCGGTCGAAGCCGATTTGCGCATTGGCGTTGCGGATGCCCGGTCGGACGAGGAATTGCTGGACCTGCAGGAAAGGCTCCAGGACGGTGATCTTTTGGTGTTGAACAAGATGGACCTTGTCGAGAAGAAGAAGGCCGAGCGTGACGGCTATGGTCTGAGTGCGAAGTCCGGTGATGGTGTGTCCGAGCTGGAGAGGCGGATCGAAGAGATTGTCGTTGATCGCCTCTCGGCGCGAGAAATGCCAGCGCTTTCCCGTGTCCGACATCGACGCTCCGTTGAGGAAGCCGTGGACTCCCTGATCCGGGCCCGTCTCAAACTGGCAGAAGCGCCGGAACTGGCGGGTGAAGATGTTCGTCTGGCTGTTCGCTGCACGGAGGCGCTTACTGGCCGGGTGGATGTAGAGGACATCCTCGATCGTGTCTTCTCGCAATTCTGTATCGGGAAATAATAACTCTATCGCGATGTTTCACGTGAAACACCGCCTGCTCCGCTCGACTCCCTCGCTCCGACGCATTATGTAGTGCGCCCTTTCTTTCATGGCGGAACAGGCTGCGTGGCGATGACTTCGTGGGATGTGATCATTATCGGTGGTGGGCATGCGGGCTGTGAAGCTGCTGCGGCGTCGGCGCGTGCGGGTGCCCGGACCTTGCTGCTTACCCACAAGCTGGAAACAATTGGCGAGATGTCCTGCAATCCTGCCATCGGTGGTCTTGGCAAGGGACATCTTGTTCGTGAGATCGACGCCTTGGACGGGATTATGGGACGGATCGCTGATGTTTCTGGGATCCAGTTCCGTCTGCTCAACCGCTCGAAGGGGCCGGCCGTTCGGGGCCCGCGCACTCAATCTGATCGCAAACTCTACCGTGAAGCCATGCAGATGGAGTTGGCTGGTACTGAAGGGCTGGATATCCAGGCAGCAGCGGTCGAGGACCTGGTCCTGGAGAATGGTGATGTCGCCGGCGTGATCGACTCGGCGGGCAAGGAATACATGGCGCCGGCCGTGGTTCTGACCACCGGCACTTTCCTCAAGGGACTTATTCATATCGGTGAAAAACGTATCCCCGCCGGCCGCGTGGATGAGGCACCTGCGATTGGATTGTCGGACCGCCTCTATGACCTGAAGCTGGAGATGGGGCGCCTGAAAACCGGTACGCCTGCCCGGCTGCGCAAGTCCTCCATTGACTGGGACGCGCTGGAACAACAACCGGCTGATGCAGAACCAGTTGCCTTTTCCTTCCTCACGCATGGGATCGAAGTGCCCCAGATCAGCTGTGCTGTGACACGAACGACTGAGGAAACCCACGCAATTATTTCGGAGAATATCGACAAGTCGGCGGTCTATAGCGGTGCGATTGCCGGGCGTGGCCCACGTTATTGCCCGTCCATCGAGGACAAGGTTCACCGGTTCGCTGATCGCACCAATCACCAGATCTTCCTGGAGCCGGAGGGTCTGGATGACGATACCGTCTATCCGAACGGCATTTCTTCGTCCCTGCCCGAGGACGTCCAGGATGCCTTTCTGCGGACCATACCGGGTCTCGCGAATGTCGAGGTGATCCGATACGGCTATGCCATCGAGTATGATTATGTGGATCCACGCGAGCTCGACGAAACGCTCCAGGTTCGCAAGGTTCCCGGCCTTTGGCTGGCGGGACAGATCAATGGCACGACCGGATATGAGGAAGCGGCGGCCCAGGGGCTGATGGCGGGTCTGAATGCTGCCTTTGCCGCGAGCGGACGCGAACGTTTCATCCTGTCACGGTCTGAAGCCTATATTGGCGTGATGATCGACGATCTTGTTACGCGCGGCGTATCCGAGCCGTATCGCATGTTCACCTCGCGTGCCGAGTATCGGCTGACGCTGCGTTCTGATAACGCCGATCAACGCCTCACGCAGATCGCTATCGATCGGGGTTTTGCCGGGGAAGTCCGCAAGACAGCCTATGCGGACAAGTTGAGGGCTCTGGAGGCGGCTCGGACGATGGCGCGCTCGCTGCAGCTCTCCCCGCAAGAAGCCAAGAAACACGGTCTATCGGTAAATCAGGATGGCAAACGTCGGGACGTTTTTGCCTTGCTTGCCTACCCGGATATTCACTGGGAAAACCTTGTTTCCATCTGGCCGCAGCTGGACACCCTGGACAAGGCTATTCGCGAACAGATCGAGATTGATGCGCTTTATGCCGGCTATCTGGAGCGGCAGCAGGCGGATATTACGGCTTTCCGACGGGATGAGGCGGTGCAGATCCCGGTTGCCTTCGATTATGACCTTGTTGGTGGTCTGTCGAATGAGGCCAAGGAGAAGCTGAAGGCGACGCGGCCATCGACGCTCGGCCAGGCCGCGCGTGTCGAGGGCGTGACGCCGGGTGCGCTTACGGCAGTCCTTGCTCATATCAAGCGTCAGCAGAAGGCAGCCAGCGCATGACTGGTGAAGAGTTTGCGAGGATCACCGGTGTTTCACGTGAAACACTGGAGGGTTTCGAGACCTGGCATAGACTTCTCGAAGAAACGAATGCTCACACCAATCTCGTGGGTCGCTCAACGCTGGCCGATTTCTGGGAGCGTCATGCGCTGGACAGTTATCAGCTCTGGGATCACATCCCGCACGGTTCGCGCCGTTTTGCAGACCTGGGTGCAGGCGCAGGTTTTCCGGGCATAGCGCTTGCTCTGGGTCTCAAGGACAAGAGCCTGGATGGTCAGGTTCTGATGATCGATTCCGTGGGGAAAAAGGTCGCTTTTCTCAAGAAGGTCATCGCGGAAACAGGCATCCCGGCCGAGGCGAGATCGATTCGAGTGGAAGCGCTGGACCCGGATACTGTGGTTGATGTTGTTACCGCGCGCGCCTTTGCCCCACTTCATAAATTATTGGGATACGCGCATCCCTTGTTGAAAAAAGGGGCAGTAGGGCTCTTTTTCAAGGGTCGGCGCTTCGAGGAAGAATTGACCGGGGCGCGGAAAAACTGGACATTCGAGGTCGAAGTCATACCCAGTCGTACCAGCGATGGGGTGATCCTCCGGATAGAAGAGGTCAAGCGTGTCAGATAATCACCTGCGCAGCAGCGCTCCCCGCGTGATTTCCGTCGCCAACCAGAAGGGCGGCGTTGGCAAGACCACAACCGCAATAAATCTCGGAACGGCCCTCGCCGCAATCAAGCAACGCGTGGTGATTATTGACCTGGATCCCCAGGGAAATGCCTCGACTGGACTGGGTGTTCCGCCTGCTGACAGACAGGTGACAGCCTTTGATATCCTGGTCGGCGACGAACCGCTCCAGAACGCCCTCACCAAGACGGTCGTTCCCGGGCTTCAGATCGTTCCATCTGACGTGCTTTTGTCCGGTGCCGAGCTGGAGCTGGCCAATGACAATCGTCGGTCATACCGGTTGAAGCGCGCGATAGAGAATTATGCCGCAGATGCTCATCGTGACGGCATAGACTACATACTGATTGATTGTCCGCCTTCTCTGAACGTGCTCACGGTCAATGCCCTGACAGCTTCGGATTCCATCCTGGTGCCGCTCCAGTGTGAATTCTTTGCCCTTGAGGGCCTCACCCAATTGCTCAAGACGGTCGAGCGTGTGCGCGGGCATCTGAACGCCAAACTGGATATCCAGGGCCTGGTTCTGACCATGTATGACAGCCGCAACAATCTCTCTGCAGAGGTCGCGGCAGATGTACGCGAGCATTTCGGTGACAAGGTCTACAAGACCGTGATACCGCGCAATGTCCGTGTCTCCGAAGCGCCGTCCATGGGCAAACCGGTCTTGCTCTACGATCTCAGTTGTGCGGGCTCCAAGGCTTATGTCGCGCTGGCCAAGGAAGTCGTTCGCCAGGAGCGCAAGAGAAAATCTGAACAGGAAAGTGAAGTCGCATGAGTCCCGCCGAAAAGAACAAGCGCCTCGGGCGCGGTCTGTCAGCTCTGCTCGGAGAGACCCAGGAAGAGACTTTTGAAAGTAGTGAAACCGGTACGACCGGGTCGGACCGCCCACGCGGCGTCACCGAAATTTCCATCGATCTCATCCAGCCCAATCCGGATCAGCCCCGCAAGACGATGGTCGAGGCAGAACTTGCTGCCCTGGCGGAGTCCATTGCGGAAAAGGGAGTGGTCCAGCCTATTCTTGTGCGCCCGGTCGATGGTGGTACGAGGTATGAAATCGTAGCAGGCGAACGTCGCTGGCGCGCCGCCCAGCGTGCCCGTCTGCATGAAATTCCGGCACTCGTTCGAGAGTTGACGGACCGTGAGACGCTGGAAATCGGCATTGTCGAAAACGTTCAGCGCGCAGACCTCAACCCGATTGAAGAAGCGCAATCCTATCGCCAGCTGATCGATCGTTTCGGTCATACCCAGGAAGATGTCGCGCAGGCCGTGGCCAAGAGCCGATCGCATATCGCCAACATGATGCGCCTGTTGAACCTGCCTGGCGGGATCCAGAAATATGTGGCGGACGGTCAATTGTCTGCTGGCCATGCCCGGGCGATCGCAACGGCTCCCAATGCCCAAGAGCTGGCGGACGAGATTATCGCTCGCGGTTTGTCTGTGCGTGAGGCAGAGCGCCTGGCAAAGGGCGTCGCAGCGCCGGAGAAAAAGTCTCGCGGCAAGTCAAACGGAGCGGGAGAGGATAAGGACGCAGACACCCGCGCACTTGAAGCCGACATAATGTCTCGTCTTGGATTGTCGGTGGACATTCGGCACGGCGCCAAGGGCGGTGAAATTCGTGTACACTACCAGACATTGGAACAGCTGGATGATGTGTGTCGTCGGTTGAGTGGCGGATCGGTTTAGCGTCGCGCTCTCGCGGCGCCACGTGCCAGTCGAAGCACCAGATCCCCGGTCAGGGCTTCTGAGGGGCTTCCAGAACGCTTGATTTGACGTTCAAGGTCGAAAGCCAGCTCCCGCGCGGCGTCCAGCCTCCGCCCCTGCCAGAAACCCATTTGTCGTTTAAATTGAGCAGCTTGTGGACCGAACCGTGGCGCTCCGGATCGCGCGATTGCGCCATCATTTCCGCCGTTGGCGTGCGCAATTCCAAATTGATCCAAACGGCGCTGTATCGCCCGCAAAACCGCAACCGGGCTGACACCAGCACTCATCGCACGCGCATAACTTGAATCCAGTGAATTGAGATCACCGTCAAAGAGCGGTCCGATAACTGCATCCAGCGCACTATCGCCATGGTCGGCGGCGACAGCATCTACATCTTCTGCGCGAACCAGGTCATCGCCTTCCTGGCGCTGGTCGCGAAGACCCTTGTAGAGGATGAGTTTCTCGATTTCATTTCGAGCCATTGCCCGGTCGCCCTCTAGCTTGGGCAGCCAGCTGGCCCTTGCATCGGTATCAAGGCTCAAACCTTCCGTACGCAACATTTCGTCAGCGAGATCGCCCAGCGATTGTGAATTGTCGGCGTAACAGGCAATCGCCCCAGCCCGTTTGGCTGGTTCAAACGCCTTGCGGAGCTTTCCCCGCGGGGTTAGATCGCCGGATTCCACGACCAGTCGAGCCTCGAAGTCTTGCCCGGCTTCGATCTGGCCCAGCACATCGAGAACCGGGCCGCTGCCAGTCTCACCGCTGAGACGGACCCGCACCAGACGAGCACCGCCCGTCAGTGACATTGCGGCCATGGCATCAGCGAGACTGGCGGGGTCAGCCTTTAGGTCTTCTTCTGTCAATTGAGTGAGGGCGAATGGATCGTCCGGGTCCTCGAGCAGGTTTTTCGTCAGCCCGTCCGCACGCTCATGCGCCAGACCCCGGTCCGGTCCGAAAACAAGGAAGGCCGTATAAGAGGGGTCAGGTCGGGCGACCTGTCGATCAGCATCGCGTGGTGCGATCTTTACCAAAGCTCACTGTTCCTTGCGGCGCGAGCAAGTTGCATGGTGATGCGTTCAGCCACTTCACCTGCGGCCCTTTCCTCCGCGTCCAAACGCGCTGCCTGAGTGGCGTAGGCTTCGTTGGACGCATTGTAGGACGCTTCAGTGGAGACCTGGCCGGCGAAAACGACGTTGCCGCTACCAGAATTGACGACCTCGTAGGAGACCCTGAGCTGGACAGCATACCGTACAGCAATAGCTTCGGCGCCAATGCCGAGTCCAAGAACATTCGTGGTGCTTTGTGTGCGTAGAGTCAGCGGTCCGGTCGCCGCTCGCGCACCCATGGTATCGAGAAGCGCTTCCTGGAGCAGAAAGTCGATACGTTCCTCGCCCGTCTCGATCCGAACGTCTTCGAGGCCGCGTGCTGCGCTGCCTGCTCCATACATGGGTGTGAACCCGCAGGCTGAGAGGCCAAGCGTCAGGCTCAAAACAAGGACGGCAGCGAAACGACGACCACTCATGAGAACTATCCTGCGACGATATTGACGATCCGGTCAGGTACAACGATGACCTTGCGTACCGTAAGCCCTTCCAGGCTGCGCGCTACCCCTTCATTGGCCAAAGCGGCGGATTTTACGCTGTCCTGGTCGCTGCCACGGGCAATTTCCAGTTCTCCGCGCTTCTTGCCATTGATCTGGATTGGCATGGTCACACTGTTCTCGACCAGCAGGGCAGGATCGGCTTCCGGCCAGGCCGCGTCGATGACAAGGCCTTCACCGCCCAGACGTGCCCAACATTCTTCCGCGAGGTGCGGGATGAAGGGCGCGATCAGACGCGCCAGGATACCCAGGCTTTCGGCACGGGCCGCCAGAGAGGCTTCGTCATCCGCGCTGCACTTGCGCAAGGTGTTGACGAGGTCATGGATCTGCGCGACGGCCGAATTGAAACGGAAGCCCTCAATTGCCTCTGTAACGGAAGCGGCGGCCTTGTGAGCCGCTTTTCTGGCATCAAGCGCAGGCCCACTGGCTTGCTGTGCCACGCTCATCGGGCCGGGAGCACCTTCTGGCAAGGCATCCACGGTGGACCAGAGGCGTTGGATAAAGCGCCAGACGCCTTCGACACCGCTGTCGGTATATTCGACATCACGTTCAGGCGGGGAATCCGAGAGCACGAACCAGCGCGCGGCATCGGCTCCGAAATCGGCGATGAACGCATCCAGATCCACGACGTTTTTCTTGGACTTGGACATTTTCTCGATGGCGCCGACAGAGACAGCGCCTCCGCCATTGATCTCGACGTATTTCTCGTCTTTGCGCTCGACCTCTTCCGGCAACAGCCAACGGCCATCGGCGGATCTGTAGGTCTCGTGCGTGACCATGCCCTGGGTGAACAAGCCTGCAAACGGCTCGCCCGTGGGCAGGTTCATCAAGCCGGCATTGTTCAGGGCCCGCGAGAAGAAGCGCGCATAGAGCAGGTGCAGGATGGCATGTTCGATGCCGCCTACATACTGGTCGACTGGCATCCAGTAATTGGCATCATCAGCGACAAAGGGGTCCGTGTCAGACCAGGGGGAGGTAAAGCGCAGGAAATACCAGGAAGAACACACAAAAGTGTCCAGCGTGTCGGTCTCGCGGCGCGCCTCGCCACCACATTTGGGGCAGGTGGTGTGTTTCCAGGTCGGGTGACGTTCCAGTGGATTGCTCGGATGATCAAAAGTGACATCCTTTGGCAGCTCCACGGGGAGCTGGTCTTCCGGAACCGGAAGGGTTCCACAGCTGTCACAGTGGATGACCGGAATCGGACATCCCCAGTAACGCTGACGGGACACCAGCCAGTCGCGCAGACGATAGGTCGTAGCGCCCTCACCCAGCTTGCGCTTTTCCAGTTCTTCAATCGCGCGCTCGATTGCGTCAACCGTGCTCAGCCCGTCGAGGAATTTGGAGTTATAGATCGTACCCGGACCCGTATAGGCCTCGTCAGTGATCGTGTGCGTTGCTGCATCGGATTCCGGTGGCAGAACTACAGGATTGACCGGCAGCTCGTACTTATTGGCGAAATCCAGGTCTCGCTGATCGCCGGCCGGAGAACCGAATATGGCGCCCGTGCCATAGGTCGAGAGTACGAAATTCGCGGTCCAGACCGGCAATTCCCATTCCGGATCAAAGGGGTGCCGGACAGTAATTCCAAGATCCACCCCCTTTTTGGGTGCTTTCTCGATCTCTTCTTCTGACGTACCCATGCGCTCGCATTCGCGGCGGAAGCGATCAAGTTCCGGATTGTCTTCCGAAAGTTTTTTGACGATCGGGTGGTCCGGAGCGAGGGCCAGGAAACTGGCACCAAACAACGTGTCCGGGCGTGTGGTGAAAACGTCGATCGTGGCACCGAATTCCTCGGCAATATCCTCATCCGTGAGCGGGAACGAAACTTGCGCACCGCGCGAACGACCAATCCAATTGGACTGCATGGTCCGGACCTTGTCAGGCCAGCGATCGAGCTCCTCCAGACCATCTGTTAGTACATCGGCGTAGTCGGTGATCTTGAAGAACCACTGGTCCAGCTCACGCTGCACAACCAGCGCGCCAGAGCGCCAGCCACGTCCATCAATCACCTGTTCATTGGCCAGAACTGTCTGGTCAACCGGGTCCCAGTTGACCTTTGCGGTCTGGCGATGGACCAGACCGCGCTCAAACAGTTTCAGGAAAATCGCTTGCTGGTGGCGATAATAGGTTGGATCGCAGGTCGCGAATTCACGCGACCAGTCCAGAGCGAGGCCGAGACGCTGCAGCTGTCCGCGCATGGCGTCGATATTGTCATAGGTCCAGTCACCCGGGTGTACGCCGCGATCACGCGCCGCATTTTCTGCGGGCAAACCGAAAGCATCCCATCCCATCGGGTGCAGGACGTTATAGCCGCGCGCACGTTTATAGCGCGCTACAACATCGCCCATCGCATAATTGCGGGAATGTCCGACGTGAATGCGACCCGATGGATAGGGAAACATTTCAAGGACATAGTATTTGGGTGCGTCGCCCGCCTCGTCAGCGGTCCTGGCCCGAAAGGAGTCACGCTCCGCCCATGCCGATTGCCACTTGGGTTCGGCTTCGCTCGGATTGTATCGGCTCATTTAGTGCAACGCGACGTTCGTCGCGCTCCCGATGGACCGGGGTCAGTCTTCCAGTTGCGAGATACGCAGCTGGCGCGCCCGGGTCAGAATGGCGTTTTCGATTTCATATGCGGTTTCGGTGCTGGCTACAGCATCGATCCAGCCGCCGTTTTCATCGCGAACCTGGCGGAAGACGTTTACAGCCAGCGCGTCGGCGCGCAGACGTGTATCGAGGATGTAGACGGTCAGCTTGAAGCGTTCATTTGTCATCTGCGGGTTGGCATACCAATCCGTGATGATGACGCCGCCAAAGGGGTCAACCTCTGCCAGTGGCATGAAGCTGATCGTGTCCAGGCTGGCGCGCCAGAGATAGCCGTTGACGCCGATGCCTTCTACGGAGATCTCGTTGCCACCACCCAGCGGATTGGGAATGGACGGCAGACGGAAGCCGGAAGACTGCTCCGAGGAGGCGGCATCATTGCCACGCGAAGCGCATGCGGGAAGTACGAGCACCGAGGCGGCAAGAACGGCACCGAGAATCCGACGGTCAAACATCAGCCGCGACTCCTTCAAAACAAGACGGCGAAAAACAGAGTTGCAATGGGAAACAAAGATTTCCCACATTTTCAAGCTTTGTATAACACGCCATTTCCCTTAGGCCAGCGCTGAAAGGCACCCGGGTGAACCGTGGCAAATCTATCACAGACCACCAAGAACCAGTTTGTTTGAGATATCACCTACTTGACCGGAGGGGCCTGCTCATTTCCCTTAAAGGCGCGACGTCCGGGGGGACGGGGCCGATCGGCGGGGCCGTGAGTATGTTGAGGACATTTAGCGCGTATCTTTTCGCAGCTGGGTCCGTAATGCTCACGGCTCCGCCGACTTTTTCTCAAGACACTCCCAGCGCCCAGAGCAGCCTGCAGATCGACGCGGGTCTGACGATTGCGCTCAATGACGGCGAGAAATCCGATGTGTTTGCCGATCTGGAAGCGCGCTTTGAGTGGGAGAATATCACCCAGGAGGGGCGTCGCTATGGCTTTGTCCTGGCCGGTCGGGCCGAGCGCGACCCCGGGCGCGCTGGCTGGGGCGGGGCGGCGGGCAATTGTCCTGACGGCATAGCCGATTGTGCTGGTGACGGAGCCGGGGATGTGCTCCGCGGCGTCACTTCCGGCTTCTATGCGGCCCACAGCGGTCAATCCGACCCCCTGCGCGGAGCGCTGACCCACGCCTTTGGCTATGTCCATATGGGATATGGCGAGGTGCGTCTTGGATATGGTGACGGGGCGGCCCGTCTCGATGCTGTGGCACCACCGACCGCCTTCCGGCTCTCAAGAGCTGATAACGGCCGGGTTGATATCACCGGTCTTTCAGGCTCACGCACCTATAATTATGCTTCCGGCCAGGCACCGAAACTCGTTCTGCGTTCGATTGCACTGGGCCAGGCCCGTTCGATCGGAAGTTTCCGCGGTAGTCTTTCCTATACGCCGGAGGCAAATGGATGCGGCGTTGACTATTGCGACCATGCGCCCGGCGCTTCGGGTGTCCTCTCTGCAGATATCGAGAATATCGTGGAGGCAGGGCTTTTCTACGAGCTGCACCGTGGTGAGACAGAGTTGAGTTTTTCCCTGGGTTACGCCTCCGGGCAGTCCAATTCTGCTGTGCCGGTTTTCGAGGATCTTGATGTCACCAACGCCGGGGTGCGTGTTCAGAGAGGCGCCTGGTCCGGCGGTGTACGCTGGCTGTCGAGCAATAATGCAACCGGCGGAGACTACGAGGCCCTTTCCGCGTCAATCGCCCGCGAAAGCGGCGACTGGCTTTACACACTCGAATGGTCGAACTTTGGCGATAATACCGTGCATGCAGACGGTCGCTCGATCCAGATAGGCGGCTCAAAACTGATTGGAGATCATTGGCTTGCCGGGGCCGGCCTGCAGTATGCGGAGCGTCGGGAAGCAATGATCTCTCCGCTGGGGCGGCGTCACATTGAGCAGGATTCCACAACATTTTTCCTAGAACTCGGCTGGCGATATTGACAAATCGGCAACACGAATAGGGAAACTCCCGCAAGTTCATCAAAAACTACTTGGGTGAATGTGTTTGCTGCCGCTATGTTGAATGCGTGAGAGGGAGCAATCCATGTTCATCGGGAACGTCACATCGCGGTTTTGCATGAAAGCAGCCGGCGCCATAGCGCTGTTCGCTGCTGTCTGCGTACCTGCGCATGCTCAGGACGCTGCCGAAGAGACCAGCATCGAATCCGATGCACCTTGGTATGAGTCCTTCTCCCTGAACCAGGACGCCGGATTGCCGCAGGCCTTGGAAGAAGTTCCGACCATTGATTGGTCCGTGAACGACCGCCTCGGTATTACTCTGGGTATTCGTGAAGATCTGGGTCGTCCGACGGATGCCGATGATTTCAGTGCGCGTTTTACCTATGATCTCAATGATCGTTTCCGCTTTGGTGGCCAGTTCCGTTTTTCCTCGCCGACGGATGAACTCTTCATGCTCGAGGAGAATGAAGAGCCGGAGCCGGAGATCAAGTTTGAGTCGTCCGTACGTTTCTGATCCCGCCGACCATCGCACACCCCGCCAACCCTCGGTTCGCTAGACGCCCGAGGGTTTTTTTGTGCACACCGCCAAGCGCAATGAGCGGAAGCGGACTGCGCCGCGCCAAAAGGGCGACACGCCCGGGTGTGACCGGTGGGCCGGCGCTGGGGCTTTTGGAGCGGAAGACGCTGGAAACCAGGGCGGCGTCGATGCCCGCGCGCGATGCTCTATGTATTGCGGCCTCACTGTGAGCGGAGCTGGTGAAGATCTCGCCAGCGCCACGCGCGCGTGCCGAATACGCAGCTGGCAGCATGTGCTCGGGCCAGTGCACGCCGTCTGCTCCGACCGTCCGCACAAGGTCTAGATCTGACGACACCAGGAAGGTGATCCCCCTTCTCAGCGAGGCCGCTCTCAATTCTGTCGCGACATCAAGGCGATCCTCTGCCCCGAAATGACGGTAGATGAAACCGCTGCCGGGAGGCGCATGCTCAAACACATCCAGGGGATCGGTCTGTCGCGCTGGATCGGTCAGCACCCATAACCGGGGCAGGTCACCGGCAACCCTTGCAAACAGGCGCTCCGCGGATATTGCCAATCGGCTTCCCAGCGCATATGGCGGGCGTATGAGCATGAGTAACGAGATCTCCGCGAACCGGGACCTGATCCTGAACCGCATCGGCAAGGCCGCGCAAGCGTTTGGTCGCCCTGCTGACAGTGTACAACTGGTCGCCGTTTCCAAGCGTCAGCCGGAAGCCCGCATCGATGCCGCCCTGGCCGCTGGTCAGAGAGTGTTCGGCGAGAACCGGGTTCAGGAAGCGCAGCAGCACTGGGAGGCTCGGCGGGATCAGTATGCGGATCTGGAACTTCGGCTGATTGGCCCGCTGCAGACCAACAAGGCTGCCGACGCTGTCGCCTTGTTTGATGTCATCGAGAGTGTTGACCGGGAGAAGCTTGCACGCGCTCTGGCCAGCGAGATGGTCAAGCAGGATCGCCAGCCACGTCTCTATGTCCAGGTGAATACCGGCGAGGAGGAGCAGAAATCGGGAATTGCTCCCGCAGATCTACCGGCCTTTCTCGCTCTGTGTCGCGAGGAGCTGGGTCTCGAGATCGAAGGCTTGATGTGTATTCCGCCGGTGCAGGAGCCGGCCGGGCTGCATTTTGCGCTCCTGGCCAGGCTCGCGCGCGAGAATGATGTGGCCAGGCTCTCCATGGGGATGAGCGCGGACTATGAAACGGCCATCCAGTTGGGCGCAACTTCGGTCCGCGTGGGCACAGCTGTTTTTGGCAGCCGCGACTAGCCGATCACAATGTGATCGCCGGGTCTGACCAATCTCAGAAAGCTTCGGACGTCGGCATTCGCCAGGGCGACACAGCCTTCTGTTGGCTGATAATCCCCGCGCTTGCAATGCAGGAAAATTGCCGATCCAGCACCCGGGGTCGGCGGATCATCATTGTGCCCCAGCACCACGACAATGTCGTAAAGCTCGTCCTCTCGCCACATCTTTTCGTGTGAGGCCATGAACGGCAGGCGGACCGGGCAGTTATAGGCCGCGTCCTGCGGCGCATCGCACCAGCCATCATCTTCCCGAAGCGCGCGGCACGGAAGTGCGGTTTCCGGTGGCTCGCCGCGGTCCGGACGATAGAGAACCCGGCGAACCGGATAGCGGCCGGTGGGTGTCGCGCCATCACCTTCGCGTTTGTCGTCTGCGGCGATCACACCGGATCGCCCTAACGCCGCCCTCACATGAATGTCGGCGCCCGTGATCCATCCGTCAGTTGAAACTTTCCAGTCCATGACCACATAGCTAGCGCAGAATGAGCGGTTTCGCGAGCGCAGTGAGTCAGGTTAATTGGTCTTGTGGATCAGAGACTTGCTTTCATGGCTCCACATTCGCTTGAAGGGTAGGCTGAAGCGGACAGGCCGGGCAGATGATTTGCCTTGTTCCGCGAAATGGGCATGATCAAAACATGAGCGCACAAAAAACCATCCTGATTATTGATGACGATGATGATCTGCGTGAGGCGCTGATCGATCAATTCGCCCTTCACGAGGAATTCCGCACAATCGAGGCCGATACGGCCGGTGGCGGCATCAGCCGCTCCAAAGAAGAGCGGGCTGATCTTATCCTGCTGGACGTGGAATTGCCGGACATGGACGGGCGCGAGGCTTGCCGCCTGATGCGCAAGAATGGTGTCAGCTCACCGATCGTCATGCTGACGGGTCAGGATACTGATGCCGACCAGATCCTGGGTCTGGAATCCGGTGCGAATGACTACGTCACCAAGCCGTTCAAGTTTTCCGTTCTCCTGGCCCGTGTTCGCGCGCATCTGCGTTCGCACGAGCAGAGCGAGGATGCTGTCTTCCAGATCGGGCCGTATGAGTTCCGTCCGGCGATGAAGCTGCTGGTCACCGAGGATGAGCGCAAGGTGCGTCTCACCGAGAAAGAGACCAATATTCTCAAATACCTCTATCGTGCCGGCGGCAAGCCTGTGCCGCGCGACGAACTGTTGCACGAGGTCTGGGGATATAATCCAGCCGTCACCACGCACACGCTGGAGACCCATATCTACCGCCTGCGCCAGAAAATCGAGCCGGACACGTCCCATGCGCGTCTTCTGGTGACAGAGAGCGGTGGCTACCGGCTCTCGAGCTAGTCTCGGCCCTCGATGCGCAGCGTAACCGGTGCGTGATCAGATGGTTTCTCGTACCCGCGCAGGTCTTCCCATACCTTGAAACCGTCCCGGCCGGCGGCGACAGAGCGGTCTTTTACGCTGGGGGCGGCCCAGATGTGATCAAGGCGTCGACCGCGATTGGCCTTGCGCCAGTCCCGCGCGCGATAGCTCCACCATGTGTAGACCTTCTCGTCCATCGGCACGAGTTCGCGGGCGATATCAGCGAAGTCACCTGCCTGGCGGATGCGCTCCAGCGCCTCGGTCTCGACCGGTGTGTGGGAAACGACTTTCAGCAATTGCTTGTGCGACCAGACATCGTGTTCATAGGGCGCAATATTGAAATCACCGACCAGGACCAGCGGGGCGTCTTCGGCATGGCGGTCGCCGAAATAGGTCTCCAGGCGCGCCAGGAATTCCATCTTGTGGGCGAACCGCGGATTGGTCTCCGGGTTCGGCTCGTCTCCGCCGGCCGGGATATAGAAATTGTGCAGTTCGATGCCTTCGACCATCACACGCTGGTGACGAGCTTCTTCGCGCGGGCACAGGCCTTCATCGCCGATATCTTCCAGCGGGAATTTCGAGGCAATGGCCACGCCATGCATGCCCTTCTGGCCGCGTACGTGGAAATGAGAGAAGCCCATTTCGCGGAAAGCCTCTTCGGGAAACTCGTGGTTCTGGCACTTGATCTCCTGCAGGCAGAGCACGTCCGGATCGGCCTGTTTCACCCACTCGGCGACCAGCGGCGCACGAAGACGGACAGAATTGATGTTCCAGGTAGCAAGGGTAAATCCGGTCATGTTCTTTCCTGATCGGCAAGACGAAGGGCTTGCACAAATTCCTGCAGTAATTCGGCGTCCAGCGCATCTTCCTGGCGCAGGCTGGAGCACAGATCAACGCCGTATGGGCGCACCCTCCTGACAGCGTCCAGGACATTGCCTGCCTTCAAGCCACCGGCCAGCATGACCGGCTTGTTTGTCGCGGCGACGAAGCGAGCGCTGATCGACCAGTCGTGCACATCGCCGGTGCCACCCAATGTTTCGATGGCCGCGCTCGGCTTCCCGCTGTCCAGCAGGAAGGCGTCGATGTGACGCTCATAACGCGAGATAAGTCCGAGAGCGCCCTCGTCCTCGACATGGATGACCTGGACCAGGTTCAGCTCAGGCCGGGACGATCGCAGGCGCTCGAGCTCGTCCGGGTCGAGATGCCGGACAATCTGCAGATTGCTCACACCGCTCTCTTCGGCAGCAGCGGCGAGGGTCGTGGCCGTGGTTTCGCTGGTCAGCAGCCAGGGCTCAACCGTGTCGGGAAGTTCGGCAGCGATGCTACGCGCTTGTGCATAGGTGATCGTGCCCGGGCCCGAGGGCATCGGGCCGACCAGACCGAGGATATCTGCGCCAGCGGCAACAGCCATACGCGCCTCGCCCACGCTCTTGATGCAGCAGACCTTGAGGCGGGTTCGGACGGCCATGATCAGAGGATGTTGTAGGTATTGCCAGCCAGGCCAACGGGCCAGCGACCACGGGCAAACAGGCGCCAACGAGCTAGGAAGGGATGCGGGTCGTCCTCGCCATCGGCCTCGGCCATGACCACAAGCGCGGCACCATTGGCGGCCTGGGCCAGGGCCCCGGCGGCAGCGTGGACGAGCTCGATATCGGTGACGTCGGAGATGGCAGCCGCATCCTCAACCGCGTCGCGGGCTGTATCGCCGGTTTGCTGGGCGATCAGGGCAAGGGCTGCGGAGACCGCCTGCTCGTCCAGGCGCTCAAGAGCTTGCGCCACGAGAGCGGTGCGCAGCATTTCCTCCGCTTCCCAGCTGATCGGATCGCGGTCGAGCGTTTCCGCGGCAATAGCAGCGTCGTCCCAGTCCGAAAGCAGCGCCGGCTCGGCTTCGGGAAAGCCCAGTCCATCCAGGTAATAACGGGACAGGGCCTGTTCGCGGGCGTCCAGCGGCTCTCCCAGGCGGGAAAACCAGGTGTTGGCGTTCATACTGTCGGCAAAGGCCTTGACCCGATACAGCAGCGGAATTTCTTCCAGCAGGCGCGGGACGTCAGGCGTTTCCGGTTCGTCGTCTTCGAAATACATGGCGTCTATCTAGCGCGAGATCGGCCGGGCGCAACAGGGCGAAACGGCGAGTCCTAGCTCCAGGCACCGACGTTTTTGCCGGGCCAGCACCTCCACCACCAGCCCATAGAAACAGTAGGACCCTACATCGCGGTCGCTTTTTTACTTTGCTTGGTCTCGAGAGCTGGATCCTCGGACGGCAAGCGAGACGAGGGGAGGAAACAGCCAGATTGACAGGATCGGTAGGAAGAACACTTGTAGGCCACGCAATCCAGATCGTCGGAACATCCTGATTGTCCACACGGTCAATGCGAGATAGGCCGTGACCACGAGAGGCCCAAAATATACGGTCTGATTGGCTGCCACGAGGTAAGTGCTCACGGATAACCACGCGCCTGCACCGATTATCAATTGCCTGATACCGAACCGTTCGAATCGCCACAAAGCATAGGTATTGGGAAACAGGATCATCGCTGGAACGAAGAAATAAAGCAGGTCTGTTGTGCGGTACTGACCAACGAGTACCGGCACAGCTCTCGAAAGCTCGGTGATTAAAAGAAGTCCACCGAAGAAAATCGCGTAGTAAGAATATCTAATCATCGCTCTTGCTCACGACGTCTCCGGTTAGACCTTCTGACGCAGCAACTGTTGCCTCGATATTGATTGTGACTTCGAACAAGTAACCACGCATACCGTCGCGTTTCGTCAGACAATAAGTGTGATCAACCAGACCACCTCTCTAGCGAGCATACTTGGGTACTCGAAAACTGACAATTCGGTGGCGATTCCGGAGTGGATAACGAGTTGCTTTTCGTCGGAACCATCAGGCGGGGCGCCTAAGGAGCCGGGAAATTCATCGTCACCCCAAATAGAAAGCGCCCGGTCTCGAGGGGGGTGAGACCGGGCGCTAAAGCCATGCGCCTGTTAATTTCAGCGCAGCGCCGGGAGGGGATCAAACCGGCGCAACTGAGAGGGACGGATCCGCTAGCGGGGGGACGACGCTGATCCATAACGCCCGTCAGTCAGCGTTACAATAACGCCACAGTTTCTCTCTTTCTGCAAATAAAAAATGATAAAGAAATTGCATGTGGCAAAAAAACATCAACTCTATCGGCGCCCGCGACGCGAATCACGGCCATCATCGGGTTCGGGGATGACGAAGAGGCGGGGGCTCAATTCGACATCAACCTCTTGATCCTGAATGATAACTCGCGTCATCTGACCCAGAGCGTCGGTGACGAACCACTCACGAAGAATGTATGTCGGCTCTTCAAAAACGAATTGCACCGTACCCTGCATTTCATCATTCGGATCGCGCAGGGTGACATAGATGAAGCCGAGCTCACGCACGATATCGATGATCTCTGCATCCGCAGCCAGATCGATCTCGTCGGCCAGCAGCCAGTAGAGCGGTGTGGAGCGGATAGGCGCGCGATCAACGGTCTCCAGGGCGGCATCCTCGATCGCCACTGTCGTGCCGTCGGCAATCACCGTGATCGGGCTGGGGTCGTCATATTCGAAGCGCAACCGGCCGGGCCGGTCCATGGAAAGCAGTCCGCTGATCAGCGCGCCGTGCGGAGACACCTGGGTAAAGCGGGCCCGCATCGTATCGACGGAGTTGAGATAGCCATTGATCCCGGCCATCGCGGCATCGGCATCGAAAGTGTCGGCAGCTGTGGTTTCAGCCGAAGCCGGTTCGGCTGTCGATTGCTCCGGCGTGGTCTGTGCGGGGTCGGCGGCCTGAAGGAACAGGCTTGACAGTAACATCGTAATCATGGCGACAAGCTGGACCGGTATTGCGGCACGAGCAAGACCGGTCCGTTCATTTTCACGGCAGTTTAATCAGCCTGAGAGGTATAGCTCACTTCGTGCAAGGACAGTTGCGACTGACGCCAGTGCGGCGAGAAGATGAACCGCCCGTCCGGCGTTCCACCACTGGAGTTCAGCATGATCTCCTCGTCGGCAAAATCATCCAGCACAGTCAGGCCCAGCTGCTCATTCCAGTGTAGAAGACGACCATTCAGGTCACTGAGGATCAGCCCGCCCCGTCCATCGGTCACGACACCGTCCAGCGAGCCCTCGCCCTCGAAAATCACCTCATAGTCGTATGTTTCCGGGTCGACGCGGACCAGATTTCCAACGCCGCTCGAACACACGACATAGATCCAGCCATCAACAAACTCGATACCGTTTGCCCCGGTGAAGGCCTCTCCGGCAGCAACCTGGCTCCAGACGCCGTCATGATGGCGGAACAGCGCGCCGACGCGCGTATCCGTTGCCCACAGGGCACCTTCACCGTCGATGGCGAGATCATTGAACAACGCTGCGTCTTCAGGTGCTTCAAGGCGTTCGATCTCACGGCCGGTCTGGCGGTCGAGGATGATGACGCGCTGACCCTGGTCGCTGAAATAGACACGATCCGCGGAACTGATAATGCCCAGCGGGCCTTCATAGCCGCTCGCCCAGTATTCCTGGAACTCTCCCGTCACCAGGTGCAGGCGGGAGAGATAGCCGCCCTGTTCGGCATTCTCCGGGCCCTGGTTGCCGATTATGGCCCAGTCGCTGTTGGCCGGGACATGCACGGCCTCCGGGCGGGAGACATTGTCGGTGCGCCAGATTTCAGTGGCAGTGGGTTGGGTAAAGGCGGGCGCGCTCAGCGCGGCGGCCACAAGGATACCGGATACGAGTTTCATCTATTCCTCACAATGCCGCGCGAGGAGACAAGCAGGTCAAAGGCCCTGGGGCCATTCAACACAGCGTCAGCGAGATTACGGATGTTTCAGGTCAGCCTTCGCCGTGTTCCGGCAGAAAGATCTCACGACGGCCGGCATGGTCACCCGGGCCGATCATGCCTTCTTCTTCCATGCGTTCGATCAGCGTGGCGGCGCGGTTATAGCCGATCTGCAGGCGGCGCTGGATATAGCTGGTCGAGGCCTTGCGGTCCTTGGCTACAAGAGCGACGGCCTGGTCGAACAGTGCATCGCCGCTGCCCTCGCCTTCCATGCCCGGAATGCCGTCCTCGTCTTCCTCGCCACCGGCAGTGATCGCGTCGAGATATTCTGGAGCAGCCTGTTTTTTCAGGAAGCTGGCAATGTCCTCGACCTCCCGGTCGGAAACGAACGGGCCGTGCAGGCGGCGCAAACGGCCACCGGATGCCATGTACAGTAGGTCACCCATGCCCAGCAGCTGTTCGGCACCCTGTTCGCCCAGGATCGTCCGACTGTCGATCTTGGACGTCACCGAATAGGAGATCCGGGTCGGGAAGTTGGCCTTGATCGTACCGGTAATGACGTCCACGGACGGGCGCTGGGTCGCTGTGACAAGGTGAATGCCGGCGGCTCGGGCCATCTGGGCCAGACGCTGGACGGCGGCTTCGATCTCCTTGCCGGCGACCATCATCAGATCCGCCATCTCGTCGATGATGACGACGATATAGGGCATTTTCTCGGTCTCGATCGTCTCGGTCTCGAAGATGGGTTCACCGGTTTCCTTGTCATAGCCGGTCTGGACGGTCCGGGAGAGGTCTTCGCCCTTCTCCATCGCTTCGACGACACGCTCATTGAAGCCGGAGACATTCCGCACGCCGATCTTGGACATGCGCAGATAGCGGCTTTCCATTTCGCGCACGGCCCATTTCAGGGCGACCACAGCCTTTTTCGGATCCGTGACGACCGGTGTCAGCAGGTGGGGAATGCCGTCATAGACCGAGAGTTCCAGCATTTTCGGATCGATCATGATCATCCGGCACTCTTCCGGCGGCAGGCGGTAGAGCAGTGAGAGGATCATGGCATTGATACCCACCGACTTACCCGAGCCCGTCGTACCGGCAATCAGCAGGTGTGGCATGCGCGCCAGGTCGGCGACGAAGGGTTCGCCGCCAATGGTTTCACCCAGTGCCATGGGCAGCTCGGCCTTGGCGTCCTCAAAGGCCTTGGCATTGAGCAAGGCGCGCAGAAAGACGGTTTCCCGCTGGGCGTTGGGAAGTTCGATACCGATGGCATTGCGGCCGGGAACCACGGCAACACGGGCTGCGGTGGTACTCATCGAACGAGCGATATCGTCTGCCAGATTGATCACGCGTGAGGATTTCACACCCGGCGCCGGCTCGAATTCATAGAGCGTTACAACCGGGCCCGGTCGAACCTGGACGATCTCGCCCTTCACACCGAAATCGGACAGGACACCTTGCAAGAGCTCGGCATTCTGGCGCAGCGCGGCCTCATCGACCGCATCATTGCGAATGGCGGGTTTGGCCAGAAGATCCAGGCGCGGAAGCTTGAAGCCCTTGGTCTTGGCAAAGGGCAAGGCACCCTGAGCTTCACGGACATCCCGGCCGGAGGCCTTGGCTTTCTTTGTCGCTGCGACTTTCACCGTGGATGCGATACCGCCGGGAACCGGTTCGGAGATATCGTCGATCTCGGGCTCGTCATCCGCTTTGGCAGCGGCGCGCATGGCCTTGCGCAGCGGAGGGTCCTCGCGCGATGGCTCGCGGCGTTCTACCGTCGGCTCGGTGTCTGCGTCACCGCCAAACAGACGGCTGATTGATGGGCCAATGCCACGCAGGGCGTCGATCCATACACGCACGGTCGCCCAGGCCAGACTGGCGACATCGGCCGCCGAAGCAATGTCGCCGGAGCGCAGGCCAAACGTCATGAACACGCCCAATATCGCGATCAGGAATCCGACGCCCGCCGAAATAATGTCAGCGGACGGTAGATCAAGCGCTTGTGGGCCTTGGGCCACGAACCCGGCCATCAGGTCACCGAGCGAACCGCCCAGACCGGTCGGGAAGGGCCAGGTCGCGGGAATAGGGAGCGCGCTCAGGCACATGCCCAGTCCCAACGTGCCGATGATGGCAAAGAACCAGCGTGAGGGAGCCATGGAATGGGAGCGATGGCGCGGCATGCGCCAGATCATGATCCCGCCCCAGAGGATGCAGGCGATCGCCGGGAAGCCGGCCGACCACCCAACGAGCTGCAGGGAGAGATCCGCCAGACCGGCGCCGAAGCTTCCCATGAAGTTCCTGACTTCATTGGCAGACGCGACATTCCAGCTCGGGTCGAGCGGGTTGTAGGTCAGCAGGGAGACGAGCAAAAACAGCCCGCCGACCAGCATGATGCTGCCAAAAATCACGTCGCGCGCACGTAGCCGCCAGAGCGGCGGTTGTTTGGCGACAGGTTCGTCAGTTGGCTGGGTACGCTTGGACATGCGGATCATTTAGCCCTGTAAGGGTTCCCGGGGCGTTAACAGAAGATAAAGCAGGCCGCGGCGCTGTGTCCGCTTTTCACAGGCGTCAATCCGCCTATGCTCCCGTTCATGACGCAGGAATATTTCTTTGAAGGTGATGTGGTCATTGTCGGCGGTGGTCTGGCCGGTCTGACACTGGCCCTGGCGATGGACCAGGCGGGACTGTCGGTTGCCGTGGTGGACGCATTGCCGGTCGAGGACCAGCTGGCGCCGACGTTTGACGGTCGCTCCTCGGCGTTGGCCTACACGTCCTGGCGCATGTTTGAGGCACTCGGCGTCGCTGAACATCTCCACCCCCACACGCAACGCATTGAACATATTCTGGTCTGTGATGGCCGACCCTATGGCGGCACCAAGCCTGGCGGTCCGGGTCGACACTCCCTGCATTTCGACAGGCGCGAAATCAGTGACGGACCCGATGGTGAGCCCCTGGGCTGGATGGCCGAGAACCGGCATACCCGGCACGCTCTGGTCAAGGTGCTCAAGAACCGTGACCGGATTGTGGCCATCTCACCGGCCAAGGTTATCAACCACGAGATTTTTGGTGACCACGGCGAAGTTACCCTGGATGACGGGCGTAAGCTGTCCGCGTCGCTGATCGTTGCCTGTGATGGCAAGTTCTCCCGCCGCAAGGCACAGAGCGGGGTTCGATCCTATGGCTGGAATTACGGTCAGAACGGTGTGGTCGCCACGGTGCAGCATGAGGAACCACACAATGGTGTGGCCTATGAATACTTTATGCCGGCTGGGCCATTCGCCATCCTGCCACTTCCTGACAACCGCTCTTCGCTCGTCTGGACCGAGGGCGACAAGGCAGCCGCAGCGCTGAAGAATGCATCGGACGAGGTTTTCCAATACGAGCTGGAAAACCGGTTCGGTGATTTTCTCGGCAAGGTTCGCCCTGTGGGGCCGCGCTGGGTCTATCCGCTGGGCCTGCGTTATTCAGAGCATTTCTGTCAGCCGCGCCTCGCCTTTGTTGGTGACGCTGCCCGCGGTATCCACCCGATCGCGGGTCAGGGTTTCAATCTTGGTCTTCGCGATGCGGCCGCTCTGGCGGAAGTGTGTGGCGAGGCCAAACGCACCGGTCATGATCTGGGTGCCCTGACGACCCTGCGAAGATATGAGGACTGGCGGAAATTCGACAGCGCCACACTGGCGGTCGGTACCGACATCTTCACGCGCCTCTTCTCCAATGACATTGAGCCGATACGTCACATTCGCGGGCTCGGCCTGTCGATCGTCAATGCGATTCCGCCGGCGCGTCGGTTCTTTATGCGCCAGGCCGGCGGCGAGACGGGTGATCCGCCTCGTCTGCTCAAGGGCGAAAAGCTGACCGCAGCCTAGAACGGGTTGAGCGTATAGCCCTCTGCCTGCAGCACGGCATGGGCTGTCATGGCAGACAGTGCCATTTCAACGCCCGGAAGAAGATTGGCCGTCGCAACATCGTAATAGGCGGCGCTCTGCCCACAGACATAGATACGCACACCATGTTCAACGAGTTGTGCGATCAAGGCTGCATTAGCGTTTGCCGCGCCTTCATGGCGCCCAGCATAGATGGTGGCATCGGCGACATCATGCACGCCGACACCATGGACCACGATGGCCAGGTTGAGGTTTTCAACCGGAACTCCGGCACGGACATGCATGTTGAGAAAGCGCGCCGCGCTGACCAGATTGCGGTTCAGCTCGCCCGCGTCGGCCTCGGCAGCAAAGTCGAAACTGTGACGGAAGATGAAGCCTTCCGGGATCACCATCTCGGCGTCGACTAACGCATTCGGTCCGAAATCGGTGATCTGCGGTCCGGTCGTGAAATCATCCGGACCTGTTGTTGTCAGCACCAGAGCTGCAAGAAAAGTGGCCAGCATTTACGTCCCCTGTAATCAGCGGGACGCCTCTCCCAGCGCGTAGAGATAGTCCCAGGTGAACAGACCACTATCATGGCCGTCATCGAAGATCAGCCGCACAGCGTAACGCCCGACAGGCTCGGCACCTGTGACGAGGACGTTTTCCTTGCCAGTAACCGTAACTTTCTGGTCTGGGCTGTGGCCCTGCACCTCTGCGCTGGGGCTTTCCACACGCAGGGTCTCGAAGGGAATGGAGAATTCCGCCTCATTGTCGAAACGCGCAATCAACGCCTTGTCGCTTTTGCTAAAGCGGAGCTCGGTGGGCCAGGGGCGCATGTCAGTCCTCGATCTGGCGGGCTTCGTCGGGAAGCATGATCGGAATGCCGTCGCGGATCGGATAGGCCAGTCCCGCGCTCTCGGAAATCAGTTCCTGGGCATCCTTGTCATAGGACAGCGTGCTGCGAGTAACCGGGCAGACCAGGATTTCCAGCAGTTTCGGATCAACGACGTGTTGCGGAGTTTCGCTCATCTTCTTGTCCTTATGAGAAGAGGATTGAGGAGAGGCGGCGGCGGCCGTCGCGGGTGACTTCGCTCATCGGTCCTTCGGCTTCGAAGACCTTGAGCAGGAGAGTACGTGCAGCCTGTTCATTCCATTCGCGGTCCAGCGCGGTAATGGCGATCAGCTGGTCAACGGCGCCCGACTGGTCACCGGCCGCGATCAGGGCTTCGGCGAGATCATAACGCGCCTGTAGATCACTGGCATTGGCGGCGACTTTCTGACGCAGAACGGCAGTTTCGGCGTCATCGCTCGGGGCGCCGGAGGCTAGGTCGATGGCGGACTGGGCACCTTCCACGGCCGGGTGGGAGCGCTCTGCTTCCGGAACCTGTTCCAGGATCTGGCGGGCCTTCTCGATATCACCGCTCTGGATCCAGACACGCGCGAGGCCTGCGAGGGCTGCGACGTGTTTCTGGTCATTCTGCAGCACGGCCGCGAAGGCTTGCGATGCGCTCTGAAGATCGTTGGCCTGCAGGGCCTGCATTCCCTGTTCGACATAGGCCTGAAGCTCTTCCGGGCTCGGGCCATTACCCGAGATACGACGGATGAAATCGCGGATCTGGCTTTCCGGCAGAGCGCCCATGAAACCATCAACCGGCTGGCCATTCTTGAACGCGAACACGGCCGGGATGGATTGCACCCGCAATTGCTGTGCGATGCCCGGGTTTTCGTCGATATTGATCTTGACCAGTTTGACCGTGCCTTCGGCTTCACGAACCACATGTTCGATCATGGGGCCAAGCTGACGACAGGGACCGCACCAGGGCGCCCAGAAATCGACTAGAACCGGGACGTCCTTGGACGGTTCCACGACGTCAGCCATGAAAGTCTGGTCAGTGGAGTCCTTTACCAGGTCATCGCTGGCGGCGGTGTTGGGATCATTCAGCGTGGTCATGGTTCTGCCTTGTATCTTTCATCCCCTAAGTGGCGGCAAAGGACGGGGAGTGCAAGTTCTCAAACTGTGTCGGGCGGTGCTGTTTCAAGCTCGGAGAAATCGAAAATCACCGGCTCGTGACCCGTCGCACGGACGAATTTGAGCAAATCCTCGCTGGCGATTGCTGTGGTGGCGTCGTTAAGCAGGGGATGGAAATTGACGATCTCATGCTCGAACAGGGCCTTGTCCAGAACCATGCGGACGCGTGTGTCTACATCATTGATGAGTGCGAAGGCCGTTACCGAACCTGGGCGCACGCCGAGTGTCTCGAAGAGCAGGTCTTCCTTGCCGAAGGACAGCCGTTGGGTGCCCAGATGACGGTGGAGCTTGTTGATGCGGATCGTCGTCTCGCCCAGTGCCGAGATCAAAACGATCTGCCCCTTCTTGTCCTTGAGGAAGAGATTCTTGGTGTGTCCTCCCGGCATGGAGGCCTTGATATGCTGACCCTCCTCGACGGTAAAAACGGGCTCATGCTCCACCGTGGAATGCGAAATCCCATGGTCGTCGAAGAAGTCGAACAGGTCGTTGCGGCTCTTGTGCATGAGCCTTTTGAAGCCTGCCTCCAAGGGCATTTCAAGACCGCTGCATGTGAACCGCTTGTGGGGCTTGCATTCCTTTTCCGTTTGCGCGATATACCCCGCTCCCCAGCGGGGCCACGGCCTTGCAAACATTGAGCGGGCGTAGCTCAGGGGTAGAGCGTCACCTTGCCAAGGTGAATGTCGTGAGTTCGAATCTCATCGCCCGCTCCATTCTCTCTTCTCAGAGTTTCCGGAATATCGTCTTCAACATGTCATTGGCATGTACCGGCTTGCGCTCGCGTGCGACCGTCTTGGCGCGAAGTGTGCCGTGCAGGAGTTCCATCGAGCTGTAGCTCGTGTCACGCTCGGTCGAGTTTTCGCTGGTCTTGCGCATGTCGCTCTCCTGTTGCCGGGTTCTATCAGTGTCAGGATGCCAGCGGTGTGCGACGGAGCTGGGGCTTTGCGAAGGAAATTCAGGGGCAGAAAAAAAGCCGAACGGAGGCAAACCCGTTCGGCTTCAATTCATCTGGATGTCCGTGCGCTTATTCCGAAAGGGAGCGCAGTAGATCAATCACACGTCGGCGAACCGTCTGGTCCTTGATGCCGGAAAAGGCTGATGCCAGGGCCAGGCCATCCGGGCTGGCAATGAAATCATACAGCGTGTCGGAGTCCTCACCCTTGAGCTCCGAGCTGCCGCTCTCGTCCAGACCTTCAAAGAAATAGGCAACCGGGACTTCCATGACCTTGGCCACGTGGAAGAGTCGGCTGGCGCCAATACGATTGGTGCCGCGCTCGTACTTCTGGACCTGTTGGAAGGTTACGCCGAGTTTTTCGCCGAGCTCGGACTGGCTCATATCCAGGAGACTTCGGCGCAGACGTAGGCGTGCGCCTACATGCTGGTCAATACTCGTCGGGCCTCTCGCACTCATTTTGTCCTCATAGTCTGTGGCTATATTTCAATATGTCGCAATTCGAACATGGAGGGCAGAAATCATCACAGTATCAGGGATTGTTCTTAGGTATGAATTCTTGAACGATCCAGTCACTTCTCAGCTTGATCCGATCTGTTTACAGAAAATCCGGGGATGCCCTCCCGGACTGTATCGACCTGGTTTCCAGTCACGCCTAACAGTATTTCTGTAATCTTGCCGTCTAACACGTTGGCGAAACGCAAAATTCGCCTCCATGTCCATATTTCGAAGAACACCAAACACCTGATCTGGCGATAGTTTTAGATTATGTGGTTTCCTGAAGTTTAGGGAGTTTTGTCACACAACCCAAAGTGCGGGTTGTGCTGCCCCTGTTGAGAAAATCGGAGATTGCGGGCGGGCCGACACGATTGAAGTCGTGCGCCGGTATTATTAAATTCGTCCGGCTGCGCAGTGATTTCCCTGCACGCAAGGGCAGATTGCCAGGAATTGTCACCGGGTGATGGTTAGCGAGCCAATCAGCTTTTGTCATGATCCGAAGCCAATATCTGCTGACCAGGCTTTGTGCGCATGTTCGGCATTGGCATCGTGGAAATTCGTGCGCGTGGGCGCCAAGACGCGCGTAACCGTGATCGCGGTTCGCCTCTGGCGCTGCGCATTCTCAGCTCTCACAAACCTGTGAAGGCGTGCGCCCTACAAATCCGCGAGACGATACCCATATGGCGTTCAGCGACGGCTGAAGCGCCCGCCGCTCACAGAAAGCGAGGGTCACGATATGGCGCGTTTTATCTCTGTTGCGATTGCAGGTCTGATTTTGACGGCATCTAACGCCGCTGCCTCTTGGAATCAGACAAACGGTCTCTACATAAGTTGACGTAACACGGTTTCGGGATCTCCCCCCAGAGCCCGGAACTGTTGAGACGATCAGGCCTCGAACGTGCGTCCCCCCAGCCTGCCGATTGAGGTCTGAAGGCGCCGCCGGGTTCCCCTGTCCCTACTCGGCGGTGCCGTCGTCTCTTTTGATCCAGATCAAGACACCCAGCGTGAGCGCTAACATGCCGTACCGCCTGCATATTCCGAATTCCGGTTTGCAGCATATGCGGTGGGTTTGGCTTGCGCCCGGCGCAAACAGGTCTAGGCTCCCGGGAAAATATACCAGTCAGGGAGATCTGCACCATGGGGGCGGTCGTCGGAGTAGCGCACGCCTATACGCGCGCCGAGTTCATGGAGGCCGCGCGCAAGCGTTGGCAGGACGCATTCGGAAAAGAATGCGGTGATCTCGGGAACTCCTTCTTTTCTCAGATATTTGATGACGCACTCTCCGAGGATCTGGAGCGTGTTTCGGCGGATGACCTGGCCAAGATGAGCCTGGAATTCTGGTCGTTTGGAGGCGAGCGCCCGGGAGATGAAATCCTGATCCGCATGCGTCCGGCCCAACGCGCCGACGGCTCGGATATGCCGCGCAGCATCCTGGAAATAATCGGACGTGATCGGCCGTTTATCGTCGACTCAGTCATGGCGGAGATCGGGGCCCAGGGTCACGATATCATTGCCATGTTCCATCCCATCGTTCAGGCCCGCCGCGGCACCAAGGGCGAGCGTGTGGATGCAGGCGGCCGCGTGTTGCCGGAATCCATGATCCAGGTCCACCTGCCGCCGCTCGACGAACTCTCCCAACAGAGCCTGATTGATGGTGTCACCGGCACGCTGGATGATGTGCGTGTCGCTGTTGAGGACTGGGCTGACATGCGCGCGCAGATGGACGAGGCCATCGCGCACCTGGAAGCCGCCAAGAGCCATGCATCTCCAGAAGAGATGGCTGAAGCACTGCAATTCCTGCGCTGGATCCGAGACGACCATTTCGCTTTCCTGGGATGCCGTGTTTACGACTTCGAGGTCGAGGAAGACGGCGCAATGGCCAATCGTGTGCCGCGGGTGCGTGCCGATACAGGCCGTGGCGTGTTGCGCGACCCGGATCGGCATGTTCTACGCAAGGGCTCCGAGCCAGCGGTACTGACTCCGGCCATCGAGACTTTCCTGCGCGAACCGACGCCGATTATTGTCGCCAAGGCGAATATGAAGAGCCGCGTGCACCGTCGGGTCTACATGGATTACATCGGTGTCAAACGATATCGCGAGGACGGTGCGGTTATCGGTGAGGCACGTTTTGTTGGCCTGTTCACGGCTGAAGCCTATGACCAGAGCGCCAGCGATGTCCCGCTGATCCGCCGCAAGGTCCGCCGAGTATTGGAGCGCGCCGGCAAGACACCGGGCACGCACAATGCCAAAAAGCTTCGCAATACCGTCGAGAACTATCCGCGCGACGAGCTGTTCCAGACGGATGAGAATGACCTTCTGGAAATCAGCCTCGGCATTCTTCACCTCAATGACCGCCCGCGCACCAAGTTATTCATCCGCCGCGACCAGTTCGACCGGTTTGTCTCGGCCCTGCTCTATGTTCCGCGGGATCGTTATAATTCCAAGGTCCGCGAACAGGCTGGTGAGCTGATCCGCGACTCCTTTGGTGGACGTCTCTCGGCCTATTATCCGCAATTCGGAGACAGCCCGCTGGCGCGGGTTCACTACATCATTGGTCTCAACCCGTTTGATCATCCGGAGCCGGATGTTGATGAGCTGGAACGCCGTGTCGCGCTGCTTGCCCGTACCTGGGAAGATGATTTCGAGACCCATGTTCGCCGCACTGCCACGGACAGGGTCCGTCTGCGCATGCCCGCCTATGAGGGCGCCTTCAAGGCTGGTTATCGCGAACTCTATGATCCGGAAGAGGCTCTCAAGGACGTCATCAAGATCGAGTCTCTGACCGATCCGCAGCAGGTTGCCGTGCGTGTCTATACCGAACCTGATGATGCGGATAACGAGCTGCGCCTCAAGATCTACCGTATCCAGAAGCCTGTCTCGCTGTCGCGTGTCATGCCGGTACTGGAAAATCTCGGTCTTGTCGTGGTTCAGGAAACCGGTTTCCCGGTGGATCGCCGTGCAGAGGAAGGCCAGGCATTGGATCGTGCCTATGTGCATGATTTCGAAATGAAATCTGATGCACTCAAAGGCCGTTCCCTCGAGGAATTTGCCGGCGAGCTGGAAGACGCCCTCCTGGCCATGGCCGAGGGCCGGGCCGAGGATGACGGTTTTAATCGCCTGATCGTCGAGATCGGTGTGACCTGGCGGGAGGCTGCCTTCCTGCGCACCTGTGCGCGCTATCGCCAGCAGACGGGCCTCGACCCCTCGCAGAGCATCCAGGAAGAGGCGCTGGCCGCCAATCCGGGCATTGCCAAGGGCCTGCTCGAGCTGGCACGCGTGAAGTTCGATCCGGAATTTGACGGTGACATGAAGGCACGGGGCGACGCGGTCTGGGAGGTTTCCCAGTCCCTGCGTGAGCAGCTCGATGCTGTTGCCAGCCTCGATCATGACCGCGCCCTGCGCCGGATCTTCCACCTTATTGAAGCCACGCTGCGCACAAACTTCTTCCAGCGTGACGAGAACGGAAATCCCAAACCGCGCATTTCCATCAAGATCGCCAGCGAATTGCTGGAAGAGCTGCCCCTGCCCAAACCCTACCGCGAGATCTTCGTATGGGCTCCGGATGTGGAAGGCGTGCATCTGCGCTTCGGCCCGGTTGCCCGTGGCGGCCTGCGCTGGTCGGATCGCCGCGATGATTTCCGCACAGAAGTGCTTGGCCTGGTAAAGGCCCAGCAGGTCAAGAACGCCGTCATCGTACCGGTCGGTTCCAAGGGTGGTTTCTACCCGAAAACCCTGCCGCGCAATGGTTCGCGTGACGAAGTGTTCGAAGCGGGTCGTGAAGCCTACAAGACCTTCATCCGCGGCTTGCTCGATATCACCGACAATATTGTCGAGGACGCTGTCATCCGCCCGGATCGCTCCGTGTGCTGGGATGATGAAGACCCCTATCTGGTTGTTGCCGCCGACAAGGGTACGGCGACCTTCTCCGATACAGCCAATGGCATGGCGGAGAATGAGCTCGACTTCTGGCTTGGTGATGCTTTTGCGTCGGGTGGCTCTGCCGGTTACGACCACAAGAAGATGGGTATTACCGCGCGCGGCGCCTGGGAATCCGTCAAGCGTCACTTCCGCGAACTGGGCAAGGATATCCAGAACGAGCCCTTCACGGTTGTGGGCGTTGGCGACATGTCCGGTGACGTGTTCGGCAATGGCATGCTGCTGTCCAAACAGATCAAGCTTGTCGCTGCCTTCGACCATCGCGATATCTTCATCGACCCGGATCCACAGGACCCGGAAAAGCTCTGGGAAGAGCGCGACCGCCTGTTCAAGCTCGGGCGTTCCTCCTGGCAGGATTATGACCAGAGCCTGATCTCCAAGGGCGGCGGCATTTTCCCGCGCAACTCCAAGACGATCACCCTCACGCATGAAATCAAGGCACTGACCGGTCTCACCGAGGACGCTGTCAGCCCGACCGAGCTGATCCAGGCCCTGCTCAAGAGCGAGACAGAACTCCTGTGGTTCGGTGGTATCGGCACCTATGTCAAAGCCACGCACGAACAGCACTGGGAAGTCGGCGACAAGGCGAATGACGGCCTGCGTATCAACGCGGAAGAGGTGGGCGCCAAAGTCATAGGCGAAGGCGCCAATCTGGGCTTCACCCAGTCAGCACGGATCGAGTTCAGCCGTCATGGTGGCCGGGCCAATGCCGACTTTGTCGATAATTCCGCTGGCGTGGACAGCTCGGACCACGAGGTCAATATCAAGATCCTGTTGCGCCCGGTCGTTCGCGGCGGTGACATGGATCGCGACAGCCGCGACGAGCTGCTGGAATCGATGACGGATGATGTCGCCGATCATGTACTCAAGCACAATTACGACCAGACACTTGCCCTGACGATGGCGGAGAAGACCGCGATCGCCGATCTGGATGCGCATGAGCGTTTCATGAGCCGTCTGGAAGATCTGGGCCAACTGGACCGCGAGGTCGAATTCCTGCCTTCGGCAGACGGGATCCAGACGCTCAAGGGGCGAGGTGAAGGCCTCACTCGTCCGGAACTGGCCGTTCTCATCTCCTACGCCAAGATCACCCTGTTCGATCAGCTGGTGGCCTCGGATGTGCCGGATGACGAGCATTTCCGTTCAATGCTGATCAATTACTTCCCCGATCAGCTGCACAAATTCTCCGATGGCATGGATGGTCACCGCCTGAAGCGCGAGATCGTGTCCACGATCCTGGCCAATGAGATGATCAATCTGGGGGGCCGACTTTCATCCACCGGGCGATTGACAGTACGGCGGCCACGGTTCCGGCTATCGCCCGCGCCTTCGAGGCGGGTCGCCAAGTGTTTGGTTATGCCGAGCTCACCGATCAGATCAATGCGCTCGACAATATGGCCCCGGCCAATGTCCAGCTGAAGCTGCACGAAGAGATCATTCGGTTGCTGCGCCGCCAGACCTACTGGCTGGTTCGTCGCAATCGCAATCGGTCCCACACCAAGGCAGAGCCGATCCGTGACGTGATCGACACCTACCAGCCGGGTGTTCAGCAATTGCGCACGATGGTGCATCTGATCATTTCCGATCATGAGCGCCAGGGTTTCGAAGCCCGTCGTTCAGCCTTCGTTGAATCCGGTGCTCCGGAAGAACTCGCCCGGGCCGTGGCCGAGCTGCGTCCATTGACCTCGTCGACAGATGTTATCGACATGGCGATCAGCAGCGACTGGCCCTTGGCGTCAACCGCCTTCCTCTATCATGCCATGGGGGCTCGGTTCCGCTTTGATCGCCTTCGCGGCATGGGTCAGGAAGTCGTTTCCGATCAGCACTGGGACCGCCTTGCTGTGCGTCGCCTGATGGAAGATTTCTATGCCAGTCAGCAGGCCATGACTGCGTCTGCCATGCGTTTTGCGCTACAGGCCGGCGGGTCCCTGGCCCAGGGGGTGGAGGAGCCGAGCCGTGAATGGGCGGAGAACCTGGTAGAAGCCTGGATCACCGTCAATGAGGAAGAGGCGGGCCGTGTTGACAGTGTCCAGCGTCAGCTCGACGCGTCGGGCGCCTGGACCTTGTCCAAGCTTGCGATCGCCTCAACCCAGCTAGGTGAAATGGCCGGAGTGGCACAGCCCTAAAACGAGCGGTGCAGCTTCAGGGTTGCGAAAACCGCTCATCCAGAAGGTCCACGATACGCCGCTGCGCTTGCGCAGCGGCGTTTTCATTATAGACGATGCGAGGGTCCAGGGGCGGTGCATTGGGTTCGTCAAAAGCGTGGGTCTGACCTTCATAGATTTCAAAGCTGACATGCGCGCCACCCCGTTCGAGCCGTCGTTCGCATCGATTGGCCGGAGCAATGACATCATCCTCAGCGAGGATGGCATGAAGCGGGATGTCAGCGGGTAGGTCACGGCCATCAGCAAGCGCCGGAAAGCCGCAATAGGGGTACATCGCCAATGCCAGCTGCACGCCTGGTAATCCATCCGGGACACCCTTGAGGGCATTGGGGTACTGGTCACGTCCGGCAAATGTCAGGGCGTCCAGAATGGTCCAGCCGCCATGGGACCAGCCCAGCAGCGCGACCTGGTCTTGGTCGAGGCCTGGGTGTTCCGCCGCGATCTTCAGGCCGGCGTGAATATCGGCCGCGCGCTCCTGACCCAGCAGACGCAATGCCAGGCAGACCTGGCTCATACTGCCGAAACGGCCGATATCACGCGCTTCGTTGGAATTGATAATGAGGGCGGCATAACCTGCCTCGACGACAGCGTTGGCATAATCATCCTGAACTTGCCGGCGTCCGCCACATCCGTGCAGCATTACAACAACCGGAACCGGTTCGCTTGCCGCTTCGGGCAGACGGATTTCCGTGTGGGCCCGGAGCAGTGCCACCTGCTGTTCCACGGTGCGCCGGGGCATGGCGACATGGGTCAGATTGACTGCATAGGCCAACAGCAGAACGCCAACCAGCATGGCCGCGCCGGCCAGGGCAAAGGACAGTAATTTGCGCATAAACATGCCGGGACACTGGTGGCAGCGTCCCGGCAGGTCAATGTTTAGTTGATTCACAGGCGAACCCGTTGCGGGCTCGGTGAGCAGCCTAGTGGCGGAAATGGCGCATGCCGGTGAACACCATGGCAATGCCCGCTTCATCAGCAGCTGCGATCACCTCATCATCGCGAATGGATCCGCCCGGCTGGATCACGGCGGTGGCACCCGCCTCGACCGCAGCTTTCAGTCCGTCGGCAAACGGGAAGAAGGCGTCCGACGCACACACCGAGCCGATGGTGCGGGATTGATCCCAACCGTTCTCGGCAGCCGTCGCCTCGGCCTTGCGGACAGCGAGGCGTGCAGCTTCCAGACGGCTGGTCTGACCCATACCAACGCCGGCCGTCACACAGTTGTTTGTGTAGACGATGGCATTGGATTTCACGTGTTTGACGACTTTCCAGGCGAACATCAGGTCGGCCAGTTCGGCTTCGCTCGGCGCGCGCTGGGTGACAACTTTCAGCTCTTCCGGCGTGATCATGCCGATATCGCGTTCCTGGACCAGAAGCCCACCGGCGACAGTCTTCGTCATCCAGCCAGATTGTTTCGTATCGGCCATGCCACCGGTCAGCAGGACACGCAGATTGGCCTTGGCAGAGAGAACGGCCAGGGCGTCTTCGTCAGCATCCGGTGCGATGATCACCTCGGTGAAGATCTTGACCAGGGCCGAGGCCGTCGGCGCGTCCAGGGTGCGGTTCATGGCAACGATCCCGCCAAAGGCAGAAATCGGATCGGCAGCGAAGGCGCTCTCATAAGCGCCGACCAGCGTGTCATTGACGGCGACACCACACGGGTTGGCGTGCTTTACGATGATGACGGCCGCCTTTTCGGCAGGATCAAACTCACTCGCCAGCTCGAAAGCAGCATCCGCGTCGGCGAGATTATTATAGCTCAGTGTCTTGCCCTGGACCTGGCGTCCGGTCGCGATGCCGTGGCGGATTTCCGGTGTTGCGTAGAAGGCCGCACGCTGGTGCGGGTTCTCACCATAACGAAGCGATTGGGTCAGCTCGCCACCAAAGGCACGGAAGTCCGGCGCACCTTCGCCCAGCTGGTCCGCAAACCAGCCTGAGATTGCGGCATCATAGGCAGCAGTGCGGGCATAGGCCTTGGCCGCCAGTCGGGTACGTAGGTCCTGGGTGACGGAGCCGTCATTGGCCTCAATTTGCTCAAGCACCTGGTCGACATCCTTGCCGTCGACACACACAGAGACCCAGGCATGGTTCTTGGCGGCCGCGCGGATCATGGCAGGGCCACCGATATCGATGTTCTCGACACAGTCTTCCGAGCTGGCTCCGCGTGCGACTGTGGCCTCGAAGGGGTAGAGGTTCACATAGAGGAGATCGATCTGCGGGATGCCGTGCTCGCCCATGGAATTGCGGTCCTTGCCATTGTCGCGGCGACCGAGAAGTCCGCCGTGAACGCGCGGGTGCAGCGTTTTCAGACGGCCATCCATCATTTCCGGGAATTCAGTGACGTCCGAGACATCCTTGGCCTCGATTCCGGCCTCATTGAGCGCGCGCAGCGTGCCACCGGTCGACAGGATTTCGACGCCGGCTGCCGCGAGACGCTTGCCGCGCTCGATCAGGCCATCCTTGTCGGAAACAGAAATCAGAGCTCGACGAACGGGTACGAGGTCCATAGCGGTCATGAAACCGGCTCCTTGGGTCTGTCAGAATTTGGCTGCGAGTTAGCACGCCTTCCCCTAGTGGGAAAGCGTCGTTTCTTTGGTTGTTTCAACAACGGGCTGAAGCGCAGCGATCTGTTCGAGTGAAGCCTGCATCTGTTCCAGGTCATTGAGCCGCGCGCTCTTCAGCAGATCGCCGAGAATACGCTCGCTGCACTCGGACGGGATCTTGCCGCCGTTGACGCAGCGGATACTGCCGATCTCGGTCGAGCTGGCTTCCTCGAAGCCGTAGATCAGGCTTTCATGGCGTTTCTCACCTGGACGCAGTCCGATCACATTGATAGCGCCCGGCGCGTCCGGGTCCAGGCCGCGCAGGCGCAGTAATTGGCGCGCAAGCCGCAGGATAGAGACCGGCTCGCCCATGTCGAAGACATAAAGCGCGCCATTGCGCTCCGGATTGGCTGCAGTGAGCGATGCTGCAGACAGGACAAGGCCCGACGCCTCGCTGACCGTCATGAAATAGCGGGTGGCTTCCGGGTCGGTTACAGTGACGGACTGACCGGTTTCAATCTGGTATTCAAACAGCGGAACGACGGAACCGCTGGAGCCCAGCACATTACCGAAACGCACCACGCAGATACGCATATCATTCTGCTGCTCTGCTTCTGCCTGTGCGAGAAGCTCTGCCGCGCGCTTGGTGGTGCCCATGACATTGGAGGGCTCAACAGCCTTGTCGGTAGAAATCAGGGCCAGCACTTCGGCGCCGTGTTTTCGGGCTGCATCAATGGTCAGAGAAGTGCCCAGCACGTTTGTACGCACGGCCTCACCCGGATTGAGCTCGCTCATCGGTACGTGTTTCAGCGCTGCTGCGTGCAGGACGACGTGAGGTTTTTCCTCGCCGAAAACCGTGTCGAGACGTTCCGGGTCGCGCACATCCGCCAGTACGGCGCGCCAGTTCACCCCGGCGTCCTTCCGTCTCATCTCCATGTCGATCTCGTAGAGATTGGTTTCCGACGCATCGAGCAGAATTAGTTTTTCCGGAGAGAGCTGGGCGGCCAGACGGACCAGCTGGGAGCCAATGGTTCCACCCGCCCCGGTTACCAAAACGCGCTTGCCTTCGATCATTTCACGCGCCGGTTCCAGATCTGGCGTACGTGGCGGACGATTGAGCAGGTCAGCGGTCTCGACCGGTGAGAAAGCGCCTGGCCCCTTTCCGGGGCGCGCGCGAGAGAGCTTGGCGCCTGTGGCAGACGCGATGCGGATCAAAGCATTGACGGTGTCGATGTCGATTTTCTCACCGGCAAGCACCAGACGGGGTGGGAGTGGCTCAACCGCGGAAAGCCGGTTGATGGCCGCCGGAATATCCTCCAGCCCACCAATGATCTGGACACCCCGGATGGCGCGTCCGGCCAGCGAGTTGTCGAGCACAACCAGTCCCTTTGCGCGAAAAGGTGCCGAGCCATTGCGGCGGGCCAGGTCCCGCAGGGCGTCATCCAGATCGGCTTCATTGCCGACAAAGATCGCTGCCGGCTTCATTCGATCCTCGAAGCGAAAGGCGGTCGGAAGACCGCCCGTACGCCAGGCAGCGACGATCACGCGCGCACCGAGCAAGAGGCCGATGAGGATAGGGATTTCGATGAGGATGCTGGTTCGTGGGAACCCTTCCAGCCGGTTGAGCAGGAACAGCACGGGCAGGAAAACCAGGTTGGCGATACCGACAGCTCGCACGATGCGTGCAACGTCGTTTAGGGCCGTGTAACGCCACACGCCCTTGTGCAGGGATTGCAGCGGGAACACGATCGCACAGGCCATGGTAAATACTGCGACAGAGCGCAGTACGACACCGGGGTCTGCCGTGTTCTCGTGGAAATAATACCGGATCGTCACCGCCACCCACATCGACACGGCAGCGGCCAGCAGGTCGTAGATGGATACGGCCAGGACCGTGCTCCAGAACGACCGGCCCGCCGGACGCGGCTTATGTAGACGCGGCATACTCACTCAATTCCCCCTACCGCGCCACCGATCCTGCCGAGGCGCTGGAAAGCCCACCTTACCCTGTTTGGCGGACGGTCTCCGGCTCCGAAGGGTTCGGCTTCTCCATGTATTACTATTTGTGTGGCCCTTTGGGGAGGGGCTCCTGCGGCAAGGTAAACAGAGCGTTCCAGGCTGATCGGGCCGCCATCGGTCCGGAAGCGCCAGCCATCGCCATTGGTCTGGACCAGAAGGGCGCTCATATTGTCGCGCGACAGTGAAGCCCGAACGCTGGGGTGCAGGTGGAAACGAATGGCAAAGGGGAAACGCACCTCAATATCGTCCGGTGGCCCGTCCGTCACTGGGCGGAACAAGGCGTCCTCGCCGCGCAGATCGCCACCGTCCGCAGCGAGGAAGATCCTGCGCCGGTGCGAAAGCCCATAGCGATCGCGATACCCTTCCTGGCTACCTTCCAGCCAGATCCCCATTTCACCTTCATTGCGGCGTGCAGAGACCTGCCCCTTTGGTGCGACCAGGCGCGCACCCATCATCTCACGCTGCCAGCTCCCGGCCAGGATCTTGGATGAGGAGACCTCGCCCAGAACCAGGGTAGAATGGGCTGCCGTCGCGCGGACCGCCTCTCGCCAGTCCGAGGTCTGGGCGTCATGCCAGCCGCAATTGACGACCAGACGACCGCCAGGTGTACAGAACTCGATGGACAGAGCACTGGCATGCGCTTCCGTACTCAATTCTCCGCGCGGGGCATCGCCGACATCGAACAAGACGGTTGCGCCCTCGGCTTCGGTGCGATGATAGCCGGAGTGCGGTGCGAAACCGAAGGGTTTGATGGGTTCGTCGGTTCGGGTCAGGGCGTGATCCACAGCGCCCCTGTCGAACTCTCCACCGCCATGGAAACTGGCCAGGCCACCGTCGGCCATCTGGAAAAAGCGTACCATGGCGCGCAGGCGGGCAATGCCCCTGGAAATCTCCGTAGGCACCGGAATGCCGGACATCTCCGCAATATCCACCAGGCCCTGCAGGTCGATCAGTGCTTCAGCTGTGGCCTGCGGCGCGCGCGAGACATGCCCACCATCCGGCAGGATCTGGCGAGTGACCTCCGCTGCGACCGCCGTCATTCCCGCTCGCTGCAGAGCTGTCTGACCCCGCAGGCACAGGCCGGTGATTGTGGCCGCGAGTGCGGCGCGCAGGCGGATGCGACCATCCTCGGCGATCGGCAGGGTGCGAAGGAGATGTTTTGCCTGTCGGGCCAGCAGGGATCGCCGCCGTCGGGTGTTGTCGGCGTCACCGGCCGCGTCCCCGAACAGTGTCTCGCCGGCCCGAAGCCAGTTCATCACCCGCAGCGACATGACACTGGGCGACCAGATAAAACTGTTCCAGCGACCGTGTTTGGCCACCCACGTATCCACGAGGCGTCGGGCCTCTGTGGCTCCGTCGTGATTGGGGGCGGAAACAACGTCGCGCAGCCAGACATGACCGTGCAATTGTTCGGCAAAGGCGCGACTGGGCGTCAGCATCTCCCAGATATCAGACCCGTCGCGGGCGATAAGCTGGTCCCCGGCAAGCGAAAACCGACCATCGCAGATGGAGTCGCCATGTTCTCCGTCCGGCCCATAGGGGTCGTCGAGCGCGTAGGCCAGCGCTTCCTGCTGGCCTGCGCCCGACTGGAAAAGCGGGGCCAGGCCCATGGCGTGTACGGTCGAGGAGGCTTCACGACGCAGGCTGGTCCAGCCTGCCTGCGCGAACTCCATGAGACCGACGGAGTGGGCCATGTGCTAGCTCCGCAGCGCCTGGATGTTGGCCTGGTAACCGGACGGCCCGTCGCGGAAAACAGCAGAGCCGGCGACCAGCGCGTGTGCCCCGGCTTCCCGACATTGGGCGGCGGTTTTCGCGTTCACGCCTCCGTCCACCTCGATCATGGTCGACAGGCCACGCTGCTCGATGCGCTCTCGTAGGGCCTCGATCTTGCCGAGTTGGTTTGCAATGAAGCTCTGACCGCCAAACCCCGGATTGACGCTCATGATCAGGACCAGGTCCAGCTCTTCGAGAACGTAGTCGATTACGTCCACAGGCGTGGACGGATTGAGCGCGGCGCCGGCCTTCTTGCCCAGGCCCTTGATGGTCTGGACGGTGCGATGGAAATGTGGCCCCGCCTCCGGATGCGCGGTGATGGTATCGGCACCCGCATCAGCGAAGGCTTCTAGGTAGGAATCGACCGGTGAAATCATCAGGTGCACGTCGAATGGTTTGTCGGAGTGCGGGCGCAGAGCTTTGACGACGCCAGGACCAATGGTCAGATTGGGCACGAAATGCCCGTCCATGACGTCAATATGGATCCAGTCGGCTCCAGCCTGATCAATGGCGCGTACTTCCTCACCGAGCTTGGCAAAGTCAGCAGAGAGGATAGAGGGGGAGATAATTGTATCTTGAGGCATAATGACCCGATAACAGTGGCGTTTCAGGGGTGCAAGCAGTCGTCACCGCACGAGGTGAGATGTGTGATTTCACCCTGATTTTCTGAAGCGTGCAATGAAGAAGCCGTCCATGGAGCCGGCATCCAGCCAGAGAGCTGGTGTCAGTCGAACTTCACCACGCTTTGTCAGCGCGTTTTCCAGCCCTGGCAATTCATCCGGTCGGATCGGATCGAGTTCGAGTGTTTTGATACTCTTCTCGATATCCTTGGAGAGCCACTCGCCCTCCTCGACCTGCAGGGAACAGGTGCACACGACAAGCTGACCGCCGGGCTTGATCATTTTCGCGACGGCGCGGGCGAGTTCGCGCTGGATCTTGCCAAATTTGCGGGGATCCTCGGCCGCCTTGATCCAGTTGCTCTCGGGGTGTCGGCGGTATGTGCCGGTCGCGGAACAGGGTGCATCCAGCAATACGCCATCTACCTGTGAGGCGGGTTTCCACTTGCGGCCATCGCCTGCATGGATCTGGGATTCAAGGCCAACCCGCTTCAAATTCTCGCGGACCCGTTTCAGGCGCGGTTCGGAACTGTCGACTGACTGTACATCATATCCCGCTGCTGCCAGTTGAAGCGTCTTGCCGCCCGGCGCAGCACACATGTCGATAACACTCGAACCCGGGTCCAGCTTTAGCAGCGTTGCTGGGATAGCTGCAGCGGCATCCTGGGCCCACCAGGCGCCTTCATCATATCCTGACAAGCTGGTGACATCACCGATCTTGTCAAGGCGGAGCGTGCCTGATGGAAGGAGTTTGGCACCCAGCTTTTCCGCCCATTCCTCGCGGGTGGACGGGTCCTTGACGGTGAGGTCCAGCGGCGGAGATTCAAGTCCGGCCATGACCATCCGGTTCATGGCGGCCGGTCCAAAGTTCTTGCGCCAGCTCGCGCGTAGCCATTCAGGCAGATTGTCCTGGGGCGGCAGCAATTTGGCTTTCTGTCGCCCCTCCCGGTCGATATTGCGCAAGACGGCATTGATCATGCCCTTGAGCTTGCGCGTTTCCGGTCGCTTTTCAGCCAGTTTCACTGCCGAGGACACAACAGCGTGGGGTGGGATATCCATCCACAGGATTTGCGTGGCGCCGGTGATCAGCAAGGCTCGCGCATAGGGCGCGGTTTCTTCGAGCGGCTTGTTGAGGAAGGATGACAAGACGCTATGCGTCTGTCCGAGGCGTCTGAAACTGGTGGCCAGAATATAGCGCGCAAAGGCCCGGTCGCGCGGGTCCATATCCTTGTAACCGGGCAGGGTTTCCAGCGCGTTTTCCAGGGTCCGGTTCTGGCTGAAGACACGGATATAGGCTTCGGCGGCGTGTTGGCGGGGGGCTGTTCCGTCGTTCATGCCGCCGAGCTAACACGCCCGTCGCTCCGGGTCTAACCCCAAGGACCGCGCTGATTCCACGGACCGGACGCCGTGCTCGCCGCTGCGCCGCCCATCTGCCGCAGTTTGTGGATGCGGTTGGCGGTGTCCGGATGGGTGGAAAACAGATTGTCCATGCGCTGGCCGTTCAGCGGATTGATAATGAACATGTGGGCCGTGGCCGGATTGCGTTCCGCGGCCGGGTTTACGGTTCGGCGAGCGGAGCGCTCGATCTTTTCCAGCGCCGATGCGAGGGCCAGGGGATTGCCATGAATTTCCGCACCGACGCGATCGGCTTCGTACTCGCGGGCGCGACTGATGGCTGACTGGACCAGCATCGCCGCCATCGGCGCGAAAATCATCAGCGCCAACGAACCGAGCAGGCCTGCGCGGTTATTGCCGCCGAAAAAGAGCGCGAAATTGGCCAGCATGCCAATTGCACCTGCCAGAGTCGCGGTGACCGTCATGGTCAGCGTGTCCCGGTTCTTCACATGGGCCAGCTCGTGCGCCATCACGCCCTGGACTTCCTCGCGATTGAGGCGGGCCAGAAGCCCGGTCGTGGCCGCGACAGCTGCATGACTGGGGTCACGCCCGGTCGCAAAGGCGTTCGGCTGATCCTCGTTGATCACATAGACACGCGGGGCCGGCATGTTAGCTTTCTGCGCGAGGCGCTGCACATCCTCCGCGTATTGGCGGAAATGCGGATTGCTGTCGCCGGGGCGGATTTCCTGCGCGCCATGCATGCGCAGCACCATGTCAGCGGAATTCCACCAGGCGAACAGGTTCATGCCCGCAGCGACTACGAGCGCCAGCATGGCACCGGCAGCGCCGCCCAGCATATAGCCAATGCCCATGAAAAGGGCGGTCATGCCGGCAAGGAGGAGGAAGGTACGAAGTGTATTAGCGGTCATTTCAGTTGGGCTTTTATTTGCACTCATCACGTTTCGCACTAGTAATTGGTCTCATTAAGGCCATTCAACAAGAGGGGATTAGTTTCATGTCCGTCCCTGAAAACGCAGCGCCCGGAAAGGCGCTTTCGCCAGCGGCGCGCCGAGCGCTCGAGGAAGCCGAAGCCCGTCGCAAGGCTGAGGACGCCAAGCCCATGGCCAAGGAATTGTCCGGTCCGAAAGGTCCAGAACCCACCCGGTTCGGAGACTGGGAGCGCAAGGGCATTGTCAGCGATTTCTGAGGTATCGGCCTCCGGCGTTGAAAGCCTGGCCCAAACACTGACTGTTCAGTGGGCGCGTGAAAATTAACCAATTCCCCTGCGGGGTGAGCGGGATTTACCTGTCTGGATATGCCTTTAGGTTAGCCGCATGGTTAATCTGTTTACAGCGGCGCTGCTCGCGCTCACCCTCGGCCCGCAATCCGAAACGTCCGTTGAGGATGAACGGCAGACCGTGCGCCTGCCGGACAGTTTTTTTCACGGCGATCTGACTGGCGGAGTCGAGGGTCCAGCGCGCCTGCCCTATCAGTTCTCGCCAGGCCATCGCATTGTGATCACGCCGGGTGTGTGGACATCTCTGCTACGATATCACGGGCCGCTTGAGCCGGGTCCGGTGCGCCGTGGATCGGACGTCCAACCACCAGGTGAGTGGCGCCATCCGCGAGAGCGCTCGCAGGAGTAGCGACACGTTTCTGGTCGCCGACATCAGCACCCGCGGGACGGATTCCCGGAGTGACAATCAGGAAGTCGCCACCGAAACGCTGCCGGATTTCACCGGCTTCCTGGGCGCTGGCTACGACACCATCAATGCCTGCCTCAAGCGCCTGCTCCACGCGGCGGAAGACGAGGTCCCGTGCCTTGTGTGCATAACCCATCTCTTCCAGCATGGCGTCGTCGTAACAGGTCATCACGGTGACACCCAGGATCTTTAGATCGCTATTGTCGCGGCCCGCCGCGGCAGCACGCATCACGGCCGGCTCTGCGTGGACTGTCAGCAGGTCACAGCCTGCGCCAGTGATTGAGCGTGTCGCCTTTTCAACAGTCGCTGGAATGTCGTGCAGCTTGTAATCGAGAAAGACCTGCTTGCCGGCAGCCTTGAGCGAGGCAGCGAGCTGCATACCGCCAATCGGCAGCAATTGCAGGCCAATCTTGTAGAAGCTGACGGCATCGCCCAGCGTGTCGACGACATTCTGGGCATCAGAGATGGTCGGCTTGTCCAGCGCGACAATCAGGCGGGGATCGATATTGAGCATGGCCCGGCTTCTAGCCGTGATCGCCGTCCAGAAGCAAGCGCAAACCCAATCCGCCAAAGGCGGTGGCGGCGATGCCATTGAGCATGCGACGCCAGGTTTTCGAACTGACCAGGCGTTCCTGGGCCTTGCCGGCCAGGATGGCAACTACTGTCAGGATGACCGTGCCCATGGCAAAAAAGATCCCGCCCAGGGTCAGCATCTGTAGCCAGACTGGACCGATTTCCGGATTTGTGAATTGCGGAAGCAGGGCCAGGAAAAACAGACCGATCTTCGGATTGAGAAGATTGGTGAGCAGGCTCTGGCGAAAGGCCCGGACGGCATTGTCGCCCGCCTTTGCGGTTGGCAGGGCGTCGATCTTGCTCAGGGTCTGGATGGCCAGCCAGACCAGATAGGCCGCGCCGGCATACTTGATGACGGTGAGCGCCTGGTCGGAGGTTGCTACGATGGCTGCAAGGCCTGCTGCGGCCGCAATGGTCCACACAGCGCCACCCGCGATAATACCAGCGACTGCCGCGAGTCCGGCTCGGCTACCACGCGAGGCACTGGTTGCCAGTGTAAAGGCCATGTCCGGTCCTGGAGTCAGTGCAAGGGCAATCGCCGCTGCCAGGAAGAGTGGCAGAACATCCAGCGCCAGCATGGTCAGCCTTCCTGTGGAGTGGATTGGGTCGTGTCTTCAGCCGCGCGGAATTTGGACTGGTTCCGATCCATCAGCCACATTGCCATGTGTGTGGGCAGAACCTGCATCAACCCGGTCATGAATTTGTACCAAAGACCGGGAACACAGATCGGTTCATTGCGTTGTACGGCATTGTAGCCGGCCTCCGCGACCTGCTCGGCGCTCAGCCACCAGAACGAGGGCATTTGCGACACCATTGAGCGGGTGCCATTGACGTCGTGAAACTCCGAATATGTGAAGCCAGGGCAGAGCGCGGTGGCATGAATGCCAAACTCCTTGCCTTCAAAATGCAGCGACTGGCTGAATTTGATCAGAGCCGATTTCACGGCTGAGTAAAGCGTATGCCCGCGGCTTCCAGGAGACAGGCCCGCGACCGAGGCGACATTGAGAATGCGCCCAAACCCCCGCTCCTGCATGCCCGGCATCACCCGGTGCACGAGTTCGCAATAGCTGGCGAACATCAGCTGGATGAAGTCCGATTGCTGTTTCCACGTTGTCTGGGTGTAGGTGCCTGGCAGACCGAAGCCGGCGTTGTTGATCAGGGCGTCGACATCGCGTTCAGCCGCCCGGAGTGCGTCGATGATCTGTCCTGGGCCAGCCGAGTCAGCCAGATCGGCAGTGATGACATAGGTTTCAATGCCGAACTGTTTCTCAAGCTCTTCGGACAGAGCACGCAGCTTGTCTTCGCGACGCGCCGTCAGCGCCACATCCCAGCCATTAGCGGCATATTCGCGGGCCAGGGCTTTTCCGATACCTGAGGAGGCTCCGGTAACAAGGGCAAGGCGGCGGCTCATATCTCTCTCCCGTATTTCCAGGAAGTTTAAGTGGGGAATGCCGCCCTGCTTGTCCAGTTTCTTATTGGCAAGACATGTCGATCAGGTTTTGGACCTCTTCAACAATTGTAGCCAGCGCCTCTGGCGACATGGCATGAGGTGCCGTGGTGTAGCCGGTTGGCAGACCGCTGGCCTCAAGCTGGAAGAGGTGATTGTGACCCGCCAGCGTGCTCACGCGGGTGGGAAGCGCGCCTCGGGCCGCGATGATACGCTCGGACATGACATTGGCCAGAACCTGCAGGTCTGATCCACCAAACAGTGCGGAGAACAAACCCGGATAGGCCTGCATATAGGGCGCAGGATCCAGGTCGAGCGCGTTCTGGGCATAGGCCTGCCCCCAGATCATGGCCTGCTGTCGCGCGATCTGTTCGGGAAGGCCAGCCTCGATCAAACCCGCTTCGATTGCTGGACCGGCTTCGCCAACTGGTGTGTCGCGCAGGGCCGTCATCACCACATCCTGGACAGCGCGCTGTGCCGCGACATCGGCATCACTGCCGCCACTGGCGCGCACGATCGCTTCGCCCTGCTCGATGAGCGTGTCAGCCATGCTCGCATGCATGCCGGCGAGGCTGAGAATGAAATCCGGCGCGCTCGACCCGGCCGCCATTAAGGCCAGCGAACCACCTTCCGAGTGCCCAATAAAGCCGACACACTGACCGTTGACGTCCGGCTGGAGGCGCAACTCCGTAAGTGCAGCGCCCATGTCGTCAGCGATGTCCTGTGGATGGTGGGGAATTATAGCTGCGCTGTCGCCGACACCACGGTCATCCAGGCGCAGACTGGCGATGCCGGCATCCGCCAGATGTTCTGCCAGGGTTAGAAATACGCGGTGCTCACCTACCGTCATGTCCCGGTCCTGGGGGCCGGACCCACTGATGAAGACCACGCCCGGGACGGTGTTAGCGCCCTCCGGAAGTCGCAGCGAACCAGCAAGGGTGACCTCACCGTTCAGAACACGGATGTCCCGGTCATTGTCATATCTCGCAGGGGGCGCGTTTGTCTCGGCGGGCTGCGCCATGCGCGCCATATCGAGTTCGAATGTCTGTCCGACCTGCTCGAATTCTCCATCCAGCTGACTGTTCGGAGTCAGCGTCCCTTCGTAGCGAGCACTTGCTGCGGAGAGTTCGATGATGACGCGGTCGCCTTCGACGGTGACGCTCGTCGCCGGGACACGGGCATTGCCCTGGTCCACCGAAATCAGTTCCCCGCTCCAGCTTCCATCGCTTTCATCGAGAACGATCTCGATGCGCAGCTGGGCCGCACCAACATCCAGCTCGCCGCCCCAGCGGCCTTCCAGTTCCGGATTCAGCGACACGAACAGTATTGCCGCCATGGCCGACGCAGGGAAAATTGTCACGATAACCTCCTGTAGATAGTTCGCAGAATATTTAGGAAAAAGCCAAATTAGGCAATAGGCGAATTTTTTGCTAGAAGCGATTCATGTCTGACGTATTCAAGGCGCTGGCACATCCTGTTCGGCGCCAGGTCCTCAAGGATTTGCGGGGTGGACCCTGCGCTGCCGGCGAACTCGCCGAGCGTTTCCCCGTGTCCAAACCGACCATGTCCGGCCATTTCAACATCTTGAAGGAAGCGGGTTTGATCCTGTCGGAGCGTCACGGCACGACCATCCGCTACCGGCTTAATGTCTCGGTCGCCGATGAGGCGATTGGCTGGCTGATGGAATTGGTCGGCAAGGAAGAGTCCGGAGAAAACAAAGGAGAAAACGAATGATCCGCAAAGGCCTTCTTCTCTCGGCCCCCTTCCTCATCGCGATCTGGGCGATGTCGGTTTATGGCTTCATGAATGTCGAACCGGGCACGGAACTACCGCTGCACTGGGGGCTGGAGGGGCAGCCGGATCGGTTCGGCTCGCCGTTCGAAGCCCTGTTCCTGATGCCGCTTTTCATCACTGGGACGGTGGTGTTGATGGCGGTTCTGCCGATGATCGACACCCGCGGCAACAATCTCCGCCGCTCTTCACCCGCCTATCTTGTGACCTGGATCGGTGTGCTGGCCCTGGTGACAGCGGTGCATGTCGCTGTCGTACTTGCTGCGACAGGCCAGTTGGCCAATGGAGGCGCTGATGTCATGCCCCAGTTGGTGTCAGGTGGTGTCAGCATCCTCCTGATCGCGATTGGCAATATGCTTGGCAAGGCGCGTCCCAACTGGTTTTTCGGTATTCGCACACCCTGGACTCTGTCCTCGGACCTGGCCTGGGACAAGACGCATCGGGTGACGGGTCGGCTGATGGTGATCGGTGGGTTGGTCATGCTGGCTGCTGTGGTTCTGCTGCCAGTCAAATTTGCTTTCCTGATACTTTTGATTGGCGCCATCGGCCCGGCAGCCTTTGGGATTGTCTATTCCTATATTGTCTGGAAATCCGATCCGGACCGCGAGACACATGCGTCCAGTGACACGGATGAATAGCCGGTTTGCCTGCAGTTTCTTTGCCGGCATGCTTGCGGGAACATCAAGACGGCGTTAGCGAGTGGGAAATCAGTTGAGGAAACGCCCATGTCCGCTTCGCGCCCGATCAAGAAAGTCGTCCTTGCCTATTCCGGTGGTCTGGATACTTCGGTCATCCTGAAATGGCTTCAGGACAAGTATGATGCTGAAGTCGTCACCTTTACAGCCGATCTCGGCCAGGGTGAGGAGTTGGAGCCGGCCCGACAGAAAGCCGAGGCGGCGGGTGTATCCGAGATCTTCATCGAGGACCTCCGCGAGGATTTCGTTCGTGATTATGTCTACCCTATGGTGCGTGCAAACGCCGTATATGAGGGTCTCTATCTCCTTGGGACCTCGATCGCCCGTCCGCTGATATCCAAGCGTCTGGTTGATATTGCCCATGCGACCGGTGCTGATGCCGTTGCACACGGTGCCACGGGCAAGGGTAATGACCAGGTACGCTTCGAGCTTGGCGTCTATGCGTTGGATCCGGACCTCAAGGTCATCGCGCCATGGCGTGAGTGGGACCTGACGTCGCGCACCAAGTTGATCGAATACGCTGAAGCCAATGGCATCGATGTACCAACTGACAAGCGCGGTGAGGCGCCCTTCTCCGTAGATGCCAATCTCTGGCACACTTCTTCGGAGGGCAAGATGCTGGAAGATCCGGCCGAGGAAGCATTCGAGATTGTCTATCAGCGAACAGGGCGTCCGGAAGACGCGCCTGACGAGGCGGAATACATCGCTATCGGATTCAAACGCGGTGACGCGGTGTCGCTGAATGGTGAGGAACTTTCTCCTGCCACCATCCTGACACGCCTGAATGATCTGGGCCGTGTCCACGGTATTGGCCGCCTCGACCTGGTGGAGAACCGTTTTGTTGGCATGAAGTCCCGCGGCATCTACGAGACCCCGGGCGGCACGATCCTGATGGCAGCTCATCGCGGGATCGAGCAGATCACCATGGACCGTGGCGCAGCCCATCTGAAGGATGAATTGATGCCGCGTTACGCCAAGCTTCTCTATGAGGGATTCTGGTTCTCACCGGAGCGCGAAATGCTGCAGGCGGCAATTGATGCCAGCCAGGAATTTGTCGATGGCGAGGTGCGTGTGAAACTCTTCAAGGGTCGCGCGGATGTGGTCGGGCGCAGCTCTGAGAACTCCTTGTATTCACTCGAACACGTCACGTTCGAAGAAGATGATGTTTACGATCAGAAGGATGCCGAGGGTTTCATTCGCCTGAACGCGCTTCGCTTGCAGCTGCTTGCACGCAGAAAACGCAAACTTGGCGTAAACAGCTGAAATTCCAGTGCTATAGAACAGCATCGCCCCCAATTTCCCGGCCGATGATCCGATTTAATATCGGTTATGAAAAATTCATTTGGCGGATCAGTGCTTTACTTCGAGACCATTGCTCGCAAACCTGAATTGGGATGCTTGGATTGGTTAAGCCCGTGTTTACACTGCTTGGGCAGTGTGCGCGGGCCATTGGGGGCACCCTAAAGGGTAGGCGATGATCTTGGACTCAGTGCTCGTAACGAGCGTCCTAGATTTATTCTATATCGCTGTGACAATCATCGCGATTGTCTCGCTGGTCCGTTATGCCCAAAATTCTCGCATCGCCAACATCTCCATGGAGATCAATCTCCTGTGTGCGGGCTTGGGTATATGGACGATTTTTCACGCCATTGATTTCTTCTGGCTGCTTGTGGGTCCGGCCTTCTCCTCCCCCGAGGCAATCGCGGCCTTCTCGCGGCTTATGCACTCCGATGTGCGCCTGTTTACTGATGTCGCGGCGACCGCACTGCTGGTGGTCGGATTCCTGCGCTTGTTGTCGCGGTTCGGACAGTCCTTCAGCGATATGCGGCGAGATGCCGAGGAAATGGCCGACGAGCTGGGTAGCAACCGCGAAGTCGGTGACCAGCTGGCTGCGGCTGAACAGATCCAGCGAGATGCGGCGAAGTCCAAGACTGACTTCCTGGTTGCCATCAGCCATGAATTGCGTACCCCTCTCAACGGGATCATCGGACTGGGCAATTTGCTGGCCAATACGGACTTGACGGACGAGCAGGGCAAGCTGTTGTCCACACTTGAACAATCCGCCCAGGCGATGCTGACCCGCATCAGTGATGTCCTCGATCTTGCACGCCTGCAAAGTGGCCAGAGGGAATTGCGAACCGTCGCCTTCAACCCGTGTGACCTGGCGACGAGCGTCCAGGCCCTGTTTACGCCGTTCGCGACCCGGAAGGGGCTGAAATTCGAGACGCGCTGTGGGGAAAACGCCAATCGCGATGTGATCAGTGATCAGATGTTGGTGAAACAGGCCCTGACCAATATCGTCTCGAACGCGATCAAGTATACGCCGTCCGGTGAAGTGACCATCGAAACCACCGTCCGTTCTGCCGGTTCAGAGCGGCTCTGGCTGGAATTCGTGGTTGATGACACCGGTGTCGGGTTGGACGGGGAGTTGCTCGAACTCTTGGTTGACAGTGAGCGTCCGATCAATGAGTCCGAGTTCGGAGTAGGCCTGGCGATCTGCTGGCGCATCGCCAGGCTGATGGAGGGGTATGTCCGGATCGAGGGCAAGCCAACCGGTGGCACCCGGGCGACGCTGTGCCTGCAGGTCCAGCGCGAACCCAAGCCGGAAGATCATGAAGACGTCTGAGACCGGCGAGACATGACCCGTATCCTGTTTCTGTGCACCGGGAATATCTGTCGGTCGCCGCTGGCGGATGGATATGCGCGATATCGCGTTCAGGCTCTTGGACTGGACTGGCATATCGATTCCGCTGGAACCGGGGCCTGGCATGTCGGCGAGGCACCTGACCCGAGGGCGAGGGCTGTTGCATATCGACGAGGTTATCCGATCGATAGTCTACGGGCACGTCAACTGGACGCTGCTGACCATTTCGAGTTCGACTACATAATCGCGCTCGATCGCAGTCATCTGGACCACCTGCAGCGATATCGCCCGCAGGATGGCGTCGCCGAGAACACTCTCCTGCTGAGCTGGAGCAATTTGGCTCACGAGGATGTTGCGGATCCCTATTATGATGATGACGCTGCGTTCGAGCTCACCGCCGATGAAATCGAGGCGGGTGTCGACGCGCTCATTGCCGCGCTGCAAACTCGCGCCAGCTGATCTGACAGCGATTTAAGATGACCCCGGTTCCATTGCTTTCTAGACAGACGGCATGGAGATCGTGCGTATCAGCGAGGCGACCGGCAAGACAAACCGGCGAAACTCACCGGCAGCCGTGTTTTCAAGAGTGTCGAGCGGTGGGATGAAGCTCGCCTCCAGCCTTGGCTCTATCAAGCTTGTACTGCAGGGGCGGGAAATCTACCGCCATCGCGACCAGCAAATTGCTGTCGAAGCCGGCCAGATGTTGCTGGTGCGCCCGGACATGGAGTTGAGCTGTGAGGTCGACGCAGCGCATCCCACGCGTGGGCTCTGTCTATATGTAGATGAGGACAAGTCTCGGGCCATCAGCGCGCCCTATGTTCGTACGCGGGCGCCTGCCGCCTATATGGAAACCGCGCTCGAGCTCTTTAACCGGTCAGATAGCAAAAGCCTGACGGGGCTGGACGGCCAGGATAGTCTGGGAACCTTGCAGGAGCAGGGTGTTTCGATTGCCGGCGCGATGTCAGAGCATTTCCTCCGCCTTGGACTGGAGCGTGAACTGGCGCGTTCGGCCCTGCTCTGCCGTCTCGAACTGGCCCGGGCTTTTCTGGAGGATTGCGTAGAGGGCAGTCTGGATATCGACCGGCTTTGCCGCGAAACCGGTATGTCCAAATTCCACTTCATGCGAAGCTTCAAGGCTGCGTATGGCACCTCTCCCAAGCGCTATTGGACCAGTAAGCGCTTGCTTGCTGCCATGGATGTCGCGCGCGAGATTTCCGAACCGCTCGAAGATGTTGCCCTGCGTCTCGGGTATTCGGACCGATCGAGTTTTGCCCGGGCATTTCGGCGCCATATCGGCCAGACGCCTGCGCAATTCATGCGCGCGACTGCGCGTCTTCACTGATTGCCGACCCCGTAAAGTATGACGGTACCGGCCTTCCTCTCTCGGGTGAGAGGAAAGACCGGCACCGCCGCCCAAAGTCATCGAGGGGTGTCTCAGGGCAAGCTCGGCGCGACTGAGGCATTTGTCCTCGCCAACGTCAGGCGGGAGAGATCAATCCGGGAACAGTGCGGCAGGTTGACCGGATCGATCGACGTGGAGCCGGTGTGCCGGCGCCACGATCTGGGTGAAGGGGATTTCGCCGCTGCCGTCTGTTCGACGTGCTCACTTTCCGTCACAGACAGGCAGCGGCGAGGTCACCGATCAGTTTCTCAAGGTCTGATCAATGAAGGAAACCATGGCATCACGTGCGGCGCTGGAGGCTTCCGCATCGGCAAGCTGGAAGAATAGCGAGTTGTGCGTCTCCTCGGAGAAATAGACAAAGTCGATCACGTCATTGGATGGGTGTTCCTCGACAATGCCTTCGAAATGCTGCGTGTAGATCGCGCTTTCACCTTCCGAGATGATGAGTGTGGGCGTGTCATAGCCGTCCAGATAGGAGGCAGGAGAGGCGGCTGCGTGTCCTTCGCTTGGACCAAAAACGCCAAGCACATGGCCGACAGCCACCTCTTCGCCCAATCCTTCCCGGATCAGCTCGTAGTAGTTTTCGATGTCATAGGCACCGGCGACCGGAATGGCGCCGCGCACGGTGTTGCCGTCCAGACCCTGTTCTGCAAGGTAACTCTCATCCATGGCCAGCAATGCCGAGAGATGTCCGCCAGCCGAATAGCCGGAGACGAACAGGGCGTCGCGGTCGAGGCCGTGATCTGCGCCATTATTCCACAGCCAGGCAAAGGCGCGGGCGACATCGCGGATATGTTCGGGGTGCTGGATACCTTCGTCCGGCAGGCGCTCTGACATCCAGCGGCCGGGAGACAGGCGATAGGACATGACGGCCACGGCGATGCCCTGGTCTGCCAGACCCTGGGCCAGGGTCATTTCACGGGATCTGTCGCCAGCTGCCCAGGCGCCACCATGGATCCACAGGACCGTTGCGCGAGGTGTGCCCTCGGCCGGCAAGACAAGATTGAGCCGGTGTCTGCGATCATCGAAATCGGCGCCGTCATAATAGGCAAGGTCCATCACGGTGCGGGTATGCGCGCTCTCGTCCTAGGCAAGTTCATGGGCCAGTGCCAGCGGGGCATTGGCGCAGCTCAGGACCAGCGAGGTCGCAAAAACACCTGCAATCAGTTTTCCGGCGGACAATTTCATCGAACACATTCTTTCTGCAGCACATCCGGAAGCAGGACACGACAAAAGATGGCTCGGATCTATGACCGAAATTGCTCGGTTCAGCCGAGCGGGTAGTCGGCGATGGGCTCGTAGATGTTTGTTTCGCCCTTGCGGGGGTGGCTCTTGTACAGCGAGAAATACTGAGCCATCAGCGGGCCGGATCGATAATCCAGCGTGCGATCGACAAAGCTGCGCAGCCGGTCAACGGGCGTGTTGTGCAGATAGGCCATGGTAAGATGCGGCTTGAAATGACGTGTTTCAGCCTTCAGGCCAGCGCGTCGTGCTGCACGCTCGCAGGCCGCGTTGAGTTCCAGCAGCGGCTCACCTCCGTCCACGCTCATCCACAATGTGTGTGGATCGGACTTGCCGAACCAGTTGGCTGTTCCAAGCTCGTAGGCGAATTGCGGCAGCATGATCGCGGAGAGCTCCGCATCCAGGTCTTCCAGCTGGCGCTCATCGACATCGCCGAAAAAGCGCAGGGTGATGTGGAAATTCTCCAGCGGTCGCCAGCGGGCGCCGGGGACACCTTTGTGCAGGCGTTTCAGCTCTCGGGCGGTATCGCGCTCGATGGGAAGGGCGGCAAACAGGCGAAGCGACATGAGGCCGGATTAGGCCAATCGCCATGTCATAGCAATGATTTTTGAGGGGTCTTTTCCGCCAGAGGGGGACGCAAACGGTTCCCGTCCCTCCTTGCTATTTGCAACCAAAACGACAATATTCCCCGCAAAGCGCTGTGCGCGCCCTCAGCTAATGTGAGACGTAAACAATGAACGATTTTTCCCGCACTTATGGCAGTGCTCCGTCGATGGACATGTCGGTTGATGCTGGCCTGCGCAGCTTCATGCTTGGCGTTTACAACAAAATGGGCCTGGGCCTGATTGTCTCGGCGCTCATCGCGTACAGCGTTGGCACATTCGCTCCACTGACCCAGCTGGTTTTCGGAACACCGCTCTTCTACGTCGTTCAGTGGGGACCGATTGTACTGCTCCTGGGCAGCAATTTCCTGATGCGCAATCCGTCTCCGGCCGCTTCCGGCTTCCTGTACTGGGCGGTGGTTTCCTTGATCGGTGCTTCTCTCAGCTTCTGGGTGATCCTGGCGACGAGTGGCCAGTCGGTGGATACTTTCCGTGGTTCGCTGAGCGTCGATTGGGGTACGATTGCGCAGGCGTTCTTCATCACTTCGAGCGCGTTCCTCGCACTTTCGGTATTTGGCTATACGACCAAGCGAAACCTGATGCCGATGGGGACGTTCATTTTCATGGCAGTCTGGGGTGCGCTTGCCCTGGGTATCATGAATGCGTTCTTCTTCCAGTCCGGCATGCTGGAACTGGCACTGCAATTCGGCGTTCTGTTGCTGATGGCTGGTCTGACGGCCTTCCAGACCCAGGCGCTGAAAGTCACCTATCACGAGATCGCTGGTGACACGCGCTCCATGGCGGTCATGACCAATTTCGGTGCGCTGAACCTGTATCTCGCATTCGTGAACATGTTCCAGATCATCCTGTCGCTGCTCGGCCGCGAATAGGACGTGGTCCATTCAAACAGAAAACCCCCGGCCAGGCGGCCGGGGGTTTTTCTTTGGCGGTGTCGGAAAGCCTAGTCGACGATTGAGAAGCGTTTCTTGTCAAACACCCGCAGGACCTGTTTGAGGTCCTGGCCGCGCTTGAGGATCTGGCCGGTCATCGAGACGACCTTGTACTGGCCCTGTTTCTGGGCATCGCCCGGGGTTTTAACAACCGTGTACATGGGCATTTCACTGGCTCGCCGGAAGATCGAGAACACGGCACAATCCTTCAGCCCGTCAATGGCGTAGTCCTTCCATTCGCCCTGGGCGACAAAGCGGCCATAGACTTTCAGGATCTCGTCGAGTTCGCGACGATGCCACATGACGCCAATTGGCGCAGACTTCCCGGCTTGCGAGCTTTCAAACACACATTTTCTCCTGACAGCTGAGTAACACATACTAGCTTACAAACATTTTAGGCACTGCCCAAAAGTCGCCTTATTCCCGGCACCATGCCGCCACATGGGATCGCCAGTTTTTGGGCGTCGGCCGGTCGCAGACGGCTTCAGATCCTGGTTTTAGACAGCCCCCCCAGCCCCCCGGATCATGGAGCTAGCCTCCGGTCGACACCCCTTCACTAAGCCTTGGAAACCTAAACCTGACTTGGGGCTGGCCAAGCCGGTATTCGCGCGCTAACGCTAGGGCCGAAGAAGGTGAGCATTGTCCATGCTTGTAGCCGACCGGCTGATCAAGAATTTTGGTTCCCACCGCGCGGTGGATGACATCTCGTTTACGCTCGAGCGTGGCGAGGTCCTGGGCTTTCTCGGTCCGAATGGTGCCGGGAAAACCACGACAATGCGCATGCTGGCGGGCTGTCTGGAACCGGATGGCGGCTCTGCCTCCATCGCCGGATATGATTGTGTCGCCCAGCGTCTCGAGGCGCAGTCACGCCTGGGTTTTCTGCCTGAGGGCGCGCCGGCCTACCCGGCCATGACGCCGCGTGGCTTTGTGAAATTCGGCCTCAGGGCACGCGGTTTTGCAGCTGACGCTGTTAATCGCGCGACCGGGCTGGCGATTGAACGCACGCGCCTGGGCGAGGCTGCGGACCAGCCGATCGGGACACTGTCCAAGGGGTTCAAGCGTCGTGCCGCGCTGGCAGCGGCCATCGCACACGACCCGGCTGTCCTGGTTCTCGATGAACCAACCGATGGCCTTGATCCCAACCAGAAGGACGGTGTGCGCAACCTGATCCGCGAAATGGCGCACGAAAAGGCGATCATCATCTCCACGCACATCCTGGAAGAGGTTCCGGCCGTGTGTTCCCGCGCGATGATTGTGGCGCGGGGCAAGATCCTCTTTGACGGTTCACCGCACACCCTGGCCGAACAGGGTCAGGATCACACGGTTGAAAGCGCTTTCCGAGACCTCACGCTAGAGCGTCCGCACACCCGGGAGAGCGTCGTTTGATCAATGCCCTCCTGGCCGTCTACCGGCGTGAACTGACCAGCTATTTCCAGACACCCCTGGCCTATGTCTTTCTGGCGGTGTATGCCCTTTGCGCACCGGCCTTCACCTTCCATGTCGGTCGGTTTTTTGACACCAATCGCGCCGATCTGGCGCCGATGTTCGACTGGATGCCGTGGTTGCTGGTCATCCTTATGCCGGCCCTCGCCATGCGCAGCTGGGCCGAGGAGCGCGATCGCGGCACGCTGGAATTCCTGATGGCCCTGCCTATCCCGTTGTGGGCGTCGACCTTCGGCAAGTTTCTCGCGGCCTGGAGCGTGGCGGCTGCCGCCCTCATCCTGACCTGGCCCTTGTGGATCGCGGTCAACTATCTGGGCTCGCCGGACAATACCGCGATAGCAACGGGTTATCTGGGCGCGCTTTTCCTGGCGGGGGGCTATCTGGCCGTCGGTCAGGCGCTGTCGGCGACCACCTCCAATCAGGTCGTCGCTTTTGTCCTGGGCTGTGGGGCGGCATTCCTGCTGACTATGGCGGGTTTGCCGCTGGTTCTGTCAGGGCTGGGCGAAGGGGCGCCTGTCTGGCTCACCGAATTCATTGCCGGCCTGTCCGCACTGGAACACTACAATGCCTTTCGTTATGGCGTGATTGGCCTTCCGGACCTTGTCTATTTCATCGGCCTGATCGCGGCCTCCCTGTCCTGTGCAGGTGTGCTGATCGCTGAGCGCCGGGGAGGCGGGCGATGAAACGCTCGCTCTATCTCCCGCTGATGATCCTCTCGATCATTATCCTGTTCGTTGCCGGAAATCATTTTGCCGGGCATGCCCTTCGTGGCGCGCGCCTCGATCTGACCCAGAGCGGGCTTTATCGCCTGTCCGAGGGTAGCCAGGAGATCATTGATCGCCTGGTCGAGCCAGTCGAGTGGCGCTTCTACTATTCGCGCTCGATCGCGGCTGACAGCCCGGCCATTCGCAGCTATGCGACGCGTGTTCGTGAATTCCTGCGCGCCTATGAGGAGCGCAGTGGCGGGCGAATTCGCCTGGTCGAGATCGATCCGGCCCCGTTCTCCGCCGACGAGGACGCGGCGCTGGAATACGGTCTGACAGCCCTGCCGACGGAAACGGGTGAGCAGATCTTCTTTGGCCTGGTGGCGCGCAATTCGGTGGATGAAGCTGCCGTGATTGCACTGTTTGACCCCGCCAATGAGGCTCGGCTGGAATATGAACTCTCCCGCACCATCGCTGATATCGAGCGTCTGCAGGCTCCGCGCCTGGCCATTTTGACCTCACTGCCCATATCGCCGGATGATGGCGCGCCGAACCGTTTTGTCAGTGAGTTGGCAGGAAGATATGAGCTGGTCTGGGTCGAGCGCGGGTTTGAGGAAATCCCTGATGCTTCGGCCCTGCTGGTATTGCATCCCTGGGCTCTGTCCGAGACCGAGCTTTATCTTGTAGACCAGTTCGCGGTGACCCGCGGTCGCCTGTTGGTCATGCTGGACCCGATGGCTCACATGGCTCTGCGTCCCGATCCTGACGGTCTCCCGCCACTTGATGCAGATCGAGGCTCCGACCTGGGCCTGCTGATGGCGCACTGGGGGGTGCAATGGGATCGTGAAACCGTCGCCATGGACCGCACGCTGGGCCTCGATGTCCAGGTGCGCGAAGCGGATGGGCGTGCACGAACGCTGGCCTATCCGCTCTGGTTCTCGGTGCCAGGCGGTTTCATGAACAATGACGACCTGGCGACGTCCAACCTGGATCTCGGTGTGAATTTCGGATCGCCCGGCGCGTTGTTCTTTGATGTCGAGAGCAGCTTCCAGGTCACCCCGCTGATCGCGACCTCACCCGAAGGCTCCCTGCTTGACGCGGATATCGCTGCCGGCTCGCCCTCACCGGACCAGCTCCTGAGGGACTATGAGGCCGCGCCCTTGCCCATCACCCTGGCGGCGCGCCTGGAAGGCGGTATCACCACGGCTTTTCCGGAAGGCCCTCCCGCCTCTGACCTGATCTTCAATCCCGGCGATCATCGCGAACTGTCCGATGTGCCCGGGGAGATCATTGTTGTCGCGGATGCAGACTGGCTTGATAACGCCTACTTCGTGAGATCCGACCCGTCCCTCGGTGACTATATCGTTGCCGATAATCTCAATCTGGCGCTCAATCTGATCGACAGCTCGGTCGGTGACCGGGCCCTGATCAGCCTGCGTTCACGGACCCCGGCCAACCGCTCCATGACCACGGTGGATCGACTGCGAAGCGAGGCCGAGACCGAGTATTTCGAGCTCCAGACCCAGCTGGAAAGCGAGATTGAGGCGGCGCAGCAACGCCTCCAGAGCCTGACACGATCCGGGTCTGCATCGGCCCTTGCCAGCGATGCTGCGCGTACTGGCCAGGCCGAGGCACAGGCGTTGCGTCGCCAGATCTCGGAAACCCGCGAACGCCTGCGCGAGATCGAGCGCGAATTCCGTGAGGATATCGATGCGCTGGATGCCAGCCTGCAATTCTGGACCATCGGTGTCCCGCCGGCCCTCGTGATCTTCGCGGGCATTGCCGGCGCGATCTTCCGTCGTCGCAGGGGGCGTGGATGAGCCAGCGTCTCGATCAGCAAAGGCTGAAACACCTAGGCGTTACTGGCGCCGCTGCGGTGATCATGCTTGTGGCTGCGATCTCGCTGTCCTTCATGGATGCCCGTCAGGTCTGGGCCCCCTCGGTCAGTGGGCCGGTGCTGGCGAACTGGAGTGAAAACGTCCAGTCCGCGCGCGAAATCGAAATCATCAATGCGCAGGAACGATTTGTCATCGCCCGCACGGATGCCGGATGGGTCATGCCGAGCCGGGATGGATATCCGGTGCGCCCGGAACGCCTGGCGGCGCTGGATAACCTACTGATGAGCCTGGAATATGAGGGCGCGCGCACGGCCGATCCGGCCAAACATGCCCGCCTCTCCCTTGCCACCGAAGGCGAGGAAAATGGTGGCAACCGGGTGATACTGCGTGATGCTGAGGGCAATGTGCTGGAGGATATCCTGCTGGGCACTGCACGCGGCGATACGCTGTATCTGCGGACACCGGGAGAAGCACGAACCTATGCGGCGCGCTTTGATGCGGACGTGGATACCAGCCTCCTTGGGCAGTCGGCCGATGAGTGGCTGGCGCTTGATTTCCTGGCACTTGGTCGCAACGACATAGCTGCCGCGGAGATCCGCCCTGAAACCGGTCCGCAATACCGGCTTGTTCGGGCGGCGCAGACCTCCCGGAATTTCTCCCTGCGTGAGCCGACGGGCTGGCAGCCGATCACCGCCGGAGCGGGGAATGGTCCTGCCACTGCGCTCGGACGTTTGCGTTTCCGCGATGTGCGGCGCATGGATCGTCTGACCGGGTCCGTGGTGGCCTTCCACACAGCAGAAACATTCAGCGGAATGCGCGTGACGCTGGATATCATCGCCCAGGGCGAAACCCGGTGGGCCCGGATCCGTACGACGGCGGTGACGGATGATGCCGAGGACGACGCAGCACGCATAATAAATGCGAGCGAGGGTTGGGCATTTTTGTTGTCTGATCTCGCGGTCGACCGCATGATTCGTCCACTTGACCAGATTGCAAACCCACGCGCCGCTGAAGCCGATGCGCCTTAATCAGATCACCATCCCGGTGAGCGATATCTCTCGCTCAAAATCCTTCTACATGCGTCTGGGTTTCCGCCTTCTGGTGGATTCGCCCCATTATACGCGTTTCCTGGCGCCGGACGGGGACACGACGTTTTCGCTTCACCACAATGATGCTCCGGTACAGCCGGGCGCGGTGATCTATCTGGAATGCGACAAGGTCGACAAGGAAGTCGACCGGCTCAAGGAGCGCGGTTTCGAGTTCGAGACTGATCCCGAGGACATGGGCTGGCTGTGGCGTGAAGCCATCCTGCGCGACCCGGACGGCCATCTGATCAAGATCTATCACGCCGGCAAGAACCGCGTGGACCCGCCCTGGCGGGTGAAGGACTGACGGCACGCCTGTATCGACGCTATCGCGGCCATGCGATAAGCATCCGCGATGACTGATCAACTCGACATTTTCCTGATTGTGGCGCCCGGGCTGGAAAACCTGCTGGCGGATGAGGCGCGTGAAAAGGGTTTTGCCGTCGGCAAGGTCGAGACGGGCGGGGTCAATCTGCGCGGCGACTGGGCCGAGGTCTGGCGCGCCAATCTTGAACTGCGCGGAGCGACTCGCGTGCTCGTGCGCGTCGGTGTCTTCCATGCCGTGCACCTGGCCCAGCTGGACAAGCGCGCCCGGCGCGTGCCCTGGGCGGACCTGATTGATCGCCGGCATTCGGTCCGGGTCGACGCGACCTGTCGCAAGTCCAAGATCTATCACGAAAAAGCTGCGACCCAGCGGGTCGAGACGGCGATCCGTGAAGAGGCCGGCGCGAGCATCGAGACCGAGGCGGATATCCGCGTCATGGTCCGTATCGAACACGATCAGTGCACGATCAGCCTGGATACGTCCGGCGAGCTGTTGCACCGGCGTGGCCACAAGGCAGCGGTCAATCGCGCGCCCATGCGCGAGACGCTGGCGTCGCTATTCCTGCGTGATTGTGGCTATGCGGGCCAGGAGGCTGTGCTGGACCCGATGTGTGGCTCTGGCACCTTTGTCATCGAGGCCGCCGAGATTGCGCTGGGCCTGAATCCCGGCCGATCGCGTGACTTCGCTTTCCAGTATCTCAAGACCTTTGATGCGAAACGCTGGGCGAAGATGCGGGAAGAGGCTGACACGCATTCCAGCGATCTGCGCTTCTTCGGATCGGACCGCGATCCCGGCGCCATACGCATGAGCGGTGAAAATGCCGAGCGATCTGGCGTCGCGCCGCTGTGCGCGTTTTCGCATGTTTCGGTGCGTGATCTGCAACCGCCAGACTGCGATCCTGGCCTGATCATCATCAATCCGCCCTATGGCGGCCGGATTGGTGATCGAAAGAAGCTTAATGCGGTCTACAGCTCCATTGGACATGCGCTGAGAAGCCGTTTTTCCGGCTGGCGCGTCGGCATCATCACCTCGTCTTCGCAATTGGCGAAGGCGACAGGATTGCCGTTCGGCAAGCCGGGTCCGGTCGTTGATCATGGCGGTACCAAAATCCGGCTTTACCAGACACCACCACTGCGCTGACGCGGATTTCGCTCTTTGCGGGAAAACTGCTACTCCTCTGATCCGAAGTTCATGAGGGGAACAAGATCATGCATTCGATGAAATGGCTTGGTGCCGGCATCGCGCTGGCGGCTCTGGCTGCGTGCCAGCCCGCGGGCGAGAACCGCGCTCCGGCGGACAGCGGTATGCAGTCGGTGGAGGAAGCCTCCAATTTCACCGTGCTGGTAGGCGGCACACCGATCGGCGCGCTGGAGATCGCGACGTCGGATGACGGTTATGCCATCGATTACGAGTACCGCAATAATGGCCGCGGCCCGACCATGGTCGAGAGTGTTCGCCTGGATGAAAACGGCTTGCCGGAAAGCTGGAGCATCGAGGGGGCCTCGACCTTTGGCAATCCGATCGATGAAAGTTTCGAGCTCGTCGATGGCGAAGCGCGCTGGACCGACAATACCGGTTCTGATCAGGCCGTTCCGGCCGGTGACGCCTTCTATGTGCCTGAAAACGCCAGCCCCTATTGGTTGGCGATCGCAGCGCGCGCCCTGATCGAGCAGGAAGATGGTCGTCTGGCCGCGCTCCCGGGTGGCGAGCTGAGCCTGTCCGAGATCGAGGACGTGGATGTGACCGGTGAAAACGGTGACCGCACCGTGACGAGTTATGCCCTGTCCGGCACTGGTCTCAACCCGACCTATTTCCTGATGTATGAGAATGCCTTCTTTGGCATCATCACGCCGGGTTTTGCGATCCTTGAGGCCGGATATGAGGGCGAGGACGAGCGTCTTCGCGGTATCGCTGCGGAATACGGCGCACGCCGTTTCGAGGAAATCCAGCAGCGTGTCGTGCATGATTACGACGCGCCGGTGCGTATCGCCAATGTCCGCATCTTCGACAGCCGCAACGAGACGATGGGCGAGCCAGTCTCCGTGGTTGTTGTCGACAATCGTATCGACCGGATCGAGGCCGCTGATGCGCGCGGTGAGGGTGAGGTCGTCATCGACGGTGCCGGCGGCACGCTGGTCCCGGGCCTGTTCGACATGCACGGTCATATGGGAGAGACGAGTGCTTTCCTGAACATCGCTGCCGGTGTCACCAGTGTCCGTGATATGGGCAATAACAATGACGTGCTTGATGGTCTGGAAGCCAATATCCAGTCCGGGCGCGTTGCTGGTCCACGCCTGTTCCGTTCCGGTTTTATCGAGGGGCGCAGCCCTTTCAATTCCAATAACGGCATCCTGGTGACCAATGAGGAAGAGGCTGTCGCGGCGGTTCAGGCCTATGCCGCGCGTGGCTTCCACCAGGTGAAGATCTACAACTCCATGAACCCGGAATGGATCCCGGCAGTCATCGCCGAGGCGCATGCCCAGGGCATGCGTGTGGCGGGTCACGTGCCGGCCTTTACCAATGCCGATGCCATGATCGCGGCTGGTTATGACGAGATGACCCACATCAACCAGATCGCGCTGGGCTGGGTGCTGGAAGAGGGCGAGGACACCCGGACTCTCCTGCGTCTGACAGCCCTGCGTCGTCTGCCGGGTCTCGATCTCAGCAGTGATCGTGTGCAGGCAACCATGGATGCGATGGTCGAGCGTGGCGTGGCCCTCGATCCGACCTATGCGATTCATGAGGCACTGTTGCTCTCGCGAAATGGCACGCTGTCGCCGGGCGTCGTCGACTATATCGACAACATGCCGGTCTCCAACCAGCGCAGCGCGCGGACGGCCTGGGCCGATATCGCCAATGCCGAGGATGATGCCAATTATCGTGGAGCATTCGATCAGCTGACCGAGGTCCTGCGGATGATGCACGAGCGCGGAATTTTCATGGTTCCGGGCACGGACCTGGGCGGCTCCTTCACCCTGCATCGCGAGCTGGAGCTGTATCAGAACATCGGCATGACGCCGGCCGAGATCGTCGGCTGGGGAAGCTGGCAGATGGCCGACTATCTGGGTGCGGGTGATGATCTGGGCACGATCGAGGTGGGCAAAATGGCCGACTTCTTCCTGATCCCGGGTGACCCGTCGGAAGACTTCAGGGCGATCAAGACCATTTCCATGGTTATGGCCGATGGCCGGGTCTATTTCCCGACCGAAATCTATCCGGAATTCGGCATCCAGCCCTTCACGGACATTCCCAACGTGATGGATGGCCGCTAATCATGTCGGCGGGGCCTTGTCAGGTCCCGCCGATTTTTCTGCTTGATCTTGTCCCGGGTGCAGCCATATCGCTTGCGTGTGCCCAGCTGGAGTTTTGCCCGTGACTGATAAAACCGCCGACAAGCCGTCCAACTCCCGCCTGCTGATTGATGCCGGCCCGATCGGTGTCTGGATTGTCGTCTACAATCTGTCGCGCTTCTGGTTTGCAGATCAGGCCATCTATATCGGCACAGGCGCCTACATGGTCGCAGCGACCCTCGCCATGTTCATGGCGATACGACTGGAAAAACGAGTTCCGCCGATGCTGGTGATGACGACTGTCATCGTGCTCGGCTTTGGCGCGATGGGAATCTGGCTGCAGGACCCGATCTTCATCTATGTGAAGCCGACCATCATCAACATGTTCTTCTCGTGGCTAATCCTGGTATCGATGGCCTTCCAGATGAATGTGTGGAAGATCTTCTTCGAACATCTTTTCAAGCTGCCGGACGAAGCCTGGACGATTTTCGCCATTCGCTGGGCGATCTGGTTCCAGTTCCTGGCCCTGCTCAACGAGTTCCTCTGGCGGCATATTTCCGACGGTTCGGTTCCGGAGAGCGCGCGCTGGTTCGCCGAATTCTCGATCACCGAGTCCTTCTGGGCCAATTCCAAGCTGGCCATTCTTTTCCTGGGCATGGGTTTCATGCTGGCGCAAATGCCGCTGCTTTCCAAATACCAGGCCCTGGGTGCCGAGGATGCGGGCGAGGACAAAGACAGCTAGCGCGACAATCCGTATTCGGACGATTGTCATTGTTGCGTTATATTCCCGCTCTATAAGCCCAAGGGCATGGAGTGGAGTGGGATATGTCGAGTTCACAGCCTGACCCAGCAGACTTCAACCTGGCGCAGTCGCCGGGGCACCTGCTTCACCGCGCCCAACAATTTGCCGCAGAACGATTTTCCAAGGCCATGGCCGGCGCCAAGCTGACCCAGCGTCAGTTTGCTGTACTGCATGCAACGGCCGAGCGAGAGGGACTGACCCAGACCGAACTGGTCAAGGCAACGGGAATTGATCGCTCTACTCTGGCGGAGCTCGTCGCGCGCATGGTGCGCAATGGTATGCTTGTGCGTGAGAAACTGCCGGGTGATGCGCGGGCCAACGCCATTCACCTGTCCGCTGAAGGGCGCACCTTGCTGGAGGCGGCGACGCTCGGCGCGATGGATGCTGATGCGGCTATCCTTTCGGCCTTGCCCAAGAACAAGCGTGCGAGCTTCCTGGAAACCCTGCGCCGCATCGCCCTGACGCTGGAAAAGGGTGAAGAAGCCGCTGAAAAACTTCGCAAGAAGGAAAAAGAGAAAAAGAAGAAGGCGAAGAAGAAGGCCAAGGAAAAAGCCAAGGCCAAGGAAAAGGCCAAAAAGGCCAAGAAAGCCAAGAAAAAAGCCCGCAAACAGGAAGCCGCCGAGGGCTAGCGCTCTATCGCGCCAGCTGGGCTTGGCGGTCCAGCATCGGATAGATCTGGTTGCGCAGGATATTTACGGTCACCGGGCCCTCGATATAGGCGAGCACTTCGCCGTCATTCGACAGGATCAGCGTGTACGGAAGAGAGACCTCACCAAACGCCCCGGCGATGGCGCCGCGTTCGGCCCGCATCAGTCCGGCATAGGGATTACCGACCTCGTCCAGAAAGCCCATCGTCTGGTCTGCAGACACATCGGTTGAGATGCCATAGATCGTCACGCCTTCGGCCTGCAGGGCCAGGAGGAGCGGCATTTCACTGCGGCAGTCGATGCACTCCGATGCAAACACGTTGAGCAAGCCGGAACCGTTCAGAGCGGTGAGATCGAAGCCGGGTTCGCCGTCCAGTGAGTCCAGAGTGATCGCGGGCAGCGGGGCTGTCGTCGGATTGGCCAGTTTGTACTGGTGCCAGCCAACAGCACCGGCCAGTGCAACCAGCACAATGGCTGCCAGGATCTGAATTAGCCGCATTACCCCTCATCCTCTTCCAGTTCGCGCAGGCGGGCATCAGCCCCGGCGCGTTCCAGAAGAGCGAAGACGATCAGCGCGACAATGGCAAGGGCTGACGCCCCCCAGGCACTCCAGACGTAAGGCGCATACCCGCCCATGACGAAAAACTCGGTCATGATGCATCCTCGCCACGCTCGCGACGGCTGACCATGGCTCGGATGCGCTGCAGGCGCGTTCGGGTGCGCAGGCGATAGAAGACCAGCCATGCCGCAAGCAGGGTATAGGCCCCCATCATCAGAAAGAGCGGGATCAGCTGACTGCCATCAATGGTCGGCCCGTCGGCACGGATGATCGACGCGGGCTGATGCAGGCTGGACCACCAGTCTACCGAGAATTTGACAATGACCAGATTGATCATGCCCGCCATGGCCAGGATGGCGGACATGCGGGCCGCCAGCGCCCGATCCTCGATGGCGGTGCGCAGCGCTATGTAGCCCAGATAAACCAGGAACATGACGAGGACGGATGTCATGCGAGCATCCCAGTCCCACCAGGTTCCCCACATCGGCTTGCCCCAGACAGCTCCGGTGATCAGCGCCAGGAGGGTGAAAACAGCGCCGATTGGAGCCATGACCTCGGCGGCGGCATCAGCCAGCGAGTGGCGCCAGACAAAGAAGATGAAACTCGCGCCGGCCATTGCCGCATATAGCGCTGACGCCATGTAGGCGGCAGGTACGTGTACGTACATGATGCGGATCGTCTCGCCCTGCTGATAGTCCGGGGGTGAGGCGAAAAACGAGTAGTACATCCCGAGCGCAAACAATATCGCGGACCCGATGGCACAGAGCGGGATGGCCCATTTCGCCAGGGCGTCAAATCGCTGGGGGTTGGAAAAGTAGGACAGCATGTCTTGCACTTACTGCGCGCGGGGCATGGGGGCAACTGTCCGAGTGTCGCATGCCGCGTCCCCGAAAGCACATCCTGTCCTGGGGGTTCTGCCTTCAATGCGTGAAACCCAGTCTCCAGCCTGGCGGGAGGATGGTCAGGCGGGCAAGTGACCCGTCTTCACATAGATCAGGCATCCCTCCTCGCTGAAGGGCGTGTGTTCGGACAGGTGCGGGTTTCGCAGCCAGGTGCCCTTGGGGTAGTCGCCCAGCTCGTCCTGGAACGTCCCATCCAGCACCAGGATTTCCTCGCCGCCCCAGTGGCGGTGCCGGTTGAACTGCGTGCCCGGTTCCCATTTCACCAGGGCGACGCTTTCCGTACCCGCCGTGTGCAGCGGCAGTACCGAAAGCCCATCCACCAGGCCGGGTGAGAACTCGGCGCTTCGTGTGTCTATGACCTTCTGGGCAAGGTCCATCGGGTCGAACTGGCGCAATTTGACAAAGATGGTCGCACCCTCCTTGGTGAGGGGCGTGTGCGAGGAGCCCGGCGGATTGCGCACGTAGTGGCCCGCGGAATAGTCACCGCTTTCGTCGGAGAACACTCCGTCCAGGACGAGATACTCCTCGCCCATCTCATGGGCGTGAGCATCAAAGCTGGAATTGGGCGCGAAACGCACAATGGTCGTGGCGCGAGCTACTTCGTCGCCGATCCGGTCGAGCATCTGTCGCTCTACGCCGGAGGCCGGCGAAGCCACCCATTTGCGGTCTTCCGGGCGCAGGACAACACGTTCATTGAAATTGGAATATAGCTGCATGATCAAATCTACCTATCACGTGATAGGCAATGTGGTGCTTTTAGCGAGGGATTCAAGAGGCGGCGCGGAAACAGGCTGAATAACGGTGCTGGCGCTAGCCCAGGCGTGACCGCATGGCGGCGGCGATACCAAATGGCATCAGTGCCGATGTGCCCAGGGAAACCGCTAGTGTCAGCAGGACGGTCGCCCAGGCGCGGTCAAAATCACCGTCCAGTGCGGCGCGCCCGGCGCCCGCTGCAAAAACCAGGACGGGGATCATCATCGGTATGGCGATGAGAGAAATCAGCAGGCCGCCCCGGCGAACACCGGCGGAGAGCGCGCTGGCAAAGCCGGCGACCAGGGCAAGCGCCGGGATAGCGGACAGCAATCCGCAGAAGACGACGAGGATCTCGCTCCCGCCCAGCCCGTACATCATGCTGCCCAGCGCACCGATCAGTGGCAGCGCCCAGAGTGTTGCGATGGCCTGTCCCATGACCTTGGCAAAGGCGAGGACAGGAAGGCTGACAGTTGAAAGCGCGTAAAGCTCCAACGTGCCGTCAAAGAAGTCGTCGGCAAAACTGCGCTCGCCGAACTGGAGGACGGCAAGCAGGGCTGAGATTCCCATAATCCCCGGGCCGACCGTGACCAGTGTCTCGCTTTCCGCGCCAATGGCCAGCGGGCCAAGCGTAATACAGGCCAGGAAAAACGCTGTCGGTCCTGCTGCACCACCGCCGCCTGCCCAGGCAAGTCCGGCCTCGCGGGCCAGGATGCGCCAGAGCCCGCTCACAGCCCGCCTCCCAGTTCAAGACGCTGGGCCCCTGCCCAGTCCAGATCCTGGTGCGTGGCCGCAATGACGATGCCGCCACGGCTGCGATGCCAGGCCACAAGCTTGCCCAGACGATCGCGCCCGGCCCGGTCGAGCGGTCCGGCAGGTTCGTCCATCAGCCAGAAAGGGCGGTTCATCACCGCGAGACGGGCCATGGCGCCGCGCCTTTGCTGCCCTCTGGACAGACGAGCCGGAGGTCGGTCGATCAGATGACCGATGTCCAGCGCCTTGAGGACAGGCATGATGACCTTGCCCGGCTGCCCGGCCATGCCTGACCAGAAACGCAGGGATTTGCGGAGGGTTTCATTCGGTTTCAGCCCGTCCGTATGACCCAGCCAGGCGATCAGCTCTGCCGGGTCACTGCTCTTACCGAGCTGGATATGGCCTTCGGCAGGCGGTAAAAATCCGGCCAGCGTGCGCAACAGCGTTGTCTTGCCCGATCCATTGCGCCCCGTCAGGAAGAGGGCGTCGCCCGGATTGAGCGCGAATGAGATATCCTCGCGCAGGATGAAATCCCCGCGCTTGAGGGCCAGTCCGCTGACGCTCAGGGATTGGGCTTCAAGATCAGACAGATCCGGAATTGAGGCGGTTTCATTCGTCATTGATGGCATGTCGCCCAACTTCCATGCCGAGGTCAACGCGAAGACTGTGCATTGCAGCAACGGGCTGGTGCGGCTAAAAAGCGCGCAATCGGTCACGACCGGATCCGTCCCTTATGGCGGATGCGCCAGTCCTTGCGACCGCTGCCTGCGCAGCGACGGCGCCACCCAATCATACGTGTGCCCGCCGTGATCACGGCGTGGCTTGATTTGGACATGAGGAACAGCAATGGCTTCTTTGGACAGTTTTTCCTGCAAAAGCACCCTCACCGCGGCCGGTGAAACCTATTCATATTTCGACCTGAAAGTGGCTGAAGCGAATGGCCTGACCGGCGTGTCACGCCTGCCTACATCGCTCAAGGTCCTGCTTGAGAACCTGCTGCGGTTCGAAGACGGAAAGACCGTCACCAAGGCCGATATCGAGGCCATGGCCGAGTGGGTCACGACGCAGACATCCACGCACGAGATTGCCTATCGCCCGGCCCGCGTGGTCATGCAGGACTTCACCGGAGTTCCCGCCGTTGTCGACCTGGCAGCCATGCGCGACGCAGCGGGCAAGCTGGGCGCCGACCCGAAACGTATCAACCCCCAGGTGCCCGTTGACCTGGTCATCGACCACTCGGTGATGGTCGATTTCTTTGGTGGCGAGAACAGTTTCGCGCGCAATGTGGAGCGCGAGTACGAGCGCAATGGTGAGCGTTACAAATTCCTCAAATGGGGCGCCAAGGCGTTCGATAATTTCCGGGTCGTTCCTCCTGGAACCGGCATTATCCACCAGGTGAACCTTGAAAACCTGGCCCAGACTGTCTGGACCAGGGATGAGAACGGCGAAACCATCGCCTATCCCGACACTTGTGTGGGTACGGACAGCCATACCACCATGATCAACGGCCTGGCCGTGCTGGGCTGGGGTGTGGGCGGTATCGAGGCCGAAGCGGCGATGCTGGGCCAGCCGGTCTCCATGCTGATCCCGGAAGTCATTGGTTTCGAGCTGACCGGCAAGCTTCCGGAAGGCGCGACGGCCACCGACCTCGTTTTGAAGGTCGTGGAAATGCTCCGCGCGCGGGGTGTGGTCGGGAAATTTGTCGAGTTCTACGGCGAGGGTCTCAATAATCTCTCACTCGAGGACGAGGCGACCATTGCCAACATGGCGCCGGAATACGGTGCGACGTGCGGTTTTTTCGCGGTGGACAATGAAACGCTGGAATACTTGCGCGCCACGGGTCGTGATGACAAGCGTGTAGCACTCGTGGAGGCTTATTCCAAGGCGCAGGGCATGTTCCGACCGGAATACGAGGAAGACCCTATCTTCACAGACACGCTGCACCTAGACATGACGACCGTTGTGCCGGCTCTGTCAGGCCCCAAACGCCCCCAGGACTGGATCGCGCTGACCCAGGCAGCACAGGGTTTCTCCGACATCATGGAGAGCGAGTACGGCAAGGGTGATGAACGTGGCAAGTCTGCGCCCGTCGAAGGCGAGGACTGGGAATTCACCAATGGCGATGTGGCCATCGCTGCCATCACCTCCTGTACCAATACCTCCAATCCCTCCGTGCTTCTGGGCGCAGGCCTGCTGGCCCGCAACGCTCTGGCCAAGGGGTTGAGCACCAAGCCGTGGGTCAAGACCTCGCTGGCGCCGGGCTCCCAGGTTGTTACCGACTATCTGGAAAAGGCCGGCCTGCAGGATGATCTCGATGCGCTGGGCTTCAACCTGGTGGGATATGGCTGCACGACCTGTATCGGTAACTCCGGACCGCTGCCGCCGGCGATCTCCAAGGCGATCAACGAGAATGACCTGGTTGCGACTTCGGTCCTTTCCGGTAACCGTAATTTCGAGGGCCGTATCAGCCCTGATATCCGCGCCAACTATCTGGCCTCGCCGCCACTGGTCGTGGCCTACGCAATTGCCGGTACGATGACCAAGGACATCACGACCGAGCCGCTGGGTCAGGACCAGGACGGCAATGACGTATTCCTGAAAGATATCTGGCCGAGCAATCAGGAAATCACCGAAGCCGTCAGGGCGGCTGTCACGCCGGAGATGTTTGCCAAGCGATACGCAGACGTTTTCAAGGGTGATGAAGCCTGGGCGTCCATCGATGTTGCGGGTGGCCTGACCTATGGCTGGGATCACACGTCCACCTATGTCCAGAACCCACCCTATTTCGAGGGCATGACGATGGAGCCGGAAGCTCCAGGCGATGTCGTCGACGCCAGGATCATGGGTCTGTTCGGTGACAGCATCACCACCGACCACATCTCTCCTGCTGGTTCCATCAAGGCCGACAGCCCCGCAGGTCGTTATCTGCAGGAGCGCCAGGTACCGGTTCTGGAGTTCAACTCCTATGGTTCCCGCCGCGGCAATCACGAAGTGATGATGCGCGGCACGTTCGCCAATATCCGCATCAAGAACAAGATGCTGGACGGTGTTGAGGGTGGTTACACGCTGAAAGATGGCAAGCAGGTTGATATATATGATGCCTGCATGGAGTACCAGGCTGCGGGCACGCCGCTGGTTGTGTTCGGTGGCAAGGAATACGGCACGGGTTCCTCGCGGGACTGGGCTGCCAAGGGCTCCCGTCTGCTGGGCGTAAAGGCTGTCATCGCCGAGAGCTTTGAGCGGATCCACCGCTCCAACCTGATCGGCATGGGCGTTCTGCCGCTGCAATTCGAGGACGGTGTGTCCTGGGAAGGCCTGGGCATGAAGGGTGATGAGACCGTCAACATCAAGGGCGTGTCCGAGCTTGAGCCTCGGGCATCGATGACGGTCGAGATCACCTTCCCTGACGGCACGAGGAAGTCCGCCCCTGTTCGTGCGCGTATCGATACGGAGAACGAGCTGGAATACTTCCGCAATGGCGGCATTCTTCACTACGTTCTGCGCAATCTGGCGCGTGGCTAACGCCGTGGAAAGAAATCTCCCGCCCGTGTCACAGCCAAGTGATTGGCCGATGCGGGCGGGCGTGATTATCTAAGTCGCATGCGTTTGTTATCGCTCATACTTGCCACCTTCGTTTTCGCAGCCATTTCAGCGCCTGCGAAAGCCGGGGATGATTGTGACAACCGCCCTGTCCTGGTTGAGCTTTTCACCAGCCAGGGCTGTGGCCTGTGCCCGGAAGCCAACCGTTATCTCGGTGAGCTGGACCAGCGCCATAATGTCTTTGTTCTCGCCTATGCGGTGTCCTACTGGGACATGTATGGCTGGACTGACACCTTTGCCCGTCCGGAATATGTGCACCGTCAGCGTGCCTATCTGCCGCGACTGGATGTTCCGCGGCTTTACACGCCGCACTTCGTCGTGGATGGCGTGATGGATGCGCCGGGCTGGGATCGTGACCAGGTATCCGATGCCGTCACGGATCGTCTCAACGCCATGCCGGAAAGCCCGGATCTCTCGATCGAGGACGGACCGTTCGGCTCCTATATCGTGCACCTGGACGGAGGGGCGCCTGAAGAGGCGCTGGATGTCTGGCTGGTCGCCTACAAGCCGGGCTGGGCCACGGTCGAGATCGGTGGCGGCGAGAATGCCGGCACGGAAATGCTCCACTATAACATGGTGAAGTCCATCAGTTATCTGGGCAGCTGGAGCGGCGGCGAAGCCGAGCTCGTAGGCGAGAGCTTCCGCCACTATGGCACGGTGGCCATCGTGCAGGGCGCCAATGGCGGCCCGATCTACGCCTATGCCCACGCCGGCATGTCCGCCAGCGAAGGCGGCCGGACTTACTGATCTGGCAGCGAATTACCGCGGCGCGCGCTTGGCGAGGATGCGCTGCAGCGTGCGACGGTGCATGTTCAGCCGGCGAGCGGTTTCCGAGACATTATGGTCACACAGCTCGAACACACGCTGGATGTGTTCCCAGCGCACGCGGTCTGCAGACATCGGGTTTTCCGGCGGTTCCGGCTTGTCGTCAGGGTGGGCGAGCAGCGCCTTGATAATGTCATCTGCGTCGGCAGGCTTGGAGAGATAGTCGACCGCACCGGCTTTCACAGCAGCAACCGCCGTAGCGATATTGCCGTAACCGGTCAGCATGACGACGCGACAGTCTGGGCGTGAGGCGTGCAGGCTTTTGACCACTTCCAGACCGTCGCCATCCTGCAGGCGCAGGTCACAAACGGCGAAAGCCGGTGGGTTGGCGCGTGCGACTTCCTTGGCCTCATCCACTGTCCCGACAGCAGAAACGATGAAACCGCGGCCCGTCATCGCCCGTCCCAGACGTGTGCGGAAAGGGGCATCATCGTCCAGGATCAGAAGGCTCTTGTCCTCGGGCAATTCGTATTCGATGTCGCTCACAGTCAAACCTCTTTGAGTTTGTTCGGTCTCTTACTAGCGGAGGATTGGTCCCGCCTCCACCTTCTCGCGCGGCCAGACAATCGTGACCAAAGCCCCGCCAGCCGCGCTGGAATTTTCGAAGCGGACGATGCCGCCGGTCTTTTCGATCATCGTCTTGGCGATGAAAACACCCAATCCCAGTCCACCCTGGCCCGGTGTTCCCGACCGAGTCGTGACATAAGGCTCTCCGATCTTCGACAAGATCTCCAAGGTGAAGCCCGGGCCGTCATCGAGAATGGTCACGGTCAGGTCCGTATCGCTCCACTGCCCTTCGACGGTCACACGCGTGGCCGCGAAATCCACCGCATTCTCGATGAAATTACCAATACCATATAGCAATTCCGGGATGCGACGCAGGACCGGTTCCGTGGCGTTTTCGAGGCCCTCGAGATGGACATCCACCATCGGACCCATGCCGCGCAGAGGTGCGGCCGCCTCTTCCAGAGCAGCCAGGAATTCGACCCGGTCATGGCGCTCGTCAGAGGCTGTTTTCTCGGCCGTCAGACGCTTCAAAATGTCGCGACACCGCCGCGCCTGGGTCACCAGGAGCTCTGCATCCTCGCGTAGGATTTCATCGTCCTTCAGCTCGCGCATCATTTCCTTCGCGGTGAGCTGAATGGTCGCCAGCGGTGTGCCCAGCTCGTGAGCCGCAGCGGCGGCCAGTGCGCCCAGAGCTGAAAGGCGCTGTTCGCGCGACAGGACGCTCTGGGTGGCCGCCAGAGCGGTGGCCATGGAACGTCCCTCCTGGCTGACCCGCCAGGAATAGACAGCCGTGAACGCGACCGCGACAAAGATGGCTGCCCACAGGCCGGTGATATACATGCCCGGAAGGGTCAGCTCTTCGCCGCCCAACCACGGCAGCGGCAGGCTCCACAGCCACATCGCGCCGGTGCCGGTCATGGCGGTGCCGGCGACGGGCAGCGACCAGCGCGGCGGCAGGGCGGCGACGGCAATGGTCACAGGCGCTGCCAGCATGACGACGAATGGGTTCTGCAAACCACCGGTCAGCATCAACAGGACGCAAAGCTGCAGCACGTCATAGGCCAGCTGCGCGAAAGCCTGCCAGTCCTGCGCGAATTGCTGCGGCTGCACGGCGAGGGTCAGCCAGGTGTTGATCCACGCGCTGGTCAGGATGACACCCAGACAGAATCCAAGCGGTAATTCGAAACCGAGCCCAAAGTGCACAAGCAGTACGGTCAACGTCTGCCCCACGACCGCCAGCCAGCGCAACATGACCAGTGTACGCAGGCGCAAGCGGCCGAACACCGGTGTCAGGTGGGCGTCACCGCCATAGGGATCCCAATCTGCATCACTCATATTCGATCCTGTACATTTCCGTCATGCTTGATGGACATATCAGGTCGCCGCGCCTACTTTCGCACTTGCAGCAATCTCGGCTATGTTTCGGCATAACATGCTTTGCCGAAACTCGAACAGCTCAAGGACGATCAATGCAGTCTCTGTTGGAAGCAATGCGTAACGGCCTCGGCCGTCTGGCCGGTGCACTCGCCGGCAACCGCGCCTGGGTCTGGTTTCTCCTGGCCGCCCCGATGGTGATGATGCTGACCTTCCTGATGCTGGCCGCGCGAGACCAGGGGCAGGGTGACACTGTGGTGCGCCCAGCCGCGGTTCGTGTGAGTGGCGAGGCCGATATCGGCGGTCCGTTCACCCTTGTTGATCACACCGGTGCAACGGTTACGGAGCAGACCTATCGCGGTCGTCCGATGCTGATCTATTTCGGCTATACCTATTGCCCTGATATCTGCCCCTATTCGCTGCAATTGCTGGCCATTGCGCTGGATCAGATGCCTGAAGAGGAGTGGGCACAGTTCCAGCCTATTCTGATCACTGTTGATCCCGAGCGGGACACGGTGGAAGCGATGGCGCAATACGTCACCTCCAACGCCTTTCCCGACGGCCTGATCGGCCTGACCGGAACCCAGGAGCAGGTTGCTGCGGCGGCCCAGGCCTATCGTGTGGCCTATCGCCGTGCGGGTGAGGGAGATGATTATCTGATGGATCACTCGTCCATCGTCTATCTGATGAATTCGGAAGGGCGTTTTGTAGACATTTTCACCGACGGGTTTGACCCGGCGATGGCGGCCCAGCGTCTGCAAGACTTCCTTGAGGAAGAAGGCGCATAATCACGCACACAAGATGCGGACTGCGCTGCGGGAGGCTTGATGCTTTACAGTGTGTACGAAATGAACCGCCTGGCGATGACGCCATGGCGTGCCGCCGCCAATGCGACACGCCGCATGATGCGCGCGCCGTGGAACCCGATGGGTGAAACGGTTGCCGGACGCACCATGGCGGCTGCAGCCGAGCTGTTCGAGTCTGTAACCCGGCGTTACGGCAAGCCTGAATGGATGATCGACAACACGCTGATCCATGGTCACACCGTTGCCGTCGAGGAAGAGGTCGTCTGGTCGGATTCCTGGTGTGACCTCCTGCATTTCCGCCGTGATCCCCAGGCCCTGGTCGAAGCGCGCGGCAAGCGTGAGGATCGCAAGGTCCTGTTCGTGGCGCCGATGTCCGGACACTACGCCACCCTGTTGCGGGGTACGGTCGAGACCTTCCTGCCGGATTGCGAGGTCTACATCACGGACTGGCAGGATGCGCGCATGGTGCCAGTCAGTGAAGGTCGTTTCGATCTCGATGATTTTGTCGCCTATATCCGCAGGATGATTGCCTTTGTCGGACCAGACGTGCACGTGGTTGCTGTCTGTCAGCCGGGCCCGCCGACCCTGTCTGCGATTGCGCTGATGGCCGAGGACAAGGATCCAGCGCGTCCGGCGTCGATGACCTTCATGGGCTCGCCGATTGATACACGCAAATCTCCGACAGCTCCGAATATCCTGGCGGAGGAAAAGCCGTTCGACTGGTTCGCCCAGAATCTGATCCACACCGTGCCCGCGCCCAATCCGGGTGCGCTGCGCCGGGTCTATCCGGGCTTTCTGCAGCTGGCGGGCTTCATGAACATGAATCTCGACCGGCATGTCGACGCCCATTGGAATTTCTACAATCACCTTGTTGAGGGTGATGGCGACAGCGCTGAAAAACATCGTGTCTTCTACGATGAATACCTGGCGGTTATGGACCTGTCCGAGGAGTTCTACCTTCAGACGATCAGCGACGTGTTCCAGGAACACAAGCTGGCGCGCGGGATCCAGGAGCATCACGGTCGCCGCGTTGATGTCAGCGCCATCGAGGACATTGCCCTGCTCACCGTGGAAGGCGAGCGCGATGATATCTCCGGTATCGGCCAGACCCAGGCGGCGCATGATCTGTGTACCAACCTGCCTGAAGAGCTCCAGCTGGACTGGGTGCAGCCGGAAGTCGGCCATTACGGTGTCTTCAATGGTCGCCGCTTCCGCGAGCAGATTGCGCCCCGCATGCGCGATTTCTGGGACGAGAAGGGTGGCGCAGCTCTCAAGCGCCGCTGAGACCACGTCCTAAGCAACAAAAAAGGCCCGCCAATCGGCGGGCCTTTCTGTTTGGGTGCGGTATCAGTCCGCCGGGTCGGCCGAGACGCTGATGCCGAGGCGATCAATATTCGGCTCGTCCTGTTCGACAATCATCATCATGTCACCAACCGTCGTCGGGCTGGTCGGACGCATGCCCACGGTGACAGATCCCCCATTGTTGAGGAAACCGGAAACGGCCGTCGTCAGCTCCGTCATCAGGGGCGCCGGGACAAGCGGGCCAGCGCTGGCTGCGCCCAGCAGGACGAGAGCGGACGCCTGGGCGCGCGCCTGTTCCGGAGCGATACCCTGCTGGCTCGCCATGGCACCGAAAGCACGATCCAGGATCGACTGGTCGGTGATGGAAAGGGAGAACTCATTCACTTGCAGGGCCGACATGGCGGCCATGGCTGCGTCCTCGGCTGCATCCTCGCCATGTTCAGCTGCCTCGGCGACCATCTCTGCCATGAGGGCGGTGTACTCGTTATAACCCTCGACGTCCTGGCTGAAGTCGATGCGGAAAGCGTCCTCGACCACATAGTAATTGTCGCCATCGGTGTAGGCGCGGCCGCGCTCGGGCTGGTAGACCGTGTTGGTGACCGCGTGCATGTTCAGCTCGCTATAGCCAAGCATCATCAGGCCAGCGGCGATCTGGGCGCCATTTTTATGTTCGGCATCAGCGCTGAAATGCAGACGCTCTACTGTGGCGCTGGAGTGAACATCACCACGACGTTCCACATTTTCAGCCGTCATTGACGCCAGCGACAGCTCAATACCGCCGGCATTGAGCGCGAAATCACTCAGTACGAATTCCGAGAAAATGGCCGCCGGGTTCACGGTGGCTGCATTCATGTAGGAATTCATGAAAGCCGGCATATTGTCGTTTTCAATCGCCGTGAACCACTCATCCGTGGTGTCTGTGCTGATGCCTTCCACGCGAATTTCGCCCAGCGAGACATGGACCGGCTCATCGCCATCCTGTGTGTCGACCAGGAGGTCGTTCATCTCGAAACGGGCGGTATTCGAGCGGTCGTCGGCTTCAAGCACCATGGACCCGAGGCTCACCGTGGTCATCTCATCGCTCTCATCGACGACGCGCAGCCCGCGCAGGGCGACGCGATCGAACGGATTCTCACCCAGCTCGATATCTTCGTCGTCACCTTCGCCGAGATTGGCAAATCCCTCCGCGATCATGGCTGCGAATTCTGCATTCGGACCAACAATCTCGATCAGATCAATGGACACACCCTCACCGTCATCACCCGACGCGCTCATCCCGGACATCGAGAACGCGTCGAACATGACCCGACCGTCCGACGCGAGGCGGGGAGCGGAGAAGCGCATCTCGTCGACATGCAGTTCTTCGCCATCGAAATTGACGTTGAAATCATCTTCCCCGTCCTTGGCGGCTTCGCCGTTATCATCGTCATCCATGTGGAAGACGACGTTGGTGAAGATGTAATCGCCGCCGGAAAAGCGGCCGCGATCGAATGAAATTTCATTGACGTCAGATGTGTCCAGACCCATTGCGGCAATGGCTGCCTGGGCATCGGAACGACTCACGCGTGTCTGCGCCTCTGATACGGCGGAAAAAGACACGGCCAGAACCATGGCCGAAACGCTGGAAGCAAAAAGGGTTCGCACTGTTCTCTCCCTCGAAGTCACGAATTCAGTAGGGGCATACTACGTGACGTAGAGAGAAGCGGGCGGGGGAACGTCTCTCAGTTATTCCCGCCCAATCCAGAAAGGAAGGCTCCGATCAGATCCCGTTCCTCTTCCTCGGGCTCATCGGCCGGTTGGCTCGCATCAACCGCGGCCTCAGCCTGCATCAGCGTTGCGGACAGAGCATCGAGCGCGGTGCTGGTTGGGTCGGAAGCGAGCCCAGTGCGGGGCGTGTCGATCATATAGCGGTTGAAGATCGTGGCCGGAGTACTTCCGCCGGTTGCCCGTTCGGTCGGGGCGTTATCGTCATTACCGGTCCAGACGACGGTGACCAGGTCTGCGCTGAAACCGGCGAACCAGGCGTCGCGGAACTCGTTGGTCGTCCCGGTCTTGCCACCGATTTCCAGGCCCGGAACCGCGGCGCGTCGGCCGGTTCCCCAACTGGTCACGGCGGCGAACAGATCACGCATGTTGGAAAAGGTGCGCTGGTCCAGGACGCGCTCACCGGCCACAGGCGGAGCTTCATAGATGATTTCGCCGTCTGAGGTCTCGATCATCAAAATGCCATGCGCCTCGGCACGGCGGCCACCATTGGCAAAGGGCGCATAGGCTACAGCCATTTCCATCGGATTGACCTCATAGGCGCCCAGCGCCAGCGAGCGGTCGATGCGCAGATTGGTCTCGATCCCCATGCGCTCGGCCAGGCGGGCGATATGGCCACGCCCGGTTTCTTCGGCGATCTGGACGGCGATGGAGTTGGAGGAGCGGGCAAAGGCCTCGCGCAGGGTCATCTCGCCGCGATATTCGCCATTGTAGTTGGCAGGCTGCCAGTCGCCGACCGCGACCGGTGCGTCATCACGCAGATCGTCCGGGCGCAGCCCGGCTTCAAAGGCGCTGGCATAGACAAAGGCCTTGAAGGCGGAACCCGGCTGGCGCTGGGCCAGCAGGACGCGATTGTATTGGGAATGTGTATAGCTGCGACCGCCGACCATGGCGCGCACGGCACCATCATGGGCGAGCGAGATCAGAGCAGCCTCGCCGGCGCCCCGGGCCGCTTCGCTGTCTTCCAGCGTGCTGGCAACGGCGTTTTCGGCGGCACGCTGGGCGTCGACATCCAGCGTGGTCGTGATGCGCAGGTCGAGTTCGAAGTCCGGACCTACAATCTCGCGCACACGCGGTGCCAGCCAGTCGACGAAATATTGGGCACCCGGGCTGGAGGCGCCACGGGAAACACGGATCGGGGTCGCTGCAGCGTCATAACGCTCGTTGGCCGAAATGCGCCCGGTCTGTTCCATCAGGTCCAGCACCACGGTCGCGCGAGCCGCCGCACGTTCGGCATCGCTGACGGGGCTGTAGCGCGACGGGGCCTTGAGCAAGCCTGCCAGCAGGGCAGATTCGCCCAGGTTGAGCTCGCTGATGGATTTGCCGAAATAGCGCATCGAGGCAGCTTCCACGCCCCAGGCGCCGCCTCCGAAATAGACGCGGTTGAGATAAAGCTCGAGGATCTCGTCCTTGGAAAAGCGGTTCTCCAGCCAGAAGGCCAGCATCATCTCCTGCACCTTTCGGCGCATCGTGCGCTCCGGCGTCAGGAACAGGTTCTTGGCCAGCTGCTGGGTCAGGGTGGAGCCACCCTGGACGACCCGGCCCGCGCGCAGATTGGCCCACAGCGCGCGGGCTGTGCCGCGGACATCAACGCCGAAATGATCATAGAAACGACGATCCTCGACTGCGAGGACAGCATCGACCAGATAGGGCGGCAGGTCATCGACTTCAGCGACGCGCCCATGAGCCGAACCCCGGCGCGCGATCAGTCGGCCATTCTGGTCGTAAAAGGCAATGGACGGCGTACGCTCGACTTCAGTGAGCCCCGAGGTGTCCGGCAGATCGCGGGCAATCGAAACGAGCCAGACGCCCAGCGCAACCGAGACAATCAGTGCGGCTACCGCGCCCAGTTTGAACAGGCGACCGATGAGGCTGGGCTGGCTGCGGGACTTGCGGCGGCGGGCAGTGGCTCGGCGCTGGGCAGGCGTGCGGCGTCGCTCGCTGCTGGGGCGTCGGTTCTGGACCGGCTTGCGTGCCATGGGAATTCCCGCTTGAGACCTGTGTTTACATGCATCCAACAGGGTTAATTCGGGATGAATCGGACCCTTAGCGCTTGCGCTCGAAGACAAGCCCGGTCACGATGCTGACAAACAGGGGCATCAAGATGACCATCAAGCGTTCTTTTCTGGTTCTTGCCGCAGCTTTTGCTGCGGCCAGCCTGTCGGGCTGTATTGCAATTTACGAGGGCGAGGACGCAGTTTGCCCGCATGGTGACCCCAATGAAGCGAGCTGGCCCTATTGTGGTCCGGCCGAGCCGGGTGGTCTGCCTAATGATGACGGCCCGCGTTACTGATCCTCGTCCTGCGGCGGAGCAAATCTGATCAACAGGGTTCCCGGCGTATCCGGGAGCGGTTTGCCGCTTCCGAGCAGGTGAAGTTTACCATTTGGCAGTTGTGCCAGAACGATGTCGCCTGCACTTGCGGGCTCTGCCAGACAATCTTCCAGCGTATAGCTTTCCGATAGGCGCGTGGCCCTGAATGTCCAGCCCTGCCACCAGTCTCGGGCCAGTCCTTCATATCCTCGACCCTTGCGGATGAGCGTGCGGCCCCGCGCGGTATATACGATGGCGCGGGGGTCCTCGTCCGGAGCCTTGTCGCTGGCTTTGCCGTCAAAGCCAGACAGCTGGAACACCCGGCTGCGACCCAGTTCCGGCGCATATTCCACACAGACCAGGGCGTTGTAGGCATCATTGTGGGTGGCTGACAAAAGGGCTGCGAAACGCGCGGGTTCCAGTCGCCAGTCCGCGGTTTCTGACAGGACTTCACCGTAATAGATGTCATGCCCGTTGAGCCGGGCCTGGCGCAGGCGCCGCCAGCCGATATCGGCAACGGTGACGGGGATATCCTGGGCCTTCAGCGCGTCGGCAAGGCCGAGACTCCACGGATTGGCACCGACGATCAGAAGCCGTTCCGGTCCGTCCTGGGACAGGCCGAGCAGTTTCGCCAGCGGGGCTACGGCAAACCCGCAGCCGAACACGCTGATGAAGATGGTCATGAACACAAGTGGCGCCAGGATAGCGGCGTCTTCACGTCCCACTGCAGCCAGCGAGGCCGCGAGGTGGCCGGCCGCGGCGGCTGCCACAACGCCGCGCGGTCCAACAACACCGATGAAGGTGGTTTCCTTGAGATCCAGTCCGGACTTGAACGTGGCCAGCGCAACCGAGAGCGGGCGAACGATGAGCATGAAGACGGCGATGAAGGCAAAATGCTGCGGACCGAGCGCGGAGAGGTCTTCCGGGCTGAGGTCTGCGGCGAGCACCACGAACACGCTGGCAACCAGGATGGCAGCGATGCCTTCCTTGAAGCGGCGCATTTCCTCGATCGAGGCGAGCCGCGAATTGGCGACGACGAGGCCGAAGATGGCAACTGCAACCAGGCCTGTCTCGGAGGCGAGTTGTTCAGCGGCAGCGAAACAGACCAGCACGGCGGCCAGAACCAGCGGTGCTTTCATTGGCTCGGGTACGAGACCGCGGCGGAAGGATTGCGACAGGCCAAGACCGAAGGCGAAGCCCATCAATCCACCGATCAACGCGCCCATGGTCAGGAAGCCGGCTGCGGCGACCCAGTCATGACCCAGCGCGTTCTGGCGGATGGCCTCGAACATGAAAACCGCGCCCAGGGCGCCAATCGGGTCATTGACGATGCCTTCCCATTTCAGCACTGAGGCGATGCGCGGTGGCAGCTTGGCCTGGCGCAGCAAGGGCAGGACGACGGTTGGACCGGTTGTGGTCAACAGCGCGCCGATCATGAAGGAAATGTCCCAGGCCAGCCCGGCGACAAAATGCAGGGCAATGGCCGTCAGCCCCCAGCCCAGCGGGAAGCCGAGAAATACCATGCGCCGCACCGGCGCGGATGCATCGCGCAGCTCGCGGAAATTCAGGGTGATACCACCCTCGAACAGGATCACCGCCACTGCCAGGGCGATCATGGGGCGGAGATATTCCTGGAAACTGGCCTGTGGATTGAGGATCGGTTCCCCAAACACCAGGCCGGCGATAGGCCCCAGCAACAGGCCGGCGCCCATCATCAGCACGATGGACGGCCAGCGCAGTCGCCAGGCCAGCCACTGGGCGACAATTCCTGAACCGGCGATGAGCGCGATAGTCAGCGTGAGGTCAGGCTGCATGTCTTTTAGTGATCTCGTCTGATGTCGCGTTTTGATGGGAGCACCGCCGCTGGGGCGATGCGTGATATCGGGGAGGCCAAGATGGACCAGTTACCCTATGAAGCACAGACTGCACTTGTTTCCGCTCTAGCCGCAACTCTGATCGGTGGATCCGTTTCCCTGTTGGGAACGTCAACGGTCGCGACAGCGGCCCGGCTGGCGGCGGAGTTCGCCATTCGTCGCCGTTTCATGATGGCGCTCGGCCTCGGGGCCGTAGGCGGCACCGGAGCCTGGTTTGGCGGACTGTTTGACGGGACCGCGTCCCAGGTCGCGATGCTGCTTGGCTAGCTTTGACAGCTATTCCTCATCATCAGGATCGGCGTGCACAAACTCAAAGCCGATCTCGCGATTGCCGTAGGCGCCATGTTCGAAATGGTCGGATTGTTCCTTGAACCAATCGACCAGGTGGTCCTCCAGCTGAGCGAAGAGTTCGGTCAGATCCGCTTCGCCCATCGGCAGGGCCAGCGAGAAATGGCGACCGCCCTCAATGCCGATATCCATGGCCGGGCCATTCTTGGAACAGGTCAGGACAAGGCGCAGCCAGTCACCAGAGCGCGAGACTTTCACGGCCAGGCCAAAACTGATCGGGCCCAGGGGCAGAAAGCCTGTCCCTGATACCGAAAACGCCCCACTCTGATAGGATTGTGGTGCCCAGGCGCCCTGCGGTGGCACCAGATACACGCACTTGCCCGGCCCACCGAGATAACGACAGAAACCGATGGCGACATTTTCGGCGACGGAGCGGATCTGGGCGTAGTTGTCCAGCGCCAGCTCGCCATATCGGGATGCGGCGTCAGCCAGATCATCAAATCGCTTGCGTTCGGTCATGTGGGCCTCCTGTTGGGGAGGAGCAGGCTAGAGTGTGTGCCCGGAATTTGGGAGGGGGCGTATCAGCCCTGTCTCCGGTCCCTATCCCGGCAACAATCCTGTCGAGCCGAGAAGCCACACGCTGGCGACCGCACTGAGGAGCAGGAAGAGCGTCGACAGAACAGCTACACCCATATGTTGCCAGCCCAGTTTCGCCAGGGATTTCAGAGAGGTCTTCACGCCCAGAGCGGCGATAGCGGTGATCAGCAGCCAGCGCGAGGTCGTATTGGCTGCATCGCTGACCACAGCTGGAATAAGGCCGACTGAATTGATGGTCATGATGAGCATAAAGCCGATGACAAAGAGCGGAATGTGTACACCGCTACCGTTATCTGTGTCCGAGGGGCGGCGATAGGCCAGGGCCAGCACCAGGACGACAACCGGCAACAAGGCGACGCGCAGGAGTTTCACGAAAACGGCGACGTCCCCGGTCGCGTCGGACGTTGCATAGCCCGCACCCACGACCTGGGCGACATCATGAATGCTGACACCGATCAGGAAGCCGATCTGGGCGTCGCTGCTGTGCAGGGCGGAAAACAGCAGGGGATAGGCGATCATTGCCAGGGTTGAGAGCGCTGTTACAGCCACCACGGTGAACAGGGTGTCGCGTTCGGCTTCTGCATTGCGCGGAAGAACGGCCGCAATCGCCAGCGCAGCGGACGCCCCGCAAATGGCCACGGCACCGCCGACCAGCAGGCCGAATTGTGTCGACCGGTCGAGCAGTTTTGCCAGCCCCCAGCCGGCCAGGAGGGTTGCCGCTACCAGGGCGGGTGTCAGAACCAGAGTTTGCGGGCCCAGCGACATCAGCTGGTCCAGGCTAACGCGCGCGCCCAAGAGCGCCACTCCGATACGCAGGAGCGTCGTCGAACAGAATTCGATTCCACCTATGCAGGCGTCTTCCTCGAACAGGAAATGCATCGCCATGCCCAGAAGAAGCGCAAACAACATCACCGGCGCGCCATAGTGCGAGGCCAGAAAGCTCGCTGCCAGGGCGATGACCACACAGACCCCGGTGCCGCGTGCCCGCGCCGTCAGATATTCCCTGGCTATTGTCAGTTGATGCATGCAGATCCAACCCCCAGACGCACAGATGCCACGGATACTTCGGTTTTGCACGGCTTGTGAGCGTGCCGCCACCGATGATGGTTGGCGGAGGGAAATTGGTCCATGCCTGCAAGTGCTTCAATTTCCCCGGGGGCAATATAATGATTTCACGTCTTTTTCTGGCACTGAATGCGATCGCGACCGGTTTGATTGCATTGGCCTATCTGTATGATCCCAACCTGTTGCTCGCGCGATACGGTTTGGAGACCGGCAGCCCGGGCATGGATAATATGCTGCGCTCGACCTATGGCGGACTCTACCTTGTCTTGGCAGCCCTTTTCGCAACCGGTGTGTTCGTCGCCAAGCGGCGGCGGGACGCGCTGATCTTTCTGCTTCTGTTTATGGGTGGCAACGCAATTGGTCGTACGGCGAGCATTGTTTTCGCCGGCATGCCGCCGCAAAGCATTATGCCCTTGCTGGCCTACGAGGTCGTGGTGGCTGTGGTCGCTGGCATTCTGGCCGTGCGTTCACAAAGCCGCGACAAGCAGGGCGTCCAGAGCGGACAATAAAAGAAGGCGCGAACCTTTCGGTTCGCGCCTTCTTTCATCCGAAAGGGTCGGATTAGTCAGCCAGCTGCAGGTTTACAGCTTTCGGACCCTTGCCACGCTTGTCGGGCTCGGTTTCGAAAGTGACCTTCTGGCCGTCTTCCAGGCCCGGGAGGCCGGAGGACTGAACAGCGGTGATGTGAACGAAGACGTCAGCGCCGCCCTCGTCCGGGGTGATGAAGCCAAAGCCTTTGCTTTGGTTGAAGAATTTGACCGTACCGTTGGCCATGGTGGGAACCTTCCCTGGATGCTACGCGCCGCGTCCGGGCGTACTTTTCGTGCGTGCTGCAGCGTCCTGCTGCACAATACGGACGTAAAAGTCGGGGAAGGCTGAGTTATTCTCATTCAGATCCGCACTCGAACGATCGGACCTGGTAGGCTATTCAGTATTCCGTCCGGCCCTTGGGCCGCCCGTGGGGACCAATGAGCATGCTTCCGTTCGGAACGCAAATGAAACTATTATGTTCAAAGCGTCGCAGCCTCTAGTTGGCGGGCGCTTTTGCCTAACCAGAGCGGACCAATGAGCCTGCACGACCGTAATCAATATATTCTCGCCTTGGCTGCACTTCTGTTCTCTGCCATCGCGATGGTGATCGCTTTTTTCGAGTTGCGCTCATCGGACAAACAGCTTGAGGCGAACGTCTGGCCCTACGTCGACATGAATCTCAATCTGGAGGCTGACACCTTTTCCCTCCAACTGGAAAACAAGGGTATGGGCCCCGCGCTGATCCATGAATTTCGGGTGCGCCTTGCCGGTGAGGAGGTCGTCAATGCGGTGGATCTGGTAGAGGCGGCGGGCTATGCGCTGGCCAATCTGTCCATGTCAACTGAGACAGTGCCTGACTCGGTCCTCGCTGTTGGCGAGGAACTGGTGGCTTTGCAGATTGATGCCGAAGGGATCGGTCTCAATCTGCGCGAGCTGATCTCTTCCATGGAAGTCGAGATCTGTTATTGCTCGCTGAACAATCAATGCTGGGACAATCGCGTTAGTCAGTCGTTCCGACGCAGCGTTGAGCAATGCGATTTCCAGCCCATCGATGTCGAGGGTGCCTTGCAGTATTTCGAAGACACCAATGACGATGCGGCGCCGGGTGCAGTGGATAACTCTACCGAAACCGAGGCGGATCAATGAGACGACGGCGTTTGCTCGAACGGTCGCAGCGAGCGCGTGAAACCCGCGACGGTCTCGGAGGCGGAGGTTTTAATCCTGCCGGCATGATCCGAATTGCCGGCTTTGGAGCGGCGATTGTCGTCGCCGTGGCCGTCTATGTCGGTTTCCACCGGGGCGGTGAGACGATCTATGACGGTCGCTGGGGCGTAATGGAGCGTCTCATTCGGCCGATCGTTTTTGGAGCCAATGCGCTGGAGCTGATGGCCCTGGTCTTCGCTGGGCTGATTGCCTGGCGCGTCTGGAAAAAGATGCAGGCTTAGAAATTATTGCTGTTGCGCACCTGGTTCATGGCGTCCGCGGCACGGCCATGCTCGTCGTCGGGTGTGCTCGCGGGGCCGCCCTTCCCGAACTTGGCCATGATCACGACAAAAATCGCGATAAAGATCAGGCCACCACCAAAGAACATACCGATAAGCACTAGCGGATCCATATTGTCCTCCCAGGTTGTATTTTGAAACCCTAGTGGCAGGAAAAGCATCCGTCCATGACTTCCGCTCTAGCCAGGTTGAAAGCATGGGGTTATTGGCAAGCCTCCAATGTTTGGAAAATTTGTGCGCGAAAGGATTGAATGATGGGTTTGAAGGTCGCGGTATTCGGTGCGACGGGCGCTGTCGGCAAGGAAATGCTCACAATCCTCGCGGAGCGTCTTTTCCCGGCCGAGGAGGTTTTTGCCCTCGCCAGCCGCAAGTCCATGGGCGTTGAACTCTCCTATGGTGAGCAGACGCTGGTCTGCCAGAATGCGGAAACCTTTGATTTCTCGAAAGTCGATCTGGTGCTGATGTCAGCCGGTGGCGACCCGTCGCGCGAATGGTCGCCGAAAATTGCGGCTGCCGGCGCCATTGTCATCGACAATTCCTCGGCCTGGCGCATGGACCCCGATGTCCCGCTGGTCGTACCGGAAGTGAACCCGGAAGCGCTCGATGGTGTGTCCCAGAAGGGCATCATTGCCAACCCGAACTGTTCGACCATTCAGCTGATGGTGGCGCTCAAGCCGATCCATGATCGTGCCAAGATCAAGCGGGTGAATTGTGCGACCTACCAGTCGGTGTCCGGCGGTGGCCAGGCGGCCATGGACGAGCTGTGGACGCAGACCAAGGGCATTTATGTCAACGATCAGGTCGAGCCGCAGGCCTTTACCAAGCAGATCGCCTTCAACGTCATTCCGCATATTGACACTTTCATGGATGACGGTGCCACCAAGGAAGAATGGAAAATGGTGGTCGAGACCAAGAAAATTCTCGATCCGTCCATCAAGCTGTTCGCCACCTGTGCCCGGGTTCCGGTCTTTGTCGGCCATTCCATCGCGGCCCACCTGGAGCTGGAAGAAGAGCTGTCGGCCGACGAGGCGCGTGAACTGCTGCGTGTCAGCCCCGGCCTGATGGTCGTCGACAAGCGCGAGGACGAAGGCTACGTCACCCCGGTTGAAAGCGTCGGCGAATTCGCGACGTTCGTTTCTCGCGTGCGCGAGGATCCGACCGTCGAGAACGGACTGGCCCTGTGGGTTGTGTCGGACAATCTGCGCAAGGGCGCAGCCCTCAACGCAGTCCAGATCGCGGAAGGCCTGCTCAATCGGGGCCTGCTGAAGGCTTGATGCGGCCTTTGTAACAAGAAGTGGGTCGCGCTTTGGTGCGGCCCTTCCTATGTGTGGGGCTCAAGTCGAGGAACCCCATGACCGCCATCGAGTCGCACAATCAACGCACGGCGCTTGCCGCAGGCCTGTCCGCCTATCTGATCTGGGGCGTCATCCCGCTCTTCTTCCAGGTGCTGGATTTTGCCTCGGCAGCCGAGGTGGTGATGCACCGGGTGATCTGGGCGGTGCCTGCGCTCGGGATTATCCTGGCAGCAGCCGGCAATCTGCGTGAAGCGACCACGGCCCTGCGCAATACACGCGTGCTGCTGACCCTGATCGCGACCTCCCTGATCATCTCCGTGAACTGGTTCGGCTTTACCTGGGCGGTGACCAATGGCCAGGTGCTGCAGGCCTCGCTGGGCTATTACATCAACCCGTTGATGAGCGTGGCCGTCGGCGTTGTCGTCCTGCGTGAACCGCTGGGGCCCTGGCGGATTGCTGCGATCGTGCTGGCGACGCTGGGTGTGCTCAACCTGATCATCGCCGGCGGGGAAGTGCCCTGGGTGGCGCTGATGCTGGCTACCAGTTTCACGGCCTATGGCTATTTGCGCAAAACCGTCGCGGTGGATGGTCGGGTCGGCCTGTTCTGGGAAGCGGTGATCATGACCCCCTTCATGCTGGCCGGGCTGTACTGGCTCGCCACCACGGGGGAGATGCATTTCTTTGACGGCGCCTATGAAGCGGCCCTGCTGATCTCGGCGGGTATCGTCACGGCCGTGCCGCTGATGTTCTACATCATCGGGGCGCGGGGCCTGCGCCTGTCGACCATGGGGATCATGCAATTCATTGCTCCGACCCTGCAATTTGTCATCGGCATGCTGGGCGGTGAACCTTTCACCACTGCGCACATGGTCACGTTTGGCTTGATCTGGGCGGGCGTTGCGACCTTTACTTACAGCCAGTTGCGGCGTCAGGGCCGCGAGCCAGCCACGGACGCGAAATGACTGATTTTCCTGCCCCGACCCGCATCAAGACCAATGGTATCGAGCTTTCCGTGCACCTGGCCGGACCCGAGGACGGGCAGCCACTGCTGCTGGCGCACGGCTGGCCGGAGCTGGCCTATTCCTGGAAGAACCAGATCGGGGTGCTAGCGGATGCCGGTTATCGCGTGATTGTGCCGGACCTGCGCGGCTTTGGTGGATCGGACTGTCCGACCGACAAGGCGTCCTACACCATGGACACCCTGGTGGCTGACCTGACCGGCCTGCTCGACGCGCTGGGGCATGAGACAGCCGTCTTTGTCGGCCATGACTGGGGCGGGATCATCATCTGGCACGCGGCCATGCTGGCCAAGGTGCGTGTGGCCGGCGCGATCGGGGTCAACACGCCGCATCTGCCGCGTGGCTCGGAGCCGCCTACCAATGCCTTTCGCGAAATGGGCGGCGATGATCACTACATCCTGCGTTTCCAGGAACCCGGTTACGCCGAGCGGATCTTCACCGGCCGCGAGGATGATTTCTTCGCCTTCATGATGGGCAAGCCACCCGCCGCAGACCGGCTGGATGAGCTTTACCCCCACATCACCCATATTCCGAAACTGTTCGAGACCTTCACCGGGCGCGACGAGGCTGACATTGTCGTTGGGCCGGCGGACCGTGTCTATTACGCGGAAGCCTACCGCAAGTCCGGGTTTTATGGCGGCATCAATCTTTACCGGAATTTCGATGCCAACTGGGAACGCATGGGTGGGGTGGACCACCGTCTTTCCATGCCCTGCCTGATGGTTTCGGCCGATGCTGATTTCATGTTGCCACCGAAACTGGCGGGCTGGATGCCAGCGCTCTGCAAGGACGTCGAATTCAACGTCATCGAAGGGTGTGGTCACTGGACGATGTGGGAGCATCCCGAGCAGTTGAACGCGATCATGCTGGACTGGCTGCAGCGGCGCTTTCCTGCCTAGGCGATTGTATATCGCGCTCAACTTGTCGACATTTTGGGTGTGGAAAAGAGTAAGTAAACGCAACTAATTATTGAAACTGCTGTCAGTGCACCATAATCGTGGGCGTTAGACGAACAGGCGTCCCATGGCGGCAGAGTATCTTACGACCATTAACCAGATAGACCGGCTGGCTATTCTTTCAGCAGAAGGCGCCGTCACGGTTGCAGGTCTCTACGAGGCCCAGGACAAGCTGCGGCTTCAGCCTGAATGGCGCGCTGATCTTGACCTGCTTGTTGTCTTCCAGGCTGGAACGAGCCTGGAGCGCATCGATTTTGGTGAAATCAGCCGGTACGCCGACATGTTTCGTCAGTGGAACAGGCGTTTCAGAACCGGGCCCCATCCGATGACCGCGGTCGTCACCGATGTCGGGATATTCAACGCCGCCTGCATGATCTGGGCAGCGTTGCGCCGGGACAACTGGTTGGTTGATGTGGCGTTTCATTCCTCTAAGGAAAGCGCGATGCACTGGATAAACTCCAGCCGCAAGCTTGATGTGCGCAAGAAGGCCGTTCTTTCAGGAGGGGCGCCGGTCGCCTGAAGGCCTGCACACATTTCCGGGCAAGGGGCCGCGCAAGGCGGCTAGTCACTGTCCTGATCCGCTGCAACAGGCCGGCGTGGACGTGCAGGTCAAGATGTTCGATGCCCGCAAGGATGCCTTGGGCTGGCTGATGCCGCCGCTGGATTGTGATCGCGATCAGCCCGAGCTTGAGCTCAGTCGCTAGAGGCAGCTGTAAACGGCTTCGATCAGTCGCATGGGGCGCGGGTCACCCGCCAGGAAATGCTGTTGGCGGTTCATCACATACGCGCCGGAGAGGCGATTGACCGGGTCTGCAAAGGCGCAAGATCCGCCCCATCCCGAATGTCCGACAGTCTCCGCCACCGGCCCATAGAGTTGTGAGCGCGAATTGTGCATTACGCCAGCCGCCCAGGACAGATCGAATGGCAGGACTTTGTCAGGCCCTGCGACCCGTTCTTCGACGAGAGATTCCAGTGTCGCTTCAGACAGGAAACGATTGCCGTCGAGCTTGCCGCCCATCGCGTAGATGCTCATCAATCGTGCCAGCGCGCCGGCCGTTGCGTGTGCATTCGCCGCCGGGAACTCGGCCATGCGCCATTCCTTCGCGCCGCGGCGACCCGGGGAAGACCAGGCTTTCAGGAAGGCCAGCTCGCGCACCGGATTGACCTCGCCCAGATCGGGCATTTGCCGTGGCATGGCGTGTTCAGCTGTGCGTGCGTGTTCGCTTTCGGGCAGTCCGACATGGAAATCAATGCCCTTGGGCCCACAGATTTCCTCGCGCAGAATGGCACCGATCGAGCGGCCGTCCGTCCGGCGCGCCAGCGCATCGGCGATGAAGCCATAGGTGACCGGATGATAGCCGGAGCCCTCGCCCAGCGGCCAGAGCGGTATCTGGCGAGCCAACTTGTCCTCGATCAGTGCGGCATCAAACCAGTCGCCCGCGTCCATCGGTTCGGAGATGCCCGAGAGTCCTGCCTGGTGCGAAAGTGCCTGGGCGACGGTGACACGTGATTTCCCGCCAGCGGCAAATTCCGGCCAGTAATCTGCAACCGGTGCGTCATAGTCCAACAGGCCACGATCGACCAGCTTGGCCATGACAAGCGCCGCGATCGCCTTGCCGGTCGAATAGACCGGTATCAGCGTGCTCGCCGTCCAGGGTGCCGTCTTCTTGCGATCGGCAAAGCCGGCATGAATGTTGATGACCCGCTCGCCATCGATGCGCAGGGCGAAACCGGCACCGATTTCGTCATACTGGCGCCAATTGTCGGCAAAGACATCGCGCACATGTTCAAAACCGGGCGCGACATGGCCGTGTACATCGGGAAGCGTCGTGTTTGTCATGCCCGTTGGCTAACCTGTTCCGTGCTTCGCGATCAAGCCGGATGCCGCAATCAGTCCAGTGAAACAGCGCTGAGCTTGAGGTGTGGGTCGCGCAATTCCTGCTGGCCTGCAACTATGGGCAGTTCCGGCGACTTCCACTCGCGTGCGCGGGCGATGACCGAGGCCGTTGCGGAGACGGATTCCTCCAGCGCTTCACGCGCAGGCTTGCCATTGATTATGGCTGCTGTGAAGGCGGCCGTCAGCAGATCCCCCGTGCCCTTGGGCACATCCGGAAAACGGTCATGTTGAACCAGCCAGGCCTCGTCCTTGTCGATATACATGACCCCGATCTGGCCACCGCATGGCACCGAACTGACCAGCACCGGGCAATCCAGTGATCGAGCAGCGCGAAGCATGGAATGTGTGTCGGTGAGCGTGCGACGGGTAATGCGCCCGAGTTCGAAGACATTGGGGGTGATCAGGTCAGCACGCGACACCAGCTGGTCGATAATTCCGGCAGCAATGGCGTTGGAGACATAGAGGCCGTCCGGCGCATCGCCCATAATCGGATCGACGATCACCAGCGGTTTCTTGGCATAGGCGTGCAGTCCGTTGTGATGGCGGGGACTGTTGCGCACGACATCAATGACGGCACCGCTATCATAGATCTGGCCAACATCGGCGAAATAGCCTGTCAGGACGACATCTGTGAGTGCCAGCATCCCGTTATCGGCTATTCCGGAGAGTACGCTCTGGAACATCTCCTGCTCGACCGGGCCACCACCTGGTTCGCCCCAGCCCGGGTGTCGGCCAAGCAGAACCGTCGGAACCAGCATACTGTCTATGCCCGCTGCGTTGAGCACGAAGCGGGAATTGGCGCCGCCTACCATCGAGGCGGAAACATGAGAGGTTAGCAAAAGAGCCATCGGCATGAAATTTATGCTATATCGCTTCCTCTCTATTCGGAATGCCCTTCATGAGACGATTAATCCGTTCGGCGCTTTTTGTGCCTGCTTCCAAGCCTCGCGCGATCCAGAAGGCCGCTCATCTGGGCGCTGACATGCTGATCCTTGATCTGGAGGACGCTGTGGGTCCGGGAGAAAAGGAAGAGGCGCGTGAGGCGGCCCAGACTGCGATGCAGATCTGGAGTGGCGCCGGTGCAGTGCGCGCTATTCGCGTCAACGCACTGGATACGGAATGGGGGCAGGCGGATTTTGCCGCTGCAGCTCGAGCCGATGCCGTTGTGTTGCCCAAGGTCGAACAGGTCGGGGACCTGCACGAGGCGCGCGCGGCGCTCAATGCACACGGATCATCAGTGCCGATATGGGCGATGATCGAGACACCGAAAAGCGTGCTTGGCGTCGCCGCCATCGCAGCCGCCACGGGTACGGGGCTCACGGGGCTGATCGCGGGGACCAATGATCTTTGCAAGGATCTGCGATGCCGCCCGGACCGGGACCGCATGGCGCTGGTGCCACACCTGGCGCAGATAGTCTGTGCAGCGCGCGCCTACGGGCTGTATTCGCTGGACGGCGTTTACAATCACTTCCTCGACCCGAAGGGTTTCCGTAGCGAAGCCGAGCAGGGTCACGTTCTGGGGTTTGATGGGAAGTCGCTGATCCATCCCAACCAGGTCGATCTGGCGCATCTCTATTTCGGTCCGTCCCCGGAAGAATTGGAGCATGCTGCGAAGGTCGTTGCCGCCTTCGCAGCGCCCGAGAATGCCGGAAAAGGGGTGATTTCCCTCAATGGAGACATGATTGAGCGCCTGCACCTGGATGCGGCCAGAACCTTGCTGGCCATGGGTGGAGATAATGACGCCTGAGAGGTGTTTGAAAAGAAGTTGCAGCCCCAAGCTTGAAAACCACCCCCGTTAACGGCTTTGATCGGTATCAGATAAAGGAAGAAGAATGACCGATTCCACGACCATCTGGCACAATCCGCGCTGTTCGAAGTCGCGCCAGACCCTCGCACTCCTGGAAGCGCGTGGTGGCGAACTCAATGTGCGCGAATACATGGACGACATGCCGACAATCGCCGAGTTGAAGGACGTTATGGCCAAGCTGGGCTTCACGTCCGCTCATGAGTGGCTGCGCAAGAATGAAGCGGATTATCGCGAGCTCGGCCTCAAGGCGATCGAGGATGAGGAGGTCCTGCTGGACGCGATGACCAAATACCCGCGCCTGATTGAGCGGCCGGTTGTTATCCACGGCGACAAGGCCATGATCGGCCGCCCACCGGAACAGGTCCTCGAACTCTTCTAGCCTGCTGGCCGCAGGCTTCCGGCATATCTGGCAATCAGACCGACGAGCGGAAGACGCAGTTCGACATTGAACAAGTGCGCTCCGTCAGCACTGCGCTCACTGGCCGAAATGTGCGGACGCAGAGCCTTTGGCAGGGGCATTCGCCAGAGCCGGACACGGCGCAGCAGAAACTTGATGCCAGTCTCTGCCCCGGTCAGCGCGAAAGACAGGGTGAAGGGGCCAAACTGTTCGAGCAGCAAGCCGTCCCTTTCCCACTGCCAGGTCGCAAAGCGCTGTTGGGCATACCAGCGTTCCAGCAATTCACCGTCATTAGTGGCGGTCACCCGAACACGGGCGGGAATGGCTGTTCCTGCACTGGGCAGTCCGACGGCGGATGCCAGCAGCCGAGCGAGAGCATTCCCGCCGCGCTGGATAACGGCCTGACCGACCAGCTCGCAAACCGGTGCCGGACTGTGCAGAAAACGGGTGCTCTCCGGGAGTTCGGCCCAGCTCGCGCCCAGGATCTTCTCATACAGGTGTCGTGTCATGTAGGCGCTTTGCGGTTTCACAGCCCGCTTTCGGTTTGCCGGTAAGGTCCCGGCAGGCGGTCTTGATATCGGGATAGTTGAAATGGAAACCCGCGGTTTGCAAGCGCTGTGGGCGAACCCGCTGGCTGGCGAGGAAAAGCTCGGACATTTCTCCCAGCCCAAGCCGCAACAGCGCCGCGGGTATGGGCATGAGCAGTCCCCGGCCTCCAATCGCACGCATGACCTCGCCATGCCGAACCTCTGCCGGAGCAGCCACATTGACAGGGCCTGCCAGTTCCTGTCGGTCGAGCGCGAACTCGATGGCGCGCAGGGCATCGTGTTTGTGCACCCAACTCATCCATTGCTGTCCGTCGCCGAATTGCGGGGCGATACCGAACAGCCGGCCCAGGGCAAGCTTGGGAAACGCGCTGCCATCGCGACCGAAGATGAGGCCGAAACGCAGGCGGCAAACCCGAACCCCGTATTTTACGGCGTGACAGGCCTCATTTTCCCAGACCCGGCAGAGATCCGCGGTGAAAACACCCAATGGCCGTCCGGCATGCTCGGGTAGAGGGGTTTCGCCCTGATCACCATAGGCGCCCACGGCAGACGCACTGACGAGGACGTTTGGCTTGTGTCGCAGTCGTTTGATCAAGGCGAGAACTGCACGCGTCGTGTCGAGGCGGCTGTCCAGAAGCAATTGTTTACGGCTGTGCCACCAGGGCATGTCAGCGACATTGGCGCCAGCCAGATTGACGATGGCGTGGATGCGTGTGTCGTCCGCCAGCAGGTCGAGATTGTCGGTGACATCAACGCGCGGACCGAATAATGCCCGGGCCTTGAGCGTGTCGCGGCTGAGCGCGATGACCCGATCGCCACGACCGGTCAGGCGATGCACCAGATCCTGGCCCAGAAACCCGGTCGCACCGGTAATGAGCACTGTGCGTTCGCTGGGGCGCAGGCGTGCCGGCTCAGTCCGACCCGCTGCGCGCTTGTTCAGGTCTCGCCATGCGATGGCATCGCGAACACCCCAGCCGAACACGCCGATGGCGGCGGCGGTGAAGAACAGGCTCCACAGGCCGCGATCCACAATGAGACCAGCGCCTTCAAGCTTGAACCAGTCCCACAGGATCGGCGTGAGCAGGGCCAGTACGACGCCATAATTGATCGCGAGCACTGTATGCAGCACACGCTCGAACGGGGGGAGTCTCCGCGTTCGGTCTTCTTCCAGGAAGTCCGCCAGGGTTATGACGATCTCGCCGACCAGAACGGCTCCGAACAGCAGTGCCAGCCACCCGTGGGGCTGAAACCAGGCAAAGATGATGAAGGCACCCGCATAAATCAGCTCACGCGCTGCATGCAGGCCGATTTCGGTGCGTGCAGAGACGCGCCCCGGCAGGGCCTCGGTAATCTCGTGATGCCAGAGATTGTCGAACCCGCCGAGCAGGACCTGCACGGCCAGCACGATGAAAAGAATGTCGAGGGCAGTCATCTCAATTCTCCGTTGGGTCTGTGCAAACGACGCTCTGGTCGAACACGCGTCCGAACCAGGGATGGTCGCAGGTGAGGTGGAATTCGAACCGGTCCTTGCCGCGCGCTTCATGGCGCACAGTGATGCGTCCGGGCGTTAGGATGTCCGGGATCGGAATGTGCAGCGGACCGAGATCAAGCAGGAAGGCGTCGCTGGTGAAGACCAGACTGCCGCCCTCCTCGCTCAGCTGTAGCCGCATCGAGACCAGCCTGGCGCATTCATGCAGGCGACCCTTGCGGTCGATACGTTTGGTAGAGCAGACGCGTTCGACCTTGCCGCCGGGGTGAATATAGTCGCGGATCCAACGCATGCCGCCCTGCGCGCGTTCGAGGCGGATACACGCGTCCAACTCACCGCGGCTGACCGGCAGGGGGCGTCCGAGGAGACAGCAGATCCACGCGATGCACTGGCCGATCGTGCTCGCGCTGAGCCTGGCCCGGCCCGGATATTCGCATTCCGTATTGGCGGCGAAACGCTTGCGGATGGCCGGATGCAATGCGCGCCGGGCTGGTCCGGGCTAGAGGTCCAGGACGGATGTGTTTTGTTCATTGTTTCCGCAATTTCTGTCTAAACAGAAATTGGTGGCCAAAAAAACACCCATCTCACCCTCCTACAAATCTGGCGATTCGCGTTCCAAGCTTCATGAGCTTGATAAGCGTGCCCTGGGGAACATCTCGCATCTGGCCGTACCAGTCGGTCAGATTGCTGACGAATTCTTCCATCCGCTTGAGCCGTTCCGCCGCGATTTTCGGTGTTTCGGGATCGTCGTCGGCGTAGGTGGCACACTCTTTCAGAATGGCCAGGGTCGGGTCGATTTCCCGCTTCTTGCGGGCATCCGCGATGGCCATCAACATGTCCCACGGCTCGTGTGTCGCGACAAAATGATCACGGCGATCGCCAAGCTTGTGCTCCAGCGAGACCAGCCCGAAAGATTGTAGTTCCTTCAATGAATTGGAAACGTTTGAGCGCGCGATCTGGAGGATGTCGGTGATCTCTTCCGCGTGCAGCGGCTCGTCCGCGAGATAGAGCAGGGCGTGGATCTGGGCGATCGACCGGTTCACGCCCCAACGCGCACCCATCTCACCCCAGTGGACTACAAATTTCTGCATTGGTGCGGAGAGTTTCATCGGTGTTCACGCCTTTTCTGTTTCAACAGAAAAGACTGATCTATCGCGGATCTCAAGTGCCGTAGTGTCGCAGGCTGTCGCAAGCCCTCAACGTGAATAGCTAAAAAATTGAACCGAGTCGGGCAGGCGCATGTGTTTGACCGCGTCACGCAGCTGGCCTCTCGAATACCCGCGTTCATGGCGGAGCGGGGCTCGGCTTGGCGATTTGCGAGGTTCGCGGCGAGCACGGAGCAGGATTGAATGTCCCGTCTTTGCCGTGACTGCAGATGCATCCACCACAACGCGGGAAGAGATGCTACGCATTGGTGCAAACGAGTTTTTCGCCAAGCCGGTAGATCTCGACAAGCTGGTCGACCGGCTTAAGCTGCACTTGCAGCCATCGGAACGAGTCTGAACCATTGAGCAAGCTATCTATCGCCGTTGTAGATGATGACCCGGTCGAGCTGGTTCTGCTCACCGAGATCGCCAGCGATGTCTGTGCAGATGCAGAGCTGAACGGATTCACCCGGGTAGAGGATTTCCTCGAGGTTGACGTCAACGCCTTCTCGCTCGTTCTGCTTGATCGCCGGATCCCGCCGCACAATGACTACTCCGAGACATTGCCCATGCTGGCAGCGGCAGGTTTTACCAATCGGGTCGTGCTGATGACAGCGCATGATCCGGGGTTGGAAATTGGCGATTATCCATTTGAGGTTGGCGGCCCGGTCGACAAGTTGGACCTGCTCAAGACAGAGGTCCTCAAGGCTGTGTTTGATGATCAGCCGCTGCCGGTTAACTGGTCAGTTCGTTCCTGATTGCATCCGCGATCTTCACCGCTTCATCCGCTCGCGCGCTGCCACGTCTCCAGGCGATGCCGATCTCACGGCCGGCCACTGGCGGGTCAAAGGACTGCACGTTCAGACCCATGCGTTCTACCAGACCGGCTTCCACGGCCATGCGTGGCAGCAAGGTTGCACCCATGCCGGAACGTACCATCTGGACCAGGGTATGAAGGCTGGTGGCGGCAAAATCGCTGCGCGCTTCTCCGGCGCTACATGCCGCCAGAGCGTGATCTCGCAGACAGTGTCCGTCTTCCAGGAGCAGTAGCGGCTCGCCTTTCAGGTCTGAAGCCCTGAGCTGGCCCTTCTTTGCAAGCGGATGATCCTGGCTGCTCGCAAACAGGAATTCGTCCGACGAGATGGCATGGGTATCGATGCCCGGCGCATCGAAAGGCAAGGCCACGAGTGCTGCATCCAGCCGCCTTTCGCGCAGCCCGTCATAGAGCCGGGCAGTCAGGTCCTCGCGCAGGAACAGCTCCAGATTGGGATAGGCAGCGCGCAGGGCCGGCAATACGCGCGGCAACAGGAAAGGGGCGATGGTCGGGATGACGCCGAGCTTGAAACTGCCGCTCAGCGGTTCTCCGGCAGCTTGTGCAGCAGTGACCAGGTCCTCGGCCTCCGTCATCACTTTGCGAGCGCGTTCAAGCACGGCTGCGCCGGCTGGTGTCAGCGCGGCCCCCCGGGCGCCGCGTTCAACCAGAACTGTCCCGAGAATGCTCTCGAGCTCCTTGATCGCTGCGCTCAGCGTTGGCTGGGTCACGTGGCAGGTCTCGGCGGCGCGCGAGAAACTACCCTGTTCTGCAAGGGCGATCAGGAATTGTAATTGGCGGAGTGTCGGGAGAATCGTCATGCCATAGATATTCCCTATGACAATCCAAAAAACAATCCATTGGATTTGTGAGAATCGGTCAGGCATAACCGCGTCATCAAATGCAAACGGACCCGTTGTGGTTCATTTATATAGCTGGAGAAAAGCATGCTGGGCATTGGCGAAAAACTGCCGGATTTTGAGATTGTTGGCGTAAAGCCGGGCTTTAACGCTCATGAGGAAAACGGCGAGTCTGCCTTTGAGCCGGTGACGCAGGACAGTTTTGAGGGCAAGTGGAAGGTCATCTTCTTCTACCCGAAGGATTTCACCTTCGTCTGCCCGACCGAGATCGTGGCATTTGCCAACCTGGAATCCGAGTTTGCTGATCGCGACACGGTTGTCATGGGCGGTTCTTCCGACAATGAATTCTGCAAGCTGGCCTGGCGCCGCGAGCATCCGGATCTCGACAAGCTCGGCATGTGGCAGTTTGCGGACACGACCGGTTCCCTGATTGACTCCCTTGGTGTGCGCTCCGAAGAAGGTGTGGCCTACCGCGCCACCTTCGTCGTCGACCCGCACAATGTCATCCAGCACGTTTACGTCACCAATCTGAATGTTGGCCGTAACCCGGAAGATACGCTGCGCGTCCTCGATGCCCTGCAGACCGACGAGTTGTGTCCGTGTAACCGCCCAATGGGTGGTGAGACGCTTTAAATCGTCCCCCGGCTGATCCGCCCCGCATGTCGGATCAGCCATTGCCCCGGGTTCGGCCTGTCCCTGTCTAGATCCGAGCCTGGGGCTAATTTTTACACCTTATTGAAATTGAAACTCATTCGCTGGAGAAGATTTGGATGTCCATCGACGAACTCAAGAATGCGCTGCCGGATTACGCCAAGGACCTGAAGCTGAACCTGTCTTCCCTCGCTCGCGAGACCGTGCTGGATGATGAGCAGAAATGGGGATCCTTCCTCGCTTCTGCTCACGCAATCGGCGAACCCCAGACCCTCAAGGCTGTTACAGCCGAGGCTGAAGCTGTGCTGAGCCCGGAAGCGCTGACCGCCGCCAAGGCTGCCGCAGCCATCATGGGCATGAACAATGTCTATTACCGTTTTGTCCACCTGGCCTCGAACAAGGATTACGGCACGCTGCCCGCAAAGCTGCGCATGAATGTTATCGGTGCGCCGGGGGTCGAGAAAACCAGTTTCGAACTCTGGTCCATGGCGGTCTCGGCCATCAATGGCTGTGGCATGTGTATGGACGCCCACGAGGTCGAGCTGCGCAAGCACGGACTGACCACGACCCAGATCCAGGCCTCCGTGCGTATCGGCGCGGTCATCAATGCAGTCGCCAGTGTCCTGCGTGCGCAAGCCGTCTGAACGCTTTCACCTGCAGGAATTGTCATGATGAGGGTCCGGCTGTCCGCAGCCGGACCCTTTTCGATTCTGGCGAACATCCTTTGTGGCGGGCCCTGAGAGTGGTCGAAGACGCGGAAATTAACGCCTGTAGCGGAAAAATCTCATATACCCACACCTTCAGGTTGGGCTCAGGGCAGGTTGCCAGAATGCGAGTGCTGACAGGTGTTTACCCTGTTTTTGCGATTGCGACATCGGAAAAATTCCAGAGGCTCCGGTTACTCTTTGTTAGAAATAGATGTTTCGCCTCTTGTTGAAAACTTTTTAGTCCGTACAATGAACGAATGTCGATGATTGATAAGACATTTGATCCCTGGCCCAAGCGCGCTCACCGTCGCGGACGTCCAGCGAGTGACTCCAAGTTCTGGTTCGGACGTGAAACCGGCTGGTCTGCCGAGCATTTTTGTGACCTCACCTGGATGGCGGTTTTGATGCCGGCTTTTCTGGGGCTTGGCCTTCTGGCAGCCTCCACTGTTCTTCCCGGCACAGACTTCCCGGCCTTCCTGCGTCTTGTCGGAGCAGGCTTCGTGCTCTTTGGCGCGCATCGTGGCGTCATGCGCCTGATCGCAGCCATGCGCGGCGCCGATTGACGTAGACCCTCCACACTTTAGTGTGCCTCCAGCAATTTCATTCGAAGGGTGTGGGCCTTTCGGAAAGGGGAGATGATGAGCTGGTGGTTCAAGATAAAGTTGTGGCAGCGCGTGCTCGTTGGCCTGGCTCTGGGTGTTGTTGTCGGGTTGGTTCTGTCCAGTGTGATGGGCCAGGAGGCCGCAGCCAGCTGGATCGATAGCTATCTTCGCCCGCTTGGATTGATGTTCATCCGCTTGATCCGGATGTTGATTGTTCCGCTCATCTTCACAACGCTGGTTGCCGGTGTGATGGCAATGGGTGACCCAAAGAAGCTCGGCTCGCTAGGCGTCAAAACCCTGCTCCTCTATTTCGGTACGACCTTTGTTGCGAACATCATCGGTCTGAGTGTCGGAACAGTGCTGAAACCTGGCGAGGGAGTTAGTTTCGCAGGTGTGGAACCGGCGGCCGCCGCGGCCGCGTCCCAGCCGGAGCCGATCATTGATCGCCTGCTTGCTGTCATTCCCGAAAATCCTGTTGCTGCTCTGGCGGATGGTGACGTCCTTGCGATCATCTTCTTCTCGCTCTTCTTGGGCGTGGCAATCTTGGCGACCGGAAAAGCCGGTCGCCCTGTTGGTGATCTCTTCAACTCCGCTTCGGATGTGGTCCTCAAAATCACTCACTGGGTGATGGAGTTGGCTCCGTTCGGCGTGTTTGGTCTTGTCGCCTACACGACCGCGAGCCAGGGCATGGAAACCTTGATGGCGATCCTGGGCCTGGTTGTTGCGGTCTATATCGGGTTGTTTATTCACGCCCTGGTGACGTACGGCTTCCTGGTGCGTGTTGTCCTGAATCTGCCGTTGATCAGGTTCTTCCGCGGGCTGACGGATCCGATTGCCGTTGCGTATTCGACGGCTTCATCGCCCGCGACTCTGCCGGTCACGATCGCGGCAGCATCTGATAATCTCGGATTGAAGAAATCGGTTGCGGGATCAGTCCTGCCCTTGGGCGCCACCATCAATATGGATGGTACAGCGCTTTATCTGGGCATTCTCGCCCTCTTCACCGCGCAGGCGTTCGGATATGACCTGACCCTGACCCATTACTTCCTGATCGCCGTGACCGCCGCGGCCGCTTCAATCGGGGCTGCGGGTATTCCGTCGGCATCCCTTTTCTTGCTCGCCACGGTCCTGAATACGTTTGGCGTGTCCGCGGAGCATCTGGCCTTGATCCTGGGTCTTATCTACCCCGTTGACCGCATCATGGACATGGCCCGGACGGCTGTGAACGTGACCGGTGATGCCGCTGTCGCTACGGCTGTGGCCAAATGGGAAGGTGAGCTGGACGAGGAGACATTCAAGAAGCCGGCTGTCGTCTAGGCCAGACAGATGAAGCTGCCTTCATCACGCGTACTGGAGTTGATCATCGCCGCCAGTGTGGTGGTCATCTCCGTCGCTTCGCTCTTTGTTGCGCTCTACCAGGGGCGCGTCATGGAGCAGACGATGAAGGCGAGCGTGCTTCCGGTCATTGAATACTCGACCGGCAATTTCGACATGGAGAGCGAAGAGCCGCGCATCACCATGACGCTGCACAATAACGGCCTGGGTCCGGCTGAGGTGCGGGAGGTGATCTTCCGCTACAACGGTGAAGAGTTTACCTCGCCCGGCCATCTCGTTTCGGTATGCTGTGTGGCCAATGCGGCCAGCCCACAGGAGGCCAGCGCGTATCTGCAGGATATCCAGATGCCGGTTATCACCTCCAACCTTCGAGGTCGCGTGATGACCCAGGGCCAGGAATTATTGATGCTCGCAGTGCCCGGATACTCAAACGAAGGCGCGCGCGGTGAGGTGTATCGCACGCTCGACGATGCCCGTTTCGAGGTGGAGGTCGAGATTTGCTATTGCTCGGTTTTCGATGATTGCTGGCGGTCCCGCTATCCGGATGCCGAGCGGTGGGAAGTTGCCAGCTGTATCCGTCGTCGCCCTCAGGACGGATGATGAAGTCGGGCGATTGTGCCTGTTTGAGAGCTTTCCAGTTCCAGCCTGAACCCGAAGCGTTCGGCCAGGCGTCGTGCCAGGATCAGTCCGAGACCCGCGGCTGCTGTGCTCTCGATACTATTCCCGCGCTGAAGGTCTTCAGTTGCTGAGCGGTCAGTCCTGCAAGGATGCCCTTCAGTCCCTGGTGTTTGATCCGGCATGCCTGCTTTCGCGTATCTCTTCCAGGAAAGCGTGGAGCAGGCATGTCCGGATTGTTTCGTTTGATCGCCCTTGCTGGCGGTATCGGGCTGACAGCCCTCATCTGGTGGGCCGTCGTTGAGGGGGATTTCGGCGCAGCCGGGGACTGGTTGTTCAACCATCCCTGGGGAATCGTCACGCTGGCCGATCTCTATCTCGGCTTCCTGTTCATGGCAGGTGTTATCGCCCTCGTAGAGCGCACCTGGTTCGGGCGGATTTTCTGGATCCTGCCGATCTTTGTGCTCGGAAATGTCTGGCCTGCCCTCTGGCTGATAGTCAATGCCGGAAAGCTGGTCAGAACTCTTCGGGAATCGTCGAAAAATTGAGTCGAACTCGACGTTTATTTAGCCCTCATTGAGCACAAATCCCGATTTCCGGGCCTGGGTAGGGCGGTGTTAACGGAGTCAGGGTCGAATCGATCCTCGTTATCGGGAGGATTGTCATGACCAAAATGGTGTCTGGCTTTAAAAATCTGACCAAGACTGCGCTGCTCTGGCTCACGCTCTGCGCGATCGGCGCTTCCATCTATGGAGGCCTTATTGCCAGCCAACCCGGCCCGCGAACCCTGACGTTCGCCGAGACGGAAACCGTCCAGCCCGCGGCCCCGACGATGGTGTCTCTGGACTAGTCCTTGGCCCCTGTCTTGGCAGTTTTCTTGACTCTATGGGTATTCGCGCGTAAACGCCCGGCTTCATCACGCAAGCTCTGAGGCTTGTCTTACCTGCACATCTTCCCAAATAGGCCAACAGGGCCGGGAAAGGGAGGCAGGCGAGAACTCCGCTCGGCGAAGGTTTCGCTCAGCGGAGCCGCTTTGCATTGTTTGATCGAAACTTGAGGAAGGCGAACGCATGTTCGACACGCTTACAGAACGACTTGGCAGCGTCTTTGACCAGCTGACCGGCCGCGGTGTCCTGAGTGAAAAGGATGTCGATGTCGCCCTGCGCGAAATTCGCGTGGCGCTGCTGGAGGCTGATGTCGCCCTGCCTGTCGTCAAGACCGCGGTCGCCCAGATCCGTGAGCGCGCTGTCGGCGAAGAAGTCATCCGTTCCATCAAGCCGGGCCAGCAGGTCATCAAGATCGTGCACGATGCGCTGGTCGACCTGCTGGGTGGCGAGGGAGAGCCGGAAGGCCTGCAGCTGGAAGGTGAGCCGCCGGTCGCTATTCTGATGGCGGGCCTGCAGGGTTCGGGTAAGACGACCACCTCGGCCAAGCTCGCCAAGCGCCTCAAGGATATTCACAAGAAGAAGGTCCTGCTGGCCTCGCTCGACACCCGCCGTCCGGCGGCGATGGAACAGCTGCAACAGCTGGCGGGCCAGGTCGATGTCGGCTTCCTGCCGATCGTGGAAGGCCAGCGCGCGGTCGATATCGCGCAGCGCGCCATGACCGCCGGCAAGTTGCAGGGTTATGACGTCGTCATCCTCGACACCGCGGGCCGGACCTCGATCGATGAAGACATGATGGCCGAGGCGCATGCGATCGCCGCAGCCACCACACCGCACGAAACCCTGCTGGTCGCGGACTCGCTGACTGGCCAGGACGCCGTCGAGACGGCCAAGCGCTTCCATGAACGCCTTCCGCTGACTGGCCTGGTCCTGACGCGTATGGATGGTGATGGCCGGGGCGGTGCAGCGCTGTCCATGCGCCATGTAACCGGCCTGCCGATCAAGTTCCTCGGTGTTTCCGAAAAGCCGGACGGTCTGGACGCGTTTGATGCCAAGCGCGTTGCCGGCCGTATCCTCGGTCGTGGCGACATTGTCTCGCTGGTTGAAAAGGCCGCCCAGGATCTCGACCAGGAAAAAGCCGCCCGCATGGCCAAGAAAATGGCCAAGGGCAAGTTCGATCTCGAGGATTTGCGCGAGCAGTTCGGCCAGCTGAAAAAGCTCGGCGGTCTCGGATCGATCATGGGCATGCTGCCGGGCATGAACAAGGCGGCGATGGCCCAGGCCAATGCGGCCGGCATGGACGACAAGATGCTCTCCCGCCAGGAAGCCATCATCCTGTCCATGACCAAACAGGAACGCGCCAAGCCGGACATTCTCAAGGCCAGTCGCAAGAAGCGCATCGCGGCCGGTGCCGGTGTTGAGGTCGCGGACGTCAACAAGCTCCTCAAAATGCACCGCCAGATGGCGGACATGATGAAAAAGGCCTCCAAGAAGGGCCGCGGCGGTCTCGCTGGCATGCTCGGTGGTGGAATGCCGGGCGGCATGCCTCCCGGCGCTGGCGGCATGAACCCGGCGGATCTGGGTCAGGCGGCTGAAGACCTGCTTGGCGGCAAGGCACCCGGCGGTGGCAATCAGCTGCCCGGTCTCGGCTCCGGCCAGGCGCCACAAGGATTACCCGGACTGGGGGGCGGCGCGCCGCAACTCGGACCGGACGGACTTCCGATCGGATTTCCGAAGAAATAACGCGTAATTACAGACTACTAGAACCAAGGAATACCAAAATGGCTCTTAAAATTCGTCTCGCCCGTGGTGGCGCCAAGAAGCGTCCTTACTACCGCATCGTTGTGGCTGACAGCCGCATGCCGCGTGATGGTCGTTTCATCGAGAAGATCGGCACCTACAACCCGATGCTGCCGAAAGACGGCGAGCGTGTCACGCTGGACATGGAAAAGGTGAAGTCCTGGATCGCCAAGGGCGCCAAGCCGTCTGACCGTGTTGGCCGTTTCATCAGCCAGATCGACGCTGAAGTCTGGAAGTGGGAAGCCTCCAACAACCCGAACAAGGGCAAGCCGGGCGTGAAAGCTCAGGAACGCCTCGCCGAGAAGGCCGAGAAGGAAGCCGAGCGCAAGGCTGCTGAAGAAGAAGCCAAGGCTGCTGCGGCTGAAGCTGAAGCCGCTGCTGCTGAAGCTCCGGCCGAAGAAGCGGCTGCTGAAGAAGCGTCTGAGTAATTCAGGCCATTCAATCGTCATCCCTGCCCTGGCAGGGGTGACGTGACGAGGGTTCCTTATGGCCAAACCTGCCGATGATCTCGTTTTCGTCGCTGCCATTGCCGGTGCGCATGGTGTGCGGGGCGAATGCAAGGTGAAAAGCTTCACCGGAGAGCCGGAGGCAGCGTTTGGCTATGGGCCCTTCCTGGACGGGACCGGCAAGGTCCTGTTCACGCCCAAGCGCTGGCGTGTGGCCAAGGATGCCTTTGTTGTCGCCTTCAAGGAGCCGATGACACGGGAACAGGCCCAGTCCGCCCGTGGCACCAAACTCTACGTCCCACGCGAGGCCCTGCCCGAGCTGGAAGACGACGAGTTCTACCATTCCGATTTGCTCGGACTGAAAGTCCAGTCCCTGGACGGGTCCCCCATGGGCCGCATCAAGGCGATCCATGATTTTGGCGGCGGCGACCTCCTGGAAATCGTCGACACGCCCGACCGCAAGGGCGCCTGGATGATCCCCTTCACCGCAGAACAGGTCCCCCACGTCTCCATCACCGACCGCCTGGTCACAATCGCCCCTCTTGAAGAGGTGGAAGGCGACAAGGAGCGGGATGAAGCGTCTGGCGAATAGCCCCGCACCGTCCTGTTTGTCTCTCCCCCATCCCCCTGGTTTCCCCCCGATTTGTTCGGGGGGCTGGCATGACCGTCAGGCTAGTCTCTTCCGCATGCCAGATCCCGGGACAAGCCCGGGAGAAAATGACGTTAGTTGATCGGCGGAAATAGTATCTCGGAACTGTCTGTGATCTCGAACCGTAGATCCTTCCAGCCTGGGTTCCCGTCTTCGATCAGGTTGAACTTCCAGGCTCGCCGATAGCGTTTGATCTGTTGCTCTCGTCGCCAGGCCGCTTCCCATCCGTCATGCCATTCGAAATAGACCAGCTTGGTGATCCTGTAGCGCTGTGTATGGCCAGTGAGGAGGCAGTTTCTGTGCTGCCGCCTTCGATAGACGAGGTCCTTCGTGCGTCCTATGTACAGCGCGCCACGCGGCCGGCTGGCCATAATGTAAACCGCTTCCGGGTGCTCCAAGGTCATTATGCTATTTATGATTGAATCTACTTCAAGATCAACTTCCCCCGGAGGAGCGTAGCGAATTCCGTGGTCTGGCATTATTGTGAGGCCAATCGCCTCCTGATGCCGGGCCCCGGCACAAGGCCAGGGTAAGGACAGAGTAAAAGTTGTCGGATAGCGGCCGGTGGTCTCGGGGGTTCCCCTCATTCCCAACCGCCTCCATCCCTGCTAAACCCGCGCGCCATGACTGATCAAGCGCCGCAAAATCCCTGGACCGCATCGGTTCTTACCCTCTTCCCGGGCGCCTTTCCGGGACCCCTGGGTGTATCAATTATTCAGACAGCTGCGAATCATGGGCTATGGGCGCTAGAAACTGTGGACATTCGGGATTTTTCCCGTCATAAGCACCGCTCCGTGGACGACACCCCGGCCGGCGGAGGCGCTGGTATGGTGCTCAGGCCGGATGTCGCAGCGGAAGCGATCGATGCGGTACAGTCTCGCTGGCAAGGTGAGAAACGGCCGTTGATCTATTTGACACCGCGGGGCAAGCCGCTCACCCAGGCCCGGGTTCGGGAATGGGCGGACGGTCCGGGTGTTGTTGTATTTTGCGGACGTTTTGAGGGCCTGGATGAACGGGTCATCGAGGCCCGTGAAATGGAAGAGGTCAGTGTTGGCGATGCCGTACTGGCCGGGGGCGAGGCGCCCGCGCAGCTTCTGATCGAAGCTTGTGTGAGACTGCTCCCCGGCGTGCTTGGCGACCCGGCATCGGCCGAGGATGAAAGTTTCGAGGGTGATCTCCTCGAATATCCTCACTACACCCGTCCGCGGGTTTGGGAGGACAGGGAGATCCCGGAAGTACTGCTCTCGGGGCACCATGGTCGGATTGAGGCCTGGCGTCGGGAACAGTCGGAAGAGATTACGAAGGCGCGTCGGCCGGACCTGTACGAGAGGTTCAAGGGACGCAAGGAGAATGCACGATGAACATGATCGAGCAGCTGGAAAAAGAAGAAGCCGCCCGCGTCCTGGGTGACAAGGAACTGCCGAAGTTCGACGCTGGTGATACCCTGCGCGTACATGTCCGCATTAAAGAGGGCAGCCGCGAGCGTATCCAGGTCTTCGAAGGCGTTTGCATCGCGAAAAACGGCGGTGGCGTGAACGAGAGCTACACGGTTCGCAAGATCTCCTTCGGTGAAGGTGTCGAGCGTGTATTCCCGGTCTACTCGCCGCTGATCGAGCAGATCGAAGTCAAGCGTCGCGGCAAGGTCCGTCGCGCCAAGCTCTACTATCTGCGCGACCGCCGCGGCAAGTCCGCTCGTATCGCTGAGCGTACGACCGGCCACGACATCGAAAAGCGCGCTCCGAAGAAGAAGTAAGCGCCTTTCGCGTCACGCGATTACAAGAACCCGCTGGCTCTGGCCGGCGGGTTTTTTGTGTTTGGCTTTACGAACACTGGCTGGCCAGGCGGGCGGCAACGACACTGCGGGCACCGGACATGGTTGAACGTGCGTCTTCAAAACCGGTGCGCGGGTCATTGTTGTAATCCTGCATGCGGTGCGCATAGTCCCGGCCCTCGGCCTGTTCGGCGATGATGTAGCGGACTTCCTGCAGGGCGGTGCGGCGGTGTTCATAACCTCCGGTCACATCAACCGACGCCAGTGCCAGTGCACAGAAGATCGAGAAGCGCTCATCATCCAGGTCGCAGTCACGATCATCCTCGCGGTCCCAGACATCTTCCGAGGAAAAGCGTTCCAGGGCGCAATCAAGAATATCCAGATCGGTTTGGTTCACCGGCCGTTTGCGATCCCCCAGCAGGGCGAATGTCTCTTCCACCAACGCGCGCTGCTCATCGGTTCGGTCCGTTTCCACCACACTTCGAAAGACCCGCATGCCGTCGCTGATGGTTTCCAGTTCGGCTGCGATCTGCCGGTCGATCTCGCCCTGACAGTCTGCCATGGCTGTCGAGCCCAATGCTGCCAGACCGAGGCTTGCCGAGATGATGTGTCGTTTCATGGCCATCTGCTCCAACTGAACCGCCGGGCAGAAGCCTAGCAGCGAGGTGTTTGGCGGCAAGTTACGGATGGTTTGAGGGCTCTTTAGGGTGTCTCGGCCCGTCTAGGGAAAGGACGACCGAAGAGCTCTCCTCGGGGAAAGGTTGAGCTTCGCGAGGGCGAGGTGCGCAAAGCGAACCGGAACACGCCGTCTTGACGTCTCTGCCAACGCAAGCCCCAACTGGCGGCATGACCCAATCTCTCTTCATACTGACCGGATCCGGCGTCTCTGCTGAATCCGGGCTGGGCACGTTTCGCGATACAGATGGCCTGTGGGCGAAGTTTGACTGGCGAGAACTGGCGACGCCGGAAGCCTTTGCCAGCAAGCCTGAGCAGGTGCATGCGTTTTACAATGCGCGCCGCGCGGGTCTGAAGAAGGCCAGTCCGAATGCGGCGCATCTTGCCCTGGCTGATCTGGAGAGAGCCTGGCTGGCGCGGGGTGGCGAGTTCTTGCTGGTGACCCAGAATGTGGATGACCTGCACGAACAGGCTGGGTCCGAACGTGTTGTGCACATGCATGGCGAGCTGAAAAAGATGCGTTGTGAGCTTTGCGGCGAGGTGCATGAAGCCTTCGACGAGATCACAATGGACCTGCCCTGTCTCAATTGTCGCGAGGCGGGCGGGCTGAGGCCTCATATTGTCTGGTTCGGCGAAATGCCGATGGAGATGGACCTGATCTACGACCAGCTTGAGGCATGTGACCTGTTTGTCGCGATCGGAACCTCGGGAACGGTCTATCCAGCCGCCGGATTCAGCCAGGTCGCGAAACAGGCCGGCGCGCGCTGCCTGGAGATCAATCTGGAGGAAACCGACACCTCTCCCCTGTTTGATGAGGCCCGGAAAGGTCTTGCTTCACAGGCTGTTCCAGCCTGGGTGGCAGACATGGTGGGCTGAGTCCTTAATAGAGGGTTAACGTATTTCGCAGGATTTTCCCGAAAATCCTGGCAGGGGAGTCCGGATATGCGTGTGATTTCACCAGGAACGCGAATCCCCGTTCTCCCTGGAGGGGAGTTGGGGTCTGGTCTCATCAACTCTCCGCACGGTTCTCGATCCGGTGCATGTCTTCGTCCGACAGACCGAAATGATGGCCGATCTCGTGGATGAGGACGTGCTGGATCAGATGGTCCAGCCGCTCGTCACCGCGCTGCACCCATTCAGCCAGAATGGGCAGGCGATAGAGGAAAATGCGATCCGGGAAAGGTTGTGCCCAGCTGATGGATTTCTGCCCCATATCAATGCCCTGGTAGAGGCCGGAGAGCTGATAGGGGTCGCTCATGCCGAAATGGTCGAGAACTTCCTGTTCGGCGAAATCGGAGATGAAAATCGTGATGTCGCTGGCGTTCAGCCTGAACACCTCGGGCAATGCGTCATAGGCCCGTTGGGCCATGATCTCGAAATCGGCGGCACTGATCGCGCGTGGGTCGGAGACTTGGTGCGGGTACATGAGATTCACATAGGGATAGGGGCGCCGGGTTCCAAGAGTGAACTTGTTTTGCGAACAAAGGTAGAACATACTGGCGAGATGGATCTCAACGACGTCGCCTCCGCCTCCAATCCCGATATCGATGACGCCCAGGCCCTGGCACGTGGCGCGGCGCGCCTGTTCTGGCAGCTGGGCTATAGCGCCATTCCCGAATTCATCCTTCCGGACGGACGCCGGGCGGATCTCTTCTGCGTCGGCCGCAAGGGCGAAATCGCCATCCTGGAAATCAAGTCCGGCGTTGCCGACTTTCGTGCCGACAACAAGTGGACGGATTATTCCGAGTATTGCGACAGCTTCTATTTCGCCGTTTCGCAGCGCTTCCCGCACGACCTCATCCCGCCACAATGCGGGCTGGTGATCGCGGACGGTTTTGGCGGCGCGATTGTGCGGGAAAGCCCGCTCGACAAACTCGCCGCCGCCCGGCGCAAGGCCATCACGCTTCGATTTGCGCGTGCAGCCGCTGATCGCGTGATGCGGTCCGGAGAGGACTAGGCCTCCGCCATTGCCTCGTTAAGCGCCGTGTCGAAATCGGCCAGGCGCGGTTCGAAACGCTGGTTCAGCAGTTTCACGATGGCAGGTGGCGCCTTGTGCGGCGAACCGGCATCAACGGGCGGGTGAGGATCATATTCCAGTCCGAGCTGGATGGCCTGGGCCATGCTCTCCCCCGCAATTTCGCGCACAATCGTCAGTGCGAAATCAATGCCGGCGGTTACGCCGCCACCCGTGAAGAGATTGCCATCACGGACCACACGTCCCTCTGTCGGTGTCGCCCCGACCCGGGCCAGCTCGTCATGATAGCTCCAGTGTGTGGTCGCTCGCTTGCCCTGCAAGAGACCGGCGGCGCCCAGGACAAAAGCTCCGGTACAGACCGAGGTGACATATTGGGCCTGGACGGCCTGGCGGCGCACGAAATCGATCAATTCGCGGTCGCGCATGGCATCATCAATCCCGAACCCGCCGGGAATGCAGATCAGATCGAGCCCCGGACAGTCGTCTATGCTGGTGGATGGCATGATGAAGGGGCCGCAGTCGGTCTGGACCGGCTGCATGGTCTTGGCGACCAGATGCACCTCGGCACCGGGCAGCCGGTGCAGCACCTGCAGCGGGCCGGTGAAGTCCAGCTGGGTGAGGTTGTCAAACAGGACAAAGCCGATGCGGAAGGGAGAGGTCATGGCGCGACTCCGGAATAGGGGGAACGAAAACGTTCGCGGAAACGAACAGGACTGACGCCGAGCTGGCGTGCAAAGGCGCGATCGAGGCGTTGGCAGGAACCGAAACCGGCCTCATTCGCGATCAGGGTGACAGACTGGTCGGTTTCAACCAGGGCGCGGCGCGCGGTGTCGATCCGCAGGCGTTCGACCAGTGCCGCGGGACTGATGTTCAGTTCTTCTCGGCACAGGCGCGAGAGGGTGCGCCTCGATATGCCGGCAGTCTCGCTCATGGTGTCGACAGACCAGGCTAGCGACGGTGCCCGGCGAATGGCCTCGCAGAGCTTGCCCAGGCGCGTGCCCGGGCGCATTTGCAGATCAAGCTCGGTGGAGAATTGCGATTGCCCGCCCGAACGCATGCGCGGAACGACCAGGTGCCGGGCGATGGTCAGGGCAATGTCCCGGCCGTGATCCAGTTCCACCAGCGCCAGGGCGAGGTCGATACCCGCCGTGACACCGGCAGACGTCCAGATCTTGCCGCTCTGGATATAGATTGCGTCAGTATCGACAGCGATGTCCGGATGCCGGTTGGCGAGTTTCTGACTGTCCCACCAGTGTGTCGTCACCCGATGCCCGGCCAGAATATCTGCTGCGGCAAGGATGAAGGCGCCGGTGCACACAGAACCAACCCGGCTTGCCTGCGACAGGGATGATTTCACGCGGGCGGTGAGCTGAACATCTTCCAGAGCCAGGTCGATTTCAGGCACCTCGCCTCCGATGGCCAGCAAGGTGTGACCTTCGGGCAGGGCGCAGGAATAGTCACCATCGGCTTCGACGGCGAGACCGGCGGAACTGGTCACTGGGCCGACCTTGCCGGAAAGAATACGCAACGCATAGGCGTCCCGGCCAAGGGCGCGGTTGGCGCCTGCAAACACGCTCACCGGTCCGGCAAGGTCCAGGAGCTGGAAGCCGGGGTAGATCAGAAAGGCAATGGTTTGCGAGCTCGACATGTTGGCAGGTTATCGTGCCGGCGATTTGGCCGAAAGTGCCAGTGACGGTCAATTTGGGCCAACAGGAATGCCTGGGCGCTGCCCCGAAAAAGTGAAGGGCGGCCTGCGTTCGGACCGCCCCTCTCTTGGTCTGTCTGCTTCGTTTCGGGTCGTTCAGACCCGCAGCCCCGGCTTTGTCTCCCCGTCGGGAGAGAGCCGTGATGCTCAAATCCTTGCTGTTGAACGCCTAATGAGATGTTAACGGGGTCGGGTTTGCCCGGTGAAGGGATCGCTACCCGGCATAAGCGGACCCTTTCCACTCATCGTGGCGGGCCAGTTGGTGCAGGACGATCTCGCGATACGGAGAAACTGTGTCACACTTGCCTCGCAGCTGCCGTGCCGACAGATTGCGGGTGATGGAACGAGGTAGAGCGTGAACGAGCGTGCTCCGATAGAGGGTGTAAACCTGCAACGGCGGGTGGCGCCCCAACAGAAACGGTCCCAGCAGCGGATCCGCGAAATCGTCGAGGCAACCAAACGCCTGCTTGAACGCGGCGAAGGGGAGTCGATCACGACCAGCGTTGTCGCGGCTGAAGCCGGCGTGCCTGTCAGTTCCGTCTATCGCTACTTTCCCAATATCTACTCGATCCACCAGACCCTGCTGGAGGAGTACAAGTCCGCGACCGATGACATCATCGGCGAGCGCCTGAATGATCCGGAAGAGACGGAATGGCAGGTCAGCCTAACCGGTATGATTTCGGGGTTGCGAACGCTGGTTGATGAAAACCCGTCCTATGGCGCGGTTTTGCGCCTCACCCTGACAACACACGAGCTGCGCTCGGTGCGGGAGGAATGGAATCTGCGTCTTGCAGACCAGCTCGCCAGCCGTTGGCGTGATGGTGCTGACGGGTTCTCCGGCGGAGATCCGGACCTGGTCGCCCGCATGACTGTCGAGATTTATTCGGCCGCAGAAATCCTGATGTTTGAAAATCGGGAAAACGAGAAGAAGGCAGAAGCCATCTTCAACGAGGCGCTCATCGCGCTCCGGCGTTATCTCGGCAATTACCTGGAATAGCTCAGGTCAGATCTCGCAGGATCCGGTCATCTCCGTGATCCAGCGCTCGACGAGTTCGAGCCCCTCTGCGTGCACGGTTGAGCGGCCGAGTTCCGGCATCATTTCATCCGGTTCCACATTGTCGATACGATAGACCAGGATGGAGTTTTCCGGCTCTCCGGGAACGATGTCATAGGGGCGATTGCCTGTGCCGCTACCCGCCGCGATAGGCAGTTTGCAGACCCCCAGATTCGGGCCGAAAGGTGTATCCGGTTCTAGGAACAGACCGGAGGTATCGGCTGGACCAACCTCGCTGTGGCAATGGGAGCAGTTCACGTCGAGATAGGAGCGGGCCAGCTCATCGAGGCTGGCATGCTCATCTCCCCAGGCTGCATTTCGGGGCACCTGGGCCAAATCTGGAAGGCCTTCCAGGAAACCGACGGTTTCAAGCCGTTCCAGCTGGTTTTGTGGAATGTTCGTATAGGCAAAATCCCGATTGATATGCCGCGGTTTCGGGCCGATGGGCGAGATCGCCCGCGAATTGGAATCTGGTGCATGACAGCCGGCACACTGATTGGTGTTGGGCATCACATAGTTGAAGGCTTCCTCGCCGCCGTCCTCGGCCACCAGAGTCATCGGAATCACTGCACCTACACGATGCAGGCGCGCTTCGGTCTGGTCCTCGTTCCAGCGGTAGGGCAAGGCGACCCAACCGTTCTCGCGGTGCACCAGAATGCGGGTCTCAACCAGGCGAACCTTGTCCATAGCCATGCGCCCATCCTGGAAGTCAGCGCTGGTATCCTCGGTACGAGCAACACGTTCGCCCAGCTCCCCATCTATGCGAGGATAGTAAAAGGTCTTGGTGATCACCGTTCCAACCGGAAAATCCAGTGTATCGCCCTCGCGATAATGGGCCGTGGTTCCATCGGGCATCCAGATCGTGCGCAGCTTGTGTGCATAGTCGGTGAAGAGGGCGGTATTCATGTCATAGGCGACGACATTTCCACCCAGAACCAGATCGCCACCGGACAGACCGACTTGCCCCCAATCCGACAATAGCGGCGGATTGCCCTCTGCAATGTAGCGCGCTTCCGGTTGGCCAGTGCCGCCACAGGCGGCGAGTGCCAGCGCCAGCGAAGACACGGCAAGGGATCGAGGGAGGGTCGTCATGTCGCGGTCCTAGTCGAGCCAGTTGAGGTGACTGGCGGGCAGTGGATCCAGCGTGCAGCGATAATTCTCGGTGTCGACGACCGGGGACCCGAACCCGTTCGGGGCATCCGCGTTGAGGACATCAACCTCGTCGCTGACACAGATACGAAGCTCCGCCGGCATTTCGCCGTTCACGAACTTTCCTTCATCGATATAACCGTCGAACAGCACGTCTGGTAGCCGTCCGGTCAGTCCGAACATCATGACTTTCAGCGCGTTGAGGTCCAGACCGTCAGGGGAGTTGCCGCCACCGGAATAGGTGTTGTCATGGATCCAGATCCCCTCCGGGTAAGCGTCGAAATCCGACTGCACCGCACTGTCTGCATAGCCGGTCGTGTGCAGGCTGGAGATGATGATATTGGCCGTGTTGTTGTCGGCGATGCGATTGTTGAAAATCTCGACCTGGTCGTTGGAGTTGATGACGATACCCGAACCGGCCGGAATACTGGCGACCGGCGTGCCGGCATGCCCGAAATTCTCGGTATTGTTCTCGAAGACGTCATTGTCGTAGACACGCGTCTGGTAGCCCGGTTGGGGCAGGTTGGGCATGTTGAAGACCAGGATGCCGCCCGTATTGTTCGTCGCGACATTGCCATAGACGTCCGCGCCGATGCAGTTCTCGATCTCGATCCCGGCGACATTGTATTCCGCACGGCTGTTGCGCACGGTCACATTGCGCGACTGGCCGACATAGATGCCGGCATCAGACGCACCGATGGCGACCGTGTCCTCGACCAGGACGTTCTCGGACTGAACGGGATAGATGCCATAGGCGCCATTATCGGTGGAATATCCATTTGTCCATTCAACCCGAACGCCTCGGATGACAACATTGGTGCCGCCATTGATCTTCAGGGCGTCGCCTGATGTGTCCTCAATCGCCAGGTTCTCCAGGGTGAAATCATTGGCCGTGACCAGCAGACCTTCGGCACCCGCGACCTGCCCCTGGAAGTTGAGGATGGTTTCGTCCATGCCAGCGCCGCGAATGGTGACGCCGTCAACGGTGAGCATGAGAGAGGAGGTGAAGTGATAGACACCTGCCGGAATCTCGATCACATCGCCTGGCTGTGCGTCGATCAGCTGTTCCAGCAGCGTATCCTGGTAGCTGGCGTCAGCCTGGGAAACATCGCGGCCCTCCTGGCCGGAATTGCCACAGGCAACCAGCGCCAGTGCCATCGCACTCGTCATTAGAAGTCGTTTCATGTCTGCTTGCCTCCCTCGCCGGCAGAACCTGATCATCTCCCATAGGTTCACACAGAGCGAGGGCGGGCACAATCGAAAAAACAGAACAACATTCTGTTTTTGATGGGGTAAAAATCTCATTCCAAGCAGTGACTTGCGAATGAGCCAATCTATTCTGTGGTGTTTATCCGGTAAAGCCTGGCGCGGTAGGTGCACACAGAACCAGCTGGACCAGCTCCGCCTGGGATCGCACTTCGGTCTTCTGGAAGACGGCACGGAGCTGTGTTCGCAGGGTCTCGACACTACGCTTGGTTTTCTGGGCAACGGTTGCCAGGCTATCTCCTGCAGCAATGCGCGATGCCAGCATTTCTTCCTGGGGCGACAGGCCATAGGTCGCTGCGATCTGACGTGAACGAACCGTGGTGATCGGGTCACGGTCCGAGAAGCAGATCACGATCGCGGGGCGCTGGGACGACCAGGCTCTGGCACTTTCCTCGCCCTGGTTTGCCGGACGCGATATTGAGACACTCCACGGCTTCTCATTATCCAGCCCGTAGAGCTTGAGCAGACGCGGTTCGGAGTCTTCCTGTGAGGAGAGCAAGTTCTGCAAAGCGGTCTGGACGGTCTGGTTCTCAGAACTGTCGCATCCATAAAGCCGGTGATCGCGGACGGCGAGAACGCTGTCCAGGTCGATAAGGCGCCGACCTGTTGCATTGGTGTTGATGACCCGGCCAGTCCTGTCCAGAGCAATCAGGCCAAAGGGAAGATGGTCCAGCAAAGAGCCACTGAACAGGAGTTGGCTCTGGATGGCGCAGACGGTTGAATGGGCGACCGCAGCCTGTTCCAGCGCTAGGTGCAGGCGCCGCATCATTTCCGCGGCCGCAATCCGTCCATCTTCGTCCAGATTGCCTACATCCACACCCAGTGCACCCTGGACGCCGCCCATGTCGAGCAAGGCCACGATCGAGCGGCTGACTGGAAATCCGCCGAAGGTTTCGCCTGATGCAAGCAGCGCCCGGACCGAGAGCTTGGCATTGTCCTCAATGAGGCTAACCGGAGTTTTCGGATATTGGGCGTGAACGCCTTTCCAGCCGGCCGTCTTGGGCGTGGTGGCCTTGGTGAAGGTCGACGGGCTGACGGCATTGGTGCGTTGCCAGTCATATTGTTCAAGGTATTCCGAGTTGGCATCGCCCAGGAACAGGCGCAGGCGTAGAGGCCCCTTCATCAGTGCGGAGAGATCGCGCAATGCAATCCGCCAACCACCTTCTTGCAGGGCAGCGGACGCAAGACTGTTAAGCGCTTTGGAAAACAGAGCGCCGTCACCATCAAAATCAGGCGACACGGAACCTCTTCGGTCCAACATGACCGATTACTCCCCCCTCGCACAAAAATATCCAAGCGACGGCGATTACCGTCCGTGCTTACCCCGTGAATTATTGTGCGCAGTGACCAAACTTGAACCAATCATGAGACTGCTAACAGTTTTCGCAACTGGATGCCTTAGAATACAAAAAAATTGTCCAGAGACTACCCCAAATAGGTTAGTCGGGTCGCTTTTCAGGCGAATCCTCATCCGAACGGGTCAGGAAAATAGTCTCTTAGCTTCCTGATTGCATGGCAGAAAGCACGCTTGGGGAGTGATCTTCCAGCCAGCCCACAGGTTGTTGTGCGGCTTCCAGAGCCGCCTGCGCGCGAACGCTGACCGGCAGTTCTGGCCAGGTTGCCTCGACCAGGGTCAGGCGCCAGCGGCGAAACTGCCACTGGCCAATCGGCATGCGCTGATAGGAGCGACCTAGAGCGGTGGATACAGATATCGGGCTGTCTCCAGCGACCAGGCGGGCATAGGCCAGGCGGGCCCAGTTTTCACCATCCCTGTCTTCAAGCCGGAGTGAGCGTTCAAGAGCGAGCACGGCAAATTCCGGATCGTATCCATCTACGCGCAGGGCGCGTTCGCCCACGGCGGCATACCAGCTCGCCGAAGCGCCCTCTGGTAGTCCTCCGGCCATGCGGACTCTGAAGGCGGTGTCCGACATCTCTGCCATCGACGCGCCATCGGCCCGTTCAATGGCAGCGAGACCCGACCAGGCGGCAAAGCCTAACAGGCCAAGCGCGAGACCAGCGCGGGTCACAAGGTTCAGCAGCCGCTCAGTTTTCATGGCTTGCCCCCTTCACCGAAAGTCCGGCGGCAAGTCCGATGATCCAGGCGGACCACCAGGCGACCATCGGGATTTCCAGCGCGTAATCCACCATCCCGTGAGCGCCAACCAGCATTACGATGCACAGTGTCGCGCGCAGATAGGTGGTGCGGCGCCTGCGTCGGAATAGTCCCATGAAAATGCTCAGCAGGATCGGCAGCAGGATGAAGGCCAGCAGGGCCGTGCCGACGATGCCAGCCTGGATCAGCCATTGCAGATAGACATTGTGTGCCGCGCCCTGAGTCTGCAACAGGTCGGCGTTCTCCGGGGTGACGATCAGATCATTGACCCACGCAAAACTGCCCAGGCCGTGACCAAAGACTGGTTCCAGATCAACGGCGCTGGCATAGGCCTGCAGCAACACAATCCTGGTGTCGTCCTCGCCTGCGCTGGCGAGGCGGTCCTGCAGCAAATCACCTGAGGCGAGGAACAGCGCGCCAGCGACCAGGATCAGGATACCGCCAAAACTGCTGACTTTGGCAAGCGACAAGCTCAGACGACCCCGCAGCAGGCGCGACAATACCTCCCATAACACCAGAAACAGCAAGGCCGTGCTTGTGGCCACGAGCCCGGCGCGTGATGCCGACAGGATAACATTGGAGAAGGCAAAGAGCAGGAAAGTGGTCGGGAAAAGTCCGCGAACGACAATGCGCTCCACTGTCTTGAGCGGATGCGCGGCGGGTGCTGAAAGGATGCGGCTGAGCTCTGCGGCGCTCATGACGACAATGATGCCGTAGAATGTTGCCGCAGTGTTCGCCGACAGGAAGGGCGCTGCCAGGCGTTCGGAATGGTAGGGGCGTGGCCGCCCGAAGCTGAACTCGGCGTCCAGTGCGAAATCCAGGAAGGCCGCTACGGCCAGGGCGCCGCCGGCCCACAGGCTCCACTGCCAGAGGCGCTCGACCAACCGCCCGTTATGCCCGGCAAGATAGCCGACCAGGCAGATCGCACCGCACGCGCCCAGCGCTGCGTATTCATGCACGCCGGAGGACAGCCAGCCCTGGTAGCGCGCGAAGCCGATGAAGGCGACATAGAAGAACGCTCCGACCAGCGGCAGCTGCATGGGGCGCTGCGGTGAGAATATCACGGCCAGGGCTGCGAGGAGAAAGGCAATTCCGGACAGGGCCAGTGTGGCGGCCGGTGTGTCACCGCCATAGAGCGGAATTGACGCCAGCGGCACCACCAGGGGTGATGCCCAGACAAGACTGGCTGCCAATGTTGGTGCGCGACGCGACATTCGAGCTCCCCCAGCCCGTTCGCCTAGAAGAAACGTTCTGCGATCCGGATTGTGTCACCAGGCTGTACGCGGGTGGACGCGGAAAGGCGGATCTGCTGAAAATCCTCTTCTCCGGCACGCTTGATGTAAACGGTGTTCTGGCGCGCGCGATAGGTGAAGCCACCTGCTGTGGCAACCGCGTTCAGGACCGTCAGGCCGTCCGTATAGGGGTATTCACCGGCGGTCTGGACTTCGCCGAGAATGTAGTAGGGCCGGTAGTTCAGCACCGCAACATTGACGCGCGGATGATTGAGATATCCGTCCAGAAAAGCTGTTTCGACCGCCTGCTCGAATTCGGGAACCGTCAGGCCCCCCGCCTGGACCTGGCCGATCAGAGGCAGGGAAACCGAACCGGTGCCGTCAACCTGGAACTGGCCGGAAAGCGAGGGCTCGTCATAGACGGTCACGCTGATCTGGTCGCCGGAGCCGAGGACATAGACCGGCTGACCCGCTTGTGCCTGGGCCTGGGCAGTCGGAGAAAACAGCGCGAGGCCGACACTGGTCAGCGAAACAATCAGGAACAATACAAATGCGCGAGCCATTTTCCCCTCCCAGACAATGGAGTTAGCTTGTAATTGAGATTATCAGCCAGCCGCCTGAACCGGCAATGAATTTGTCGATGTCGCGGGTTCAGCTGATCGGGCCGATCTGGCTTCCAGCGCAATGACCTGCATCCAGGCGAGCATCATGGCGCCGCCGAAGATGATGTTGAACGAGTTCAGGACCGGATTGAAGGCTGCAAAGACAATGAAACAACAGGACATGGCGGCATAGGTCTTGCGGCCGATGGCGCTGAGGCCTCGCGGCGCCAGGGCGATGGAGCTGATCCAGGCTGTTGCCAGTAAGATGCCTGGCAGGCCCAGACGAACGGCCATGTCATAGATGGCACTGTGGGAACTCAGATACAGCCGGGAATCGCCGCCTTCCGATACGACGCGCCAATCGCCCACGCCGAGTGCGTAAAACTGGTTGCGGATGTATTCCGTGCCAAAGCCGACACCGAGCCCGTTCGACTGGACCATGGCGTCGACCGCATCGCGCCACATGATCGCTCGTACAGCCGCATTACGGTCGATTTCCCAAAGGTCCGAAGCATAGATGGGTGCCAGGATGAGCATGAGGCCAATGACCGACCCCACGCCGATGACCACCCAGTTTTCCCGTGGTGCCAGGCGCAGCGCCAGCAGCGCCAGGGCGAGGATCTGGTGGGACGAAGAGGCCGCCATCAACAGGTAGATCATGATAAGCGCCAGATCGATCCAGATCGCGCGACGCTCCCTGAACAGGAAGATGATCAGCGTCATCATTGTCGCCATCGACTGGTTCTTGACGTCATACATCAGCCAGTAGAAATCCTCGTCGGTCAGGAAAAGCATCGCCTGTTCGTAGAGGTAGAAGAATATGGTGAGGGCCAGCGCGCGCTTGACGATGAAGTCACGGTACCGCGTAAACAGGCCGACAAACACGGTCGTCGCCAGCGCCAGTGACGGAATGGCCAGCCAGTGACGCAGCGCAGCCTCGGTCTCGAAATAGCGTGTCCAGGCCTCCGGCATCAAACCCATCAGGGACAGGGCCAGGATAAAGAGGCTGTAGCCTACCAGGACAACATAAATCCAGTTCACGAAAACCCGACGCATCAGCACGGTTCCGGCAACGCACAGGCCCAGCACAGCCAGCAGTGGCAAGGACCCGAACGGGCGGAAGGCGTCGAAGCTTTTGGCGTAGAAAAACACCGGGATAGCCAGCAGGGCGACCAGGCTGATCAGGCGAGGTGTATAGCGCAGGGGGAGACCGGTCATGCCGGTGGCTCCTTGCGCATGAGGGCCTTGCGATATCCCGGATAGAGAACAGCGAGGTGGATCAGAGGCACGGCTGCCAATCCAAATACCGCACCGGCCAGCCCGAAATTGAGCAAGAGCGGATAGGCGACGACCGCAAGGATGCCGACGGCCGCGACATAACCTGCGAAAATAGCCTGTGTTTTCCCGAGAATTCGCAACCCGAAGCGGTAGATCAGATTGATGAAGTAGAAGACATAGATCAGACCGTACCAGCGCAGAATGTCCGCGTGAGCGGTGAAATCCTCGCCAAACACCATGCCCAGCCAGAAGGCCGGGGCGACAAAGAAAATCAGGGCAACACCCAGCACGGCTCCGGTGCCATAAAGCAGATAGGACGTCAGCATTTTGTCCAGGCCGACGCTGCCATCGGTCTGCAGCGCCCGGCTGCCGCGAGACGGCAGGAAATTATCAAGTGCAAAAAACGGAATGTGCAGGATACCGAGCAGGGACTGCGTGGCCTTCAGGGCGCCTGCATAGGCTGGCCCCAGCAAGGCGCCGGACAAAAGCGTGAAAATGTTGAGCGCTATCCACTGGAGGATGGCGGTGCCGGCCATCCACTTTCCGAACTCCCAGTGTAAGTCATTGATCGCATTGAACTCGGCTCCAGGCGCCTGGATTTTCGGCAGGGAAAAGAGCGCCGCCAGGCAGCTGAGGCCGGCTGTAAGTGCCGTGATCCACAACACTGTTGTGACAGAGAGGGTTTCCGCTGAGAAGGCCAGCAGAACAAGCAGAAACAGAGGTTGGCCGAGATAGCGCACGCTATCAACCAGGGTCGCGACAAACGGCTTGTCGACGGTGAAGTAGAGGCGCCGGAAAAAATCCTGCCACTGGGTCGTTGCAATGCAGGCAGACAGTGCGGCGGCCATGCCGATATTGGGGATTTCCTGCATGGCCATGGTCGCAACCATGGTGACGAAGGTCAGCAATGTAGAAGCGCCCGAAAACACCAGCTGGCGTATCATGACGGCTCCGAGCTGGGTCGGGCGATCTTCTTCATTGGCTTGGGCGCCATAGGTGAGCAGGGGTGTGTTGATGATTGCGTGCTGGATATTCTGGATGAAGACCGCGATCAGCCAGATCAGGGCAAACATGCCAAAACCTTCCAGGCCGAGCGCGCGGGCAATCAATACACCGGTGAGGAAATTCGAGCCGGATACGAGCGCCTGGTCCATCAGCGACCAGTTGACGTCTCTGTATTCCCGGGCCAGGGCCCACAATCGTGTCAGCACAGTGAGCGACTCCTTAAGGAGCGGTCGTTCTGCGTCGTCGCCAGAGCCGCGCAGCCAGAAGGGTTTCAAGTCCGGCCAACATGACGAATCTCGGAGCAAGGATCAAATAGCGTCGCCACAAGCGTTTCGGTTCGGAGTAGAGGCGGTGTGCCCATTCCAGCATGGATTTCTGCATCCAGCGTGGTGCGCGCTCGACTTCACCGGAGTGAAAGTCAAAGGCGGCGCCCACGCCGATCAGCGTGCAGGGCAGGCGATCGCGATTGCGCGCCATCCAGAATTCCTGCTTCGGGGAGGACAGTCCGACCCAGACAATGTCGGCCCCGGATTCCACGATGCGCTCGATGGTCTCGCTTTCCTCCTGCGGCATTGGCCGGCGGAAGGGCGGGCATTCCGTGCCGACGATCTGCACACCGGGGTATCTCTCCTCCATGCGCGCCTTGAGTTGATCCGCCACACCGTCCTTGCCGCCGTAGAAATAGTGTTTCAGCCCGTTTGCCTGGGCGCGTGACATCATCAGCTCGAACAGGTCGGGGCCACAGGTGCGGCTGACATCATAGCCACGAAGCCAGCCAACGAGTGCCAGGGGTGATCCATCTGGCGTTACCATAGAGGCCTGAGTGTGAAGGGCCTTGAACTCGGGATCATCCTGGGCGTGGACCAGGCTGGGCGTATCGCGAATGCAGACAAAGCGTCCCAGCTTGTCCTCAGACCAGGTTTCCAATTGGTCCGCCGCGCGATCAAGTGAGGTCGCGCTTATGGCTATGCCCAGAATTTTGAAGGCGTTACCGGTCGCGACCTCGCTTTCGCCATCCTGATTGCGTCCGTCTTCGAGATAGATATCAGCCACGCTAAACCGCCCGGGTCCTGTGAGTTAACAGTCCGTAAAAGGTCTAGCAGCGAGCTTGAATGCGGTATTAACCCAATTGGGTGATTTCGGGGCAGGTATGGCGAAAGCGTGGCAGGGTCTAGCTCTGGATCAACCTGGCACCGCGTTTGTCCAGACGGACTGCGGTCAGCGTGTTCGTGATATAGGCGCCGGTATCTATGCCCAGCCTGTATCTTTTACGGGTCGGCTTCTTGTCAGCTGAATGGCCGTGAATGACGAAACGCTCGAAGCGACCATTGAAGCTGAGAAACGGTTCCCGGATCCACATCATGGTCTTGCTGGACTGTTCCCCAAGGGGTGTTTCCGGATCAATACCTGCGTGCACAAACAGATAGGGCTCGCGGTCAGCCATCACCGGAAGACTTTCCAGGAAGGCGAGGTGATGGGCTGGCATGTTCTCACGTAATTGCGCCTGGCACGGCGCCCAGTCGTCCGGATTTGTGCGCCGTTTTGGAAGCGAGACTCCATAGGACGCAAGCGTCTCCACGCCGCCATGTTTGCCCCACTCGGGACCGATTTGGTGATCGTTGAGGAATGTCAGGAGGGTCTGCTCGTGATTGCCGCGAAGACAAGTGAGGCGAATGCTGGCGTCAGGTGCGCCAGCACTCAATGATTCCAGTACATCTCGGGAGTAGGGTCCACGATCGACATAATCCCCCAACAGGATGATTTCAGCCTCGGAATCGCCCTTGTCCTTGCGGATTTTTGTCAGGAGCCGGGTGAGCAGATCGTGGCGCCCGTGGATATCGCCGATTGCGTAGATCAGCCGGTCACAGCGCGGCATGTTCCGGGCTTTGCCTTGCAGGCCTCCTAAACCGAACATCGCGCTCTCCCCTCACGTGTATGCGCGCATCGTGGCCCGTTTTCCCAACCTGACGCAAGTATGAACGCCGCTGCCGAAAACACGTCTCATTCCGGTCGAAATCCGATCTCGTTTCGAAGTTAACGTCTCTTAACCCATTTGGGTGAGGTGAGATGAACGGCCAGTTGATACCTTTTCTTAACTTTTTCGGGACGCGCACACGAGCGGGGGCTTTGGGGTGTGTGCACCGACGGCAGTCGGCTGCAGTCGGCTGGTTCTCTGCAAACGGGGGGTAAGCATGCGCAATTATTCGCATAACACTCGTCATGAGCTGCTTCGTTATCGCAAGGCATTGACGGTTTCCGCGGCAGCCATGGGCGCCGCCTGCCTGTTTGGTGCTCCGGCCTCTGCCGGCGGTGTCGCGACCGTCGACTGGCTGGCGGATCGTATCAAGACCGTGCTCGAGCAATTGCCGTTGGATTCCGCTGAGTGCGAGATCGAGGCGGCCGTCCAGCGTGTGCTGATCGAGGCCGATGTCGATGGCGAGACCGAGTCCCGCGCCCTTGCCCAGGTTCAGGCCGATGGCGTCTGTGACATGGATGAAGAGTGCGGCATGGTCTTTTATGACGCTCTGACCAATGTCGATCTGCTCCAGCCCGATGATATTGATGGTTATGAGTTCGACAGCGATGTTATCACCAGCTGCGAGGCGCCGGACCCGTGTGCATGGGCGCCTGATTACGTGCCGGAGCCCGAGCCTCAGCCGGAACCAGTGCCAGCGCCCGAGCTGACACCAGAGCCAGCCCCTGAGCCGGAACTTGAGCCGGAACCCGAACCTGGGCCCGAACCGGAAGTCGTCTTTATACCCGAGCCCGAACCCGAGCCCGAACCCGTACTGGTGACCGAGTTGCGCGATGTCGTCGACTCGCTGGCCAGAGATGCAACCCAGTGTGAGTATGAGGCCGCCTTGCGGACGGCCCTGCGTACTTCGGGCGCGTCTGCGCCGGAAGAGCGCCATGCGCTGACTGTCGTGCAGGCAACTGCCGCGCCTGTCGTAGCCATTCGCAATGCCCTGACCTATGTCCGCATCCACCAACCGCGCGGCAATGATGGTTATTCATCGGAGACCGGTCTGGGAGATGACGAGATCAATCTGTGTCGTCGTTGGTCGGATCACGAGTGGGGCGGTCGGCGCCCTCGTCCACCGGTCCCGCCGCCAGGCGGCGGGAACTCGGACTATTGATATGCTAAAAGCGTATTCGGTGCTCAGGAAACAACCAGGGGGAGAACCATGAAGTACGGATTTTTCGCAGTCGCGTTGCCCAGCGCTTTGGCAGGCCTTGTGCTGCCCGAAACAGCCTTTGCCCATGACCCGACCGAGGAAGGAAACTTCTTCCGTGCGCGCAATGCCAGTGTCATGGGGCGTTCACGCCCCGATTTTAAATCCGAGGGCGTCCAGTACGGCGCCTGGATCTTTGATCCCGAGCTGACGCTGGGCGTTGATTTCAACGACAACATCTTCGCGGCTTCGACCGGCGAGGAATCCGATACGATCTGGATTATAAATCCGACGATTGATGTCGAGACCACCTGGTCACGTCATGGGCTGCGCGGCTGGGCCCATGGGCTCAAGCGCGAATTCAATGATTTCTCCGACGAGAGCAGCTGGACGACCGATATCGGTCTGGCAGGACATGTCGATCTGACGCGCAGCGTCCTGTTCGAGGCCGGGTATGGCGCTGCCGAGCTGGTTGAGCCCCGCACGGCGGCCGGCGCTGCGTCCATCGCGGCAAAGCCGGTTGAATACAACACCACCAACTGGTGGGTTGGTGGCCAGGCTGATTTCGGCCGGACGCGGGTCATCCTGCGGCGCGACCAGTCGAACTTCAACTTCGATGATGCCGCGCTGATCGGCGGTGGTTTCGCCGACCAGGATTTCCGTGATCGCGACGAGACAATCTACACGATCCGCGGCGATTACGCGGTGTCGCCCTTTACCTCCGTTTTCGCGCGTTACCGCAAGAATGAGCGCGATTACGATCTCGCGCCACCAGCGGTCGCGAGCAATCGTGACTCCGACGGTTACATGATCGATGTCGGTGCCGATTTTGATATTGGCGGTGTGGCGCGTGGTGTTATCGGCGTTGGTTTCAACGAGCAGACTTATGACGATCCCGCTCAGGGCAAGCTCGACGGGTGGGGTCTGGATGGCTTGGTTGAATGGTATCCGACCGAGTTGACGACGGTAACAGTTCGCGGCTCGCGTCACATCGAGGACGCGCCTTTCGAGGCAAGTGGTGGTTTCACCTCGGAAACCTATGCGGCGCGTGTGGACCATGAATTGCTGCGCAATCTGGTCCTGTCCGCAGAGGTTGAGCGGTCCGAACATGATTTCCTGGGCATCGACCGTGTCGATGAGCGCTGGTCGGCTTCGGCCGGCGCGACCTGGTATGTCAATCGCAATTTGGGTGTCGAGGCATCCTTCACACGGATTGACCAGGAGTCCTCTGGCGCGTTCCCGGGGCAGGATTTCGAACAGAACGTAATTGGGTTGAGGGTGGTGCTGAGACCGTAGTTCATCCTGGCGTCATGCCCGGTGTGTTCATCTAGGTGAACATGAAACGGTCACAGCGAGTATTTGAGCAGTGTTATGGACAGGATGTACGCAGCAGCGGATGCACAAAACGAAGATCTGATTGATTTTCTGGGCATCATCAACATCGTCAAGAGACGCCTCTGGACCCTTGTGGGGGTGGCTGTGCTCGTCCTGGCCGCGACGGTGGTCTTCACCGCTCGCTCAACGCCGCTTTATACTGCAACCGCCCAGGTCGCCCTGGATGTCCAGCAGGCGCAGGTCGTCGATTTCGACGCGGTGCTTGCTGGAAGTCCTCCTGATTCCGCTACGGTTGACACCGAGGTTGAAGTCCTGCGCAGCCGCTCCCTGGCTGGCGCGATCGTTGATCGCATGGGCTTGATGGGTGTCAGCGAGTTCAATCCGCAGTTGCGCGATCCGGGCATGATGGACCAGCTGCGGAGCTCGGTTGTTCGTCTCGCCAACGCCATGATGCCGACCCAGGCTATCGGCGCAGCATCAACGGCGACGGTTGATCCGGAAATTGCTCGCGACCGCGTGGTCAGCGAGCTCCTGTCCAGCCTGCATGTCGAGCGCAGCGGTGTCTCCTATCTGATCGATGTCAGTGTGACGTCCGCCAATCCGCGCCTTGCCCGGGAAATCGCTAACATCTATGTCGACCAGTATCTGGTCGCCCAGCTTGAAGAGAAATTTGCCGCAACGCAGCGTGCCAATGAGTGGCTGAATGGTCGTGTCGAGACGCTGCGTGATGATGTGCGGCAAAAAGAGGCAGCCGTTGCGAGCTTCCGTGAGGAGGCGGGCCTGCTGGATGCTGGCGGTGCGACGCTGACCGAGCAACAAATCTCAGACGTCAACGCCCAGCTGGTTATGCAGCGTGCCGCCCTGGCAGAAGCCCAGGCGCGCCTGGGCACGGTCCAGCGAGAGGTTGACCGAGGAGCCAGTGCGGAAACCATTTCCGAGGCGCTGCAGTCGGAAGTCATCCGTGATCTGCGCAGCGCCCATGCAGACGCGATCCGTCGTCGTGGTGATCTGAGTACGCGTTATGGTCCGCGTCACCCGCAAATGCAGACGATCAACCAGGAGATCGAGGACCTCTCCAGCCAGATTTCCCTCGAGGTCGATCGCATCGTTGCCAGCCTCTCCAACGAGGTGGCTGTGGCGCGTGGCCGGGTGAATTCCCTGGAAGGAAGCCTGGCTCGCCTGCGTGACGAGCTGGGAGATAATTACGCGTCTGTTGTTCGCCTGCAGGAGCTGGAGCGCGAGGCTGACGCCAGCCGCACGCTCTTCCAGTCCATCCTGGCGCGTTTCCAGCAAACCTCCGAACAGGAATCCCTGGCCCAGTCCGATGCACGTGTGATTTCGCAGGCCGAATTGCCGACGGCGCCGAGCTCACCGAACCTGAAGCTGAACCTGGCTCTCGGCGCGGCCATGGGGCTGGCTGCTGGTCTGGCCGTGATTTTCCTGATCGAGATGCTGACCAATGTCCTGTTCCTGGATCGGGATGTCGAGAATAAGCTGGGTCTGCCACATATCGCGTCTGTTCCGATGCTGCGCTTCAACTTGCTGTCGCCGCTGACGGTGGGTGCGCGTACGCCGGGTCAATACCTGGTCAAGAAGCCGCTTTCCGGTTTCGCCGAAAGCATTCGCTCGATCCGGTCGACGATTTCCCTGTCGGATGAACCGGGCAAGAACAAGGTCGTTGCCATTACGTCGGCAGTTCCGGGGGAAGGCAAGACGACGAGCTCTGTGTGTCTGGGCCGGATCTCCGCCATGGCGGGTAGCAAGACGCTGGTCATCGATTGCGATATTCGTCGTCGTCGCTTGTCTCATGCCCTGGCCGGGCGCGCCGGCAATGGCTGGCTGGACAGTCTTATGGGGGCGGGCGATTTCAAGACGGCTGTGCACAAGGATAACAAGACCGATCTGGATATCCTGCCGGCTGGCAAGTCGCGCACGACGACCAAGGACGTTTTCGGAACCAAGGCCTTTGCCGAACTGATCGCCTGGGCCAAGCAGGAATATGATCTGGTTGTACTCGATTGCCCACCGGTCCTGGCCGTGGCCGAGACCATGATTATCTCCAGCCGTGCTGATGCCGTCATCTTCAACGCCCTTTGGGGCGAGACCCGCGCGCCGGTCGTCAAGAACGCCATTGCAACGCTTGGCAAGGCTCGCGCCAACATCATTGGTGTCGTGCTGACGGGGGTGAACTTGAAGAAGCAGTCGCGTTACGGCGATGCGAGTTACGGGGCCTATTACCAGGCCTATCGGAAATACTACGCGGAGTAGCCGACTGCGTGCCAGGCGTGGTGGCTGAAACGGGGGTTAAAGTGTACGAGAGACGCGGAAATGAAAGAGGCATGGATCTGGCGGAGACGATCTCCGATCGGATGTCCTATGATCTCGATATTCCCGTCTACGGCGCCGGTGCCTCGCGTGAGGATGTTGCGGACATCGACCGCCGTCCGGCCAACAGCCGCTTCAAGCGTTTTGTCGACCTGGCCCTCGCCATTCCGGCCCTGATTGTTTTGGCACCTTTGCTGGCTCTGGTGGCGTTAGTCATCTGGTGCGCGGATGGGCGCGCGCCGGTCTTTGTTCAGCAGCGCCTGGGTCATAAAGGCAAGGCCTTCCGCTTCTACAAGTTCCGCTCCATGCGGGTCGATGCGGAGGCGCGTCTGGAGCAGCTGCTGCGGGATGATGCCAGGGCTGCGCGCGAATGGGCTGAAACCCGCAAGCTGCGCCACGATCCACGTATCACCGCCTTCGGTGAGTTCATTCGTACCTGGAGCATTGACGAGTTGCCTCAGCTGATCAATGTCGTGCGGGGAGACATGTCACTCGTCGGTCCGCGGCCGATCGTCCACGCGCCGGGCACCGAGCTGGATGATACCCAGCTCTATGGCAGCGATATTGCCTTCTACAAGATGGCCCGCCCCGGGTTGACTGGCCTGTGGCAGGTGTCTGGCCGCGCTGAAACGGATTTCTCGGACCGGGTGGCGATGGATATCCAGTATGTTCGCCAATGGTCTGCGGCCTTGGACATCGAGATCGCTCTGAAAACCATTCCATCGGTGTTGCTCCGCCGCGGTGCTCACTAGATAAAAAATAAATAAATCAATGCCTTGATGCGATTTTTTTGGAGGCGTGGCCACGTGGCCACGTGGCCGTATTGACGAATTTCAGCGGCAGTCGTTAACGAATTTCCTTGGTTTGATGCTGGTATTCGTGCTTAGATCTCACCCATGAGGGGATGTCCGCCTGTTGGCGGACGCGTAGTGTTGGCGCCCTGCGCCACGGGGGGGAATCCAGTGTCCAAGGAAAACCGCGTTTCGGCCGGCAGCGAGCGCACGCGCGCGCGCGCGCGGTTTCTCGTTTGCTTCTGGGCACTTCCATGCACGCGATGGGCATAGCGCTCGCGGGCCTTGGCGCGGCGGCAGTCCTGGCGCCGGCTGCACAGGCGCAGTCCGTCGGTGACCCGGTCACCAACCCCCTCACGGGTGCGACCGAGACAATCGAGGCCGTGCTGGGCTCCAACGTCGTGATGACCAGCAATTACAACATCATCATCATCGCGACCGCGACGGGCCAGACGATTGTCGACCCGACGGCGACTTCGGATACAGCCGGCAGCGCCACGACCTACACCGTCACGGCCATCAACACGAATGCCGGCGGTGACGTCATTTCCTTCACCGCCGAGGATTCAGGCGGCAATTCGGTTACTTTCGCCTCTGTTACCTCTCGTAGTGGCGATGTGTCCGGTGCTTCCTCGGGCATTGCAGGTGCACCCGGTTCTCCCGCCGGCGCAGTCAACCCGGCCATCCCGGCAGGCAATACCAATGTCTTCACGGATCGGCAGCGCGGTTCCGACGGCTCGGATGGCGATGATGCCTGGGGTGCACGTATCTGCATCATCAAGTGCTTCACGATCGGCGCGAATGGCGATCCGGGTGAGGATGGGGGTGACGGCCCTGACGTCGTTCATACGCTCACCGCCGGTAACAACGGCAATATCGACTCGATCAGCAATGATCTGCCTGGCATCAGCGTGGTCTCGATCGGCGGCGATGGCGGTCAGGGTGGCGACGCCTATGGTTTCGGCTTTCAAGGTTACGAGGGCGGCGAAGGCGGTGTTGGCGGCCTGGTCGATCTGACCAGCTATGTCGATGTCACCACGTCCGGCATCAACTCTCACGGTATTTTCGCTATGAGCCGTGCGGGTCGCGGCGGTGATGGTGGTTCCGGCTTCATCTGGTCGGACGGTGGTTCCTCAGGCGAGGCGGCCGAGGGCGGCATTGTCAATGTCACCAATCATGGCGCGATCAGCACGACAGGCGATGGCGCTGTAGGCATCATGGCCATGTCGATGGGTGGCGCATCGGGCAATGCGGGCGACAGTTTCGGCATCGTTGGTGATGCCGACAGCGGCAGCACGGGCGGTAATGGCGCCGCGGTCACGGTCGACAATTACGGCTCCATCATCACGACCGGTGTCGGGGCTGATGGTATTTTCGCGCAGAGCCTGGGTGGGTCCGGCGGTAACTCCGGGTCCTCAGGTGGTATTGTCGCCTTTGGTGGTGGCGGTGGCGGTGCCGGTAATGGCGGCGAGGTCACGGTTACCAACCAGTCCGGCGCGACCATCACCACGCGCGGCGACGAATCCGTCGGTATCACCGCCCAGTCCATTGGCGGCGGTGGTGGCCGCAGCGGTGCGTCCGGTGGTGTTGTGGCCCTGGGTTCAAGCTCAGGCGCCGGCGGCGATGGCGATACCGTTCGTGTTTACAATTATGGTTCCATCTCGACCGGCTTCGATACCCAGAGCAATCTCGGCATTACCGGTGATCGAGCGCACGGCATCCTGGCCCAGTCAATCGGTGGGGGCGGTGGTTCCGCACGCGGCACGGGCGGCCTTGTGGCCGTTGGTGGTGGTGGCGGCTCCGGCGGTGCGGCCAGTAATGTATATGTTCACAATGACGGTCTGATCACGACGATGGGTGAGGGTGCGATGGGCATCCTCATTCAGTCCATCGGCGGCGGTGGCGGCAACGGTTCCAGCTCCGGCGGAATTGCGGCCATCGGCGGCACCGGTGCGGGCGGTGGTTCTGCTTCAGGTGTCTATGTCACCGGTACGGGCACGATTTCGACGACCGGCGTTGATGCACACGGTGTCCTGGCGCAGGCCATCGGTGGTGGCGGCGGTAATGGCGGCACCAGCGGTGGTATCGTTGCCGTGGGCGGCAGCGGTGATGATGGCGGTGATGGCGGTATCGTGAATGTTGCCATGGGCAGTGTCCTCACCGAGGGCGACCGGTCTTTTGGCATCCTCGCCCAGTCGATTGGCGGTGGCGGCGGTAACGGCGCCGCGGGCGGCGGAATTGTCGGTATTGGTGGCTCCGGCACGGGCGGCGGCTTGGGCAATACGGTCACTGTAACGACGTCAGGTCTGATCCAGACGCAGGGCTTCGGAGCAACCGGTATTGTCGCCCAGTCGATCGGCGGCGGCGGTGGTAATGGCGGTGCGGGCGGTGGCATCGTCGCGGTCGGCGGTGGTGGCGGTACGGGCAACCACTCCAATACCGTCACGGTGAACGCCAATGGCAATATCCTGACGACCGGAGAAAACTCCGGCGCCATCCTTGCCCAGTCCGTTGGCGGCGGCGGCGGTAATGGTGGCAGCGCTGTTTCAGGCGGCCTTTTTGCCAGCGTTGCCATCGGCGGCAATGGTGGCGCAGGCGGTGATGGTGGCAGGGTCTCTGTCAATACCGGTGCCGGCTCTGTGATCGAGACGCGTGAAAACGGATCGACGGGTATTTTCGGTCAGTCGGTCGGCGGTGGTGGCGGTAATGGCGGCTATTCCGTATCCGGGTCCATTGGTCTGTTCGGGTCTGTTTCCGTTGCCGTCGGTGGTGATGGCGCGACGGGTGGCGACGGCGGTGTCGTCAGCATGGATATCGACGGGTCGGTCCTGACATTTGGTGACAATGCGCACGCCATTCTCGCCCAGTCCGTGGGCGGCGGCGGCGGTAATGGTGGCCAGAGTTTTGCCGGGTCGGTCAGTGCCGGGCTGGGCGCTTCGGCATCTGTATCCGTTGCGGTCGGCGGCGATGCAGGGTCGGGCGGCGACGGTGACCATGTCATTGTCTACACGTCCGACACGATCCAGACGAGCGGCAATAACTCCTCCGGTTTGCTGGCGCAATCTATCGGCGGCGGCGGTGGTAATGGCGGCTGGACCGGTACGGCGACGCTGGCCATTTCCGATGGCGCTGCCGTTGGTGTTGGTGTGTCCATGGGTGGTGCCGGCGGCGGCGGTGGCTACGGAAACTCGGTTTATGTCGACTCGACCAGCAATACGATCACGGTCGGGAACAACTCTCACGGCCTTGTCGCCCAGTCCATCGGTGGCGGCGGCGGTAATGGCGGCTTCTCCTTCTCCGGATCGCTGACTGCGGGTGGCGCAGCCGGTATCGGTGTTGATGTCGCCATGGGCGGTGATGGCGGCGCGGGCTCCTATTCCGATGCGGTGACGCTGCACAGTGATGGCATCATCCAGACCTCTGGTGACAATTCCCACGGTCTCTTTGCGCAGTCCGTCGGTGGTGGCGGCGGCAATGGTGGCTGGTCGGCGACGGGCAGTCTCTCCATCGGTGGCACCGCGGGCGTCGGTGTTGGAGTTTCCCTGGGCGGCGATGGCGGCTCTGGCGGCACGGTGCTTGCCGACGTCCTGGTCACGTCCGACGGTGGTGTCTTCACCTTTGGTGATATTTCTCACGGCATCCTGGCCCAGTCCATCGGCGGTGGTGGCGGTAATGGCGGTTTCGCCTTCTCCGGCACGCTCGGTGTGGGTGGAACGGCAGGCGGCGCCGTTAATGTGGCGCTTGGCGGTGACGCTGGCGCCGGCGCGTATGCCAATGACGTAACCGTTCAAGCGACGGATGTGGTCGAGACGACCGGTGACGGCTCTCACGGTATCGCAGCACAGTCCATCGGCGGCGGCGGCGGCAATGGTGGCTGGTCCGCGACCGGCAATATCACTGCGGGCGGCACAGGCGGCGTCGGTGTGGGCGTCTCGATTGGCGGCGGCGGCGGTGCCGGTTCCTATTCGGGCACGGTGACGGTCACCCAGACAGAGCATGTCATCACGCAAGGCGCCGAGTCCCATGGTATCTTAGCCCAGTCCATTGGCGGCGGCGGCGGCAATGGTGGTTTCTCCATCGCAGCCGGAGCCGGATTTGGTGGAACGGTCGGCGGTGCGGTCAACGTTTCGCTCGGTGGTAATGGCGCCATTGGTGGGGACGCCAATCATGTGTCCGTAACTGCAGAAGACGTCGCTACGGCGGGCGACGGTTCCGTTGGTGTGCTTGCCCAATCCATTGGTGGCGGCGGCGGTAATGGCGGCTTCTCCATCGCAGCCGGTGTTGGCGGCGGCGGAACAGTCGGCGGCGCGGTCAATGTCACTATTGGCGGCGGAGCGGGCGATGGTGGAGTCGCGCGCAATGTCACGGTGGTCGTCGAAGATGTCGTCACCCTGGGTGACGACGCAATCGGTGTCCTTGCCCAGTCACTCGGCGGCGGTGGTGGTAATGGCGGTTTCTCCATTGCAGCCGGCGCTGGTGCCGGCGGCACGGTCGGCGGCGCGCTCGGCGTGTCCATCGGCGGCGGCGCGGGTGATGGCGGTTCTGCGGGCGATGTCACGGTCACGACCGATGCGGTCACGACCATGGGAGACGGCTCCCATGGTATTTCCGCCCAGTCGATCGGCGGAGGCGGCGGTAATGGCGGCATGTCCATTTCCGGCGGTCTCAGCTTCGGCCAGCAAGCCGCGACGATCGGAGTGACCATCGGTGGTGGCGGTGGCACCGGCGATACGCCTGGCATCGTTCGGGTGACAGCCAATGAACAGGTCTACACAATGGGCGATGACGCCCACGGCATCCTGGCCCAGTCCATCGGTGGCGGCGGCGGTGATGGCGGTCTGGCCATTTCCGGCTCGATCACAGCGGGCAGCTCGAACGCTGCTGGCATCAACGTCGCGCTTGGCGGAGATGGTGGCGCCGGCTCGGATTCCAACGAGGTCTATGTGACCACGCTGGATACGGTCTACACCGAAGGCGATCGCTCTCACGGCATTCTCGCCCAGTCCATTGGCGGCGGCGGCGGTAATGGCGGCATGTCCATTACCGGTTCGATCACGCTGGCGGGTTCTAATGGTGGTTCCATTGGTGTTTCGCTCGGTGGTGGTGCTGGCGCGGCCAGCAACTCCGATGATGTCACGGTCGATGTGCAGGGCCAGGTCGGCACGGAAGGTGACTTCTCGGTCGGCGTTCTCGCGCAGTCCATCGGTGGCGGAGGCGGTAATGGTGGTGCAGCCATCGCGGGTTCCTTCACCGGTTCGGGTTCCACATCCATCGGCCTGAATTTCGGCCTGGGCGCCGAAGGTGCGATCGGCGGCAATGCGGGTGATGTCTCCCTGACCTCACACGATATCGTTGTGACGCTGGGTGACTATTCCCACGGCCTGGAAGCACAATCCATCGGTGGTGGTGGCGGTAGCGGCGGCTTCGCAATTACCGGTGCGATCAATGCCTCGGGCAATCGCGCACTGGGTGGTGTTCTTGGTATTGGTGGTGATGGCGGCAATGGCGGTGATGCCGGCGGCGTGACCATCGACAATACCGGTGCTGTTTCCACTACCGGTCTGGGCTCCCACGCGATTATCGCTCAGTCCCTGGGTGGTGGCGGTGGTGATGCCGGCTTTGCTGTCTCTGCTGCGGCCAGTTTCGGCGGTGGTTCCACGGTCTATGCAGTGCCCTTCTCCATCGGTGGCGTAGCCTCCAATGGTGGTGATGGCGGCACGGCAGATGTCACCAACCGTTCGACGCTGATGACAGTGGGCGATGGATCCTCCGGTCTTCTGGCGCAGTCGATTGGCGGCGGTGGTGGTAACGGCACGTTTGCCGCAACCGGCTCGGCGACAGTCTTTTCCGGTGGTGCAGCAGCCTCCTTTGGTATTGGCGGCCTGGCGGGCGGCAATGGTGGCACGGCTGATGCGGTCACGGTCGATAACTCCGGCACAATCTACACCCAAGGCGACAGTTCCATGGGTATCGGCGCCCAGTCCATCGGTGGCGGCGGCGGTAATGGCCACTACTCGCTGGGCGTCGCGGTTGGCGCAGGCAATACCGGCGTGATCCCGGTCTGGGGCTTCAAGATGGGTGGCAATGGTGGTTCCGGTGGAACTTCCTCCACGGTTGATGTCACCAATTCCGCGCAGATCGGCACGCAGGGTAGCGGTTCTCACGGAATCTTCGCCCAGTCCATCGGTGGCGGCGGCGGTAAATGGCGGTTGGGCGGGCGCAGTGTCTGTCACCGACGGTTCACGTGCTTATACCGCATCGGTCGCGATTGGCGGCGATGGTGGCGACGGAGGTGTTTCCGGCGCTGTCACGGTCGACAACACCGCGGTCATCGGCACGCTGGGCAATGACGCCCACGGCGTCCTCGCCCAGTCTATCGGCGGCGGTGGCGGTAATGGCGGATTCGCATTTGCCATCTCTGGATCTGCGGGCTCGAATGCGGGTGCACTTGGTGTCGCGCTGGGCGGCAATGCTGGCACGGGTAATGATTCCGACACGGTCCAGGTGGACAATACCCAGACCATCACCACGCAGGGTCTTAATGCTTCCGGCATCGTAGCCCAGTCTGTTGGTGGCGGCGGCGGTAATGGTGGATTTGCCGTGTCCGGTGCAATCGCTGTCGGTTCCACCGCGAACACGGCCTCCGTTGCCCTGGGCGGCAATGGCGGCACGGGCGGTGATGCACAGGCGGTCACGGTCAATAATTCCGGCGATATCGGCACGCTGCTTGATGGCGGTCGTGGTATCCTTGCGCAGTCCGTTGGTGGCGGCGGCGGTACGGGTGGTTTCTCGATTACCGGATCCGTTGCGCTTGCGGGCAGCAATAGCCCGCTTGCGGCCAGCGTGGGCGTTGGCGGCACCGGCGGTACAGGCGGAATCGCGCGTGATGTCTCCGTCACCAATGACGGTCTGATTGTCACTTCGGGTGGCCAGGCTCAGGGTATCTTGGCGCAGTCCATCGGTGGTGGCGGCGGTACCGGCGGCTGGACGGGTTCGCTCGCCTTTGCTGTCGGCAATTCGACATATACGGCCTCCGTTGGCGTCGGCGGCGATGGTGGCAGCGGCGGCAATGCCGGCGCGGTCTCGGTCAACAATAACGGCATCATCTCCACGACAGGCAATGACAGTTCCGGCATTACGGCCCAGTCGGTCGGCGGCGGTGGCGGTACGGGCGGGTTTGCCCTGTCCGGGACCGGTGCAGGCGCCAGCCAGGCGGCCAATTCTGCCAATGTCACAGTCGGTGGCCAGGGTGGAGCGGCTGGAGATGCGTCCGATGTGACCATCTCCGGTGCGGCTGCGGTCATGACCCAGGGCGACCGCTCCCACGGTATTCATGGCCAGTCCACTGGTGGTGGCGGCGGTAATGGCGGCTGGACGGGTAATCTGTCCGGAGCCTTCTCCGGCTCCAATGCGCGCACGATCAATGTTGGTATCGGTGGCGATGGTGCAGGCGGCGGTGATGCCGGCAATGTCACAATCAGCCAGTCCGACACGGTCTCCACGAATGGCGCGGGCGCTCACGGCGTCTTTTCCCAGTCGATCGGCGGCGGTGGCGGTGATGGCGGTTTCTCGATCGCGGGTACGCTGACGGGCGGTTCCAACTCCACCACGCTGGGCGTGACACTTGGCGGATCCGGTGGTGCAGCCGGCAGCGCGGGCACGGCATCCGTTACCAGTACGGGGGATGCCGTCGTCACGGTGGGGCACGCTTCGCACGGCCTGTTCGCACAATCTATCGGCGGCGGTGGTGGTAATGGCGGTTTCGCCGGTACCTTCTCCGGTGCACTGACCTCGTCGAACACCGTGTCGCTGGGCGTATCGCTGGGCGGTGCCGGTGCCGGCGGTGGTGCCGGTAATACTGCGACCGTCAACTCGACCTCCGATATCGGCACCAGCGGTAATGCCTCCCACGGCATCATGGCGCAGTCGGTTGGCGGCGGCGGCGGCAATGGCGGCGCGACCTATACGGCGTCCTTCTCCGCAGCGAACTCCAAAAGTCTCAATATATCCCTCGGTGGTACGGGCGGAATCGCCGGCGCCGGCGGTGCTGTCAACGTCACCCAAGACGGTGTCATCCTGACATCAGGTGCCGCTTCCTACGGTATTTTCGCGCAGTCTGTTGGCGGCGGTGGTGGCCAGGGCGGTTATGCGGGCAATCTCTCGCTGACCGGTTCCAATTCCACATCGGTCGACCTGTCGCTTGGCGGTGACGCCGGCGATGGCAGTACTGGCGGAAATGTCTCGGTTGACCTGTCCGGCGTGGTCCAGACCAGCGGCGAGGCCTCGCACGGCGTCTTCGCGCAGTCTGTCGGCGGCGGTGGCGGCCAGGGCGGCATGGTCGGTGTGGATGAAGACACGTTTGGCGCTTTCCTGACCGGTTCGACATCAGGCAGCGTGGGTACCAATTCCAACAGTATCAACGTCTCTGTGGGTGGTGCCGGTGGTGCTGGTAATTCCGGTGGTTCGGTGACGGTCAACTCGGCTGCGACTATCCTGACCATGGGAGACCAGGCGGTCGGCGTATACGCCCAGTCCATTGGTGGCGGTGGCGGTGATGGCGGGGTCGGCTTTGCCACGTCCGGGTCGTTCGGCAAGGGCAATAACGGCGATTACGCCATCGGAATTGGTGGTTCAGGCGGTACCGGTAGTGTCGGTGGCTCGGTTGATGTGACCAATACCGGTACCGTTGTAACACTCGGTGGTGCCGCTCACGGTGTCTTCGCCCAGTCGGTCGGCGGCGGCGGTGGTCGCGGTGGCGATGCCGGCGGCTTTGTCACGTCCTACAATTCCACAGACAATGCGGGCACACGTGATACCCAGGTCTCAGTGTCCATGGGTGGCTCTGGCGGCACCGGTGGTGATGGTGGTTCAGTGACCGTCGACAACCAGGGTGCAATCGGTGTCAGCGGCGAGATGTCTAACGGAATCTTCGCCCAGTCCGTCGGTGGCGGTGGTGGTGAAGGCGGTCTGGTGTCCCAGTCCGGCGAGCTTGTAAAAACCTGGCTTGGCTTCATCTCAAACGATGAAAACCGCGCGGCCTCGATCAATATCGGTGGTTCAGGTGGAGCTGCGGGTGACGGCGGTGATGTTGTTGTCACCAACAGCGGCGTCATCCTCGCGGACAATGCGCGCAGCGGCTATGGCATCTTTGCCCAGTCCGTTGGCGGCGGTGGCGGTGTCGGCGGGTCCGGCCTCGCTGGCAATGTCGCCGTTGGTGGTGCTGGCGGTGCGGCCGGTGATGGCGGCAATGTCACCATCGACAATAGCGGCATGGTCATGACGACCGGCTCCAACGCCTATGGCATTTTCGCCCAGTCCATCGGTGGCGGTGGCGGCGTTGGAGGCGCGACCGATTATGACGACAGCAATGACAGCCGGACGGCTCTCGGCGCGACGATCCAGACGGCTGCCGATCTGACCGAGTTCTACCAGCTGCTCGACAGCTTCAATAATTCGTCTCTGACGCTGAATATCGGCGGTCGGGGTGGTGCAGCCGGTGATGGTGGTGACATCAACATCACCAATTCCGGCTCGATCCACACAACGGGTGATGGAGCGCATGGCATCATGGCCCAGTCGATCGGTGGCGGCGGCGGTGTTGGCGGTGCCGGCTCCGTAGGTGCCTGGGGCGATGTGACGATCTCAGGTATTGGCGGCTCGGCCGGCGATGGCGGTGACATCAACATCACCCATGTCGGCGATATCACTACGGAAGGCTTTGGTGCCTATGGTATCTTTGCTCAGTCTATCGGTGGTGGCGGTGGTGCCGCCGGAGACTATTCCTTCGGCTTTGGAACCTACACGACCAATGTCGGGCTGAACCCGTTCTCTGGCGGTGACGGCGATGGTGGTGACATCACGATCCGCACCAATGGCAATATCAATATCCGCGGCTTTGGCGCGACGGGTATCTTTGCCCAGTCCGTTGGTGGCGGGGGTGGTTTGCTGGGTAATTTCGGCTCACAGCTGGGATCGCTTGGCAGTTTCCTTGGTGCTGGTACGGCCGGTGAAGTGAACATCATCCACACCGGTGATGTGATCGTTCCCGACGTCAATGGTGTGGCTGTCCTTCTGCAGTCGGATGCGCGTGATGGTACGGATGATCTGAGCATCACCCTCGATAGCGATATCCGAGGTGGTTCCGTGTTCGGCCTGGGTGTCTTCTTTGACGGCGGCGCCAACAATGTCCTCAACACGGGCGGTACCCTGTCTGCCGTGTCTGGCCAGGCGATCACGATGACGACAGGCAATGACACGGTGAACAACACCGGCTGGGTCGTCGGCAATATCGATCTGGGGTCGGGGCTGAACGCCTTCAATAACCAGCTCGATTCAACCTTCATGGCCTTCACCACGATCGATCTGGGTGGTCCGCAGCCGAACGCTCCGCAGGAGCCACTGACGGTTGTCACCGGCGACAAGGGTCTGGTCCAGGTTCAAGACACAGTCGCGACAGTTTCCAGCGACAAGCCGCTGTTGATGGTTCAGGACAGCTCCGTGCCAGCCGTTCCGACGTCGGGTCTGCTCATGACCAATAACAAGGGTACGGTCCAGGTTCAGGATATCCAGGGCGTCGCTGCCAGCAACGACAAGGGGTATGTCACGGTTCAGGATGGTCTGACCACAGCGTCCGCGAATGCGATCACGCTTCCGGATACGGTCCAGGTCCAGCGTGAGCTGACCGCGTCTGCTCCGGCAGTCTCGGGTGGTACCTTCACTAACGAAGGCACCTTCCTGATGGGACTTTCGGCGACGACCCGTCCGATTGACCTGCGTGCTGGCGAGACCTTCTACAATCTCGATGCCGACGGCGATCCGCTCTACAACATCTTCTACGGTGCACGGGTGGTGAACCAGGTCGCCCTGAACGGTGACTATGTCCAGACGGCCGACGGTCACCTGGTCTTTGATGTGGCTTATGGTCCGTATGACTATGACCATGTCACACTCACCGGTGATGTGACGGTCGATGGCACCGGTGATGTGACCTTCATCTGGCTGTCCGACAATGATCCGACTCCGCTTTTCACCTCCACGGGTGGAACGGCGACGAATAATGGTCTGGAAATCACCGATACGCTGGCTGTGGACTTCTCGGTCCGCGCAGAAGCCAATCGCATCATGCTCGATATCGAGACGGACTTTGGTGGCGTGGACGGTCTTAACCGCAATGAGCGCTCACTGGGTGCTCACATGGACTCCAATCTGGATGTCGGTGGAGCGGAAGGCACGGGGCGCCTGCTGGCCTGGCTCGGTAATCTCCAGGATCCGGACCTGTACAAATACATCATGACGGAGCTGAACCCGGAGCCGCACATCGCCGTGCTGCAGGGTCTGACCAATACCAGCCTGTCCTTCTCTGATGATCTCATCAATTGCGGCACGCCGTCCTCGATGCGTTCGGAAGAAGAGTGCAACTGGTCGCGCATGGATGTGGGCACGGCGGATCGTGATCGTTCCTTCGAACGCTTCTCGACCCAGGCGGATACCTTCTCTGTCCGCGCAGGCTTCCAGCGTCCGATCAATGATACCTGGAACGCCGGTGCGGCGATCGGGTATGAGTCCGTGAACTATCACGACATTGATGGAACACGTGCCGGAACCAATGGCGAAGGTGTGACGCTTGGTGCCACGATCAATCGCGACTTCCACGGTGGAGGTATTTTCGCAGCCACGCTGAGTGGTGGCTGGATGAAGTATGACACTGTGCGTCTGATCAATGTCTTCGAGCCGCAGATTGCCGAGAGCAATCCGGAAGCCGGTTATGTGGACCTGCGGGTCCGCTCCGGTTTGATGACGGAGTTCGACAACGGCTTCTACATCCTCCCGCGTGCGGATCTGAGCTTCACCAATCTCATCCACAACGGTTTCCACGAGACCGGTGCTGACGGTATCGGCATGCGGTCCGGTGGCGATAGTGACTGGATGATCATCGGTAGCCCGGCCGTGGAGTTCGGCTGGACCCGCGAGTACGAGGATGGTCGTGAATTCCGGGCCAGCGCGACCTTTGGCGGTCGTCTGCATTCGGATGATTATCTCGGACTGCCGATGAGCTTCGCTGAAGCGCCTGCGGGTGTGATCCCGGCGATGATCGAAACCCAGATCGACCAGGAAATGTACACCTTCGATGCGGGTTTCGAGTTTATCCAGGGCGACCGGGTGAACCTCTCCTTCAGCTATCGTGGCGAATACGGAGAGACCAGCGAAAACCACCAAGCCGGCTTCCAGCTCGGCGTACGGTTCTAGGTCCCGGTCCTGGTTCTAAAAAAAGGGGCGGGAGATCAGATCTCTCGCCCCTTTTCAATTGACTGAGTGGCGTCGGTCGAGAATGATCCGCCCATGTCTGACACCACATGACAGGTTCTTGCGCGCCGCGATTTCTTCCATGCGGATGATCGTGGACCGCGAGGACAATCAGGCCGACGCCTCGAAAAGCCAAACAGATGAGCCCCCGGCACAACTTCAGGAAAAGCGGTTTCTAACGGTTCATGAAAATCATGAAGCCGTTGAGTATGGAGCTCTTGTGGAGCTTCTCGACGAGGGCAGGCGTCTACCGTCGCCCCCAGACCTGAGCTCGATGACCTCGACGTTGAAGCCTCACCAGAAAGAAGGTGTGGGCTGGATGAGGTCGGTACTCCATGTCGGCCTCCCTGATGTGTTGCTTGCCGACGATATAGGGCTCAGAAAACCAATCCGCCGCCCTGGCCGAATGACGTCAGCTTGCGGCTTGAATACGAGCCGTTCCGCGTCTGTCGAGACTGCAGTGTCAGAGGAACTTGGCCTTGAGCGCAACGTAGCGGTTTCGTCGCCCCCGCAGATGCGTAACCCGTTCAAATATTTCAAGACTTATCCCGCGATCATCCGCCATGCGATGATGATGTATGTCCCCTCCCGGGATGGCTTGAAACTTCACAGTGCTTCGTTGGCAATGTCGCCGCTCGAGCCCTAACGCGCCTTCACCGCCTCAGACGGCAGGTTTTGCACCTTATCAAGTCCGCAACAGCAAAGCAGCACGCCGCACCCGTGCGCCAGCAGACATGCGGCGCCTTGCCGCGCCTTGTTCGGTGAGCCGATCACCCGAGCGAACCGTAAACCTTGAAAAAGGCAAATTCTCCAAGGGGTACTGCTCGTGAATAGATCTGATCGCGAAATCCTAGCATCTCTTATGAACGCACAGGCCATTGAGCTTTCCGCTGCCGGCGCAGTCGCGCTTGCGAAAGGGCTCCGTCGCCGAGCCCGGCGCGTCGCTGACGATGTCCGCGCGTCGATGGAAACTTGCGGAGCGGCACCGCGGCCGGCTCTGGTTCGCGTAGCTCGCGATACCCGTCGCTAGTCGCCATAGCCGGTCATTTCCAGATAGCCGCCTCCGGCATGGCTGCCGGTCACTGAGACCGGGCCCTCCCAGTAAGAAAACAGGGTCTGCATCCAGCTATGCGAGTTCACGGCGGCGATTTCGACGTCGAGATGTCGTGCGGGCAGTTCGACCCTCCAGCGCACCGGAATTTGCCGGCCGGCGACCTCGGCTGTTTCCAATGCTGTCATCGACAGCGCGCCGTCCTCGAATGCCGTGGGCGTTCCGTCCGGTGTGATCCAGCTTGCGGCGGTGTAGACGCTTCCATCGCTCTGGCGCAGCTGGAAGCCCATGACTTTATCGCCGCTGTCGAGATGAAACGACACCCAGTCCCAACCGAGCTGGGTCTCTGATAGAGGCTGTGAGGAATATTCCCGATCGAGCCAGGCCTGACCGGTCACTTCAACCTCGCCCTCCGGCAAGTCCAGCGTTCCGGTCACCTGATAGAAGGGCTGGGAGTAGTAATAGCTGGCCTGGCCATCTGCCGACTTCACCGAGAAGCCGCTATCGCCTTGGAAGACCAGCGGTCCATTGGCATCCAGGGCGAATGCGTAGGCGAAATCCTCACCGCGCGCGCTCAAATCGAGCGCGGCCAGGGCGTCGGCATTGGCCTCCAACCGGTCCGGCGCGCTGCGCATCGACCATTCATCGATGAAGGCCTGGAAGGGGGTCGCCTCGACGCCTGCCACGCCGAGCCCGCCGCGCGCCAGGCGTTCAGCATAATGGTGTGCGCTGGGGGTGGTGATGGCCGCGTGGCCCATCCAAAGCTGCGGCGTTTCCCAGCCTTGAGCGTCATGCGGCTGTAGAGCCGACCGGAACAGGGTCCATTGTGCGCCGTATTGCGTGCCGTCTGCATCTTCGAGCACGGCGGTGAGATACCACCATTCGATACGGTAAGCGGGATGGGCGCCGTGATCCTCCGGGAAGCGAAAGCGTGGATTTGGCCGCGGTGCCGTAAATCCGTCGACTTCCGTGCCCAAGCCCGCAAAGCCCTGGCCCGCGGCCGGAGCGGATTGAAGCGCTAGAAGTGCGATGAGAATGGCGGCGAGGCGACTCATGGCTCAACGTTCCTGCGCGAAGATCTGAAGGAATTCCCGTGGCGGGCGTTTGAGCAGGCTGCGGGCGGGCAGAAGCGCGGCGATAAAGGCCGCAAGAACGGCCAGCGCAGCGAGGATAAGCCAGTCAAACGGGAAAAGGTGCATTGGCAGGCGCCAGCCAAACGCTTCGACATTCACGACCGACAGCAGGACCCACGCCAGCAGCAGGCCGGTTGGCAATGCGATCAGCCAGGTCATCAGCGCAAGAATGCCGGCGCGAACAACTTCCAAACGGGCCAGGCTTGCCCGGCTCAGACCGAGTGCCCAGACCGGCGCGAGCTGAGGCAGGCGCATCGAGGCCAGAGTTGCGAGGCTCGCGAACATGGCGAAGGCGGCAACAGAAAGCGTCAGCACGTTGAGCGCAGCCGTTACCGCGAAGGTGCGCTCGAAGACGGACAATGAAAACGCTTTGACTTGAGCTTGATCAACGACGCCATTGGTGGGCAGGTCGAACTCGGAACGGATCGCTTGCGCCAGGGCCGGCGCGTCCTCAGGTGGTACGCGAAGCCCGTATCGAAGGCGTGTGACGCGATCGCCATAGCGCGCAGTCAGGGTGTCGAGGCCGATGATCGCTTGCGCATTTGGATTCCCATAGTCGGAGTAGACGCCGACGAGGATCAGCGGCGTACCCGACCCAAGCTGGACAGAGTCGCCCAGCTGTAGACCGAGGTTGCGCCAGGCCTGTTCGTTAACGAGTACCCCGTTACCCGCCTCGACGGCGTCCCAAGCCGCGTTCATAGCCACCAGCAAGGGCCAGTGACCGCGGTAGGTCGAATGGTCGACAACGCCGAAGACTTCGCCGCGCCGGCCGGCGATCTCGGTATCAGCACTCCAGATTGGCAGGATAGCGTCGGTGCGAGGCTCTAGCCATTCGAAGACGCGTTGTGATTGGGCGTCGTCACGGGTCGTCACATAAAGCTCGGCGGCCAGGCGTTGATCGAGCCAACCTTCGAAGGTCAACCGGAAGCTCGATACCATGGTCCCCACGCCGATATTCGTGGCCAAGGCCAGCATCAATGCCATCAAGGCCAGAGACAGGCCGGGTAGTTGTTGGCGGGTGTCGGCCAGGAACCACTCCGCGATCGGTCCGCGCGCGAAGCGTTGGCTGAGGCGCAAAGCGAGGGCGAGCGCTGTCGGAAGGAGCAGTGCAGCGCCAACGAGAAGGCAGGCGAGGAGCGCAAACCCCGCGAGAATGCCCGAGAAAACTTGTGGAATGCTGACCGCTGCGGCGAGCATTCCAAGCGCGGCTACAGCCTGATGAACGAACCGGCGAGCCGACGCCAACGCCCAAGCGCGGGGCTGTGCGGATGCAAGCAAGGGGAGGCGCGCTGCGCGCCGGATAGATAGCGCAGTTGCAGAAAGCGCACCGAGCACGGCGATCGCAAAACCGGAAAGCCACCATTCAGGTCGAATCGCGAGCTCGCCGGACACGCCTGCTCCGTAAAGGCCGCGCAGTGTTGCGGCGACGCCGGGCAAGAGCGCACTTGCAACGAAATAGCCCAGGATCACGCCGGTTGCCCCGGCAAGGAGCGCGAGAACAATCGCCTCAATGATCAATGCAATAACGATAGCCGAGACCGGCGTGCCCAGCGCGCGCAGGGTTCTCAGTGTGGCCCGACGCTGCTCGAACGCGAGTCCGATCGCGGCGTAGACGATGAAAAGTCCCACGGCAAAGGAGAGAAAGCCAAATGCGGTCAGGTTCAGGTGAAAACTACCGGTGAGCTGTGCGACTTCGCCGCCGCCAGAGCTGGTTCCGCGCTCCAGCTCTGGCACGAGCGTGTTGAGCGGTGTTGCTCCCGTTCGCGCGAGTGTGTCAACGAGGATGCGGTCCACCTGATCACCGCGATCCAGAAAGCGTGCAGCAACGGCGATATCCGTGATGATTTCGCCGCGCGGGACCGCGGCGCTGGCGCGAACAGGCGGCAAGTTGTTCGCCGCCGAGTTTAACAGTGCAGCGGTCTCTGGCGCGACGAGCAAAAGGCCTGGCGGCGTTAGAAATTCCAACCCGATCGCCTGATCGTTCGACACGGCGGCCGTATCGCCGCCAGGCGCACTTAGAGGCTCCACTCCGCGAAGCAGAAATCGCTCGCCGGCAGCCTCAAACTCACCCTCGATGACGGGGGATGCCGCCCAACCGTCCCGGCGCAGGCGGGCCCAGGTCGAGGTTGAGATGCCGCCGGTCGGCGATGTGAGCACGATTACGCTTCCGCCGCCGAGCGTTGCGCTGGCCTCATCGTAGCTGGCGCGCGCTTCGGCATTGATGGCCTGAACGCTTGTCCAAAGCGCCGTCGCGAGGCCGAGGCCCATGATGAGCGTCGCGAGCTGGCCCGGCTTGCGGCGCCAGTGCGAAAGCAATGCCATGAGCGCCGTTCCCGTCACGAGAGCTGCCCTCCGGTGAGATGCGCGCGCCTAGAAAGGCGGTCCGCGGCACTTACCGAGTGCGTCGCCATCACGAGCGCCGTGCCAGCATCGGCGCACAGCTCGAGCATGAGATCGAGCACGTCGGCGCTGGTTGCCTCATCCAGATTGCCCGTCGGTTCATCTGCCAGCAGCAGTGCTGGCTTAGCTGCGAGCGCACGGCCGACGGCGACGCGTTGCTGCTGGCCTCCCGAGATTTGCTCAGGGTAGCGTGAAAGGAAATCCGTGAGTCCAAGCCGCGTGGCGAGCATGTCGACCCAGGCAGCATCGTATTTGCCGGCTAGGCGGGCCTGAAGCGCGAGGTTTCCGGCGACCCTCAGGGAAGGAACCAAGTTGAATTGCTGGAAGACGAGGCCGATCGCATCGCGTCGCCGCGCGGCGCGTCCGGTGTCATCAAGGGTTGTAATGGTTTCGCCGTTCAGCGCGATCTCGCCAGCGTCCGGCCTATCCAGAAGGCCGATTAGATGCAGGAGCGTGCTTTTCCCTGAGCCGGACTCCCCGGTGATCGCAAGGCTTTCTCCCTCCGCGAGGCTCAGGCTAACATTCTGAAAGATACGTTGCCGCGATGCGTCGCTTCCATATGATTTTTCAATCCTGTCGACTTTGAGCAGCATGCGCCTTCCTCTTCAGGTCATAACCTAGCATCGCGTGGCGGCTCTGACAGAGCGGGCCTGCCAACTATTTAGCGCTTTGGCTACCCGAAACCATCCCGCCGCCCTAGATGCTGCTCCAAGCGCGAACAGGAGAAGCGACATGTCATCGCTGAGCACAGTCGAGATGACCAATCTGGAGATCAAAACCGACATCGGGACGTACAAAACCGGCGATGTTGTGCCGTCGGCGCATATTCTTGATCTGTTTCTAGTCATCGACTCCCGGCTGGTGCTGATCGAGCAAGACGGTATGGACTACGTTTTTGACTACGATCCGCTGATCGCCGAGATCGATGCCTTGGCTCAGGACGGGCACTACGAAACGCAAGAACGGCTCATCACCCGGATTGTTGGCGCGAGCGCTAAATATCAGGAGATCCAAGCCGTTGAGGTCTGCCTGAGAAAAACCCCGGTCCTGCGCGGGTCGGGGGATCTTGGTGTTCGCATCAAAGTGGACGCAGCAGCACTCGACGCGATGCGTTGATTGGATGGATGTAATCTGCGCGGATGAGCAACCCATTCAAGTATTTCAAAACTTCGCCCGAAATCATTCGACTCGCTGTGATGATGTAGATCCGCTTCCCCCCCTCTCGCTGCGGAACGTGGAGGACCTGCTCCACGCGCGTGGCATATACAATAGCCATGATAAAAATCCGGTATTGGTGGCGCCGTTTCGGTCCGATGTTCGCGGGCGAGATCCGCAGATAGCGGCCTCCAAGGATGCGGGGCTGGCCGAATGGCGTCAGCTCGCAGCCTGCGATGGGGTTAGTTCGGGGCTTTCCGCGACTAGTTAGCGTTAGTCTGACCCCACCTTTTTCTGCGCTCCCACTTCATTCGCGCCATGATTGAGCCCTCGCGTGCGCTGGACTTGCGCGCCTAGAAACCTATAACACATGTGAATGCCCAGAATTCATATGTGTATACAAATAACATAGGCGTTGGAAAAAGCCGGGCGCAAAGACCCGGAATTCCTTGTCGATAAAGGGGAGAGACTATGCGGAACCTTCTTATGGCGGCCAGTGCCGCCTGCGCGCTTGCTGGTGCGCCGGCCATGGCCCAAGACTTCGATCTAACTGGCGGTAATCTTTATATATTCGGTGATAGCCTGTCAGACACAGGCAATATTCTCGCGACACTCGGCTCGGGCGGCCCGCCGGTCTATTTCAATGGCCGCTTCTCCAATGGCCCGGTCTGGCATGAAGCCATAGCCGGCAATCTGGCCCTATCGCCGCTCCTGGGCGGTATTGTTGGTGATCCGAGCAACGGCATTAATTTCGCCCATGGTGGTGCGCGCACCAGCGCCTTCGATATTGCGCCCGGCGTACCGCTGCCCGGTTCGCTGGAGCAGGCTCAGGCCTATGCGAGCCTGGTTAGTGCCGGCGCGATTACGGCGCCCTCTGCCAGTGATGTTTTCGGCGTCTGGATTGGCGGCAACAACTTCCTGTCTGGCCTGAGCACGGGCTCGCTGCCGGATATTCCGCAAGGCGTGGGTGAGGTCCAGGCGACGCTGACGACGCTGGCCGATGCCGGCGCGCAGCAATTCCTGCTCTTCAATCTGCCTCTTCTGGGCAATTCGGTTGATATGCCGGGGGAATTTGTCACTCCGGTCAATATCGCCTCAAGACAATTCAATGAGGGCTTGCGCGAGGTCGATCGCGCCGTCACCGCCTCGCATGGTGTCGACATTCTGTACATCAATATCGAAGCGCTGTTCGAGGATACGCGGCTTAATCCGTCCCTGTACGGTTTCACTGAAAGCGTACTCGACTGTGTCAGCCAAGGGCTGTTGCTGCAGAACTGTCCAGATACCTGGTCGGATTATGACGGTATCCACCCGACCCGGGCCAGCCATGCCCTCATAACCAATTTCGTTTTCGCCAGCGTAACCAATTACAATGAAGGCGCAGCAGCGCTCGTTCGGTGAGTGAAGCCTTTTATGAAACCGGCCTGGCCATCCGGACCTCAGTGCGCGATGGAGCCCGCGACTATCGCCATGCCGGCAGCGCTTATCTGATAGGCCGTACGCTTGATGGTAGTGTCGATCAACCCGGCCGCTCCACCGATTATAATGGTGAGCTTTATGGCATAGGCCTCAGCCAGAAAATCCATGACAGTGCTTTCTATGTCGGCGGCCAGGTCGGCTGGCTTGATGCGGCTTCCACCGGTCAGGGCTTGCTGTCCACGGCGAGCGAGATCGAGCAGATGTTCGCAGCACTTTATGGCGGTTTTGCTGGCGAGCGTGTTTATGTCGCGCTTGCGGCGGGTCAGGGTAATGGTCAGGCAGATACAAACCGCACTACCGCCTTTGCCCAGCGCAGTCAGGTGGAAAGTGAACGGGATCTGGATCTCACCTTCGCATCGCTTGAAGCGGGTTATGGGCTGGATCTGACTGGGCTTGATTTGACGCCCTTTATAGCCATCGCAACGGCTGATTATGAAATGGCGAAGACGAGCGAGATCGGTCCGCTTTTCGCAGGCCATATCAATGCCACATCCTTCACTTCGACCACGGTCAGCTTCGGTGCACAACTTGATTGGGACGCGTCAGAGCGTGTCGGCTTCAATTTCAGCGCAGAGCGTGTGGAAGAAACCGAAGGCGACCGCACGGTCTCACTCCTGCTCAATGATGTCGATTTGTCGAGCGCTGCCATCTCGGTTGCCGATGAGAGCTGGACGGAAGTCTCCGCAGGCCTTGATGCCCAGCTGACTGAACGTCTCGGCCTGGCCGTCGAGGTTGGTGGTCAGTTCGGCGACAATACCGACAATTCATACGCTCAGCTCATGTTGCGCTGGCGCCGCTAGAGCGTTTTCGGGGCCTGTTAGACGAAAATGGGCGGGTCTCCAGAGACCGGGATTGAACCTCTCTCAAGCCGCGAGCTGACGCCGTACTGGTGGAATGGCGTCAACTCGCGGCCTGCGTGGACCTCAAACTTGGACTTTGGAGACCCGTCCGGTTTTGTCTGACAGCACCGCCACTCAGACCGGCAGGTCTCGTCTCTTTCCATAAACTGGCAATTTCTTCCCCAAGTTTCCGGGGCTTGCGAAGCCGTGTCTGGAACCGAGACCGATCCAACTCACCGCAATACTCCCGAAAACCCCGAAAGTCTCAAACCGCCATGTTCGGTGATCCGGGTGCTGGAGTCGCCGCATGATAGGCAATGTGGATTATTGCCGTGTGCGGACAAGCATTTCGAACGCGGCGGTACCATTGCCGACAATGGAAATCGATTATGCAGCTGCCACCCATTCACCGTCTTAGTGGTCGATTCCAGGATCGCGCGCAGGAGCGGGCATTTGTTCGGGCCAACTGGTCTGGCATTCAATTACAAAGTGCTCTGACCCTGATCGGATTTTCGCTGGCCTGGCTTATATCGCTGGCGACGGACGTGACGTATCTGAGCAATAGTGATTGGTTCGTTCCCGTCGCCGGGTCACGAATCTGGTCGGGAATATTTGGGCTTATCTCCGGGATTTGGTTGTTGCGGGCCAAGCTCGAGCCCGGCGCAGATCTCGCAGCGATATTGGTCAACACCTGGGCTTTGCTGTCGATTGTGACCGCTGCAACTGTGGCCTCGATTTACCCGCTTGTTGAATCAGATGCGGGGGGATTTCCAGTGTTCTGGTCTTTACGAGTTTCTGGATGTCTATACAGGTGCTTGGGCTTGCCATCGCTTTGGCCCATTGGAACCGCGCGATCGTCGTTACAGCGTTAGCCTATCTGATTATCTATACCAGTTTGGCACTTTATTGGTCTCCTCGCCTGCCGGAGCCCATGCTCGGGACGGGTATTCTTGTGCTGACGGCGTGTGTGTTTGCGGTCATTCTTTCCGCCCTGTTTCCTTATCGGGCGCGGCATTGACACTATCTGACCCGGCTCTATGAGGAGGCCAAGCAGGAGGCTGAAAGAGCACAGGAATTCGCGACGTTTCTCCTGGCTGCAACGGGACATGACATTCGTCAGCCGGTCTATGCGCTTGACCTTAACGCTACGCTGCTGGAAGAGCAGATCGAGAAACGCGATTGGGAGAATGCCCAGAAATTCTCACGAAAGCAGCGTGACATGCTACGAAATGTGGCGCGCATGCTCTCCTCGGTGCTTGAGTTGTCTTATCTGGACCGGGATCGAGGGCGAGTGGAAGGGGAGGACGTTGCGACTGTTGCTCTGTTTAACTCGGTCCGCTCGGCGTTTCAGGACGTCGCGGTCAGTCGCAACATCACTTTGAAAATTGTCGAAAGTTCAGCCGTTGTCCGCGTGGATCCGGGTATCGTCGAACACATTCTCACTAATCTGGTCGCCAATGCCATCTATCATTCAGGTGGCGATCGGATCTTGGTCGGTGCGCGCGCCGGCGCCGAACAGATCGAAATCCTTGTTGCTGACAATGGCAAGGGACTGGGGTCCGCACCGCTTCACATGACCGGGCAGAGTTTACAGAAACTCGTCCAAGATCCATCTCGCCGCCATTCGGGACTGGGATTGGAAATCATCTTCCGGCTCGCCGAGAAAGGCGGGTTGGTGCTGAGTTTGGACGCTGAGCCCGGGCGCGGCGTTGTTGCACGGCTGATATGTCCGCGGGCCGGTCTCGCCGGATAGTCTCTTGTCACAGGGGCGACGCATCTGCCGGTTTTGCGAGAATGGGGGTACACCCCCTTTCTCGCACTGCAGTGATCTCGATCGTCTGACTTCGGTCGCCAGCGGCACCACGTTGGAGTTTGACAGGTTGCAGCGCCCGAGGGCGATGACCTGCTCTGCAACTAGCCGGTTCCAGTGCAACGGTGATCAGCCTATCGCGGAGTACAATGCCTCCATCGCGGCCGTCTGGCCACCCAGCGCTTCCGCAGTCAGCTGGCCCGTCTTACGCTCAGTTTCACTGAGCGTAAGACCTTGGCGAGTTCATCCAACTGTTACGCAGCGCCTTTCGTGGTTCTAGTTGCTCTCGATGCCCACAAGCGGTGTGAAATGCTCGGCGCTGAAACTGTAGGCTGGTGAGGCGATGCCAGCCCGGCTGGACGAGACGGTCAGCGAGTAGCCGGAGCCGGAACATTCTCCCGGCGTTTCCGGAAGGGCGCGGTTGAACACCATCAGGGCGGTGTAGTCATTGCCGGTCGTGTCGATGACACCTTCGCTGCCCAGCGGCGTGACGTGAACCTGGTCGCCGGAATGCGTGAGGGCGACAAGTTCCAGACTGGCATCGCTCTCGAGTGCGATGTTGTAGCGTCCGTCCATAGCCAGCTCGATATAGTTGGCGCCGGTCTGTTCCAGCCCGCCCTTGGTGGTCCAGCGGCCTTCCTCGCTCAGCGTATGCTGCAGGCGAACAGAGGTGTCGAAATGCGAGGCCAGGTCGTAATCACGGGCAAAATTCTGGGCGCGCCAGCGCAGGACGGCATCAAGAAGTGTCGTATCGGCCGTTTCCAGCGCGGCGGACATGGTCTCGAACCCGTCCATGTCGACGGTATTCTCCCAGAAGCGCACGATCATGTTCTCGCCATGCACATCAGCAATGGACTGAAGCAAGGTCCATTGAGCGTAGTCATAACCTTCCTCGTGCGTCGTCCAGCAGATTTCCGGCGCCTCATAGTCGGTCGCGACATAATCCGTGGCATCCTGGTCGGAGCCGACGGTGACGGTTTCAATCCAGGAAGCCGTGGACTCGTAGAGCCAGCCCAGCGCTTCCTCGGAATCATAGCCGAACTGGATGACATGGTTGAATTCGTGCGTTGCGGTCGCGCGCATCAGGCTGAAGGCTGATGCTTCCTTGCCCAGGCCGCGGAAATCATTCTCGATCTGCAAGACTGCGCGCGCTGCAGTGTTTTCGCGCGTGTCGGTATGGGGATTGTCGAAGGTGACCTGTACCGGGTAGGCCACGCCCAATGCGCCATCGGCGTCGGCGATAAAGACGCGATACATGCCATCTTCGTCGCGGACCGGTTCTGCCCAGCCCATCCGGTTGATCTGGATGTCGAGGAGTTCCTGCAGCGCGTCGCCGACCTGAATGGCATATTCCTCTGAAGACGCATCCACGCCGTCCAGCGTGTAGTGAACGACGAAGTCATCCGTGGTGATGATGCGGGTTTCGCCGCTCAGCGTCACCACCCGGTCCAGCAGGTCTTGCAGGACCTGAACGACAGACCGGTCGACATTGAGGATCTGAAGCTGGAATTCACCCGAGCTGTCGCCGCTGCGATAGCGTTCCATGGACACGGTATAGGTGCCACTCTCACGCGCCGTGTGGCCAACGGCTGAGTTCAGCGAGCCGTCGCCACGATCATCATTCAGAGCCACCGGATTGCCTGATGGATCGAGCAGACGCAGGACGGTGTCGAGATCGCCACTTGTTGTCTCCGCGACGGCATAAATCGTCTGGCCTTCAGACACCTCAATCGGATAGGCGATTGTCTGGGTCTCGTTGTCGATCTGGCCGGTATGGGCCTCGATCAACTCGCCCTCAATGGTCGAGAAATCGAATGGCACCGAGGCGTGGGGGTCCGTCGCGAGCGACAGGACGATGTCACCCGAGCCGGTATTGTTGAAGGTGCCTGGCTGAATCTCGACGCGCATGTCTTCCGAAGCCTGGAAGATGATCTGCGAGTTGAGGACACCCGGTTCCATGTCGTCATTGACCGCCAGCACCTCGCCGTCAGCGGCGTAGAGTGTCAGTGTCGTGTCGAGCTCATCGCCAAGCGCGAAGGTTGTCGCGACCAGAATGTCATCTGCGGCCAGATCTACCGGAATGCGGTGGTCATTGCCGCGCCCCAGCGTCAGCTGGTCTTCGGAAATGCGTGTGGCGTCGCCAGAGAGACCAACTTCCAGACCAGCAGTGACGTTCAGTTCAAACGAGCCGGTCGCGTCGCCATAACCGGAGACGGAAGCGGTATAATCGCCGCTTTCACTGGGCATGTAGATGATCTGGGACTGAAGCGAGCCGGACGGCATGTCATCGTTTTCAGCCAGTGGTTTACCGTCTGTGCCCAGCAGACGCAGGATGGTGTCGAAATTCTCGTCTGAATACGTGGTCAGCGTGACCAGTTGGCCGGCTTCCAGCGACACGGTGAACTCGGCGGAACCGCCTTCTTCACTGATGCTGCCGGAGAAATCCTGGCCGATCGCAGGCAATGTGATGGCGGATCCGGCCATCAAGGCAAACATGGATGTAAGAACGGTATGACGCATGCGAGCTTCCCCCTGCTCATGGACCGGCAACGGCCGGTGAATAACGACATTCGGTGTAGCGGTTTGCCATCGCTACAACAAGCCGTGTGACGGACGGCTGAACGATCATTCTGTCGTGGCGAGGTGGGGTTGCAGGCGATTGATCGGGTGCGGCAACAAAGTGCCGGCCAGTCCCGGATCGCGCCTGCGCGGTGGTTATTGCTGTCTTGTCTCCCGCGTGCTCGTTTTTGGGATGCGAATGTCCTCGACAAGGTCCTGGACACCTTGCGGCGGTGCCTGGGTTGTCAGGGCCACGCCGGTTGCTGTCAGGAAACTCACGATCATGCCGACCGTGCCGATGCCTTCCGGTGAAACCCCCATGAACCAGCCTTCGCTTGTACCCGGGGGCAGGTTGGGCAGGGCACCAAACAGGCCGAGCAAGGCGACACCTCCCAGGAGACCCGCAGCAACGAGCAGAGATGGTGTCGATTTGTTCTCGGTTCGTGTCCCCAGGAAGAGGATGCCCGCAGCGATCGCAAGGATCATCGCAAGCACACCTGTGACCAGAGAGGAGAAGCCGATCTTGAAATGGATGATGTAGAGTCCGGTGGTCAAAAGCCCCGTCACCATTCCAGCGATTGCGCCCTCCCGGTTCATGCGTTTCCAGAAGATGCCCATGAAGATCACGGGGAAGAAACTTGCGGCGGCGAGGCCAAAGGCGAAGGCCACAACGGCAGCCACAAAGCCCGGCGGGTAAATGCCGGCCAGGATGGCGATCAGGACCGCCGCAACAGCTGCGCTGCGAGCGACCAGCAACTCCTTCGCCTCGCTGAGGTCCGGCAACAGGACTTTCTTGCAGAGGTCATGCGATACCGCTGATGATATCACCATCAACAGGCCAGCAGCGGTTGAGAGTGCTGCCGCGAGACCGCCGGCGACAACCAGGCCGATGACCCAGGCTGGTAATCCGCCGATTTCGGGATTGGCCAGGACGAATATGTCGCGATCCAGCGTGGTGACTTCGTTTTCATCGGGGTCGGCGCGGTACTGAATCCGGCCATCTCCGTTTCGATCGGTGAAGCCGAGGAGGCCGGTGCGTTCCCAGTTGTAGAACCATTCCGGCGTCGCGCCTTCTGGCAGCTCACTGGCCGAGATGTCTCCCCGGGCGACCTCTTCGGAATAGGCACTCTCATTGACTGTTTCGATGAAGTTGGAGCGGGCGAAGACGGCCACTGCGGGGGCTGTTGTGTAAAGAACGGCGATGAAGACGAGGGCCCATCCGGCAGACTTGCGGGCATCGGAAGCCTTCGGGACCGTGAAAAAGCGAATGATGACGTGCGGCAGGCCGGCTGTGCCCACCATCAGGGCCAGGGCGATGGCAAAGACGTCGAGCTTGCTCTTGAGGCCCTGCGTATAGGGTTGGAAACCCAGATCCACGAGCGTCCGGTCAAGGTTCAGCAGGAGCGGCGTTCCATTCTCCGCATTGCCGATGAAGCCGAGCTGCGGAATGGGTGTGCCGGTGATCTGGAGGGACAGGAAAATCGCCGGAACCATGAACGCGAATATGAGAACGCAATACTGCGCGACCTGGGTGTAGGTGATGCCTTTCATGCCGCCGAGCACGGCGTAGAAGAGCACAATTATCGCGCCGACGATCACGCCGATTTCGATGGGCACGTGCAGGAAGTTGGAGAAGGCGATCCCGACCCCGCGCATCTGGCCGGCGATATAGGTAAAGGAGATGAACAGCGCGCAGATGACTGCTACGATCCGCGCGGCCTGGCTGTAATATCGATCACCGACAAAATCGGGCACGGTGAACTTGCCGAACTTGCGCAGATAGGGCGCCAGCAACAAGGCCAGCAGCACATAGCCGCCGGTCCAGCCCATCAGATAGACCGAACCGTCATAGCCGGAAAACGCAATGATCCCGGCCATGGAGAGGAATGACGCTGCGCTCATCCAGTCTGCCGCCGTCGCCATGCCGTTGAAGACGGGCGGGACGTCGTGTCCTGCGACGTAGAAGTCATTGGTTGATCCGGCCCGGGCCCAGATGGCAATGCCGATGTAAAGACCGAAGGTCGCGATGACGAAGAACGCGGTCCAGAGCAGTGTGGAATCCATCATTGCCCCCTAGTCGTTATCGTCACTGATGCCGTACTTCCGCTCGATCTGCTGCATGCGAAAGGCGTAGACAAAGATCAGGCCGACAAAAACGAGAATCGCGCCCTGTTGTGCGAACCAGAACCCCAGGGGAGCGGCTCCGATCGAGAACTGGTCGAGCCACTCACGCGCCAAAATCCCGGCGCCAAAGGAAACGGCAAACCAGATCGCCAGCAGCACGCCCATCAAGGCGAGGTTTTCACGCCAATAGGCACGTGCGGCATCCTTGGACATGCCTGTCGATTGCTCGGTCACGAATTCCCTCCCCGTGTTCATTTCATCTATATGGTCAGTCGCAGAGCGGGGAAAGGATGCTGGCGAAGGACTTGAATCTATTTGCCCTTTCTCCGGGTTTCCAAAACCTCAATGTGGTGTTTCCGAAAGATTCAGCTTGTTTTGCTAGCGTTTGAACATGGCGGTGAACCTATCAGGAGACAAAGAGCTCCGGCCCATCGTCATTTGTGGATACAGAAAGTGTGGGGAGCCAAGAAATGGCGACTATCAATACCAATGCGGGTGCCATGGTGGCGCTGCAAAATCTCAATGCAACCAATCGCGACATCACCCAGGTCCAGTCTCGTATTAATACGGGCCTGGCAGTAGCGTCCGCCAAGGACAATGGTGGTGTCTATGCTATCGCCCAGAAAATGCGCGCGGACGTAAAGGGTTACGAGGCTGTCGGCAATTCGCTCGACCTGGCCGCGTCGACCGTGGACGTTGCGCTGGCAGCGGGTGAAGCGGTTTCGGATATTCTGGTCGAGATGAAGGAAAAGGCCCTGGCGGCGTCTGATGCCTCGCTGGATACGGCGTCTCGCAACGCGCTGAACGAGGACTTCAAGGCCCTGCGTGACCAGGTTGGCAAGATCGTGTCGAACGCGTCGTTCAACGGCACCAACATGATCAACAACTCGGTGACCTCGATCTCGGCCCTCGCCAATGCATCCGGCTCCTCCACCATTTCTATCCAGGACGAGAACCTCTCCCTGGGCGGCGGTGTTGTAACCCTCGGCGCGACGGCTTCCTTCGAGTCCGCTGGCGCGGCCAGCACGATCGCTGGTACGATCTCGACCTCGATCAACAATCTCAACTCGTCCCTGGCGCGTCTGGGTACGGCGTCCAAGTCCCTGGGCATTCACAAGGACTTCGTTGGCAAGCTGTCTGACTCCCTGGAAAAGGGTATCGGCAACCTCGTCGACGCTGACCTCGCCAAGGAAAGCGCGCGTCTGCAGTCCTTGCAGGTGAAACAGCAATTGGGTGTACAGGCCCTGTCGATTGCCAACAGCGCTCCGGCGACGATCCTGGGTTACTTCCGCTAATTGAAGCGCGAATAGCCAGAACAGATGAGGGCCCGGACCGGCAACGGTTCGGGCCCTTCTCGTTGGAAATCAGGCCCACACTTCCCGGTAAAGCGCGACCATGTCGGCCTGACTGGGCGGGCGCGGATTGTTGGCCGGGGAGCCAGAGGCTGCGGCCTGTTCGGCCATTGTTTCCAGAAGTGCGTGATATCGTTCCTCGTCCAGGCCGTATTCCGACATGGCGGGCACGCAAAGCTCTTCATTAAGAGCCATCAACTCGTCGACCAGCTTCGTGCACGCCGCCTCATCTTCGAGATCGGCTGAAACAACTCCCATCGCGCGGGCGCATTCGGCATAGCGCGCGGGTGCCCCCGGGATCGACCAGCGTGTGATGGCGGGCAGTAACATGGCGTTGGAAAGGCCGTGGGGCACATGGAAAAATGCGCCTATCGGCCGGCTCATTCCGTGAACAAGGGCGACCGAGGCATTGGAAAATGCCATCCCGGCCAGGGTCGCACCCGCCATCATGGCCTCGCGGGCAGCGTGGTTGTCCGGGTTGTGAAAGGCCGTGCGGATATTCGCCGCGATCAAACGCATGGCCCCCAGTGCCTGCTGGTCGGAAAAGGCATTGGCCTTGCGGCTGACATAGGCCTCGATGGCGTGGGTCAGGGAGTCGATGCCCGTATCGGCCGTGGTCCGTAGCGGCACGGTCAGGGTCAGCTCATAGTCGACGATGGCCGCCGCAGGCATGAGGCCGGGTCCCATGCACAGCATTTTCTCATCGGTTGTTCCATCCGTGATCACCGTGACGCGGGTCACTTCCGAGCCCGTGCCCGCCGTTGTCGGTATGGCGAACACAGGCGGCCCCTTGTGGGTGATGATGTGCGGAACCTTGAGCGCATGCATCGGCATATCTGTAGCCAATCGCGCGCTCATGGCCTTGGCGGTGTCGATGGCACTGCCGCCTCCCAGCGCGACCAAGCCGTCGAACTGATCGGTGCGGTAGACTGACAATCCGGCCTCGACACAGGCGACGGTCGGTTCCGGAACCGTGTCGAGGAAAATGCCACTGGCCAGGCCGGCTTGTTCCAGCAGGCCTTTGACCCGTGACAGATAACCCAGCTCGTCCATCACCCGGTCGGTGATGATCAGCGGATGTTTGCAGCCCGTCCGTGCCAGGGCGTCCGGCAATTCAGCCAGGGCGCCGCCCCCGATCCGTAGATCCGGGGTCAGGTCGATGCGGGCTACGGACAAGGGTCAGCCCTCCATGCCGAATTTCAGGCCGGCATGGGTTTCAAGCCGCTCGATCAGGGCTTCACCCATGGCCGGGGCCGGTGTGTAGACACCGCCAGATGTCTGTGAGCGATCCACATTCTGGACCAGGCACAGAGCCGCTTCGGCAATCATCTTGGATGTGGAGCCATAACCGGGGTCCTTGTCGCCGCTGACACCCGCGGTTAGCCGAGCACCGTCGGCGGCAAGACCGGTAAACATGGCGTCGTAGAAGCCGCTTTCCCGCTCTTCCTTGCTCGGGCCCTCACCAGGCTTGGGCGGGTTTTCGGCCATCGATTTGTCATTGGCGATCATGTTGGCAAATTGCTCGCCGTTGTCGCCGGGCCCGGTTGCAAACATCTCGTCATAGACAAAGTCCTCGCCATAACGATGACCCAGCAGGGCGTTTGAGCGATGCACATTCTTGGTGTTGATCGACGCCATGATGAAAGGCGCGGACCAGGTGTTCAGATCTTCCTCGAAAATCACCTTGCTGCCGGAGGGTTGGCGCGGGCCATCGAAATCCGGCACCAGGCTGAACGGATCGCGTAGGCGATTGATAACCTCCGGTTCCTTGGCGGCACGCGCCATGGTCTGGGCAAAGCTTGCTGCTGTGCCGCCGGAGAAAGTGCCCTTCATCTTGCGCACACGGCCCTTCACGCGTTGCAGAGGCGCGCCGGTCTGTTTGATCGCGTGCTGTTGCAGGAAATAGACGCCCAGATCAAACGGGATGGAGTCGAACCCGCATGAAAGCACAATGCGCGCACCGCTTTCGCGGGCCGGCGCATCATAGGTGCGGATGATGTCGTGCATCCAGGCCGGCTCACCGCACAGATCGACATAGTCCGTGCCGGCCGCGACGCAGGCTTTTACGAGCGGTTCGCCATAAAGCTGGTAGGGGCCGACTGTCGTGATGACGGCGGCGGTGTCCTCTGCCATCGCCTGCAGGGAGGCCGGGTCGGAACTGTCCGCAACAATCAGTGGCGTATCTCCCGGGGCGCCAATCTCGTCGCGAACGGCGGCAAGCTTGTCAGCGGAACGTCCCGCCATCGCCCAGCGAACCGAGGATCCGTATTCGGCAACCAGGTATTCGGCCACGAGGCGGCCGGTAAAGCCGGTGGCGCCAAAGATAACGACGTCAAATTTGCGCTGGGTCATGTTCAGTCCTGAGATTTGCGGGGAAGTTTTGCTTTTTTCGGAACCCGCAAGGTGGGGGCTTCGGATCGACAAGTCGAGACAGGCGCGCAGAATTTCTTGTCCTCTCTGGGCCGAGAGAATTCAGGAAGCACTAGTCGGCGCTTCGTTTATGACAACAAGAAACCTGCTTTCACCTCTGGCCTCGATCACAGGGGATCGATGAAGGAGCTCTGTTTCAGCATTGTTGGGCCAGCGCTTGCCCCTGAGGATGATCGGGGCGCCAGTCGGGACGGAACCGGCTGTCAGCGGCTGGTCGTGATCCTGATCCGCAAAGCCATACTCTGTGCCCGGGCCTTTGTAGGTGCAAATCAGGCGCGCTTTGACAACATCCTTGTGAAAACGGCGACAGGCATCGTCTCTAACGGGTTCGACCCGGACCATGAGTGTGTCGGTGGAAAGCAGGCGGGCCATGGCCATGCCGAGCTCTGCGATGTCGGTCGCCAGCCATTCTCGGCTGTTGTGTGAAAGCCCGCTCCAGCTCTCCAGAATCGCATCCACATGGCGCCTGATCCCTCCAGCATCGGAGAGAAACCGTTCTGGCACAGCGCCAGCCATATTCCAGCTTTGCATTTCCACAGCAACGTATGAGGGGAGTTCACGACCCCAGATGAGGCCCTCGGCGCCGCGTTCGAGCAGAGGCGCGAATTCGCCCATGCTTGTCACGGGGAGCAGTGCATCGGCCCGCATTTTCGTATCCGGGGTCGGCGTGCTCACTCGGCCGCTTCGGCGCGCTGCCAAACGGGAAAAGGATCAGCCATGTCTGGAATGTTGTGCGGCGAGTAGGCCTGAATTTCAGGCAGAAGAGCCGAGTCCAGCTGTGCCTTCAGTGCAGGCCAATCAATGCCGGCCCCGATGAAGACGAGTTCCTGGCGACGATCTCCGAACGGCTCCTGCCAGTGGTCGGCCAGATAGGCGTCGACGCCGGCTCCCTGAGGCCAGTTTTCACGCGGAACGCTCGCCCACCATGTGCCAATTGGTTCAACACTTGAGAGCGCGCCTGCCATCGAAAATTCGGCGACCCAGGTGGGACGGGTTGCGAGCCAAAAATGTCCTTTCGCGCGGATGACGCCGGGCAGCGGCCCGTTCAGAACGGCATGGAGTCGATCTGGTTGAAAGGGGCGGCGTGCTCGATAGACGTAGGATGACACACCGTATTCTTCAGTCTCAGGCGTGTGGTCTGCGTAGCCATATAACTCCTTGGCCCACATCGGGTGTTCATGTGCCTTGGCGAAATCGAACAGACCGGTGTTGAGGATCGCTTCTGTTGGGACCTCGGAATAGTTGGTTTCGAGTATTCGGACGTCGGCGTTGAGGCTACGGATGATCTTGCGGGCCGCATCGACTTGATCCGGTCGCGCGTCTTTCACCTTGTTCAGAATGATGATGTCGGCAAACTCGATCTGGTCGGTCAGTAGATGAACCAGGGTGCGGGCATCTTCGTCGCCGAGGGATTCCCCAAGGTCTTTCAGGAAGTCATGACTGGAAAAGTCACGCAGAAGGTTCACGGCATCGACGACCGTCACCATTGTGTCGATACGCGCAACATCTGACAGGCTCTCGCCTTCCTCGGTCCGAAAATCAAACGTCGCGGCGACGGGCAGTGGTTCGGAGATGCCTGTTGATTCAATCAGCAGGTAGTCAAAGCGCTTTTCCTCGGCAAGGCGTCGAACTTCCGCAAGCAGATCATCTCGCAGCGTGCAGCAGATGCACCCGTTGGACATCTCTACGAGCGTCTCATCTGTTCGGCTCAGCTCCGTTCCGTTGCGTACGAGCTCCGCATCGATATTCACTTCGGACATGTCGTTTACGATCACGGCAACCCGCAGCCCTTCCCGATTGTTCAAAACCCGATTGAGAAGGGTTGTTTTGCCGGCGCCGAGAAACCCGGACAGAACGGTGACAGGCAGGCGTTTGTCTGTGGTGGAGGCCATCTGGAAATCCCTTCGGCATCGAGAGTTGACGGGAGTGGTTTCGGAAACGTTATAATATAACATGTTCGTGAACAATATCGGGACTGCTCAGCCCATGCGGGACGCGTTTGCGAGGATTAATGGGTCTGGCGAGGGCACCGTGCTCGGCCGGGATCGGGAAGAGCGGCACAGGATGATTAAGGAAAATCAACCGACCGGAAATGTCGCCGCGGCCTCACGAACGTAAAAGGGTTCAAGCGGCTAGAGCCTACCGAACCACAATTCCCGCATTCAAGTCATTACTGAGGGGTCGAGCGTGTTGCGCTCGGATAATCATGAAAACGATCAAGAAGCTTAATCGCTCCGCCATCAAGTTCGCTGCGGCCAGTACGCTGGTATTCGCGGCACTCGCCGGGCCGGCAATAGCCCAGGACACCGCGCCGGCCGTTGACGAGGCCTATGTCTGGGACCTGACCCCGTTCTACCCGTCCTACGACGACTGGGATGCCGAGCTGGAACGCCTCCAGGGCGAAGTGGCTGGTCTTGCGGCCTATGAGGGTCGCCTGGATGAAGCGCAGACATTGCTCGAAGCACTCGATGCGCAATCCACCTTCTATCGCGAAGTTCTGCGTGTGTGGACCTATGCCTCGAACACCCGGTCCACCAATCTGGGAGATCCGGATGGCCAGGCCATGGTTGGCCGCGTTCAGGCCCTGTTCCAGCAGGCCGCCGCCGCACAGAGCTATATGGCGCCGGAAATTGTGGCCCTGGGCGAACGTCGCATTGAAGGCTTCATTTCGCGTGAAGATGGGCTCGCCAAACATGCCCGCGGCCTGCGAGATACGCTTCGCCAGGGCGAGCATGTCCTGACCCCGGAAGCCGAACAGGTGCTCTCATTGATGGGGATTGCGCTTGGCGCGTCCCAGAATGCGCGCAACCTGCTGGCCAATGCCGAGATCGAATGGCCGACCATCACGCTGAGCGACGGCACCGAGGCGCATCTAACGCCGGCCGGCTATGGCCTCTATCGGGAAGCGCCCAACCGCGCGGACCGGGAAGCGGTCTTTGATGCTTTCTGGGGTCGCTGGTCTGATTATGAAAGCACGTTTGGCGCGACGCTGAACGGCGAGGTCCAGGCCAATGTTGCGACGGCTCGCGCCCGCAATTACGACAATACGCTCCAGTATTTCCTGTCCGGCGACAATATCCCGGAAGAGGTCTATCGGACTCTTGTCCAGGTCACCAATGACCGCATTGATGTCCTGCACCGTTACTTCCGCCTGCGCGCCCGCATGCTGGAGATTGAGGATCTGGGATATCACGACATCTACCCGGCACTGGTCGAGACGGATCTGAGTTTCCCGATCGACGAGACACGTGAACACGTGCTGGCCTCCATGGCTCCGCTGGGGCCGGAATATGTAGACAGTTTTGCAGCGGCCTCCCAAGAGCGCTGGATGCACGTCTACCCGCAGCCTGGCAAGGCATCGGGTGCCTACATGTCAGGCTCGGCCTACGACGTTCATCCGCTGATCCTGCTCAATCACCAGGACACCTATAACAGCGCATCGACCTATGCCCACGAATGGGGCCACGCGATGCACCAGGTCCTGACTAATGAAAACCAGCCCCACGAGCTGTCCAGCTTCTCCATCTTCACCACGGAGATCGCAGCCATTGCCCAGGAGCTGATGCTGCAGGAGCACATGCTCGAACAGGCCGCGAGCGAGAATGAGCGTCTCTTCTATCTCGGTTACGCCCTGGAACAGATGCGTGGCACCTATTTCCGCCAGGTGATGTTCTCGGAGTTCGAAGTCGCCATTCACGAAGCCGTGGAGCGTGGCGAGGCGATGACCGGCGCGCGCATGACCGAGATCTATGGTGAGATCCTGCGCCGATATCACGGCCATGATGAAGGCGTCCTCACCATCACCGATCGGGAGACGATCGAGTGGGCCTATATTCCGCACTTCTATTTCAATTTCTACGTATACCAGTATGCGACCTCGATAGCGGGTGCCGCGTACTTCGTGGATCAGCTGGAAGACGGTGGTGACCAGGCTCGCGAGACCTATCTAGATTTCCTCAAGGCCGGTGGCTCCGATTATCCGGTCGAGATCCTGCGTGATGCAGGTCTCGATATGACGTCGGCCGATCCCTACAATGCCGTGATCGATCGCATGGTGGCGGTGATGGACGAGATCGAGGCCATCCTCGACGCGCGCGAGCAATAAGCCTCGGAGCATTCCCGAACGCAGGCGCGGCGGAGCTCCACTCTGCCGCGCCTTTCTTTTGGTGCAAATAGCTCAGTCTGCTCGGCCGCGATGACAAACGGGGTGGTGGCTCAGGCCTGGATTTGCTCGTTTCGTCCCAGATAGAACACACCGAGCCTGAACACCGCCAGAGCTAGACCGGTCACGGAACTGGCGATCAGCAAGATCACCATGTCCGGCTGATAGAGGCTCAGCGTGTTCAGCGGCACGCTGAACAGGTTGGGAACCAGGCTGAGGAAGGCCCAGCTCATCGTGCCGGTAGTGAGCAGCGGGAACCAGAGGCTGAAATGACCAGACACGCCTGATTTCGCCCGCAAGCCGGCCCTCAGCAGCCAGGCTCCGACAATGCCTGCAACGAAGAAGACCGGCAGGCTCATCAACATGACAAAGAAGAGTTTCGCTGACAGCTGGCTGCCAACGCTGACATACGGATCGTCCAGGGCGATCGCCGGAATGCCGGACAGGAGATCCGCTGTGAGGCCAAACCCCATGCCGCTGCTAGCATTGACCAGAACCACGACGCCCCGACCTTCAGATAGGGACAGCGCCGCAATCGTCTCGACGCCCGGGCTCAGGCCTGTGTGATAGGCATCACCATTCTCGACATCGATGAACCAGCCCAGCCCGTAGAAAGGTGATGCCACGTTTGCGGGTTGCAGCATCAGGGCTTTGCTCTCGGCACTGATCAAATCGTCCTGGCCATTGGTCATGATGGCCAGGTAGCGAGCGACATCGGCAGCACTGGCGATGACACCGCCCGCAGGCGCCATGACACGTGATGTCCTGCGGTCTGCGACTGGCCGACGGCCGGTAAACCAGGGTGGATGCCCGGTCGCGATGGTCTCGTGAACCTCGCCGTCAGCAACAAAACTGCTGTTCATGCCGGCGGGTTCGAGGATTTCGCTTTCGATATAGTCTGCGAAAGTCGCCCCGCTGACCACTTCGACAAGCCGGCCAAGGATCAGGTAGTTGGCGTTTGAGTACCACCAGCGCTGACCCCTCTGCGCTGCCGGAACGAGCTCTGCGAGTCGGTTAACACGGGCAGCAAGCTCGTCCGATCCGCCGGTCTGGTCGGTGTGGGATTGATTGCCCTGCAGGGTCGAGTAACCGCTGGTATGGCTGAGGAGTTCACGCACGGTGATCGCCGCGCCGGCCTGGCCGTTGAATTCCTCGAGATAGGTCGAGATCCCGGCATCCAGGGAAACTTCCCCGGCCTCGACCAGCTGCATGACGGCCATGGCCGTGAAACTCTTGGAAATTGACCCCAGCTGGAAGGGCGTATCCGCTGTGACGGCTCGTCCGCTGCCTAGGAGCATTTCGCCTCGGGCACTGGTCTGGACAGTGCCTCGCTCAACCACCGCATAGGCCAGGCCTGGTGCCGATGATGTCGGCATGGCCTCGTCTACCAGGGCCTCGATGGCCTGCATGGTCTCCCCGGATTGCGCGTTGACGGGGCTGGTCAGGACCAGGGCTGTTAGCAATGAGAGCAAGCGCCACATCTAGCAGGGCCTCCGCGAAAAAAAGGGCGAACAAATCAACTGAGGCCCGAACCTAACCCAGGCCCGTGGCAGTGGCTATTCGGGAACATCCGAACAGGAACGCAGCGCATGTCCCGCGTTTCGTATTCGTTTGAGCGATTGTTGAACGGGATAGTGGCGGAGAGAGAGGGATTCGAACCCTCGGAACGCTTGCGCGCTCAACGGTTTTCGAGACCGCCCCGTTCGACCACTCCGGCACCTCTCCGCGGGGACAGGCGTAATGGCTGAGTGATCGGATAAAATCAAGGGCCGGCGCTGTGCTTGCGTGCTGTCAGCAGTTTGATCTGCCTGTGCAGATCGTAATTTGTGGTTTGCCCTCAGAGGCGGTTCCGTGCCGAGGTGGCGAGTTTTGTTTTGGGGGAGCCGATCGTGCGTGTCCTGTTGAGTTTGATTTTTTCCAGCCTGGTCCTGACCGGGTGTGCGAGTTCATCACTGACCGATGAGGAACGCGCGCAGCGTGCGGAAGAGCGCCGCGTGGAGCGCGATCACCCTGCCGGTGATGTATGCACGGGCCGACGTCTCTGCAGATAGTGTCCAAAAACGCCTGTCGTGATTGACTCTCATGGCTGGCTGCGTATAACGCCCGCTCCTGCCCGCATGGCGCTTGCCTTGCGGGCCGGTTTTATTGCCACAACGCTGCGCCACAAACGCAGTGAAGAAAAAGGACCTGCGGAGCGGTTTGGCCAGGGTGGCCGGCAGCGGACCGACAGGATCGCACAAAAGGAATTCGATCATGTTTGCAGTGATCAAGACCGGCGGCAAGCAATACCGTGTCGCCACCGGAGACGAGATCCGGGTAGAAAAACTTGAAGGCCAGGCTGGCGACACGCTCGATATGGGCGATGTTCTGATGCTTGGCGGCGAAGAAGGTGTGACCGTTGGTGCTCCGACGGTTGAGGGCGCGCAGGTTATCGGCGAAGTGCTGGTGACTGATCGCGACCGCAAGATCATCGTCTTCAAGAAGCGCCGTCGCCAGAACTACCGTCGCACCAAGGGCCACCGCCAGTGGGGCACCACGGTTCGCATCGCGGAAATCGTTGCGCCGGGCTCCAAGGCCAAGACGAAGCTGAAGACCACGACCGCCGCTCCGGTTGTCGAGGACGCCAAGACGGAAGCGCCGAAAGCCAAGGCTGCTCCGAAAAAGGCCGAAGCCAAGAAGGCCGCGCCGAAGAAGGAAGCTGCTGCTCCGGCCGCCAATGATGACCTGACCCAGCTGACCGGCGTTGGCCCGGCCCTGGCGAAGAAACTGAACGAAGCAGGTGTCACGAGCTTTGCACAGATCGCAGCTTGGACCGACGCAGACATGGAAGCCCTCGGCGTAACGGCGAAAGCCGAGAAGGGTGACTGGATTGCTGCTGCCAAAGCTCTGGCAGCGAAGTAGGAGGACTAGTCAATGGCTCACAAAAAAGCAGGCGGCTCATCCCGTAACGGACGCGACTCCGAAGGCCGGCGCCTTGGTGTCAAGAAATCCGGTGGTCAGCACGTGATCCCGGGCAACATCATCATTCGTCAGCGTGGCACCAAGGTAAATCCGGGCGCCAATGTTGGCATGGGTAAAGATCACACGCTCTTCGCACTGACCGAAGGTCGCGTGAAATTCCAGAAAAAGTCTGGCGGCAAATCCTACGTATCCGTAGAGCCGATTGCAGACGCAGCCGAATAGAACGGTTCATGAGATATCGGACCGTTCGCTTGAACAGCGGGGTCCGACGAGCGCAATAGCGCAAAAGGGGAGACGGGCCACCGTCTCCCCTTTTTGTTTCTCCCCGGGTGTTTGATGGAGACGGACATGGGTCCGCAGATAAGAACCGAGAGAACGTTGTTGCGTTTGCCCGAGCTGAGGGATGCCCCGGCCTTGTCGCGTTTTGCCGGAGATATCGATGTGGCGAAGATGACCAGCCGCATCCCCTCGCCCTACCCGCTGATCTCTGCCGAGATCTGGGTGTTGCAAACGCGGGCCGGATGGGCGCCGGGTCGCAATACGTCCATGACGGTCGAGATGGACGGTGAGCTGGCAGGCGGGGGCGGCGTGTTCCGCCGCGCGCCCGACAGCGACTGGGAGATCGGTTACTGGATCGCCAAGCCCTTCTGGGGGCAGGGGCTGGGGACCGAAATCGGCCGGGCCCTTGTGGATTATGCGCGAACCGAACTGGGCGCAGGCCGCGTGGTCGCCGGACACTATGCTGACAACCCCGCTTCGGGGCGTATCCTGCAGAAGCTGGGCTTTGAATACACCGGAGAGGAGCCGCACCTCTTCTCCATGGCACGAATGGGCCGTTATCCCTGCAAGAGCATGACGCTGGTCGGCGAAAAGCAAACGGCAGCGTAGTGAAAAGATGGCTTTTGAAGCGCTTCCGGCTATACAGGCTCAAAGCAAGGTAACAGCATGAAATTCCTCGATCAGGTCAAAGTCTTTGTGAAATCCGGGAACGGAGGAGCCGGTTGTGTCTCCTTCCGACGGGAGGCCTATGTCGAATATGGCGGTCCGGATGGCGGTGATGGCGGCAAGGGTGGCGATGTCTGGGTCGAGGCGGTTGAAGGTCTCAACACGCTGATCGACTATCGCTACCAGCAGCATTTCAAGGCCCAGGTCGGCACGCACGGCATGGGCCGCAACAAGACGGGTGCCGGTGGAGACGATGTTGTCCTGCAAGTGCCTGCGGGTACGCAGGTCCTGGACGAGGATAATGACGAGGTCCTGGCTGACCTCGTAGAGATCGGCCAGCGTGTCATGCTCGCCAAGGGCGGTGATGGCGGCAAGGGCAATGCCCGCTTCAAATCCTCTACCAACCAGGCCCCCCGCAAATCCACCCCGGGCTGGCCGGGCGAGGAGCGCTGGCTCTGGCTGCGCCTCAAGCTAATCGCGGATGTCGGCCTGGTCGGACTGCCCAATGCCGGCAAGTCGACATTCCTGAGCGCGGTCAGCCGCGCCAATCCCAAGATTGCCGCCTATCCCTTCACCACGCTTTATCCCAATCTGGGGGTGGTTGATCTGGGGCCGGGCTCGCGTTTTATCGTGGCTGATATTCCCGGTCTTATCGAGGGTGCGCACGAAGGTGCCGGCATCGGCGATCGTTTCTTGGGTCATATCGAGCGGTGCGCCTCCCTCATCCACTTGATTGATGGCACCCAGGAAGACCCGGTCAGCGCCTATCATACAGTCCGCCAGGAATTGCTGGCCTATGGTGGTGGTCTGGAAGACAAGGCCGAGATCATCGTTCTCAACAAGACCGATGCCATGACAGATGATGACGCAGCAGAGCGCGCCAAGGCGCTTTCCGAGGCGATTGGGCAGCCGGTCGTGCAGATGTCTGGCGTGTCCGGGTCCGGTGTTAAGCAGCTCTGCTCCGCAGCCTGGGACATGGTCAAGCTGGAGCGTGCCGAGGAAGTAGCCGCCGCTGCTGCCGCGGAAGCCGGTGACGACGAAGAGCCAGGCTGGGCGCCGTGACACGGGCTGCGTTCACTTCTGTCCGCAGCCTGGTCGTGAAAGTCGGTTCCGCGCTGCTACAGGAGGGACCGGCCGCTTTCCAGAGAATTGCCGATGATATCGCCGCCTTGCATGCGCAGGGTGTCCGGACGACGATTGTCTCCTCCGGTGCGGTGGCGCTCGGTCGACCCAAGCTGGGGCTACGCAAGGGCGGGCTGACGCTGGAGCAGAAACAGGCTGCCGCCGCCGCGGGGCAGACCCTGCTGGTTGACGCCTGGGCGAGGGCGTTCGAGCCGCACAAGCTACAGACGGCGCAGGCTCTTATCACGCTCGACGTGACTGAAATCCGCCGTCGCTGGCTCAATGCACGCTCCACGCTCAACACCCTTCTGGACCTGGGCGCCGTGCCGGTCGTCAATGAGAATGACACCGTCGCGACCGAAGAAATCCGCTATGGCGACAATGACCGGCTCGCTGCGCGCGTGGCGCAGTTGGTGGGGGCGGATCTGCTGGTCTTGCTGTCGGATATCGATGGTCTCTACACAGTCGACCCGCGCAATGACCCTGGGGCCCGAAAGCTGAGCGAGGTCCCCGAGATCACGGACGAGATCCTGGCCATGGCGGGAGATGGCAATGCCGAGGCCGGGGTCGGGACCGGTGGCATGGTCACCAAGCTGGCGGCTGCCGGCATTGCGGCGCAATCGGGCTGTGCTACGGCGATTACACATGGTGCCCACGACAAGCCTATCCAGTCCCTCGCAGATGCGGGACATGGCAGCTGGTTCTCAGCGCCGGAAGGCATGCGGATTGGTCGGACATCCTGGCTTGCCGGCGCGATCGACCCCAAGGGATCCATCCAGGTGGATGATGGTGCCGGAAAAGCGGTGCGCGACGGCAAGTCGTTGTTGCCGGTGGGGGTGACAGCTGTCTCTGGTCAGTTCGAGCGGGGCGATCCGGTGATGATCGTCTCCGCCCAGGGACAGGTCATTGCGCGGGGCATATCTGCCTACGACGCCAATGATGCGCGCTTGATTGGCGGGCAGAAGACTGATCGAATTGAAGAAATCCTCGGATATAAACGAGCGGCTGCCCTGGTGCATGCCGACGATATCCTGCTCAGCTAGCGGAGTAGTGCTGTGACGGTTGAAAGTCTGGCCCTGGAGATGGCGCAGCGTGCCCAGTCGGCGCGACAGGCGGCTGCAAACCTTCCGGCGGAACAACGGTCTGCCGCTTTAAGCTCGGTCGCGGTCGCGATGGAGGCCGCCTCTGACGCGATCCTCGCGGCCAATGCCCGGGATATGGAGACAGCTCGCGCCAATGACCGACCGGCGGCTTTTCTCGATCGTTTGATGTTGAATGAAGCCCGTTTGGGCGACATTGCCGCCGCTGTGCGCCAGATTGCAGCGCAGAATGATCCTCTGGGTGAGGTGATTGAGGCCTGGGAGGCGCCGAGCGGGGTGAATATCTCCCAGGTTCGGGTGCCGATCGGTGTTCTGGGTGTGATTTTCGAAGCGCGCCCCAATGTAACGGCGGATGCGGCGGCCCTTGCGATCCGCTCGGGTAACGCCGTCCTGCTTCGCTCCGGGTCGGATTCCCTGCAATCCGCGCTGGCGCTTGTTTCCGCGATCCGTCGCGGCCTGGAAGCGGCAGGATTCCCTGCTGACCTGGTTCAGCATCCCGATACGGCAGACCGGGCCTTCGTCGGTGCGATGCTGTCAGGCCTTGAGGGCCAGCTGGACCTGGTAATTCCGCGGGGTGGCAAAGCCCTTGTCGCGCGTGTACAGGCCGAGGCACGGATTCCGGTGCTGGGGCATCTGGACGGGATCTGCCACGCCTATCTGCATCCCAGTGCCGATCGTGACATGGCCCGCGCCATCATCCTCAATGCCAAGCTGCGCCGAACCGGCGTCTGCAATGCGCTGGAATGTCTGTTGATCGATCGCGCTGCAGTCGCCACGCATTGGCCGATGATTGCCGAGGCGCTCAGCGATGCCGGCTGTGAAATCCGGGCTGACGAGAGCTTGCGCGGGGCCTTTTCTTCGGCTGTGGCCGCCAGTGACGGCGACTGGGGGCATGAATTCCTCGATGCCATTATTGCTGCGCGCGTGGTGGACGGGCTGGAAGGGGCAACTGCCCATATCGCCCAATACGGGTCCGGTCACACGGATCTTGTTTTGGCTGGCGATGCGGTGGTTCAGGAGGCCTTCCTCAACACGGTCGACAGCGCCGTGGTCATCGCCAATGCCTCGACAGGTTTTTCAGATGGCGGCGAGTTCGGCTTCGGCGCCGAGATCGGCATCGCCACCTCCCGCCTGCATGCGCGCGGTCCGGTCGGTGCGCGCCAGCTGACGAGTTACAAATACGTCGTTCGTGGTGATGGGCAGACGCGTGGCTAGACGACGCTCGCAACCTGTTACGGGACGCCGGTCCGCACCCGGTCGATGTGGCGCTCGTGTGCTTCAGGGTGAGGCCCTCGCATCGGGTCAGCGTGTCGGTTTGTTCGGGGGCAGTTTCGATCCGGTGCATGGCGGACATATGCATGTCGCCATAGCGGCGATGAGACGGTTGGGTCTGGACCGTATCTGGTGGCTTGTTTCACCTCAGAATCCCATCAAGAACCGCAAGGCTGACGCCTTTGCGGAGCGGTTCCAGGCCGTGCAGGGGACGGTCCAAAAGCCGGGTATGGTGATCAGTGATGTCGAGCGTCGCTGGGGTGTTCAGCATACGATGGCGCTGCTGTCAGAGCTGAAAAAGCGATTTCCAAACAACAGTTTCGTCTGGGTGATGGGGGCGGACAACCTGCGTGGATTTCATCGCTGGTATCGCTGGCGGGATATATTCAACTGCGTACCTGTCGTCGTGGTTTCCAGGCCGCAAGATCCGGTCAGGGCGCGCCTGTCGATTGCGGCAAGTGTCTATCGCAATGCACGAATTCGTGAGTATGACGCGAAAAATCTGGCTCTTAAAACGGCGCCGGCATGGACCTATCTGATTGAACCGTTACAATCGGAGTCCTCGAGCGCGATACGCGCACAACGCTAGATCTCGCCCTTTTCTCCGCAGCAAACTGGAAGTTTACATGACCGACCAAGTGATCGGCCGCCAATCTGCGCATGCCCTGATCAATTTTTTTGACGACCAGCATCCGCCGCTTGGAGATTTCATGCGTGATGTCGAGGAGGGTCTGTCCGCGACGCCGCGTTCCATCCCGCCGGTCTATTTCTACGATCAGGAAGGGTCCGCCCTGTTCGACCAGATCACCGAATTGCCGGAGTATTATGTGACACGCACCGAGCTGGACTTGCTGGGCAAGATCTCCAGCGAGCTCTCGTTGCGGGCCGGTGCCGGCGCCGTGGTGATCGAACCCGGATCAGGGTCGAGCGTGAAGATCCGCACGCTGCTGGATGCGCTGGGCGATGCGTCCGGTTATGTTGGTCTGGATATCTCACGCGATCACCTGATTGCGGCGTGTGAAGACCTGGCGCGGGATTATCCCGATGTGGCCATTGGCGCTGTGTGTGCGAACTTCACGGCTGGTCTGAAGCTGGACCACCTTCCCCTGCCGGACGGGCGTCGCCTGATCTTTTTCCCGGGATCAACCATTGGCAATTTCGAACCGGCCGATGCGCGGGCCGTACTGGCCGGTTTTCGCTCGGGCATGCGAAAGGGGGATGCTGTCCTGATCGGCGCGGACCGGGTCAAGGACGAACAGATCCTGGTTGATGCCTATGACGACGCAGCTGGCGTCACCGCCGCCTTCAATCTCAACCTGCTCGAGCGAATCCGGAGCGAGCTGGGAGCCACTCTCAATGTTGAGGATTTCACCCACAAATCCATCTGGAACACAGAGCTTCAGCGTATCGAGATGCATCTCGTTGCCCAACGCCGCACCGAAATCGAGCTGAACGGCAAGGTCCATGTGTTTGAGGTCGGCGAGACCTTGCACACCGAAAACTCCCACAAATTCACGCCGACGAGCTTTCAGTTGCTGGCGGAGAGCGCCGGATACACGGTCGTCAAGCACTGGTCAGACCAGGCTGAACTCTTCTCGCTCTACTGGCTCGAACCAAACTGGGAAGCGTGATATAGACGTCCCTTGTATTGGTGGTCAGAAAGGACAACCCCCTGTCTATGGAAACAATCCGCCAGGTTGAAGGCGAAGCGGCTGCGGCCGTTCGTGTCACTGGCGAAGATGGACCCGTCGAAGAGCTGGAAACGCTCATTATCGACAGTTTGGAAGACGACAAAGCTGAAGACATCGTCTCGATCGACCTTCGTGGCAAATCGTCCGTTACCGACATCATGATCATCGCATCCGGTCGTTCTGCGCGTCATGTAAACGCGCTGGCGGATCACTTGTTGCGTGGAATCAAGGAGTCGGGACGTTCCGGTGCGCGCGTTGAAGGCCTGCAGACCTGTGACTGGGTGCTGATTGATGCCGGCGATATCGTCATCCACCTGTTCCGACCGGAAGTTCGCAGCTTCTACAATCTGGAGAAGATGTGGTCGGTCGAGCCGGACGATACGGCGTCCTAGGTGAAACTCACAATCGCGGCCTTGGGGCGGCTCAAGGGCGGCCCCGAGCGTGAGCTGGTTGATGATTATCTCAAGCGTGCCACACAAACCGGACGCCCGCTCGGGCTAGGACCGGCCGGCGAGCTCGAGATTGATAACCGCAGCCTGAAAAGCAAAGCCGATGAGAGCCGTGCCCTAGCGGGCGCGCTGCCTTCGGGTGCGCGCATTATCCTGCTGGACGAACGCGGCAAGACGCTGACCTCCCCGCAGCTTGCTCAGCAGCTTGGTCGCTGGCGCGACGATGGCAGTCGTGAGGCGGTTTTCTGTATTGGTGGCGCTGACGGGCATGATCGCGGCGTGCTCCCGCAGCCGGACCTGGTGCTGTCCTTTGGATCGCTGGTCTGGCCGCATATGCTGGTTCGCGTGATGATCGCGGAACAGATCTATCGTGCCGCCTCAATTCTGGCCGGATCGCCATATCATCGTGATTGAGCGTTAACCTTGGCAGAGCTAGCTTGCCTTCATGATCCCGCTCCTTTTCGTCTCGTTTCTGGCTGTTACCCAGCCACCGGACTCGGTTCCGCCCGATCCGGCGGAGGCCGAACGCCTTGAGCAGCAGGAACAGCTAAGCGCTGAAGAGGCCCGCATTGCGCGCGAGCAGGCTGAGGAGATTTCACGCGAAATCTCGGCCCTTCAGCAACAGCTGGTCGCCCTGGGCCGTGAAGTTGATGCCAGTGAGAACGCAGCCTTGCGCTCGGAAGGTGAGCTCGTTCGCCTATCAGCCGAAGAGGCGGAAATCCTTGATCGCCTGGCGGCAAACCGCGAGACATTGATAGACGTGCTCGCAGCGATCCAGCGCATCGAGTCGCAAACACCGCCTGCCCTGATGGCGTCGCCGGATGACGCTGCGGAGGCCGCGCGTGCGGCCAGTCTGATGTCTGAACTGGCTCCGGCGCTTCGAGAGCGGGCGGCTGAACTGGCGGAGGAGCTTGAAGCCCTTCGCGCCGTTCGTGCTTCCATTGAGGCCGAGCAGATCACGATGGCCAGCGCCGAGAATGCCCTGACAGGTCAGCGCCTGGAGTTACAGGTCATGATCGCCGAGCGCCGGGCCCTCGAGGCACGCCGTCGCAACGAAGCTGAGGAATTGCTCACTGAATCCAGCCAAGCCGGAGAGCGCGCGCAATCGATCCGATCACTTCTCGGTGAGATCGCACGCATGTCTGATGTGGTGCCCTCTATCAGTCCAAGGCGTCTGCTGGGCTCTGATGACATTCCCACGCCGCGATTGCGGCCCGTGCGCGGCCTGACCGACGCCCAGGCCCCACTGGTTCCACTGGAGAGTTTGCGCTTCGCTGAAGCGCGAGGACGCCTGCGCCCGCCAGCTGCCGGGGCGATTGCGACTGAATACGGCGATGTGACCGAAGATGGCACACGATCTGAAGGAATTTTCATTCGAACGCGCGGTGGAGCACAGGTAGTGTCTCCTTTCGATGCTCAGGTCGAGTATGCCGGACCGTTCAACACCTACGGCGGTCTCTTGATACTGAATGTCGGAGATGACTACTATATCGTGCTGGCAGGCATGGCCGTGACCTATGCCAGCGCCGGGCAAAGCGTCCTCGCGGGAGAACCCGTTGGTGCAATGCCACAAAACGGCCAAACGGCACCAGAATTGTATCTGGAGCTGAGAAGGAACGGAAATGCTGTTGACCCGGGGCCCTGGCTCCGCAGCAGCCGATAGCCGTTTCAGGAGTTACGCGGAAAGGACGCGCGCTTACATGCGGATCAATATTCTCGCTTCGGTTTCGGCTTTCGCTCTGGGGGCATTTGCGCTCGCGGTTTCTGCAGAAGGCAGCCAGGAAGACCGAACGGAAACATTCCGCCAGCTTGAGCTCTTTGGCGATGTCCTCAGCCGGATCGAGTCCGATTATGTATCAGACACCGAACAGGCCGCCCTGATCGAGGCAGCCATCGAAGGCATGCTCGACTCGCTTGATCCGCACTCGGGTTATCACAATCCGGAAAGTTATCAGGACCTGCAGGTCACCACGCGTGGCGAGTATGGCGGCCTGGGCATGGAAGTTGTCAGCCGCGATGACTACATCACCGTCGTTTCCCCGATCAGTGACACGCCAGCGGAACGTGCGGGCCTGCGCACCAATGACCGAATTGTCGCCGTTGATGGCGAGGATATTCGTGGCGCGTCTGTGACCGACGCGGTTGAGTTGATGCGCGGTGCAGTCGGTGACCCGGTCACCATCACGATTTCCCGTGGCGATGATGTGCCGTTCGACGTCACGCTCGTCCGCGACACCATTCCGCTGCGCACCGTCGTCTCGCGTATCGAGGAGGGGCTGCCCTATCTGCGCATCTCCGGTTTCAACGAGCGTACAACCGAGATGCTGCTGGAGCAGCTGGTCGAGCTCGAGCGTGAAAATGACGGTCCTCTGCCGGGCCTGATCCTGGACCTGCGTTTCAATCCGGGTGGTCTTCTCGACCAGGCGATCGGTGTGACCGATGCCTTCCTGGATGGTGGCGAAGTGGTTTCCACCCGCACGCGCGATCCGCGCGACACCCAGCGCTACAATGCGCGTCCGGGCGACCGCCTCGATGGTTCACCGATCGTGATCCTGATCAATGAGGGTTCTGCCAGTGCTGCGGAGATCGTGGCCGGTGCCCTGCAGGACCGCGAACGCGCCCAGCTGATTGGCATGACCAGCTTCGGCAAAGGGTCGGTCCAGACGATCATCCCGCTGCGAGGTGGACGTGATGGTGCGCTGCGCCTGACGACCGGCAGGTATTACACGCCGGCGGGTCGTTCTATCCAGGCGACGGGCATTATTCCTGATCTCCAGATCAGTTCTTTCCCGATCGAAGATGGCGAAGACGCCGCCATGTCGTCCGAAGCTGATCTCGATGGTGCGCTGGACAATGACACCGGTGCCGAGCGGATCGAGCAGGATCTGGCGGTGATCGAACAGCCGCCAGAAGACTGGAACGAGAACGAGGATTATCAGCTACATCGTGCACGCGAGATCCTGCGCGCCTCGATGGAGCGTCAGCAGGCATCCTTGCAATAGGTCTCGATCCGTCGAAAGCCATTATCAGCGTTAACGCTTTCTGCACAGGAGCCCGCCACTCTGGAGCCGACGATCTGTGCCCGCGATTCGGGCGCCTAATCTGACGCCGAGAGACGGATCATGACTGCTGCCGCCGCTGCTGCCTTGCGCCATGCTGCCCCCTTGTTGAACATTCGCGCCCCGATTTTCGCCGGGCTGGGAGCGGCCGGCGTGTTTGCCCTGGTCATCCTGGGTGTGGCGATTTTCGGCAATGGACAGTTTGATGCGCCGAGCGCAACGGGCCGTGTGGGCCCACTTCCTCAGGCAGCTGTCACCCCAGAGCCCGCAGCAGAGACGCAAAATCCGATCAGTTTTCAGTCTCCCGATGAGGGAGCGGAAGTCAGCCTCAGCGGCGTCAATGAAGGGTTTGAGGCGCCTGCAAGCGAGCCAACAGCGCCCAATGGTCCCGGTTCTGACCCGGCAAGCGCAGAAGTCAGCCATGCTTCAGCCGCCAGCAATCCTGAGGCTCTTGCGCGCGCGCCGTTCTCCGGCCTGACCGAACCGGGTCCGGGTGGCCCCTTGCCGGTAATTGGCCCAAATGATCTTCGCCCTTCTCGCGCCTATGCCCGTCCCTTCCATGGAGACCCCAATACCCCGATGATCGGCATTGTTGTGGGTGGAATGGGCGTCAATCCGACGGTGACGACGGCCGCGATCGAGGAGCTGCCGCCGGAAGTCGCGCTGTCCTTCTCGCCCTATGTCGAGAATCTGCAAGGCTGGATCGACCAGGCGCGCGCCGCTGGTCATGAAGTGCTGATCGAAGCGCCGATGGAGCCGTTCGACTACCCTAATAGCGATACGGGGCCGTACACATTGCTTGCTGACGGCCCGACCGAGGAAAACGAGCGGCGACTGATGTGGATTCTCAGCCGTACGACCGGATATTTTGGTGTAGCCAATTATCAGGGTACACGTTTCTCGACGTCGCGCCCGGCGGTGGAATCACTGATGCACTCGCTGGAACGTCGCGGCGTGGCCTATCTGCATGATGGTGTCGGCCGCCGCAGCCTGATCGATACGGTCGGCGCTGGCACGAACGTCGAATACGCCATTGCGGATCGCATTCTGGACGAAGAGCTGAGCCCCGCCATCATCGATCAGCGCTTGCTGGCGCTTGAGGCGCTCGCGATCCAGAACGGTGCGGCGCTCGGTAGCGGTTTTGCCTATCCCGTTACGGTCGACCAGGTCCAGGCCTGGTCCCTGGGCTTGGAATTGCGCGGCTATCAGCTTGCACCACCATCTGCCGTCATGGCTCGGCGCCGACTCGAGGCCCGCCTCGCTGCAGAGGCGCAGGGCACGAACCAGCATGCGGAGGAAGAAACGCAGCACCGCTGGATGGATGACGCCGAAGGGGGTGACGAATACGGCGCTGCCGCGGATGACGGTCACTGATCGTGTCCGAGGACGCCTACCCCCAGCACAGGCCCAATGTCGGCATCGCCTTGTTCAATTCGCTCGGCGAGGTGTGGATCGGCAAGCGGGATGCCGCCGAGCCGCCCTGGCAGTGGCAATTGCCGCAGGGTGGAATTGATCCGGGTGAAGCACCTGAAGATGCCGCGCTGCGAGAACTGTACGAAGAGACTGGTGTTAAGCCGGAACTGGTCGAGCCCCTGGGCGCGATAGACCGCTGGATTGCCTATGATTATCCGCCGGACGTGCGCGATGATCCCAGATTCGCCCGCAAGCGGCATCTCGGGCAGAAACAGCGATGGTTCGCCTATCGTTTTAACGGCAGCGCAGAGGATTTCGACCTGGAGGCCCATGGTGAAGTCGAGTTCTGCGACTGGCGCTGGGGGCGCCTGGAGGAGTTACCGGACCTGATCATCCCGTGGAAACGCGAGACCTATGTCCAGGTCATGCGGGAATTCTCGCGCTTTGCCATCCCTGCGAGAGCTTCCAAACCCGCCTGACTTGATCGGCGCGCCGAACCGGCAAATGTTCTTCCCTGACCGGAGGGGCAGGCATGCCATTATCCTTTGCAGACTTGGACACCTATCGCCAGAGCGCCCGTCATTTCAACGGGCCGCACGGACGCATAGCCTGGTGGATGCGTGGCCAGGGACGCCCGCTTTTGCTGATTCACGGATTTCCGACCTGTTCCTATGACTGGTCGCGTATCTGGCCGCGTCTGGTCGGTAGCGGCTTCAATCCGATTGCGCTCGACATGCTGGGTTTTGGCCTGTCCGACAAACCGGACATGCACCGCTATGATCTGATGCAGCAGGCGGACCTGCATACCCAGCTGATGCACATTGCCGAGGTCGATGAGTGTGATGTCGTCGCGCATGATTATGGTGTGTCCATCGCCCAGGAGTTATTGGCCAAACAGAACCGAGGGCGCCTGGGCTTTCGCATCAACTCGGTCAGCTTTCTCAATGGTGGGCTGTTTCCGGATCAGCATCGCGCCCGTTTTATCCAGCGGTTGCTTAACAGCCCGCTGGGACCTGTTCTCAGCACCATGCTGACACGCAAGCGTTTCGGTGCGTCATTCGCGGCCGTGTTTGGCGCGGATACCCAGCCGGACGAGGAGGAGCTGGATGCGTTCTGGGAGCTGCTCTGCGAACACAATGGGCATCGCATCGGTCACCTGCTGATCCGGTATATCCGGGATCGCAAACAGCATGCTCGCCGCTGGGCGGATGCATTGCAGGGCGCTGGCGATACGCGACTGCAATTGATCAATGGCAGCCAGGACCCCGTCTCTGGCCGCCATCTTGCGGATGCCTTTGCCGAACGGGTGCAAGAAGCGCAGATCGTTCGGATGGACGGGGCAGGGCACTACCCGCAATGGGAAGCTCCGGACGATGTGTTCGAGGCACTCCGGAGTTTCCTGACCCCGGCCGGCTAGTTGCCGGCCGAAAGGTATTCGCGCTGCACCGGTCGTCCATCCAGGATGACCCAGCGGATCGAACCCATGTCGCTAATTTCATTGCGCGGGTCCTCGCTCAGAAGCAGAAGGTCGGCCTGTTTGCCCACCTCAACGGAACCGATCTCATCTTCCAGGCCGAGCAGGCGAGCATTGTTGATTGTGGCGGCCGCCAGAACCTCGGACGGGATCATGTCCATCTGCTCCATGGTCAGCATCTCCTGATAGCCATGCAGGCCCGGTGCATTGGTGTAGGTCGGGCTGGACGGGGTGTCGGACGCCAGGACAAGCTCGGCGCCATTGGCGTGAAGATAACGGCCGACTGCGATGACCCGGCGCAGTGCTGCACGGGAGGTTTCTCCCGGTTCGCCAGTGGGCGCATGACCGAGAAAATTCTCCACCACGACAGGATTGTCATCGGCTATCCGCTCCAGATTATCCCGGAACCATCCGCCCTGGGGGCCGGAATGCCACGTGATCAACTCACGCGGCAATGTCGCCGCAAGCGCGTCGCTGGTCAGGAAGTCCACGTCATAGAGCGCGACTTCTCCGTGAATAGCGCCGGTGGTCAGCTGTACGGTGATGCCGTTTTCGATTGTGGCATCGAGCAGGTCTTCAATCTGCGCCGGCAGCTCTGTCTCCGGATTGACCTGAGCGCCGTTCAGCTGGTCCCAGTGCCAAAGCCCGTGCGCCATGACGTGGGCACGCGCTTCAACCGCAGTGTGCCAGGACAGAAGCGAGGTCGCGTGCAGCAGGTTGAACAGGCCACGCGTTTCCGCTTCCCGCGCGACCCGGTCGAGAACCTCGGTCGGAGCCGTATTGAAGTCGAAAAGGCCGCCAAACCCCGGTTCATGGAAGGTCTTGATACAGATCGCATCGCCATCATCTGCGATACGCCCAACGACGGCCTCGGGGGTGTGTTCGGCAGGATCATGCTCGGCGGGGATGCTCTGGGCGACATCCGGGTCGTGAATGTAGTAGGGCGCCTCGTAACGATACTCCTCGGGTTCGAACATCATGCCGTAACCATTCGCATACGGCGCTGCACGGCAGGCGTGGAGCTGGGAGGAGAGCTCCAGCCCGTTCCAGTGATCCACAAAAGGCCGAGAACGTGTCAGGTCGAGCAGGGTGGTAAAACCCCAGTAGAGATAGGAGCGAGGCTCCTGGCGCCGATAGGCGCGAACCAGCGCAATATTCTCCTCGACCATGTCGCCACGCAGACCGCCATTGCCCCCGAGATGCACATGGCTGTCGATGAGCCCCGGGGTGAGGTAGAGCCCGGCAGCGTTCAGTTCGGTTTCCGAAGCTAGCGCGACGAGGTCTTCACCGATCGCGGTGATGCGCCCGTTCTCGACCCGGACATCGAGCGGCATTTCCGAGATTGCGACATTGGGTGAAACGATGATGGCGTCGCGGATCAGGAGATCCTGTGAGATGAGCGCGGACGCGAGGGCAAGGCTGGCGAGAATTGGTGAGATCATTGGTCCGTCTCCTCGTAGTGGCGGGCAGAGAGACCGGCGCGGTCCATGGGAGCGCCGTTCAGGATGACGGTGGTGATGGATCGGTAGGCGTCGATCGAACGAAGCGGATTGTCTTGCATCAACAGCAGGTCAGCGCGTTTTCCGACCTCGATCGTGCCGATCTCGTCGGCGAGGTTGAGTGTTTCGGCATTGCGCCGGGTTGCCATGTCCAGGATATCGGCCGGGCTTATCCCGGCTTCGGCCAGTTCGCGCATCTCCCAATGACCGTTGAGACCCGGCGGGTTGCCCCAGCCAAACGTGCCGACAGCTGTATCTGTGCCGAAGACCAGCGCATCAGAATTGGTCGCCAGATAACGGAGAAATTGCTGGTAGCGCCCCTGATATCCGTCCATCAGATGCGGAATTAGCGCCTCATCCAAACGATTGCCGAGAATAACCTCGATAAAGGTGTCGCGCTGGGGTTGGGCGTCGGTGCGTAAAAACTCCACATAGGAGGACGGCACCACGTCGAGCCAGTCGGCGTCTTGCAGGATGTCCGGTTCGAACATGGAGCGGGTCTGGCCCAGCGTCCGGATGGTGGGTTGCAGCTGCAGGCCTGCCTCGGCAATGTCATCGGCAAGCTCAAACATCATCGGCGGAGCTATCGGCTCGAGCAGGTCCACGGGCATGTCCCAGGGACCATGCGCCATAACGTCTACGCCAGCCGCCAGACCCATTCGATGGGCGGCGGGTGTGGTGCCGTGAAGGAAGACTGTCAGACCGCGCTCCCGGGCCTCGCGCACGACTTCGGAGAAGATAGCCTGGCTTGGCAAAGGCCATTCCGGACCATTGGGCATCCAGGGCGCATCCTCGAAATAGATCTTCACGCAGATCCCTCCAGACGCCTGGATGGTCTCCAGTGTCGCTGCCGGTGTGTGCTCAGCCGGGTCGGAGCCCTCGGGAAGTTCGGGGGTGACATGGCGATCATGCAGGAAGTTGGGGAAGGCGTCCTCGACCGGCAGGTGCGCCTGGTGCGCCATGAAACCGTTCGAGGTCACAAGGCCTTCACCGCAATGAAACAGGCGAGGCCGGATGGGTGCGGCCTCGAAGGCGCGATTGGTTTCGAAATCCGCATTCAGCTCGACCAGGGTCGTAAATCCCCAATAGAGATAGCTGCGGGGCATCTGTTCGAAATAGGCTTCCTGAAGGGCCAGCGAGCGTTCGCGTTCGACCAGGCCCGGGCGCAAACCCGTGGCGTGGTAAAGGTGGACATGACTGTCGATCAGGCCGGGGGTGAGATACTGGCGCTCTGCGTCGATAACCCTCTCGGCTTGATGAGGGATACTGGCGGGCTGGATGCCAAGGATGCGGCCATCCCCGACCAGAACGGTCAGGCCTTCAACGGGCGTGTCGCGTTCGGGTGAAACCAGCGTGGCGTTTTCAATGGCGAGATCCTGGGCGAGCAGGGACGAGGTGATCAGCGCGGCGAGAACACTCATAAGAAGTCGCATTTTTCTGTCTTTCGGTTTGTAAAACTGATCCCGAAATTGCAGGTTTGTCTTTGCGTGCGCGTCCTGAAACGCAATCGAGGACGTGCGTTTTCTGGAGTTTCCGCGGAGTGCGCCTTGTCCGCCCTTCTTTATGCCGGTGCGACCCTTGCCTTTGTCTTCGCCCTGTATCTGGCGACGGCGAGCGAAGGCGTGCGCACTTCTCACCGCCTGCTCGCGGCCGGCTTTGCGCTGATGGGGGTGCAGTTTCTGTTGTCCAGGCTGCAATTCGATGTGCCGGAGCACTGGCTGGTGCAGATGCGGCCGGTGTTGGCGATGTTCCTGCCGCCACTTCTTTACCTCCATCTGCTGGTGGCAGAACGCAGCGAAGCCCGCTTGCGTGTGGCAGACGCTGTGTACCTGGCCGGGCCGGTACTCATGTTGGTCGTTCGGCTTGCCGGCGGTGAGGCCTGGTTTATCGACGGCCCCATTCTGGGCGGGCTCGCGTTGTACGCAGCGCTGATATGGTATCGCAGCAGACAACCCGCAGGGGATTTCGCTGTGCGCGGAGTGATTCTGGCCGCCTCTCTGCGTCGCTGGCGGTGGATGGTTCTTTCCTGGCTCCTCTTGACCCTGGCCTCCGACACCTGGATCACATTCGAAATTTCATCACCGCCAGCGCTTGAAGATTCCCTGGGGTTTGGCGTCGCCATGCTCTTTCTGTCCGGCTTTTTTACCTATGCCCTAGTGCTGGTGCTGGTGCTGCATCGGTCCGGCCCTTTGGGTTGGGTTGCGGCGCGCTTCCGAACTGCGGGTTTAACGGCTGATTTGAACGACCGGCTGGCGGCTCATATGCGAGAGCGCCAGCCGCATCTGGACCTGGAGCTGAATATCGCTCGCCTGGCCCGACAGCTTGGCGTGCCGCAGCGCCAGTTGTCGGAGGCCGTGAACACGGCACACGGAGTCAGCTTCAGTGTCTGGGTCAGTCAATGGCGGGTGGAAACCGCCAAGGGCATCATGCGTGCGGAGCCTGAAAAGGGCTTGCTGGACGTGCTCCATGATAGCGGTTTCCAGAGCAAGTCCAGCTTCAACAAGACTTTCAAGGAGCTGACCGGCCAGACGCCCAGCGCCTGGCGGTCCGAGCAGACCGGCCAGCGCTACTCCTGATCCAGCCGCTGGCGCGCTCCGGCGTGAGCGGGCTCAAGCGCCAGGGCCTGTTCAAAAGCAGCTTTGGCCTCTTCATTCAGGCCAACACGCAGATACGCGTCCCCGAGGCCGACCAGCGCGTCTGCCTCATCCGGCAGAATCCGGGAAACCCAGCGCATGCTGGTGACAGCGTCCTGGCCAAAGTTCGCGCGAATGAGTTCATAGCCGAACTGATAGACCTCGATGGCGTGTTGTTGATCCTGTGGCAGCGAGGCGAGGAAGGCTTCGATCTCTGATCCGCTAGCAAGGATTCGCCGCAACATAGGTGGTGACGGGAGGTCCGCAGCTTCGCCCAGGGAGATGCGGGCCAATGCATCAGCCAGCGCCCCGAAATACATGCCTCCTGTATTGGCGAGCAGGGCGATGCTCAGTCCCGCGTTCGGGATGTGGTGGAGTTCTGCGGAGAAGCCGCGTGTAGATCCGGAGGCGGAGAATCGTTGCAGGGCCTGTCCGTTTTCCAGGGTCAGCGTGTCGAAGTGCCAGCCCAAGGGATAGCCTTCCGACGATTGCGCGATTTCGCGCTGGATTGTTTCCGAGGCGATGATGTTGCCGGCAAACAGGGCATCGGCGAAGGCGATGGTGTCGGCTGCGCTGGCATGGACATTGCTGATCGCCAGGCGGTGTTGCCATTGCACGTGAGGCGCATTGACGACGCCATCCCGGCCCGGGGCATAGCCATTGGCGAGGCGTCGCCGGGGGCGGGGTTTCATCAACCAGGCCGGTCTGTTCCAGACCTGATGGTTCAAGAAGGTAGGTGTGCAGGGCTGCGTCATACGTTGTGCCCAAGACCTGTTCGACAACGACCGCACTCAACATGGCACCGACATTTGAGTAGGCGTATCGCTCGCCAGGCTCGCTGGTCAGGTCGAGACACGCCACATAGTCCGCGAATGCAGCGTTCCGGGCCTCTCGTGAGACACCGCGCCCCGCAAAATCTGCAAGCGATTGTGTCTGGGTGAAAATGCCGGGAAGGCCGGCGCCGTGCGCGATCAGATGGCGCAGAGTGATGCCGCTTGTTCCGAACGCGTCGAGATAGGTGCCGATTGGCACGCCCAGATCCAGTCTGCTCAGCTCTGTAAGGCGCAGGATCAGTGCGGCATTATAGGCTTTGGAAATTGACCCCAGCATGTAGTGGGTGTCAGCAGTGTTGGTGATCTGCCAGTCTTCAACGGCGAGCCCGTAACTCTGTTCGAATATCACCTCGCCGTGGCATTCAATGCGAACATTTCCTCGAAAGGCATCGGCTTCGGCAAAGGGCTGAATGGCTGCGCTCAGGCGTGCGGTGTCGACCTGGTCGCAATGGGGCGCGGACGCCTGCGCCAGCGTAATGGCGAGTGCGGTGGCTATGAACATTCCGATAGGTCCCTCCAGGCCCGAGCGTGAGCAGGGTGGAAGGCGTGCGCTCTCCGGGAGGGTTCATGCAGATGACGATTGCGTCACGCCGGAACGACGCATTGCTACATTTGCATTTCTGCAAGGCACTCGCGATCCGATATGCATAAGCCATAACTTTATATTGCAATGCAGCAATGTAGAACGCGCCACTGGCGAAACCGGGGTTTCCCAGCGACGAGTCGCCGAAACGGGACTCGCGCACAATCAGAGGCATCAAGGTTTGTCCGAACGGGATCGCGTCTTCGCGAACACTTTTCTGCTGGCTGTGCTCGGCGCACTTTTGCTGGCTGTACATTCCGCTGTTCGGAGCGGCCTGATCATCGCCCAGTTCCTTGTAGCCAAGCTTGGTGAGTTCATGGGGGTGAATATCAGCGCGGCCTATCTGACGATCGGCCCGGCCCCGATGCTGCTGACGCTATTACTGACGGTGCTGCGGGCGACTCTGCTGATCCAGGTTCTGCGCCGCAGCCTCCAGGCTTTGCCGCTGCAGGCGCTGATTGTGATTGTGCATTCCTGCCTGTTTATCAATCTCGCCTTCGAGACGACCTATGACTTCGCCATCGGGTACATCTTTATCGGCCTTGAGGTTTGTCTGCTCTATCCCTTGTGGATGATGCGGCGACCAATCAGACAGGCCTTTGCCGAATAGAAAAAGCCGCCCCGAAAGGAGCGGCTTTTCTTTTGCGATCTGTTCGCCGGCCTAGGCAGCCAGTGCAGCCTGCATGGCTTCGAACTTGACCACCAGAGCTTCAGCGTGCTCGCGCTCTTCATCGGATTTGGCAGCGGAGATGTCCTCGCGGGCATCGGCCAGATCCTGAGCCAGCTTGTCGGCGTCGATCTCGGACAGCGGAATGGCTTCCTCTGCCAGGATGGTTAGGCCAGCCGGCGTCACCTCGGCGAAACCGCCGTGGATGAAGGTCTTCTCGGTCTCATTTCCGTTCATGACGGTGATCGCACCGGGGCGGATCACGGACATAAAGGGGGCGTGCTCCGGCAGAACGCCGAAATCGCCCTCTTCGCCCGGAACGACAACCTGGTCGACGTCACCGGCAAACAGGCGGCGCTCCGGAGAGACGAGATCGAAATGGAGTTTGTCAGCCATCTTGGCTTCCTCCGCTCAAGGGAGACGGAGACTGCTTACGCAGCCTCTGCCGCCATTTTCTCTGCCTTCTTGATAGCGTCTTCGATCGTACCGACCATGTAGAACGCCTGCTCCGGCAGGTGATCGTATTCACCGTTACAGATGGCCTGGAAGCCCTTCACGGTGTCAGCAACCGGCACCTGGATGCCCGGGAAGCCGGTGAAAACTTCAGCCACGTCGAACGGCTGGGACAGGAAGCGCTCAACCTTACGCGCACGCGCAACGGTCAGTTTGTCTTCCTCGGACAGCTCGTCCATGCCCAGGATCGCGATGATGTCCTGGAGAGCTTTGTAGCGCTGCAGGATTTCCTGAACCTGACGCGCGGTGTTGTAGTGCTCTTCACCGACGATGCGCGGCTCGAGGATACGAGACGTGGAGTCAAGCGGGTCAACGGCCGGGTAGATACCCTTTTCCGAGATCGCACGGTTCAGAACCGTCGTGGCGTCGAGGTGGGCGAAGGTCGTGGCCGGAGCCGGGTCAGTCAGGTCATCCGCCGGAACGTAAACGGCCTGAACCGAGGTGATGGAACCCTTGGTCGTGGAGGTAATACGCTCCTGCAGGGCACCCATGTCGGTGGCCAGTGTCGGCTGATAACCCACGGCAGACGGGATACGGCCGAGCAGGGCCGAAACCTCGGAGCCCGCCTGGGTGAAGCGGAAGATGTTGTCGACGAAGAAGAGCACGTCCTTGCCCTCTTCATCGCGGAAGTATTCCGCCTGTGCCAGACCGGACAGCGCCACACGTGCACGCGCTCCCGGCGGCTCGTTCATCTGGCCGAAGACCAGGGCGCAACGGGAACCTTCGGTGTTGCCGTCGTTTTCTTGCGGGTCCTTGTTCACGCCGGACTCGATCATCTCCCAGTACAGGTCGTTACCCTCACGGGTACGCTCACCAACACCGGCGAAGACAGAGTAACCACCGAACAGCTTGGCGATGTTGTTGATCAGTTCCTGGATGAGAACCGTCTTGCCAACGCCGGCGCCGCCGAACAGGCCGATCTTGCCGCCCTTTGCGTACGGGCAGAGCAGGTCAACGACCTTGATGCCCGTCGGCAGGATTTCAGCTTCCGTTGCCTGTTCGTCAAAGGACGGGGCAGCGCGGTGGATCGGAGCTTTCTGGGTGTGGGCAACATCGCCGGCTTCGTCGATCGCTTCGCCGGTGACGTTCATGATGCGGCCGAGCGTACCCGGGCCAACCGGAACCATGATCGGCTCGCCGGTGTCGGTTACTTCGGTACCACGCTGGAGACCTTCAGTGGCGTCCATGGCGATGGTACGGACCGTGTTCTCACCGAGGTGCTGAGAGACCTCGAGAACAAGCTTCTTGCCATCATTGGTGGTTTCAAGGGCGTTGAGGATGTCCGGCAGACCGCCTTCGAATTCAACGTCCACAACAGCGCCGGTAATCTGGGCGACGCGGCCTTTAAGAGTGCTCATTTCGAATTCCTCTCGACTAGAGAGCCTCGGCGCCGGAGATGATTTCGGTCAACTCCGTGGTGATCTGCGCCTGACGTGTACGGTTGTAGATAATGTTCAGCTTGTCGATCAGCTCGCCAGCATTACGCGTTGCGTTATCCATGGCGGCCATTTTCGATCCCATTTCGCCGGCAACATTCTCAAGCAGGGACGAGAGAATGACGGTGTCGACATAACGCGGCAGCAGGACGTTGAGGATGCTCTCCTCGTCCGGCTCTGCGTCATAGACGGCACCAGCCAGGTCCGGACGCTCGACGCCTTCGTCGATGGCATCCTTGGCCGGGATCAAGACTTTCGCGCGCGGCTTCTGGGAGATGACCGAGACGAATTCCGACGAGATCAGCTCGCAGGTATCGAACTCACCGGCCTCGAACATGTGGCGGATCTTGTCGCCGATCATGATCGCGGTGGAACCGGTGATGGTCTTCTCGCCAGACAGTTCGATCGAGTCGACAATGTAGGAGCCAAACAGACGCTTGAGTTGCTCAGCGCCCTTCTTGCCCACGCACATGATCTTGATCGACTTGCCTTCAGCCTTGAGCGCTTGAACACGCTCGCGGGCTTTCTTGACGATATTGGTGTTGAAGCCGCCGCACAGACCGCGATCGGCGGTCATGACGACGAGCAAACGGGTGTCGTCCGCGCCCGTGCCCACCAGGAGCGGTGAGGCTCCCGGAGTGCCGGACATGGTGGTCGAGAGATTGGCCATTACGCTGCCCATACGCTCGGCGTAGGGACGCGCAGACTCTGCCGCTTCCTGCGCACGGCGCAGTTTTGCGGCAGCGACCATCTGCATCGCCTTGGTGATCTTCTGCGTTGATTTAACGCTGTCGATCCGTGTTTTCAGGTCCTTAAGGCTCGCCATAAGGCTCTCCTAGCAGTCGTTCTGTCCAGTTACGCGACGAAGTTCTTCGTGAACGTGTCCAGAACGCCCTTCAGCTTGCCTTCGCTGTCGTCAGACAGCTTCTTCTCGGTGCGGATCGCGGTGAGAAGGTCAGCATGGTCAGCGTGCAGGTGACGCAGCAGGTCGCCTTCGTAACGCAGCACGTCGGAAACCGGCAGCTTGTCGAGATAACCACGCGTACCCGCGTAGATCACACAAACTTGCTCTTCCATGGCCAGCGGCGAGAACTGCGGCTGCTTGAGCAGCTCGGTCAGGCGCTGACCGCGGTTCAGCAGCTGCTGGGTTGCGGCGTCGAGGTCGGAACCGAACTGGGCAAAGGCCGCCATCTCGCGGTACTGGGCCAGCTCACCCTTCATGGAGCCTGCAACCTGCTTCATGGCCTTCGTCTGGGCGGAGGAACCAACGCGGGATACGGACAGACCGACGTTCACGGCCGGGCGGATGCCCTGGTAGAACAGGTCGGTTTCCAGGAAGATCTGACCGTCGGTAATGGAGATCACGTTGGTCGGGATGTAGGCGGAAACGTCGTTGGCCTGGGTTTCGATGATCGGCAGGGCCGTCATGGAACCGGAACCATTATCTTCGTTCAGCTTGGCAGCACGCTCGAGCAGGCGGGAGTGCAGGTAGAAGACGTCACCCGGATAGGCTTCGCGGCCCGGCGGGCGGCGCAGCAGCAGGGACATCTGGCGGTAAGCAACAGCCTGCTTGGACAGATCATCATAAACGATCAGCGCGTGCATGCCGTTGTCACGGAAGTATTCGCCCATCGCAGATGCGGTGAACGGAGCCAGGAACTGCATCGGAGCCGGGTCGGACGCCGTAGCAGCAACAACGATGGTGTAATCCATCGCGCCGTTTTCCTCGAGCGTCTTCACGATCTGGGCGACCGTGGAACGCTTCTGACCAACAGCGACGTAGATACAGTAGAGCTTGGCGCTCTCGTCATCGCCCTGGTTGATGGCTTTCTGGTTCAGGATGGTGTCGATCGCGATCGCGGTCTTGCCGGTCTGACGGTCACCAATGATCAGCTCGCGCTGGCCACGGCCGACCGGGATCATGGCGTCGATGGCCTTGATGCCCGTCGCCATCGGCTCGTGTACGGATTTACGCGGGATAATGCCCGGCGCTTTCACGTCAACACGGCGACGTTCGGCAACATCCGTCAGCGGACCCTTGCCGTCGATCGGCTCGCCGAGACCGTCACAGACGCGGCCCAGCAGGCCCTTGCCAACAGACGTGTCGACGATGGAGCCGAGACGCTTGACGGTGTCGCCCTCTTTAATGCCACGGTCATCACCGAAGATAACGCAACCGACATTGTCGCGCTCAAGGTTCAGGGCCATGCCCTTGATGCCGCCCGGGAACTCAACGAGCTCACCAGCCTTAACCTCATCGAGGCCGTAGACGCGTGCAATACCGTCACCGACGGAAAGTACGCTACCGACGTCCGAAACCTGAGCTTCGGCACCGTAATTCTTGATCTGATCCTTGAGGATCGCAGAGATTTCTGCTGCCCGGATGTCCATGGACCTACGCCTCTTTCATCGCATTCTTCATCCCGTCCAGCTTGGTGCGGAGGGAGCTGTCGAACATGCGGGAACCGACCTTAACGATCAGTCCGCCGAGTAATTCAGGACGCACTTCAGTGCGAACTTCTACGTCGCGCCCGAGAGCGCTTTTCAGCGAAGCCTGGAGGGCTTCGGTCTGCTTCTTGGTCAGCGCTGCGGCAGTCGCCACATCAGCTGACAGAACGCCACGGTCCGCAGCGGCCAGTGCAGCGTAGGCCGAAGCCATCGCGCCCAGCTCGCCGGCGCGGCCATTGTCAGCCGCGACGCCGAATGCGTTCTTTGTCAATTCATGGAATTTGGCCTTGCCCGCCATAGCGGACAGCACGCCTGCCTTCTCTTCTGCAGAGTACAGGGGAGAGGCAAGAACCTCTGCCAATTCGGACGACTCGCCCAGGGCTGCACGGAAAGCTGACAGGTCAGCTTCGACCGCTTCCGCAGCGCCGGAGGTCTTGGCCAGCTCAAACAGCGCGGTCGCATAGCGGCCCGCAGCGTTTGCTGTATTGGCGTCTTCGCCGGTGTTCACCGTGACGTCGCTCTCTATCCGGATGAGTGCCTTGAAATCGTCTGATCGACGAAAGCACATCAATTTCAACAAGTTATCGAACCAGGCGTATTGTGTTGCACCGCACGCTTATTCGGTTCGGGCGTGCGATAGCACAGGCATGGTCACGCAGCAAGCCGAAGACTCCTACCGATTCAGCAGACGTGATCTTGAGCGTCGGCGAATTCGCGGCAAAACTCCGTGTGATGAAGGTCGATATAGGCATAATCGGTCTGGGGGCCATGGGCAGCGCGGCGGCGTGGTCATTGAGCTTGCGAGGCGCCACGGTTCTGGGCGTTGACCAGCACCCGCTCGGACATGCGCTGGGCTCGTCGCACGGCAAGACGCGGATCATTCGGTCCGTGTATTCCGAGGGCAATATCTATGACGCGCTGGTGGAAGAGGCTTATGCCGGTTGGGACCGTCTCGAACGGGAGTTCGGCCAGGCTTTCTTCCGCAAGACCGGCGGGCTGGACATTTCCGTGCGCGAGGACGGTATCTTCCAGGACGCGCTTGCTGCGGCCGAGGCCAGCGGCAAGGAATACGAGGTGCTCGAAGGCCTGGCGATCGAACAGCGTTTTCCGGCGCTGGAGCTGAACGGGCGTGCTCGTGCCGTCTACAACGCCGATGCCGGTCTGCTCGACAGTGATGATGCCACGGCCTGGATGCGCGTAGAGGCAGGCCGGCTTGGAGCGGATTTGCGCGGTGAAACGCCGGTGTCTGGCTGGCAGCGTGTTGCCGGCGGCTTCCGTCTCGTTACAGGCGATGAAGAGACAACGTGCCGCAAACTGATTATTGCGGCCGGTGCGTGGTGCGGTGAGCTGGTTCCGGCTCTCAGGCCCGTCCTGGTGCCGGAGCGCCAAGTCATCGCCTGGTATCGCGCGGACGGCCCCGCCTATGAACGTCTGCCCATCTTCCAGCTGGAGACCGATACGGCCGAACGCTTCTATGTCTTTCCGCCGCATCGCGACCAGGGCCTGAAGGCGGGACTGTATAATCATCGCCGAGAGCGCGGTGCCGGCCATATCGCTCCCCGTGGCGTGGACGCAGAGGATCTGTCTCTGCTGGCCGCGGGCCTGTCAGATTGCCTGCCGGGGTTGGACCAGACTCCGCTGGAGGCAGCCGAGTGTCGCTTCACGCTGGCGCCGGGCGATCGTTTCATCATGGGGTGCATGCCCGACGACAATGATCTTGTCGTGCTCTCGCCATGTTCCGGGCATGGCTACAAATTCGTTCCGGCCATCGGCGAGATCGCGGCGGATCTCGTTCTGGAGCGGACGCCCACTGTGGATCTGTCTCCGTTCAGCGTGGAACGGGTGCTCTAGCTCGCCGGGAACAGCATCGGACCCAGGACCACGCCAATCGCCGTGATGATCAGGATTGCTGCCAGATTGATGCGGAAGCCGGCCTTGATCATCTGACCCTGGGTCACTGCACCCGACGCATAGACAATTGCATTGGGAGCTGTCGCGACGGGCAGCATGAAGGCGGTCGAGGCAGCAATAGCGACTGGCACGACCAGGTGCTCGGGCGGGATGCCGGCATTGACGGCCAGCACACCCAGCACAGGCAAGAAGGCCGTCGTGGTAGCCACATTCGACGTCAGCTCGGTCAGGAATACGACAACCGCGACCATGGCCAGCACCAGAAGCGGTGTTGGCCAGGCTTCCAGGAAGCCCATCTGGTTGCCGAGCCAGGCGGCCAGTCCGGTTGCAGACAGCGCGGCTGCCAGCGACAAGCCGCCACCAAACAGGATGATCACATTCCAGGGCAGGCGTGCGACGCCTTGCCAGTCCATCAGAGCCTTGCCCTTACCCTTTTCGCCACCGGCCGGGATAAGGAAGGCGGCGAGGGCGCCCATTACGGCGATCTGGGTATTGCCCAGCTGGATGCTGACCGGAAGGGAGAGGCTCTCGCTGATTGAGGCTAACAGGGGGTTCCAGCCAATTCCGCCGGGCAGGGAACGTCCCATCCACAGGATGGCGACCGTGCCGAACAGGGCGGCGACGCGAATTTCGGGTGCGGTCATCTTGCCCAGCTTGGCCAGCTCCGCTTCCAGGTGTTCACGAGCGGCCGAGCTGGCCCCACCGCCGCCGAGTTTGAAGACGAAGCGGGTGAGAATGAACCAGGCAGCCGGGATAACCAGGGCGACGGTGGGAATGCCGAACATCATCCACTGCGCGAAACCAATGGTGCGGCCGAACTCGTTCTCCAGATAGCCGATCCCGATCAGATTGGTCGGCGTTCCAACCGGGGTCGCCATGCCGCCGATCGACGCTGCATAGGCCACGCCCAGCGCCAGTGCTGTCGCGAAGGCCGGAGAGGAGGTGCCTTCCTCCTGAACTTCCTGCGCCACCTTGAGGGCGATCGGTATCATCATCAGCGTCGTCGCCGTGTTGGAGATCCACATGGACAGGAGGGCTGAAGCAACCATGAAGCCGCCGACCAGACCCACCGGGCTGCTGCCGAAGGTTCGCACGACGTTGAGTGCGATACGTGAGTGGAGGTTCCACTTCTCGATGGCCAGGGCGACGATGAACCCGCCCAGCAACAACATGACAATCGGGCTGGCATAGGGCGCGGTGGCTGCGCCTGTGGAGGTAATGCCAAACAATGGGAAGAGCGCGATGGGAACCAGCGCAGTCGCTGCGATGGGCAAGGCTTCCGTCGCCCACCAGCAAGCCATCATCAGGCCCAGCGAGGCGAGCAGCCAGGCCTCAGCCGTCAGTCCTTCCGGGCGTGGCAGCAATTGCAGGCCGATCGCCAGAGCGAGACCCGTGAACAGACCAATGCGTTGCGCTGTACTTCCCACGAAGCGCCTCCCCGCGTTTCAGTGAGATTAAAAAGACGCGTGTGTTACGCGTTCGGGTCCTCGGAGGAACCGGCGCGCACAAAGCGGCGGTCGCAATAGGGACACTCGACAAAATCACTTTCGCCCATCTCCAGGAAAACCTTGGGATGGCCGAGGGCGCCGCCGCCGCCATCACAGGCGATACGGTGGTCTTCGGTCGCGATGATTTCGGACGGTGGAATGGATTTGGCAGCATCAGCCATGCACAGGCCCTCATGGACAGGACGAAAATCGATGCCTAACTATGGCGCTTGACCCATCCTCGTCAATTCCGAGCCGACATGTCCGACACTTCCAGCCTGCCCGAATACGCCATAGAGGCGATTGATCTGAAAAAGACCTATGGCGGAACCAAGAAGGCGCCCCCCAAGGAAGCGCTCAAGGGTGTCGACCTGAAAGTGCGCCGCGGATCCATCTTCGGCCTGCTCGGCCCGAATGGCGCGGGCAAGTCCACCTTCATCAATATCTTTGCCGGCCTGGTCAAAAAATCCTCGGGCACGGCACGGACCTGGGACATCGATATCGATCAGGACAGCCGTGCAGCGCGCGCAGCGATCGGCGTTGTTCCCCAGGAAATCAACATGGACGTGTTTTTCACGCCCTATGAGACGCTGGAACTGATGGCGGGCTTCTACGGCGTGCCGAAAGCAGAGCGCCGCACCGAGGAATTGCTCGAGGCCGTCGGCCTCTCCGACAAACGCAATGCCTATGTTCGACAGCTTTCCGGTGGCATGAAGCGGCGACTGCTCGTCGCCAAGGCCATGGTTCACGCCCCGCCGGTGCTGGTGCTGGACGAGCCCACTGCGGGTGTCGATATCGAGCTGCGCCGCCAGCTCTGGGATTATGTGCGGGAACTGCATGCGCGTGGCACGACCATCGTGTTGACCACGCATTACCTGGAAGAGGCCCAGGAGCTTTGCGACGAGATCGCCATTGTTGACCAGGGCCAGGTCGTGGCCTGTGAGCCCAAGGAGCAATTGCTCCAGCGCATGGACAGGAAGACACTTGTTATCGAGCCCGCCGAGGCCTTGTCAGCCGTGCCGGCGGAGCTGGCCGAATTCGACGCCGAGATCCGCGATGACGGGGCGCTGGCCATTTCCTATCGACGAGGCCAGCAATCGGTTGCCGAGATGATCGAGAAATTCCGTGCGTCTGGCGGCCGCATTGATGACCTGCGCACAGAAGAGCCCGACCTGGAAGATGTCTTCCTGGCGCTCACCTATAATCGAGAAGAGGCCTGATCGTTCGAGTGCGCCTCAGTTTTTGGTGGCTTGATTTTGCGCCCCATCCAGTCGGCGGTCATCCACAACGTAATGCACATGGCGATCTGCCAAGCAATGATGCCCGCGAAGCCCGGCTCTTGCTCCCACGTGCGACCGAGGATCAATAGCGAGGTAACGACTCCCGTGAATATGGACATCAGGCGTGCACCGGTCCGATTTAGTTTCCAGAAGGCATTCATGGCTGACCTCGTGCCGAGCCATCCATTTTCCTTCGCAACTCGCTTGCGTGCAATAGCAATCCGGGCGGGAATATGGGCCGATCAGTCCCGTTACTTGTGCCCGATTTCCGGCACAGTTTCAGCGCAATCTTCTGCTCGTCCGAGATGTATGACGAGCAAGGGAGGAAATCGCGATGGGTAGGACGTTCAAGAGATTCTTTTCACTCCTGGTGGCAGCACCGCTCTTTGTGTCATTGACCTGGTTTTTCGGCATTTACATGCAGCCCCAGGGATCGACCGGAGCAGGCTTTGCCGGAATCCTCATATTCATCTCCGCCATCGCTTCCATCATCGTCTACAGCTGGCTGATGCGGCCCGGACCCAAGGTCCGTTTCCGCAATCGCGGTGTCGACGGCTTCGACAAGGACTGGGGGATAGGCCTCACAGGACTTTCCCAGAAACAGGGGCGAAGACGCAGGGATGATGATGCTGACCCGGACGATCTGGGCGGACGACGATCAAGCGGCGACATGGATGATGCCGACGGTCTCGGCGATGAAGGCCTGGTAGGCTGATCAGGGCCATACGGGGGCTGCAACAACAGCGGCCCCCGACGATTGCACCGACCTGCGGCATGCGTTATGGCTGCAGCCACACGCACCCATAGCTCAGCTGGATAGAGCGCTGCCCTCCGAAGGCAGAGGTCAGAGGTTCGAATCCTCTTGGGTGCGCCATTTTCTTTTCAGTTGTATGTCATATGCCGGGCGCGCGAATGCCGCTTGGCGCTCGCCGTCACCTGCAGTGGTCACAGTCATCAGCAGTCTGATCGAGTTCGAAATCCTCGCGATGATCCCTGTTGGCTTGTGATATTCGTCGCTGTCGAATTTCTATATTCGTCATAAGATGCTGAAAATGCGTTATAAATTTGTTTCGATAAAATTCGAACGACAGAACTAACCGCGTTGAAAGCTGGGTTTGCTAGCCTGCTCCCATAACAAACAAAGTCCCGACGGGAGGAGATGATGCGTGCGGAGTTTCACAAGCGAGTTTTAGGATTGTCACTGGCCCTAGCGGCGTTTGCAGCACCTGCTGCGTTCGCGGTGCAGGAACAGCCAGAGCGGGAAGCGGTGCGGGTCAGCGCGCCGGACTACCCGCGAGCAGCGGAGCGCAGGGGCGTCGAGGGTTATGTGATCATCGCCTATTCGATTGACCCGTCCGGCGATGTGGTCGACGCCACTGTGGCCGAAGCCGAGCCCGCAGGCGTGTTTGATCGCGCAGCACTAAGAGCTGTGGCTTCCTGGCGTTTCAGTGAAGCTGACGTCCAGACCGAAGGGCACCAGACACAGCTGAATTTCCAGCTCAACTGACATTGCTCCCCCCCTTGGCAATGGGCAAGCGACCCGCGTCCTCCCCGGCGCGGGTCGTTTTCCGTTTGTGGCGGGCTATTCCGCGGGTGCGAAGAGCAGAGCGATCTCATGCAGGTCAAGCATGACGACATTTCCGCCCAGCCTGTTGGTGGCAGCGAAACTCGCGACGAGGTCGTATTCGGGATAGACGAAGAGTAAGGCATGCCCGCCGGCGGCGGTTCCACCATGGAACCAGATCGGCGTTTCCGGCAGATAAGGTGTGTTCTCGCGACCGCACTCATTTTCAGCCCAACGCGCTACGCTCTCCATCCAGCTTCGCCCGTCGAAAAAGCCATGGCCATACGCCGGACCCTGGTTGAGCCCGTCATCATAAACATCGGTGAGAAAGGCCGTGCTGCCCGCGGACACGAGCCGACCAGTACTAAGCGCCCAGCCAAACCGGACCAGGTCTTCAGATGTCTACAAGAATCCGCCACCCCCGAACTTGCGGCTTGCATTGATGGACGGGTCCCAATCGACGGTCGCGAACCAGTCGTCCTCCGGATCATTCGGATCGGGCGCGACATAGAAGGTGGCCGTATCAAAACCGCTGACCTCGCGGCCTTCGATCGCGGTGGCCGTCATCCCCGCCGGTGTGAAAACCAGGTCTTGCATGGCTTTCTCATAGAGCTGGCCATAGGCAGCCTCGATGACCACGCTGAGCAAGACATAGCCAAATGTGGAATAGGCCATCGCCGTTCCGGGCTCGTTGTCGAGGGGGTCGTTGATGAAGTCTTCCAGGGCGTCGGTCGGGCTCGCACAGTCGCGATGGCTGACGCTGATCCATTCACCCTGTCGATAATGCCGGATGCCGCTGCGGTGGCCCATCAGCTGGCGCGCGGTGATTCCGTGCACGTGGTCCGGCAAGTCCGACAGATAGGTTTCGACCCGCGTGTCGAGATCAAGTCTCTCCAACTCCACTAACCGCATGGCCGCTGTCGCCGTCATGGCCTTGGCGATGGAATAGACACGATACCGGGTTTGTGGTGTTGCAGGAGCCTGGCTCTCCAGGTCCATCAGGCCGCGGTCCCGATTTGCGCCTGTCCGGACCGTTTGCGGCGACTGTCTATCTCAACGGGCGCCGGGTTGGGTCGGAAGGCGACGCCGCGATTGACGGACTTGAGGGCGAGGCGCTCATCGATTCCTCCCACGATCTGAGTTCGGCAAGGGCGGGCACTAATGAGTTGATGATCCTGGTCTCATCCTCGAAGGCAGGGTTGCACGGGCATCGCCTGTTGCAGGATCTCGCCCTGACCCCGGAACTGCGTCCCGACGCCCGCCAGGCGGGATATTACTGGGCGGGTATTTCCCTGATTGGTCTTTTGATCCTGATTGTGCTGGGCTTTGCTCACGAGCTGATGCGCAATGGCGTGCGTTGGCACACGGGCTGGATGCTGGTCGCGGCGGTGTCGTTGGCGCTTGCCCTTTCCGCCGAGATCAGCCGGGCGATCATCAACTACCCCTACGTATTCCACCTGCCGCGCATGTTTGTGCTCAGCCTGGGCACGCTCTCGGCAGTGCTGACCTGGTGGATCGCGCAACGCAGGGAGGCTGGCTGGCGGGTGCCTGCCGCGATGCTGGGGAGTGCTGGCATGCTGGTGCTGGTCGGGATGGTGCTCGGGATAAACCCGGATACGGTCACCCTTATCGGCCTGGCGCTGATTGCCTTGCTCATCGCCGGTGAAATGATTGTACGAGCCGGACTGCGTTCGGCGCTGATCGATCCGGTGATGGCAGTGCTACTGGCGACAGCAATAATCGCGATCTGGTCTCCCTGGGCATTCCTCGACAATACGGTGTTTCTGGTCCTCGGTCTCGTTCTGATGGTTGAATTAGTTGGTGTTTTCCAACCCGGTACGGCTACCGAAACTGCACCGGTTGCTGTGACAACCTGTCTCCAGACGGAGAGTGGCGAGAAGGCCTTTATCCTCGCGGAGGTCGTCGCGATTCATGCCGCCGGAAACTATGCCGAGTTCGAGATGGAGGATGGCCAGCGGCAACTCACGCGTGGCGCATTCAACAAGCTGATGGAGCAGCTGGCGCCAAGCTTCATGCGGGTGCACCGCTCTCACATCGTCAATATGGACTATGCGACTCGCCTGCAGGTGCGGCCGAGCAGCCGGTATTCACTATTCCTCGGGCAGAGACGGGAAATCCCCGTCAGTCGCAGCCTGGCCGGTGCTGTGCGCGAACGCCTGAAAGACGCCGAGGACTAGCCGGCGAGGCACCACAGCCCGGTGCAGACGCCGAACATGAGCTGCATGGCCAGGTCAAGAAGGCCGGTGAACAGGAGCACCGGAACCCCGACATAGAGGATCAGCAGGATGACGGCCATCGGGGTCAGGCGCGGCGGCGCGATGCGATGACCCATCACGGCTTCGGGGCGACGGCTGAACATGCATTGTGCTCCATGGCGAGGCGTGGATAGTGGGATCAGGCAGTGATTCTGGTTAACCAATCGATGCAGATCTCCACCGACATCTCCCGTGACCAGTGGGATAAGGCCTTGGCGGAAACACCGGCCTCCCTGCAACAGGACTGGAGCTATGGAGACGCGTTGGCGTCCGTTGGTGCGAACGTCGTGCGCGTGGTCATCGAGGATGATGCCGGCCAGCTCGCACTCGCCCAGTTCACGACCCGCAAGATTGGTATGATGGTCAATGTCGGCCTGTGTTCGCGCGGGCCGGTCTGGCTGCGAGAGGTCTCCACCGAGCAGCGCAGGCAGGTGCATCGGGCCCTGAAATCGGCGCTGGGCCTTGGCTGGCCGCGCGTGACCCTCCAGACACCGGATGATGTGGATCCGCCCGGTGGCGCGCGGCGTGTCGTCTCGGGTTATTCCACGGTGATGCTGGACCTCACCCAATCGCTGGCGGATTTACGGGCCGGGTTTGACGGCAAATGGCGCAATAGACTGGTCGCCGCTGAGAAGTCAGCGCTGAAAGTCCAGCAGAACGGGACCAAGCCAGCGCAATATATCTGGCTGCTAGAGACCGAAGAGGGGCAGCGCAAGGACCGCGGCTACACCGCTACCCCGGCAGCTCTGGTACCCGAATTCGTCAAGGCCAAGGGGGATCGCGACAGCCTGCTCATCCTGCGTGGTGATCTTGGCAAACAGAAGGCTGCGGCCATGCTGTTCCTGATCCATGGCTGTGCCGCGACTTATCATATCGGCTGGAACAGCGAGGAAGGCCGCAAGCTGGGCGCTCACAACCTTTTGCTCTGGCAGGCGCTGGACGTTCTCAAGCAGCGCGGCGTGAAACGGCTCGACCTCGGCGGCGTAGAGACGTTGAAGAGCGCGGGTCGGGCTCGTTTCAAACTGGGTACGGGTGGTCAGCTGATCACCTATGCCGGCACATATTTCTAGGGGGCGTCATGCGCAGGTTTGTGGCCGGACTTGTTGTGTCGATGGTGGGCTTGTTCGCGGCATGTTCATCCGAGCCTGCGGCAGAGACCGGGGCCTTGCTGACCCTTTACGGCGATATCCAAGAGAGCAATCGGGGGCCGTTGGATCCCCTGACAGAGCCGCTTTTCAACTCGTTTGGTCTGGAAGTAGGCGAGGGGTTCGCTGTTTCGGCCGCCCAGCTGGCGCGTTTGCCTCAGCATATCGTGCGTACAGATTTTCCGGCGGGCAGCGAGATGCGGGAGTTTCGGGGGCCGCTGCTTCGTGATGTGATTGCGCTGGGAGTGCCCTCAGGTGAGCTGGCTGTGGTCACAGCGTTGGATGGTTACCAGCGCGAGATCGCGCTGGGGCGGATCCAGGCGCATGATGTGATCCTGGCCACGCAGATGAATGGCGAGCCCTTGCCAATGGGTGGCTTCGGACCCGCCATGCTGGTCTGGCCCCGCCAGTCAGATCCGGCACTTGCGGACATGTCGGATGATGACTGGCTGTGGGGCGTGATCGCGATCGAACTGCGTTAGTCTGTTTGCGGGTTGGCCATGACCCGGCCACGGATCATGTGCAGATCCAGCGAGATGACCCGGCCGCGACGATCTCGTTCGAACACCAGGCGCGCCATGTTGTCTCCCGGGAAAGCAAACCGGTCATCACCCAGCGCGATCAATTGGATCGGCGGATTGCCATCACGCTGATAAGTCAGCTGACCATCGTCCATGCGGGTCGAGCGGATGCCGAAAGTGCCGACATAGGCTTCCAGATCCGAGGCGCTGATTTCGATCGGCTCCATCTCCGCCTCGAGCATTTCCTGTCCCTACTCCAGTGAGCGGCGGGCGTTGTCGTCCTCCGTATCCTCGATGAGCTGGGGGTATAGAGACAGCAGGGCCTGGTTGAGCGCATGGTCTGATGCGACCTCGATATCCGGCGTCACACCGATACCTTCCCAGTTGGTGCCGGTGATCGGATTGCGTGCAGAGCCGGTGGAGATGAAAATCTCATAGCCCCGATCCGTCAGCCAGGTGCCGCCCGGATTGCCGGCACCATAGGTGCTTTCACCGATGATTGTACCGCGCTCCAGGGCCTGCAGGTGGTAGGGGAAGGCCTCGCCTGCCGAACCCGTTGCACCGCTGGTCAACACGATGACCGGAACATCCGGGCGGTGTCCCATCGGGTGGTGCGGGATCGACCACATCTGGTTCGGGTAGTCCAGGTCACGGGAAACGAAGGTGTTGATCAGCGTATCGCCGCCATCTTCCAGGAAGTGACTGATCAGGTATTGCACCATTGAAGGCGCTCCGCCGCGGTTCTCACGCAGGTCGAAAATGACCGCATTGGTGCCGGCAACAAAGCCGAGCGCGGCGTTGGCCGTGTCCATTCCGCCCTCGATCGGAGCGAACATGTCTATCTTGATGTAACCGATATTGCCATCGAGGATTTCCACACTGTCAAAGCCGAAATTCTGCTGGCGCAGGCCGGCAAAGCGGTCGCGCGGCGCGCGCTGGGGCTCATTATCGCGATTGGCACGGCGGGCTTCCGCGGCTTCCGCCGCAGCGATCGCTTCGCGAACCGCTTCCATGCCGCGATAGTTGACGGAGAAGTGGCGATCTTCTTCCAGCAGGAGCTGGGTGAGATGGGAGGACAGGCTTTCCGCGTCATCAAAATCGTCGAACGCACCGGAGCTGACCAGTTCTTTGAGCTGGCTTTCAATCGCTGCTGCGCGCGTTGCGTCGAAATATTCATCGCCAATCAGTTCCGCTATTTCACGCAAAGCCGCAGCGCGTTCGTCGGCAGAAATGTTAGTCTGGGCGAAGCCGGCCGACGCCAGCGCGAGGCTGGCCGTGCAGGCCAGCAATACTTTTTTGAACATGAAGGATCCCTTCCGAGCTAAGGTCGCCACAGCTGTAGGGTGCCGGACCGAACCGGTTTTCATCCTCGCAGTTACAATACGGTCATATATTCCGGTTCGTACTATTTGACCTGTCTCCCCTCTCGCGCGAAGTTTGTCCGTGCGATCCACCTGAACTGTCACGAAAACGCACAAAACGCTTTGAGCGTGCGCCCTGACTTCCTATGGTGCGCGCCAAGTGAAATTGTGTCCTGGGAGGGGACGAGTTCCATGTACGAAACAATTGTGGGCGGCATCGAGACGTTCAGTGACTTCCTCTGGGGGGGTAACTGGGGCGATCAGACGATTCTGCCGGTCGGCCCGATTACCATTCTTCTGCTTGGTACCGGCCTTTATCTCATGGTTGGTCTGCGCTTCATGCCGATCCGCCAGCTGCCGCGCGCTTTCCGCTCGCTGTTCGCAAGCTCCGACAAGAAAGAAGACGGCGCGATCTCTCCGTTCCAGGCCCTTGCAACGGCCCTGTCGGGACAGGTCGGCACGGGTAACCTGGCTGGTGTCGCCACCGCGATCACGCTGGGTGGTCCGGCCGCGATCTTCTGGATGTGGGTTACCGCCATGGTCGGTATGGCGTCGGCCTATTCGGAATCCATGCTGGCTGTTCGCTATCGCGAGCACCCGAAGGACGGCAAGTCCTCCGTCGCCGGCGGCCCGATGTATTACATCAAGAACGGTCTCGGAAAATGGTGGATGTGGCTGGCCGTGCTGTTCGCAGCCGGTACGCTTTTCTCCGCTGTTGCGACCGGCAACATGATCCAGTCCAACTCGCTGACGAATGGTATCGTGGGTGCGCTTGGTAATGCGGACATCCTCGATCCCAACAGCATCACCTCCAAGATGATTGTTGGTGCTGTGATCGCGGGTCTGACCTTCATCGTCATTCTCGGTGGTATTAAATCCATCGGTACGGTCGCGGGGCGCGTCGTTCCGCTGATGGCGATCACCTATGTCATCGTTGCCATCGTGACGCTGGTCATGAACGCCAATGAGATCCCGGCTGCATTCGGTCTGATCTTTGGTGGCCTGTTCGAGCCGGCTGCCGCGGCGGGCGGTTTCCTGGGAGCCTCTCTCTCTGCAGGTATTCGTTTCGGTGTTGAGCGTGGTCTTTTCTCCAACGAGGCCGGTCAGGGTTCTGCCCCGATCGCGCACGCTGCCGCGCAGACGAAAGACCCGGTTCAGCAGGGCAAGATCGCCATGGTCGGTACCTTCCTGGACACCATGGTTATCTGTACGATGACGGCCCTGGTCATCCTGACGGTTACCGGCGACTTTGTTTACAACGAGGCGGGTGAAACGATCGGCTATGCATGGCTGGCTGGCCTCGAGGGCATCCAGGTCACGCAGGCCTCCTACCAGGCGGCCTTCCCGTTCGGTGACTGGTATATCGCCATTATCCTGGCCTTCTTTGCCTTCACCACCATTCTGGGCTGGTCCTATTATGGTGAGCGTGCGATCGCCTTCCTGGGTGGCGAGGGGCTTGTTGTCCCGTTCCGCCTGGTCTGGGTTGCCATGGTCTTTGTTGGTTCCTTCCAGCAGGTCGACGTGATCTGGCGTCTGGGCGGTATTGCCAACGCGGCGATGGCAGCTCCGAACCTGATCGCCCTGATCTTCCTGTCCGGCATGGTCTTCAAGATCACCAAGGAACATGATGGCAAGATCGTCGCGGGTGGCCTGGATGTTGATTATGACGCCAGCGCTCACGTTGATGACGCACCGGAGGCTGAAGCCGAAGGTGAGAACAAGCCTAAATAATCTCGGCGACGAGAGACATGAAAAGCCCCGCCTGACCGGCGGGGCTTTTTATTTGCGCGGGGCCAGGAGGCGAATGGCCAGGAAGCCGAGTGCAATGCCGACCACGTCAGCGACAAAATCCGCAACGGATGCTGTGCGACCGACAAAATCCATCGATTGCACGAATTCGATGCCCAGCCCGTAAAGCGCCAGCAGACCACCCAGAAGCCATCGGCTGAGGGTTGGCCAGGCCAATCGTGACAGCATGGCCAGCGTGAGAAACGCGGCGATATGTTCAACCTTGTCGCTGCCCAGAACACTAGCGGGCGTCGCGTAGCTAGGCTGCAGCGCCAGATCGGTGATCAGCGCCGTTGTGGTCAAAAACATGACACGACCCGCCCATCGCAGTCCCATATCTGGACGCCGGGCCGAAGTATTCTTAGGTTCCGCTGACATTCTTCAGGACAGGCTTTCCATGACCCAGTTGCTCAATGATATCGACCGTCTGCTGACCCCGCGTACCGATTGGACCCGCGAGGAGGCTGCCGAAATCTATCGCGCGCCGTTTAACGACCTCATCTTTGCGGCGCAATCTGTGCACAGAAAATGCCATCCGGCCAACCAGGTCCAGACCAGCCAGCTCCTGTCGATCAAGACCGGCGGCTGTGCCGAGGATTGTGGCTACTGCAACCAGTCCGCTCATTTCGATACTGGGCTGAAAGCCTCCAAGTTGATGCCTGTCGACGAGGTTCTGGACGCAGCGCAGAAAGCCAAGGACGGCGGCGCGACCCGGTTCTGTATGGGTGCCGCCTGGCGCGAGCTGAAGTCCCGCGATGAAGATGCGATCTGCGAGATGATCTCCGGCGTCAAGGCGCTGGGCATGGAAACCTGTGTCACGCTGGGCATGCTGGAAGACGAACAGGCGAAAAAACTGCGTGACGCCGGGCTGGATTATTACAATCACAACATCGACACCGCGCCGGAAGATTATGGCCGGGTGATCTCGACGCGCACCTACCAGGACCGCCTCGATACGCTGGATCGTGTTCGTGGCGCCGGCATTCATGTCTGCACGGGCGGTATCATTGGCATGGGCGAACCGGAAACGGCGCGTATCGGCCTGATCGCCGAGCTGGCCAATATGGATCCGCACCCGGAAAGTGTTCCGATCAATCACCTGGTGGCTGTCGAGAATACGCCGCTGGGTGACAGCAAGCCGCTGGACGGGATCGATTTCGTTCGCACGATCGCCACGGCGCGGATCATGATGCCGAAATCCATGGTGCGCCTGTCGGCGGGGCGCGAGGGCATGAGCCGCGAAACCCAGGCGCTGTGTTTCCTGGCCGGCGCCAATTCCATCTTCGTTGGCGAGGAACTCCTGACCACGCCGAACCCGGAAAAACACGAGGATTTCGACCTGTTCAAGACGCTGGGCATCGAACCGATGACCATGCCGGCGGAATAAGAGGTGGATATGAAAAAGCTTGGCGCAGAAGCTGTTGTCGCAAAACTCTCCAGCTGGTCGGTCGTTGAGGGGCGGGATGCGATCCGCAAGGTCTTTGAGTTTTCCGATTTCAACGAGGCCTGGGGGTTCATGAGCCGCGTCGCGGTCAAGGCCGAGCAGATGAACCACCATCCTGAATGGTTCAATGTCTGGAACAAGGTCGATGTGACGCTGGCCACGCATGATGCAGGCGGCGTCACCGAGCTCGATCTGACCCTCGCCGGCTTCATGGACGAGATCGCCTAGGGCGACCTAGTCAGAATGGATGATGATCATGCCCAGGAGGACGTCCGCGCCTTCCTGGCCAAGGGTCATGTTCGTGGCTTCCTGGAGCAGGTCAGCGATGCGGTCGGCATCGGGAACCTCGCCGAACCGATAATACGAGCCCGTATACAGCGTCAGCGCGGAAACATAGGCATTGCGCAGGCGCGGCATATACCGTTCGACCCGGCGACGCAGACGCGGGTCGTCAATCTCGAGCCCGGCTTCGATCTGCAACAGGCCCTGCGATCGGAAATTCGATTGCACAGCCGCCATCAGCGGAGGCAGGGGCATGTAAGTCGAGGACGATGTCAGATTCCTGTGACGGCCATCACTGTCAGAGGATGATGCCCCTTCGGAGGGCGGCGGCGCAGCCGCATGGGCTGCCGGCGCACCGGACAGGGCAATGACACAACCTGCAAGCAGGCTGAAACGCGCGATCTTGGACACGAAACTGGACATGTCCACGGTCTAGCACGCAGACGTAAAGGAAGCGTTTTTCGCGCCCAGGCTTATTGAATCGCGTTTATGACGAGTTGCGTGTCGCGCTGGGCCATTCGCTCGTCGTGCTCGTCTTCGCTCAGCTGTGTCATGGCGCATAGCAGATACCAGACACCATCGCTGGCCCGGACCGGCGTGTTCACCGAGCGCCAGCAATAGGTCTGTCCATCTATCGTTGCCTTCCACACGGCGTCTACCGAGCGGACCTGGCCGGAGAATGCACCACAGGCAAGGATTTCGCGAACGAGGCGATGCCCGTCTGGTGAAGCCTCCCGACGGACTTCCAGGCCTTCCTGGGCGCCGGCGAATTGAGGGTGATCGCGGAAGCCATTGGACAGGGCGACATAACGCACATTGTCTTCAGTCGGCTGGATAACGCAGCTGATCTGCGGGCTGACACGGACGCTGGACAAGACGAAGTCCAGCACGTCGCGATGGGAGCGGTCCGACATCAGGGCGCGGATCCGGTTTTCCAGACCCGGCTTGGGTTCGGTGCGACCGGCTTCCAGGCGCGAGACATAAGCCTGCGAAATCTTGAGCAGGTCCGCGAGTGCTTCCTGTTTCAGTCCCGTGCGAGAACGAAAGGCCCGAAGTTCGGAACTCCAATTCATGTGCAACCCCAAATTATCACCCAAAGCGGAGCAGCTTAGTCCGCGGCGGACAGCATACAAGCTGCGCCCGGCTCCATCTGCTGAATATCTTATGCAAACAATGGGTTGCATTATCGCACCTTATGTTCAGGGCGCTCGGAAGAGCACAGCGACGGGAAGGAGGTTCAGGGCAGAGCGTCGAGGAGATTGATCAGTGTCCTGCTGGACGGGATCAGCCAGTGCGCGTTAGAAAGCCTCTGGCGCTGGGTAAAACGGAAAGCTAAGCCATGTCCCCAATTGACGGTTTGATCATCTATCTCATCCATCCCGCATTAAGCATCCTGGTGTGGATCGTGATTATCGGCATAGTCATGAGCTGGTTGATCAATTTTAATGTGATCAACACGCACAATCAGTTGGTGTCGACCATCTACCGCATCACCCACGCCGTGACAGAGCCACTCCTTCGGCCGATCCGCTCCGTCTTGCCCACCCTTGGCGGTTTGGACTTTTCCCCTATCGTCCTCGTGCTGCTCATTGGTTTCGTGCAAGGGTATGTGCTTGCCGAGCTCGTTCGGCTCTTCTGATAATTGTTCGTCCGAGATGCGACAGGACTGGATGTCTCTGTCCGCGTAAAACCGGCCGCCTCAAGTGACAGTGTTAACGGAGTGGTCGCTACTGCGGACGGGCAGCTGAATTTGGTCCTACGGGTGCGGGCGGTATCAGACAAGGGCAGGGCCAATAAGGCTGTGATTGCCCTTTTCGCCACATGGGCGGGTTGTCCAAAACGGGATATTCACATCATCCGGGGGGCAGCAGCCCGCATCAAGACGCTTCGAGTGACAGGTCCGGCCGATCGGCTGGATCGCACCCGGGCTAAATTGGAGACGTTGACGCATGAGCGCTGAACTGATCGACGGAAAAGCCATTGGCGAGGCTCTGGACCTTGAAGCTAAGGCCGACGGTGAAGAGCTGGCGAAAAAGCTCGGGCGTCCGCCCTGTCTGGCGGTTGTGCTGATTGGCGAAGATCCGGCCAGCCAGGTCTATGTGCGCAACAAGGTCCGCCGGACCGAGGCCGCCGGGCTGCGCTCGGTAGAAGTGCGCAGACCCGCTGATGTGACCCAGGCCGAAGTTGTCGAGATCGTGCGCGGATTGAATGCGGATCCGGAGGTGGATGGCATTCTAGTGCAGTTGCCCTTGCCTGATCATATGGACGCCAATGCCGTTATCGAGACCATCGATCCGAACAAGGATGTGGATGGACTAACCGAAGCCAGCGCGGGGCGCCTGGTTCTGGGCAAGCCCGGGCTACGCCCCTGTACGCCAGCTGGCTGCGTCTATCTCGCAGAGAAGGTGCTGGGAGATCTTTCCGGCAAGTCTGTTGTCGTCGTCGGGCGATCCATCCTGGTTGGCAAGCCTGCAGCACTTCTGTTCCTCGAAAAGAACGCCACGGTCACGATTGCGCATTCGCGGACCAAGGACCTGCCAGCGCTGTGTCGTACGGCAGATATCCTGGTGCCGGCGGTCGGTCGTCCGGAAATGGTGCGCGGTGACTGGGTCAAGCCGGGGGCCTGTGTTCTCGATGTCGGAATTAATCGCATCGATGCGCCGGAACGCGGTGAGGGCAAGACGCGCCTCGTAGGTGACGCGGCCTTTGACGAGATCGTCGGTCATGCGGGCTGGATCACGCCTGTGCCGGGCGGAATCGGTCCGATGACAATCGCTATGCTGCTCCAGAATACAGTGCGGGCAGCATCGCTCAGATTGGGCATCTGAGTGCACTACAATTACTGATTGCGTAGAGAGTAAATCGGGCGTAAACGGTTCGGTAACGCAACACTCATATGATATGAGATGGAAGGAAATGATCGTGCCCAATCAGTCGCTTAGAGTGTTGCATGTAGAAGACGACTTTGCTGATGCAATGCTTGTTCAACATGCTGTCTGTGAAGCGGGTGATTTCGACATCGCATTCGAGGTCGCGGGCACGCTGAAGGACGCCAAGCTCAAACTGGCTAAGGAGGAGTTTGATCTCGTCCTGCTCGATCTCCGCCTTCCTGATTCAGTCCATCCGATCGATACGCTGGAAACGGCCCGCGACTGTATTGGCGAGACACCTTTGCTGGTGCTGTCCGGCTCCATGTCCGTGGACAAGGCTCATCTGCCGGATGACGTCGCCAGCCTGGACAAGAATGAGAGTTTCCGCACGGAAAAAAAGGGTGAAGCCCCGGTGCATCTTGCGCATCTCATCCGCGAGGCGGCGGAAGCGTCGGATATCCAGACCATCTAGGCGTTATTCGCCTATACAAGGCAGACGGGCTCTGGCATGCAACCTGACGGAAGCATGCGGAGGAGCGCCATGAATACTGCCCATGAAGTCGACTACAAGATTTGCGGTGAGGACATCCAGTTCGTCGAAATCGAACTGGACCCGAACGAAAGTGTCATCGCTGAAGCAGGATCGATGATGTACAAGTCGCCGAGCATCTCCATGGATGCGATTTTCGGCGATGGTTCCAACAAACATCAAGGGTTCCTTGGCGCACTCGCTGGCGCGGGTAAACGAATCCTGACTGGCGAAAGCCTGTTCATGACGATCTTTACGCATGAGGGGCAGGGTAAATCTCACGTGGCCTTCGCGGCCCCCTATCCAGGCACGATCATCCCGGTACATTTGCCCGATGTTGGCGGTGAGCTGATCTGTCAGAAGGACAGTTTCCTCGCGGCGGCCAAGGGGGTGTCTGTCGGGATCGCGCTCCAAAAACGCATCATGACCGGCCTGTTTGGTGGAGAAGGCTTCATCATGCAGCGTCTTGAAGGGGATGGCTGGTGCTTCGTTCACGCAGGCGGAACTCTAGTTGAAAAGGAGCTGGCGGCCGGAGAGGAGATTCATGTCGATACTGGTTGCGTGGTGGCCTATACCAGCTCCGTCGATTTCGAGATCGAGCGGGCAGGCAATATCAAGTCGATGATCTTCGGCGGCGAGGGCGTGTTCTTTGCGCATCTCAAAGGGCCTGGCAAAGTCTGGCTCCAGTCCATGCCGTTCTCCCGTCTTGCCGGTCGTATTCTGGCGAATGTCCCGGTTGCGGGCTCTGGTCAGGGTGAAGGTTCTGTGCTCGGTCCTCTCGGCGATATCATGCGGGGCAGCTAGCCACCCTGCATTCTCATAGCTTATGCAGTTGACAATCACTCGCATTAGCACCACATACGGAGGGTCGAAACAAATCGGTCTTCCGTATGTATGTGTGTATCTGCAACGCTCTGAAAGACAGCCAGCTCAAGCAAGCGGCCCAGGACCCGGGTGTCAGCTCGGCGGCCTGTGTCTTCAAGCAGCTGGACGCGCGTCCGCAATGCGGTCGTTGTCTCCCGGATGTGAGAGATATGATTTCCTCGACCGAGATCCGCGCAAACGATTCTCAAGTTGCGCGTTGATTTGAAAGCGCTTATCAGGCGCAAACATTGTTCTTGGCTTTCCGCGAACTTCGCCTAGTTTTTTGTTTAAGACAGCAGGGAGAGAGTTCATGCAGGGCGATTCCAAGATCATCGAATACCTCAATGGTGCGCTCAAGCTCGAGCTCGCGGCCGTAAACCAGTACTTTCTGCATGCCCGTATGTTCAAGGACTGGGGCTTCGCCAAGATCGCCGAGGTCGAGTACGAAGAATCCATCGACGAGATGAAACACGCAGATCAGCTGATCGAGCGCATCCTGTTTCTCGAGGGCCTGCCGAACGTGCAGGATCTGGCCAAGATCTACATCGGCGAGAGCGTAAAGGAATGCCTGGAATGCGACCTCAAGATCGAGCAGCGCGCGCATCCCTACTACAAGGAAGCTATCGCTTATTGCGAGGAAGCCGGTGATTACGTCACGCGCAAGCTGTTCACGGACATCCTGGCCTCCGAGGAAGATCACATCGATTTCCTGGAAACCCAGCTAGGCCTGATCGAGAAGATTGGCGAGGAGCGCTACATGCAGTCCCAGATGAAGCCGGGCGAACACTGATCCAGTTGGTGGGCCTTTCCGCATAGCCTCATTCTCCGAATTGCCAATTCCTCCGCATTGGTCAATGCTCTGCCCGACTATCCGCCTTGACTGGCTCGGGTCGGATACCAGTTGGGGAGAATGATGCAGATTAAACTCGTTCAAAGCCGCGCGATCGGCCTAGGCATGCTTGCCGCAACCGCTCTGTCGGTCAGTGTGGGCCAACCCGCATTCGCCCAGCAGGCGCCGATTGTCCAACCGGGCGCTCCCGGTGAAAATTCACGAGCGCTCACCCGCGAGCAATCCTTGGAACTCGGTCAGAGCAGCTATATTGAGGCAGACGCGAGGTTCATGCAGCACATGATTGTGCACCATGGCCAGGCTGTGGATATGGGAGCGTTGGTCGAGGGGCGAAGCCGTAATGAAGGCGTTCGGCTGATGGCGGAACGCATCGCCCTGACCCAGGAATCCGAAATCGCGATGATGCGGACCTGGTTAACGCGGCGAGGCGAAAGCACCGAGATGCAAGGGCATCACGGTCACCACACGAATCACCAGATGGACCCGAATGTTCCGATAATGCCTGGCATGCTGTCGCCAGTGCAGATGGACGCGCTGGCTGCATCCAGCGGGGCCGAGTTCGACTATCTCTATCTCACCGGAATGATCCTGCACCACCAGGGTGCCATCGACATGGTCAACGAGCTGCTCAGCCAACCCGGAGCCGGTGAAGACCCGGAATTATCCGAATTCCTGTCAGCGGTTGTCGCTGACCAATCAACTGAAATCTTGCGCATGCAGAACATGCTGGCGCGACAGGGTTAGGGGGAGACAATGACCCAGATCAAGACCGGAATATCCATCCTCGCATTGGCGATGCTGGCCACGGCCTGCAGCCAGCCTGCAGCCAATGATGGCAGTGAAGTTGCCAGCAATCCGCCGCCGAGCCGCGAAGGCCTGGCACCGGGGCTCTATGACGCCGAGGAAGTCAGCTGGAATGTTGAGCTCGTCCATGCGGAGCGCACGCCGGAAGCCTTTGCTCCGGACAATGCGATGTGGGCGCCCGCTGTTGAAATGGCCCTGATGCAGGCGATGCAGAATGGCGAGGAAGTCGAGCGTCCGCCGAGCCCGATCTCGTTTGCGAATACCGACCTGGCCTTCTCCGGTGATCGTGTGATCATGGGCAACTGGCATGGTTTCAACGTTTTCGAGACGCAGGATGACAGCTCGGTTGAGCATGTCCTGTCTGTTGTCTGCCCGGGTGGCCAGGGCGATGTGAGTGTGCACGGAAACCTGGTCTTCCGTTCTGTCGAGGACAATCGTGGCCGCCTTGATTGTGGTTCCGGTGGTGTCGAGGGTGAAAGCAGTGCGGAGCGTTTCCGCGGCGTGCAGATCTTTGACATTTCCGACATGAACAATGTGCGCCAGGTCGCTGCCGTCCAGACGTGCCGCGGTTCGCATACGCATACTGTTGTGCCCGATCTCAATGATCCGAGCGTGATCTATATCTACAACTCCGGAACCTCGTCCGTGCGTCCGTCCAGCGAACTGGAAATGTGTTCGGGCGGTGAGCCGGAGCAGAATCCGGATACCGCGCTTTACTCCATCGACGTGATCCGTGTCCCGCTGGCAACGCCGGAAGACGCGGCCATCGTCAATCGTCCGCGCATCTTTGCCGATCACGAAACCGGCGAGATTGCCGGCCTGTGGCGGGGTGGCCAGCTGGAAGAGGAAGCCCAGGAGACCTCGGTCACCAACCAGTGTCACGACATCAATGTCTACCCGGAAATGGGCCTGGCGGCTGGTGCGTGTAGCGGCAACGGCATCCTGCTCGACATTTCCGATCCGGCCAATCCGGCGCGTATCAGCGAGATGTCCGATCCGAACATGGCCTATTGGCATGCGGCGATCTTCAACAACGACGCCAACAAGATCCTCTTCACCGACGAGTGGGGCGGCGGTCTCGGTGCACGTTGCCGTGCCGAGGACCCGGAAACCTGGGGCGCCAATATCATCGCCGACATCACCGAAAACGGTCTGGAAGGGCGGGCGATCTTCAAGATCCCGAACACCCAGTCCGCGGTCGAGAACTGTGTCGCCCACAATGGTTCCCTGGTTCCGGTCCCTGGACGCGATATCATCGTCCAGGGCTGGTATTCAGGCGGTATCTCGGTGATTGATTTCACCGACAGCAACAACCCGTTCGAGATCGCCTTCTTCGATCGAGGTCCGCTGGATTCTGAACAGCTCTTCCTGGGCGGCAACTGGGCAGCCTACTGGCACAATGGGCTGGTCTATGCGCCGGAGATCGTGCGCGGCCTGGACATCTTCCGTCTCCTGCCGAGTGAATACATCTCCGAGAACGAGCTGGCCGCGGCCAATCTCATCCGTTTCGACGAAGCCAATACGCAGACACAGATGCGTTTCGAATGGCCTGACGAACCGGTTGTGGCGCTTGCCTATGTCGACCAGCTGACCCGTTCCGGTGCCATGACTGATGCCATGGCCGATACCGTGCGCAGCGCCGTCAATGCCGGCTCTGCTGGCGATGATCTGTTGAGCTCGCTGTCGGCGGCTGCGGAAGGTGCCGAAGGCGCCGATGCAAGCCGTTTCCGCGCGCTGATGGAGTGGTTCGGCTAAGAGCGTTCCTCAGAGGTTAAAAGGCCGGGCAGCTCCTGCTGTCCGGCCTTTCTAATTTGTGAACTGCGCCTGGTTCCGAATGCGCTGCTAGTCGAAATCAGCGGCGCTGTGTCGTTCGTGCATTTGCGTGTCCTCATCGCCCCAGGACTTGTTGACCCGGATACCGCGCTTGACGGCCGGACGTGCCGCGATCTCGTCGGCCCATCGTTTGACGTTCTTGTATTCGTCGACCGAGAGGAATTCGGCAGCGCTGTAGAGCACGCCGCGCACCAGGGCGCCATACCAGGGCCAGATGGCCATGTCGGCGATGGAGTATTCGTCACCCGCGATGAATTTCCGGTTCGCCAGGGTGCGGTCGAGCACATCGAGCTGGCGTTTGACTTCCATGGCGTAGCGGTTGATCGGATACTCGAATTTTTCCGGTGCATAGGCATAGAAATGCCCGAATCCGCCGCCGAGAAAAGGCGCGGACCCCATCTGCCAGAACAGCCAGTTCATGACTTCCGTGCGCTCCGGGCCGGAGGCCGGCAGGAATTTGCCGAATTTCTCGGCCAGGTGCACCAGCATGGAGCCGGACTCGAAGATGTTCACCTCGGTCTCGCCCGAGCGGTCGACCAGGGCCGGGATCTTGGAGTTCGGGTTGACGCCGACAAAACCACTGGAGAACTGGTCGCCCTCGGTGATCCGGATCAGCCAGGCATCGTATTCCGCTTCGGTGATGCCCTGTTCGAGCAATTCCTCGAACAGGATGGTGACTTTCACGCCATTGGGCGTGGCCAGCGAGTAGAGCTGGAACGGATGCTCGCCGACCGGCAACGCTTTTTCGTGCGTGGAGCCGGCGATTGGGCGGTTGATATTGGCAAAATTGCCACCGCTCTCAGCGTCCCAGGTCCAGACTTTCGGCGGTGTATAGGTGGTATCGTTCACGACAGATCCCCATTGCTTTCGACGCCATACCTAGGAAGGCGCGAGCCCGGTTCAACTCTCTAGGCTGATTTGCCGAGGATCACGATGGTGTGTTGATGGACCAAAGTGACGGCATGGCTTACCACTCGGAGAACGCATCCGGGGAGGGGGCGAGCGAAATGAGCAAAAGCGTCGACTTTGATGATCTGGCCGGGGACTTGTTCAGCCTGAACATTCGTGGCCTTCGGTCGATCGCGGCACTGTGGGCACAACCTGCGCGTTACTTCGAAGCCGCCGAGCAGACAGACTGGCAGGACCAGTACACACCGTCAGTGCGTCTCTGGTTGTCGCTGATCGCCCTGTCATCCCTGTTGCAGGTGATTTCACTCAGCGCTGATTCCCCAATCGTTCTGGCGTATGCCGACGGGTTTCAGGATGCCGGGCTGGCCTTGCCTCCCGAACTGACCTTCCAGGCTCTCGGCGAGGAGGCCACCGTTTGGATCTTCACCGCCTTCCCGATCGTTCAATTGCTCACCTTCCTGTTGATCCTGCCCTTGTTCAATCTGTGGGGAGGCGAAACGACTTTTAGTCTGCGGGTGCGTTATGGTTTCGCGATGATGGTGCCGAGTGCCTCGCTGATGTTGATTATCATGCCCGGGGCAAAGCTTGTCGGCATGCCAGCCGAATGGGCGATTATCTTCGGTGCCATGGTCGGGTTGATCGCCTTCCTGGTCGACGCTTTAACCGTTCACCGTGGAGCCAGGGCCGGATCCGGTCCCACGAGTCGGCTGGTGCGCTCCGCCCTGATCGCGGCAGTCGTATTGCTGCTCAACGTCATCATGCACACGATCACGCAGGTCACGAGCATAATCCTGATCAGCATGAAATACGGCCTGGCCCCGACCTAAGACGGGTCCGGTTCGGGCGTATCGGGAGCAAGGCCGCTATCCGCCCAATACGCCTCGCCAACAGCCCTGAGCGCGCTTCATGTGAGCGCGAACCCAACACCGGCGACAGGTTCAAACTCGGGTTCGGGCGCAGCGGGAGCAAGGAAAGAAGAATGGTGCCGCTTGCGTGACTTGAACACGCGACCTACGCATTACGAATGCGTTGCTCTACCAGCTGAGCTAAAGCGGCCTACCACCCATGTCTCGCGCACGTTTCCGGTCGCGAGGCGGCGGAAACTAACCGTGAAAGCGTGATTTCGCAAGTCCTAGTTCAGCGTGAGAACCAGCGCTTGAAATCGCTGACGCGCTGGCGGCTCACAGTGTGTTCTCCGTCGAGGGTTTTCAGGCGGACCTGCCAGTGGCCGCCGCTGCGGTCGGCCTGGTCGATGGCGGCGATATTGGGCAGGAGAGCGCGGCTGATGCGGAAAAAATCCTGGGGGTTGAGCGCGTCTTCCAGCTCGTTGAGGGTGAAGTCGACAAAATAGCTCTCACCGGAATTGAGATGCGCAAGGACGCCCTTGTCGCGGGCCTGGAAACAGGCGATTTCCCTGATCGGAACGGGACGCAGGCGATTGCCGGTCGAGATCAGCAGGCGTGTCTTGTAGCTATCACCCAGCCCGGCCTTGCGGACGGCCTGTTTCTGTTCCTCTGCGGAGGGACCGCGCAGGCGGTCGAGCTTGTCGAAAGCTGCGGCGAGATCGGTCTCGTCGACGGGTTTGAGCAGATAGGCGATGCCGTTGGAACGGAAGGCTTCGAGCGCGTATTCGTCATGCGCCGTGCAGAAAATTGCCGGGCAGGGAATCTCGCGGATTTCAAACAGGTCGAAACAGGTGCCATCGGCAAGGCGGATGTCGAAAAACACGAGGTCAGGCGGAGGATTGTCGCGAAACCAGGCATCGGCCTCGGCGACGCCTTCGACCACGCCCAGTACGGTGTGATCCGGTCGCACGTTTTGCAGGCGTCTCATCAGGCGTTCGGCAGCGGGGTATTCGTCCTCGACGATGAGGATATTCATGCGGCGCGCTCCGGCAGCCAGGGCAGGGTCACGGTGAACACGTCATCCGTGTTGCTCACAACGACCGTGCCGGCACCGGCGAGCCCGAACCGGGAGCTGAGATTGCTCAGCCCGATCCCGCTTGATTCCACGCTCAATACAGGTCTCACCGGGTTAGTGATGGTGATACCGCTTTCATCGGCGCTGATACGGATGTCCAGCGGCGCATTGCGGGTCGCGACATTATGTTTGAGCGCGTTCTCGACCAGGGTGAGAAGGCTCATGGGAATGAGTTCGCGATCCATTACCTCGTCAGCAATCTCGACGCTCAGATTGAACGTGTCCGGTCGGCGCTGGGCCTAGACCTTGAGGAAGGCAGACGCCGCTTTCCAGTCCTCTTTCAGGCTGGCGCGCTCCCGGCCTTCGGTCTGCAGGACATAACGATAGATATCCGAAAGGGAGCGGACAAAGCGCTCCACCGCTTGCGGCCGTTCCACTGCGGTCTGGGCGAGGGCGCCCAGGCTGTTGAAGAGGAAGTGCGGGGCGAGACGGTTTTTCAGGGCGTCATAACGCGCTTCCGCGGCAGCGCGTCCGGCTTCTTCGCGGGCAAGCCGCTCGTCGGTATAGGCCGAGCGGAAACCGAAACTCTCCGAAATGCCCGAGATCGCGATCGGGATCAGGATGGCGGTAAAGGTCTGGTCGATGGCAAAGGACAGGTTGAAGCCGAAATTATAAACCACAAGGCCGAAGAAGGCGACGAAGGCGGCCGAGCCAAGCGCGCCGTACACGACCGAGCCGGCAAAGATCACGATCTGGCGAGTGGCGTCATGGGTTCCATACGGCCAGCGTTTCAGCCAGAAGGCGCGCCAGCTCTCCTGCATGGCGACGATCATGACGGCAAAATAGAAGCCCATCATCACCTCGCCCCATCCGGCCAGGGTCACGGTGATGAAGTCGAGGTCTTCCCGCGCCGCTTAACGCGCCTTGGCGTAGAGCGGTTCGCCCAGGCCAATCAGCATGACAACAAGAATGGAAACCCAGACCCGGTTGGGGATCCGGGACAGGTGACCGATCAGGGATGGGCGGGTGGCTGGCGCCATTTGGGTCTGAGCACGCATGATGCGATTAGACACCTGATCGACCGGCCTGTCAGCACCGTTCATCCCGGCAAATCAACCACTGATCCGGAAGGCTGTCAGAGCGCTGGCAGTCGCGCGCAGACCATGTCGACCATTTCACCGAAACTCAGCTCGCCCGTATTGCGGATGACCATGTCTGCATGGGGTTTTTGCGGTTCGACATGCAGGTCGTGCATGGGGCGGACATGTGTTTCGAACTGGAAGCGTGCGAACTCCTCGGTGCGCGAGCGTTCGGCTACATCACGGGTGATGCGGCGGTCCAGGCGAATGTCATCGCCTGCGGAGACATAGACCGAGAAATCGAACCGGCTGCGCAGCTGGTCGCTCGCCAGGATGTGCATGCCTTCGACGATCAGGATGCGGCCCGGTGCAAAGGTCTGGTTCTGCGGACGACGGCGATGGGTGGCAAAGTCGTATTGCGGGATATCGACAGACGCGCCCTGTTTCAGCGCGCCCAGATGTGCGGCCAGCAGGCCGTGATCCTTGGCCGCCGGTTCGTCGAAATTGAACGCGCGTTCGTCAAAGCCGGGAATGTCGCCAGCGTCGATATAATAATCATCCTCGGCGAGGATCTGGGCGTCGTGCTGGTTGAAATGTTCAGCCAGCGCGGTGGACAGGCGGGACTTACCGGAGGCCGACCCGCCGGTGATCGCAATCAACAGGCGGCTCATGCGGCTCGGCCCTCATCATCAGGACCTTCGCTCTCAGCCTCGCCCACACCCGGATCATCGGGCTGGCGCGGGGCGTCGTAGAACGCCGTCCCCGTGCCTGGTGTGACACCACCTGTGACCGGTTTCGGGCGCGGAGCTTCCAGCAGCGCGGTTTCCGGAACCGCGTCGGCCGCGCCTTCATAACGTTCGTGGCGCGGATGGATCAGGCGAGCTTCATCGCCATAGACATAGACCATGCGCTTCCAGTCGTCGGACGTGTAGGGGAAGGGGCGGCCTTCCTCGTCCATATCCGTCCAGTCGGCTTCCACCGAGGCATTGGCGGCACGGGTCATCCAGCGGCGGGCATCCTCGTCGCGGTCCTGCAGGCGGTAAAGCCGGGCGACCATGGCACAGACGCGGGCGCTGGGCGTGGTCTCTTCCAGCAGCGGCAGGAGAATGCGCTCGGCGACAGCGCTCTCGCCTTCATCCAGCGCGATCTGGGCCTTCAGCAGCTGGCTTTCGCGGTGTTCCGGCGCCAGCTCGACCAGAGCCTTCAGGCGTTCCAGGCGTTTGGTCGGCGTGTCGGACTTGCGCAAATCCTTGTAGGAGCGGGCCAGGACCGGGTGGGGGGCGGCCTGCCAGGCTGTTTCGAGAACGTCAGAGGCCTTCTTGTGTCGACGGCTCTGGGCGAGGAGCCGGGAGGCCAGCGTTGCGGCCGGTGCGAAACCGGGCGCTGCCTTCGTGGCCGCCTCGGCGAGGTCGCGCGCGCGGTCAGCTTGTTCCTCTTCCAGGCTCATGGCGGCAGCAGTCATGATGACGGCGCGCCGGCGCTGGATCTGGTCCAGCGGCAATTGCTTGCGGCGTTCGCCTTCATTCAGCGTGTCCAGCGCTGCCTCCCAGCGCCCCTGGGCAATCTGGCTGTCCAGCAGGGCCTCGAAGGCCCAGCGTGCGCCCTTGGCCTTGGCGAAGGCGTCCTTGGCATGTTCCTCGGTCGTCTGCTGGTCACCGCGTTCATGCGCCAGCTGGGCCAGGCCGCGATGGGCGACGACCTGGGTGCGCTTGTCTTCCAGCAGGGCTTCGTAGTGGGCTTCAGCGCCTTCCAGATTGCCGGCAGCCTCAGCGGCACGCGCGGCCAGGAGGCGCGACAGGGCCGGACGTTCGAGCAGTGCGTCAGCGCGCGCGGCCTGACGCACGGCGGCTTCGCCATCCCCGGCTGCGGAGGCGATGAGGGCTTTTTCAAGCGCGTCATAGCCCTGCTCGCGCCGACGACGGGAGAGGAAGGCTTTCATTTTGTCAGGCGATGTCCAGGCTAGATAGATGCCCCACCAGAGGACAAGGAACAGGAAGGCAAACAGGATCAGTCCGCCAGCGGCGACCACAAAGGGCAGCTCGGCACGCCAACCTAGGAATTCGAAAGTCGCAGTGCCCGGATTGAGCGCGAAAAACGCGCCGGCAGCGGCGGCGAGGATGGCGGCAGCGACAGCAAGTATCAGTCGTATCATGACGGATCAGTCCCCAGTTCCGCGGCGGTCTCGGCTAGGTTCTGGCGAACCGTTTCCAGACGGGCATCAGTTTCAAGACGGGCGCGTGCACCCAACAGCCATTCCCGGGCAGCTTCAAGAGCGTCACCTTCGAGTTGTTCGGTCAGCGTGACAGCATCGGCCAACTCGCGGTCATTGAGAGCGGCCTCGGCTAGTGATGTCACCGCCAGCGGATCGCGGTCCGCGCTGTCTGCATCAACACGCTGAACCTGGAGCAAGCCCCAAAGCCGCTGGCCGCTGCCAGCTGCGGCACGGATCTCTTGGCCTGGGTAGGTCGTGCGCAGGTCATCGAGTGTCGGTGCGCCGGCACGAGAGTAACTTGCCAGCGCGGCCAAATCGGTATTGCCGCGCCAAAGGCGGGCAATGGCCGCGCGCTCGGCCTCGAACGCCCCCCCGGTGGCTGCGGCATCCCGGAGGGCTGTTAGGGCGATCGCGCGTGCGGCGAGAATGCGTTCGGCCTCTGTGTCGACCTCCGGCTCCCGTTCCGCGGCGGCCAGGGCGCCGTCGGCGGTGGTCTGGGCGGCGGCGACTGCTGAGCGTGCGTCCGCCAGCTCGGTTTCCAGGGCAGCGATACGGTTGTTGAGGGCCTGGATCTGTGCCGTGTGATCAGTTGCTGGCTGTGCGGCCGGCGCGTTTTCCAGCGCTGTGATGCGGTTGGCCAGGTTTTGCAGAAGTGACGGATCGATCGCCGCCTGGCTGGCGAGATTCGCCTGGTCCAGCGCGGTTTGTGTTGATTGACCCAGCTCTGCCTGTCCGGCTTCCAGGGCCTCGATGCGGGCGATCAGGCCGGACGGGTCGAAGGCAGCGACTTCGCCATCTCCGGTCGGGACCGGACGGGCTTCCAGTGAGGTCAGGCGGCTTTCGATGCCGGAGAGATCGGCCGTGTTTCCATCGCCCGTTGCTTGCGGGCGGGCTTCCAGCTCGCTGATGCGGTTTTCCAGCGAAGCGACTGCCGACTGCGCAGCGGTGCGCGCGTCAGCGGCCGGGTCTTCTGCTTCCATCGCGGCCAGGCGAGTTTCCAGTCCGGTCATGGACTGGGTCATCGTGGCGCGCTCGCTGGCCCCGGGATCGGTGCTGTCGCCCTGGCCCGGGAAGAACTGCACCGCGGCAAAGCCCAGCGCACCACCGGTCAGACTGGCGAGGGCAAAGGTGATGAGGCTGGCGCCCATGCGGGATGCGGCCTGGATATCAGGCGGCAATTCCTCGGAGCTGTCAGCGGGCTCGAACTCTGCGTCGAGCGGTTCCGGATCGATACTGGAGTCGGACATGACGGGCCGTGATTCGGGTTGAGACCCGAATACCCTAGGACGCGTTGCTCAGGGATGCCAGATCCATGGGTTGTCGCAGGGTCTCTAACAAATCCTCTTCTGTGGGACTGGAAGCCGGGATGAGGTCGGCGAAACCGGCGTTTTCCAGCGGTTTCAGCGCATTTCGGGACATGCCATAGACGCTGACCGTGCCCAGCCAGTGGTGCAGGCCGAAGCGGCGGGCCAGGTCGAGGAAGGCCTTGGCGCCACGACCGGAATGTACCAGCACCTGGACAGGAGAGCCGGAGACGATGGCGGCGATCGCCTCTTCGCTCAGCGCATCGACGGGTACAGTGCCATAGCCAATGGACTCGCGAGCGGTGAAACCGGCCTCGCGCAGGTCACCGGCCAGATTGCCAGCGGCATGAATGCCGCGCATATGCAGGATGGAGCCCTTTTTCGGCTTGAGCTTGCGCTTGAGGAGCGCGCCCAGTTTCTTCACATCGCCATTGGCCGAATAGACCTTGGTAAAGCCGATATCCCGGGCGACACGGGCGGTGCTGTTGCCCACGCAAAAAAACCGGTATGTCGCGCTCGGGGCGGCGTGGCCCCCAGGCGCGAACGCCATTGGCGCTGGTGAAAGCCAGGGCCTGCACGTCGCTCAGGTCGACATCAATCGTGGCGCGGAAATTCACGTCCAGCACAGGACAGATGATCGGATCGATGCCCATGGCTCGCAGTCCGGTCGCAGTCTGTTCCGCGCCCGGCCAGCCTCGGGTGACGATCACCGTCATGTGGTGAGGAACACCCTGGAAAGGTGCTCGCCTGCTGCTGATTTTACGATCGATCCCAGTTCCCGACCAAGCTGATCGGCGTCTGACAAAGACAATCCCGACATGTCCACGGATCTCGACTCACGCCACTTCATCTGACCGTCAGGAGTCAAAACTTCCGCGGTGAAGTCCATTGATACCTTATTAACGTGGGCGGCAATCGGTGTGCGACAGGAGCCGTCCAGCTCTGCCAGGAAGCCGCGCTCGGCCGTGATGGCGAGTGCTGTGGGTGCGTGGTGCAGCGGTTCCAGCAAGGCGCGGGCGTTATCGTCACCGCTGCGGATGGTGACGCCGACAGCGCCCTGGGCTGCCGCCGGCAGCATTGTGGAAGGATCAATCGGAGAGGCGTTTTCCAACTGGTGGCCCAACCGATTGAGACCGGCCTTGGCCAGGAAGGTCGCGTGGGCCTCGCCTGCGGCCAGTTTGGAAAGGCGTGTACCGACATTGCCGCGCAGGGGGATGACCTTGATGTCCGGGCGCAGGTTCAGCAATTGCGACTGGCGTCGCAGGCTGGCGGTGCCGAAGACACATCCTTCCGGCAGATCTTCCAGCCGGGTCTCGCCGCCCGAAGAAATCAGCACATCGCGTGGATCCTCGCGTTCCAGGATCGCTCCCAGTTCCAGACCCGCAGGCAGGGTCGTGGGCACGTCCTTCATCGAGTGAACGGCAAAGGCAGCGCGGCCCTCCAGCTGGGCTTCGTCGATTTCCTTGGTGAACAGTCCCTTGCCGCCGGCTTCAAGCAGGGTGCGATCTTGGATCTTGTCGCCAGTGGAAACGAGGCCGAGGATCGGGAAGGCCGCCTCCTTGTCGACCTCTGCGATCCCATGGGCTGCTGCCAGCAAGGCCTGGACTTCCAGGGCCTGAGCGAGGGCGAGCGGGGATTTGCGGGTTGCGATCGGCAGGGGGGAGGACAGTGCAGACACGTTGCAGCTTTCCGGTCAGGAGGTTATCGAACAGATTATGGACTTATCCCCCACTTCACCCGAAGCGCAAGCGCGCGCGCTCACCGTTCTCGGAATGGAATCCAGCTGTGACGAGACTGCAGCGGCTATCCTGCGTCGATCCGCCTCGGGCGAGACGGAGGTTCTGGCCGATCTCGTGCTCGGTCAGATGGAGGCGCATGCGCCCTATGGCGGCGTGGTTCCGGAGATTGCCGCGCGGGCCCATGCCGAGGCGATGGACGGTCTGGTTGCTGCCGCGCTGAAGGAAGCCGGTCTGACCCTGGACGAGATTGACGGCATTGCCGCGACAGCGGGGCCGGGACTGATCGGTGGTGTGATGGCGGCCTTGATGACAGCCAAGGGGTTGGCACTGGGATCCGGCAAGCCGTTAATCGCGGTCAATCATCTTGAAGGCCACGCGCTTTCGCCGCGTCTCTCGGAAGATGTGACGTTTCCCTACCTGCTCTTGCTGGTCTCTGGCGGACACACACAATTGCTGATCGCCGAGGGGATCGGGAAGTACAGCCGTCTCGGGTCCACGCTGGACGATGCGGCGGGTGAAGCCTTCGACAAGACAGCCAAGGTGATGGGGCTGGGTTTTCCCGGCGGACCCGCTCTGGAGCGTAGTGCCGTCACCGGTGATGCAACGCGTTTCGCGCTGCCCACGCCGCTAAAGGGCAAGCCGGGCTGTGACTTCTCCTTTGCCGGTTTGAAAACCGCCGCACGACAGATCTGGGACGGACTCGAAGCGCCGTCCGAGCAGGACAAGGCTGACCTTGCGGCCTGTGTGCAGCAGGCCATCGCAAGATCCCTGGCCAGCCGGTCCGCACGCGCCATGGCCATGTTCCGCGAGCGTTTTCAGGACGAGCAGGCTCCCGCTTTTATCGTTGCCGGCGGCGTGGCGGCCAACAAGACGGTGCGGTCAACGCTGGACCAGGCGGCTGCGGATCACGGCTTTGAACTCAAGGCGCCGCCGATGCGCTGGTGCACGGACAATGCAGCCATGATTGCCCTGGCCGGGCTGGAGCATCTCGCTGTCGGAGATGTGGATGAGCTGAACGCGCCCGCACGCGCACGCTGGCCATTGGACGAAAGCTCGGCCAAGCTGGCACCCGTGATCGGATCCGGACGAAAAGGACCCAAGGCATGAGCAATTATCAGTCTATCGGTGTGATCGGCGCCGGCGCCTGGGGCACGGCCCTGGCCCAGACCGCTGCTTCGGCCGGACGATCAGTGACCCTCTGGTCTTTCGAACAGGACGTTGCCGACGCGATCAACAACAAACACGAGAACACGATCTACCTGCCGGATGTGGCGCTGGAAAAATCCATCATGGCCACGACGGCGATGTCGGAGCTGGACGCCTGCGACGCCATCCTGGCCGTTGCCCCCGCACAGCATTTGCGCCGCGTTCTGGAGAGCTTCCTGCCCTATGCCCAGCCCGGCGTCCCGATCGCGCTCTGCGCCAAGGGTATCGAGCAATCCAGCCTGTCGATGATGACCGATGTGCTCTCCGAGACCATTCCGGGCGCAGTGCCGGCCGTACTGTCCGGTCCGAGTTTCGCCATCGACACGGCCAAGGGCCTGCCGACCGCGGTGACCCTGGCCTGCGCGGACGAGGCGATCGGTGCCGACCTGGTCGAGGCGCTGGGAACGACCCGTTTCCGTCCCTATCTGGCCAATGACCTTGTCGGCGCGGAGATTGGTGGCGCGGTCAAGAATGTGCTGGCGATTGCTTGCGGTATTTCCGAGGGACGTGGCCTGGGCAAGTCGGCTCACGCGGCCCTCATCTCTCGCGGGTTCGCCGAGATGACACGTCTCGCCCTGGCGCTCGGAGCGCAGCGCGAGACCCTGTCCGGCCTGTGTGGTCTGGGCGATCTGGTGCTGACCTGTTCCTCGCCGCAATCACGCAACATGTCTTGCGGATTGGCGCTGGGGCGCGGCATGCATCTCGATGATATTCTCTCATCGCGCAAGGCTGTTACCGAAGGTGTGGCCAGTGCACCGGCCGTTGTGGCACTGGCAAAACGTCACGGTATCGAAATGCCGATCTGTGAAGCTGTCGACACCATTCTCAAGGGCGATGTCAGCGTCGAGGAGGCTATCGAGGCCCTGCTGGCCCGTCCCTTCACCCTGGAGACCGCCTGATGTTGTTCATTGTTCACACCCGTGACCGTGAAAATGCGCTGGATCTGCGCATGGCCAATCGTGAAGCCCATTTGCAATGGCTGCGTGATGCGGGTGAGAGCGTGAAAGCCGCAGGCCCCTGGCTGGATGGGTCGGACAAGCCTGCTGGGTCTTTGCTGATCGTGGAAATGGCGGATCGCGCCGAGCTGGATACCTGGCTGGCCAATGACCCCTATGCGCTTGCAGGCGTGTTCGAGAGCGTTGAGGCGGCACCCTTCCGCTGGGTGATCAATCCGCCGGAAGGCGTACCGCTGTGAGTTCGGCGCCGGCGCCGGGAACGGTTCTCGGACGTCTTGACGAGCTGGAAGACGGCAAGGGCCAGGTCATGCATGGCGGACCGGGCGGCACATTCGTTGTGCGCTCCGGGGAAGAAGCTTTCGCCTGGCGAAATCTCTGCCCGCATGCGGGCCTTCCGCTGGGCATGCCGAACGGGCGGGTTCTTGTTCACCAGGGACAGAATATCGTCTGCCCCGTGCATGGCGCTAGTTTCGATGTGAAGTCCGGAGCCTGCACAGGTGGTCCGGCCGCCGGCGATGAATTGACTGCTGTGCCCGTTGATGTCGTCAATGGCGAGATAGTCGTACGCTAGCCTAGTTGGCCGCAACGATGGCCTCGGCGATCGCATCCGCCTCGCTGGCAAGCGGCCCGGCGATGTCCGCGACATTGGTGACCGTGCAGAAGGATCCGTCACGCTCGCGGTCATAGATCACCGCGTCGGTGGTGATATCGAACACATTGCCCGCAGCCCGGAAAAAGCTGGCTGAAGCCGCTTCAGTACGGGCGACAAGGGCCTGGTCCATTTCCACCAGGTTGAAGGCGTAATTGGCCTGGCGACCATCCAGATTATAGGAAATGTGCACGATGGCGGCGGGGCCGCGCTCGAGCAGGGCCTGGCCATCCAGCAGCTGGGCGGCGCGATCCGTCTCGTGGAAACAGGCCGCCGTCGTCGCCGGAGCTTCCGCGGTGTAGGGACCGGAAGCCGCTACTTCTTCAACCTCGGTCGGGCGAACAGTTTCCTCTGCGCCCGAACACGCGGCGAGTGCAAGCAAAACAGGACTGACGAGCCAGATTTTCATTTCGGTTCACTCCGAATTTTCAGCTTGCGGACCTATAGCGGCTCGCGATTTGCGCGTGAAATGAATGTTTTGTGTCGGGGTTAGTGGCACCCTGAGATGATAATCGTATCAAGATCGTCAAGGGTCGGCAGTTTCGTCACGCCATCCGTGACGACTTGACCTTGCATCATGCCACCGAGGATGAACGCATTTTGCGGGTCAAAGGCGATGATTCCCCGGATGTCCATGATCGCTGGGGCCGTCGGCATCGTTGTCCATCGAGGCGCGCGCCATACGACTGGGCTTGCGTTCGTCCACTCCCGACAAGAGCCCTCAAACGCGTTCCGGAATAGCCCGCCTTGCGCGTCTGCGCGTGGTTCACTTGGCGCCTGATTGTATCCGATGCCATTGAAGTTAAAGGCGTTGTCTGTCCCAGCCCAGAATGAAACGAAATGCGTTTCAAATGTTGTTGCTGCCCCTCGGTAAAACGGGCCGCCGGGCAGCTCACCGACATTGCCCCACTGAATGACCTCGGGGGCATCGACAATGACGCCGGCCCAGCAGTCTGAAATGGCCCGGAAAGACCGACGGGCGCCGTCGGATTCAGGTGGAAACACCGCGGTGCCGCCGCAAACCAGCATCTGCGCCTGAAATCGCGAATCCTGTCCGAGCAGAGCCCCCGCATGCCCGAACACTGGTGCGCCAGGAAAAGGTGTCGCTTCGAACCAGCGATCTTCCTCGACGTCATAGACCTGGACGAGGTCGACATTGTCCGTGTCGTGCCAGCCGCTGACGAGGTAGATGTAGCGATCCTGGTGCACCAGGGCGACAGTGTCATCGACCGGAACCGGGATGTCGGTGATATGGGTGTAGGTCTCGCTGGCCGGGTCGAAACGCCAGACCTCCGGCGTCGAGCGCTCGGAATGATCCTCGGCTACCGTGTAGCCGCCGAAAATATAGATCTGTCCGCGCACGGTCACCGCGACGGATGCGAGGCGGCCAATCCCGTCAGGAAGGCCGTCGATCTCGCGGCACGTCCGGACCGTGAGATTGCAGGCATAGGCATCCGCTGTAACATCGCGCCAGGTCTTGCCTTCGTGCAGGCCGGCAAAGGAATAGGCCATCAACTGACCGTCCAGTTCCACCCCCGCGACGGCGTTGTTGGTGACTGGCTCGGGCAGGCGCGCCCAGGCATCGTCCTGGACGGTCAGGGTGAGGGCAGTGAGGAGGTAGAGGATCACGCTTGCTACTCCGCGGCCGCTTCCAGCTTGGTCTCGAAGAAGATGGAGAGCTCGGCAATCAGCGCCTGTTTGGCGATCGAGACGATTTCCGCGCCCGCTTCCGGCGTTGCCTGAGACGGGTCAGAGGCGATGCGGCCGTCGGGGAAGGTTGCCCGGTAGTCGGCTGCGTCGGTGAAGCGGCCGTTCGGTGCGATTTTCGGGTCCATCTCTACCCGTTTGATGGCGTCGGGATAGGCGTATTGCGTTACCGAGACCTCCGAGGCGGTGGCGTGTGCCCCTTCGCCGACCGGGAAGAGCTTCTTGCAGGTCGCCATGACGCCCGGCAATTCCCACCAGTTCTGCTGCGCCAGCCGGACCGGGCAAGGGGCGTCATCGAGCGAATAGTTCGCGTAGTACTCGGCGAAGGCGGCATTGACCGTGGTGATGTTTCCGCCATGCCCGTTGAAGAAATAGATGCGGTCAAAGCCGTGTCGGACCAGCGAGGCGATCCAGTCATTCATGGCCGCGATCATGGTCGAGGGTCGCAGCGTCATCGAACCCGGAAAGGCCAGGTGATGCTGGGCAATGCCGACATTGAAGGTCGGGCCGACGAGAAAGCCGGATTCCTGGCCGGCTTCATGAGCGATGATTTCGGGACAGATCGCATCCGTTCCCACCAGGCCATTGGGGCCGTGCTGTTCGAATGAGCCGATGGGGATGATGATGCCCTTGCAGCGTTCCAGATAGGCTTCAACTTCCGGCCAGGTGGATGTGTTTAGCAACATGCGGATCTCCTCGTCTGGCGAGGAGAATGACGCCTGTTCGCGGAAGTGCAAGCGGGAAGAAAGGAGGCCGGCGCTTAAGCGCGCCGGCACTCCGCACGGTAGTGATAAGCCGCTCCGAGCGCCAGAAGCGCCGAGAGCAGAAGTATGATTTGCATTGTACGGCCTCCCCGGCCCCCCCGGTACGAATCAGTATCGGGTCGGGAAGAGAATCGCGCTCAAGTCCAAACCAAAGGTAAAATACCCGCGGGGGTGTCACGGGTTCGTGACTGGAAGCGTAAAGTATTTCTGTTGCAAGTATTCGACAGGGAGCAAATGGGGAAATCAATGAAGCCTGTTTATTGGTTGAGTGCGGCAACACTCATGCTGGCAGCCTGCAGTGGGGGAAGCGACCAGGCGGAGGACCAGCAGGTGGTCAGCGATGCGCCCCAGACGCGCTGGGACACGATCATGGAGGCGGTCGACGACGAGCAGAGGCCGGACGAGGACCGCGTGCTCGACGTTAATCGTCATCCGGCGGAGCTTCTGGATTTTGCAGGCGTGCAGCGGGGCTGGGTCGTCGCGGATATCGTCCCGGGTGGAGGCTATTATTCCCGCATCCTGTCGACGGCGGTCGGTGATATGGGGCGTGTTTACTCATTTAATCCCAGCTGGGTTGCCGAGCAATATGGTGACGCCAACGAAGCCATGAATGCCATGGCCCGCCGTCGCGCCAACCTCTCGCATCATGCTGATGATCTGGAGGATTTCGGCACCGGTTTTGACCGTCCACTCGACGCAGTTTTCATGGTGCTCTTCTATCATGACACTGGATATGACGGGACGGACCGCGCGGCGATGAACCAGGCGATTTTCAATGCGTTGGCACCGGGTGGAGTTTTTCTTGTTGTTGATCACCATGCGGTCGAGGGCAGCGGTCTTGATGCGGTCCAGACCCTGCACCGTATCGAATCTGCAGTCGTCATGCAGGAAGTAATGGCGGCCGGCTTCGAGTTTGTTTCCGAGAGCGACATGCTCGCCAACCCGGAAGATCCGCGCGACATTTCGGTCTTCGCGCCAAATATCCGGCGCAATACGGACAGGTTCGTCTATCTTTTCCGCAAGCCGGAATAGGGGCACGAAAAAGGGGCGGCCCGTCGAGCCGCCCCTTTTTTTGATTCTGGTGATGTTCAGGCCTAGGCGGCGTCAAGCGCAGCCTTGAAGGAGTCGAGTTCCTCATCGAGCTTGGAAGCGTTTTCGCTCAGAGCGGAGGACGCGCCCGCGAACTCTTCGGCAGCAGTACTGGCTCGGGATGCCGCCTCGTTTACCTCATCCATGTCGCGCGTGACATTCGCGGTGGCACTGGCAGCCTGTTCGGCAAGCTGGGCGATTTCACGGGTGGCATTGTCCTGTTGGGAGAAAGCATCACGTACGCTGCCGGATGCGGAGCGGATCTCGTCGATGATTTCGGAAATGCGGCCTAGCGCGCTGGCTGCACCACCGGACGCGCCACGCATGGCGTCGATCCGGCCGGCAATGTCGTTAGACGCGCGTGTGGTCTGTTCCGCCAGAGCCTTCACTTCCGAGGCTACAACAGCGAAGCCCTTGCCCGCTTCACCGGCGCGAGCCGCCTCAATGGTCGCGTTGAGCGCGAGCAGATTGGTCTGTTCAGCGACTCCGGCGACCATTTCCATGATCTCCTCGATCTCGCGTGCGGCAGACTGAAGCTCGTCGATGGAGCGACCGGCGCCTTCTGCCTCGGTGACCGCCCGCTCGGAGACTTCGTCCGAGTTTTCAAGGATGCGTGCCACCTCGGCGATGGAGGCGGAGAGTTCCTGTGCGGCAGCCGCTACGGACTGGACGTCGGAATTGGTGTTGGACGCTTGCGTGGACGCGCTTTCCGCGCCGGAACGTGTTGCGCGCGCGTCGCCATTGAGTTGGTCCGCGAGGCCGGCGACCTGGGAGGACGCACCGGAAACGGAGGTCACCACGACACGCAGGGCCTGCTCGAAATCACCAGCGATCTTGGCGATCGCGGCGCGGCGATTCTCGGCTTCAGCCTGAAGGCTGGTCTGAGCTTCGGTCGCGTCATCAGCTGCGGTCTGGGCTTCCGTCGCCTCACTCATGCTTTCATCAGCATCGGTGAGAGCCTTGGCGGTCTGATAGGTCATCCAGATCAGGGCGCCAGCCTGGCCGACGACAACCACGGCGTGGAAGACAACTCGGCCGAAATCTGCCCCGTCCGGGAAAACCGCCCAGGGAAGGGCAAAGTTCAAGGAGAGGTGGTGGACGGCCGTAACCGCAGATGCTGCGACGATGGCGCGCCAGTCAATCATGATGGCCGTCGCCGAGAGACAAGCGAAAAAGACCATGTGCATGTCAAGCTGCCAGGTGGCACCGCTCATCATGTAAACGAGCACGGCCGGGAAGGCCATGATCGCGGCCGCAGTTGTCGCGCGTGATGCGACTGTGTTTGAAGCGGTGCGCCAGCTCAGGAAGGATATCGCTGCCACTAGGCCAAGGAGGAACGTCCCGGGAATGACGCGGCTCGGCGCCACGAAGAAGGCAATAAGTGGGTAGGCGACAGCCACACCGATCGAGATGAAGGTCAGTGCCTTTTGCGCTTGGGCACGCAGGGTATCGAGACGGGTCATGATGCGGTTCCAGTGAGCTGGGACGGTGGAAGTGCCGAGGCTTCGGCACCGATCAGGCAGCCGCCGAGGACTTGCGGGTCGAGCAGGAGCAAGGCTCCGGCAGCGCGTAGGCTCTCAAGGTCTGCCTGGGAGGAAAATTCGACAATGCCGACATTGGGCAGGGCGCCGAAGCGCACGAGATTTTGTCCGGCCTGTGCTGAGGCGAGGAGAACATCCCGCTCGGACCAGCCGGGTGGGAAAATGGCAGCCACCTGGTCGCCTCGCAGCGGTTCGGCGAGGCCCAGCAGCGGCGTGCACACAACCGCCAAGCCGATCAGTATTAGCGGTGCAAAAGCAGAGATGTTGCCGGTGTTGGTGGTCAAATCGAATCTCGTTTTCAGGTGGCACGATTTGAACGAAACAAGGTTAACCAAGCCTTGCTGGGCTGGAAAGTTCGGTTGTTTGACTTGCGCGGTTGGCGGCCTGTCTAGAGCAGATTCGACGAAATAATGTCGCGAATTCGATGTGAGGATGGTCTGCCGGTCTACGCAGCCAGGTCTTGTGAAAGCATGCCGTAAATCAGTGTGTCGCGAACACCGATATGGGTTTTCCAGGCCCCCCGAAGACGGCCTTCATACTTGAAACCCAGACGCTCTACCAGCTTGATCGAGCCCGCATTGTCCGGGTCGATATCGGCGTAGAGTCGGCGGATTTTTCGCGTGGAAAAGGCGTGGCGCACCAGTGCTTTGCCAGCTTCCAGGGCATAACCCTTGCCCTGCGCCTGCGGACAGAGAATGTAACCGATCTCGGCCTGGCCGGACTTGCGATCCATGAGAATGATCCAGCCCAGGGCCTTAGCTGTATCCGCCTGTTCGGTAATGGCGAAACACTCGATATTCGCGCCGCGCACATTCCAGGTGATGTAGTCGCGCGCCTCGCCCAGCGTGGTGATCGGTGCGCTGGACCAGAAGCGCATGTTTCCGTCATCCGTCAGCGCTGGCAGCAGCGCCTCGGCATCGTGGATCGACATCGGTCGAAGGATCAGACGGGCCGTCGTCAGGATGACAGGGTCGGTCTTTGGCGTGCGGTCCTGCAGGAGGTCATTGGTCAGCTCCAGACGGGTTTCCTCGAAGCGTTCCTCGATGCAGTCCTGCATGCGCTGGAAACACTCCCGCGAGAACCAGTCGGTTTCGTTGAAGCACATCTGCCGTGCCTGTTCCGACGGCCAGCAGGCATAGGACCAGTATGTTCCGTCCTCACCCTTGTGCAGGATCGCGCCGTGCGATCCGCAGAGTTGATGGATCTGGCGCGTGCCTTCTTCCCAGGCCTGACGGAATTCCTCGTCACGGCCGGGCTTGAGTTTCCAGTGATAGAGAACGGCAGAGGTCATGGTGAAGGGTTAGCGTGAGCCGCCGATCCCGTCCATGACCCGCAGGGCGATCAGCCCTGGTCTTCGCCCGCGAGGCGCTGCTTGCGCAGCTCGCTGGCGCGGACTTTCTGGCTTTCCGAGCGCAATTGTCCGCAAGCGGCGAGGATGTCGCGGCCGCGCGGGGTGCGGATAGGGCTGGCATAACCGGCGCGATTTACGACGTCGGCAAAGGCCTCGATCTGGTCCCAGTCAGAACATTCATACGGGCTGTCCGGCCACGGGTTGAACGGGATCAGGTTGATCTTGGCGGGCACGCCCTTGAGCAGTTTCACCAGCTCGCGCGCCTCGGCCAGGCTGTCGTTCACACCCTTGAGCATGACGTATTCAAAGGTCACGCGCTTGGAGTTGTTGAGGCCCGGATACTGGCGGATGGCGTCCATCAACTCGGCCAGCGGGTACTTCTTGTTAAGCGGGACCAGCTCGTCACGCAGATCATCATTGGTCGCGTGCAGCGAGATCGCCAGCATGGTGCCGGTGCGCTCGCCCAGCTCCTTGATCTTGGGCACAACGCCCGATGTCGACACGGTCGTGCGGCGGCGGCCAATGCCCATGCCTTCGCCATCGGAAATGATGTCGATGGAATCCGAGACATTGTCGAGATTGTAGAGCGGCTCACCCATGCCCATGAAGACGATATTGGTGATCTTGCGGTTTTCGTTCGAGGTCGGCCATTCCTGAAGGTCATCGCGCGCGATCATCACCTGGGCGGCGATCTCGGCGGCGGTCAGATTGCGCACCAGCGCCTGGGTGCCGGTGTGGCAGAAGGTGCAGTTGAGCGTACAGCCGACCTGGCTCGACACGCAAAGCGCGCCGGACTTGGCGACGTCGGGAATGAAGACGGTCTCGCATTCCACGCCCGGGGACAGTTCGATCAGGTATTTGCGTGTGCCGTCGACAGAGACCTGGCGCTCGGTGAGCCTGGGCCGGGCCAGCGTGAACTCGGCCGCCATTTTGGCGCGCAGATCCTTGGAGATATTCGTCATATCGTCGAAGGACTGGACGCCGTAATGATAGATCCAGCGCCAAAGCTGCTCCGCGCGCATCTTGGCCTTTTTCTCGTCCACACCGATCTGGATTGCCGCCTCGCGCAATTGCGCGCGCGTCATGCCGGCCAGCGAGGTGGGCAGCGCGGTCTCACCCTCATTGAGGCGAGGGGCGTTCGGGTTGGCGGCGGAAATGTTCAGCGCGTGGTTCATCGAGTGTCGTCTTCGGTTCTGCAGCAGGCCGGGGCGTCTATCACAGAATACGCCGGATTCCTAATCCTGGCGCGACGATCGATAATTTATTGGGTGTCGGCGCCGGGGTAGCACCACCCAAGCTTGCTTGAGGGCGCGCGGTTGGCATAGTGCGATGCGAGATTGCTAATTCAGCGAGGAAATCGCGTGTTCAAGTTCAATTCGATTCCAATTGACAATCGAGACCGCCGTTTTCCTGAACCGGCATTTGGCGGCGTCGTTGAAGCGGTCTGCTCGGATGTTGGGGCGGTGTTCACTCGCGCTATTCGCGAGCGGTCTGGGGAGCAATTCTACGCTTTTGCTTTGATGGCCAGCGAGGATCTGGATCATATGGGAGCGGCCGCGATGACCGAGGAGCAATTTGCTTCCCTTTGGGAGCGGCGAGGGAACTTCATGCGCGCCTTCGGCGGGCCAGCGTACTATCGATGGTCGTGCGTGGAGTGGGAGGATGGAGAAAACCTCGACCGGCCGGGAGAACTTCGGACTAGTTTAGCAGCTATCGAAGAAATGATGCGGTAGATGACATCAGAAAGTGAGCTTGATGAACACGGGAACTCGTTTGGATGGAGTGAATATCGAGACGCGTTCTTCGCGTCGATGATCGCTTCGTTGAAAAAGATGGATGCTGCACGCGTGTTTGCAGATGCAGGAGACCGTGATCGGTTTGTGTTTTTCGCGACCATCACAGATTCAGAGTTCACATCCGCGTTGGAAAAGAAGTCTGTACAGGTTTTGAACCCGCCGGCGGCTCGGAAGTCATGGCAAAGGTGAGGTTTCAGAACACTCGTTTGGGGATGATATCTAGCACAGCGCATCCACGCGCTGCAGGGCTGCCGTCACACCGCGCAGGGAAAACTCATAGGCCGCGGAGACGCCATCGCTCGTGGTGGCCTGGACACGCATGACCGAGCCGCGCCGCATGGAGCGGATGACACGGGGTTCGTCGTCGAGCTGGTCGAGGAAGCCTTCCTGGCCGTCGGTGAACATGGAATAGCGGCTGGAGCCGATGCGCACTTCCGGCGGGCTGGTGGGGCGCAGATCATAGCCGACCAGGATATTCGGCTGTTCTGTCACCGCGCCGTTCTGCCAGCTGGAGACGATGAAATAGACCGCGCCGTGTTCGTGATTGCGTGGCGCGCTGTCGGTCGGACGGCTGAGGGCGTAGCAGACTAGGCCCTGATCGGTCTGACGTGTGAAAACACGCCAGTCGGTATACTCGCCGCGAAATTGCGGATCGGCCTGGGCCAGGGCGGCCGGAGCGAAACAGGTCAGGGAAAGAAGGGCGGCAGCAAGCAGACGGCGCATGGGCAGCGACACTCCGGTTAAATGCAACAGACACGAAACAAGCGCATCGACATGGCCGTTTCAAGGCAGGGTTAACCGGAATTTACCGTCAGGAGATTGCCGGGAAGTTATCGGTGCGAACCGAATTTCTTCCAGCTGTCGGGAGATTTCAGTTCCGGGCCGCCGGGCATCAGCGGGCGTTCCGGATAACCGCCCATCGAGACCGTGCGATCATACAGCGTGACAGCGCAGGCGACTGAGACATTGACGCAGAACTTGGTCGGTATTTTCACGATGTGGGCACAGCGTTCCTGCATCTCTGCGGTCAGGGATCCCCGCTCGCGTCCGAAAACATAGGCCGCGCATTTGGGATGGCGGAAGCTGGGGAGTTCAACGGCATCATCGGTCAATTCAATGCCGACCAGTTGGCAATTGGACGGCAACAGCATGTCATCCAGCCCGTCCCAGCCGTAATAGGGCAGGTGGTCCATGGATTTGGATGTGTCCGCATCATTGATCTCGCGCACCCGGTGGTGGGCATTGACCGAAAAGGCGAAGCTGGCGCCAAAAGCATGGGCGGTGCGCAGGATGGCCCCGAGATTCATCGGTTTGGAAATGCCTTCCGCGCCTACGGCAAAATATCCGCGCATGGAGAAACCCTAGTCGACCGCGACACGAATTTCGCCGGCGGTGTTGACGACCGCGCGTTTCATGCCGGGAGAATTGAAAATATCGACGACCGTGCCGTCACGTCCCACGGCGATGATACCGCCTTCTCCGCCCAGCTTGCCAACAGCATCTACAGTGGCGCGGGTGGCGTCGGTGACACTGGCGCCGCCGAACTCGATACGAGCCGCCAGGTCCTTGGCGGCTGCCAGTCGCATGAAAAACTCGCCCTGGCCGGTACAGGAAATGGCGACCTGGTCATCCGCCCAGGTGCCCGACCCGATGATCGGACAATCGCCTACCCTGCCTTCAAGCTTGTTCAGTGTTCCGCCCGTCGAGGTGGCCGCGGCAAGGCGTCCCTGGCTGTCCAGGGCAACAGCACCGACCGTGCCGGTGGGAAACTCACGATCGTCCGGCTCGGCCGCGGGGACATAATAATCATTCACGCTCTCGACGCGTTCGAACGCGCCCAGGCTGGCGAAGTTTACCGCCCCATTGCCGGCGACCATGACATGCGGTGTCTTTTCCATGACGGCCCGGGCCACCCGGATCGGGCTGACAAAGCCGGTCAGCGTGGCGACGGAACCGGCCGCGCGGCTTTCGCCGTCCATGATGGCAGCATCCAGCTCATAGCTGCCGGCGGCGTTGGGGGAAGAGCCCTTGCCTGCCACGTAAAGTCCGGAGGCTTCCAGATCCTCGACCATAGCAGTCACGACATCGATTGCCCGGCCGCCGGAATGCAGCATGCTGCGACCGCGCTGCGCCAGGGCAGAAAGATGGGCACGCACATCCTTGTAATCATGATCGCCGAGAACGCCGGCGCCGCCATGAATGGCCAGGGCTGTGGGAGAGGTCATGGTCAGGGCTCCTCAAACCGCGAGTGATTTGGCGCCTCTAACATTACGCGCGGGGAAAGCGAACCAAATTTTGCCTGCGACACTTCTCCCCTGCGCCCGCGTGTCGCATATACCCGCTATGAAATTGTGGTTAAATGGTCAGGTCGAAACGCTTTGAGGGCGGTCTTTCCTATCCCGGTGCCTTCCTCAAGCGTAGAGATGCACAGACCTGACCTGGTTTTGCTCACGCTCACGAGCAATACCGGCCATCCGGACAGGCAGTCTTCCCAGTCTGTCTGTCCTCTTCCCGACACGCGCGACCTGGACGCAGGTCGCGCGTTTTCTTTTCGCCGGCGACGCGTTATGTCCCTTGGATAAATTCAACGTCGAGGGGATGAATTCCGATGAAACTTGACTCTTCCATCGCCGCCATCGTGACCGGCGGTGCTTCCGGTTTGGGCGAAGGTACGGCACGCCGCCTGGCGGCCGAGGGCGCGAAAGTCGCTATTTTTGACATGAACGTCGAGCGCGGCGAACAGGTCGCCAGCGAAATCGGTGGTGTGTTCTGTCACGTCAATGTCGCCGACGAGGACAGCGTCAATGCCGGTTTTGAAAAGGCCCGCGCCGCTCACGGCCAGGAACGTGTTTTGGTGAATTGTGCCGGCATTGGTGCAGCGGAAAAGACCGCGCGCCGTTCCGGTTCCACCGGCGAGGTATCGGCACACGATATGGGCCGCTTCACCCGCGTCATCTCGATCAATCTCATCGGTTCCTTCATGTGTGCAGCCAAGGCGGCTGAAGGCATGATGGGCCTGGACCCGCTGGACGGCTCCGGCCGCGGCGTCATCATCCACACCGCATCGGTGGCGGCACAGGACGGCCAGATCGGCCAGGTCGCCTATTCTGCCTCGAAGGGCGGTATCTATGGCATGACCCTGCCGATGGCCCGCGATCTCGCCAAGGAAGGTATTCGTGTGAACACGATCCTGCCGGGCTTCTTTGAAACACCGATCTATCAGCAGATGCCGCCGGAAGTGAAAGTGAACCTCGCTGCGCACCTGCAATTCCCGCAGCGTTTCGGCACGCCGGAAGAATATGCGGACCTGGTGAACTTCATGGTCTCCAGCGACTACATCAATGCCGAGTGTGTCCGTCTGGACGCCGGCGCCCGCATGCCTCCGAAATAGGGCTCGGCGGTAAGCAACAAAGCAAATCTGTTATGCAAAAACGGTGACCTCAAGGTCGCCGTTTTTCTTATTAAAAGCAATTAATTAACCCGTTTTTATTTGTTGCAAATATGTCGCATAATCAAACAAAAAAGCTGAAGGAACCCTGTTTTGCGAAGATGTCGCAGGTATAGCGCAGTTGATAATCATTCCTAAATATGATGCATTTGAAAATCATTCTTAAAAGCTTTTACCGGCGCAGATATCTATTGAGTGGGACCACACAAATGAAACTTCGAGTCACGAACTTACTTACCGCTAGCGCGATTGCTCTCAGTGTCGCCGCTCCGGCTGCATTCGCCCAGGATTCGGGTGGAGTTGCTGATCAGATCGTCGTTACCGGCACATACCTGTATACTGACCAGGTCAATGCGCTGCGCACGCCGACTCCAATTGTCGACGTTCCGCAGAGCTTGACGATTGTTACCGCGGATCAATTCCACCAGCAGGGCTTTGATAGCGTTGGTGACATTATCAATTACATCCCGGGCGTCTCCAATTCCCAAGGTGAAGGTCATCGTGATGCCGTGGTGTTCCGCGGTGTTCGGTCCACAGCCGACTTCTTCATCGACGGTGTTCGTGACGATGTCCAGTACTATCGCCCGCTCTATAATATCGAACAGGTAGAGATCCTGCGTGGTCCAAATGCGCTATTGTTTGGTCGCGGGGGTACTGGCGGCATTTTGAATCGTGTCACGAAAAAGGGTGTTCTCGGTGAGGATTTCACCGGCTACCGCGCGTCTGTTGATACGTTTGGTGCGTTCGGTGTGGAGCTGGACACGAATTTGTCCACGAGCGACAGCTCCGCAATTCGCCTCAACGCGATGTACGACAGTCTCAACAATCACCGAGATTTTTATGATGGCGAGCAGATCGGTCTAAACCCGACAGCTCATTTCGAGTTGTCTTCAGCAACGACGTTGGATCTCTCCTATGAGTTCATCGACCACGAACGTTTCATCGATCGTGGTATTCCGACCGGCACCAACGGCGAACCTGTCGAGGCGTTCCAGGACATCGTATTCGGTGATCCGGAACTTAATACGACTGAGCTCCAGGCGCATATTTTCCGCGCGACACTCCAGCACCGTTTCTCTGACACGCTCAAGGGCCGTGTCAGCGCGTTTTACGGTGACTACGACAAGATGTACCAGAATCTCTATGCATCTGGCTACGACCCGGCCAATTCGCCGAATGTCGTTACCCTGGACGGCTACCTCGATACGACCCAGCGTCAGAACTTGATTCTGTCGGGTGATCTGATTGGTGAGTTCCAGATGGGTGGTCTGCGTCATACCGTCGTTGCGGGCGTTGAATACATCGACACCGTGAACAACAACGATCGCTACAACACCTTCTTCGACCAAACTTCAGACGACAATGAGAGCTTCATCATTGAGCGTCCGTTGAACATCCGCGGTGGCGTTGGCGTCAATGCAAGCGGCGATCCGACCAGCAATGATTTCACCGTTTCGATTAATGACGACACCGAAGCAGACGTATCCGTATTCTCGGTCTATCTTCAAGATGAGATCGAGATCTCCGAAAAACTAGACATCATTATCGGTGCTCGTTTCGACAGCTTCGACATCGACGTCTACAACGTCGTTGCAGACGAAAGCCGTTCGCGTACCGACGAGGAAATCTCTCCGCGTTTCGGCGTCGTCTATAAGCCGATGGAAAACGTCTCTCTGTACGGCAGCTATTCCGAGAGTTTCCTGCCCCGTAGTGGCGAGCAGTTCGCCAATATCAACGGCAGCAATAACGCTCTCGACCCGAACACATACACGAACGTGGAAGCAGGCGTTAAATGGGATTTCTCCTCAAATCTCAGCTTCACTGCTGCGGTGTTTGAGATCGAGCAGAGTTCTCCGCAGGTTGCCGACAATGATCCGTCCACGCTTGACGTGATAGACTCCGAGACGACGGGCTTTGAAGCTCAGTTGCAGGGTCAGCTTACCGACCAGTGGTTCGTGTCCGCTGGCTACAGCCGACTAAATGGTGAAATCGTCAATCGCAATGGAGCAACGGGCCTGCGTCCGCGGGAGTTGCCCGAAAACATGTTCTCGATCTGGTCCGGCTTTCAGCTCAACGACCAGTTCGGCTTTGGCGCTGGATTGACCTATCAGGATGAGAGTTTCATCAACAATTCGAACTCGGCGGTTCTGCCGGCATTTACACGTGTAGACGCCGCTGTTTTCTACGACGTGTCGGATAATTTCCGCGTGCAGTTGAACGTCGAGAACTTGACAGATGAGCTCTATTTCCCGAACTCGCACAGCACGCACCAGGCAACTGTTGGGGCTCCGCTGAACGCACGCCTCACGATTAGCGGTCAGTTCTGATTTTGGAAGTTGGTTCGTTACGAGCTGAAAAATGAGGAAGCCGGGGCGGCGCGCCCCGGCTTTTTCGATTCAGGAACGGGCTTGAAGACTATTCGACTTCCGGCCTGACAATGTCATCGCCCAGATTGGCCATGACATCGCGGGCATCGAAGGCGCGCGGATGGTCGGGTTTGTCGCCGTGGCCGAGAACGATTTCTGCACTGGCCTCGTATCGAGTGCTTTCACGCGGCGGGATGTCATCCCAGAAGGGGTCATACATGCCTCGCCAGCCCCATCGGGGGTGGAAATAGGCATAATGAACGCCGAATGCGTCGTAGCGGCGACGTCGATCTCGGTAGCGAGTCTCGGAATCAACCGCTCGCTCGACCAATTGAAAATAATCATAGCCGTTCTCAACCGTGAGCTCCGCGCTGCGATAGAGCAGATATAGTTCAACCGTGTCGCGGTCCGTCAGGGCATTGCCGCCAAAGGAGACGCGGAACCGGTTCTGTTCGATGCGGGTTTCTTCGAACCCCCAGCGTTCGCCCGTCGCGGACTGATAGGGCGTTGGAACTGCCGCACAGGCGCCAAGAGTAGCCGCTGCTGCCAGCGTCAGGAGAAAGCGTTTCATTGGAAACTCCACCAGTCTTCGTCCTCGCAAATCAAAGTATGACCCGAGTTGCGCGCGAGGAAAGGAGAAATTCCAAAAAAAGAGTGCTTCCCATCGCCGCGAGGGCCTAGTTTAACCGAAGCTCGATGTCCGCGCTGGACCATTCCGCCGGGCCAATCAGGCCGCGATGAGCGATGCGTACCGTATGGATCACCGCGTGGATCTCCTGTCGCCAGAAACTCAGGAAGCGCAATAGTCGCGGGTAGCGTGGCGCCATGTCATTGGTCTGCCACAGAAAGCTCTGGAGCAGGCTGGGATGGTCCGGCAGGTAATACAGGATCTCCGCCGTCGTGAGCCGTTTTCCGTTCAGCTGGGACGTAAAGTCCCGATCAATCTCCATCATCTTGGCCTCCTTTCGCTAAGCGTGGAGCTCTTCAAGATTATGAGAAATTGCTGAACGGAATCTGACCGGTGCGTTTACCGCAAATCCATTTCCAGGATTGTGGTTGTGGGGCGTTCTTGATCCGGATCGCTGCCGTCCTCCGGGAATAGCGGCCAGGCACCATTGGCTACCAACCAGGCCCGGCCGTCGGCCAGGTCGACCAGCGTCGGCTCGGTGCCCGGACTCATGTCCGGGTGTCCGCGCAGCAGAACCTCGACATTCTCGACAGCCGTGCCCTCGTCATTCAGGTCGATCGCCATCATCTGGTGCGGACGGGCACCGTTGCGTACGGCGACCAGACGCCCGTCGCGTGTGTTGAGCAGGCCGTCGATACCAATCAGCGAGACATCATTCGGACGAACCAGCGTCACGGACTGGTCTCCCAGATCAACGCGCCAGATGCCCATGGAATAGTCCGCCACATAGAGTGCGCCACGGGCCAGCGCGACACCCTGCAGGTTCACAAAACGCGGATCCTCGGCCAGGACTTCCAGCTGCCCGGACACGCTGTCGAGGACATAGACGCGCGGGGCACGGCTGTCAGAGACATATACGATCCCGTCGCGAACGACGAAGTCGGCCATCTGCTGGGCGCCTTCGATTTCATAACGGCGATAAAGATCGCCGGTCATCAGGTCGAAGGCGAACAGCGCGGTGCCTTCTTCCTCGCCCTCTTCCATCGGGGTTTGCGGAACCACACCGGATGCGGCCCACACGAGGCGGGTACGGTCATCCACAGCAACGCCAAACACGGACCAAAGCCCGTCATCACGGTCAGCGAAGACGATCGGTTCATCGCGGGCGAACGGTTCCAGCAGGATGATCTGACGCTGGGCCACGGAGGACAGGAAAAGACGGTCCGTCTCGATGTCCATGGCCACGCCCTCAATCAGCGCATCCGGCAAGTCGACCACGGCAAAACGCTCGGCCTGGCCAGTCGCGGCGGCATTGGCTTCCAGCGAAGCGATGATCGCATCATACCTTGCTGTGTCGGCCTCGCGCAGCATGGCCTCAGCTCGGGAGGGGTCATAGGTCAGACCGGCGGCAACCATCGCATCGAGTGCTTCGAAGGCGTCATTCGCGTTACCCCCCCGGTTTGCGACCGCAAAAAGTCCTCCCAGGGCTGCTGGATGAGCCGGTTTCAGCGCCAGCACCGCTTCCAGCGCGCGCTTTGCGGCTTCCAGATCTCCTTGTCCGAAATAGGATTGCGCCAGGCCGAACAGTTCGGTTGAGACTGTTTGTGGTGTTGGTGCTTCCGTTTCCTGCGCCATGGCCGGTGCCGAAAGACCCAATGAAACCGCAAGGGCAAGAATTTGATTTCGCACAGCTATTACTCCCCGAAAGCGCAACCCCGATTGCGCTTGACGGGGGCAGCTTACCAAATGAGACGCCCTGATCCAAAGCTCCGCATCATGACGATGTTGTCATCGTGTCAGCGTGCCGTCGATGACATAGGCGAGGACGTCTGCGACCTGTTCAGGCTTTGTGCAGGTGGCCAGCGCTGCAGCGTCCACCTCCTTCATCGGATGGGTCAGGCTGTCATCGCGCAGGGTAATGAGGGGCGTGCCGATCGCGGCGGTGTAACCCGCATCGAAAGCGGCATTCCACTGGCGATATTTCTCGCCGAAGCGCACGACGACCACGTCCGCCCGATCCAGCAGGGTGCGGGTCCGGATTGCGTTCAGCTTGGCGCCCTTGTGGTCGCGCCAGAAGGGCTTGTCTTACTCGCCCATGATCACGGCGCCGCAATCATCACTGTCCTCGTGCACCATGACCGGGCCGACAAAGTCGACTGGCAGGTTCATGGTCTTGACGGCGTCGACAATGCGCTCGCGCCAGTCGGTATGGATCTCGCCCGACAGATAGACTGTCCAGATTGCTTCACTCATCCTGTGTCTCCCCCGGAGTTTGTTATCGTCAGGTGGATTTCGCCCTCGTCCTCGACCGGGCCGGTCATGATCACGTGGTTGTCGCTTTCACGCCATTCAATGATCAGCTCCCCGCCATCCGCCATGATAGAGGCCTTGCGTTCAGCGAGGCCGCGGCGGTGTGCAGCGACCAGGGTCGCGCATGCGGCGGTGCCACACGCCGCGGTTATGCCTACACCGCGTTCCCACACGCGAAGCCGGATATGGGCCCGATCATAGATCTGGGCGAAACTGGCATTGACCTTTTCCGGGAAGATCGGATCCAGCTCGACTTCCGGACCCAGCCGGTCGACCGGGAACGTCTCGACATCGCGAATGAAGAAGACAGCGTGCGGATTGCCCATATTCACGGCGCCCGGTCGTTCTATGGCGATACCGTCCGCCTCGAAGCTGACACCCATCTCCACGGTGTCCAACTCCCGGGCAAGCGGGATGTTCTGCCAGCCGAGTCGTGGCTGGCCCATGTCGACGCTGACCTGCATCTCGCCGGCATTGCGGGCAAATAGCAACCCGCCTGCCGTCGCGATTGCGACCGTATCGGCCCCGCTTTCCTGCAACAGAACCCAGCCTGCGGCGCGGGTCCCATTGCCACAGGCGCCGACCTGGTCTCCATCCGCGTTCCAGATGCGCATGAAGGCATCGCCGGTATCGCTGTCCTCCAGCGCCAGCAACTGGTCGAACGCGTGCTGCTGTGCCCATCGGCGCACAGTTTCCGGGCCGATCTCCAGGAAACCGGCCTGGCCCCGGGCATCGATCAGGATGAAGCGGTTGCCCGCGCCGTTCATTTTTCTCGCAATCATGTGCTTCGCATACCGCCGAGGCCGCTTTACGTCCAGCACCGGTCTGGTCTTAACTGCGTCGGGAACTTTTCTAGGGGAGCTCGAGATGTCGAGACGTATCGCGACTTGGTCAGCGGCGATCAGCGCGCTGACGATTGCAGCCTGCAGCCCGTCACAGCCAGGAGACCAGGAAACAGTGGCCAGCGACACTGAAACCGAAAACACCGGGCGCCAGATCGTCCAGATCGATCCCAGCAATGACCCGCGGGTCTGGCTGGAAGAGGTCGAGGGCGAGGATGCCATGGTCTGGGTCGAAGGCCAGAATGAACGCACTTATGAACGCCTCCAGGGTGATGCGCTCTACCAGGAGCTCTTCGATGAGGCGCTCTCGATCTATGAGAGCAATGACCGTATTCCTTACGGCTCTTTTTATGCCGGTTATGTCTGGAATTTCTGGCAGGACGCCGAGAATACGCATGGCCTCTGGCGTCGTACCTCGCTGGAAAGCTATCTCTCTGACAGCCCGGACTGGGATGTAATCCTGGACCTGGATGCCCTGTCCGAAGCGGAAGGCCGTAACTGGGTCTGGCGGGGATCCAACTGCCTGACTCCGGATTATGACCGCTGTATCCTGACGCTGTCGGACGGTGGTTCCGATGCCGCGGTTCGCCGCGAATTCCTGATCTCCGAACGCGCCTTTGTCGAGGACGGTTTCATTACGCCGGAATCCAAGGGCGGTATCGACTGGATCGACGAGAACACGGTGATGATCGGTCTTGCCATCGGTGAGGAAGACAGCACGGATTCCGGTTATGCCAGTGTCGCCTATCGCTGGGAACGGGGCACGCCGTATGAAAGCGCCACCGAGATCATTCGCGGCGATCGCACGGACGTCGCCATGTGGGGCTTCCGCATGGAAGACAGCGACGGCACCGCCTACATGATGATGAGCCAGGCCGTCACCTTCTATGACACGGTGTACTGGCATCTGCCCGATGGCGGCGAGCCGATGCAGATGCCTCTGCCGGCCAAGTCGTCCCTGCGGGCCCTTTACCAGGACCAGCTGGTCTTCACGGTCGAGGAAGACTGGACCCCGGTCGAGGGTGGTACGACTTACGCCCAGGGCTCGGTTCTGTCCTTCTCTATGTCGGAATTCGCGGCCAATGGTGAACTGCCTCAGGTCTTCACCGTCTACATGCCGCGAGAGCGCCAGTCCGTCGGCTCGATCCAGTCGACCCGTTCTGCCCTGCTCATGGCGATCGACGAGAATGTTGTTGGCGGTATCGAGGCGTTCAGCTTCGCGGGTGACGAATGGACCTCCGAATCCGTTCCGGTCCCGGAAAACCTGACCTTGTCGATCAGCTCTGCGGACAGCGGCGAGGATATCTTCTTCTTCAATGCCGAGGGCTTCCTGACGCCGGACACGCTCTACATGGGCAATGTCGCCGACATGACCGTTAACCCGATCAAGTCGATCCCGGAGCGTTTCAATGCCGAGGGCCTGATCGTGGAACAGCTGGAGTCCACGTCTGCGGACGGCACGCGCATCCCGTATTTCGTGGTCCGCCACGAAGATACGGTGATGGATGGGTCCACGCCGACGCTGCTCTATGCCTATGGCGGTTTCGAGGTGTCCATCCGTCCAAGCTATTCCGGCTCCCGCGGGCGTCTGTGGCTGGAGCGCGGCGGCGCCTATGTCGTAGCCAATATCCGCGGTGGTGGCGAGTTCGGCCCGTCCTGGCACCAGGCTGGTCTGAAAATGGATCGCCAGCGTATCTATGACGACCTTATCTCGGTTGCCGAGGACATGCATACGCGTGGCCTTACGAGCCCGCGTCGCACGGCCGTCTATGGCGGATCCAATGGCGGCCTGCTGACCGGTGTCATGTATACCCAGCGTCCGGACCTGTGGAATGCCGTGGTCTCGGCGGTTCCGCTGCTGGACATGCTGCGTTTCCACACCCTGTTGGCCGGGGCGTCCTGGATGGGCGAATACGGCAATCCGGAAGATCCGGATGAGGGCAGTTTCCTGCGCTCGATCTCGCCCTACCACAATGTGGATGCGAACGGCGATTATCCGGAAATCTACATCTACACCTCAACCAAGGATGACCGCGTCCATCCGGGCCATGCCCGCAAGATGGCGCACCTCCTGGAAGAGCTTGGCCATGAGTATCTCTATTACGAGAACACCGAGGGCGGTCATGCCGCCGCAGCGGACCTCTCCGAGTATGCCCGCCGCGACGCTATGCTCTACACCTTCCTGATGCAGAACCTTATGGGTGAAGACGAATAGGAGCCATGTTGCTCCACAGGAAAACCCCCGGCAGCGATGCCGGGGGTTTTTTATTGCCCCTCATCGCCCCTTCGGGGCACTTCTCCCCTCGGGGGAGAAGGATGGTGATGTTGGGTTGTCCCTCTCCCCATGGGGAGAGGTCGAGCGAAGCGAGGGTGAGGGGCGTGAGCGAAGGGAACAAAGAAAACCCCCGGGATTGCTCCCGGGGTTTCATCAAAGACAGGTCAGCGCAGAATTACCGGGCGCCGCTGTATACAAACGCCTCGTCGACCTGGATGTCCTCGGTCTGCTGGCGCCAGAGGATGGAGGCGATTTTCCATTCGCCCTCGATCTTGAACAGGGTGATGAAATTGACCCCGATCAGGAAGACCTCGCCGGTTCGGCCATTGGTGCCTTCATAGGATGAGCGTGCCACGGCGATCTCGCCCCAGATGTCAATATCGGTGCGGGTCGCGGTTTCGTCGAAACCGTTCTCGACCAGCCATTCGCCCGAGCGTTCGATGTAACCTTCAACACCGAACACCATGCCGCGTCCCTGGCCGTCAGGTCCGGCACCAACCGCGCCCATGGATGCGTTTTCGACAAACAGCGAGCGCATGCGATTAAAATCGCGCGCCTCACCGACCGGACCGGAAATGACGTCGTAGAGTGCATTGATGGTGGTCTCGATATCGGAACGATCATCGGCAAAGGCCGGAGCAGCCACTAGGCTGGCCAGCGTTGCTGCAGCAACAGCAAGTGTCTTGAGTATTTTCATGAATCCCCTCCAGAAGATGTGCCTACAGGCTCCACCATCTGGCCGGAGATTGGCAAGTTACGGGTTTGACAGGCTCTAGCTCGCCAGCTGTTGCAGCATCGTCTGGATGTTCACCAGCTTGGGGCGGGCTTCCGGGGTCTGGGCTTCTTTCAGGCCCATTTCCGATTTGATCTGGCGCAGGGCGCGGGCCTGGGCGTCAGTGCGGCACTGGCCGGCGGGCAGGGCACCTGCGGTGGCGAGTTTCAAAAGGCCCTCGGCCTTGTCCAGCGCGGGGCGCGGGCCGGCTTCCACGGCGTTGAGGATCTTGGTGTCATCGATGATCTTCAAGCCCATCTGGTCGATCATGCCGGAGAGGTCGGCCTTGTCGGCTTCATTGAACTTGCTGCGCAGGATACGGGTCTGGTGCGAGGTCAGAAGCGACATGCGTTCCAGAGGCTTGCCGTCGCCGCGCACAAAATACTGGTCAGTCTGGTTTGACCCTAGCGCGGTGCGGACATATCCGGCGAGTTTCGCCTTGTTGGCATCGCCAACGATGTTTTCTTCCAGCTGCAGGAGCCGGTCCAGCTCTTCACTGGCGTCGTTGGAGAAGCGCAGGAGCTCGTCGATCGTCTCCGGCTGCAAGAGGCGGGCGGAGCGGGCGGTAAAGGCCTTGCTCATCTGGTCCAGCGGCAGGTCCTGGCCCGCACAGGTCACCAGTTTCTGTGCCAGTTCACGCGCCAGGCGAACTTCCTCGCGCACACTTTTGGGGCGCAGGCGTTTGGGCTTTTCCAGTTCCTTGAGCAGGCGTTGACCGATGTATGTGCGACACTCGTCGAGTTCACCCGCAGAGATGCGTTTGGCCATACGGCGCGCGCCGCTGGGGGCCATGTTCATCGCGTCGGCGTGCGGGTCGCCGTCATAAAGACAGATCAGCCGCTCAATCGTCTCGCCCAGATCATTACACTTGCCCAGAAGCGCCTCGCCCCCGGCTTCAAACCCGATGACGTCGGCCAGATACCCGTCCACTTCGGCGCGGGCAAATTCACGGGCCTTTTCGTCCTCCGGCAATTGTTCAGACATGTCGAGCAGAGCGTCGAGCTTGTCCCCATAGCTGCGCTTGCCCATGAGCGCGTCGGCCATGGCGCCGCGCAGCGTATAGGCGCGACTGTCCTTGGCGTGGATATCGGCCGCTACTTCCGCAAAATCCTTGCCCTTGGGATAGGTCGGAATGCGACCGTCGCGCTGGTCCTTGTAGATGCGTTTCAGACCGCGCTGGACCAGGTCATTGAGCTGTTTGACGAACGTCTGGACATCCGCATCGCTGTCCTGGGCGCTGGCCACGGCGATCTTTTGTACGGCGTGCTGAAGTTCGGTGCCGGAGGCCTCCAGCGTTTCCACCAGGTCCGGCCGGTGCAACAATTCCATCGGAACGGCCTTATTGCGCTCGAACCAGCCGGTCAGGGAGCGGCGGATGGTTTCGCGGGCGTGTGGCTTGGCGAGATCATCCGGCGTCAGGCAGGGAAGGGTGGCTTCCCGGTCATTATCGGTCTCGATCTGGTAGCGGTCATGGCCGCCCTCGAAAATCGGTACCGAACGGAACTTGCGTTCGCCGTCGTCGAAATTTTCCTTAGTGACCAGGACTGAGCCGTCCTTGAACTCGCGCAACAGGGCGTGCGCCTTGCGAATGGCATCGTCGCGAACCGGAAGCGCGTCATGCAATGCCCAGCCCGCATTGCGGTTCTTCTTCAGGAAGATTTCGAAGTGAAGCTCTTTGCTCATGGTCCTGCCCCTTGTGCATTAACCATCGCAGATTTGGTTTAAGACGGAGTGAACCTGGGGTTTTGCCGCGTTTGCCGCTTGGCGTGTTGCGCCGGACGCGTCTATGCTTTCAGGCGAAGACCACGACAGCTGCGCACATGCGCGAACTGCGGAGACGGTATGGCTACCATCGCGCTCGTCGATGACGACGAGAATATCATCACCTCGGTGTCCATCTTCCTGGAAGACCAGGGCTATAATGTTCGAACCTATAATGATGGCGCGTCGGCCCTGACCGCCCTGGCCGATGATCCGCCGGATTTGGGTATCTTCGATATCAAGATGCCGCGCATGGACGGTCTGGAATTGCTGCGCCGTTTGCGCCAGTCCTCCAACCTGCCGGTGATCTTCCTGACCTCCAAGGATGACGAGTTCGACGAGGCGCTCGGTCTCAATCTCGGCGCCGATGACTATATCGCCAAACCCTTCTCCCAGCGCCTGTTGGGTGAGCGGGTGAAGGCGGTGTTGCGTCGTGCACGCTCGTCCAACGAGCCTATCACGCCGAACAATGTGCTCGAACCGGGCGACAGCAAGCCGCTGGAACGGGGCAAGCTGCTGCTCGACCCGAACCGACACGCCTGTTCCTGGGAAGGCGAACCTGTTCGCCTGACGGTCACAGAATTCCTGATTCTGCAGGCCCTGGCCACGCGTCCGGGTTATGTCAAAAGCCGTGATAACCTGATGGACGCGGCCTATGACGACCAGGTCTATGTCGATGACCGTACCATCGACAGCCATATCAAGCGCATCCGCAAGAAATTCCGGGAAGTCGACAAGTCGTTCGACTCGATCGAGACGCTCTATGGCGTTGGATACAGATACAAAGAGGACTAGCGCCTCTCCGTCTCAGCTCAAGCAATTGGGTCGAGCCCTGGTCCAATGGATTCAGGGCGCGGGCCCGTCTGCATCCTCGCGTCTGGCGCAACTGATCCTCATCGCCAATCTCCTGGCGCTGGGTGTGCTGATCTTCGGCATGCTGGCGCTGACGGAGACCCGTCGTGGTCTGGTCAATGCAAAGCTCGATTCCCTGACTGCTCAGGGCGAGTTGATCGCCAACGTGCTGGCAGAGGGGGCCGCTGTTGGTATTCCCACTCCGGCGCTGAACAATGCCGATGCGCGCGCGCTGTTGCGCCAGCTCTATGTGCCCGAAGAATCGCGCGTTTTGTTGTTCGATAAATCGGGTGAGACGATTGCCGACAGTCACTTGCTGGCAGATGTGTTTGAAACCCAGATGTTGCCGCCACCGGAGGGCGAAACCCCGGACCTGGCAGCTGCAGCGCGAGACTTGCCGACACGTATTCTCGACGGTTTCTCGTCCATTCTTTCCTCGCCGGAAGAGCGTGCTGCGCTCGACCGGAACCTGCAGGAGGAAGTGCGCCAGGTAATCGCCGGGGAACGAATTGCCGGTGTGCGTCGCGACGCGGAAGGTCGCCGCGTGGTGTCCGTTTCCATCCCCATTCAGCCGGTGCGGGCGGTGATCGGTGTGGTCACAATGGAGTCCTATGACCTCGACAGCCTGATCGAAGCAGAACGTCGCGCGCTGCTGCCCTTCATGCTGATCGCCATTGTGGTGACGGCAATGTCCTCACTGGCGCTCACTGTCTTCATCGCCCGGCCCATCCGCCGTCTGGCGCGAGCTGCTGACGAGGCACGGCGCGCGGGGGGGCGCCGAGTGAGCATGCCGGATCTACGCTCCCGCAGGGACGAGATCGGCGAGCTGGGCGTTTCGCTCTCTGAAATGACCGAGGCGCTGTATGACCGTCTCGATGCGATTGAGCGATTTGCGGCGGATGTCGCTCACGAGCTGAAAAATCCGCTTACCTCGATCCGGTCGGCCGCGGAAATCCTGCCCCGGGCCAAGGATGATGAGCGCCGGGAGCGCCTGCTCGCAGTGATCGCCAATGATGTCAGCAGGCTCGATCGCCTGATTACGGATATTTCCCGGGCCTCCCGCGTGGATGCGGAGCTGGCGCGTGAAGATGTCGAGCCGTTTGATCTGTGTGGCCTGCTGAGCGAACTGGCGGATACCTATAACGAGGCCGATGGCCGTGAGGTCGAGCTGGTCTTCACCAATGAAGTTCGCAATGGCCTGGTCATGGGACGCGAAGTGCCGCTGGGGCAGGTTTTTCGCAATCTGATCGACAATGGGCTGACCTTTTCTCCACAAGGCGGCAGGATCGAGATCTTCGCTCGGCGCGGACATCGTCATGGCAAGGCCAGTCTGGTGATCACGGTCGAGGATGAAGGTCCGGGCATTCCCGAGGAAAACCTCGAGACCATTTTTGAGCGTTTTTATACTGAGCGCCCCAGGGGTGCGGCATTTGGATCCCATTCCGGACTGGGCCTGGCGATCTCCCGGCAGATCGTGAAAGCGCATGGCGGTCAGATTTATGCTGTAAATAGAACAGGTTCCGAGGGACAGGTTTTGGGGGCACGTTTCACCGTCGACCTGCCCGCAGCGCCCGCGACCTGATGTTTCGCATGACAAGATTGCAAAAAGGCGCTTCCCCGGCGGGCCAATGCGCGTTTAGATGATTCACATGATTGGACTTGTCATTGTCAGCCATGGCCGTTTGGCCGATGAACTGGTCGCCGCGACGGAACATGTTGTGGGGCCAATGGATGCGCTCTTGGCCGTTTGCATTGGACCGGACGATGACATGGAGCGCCGTCGCGCTGATATTCGTGATTCAATCGCGGATGCCGACCGCGGAGAGGGTGTTCTGGTTCTCACAGACATGTTCGGTGGAACCCCGTCCAACCTCGCTATTTCATTGCTTGATCCAGGCAAGGTGGAAGTCATCGCCGGGGTGAACCTGCCAATGCTGATCAAGCTGGCCGAGGCGCGTTCCCGCGCCGATCTCGACAGTCTTGCCCGTATGGGTGTTGAAGCCGGCAAACGCTATATCGCCATTGCATCCTCTGTCCTGGAAGGGGCTGGCAAGTGAGTGTGATTGAACGTCGCGTTACCATCTGCAATGCGCGCGGCCTGCACGCGCGCGCAGCCGCCAAATTTGTTGAAACCGCGCAGCGTTTTGACGCCGTTGTTTATGTCACGCGTGAAGGCGAGACAGTGCCGGCGGATTCGATCATGGAATTGCTGATGCTGGCCGCCAGCAAGGGCGCGGAGATCGCCATCGCGTCCGAAGGTGCTCAGGCCGCGGACGTGTCCGAGGCGCTGGTTGAGCTGGTCGAGGCCGGGTTCTACGAGTCCGAATAGCTCCGCGTACATGACGCAAAGCAAAAGGGCTGCGAGTGATCTCGCAGCCCTTTGTTCTTAAAGCGAAGGTCCGGCCTATTCGGCAGGGCGCGGTTCCACCTCGACCTCGGGTGCACCCGGAGCAAAATCGCTCTCCATGGCATTCTCGGTCATCGGGTCATTGCCATCATCCATCACCGGGTCATCAACCGGTGCCGGCATGTCGGGAGCTGGCGCATCCTCCACGGTGGCTGCTTCTGCGGCAGGCGTGGCGTCCGGAGCGTCGATGGCGTCTGCAGCTGCGAGAATGTCCTGCAACTGAGCGTCGACAGCGTCAGTCGCTTCCTCGACCTGCTCGAGCTGGGCATCGACCGCGTCGGTCATGCTCGTTTCCGGGACGTCGTCCTCGGCAGCGGGTTCAGCAGGCGTTTCCGCCGGAGCTGCCTCGACGTCTTCCATGGTGCGTTCGGCCTGAGCCTCCACAGCGGCCGGCATCGGCGGCGGCGGTGGGACAGGCATGGTGCTTTCGTCTTCCAGGTCGATCTCGGCGCTGTCGTCGGAGCCGAGATCGTCTTGTTCGCTGGCGTTCAGAGCAGCGGCTTCAGCGACTGCTTCCATGCTTGGAAGGTCATCCTCGATGGTATCTTCGGTTTCCTGGGTGACAGCCTCGCCTACAACCGGTGCGTCATCTTCTGCAGGCTCAGCAGCCTGGCCAGCATCCTCTGCGGCTGCCTCCAGGGTTTCCGTGTCGGAGACTTCTGGTGCGGCGGTGGATTCCGCGTCCTCGGAGAGCAGGTTTTCTGCTTCCGCCGTGATAGCGTCTGAAGGCGTCTCTGCCACGATTTCAACCGTGGCGGCGGAAACGTCTTCAACCGGGGCGTCGGCAACGTCCTCGCTCGCTTCTACTGCGGGCAGAGCGCTCTCAGTCTCAGCTTCAAGGGCCTCTGCAGCCTCGGATGCAGCCGTCTCGGTGCTTGCCGGGGCGGTCGCCTCTTCGACCATTGTCTCAGCGGGGTCGCTGGCTTCGAGAGCGTCAGTTTCGACGATGGCGGTCTCGGCGGCGGCCGGTGCATCCTGCGTTGCGAGCACGGTTGCAGCGGCGGCAGTTGCGACAGCAGCTGTCGCCGGCATGTCGGCACTGCGCACTTCTTCCTGAGGCGGATTGCGCATGACGTGTTCGGCAAGGCGTTCGACGCGGGCATTCAGGCGTCCGCTATCGCGGATGCGGTTGACCAAACCGCCAGCCAGATAGAGCGCGAGACCACCAGCCAGAATGATCAGGCTGGTTTCAGCTGCACCAAACATGGCACCGGCGATCAGTGAGAAAGCGGCGAAAGCCGGGATGTACAGGAGGCGCCAGGACCGAGATGAGAAAGCGAGAATTGCCAGCAGGGCCGAAACGGCGAACACGCTGAGCGCGGTAAGCTGGTCCATGGCGATGAAGCCTAGACCGGCAATGGCGTCGGCAATACCGGTCGGTAATGCTGTTTCAAGCCGCCAGTCGGCCAGGCCCGGCACGCGTGCCAGGATTTCGTCATAGACCGAAAACGCAGGAATTCCGGCCATCATGCCGGCGTTTACCTCAGTCAGGAACACATGGAGGGTCGGCCAGATGGCGACAGTAGCCGTGAGGACCATGGCCAGGATGGACAGCCACCAGTTAAAGGAGCGGGTGACACCCGAGCGCGCCAGGATCGCCGTGGCGTCCGGAGCGGCCCGCATCCACACACCGCGTGAATGATTGACAATGGCGACAGGGCGGGAGCGCCGGTTTGGTCCGGACTGGACACGGACAATCGTCGCGCTGTCACCCGGCGCAAAGGCGTTGGATTGCTCGATGAGTTTTACGTCGTGTTCCAGCCCATCGGGATCGGTGACCCGGCCAGTGCTGGCATCAGACGAAGAAACTTGACCCGAGACTGTAAAAAAATCGATCCGGCGCGAGCCGTAAGATTGCCCCGCATGGGCGGTCGGCAGCAAAGACATAAGTACGAACACCTCACCTGTCGGAATACCGCCACACAGTGTCACGGCCCGATTGCATCCCCATCCCCCCGTATCATACAAGCTGGGGTATGCATTTTGAAACAGCTTAAGGGCTCTTTAATCAAATTATCAAGTCTGTTGCGGGGTTACGGTTAACGTCCGCAACGTCTTGTCTTGAAGGGCAACCAGATGACCATGCGCCTCATTTCTCTCATTATGGTTTGCGTCCTGGCGTCTTGCGCCGGTATTCCGCAGCTTCGGCAGGACAGTCAGCAGGGACCGTTTCGGCCGCGCGACATCTATCCGACGACGCCAAATGTCGAGCGCCTGATCGGCCCGGAGGATTGTCGTGGTTCCACCCTAGCGGCAGTACAGGCCGAATTGCCGAGCTATCCCGGGCGAGCTTATCAGAATGGCCGCCAGGGTTGGGTTGTGGTTCGTTTTGACGTCAATACGGACGGGAGTGTTGCCCGCACGCGCATTGCGCGATCTGTTCCCGACGGTGTCTTTGACCGGGCGTCGCGCCGAGCGGTGTCCAGCTGGGTGTTTCGTCCGCTTGAGGGCGAGCAGATCCTGGAAAACTGTGTAGTTATGTTCGAGTTTCGCGCCGGCGAGGTCCGCATTCGCTGATCGGCGTTAACCTTTCGATAATACTTTCCACAGGTTCGTGCAGGCTTGGTTGCAAGATTCAACGCTTTGAATCAACACATTGAGCTGACTCTGCTTTTTCCACGCTTTGTTCACGGAAAACTCGGGTTTCTGCCCGGAAACCTGCTTGTCCGTACATAACTTATTTAGTTTTTCAGCGGTGCGAGCATCGCGCCGCTGTTAGCCCGTCGTTATCATGGCGATTCGTTGGGGGCTCTCATCACGGGGTGAGCCCGCTAACAAGGGCGACAAAATATGATCGGACAGATTCTCCAGGCTGCGCCAGTAATGGTCACGTTTGGATCCATGGCCTTTGCACTGGTGGTGGGGGTATGGGCTTTCAGAAAGACTGCGGGCGCGCGAGCGACCCACGCCATCTGGCGAAGGAGAACCGCTGAGCTTGAAGATCGGGTTGCGCGCGCTGACAGCGTTTTTGGCGCGCATCCGGGCTTGGTCGTCGTTTGGGACGAGCCGCCGTTTAATGAGGATGATAACGGCTGGGGACAGCCCAAGATATTCGGGTCCTCCGTCGCGCTGGCATCCTTGCTGCGTTTCGCTGAAGCTACAGATGGTCCGGACCCGGCTTCCATCCTGATGGAAGGCCTGGCGGATTACGAGGCTCGATCTTCGTCCGGTGAAGAGACGACTCTGCGCCGCCGCTTCCAGGATCTGATGCAGCAGGGACGCCCGTTCTCGCTGACGATCATCGGCCCGAGTGGCCGTTTTCTGGAAGTGGATGGACGCGCGGCCGGAACCCAGCTCGTTGTCTGGTTGTCGGATTCTACAATCCGTGGTCTCGAGGAGTCGGGTGCCCGTGGACGCATCGAGGAAGCGCGCCGCGTGGTCTCCAAGGACCCGGTCGCATTCCTGGACATGCTGGGACGTGCGCCGTTCCCGGCCTGGCGTATCAATGCCTCCGGCCGTATCGAGTGGGCCAACCCGATTTATGTGAAGGCTGTCGATGGTGAAGTGCTGGACAATGTCCTGCAGGACCAGACCTATCTCGACGCCGGCATGAGGGAACAGACGATACGTGCGATCGAGAGCAGTGCTCCCGTCAGCGAGACACGGATTGTTGTTGTGAACGGTCGTCGTCGCGCCATGGAGTTCCTGATCTTCCCGGTATCCGGCGGCGCGGCTGGTATTGCGATCGACCAGACCGCGTCGGAGGAGGCCAAGGCAGACCTCAAACGATTCCGCCGGGCCCACGATGAAACCCTCAATCACATGGCCGAGGCCGTCGTGGTGTTTGATCGTTCCAAGCGGATGAGTTTTCACAACACGGCCTTTACCAGGCTGTTCAAGCTGGATGATGCCTGGCTCACCGAACGCCCTGGGCATTCCCAGATGCTGGACCGCATGCGTGAGAAGCGCTTGCTGCCGGAGCAGGCGGACTATGCCGCTTGGAAGGCAGATGAGCTGGCGCGTTATGATGATAGTCCGAATGATGAAAGCCCGGATGAACTGTGGCCGTTACCTGATGGGCGCACCCTGCGGGTTGCCCGTCAGCGTCACCCGCTGGGTGGTGTCATGCTCATCTTTGAGGACAAGACTGACGAACTGGCGCTCAAGGCCCGTTACAACACGCTGATCAATGTCCAGCGTGCTACGCTGGACAAGCTGCACGAGGCTGTGGCCGTGTTCGGTGCGAATGGCCGTCTGCAGTTGAATAATAACGCCTTCGAGGAGCTCTGGGGTTTCCGGGCTGGCGAGCTGGAGGGCGAACCGTCTTTTGATGACGTCGCGGAAACCTGCGCCGCCCTGTTCGCCGATGATCGTGTATGGACGGATATCAAGGGCCGTGTAACTGATCCGAGCCCGCAGGCGCGCAAACAGGTCACCGGCGAGATGCGTCGTTCCGACGATCGTGTCCTGACCTATCTCACCAGACCCCTGCCGGACGGTGCGACGCTGATCTGCTGGGACGATGTCACCGACAGCCGCCGCATCGAAGAGGCCCTGCGCGAACGGGCTGAGGCACTTGAGGCTTCCGAGCGCATCAAGACCGAGTTTGTCGAGCATGTGAGTTACCAGTTGCGCACGCCGCTGACGACGATCGGTGGATATGCCGACATGCTGGCGCACGGGTTTGCCGGCGAGCTGACCGACCGTCAAAAAGAGCCGATGTCAGCGATCCAGTCTGCTTCCACACATCTGGCCAAGTTGATCGACGACATTCTCGATGTGGCCGCGATCGATGCCGGCAAGCTGGAACTGGATCTCGGTGATGTCGCCATTGCCGATGTTGTTGGTGAGGCTGCGGAACTCGTTGCGGCCAAGGCGGATCATGAATCCATCAAGCTGGAGGTAAAGGTCGATGACGATTCAGGTCTGCTGCGTGCTGACCGCAATCGTCTGAAACAGGTCTCCATGAACCTGCTCTCCAACGCCCTGCGCCATGTCGATCCCGGGGGGCATGTTGAAATCGGCGCCCGGCGCGCCGACGAGCAGATCACACTTTGGGTCAAGGATGATGGCGAGGGTATCGCGCCGGAACAACAGGCCAGGGTGTTCGATCGTTTTTCCCGAGGCGAGCGTGGCGGGGCCGGTCTGGGTCTGGCACTGGTCAAGGAAATCGCCCAGCTGCATGGCGGTTGGGTAGAGCTGGTTTCCGAGCCAGGCAAAGGCACGGAAGTTTCTTGTCACCTGCCGCTGGAACCGCGTGGCAGGGGAGTGCCGCCCGAGCTGGCTCTGATGGGGTCAACCACGGCCAAGCTCAGCGAGACGGTCTGAGCCCGCTCGACTTCGACAGCACACGATAAAGGGCCCGGTGAGTAATCATCGGGCCCCTTGTTTCGGGTCTACCTAGCCCTGGTGTTCCGGGATGCGTACGATCAGGCCGTCCAGCGCGTCGGATACCTTGATCTGGCAAGACAGGCGGGAATTGTCCTGAACACCCTCGGCAAAATCGAGCATGGAATCTTCCATCGCCTCGCGCGCGCCGGTCTTCTCGGTCCAGGCCGCGTCCACATAGACGTGGCAGGTTGCGCAGGCGCAGGCGCCGCCGCAATCAGCATCAATACCCGGGACCATGTTGCGCACAGCGCCTTCCATGACCGTCAGGCCCTTGTCTACGTCGAGCGTATGCTCATTGCCATTGTGTTCGATGTAAGTGATCTTCGCCATATCAAACTCCGCTAGTGCCCCGGAAATGAACAGCGTTCACGCGCAAGTCAAGATGGAGCATCACTGCTTGCCCCTTCTGGCGGGCTCGGATAAGCCGAATGCATGCCGTCCTCACATGCGATCCAGCTGGCAAATCTCCAGGAAACCCGTGCGTTGGGCAAACGCCTCGCGGCGGTTCTTCGTGCGGGGGACTGTGTGTTCCTGACGGGTGATCTCGGTGCGGGCAAGACCTCCCTGGCGCGCGGTGTGATCGAGGCCCTGACGGGTGAGGCCGATGCGCCCAGTCCCACCTATACCATCGCCCAGACCTACAGCACGCACGAGGGCGGCGAGTTGATCCACGCAGATCTCTACCGGATTGAAAACGAGGGCGAGATCGAGGAAGTCGGGCTGGAGGAGGCGTTCGATTTTGCCATCACGCTGATCGAATGGCCGGACCGGCTGGGGGCTGCAAAGCCCCCGGACCGGCTTGAACTGGACATACGCCACGAAGAGGGCGATGACCCTGGAAAACGACAAGTCCGCATGACGGGGCGGGGAAAATGGGAGAGCAGAGTTGACGACCTCTGATCGCGCCGAGGCGCGCAAGGCTTTTGTGGCCGCGGCCGGGTGGGATGGCGCCGCTATCGAGCCGCTGGCGGGTGACGCCTCAACACGCAGCTATTTCCGCGTCCGTGAGGGTGAGCGCAAGGCCATGCTGATGGATGCGCCACTGGGCGCTGAAGCGCCGGCCTGCCCGCCGGGAGCCCGTCCGGAAGAGCGTGCGGAGCTCGGTTATAATGCAGTTGCGCGCCTCGCCGGTCCAAATCTGGTGGCTTTCGCCGGGCTAGCGCGGGCGCTCGGGGAGCGCGGATTCTCGACACCGGAAATCTACGCCAGCGATATCGATGAGGGCTTCCTGCTGATGGAGGATCTGGGCGATGATCTTTTTGCCCGCATCATCCCGTCGGACTGGCATGAGGGCACGCTCTATTCCCACGCTGTAGATCTGCTGGCCGCGCTGTATCGCTCGAGCCTGCCGGGCGAGGTCGGGGTCGATGGCAAGACGTGGCCGCTGCAGGATTATGATGCGGTCGCCATGCGGGCTGAGACAGATCTCTTCCTGGACTGGTTTATGGACCAATACTCCGGTGTCTCGCTGAGCCAGCAGGCGCGCGATGACTGGAACGCAATCTGGGACAAGGCCTTTGCCCGCCTGGAGAACTGCCCCAAGGGCATTGTCCTGCGTGATTTTCACGCGGAAAACCTCATCTATCTGCCCGAACGCGAGGACGAGGCCTGTGTCGGCCTGCTCGATTTTCAGGATGCGGTGATGGGGCATCCGGCCTATGACCTCGTGTCCCTGCTGGAAGACGCGCGCCGGAATGTCGACCGCAAACTTTCCGTTCCGCTCAAGGCGCGGTTCGTGGCCAAGGCCGGGATCGCGGATGTCGCCGGTTTCGACGCCAGCTATGCCGTGCTGGGTGCGCAGCGCAATGCCAAGATCCTTGGCATTTTTGTTCGCTTGGCCAAGCGCGATGGCAAGGAGAAGTATCTCGACATGTTGCCGCACGTCGCGCGCCTGTTTGTTGGCGATCTCCAGCATCCTGCCCTGATGGATCTGTTGATGTGGACCAAGACCCACGCGGATGCGGTCTTCAGGGAAGCGCACAAATGATTGATATCCGGACCGGCATGGCCCTGGCGGCGGGCCTGGGCACGCGGATGCGCCCGTTGACCAATGACCGACCGAAGGCATTGGTCGAAGTCGATGGCCGCACCCTGCTCGATTATGCCTTGGACCGGATGGCCCGGTCCGGCGTCGAGCGCGCGGTGGTGAATATCCACCATTTTGCCGATCGCATGGAAGAACACCTGGCGACCCGAAAGGGCGGCCCGGAAATCATCGTTTCGGATGAGCGCGGAGAGGTGCTTGAAACCGGTGGCGGTGTTGTCAAAGCCCTGCCCTTGCTGGGGGCCGAGCCGGTGTTCATCACCAATATCGACGCGCTATGGTTTGATGCCGGCGCGGCAGAGCTGGACCGCATGCGGGCGGCCTGGAACCCGGACGAGATGGATGTCCTGCTGTTGCTGGCGCCCCTGGACCAGACGCTGGGATTTGACGGTCCCGGCGATTTCTTCCTGGGCGGGGACGGCCGTGTCAGCTGGCGCGGCGATACTGATCACGCGCCCTATGCCTATGCCGGTACCCAGATCCACAACCCTGCCATCATGGCGGGGCGGCCCGAGGCGCGTTTCTCCATGGTCGAGGTCTGGAAGGAACTTGTTCCGGCTGGCCGTGTCCACGGTATCGTCATGGACAGTTTCTGGATGCATGTCGGCGACCCCGGCGCACGTGATGAAGCGGAGGCTCGAATCCGCGCTTGACGGCTCGCCTGTTCGATACGCCGAACCCGCGGGTCTTCAATATCCCGCCCAGCACGGACTTCCTGTCCGCCGTTGTTGAGACGCTTCGCGCCGAGCTCGAAAGTGAACGCGATCCCGATGCGTTGACCAAATGCCTGATCCTGGTGCCCACACGCCGTGCTGCCAAGGCACTGGGGGATGCGTTTGCGCTCAGTGCAGGGTCCGGTGTGGCGCTGCTGCCGATGATCCGACCGCTGGGCGATATCGACGTCGATGATCCGCCATTTGAACCGGGTGAGCTGGCCGGAATTGCGCCACCGGCAGTCTCGCGAACCCGGCGCCTGTTTGAACTCTCCCGTCTGATCTTGGCCAAGGAAACGGCCCTGGGGCGCCCTATTGGCACACCGGGAGCGCTGGCTCTTGCGCGCACGCTGGCTGAATTGCTGGACGACCTCGCGGATGAATCCGTGACCTCGCTGGAGCCTCTGCGATCAGCGATCAGCGACCACCTTCCCGAGGACCGGCGCGAGGCGATCGAATTTCTGTCCATTGTTGAACAGATCTGGCCGGGCCGGCTGGCCGAGCTGGGGCTGTCAGACCCGTCGGCACGGCGATCGCTGGTGCTCAATGCGCTGTCCGATCGATGGCTCAAACATCCGCCGCAGACGCCGGTCATGGTGTTGGGCTCCACCGGATCCATCCCGGCAGTGCGGCGTCTGATGGGGGTGGTCTCGCGCCTGCCACAGGGCGCTGTGGTCTTGCCGGGGCTGGACTGGGACGCGGATGATCATGCCTGGGACAGCCTGGATGACGGACACCCGCAATGGGCCATGCGTGATTATCTCAGGGAGAACGAGACTGCGCGCAGCGAAGTCCAGCCCTGGCCCGGACACGCCGAGGCGGCCTCTGCCCGCGCTCGCCGCCGCCTGGTGGCCGAGGCCCTGCGACCGGCAGAAGTCACCGATGAATGGCTGGCAAGGGTCGACCACCTGCGCCAGGCCAATGGCGCGGCGTTTTTCGACGACGCACTGGACGGTCTGTCGCTTGTGGAATGTCCGGACCCGTTGAGTGAAGCCAAGCTCTGCGCCCTGCTTTTCCGCGAAGTGCTGGAGCACGAAGGCAAGACCGCGATCCTGGTCACGCCGGACCGCTCACTCGCGCGTCGTGTGAGCGTGGAAATGCAGCGTTTTGGCGTGAGGGTGGATGATTCAGGCGGTACTGCCCTGCCTGAAACGCTGGCCGGTGCCTTCCTTGACCGCCTGCTGGACGTTGTTGATGACCCCGGCAGTGTCGTCGCCCAGACAGCGCTGTGGAGCTCTCCGCTTTATGCCATGGGCCAGGCTCGTGGCGAGGTGCACTCAGCCCTGCAAAAATTCGAGGCGGACGGGTTGCGTGGTGTGCGGCCGGGTCCCCGTCTCGCCGATATTATCGCCCGGCTGGATCATGAGCGCTCTGAGCTGTTCGAGGCGGACCGTGAGCTTGTCCGTGGTGTCCTGAACGCCCAGATCGAGGCGCAATCGGACATGCTGGCTGATGAGGCGCGCAGCGTGGCCGACTGGGCGCGTCACCATGCCATGCTTGCCGAGGCTGTCGCGCGTGATGGCGAACAGGACGGGGCGCTGAGGCTCTGGCGGTCCGAGGGCGGCGAGATCGCTGCGCGTGTCCTGTCCGAGCTGATGACCGAGAGCGAGGTTCTGCCGGAGTTGAGCTTGCCGGAATACACCGGCGTTTTCCGCGAACTGTGTTCAGCCCAGCGCATACCACCCGCAACGGGCGTGCATCCGCGCCTGCAGATCCTGGGGCCGATGGAGGCGCGCCTGGCCTCGGCAGATCGTGTGATCCTGGCCGGGCTCAACGAGGGTATCTGGCCGACCGGGGCAGGGGCTGATCCGTGGATGTCACGGGGCATGCGCCAGGAAGTCGGTATGGGTGCAGCAGAGAAACGTTATGGCCTAGCCGCCCACGACTTTGCGCAAATGGCCGCGGCGGGCGAGGTCTTCATGACCCGGGCCACGCGGGCGGATGGTGCGCCAACCGTAGCCTCGCGCTGGATCTGGCGATTGAAGACGCTGGTTCAGGGCGCGCTTGGCGAGGCAGGAGAGAAGCGTCTGGCAGGTGCCGCTCACTATGTCGGCTATGCGAGCGCTCTGGATCGCTGTGATGCGCCTCCCCGGCCAGCGGTATCGCCTGCACCCACCCCGCCGGTTGCCGCTCGCCCTAGAGGGCTTTCGATCACCGAGATCAGGACCTGGGTGCGCGATCCCTATGCGATCTATGCGCGGCATGTCCTGGGGCTGCGCCCGCTCGACCCGCCGGACATGGTGCCGGGTCCGCGTGAACGCGGCACGGCGCTGCACGCGGTTCTGGAAACGGCAATGGAGACGTGGCGCAAGGCGTTGCCGGAGGATGCGGTTGCGCAATTGCTGGATCTCGCCGCGCAGGAATTGCGAAAGACAGGGATTGGCGAACAGGCGCTGGATATCGAGCTGAGGCGTTTTGCCCGGGCGGCCGAGTGGATTGTGCAATGGGAAACGCAGCGCCGGGCAGACGGTCATGCCATTGCCGCGATCGAGACACGTGGCCGGATCACGCTGGATGCTCCCGCGGGGGAATGGACCTTGCGCGGGCGTGCGGACCGGATCGACAGGCGTGCCGATGGCGGACTGGACGTCATTGACTACAAGTCCGGCAATCCACCCACGGCCAAGATGATCAATGCAGGGTTTGACCCGCAATTGCCGTTGACGGCCGCCATTATCGAGCAGGCCGGCGGGTTTGAAGGCCTTGGCCAGGAAGCCGTCAATGCGCTGAGCTATGTGAAAATCTCCGGCGGCAGCGAGGCCGGTCGGGCGACACGGATCGATGGCAAGACGCCGGCTAGTGATATGGCGAGCAAGGCGCTGGACGATTTGTGTGACTGGATCGCGCGTTTTGATGACGAGGCCGAGGCGTATCTTTCCCAGCCCCGTCGTCAGTATCGCAATGATTACGGGGATTACGACCATCTCGCCCGTCGCGGCGAGTGGGCGATCGCGCCCGGCGAGGACGGAGGCGAGAACTGATGGCCCGGTTCAATCGCGAAATCGCGGCCTCGGCCAGCCAGGCCCAGCAACGCGCCGCAGATCCTGCTGTGACCGTTTTTGTGGAAGCCAATGCGGGATCCGGCAAGACGCGTGTCCTGGTTGACCGGGTGGTCAATATCCTGCTGACCGGCACCGCTCCGGATCGCATCCTGTGTGTGACCTATACCAAGGCTGCAGCTTCGGAGATGAAGGACCGGCTGTTCGGACGTCTGGGCAAGTGGTCGGTACTGGATGACGAGGCCCTGCGGGCCGATCTGACCGAACTCGGCCAGCAAGAGCTCGACGCACGCAGTCTCGCTGCAGCCCGCCGATTGTTTGCACGCGCCCTGGAAACGCCCGGCGGGCTGAAGATCCAGACGATCCACGCGTTCTGTGAAAACCTGCTGCGCCGTTTCCCGCTGGAAGCCGGAGCCTTGCCGGGGTTTGAAACGCTGGATGATGGTGAGGCGCGCGAACTCAGCGCGCGGGCCCAGGCGGGTGCAGCCAGTGCACTTGTTACCGCTGATATCGACATCATACTGGCCACGGGTGGTGCGGATGCCTTTGCGGAACTGGCCGATTGGGCACGCAGTAATCGCGCTCGTGTCCGTCAGGTCGCTCAGGGCGGCGCTGAAGTCGTGATCGAACGTACGCGTCTGGCCCTGGACGTGAAGCCGGACGAGACGCTGGCCAGTTGCGCGCAAGAGGCCTGGGAGGCGACGCCGGTCGAGCTCGTACGTGAGGCCGCCATTGCGCTGGAGACGAGTTCCGCCAAGGACCAGAAACAGGCTGCAAAGCTTCGCGCCGCTTTGTCAGCTCCGTATGCCCGGGCTGCGATAGAGGCTTATCTTGGCTATTTCCTGACCCAGAAGGGGGACCTGGCCAAGGATCTGACGACGGCCGCCCTTGCCAAGACCCATACCTGGCTCGACAGGCTCTACGGTGGCGAGAAGCGCGGTTATGGAACCGAGGTCGATCGCATGCTGGCCGTCCGGGATCGGATGCGTGCGATCAGCCTGGCTGAGGCCTCCGCCGCGGCAGCACGCTACACCACGGGCTATCTGGATGCGCTGGACGCAGAGATGCGCCGGCGCCGGGCGCTGGACTTTGATGATCTGATCCGGCTGGCAGGGGATTTGCTGAAGCCGGAGAACGCGTTTTCCGGATGGGTGGGTTACAAGCTGGATGGAATGCTGACCCACGCCCTAGTGGATGAGGCCCAGGACACCTCACCCCAGCAATGGGACATGCTGCGCGGTCTGACAGCAGAGTTTTTTGCGGGCGAGGGCGCGCGCGAGGATGAGCGGACGCTGTTTGTGGTCGGCGACGAGAAACAGTCGATCTATTCCTTCCAGGGCGCGGACCCGGCGATTTTCGTCAATGAAGGTGACCGCATCGAGGAGCTGACCCGTGCAACGGATCAGGCTTTCCGACGTCCGGGCCTGAATGTCTCCTTCCGATCGGCCCCGGAGATCCTGCGCGCCGTCGATATCGCCTTCGAGGTTCCGGCGGCGGCTCCGGAGACCAAATTCGTCGCAAGGCCTTTTTCACGTTATCAAAGCCATCTCGCCGCGCGTGAGGGAACACCCGGCTGTGTCGAGATCTGGCCGGCCATTCCCAAGCCGGAGATCGTGGAAGAGACCTCGATCTTTGATCCCGTGGACAGTTCCGCCAAAGGCACCTCGCGGGATTTGCTGGCAGCGCGTATCGCCGACGAGATCCATGCCCTGCTGAAGCGCGGTGATGGGGTCTGGCAGGAAGACAAGGGCGGTTTCAGACTGCGCGCTGCGCGGCCGGGCGATATCGGCATTCTGGTCGCCAAGCGGACCGGCGGGTTTGTCGAGGAGCTGATCCGGCGGCTCAAATTGCTGGGCGTGCCCGTGGCGGGTGCGGATCGCATGCTTCTGCGCGAGCAGACCGCGATCAAGGACCTGTTGGCGCTGGGGCGTTTCGCGATCAATCCGGCGGATGACCTCGCCCTCGCCGAAGTCCTCAAATCGCCCTTCTTTGAAGCTGCGAAGGACCCGGCATCCCGTCTGGGCGATGAAGATCTGTTTGTGCTGTCCCGTGATCATCGCAGCGAGCGCCGGGGCTGGCTGTGGCGCGCCCTCATGCGCTCCGAGGCGCCGCGTCTCGCGGAAGCGCGTGCAGCGCTGCTGGACTGGCGCAATCGTTCGGACAGCGTCGGGCTGTATGAGCTTTACGCCAGCTTCCTCAATGCGCGCAGTGCAACGGGTGAAACGCGCTGGGTCCGGATGTTTGCTCGATTGAGCGAGGAAGCGCGTGATGCGGTCGAGGAATTCCTCAATCGCGCGCTCGAATTCGATCAGGGTGAGGGCGGGTCCCTGGCCAAGTTCATTGCCCGGATTGCCGCTGACGAAACGGCGATCAAGCGCGAACAGGACAGTGGTCATGACCAGGTCCAGATCATGACCGTGCACGCGTCCAAGGGACTGGAGCGCCCGATCATCATCCTGCCTGATACCACGCGCTCGCCGCTGAGCGCCCGTGGCAGCCGCGTCTTTGCGAGTAGCGGCGGGGAATTGTTCTGGTCTCGAAAGAAGGATCAGGACCCGGATCTGGTGAAAGGCCTGCGCGAGGGGCAGGATGCTTTGCGCCTCGCAGAACACAAGCGCTTGCTCTACGTCGCGCTGACCCGGGCACGGGACCGCCTGATTGTCTGTGGCTGGAAACAGGGGCATGGCAGTGCGGGTCAGATTGCCAGTGACAGCTGGTATGAATTGCTGGACCAGCGCTGGCAGGGCGAAGACTGGGTTGAGTTCGAGCAGCACCCGGATGATGCCTCGCCCGCCCGCCGTTATGGACCCGCGCCCCAGGTGGCCGAGCGCGAGCAGCGCACCGAGCACGCATCGGAAGACCTGCCAGCCTGGTGTTTCACCGATGCACCCAGCGAGGGCGCGGCATTCTCCAGTGCGACGCCGTCCTCCCTGCTGGCCGAGGGCGAGGATGATCCGGAGATCTATTCCCCTCTGGGTGAGGACCGGTCCTGGCGTTTCCGCCGCGGTGAGGTGATCCACAAACTGCTCGAAACCCTGCCCGATCTTCCGCGTGAGGCTCATCGCACGGCCGCCGAGCGGTATGCAGAGGCGCAAACGGATCTGGACGAGGATACGCGCCGTGTTCTCGTGGAAGAGACTCTCGGCATTCTTGATCATGCAGAGTTCGGTGCCCTGTTCGGGCCGGGTTCGCGTGCTGAGGTCTCGCTGACGGGCGTCGTGGGCGGCCAGATCGTCCGGGGGCAGATCGACCGTTTGCTGGTCACGGATCACGATGTTCTGATCATCGACTACAAGACCAATCGTCCGCCGCCAAAAGCTGTGGATGATGTGGCCCGTGTGTATCTGGGGCAGATGGCGTCATACCGTAACCTGCTAAGGGAAATTTACGCTGGGAAAAGAGTGCGTTGCGCCTTGTTGTGGACAGATTCTGCTGACCTGATGGAGCTGCCTGACGCCTTGCTGGACACGGTCCTGCCGGGTCAGACGGCTTGACGAGCGGCGCTAGGGTCCTTACCTCACGCGCCATCGAAAGAGTCCCCAAGCGACTCGTCCCGAATAAAGGAGTAAGCCCATGGCGACCAAAGCGGTCAGCGATGATTCCTTCGAAACTGACGTGCTCAATGCCAGCGGTCCGGTTCTCGTGGATTTCTGGGCAGAGTGGTGCGGCCCCTGTAAGCAAATCTCTCCGGCACTGGAAGAGATCGCTTCGGAGATGGCCGGTGAGATCACCATCGCCAAGGTAAATATTGACGATCACCCGATGACGCCGGGCAAGTACGGCGTACGCGGTATCCCGACGCTGATGATCTTCAAGGACGGCCAGGTGGCCTCCACCAAGATCGGTGCCATGGCCAAGGGCAAGATCACTGAATGGGTCAAGGAAACGCTCGCTTGAGGGCGACACGTTTCTGAAATGATCAGGGCCGCTCGATCGAGCGGCCCTTTTTCTTTGGGTATTCTATCTAGCCCGGCGTCTTGTGCGGTGGGCATCCGCCCAGGGCGAGCGCCTCACCGGCAAGGTAGAGCGATCCACCGATCAGGATGCGGGGCGTCGGGCTCTCCCGGACCGCGTCCTTCAAGGCAGGGATCAGCCCGCCGGCCGGTTCTGCGTGCAGTCCGACTTCCTTGCACAGATGCACTACATCATTGGCGTGCAGGGAGCCGCCACGACCTGCATTGAACTCCACCGCAATGAGCTTGCGGGCCAGGCCGGCAAATTGTGAGGCCCAGGCGCGGACATCCTTGTTCGGCGAGAAGCCGGCAATGATCACCAGCGGACGGTCCTCGCGTTCATCCATATCGGCAAAGGCATGGGCCAGCGCGATCGCGGCGGCTTCATTATGACCGCCATCCAGCCACAGCTCGGCCTTGGCCTTCTGCGCGATCTCGCCCAGAGGCCCGCCCGTGATTGCCTGCAGGCGTCCGGGCCAACGGGCCTGTTCGATACCCTTGGCGACGGCTTCTTCCGGCCAGTCGAGCGCAGCGGCGCAGGCCGCAGCTGCGCCGGCGTTGAGCACTTGGTGTGGTCCCAGAAGACCGGGTGCAGGCAGATCCCAGACCCGGTTCTCATCCTCATAGACCAGCCGGCCGTGTTGCGGATAGCCGCGGTAATCCTGGCCCCAGACCAGGGTCGGCGCACCGACCTTGCCAGCTTCTTCCAGCAGGGCGTCCCGCGCTTCCGGCTTCTGGTCGCCGATGATCATCGGAACACCCGGCTTGGCGATTCCGGCCTTTTCCCGGGCGATCGTTTCCAGCTCGTCGCCGAGGAAGTCCTGGTGGTCGAGGCTGACCGGGGTGACGACCGTCAGCTCCGGTTTGGTAATCACATTGGTCGCGTCGAACCGGCCACCCAGACCCACTTCCAGGATCAGCCGGTCTGCCGGGTGCTCGCTGAACAGCAGGAAGGCGGCTGCGGTGGTGATCTCGAAAAAGGTGATCGGTTCGCCGAAATTGGCCGCTTCGGCGCGGGCAAAGGCCTCGATCAGGGCGCGGTCATCAACCGGCTTGCTGTCCAGCAGGATGCGTTCGTTGAAATTGACCAGGTGCGGGGAGGTGTAGATGTGCACACGCTCGCCCTTGGCCCGGGCCATCTCGGCCAGGAAGGCACAGGTTGAGCCTTTGCCATTGGTGCCGGCCACGTGGATGATCGGCGGCAGCTTGTCCTGCGGATTGTCGAGCGCCGTCAGCAGGCGCTGGAGGCGCCCGAGTGAGAGATCGATTTTTTTCGGGTGCAGTCGACCCAGGCGCTCAAGCGCGTCGTCAATCGCCTGACGGCGCGTGCTAATGGGAACCCCCGTCGCCGGACGCGGGGTCGGCGGGCACATGATCAGCAGCGGGTGGGGTCAGCGCGGCAGGCGCTGACGAACCAGGTCGTTTCAGCATCACGCGTAACATGCGCGACAGTGTAGCCGGAATATCGCGGCGATGCACGACTTTGTCGACCATGCCCTTTTCCAGGAGGTATTCGGAACGCTGGAAGCCTTCCGGCAGTTTCTCGCGAATAGTCTGTTCAATCACGCGCGGTCCGGCAAAGCCGATCAGGGCACCCGGCTCGGCCAGGTGAACATCACCCAGCATGGCGTAGGAAGCGGTCACACCACCCGTCGTCGGATCGGTGAGGACCACGACATAGGGCAGGCGCTCTTCCTTGAGCATTTCAACAGCGATCGTCGTGCGCGGCATCTGCATCAGCGACAGCGCGCCTTCCTGCATGCGGGCACCACCGGCCGCGGTGAACACGACCAGCGGCGCACGGCGCTTGATGGCTTCCTCGGCCGCGCGGATGAAGCTTTCACCGGCAGCCATGCCCAGCGAACCGCCCATGAAGGCGAAGTTCTGGACCAGGACAACCGTTTCCACGCCACCGATCTCGCCGACAGCGATCGCCATCGCGTCATCACGGCCGGTCTTCTTGCGAGCACCGGCAATACGCGAGGTATAGGGCTTGTCGTCCTTGAATTTCAGCGGATCCTTGGGGACTTCCGGCGTGTCGAGCTCGGTGTAGTCAGCGTCAAAGGTGAACTGGAAACGCCAGGCCGGGCCGATGCGCATGTGGTGACCCGCCGGGGTCACAAACAGGCCGGCTTCCAGATCCTTGTGGAAGACCATCTCGTCCGAGATCGGGCATTTGACCCACAAATTGTCGGGCGTATCCCGCTTGGAGAAGATTTTCGACATCCCCGGAGGGGTAAGCTTGGACAACCAGTTCATTTCCGCGTCCCGATCTTTCATCGGCCTTCACTCACCGTTTTGCGCCATGGGTTGCAGCAGAGAGGGATTTCACCAGCTCCACGGCAGCCTCGACACCACCTTCATTCATGGCGTCGACGATGGCGGATCCAACCACCACAGCATCGGCGCGTTCGGCAATAGCCTTCGCCTGTTCAGGCGTGCGTACACCAAACCCGACTGCAACGGGTAAACCGCTGGCAGCCCTGACGCGTGCAACAGCATCGCCGACCTCGGTAACAACACCGGATCCGGCGCCTGTCACGCCCGTCGTAGAAACGTAATAAACAAAACCGGACGTGTTTTCGACCACTGTTCCCAGTCGTTTGTCGTCGGTGGTGGGGGTGGCCAGACGAATGAGGGCGATACCATGCGCATTGAGCGCCGTGCGCAGCTCTTCATCCTCTTCCGGCGGAATGTCGACACAGATGAGGCCATCCACCCCGGCCTTCTCGGCGCGGCGGGCGAAATTCTCAAAGCCCATATGGTGGATCGGGTTGGCATAACCCATCAGGACGATCGGCGTGGTGTCATTGGCCTTGCGGAACTCCGCGGCCTGGGCGAACACGCCCTGCAGCGTCATGCCGGCTGCCAGCGCTCGCAGCGCCGCGCCCTGGATGGACGCGCCATCGGCCATCGGGTCGGTAAAGGGCATGCCCAGCTCGATCACATCCGCACCGGCATCCGGCAGCGCATTGAGCAGGGCCTGGCTGTCGCCATCCCCCGCCATCATGTAGGCGACGAAACCAGGACGGCCATAGGCGTCCAGCTCATTGAAACGTGTGGTGAGGCGGTTGGTCATTACAGGCTCACTCCCAGCATCTCCGCCACTTGCGGGACGTCCTTGTCGCCGCGGCCACACATATTCATCAGGATGACGCCCTCGGGGCCGAGCTCTTTGGCCAGGTCGCGGACGCGGGCGAGGGCGTGGGCGGGCTCCAGGGCCGGGATAATGCCTTCCAGCTTGGTGCAGAGCTGAAACATCTCCAGCGCCTCGGTATCGGTCGCCGAGACGTATTCCGCGCGCTTGGCATCGTGCAGGAAGGCGTGTTCCGGGCCGATACCGGGATAGTCCAGACCTGCCGAGATGGAGTGAGCGTCGATGATCTGGCCGTCATCATCCTGCAGCAGATAGGTCTTGTTGCCGTGCAGGATGCCGGGCTTGCCGCCTTTCAGGCTGGCGGCGTGTTCGCCGGTTTCGATACCGTGGCCGGCCGCCTCGACACCGATCAGGCGCACATCCTCGTCATCGATGAAGGGATGGAAAAGCCCCATCGCATTGGAGCCGCCACCGATACAGGCAACTGCCGCATCGGGGAGACGTCCCAGCCGGTCCATGATCTGGGCGCGCGCCTCGCGACCGATAATGGACTGGAAGTCGCGCACCATGGCCGGATAGGGGTGCGGGCCCGCCACCGTGCCGATTACATAGAACGTGTCGTGCACATTGGTGACCCAGTCGCGCAGCGCTTCGTTCATGGCGTCCTTCAGCGTGCCCGTGCCCGACGACACCGGCACTACCTCGGCGCCCAGCAATTTCATGCGGAAGACATTTGGCGCCTGGCGCTCCACATCGGTGGCGCCCATGAAGACCGTACAGGGCAGGCCGAACCGTGCGGCAACCGTTGCGGTGGCCACACCGTGCTGGCCGGCACCGGTCTCGGCGATGATACGGGTCTTGCCCATGCGCTTGGCCAGGAGGACCTGGCCCAGGCAGTTATTGATCTTGTGGCTGCCGGTATGGTTCAGCTCGTCGCGCTTGAACCAGATTTTCGCGCCACCGAACTCCTCGGTCAGGCGTTCTGCGAAATAGATCGGGCTCGGCTTGCCGACATAGTCGCGCAGGAATTCTTCCATCTCGCGCTGGAATTCGACATCACGCTTGGCGTCCTCATAGGCCGCTTCCAGCTCGAGGATGTTCGGCATCAATGTTTCGGCGACGAAACGACCGCCGTAATCACCAAATCGGCCACGTGCATCCGGCCAGGCGGAAAGCGCATTCGGTCGGGTTTCGACAGAGGCGGTATCGCTCATGGCTTTCTCCTTCAGGCGGTTTCGCTCAGCGCCTTGGCAAAGGCGTGGATCAGGTCGGCGTCCTTGACGCCGGAGGATGTTTCAATGCCGGACGAGACATCGACGGCGCTTGCGCCCGCCGCCTCGACAGCTTGGCAGACATTGGTGGGATCAAGCCCGCCGGACAAGAGCCAGGGCATCGATAAATACAGGTTTTTCAGTAGTGCATAGTCATAACCATGCCCCCAGCCGCCCGGTCGGTCGGCGCCCCTGGGCGGTTTGGCATCAAACAACAGCATGTCGGCGACGCCGTCATAGGCCCTGGCGGCGTCCAGATCGCTCGCCTCGGCCACGGGCAGAGCCTTGATAATGCCCTTGCTGGCATAGGCGCGGGCCTGCTCGACCCGCTGCGGCGTTTCCGAGCCGTGCAGCTGTATCCAGTCGGGCCGCATGGCATCGCGGATCTGCGCGAGCAGCTCATCATCCGGATTGACGACGACAGCGACGGTCTCGGTTCCGTCGGCCAGGTGAGCCAGCTCTCCCGCACGCACCGGGTCCACATGACGCGGGCTGGGCGGGAAGATGACATAACCGGTATAGCGCGCGCCGGCGTCACGTGCGGCAGCGACGTCGGGTCCGGTTTTCAGGCCGCAGAATTTGATGTCGATGGCGGGCATGTCCGGCTCGCATTGTAGTGCTGGGAGTGACTAGTAAGCTTCACGTCACATTCGGCAAGCCCCAGTTGGCGAATAGCTGCTTTTCATCCTCCCCACCGGGGAGGTGTCCCGAAGGGACGGAGGGGCAGGAGCGCGCAGCGCGGAGGTTTAGCACTCACCGGCGTTCGCACCCCCTTCGACCTCGCCTTCGCCTCTGGCGTCGGCGAGTCCACTTCCCCACCCATGGGGAAGATAAGCTGCTGGCCTACCCGCCCGCCTCGGGGAATGCCTTGGGTGCCCGGTTGAGGCAGAACGCCATGGGTTGGAACAACATCCATTGCACGAAGGCCTTGATCTTGGGCTCGTTGGCGCGCTCCGGATCAAACACCATGTAGTGCGCGTGCGTATGCGGGCTTTCGTGCTCGAAGGGCTGGGCGAGGGCGCCGGAGGCGATCTGTTCGGCAAAATAGATCGGGGTGACCATGCAGGCCGCATCTCCAGCCGCGATGGCTGCGGAGATTTCCATCGTCTGGGTCTCCAGCTCCAGGTGTGGGCGTGCAGGCAGAATGGCCGGGTCGATGCCCTGTTCCTTAAACCAGGCCTGCCACCAGGGCAGGGGCCCGAACAGGCGCAACTTGAGCAGGTCTTCCGGTTTTTCCAGCGGTCCAAACCGCTGCAGGGCTGCTGTAGGAACCAGGGGCGCCGTGGTGTCGTCAAACAGTTTGCGCGCTTCCAGCCCCTCCCAATAGCCATAGCCAGAGCGCAGGGCGATGTCGGCTTCCCCGGCCTTGATATCGGTGATGTCGCGATTGGATTCGATGCGGACGGCCAGGTCGGGATTTTCCATCTGGAAGGTGCCGATGCGCGGGACCAGCCAGTTGTTGCAAAAGGTCGGGATGGCCGAGATGTGCAGGATGTGGTCCTGCTCGTCGCGTACGGTCTCGAAGGTTCGCTCCAGCAGGCGGAAGGCCTCGCTGGTGCCGCGGGCGAGACGGGCGCCGCGGGCGGTCAGCTCGACATGGCGGGCTTTGCGATCAAACACCGCAAAGCCCAGCCGGTCTTCCAGCTGTTTGATCTGATAGCTCACAGCGGCCTGGGTCATGCCTAGGGCCTCGCCGGTGCGTGTGAAATTGCCCAGGCGGGCGGCCGTCTCGAAAACGCGTATGGCCTGGATGGGAGGTAGAGGTTTAGGCATAAATTCAGCTTATGACAGACCCTTGAGGTTTAGTTGGAATGGATCTCTATATCAAGCGTAAGACATGTCTCAGTTAATGACGGAGACGATAAATGGCTTACGATTGGAAGTATGACACCAACGCACCAGAAGATGCCCAGATCTATTACGGTCGCGCCGGCTGGCTGACGCGCCTGTTCAATGCGGCCGAGGGCTTTTTCAGATTTCTGGGCAAGTCCGGTGACTATAATCGCAAGGTTTAGAGAGGGGTGGCGGGTGTCGCCGGTGTGGTCGACGCGTAAACGCCCTGTGCGTAGGCCATCAGATCAAACGGCGCCACAACTCCCTGAGCCTGGTTCCCGGCACCCGCTTCCCGCTCTTCCCGGGCCGTTTCACGCATTTCGGCCAGCTTCTGGTTGAGATCGCCGCTCAACATGTTCTCCGGACTGTTCGGATCAGCCCCCTCCGTGCGCTGTGTGTTGAGTTCGGCCTGGGCCTTCATCATCTGTGCGTCAGCGAGAGCGGCCACCTTGCGGTCCTGTGCCGAGGGTTCCGCCGGAGCCAGGGCCGCAGCCTTGACGATGCGCATCTTTTCGATGGTCGCTTCCGGATCGCCGGCGATTTCGCTCGCATCGATCGGAACTTCTCCCCCTACGGCGTAGGAGCGACCATCGGGACCCTTCTGATAGTCGTAACTGATTGCGCCGGCATATTGGCCGCCGACATTCTTGTGCGCCTGCTCATGGGCGCGCACCTCGGTGTCGCGTGCTTTCAGCTTGGCGACCTGGGCCTGCTCTTCCTTGGAGAGCGGCTGGTTGAGGCCCCCGCTTTTCTGGGGGGCAGGCGCACTTGTCCCGGCCGATGCCTGGGGCATCGACGGCAAGCCGGATAACGCGCCAACACTGCTCATGCCGATATTATCGGCTGAGGCGCTTAATCAGATGTGAAAAGCAGGTTTAGGAGAGTTCCTTGACCGTATCGCGTGAGCCGTCGACGCGCTCGCGCAATTCCTTGCCGGTCTTGAAGAAGGGAACGTGTTTTTCCTTCACGGAAACGCTTTCGCCGGTGCGCGGGTTGCGGCCGGTGCGGGCCGGGCGCTGGCGAACGGAAAAGGCACCAAATCCACGAAGCTCGACCCGGTCACCGCGGGCCAGGGCATCGGTCACGCCATCAAGGATCGTATTGACCACACGCTCCACATCCCGGTGGTAGAGGTGGGGATTGGCTTCTGCCAGACGATCGATCAGCTCGGATTTGATCATGCCATGCCTCCGTGTTTGCTCGATAAAACTGCCTTGAGACAGAGTGCACGTCAACGCTTGATCAAAAAAAATCGGCCGAAGCAGTGCTCCGGCCGATCAATTTTTATTCGTTTGAACGTATGGGCTTAGCTTTTATCTTCGCCGTCGTTCTCGCGCAGGGCAGCGCCCAGGATGTCACCCAGGGATGCACCGGCATCGGAAGAACCATACTGCTCAACCGCTTCACGCTCCTCGGAGATCTCCAGCGCCTTGATGGACAGGGAGATGCGGCGGGACGCCTTGTCAACATTGGTGACGCGAGCGTCGACCTTGTCGCCTACAGCGAAGCGCTCCGGACGCTGTTCCGCACGATCGCGGGACAGGTCGGACTTGCGGATGAAGGCTTTCACAGCCGTGTCATCGCCGAAGGTTACTTCGATACCGCCGGACGTGATTTCCGTAACCGTACAGGTGACGGTGTCGTTGCGGTTGACGCCGGAGCTGTCCATCGGGTCACCAGCCAGCTGTTTGATGCCCAGGGAAACACGCTCTTTGTCGACGTCGACGTCGAGGACTTTCGCGTCAACCATGTCGCCTTTCTTGAAGGCTTCCATGGCTTCTTCGCCGGACTGGTCCCAGGAGATGTCGGACAGGTGAACCATGCCGTCGATATCGCCTTCCAGGCCAACAAACAGACCGAATTCGGTGATGTTCTTGATCTCGCCCTGGATAGCGGAACCGGACGGGTGGTTCTCTGCGAACACTTCCCACGGATTGCGCTGGGTCTGCTTGACGCCCAGGGAGATGCGGCGCTTCTCGGCGTCGACATCGAGGACCATGACCTGAACTTCCTGAGAAGTGGACAGGATCTTGCCCGGGTGGACGTTTTTCTTGGTCCATGACATTTCGGAGACGTGAACCAGGCCTTCAACGCCCTGTTCCAGCTCAACGAATGCACCGTATTCCGCGATGTTCGTGACACGACCTTCGAAGGTTGCGCCAACCGGGTATTTCGCGGCAACGCCATCCCACGGGTCGGACATGAGCTGTTTCATGCCGAGGGAGATGCGCTGGGTTTCCTTGTTGATCTTGATGATCTGGACGGAAACCGTCTGACCAACTTCAACAACTTCGGACGGGTGGCCAACACGGCTCCAGGACATGTCGGTAACATGCAGCAGGCCGTCAATGCCGCCGAGGTCAACGAACGCACCGTAATCGGTGATGTTCTTGACGACGCCTTCGCGGGCTTCGCCCTCAGCCAGCTGGCCGACGAGTTCTGCACGCTGTTCGGCACGGCTCTCTTCGAGGACGGCGCGGCGGGAAACAACGATGTTTCCGCGCGGACGGTCCATCTTGAGGATGGCGAACGGCTGTTCCTGGTTCATCAGCGGGCCAACATCGCGGACCGGACGGATATCGACCTGGGAGCCCGGCAGGAAGGCGGAAGCGCCGCCGAGATCGACAGTGAAACCGCCTTTGACGCGACCAACGATCGCACCATTGACCGGCTCTTTCTTGTCGAAGGACTTTTCCAGACGGTCCCAGCTTTCCTCGCGGCGAGCTTTGTCGCGCGACAGGATTGCGTCACCGAGCGCGTTCTCGATGCGCTCAAGGTAGACTTCAACTTCGTCACCCACGGACGGGGCTTCGGATCCCGGACCGGTGAATTCGCGCATCGGGACGCGGCCTTCGGTCTTCAGACCTACGTCGACAACAACAACGTCGTTTTCGATTGCGGTCACGGTGCCTTTGACGACTTGGCCCTCGGCCAGATCGCGGCCGGCCAGGCTTGCCTCGAGCATCGCGGCAAAGTCATCAGTCGTCGGGGTGAGTGTTTCGGTAGACATTTAAAGGGTTGCTCCAGTACAGCGCGGTCAGGCTGAAAATCGTTGATTGCGCTGTCTAAGTGCTGATGAATCAGCGGGTTAGAGTTCAAACAAGAGTGGGCCGAACGCTACCCTTTGCTCCGGAAGGGAGCATTTCAGGTGTCATCCGGTACTCGGCTGTGTTTGCAGAATCCCCGGAAGTGTCACGCCTTTTGGCGCTTTTCCACAATCCGGACGGCCTCCGCAATGGCCGCGTCTATACTCAAGGATGACGTATCAAGCAAGGTTGCATCATCTGCCTTGCGCATGGGCGCATCCGTGCGCTCGGCGTCGCGTGCATCCCGCGAGAGTGTCTGGGCGAGCATTTCCTCGAAGGTGATGGGGTCGCCCTTGGCATTGAGCTCGCTCTGGCGACGGCGGGCACGCGTCTCTGGATCGGCCGTGACAAAGAGTTTTACCTCAGCATCGGGGCAGATCACCGTACCGATATCGCGCCCGTCCAGAATCGCTCCTCCCGGCTGGGTGGCAAAGGCGCGCTGGACTTCGAACAGGGCGTCGCGAACAGCTTGTTGTTTCGCGACTTGGGAGGCGGCCTGGCCGACGGCTGCGGTGCGGATACGGGCTTCGTCAATCGACGTCACATCCAGCGTGCGCGCGGCCTCTACTGCGGCGGTTTCGTCGTTTGGGTCGTGGCCGGCATCCAGCACAGCCAAAGCGGCTGCGCGGTACAGGCTGCCTGTATCCAGATAGGGCAGGCTGAATTTCTGCGACAGGGCTCGCGCAATCGTGCCCTTGCCCGAGGCCAGCGGTCCGTCGACGGCGATGATCATTCCGCCGGCTCCATTTGCGCGCCCAGGGACAGCATGTGATCCAGAAAGTCCGGATAGCTGGTTGCGATCATGCTGGCATCATCAATGGTCACCGCTTCCTCTGCGATCAGGCCCAGAACAAGGGCGCTCATGGCGATGCGGTGGTCGTGATGGGTGATGACATGGCCGCCGCCCGGGACGTCTCCGCCCGTGCCGACAACATCCAAACCGTCATCGCGAATGATTGTCTCGACGCCATTGGCTGTCAGAAGGTCCGACGTGCCCATCAGGCGATCGCTCTCCTTGGCCCGCAGTTCCGCCAGACCGTTCATGCGTGTCACGCCGTCGGCGGCCGCGGCAGCAACGCCCAGGATCGGGTATTCATCGATCATCGAGGGTGCACGCTCTTCGGGAACACTGAGGCCGTTAAGCTTGGAATAGCGTGCGCGAATATCGATGGTCTTTTCACCAGCCATGACCTGCGCAGGCGTGATTGTCAGGTCCGCACCCATCTCCTTGAGCGTGGTGTAAAGCCCGGTGCGCGCCGTATTATCCATCACGCCGCGCAGGGTGACGTCGGAACCCGGGGTGATCAGCGCGGCGACAACCGCGAAGGCTGCAGAGCTTGGATCGCCGGGTACACGGAGCGGCGTGGCGCTGAGTTTCTGTTCGCCTGGCAGGGAGATGGTCCAGCCGCTATCAACGTCCTCGATCGAGATCTCGGCGCCAAACAGCCTCAGCATGGTCTCGGTATGATCGCGGGTCGGGGTTGGCTCGTGGATCACCGTGGTGCCTCGCGCGCCCAGCCCGGCCAGTAACAGGGCAGACTTTACCTGCGCGGAGGCAACGGGCGGCGTATAGGAAATCGCATCGAGCGGTGCGGATTCGACGGTGACAGGCAGGCGACCTTCGGTGGTGGTGACATCAGCGCCCATTTCGGACAATGGATCCGTCACCCGGCGCATCGGCCGCCCTGTGAGGCTTTCATCGCCGACAAAACGCGCCGTTGCACCGGTTCCGGCGACGACACCCATCATCAGTCGCGCACCTGTTCCGGAGTTGCCGAAGTCGAGATCCTGCGCAGGTGATTCGAATTTTCCGCCGAGTCCAGTGACCGACCAGCGATTTTTCCCGAGATTTTTTACATCAGCGCCTAAAGCTGCAATTGCCTTGGCTGTATTGATGACATCCTCGCTCTCCAGCAAACCCTCGATCTGGGTGTTACCGTTAGCAAGTCCCCCAAATATAAGGGATCTGTGCGAAATGGACTTGTCGCCAGGCGCAGCGAAATCGCCATGCAGCGGCTTTGAGCGAGAGGCAGAAAAAGGGCCTTGCAGAGTGGGAGAATTTTGGGGCATCAAGAAAAACACAAGGATTAGGGTGACATCACGGTGATCGGGTTTTGACAGAGCGCGGTGATCGTGGCAACGGGACCCGCCGAAACGAATAGTGGTTGTGAAGGGAAGTCATGGCCAAAGCTGATCTTGGAACCAAGCGCACCTGTCCTAGCTGCGCTGCCAAATTTTATGACCTGGGCCGCCAACCTGCGCGTTGCCCGAAATGTGAGCATGAGTTCGATCCGGAAGCTCTGGAGCCGAAACTGCCGGTAGCGGATGATCCGAAACCGGAAGAGGCCGAGGAGAAGAAGGGCAAGGAAGCCGACGAACAGGACGGTTTCGAGGACGAGGCTGACGATACGCCTGAAGTCGATGAGGCTGCCAATGAGGCACCTGATTCCGATGAGGACGACAATGAGGACGGATCCGGCCTCAGTGACGACATCGGGGATGACTTCGAGTCCGAGGATGATCTCGAGGACGATGATGAGGACGACAACACCAAAGTCCTTATCGACGAGGAAGACGACGAGGATTTCGGCGACTTCAACATCGAGAAAGACGAAGATCTCTGATCTTCTGCAGTAAGGGGCGCAACGGGCTCTTGATCCGGACACGATCCGGGACTAGGTTCCGCGCCTCTTGGCCGCTGACCCCAATGCGGCCAGCCCGAGTTTCGGGGCTATAGCTCAGTTGGGAGAGCGCTTGAATGGCATTCAAGAGGTCAGCGGTTCGATTCCGCTTAGCTCCACCATTATCGAAAACCCCGCCGGAAACGGCGGGGTTTTTTGATCTGGGAGTTTCCCTGTCCTCGCCCCTGATGGGCGAGGTGCGCCGAAGGGGCGGAGTAGGTGGGCGTCGCAAGACGCCATAGAAAGCCCTCCCTGGATTTCTAATCGTACCCGCTAGAGCCTCTCAAGATACTGCGCGGACCGCTGCTCCGCTTCGGTCAACTGGGCTTCTTCGAGTTGGTCTTCGATGCTGGCGGCGCTTTCGGCGGCTTCTAGGTCACCGAGAATGGCAGCGGTATAGAGCAGGGCGAGGGCCTCGATCTGATCGACCTCCCCGCCGTCACCTTCCAGCATTGCCTGCGCGAGTGCGGCCATGCAGAGGCTGTCGCCGCCATTGGCCCCGGCCTGCCAGAAGGCGCGCGCAGCGACCGGGTCAGCCTCGCCTTCCATTCCGGTCATGGATCCGATGCCGAGAATATAATTGGCGCCGGCGAGGGAGGAGTCGGCCGCAAGGGCGGACCGAGCGGCAGCCAGGGCCCCGCTGGTGTCCTCGATGGCCTCCGGGCCGAACATCAGGGCTTCAGCGAGGCGCAGCTGGGCGAAGGCGCCCACATCATTGCGGGTGGAAAGCTGGCGATAGATCGCAAGTCCCCCCTCTGCCTCGCCCTCATAGTCATAGATAAGCAGATCGGCCAGATCGAGGCCGGCACTGGTGTTCTGGCCTTGCCAGGCGAGTTCAAAGAAGGCGCGGGCTCGGTCGAGCTCGGCATTCGTGCCGATGCCGTCGCGATAGACCAGACCCAGTACGTGATTGGCTTCTGCCAGCCCTGCATCGGCTGCCTGGACCAGCCAGTAGCGACCAATGGCGTAGTCCGGATCTCCACTGTCGGGAAAGGTCAGCGCATAGCCATAGCCAAAGGCTGCCGATGTGTCGCCAGCTTCCGCGGCGAGGCGTAGGTCGTCGATATTGTCCTGTGCGTACGTGGTCGAGCTCGAGTTGGCCAGGGCGACGGCCGGGGCAGGAGAGACGAGCAAGGCCGCAGAAATGACAAGTGTGGCGAGGCGCAACATGTGGGTCTCCGGAGACTGTTTCCCCGCAGCATGCCGATCCTAGCTGAATGTGCGATGAGCGCTTACGCAGCGTCTGTGGCAGGCTCGCCCGTGAGGACGGCGAAGATGGCATCCAAGTTCGGCGCGGCGCGCAGGCGCTGGCGGATATCTTCACGGCGCAACATGCGTGAAACACGTGCCAGGGCCTTGAGGTGCTCGGCGCCGGCATCTTCCGGGGCGAGCAGCATGAAGATCAGGTCCGCCGGACGTCCGTCGATCGACTCAAAGTCGACCGGCGAACGCAGGCGGGCAAAAAAGCCCTGCACCCGTTCATTCCCACGAATGCGTGCATGAGGAATGGCGACGCCCTGTCCCACGCCGGTCGAGCCGAGACGTTCGCGCTGAAGAACGGCGTCAAAAATCGTACGCGCGTTCAGCCCGGTAGTCTCTGCAGCCAACTCGGCGAGAGATTGTAGAACTTGCTTTCGGCTCGATGCCCCCAAATCAAGGATGACACCGTCGCCGGGAATGAGATCTGCTAACGCCATTGATAACTTCTAGTGTTTACGCGGTTTCTTTCCGCTCGGCTCGTGACGGGTCTACCCACCCAATGTTTCCATCAGGCCGTCGGTAGACGATGTTGACCCCCCCGTTTGCAGCATTCTTGAACAGCAGAAACGGCGAGTCTGCCGCGTCCAGTTCCAGAGATGCCATGCCCACAGTCATCGTGCGGACTTCACCGGGCTTTTCCGCGATCACTATCGGTTCCGGAGAACCGTTCGCTGCCGGCAGGCTGTCGTCTTCATCGTCGTCAGAGAAGCTGTCACGCATCCCCTTGAGAACGACGAAAGGAAGACTTTCGCCAGGTAGCTCGGACTTATTATCAGCGTGGTGGTTCTTCAGCTTGCGCTTGTAGCGGCGCAATCGCTTCTCCAGCTTGATCATGGTGTCGTCTGCCGCCTTGTAGGCGTCATCCGCTTCTCCATGGGCCTGGAGCATTACGCCGGACGGCAGATGCAAGGAACAGTCGACCCGAAAACCGACCCCCTCGCGTGCGATGGCTACATAAGCCTCGCCCGGGCGATTGAAGTATTTAGAGACCCCGTCCTCGACACGTCCGAGAATTTGTTCCCGAAGTGCATCGCTGACGTCGATGCCTTTGCTGACAACTTGTGTATGCATGCGCTCCTTCCCGCTGGCCATTCACCAGCATGTGAGGCGTTTCCGAACTGCTCCGCCCCTTGGAAAGCGGGCGGAACCTAGTCGCGGGCGGACCCAAGAGTCAATCTTGAAGTTCGTAACGAATCGCACGGACGCGTGGGTGCGCTTCGTCCCGCGAGGCGCTCATTTGCAGCAGACCCTAACCGGCGCGCTTGAGAATGCGTCGGCGCTGGACCGAAGAGGGTATGTTGAGCGCCTCCCTGTATTTGGCCACAGTCCGGCGTGCAATTTCAATCCCTTCGTCACGAAGAAGTTCAACAAGCTTGTCGTCGGATAGCACGTCAGCCAAGGTTTCCTGGCCGATCAGCGTCTTGATCCTGTGACGAACTGCCTCAGCAGAATGGGCTTCTCCGCCCCCGGCGGACGGGATGGCGGAGGTGAAGAAATACTTCAGCTCAAACATTCCGCGGGGTGTGGAAACAAACTTGTTGGACGTCACCCGGCTGACTGTGGACTCGTGCATGCCGATCGCATCAGCCACCGTCTTCAGGTTCAGCGGGCGCAGATAGGCCACGCCGTGAGCCAGGAACATGTCCTGCTGGCGGACGATCTCGCTGGCGACTTTCAGGATGGTGCGCGCGCGCTGATCCAGGCTTTTCACCAGCCAGGAGGCGTTCTGGCTGCATTCAGTGATGAAGTTCTTTTCGTTCTCGGTGCGAGCCGCCGTCTGGACCTCGTTGTAATATCGATTGTTGACCAGCACGCGCGGCAGAGTTTCCGAGTTTAGCTCCACCTGCCACAGACCATCGGGCGCCTGGCGGATGAAGACATCCGGTTCCACTGCCCGGGCTGAGTCATGACCGAAGGCCATGCCCGGCTTTGGCGTCAGCTCGCGGATCTCACCGATCATGTCGTCGAGGTCCTCGTTGTCGACACCGCAGAGCGATTTCAGAGCGTCGTATTCATGCCGTGCCAGGCGTTCCAGATTGTCCAGCAGGGTCGCCATGGCCGGGTCGAGGCGATCTTTTTCGCGCAGTTGCAGGGCCAGGCACTCGCCGAGATCGCGGGCCATGACGCCGGCAGGCTCAAAGCTCTGGGTCATTTCCAGCACAGCTTCGATGCGCGCGCGTTCCAGGCCGAGACGTGTGGCGATCTCGCTCATGTCGGAGCGCAAATAGCCGTCCTCGTCAGCCAGATCGATCAGGTGGGCTCCGATCATGCGGTCAATCGGGTCATTCGTGGCGGTAGCGAGCTGGTCATGCAGGTGTTCGGCAAGGGAGATCTCGCGCGATGAATTGGCGATCGCGTCATATTCCTCGCTGGCGGGACCAGCGCCGCCATTGCCCCAGCTGCCGCCCTGGCCGACAGCGTCAGCAGGCGTGCTCGAGGAAACACCGGACAGATCCGCCTTGGAATCATCGATGTGCAGGACATCCGAATCGGCATCGATCGATTCGTTTGCATCCGCAGATGGAGCGGACAATTCCAGCTCCTGTGGCTCGCCCTCACCTTCCTGGCGCGGTGATTCGGCACTTTCCGAACTCTCGTCGCGTTCCAGCAGCGGATTGCGTTCCAGCTCGCCCTCGACGAACTCGGCAAGCTCCACATTTGATAGCTGTAACAGCTTAATGGCCTGCTGGAGCTGTGGCGTCATCACCAGGGACTGGCCCTGGCGCATATCCAGCTTCTGCATTATTCCAGCCATGAAAACCTCTGTTTGGTACGTTTCCTGCAGAGGTTAATCAGGAAAAGCTTTCTCCGAGATAAACGCGCTTCACATCGGGGTCGGAGCGGATAGCTTCCGGGGAGCCTTCGAACAGCACTTCACCATCATAGATAATGGTAGCCCTGTCAGTGATTTCCAGCGTTTCGCGGACGTTGTGATCGGTGATCAGAATGCCGATTCCACGATCTTTCAGAAAGCGGATCAGGTCACGAATATCGGCGATGGCCAGCGGGTCGATGCCTGCAAATGGCTCATCGAGCAGCATGAAGGAGGGGCGAGTTGCTAGCGCGCGGGCGATCTCCACACGGCGGCGCTCACCGCCCGAGAGGGAGGGCGCGCGCGCGTGGCGCAGATGCGAGATGCGCAACTCCTCGAGCAATTGCTCGACCAGGTCCATGCGTTTTTCACGGTCCTTCTCGACGATCTCGGCGACGGCCAGGATGTTCTGCTCGACGCTCATGCCGTGAAAGATGGATTTCTCTTGTGGCAGATAGCCGATGCCCAGGCGTGCGCGCTGGTACATGGGCAGACGGGTGATGTCTTCGCCATCCAGCAGGATCTTGCCGTAATCGGCTTCGACCAGGCCGGTAATCATGTAGAAGCAGGTGGTCTTGCCAGCGCCGTTCGGGCCGAGCAGGCCGGCCACCTCGCCGCGCTGCAGGGTCAGGGACACGCCCTTGACGACCGGGCGCTTGGCATAGGCCTTGCCGATCTTCTCTACCGTCAAACCGGAAATGCTCGTGGGCGTCTCGACGACGCGTTCGGGGGTCATAACATCCATTGAAGAAGTATCCCGGCCCTAGTTTCCGTCCGTTTCCTCGTCTTCGGCGGGAACGAGTACGGCGCGCACGCGCTGGCCGTCACCCTGCTCGCCGAAGCGGGAATTGCCGCTGACCAGGTCGTTTTCAAAAAAGGTTGTGGTGACTGTGTTGTCGCCCTGGCGAATGACGACATCGCCCGTCAGGGTGATGGTTTCCGCGGCCAGGCTGTAGACACCGCGATCACCGCGCGCAGTCTGTTCCGGCGTGATGTAGAAAACGTCGGTTGTCGCCACGATACGGTCGATATCACCCCAGCCATTAGAGCCACCGGCACCGGTGCCGGTGTAATAGACGTCGATGCGGGCCGCGCGCAGAGCGCTGTCGCCCTGAACTGCGTTGACATTGCCGCGCCAGACGATGCGATGTTCTGCGTCCAGCACCTCGACATGGTCCGCCTCGATGTCCAGCGGCAGGCTGGAATTGCCGATTTGCGCCAGTGCCGGAGCCGTTGGCAGCACCAGAGCGGCGGCCATCAGTGCCATCAAAACCATGGTACGCATCAGTTTCCGTCTCCGTCAGTCTCGGTGCGAGTGCGATCTTGTACGATACGAGCGCGCACACGTCCTTCGAAAATCACACGATCCCCGCCATCATGTATCTCAAACCGGTCCGCACGGATCCGGCCCATCGGTCCATCGCCATCTACTGGCAGTTCTCCGACCACACGTTCCTCCCGCAGGAATACGCGGGCGTGGTCGGTGGCAAAGCTGTAGCCTTCAGCCGTATTCAGATTGACCGCGGTGTTAAGGTCAATGATGCGGTTGGACGGATCGTAGATGCCTGTCTCGGCCAGCACTTGAGAGCCGATGCCACCGCCAGTCAGAAGGTCGTATTCCAGGCGCGGTTGTTCCAGGTCGGTCAGTCCGATGGTGCTGTCGCTGCGCCGGATGGCTGAGTCTGCGGTCACCGTATAAGGCGTCAGGTTCTCGTCCCGACCGGTGAAGCGCGGGTTGAGCATGCGAACATCCGTGCTTACGGCTTCTGTCGTTTCAACGCTGCTGCCTCGATTGCCAAAGAACATCTGGGCAATGACCAACAGTGTGATGGCGGACGCGGCACTGGCAAAAACGATCCGCAGCAGGTTCACAAAAGCGGTTCGACGCCGCGCCGCATTCAGGGTCAGCGCGCGCCGGGGTTCCCAGTTTCCGTGATGTGTCGGCTGCAGGGCTTCCAGGCCCTGCGCGGCACTCGCAGTCATCACCTGATCACTTTCAATTTGGCGCTTGGTAACTCACCTGTTCACTAAGACCAGCCTTTGCGGGCCTTTTCAAGGCGAGCGGCGTTAGGAATGTGCGAAGATATCGGTTTCCGGCCAGCCCATCAGGTCCAGTGCTGCACGGGTCGGCAGGAAATCGAAACAGGCGCGGGCGAGATCCATGCGATCCTCGCGTGTCAGCATGGCGGACAGGCGGTCGCGCAGCTTGTGCAGGTGGAGGACATCCGACGCCGCGTATTCCAGCTGTGCCGGGGAGAGAGTTTCCGCACCCCAGTCAGAGCTTTGCTGCTGCTTGTTCATGTCAGCGCCGACGAGTTCGCGGGTGACGTCCTTCAGGCCGTGGCGATCCGTATAGGTGCGCACAAGCTTGGAGGCGATCTTGGTGCAGAAGACCGGGGTCATCGTCACGCCGAGATATTTGGCGATCATCGCCACGTCGAAACGGGCGAAATGCAGGATCTTCTCGACCTCAGGGTCCGCTAGCAGGCGTTTCAGGTTCGGGCAGTTATAGGACGAGCGGTCCATCTGGACGATGTGGGCATCACCATCACCGGCGGAAATCTGTACGACACACAGCTGGTCACGCACGAGCGACAGGCCCTGGGTCTCGGTATCAATGGCAATAAGCGGCCCCAGTTCGAGGCCGTCGGGCAGGTCGCCCTTGTGGTAGTGGATGGTCATTACTCGATCCTTGTCTGAACAGCCGTCCTAACCTTCCGGGGAAAAATGGGCAATGCCGCTTGCCGCTTTGCTGCTTTTTGAGAAGGGCGAGGGCATCAAGTCTTGCGGTCAAAACGGAGGGCGGCCGACATGCGAGGTGTACGGGGCAGGCATGGCGTTCGACATTACGGACATACAGGAGAAGCGTCTCCTGGTCATCGAGCACTGGGAAAGTGCCGCCAATGAAGTTGTGGTCGAGGCGTCTATCAAGATGGGCGCGCGTGTGGTCGAGCCGGTGTTCAGGCGTATTCTCATCGATGTGCCAAAAGCGTGGTCGAATTCGATCTGGACACTCTGGTCGAGAATAATCGAGACTTCATGGCGCTGACCGCTGACGATGCGCATCTTGCCTACGCCATGCATCCGACTCGTCACCGGGAACAAGCCGCTGCGATCTGCGGTGTTGCCGAGCGGGAGGATTTCGCTCTGTGCATCGACTTTGATCGCGAAGCGGCGCTTGCCTGGTTGATGGAGCAGCCGGTCGAATAGCGTCCGTTTATGACGACGTTTCTGTGACGTTCGCTGAAAAAATCAATATTTCTACATTTCGAGTATGCCCAAAATACAGGCGCTTTTTATTTATAATACCGTCCTTTGGTATGCATTCATGCGGTCTATTAATTGCGCAGTATACGGACTTTACTTTCGCGATCTTTGCTTGTTACAATAGTGTCACATTCAACGATGCACCTGTTCACATTCAGGAGGGTGAAGCATGAAAAAGACAAACATGATGTTTGCCGCATCCCTCGCAGCAATAACGGCTTTTGCGCCGCTTGCTGCCGCTCAGAACTATTCGCGTCCGGACGCATTCCTGCTGGAAGCGATGGGCGAACGCGGCTGGACGGTTTCCTGCCAGTTTGACCAGGCTGATGGCGATCGGGTTTCCACCCGTGATCGAGGCCGCGGTCTGCATGACAATGCGCGTGTTCTTGTCGGTGATGTTGTCAGCGGAACCTGTTCCTATGAGGTTCCGGAGCGTGGCGCGCTGAGGCTGACCATGCGCGTCGAACATACCCGGTTCGAATGCCCATTCACGATCACCGAAGAAGGCTTCTGTCGCGCCCACATGCGGGCAGGCACTTCGGGTAGTTTTCGGATCGAGCGCCTCGCCGGCACCGAAACAGGCACCGCAAGTTAGAATTCTTCCGTAGCGGGAAACCAGCAGGCAAGACCAGGCATGGTCCCTGGCCGCGTAGTGTCTTTCCAGAAGGTCTGCGCGGCCTTTTTGTATGCGGGGTCTAGGGAGGTCAGGCTTCGACCCGACGTTTACGAATATTGCCAAAACGTTCAGGGTTTATGTATTAGAATATTACTGGTCGGGCTTGGCTTCGACACGCATAAGTGGTGCGTCTTCGCGCCCCGCCCAAAGGTGTGAAGGTCTGCAGTCCCGGGCTCTCAACGATCCCGGGCCTCATCCAATGACTGCAAAACACTGCATGCATCCCGCTTCGGCCCCAAAACGAAGCGGGATGAATGCGTTCTGGCGGCCGGCTCCTGTTATCGTCAAAGGCACCCCGCTGTGCTTGTCTGGTCCGGTTCAAGGTTTCGCCGATCTGGCGATAAAGGCCGTAGAGAGACAATCCGTGCATCTGATACATGACGCCAACATGCCCGCGGCCGAAACCATCAGTTTTGAAGATTTTCTGAAGGTCGATATTCGGCTGGGCACGATCACGGAGGCCGAGCTTTTTCCGGAGGCGCGCAATCCAGCGTTCAAGCTTCGCATCGATTTTGGTTCAGGTGTCGGGATCAAGCGCAGCGCTGCGCAGATCACCGATCACTACACCCCGGAAGCGCTGGTTGGGCGCAAGGTGATGGCAGTGGTGAATTTTTCTCCGCGCCAGATCGGTCCTGTCCGTTCCGAAGTGCTGGTCCTGGGGTTCCCTGATAGTGAGGGCGCAATTGTTCTGGCCGCGCCGGATCTGGCCGCTCCAAACGGAGCACGGCTTGCATAGGCACAGGCACCGACAGATGCGGCAGCTGGTAGTATGTTTGAAAATCGGGGAATGGTGCCCAGGAGAGGACTCGAACCTCCACGTCCATACGGACACTAGCACCTGAAGCTAGCGCGTCTACCAATTCCGCCACCTGGGCAGGTGTCAGGAGCGCGGTAGGTAAAGAAGCACGCGGCGCGTGTCAACGCCTCTATGTGCATCGCGCATCTGGAAGTGCAGCGCTCACCATCTCGTCATTCGTGCAAACGCGCGGGCCATGCCATAGCGGTGCCCGGTGTGGCGCCAAAATTGAGAATGTCGATGAGAGTCTCCGTCCTTTTCCTGCTCACCTTGTTTGCAGGAATCGCGCCCGCCCCGGCCCAGCAAGATGATGAGCAGGCCATTCTTGCCATCCTGTCCGAAGGTCCTCTTAACATCGTTCGCGACACTCGTGCCTGGGCCGACAATTTTCACCCGGACTGGAATCTCTGGTTTGTTGGAAATGAGCAGCCCCGACAGCGCGCACCGCACATGCAGGCGGTCTTCGACTATGTCGAGCGCGGCGCAGTGGTCGAGGCCTATCAGCTGAACCTGGTGTCGCTGGAAATTTTCGGTGACCAGGCCCTCGCGCGCTATCATGCCCGAGAGCAAGTGCGCGATCCGCAGAACGGGCTTCGTCTGATCGACTATGCCGCTGTCACCTTTCTGGTGAGGGAGGACGGGCGCTGGCTGATCCGGGCGAGTTCCCTGACTTTCCCGGCAGGTTTCGAGCCGCCTGCCACCGAGTAGCGCTCCAATTGCAGGTCCGGGCCGGGCCGAGGCACATCAACGCATGGACATTGGGGGCGTTTTTTGGTCTACCCGAGGCCACACTCTTCTTTGATGAGGAAACCCTCATGCTTCGCGACGAAATGATCACTGTGTTTGGCGGTTCCGGCTTTGTCGGTCGTCATGTTGTCCGCGCGCTGGCCAAGGCCGGCTATCGCGTGCGTGTTGCCACGCGCCGCCCGCACCTCGCGCAGGACCTGCGTGTGATGGGTGTGGTTGGCCAGGTGCAACTGGTGCAGGCGAATATCCGGGTGCCGAGCTCGGTGGAACGCGCCGTTGAAGGTGCTTCCGGTGTCGTGAATCTGGTCGGCGTGCTGGCCGAGAGCGGTCGCCAGTCCTTTTCCAGCTTGCACGCCATGGGCGCCAAGACGATTGCTGAAGCCGCTGCCGCCGCCGGTATCGACAAACTGATCCAGGTCTCCGCGATTGGCGCCAGCGCCGAGAGCGAATCCAAATATGCCCAGTCCAAGGCCGCCGGCGAAGCCAGCGTGCTGGCCGCTGTGCCGAGTGCGACCGTCCTGCGTCCCTCGATCATTTTCGGGACCGATGACGGCTTCTTCAACATGTTCGGCTCCATTGCCCGCTTCGTGCCGGCACTGCCCTTGTTCGGTGGTGGCAAGTCGCTTTTCCAGCCCGTCTTCGCTGGTGATGTTGGATCGGCCGTCCTCGCGGCTTATCAGAGCGATGCAGCTCGCGGCGAGACCTACGAGCTGGGCGGTCCGGCGACCTATTCCTTCAAGGAGTTGATGGAATTCACGCTGCAGCACACCGCGCGGCCACGTTTCCTGGTGCCGCTGCCGTTCTCGATCGGACAGGTCATTGCGATGTTCGCGGAGATCGCAGCCATCCTGCCCTTCATCCCGTCCTATCTGACCCAGGACCAGCTCAAGCAGCTGCGCAATGACAATGTGGTTTCCGAAGGCGCCAAGACGCTTGAGGATCTCGGCATTGAAGCCGAGACAATGGAAGCGATCGTTCCGGGTTATCTGGCGCGCTATCGTCGTTACGGCCAGTTCCACGAGAGCGAGGCTTGATCCTTCAAGGCATCCGGACAAGCAAAAGGCGACGGTTTCCCGTCGCCTTTTCTTTTGCCTGATTGAGCGGCACTAGCCGGTAGCGGGTTTCCTGCGCCCCATCCGATAAAGAAAGATAAGGCCCCAACCGCCCCCCATGGCGGCAAAGCCCCCGACCCCGGTCAGCCCGTTCCAGGGCCAGGCGGGACTGGCCAGATACATCAGCGAAAATCCCGCCACCGCATTGATCGCACCATGCATGCCTGCAGCTGCGATCACACCGCCCCGTTCCCGGGCGAGGGCGTGATAAGGTGTCAGCATCACGGTGAAGCCGACCATGGCCGCGACGCCGGTCCAGCCCAAGTCGCCGTAGTTATGACCCATCAGGATGATCGGCAGGTGCCACAGGCCCCAGATCACACCAATGACGATGGAGGCGGGCCAGAAGCCCAGATCTGCCAGTCGCGGTTGCAGCCAGCCGCGCCAGCCCAGTTCCTCGCTGATCAAAAGGTAGAAGGTGTTGAACAGCAGGCCCACGCCAAGGCCGACCGTCATCTGGATCATCAACAGGTTTTCGATCGGCATGGGCGCTTCCACGCCCTGAGCATCCAGCTGGGTCTGCATGAAGGTGAGCGGATCGCCGAGTTGCTGCCCAAAGACGTGAACGGTTGCCAGAACCGATGCAATGGTAAGGGCGATCGCCGTGATCCAGCTCAGCACGGTCCAGCTGGCGACCTTGCCAAACCCGAAGCCCCTGAAGCCAAGCGCGTCTGCCCAGCGGTCGCGGTCAAACAGTAGTGTGCACACCACTGCGGCAATCGAGGGGCCGAGCATGAAGAGCATCAGGCTGACCGTGCCCATCGCCGCGCCAAGTCCCGCAAATCCTCCGGACTGGTGGATCCAGGCGGCGACGGCCCAGCTGAGGCCGAATGACAGGGCCAGGAATGTTGTTATCGCGCGCAATTTGCCCTCTCCGCATGTTATTTAGGAAAATCCCTAACATGCGGATCAAGAGTGACAAAGAACTATTTAGTGTATCGCCTAAATAAGGAAGATGATCAACGCGCCACCAAGGGCAAACCTGTAGAGCACAAAGGGCATGAAGCCGACACGGTCAACGAGCTTCATCAACACGGCGATCGCTGCCAGGGCCGAGATGAAGGCCAGCCCGGCCACGATCAACCCGGCCTGGAGGCCTGCCATTGGATCGCTCTCTCCGGCCAGCTGGATGATGGAGATGACAGTGAAGGCGGCGATGACCGGGATGGACATCAACATGGAAAATCGTGCGCTCTCGCTCCGGGTAAGGCCCAGTGCCCGGGCTGCCGTCATGGTGACGCCGGAGCGGGATGCTCCCGGGATCAGTGCGAACATCTGGGCGATGCCGATTAGGGCGGCGTCCTTGAAGCTCATATCCGCGGTCGTCTTCATTTGTGCGCCATAACGGTCAGCCGCCCACAACGGCAGGGCAAAGATGAGTGTGGCGCCTGCAATCACGGCGGGCGAGCGCAGGGCGTCCACCAGATCGAAGATGAACAATCCGCCTGCCAGCAACAGGACCGGAGGCAGGGATGCTGCGACCAGAAGCGCCAGCCGCCCACCTGGTGTGACCTTGCCGGACACCAGTGCGAACTTGCCTTGGACGACAGAGGCGATGTCCCGCCAGAAATAGACCAGTACAGCGATCAAAGATCCGGCATGCGCCATGACATCAATCATCGCACCCTGGTCCGCCGCACCCAGCACGTCCGGCACCAGGATAAGGTGAGCCGAGGAACTGATGGGCAGGAATTCGGTAATGCCCTGGACGAGGGCAAGGATGACGAAATGGATCAGGGACATGGGCAACTCGAAGGCATAAGGCGCACAATCCTTTCCTGTTTTGACGGTGAACGCTAGTCCGGCGCGATGTCGTTTTTGCGACGAAGAGCAGCCTGGAATGTGACAAGCGCGTTCAGCCGCATTGACGCTCGCGCTCCAGCCGACCTAAATCGGTCATCAGGAGATTTCATGCCTCACGATCATGCCAGTGCGACCGGACCGGGTCGGCTCGCCCCGAAGACGCCAAACGCATTACCGGCGCGGCCACCTGGGCCTCGCTGACGGTTGCCGCTGTTCTGGTTCTCTCCAAGGCGGTGGTCTGGTGGATGTCCGGATCTGTCGCGCTGCTCGCCTCGATGGCTGACAGCATTCTCGACCTGACTGCGTCGCTGACGGTGTTCTTCGCCGTACGTTATGCCGCTGAACCAGCGGACGCGGAACACCGGTTTGGTCACGGCAAGGCGGAGGCCTTTGCCAGTATTCTCCAGGCCATGCTGGTCGCTGTTTCCGCCGCACTCTTGCTGCGGGAAGGCATTGAGCATACCTGGCGCCCAGTCGAGATTCGCGCCAGCGGATGGGCTCTGGGCGTGATGATGCTCTCCATCGTTCTCACGCTGGGGCTGCTTTTTGTACAAACACGTGCGGTCGACGAAACCGGTTCGGTCGCGATCGAGGGCGACAGGGCGCACTATCTCTCCGACATCGCCGCTAATCTGGCCGTGATCGCCGGGATTGGTGGTTCCATGCTCGGATTTGCCCGGCTGGATGGTGTTGCTGCGCTTGTGGTCGCGGCCTGGCTAGGCTGGACCGCCTGGGAGGTGGCCAAACGCGCGCTCGACCAGCTGATGGACCGGGAATTGCCCGACGAGGAACGCGCGCGCATCCAGGAGCTCGCCGTGGGTCAGGATCCACGCATCATCGATGTTCACGATTTGCGCACCCGCGCCTCCGGCCCTCTGGTCCATATCCAGTTCCACCTGGCCCTGCCGCCGGAGATGTCGTTGGAAGACGCGCATGAAGTGATGGTGGAGTGCGAGAACCGTCTTCTGGCTGTGTATCCGGCTGCGGATATTCTCATCCATGCTGACCCGCACGGTGCTGCTGAACCGCATGGCGGGGCGTTTTTCCAGGGTGATGCAGGGGCAACTGACAATGGCGCATAATTCTGCCGCCAAACGAGGCTAGACCCGCACCATGCGTCATCTCTTTTTCTGGCCTCTCGATCCCTTTTCTCGCCAGGTCCGCCTGGTTTTGGACGAAAAATCCGTGCGCTACAAAGCCACGATCCTGGAGCCGTGGAAGCGACCGGAAGACCTGCTCACGCTCAACCCGGCCGGCATGACGCCTGTGCTGACCGACAATGCGGGTGGCCAGGAGCGCGTGGTGATCGAGGCGCGCGCCATCGTTGAATATCTCGAGGAGACCACGCCCAGTCCCTGCCTCCTGCCAGGCGGCCCGGCGGACCGGGCCGAGGCGCGCCGTCTGGTGGAGTGGTTTGACCGCAAGTTCGATGGCGAGGTGAATGCCTACCTCCTGCACGAGAAGCTGGAAAAACCGGTCCAGGGTCTCGGCGCACCGGACCCGCAATCCATGCGCGATGGTCGCGACCATCTCAAAGGGCATATGGAACACATGGCCTGGCTTCTGGAGAGCCGCGATGGCCTGGCCGGCCCGCGCTATACCTTGGCCGATATCGCCGCGGCGGCGCACCTGTCCTGCCTCGACTATCTGGGCGAGGTACCCTGGGACCAGTTCGAACCGGTCAAACACTGGTATCAACGCGTCAAATGCCGCCCGGCCTTCCGCAGCCTCCTGGAAGACAAATTGCCAGGCATCCCCCCGTCTGCGCACTATGCGGATCTGGACTTCTGACGGGGTCTGAATGGACCGGGGCGCTATCGAAAATCTGGCTTCTGATATCGGCTTCACTGCCGTGCGGGTGTGCCGTGCCGACGATGCGTGGGCGGCGGCGGAGCGGCTGTCGCAGTTCGTGGCCAAGGATTATCACGGCACGATGGCCTGGATGGAGGAGACGCTGGAGCGTCGCCAGCACCCCACCCACATGTGGCCGGACGCGAAATCGGCAGTGGTGTTTGGGCTGAATTACGGGCCGGATCACAATCCGCTGGCCGCGCTGGAGCGTCGCGATGAGGCGGTGATTTCGGTCTATGCCCAGAACAATGACTATCACGACCTGATCAAGAAACGTCTCAAGCGGTTCGCCCGCGAATTTGTTGCGCAGACAGGTGAGGAGGTGAAGGTATTTGTCGACACTGCGCCGTTGATGGAGAAGCCGCTGGCCGCCAGGGCCGGACTGGGCTGGCAGGGCAAACACACCAATCTGGTCAGTCGCGAGCACGGGTCCTGGCTTTTCCTGGGCGTGATGCTGACGACAGCCGAGCTGGAACCGGACGCACCCGAAACGGATCATTGCGGCTCCTGCACCGCCTGTCTCGATATCTGTCCGACCGATGCCTTTCCCGGGCCTTATCAGCTCGACGCGCGACGGTGCATCTCCTATCTGACGATCGAGCACAAGGGACCGATCCCGCACGAGTTTCGAGCGCCGATGGGCAATCGCATCTATGGCTGTGATGATTGTCTGGCCGTGTGCCCGTGGAACAAGTTCGCGGCGGTGAGTGCGGAGGCGGCTTTTCATCCGCGTGCGGAGCTCAAGGGGCCGCTCCTGTCGGAACTGGTCGTGCTTGACGATACGGAATTTCGCGAAGTTTTTACGGCCTCGCCCATCAAGCGCATCGGGCGAGATCGTTTCGTTCGCAACGTTCTGATTGCTATTGGAAATTCCGGCGATCAAAGCCTGGTTGATCCGGTCATTGAGCAGCTGGAAGATGTTAACGAGTGGGTGCGTGGTGCGGCTGTGTGGGCGCTTTCCCGTCTGGATGCGGATGAGTTTGAGCGTCAAAAAGCTGCGAAAAAGAAAAAAGAGATGGCCAAATCCGTAGTGCTGGAATGGGATCTCGCTAATTCCTGATACTTCGTTGATGGCGCGTTAGACATTTCCAAAGCCCTTTTCAATACGTTCAGGTTAGATGGCGAGGCCGGGGGCTCGCTGAACGGGCAAGTGATTTGGGCTTATGAGTGATACCACCGAGGCGTTTGGCGCCGGATCTCCGACAACACCGATCAGTGTGATGATCTGCGAGAACAGCGCAGTCCAGCTGCGCATCCTCTCCGAGGCGGTGAGGGATGCGGGTTACGAGGTCCAGACTGCAAAGTCAGCTGCCGACGCCCTGGAAGTCATGAAACTCATGCCAGTGGACATTTTCCTGACCGGTATCGAGGTTGGCGAAGTCAACGGAATGGAAGCCTGCTGGTCGCTCAAGGGCAATTCAGATACCGAGTCGACATACACGATTATTGTCACCGCCTCTGGTGAGGAACGGCGTCTCGAGGAAAGCCTGGATGCCGGCGCTGACGATTTCATTCGCAAGCCGGTCAACATGACCGAGCTGCGCGCTCGACTGCGCGCCGCATCGCGCCTGGTGCGCATGCAGAAACAATTCCGCCATCTGGCCGAAACTGACAGCCTGACCGGTTCCGCCAATCGTCGTGCCTTCCTGCAGTATCTCGAGATGGAAGTGCGGCGGTCCGAGCGTCATGCTGCCGAGACCTCCGTCATCATGGTCGATCTCGATCACTTCAAGAACATCAACGATACCTGCGGCCATGCGGCGGGCGACGCGGTGTTGCGTGAAGTCGTCAAAGCGATGCAGTCATGCCTGCGTCCGCGCGACATGCTGGGGCGCCTGGGCGGTGAGGAATTCGCCATCCTGCTCAACGGAACGGATATTTCCGAAGCTTCTACAATTGCCGAGGAGGTCCGGGCCTCGATCGAACAACGGTTGATCGAACTGCCCAGTGGCGAGAAACTCTCGGTCACGGCAAGCTTCGGAGTGTCCAATGTCTGCCCGGCCCTGGGTCAGGACACACCGGAAACCGTGCTCCAGGCCGCCGATGACGCGCTCTATTACGCCAAGCAGTGCGGTCGCAACCAGGTTATCGTCTGTGCTGCAGAGCCGGACGAGCAGCTCGCCGAAGCCTCCTGATCAATCCGCATCGCTACGGCGGACGGCCTCGCTGATGCGGCCTCTGAGAACATAGTGTTCCACCACATCCGGTTGTTGTTCGATGGCAACCAATATGTCTTCCATGGCCTGGTCCAGCGTGCCCAGATTCAATCGGGCTTCTGCGCGGACCGCGCGGGCTGAGGCGTTGTCCGGGTAGATCTCGATCAGATTGGATGCTGCGGTCTCGGCAGCGGGAAATTGTTCCAGGCCCAGATAGGCCTTTGCGTGACCCAGCATCGCGTGCGGTGACAGTTCGACTAGGGCCAGGGCGACCGCGAAACTGCGTTCGGCGGCCTCGAAATCCTCGATTTCCAGCCAGGTGGTGCCAGCTTCGAGCCACATGTCGAGGCGCTCCTGCATCAACAGACCCGGGCGCTCCAGCGAGGCGATGCTCTCGAGCAGGCTCGCGCCGGTATGCGGGTCGCCGACCGCGATGAGGGCCCGGGCCTGACAGTGTTCTGCCGGCCAGCCACCGCCATCATACTTCCATGCCAGGGCGTCTTCATAGGCTTCCACGGCCTCGGTCGCGATCCGTTCCATACACGCTGAATAGCGCTGGTGTTCGTTCAGTTGCGCTGAGCTCTGGGCGAGGGCTGTTGGGGGCGAAAGCAGGGCGAGGGCAAGGGGGAAAAGGATACGCATCAAACACTCCGGGGGACTTGAATGAAGGCTAGGCGGGCAGGGCTTACACGTCCAGAACGGATTGGCATCTGTGGTGCCGTCGCGCACAGCCTACTTGTCTGACGGCGCAAATTGCGCTTCGAAAGCCGGGATGAATATTCTCCAGGTCATACCTCAGCTTGATGCAGGTGGTGCCGAACGGACCACCCTTGAAGTCGCCGAGGCCATCGTCGCGGCGGGTGGCCGTGCGCTGGTGGCCAGCCAGGGCGGACGCCTGGAAGGCGAACTGAAAGCCGTTGGCGGCGAGCTGTTCCGCTTGCCCATGGCGACCAAGAATCCGCTTGTCGCGTGGCAAAACGTCTCTGCGCTGGAAAAAATCATCCGCGCGGAGAATGTCGCGATCGTACATGCGCGCTCGCGGGCGCCCGCGCTCAGCGCCAAGGCGGCCTGCAATCGTACCGGTGCTCATTATGTGACGACCTATCACGGAACCTACAACGCCCGGTCCGGTCTCAAGCGCTGGTATAACTCCTTCATGGCCCGGGGCGAGCTGGTGATCGCCAATTCGACCTTCATTCGCGATCATGTTCTGAGCGAGCACCGGATTGATGAAGCGAAAATCCGGGTCATTCCGCGCGGTGTTGATCTGGCTCGTTTCGACGAAGATGCCATAGACCCTGACCGCGTTCAGGCCCTTGCCGAGGCCTGGGGAATTGATGGCGCTGACCCGGTCGTGCTGATGCCGGGGCGCCTCACCGGATGGAAGGGCCAGCGTGAAGTCTTGCGGGCCTACGGACAATTGCATCGTGCCGGTGCGGCATTGCCGGTTCTGGTCCTGGCGGGCGATGCTCAGGGGCGGGACGCCTATGTCGCTGAGCTGGAAGCCATCATCGCGGAATACGAGCTGAACGACGGGGTCAAGCTGGTGGGCCATTGTTCCGACATGCCGGCAGCGCTGATGCTGAGCCGCCTCGTGCTGACGCCCTCGATCGAGCCGGAGGCGTTCGGGCGCACGGCGGCAGAGGCTGGTGCGATGGGCAAGCTGGTGATCGCGGCCGATCATGGTGGTGCACGGGAGGTCATCATCCAGGCCGATACCGGATGGCGCGTGAAGCCAGGAGATGTAGACGAGCTGGCGGCGACGATTGAACAGGCACTCAATCTGGACGAAACAAGCTATTCCGGCATGAGTGATCGCGCTAGGATGCACGTTCGCCAGTCGTTTTCGACGGAACAATTGCAAGCTTCGACATTGCGTGTCTACGAAGAGGTCTTAAACTCCGCAAAATGAGTGAACCGCAGCGTGATATTGTCTACGTCCTTCACTGGGGCGACCTGGCGAGCACAATCCGCATGTTGGCGATCGCGCCGACCCTGCGTGCCGTACACAAGCGTGACCGTATCGTCCTGCTCACCAAGCCGGATTTCGAGAGCTTTCTCAAACACAGCCCGTATTTCAACGCTATCGAGATCGATGCCCTGCCGGACCAGCGCCAGCTGGTCTCGATCCGCGACAAGCGGATCAAGGCGGCTCATCCGGTGCGCATTTATGATCTCGTAGGCAATAGTGACAGCCGCAAGCTGAAAAAGCTTATCCGGTTCTCCAAATGCGAGTGGGTTGAAGTTATTGCCGATCCCAAATCCGGCGAGCATCCGGTCGACGAGGTTGCCGGCAAGCTGAATGCTGCGTTGGGCTATCAGCCGGCACGTTACCAGCTGGGCGAGGCGCCGCCGCCGGATGCCTCCTGGGTCGATTACCTGGCCAAGAAATCACGCATGCTGGAGCCGGAATACTTCGGTCTTTCAGGTCCTTATGCACTTCTCTGCCCATCGGGCGAAGATGCCAAGGCGCAATTGCGCTGGCCCAAGGAAAAATGGGCGTCTCTGGCGCATGAATTGCTTCAGTTTGGCGTCACGCCCGCGCTGGTCGGCGGCCCCGACACACGCGAAGTTGGTCGTTATGTCAGTCAGGTTGCGCCGGGCGCGCGCGACATTACAGGCAAGGCCAAACTGCCCCAGCTGGCCGGTCTGGCGCGTCGGACCCGTTTTGTCTTCTCCGAGGACGTACCGCTGATGCATGTGCTGGTCGCAGCAGGCGCGCCGACACTCGCGCTGTATTGCAATGTCGAGGATCCTGCCTATATCGCACCGCGTGGCACTGCCCCGGTGATCCTTATGCATGCGCCTACCCTGGCGCAGGTCTCGCCGGCGGAAGCCATTCAAGCCATGAAATTTGCCGGCGGCTTTGCCGATGCGCCCGAGGCTGCCTGACCGCGTCTCACACTTGCTTAATGTGTTCAATTCACCATAGTGCGCGCTTTCCCGCGTGCTGACTGAGGATTTTTGCCCCTTGGGGGCTTGATCCGAAAGGCTTGCGGGAGGATTACTAGGCGACAGTTTGCCGGCCACAAGGGAGATCAGGCCATAGCCCGTAGACCACACGTTGCGACACCGCCCAAGAAAGAAGGGCCACGCATCAACCGAGACATTCGTGTACCGCGAGTGCTCCTCATCGACGAGAATGGAGAAAAGCAGGGAATCATGCCGACCGATGCCGCACTGGAAGCGGCCGAAGAGGTTGGTCTGGATCTGGTCGAGGTTTCACCAAACGCTGATCCGCCCGTCTGCAAGATCGTCGATTACGGCAAGCTGAAGTATCAGGAACAGAAGAAGAAGGCTGAAGCCAAGAAGAAGCAGAAGACCGTCGAGATCAAGGAGATCAAGATGCGTCCGAACATCGATGTGCATGACTATGGTGTGAAGACCAAGGCCATGACGCGATTCTTCGAGGCCGGCGACAAGGTCAAGGTGACCCTGCGTTTCCGGGGGCGTGAAATGGCGCACCAGAACCGCGGTATGGAAATCATGAACCGGGTCAAGGAAGACTTCGCTGAAACCGCCAAGGTCGAGTTCGAGCCGAAAATGGAAGGCCGTCTCATGGTCATGGTCATGGCTCCGCGCTAGGCGCCGGTTTCACTGTAATTCACGAAAAGGGCTGCCTCGGCGGCCTTTTTTGTTTGTGAAATCCCTCTCCGCCACGGGGAGAGGTGGAGCGCAGCGAGGATGAGGGGGCGTGAGCGCAGCGAACCACTAACACCTACCGTCCCAAGTTCCGCAGGATCTCCCGGGCGGCATTGTGCCCCGGAGCGCCGGTTACGCCGCCGCCGGGATGCGTGCCGGAGCCACACTGATAGAGTGCCTTGATCGGTGTGCGATGATCACCATGTCCCAGCACCGGGCGGGCGGAGAAGAGCTGGTCAAGGCTCAGCGCGCCGTGGAAGATATCGCCACCGATCAGGCCGAACTTGCGTTCCAGGTCGAGCGGGCTGTGGATCTGGCGGCCGAGGACCGATGCCTTGAAGCCCGGGGCCCATTTATCAACCGTCTCGATCATCAGATCGGCAACCTCTTCGCGATGATCATCCCAGGAGCGGCCATCAGGCAATTCCGGTTCGACGTGCTGGCAGAACAGGCTGGCGACATGTTGTCCGGCTGGTGCCAGGCTGTCATCGAGTGTGGAGGGGATCAACATCTCCACGATCGGTTCCTTCGACCAGCCGGTACGGCGAGCATCGAAATAGGCTTCTTCCATGTATTCGAGGCTGGGTGCGATGATGATGCCGGCCGTCAGATGATCACCCTCGCCGGGCAGACAGGTAAAGCTGGGCAGTTCCGACAGGGCGACGTTCATGCGGAATGTGCCCGAGCCATTGCGATATCGGCGCATGCGGTCGCGGAAATCATCCGGAAGCGTTTCACCGTCGATCAGCTGGTTGAACAGCAGGGAGGGGTTGAGGTTGGAGACGACGTGTTTGGCAGCGAAAACCTGACCGTCCACCGTGCGTGCACCGGCCGCATATCCATTGCGCACCAGGACCTCCTCGACCTTCGCCCCGGTCACGATCTTCACGCCACGCTCTTCACAGCACCGCGCCATGGCCTGGGTGATCGCGCCCATTCCGCCAATGGCATGACCCCAGGCGCCCTTCTTGCCGTTCACTTCGCCAAAGACGTGGTGCAACAGGACATAGGCGCTGCCGGGGGAGTAGGGGCTGGCGTAATTGCCGACAATGCCGTCAAAGCCGAGCAGGGCCTTGATCGGCGCGCTTTCAAACCAGCCATCCAGCCAGTCGCCCGCTGACTTCGAGAAGAGTTCGATCAGGTCGCGCTTGGCGGTCAGGTCGAGCCTGTTGAGTTTGCCGCCGACTTCCAGGGCGCGGAACATGTCCGGCAGGGCCTTCAGCAATCCGCCTTCGGGCAAGTTGGGCGGGGTCTCCAGTACCAGGTCACGCAGCACGTCTGCGATCGCTTCCAGCCGGTCGTTGAATTCATCGAGCCGTTCGGCGTCGCGCTGCGAGAATTTGGCTGTTTCGGATTTTGTCAGTTCATCGCCGGCCAGCAGATAGCCGTCTTCAAGCGGCAGGAAGTTTCCGATCTTGCGCTCGACGACCTTGAGGCCGTGACGCGCCAGTTCCAGATCCGCGATCACTTTCGGATTGAGCAGGGAGACGGTGTAGCTGGCGGCGGAATTGCGGAAGCCCGGGTGGAATTCCTCGGTCACGGCGGCCCCGCCCACGACATCCCGCGCCTCGAGCACGGTCACGCTGAGACCAGCGGCTGCGAGATAGGCCGCGCAAACAAGGCCATTATGTCCGCCGCCGATGATGAGAATGTCTTGTTCTGGGGCCGGAAGCGGCGAGGAAGTCTGGGTCATGACGGGATTGTTTCCACAGCCCGTCAGTTTCGGCAATGACTAGCCCCACGCGCCCGCGACATCCCGGGCCAAAACCAGCGCTCGTCCTCGCGCAATCAGGCGGCCGTTCTCGCTGCGGCAGGTGGTTTCCAGGTCGACCAGATGTTTGTCCGGGCGCAGGCGGGTGATCTCTACCCGTGCCGTCAGCTCCTCGCCATAGGCCGCATCGCCGAGGAATTCGGTTTCCTGTTTCAGGTAATTCGTGCCTTGGCCCGGCAGATCCACACCGAGTAGATAGGAGAACATGCCGTTGATCAGGGCTTCCGGTACTGCGTGCGTCGAGCCCGGTGCGCCCGAAAGCCGGATGAGATCGTCTCCGTCGGTTCTGGCGAATATGCGAGAGGTTTCGACGGCCTGGCCGGTAGCAAGGGCGGAATTCATCGTGCGATCTCCGTTTCCCCGAGACAGGTCGTCTCACCATCTTCCAAGCGTATCACTTTGAGGGATATCGTCATGTTTTCAGGTGTTTCGCTGGTCATTTCGGCCTCGAAACGAAGCGGGGTGCCGGCCGGCGAGGGTGCAGGATACATGGTCGATTGCCGGATCTGACGTGCGCCCGGGGCCAGTTCCTCGACCAGTCCGCGCAGAACGGAACACAAAAGCGCGCCATGAGCCACCGTCTTTCCAAAGCGGGTGTGTGCGGAAAATTCCGGGTCGACATGGATGGGGTTATCGTCACCGGACAGGCGCGCAAACGCGTCAAAATCATCCTGGGTGAAGGAGAGCTCCCTGACCGCGCGGCTCATTGTGTTGCCTCCGGGCAGGGCAGGAGGTGCTTTTGCACCTTGCCGGCCGCCGTGCGCGGCAGGTCGTATGTGAAGCGAACGTATTTCGGCACCTTGTAGGCCGCCAGACGTTCACGGCACCAGGTGCGCAATTCCTCCTCGCTGGCCTCCTGGTTGACGCGCAGGATGATGTGGGCACAGCCGACCTCACCCCATTTCTCGTCAGCCACGCCGGCAACGGCGCTTTCCTGGACGGCCGGGTGTTCGTCGAGAATATTCTCCACCTCGGCCGGATAGACGTTCTCGCCGCCGGAAATATACATCTCCCTGATCCGGCCGGCGATGAAGCAATAACCGTCCTCGTCAAACCGTCCCAGATCGCCGCTCTTGAGCCAGCCATCCTCGGTGAAGAGCTTTGCGGTCTCCTGCGGACGTTTCCAGTAACCCGGCGTCAGACCTGGACCGCGGAACTGAATTTCGCCGGTTTCGCCCGCCTCCAGCGGCTGGTTGTCCGGGCCGGCGATGCGCGCTTCCACCATCTGCTGGGCGCGGCCAACAGAGCCGATCTTGTCCAGGGCATTGGCTTCATCGACCAGGAAGGCCGTCGGACCGGTCTCGGTCATGCCGAAACCATTGCAAACCGTTGCGCCATGCCTGGCAAAGGTTTCCACCAGTACATCCGCCAGCGGAGCCCCGCCACAAGACCAGTGACGCAAACGGGTGAGATCGGTCTTCTCGAAATCCTCATGCAGGGCGAGGCCGCGATAACAGGCCGGGACACCGATGAAGACATCCAGCGTGCCTTGGCCGATCAGCTTGAGCATCGGGCCGGGCTCGAAACCGGGCAGGACGTGGACCAGCCCGCCACTCATCAATACGGGCAGGGTGTGCAAGTTGATGCCGGCAGTATGAAACAGCGGCAGGAAATTCAGCGTCGCGTCTCCGGGACGCAGGCCAATGGCCTGGCCTATATTGGTATAGTTCACCAGTGCCATCTGATAGGTCTGGATCACGCCTTTGGGTTTGCCCGTCGTGCCCGAGGTGTAGATCAGATACCAGGGCTCGTCGCCGGGCCAGATCTCGCGGCCGGCATGGGGCTCGCAGCGATCCCTGCCTGCGCAGTAATCGCTGTCGATGGCGAGCGGTTCCAGTCCGGTCAGCGCACCGGCCTCGGCGGCTGCTGCGGCGTCTTCCGCGCCTGTCAGCAGGAGTTTCGGCTTGCTGTCCTCGATGAGCACGGTGAGTTCCTTGCCCGGCATGCGCCAGTTCAAAGGCACCAGGATCGCGCCCAGCTTGCCGCAGGCGAACAGCAGTTCGAAGAACTCCACCCGGTTCCGACACAGGACGGAGACACAATCACCCGCTTCAATACCCTGTTCCGCCAGCCAGCTTGCGGCTTTTGATGCGCGCTGTTCGAGCAGGCGGTAGGTGATTTCCTCTCCCGTCTCGATGACATGGAAGGCGGTCGCATCCGGCGTCAGCTTGGCGCGCTGGCGGGTAATGTCGGGCAGGAAAAACATCTAACTCTCACCTTTGGGCGGTGTCTGCGGGTACAGGAAATCATGCATGCGCTGCACGGTCTCATCTCGATCGATGAGTTCGAGGAAGGCCAGGCGTTCGGCGTCCAGCGCTCGTGCAAGCCGGTCAGCGCCGCCCAGGCTGAGCAGGCGACCGGCGCGAATGCTGGCGCGATCAAGGGGCTCGCATTGAGTGATGAGCCGGGCAAGGCGATCATTGAGCTGTCGGCTCTCGCAGACCTCGTCAACAAGGCCCCGTCGGGCCATTTCGCCCGCGTCCAGTCGCTTGTCCATGCTGAGCCAATTGCGAGTGAAACCGGTTCCGGCCCGGTCTGGCATCATCGCCGTCCAGCCACCATCCGGGGCAAAGCCCACGCGGGCATAATAGGGTTGGGCGAAGGCTGTTTCGCTGGCGATGACATGGTCACAGGCCAACATCAGCCCGATGGATCCACCGGTCACAGGGCCATTGAGGGCGCAGACAAGAAGGGCGTTCTGGTCGACAATCCTGAGAAGGCTCTCGTTGAGCGTCCCGACAATGTCACGGGCGAAACCGAGTAGTCCTGCCCGGTTGTGCGAGCGGTCGTAAAACTCCCGGATATCACCGCCACAGGAAAAGGCGGTCCCGCTTCCGGTCAGCACGATCGTTCTGGCTTGCCGATATGTGTCCAGGGCCTGGCAGAGACTGCCAAGCAGTTCCGGCGTCAGCGCATTGCCCCGGTGCGGACGGTTGAGCGTCAGCGTTAGGCAATCACCGTCCAACCGGGTCTGGACCGGGTTATCGACAAGCGCGATCGTCACGGACGAATGCCTTCAGAGATCATCGCGATCGCGGCGTCTGCGACTTCCTCAGCCGGGCGTTCCGTGCCCCAGACACCGAAGCGCAGTCCCAGGAAAACACTCATCCCGATCAGGGCCCAGGCGCGGGTGGACACATCTCCTTCCGTGATCTCGCCGCGCTCCGCAGCTTCACCAAGATTGCGCTTATAACCCTCGGCGAAACGCTGATAGTGTGCCTTGTGTGCATCAGGAGCGACGAATTGTGCCTCCTCGATGATGCGGTAGAGATTCTGGTGTTCGCGGGCAAATTCGATGTAGGCGATCAGGCCTTTTCGCTCGGCATCGATGCGGTCTGTGGCCCCCTCGACGCGCTCGGCGATCCAGGCCCGGACCATCTGACCCATATGAGCCACAAGTGCCCGGAAAATCTCGTCTTTTGAGTCGAAATAGACATAGAAAGTGCCCAGCGCAACGCTCGCTCGACGGGTGATGTCACCGATCGATGTTGCGTGGAATCCATCCTCGCCAAACGCAAGTTCTGCGGCTTCGAGAAGCTTGTTCCGTGTCCGCTGTCCCCTGGCGGTTTTCGGGCTCTTTGAGCTCATGGCTGCATTTTCAGAAGTTGACATATGATTCAGTTTTCACAAGATTGACGATAAATCAATATGACACAATTCGCGCCACCACGATGCGCGAGGGGAGAAACGCCGCAGTGCTCCACGCACGTGCCCACCAGCCGGACGAAACCGGACGCCGCTCCAGCCTCGAATTGAGGGACGGGACCCTGTTGTCCTTCCTCGACGAAGGTTCCGGTGAGCCTGTTGTGCTGGTGCACGGCTGGGCGGTAACGGCGGAGTATTTCGACGCTGTCGCGGCCGAGCTTTCCAGCGATTTCCGTGTCATTCGACCCGACTTGCGCGCTCATGGGCTGACACCTTCCGGTGATCTCCCGCTGGAGATTGGAACGCTGGCTGCGGATCTAGCTGAGGTGTTGGAACAGCTCGATCTGACCAATGCCGTGATCCTGGGCTGGTCGATGGGTGCGCTTGTTGCCTGGCGTCATTTGCTTGAGTTCGGCAGTGAGCGGGTCTCGGGCCACATCATCGAGGACATGACCCCACGCGTGCTCAACACCGCCGATTGGCAGCTTGGCATGTCCAACGGGCTCGATGCGGCCGCCAGTGCCCGCGCCATCCGCGCGATGGAGCGTGATTGGCCCGCTTATGCAGAGGCCTTCACGCCGAAAATCATTTCCCGTGAGCGCGGTATCCGCGATCCGGAACTGATCGGACGTATTCGCGCGGAAATCCAGACACGTGATCCCAAGGCCATGGCCGCTCTGTGGAGCGCCATGGTCCAGGAAGACTTTCGGGCCGAACTGCCTGCCATCACCTTGCCGACCCTGGTGACCTACGGCGAGCGCAGTGACGCCTACGGACCGGAGACGAGCCGGTATCTCGTTGAATCTTTGCCGAATTCGGAACGGAAGGGCTTTCCGCGTTCGGGCCATGCACCGCATCTGGAGGAACCGGAAGAGTTCTCGGAAGCGGTTATCGCGTTCCTGCACCGTGTGCAGACGGGCAGGGACGCTGGACGTAATTTTGAGGGGAGTACCCAATGAAACTGTCAAACAAACTTACCCGCTCGCTGTTGATGGCGAGCACCATGGTGGGCGGCCTGGTTGTCACCGCGCCGGCGCTCGCGCAGGACAATTCCGCCAGTGACGAGGTCATCACCGTCACTGCGCGTCGTCGGGAAGAGAGCCTGCAGGATGTGCCGCTGTCCGTAACCGCTGTCAGCGGTGTCGAGCTGGAACGTTCCGGCGCCGTCGATATTGTCGCGATTGCGGATGTAACGCCGAACGTGACGCTCGAAGTTTCCCGCGGCACCAGTTCCACCCTGTCCGCCTTCATGCGCGGCGTTGGCCAGCAGGACCCGGTCGCCGGCTTCGAATCCGGTGTCGGCATCTATGTTGATGACGTTTATCTGAACCGTCCGCAGGGCGCTGTTCTCGACCTGATCGATGTTGAGCGCGTCGAGGTCCTGCGTGGTCCCCAAGGTACGCTCTATGGCCGCAACACCATCGGTGGCGCGATCAAATACGTGACACGTCGTCTGGATGTTGATGACCCGACCCTATCTGCGCGCGTCAATGTGGGCAGCCACGGCCAGTTCGACCAGATCGTCACGGCGTCCACGCCGCTGAGCGATACATTCCGCGTGGGTGGAACGTTTGCCAACCTGACGCGCGACGGTTTCGGCGAGAACGTCTTTCTCGGTATGGACAACTACAACAAGGACATTTTTGGCTACCGCCTGTCCGCCGAGTGGGAGCCCAGCGACACGGTCTTCTTCCGCCTCGCCTATGACAATATCGAGGACACCTCAAATCCGCGTGGGGGTCATCGCCTGATCCCGGGCGCATTCTCCGGAGCTCCGGTTCTGGATGATGTCCATGACACGCGTGCCGGCCTGATGGTTGTTGATCAGGAAGTCACCTCCGAGGGTATCTCCCTGCTGGCCGAGTGGGAGATCAATGAGAACTGGTCTGTTCGCAATATTCTCTCGGATCGTGAAGACCGTTCGGTCACCCCGATCGATTTCGATAATCTGCCGAGCGGCGATCTCGATGTCCCGGCAATCTATGAAAACGAGCAGTTCTCCGAAGAATTCCAGCTGCTCTATTCCGGCGACCGCCTGAACGGTGTGATGGGGTATTACTACCTCGACGCCAATGCCTCGACGGTCTTTGACGTGCTACTGGCCAATGTCGGTCCGCTGATCAACCTGCCGGGCCTGAATGCCCAGACCTTTGGCGATGTTGCTACCGAGACCTGGTCTGTCTTTGCCAATTTCACCTATGACATCAATGACGAGTTCAGCCTGACCCTGGGCGGCCGCTATACCGAGGATGAGCGTACATCCACGGTTCTGCGTCGCACCTATGTCGGCGGTTTCTCGGAGTTCTTTGGTGGCGCAGGTGTGCCGATCGCCACGACGTCTGACTTCACAGGCACGAACAGCTGGGATGATTTCTCGCCGACCGTGTCGCTGGCTTACCAGCCGAATAGCGCGAACAACTATTACTTCACATTCAGCCAGGGCTTCAAAGGGGGCGGTTTCGACCCGCGCGCCCAGACGACCGCCACGCCGGACTTTGACCAGTCTGGTTCCGTCACCGCGGACGAGATCTATGATTTCATGGCCTTCGATCCGGAAACGGTCGACAGTTTCGAGATCGGCTGGAAATACCAGAGCGGCAGCTATCGCCACAGCCTGGCGTTTTTCCACATGGACTATACCGACATCCAGGTGCCCGGTTCCGTGGGTGTGGACACCAATAATGACGGTGTGAACGACACCTTCACCGGTGTGACCACGAATGCCGGCGCAGCCACCATCCGTGGTCTGGAGTATGAAGGTATGCTCGACATGGGTCAGGACATGATGACCAGTGGCGACAGCCTCTCCCTGGGCTGGGCGATCGGGCTGCTGGACGGCGAGTATGACGAGTTCGTCAACGCTTTCGGTGTGGATGTCTCCGACCAGGTCGTCATCCAGAATACCCCCGATCTGACGGCCTCTTTCACGTTGATATATGTCCGGCCGGTCGCGGATGGAGATCTGCAGGTTTCCAATACGATCAGTCATCGCGGCGATAGCTCCCAGTTCGAATTCCCCTTCCCGGAACTCGACCAGGAAGCCTACACGCTGTGGAATGCGTCCGCTGTTTGGGAATCCGGTGATGGCCGCTGGCAGCTGGGCGTGCATGGTCGCAATCTGACAGACGAGGAATATCGCGTCTCCGGCTATGACTTCGTCAACAACGACACGCTGGCTCCTGAGCTGGGCCTGGAGGGCACGCTGATCGGCTATTACGGTCCGCCGCGCACAGTCACCGCAACGGCCGCCTGGCGTTACTAGGCTGAACATGAAACGGCGGGCCTGGCCCGCCGTTTCTCTTTGTGAGATCTGTCGCATGAGTTCGGGAGAGTGAGCGATGATGAAATGGATTCTGGGCCTGGTGGTCATCCTGCTGGTTGTGGTGGGCTGGATGTTCTTCAAGCCTGAACCGGCGGCGGACCTGCGCCCGGCCTCTGAACGTCCCGTTCCAACGTCGCCATACTGGAGCGAGGACGATCACTGGGTTGATGCCGACGGCATGACTTTCCGCGTCCGCGAGCAAGGACCGCAAGGCGCGCCTGTAATCGTGCTCATCCACGGTTTTTCCTATTCGCTGGAAAGTTTTGACGCCTGGGCGGAAGACCTCGCAGTCGATTATCGCGTTGTGCGCTTCGATCTGCCGGGCCACGCCCTGACCGGTCCCGATCCGCAGCAGCGCTATTCAGTACGCGAGACCGTCGCGCTGACTGCGTCTCTTCTGGACTCGCTGGGCCATGATGATGTGGTTCTGGTCGGTAATTCCCTGGGCGGGCTGGTGTCCTGGCGGCTCGCCGCCGAGCAGCCGGAACTTGTCTCCAGGCTGATCCTGCTGGCGCCGGGTGGTTTCTCAATCAATGGCGTCACCGAGAATCCGGTGCCGGTTCCTGCGCCGGTCGCCTTCTTCATGACCTCTGCTCCGCAAGCCATGGTCGGCGCGGCATCCGCGGGGCTGTTTGGGGACCCGACTAATATGCCGGCTGAATTACCGGGGCGCGTCCACGACCTGATGCGCCAGCCCGGTGTCGGTCAGGCCCTGGTCGAACGCCTGGAGGTCTTCACCCTGCCAGCCCCGGAAACAGACCTTGCCCGGGTCGAGGCTGATACGCTGATCCTGTGGGGCGAACTCGACCGCATCGTCCCGCCCGACCATGGTCCGCGTTTTGTCGACGCCATGCCCTCAGCGCGCCTGGAAGTCATGCCGGGCCTCGGCCATGTCGTGCATGAAGAAGCGCCCGAGGTGAGCCTGGAGCGCGTGCGGGCGTTTCTGGAGGATCAACCCTGAGCGCGTTTGGCGCGGCGCGCTTCGATTTCAGCCTGGAGGTCGGCCCAGTCCTGGGGGTCGATATCGCTTTCGCGCAGGACAACGACACCCGTGCCACCGGCCGGGCTTTCACCATTCAGCAGGCGGCCCAGGGCGTGGGTCTGGGCGGTCGAACGGTTGAGCAGCGGACGATAGGTAACCTGGCGGCCTTGCTGGCGGCGGTCGACCGCGCCTTTGCGAACCAGAGAGCGCAGCGTGTTGAGGGTCTGGCTGGCGCCCTGGCGTGTGGCCACGGCCAGTTCGCTGACTGACACACTGCCCTTGTCCCAGATCACACGCATCGCTTCGTTTTCGCGATTTGTAAGGGCTGTGGCAGACATCACGGACTCCAGACTAAGAACCAAGCGACCCATTCCTGAACAATGGAACAGGATTAACAAATCCTTTGCAATAGCGGGGCCGGTTAACGATTTGGGCGTTTGCAGTGACTGGTCTTGCTGCGTCCCTTCTGTGTTTCTGACCGGTCTCAGTGGAAATCCCGGCTTTTGGGCAGGATGTCTTCGAGGCGTTCGCCGCGCATGATCCGGCGATAGAGAGCGACAGTGCGGGGATCGGCCTGGGGGCGGTTGATCTCGTCGGCATGAGCGGTGGCCTCGGTGAATTCGCCGCCCTCGGCGAGGGCGGCCAGGCGCCAGCTCTGATCGTCGAGCCGGTGGGAGACGAGATGGGTGACCTGGCCTTCCTTCTGCAGGCGGCCGGTTACCGTCAACAGCTTGGCGGCCATGACGGTCTTGCGGTGGCGTTCAAAGGTCTTGGGCCAGACAATGACATTGGCGACACCGGTCTCGTCTTCCAGCGTGGCGAAGATGACGCCACTGGCTGAGCCCGGACGCTGGCGGACCAGGACGAGCCCTGCGATGCTGACCCAGCTACCATCACGCCGGTCAGCGAGTTGGTCGGCGCGTAAAAAGCCCTTCTCCTCGAACTCCTTGCGGAAAAAGCTGATCGGGTGTGCCTTCAGGGAGAGACGCAGGCTGGAATAGTCCTGGGCGACATTCTCAGCCAGCGAGAGCCGGGGCAATTCGACCGGGTTCTCAGCGCCATAATCCTCGGCCTGTTCAAACAGGGGCAGGGGTTTGCCGGCCTGGGCGAGGGCGGACCAGCTGGCCTTGCGGCGGTCCAGCGCGACAGAGCCAAAGGCGTCGGCCTGGGCAAGGCGGTCGATCGTGCCGCGATCCAGCCGGGCCCGGCGGGTCAGGTCGGACACGCTGTTGAATGCGCCACCGTCCTGGCGGGCGGCAATGAGGCGGGCGGCCATGGGTTCTTTCAAACCCTTGATCTGGCGCAGGCCCAGGCGCACCGCAAACCGCCCGCCGCCTTCACCGGTGGGCATGGCAAAGGGCAGGCGCCGATGGGATGAGGGGGGCTGGCAGGCCTCCAGCGTGCAGTCCCAGTCAGAGTGATTGATGTCAGGCGGCCTTACTTCAACACCATGATCGCGGGCATCCCGCACAAGTTGGGCCGGGGCGTAGAAACCCATGGGTTGGGAATTGAGAAGGGCGGCCAGGAAAACGTCCGGGAAGTAGCGTTTCAGCCAGCAGGAGACATAGACGATCAGGGCAAAACTGGCGGCATGGCTCTCCGGAAAACCGTATTCGCCAAATCCTTCGAGCTGTTTGAAACAGCGTTCCGCAAAGTCCGGCTCATACCCGTTGGCGATCATGCCAGAAACGAGTTTGCGGCCCATTTCATGGATGGTTCCGGAACGCCGAAACGCGGCCATCGAACGGCGTAGCTTGTCGGACTCGGCGGGAGTGAAGCCGGCGGCGACGATGGCGATACGCATGGCCTGTTCCTGGAAAAGCGGTACACCGAGTGTCTTGCCCAGAACCTCTTCCAGCTCGGTCGAGGGAAAGTCGACGGCTTCAAGCCCGTCGCGGCGGCGCAGATAGGGGTGGACCATATCGCCCTGGATGGGACCGGGGCGAACAATGGCAACCTCGATGACCAGGTCGTAGAAATTGCGTGGTTTGAGCCGCGGCAACATGGTCATCTGGGCCCGGCTCTCAATCTGGAAGACGCCGACCGTGTCGGCCTTGCAGATCATGTCGTAAACATCCGTATCCTCGGGCGGAATGTCGCTGACTTCCAGCGGGCGCTGATAGACGGTGCGGATCATATCCATCGCGCGGGCGACGCAGGTCAGCATGCCCAGGCCCAGTACATCCACCTTCATCAGGCCGAGCGCGTCGATATCCTCCTTGTCCCATTCCAGCACCGTGCGGTCGGGCATGGCGGCATTGTGCAGGGGCACGATCTCGTCCAGCCGCCCCTGGGTCATGACAAACCCGCCGGGGTGCTGGGAGAGATGGCGCGGAAACCCCATCAGCTCGCGCGCATACCGCAGGGTCTGGCGGATTTCGTCGGCATCGGGGTCCAGGCCCAGCTCGTCGCGAATGCGGTCATCGGTCAGATCGTCACTGTGCCAGCCCCACAGCGTCTTGGAGAGGGCCGAGATGATGTCACCGGACAGGCCGAAAACCTTGCCTACTTCGCGAATTGCACCGCGCGGGCGATAACAATTCACGGTCGCGGTCATGGCCGCACGTCGACGGCCATACTTTTCATAGACATACTGGATGACTTCCTCGCGCCGCTCGTGCTCGAAATCGACGTCGATATCAGGCGGTTCGCCGCGTTCGGCGGACACGAAACGCTCGAAGAGAAGGTCAATGCGCGCCGGGTCGACCTCGGTAATGCCGATAATGTAGCAAACGGCGGAATTGGCAGCCGATCCGCGCCCCTGGCATAAAATTCCCTGGCTGCGGGCAAAACGCACAATGTCATAGACGGTGAGAAAATAGGGCGCGTAATCGAGCTGGTCGATCAGCTGGAGTTCCTGTTTCACGGCCCGGGCGATCTTGCCGGGCGGGCCGGCGGGGTAGCGCATTTCCATTCCGTCACGAGTCAGGCGACGCAGGGTCTGCATGGGCGTCTCGCCTGCACCGATCACTTCGTCGGGATATTGATAGACCAACTCGTCGAGAGAGAAGTTGATCTCCTCGGCCAGGGCCAGGCTGCGGGCAACAGCGTCCTCATATCCCTGGAAGATCCGGTAGAGTTCGTGCGGGGGTTTGAGGTGGCGTTCGGCATTGGCGGCGAGAGCAAAGCCGGCGCGCTTGATAGACACGTGTTCGCGGATACAGGTGACCACATCGGCCAGGGGTTTTCGGCTCGGGGCGTGGAAACGCGCATCCGTGGTGGCGATGGTGGGAATGTCCCAGTCGCGGGCCAGGCGGGTGAGCTCATAAAGGCGGCGGCCATCGCGGCCGTCAAACCAGCGGGTCAGGGCCAGGGCGGCACGGTCCTGGAGGGCGGCGAGAAAGGTGGCGGTCTTGTCCTGCCAGTCCAGCTCGCTCTCGCGTGGCGGGATGATCAGCAGTATCTGGCGGTCGGACTCGCGGATGATATCGTCCAGCCAGAGATCGCACTGGCCTTTCACGGAGCGGAAATTGGCGTCGGTCAGCATGCGGGTCAGGCGGCCATAGGCCTCGCGGTCGCGCGGATAGGCAACGGCCTCGAAACCGCACACCGTGACCAGGCGCACCCCGACCAGGAGTTTGATGCCCGCATCGCGCGCCGCGAGATGGGCCCGCACGATGCCGGCGAAACTGTTGCGGTCGGCAATGCCGATGGCGCTGAGACCCAGGGCCGCGGCCTGCGCGACCATTTCATCGGCATGCGAGGCCCCGGTCAGGAAGGTAAAGTTGGAACAGGCGAGAATTTCGGCGGCATCAGGCATCACGACGCCCCGTGGACGAACCATTCCGGGCTCGTGGTTTCCAGACCGAACAGGCCTTCGCGGTAGAGCCAGAAACGGCGGCCTTCGCGGGTTTCCACACGGAAATAATCACGCGAACGGGGAGAGAGCTGGTCGCGCCACCACTCCGGAGCGAGACGTTCCGGGCCCTCGGCACGGTGGACGAGATGGCGGACCCGGCGCCAGATGAAGCTGCGCGGTGGACCATCGGGGATTTCGGCGACGGCCTGGGCCGGTTCCGGCCGGGCGAGGATGAGCAGGGGGCGATCCGGATCAACCTCGCTTTCCGGGCCTGTGAGCGCCGGTACGGGTGTGTTGTCGCGCACGGCAAGGGCCGTGCCGCCAGGCGCACGGGCGGTGCCTGCATGAGGGACGATGGCAGACCCGGGACCGGAATTCTGGCGCCAACCCGCGGCGCGCTCGGGGATATGGCTTTCCCGCCGGGCCGCACGCTGGACTTGATCATCTCCCAGGCGCACGACGAGACGATCGGTCAGGCGTGCCATTGTGTCCGGCGCCATTTCATCACTGTCCAGCAGGCCGGACTGATGGGTGTTGAGCGCGGTGGTTTCGCTGGCGCGCAATTCCACGACATCAATGCCAAACCCGATATCGATCTCGGCGCGATCGAGTTTTTCACTGAACAGGCGGGTGATATGGGCCGGGTCGCGGGCGGGCGCGGCCGTACCCAGGCTGAGCAGGAGCACTTTGCCATCCACCCGGTAGAGATTGAGTTCGGCGCGGCGCAGGCCCTGGCCATGGGCGTCGAGCTGTTCGCACAGCGTGTTGGCGGTTTCGCGCACAGTCTGTTTGATGCTGTCGAGCAGGAGCAGGGCCTCGGGGAAGCGCAGCCGGGCGCGATAGTGTGTGCGGGGCTGTAGCGGGCTGAGCACTTCCTCGTCCAGCCCGCGGGCCTGGTCGAGGCGGGAGACCAGCTCGCGGCCAAACCGCCGGGCCAGGCTGGCTCGGGGCAGACCGGCCAGATCGCCGACACGCTTGAGCCCGAAACGGCGGAGTTGTTCGGCCATCGCGCCGATACGCAGGGCTTCGACCGGAAGGGCGTTGAGCGGTTCGCTGACCGTGTCGGTGAGGATGAAGCCGGAGCTCTCCCGGCGGGCGGCATAACGCGCCAGCCCCCAGGCGAGGCCGAGGGTCGGGGCCGCCGCCGCGTAGGCGATATAACCCTGTTCCCGAACGGCCTCGAGCGTAGCGGTGACCAGTTTTTCCTCGCCGCCAAACAGGCGGGCGCAGCCGGTGATATCCAGCAATATGCCGTCTTCACCGGGCAGGCCCGGGTCCGGAGCCGTCCAGGGGGACCAGCGGCCACAGGCCCGGGCCAGGGCTTGCAGGAGGCGTTTGTCCAACGCCGGGGAGGCGCTTTCCACCTGCAGGCCCGGTTCCAGGGATTTGGCGTCGGCGACGGCCTGTCCGCGTCTCAGCCCGGCTGTACTGGCCGCCGCATTGAGGGCGTAGAGGCGTTCGCCGCCCGTGGTGGTGTGCACCAGCGCATAGGGGGCGTCAGGCGATCTGACGCTGCGCTGGTGCAGGGGGGAGGTCTGTCGCCGGTCTGTTGGCCAGCGGGGCAGGCTCAAGGACATGAAACGCCGCATGTTTCCACTCGATATCAAAGTTTCTCGGCGGGCCGCCCCGAACCCGTTCCAATTGCGCCCGGAAACATGGAGCTCCCATGCCGGGCAAACCTGTCGCCCCCCGCCAGGCCTCAGCGGGTGAGGGCCGGGCGGAAATTCGCCACCGGGTCAGTGCCGCGCTGGGCTGGACCCGGTCATGTGACCGCAGGATGAGGGCGAGCGCCCCGCGTGCCTGTGCGGCCATGTGCAATCGTTTCGAGGCGGTCAGGTCGTAACGGTGTTCCGCCCCGATCTCGCCCATCAGCCAGGCCCCGGAATTGAGGGCTTCCTCCATGGCCCAGAGCGTGTCGGTGACCTCGCTCGCCTCGACCAGGAGAATGCGTTCCGGGGGCAGGCCCCATTGTTTCAGGGCCAGCGGATAAGGCTGGCCAAAATCCTGGCTGCGCCCGCCCGTGCGCCGCACCCAGACGATGGGGCGGGCGCTTTCATGGCGGCGCAGGGCCTGGGAGAAAAACCCGGTCTGGACCGCCAGGGCCGAAGGCGTGTCGAGATAGTCCTGTGGACAGATCTCGTGCAGGCCCGATTGCAGGTTGATCAGTTCGCGCACCTCTCCCGAGGCCTGTCCCTGCACGCCCGGAGGGGCGGACATGGCAGGCAGGGCCCCGGGCGCAATGTCCCGGATTTTGGCGCGCAGCTGGTCCAGCTGCGGCCGCCCTTTTCGGCGAGAAGACGCAGATCGCATGTTCCAATCCATAATCGATGTTCTCTTTATGTTCTCATCTGGGAGCAAAGAGTCAAGCACAGAATCGCTACCGCGAATCCGGCTTTGAATCCGGGGTTTTGGCCCGGGGAAGCGCCATCACGGCCCCGGGGAGGGAGTTGACCGGCACACATCCGGGGCCTACCGCTGGGGGATGGATGATTTCACTGCCCGACCGGAGACCGGTCTGACCACGGCCCGGGCCCTCGACCCGAAATACTATCTCGGCGAGGACTGGCTGGCCTTTGACCAGAAACAGGTCCTGGCCCCGGCCTGGCAGGTGATTGCTCCGGTCAGCGCCGTGGCAGAGCGTGGTGATCATGTGGTGCGCGAGATCGGCGGAGTGCCGGTCATCCTGGTGCGAGACGAGGCGGGAAAACTCAACGGTTTCATCAATGTCTGTCGCCATCGCGCTGGCCCGCTGGCGCTGTGTGACGGAAAGGGCGCGAAACGCCTGCGCTGTGCCTATCACGGCTGGGCCTATGACCTGCAGGGACAGCTGAAAACGGCGCCGGAAATGCACAATGCGGAGGGGTTTGACCGCTCCGATATCCGCCTGGCCACAATAGATGTGCGCGAATGGGGTGGCATGGTTTTCGCCCGGGTGGGCGAGGGCGAGGCGTTCGAGGATGTCATGGCCGGGATCGCAGACCTGGTGCCGGAGACCGATCTGCTGGACATGCGCCATCACCATCAGCGCGTCTATTCGGTGGATGCGAACTGGAAGGTCTATGTCGACAATTACCTGGAAGGATATCACCTGCCCTTTGTGCATCCGGGGCTGACACAGATCGTGTCCTATCCGGAATACAAGACCGAGCTGGCGCGTTTCTGGTCGCTGCAACGCTCGCCGATCGATGCGGAGACTGCGGCCTATGCGGCGGGCGAGGCGCTCTATTTCTTTATCTATCCCAACACGATGCTGAACATCCTGCCGGGGCGCATGCAAAGCAATCGGGTGATCCCGGACGGGCCGGACAAGTGTCGGGTGGAGTTTGATTTCTATTATGCCCCGGGGGCGGAAAAACGGGCCGATGAAGACGACCGGTTTTCCGATGAGGTGCAGGATGAGGACCGCATGATCTGCGAGCATGTGCAGAAGGGCCTGGCCTGCGGGCATTACCAGCCGGGGCGTTTGTCCCCGGACCAGGAAGCCGGTGTCTGGCATTGGCAGAACCTGCTGCGGGAGGTCTACGCCGCAGCAGACTAGGGGGAGAAATGGCACAGTCAGAGTCGAAAAAGAGCAAGGCAGCGCTGGGGTTCTGGGGCTGTTGGTCGCTGACGGTCGGCGTCATGATCGGATCGGGCATATTCATGTTGCCTACCGTGTTGGCCCCCTATGGCATGATGTCGATGGGCGGCTGGGCGCTGACGGCGGGCGGGTCGATCATCCTGGCCCTGGTACTGGGACGCCTTGCGGGCCGCACCGAACACTCAGGAGGGCCCTACACCTATGCCCGGGAGAATTTCGGTGACCTGACCGGATTCCTGGTCGTGTGGGGGCATTGGGCGTCGTATTTTGTTGCCATTCCCGCGATCGCCATTGCCTTTGTCGGATATCTGGCCGTGTTTGTGCCGGGGCTGGACGGCAATGCCACAGGCCAGGCCGTCGCGGCGCTGGTCCTGATCTGGACGCTGACACTGATCTCGATCCGGGGCGTCAGTTCGGCCGGTCTGGTCCAGGTGATGATGACCCTTCTCAAACTCCTGCCGCTCTTGCTGATTATCGGCGCGGGCATGGCGATGGGCTCAACGCAGAACCTGCCTGCTCTCAATCCCAGCGGGGAGTCCTTGCTCTCCGTCCTGGCCGCGACTGCGCTGTTGACCATGTGGGCCTTTGCAGGCCTGGAGGCCGGCGTCATTCCGGCCGGTGATGTTGAAAACCCGAAAAAGACCCTGCCGCGAGCCGTGGTCACGGGGACGATTTTTACGGCGGTGATCTATGTCGGTTCGACGCTTGCTGTGATGATGCTTGTGCCGTCCGGCGAACTGGTGAACTCGACGTCGCCTTTTGCCGATGCTGCGCGGGCACTGGGCAGCTGGGGCGGGCCCCTGGTTGCCATCGGTGCCATGATCGCCACGGCCGGGTCGCTGAACGGGAATATCTTTACTGCGGGGCAATTGCCGCTTGCTGCGGCACAGGATCGTCTCGCCCCGGCCTGGCTGGGCAAGCTCAATGGCGGACATTCCCCGCAGGGCGCGTTGATCCTGTCCAGCGTGCTGGGTTCGGTCCTGCTGGTCGCCAATTATTCCCGTGGCCTGGTTGGAGCCTTCACCTTCCTGTTGATGATGAGCACGGTGTGCACGCTGGCGCCGCTGTTGATCAGCGCGCTGGCCGAGATCAAGCACAGTTGGCGTTCTGCTCGGGCCTGGGCGGTCGTGGCCTTGATCGGTGCATTGTATTCCACCTTCGCCATCTGGGGCTCCGGACTGGAAGTGATCGGCTGGGGAATCGTGCTGCTGATTCTGGGGCTTCCTGTCTATTTCCTGGGACGTCAGCGCTAGGGCTGTTCGCCTTACAGCCTATCCCGCTTGGCCAAAGGCCTCGTGAGTGCTACTTCGCGCCTCATGAGCAGAGATCCGTCCCTTATCCGCAATTTTTCGATCGTGGCCCACATCGACCACGGCAAGTCGACCCTGGCTGACCGCCTGATCCAGTTCACTGGTGGACTGAGTGATCGCGAGATGAAGGAGCAGGTGCTCGACAATATGGAGCTCGAGCGTGAGCGCGGCATCACGATCAAGGCGCAGACCGTGCGCCTGGATTACACCGCCAAGGACGGGCAGACCTATACGCTCAACCTGATCGACACGCCCGGACACGTGGATTTTGCCTATGAGGTGAACCGCTCGCTGGCCGCTTGTGAGGGCTCGCTGCTAGTTGTCGACGCCTCCCAGGGGGTCGAGGCGCAGACGCTGGCCAATGTCTACCAGGCCATCGAGGTCGATCACGAGATCGTTCCGGTGCTCAACAAGATCGATCTGCCGGCGGCCGAGCCGGAGCGTATCAAGGACCAGATCGAGGACGTGATCGGCCTGGATGCCTCGGAGGCTGTCGAGATCTCCGCCAAGACGGGCCTGAATATCGACCAGGTGCTCGAGGCCGTGGTTCAACGCCTGCCGGCGCCGGAAGCCGGTGATCCGAACAAGCCGCTCAAGGCGATGCTGGTGGACAGCTGGTATGATCCGTATCTCGGCGTGATCTGCCTGGTGCGGATCGTTGAGGGCACGCTGAAAAAGGGCATGCGCGTGCGCCTGATGGGAACCGGCGCGGCCTATCCGGTGGATGGTGTGGGTGTCTTCCGCCCGAAAAAAGAGAATTTCGATGCGCTCTATCCGGGCGAGATCGGCTTCCTGAATGCCTCGATCAAACAGGTTCGTGATGCGCGCGTGGGTGACACCGTCACCGACGACAAGCGCCCGACCGACCAGGCGCTGACGGGATACAAGCCGGCCCAGCCGGTGGTTTTCTGTGGTCTCTTCCCGGTCGACAGTGCCGAGTTCGAGGATTTGCGCGACGCCATCGAGAAACTCGCCCTCAATGACGCCTCCTTCTCCTATGAGATGGAAACATCGGCGGCGCTGGGCTTCGGTTTCCGCTGTGGTTTCCTGGGCCTGCTGCACCTGGAAGTCATCCGCGAGCGCCTCGAGCGCGAATACGATATCGAGCTGATCACGACGGCTCCGTCGGTAGTCTACAAGCTGACCATGACGGACGGCACCGAGATCGATCTGCACAATCCGGCCGACATGCCGGACCCGGTCAAGGTCGATACGATTGCCGAACCTTGGATCAAGGCCACCATTCTGGTGCCGGACGAATATCTCGGCGGCGTGCTGAAGCTCTGCCAGGATCGCCGCGGCGTCCAGGTCGAGCTGACCTATGCCGGCAATCGCGCCATGCTGATCTATGAGCTGCCGCTCAACGAGGTCGTCTTTGACTTCTATGACCGTCTGAAATCGGTCACCAAGGGTTATGCGTCTTTTGACTATCAGTGGATTGATGATCGTGTCGGCGAGCTGGTGAAGATGTCCATCCTGGTCAATGACGAGCCGGTGGACGCGCTGTCGATGGTTGTGCACCGCGCCCGCGCCGAGGCCCGCGGCCGGTCCATGTGCGAAAAGCTCAAGGACCTGATCCCGCGCCACATGTTCAAGATCCCGATCCAGGCCGCCCTGGGCGGACGCATCATTGCCCGTGAAACCCTCGCAGCGATGCGCAAGGACGTGACGGCCAAGTGTTACGGTGGTGACGCCACCCGGAAACGCAAACTGCTGGACAAGCAGAAGGCCGGTAAGAAGAAGATGCGTCAGTTCGGCAAGGTCGACATCCCGCAGGAAGCCTTCATTGCCGCCCTGAAGATGGATGATAACTAGGCGGCGACTTGCCTTTTCCTGTGCCTGCGCCACATTGAATGCTGCTTGCATACGAGGGGATTTCCATGCGCCGTTTTCTGATTGCTTCTGCCGCCGCCTTGCTTACCGCTTCTACTGCCATGGCAGACCTAGAAGCAGGTGATGCTGCCCCGGATTTTACCGTTGATGGGTATCAGGCGGGCGAGGCCCAGACGTTTACCCTTTCCGAAGCGTTGGAGAGCGGCCCGGTCGTAGCCTTCTTCTTCCCGGCGGCCTTCACGTCCGGGTGTGAAGCGCAGGCTGCGAATTTTGCCGAGAATATCGAGCAGTTTGAAGCGCTGGGTGCGCAGGTGATTGGTTTGACGGCCGGTAATGTTGACCGTTTGTCCGACTTCTCCACCCAGCACTGTGCCGATGCATTTCCGGTTTTTGCGGTCAACGACCAGATGATCAGCGATTATGACGCGCGGATGCGTCCTGGCGGCAATTGGACCGGCCGTATCACCTATGTGATCGACCAGGATTCCACGATTGCCTATCACTATGCTGACGGTAATCCCTATCCGCATGTCGACAATTCCCTGGAAGCCTTGCGGGCCATGGGCGGGGCGGACTAGCGCCCACCCAATCAAGTCCATTTCCTGACCGAATATGGCCGCTTTGAGGGCGTTCATGTTCAGGATGAATTCAGTACCCTGCGACAAGAATTCACCTTGCTGACACGTGTGTGGTGATTGCACACGGGTAGGAAGCATGTTCAGATTGGTTTCCTAGGGGGACTTATGATCGCACGCCTGACATCGTTGGCTCTGGCCTCGATCGTCTGCAACGCGCCTGCCATTGCGCAGGACGCCGAACGTGCGCCGCGCTGGGGTGGGATCTATCTTTCCGCCGGCTTTACCCCTGATCCTTATGAATTTGACCTGGAAGCAGGTGGTCCGGTGCATTCCGGCCGCGCGATCCGCAGTTCCTGCCCGGGCAATATCACCGATGAAGCGAGCGTCGAGATCTACTACAATGCGGGGTCATTCCCGCTGATCTTCAGCGCTTATTCCGGCATTGATGCTACGCTCGTCATTCTGGGCCCCGACAACGCCTGGCACTGTGATGATGACAGCGGGCAAGGCACCAATCCGCGCATTGAATTTACCCGGCCGAATTCGGGCAGCTACCTCGTCTGGGTAGGCAGCTATGCGGCCGACACCACCGCTCCGGCAGTTCTGAAAGTCTCGGAAATTGCCCGGTGAACCATGTCGCTCGATCAGGGGAGATGAGCAGATGAAACTACGCAACTGGATACTCGCCACGACATTCCTAGCCGCCGCGTGCGGCACAGCCTCGGCCCAGGACTGGAACGCCCAGCCTGCCTATGGCTCCATGCGCCTGGAGGCGGGATTTGCCGGTGATCCGCGATCTGTCGACATCCAGGCGGGTGGCGCAATCCCTGCACGCAATCTCGACCAGCAGTGCGCGGGTTTCATCACGCACCAGCCGAGTTTCTCACTGGACTACGAGGCGGGTGCTTTCTCGCTCTATTTTGCCGCCGGTTCCGATGCGGATGGATCCATGGTGGTGCGCGCACCGGACGGAAGCTTTCATTGCAATGACGACGCTACCGGTCACGGTCTGAATCCGGGCGTGGCAATCTCCGACCCGATGTCCGGTGAGTACGACGTCTGGGTTGGCTCGCTGGGATATGGCGATGGTTATACGCCGGGCGAGCTGCACATCTCCGAGATCGGGTTTGATACGTCGAACCGTTTCTCACGCTCTGCGGATGCGGAGCTGCAGCCGGACCACGGGCGACTGAATCTGCGGGCCGGATTTGACGATGATCCGCGGACGATGGGCATCCAGGTTGGCGGTGATGTTGATGGCGCGCGCTCTACCCAGAACCAGTGCTGGGGCTCGATCTCGCAGCAGCCGGATGTCTGGATCGACTATGATGCAAATGATGTGTTCGATCTCTATGTTTCCATGCAGTCGGAAGATGACACCACGCTGATCATCGCCGGACCGGATGGTGGGTGGCACTGCGATGACGACACCGCCGGCGAGCTCAATCCGGGAGTGCGTATCCGTGATCCCCAGTCGGGACGTTACGCCGTCTGGGGCGGAGTCTTTGGCGGCGGCGGGGGTGTTGATGCGACGCTCTATGTTTCCGAGCTCGGCTTCCTGGGTGATACGTCCGGTCCGCCACTGCTCGAGTGGAGCGGCACTCCCAATTACGGCGGCGTGTCTCTGGATGCCGGTTTCGCTCCGGATCCGCACAATATCTCGCTCTATGCCGGTGGCGACCAGGATGTTTTCGAAGCGATCGGTGAGAACTGCCGCGGCTATACAACCAGCCAGCCCGACTTCAACCTGGATTATGATGCAGCGATGCTGGATCTTTATCTCTCGGCCTCTTCCGAGGGTGACATCACGATGGTCGTCCGCGCCCCGGATGGTAGCTGGCACTGTGATGATGACAGCGCGGGCGATCTCAATCCGGGCCTGCATTTCGACGAACCTCAGTCCGGTATGTACAATATCTGGGTCGGCACCTATTCCGAGCGCGAGCCGATCCCGGCGACCCTGCACGTTTCCGAACTGGCTTTCGGTGATGAGTACGGAATGGACGAGACGCTCGATTTCAGCCTGGAGGCGAACTATGGCTCGGTAGAGCTTGAGGCTGGCTTCCTGCCGGACCCACATCGCCTGGACTTGCTGGCTGGTGGATCTGTCGAGGCTTCTTCCGGCGCCAACCGGTCTTGTCGTGGATTTGTCTCGGCTGCTCCGGACTATGAGCTGCAATACACGGCTGCCGAACTCGATCTCTTCATTTCCGCCTATGCAGACGGCCATGATCCGACGCTGGTTGTGAACACGCCGAGTGGTGAATGGGTGTGCAATGATGACGCAATCGGCCTCAACCCAGGTATCGCCTTCGAAGACCCGGAAAGCGGTGTCTACGATATCTGGGTCGGTACCTATCTGGAGGATGATTCCTTCGATGCCGAGTTGCAGATTTCCGAAATGGGCTTCGACCAGACGCGCGACTGATCCGGTCGCCTATCGGTGAAACAGGAGCGGCTCCGTGCGGGCCGCTCTTTTTTCATGCGTGGGCCGGTCTGGATGCTTGGCAGGACAAGGGCGTTATACTATATCATCACTCCCTTGCGAGCGCGGAGTACCCGGACGGCATGTCCAACAATCATCTCGATATTGGCGGCATCGCCCTGTCACTGGTTTGCGTGATGCATTGTCTGGTCTTCCCGGCTGCTGCGGTCGCCGCGCCTCTGCTGGCACCAGGGCTGGCCGAACAGATCGGCTTGGCTCATGAATGGCACCTGATCCTGATTGCCATTGCTGCACCTGTTTCCATCATCGCACTGGGCTGGGGCGTGAAGATCTCTGACGGCAGCTGGCGTCTTCTAGCTGCGGGACTTGTTGGCCTGGGTCTGATGGCGCTGGGGGCGTCGCACATGTTCAGCGAGCTGATCGAAACCCTGCTGACCCTGGCCGGTGTCACGACTGTCGCTGTCGCGCACGGATTGAACTACAATCAGCGTCGCCGTCGCGGACATGTGCACGAGCGAGATTGCGGCATGTGCGAGGATGATGTCGCTGCGGGTCGCTAGACTCGCATCCGCGCTTGCAATCACTGAATATCCGCGTATAACGCCCGCTCTTTGAGAAATGGCGTATTGGGCCCGATCGACATGCCCGTGCGCTGAACCCATCGAACGGACCGGGTCAAACCTGTCCTGAAAAGGAGATGTAAATGTCGAAGATGAAGACCAAGAGCGGCGCCAAAAAGCGCTTCAAGCTCACCGCCACGGGCAAGGTCAAGGCCGGACAAGCTGGCAAGCGCCACGGCATGATCAAGCGTACCCCCAAGCAGATCCGTAACAAGCGCGGCCAGACGACCCTGTCTGCCCAGGACGCGCGGATCGTCAAAAAGTACATCCCGAACGGCCTCTAGGCCGCTGGCACCGAGTTAGGAGCACACAGATATGTCTCGAGTTACATCCGGACCGGCGACCGCATCCCGCCACAAGAAAGTCATCAAGAAAGCCAAGGGCTATTACGGCGCACGCCGCAAGCAGTTCCGCACGGCTGTCCAGGCCGTGGAGAAGGCAGGTCAGTACGCTTACCGTGACCGCCGCGCCAAGAAGCGCAATTTCCGCAGCCTGTGGATCCAGCGCATCAATGCCGGCGCCCGCCTGCACGGCATGACCTATTCGGTCTTCATGAACGGCCTGTCCAAGGCTGGCATCGAAGTTGACCGCAAGGTCCTCTCCGACATCGCCATCCGCGAGCCGGAAGCGTTCAAGGCCCTGGTTGACCAGGCGCGCGCTGCGCTGGGCTAAACCCGGCTGAAAAGAATTCCGGAACAGGCCCGCAGGCGCACCGCCCGCGGGCCTTTTCTTTTGTCCGATTGAGTTTGACCGCGCCTCCCGGTCGACACCTGAAAAATCACCGGTTAAACCCTGCAGGACAGGTAAGGGTCACAGCATGACAGACACGTCCAATCTCGACACGCTTGAACGCGATGTCCTCTCCCAGATCGAAGCTGCCGGTAATGAGGCTGGTCTCGATGAAATCCGCGTTTCCGCGCTCGGCAAGAAGGGTTCGGTGAGCCTTATGATGCGCGAGCTGGGCAAGATGAGCCCGGAAGAGCGCCAGGTCATGGGGCCGGCCCTGAATGGCCTGAAGACCCGGCTCAATGACGCCATCACGGCACGCAAGGATACGCTGGAAAATGCGGCGCTAGATGCGGCCCTTGCCAGCGAGACCGTGGATATCTCCCTGCCGGTGCGCCCGCAGCCACAAGGCTCGCTGCACCCGATCACCCAAGTGATGGAAGAGCTGGCCGTGATCTTTGCCGATATGGGTTTCGCCGTGGCGGAAGGTCCCGATGTCGAGGACGATTTCCATAATTTCACCGCGCTGAACTTCCCGGAAGGCCACCCGGCCCGCGACACCCAGGACACCTTCTTCATGCAGCCGGATGCCGACGGCAATCGCAAGGTTTTGCGCACGCATACCTCGCCGGTCCAGATCCGCACCATGCTCGAGCAGGAACCGCCGATCCGCATTATCGCGCCGGGTCGTGTCTATCGCTGTGACTGGGACCAGACCCATACGCCGATGTTCCACCAGGTCGAAGGCCTGGTCATCGACAAGGGCACCCATATGGGCCACCTCAAGGGTGTGCTGCTGGATTTCATCGCCGCCTTTTTCGAGACCGACAAGGTCGAGGCGCAATTCCGCCCGCACCACTTCCCCTTCACCGAGCCGTCTGCAGAGATGGACGTGAAGTATGAGCGGGTTGGCCAGGCCGTGAAGGTCGGCCAGGGCGATAAATGGATGGAAATCCTCGGCTGTGGCATGGTCCACCCGAACGTGATCCGCAATTGCGGTCTCGATCCGGACGAATACCAGGGCTTTGCTTTCGGTATGGGCGTGGATCGCCTGGCGATGCTGAAATACGGCGCGCCGGACCTGCGCGACTTCTTCAATTCCGACAAGCGCTGGCTGGCCCATTACGGCTTCAGCCCACTGCTCCAGGCCAATCTGGCCACCGGCCTTAGCTAAGGAAGATTGCTATGAAATTCCCTCTTTCCTGGCTGAAATATCACCTCGAGACCGACGCATCTCTGGCCGAGATCGCCGATGCCATGACCATGGCAGGTCTGGAGATCGAGGATATCGACAATCCGGCCGAGAAGTTTGGCGAGTTTACCGTCTGCTACGTCAAGGACGCGGTGAAACATCCTGACGCCGACAAGCTGCGTGTGTGCACGGTCGACACCCGGGATGGCGAGAAGCAGATCGTCTGTGGAGCGCCCAACGCCCGTGCCGGCATGTATGCCGTGTATGCACCGCTGGGGACCCATATTCCGGGCCTCGACTTTGCGCTGGACAAGAAGCCACGCAAGATCCGAGGCGTTGAAAGCCATGGCATGATGTGTTCGGCCAAGGAGCTCGAGCTCGGCGAGGACCATGACGGCATCATCGACCTGGACGGCGAGTGGGAAGTTGGAACCCCGGCTGTCGTCGCCCTGGGCCAGGACGACCCGGTCATCGACTTTGAAGTTACCCCGAACCGTCCCGACTGGCTGGGTGTGCGCGGTATTGCCCGTGATCTGGCCGCGACCGGTATCGGTACGCTGAAGGATGTTCCGGTCAACGAGATCGAGGGCTCATTCCCGTGCCCGGTCGAGATCAAGCTGGACTGGCCGGAAGCCTGCCCGGTCTTCATGGGCCGCATAGTGCGCGGCGTGAAGAATGTGGAGAGCCCGGACTGGCTGAAAAAGGCGCTGACCTCCATCGGTCTGCGCCCGATCAACGCCCTGGCCGACATCACCAATCTGATTTCCTACGACCGCTGTCGTCCGCTGCACGTCTATGATGCCAGCAAGCTGACCGGCGCCATCCATGCCCGCAAGGGGGCTGGCGAGACGGACAGGTTCGAGGCGCTGGACAACAAGGAATATGTCCCGGCTGACAGCATGTGTGTCATCGCCGACGAGGCGCGCGCGCTCGGTTTTGGCGGCGTCATGGGCGGTGTTTATTCCGGCTGTGAGAGCGATACGACGGATGTCTTCATCGAAGCCGCCTGGTTCGATCCGCTGATCACCCGCGCCACCGCCAAGGCCACCGGCATCGATAGTGATGCGAAATACCGTTACGAGCGCGGTGTGGACCCGGCGTCCTGCCGTGACGGCATCGAATACGCCACTCGCCTGATCCTGGATATCTGCGGCGGTGAAGCCTCCGAGGTTCTGGTCGCGGGCGAAGTTCCGGCCAAGCCGGCCGACATCGAGTTCCCGGTCACCGAGGTCAAGCGCCTGACCGGGCTGGACCTTCCGCGTGAAGAGATCGTGCGCATCCTGGAAACGCTCGGTTTCGAACCGGTCGGCGAGGGCGATATGCTGACCGTGGGTGTGCCCAGCTGGCGTCTGGATTGTTCGCAGAAAGCCGATCTGGTCGAGGAAGTCGCCCGGATCCACGGGTTCGACAATCTCGAAGCCCTGTCCCTGCCGCGTTTGCCGGGCCGCCGCGAAGCGCCGGCCACACCGATGCAACTGCGTGCGCGTTACGCGCGTCGCGCCCTGGCCAGCCGGGGTTACAGCGAGGCCGTGACCTGGTCCTTCTGTGAAACTTCCCAGGCCGCGCTGTTTGGCGGTCATGGCGAAGGCCTGACGCTGGACAATCCGATTTCATCCGAGCTGGACGTCATGCGCCCGACCGCGCTGATCCACCTGCTGACGGCCATGCAGGCCAATGCGGATCGCGGCCAGGCCGGTGCAGCCCTCTTCGAGGTCGGACCGATTTATCTGTCCGATGCGCTTGACGGCCAGCGCCTTGTCGCAACCGGCGTCATGCCGGTGCAGGCGGACCGTCACTGGACCGGTCAGCGCGAGCCCGATGTGTTCGACGTCAAAGCCGATGTCATGGCCGCTCTGGAAGCGGCCGGTGCGCCGGTCGGCTCGCTGCAGACGGTGGCCGAAGCGCGCGAGTGGTGGCATCCGGGTCGTTCCGGTGTCATGCGCCTGGGGCCGAAAAACGTCATGGCCGAGTTTGGCGAGATCCATCCGCGCGTGCTCAAGGCGCTGGATATTGACGGTCGTGTTCTCGCTTTCGAGATCGTTCTGGACAATATCCCGATGCCGAAAAAGGTGTCCGGTCTGAAAGCCCGCACCCAGCTGGACAAGGCGGACCTGACGCCGGTGCGTCGTGACTTCGCCTTCCTGGTCGACAAGAGCGTTGCAGCCGATGCAGCGATCCGTGCGGCCAAGGGCGCGGACAAACAGCTGATCACGGGTGTTTCTGTCTTCGATGTCTATGAGGGCAAGGGTGTTCCGGAAGGCCAGGTTTCACTGGCGCTGGAAGTCACGCTCCAACCACGTGAAAAGACTCTGACAGACGAGGAAATCGAGGCGGTCGCCGGCAAGATTGTCGCCAAGGTAACCGGTGCAACGGGCGGCAGCCTGCGCAGCTAGTCCGGCATGGCCATCGATCTGGACGAGATCCGAAATGCGAGCCGGGACGTGCAGTCCCGGTTCGTGCTCGATGCCGTCCTGGCCAATCCGCACCATCGCGCCATCCTCGAGCACGATCTAGTCCGGGAGCTGCCCGAGCCCTTCCTGATGGCAGGCTCGGTCTACAAGGCCGTCTGGAATGCGCTGTTGGGCGAGGCACCGGATTTCGGCGTCAATGATTACGACCTAGCCTATTTCAATCCGGACGACCTGACCGAAACCAGCGAGGCGGCGATTGAGGTCTCCATCGCAGACGCTTTTCGCGAACGTGGTATCGAGGTCGAAGCGTGCAACCAGGCGCGTGTGCACATCTGGTTCAACAGGAAATTCGGCACCCGGCGGGAGGCATTGTCTTCATCGCTTGAAGCGGTCGAAAAGTTTGCTTCTCGTACCCATGCAATCGGGCTGTTTGTCGGCGCTAACGGCCAGCCGGCGCTGCATGCGCCTTTCGGTTTCGAGGAGCTTTTGAGCCTTCATATACGCCCGGCGCCGGACCTTTCCGGAGCGGCGGCATGGAATGCCAAATGTGATGAACAATCTTGCCTCTGGCCCGGCTTGCGTTTCGAGCGCGCCTGACTATCGCAATGCGAGAGCCTGATCGAATTAATTCAACCCATTGGGGAATCTCGTCTATTCCACCGAGAGTTGATCAATTTTTTGGGAAAAATCGTCTCTGGCGTATGGCCTGAAAGGACCGGTCGAGCTAACATGGTTAATGGAGCGTTAAGCGCCTGATTGCCCGTTACGGTTTATTGCCCGGGCTAATCGGGGGTGTTGCGGGGCGAATCATTTTGCAGCCGCAAGTAGTTTCCGGGGGGAGTATCGAATGCTGGAGCGGTGGACTGCCTTTCTCGCGCAAGCGGCTGCGACCGTGCTCGTGCTGATTGGCCTTGTCGTGCTTCTGGGCTTTACCCACATGCGAAGCTATCGCGCTGGTTTCTGCGCCAACAATGCCTGTGAATCCGAGGCTGCATTGCCACAACAGACCAGTGACCCCCTGGTGTTGCCGCAACAGAACGAAAGCGGTCTGATGACGGCTACCGCGGCCATGCCGGGCACACAATCGACCAATCCTGCGGCAGCCAGTGGCCAGCCCATACCCGATCCGCCGCCAAACCTGTCCGCGCGTCCCGCTACCGATGATGACGAGGATGAGCTGCCGGTGTCCGATCGTGTTTCGGGCACACGCCAGATCAACGGATCCTCGCGCCGCTCCGGCAGTTCCGGTCGTCGTGGCAGTTATGACGAATACTACCCGACACCGGGTGACGATATCTGCAACGATTATGAAGGCCCGGTGACGGACGCCGACCTGGCGCGTTGCTGGCTGCGCATCGGTGACGCCTATCAGTCCATCGGCCAGCTCGACTTTGCCCGTCGCGCCTGGGACCGCTCGCTGGAGATCGGCGCTTATCGTGGTGCCCAGGCCTCTCTGGTTGCCCAGCAGCGCATGCAGGCGGCGACACTCGCCCAGGCCTGCCGCACGACTTATGAAAGCCTTGAGCGAATTTCCCGTGGCCATCGCCTTGGTGAAGTCGAGGGCGGCGGTATCATCGATCTTCAACTGCGGCAGCAATCCCTGGCTGCGTTGGGGTATTACGCCGATGAGGTGGATGGGTCCTATGGTCCGAACACCCGCCGCGCGGTTCGCGACTTCCAGGCTGATATGGGCTTTGACCAGACCGGCGCGCTCAATCCGCGCGAGACGGTCGACCTGATCTGTCACGCTGCGATCACTGCTCGCGATCCTGGCGCCCAGAACCTGCTGGGCATCATGTTTGCGACCGGTCTGGGTGTGGAACTGAATGTCGACATGGCCATTGAATGGCTGGAGATCGCTGCGACGCGCGGTCATCCGGAAGCCAATTTCAACCTCGCCCTGATTTATGGCACCGGAACGATCCAGGGCAGCTATCGCATGTGCGGTGTCGTCGAGAGCCCGGAGCGTGCGGACAGCTATCTGCGCCGCGCCGCCGAGCTGGAGCACGGTCGTGCGCGCTTTATTCGTGACAATGAGGGTTTCCGCCAGGACGCGGTGTCACGCTGGGACAATATCGCGGCCCGTCTGGCCAGTGAGGCCGCCCAGGCCCGAGATCCGTTCTGGGAAGCCTGGCAGGCCCGCCTCGACGAGGCCGAGGCCGACGCAGCCTATCGGGCCATTCAGCCTGGATGTTATCTGACAGCGGTTGCTGAACGTGCCGCCGCTGCCGAAGAGGACCCGGCGCCCTGATCGGCGCCCGGAGGGAGTGGAAAGATGAAGAAACTCGGACTTGGACTTGCTCTTATCGCGCTGGCAGGCTGTCAATCTGCTGGTTCGCACGAACATATGTTCCACGCGGGTATCGTTCCGGCGGTTGATACCGACCTTGAGGCTCGCAGCATTTGTTCCGCGACCTCTTACGAACAAGATCGCAATATCTATCTCACGGGCGTGCGGGAGATGCGTCGTGGGTTGGGTATCATGCAAGGGCCGGAAATCGGCGGGGTAACGCTTCCGCAAGGCGCCCCGGATCAAAGCCCTCGTTCGCCGAGCGCCTATAACAACCACGAGCCGGCCGTTTCGGATGTGGTGTATCTGATTTCCCAGTTCGAGGCAGAACTTGATGGCTCCTATGACGCGGTCGTCCAGAGCTGTCGAGCTTATAATCAGTGCATGATCCAGAATGATTATACGGAGAGCGATTGTAACCGGATCCAGGGCCAGTGGTCTGACAGCCAGGTGCGCTTCCACCAATTGGCCGAGCGCATGGCTGATGTTCGCGCGCAGGTCGCCCAGTCCTGCGGTGACTGTGTTCCAAGCCATTATCGTGGCCATCACGCACGCCATGAGGGCGAGCGCGGTGATTACGGTGACTATGCCGGTGAGCGTCGCCGTGCAGATACGCCCGACAGCTATTACGGACCCTTCTCGGCCGGGAATGGGCAGCCGAGCACTGGTGACTGATCCAGGCGAAAGCGTTGAATGAGAACGGGGCCCCGCAAGGCCCCGTTTTTGTGTGTGCAGATATCCGGCTAGAAACTGCCGCCGATGCGGTTTTTCCAGTAGCCGACATCCTCGGCATATTTGCCAACCATTTCGCCCAGCACATTGTCCAGCAGCAGGCTGTCAAAACCGATCCACTCATCCTGGTTGATCTCGTCGATACTCGTCATCGAGTGACGCAGGAAGATCACATAAACCCCGATGAGGGCGATGAAGAGGAAGGCGAAGATCAGTCCGAGATCGGCAATGCGAGCCCAGAGGTCAAAGGCGAGGCTGTCGGCGAATATGCTGTTCACTCCGACCATGACGATCAGGAACAGCGCCGGGATCATCACCAGGTAATAGCCGGAATTGCGCAGGATCTGGAACATCACCCCGCGGATGAAGCTCTCGATGAAGAAGATGCGCCACGCGATCCACAAAACGGTCGTGTGCCATTTGCGGGCCTGTTTGGAGAATTCGCTGGCATCCTTTTCCTGACCGACAGTCACTGATTTCGCCAGCCCCTCGGCGGTGCGGAAATGGTCGTTCATGCGCGCCAGATAGCGGGTGATGAAATTGGACAGTTCGCGGAAGTTGTTGCGCTGATAAGGCGCGTACTCCACGTAATAGGCAATCCACATGGCAAAGGCGCCGCCCAGCGTCGTCAGGGCGGCAAACCCGGCCTGGTTGATGTCAGTCACATCCATTGCCAGCGGACCCAGCTGCAAACCATCACCCAGCCCCATCATCGCGGCCAGGCCCAGCGCCACACCATCATTATAGATCAGGTTGATGATCAGGATGGAGGAGATGATGGCGGAAAAGACCACAGTCAGCTTGCGCACATTGCCGTTGATCTCCTTGCGCATCTGGTTGAGCAGGTAAAGGCAGCCGGCATCTTCGGGGAAGTGGCGGGCGATGATCGCACCTTCCTCATCCTCATAGAGGTTCTGACAGTCAGCCGAGATCGGGACCCGACCGTTGAGGAAACGCGTACCTTCGGCGTGATAACGCTCGGCGACCTCATCGCTCAGCTCGGTGGGCATTTTGATATAACCGACAACCACGCTCAGCCAGTTGAAAAGCACGCCATGGCGAGTGATGTGTTTGTCTTCGTGCTTGAAATCCTCGCCCAGGGCCCGCTCGGTCTCGGTCTGTGGTCGCGAGGCCCGGGACAGGGCAGCCCAGGCACTGGTACCGCTGTGCGCAGACTTCACCATGCCCGCCGAGGCATTTCCGCTCGGCTTGATGCGGAAGATGCGCATGACCGGGCGGAAAACCGGGGCGACGACGCGGGAGAGCAATTGCAGTGGGATCTGCCGCGCCAGCACCAGCAGGATCAACAGCCCGATCCCGGCCAGAAGTACAAGTCCGTTCGCCATGATCTCTCCCCACTCTCAACAAACACGTCTTACGGGAAGTATCGCATTTTGAGAGGCTAGGGCGAAGGGGAAACGCCCGGGTCCCGTCCCCTTTTGGCAGCCGGTCGTCCCTGTGCGGCTTCAGTCCTCGTCCGCTGCGAACGCGGCGTGATAGGCAATCGTCACGTGGGTGACATCTATCGGCGCGCCAGACAGGCTGAGCAACTGGAAGGCATCGCCGTACGTCGCTTCCGGGTCAGCCTCCCAGAACCAGTTGATATCGCGTGCCGGCGTGAAGCCGAACCGCTTGTAGTAGGCGGGGTCACCGAGCAGGACGCAGAAGGGAACGCCCAGCTTCTTCAGATACTCCAGCCCGTGTTCGATCAGGGCGCTGCCGATGCCGCGTTTCTGTACATCCGGCGCGACAGCAACGGGGCCAAGCCCGATGCCGTAGAGTTCGGTTCTCGAGGTGGTCCGCCCTGTGACCGGGGAGAACATGATCTCCCCGACGATACGTCCATGGTCTTCGGCGACAAGTTCCAGCGTATCCGCGTCGGCCGCGCGAAGTGCGCGCACAATCCGGCTTTCTGCTACGCCATCAAAAGCGGCGTCCAGCAATTGCCGGACGCCGTCTGTCTCATCCTCGTCGAAAGCGCGGATCTGCATGGCTAGAACGGCAGCCAGCGGCGATTACGCGAATAGGCCAGATAGCCAACATTCGCACCGGCGCGCAGGCCGACACCGGAACGGATCGGGGCGAGGGTGATCTCGTCAGCGCGCTGATAATTCACGCCCAGGCCAGCGATGAAATAGGCCGATCCCTCGACGCCCGGAAAACGCTGATACAGGCGATCGACATCGTCCAGATTATAGACCAGCACAAACACGCGGCTGGCATTGCCACCGGCATCCCACCCGATGGAGGGGCCGCGCCAATAGACTTTCTCGCGCTCGCCGGATTTCAGTGTCAGATAGCCTTCGCCATAGCGAAGGCCGATGCCGACTGCGCCTGCGACTTCCTCGCCGGCAACATAGCCAACCGGGCGCCCGAGATCGGAAAACACGCGCTCCAGCACGCTGGCCGCAGCTTCCGCGGTGACGCCGAAGAAGTCAGCGACAGCATCGACGACCTCATCCTGGGAATAGGTGTCAACGGGTTCGGAGTACTCGCTTGGCTGACCATAATCGGGGTCCTGGGCCAGCCCGGGAGCGGCCAGAAGGCTCAGGGCAGCAAATGCAGAAAGGGCGCGGCGCATGATACTCTCCAAAACTGGGTTCGCGGATCTATTGCCAAGCGAATAGGGCGAGAGAGCGGCGAATCCCTTAGCGCTTGGTTAATCTCGCGAAGAGTTCATCTCTCCAGGCTGCGTCATGATGCATGTTTCATTTTAATCTCTTCCTTTCACTCGATAGATTTCCCGGCAGTGATTGCTGAAGGGGAAAACGCAATGCGCAATGTGCTTTTGATGTCCGTGGCGGGGCTGGCCGTTTTGGCGGCTGCCTGTACGCCGGACAGTGAGACTGAAACCGATATGACCGCTGCCAACGATGCCCAGGTCGAATCTGCGGCTGAGGCCACGATGTCCGACAATGTCCTGCTGGCCGAGTGGAGCGGCCCGTATCAGGGCGTGCCGAACTTTCAGAGCGCGACGCTGGCTGGCCTGCGTTCTGCGGTCGAGGAAGGCATGGCGCTGAACCTGGCCGAAGTCGATGCCATCGTGAACAATCCGGAACCCGCGAGTTTCGAGAACACGATCGTTGCGCTCGAGCGAGCAGGTCAGCCGCTTGGCCGTGTCTTCAGCTATTGGGGTATCTGGTCATCGAATGTGTCGACGCCGGAATTCCGCGATATCCAGCGCGAGCTCTCCCCGCAGCTAGCGGCGTTCAACTCCCGGATCACCCAGAACGAGGCGCTCTTCAGCCGCGTCCGTGCTGTGTATGAGGGCGCGGAAATGTCCGGCCTTCGTGTTGACCAACAGCGCCTTGTCCAGCTGACCTATGATGGTTTCGCCCGCAATGGCGCGACGCTGGAAGGCGAGGCGGCCGAGCGTTATGCGGCGATCCAGCAACGCCTGGCTGAATTGCACACGCAATTCTCCAACAACGTGCTGCACGATGAGGAGAATTACGTCACCTATCTGAGCGCTGACCAGCTCTCTGGCCTGCCGTCCGGCTTTGTTCAGGCGTCTGCAGCAGCGGCATCTGCGCGTGGCCAGGAAGGCCAGTACGCGATCACCAATACGCGTTCTTCCATGTCACCCTTCCTGACTTTCTCGGACGAGCGTGAGCTGCGCGAACAGGTCTGGCGCAATTATTACAGCCGCGGCGATAATGGCGATGAATTCGACAACAACGCCATTATCACCGAGATCCTGCAGCTGCGCCACGAGCGTATCCAGCTGCTGGGTTATGACAATTACGCTCAGTGGCGCCTGGAAAACCGCATGGCGGGCACACCCGAGCGTGCGCTGGAATTGATGGAAGGTGTCTGGGGTGCGGCAGTGGCGCGCATCGAGGAAGAAGTCGCTGATATGCAGGCCCTGGCGGATGCTGATGGTGCCGGCATCACCATCGAGCCGTGGGATTATCGCTATTACGCGGAGAAAGTCCGCCAGGCGCGTTATGACCTCGACAATAACGAGGTCGCCCAATACCTGCAGCTCGATAATCTGCGCGAGGGCATGTTCTACGTGGCCGGCGAACTGTTCGGTTTCGACTTCCGGGCTTTGCCGGTGGGCGAGGTCTCCGTCTGGCATGATACGGTGCGCGTCTGGGAAGTCACCAATCGCGAGACAGGCGAGCATGTCGGTCTGTGGTATCTCGATCCCTTCGCTCGTCAGGGCAAGCGTTCAGGCGCCTGGGCGAACAGCTTCCGTAGCCACACCACCTTTGATGGCCAGACCAATGTCTTGGCGACGAACAATTCCAACTTCGTCGAGCCGGCCCCGGGTGAGCCGGTCCTGGTCAGCTGGGATGATGCGGAGACCTTCTTCCATGAATTTGGCCACGCCCTGCACTATCTGTCTTCCAACGTCGCCTATCCGACGTTGAATGGCGGTGTGCGCGACTACACCGAGTTCCAGTCGCAATTGCTCGAGCGCTGGCTGTCGACCGAACCGGTGATCGCCAACTATCTCGTGCACGCGGAGACTGGCGAGCCGATGCCGGAAGCGCTGATCGAGCGCATCAATGAGGCAGCGAACTTCAATCAGGGTTTTTCAACGGGCGAATATCTCGCCTCGGCCCTGATGGACATGGTCTATCACACGACAGACCCGGCCGAGATCGGTGATCCGGACACGTTTTGAGCGCGAAACGCTGGAGCGTCTGGGCATGCCGTCGGAAATCGTTATGCGTCACCGCAGTCCGCATTTCGGACATGTCTTCTCTGGTGAGGGCTATTCCGCCGGTTACTACGGTTACATGTGGGCGGACGTCCTGACCGCTGACGCGGCTGAAGCCTTTGAAGCGGCACCGGGTGGTTATTATGATGCCGAGATGGCCCAGCGCCTGGTCGACTATCTGTTTGCGCCTCGAAATGCGATGGATCCGGCAGAGGCTTATCGCCTGTTCCGCGGGCGTGATGCCGAAGTCTCGGCATTGATGCGGGATCGCGGATTCCCCGTCACCGAATAGGGTCGACACGAATTGATCAAGGAAAAGGCGGCTCATTGGAGCCGCCTTTTTTACTGCACGCCGATGGATACTCCTGGCGAGCCCCGGAAGCCCAGAAAGAGCGCCCGGACATCTGGTGTGACACTGACGGGCAGAGCGCCTGCGACGCCAGTTGATGTCTATTGCTTCATGTCTGCTTGCGGGCGAACCTGCCGAGCGACATGGCACCCCATACGCCAGTCGGGGAAACAGCGCGTTTCGCCGTCTGTCTGCAGCACGACAACCGGGTTGGAGTGGCGAGAATCCGCACAAATCGCTTGATAGGTGGACTCCACGGCCGCCTTTGGCCCCTCCAGCAATTGCATGAAATGACCGTCCAGCGAGAGCAGGAAGCCCGTAATACCCATCTCGGCATTATTACGGCGTGCCGCGTCGAGAATAGCGTCCAGGCTCGGCTGGTCGAGACCAGGCGCTATCGTGGATACGTATACCAAGCGGTGTACCGCCATTAAATCCTCCAAACTTGTCGACTAAGCCGGGCTCCGCCTCTTCCACCATGTCGTGGCGCTCGCCGCGGCAGTCAATAATCGCCGAATGACCGGTTTATGAGTCCGGAATAGAAGACCGAATTCATGAACATGCGTTCCGTGCCGCGGAATGTCGCTCGGAAAGTCGGATTGTCCGCGAACAGGATGATGCTGCCGCGCCCCATGCGTTGGGCGATGACGGCCGGCGTACCGCCGATCTCGTTCTGGCGCCGCTGGGACGCATAACCGGCCAGCAGTGGATTTTCGGCATATTCCACCACGACCGCAAACGGATCCCGTTCGGGACGGGTGAGGGTCAGCGTGGTGTTGCGGTGCAAGGGAATCAGGCGGTCCGAATAGCCAAAGCCCAGCGGGTGGGAGGTGTCGAGATCGCCCTCGAAAATGGCACCGCCGATGACATGTTCCGCATCATCCGTGGACATGCGGGAATAGTCACGGCGTTCTACCGGTCCGTCCCGGTCGGAGGCGCTGCCGGAGCGGGCGTTGTCGCCGAGCAGGAAGTCACGCTGGACGCGGCGGGCGGAGGCGCGCATGGCGATGATCGTGCCGCCTTCCTCGCGGACCCATTGCTCGACACGTTCCTTGGCGCCGCCCAGATCCGCATTGCCGCCAACGATGACCAAGTGGGTGTAGCGTGACCAGTCGATCCCGCCCAGATCACTCTTGCGGCGCAGGGTGACAGGCATGTGCATGCGGTGATCAAGCTGGTGCCAGACCTCGCCAGTGTCGTAACGCGCCAGGCCATCGCCGAAGAGCACCAGAACTTCCGGCCGGTCCACGGAGCGGAAACCCGAGCCATCGCCCAGATCCGGCGTGTTGTCCGGGGTGGAACCGGAAACAGCGGAATAGACGGCGACACCGTCTTCTTCGGCAATCGTGCTGACCAGGGCGTGGATATCCTCGCGGCTGGCATCCTGGCCCATGAAGGGCACAAAGACAGTGCCCGGACCGAACTCGACCAGGCCTGCATGCGTGTTGATCGTGGTGCCCTGGGTGGCGATACGGACGCGGATGTCTTCGTCCAGCAAGCGATAGAGGGACCGTGGCGCGTAATAGTCCGACCAGCGCAGGATATAGCCATAGCTGGAGACCGGCGGTGCCGGACGGGCCAGCGGACCTGCCATCACCGGTTCGCCCAGCATGGCCGGGTTGAGCGTGTTCAGCGGTGCGAATTCCAGATCGAAGGCCAGCGGAAGGGTCCAGCCGGAGACGTCGTAGAAGATGTTCTCCGCGAACTCGGTCGGCTGGTCGAAGACCGAGCGCAGCATGGTGTACTGTACCTGTTCGACCGGGATCACATACGCCTCGCCCGGCCGATAGGATCGGCCGTCGGCGACGATCTCGCGACCAGCTTCATAGACGTCTATATCGTGGCGATTCATAAGGTCGACAAACATGTTGAGACGGGCCGGGTCACCTTCTGCCGAGAAGACATAACCGCGGATACGGCTATCCTGGGCTGCGGCCAGGCTGTCGGCGAAGAACTGGCGCTGATAGGCGGCAATATCATCGCTCTGGGCCAGGGCGCCGGACACGGTGGTCAGCGAGGTGCGGAAATGCGTCCGCACATTGTCGGCATGGCTGACAATGCCGCGATCCGCCTCGATGAGGCCGCCGCGCGCGGCACCGATTTCGAACAGGATGCCCAGCGAACCATTCACCTGCGGGTAGGTGGAACCCTTGCCGACATAAAAATTGTCGAAACCTTCCTCGGTCGTATAGAGACGGCCTTCACCGTCCAGGAAATCGATGTGATGGGTGGCGATGCCCTGGGTCAGTTCACGTGCCCGTTCCGGGATCAGCGGATTGCGGCGCAGCGGCTCACCCGGGTGGAAATAGAATGTGCTTTCCGTGCCCATCTCGTGGAAATCGGCGGAGACCTGCGGCTTCCAGCGATGCCACTGCTCCATCCAGGCGATACTTTCCGGCTGGGTTTGCAGCAGCCACTGGCGGTTGAGGTCGAACCAGTAGTGATTGGTCCTCGCCTCGGTCCACAGATTGTGCTGTTCGTGTTCCGGATTGGTGACGCGTGTCGTCGCCCCATAGGTCTCGACATGGTTCACACGGCGGGCATGGCCGTCCGGGTTGAAAATGGCCGTGATCAGGATGACAGCGTCATTGAGGGTCTGCTCGATCTCTTCACCTTGCGCAGCGGCATAGTGATAAAGCACCGGAATGGCTGCATCCATGCCGGCGGACTCGGCACCGTGCACGCCGTAATTCATCCAGATGACCGAGGGGCCATCACCCGCAGGGGATGACGGGTCAAGCTGGGCCAGGTGCGCTTCGCGGATTTCCTCGCGACGCGCATGGTTCTCCGGCGAGGTGACGACGAAGAACTGGATCGGACGCCGCTCGTGCGAATAGCCAATGGTTTCGACATGGATGCGGTCGGACTGTCCGGCGATCTCGGTGAGATAGCGCACCATCAGGTCATGGCGGATCGGATGTTCGCCCACGCCAAAGCCGAGGACTTCCTCGGGTGTTGTGATGGCGCTATCGTATTCGACACCTTCAACCTGGTAGAAGCTGACCGGCTCAGCCGCGGCACGGCCGGCAAAGGCGAGTGAAATCGCCAGTATCGCAAAGAGCAAGCGCATGAGGTCCCCTCGAATCTGTTTGGGGGAAAGCTAGCGCTGCTCGGTACTTGGTCCAATGGGGTGCACGATTAAGTTATGTTCGGGCGGGGTTTCTAGCTGCGCCTTCGGCGCGCACCCACTCCACCATTGCTGCGCAATGGTCCTCCTCGCCCATCAAGGGCGAGGATGGCTGTATCGCTGTTGGAGTTCTATCCTTTCCCTCGATGGGAAAGGTGCCCGCGAAGCGGGCGGATAGGGTGCGGCCCGAAAGGGCCGACTTGAAGGACACCCGTGACGATCACATCAGTCCGTTGCCACGAACGCCTTCTCGACCACGAAATCTGCAGGTGCGGCGTTGGAGCCTTCGACAAAACCCCGGTCCAGACAGATCTGGCGGGTGTCCTTGAGCAAGCCCTCGGATCCGCAGATCATCACCCGATCTACCGCCGGGTCGAAGGCCGGAACGCCGAGATGGTCGAACAGCTCGCCGGAATTGATCATGTCGGTGACGCGACCCTTCACCGGGCCGTCATCGCGGGTGACAGACGTGAAGTGCACGAGTTTCTCGCGCGCCATCTCGCCGATCAGCTCGTCTTCCTTGGTCGCGGCGACCAGCTCTTCGCCGTATTTGAGTTCCGCCAGCTCGCGGCAGGTGTGGGTGAGGATGACCTCGTCGAATTTCTCATAGGTCTCCGGGTCGCGGATCAGGCTGGCGAAGGGCGCGATGCCCGTGCCGGTCGACACCATGTAGAGACGCTTGCCCGGTTTCAGAGCGTCGAGCACCAGCGTGCCGACGGGCTTCTTGCCGAGCAGGATTTCATCGCCTTCCTGGATGTGCTGGAGGCGGGAGGTCAGCGGACCATCGGGAACCTTGATCGAATAGAAATCGAGCGCTTCATCCCAGAACGGGCTGGCGACCGAATAGGCGCGCAGCAGGGGTTTGCCGTCTTCTTTCGGCAGGCCGATCATGATGAATTCGCCAGACCGAAAGCGGAAGGCCGCCGGGCGGGTGATGCGGAAATGAAAGAGGCGATCCGTATAGTGTTTGACCGAGAGAACGGTCTCGATCGTATACGGGCCCGGCTTGGCCGAGATCTTGTTTTTTTCGCGCGCAGGCTCAGTGGTCATGACATTCATTTCGTAACTCGTCTGTCGGTGAGGCGCCTAGGCGTCTTCCCCGGGCGCTTCGGTAATCGTCCACGAGGGAACGGGCAAGCCCCGGCTCATAAGGAATTCAGGATTGAACAGTTTACCGGCATAACGCGCACCGGCATCACACAGCATGGTGACGATGGTTTTGCCGGGGCCAAGATCGCGCGCCAGGCGCATCGCGCCAGCGATGTTCACACCGGCAGACCCGCCCAGTGAAAGGCCTTCCTGTTTGATGAGATCATAGAGGATGGGCAGCATTTCCGCGTCTTCGATGCGGTAGATATTGTCGACCTCAAGCCCTTCAAGATTACCGGTGATACGGCCCACACCGATGCCTTCGGTGATGGATGAGCCTTCGCCCTTCAGCTCGCCGGTCGTGTAATAGCTATAGAGCGCAGCGCCCGCCGGATCGGCGACACCTATTTTCACGTCCTTGCTGAAAGCGCGCAGACCTGCGGCAACACCGGAGATCGTGCCGCCGGTGCCTGCCGCACAGATGAAGCCATCAACCTGGCCATGGGTCTGTTCCCAGATTTCCGGGGCGGTGGTTTTCTCGTGGGCCCGGCGATTGGCGAGGTTGTCAAACTGGTTGGCCCAGATCGCCCCGGCCGGATTGCTCTCATTGAGCTCTTCAGCCAGACGTTTTGAGAAGTGTACAAAATGGTTCGGGCTTGAGAACGGCGCGGCATCGACCTCGATGAGGCGGGCACCAAAGGAGCGGACCGTATTCTTTTTCTCTTCCGACTGGGTGCGCGGCATGACGATGGTGACGTCATAACCCAGCGCGCCGCCCACCAGGGCGAGGCCGATGCCGGTATTGCCAGCTGTGCCCTCCACGATGGATCCGCCCGGGCGCAGCGTGCCTGCGGCCTCGGCTTCACGCACGATATTGAGCGCGGCGCGGTCCTTGACCGAGCCGCCCGGATTGAGGAATTCGGCCTTGCCGAGAATTTCGCAGCCGGTCGCTTCCGACGGCCCGTCGAGCCTGATCAGCGGCGTATTGCCGATCAGGTCCAGAACATGTTGTGAAGACACGAGGCGTGCCCTTTCGTCTTTATTCTGCTGCTACCGGAGCTTCTAGCGGGCTCGGGCGGTGAATGCCACATTCTGACTTGTCCTGGCCGGACCAGCGGCCGGAGCGGACATCGCCGTCGGTTGCCGGTGCGGTACAGGTCCAGCAGCCAATGGAGGCATACCCCATTTCCGTCAGCGGGTGTCGCGGCAAATCGTAGCGTTCAAAATACGCATCGATCTCTTCGGCTGACCAGTTGGACAGCGGATTGACGCGAATACGGCCATTGATGCGTTCCACCAGGGGCAGGCTCAGCCGGTCGCCGCCATGGAAACGTTTGCGACCGGTGATCAGCGCATCATACTCGTTCAGCACGCCATCAAGCGGCCGGACCTTGCGCAGATCACAGCAGGCATCGGCATTGCGGCTCCACAGCTTGCCATCTGCATCCTCGGCAGAAATCTCGGTTTCGCTGGGGCGGATGACACGCACATTGGTCAGGCCGAGTTTCTCGCTAAGCTCGCGCTGATACTGCTCGGTCTGAGCAAACAGGCGGCCGGTATCCAGGAAAAGAACCGGGGTGTCCGGTGCCACACGCGATACCAGATGCAAGCCGATCGCGGCTTCGGCGCCAAAGGAGGACATGATCGCAATGCGGCCCTTCCAGGTGTTCTCGATGGCGTCTCGCAGAACTTCCAACGCGTCCTGCTCACGATATTTGGCGTTCAGCTGGGTCAGGTCAGCGCCCGAGCGCTCGCGCAGATCAATGATGGTCGCGGACTGGTCATTGGCCGGTTGATAGGCCAGAGAGAATTGCGCTTCCGCCTTTGCCCAGTCCGCCGCCAGATCGCCGCGATCGGGGGCGATGGCATCAAAACCCACACGCTTCAGGAAACCGGCCTGGTCCGGGATGATATCGCCTGTCGCCCGCAGGCGACCCGCAAAGCCCAGGCGCTGGCGCAGCTGGCTGGCCAGGGTGAAGCCTCGACCGTCCTTGAAGCTGTCGAATTCAATGTCGACCTGGATCGCGCCTTCGACGCGGTCCTTGACGTCGCGCCAGTGGTCCGCGCCATTCAGGGTGACGATATCGCCGCCTCCGGCCGCCAGCTGGGCGTCGGTGAGGGTGCGGGTCTGGTGATCAAGCTGCGAGGTCAGCATAGATAGCCTCCTTGAAAGCGTCGCTCCCCAGGCGGCGCAGCGTGTCGATGAAACATTCATCGCCCCGGCGTTGGGCGAGATAGGATTTGAGGATGCGGGCGATAGCGCCTGGCACGTCTTCCGCGGCCAGGCCCTTGCCGACGATCTCGCCGATCGAGGCATCGGCGCCAAAGGCACCGCCCAGGGTGATCTGGTAGAATTCCTCGCCACGTTTATCGACGCCGAGAACACCAATCGCCGCAACATGGTGGTGGCCACAGGCATTGATGCAGCCGGAAATCTTGATCGTCACCTCGCCCGCGGCCTCGGACAGGCCTTCGGCCTCCAGCGTGTTGGAAATGGCCTGGGAGACCGGGATGGAGCGCGCATTGGCGAGATTGCAGTAGTCCAGGCCCGGGCACGCCACGATATCCGTCGCCAGACCGGCATTCGCAGTTGCCAGCTTGGCATCAACCAGGGCCGTCCACACCGCGAACAGGTCTTCATTGCGCACATGCGGCAGGACCAGGTTCTGGTCCGGGGTCACGCGCACTTCGTCAAAGCCGTAACGTTCCGTCAGGTCAGCAACGACCTGCATCTGTCCGGTCGTGGCATCGCCCGGCGTGCCACCGATCGGCTTCAGTGAGATGACGACGCTGGACAAGCCGGCTGTCTGGTGGTCGCGGCGATTGTGCTTCAACCAGTGGCGGAAAGCGGCGGGGCCGGCTTCGGGCACCGGCGAGACTTCCGTGATCGACGGCGTGGAGAAGAAACTGCGAATGCGCAGGATCTCGCTCTCGGGCAGGCGCAGCTCGCCGTCGCGGATATAGGACCATTCCTCATCCACCTCGGCAGCGAACGCCTCGACACCCAGCGCATCGACCAGGATCTTGATGCGGGCCTTGTAGAGATTGTCGCGACGGCCGTGCTGGTTGTAGACGCGCAGGATGGCAGTCAGATAGCTCAGCAGGTCACGCGGCTCGACGAAATCCTTGACCAGGCGGGCCAGGCGTGGCGTACGGCCCTGACCGCCGCCCACCCAGACTTCAAACCCGCGTGCGCCGGCCTCGTTCTCAACGATCTGCAGGCCGATATCGTGCACACGAATGCCTGCACGGTCCTCGGCAGCGCCATTGATGGCGATCTTGAATTTTCGCGGCAGGAAGGTGAATTCCGGGTGCAGGGTCGACCACTGGCGAATGATCTCTGCCCAGGGGCGGCTGTCTTCCAGCTCGTCTGCGGCCGCACCGGCAAACGGGTCCGCGGTGACATTGCGGATGCAATTGCCTGAAGTCTGGATCGCGTGCATCTCGACCGAGGCCAGCTCCTCGAGAATGTCCGGGATATCGACCAGGGACGGCCAGTTGTACTGGATGTTCTGGCGCGTGGTGAAATGTCCGTAGCCGCGATCGTATTTTCCCGAGATCGTCGCCAGCATGCGCATCTGTTCGGCACGCAGGGCACCGTAGGGAATGGCCACACGCAGCATGTAGGCGTGCAGCTGCAGATAGACACCATTCATCAGGCGCAGCGGCTTGAACTGGTCCTCGGTCAGGCGGCCATCAATGCGGCGCTCGACCTGGTCGCGGAATTCGGCGATGCGTTCGCGGACAAGCCGGGCATCAAAATCGTCATAGCGATACATCAGGCCGCCCCCAGGGTGCGGGTCGTACCTGCTGTCGGGCCGGCGAGGCGAATGCCTTCGCGGCGCCATTTCTGGCCGCCGGGTTCGCCCTCGGTGTAATCGATCAGATAGGGGCCGACGGCGATGCCAAACTCGCCCTCTGCGATGGCGAGGGCATTGTCGGCTTCGTCATTGTCCAGCGGCTGGGCCTCAGCCAGGCTGGGCGTCCATTGACCGTCAGAGGTGCGGTAGATCACGCGACCATCGGTCAGGCGGTTTGCGGTGATGATTTTCATGCGGAGTACTCCAGCGCAGGCACAGCTGCGCGATTGGCAAAGGCGGCGGTCTCGCCGACAAAAATGATGGACGGCCCGGAGACCGCTTCACGCTGGACCAGGGCAGAGAGCTCACCCAGCGTTCCGGTCAGGCGCCGCTCATTGGCATGGGTGCCGTTTTCGACGATGGCGATGGGCGTGGACGGATCGCGTCCGGCCAGCAAGAGTTTTGTCTCGATCCGGGCCGAGGCACCAACACCCATGTAAAAGACACCGGTCGTGTTGGGGGCTGCGAGCATGCGGTAATCCGCGTCCGGGCCATCCTGTTTGACCACACCGGAGGCAAAGGTCACGCTTTGCGCGTGATCGCGATGGGTCAGCGGAATTCCGGCGGAGGCGGCACAGGCAACGGCGGCGGAAATGCCGGGCGTCACTTCGACATCGATACCGGCAGCGCGCACGGTTTCCAGCTCTTCACCGCCACGACCAAAGACAAAGGGGTCGCCGCCCTTGAGGCGGACAACGCGCTGACCCTTGCGGGCCTCGCGAATGAGAATGTCCTCGATACGTTCCTGGGGCACAGGGTGGTGACCCTGTTTCTTGCCGACATCGATGCGCGCAGCATCGCGGCGGGCCAGATCCAGTACCTCTTCACTGACCAGCCGGTCATGAACGATCACATCGGCTTCACGCAGCAGGCGTGCTGCTTTCAGCGTCAGCAATTCCGGATTGCCCGGGCCAGCCCCGACCAGGTGGACAATACCCGCGCGCTCCGGCGCAGGGGCATTGAGCTGGCGCAACATCTCGCGGCGCGCGCCGGACTTGTCACCGGCCAGCGCCAAGTCGCGGGCCTTGCCGCGCAGGGCGCGTTCCCAATAGGCGCGACGATCATCAAACCGTTCGAAGACGGTTTTGACCGTCGATCGCAGTTCACGCGCCAGATCGGCGATGACGCCGACACGCGCGGGAATGAGTTGCTCGATAGCGGCACGCAAATCGACCGAGAGAACCGGCGCGGCTCCGCCCGAGGCGATGGAAATGACGATGCCGTCGCGATCCACGATCGCAGGCGTCTGGAAATCGGATGCGGCGGGACTGTCAACGATATTGACCTGGGAACCAGCCTTGCGAGCCGCATCGGCCTGACGCTCGATCGCGTCCGTCTCGCCACCGGCAATGAAAACTAATGTCGCGCCACGAAAATCCTTCCGTGTCGGCTCACGGCGGATAACCTCGGCGTATTGGGCGATGTCCGAGGGTACGGGATCAGTGGCATCACCGATGAACCACTTCAATCGGCATGGGGAAGCCTTGAATAGACGTACTTTCGGCTCCGCCATCAGGCCGAAGCCCGACACGATGACCGTTTTTCCCTCCAAGGGAATGGAAGCTGGAAATGTACGCATTGTTCAATCCGATCCTGCGCTTTCGTGGCGCGACCGGTTCAATATTTCTATTGCTTATGGTGAATTCAAACGAGGAATATTGGCTTTTCAGTTTAGAAAAACTATATGAAAGCCATGTCCATCGATCGCCTGCCTCCGCTCAACGCCCTGCGCGCCTTCGAAGTCGCTGCCCGCCTGCAGAGCTTCTCCAAGGCAGCAGAGGAACTTGCCGTGACACCGGGTGCGATCAGCCAGCAGATCCGTCTGCTGGAAGATCATATCGGTCAGGCCCTGTTTGAGCGGCAGGGGCGGGTCATGGTGCTGACCGAGGCCGGCAAGGCCGGAGCGGAACTGGCCAGCGATGCCTTTTCGCGACTGTCCGACACGGTGAGAGCCATGCGCAGCCCGTCCCAGCGCCGCAGTCTGACGGTCTCTGTAGCGCCGTCCTTTGCCGGGAAATGGCTGGCACCAAGGCTTTATCGCTTCCAGGAAATCTATCCCGATATCGAGGTCTGGATTTCGGCCGATCGGGAGCGTGCGGACCTGTCGGGCGGAGCAGCGGATCTGGGCATCCGCTACGGTCCCGGCGGCGATGCGACGTTGAATGAACAGCGTCTCCTGAAAGAGGAGGTCCTGCCGGTCTGTTCACCGCAATTGCTGGGAAATGGTTCGAGCATCCGCTCACCGGCGGATCTGGCGCAGCAGACCCTGTTGCACGATGCCTCGCCGGAAAGTGATGTGGATGGCGCGGACTGGCCGTCCTGGTTCCGGGCGCGCGGTGTTCGCGGTCTGCGGGTCGAGGGCGGCGTCCGCTTCAACCAGTCAGCCCTGGTCATCGATGCGGCTGTTGCCGGCCGCGGTGTCGCCCTCGCCAAACGTGCCCTGGCCCAGAATGATCTGGCTGCCGGGCGGCTGGTCGCCATGTTTGCCGATGGCACGGTCCCGGTTCGGTCGGCCTATCACATCGTGACCGCCCGCAATCGCCCGCTCGACGTCGACGCACAGCGTTTCATCGACTGGCTCATTGCCGAGGCGCATGACCATGAACACTCGCTGGACGAGTTGTAGAATTGAGCGGCCCGACCGCCCGTGCAGAGCCGGGCCGCTCCGGGCCTAGAACCGGTAGCGGATGCCTGTGCGAAGGCCTGCGAAGTCCAGTTCATTCTCGCTGACAATACCGCCCTTGTCGCGCGGAGTGTCGAAATCGACATCCGTGCTGATGCGGTATTCGCCGAAGCCGGAAATGCGGTTCGTGAGCGCGATCTCGGCGCCGGCGCCGTAAACGAGGGCCCATTCGTCCTGCTCAACCAAATCGGTTGGCGGGGCGAAAGTGTAGGCGAGGTTGCTGTCGAAACGGTAGTTCGTGGCACCGATCAGGCCGTAGACGCCGAACCGGTCGGTGACGTCCAGCCCGGCGCGGAAATCGATGCCATAGGAGCTGTCCAGCTCGACATTCGAAATGAGAACATTGTTGATGTTCGTCGTTTCCGCCGTTTCATCGGCATAAAAAACCTCGATGGCGGTGAAGTAGTCGTTTTCCAGCTCCCATCGATAGCCCAGGCCCAGGAAGACACTAGCGCTGGTATCGCGGTCTCTGGAGCTGAGGCTGGGCCCGTCGGCTGGTCCGGTGGTTGGGCCATTGCTGCCGGTATTGCGGGTCAGACCCTGTTCGATAGTTGTGTTGTTGAGACCGCCGGAGACATAGAAGCCGTCCTGGGCAAAACTGGTGGAGGAGACGCCGAGCGTGCCGATGGCGATAAGCAGGGCAGTGGAGATTTGGTTTTTCATTTTCGATCCCTTTTTCGGTAGGCGCTTGGTGCGCTGCGCAGAAAAGGGATCGGTCAGCGATCACATTCAAATCAGCTAACCGGAAGAAAATGCTCACGGGGTGACACGGGTTTGCGCAGCGTCATCAACTCCTTGTGAGCTTTCGCGAATGTGAGGATTGCTCACGCCCTGCTTCCGGCGGGGCGTGGAAATGGCGCATGCCAAAACGCTCCGGAGGCCCGGAAAATACGCGCTCCCCCGATCAGGGGAAGGTAAATCGGCCGCGCTCGCGCTAACGTCATCGCTCACTCAGGAGATTGTCATGAAACAGCTGCTCGAACCCGTTTTCACCCTGCTGACTGGCGTCGGCTTCATGCTTTTCCTGGCTGTTGCGATGAAACTGCGAAGACGGATGAGTGATCGAGGTGGCCGGATGATCCTGTTTGGTTACCTGGCTTTTCCGCTGAGCTTCCTTCTCTTTTCCTTCGCCGGTCGGGAAAACACCCTCAACAAGGCGTCCGACATGATCCTCGCCGGTGGGGGTGTTGTGATGCTGGCCATGTTGCTGATCGGAGGTGGTCTCCATCTGCGCCAGGGACGCGATTGAGCTGTTAACGATCACATGACGGCGTTTTCTTGAGACCGCGTCGCAAGCGCAAACAAACAAGGTGTTGCAGGCGAAATCTCCTTGACCGGAAAGGAAGGCTGGTTGTGACTATGCCCTTCGAATGGATACGCAATCAGCCGTCCGGCTGATGTTCTCAGCGCCGGGGAGGGGATCTTGAAGCCGACCGATGTGAAGGATCCGGACTATTTCCATAAAGTCGTGGACTGTCAGTGGGCCTGCCCCGCGCATACGCCGGTGCCGGAATACATCCGGCTGATCGCCCAGGGCAAATTCACCGAAGCCTATCTGGTCAATCGTCGATCGAATGTCTTTCCCGGCATTCTCGGCCGCGTCTGCGACCGCCCGTGCGAGCCGGCCTGTCGCCGCGGTCGTGTCGAGGAAGAGCCGGTCGCCATCTGTCGCCTCAAGCGTGTGGCTGCGGACCATCGCGACGAGGTTGCGCACCTGGTGCCGCAAAGGCCCGAGCGAACCAATGGCAAGAAGATTGCGCTTGTGGGCGCTGGCCCAGCCTCGCTGACCGTGGCCAATGATCTGGCTCCCCTCGGCTATGAGTGCACGGTGTTTGAGGCGATGCACCGCCCGGGTGGTCTGATGATCTCCAACATCCCCGCCTTCCGTCTGCCGGAAGAAGTGCTGGATGAGGAGATCGGCTATATCGAGAAGATGGGTGTCGAGATCAAGCTCAACCACCGTGTCGAGAGCCTCAAGGCGCTCAAGGACGAGGGTTATGACGCCATCTTCATCGGTTCCGGTGCGCCCAAGGGCAAGGACCTGAAGATCGAGGGTCGCGATGAGGCGGAAGCCAATATCCATATTGGTATCGAATGGCTGGAAAACGTCGCTTTCGAGCACACCAAGGCTATCGGCAAGAAAGTTCTGATCATCGGTGTTGGCAATACGGCGATGGATTGCTGCCGGACCTCGCTGCGTCTGGGCGCGGATGATGTGAAGGTCATGGCGCGCAAGCCGCGCGAATTCTTCAAGGCCTCGCCATGGGAGCTTGAGGATGCCGAGGAGGAGAATGTCGAGATCCTCGTCAATCACTCCCCGAAGCGTTTTGTCGTCGAGAACGGCAAGCTGACCGGTATGGAGTTCGAGCTGATGGAATACCAGCTTGATGAAAGCGGTCGTATCACTGACACCAAGGTCGCCGGTCGCAAGATCATCCCTTGTGACGATGTCATTCTGGCCATCGGCCAGGAGAACGCCTTCCCCTGGATCGAGCGGGATGCGGGCATCGAGTTCGACAAGTGGGGCGTACCGGTCGTTGACGAGACCACGCATGAGTCCACGGTCAAGGGCGTGTTCTTTGGTGGTGACAGTGCCTTTGGTCCCAAGAACATCATCTGGGCCGTCGAACATGGTCACCAGGCTGCAATCTCGATCCATAAACACTGCCAGGGCGAAAGTGTCGCCGAACGCATGCCACGCGGGCTCAATCTCAACTCTGCCAAGATGGGCGTGAACGAGTGGATGTACTCCAACGCCTTCGACGCGTCGGATCGCCGGGAGATGCCGCTTGTGGAACTCAAACAGCGCCTGGCCGATCGTCGCAAGGAAGTCGAGGTCGGCTTTACCGACGAGCAGATCATCACCGAGGTTCAGCGTTGTCTGAACTGTGACGTCCAGACGGTGTTCGAGGCGCCGCTCTGCAAGGAGTGTGATGCCTGTCTGGATATCTGTCCGGTGGATTGCCTGTCGATCGTCCCGGCCGCGGAAGAGGCGGATCTGCGCCAGACGCTGCGTGTTCCGGCGAACAATACCGAACAGGCCGTCTATGTCTCCGAGCCACTCAGGGATACGGGGCGGGTCATGGTGAAGGACGAAGACCTGTGCTTGCACTGTGGCCTGTGTGCGGAACGTTGTCCGACCTCTGCCTGGGACATGCAGGACGCTGATATTTTCATTCCTCATGCCATCGAGGAAGCCGAGGGAGTCGCTGCAGAATGAATGCTGTTGCCAAGATCCAGCCCGACGTGCGGGTCAATGATTTCGTTCTCAAGATCGCCAATGTGAACGGAACCGGTTCTGCCTCGGCCAATGGTCTGCTGATGAAGGCCATTTTCCGCATGGGTGTGCCGGTGGTCGGCAAGAATCTCTTCCCGTCCAACATCCAGGGCCTGCCGACCTGGTACGAGATCCGTTTGACCAAGGATGGTTACCGGTCCCGTGCGGGTACGACAGAATTCATGGTCGCCATGAATGCGGAGACCTATGCCCAGGACCTCGCCGAGGTCTCTCCGGGCGGTGTGATCTTGTATGACGACACCTGGCCGCGTCCGGAGATGCACGCCCGCGAGGACATCACCGCGATCGGGGTTCCGCTGGCGCGCATGTGCAATGCCGAGTTCGACAATGCCCGCACCCGGGTGCTGATGAAGAATATGGCCTATGTTGGCGCAGTCGCTGCGCTGACGGGCATTGATGTTGAGATCATCCGCAGCATGGTCGAGGAGATGTTCGGCACCAAGGCGCATCTGATCGAAGCCAATATGAAGGCCATTCAGCTGGGTCTGGACTATATCCGCGAGAAACATGCAGAGCCGCTGAATCTGCGGGTTGAGCCGATGGACAAGACGGCTGGCCACATCATGATCGATGGCAATACAGCGGCCGGTCTCGGTGCGGTTTATGCCGGGGCGACATTCGGTGCCTGGTATCCGATTACCCCGTCGACCTCGCTGATGGATGGCTACAAGGCCTTCTGTGAGAAGTTCCGGGTCGACAAGGAAACCGGAGAGAAGAATTTCTGCATTATCCAGGCCGAAGACGAACTGGCCTCGATCGGCATGGCTGTAGGTGCAGGCTGGAATGGCGCGCGCGCTTTCACCCCGACATCCGGCCCGGGAATTTCGCTGATGAGCGAGTTCATCGGCTTTGCCTATTATGCTGAAATCCCGGTGGTGTTGTTTGACGTCCAGCGCGCAGGGCCCTCAACGGGCCTGCCGACGCGGACCCAGCAGTGCGATCTGACCATGGCGGCCTATGCCAGCCACGGAGATACCAAGCATATCTGTGTCTATCCCGCCGACCCGCGTGAGTGTTTCGAGATGTCGGTCCAGTCGTTTGACCTGGCTGAGCGTTTCCAGGCACCGGTTTTCTTCATGACCGACCTGGATATCGGTATGAATGACTGGATGATTGAGGAGCTGGAATGGGATGACAGCTACGTACCCGATCGCGGCAAGGTGCTGAGTGCCAAGGAACTTGAGGCGATGGAAAAATTCTATCGCTATGAAGATCGGGATGGTGATGCGGTGCCCTATCGAACCTTGCCTGGTACGCATCCCAAGGGCGCTTACTTCACCCGTGGTTCCGGCCATAACTGGAAAGGCGGATACACCGAGGATGGCGTTGAGTACCAGGAAGTGCTGGACCGGCTGACCCGCAAGTGGGAAAGCGCCGCTGACACAGTTCCCGGGCCAGTGATTGTCGACGCGGGCAAGCCGACTCGCCGGGCGATCATTTCGATCGGTGGTTGTGACGGAGCCGTGCGAGAGGCGCTGGACCGGTTCAATGAAGCTGGCTTGCCGCTGAATTACCTGCGAGTGCGCGGATTCCCGTTTAATTCGGAAATCGAAGCCTTCATGGCAGAGCATGACGAGATCTTCGTGGTCGAGCAAAACCGCGACGCCCAGTTGCGCAGCCTGCTGATCAACGAAACTTCGGTCGACAAGACCAAGCTCGTCCCGATCCTGGATTATGCCGGGATGCCCGCCAATCCGGAGTTCATCTACGACGCCATCATGGCGCATTGCGAGACGGAGGAGGCGTAGTCATGACCTCGATGCCGAAACCGAAAATCTCCAAACACCTGCCAACCAACGCGCTGGGCCTGACAATCCGCAATTATGAGGGCGTGATGTCGACGCTTTGCGCGGGCTGTGGCCATGACTCTGTCACCGCGGCCCTGGTCCAGGCCTTCTGGGAGCTGAACCTGGCCCCGGAAAGCGCCGCCAAGGTGTCCGGCATTGGTTGTTCGTCCAAAACGACGGCCTATTTCATGGGGCAGTCGCACGGTATCAACTGTGTCCACGGCCGCATGCCGTCGGTGGCGACAGGCGCAAACGCTGTGAACGGCGACCTGCACTATATCGGTATCTCCGGAGACGGTGACTCGCTGTCTATCGGTTTTGGTCAATTCGCCCATGCCATCCGTCGCAATCTCAACATGCTCTACATGATCGAGAACAACGGTGTTTATGGCCTGACCAAGGGGCAGTTCTCGGCCTCGGCGGATATTGGTACCAAGTCGAAAAAGGGGCTCGCCAACGAGCAGACTCCGATCGATCCGTGTGTCCAGGCGCTGACCCTGGGCGCGGGTTTTGTGGCGCGCAGTTTTTCCGGCGACAAGTCCCAGCTGGTTCCGCTGATCAAGGCGGCGCTGATGCACAAGGGCTTCGCGGTCATCGACGTGATCTCGCCGTGTGTGACCTTCAATGACCACGCTGGCTCGACCAAGAGTTATGCCCATACGTACAAGTATTATCATCCGCTCGTGCATACGGATTTCGTAGCGCAGGCTGACGAGATCACCGGCGCTCCCGATGAGGGCGGCCTGCTGAGCGTGACCTTGCATGACGGCGGCGTTCTGCGCCTGCGCCAGACAGAGAGCGATTATGATCCGCGTGATCGTGCCCAGGCCATTGAGACACTGATGACACCGTCCGATTCGGGCGAGATCCGTACGGGTCTCCTCTATCTCAACGAGGATATGGGTGACATGCACGCGTCCAACAGCCTGCCGGCTCGTCCGCTCAATACCATCCCGCAGGATGTGCTCTGCCCTGGCAGCGAAGCTCTGGCCAAGCTGCAGGCGCGTTACCGCTAGTCTGGGGTATAACTGGTGATGATGAGGCCGCCATCGTGTTCGCCGCGATGGGCCTCATAGTCAGCCTCGGTGGTTTGCGTCAGCGTGGCGTAGACATACCAGGAGCCCGTACCATCCCGCATGGGCGAATAGACCACCTGCCAGAATTGCGGCGGATTGCCCGCGTCCTTCCAGCTGCCGATGGCGCTTTCAATGCGTCCGGATGAGAAGCCGCGGTCGATGAGGGCGTTGATATGATGGCTCAGCTCGTCACCCGCAGTCATGTCTGCCAGCTCGCGCACTGAACCCAGATGGTCGCGCATCGGATCGCTGACCGTTTCCAATGCCAGGTCATCATTGTCCGTGTTCAGCAGGAAACAATGATAGGGACTATGCTCGATCGAGGCGACAAAGTCGTCGAAAGTGCTGCGCGTGTTCGGGTTTTTACGCAGTTTATCAATAGCTTCAATGATATCAGCTGTGGGCTCGGACAAGCCCGCCTCGATGCGCGAGATCGTGGTCTGGCTGGTGCCGACCATCTGCGCGAACGCGCCCTGTTTCAGGCGTAGTCTCTGTCTAAGCGACCGAACGGTCCGGGCCCAATCCATATTCCGACTTCAAAACACTCACTTTGCGGAGGTCAGAAGTCTTACGGCCCTAGGAAAAGTCCGGGCACTCATAGAATATGAATACCCAGACTATTTCATTGACTTGAATTAATTTATGCGAATTCGCCTCAGAAGAGTCCGACGACCTGGCCGTTGTCATCGAGCCCGATCTGTTCCGCCGCGGGATGGCGAGGCAGGCCCGGCATGGTCATGATCGCTCCGCAGATAACGACGATGAAGCCGGCGCCCGCTGACAGTCGGACCTCCCGGACGGGGACCGAGTGATTGGAGGGCGCGCCGCGAAGGTTCGGGTCTGTCGAGAAACTGTACTGTGTCTTGGCCATGCAGACAGGCAAGTGCCCGAAACCGGCCTCTTCCCATTCGCGCAACTGGTCCCGGATCTTCTTGTCAGCCAGCACTTCGTCAGCACGATAGATGGTCTTGGCGACTGTCTCGATCTTTTCGAACAGGCTCAGATCATCACCATAGATCGGAGCGAACTGGGCGACACCGCCTTCGATGATCTCGACCATACGATTGGCCAGGTTCTCAGTGCCTGCCGAGCCATCGGCCCAGTGGCGGCAAAGAATGGCTTCGCTACCCATGGACGCGGCGTATTCCTCGACAAGTGCGACTTCGGCGTCGGTATCGGAGGAGAAATGGTTGATCGCGACCACGGCCGGTACACCGTATTTGCGGACATTCTCGATGTGACGGCCGAGATTGGCGCATCCCTTCTTCAGGGCTTCGAGGTTCTCTTCATTAAGGTCAGCCTTGGCGACACCGCCATTGGACTTGAGTGCGCGGATGGTCGCGACGATGACGACGGCCTTGGGTGACAACCCGGCCTTGCGACACTTGATGTCGAAAAATTTCTCCGCGCCCAGGTCCGCGCCAAAGCCCGCTTCAGTGACGACATAATCGGCCAGTTTCAACGCCGTCTTGGTGGCGATGACCGAGTTGCAGCCGTGGGCGATGTTCGCGAACGGACCACCATGGATGAAGGCCGGATTGTTCTCGAGTGTTTGTACCAGGTTCGGCTGCAGAGCGGTTTTCAGCAGGACTGTCATCGCACCATCTGCCTGGACGTCGCGGCAGGTCACTACCGTCTTGTCGCGGCGGTAGCCGATGATGATATTGCCGAGGCGTCGTTGCAGGTCTTCCAGGTCCTCCGCCAGGCAGAGGATAGCCATGATCTCCGAAGCCACCGTGATGTCGAAACCGGACTGGCCCGGGAAACCGTTGGCCACGCCGCCCAGTGAAGCGATAATCTCGCGCAGGGCACGGTCATTCATGTCCAGCACGCGGCGCCAGACCACGCGGCGCTGGTCGATCTCCAGCGCATTGCCCCAGTAGATATGATTGTCGATCATCGCGGAGAGCAGATTGTGCGCCGAAGTGATCGCGTGAAAATCGCCGGTGAAGTGGAGATTGATATCTTCCATCGGCACGACCTGGGCATGTCCCCCGCCCGCAGCGCCGCCCTTCATGCCGAAACATGGTCCCAGGGAGGGTTCGCGGATACAGATGGTCGCGCGTTTTCCAATCCGGTTCAGCGCATCGCCCAGCCCCACTGTGGTGGTCGTCTTGCCCTCACCGGCGGGCGTCGGATTGACCGCCGTCACCAGGATAAGATTGCCATCTTCGCCGCCATTCAGCGATTTGATGTAGTCCGCCGTCAGCTTGGCCTTGTCATTGCCGTACTGGGCCAGCGCCGTGGACGGGATGCCGAGCTTCTCCGCGACGTCCGTGATCGGCAGCATGTTGGCCGCACGGGCGATATCGATATCACTGTTCAACGTCTTCTCTCCCCCTCGAAGGATATGGTCAGGCGAGCCGAGCCGCAGCCTTGCGGACGACCGGCAGCAAACTGTCTGGATGATCGGTGAGGACCGCCTGCAATTGCTCGCGCATGCGCGGTTCCCAGAAACTCTTGATGTGCTGTTCCACGCCCTCGATCGCCTCCTCCTCGGAATAGGGTTCGAAGAAGCCGGCGATCTGGTTGGCCATGGTGATGAGGCGGTTCTGGTCCATCGGGCCTAGACTCCCAATCGCACGACGCGGCCGCCTGGGCCACGTGTGAGGATTTGCAGATTGATGGCATCGGCCAGCTGCAGCGCCAGCGATGTGGGGGCGGACAGGGTGACCAGTGCTGAAGCGCCCGTCGCGGCGGTCTTGTAGACCAGCTCGTAACTGCACCGGCTGGACATCAGCACGAAGCCGGGCGCCTCGATCCGGCCCGCCGCTGCGAGCAGTCCGATCAGCTTGTCCAGTGCATTGTGACGACCGACATCCTCGCGCACAAACTCGATCACTCCGACCGGCGAACACCAGGCCGCGGCATGGACGCTGTGAGTCTGCTGGTTAAGCGTCTGCCGGTCAGAAATGTTGTTGAAGGCGCGTTCGATCGCGGCGTCGCTGATGTTGAGCGCGCGCCTCTGGCCGGGGCCCGGTGCATGCAACTCCGCCAGGCTTTCGATGCCACACAGGCCACAGCCTGTATGACCGTCGAGGGTGCGCCGGGTTAGGCGGTCACCATTGATGGCCTTCGCCGCGATCCGGATGTCGACCGTGGTACCTTCGGCATAGGTCATGATCTCGATCGCGTCCGGTCGGGCGTCTGCGTTCAGGACGCCTTCCGAGACCGCCAGACCGAAAGCCAGATCTTCCAGGTCACCGGGACTGGCCATCATCACGGTCCAGGCGCGCCCGTTAAAGCCGATCTCGACCGGGTGTTCCGTGGCAATAGCCCAGTGGCTTCCCTCCGCATCCGTGGACGCGATGGCGACATCGAGCGAGGCTTGCGGCAGGTTCAATCCGGTCACTCCGCAGCGGGCACGATATCGATGCGGGCGCGGCGGCGATCGCGTTCGGCCTGCCAGTCCGATGGCATGTTGGATGGGGCGACCTGTACAGCCGTGACCTTGTATTCAGGGCAGTTCGTCGCCCAGTCGGATAACTCGGTTGTCACCACGTTCGCTCCGGATTCCGGGTGGTGGAACGTCGTATACACCACGCCTGGCGGCATGCGATCCGAGAGGACGGCACGGACGGTGATCGCGCCCTTGCGGCTGGACAGGGAAACCATGTCACCTTCGGTGAGGCCGCGAGCGTCTGCATCGGACGGGTGGATCTCCAGCACATCCTCGTCATGCCAGCGCGAGTTCTCGGTGCGGCGGGTCTGGGCGCCGACATTGTACTGGCTGAGAATGCGGCCGGTCGTCAAAAGCAGCGGGAAGGCACGTGTGGTGCGTTCCTCGGTCGGGATGAACTGGGTCAGCATGAACTGGCCCTTGCCCCGCACAAACCCGTCGACATGCATGGTCGGCGTGCCGTTGGGCGCTGCATCGTTACATGGCCATTGCACCGAGCCCTCGCGATCGAGGCGGTCGAAACTGACGCCCGCAAAAGTCGGTGTCAGCGCCGCAATCTCATTCATGATGTCCGCCGATTTCTGATAGCGCATGGGATAACCCAGCGCCTCGGCGAGGCGGCAGACCGTCTCCCATTCCGATAGGCCCTGTTTTTCCGGGAAGGCCGGGCGCACGCGGTTGATGCGGCGTTCGGCATTGATGAAGGTGCCGTCCTTCTCCAGGAAAGACGTGCCCGGTAGGAAGACATGCGCAAAGGCGGCAGTTTCGTTCAGGAAAAGGTCCTGGACGACCACACAGTCCATGGAGCGCAGGGCCGCGATGACATTCTGGGTGTCCGGATCCGACTGGGCGAGGTCTTCGCCCTGGATGAACATGCCCTTGAAACTGCCATCCAGCGCTGCGGAAAACATGTTGGGTATGCGCAGACCCGGCTCGTCGCTGAGCGACTTGCCCCAGCTGGTCTCGAACAGGGCGCGGGTATCGATATCGGAGACGTGGCGATAGCCGGGGAACTCGTGCGGGAAAGACCCCATGTCGCAGGAGCCCTGGACATTGTTCTGGCCCCGAAGCGGGTTCACGCCGACGCCCTCACGACCGATATTGCCCGTCGCCATGGCCAGGTTCGCCATGCCCATCACCATGGACGATCCTTGCGAGTGTTCGGTTACGCCCAGCCCGTAATAGATCGCGGCATTGCCACCCGTGGCATAGAGACGCGCAGCCTGGCGGATTGTTTCCGCGGGCACACCGCTGACCGCCTCAACAGCTTCCGGGCTGTTCTGTTCCTGCGCGATGAAGGCTGCCCAGCGGTCAAAGCTCTCGGCCTCGCAACGCTCGGCAACAAACGCCCTGTCGACCAGGCCCTCGGTGACAATGACGTGGGCCAGGGCGTTGATGATGGCGACATTCGTGCCCGGTCGTAGTTGCAGGTGATGGTCAGCCTGGATGTGCGGAGAGCGGACAAGGTCCGTCGCCCGCGGGTCAGCGACGATCAGGCGGGCGCCAGCACGCAGCCGCTGTTTCATGCGCGAGGCAAAGACCGGGTGGGCATCGGTCGGATTGGCGCCGATGACCAGGATGACATCTGCCTGTTCCACGGATTTGAAGTTCTGTGTTCCTGCAGAGGTGCCGAACGTCGTCTTCAGGCCGTAGCCGGTCGGCGAGTGGCAGACCCGGGCGCAGGTGTCGACATTATTGTTGCCAAAGGCCGCGCGGACCATTTTCTGGACGACATAGACTTCTTCATTCGTACAGCGCGATGAGGTGACTGCGCCGATCGAGCTGCGGCCGTTCTCTGTCTGGATGGCCTTGAAGCGGTCCGCGGCGAAGCCGATGGCCTCGTCCCAGCTGACTTCGCGCCAGGGCTGGCTGATATCCTCGCGGATCATCGGCGACATCACCCGGTCGGGATGGCTGGCATAACCCCACGCAAATCTTCCCTTCACGCAGGAATGGCCCTCATTGGCACCGCCGGACGTGTCCGGTGTCATGCGCACAACTTCATCGCCCTGCAGTTCGGCGATGAAGGAACAACCAACCCCGCAATAGGCGCAGGTCGTGGCAACCTCGCGGCGTGGCTGTCCATGTTCGACGACGCTTTTCTCCATCAGCGTGGCGGTCGGACAGGCCTGGACACAGGCGCCGCAGGACACGCACTCACTGTCGAAGAAACCCTCATCGAGCCCGGCGGAAACCTTGGATTCGAAACCCCGCCCGTCAATGGTCAGGGCCAGCGTGCCCTGGATCTCGTCACAGGCGCGAACGCAGCGCGAGCAAACGATGCATTTGGAGCCATCGAACTGGAAATAGGGATTGGAGGCGTCGACGCCTTCGGCCAGGTGGTTTTCGCCCTCGAAACCGTAACGCACTTCGCGCAGGCCCACTTCGCCGGCGGTGTCCTGGAGTTCGCAATCACCATTGGCGGAACAGGTCAGGCAGTCGAGCGGGTGGTCGGAGATGTAGAGTTCCATCACGCCACGGCGCAGGGCTTCCAGGCGAGGTGTCTGGGTCTGGACCTTCATGCCCTCGGACACCGGTGTGGTGCAGGAGGCGGGGGTTCCCTTGCGTCCCTCGATCTCGACCAGGCACATACGGCAGGAGCCAAATGCTTCCAACCGGTCTGTGGCACAGAGTTTTGGGATGCGTGCTTCCACCTCGGAGGCGGCGCGCATGATGGATGTGCCTTCCGGTACGGTGACCGTCTGGCCGTCAATTTCCAGGCTGACGCGGGTCTCGCTTGTGCGGGCCGGCGTGCCGAAATCATTCTCGCGGCGGCTTCCCATCGCTTTAGTCTACCATGTCTTTGAGTTTCGCGTCCGAGGATGTGAAATCCTCTCGGAAATGGCGAAGCGCGCTCATCACCGGCATCTGGGTCAGGCCGCCCATGGCGCACAGTGATCCGTCCGTCATGATGGTGCACAGGTCTTCCACCAGTTCCAGATTGGCCTCGACATTCTCGCCGTCGCGGATCTTGCTGATCGTCTCGGCGCCTCGCATTGAGCCGATACGGCATGGCGTACACTTGCCACAGCTTTCCTCGGCACAGAATTCCATCGCGAATTCGGCCTGTCTGGCCATGTCGACCGTGTCGTCAAAGACGACGATGCCGCCATGCCCCAGCATCGCGCCAGCCGCGGCGAAGGCTTCGTAATCCATTGGCAAATCGAGACCGTCCGCAGGGATGTAGGCGCCCAGGGGGCCTCCGACCTGGACGGCCTTCAGCGGGCGGCCGCTCAGCGTGCCACCGCCAAAATCCTCGATCAGTTCACGCAGGGAAATGCCGAAATCGGCTTCCAGCATGCCGCCCCGGCGAATATTGCCCGCAAGTTGATAAGCCTGGGTGCCGCGCGAGCGTTCATGGCCGATCTCGGCATAGGCTTCGCCGCCATGCTCCAGGATCCACGGTACGCTGGCCAGCGTCAGGACATTGTTGACGATGGTCGGCTTTCCGAACAGGCCTGAAAGAGCCGGGATGGGCGGTTTGACCCGGACCTGACCGCGCTTGCCTTCCAGGCTCTCCAGCATGGCGCTTTCCTCGCCGCAGACATAGGAGCCGGCGCCGCGACGAACCTCGAGTTCAAATGCCTTCCCGGAGCCGAGAATATCCGCCCCCAGCCAGCCGCGCCCTTCCCAGGACGCGATCGCAGCCTTCAGCGTTGCAATGGCGTGCGGATATTCCGAGCGGCAATAGATGAAGCCCTTTGTGGCACCCACAGCGAGGCCGGCGATGATCATGCCGGCGATCAGCTGGCCGGGATCGCCTTCCATCAACATGCGATCGGCAAAGGTGCCGCTATCGCCCTCATCAGCGTTACAGCAGATGTATTTCTGGTCAGCCTGGGCTTCCGATGCGGTTTTCCACTTGATGCCGGCTGGAAAACCGGCGCCGCCGCGGCCACGTAGTCCGGAGCGAGTCACAGTCTCGACGATGTCCGCTGCGCTCTTGGCAAGCGCGGCGCGCAGGCCGTCCAGCCCGCCACTGGCCTCGAAGGCGTCCAGGTTCAGCGGGTCGATGACGCCGCAACGCTCAAAGATCACACGGCGCTGGATCTTCATCCAGGGCAGGTCCTCGACCTTGCCGACACAAGTCGCATCATCCAGCGGGAAGCCCGTCTCGGCCAGACGTTTTGCATCCATGACGGAGAGGGGACCAAAGCCGATCCGGCCCTCCGGTGTGTCGACTTCCAGAAGGGGCTCCAGCCATAACATGCCGCGAGACCCGGTCCGCACCAGCTGGTCCTGGGGCAGGGCCGCGGCAACGCCGTCGGCGCCGACGGAGAGGGCGGCGGCGTCCCTGGAGAGAAAGAGGCGGGTCGCATCAGCCATCGGCCAACTCCGCTTCCAGCAGCTCGGCGCTGGCGCGGCCGATCAGGCGCTTCCCGATCATCGCGGCCGGGCCCAGGGCACAATTGCCCAGGCAATAGATGGTCTCGCTTGCGATGCCCCTGGCCGACAGGCGCCGGGCCAGCTCTTCGCTGCCCACAGCCTGGCAGGCTTCGGCACGACAGAGTTTGAGTTTCGGCTTGTCGGTGTCGCGGGTGAAATCGCCATAGAAACTGCGAACGCCGTGGATGTCGGCGCGGGATATGTTCAGGTCCTGCGCAATCCGGCGCGCGGCCTCGTCACTGACGCAGCCGAAATGTTCCTGTGTGTCGTGCAGGATTTCCAGCAATGCAGCGGGATCATGATTGTGATGTGCGCAGATCTTCGCAACCACATCGATATCGTGCGGCACGCAGCTCTCCCCGGGAATTATTATTCGTTGCAGGGAGTTTAGCGCTCGTCGCGCCATTTGAAACTGTTTTGTTGACGCACGCGTCAGCCTATAGTCCGCCGCGACGGACTGTTCCCGCATGGACTGTCGCCCTCGCGGCAAGTGTCACACAAGTTTCAAAATCGCCCTGTTCATCTCGCGCAAACAGTGCCAAACAGAAACCAGCTTCCCAAAAATCGCGATTTACGTTATAAAATATAACTCAGAGCGTTACTGCATTCTTCGAAGGGCGGAAGAGTTGCATGTCAGCAATTGAGATTTCGCAGGAACTTCCCGAGCTGCACTGGCCGTCAGTGATCCGGCACTACCGGCATTCGACGGGGCTTAACCAGGGTCAGCTGGCGGATCGTCTCGCCGTGACCCAGACCATGGTTTCGCGATGGGAAGCTGCCGATGCCCGCCCCAGTCCTCGCATCCAGGAATTATTGTTCGATCTTTACTGGGCCGAAAGCGCGACGATTTCGCGTGATGTCTGGGAGCAGCGTGTCGCCCAGAACCCGGCCATTATCTGTGTCGCTGACGGGACCGGACGCATGGCTGTCGCTTCGCGCGGGCTGGCCCGGTTGATGGGGTCGACATCCGAAGAATTGTCGGGCCGCATGATGAAGCACCACTTCCGTGGCGAGATTTTTGACCTTTTTGCAACCTTTGGGCGTGCAGGCTTTTTCGAAGGTCAGGTGGCCAGCGCGGAGAGCGTGGACCTGTTCGAATACCGGCACGGTTCCGGGGAATGGAAACAGGTCTATCTGCACGGGCTGCACCGTCCGGTCCTGATGCCGGGGCCGCGTGTCCTGTGCATGATGTCCGGCGCTGTCGTGAATGAAAGCGTCTATCGCGATGTGAGAGAGCGGCTGGGTGGGCCGGTGGTTGTGCGAAAGGCACTTTGAGGAATGAGCACAGAGACAAACCGGTCCAGTAAACCGGCGCATCTGAGCTGGGGTGAAATTCTCAAACAATACCGTTTTACCAACAATATGAAGCAGATGGCTCTGGCCGATGATCTCGGGGTCACACAGGCGATGGTCTCACGCTGGGAGGCAGACCTGGTCGAGCCGGGTCGGGAAATGCAGGAACGCATCCTCACCCTAGTGTCACCCGAGGAATTATCGGCGCCGATGATCGGCTGGCGGTCCTACATGGCGGAAACCCCGGCCATTGCCGGCGTGGTGTCCAGCTCCGGCATTCTGGAAACGATCAGTGTCGGCATGGAACGCGAAACCGGTCTGAAGCGCATCGACTGCGAAGGCGAGGAGCTTTCTCGGAGCTTCTCGGAAGGACTGCCGCAACTTTTTTTGCGTCTAAAATCAATCGGATTCTTTGACGAACGCGTCGAAACCGTTGAAAGTGTGGACAAGTATGTACTCTGCGACGGGCCTCGAAAGGGTGAAACGCTGTTTGTGCATTCGATGAACTGGTGGCGACGGGGTGAAGACCTCCAGCCGCGCTGGGTGTTCAGCGGAGCGCAGGTCGGCGAGGACGAGTTCGAGGACCTCCAGAAGGAGTTTGGAAGCCAGATTCGTACAACGCCCATAGCTTAGGGCCTGCGGGGGGAACCGTGGCACAAGATTTAAATCTGCCTGTTGCATCCGGAAAAGTGAATTGGCCGTCCATCATCCGGAATTTCCGGATGTCCAAACGTCTGAAGCAGGCCGCTCTGGCTGCCGATCTCGGCGTTACCCAGGCGATGGTTTCGCGCTGGGAGAACGGAGAATCCGATCCACCCGAGCGCGTGAAGCGCCGCATGGCAGAACTTGTTCAAGACGCTTTTGTCGTGGCTCCGGCCCCGACCTGGATGGACCTGGTTACGCTTAATCCGGCCATCGAATTCGTCACCGACTCCCTGGGTATGTTCAAGGCGATCTCGCAAGGTGCAGTCGATATGTTCGGTGTCACTCGCGAGGAGATCGAGGGGCGTCAGGTCTCACAATTTCTGGGCGGCGAGTTTGTCGGCGCCATGGATAATTTGCGTGATAGCGGCATGTTCCAGAACAATCTCGCCTTTGCCCAGAGCATGGGCAGTGTCGAGATCAATGTTGCTTCGGGCATGAAGACGGTTCTGTGTGACTTTATCCACTGGCCGCGCATCTCCGAGGCGCGCACCGTCTATTGCGTGCACTCAGGTGCCGTGATCGACGAGGCAGCCTATTCCCAGCGCCTAGAAAGCCGAAATGGCGAACGTTTTGCGACGCGCAAGACGTTCTAGACAGACAGCTTCCACCCGGTATGAGATACAATAAAGGCGGCCTGAGGGGGCCGCCTTTTTCGTGCAGATGTCTCGCTGCCTAATCGGCGCGCTGGGCGTCGCGGAGTGCCCGGAACTCATTACCTTCATACCAGTTCGGCCAGTCCTGCGAATTCGCGAGACGGTTGCCGACATTGTAGAAGAGCTGGGCGTCTTCGAGCATGCCTTCCATGTTCCAGTCTTCAGAATACTCATCGCCCGGTGCGTGATAGCGATTGGCGCGGTAGTCGGCGCCAAAGGCCTCGCCGGCCTCGCGGCCACCCTCGCGCAGGTCGAAGCCACCGTCTGCATACAGCATCGGCACACCCTGCTTGGCCAGGGAGATGTGGTCGGAGCGGTAGAAATAGCCCGCCTCCGGGTTCGGGTCCGGGACAATATAGCGGTCCTGGTCGGCGGCTTCCTCGGTCAGGATATCTTCCAGCTCGGACGCGCCGTGACCAACAACGACCACGTCACGTGACCGACCGGTTGGCAGGATGGCATCGATGTTGATTCCGCCGACGGTCTGGGAGAGTGGCTCGATCGGATTGACGCCGTAATAAGCAGAACCCAGCAGGCCGGATTCCTCGGCAGTGACAGCCAGGATCATGACAGAGCGTTGCGGTGGATTGGCAGCAAATGCCTCGCCGATCTCCAGGATGGCAGACGTGCCGGTCGCATTATCGACAGCGCCGTTGAAGATACCGTCCTCACCGACACCAAAACGAATACCCAGATGGTCCCAGTGCGCGGTGTAGATGACAAACTCATCCGGACGCTCGGTGCCGCGGACAACACCGGCGACATTGCGGCTGTCCATGGTGCGGGTGGTGTTGCGCAGGGTGCCGGACGCAGTCAGGCCTGTCATTTCAACGGCTTCAAAACCCGGCTGTGCCGCAGCTGCGGTGAGTGCATCGAAATCCAGTCCGGACAGTTCGAACAGCTGGCGTGCGCCTTCCTCGGTGATCCAGCTTTCAACGCCAGCAAATGTGCCTTCACCCGGTTCACGGGCCAGATCCAGCTGGCCACCGGTCCAGGATCCGGAGACGACATTCCAGCCATAGGAGGCCGGGGCGGTCTGGTGGATGACGATGACGCCGTCGGCGCCCTGGCGGGCCGCTTCCTCGAATTTGTACGTCCAGCGGCCGTAATAAGTCATCGCATTGCCGTTGAAGAGTCCGCTTTCCGGATCGCCATAACCCGGATCATTGACCAGCATGACGACTGTCTTGCCGCGCGCGTCGACGCCTTCATAGTCGTTCCAGCCATATTCCGGAGCGACAACGCCATAACCGACAAAGACCAGTTCGGTGTTCTCGATGGCGACTTCGTCATCGGCGCGCTTGGTCCAGTAAACCAGGTCGTCCGGCATTGAAAAACCGAGGCTCTCGCCATTATGGGCGATGTCGAAGCTGGAATTGGCGGTATCCAGCGTGACCTCCAGCAGGGAAACCGGCTGGAAATAGCTGTCGCCATTGCCTGGTTCCAGGCCAATGCGTTGCATCTCGTCGGCGATCCACTGGCTGGCTGCGATGCCGCCGGAGGTCGCCGGAGCGCGTCCTTCGAACTCGTCGCTGGCCAGGGTGGCGATGCGATGGCGCAGGTCAGCTTCCGTGATCTCGGTGGATGTGATGGATGCGGAGTTGGTGTTTTCCGCGGCGTTATCCTCGTGGGCGGCGTCCTCCTCGCCGGCCTGAGTGCAGCCAGCAAGCAGCAAGCTGCTCGCGGCAAAGGCAAAAATCGCGTGTTTCATCAAATGTTCCCCTTGGCGATTGAGGCTGTAGCAGCCAATCTGCCGCACATCCTGCATTCGCAGGCCGGGGACGCAAGCACCTGTTGGCACCGCTTTGACGGAATTGGCATTTGACCATACCTGAATGGTCATTCATGTTTGCGTCCGCATCGTATCGCAACGGAAACATCCGGTGATGCACTCGAGGGGAGAATTAATGTCCGAAGAAACCAAGTCCGAATCGGTCGATACGGAGCCCAAGATCAGCAGCGGTTATCGCGGTGTTGTCATGCTGATGCTGTTCCTTGTTTACGCGTTCAATTTTCTGGACCGGCAGATCATCTCGATCCTGGCTATTCCGATCCAGGAAGAGCTTTCTCTTACGGATGAACAGCTTGGCTTGTTGGGCGGTATCGCCTTCGCGCTGCTGTACTCGACGCTGGGTGTGCCAATTGCCTGGTTTGCTGATCGCCTCGACCGAACCTGGATCATGACGATTTCCCTGACCGTCTGGAGTGGTTTCACGGCTCTCAGCGGTTTCGCGCAAAACTTCATGCATCTCTTCCTGGCGCGTGTCGGTGTCGGCGTTGGTGAGGCCGGAGGTGTGGCTCCTGCCTATACGATCATCGCCGATTATCATCCTCCGGAAAAACGATCGCGCGCTTTGGCTATCTATTCTCTTGGCATCCCCGTGGGCAGTGCGTTTGGCGTGATCGCGGGTTCTCAGATTGCCGGTGGTGCCATTTCGGATGCACTGGACTGGCGCTCCGCTTTCATCATTGTTGGCCTGGCAGGCGTCTTTCTCGCGCCGGTCTTCAAATTCCTGGTCAAGGAGCCCAAGCGTGGCCAGTTCGACGGCGGCAAGACAGTGGACTCTTCGCCTGTCCAGACGGTAGGGGCCTACAGCGCCGACAAGGTGCGCATCCTGTCCATGGCGGGTGCAGTCTTGTTTGCCTTGCCGAGCCTGCTTTCGCTGTTCAACGCGCTCGTCTTTGGCGCCGAGCCGATCCAGTCACCGCTGGTTCTGGTGGCTGGCGCCCTTGTTGGGGCGGTGACCGGCTGGCTGGCCGGAAGCTGGGTTGGCAAGACCACACAAGTGGTCCCGCTGTGCCTTGGAGTTGGTGTTCTGATGTTGCTGCCGGGCCTGGTGACCTGGAGTATTCCAGCCTTCGGCGGAGCCGGGTTTGGCCCGGCTGCGCTCGCATGGTTGGCAGGGCGTTTTATCGCCGGCCTGCTGATCGGTGCGTTCTTCTTTGCCTTCCGTGATTTCATGGAACTTGTGATCAAGAAGTGGAGCTTCTGGCTGATGGTCTTCGGCGCGTCTTCCTCGTCCATGATGGGGTATGGCGTCTTCTTCTGGATCCCGTCCTTCTTTGCGCGCAGTTTCGAACTGAGCCTGATAGAAACCGGCTGGGTCTTCGGCGGTATTCTCTTTGTAGCTGGCAGTCTCGGCATCTTCCTGGGCGGTGTAATGGGTGACTTCCTGGGCAAGAGCAAACGCTCCGCCTACGCGACCATTCCGGCGCTCGCCTTCCTGGTCAGCGCTCCTTTGTACTGGGCAGGCATCATGTCGCCGTCACCGATGTTGTCCGTGATGATCCTGTTCATCCCGACCGCTCTGGGCCTCGCCTGGCTGGGGCCGGTCATCTCAGCGTTCCAGCACCTCGTGCCCCCGCACATGCGTACCAGTGCATCCTCTGTCTTCCTGCTGATCAACAACCTGCTCGGGATTGGCGGTGGCGTTTACGTTCTGGGCCGTGTCTCAACGGTTCTGCAACCGACTTTCGGCGATGGTTCGCTGCGGGTATCGATTGCTATCGGCGCAACGCTTTACCTGGTCGCGGCGGGTTTCATGTTCTGGGCGTCGCGTTATCTGGAGCGCGATTGGGAAGCTGAATAGGGGCAGAGCCGGATGAGTTTCACCGAGCATTATTTCCAGACCGAGGACGGTCCGAAAATTCACTATCGCGATTATCCGGCTGTCGGCGAGGAACGGGGATTGCCCGTGCTCTGCCTGCATGGGCTGACGCGCAATGTGAATGACTTTGCCGAGCTGGCGCCACAGATCGCGGCGCTGGGGCGGCGGGTGATCGTGGCGTCCCAGCGGGGGCGCGGAAAATCGGACTGGGATCCCCGGCCAGAGCGGTATCAGCCGCCGATTTATACGATGGATATGGCGGCCTTGCTCGAAAATCTCGGCATTGCGCGTGCTGTTTACGTCGGCACGTCGATGGGCGGGCTGATGTCGCTGATCACGCCGACCCTGGCGCCGGGCAAGCTGGCCGCGGCGGTGATCAATGATATCGGTGTCGAGATCAATCCCGGTGGTATCGAGCGCATCAAGTCCAACGTTTCCGCACGCGGTGCGGTGAAAACCTGGGACGAGGCGATTGACCGGACGATTGCGTCCAACCTGGACGCCTTTCCCAAACGCAAAGGCGACAGGGAGTTCTGGGACTGGTTTGCCCGCAAGCTCTGGATCGAGGTCGAGGGCGGGTTTGATCTCTCTTATGACCAGGCCATCGTCGAGAAGTTCGACGAGGGCGGGGAACTGCCGGATCTCTGGCCGTTCTGGGAGCCTTTCAAGGCGCTTCCGGTGCTCGTTGTACGGGGTGGAAACACCGATCTTCTGACCATCGAGACCGTTGACAGGATGCGCTCGAAAAAGCCGGGCATGGCCTATACGGAAGTGCCTGATGTTGGCCATGCGCCCTTCATGACAGAGCCAGAGGCCTGGTCCGCAATCACAGACTTTCTGGAACAGGTGGACTAGCGCGCAAGAATTGGCTTGCCCCGAAGAGCTTCCAGCCTAATTCTCTCGCCATAATTTTCGAGGGAGGATGTCGATGGCCTGGAAGGCAAGATTACTCGTGGGCTCGGCGCTGATCGGTCTGGTCGCTGGCGCTGGATTTGCGCAGGATGCACCAATTGTTCAACCGGGGGCTCCGGGGGAGGCCAATCGCCAGCTGAGTGCCGAGGAAGCGGTTGAGATCGCAGCCAATCGGTACTCCGATGATGATGTGCGCTTCATGCAGGGCATGATCCTGCATCATTTCCAGGCGGTGCAGATGGCCGCCCTCGTCGGCGACCGGACCAGCACCCAGTCACTGGTTGATATCGCCAGCCGCATCGATATCTCGCAGGAAGACGAAATTGCCTTCATGCAGTCCTGGCTGCGTGAACGCAGCGAGGACGCGCCGGATCCGGCCAATGACCCGCATGCCATGCATCATGGCGGGCATCACAACATGTCAGGCATGGCCAGTCCGGCCCAGATGGCGGCGCTTGAAGCTGCCAGCGGAACCGCGTTCGACCGGATGTTCCTGGAGCTAATGATCGTCCATCATGATGGCGCCGTGGACATGGTTGACCATCTGCTGTCTCAGCGCGGTTCGGCCTATGACCCCGTGCTGTTTGATTTTGTCAATGATGTGCGCGGTGAGCAGCGTGCCGAGATCCGCCGCATGAATACGATCCTCTCCGGCCTGTCGGAGGACCCGCGCAATGGACTGGCAGCTGGTTTCCGGGACGCAGAGGAAGCGATTTCCAACCTGACCCACCTGGCGAGCCTGCCCAAACCGACCGGATTCTTTGATGTTGAGAACCCGGCGGGCCTGCCACCGGAGATTCCGACCGATGCCACTGACGCGGATATCGAGCGCCGCTTCGGTGATCGTGCGCCGTTCCTCAGCTTCTCCAACACGGATATGGCGTTTGCCGGTAATCTGATGGCGGCTGGTAATTATCACGGCATCAATCTCTACGACATTTCCGGGGACGAGCCGCGTCTGCTCAGCTCGCTGGTGTGTCCGGGTGGTCAGGGCGATGTCTCCATCGTCGGCGATCTGATGATCATGTCGGTTCAAGACACGCGTGGTCGTATTGATTGTGGGCGCCAGGGCATTGTCGAAGAGGTCAGCTCGGAACGGTTCCGCGGTATCCGCATTTTCGATATCTCTGATCCTGTCGCACCTCGCCAGGTCGGTCTTGTGCAGACTTGCCGGGGCTCGCACACCCATTCGGTGGTGTCTGCCGATGACGAAACCATCATTGTCTACAATTCCGGCACCAGCTCGATCCGTCCGGAAGAAGAGCTTGCCGGCTGTGTGGCCGGTTTGCCGGGGGATGATGAGACGGCGCTGTTCAGCATCGATGTCATCGAGATCCCTGTCGCCAATCCGGCGGCGTCGCGCATTGTCGACAGCCCGCGTGTGTTCGCGGATGACGAGAGCGGGCGCATTGCCGGTTTGTGGGCAGGCGGTGACCATGGTGACGGTACCCAGTCCACGCGCCGCACCGATCAGTGCCATGACATCACGGTTTTCCCGTCGCTGAACCTGGCGGCTGGTGCCTGTTCGGGCAATGGCATCATTCTCGACATCACCGACCCGCGTGCTCCTCAGCGTATCGACGCTGTTGTGGACCAGGGGTTTGCCTACTGGCACTCCGCGACGTTTAACAATGATGGCACCAAGGTCCTATTCACCGATGAGTGGGGTGGCGGTGGCCGCCCGCGTTGCCGTGCCCAGGATCCAAGCGACTGGGGTGCAAACGCCATCTTCGATATCGAGAATGGTCGCCTGGAGTTCGCGAGCTATTTCAAGATTCCCTCGGCCCAGACCGAGCAGGAAAACTGTGTGGCGCACAACGGCTCCGTCATTCCCGTGCCGGGGCGCGATATCTTCGTCCAGTCCTGGTACCAGGGTGGCATTTCCGTCATCGACTTCACCGACTCCGAAAACCCGTTCGAGATCGCCTATTTCGACCGCGGTCCGATTGATCCCGACGTGATGATCAGCGGCGGATACTGGTCGTCCTACTGGTATGACGGACGTATCTACGGCACCGAGATTGCGCGCGGCCTCGACGTTTTCGCGCTTTCGGCCAGCGAATTCCTCACGGATAACGAAATCGCTGCTGCCGGCCTCGCCAATCAGGGTGAGATCTTCAATCCGCAGCAGCAATTCCCGGTCAGCTGGCCAGAGCATCCGGTGGTCGGACTGGCCTATGTCGATCAGCTGGCTCGCGACGAGGTCCTGGCAGCTGACGCGGCGGCAAGCCTGTCTGAGGCCCTGCAACAGGCCGCCTCCACACTGGAAGCTGGTGAAGAGAACCGGTCGTTGGCATCCGATCTGCGTCGCATGTCTCGCGACCTGCCACGGGCCGAGCGCGGCAGCCAGTCGGCCAGCCGTCTGAGTGCGCTGGAAGATGTGATTGATGGTGTCTATCGCGCGCTGCGCTAGACGGTCTGTCACCAAGAAGGAAAGCCGCTGCCCGGAGGGTGGCGGCTTTTCTGCATTCTAGCCCAGGGCGGACCTGATGAGGTCGGCATTTGGTTTTTCGTTCCAGAACAGACGGCTGCCGCCGTCACCGCTGATGTCTACGGCGCAGGTATTACCCGTCTTGACCTTCACGTCCGCGTCCGGCCCGGTGAGCGCGTTGTACATGTAGCGCAGGATGCCGTTGGAGGTGATGACGACCGTCAGGCCATCCAGCTCGGCCGCAGCCGCCATGGAGGCGAGCGCATTGCTGCGCAGCGTATCCTCGCTGGGGGACCAGTCCGCGCCGGGCGGGCGTCGGTGGTGGAGATCCCATTCCTCGCGAGCCTTAGCACCGAATTCGGCAATGATTTCGTCACAGGACTTGCCGCCCCAGGAGCCGTAATCGATCTCGCGCAGGCGTTCGTCGATCCGGACCTCGCCGTCAAACCCGGTCAGTTCGGAGACGATTTCGGCGGCGCGGCGGGTGCGCTTGAGCGGACCGCAAATGATGTGCGCGGGCGTCAGGCCGGCATCGCGCAGGGCCTCGCCCAGAGCGGCGGCCTGTTGCTCGCCCTTTTCCACCAGCGGCAGGTCTTCCTTCGCGCCGACCCAGACGACCTTGTCGCCGGGACCGAATGTATTGCCGTGGCGGGCCAGCAGGATCTTGCTCATCACACGAGCTCCCCTTCGCGCTTGATAATGTCCTCGACGCGTGTCGCGTCCTCGGGGCTGTCGACAGACCAGGCCGAGCGGCCGCGATAATCGGTCAGCACGACCTGGATCGGAATGCCGTTTTCCATCGCACGAAGCTGTTCGAGGCTTTCGGTCAGTTCCAGCGGTGTGGGTTCGAGATCGACCAGTTGTTGCAGCGTGTCGCGGCGATAGCCGTAAAGGCCGATATGCTGATAGACCGGCGCGCCCGTTTCCGGCTTGCGGCGGAAGGGGATGACATTCTTGGAGAAATACATCGCGCGCAGGGTCTTGTCGAAAACCACCGTTGTGCCACTGGCCGAGCCATTGGCCTTGTCGACGCGCATGCGCGCTTCGGTGTCGGCAGGCAAGGCGACCGCGGGCGTGGCCATCGGCATGTCCGGATTGTCGCGCAGAGTGGTGGCCACATCGCCGATCACCCAGGGTGGGATCAGCGGGGCATCGCCCTGGACATTGATGATGATCTCCGCATCGCTCTCGAGGCGGTTCAGCGCATCGAGTGCGCGCTCGGTGCCGTTGCGGCAATTCTCGTCCGTCATTACCGCCTCACCGCCGGCCGCCTGGACGGCGTCAACGATGCGCTGGTCATCCGTCGCCACCACGACACGGTCCACGCCGTCAGCCGCCGCCGCGATGCGCCAGACACGCTCGACCATCATCTGACCGGCAATTTTCGCGAGCGGTTTGCCGGGGAAACGGGTGGAGCCGTAACGGGCAGGAATAACAGCAAGAACGGACATGGAGATCTCCTTCGCCTTCGGCTTGTTCCACATCCGCGGGCCGATTTCCACTCCCCGCGGCAATGCTGCCATGCTCGCGCGCGCAGGTTCAGGGTCTGGACATGTCCAGTGGCGCCCCCTAAGGCCTTGAGCTGGTTTTATTGCAAGCGCGAAAAGGTAAGCAAATGCGCCACTTCCTGACGACAGCCGATTGGTCCCGTTCCGAACTTCAGGGCCTGCTCGACCGAGCAGCCGCCTTCAAGTCCGGTGCGGTCAGCCGATCGCTCGAAGGGAAGTCCATCGCGCTCTTGTTTTTCAACCCGTCACTGCGAACCCGATCAAGCTTTGATATCGGGGCTCATCAGCTGGGCGGTCACGCCATTGTTCTGGACGCCAAGGGGGCGACCTGGCCGCTGGAGTTTTCTGACGGCACCGTCATGGATGGTTCCGAGGAGGAGCATGTCCGTGAGGCTGCGCGGGTCCTGTCGAGTTATGTCGACCTGATCGCCATTCGCTGTTTCCCGGAGTTCAAGGACTGGGGCGCGGAGCGTGAGGACCCGATGATCTCGGCCTTTGCCCAGCACGCCACGGTGCCGGTGATCAACATGGAAACGATTGTGCACCCCTGCCAGGAACTGGCCCTGATGCTGGCTCTGCAGGACCGTCTCGGATCAGTCGAGGGCAAGGAGTTCCTGCTGACCTGGGTGCCGCACCCCAAGCCGCTGAACACGGCGGTGGCCAATTCCGCCCTGTTGATTGCATCCAAATTCGGAATGAATGTCCGCATGCTGGTGCCGGACGAGGCCTATCGCCTGGACGAGCGCTACATGTCCGCCGCCGAGAGATTCTGCGGAGATGCAGGTGCTAATCTGACCCTCACAACCGATGTTGAGGCTGCCTACACCGGCGCGGATGTCGTTTATGCCAAGAGCTGGGGCGCCTTGCCGTTCTACGGCAACTGGGATGACGAGGCGCCGCTGCGGGCCAAGGGTGCGGACTTCATGATCACGCCGGAAAAGATGGCGATGACCAATAACGGTGTTGTCAGCCACTGCCTGCCCATGCGCCGCAATGTGAAGATCGCCGATGCCGTGGTCGACAGCCCGGCTTTCCTGGGTATCGAGGAAGCGGGAAATCGCCTGCACGTGCAAAAGGCCATCATGGAAACCCTGGCCAAACAGGGAGGGTCGTGATGAGCGAGAATTTTTCCGAGGTTCGCCAGACGATCGTCCAACTGCTTTCCCACATGCGGGACGGCAAGGAAATCCGTGAATATCTGAGCCGTTTCTCCGGCCTGGAACAGGAACGTTTCGCCGTCATCAAGGTCGGCGGTGCAGTGATCCGGGATGATCTGGAAGCGCTTTCAGCCTCCCTGGCCTTCCTGCAATCGGTCGGCCTCTCGCCCATTGTCGTGCACGGCGGTGGCCCGCAGCTGGACGAGGCGCTGGAGACGGCAGGCATCGAAACCGAGCGTGTGGATGGTCTGCGCGTGACCCGTGAGCAGGCGGTTCCCGTCATCCGCGAGACACTGACCCGCGCCAACTTGGCCATTGTTGACGGCGTACGCGCGGCGGGCGGCCAGGCGGCGGCTATTCCCGGTGGTGTGTTCGAGGCGCGCATGATTGACGAGGCCCGGCTGGGTCGGGTCGGTGAACCGACGGACATACGTCTCGACCTGGTCGCGGCGGCCGCCCGTGCCGGCCAGGCGCCGATACTGGCCTGTCTGGGTGAGACGCCGGATGGCAAGCTGGTCAATATCAACGCGGACAGCGCCGTGCGGGCACTGGTGGAGGCGCTGCAGCCTTACAAGGTAGTTTTCCTGACCGGGACCGGTGGTTTGCTGGATGCGGAGGGCGAGATCATTTCCTCCATCAACCTGGCGACCGACTACCAGGAGATTGTCGCGGCCGACTGGGTGTCGGGGGGCATGCAGCTCAAGATCGACGAGATCAAGCGCCTGCTGGAAACCCTGCCGCTGTCCAGCTCGGTGTCGATCACCAAGCCCAGGGCGCTGGCGAGTGAGCTCTTCACTCACGCCGGGGCCGGTACACTGGTGCGTCGTGGTGAGCGGATCTTTGCCCTGGATGACAAGACCGCGCTGGACATGGCCCGGCTGGAGGGGCTGGTTGCCCGCGCCTTTGGCCGTCCGACCGTGCCCGGCTATTGGGACGGGCTGGCGCTGGATCATGCCCTGGTCACGGAGAATTATCGCGCTGCCGCCCTGACGACCCGGCTGGCCGGGTCCATCTATCTGGACAAGTTCGCCGTGCTGGACGAGGCTCGTGGCGAGGGGTTGGGCCGTGCGGTCTGGCAGCGTCTGATCGAGTATGCGCCAGAGCTGGTCTGGCGTTCGCGCACGGATAATCCGGTCAATGGGTTCTATTTCGACCAGTGTTCGGGCGCTGTTCGCCAGGATGAGTGGACGGTGTTCTGGCGTGGTGAGAAATCAATGGCCGATCTGCAACCGGTATTGGAACAGGCCTTTTCACTGCCGGCAACGCTGGAGAGTGCGTCATGACGGTACGTGTCGGACTGGTTGGTGCCCGTGGTCATACCGGCCGTGAGCTCCTGCGCCTGATCGCAGGTCGTGACGATATGGAGCTCGTCTTCGCAAGCTCCCGCGAGTTCGCCGGCAAGCCGGTCGCGGATATGGCTCCGGAAGTAAGCAATGGTCTTGGTTTCGAGGCTCTGAGCCCAGCGGATGTCGCCTCGCGTGAGGTGGATGCCGTGATCCTGGCCTTGCCCAACGGGGCCGCTGCCGGATTTGTGAAGGCCATCGATGACGCAGGGCGAGACCCGGTCATTGTCGATCTCTCAGCGGACTATCGGTTCGACGACAGCTGGGTCTACGGCATGCCGGAAGTTTATGGGCGGGAGACCCTGGCCTCGGCGCGTCGTATTTCCAACCCGGGCTGTTATGCGACGGCAGGCCAGATGGCGATCGCACCGGTGCGCGAGCGTCTTGGTGCGCCGGCTCACGTTTTTGGCGTATCGGGCTATTCCGGTGCAGGCACGACGCCGTCACGCAAGAATGACCTGGCGGCGCTGAGAGATAATCTCATGCCCTATGCCCTTGCCGGGCATATCCATGAGCGAGAAATGAGTCGGCATCTCGGTGTCGAGGTCCAGTTCACGCCTCATGTCGCGGCCTTCTTTCGCGGTATCGTGGCGACCGTGCATCTGGGATTTGCCGAGGCGATTACCGGCGAGGAATTACGCCGTGCCTTCGCGGATTTCTATGCAGGTGAGGCACTGGTCGAGCTGGCTGATGGTATCCCGGAAGTTATCGATGGTGCGGGCAAACCCGGCATCACGATCGGTGGTTTCCAGCTGGCCGATGATGGGCGACGTGCCGTCATCGTGTCCACGCTGGACAATCTGCTCAAGGGCGCCGCGGTCCAGGCAATGCAGAACCTCACCCTTGCCGTTGGCTTGCCGGAGGAGCGGGGCTAGCGCGGGCGATTCATGTAAGCCACATCGTAGCTCGCCCACAGCTCGAGAAGCTCGCTTGTGCGTTCCACACGCTGATGCCCCGAGGCCCGCCATAACGTGAAATCGCGCGTTTTGTTGCCGTCGAGCGCGATCGAGATATCGCCGATTTGCTCGATCCGGGCGAAATCGCCCTGGAACATCGGCTCTTGCCAGCTGCGTTGCGAGACAATGAGGATATCACCGGTAAACTGCTCTGGCAGCGGCCAGCCCTGTTCAGCGTGATTGGTCGCGCCTGGAAAGCGCAGCCACATCTTCACGGTGTCTTCCGGTTGGTTTCCGTATCTCTGCACCTGGTGGAACACATTCCGGTTATCGAAGACAATGTACGTGTAGTCATCGGCTTGTGCTGCTTGGGAAATTCGGTCTGCGGTCTCCTGCCAGGCGCGGACACCCTTGGTGGAGTTGCTGAGTCCTGCGGCAACAGTCCAGGACGGAACACTCGCAATGACCATCAGTGCGATCATGCTGACGGAATGGGCGGCTATCGACCCCCAGAGCACAGAGCGCCGCCATCGAGGGCCTTGCAACAGGAAGAAGACCACCAGCAGGCTGCCGGCAAGGTAGGCGGACACGGCCCAGTTGGCATGTGCCCGGGAGATGAAGGCCTGAACGGATACGGTCAACAGAGGTGGCAGGATGAAGAGACTGAGGAGCAGGGCGTCGGGGTGAACCGATTTGCGCTGGCGCAGGGTGCGATACAGCACGCCGATCAGGATCACGAAGAGGGCTGGGCCGAAGACGCCAAGTTGACCAGACAGGAAGTCAAAAAGCTCTGCCGGGTGGAAGAGGTTGCCGCCCCAATTTGCGTTGGCCGCGGTGTGAGAGACCGTGGCGAAGTCGTGGGCAGCGTTCCAGAGCAGGTTGGGCAGCAGTATCAGGGTGCCAAGCACCGCGGCTACGACACCCTTCAGGGACAGAAGCGCTCGCCGCGCAGGCGCGTCCAGGACAAGCGACAGGCCTGTTCCCACGACAAAATAGATCATGGCGTATTTGGCGAGCATACCCAGCCCGATCGCGACGCCCAGTCCGACCGCATGACCCCAGCTGGCCTTCGTGCGCAGTGCGACTAGACAATAAAACGCCGCTGCCCAGGCCGCCATCATGGGGGTGTCAGTAGACATGACGGCGTTGGACATCCAGACCGCTGGAATGGTTGTGAAGGTCAGAGCGACCCAGAACCCCGTGCGCGCATTCCAAAGACGGCGTGCTGCCAGGAAGAGGAAACTCAGCGTGGCGATATTGAGGAGGGGCGCAGGCAGCCGGACTGCAAAGTCTGTGTCGCCGAACAGGCTGGTGCTGACGGCAATCAACCAGGCAATCATCGGCGGTTTCGAGTAATAGCCCCAGTCAAACTCGCGTGACCAAACCCAGTATTGCGTTTCGTCTGCGTAGAGTTCCAGTGGATTGAATGCCAGGGCGAGAATTCGCAGCGCGGCGGAGACGAGGATCAGGATCGCGGTGAACTGTGTCCAACGTGATTCTTCGGTTGGCGACTCGATGGGCGACATGTTCAGGATGGTCCAGCTGAATAGTGTATCATTTTCGCCGCAGCCTAGGCGGTTTCGATGCGATGTCCAGATTCAAGAAACTGTCACATAATTATCACCGGCGCATGGCCACCCACAAAATGTTGTGACTCGCCTGTCTGGCGAACAAGATCTGGTAAGGTTCGGGTATGTTCGTAATGTGACGTGTTTGTGACGCCGTTTCAGGGGTCATAAAAGCTTCATTCTGGCGTCTTGGATTCTTCTAACAGGCGGCGTAGGAGGCCCATGCTTCGTTAAAGAGGGCGTCTGCCCTCGTTGGTCGTTCTATTGGGGGACATCCAAATGTCTTTTACAAAAAAATTCGCCTTCAGCGCGGCGACGGTCGCTCTGCTGGCAGCAGCTCCCGCTGCCGTTTACGCACAGCAGACTACGTCTACGCTGCGTGGTTCCGTAACCTCTGAATCCGGTGAGGCTCTCTCCAACGCATCGGTTACCATCGTGCACCTGCCGACAGCGTCCACGTCGACGGTTCAGTCCAGCGCGAACGGTTCGTTCAGCGCAACCAACCTGCGCGTCGGTGGCCCTTACCGCGTCATCATCCAGGCTGAAGGCTACGAGCCGGCTGTTCTGGAAAACATCAACCTGGCGATCGGTTCCCAGGCACCGCTGCGTGTTTCCCTGTCCTCCGGTGGCACCACCGACATCATCACGGTTCGTGGCGAGCGTCTCGACACGCTGACCCTGGACACGGGTATCGGCTCTGTCTTCTCCGCCGCTGACCTGGCTGTTCAGCCGACCGTCAACCGCGACTTCACCGACATCCTGGCTCGTGACCCGCTGGTAAACTCCAACGGCAATGGCGAACTGAACATCGCTGGTGTTGGCACGAACTTCAACGCCCTGAACCTCGACGGTATCGAAATCGGCGAGCAGTTCGGCATCAACTCTGACGGTGTATTCCCGTCCCAGCGTCCGCCGGTTGACCTCGACGCGATCGAGTCCGTCTCCGTTACGGTTGCTGACTTCTCCGTCCTGAACAACGGCTTCCAGGGTGGTTCCATCAACGTTGTGACCCGCTCCGGTTCCAACGAGTTTGACGGCGTGCTCGGCTACTACCGTTCCGAAAGCGACTTCGTTGGTGATCGCGCCTTCGGTCGTGACTACGACGTGGGCAATTTCGAAGAAGAAGAAATCTCCATCAACATTGGTGGTCCGATCGTCGAAGACCGTCTGTTCTTCTTCGTCAACTACTCGGACTTCGAGCGTACGGCTCCGCAAAACCCGAACCTCGGTGATACGCAGGTCGGTCTGTTCGACGCCATTCGTACCCTGACGCAGAACACCTATAACTACGACCCGGGTGAAAAGACGCTCTCCAGCGATGCTGAGACGACCGAGCGCCTGCTGACGAAGTTCGACTGGAACATCAATGATGACCACCGTGCGACCTTCACCTACATGACGCTCGACGAAGGTCAGCTGGCCAGCACCGGCTCCTTCGACTTCCCGAGCGCGACGCGCCGCGAAACCGTTACCACCGACCAGTACTCCTTCGAGCTGCTGTCTGACTGGACCGACCGTTTCTCCACGCTCGTTCGCATCGGCTCCCGTGAAACCCAGCAGCGTCGTACGCCGCTTGGTCAGGCTGGCGGTCCGTCCGGCTCTGATTTCATGAGCTTCAACATCCGTGACATCGACGGTGCAGACCCTTGGTTCGCAGCGAACGGCCTCGACGGTGCCGCCCTGGTCGGCAGCTCGCCGGTCAGCGTTTTCCTCGGCCCAGATCGTTTCGATCAGGCGAACGCCATCGACGACGAGCTGTTCACGGTTTACGCGCAGGGTAACTACGCCTGGGGTGACCACAACATCACCTTCGGCATGCGTTACGAAGACTACTCGGTCCTCAACGTATTCGTACCGGGCTCTTCCGGTGTTGCAGTCTTCGACAGCATCTCGGACTACGCCAACCAGCTGGCTTCGGACTTCTTCGTTGACCTGCCGGCGTCCGGTAATGTTGCTGACGGCATCACCAACTACTCCTACGAGCTGTGGTCCTTCTTCGCGGAAGACACCTGGGCTGTTACGCCGACGTTCGAGGTCAATTACGGCCTTCGTTACGAGCGCATCTCCCAGGACGACCTCGCTCCGGAGCGTCTGGACACGATCCTTGAAAACGGTGACCGCCGCACGTTCCAGGAACTCTATGGCATCTCCGGTCGTGACAATCTCGACGGCGTTGACATCCTGCTGCCGCGCGTTGGCTTCAACTGGTCTGTAAACGACCGCCTGACGGTTCGTGGTGGTGCTGGCCTGTTCTCTGGCGGTTCCCCGGCAGTCTTCTTGGCCAACAGCTTTGTTCCGCTGACCTTCCGTGGATCCATCGATCCGCTCGCGGGTATCCAGGGCAACACCATCCCGGCTGCCGCTCTGACGCAGATCGCTGATGCTGCTGCCAATGCCAACGGTCGTTTCGTCCCGGCATTCGGCGTCTTCGGTCCGGACTTCGAGATCCCGGGTCAGTGGCGTTTCGCACTCGTTGGTGAGTACAACCTGAACCTCGATCGCTGGGGTCTGGGTGACGACTACCGTGTCACGGCTCAGTACGTTCACTCCGAAGCCCACAATCAGCTGCACTTCGTCAACCTCGGTTGGCAGCGTGCTGATCTGCAGGAGTTCGTTGGCGTCGCACCGGACGGCCGTGTGATCTACCCGAACATGAACGAGCTGGAAGAATCCGCTCCGATCCTTCTGACGAACACCGACGAAGGTTCTGCGGACATCTTCTCCATCGCTCTGGCCAAGCGCTATGAGAATGGCTTCTCGTTCGACATGTCCTACACCAACACGAGCGCAGAAGACGTGTCCCCGTACACCTCCTCGCGCGCCATCTCCAACTTCCGCGGCAATCTCGGCCCGGATCGTCAGGCAGATGTTGCTCACACCTCTACCAACGAGATCGAGCACGCATTCAACATCTTCCTGAGCTATGAGCGCGACTTCATCGGCGATCTGACGACGAACGTCTCTCTCTTCGGTACGATCCAGTCCGGTCGCCCGTTCGGTTACGGCATGCGCAGCTTCCGTCACCTGTTCGGTGTCGCCTCTGACGGTGAATTCCCGTACGGCAACAACGACCCGCTCTACATTCCGGAGCTCAACGCTGCCGGTACGGGCTTCGACGATCCGCTCGTGACCTTTGCTTCCCAGACCGTGCACGATGAGCTTTTCGAGTTCGTCCAGGCGCGTAGCCTGGAAGGCTATGCAGGTTCCATCATGCCGGTTCTCAGCGACAACGGTCCGTGGACCCAGCGTTGGGATCTGAGCCTCGAACAGGAACTGCCGGGCATCGGTGCTGCCGATCGCTTCGTCGGTGACAACAACTTCAAGCTCACCTTCGACATCTTCAACGTCATGAACCTGCTCAATGATGACTGGGGTCAGCGCGTGAACGGTCCGAGCTTCCAGGGCGAGACCACGGTTCGTGCCCGTCTTGTTGATGCGAACGGCAACGAACTGCGCGGTGGCCGTGGCGAAGACGTCTGTGGCGTCACCACGACCTGTACCTACCTGTACCGCTTCATGGAAACGGACGCAGACGGCAGCGAGCTGTTCTTCGAGAACCAGGCTGCATCTGTCTACCAGGTCCGCGTTGGTCTGCGTTACGAGTTCTAAGAACTCAACGCCAAGCGAATTTGCGGAAGGGCGGCCCTCGGGTCGCCCTTCTTCATGTCCGGAACTCGTTTCCCGGGGCGAGCTGTGCTAGATGCCGCCGCCATGACCGAGACCCACCTGCCCCATGAAACGGCCGTCCAGGACCGTCTGTTCACCTGCTGGCCCGCTGCGCGCGATTACTGGCCTGCGGCGCTGGAGGACGTCTGGCCGGAATACCGCGCCTTTCTGAACCTGGCCGTGGAGCCTGCGCCGAACGGAAGGCGGCTGCCGCTGACCATCCTGGCCTCCACGGGGGAGGCGGAGGCTTGTGCCCGGGCGGCAATGGGCAATCGTGCCGAGGTTATCCGGCATCCCTATGGGGATGTTTGGACCCGCGATACCGGCCCGGTCTTCCTGCGCCGGGCTGGGGAGCTGCTCGCAGTGCGCTTCCGCCATAATGGCTGGGGCGGAAAATACCTTTATCCGGGCGATGCCGAGCTAGGCGAGAAGATCGCCGAACTGGCCGGCGCGCGCATCGTGCCGGTGGATCTGGTCGGTGAGGGCGGTGCGCTGGAGTTTGACGGTGAAGGCACCGTCCTGACGACCCGTCAGTGCCTGCTCAACTCCAATCGCAATCCCGGGCCGAGCGAGAGCCAGGTCGAGGACCGGCTGAAAAAGGCCCTGGGCATCGAGAAAGTCCTGTGGATCGATGAAGGCATGATCGCAGATCATACCGATGGACATATCGACAATATCGTGCGGTTTGTGCGTCCTGGGGTGGTCGTCTGCCAGATGCCGTTCGGAGCGGATGATGAACAGGCGCGGGTATTCCCCGCCATTCTTCGCCAGCTCCAGACCATGACCGATGCCCGCGGCCGCAGGCTGCAGGTTCACATCATTCCCGGTCCGGGACGGTTTGAGGACGAAGACGGTGAGCTGATGCCGGCCAGCTATATGAACTGGGTCATCGGTCCACGGAATATCGTTGTTCCGACCTATGGATCCCAAAGCGAGGGAGCCGCGCTGCGCATCCTTCGCGGGCTCTTCCGCAATCACAGGATTGTCGGCTCGCGATCTGACGCTATTCTAACTGGCGGGGGGGCGTTTCATTGCGTGACGTGTCACGTCCCGGGAGGTCCGGAGTGTTTCGAACAGGCATAGCCCTTGTCGCATTCATGAGTTTTGGCGTGTCCGCACTGGCGGATGACGCTGCTGTGCGCAGTTTCGACTATCTCGACGCGGTCGAGGCCCAGTTCGCCCGCGCCATCGCAGACCAGCGCATCGTCGGCCTGGCGGCTGCCGTGATCGAGAATGGCGAACCGGTCCTGATCTATACCCACGGCGAGTCTGCCGCGGGCAGTGGCGAGGCGGTGACGCCGGAAACCATGTTTCGCGCAGCTTCGGTATCCAAGACCTTCACCGGCACGCTGATGGCGATGTTGGAAGCCGAAGGTCAGCTCGATCTCAGCGCTCCGGTGCCGGAAAGCGTGATGAACCTGCAGGGCAATCGCGCGCCGACCATCGAGGAAGTGCTGAGCCATCGCACCGGCCTGCCACCGAATGCCTATGACAATATCCTGGAAGCGGGGCGCGATGTTGATGATGTACGCGAACGGCTTGCAGGCGTTGATCTCATCTGTCCCGTTGGCAGTTGTTACACCTATCAGAACGTCGCCTTTTCCTCGGTTGAGGGTATTGTCGAGGCGACAATTGGCCAGCCCTATTCCACATTGCTCGACCAGGCCTTGTTTGACCGTATCGGCCTGCCCAGTGCCAGTGTCGGTACGTCAGCCCTTCAGACGGAGGACAGCTGGGCTGCACCGCATCGCGGCTGGCGCCGGGGAAGTAATCGCGCCGGCGACCCGGACACGCATTACGACAATGTGCCCTCGGCAGCCGGTGTGAACCTCTCTCTCATGGACATGATCGCCTGGGCCCAGGCGCATCTGGGGTCACGACCGGGCTTGTCCGAGGATGTGCGGGAACGCGCGCATTCGCGGCTGACCGAAACACGTCGGGAAACGCGCCGGCTTGGCGCCCTGTCGGATCGAGTCTCCAATACCTGGTACGGGCTGGGCTGGCGCATCTATGATTGGGGGGACCGCACCCTGGTGCTTCATTCCGGATATCTTTCGGGGTATGGGGCACAGATCGTGATGGAGCCGGAGACTGGCTTTGCCTTTGTCGCGCTGTGGAATTCCGACAATCGCCCGGCCTGGTGGCTGTGGCCGGTGGTGATGGATTTGCGCACCGGGCAGAGTGACGGATCTCGCTGGCTCGACCGTTTTGACGAGGGCTAGATAGTGAGCGCAACCATTTCTGTCGCCGTATTGCAGGCGGCATTTGGCGAGGACATTCAGGCCAATATTGCCACAATAGATCGTCTGGCGCGTGACGCTGCAGCCGCGGGCGCGCAGGTCATCCTGCCGCCGGAATTGTTCCAGGGACCGTATTTTTGCAAGACTCAGGAAGAGGAGCACTTCGCGCTGGCCTGGCCTGCTGACGAACATCCGTGCGTCCTGACGCTGGCACCGCTGGCTAGGGAGCTCGGTGTCGTCATTCCGGTGTCCATCTTCGAGAAGGACGGGCCGAACTACTACAACTCGGTGGTGATGCTGGATGCGGACGGTGGTGTGCTTGGCACCTATCGCAAGAGCCATATCCCCGACGGGCCGGGCTACCAGGAAAAGTTCTACTTCCGCCCCGGTGACACCGGTTTCAAGGTCTGGAACACGGCGTTCGGGCGAATTGGTGTGGGCATTTGCTGGGACCAGTGGTTCCCGGAAGCAGCGCGTGTGATGACCCTTCAGGGCGCGGAATTGCTGCTCTATCCTACCGCGATCGGTTCGGAGCCCCAGGACGAGAGTCTGGAGACTTCCGCGCGCTGGCGGCGTGCGATGCAGGGGCATGCCGTGTCCAACGTCATTCCGGTGGCCGCGGCCAACCGGGTTGGTGATGAGGATGGTCAGCTGTTCTACGGAACCTCGTTCATCTGTGACCACACAGGCGAGGTGATGGTGGAATTGGATCGTGAAGAGACGGATTTCAGACTGTGGTCGTTTGATCGCGTCGAAGTCGAACGTGACCGGGCTGCGTGGGGCTTTTTCCGCGATCGTCGTACCGATCTCTACAGCGATTACTTCAAGCCGGCCTGATCGGCCTCGCGCGAGAGTATCGTATTTCCCGGAAGTGAAAATGCCAGCAGGATGGCGACGGCAACGGACGGCCAGGCAAAGGCGATGGCCTGATCGGTCTGTCCCTGGGTGAGTGCAAGTGCTGATGCCGTGAAACCGGTTGCAGCCAAGGCTGCAGCGGCGAGCATTATTGTGAATCGAATGACCATCCAGTCCTCCCAATCCCCGCTCTGTTATTGCCGTCCCTCAGCTCGTTAAGCATCGCACACGGGGATGAACGACTCCTTATCCCCGATTGGCGAAAGTACTTTGTTTAATAAAGTTTCTTCGTTCTAAACGGGAGAAAGTCATGAACAGGAATGGAATCAGATGTTTGTTGGCCGCGGTATCCGCAGCTGGTTTGGCGAGTGTTGTTGCGGTGTCAGCTGTTAACGCGCAGGAAGCTGAAAGCACCCGTCCCGCAGAGGCGCTAGGCTGGATGCAGGGGCAATGGCAGGGCGAGGGCTGGATCATCGATCGCGGTGGCGAGCGCCGGACCTTTGCTGTCGATGAAAGCGTGCGTGCGGCAGCGCAGGGGCATGTCCTGCAGATCCATGGCGTGGGCCGGTCTGACGGCCGCGTCATTCATGATGCAGCGGGCTTTGTCACCGCCGGTGCTGACGGATTCGAGATGCGGGCTGTGAACATGTACGGCCAGGCGCTTACCGCCCCGATGCAGGTCACCGACAACGGCTTCGCATGGCAGTTGCCAATGGGTGATTACGGCCGCGTCGAGTATGTCGCCGAATATGATGGCGAACACTGGATCGAGACGGGATCATGGTGCCCGACCGGCGGCGAGTGTATGCAGAATTTCCGCATGCAGCTCACACGCACGGGCGCCGTCGACTAGGACAGTACGGAGACGGCGATGTGTGCGCCGCCTTCCAGCAGGCCGCCGCGAATGCCATCAAAGATAAATTGGGCGGCCAGAGCGGCGAGGATCACACCGAGAATTCGGGTGATCATCGCTGCAATGCTGTCGCCGATGAATCGCATGATCGGGCCGATCGCCAGGAAGATGATCAGGCACAGCAGCAGGTTGATGCCCGCGCTGCCCAGGATGACGGCCTTGCTCAGCAGGCCGGAATTGGCCGGGTCCGACATCAGCAGCATCATGGTGGCGATGGAGCCCGGGCCGGCCAGCATCGGGATCGCCATCGGAAAGACGGAGATATCTTCGTGGGTGCCCGGAATGGTGTCGTCTTCCTCGGAGAGCTTCTCCGCGCGCTCTTCACGACGCTCGGTTCGCTTCTCGAAGATCATTTCCAGCGCCATCATGAACAGCAACACGCCACCCGCCGCGCGGAAGGCGTCGAGACTGATATGCAGCGCACCCAGCAACCATTCCCCGATCAGGGCAAAGCCCAGAAGGACGCCGGTCGCGATCACCACGGACTTGATCGCCATGGCGCGGCGGTGTTCGTTCGATGAACCATTGGTCAGCGCACCAAATATTGGCGCGACGCCGGGCGGGTCGATAGCGACGAAGAATGTCACGAAAGCGGTGGTGAAAAGTTCGATCATGGCAAGTGTCCTATTCCAAGGCCCGCATATCGCTGGAACCAGGCAAGGTCACGCACAATTTTATGATCGGGGCGCAAATCATCCATGCATTAGCGCATGGATGATCGCAAAGTGGCTAGCGTTTTAGCAGTGCTTCGAGTGACCGAGGCAGGGCGAATGCTCCGCGGTGTACGGCCGGGCTGTAATAGCGCGTGTCGATGTCGAGCGCTGCAAAGCGCTCCTCGACAACGCCGGCAGCAGGAGCGATGCGGCTTTCATCATCGGTTGCGAAACCAAGCGTCATCACACCGCCGGAGAACGTCGGCACGGTGATGGCGTAGAAGCCGTGGTGCTTGAAGATGCGCGAGAAGTACTCCGACGTGTTCTCGACGACGTCGGAATGCACCGAAGCCAGGCCAGACTGGGTGACCAGGATGCCGCCCTCGGCCAGTCGCCCATGACAGGACGCGTAGAATTCCTCGGTGAACAGAACGGCGCTCGGACCGACCGGGTCGGAACTGTCGATGATGATCAGGTCGAACAGCTCGTCGCCTGTCTTCATGTAATCGACGCCGTCGACAATCTTGATCTCCACACGACTGTCATCAAAGGAGCCGTTGGAAACTTCCGGCAGCCATTTGCGCGAGAACGTGATGACGTCTTCATCGATCTCGGCGAGCACGATGCGTTCAACGCCAGGATGGCGCTGGATTTCGCGCATGGCGCCACCATCACCACCGCCCACGATCAGCACGGATCTCGCTGAGCCGTGCGCCAGCAGCGGCACATGCGTGACCATTTCGTGATAGATGAACTCGTCGGACATGGAGACCTGGACTAGGCCATCGATGGCCAGCACGCGGCCATGGGTCTCATTGTCGAACAGGATCAGGTGCTGGAGGTCGGAGTCCTCGGCATAGATCAGCTCGTCGACCCGCAGGCTGTTGCCGACAGACGGGGTCAGGCTTTCCTTGAACCAGAGCTGGCCCTCATCATCCTTGAAGCAATACTTCGGGATCATGCGCCTTCACCCCGCAGGACTTCCGTCACACGGGCCTCGCCGGCCTGGAAGGCGGCCTTGAGGATGGCAACAGCCTTTTGCGGCTGGGCATCCCCGCACATGAAGACGTCAAACGCCGCATAGTTGCGTTCCGGCCAGGTGTGGACAGAGATGTGGCTCTCGGCCAGGACCGCAACGCCGGAAATGCCGCCATTGGGTTCAAACACATGGGTGTGAATGTGCAGCAGGGTAGCGCCACATTCTTTCACACAGTCATGCATGGCCTGGCGAATGACACCGTCATTGTTCAGGTCATAGGCGTCAATCAGGTCAATGATCAGGTGACGGCCGGCAACTTCCTTGCCGTCGACCATGATGAAGTGATCGGCAGCCTCTTCGGCCGTCTCACGCGGGATATCGATCGTGGAAATCATGTTCATCGAGCCAGATCCTTTTCGATGAATGCGCCTTGCGCAGAACGGGTAACAAGATCGCCAAACATTGTGGCGAACGGACTGTCGGAGACTTCGGCGGTTTCATAAGTGCCAAAGCCGTTGAACTTGGTGGCCAGAGCGGCGCCATAGGCTCCGATCATGCCGACCTCGATGTAATCGCCCTCGCGAATGTCGTCGGGCAGGAGGTTCGGGCCGGGCAGGGTGTCGATGGAATCGCAGGTCGGACCGAACAGCGTGTAGTCCTCCAGCGTGGCGCTGAAGATGCCGCTGGCGCGCAGGATGCGCATCGGGAATTTCCAGTCCGCATGCGCTGCATCAAACAGACAGCCATAGGAGCCGTCATTGATGTAGAGCGCCTTGTCCTTGCGCAGATCGACACGGACGACCACGGATTCGGCCTCGGCTACGAGGGCCCGGCCGGGTTCACACCACAGCTTGGCATTCTCCAGCACGAGCATGTCCTCGAATGCATCGGTGATGGCATCGACAAAACGCTGCATCTCCGGCGGTTCCATGCCCGGATAGACACACGGGAAACCCCCGCCGACGTCGACGATATCCACGGTCACACCCGCCTGGACGATCAGCCGGGAGGCTTCAAGCATGGCGGCGCGATACGCAATCGGTTCCATGCACTGGCTGCCGATATGGAAGCTGACACCGAGTTCCAGCGCGTGTTCGCGGGAGGCGCGGATCAGGTCCGGCCCATCCGTATGCGATACGCCGAACTTTCCGGCGAGCGAGAACAGCGCGAAATCGCTGGCGACAGCCATGCGGACAACCAGTGTCAGGTCCTTTGCATGGTCTGTTTCCTCGAGGATCTTCATCAACTCGTCATGCGTGTCGAGCGCGAAGATCTTTACCCCATGATCAAAATAGGCCTTGCGAATGGAAAGCCGGCTCTTGATCGGGTGCATGTAGGCCATGCGCGCATCGGGACACCGTCGCGCGACAAGTTCGATCTCTGGCAACGAGGCGACTTCGAAGAAGTCAGTGCCTGACGCGTACAAACCATCAATCACCCAATCGCTCGGGTTGGCTTTGACGGCGTACAGGACGTCGCCTGGAAAATTCTCCTGGAACCAGCGGCTAGCTCGGGCCAGACATTCCGGACGTCTTACAACGACCGGGTCTTCTAGGTGCCGTGAGCGGACCAGGTCCAGGGGCGTATGGTACGTGGACAATTCACGTGACCCCCTGTTGGCAGTTAACCCAATCCGGCATCGTCGCCTCCGCCGGGTTGCGCGCTACTACTGGCAAATTTTCGGGATGTAAAGTCCGAAAATCGAAATTTCTGATAACTGGTTGAATTTCCGATTTGGCGCTCGGAAGGGGCACGGCGGCGTCAGAGTTTCTGGCGCCAGCGCAGGGCAAGATAGCCCGCAGGGGACGGCGCTGACCAGCTGCGGCCGGCGTCACATTTTCGCAAAATGTCTATACGGATTAAAATCTTGCGACTCACTTCCCTGGCGGACCTGGCGTCATCGCGAGGCCCTGACCGCAGTGTAGCGGATATTCCGGGTTGTCACAAAAATTTCAAAGCACATCGCCGCGGGTTGGGGCGCATTTGCGACCGGAAATGATCACCCTGTTATAGCAACAACATTCATGGTTATCGGACATTCCGGCACCGCGTCTCCGGGCGTCCCAATTCGGGCCGTCATCAATCCATCAAATCAGTGTCATTCAGGCGTAACAAAGCTGGGTTTTATCGCCGCCCCAAGTGGTGGCGCCCCCTCACGACGGGACGTCACCTCGGGTGATTTTGTCCTTTTTGGGGGTCTTCAATGTCGGTGAAGCAAAACTTCCGCAAGCTTCTGCTTGTTTCTACGTCGTGCGCATTCTTCGCAGCGTGTGCAGATACGTCCATTTCGTCTCCGGGCGATACGAATATCGGTACACCGCCGGGCGGCGGTGGCGGCAATGGCGGTGGTGGCAACCAGACCACGATCGATCTGGTTCCGGCCGGTGGTTGTGGTACGGGGTCTGTCCGCCAGGCGACTGTCGTCAACGGTGACGTCACCATCAATGCCTGTGAGATCACCGGCAATATCACGCAGGACACCGCTATCGCCCAGAATGCTGGTGTTCTGGTGACCGGGCCGACCTTCATCGGTTCCGACGGTGGCGCCCAGATCACGCTCGAGATCGGCGCTGGCGCCACGCTCTTCGGTTCCGCCGGTTCCGACTACATGGTTGTTGCTCGCGGCTCTCGCATCGAAGCGAATGGAACGGCTGCTGCCCCGATCATCATGACCTCACGCCAGGATGTCGAAGGCACGGTCGGTGAGAATGATCGCGGCCAGTGGGGCGGTCTGATCATCAACGGTTTCGCGCCGATCAATGCCTGTATCGATGGCACGGCTGCCGGCGGTTCCGCCGATTGTGAAAAGTCTGGTGAAGGTTCTTCCGGTCTCTTCGGTGGCGACAACCCGGCGGACGACAGCGGCTGGCTGCGTTACGTCCAGGTGCGTTACGCCGGTTTCCTGATCAACAACGAAGACGAGCTGAACGGCATCGCCTTCCAGGGTGTGGGTTCCGGCACGGACGTCCATCACATCCAGGTCCACAATAATGCCGATGACGGTATCGAGATGTTCGGTGGCGCTGTTGACGTCCGCAATGTTGTCCTGACGGGTAATGCGGATGACAGTTTCGATTACACCGATGGCTGGGTCGGCCGTGCGCAATACGTTCTGGTTCGCCAGTCCGGCGATGATGCCGACCAGGGTTTCGAGTTCGACAACCGCTCGTCCAACAACGACCTGACCCCGCGTTCCAACCCGCGCATCGCCAACTTCACCATCATCGGTGAACGCAATGCCGCAGAATCCGACGACGGCATCCTGCTGCGCGCCGGCACGGCTGCCGAGCTCTACAACGGCATCGTGGTCGACATGGGCGAGGAATGCCTGGATATCGATGACGCTGCGACCTTTGACGGTATCAACGGCACGAATGGTCGTCCGGCGAACGAAGACATCATCATCCAGTCCGTCTTCTTCAACTGCCCGACGAACTTCAAGGATGACGGTGCGGACGACCTCGCCGACGTGGCGAATTTCGTCACCAATACGATGATCAACAATGTCGACGCCTCTTCCAACTCCATGTCCGGTATCCTCCCGGGCCCGCAGGAGCTGGCTGTTGTCGCGACCGACGTGAACGCAATCGACCCCTGGTTCGACGCCACGACCTATGCCGGTGCCTTCTCCGGCACGGACACCAACGCGTCCAACTGGGCCGCAGGCTGGACTTTCGATCTGTTCGAAGACCCGGGCTGCCCGACGGGTACGACGGAGTCTGCCGAGGTTCTCAACGGCCAGCGTGTCTGCCAGATCACCGGCAATATCACCTCGGACGTTCGCCTGACGCGTGGTTCCATTTACGAGCTGGTGGGTCCGGTCTTCGTCGGTGTTGACCGCGGTGCCGACCCGGCTTCCCCGCTGCCGTCCGGCCTCGAAGCCAGCCTGACGATTGACCCGGGTGTCACCATCTTTGGTACCGCCGGTTCGGACTACATCGTTGTTGCGCGTGGATCCCAGATCTTCTCCAACGGTACGTCTGCAGCTCCGGTTGTCATGACCGCCCGCTCCGACGTCGAAGGCACTGTGGGCGCCAATGACCGCGGTCAGTGGGGCGGACTTGTCCTCAACGGTCGCGCGCCGATCAATGCTTGTATCGACGGTACGGCGACCGGTGGCACGACGGATTGTGAAAAGTCCGGCGAGGGCTCATCCGGTCTCTTCGGTGGCGCAACGCCGACCGATGACAGCGGCGACCTCTTCTACACCCAGGTCCGTTATGCCGGCTTCCTGATCAACAATGAGGACGAGCTCAACGGCATCGCCTTCCAGGGCATCGGTTCCGACACCAATGTTGATTACATCCAGGTCCACAACAACGCTGACGATGGCATCGAGATGTTCGGTGGCGCTGTTGACGTTCGCCACGTTGTCCTGACGGGCAATGCTGATGACAGCTTTGACTACACCGATGGCTGGGTTGGCCGTGCTCAGTACGTGATCGTTGCCCAGTCCGGCGACGATGCCGACCAGGGTTTCGAGTTCGACAACCGTTCTTCGAACAACGACCTGACGCCGCGTTCCAACCCACGCATCTCCAACTTCACCATCATTGGTGAGCGTGGCGCGGCGGAATCCGACGACGGTATCCTGCTGCGTGCCGGTACGGCCGGTGAGCTCTACAACGGTATCGTTGTCGACATGGGCGAGGAGTGCCTGGATATCGATGACGCCGCGACGTTCGACGGCATCAACGGCACGAATGGCCGTCCGGCTGCGGAAGACATCATCATCCAGTCTGTCTTCTTCAACTGCCCGACCAACTTCCGTGACGATGGTGCATCCGATCTGGCGGACGTGGCGAACTTCGTCACCAACACCATGATCAACAATGTTGATGCAGCGGCTAACACCATGACCGGTTTCACCTTCATTCCGGGCAATACCGGTGTGGTTCCGGGGGCGTCCGAGCAGGCTGTTGTCGCCACCGACATCAATGCCATCGACGCCTGGTTCGATGACGCCCAGTACGCGGGCGCCGTCGAGGATGCCAATGACACCTGGTACCAGGGCTGGACCTACGTCCGCACCCAGTAACGCACTCACGCGGTTCCCGCCGGAAAGCACCGCCGGGAACCGTATCTGTCTCATGCAGTCACATGGTGATTAAGATGAAAACCAATCGAATTGCACTTTCGGCTGCGTTACTGGCGACCACGACCCTGGCCCCGTTTGCAGCCTCCGCGCAGGATGCGCCGATCGATGACCAGATCACGGTCCGTTATCAGTACATTCCTGATGACCGTCGCGTGACGTCTGAAGTCTCCGCAGTCCTGTCCCTGGAAGATCTGGAAACCACGGGTGACAGCGATCTCGCTGGCGCTCTGGTCCGCATTACCGGTATCTCCACCACGGGCGGCCGTTTCGCGGTTGTTCGTGGTCTCAACGAGCGCTACTCGAATACGCTTCTGAACGGCTCTCCGATGCCGTCTCCGGAACCGTTCCGCCGCGCTGCCCCGCTGGACATTTTCCCAACCAACATTCTCTCAAATGTTCTTGTCCAGAAGACTTTCTCGCCGGAGTTCCCTGGCGAGTTTGGCGGTGGTGTCATCGGGATCGAAACAGCAACCCTGCCGAATGAGGGCTTCTTCACAGCTTCCATCGGCGGCAGTTTTGACACGGTCACGACGGGCAATCGTGGTCTGACCTATGCCGGCTCCGATACGGATTGGCTGGGTTATGATGATGGCCTGCGCGACGTTCCGGCCGAGCTGGCCGCAATCTTCGACACCACGCGTGTTGGCAACAACCTGCCCGCCGACCAGCAGCAGGCGATCGGCCGTTCCCTGGTCAATTCCGAGCTGTGGGTTCTCCAGGCCGTTGATACGGATGCAAACGGTTCCGTCGACCTGTCGGCCGGTGACCGTTTCGACTTCGACAACTTCTCTCTCGGCCTGCTCGGCGCCGTTTCCTACTCCAATGAGTGGGAAACGCGTGAAGGCCAGCGCGGCAAGGGCTCCATCGGTGCCAATGGCCTGATCTATGAAAACGGCCCGGTTACGGCTGACCGTTCTGGTCTGGCCCCGCTCGGTGAGGGCATCAACAACTTCATGTCCACGGAAAACCAGATCGACGTGTCGGCGATGGTTTCCGTCGGTGTGGATTGGTACAACGACCACGAGATCAACCTGCTGAGCATGGTTCTGCGTTCGACGTCCAAGGAAGGTCGCACGGAAGAGCAATTCAACGCCGGTTCCTCTGCTGTTGTGCGCGGTGATTCCACCGAGTGGTTCGAGCGCCAGGTCATCTTCAACCAGCTGCGTGGTGAGCATGTCTTTGCGAACCTGAACGACCTGGCTGTCGACTGGCGCATCTCCGAAGCGACTGCGACACGGGACGCTCCGTATCAGCGCTTCGTGAACTACCAGTTTGACGATGCCCGCGGTGCCTACCGTTATGAAGGCGACATCAACGACAATTTCACGCGTTTCTCCGAGATCGAAGACGTCACCTCCGACTACGGCGTTGACCTCTCTTTCCCGGCGACCGTGTTTGGTCTCGATGCCGAGTTCAAGGCCGGTTACTCCAACACCTCCCGCGAGCGTGAAGCCTTTACCCGTCGTTTCTCCTTCGAGCAGGGTTCTGTCGGTATCCCGGCTGACCTGCTGTTCTCCCGCATCGACTACATCTTTGCTGCGCAGAACATCGTCGATGAGCGTCTGCGACTGGTCGAGACCGGTGGTCTGACCTTCCCGGAAGCCTATCGTGGCGAGCTTGATGTTGAAGCATACTATGTCGGTACCGACGTTGCTCTGAACGATTTTGTCCGCGCCGCGGTCGGTTTCCGCTTCGAGGACGGTACGCAGTCCGTCGACACCTTTGCCTACCCGCCGGGTGTGCCCAATGGTGTCGATACGGCTCCGATCGCCGAAGAATACGCTCTGCCGGCTGTAACGCTGACGTGGACGTTTGCCGACAATATCCAGCTGCGTACGGGTTACTCCCAGTCGATCGCCCGCCCGCAATTCCGTGAGCTGGCTTTCTCAGAGTTCTTCAACACCGATACCGACCAGCGTTTCCAGGGCAATCCGTTTCTCGTGAACACCGAAATCGAGAGTTTTGATGCTCGCTTGGAATACTATTTCGGTCGAGATCAGTTCTTCACCGTCGGTGCTTTCCACAAGATCATGGAAAACCCGATCGAGGAATTCATCATTCCGATCGGTGATGGTCTGAACACGTCCTTCATCAACGCCCCGGAAGCGACGCTGACCGGTGCGGAGTTCGAATTCGAGAAAACGTTCGACCTCTCCAACCGTTTCCAGAACGCGTTGTTCGCGGACCGGGAATGGTTCTTCAAGACCAACTACACCTACATTCAGTCGGAAGTGTCTGCTGAAGGTAATGTGATTGTTGCCCAGGGTGCCTTCGGTCAGCCGCAGGCCCTGTCCCTCAACGCTGCCGGCTTCATCGAGGACGGTCGTGCCCTGCAGGGTCAGTCCGAACACCTGTTCAACGCACAGATCGGTTTCGAGGCCAATGACGGCCGCTCCCGCGCGGCGGTTCTCTACAACTATACGGGTGAGCGCACGCGTGCCGTGGCCAACCTCTCCGACAATCTGCCGGAGATCGTTGAGCAGGTGCCGTCCTCCCTCGACTTCGTCTACAGCCGCACGGTCAACGTGGCTGATGCTGACTGGGATATCGGTTTCTCCGTCCGCAACATCCTTGGCGACGACTATGAGGCGACCCAGTCTGACGACACGGTCGAGCTGCCGGTTGATACCTATGACGTGGGTACTTCCTTCAGCATCTCGATTTCCCGTCAGTGGTAGAAAAATAGACCGGGGCGGGTTAGCGCCCGCCCCGGGCATTAAGGGCAGGATAACCTGCACTCGGGAGACGTTTGACGGCAGTCCGATATTTCGGATACTGCCGCAACGTGTCCCATCTTTTGTTTGTGCCGGGCTGCGTGGCGGTGCGACTAGATACAGGTAGTGATTTGAACGGGATCCTTGTGCATACGAGTGCCAAACGCCAGAGGGGGCAGCTGCCCCGGCGTGCTGCCGCGATCCTCGAGGTCGTGATGCTCGCTTTTCTCGCTCTCATTCTGGCGCGTTTTCATCCTGTTCATCGCCTTTGGCGCAAGTGCGGGCGATTTTTTCGCTCGATCAATCCGACAGCCGCAATGCCGCCGCACGTTCTGCGGATCTGCAACGGGATCTGGAAAACACGGACTTCTCGCAGCTCTTTGCTGACCGTCGCCGGACCGAAGAGGTCGCTGTGCAGGCGGCGATCGTTCCGGAAACCAGTCTCAACCTGGTCCTGCGCGGGATTCGCATGGGCGCTGACCCGCAATCCGGTGCCGCCCTGATCCAGGTCGCCTCCGCCGGGCAGTCCTTCGTTCGCGTGGGCGAGGAAATCAGCGACGGGGTCGAGCTGGCCGAGGTACACCGGGACCATGTCCTGATCTCGCGCCGCGGCATCGTTGAATCGCTCTATCTCCGTGAAGCTGCCCAGCGGGAGGCCGCCGTCTCGACGCCGGTGACGGAACCGACGGAGAGCGCGCCGCAAGCCCGTACCACCTATACGCCGCGACAGATCGCCAGTGCTCGTGGCCGGCCCGGACAGCGCACCGACATCAACGGTCTGTTCCAGGTCGAGCCCCGTTACATAGACGACGCAGTTGTCGGTTATGCCTTTGTTGCGGGTAATCGCGCGCTGCTGGAATCGGTTGGCCTGCGCATGAATGACATTCTGGTGGAGGTCGCAGGGCAGCCTGTCGCCGACGCCGACCAGATCGAAGACCTGTTCAACCGCCTGCGCGGCAGTGGCGGTGTTGAAATCGGGGTCGTCCGGTCCGGGATCGCCCTAACTCTCACGGTGGACATGCCCTGATGTTTAAACTTGTTACACGCGCACTGCTCAGCGCCCTGGTCCTCTCCGCGGTCCAGCCTGCTTTTGTCGCCCACGCCCGGCAGCATGTGGTCAATTTCAACCAGGCCGAGATCCAGGCGGTGATTGATGACGTGTCCTCGGTGACTGGTCACACCTTCATTGTCGACCCGAATGTGCGCGGCAGGGTGACGATCACCTCGCAGGCACCGCTGTCCTCCGAGCAGTACTTCCAGGTCTTCCTGTCGACCATGCGCGTGCATGGTTACACCGTCGTGCCGACTGCGTCTGGTGCCTATCAGATCGTTCCGGACCAGACCGGTGCCCGCAGCACCAGCCCGGTGAACCAGAACCTGCGCGGTGACCAGTATGTGACCCGCGTCGTACGCCTCAATCATGTCGGCACACGCGATGCGCTCAACGTGCTGCGTCCGATCATCAATCCGCAGGGCTCGATCAACGCGACGGAAACGGGCAATGCGCTGGTTATCGTCGACTATGCGGAAAACATGAATCGCATCCGCCAGGTCATTGCCGATCTGGATCGTGACACCTCGGTCTTTGAAATGGTCGAGCTGGAGAATGTGTCCGCTGCGGAAATGGTCCGTATCATCGAGACAGTGCGCGATCGCAATCGTGCTTCCGAGGATGACATGGTCTTTAATGTGACTGTCGCATCAATCCCGGCGTCCAACACGGTGCTGCTGCGCGGCAATGCCAATTCCGTCGCCGAAATGGCCCGCCTTGTGCGCCAGGTCGACAGCGTCAGCCAGTCGAACCAGAGCTTCCGTGTCATCTATCTCAACCATGCCGATGGCGAGGACCTGCTGCCGATCCTGGAACAGGTTGTCGAGACGCTGACCGATGCAGAGGGCACGGCCCGGCGCCCGTCCGTCTCCTATCACGCACCGACCAACGCCATGGTCATCAACGCAGCGCCGGACGTGCAGCGCGAGCTGGAACTGGTCGTCTCCCAGCTCGATATCCGTCGCCCCCAGGTTCTGGTGGAAGGCATAGTCGTCGAGATCTCTGACTCAATCGCTGAAGAGCTGGGCGTTCAGATGTTGCTGGCGGGCGGCAACAATAGTGACTCACCGCTGGCGATGACGCGGTTCAATTCGAACACGCCGGACCTGCTGGCCCTTACGGGTGCGCTGGCGGGGACGGGCGATAGTTCCGATACCAGCACCGATACCCTGCGTGATGCGGCCTTGGCGTCCTTGCTGGGTGTGCGGGGAACCGCGCTGGGTTTCGGAGGTCAGAACTCCGACGGGACCTTGTTCGGCCTGGTCCTGAACGCCGTTGAAAACGACGTCGACAGCAATCTGCTCTCGACCCCGTCCATCCTGGCGATGGACAATGAGGAAGCCTCTTTCCACTCCGGACAGGAAATCCCGATCACTACTGGCGAAGTGCTGAGTGCCGATAATTCCAATCCGTTCCGCACCGTTGAGCGTGAGGAAGTCGGTGTCAAACTGACGGTGCGTCCGCAAATCACCGAAGGTGACACGGTGCGCCTGTATATCGAGCAGGAAGTTTCCAGTGTTGCCGGCGCCGTCACGACCGGATCCAGTGATCTGATCACCAACAAGCGCACCATCCAGACCACGGTGCTGGCCGACAATGGCGAGATTATTGTTCTGGGCGGTCTGATCGAGCAGGATGACCAGAGTACAGTCAACGGCGTCCCCGGGCTTTCCCGCGTACCCGGCGTTGGCCGTCTGTTTCGCTCGGAGAGCGACACCACACGCCGGACCAATCTGATGGTCTTCATTCGCCCGACAATTATCCGCAGCGAGGCGGACATGCAGGCGCTGACGGAGAATCGTTATGACTACATCGCCGGCCAGCAGCGTGTGACCAATGACAATGGCACCAGCAGCCTGGAAGAGATCATGAACATGCTCATGGTCGACCTGCCGGCGTCCGAGGCGGCGAATGAGAACTGAGACGACCGAGGACACGACTGAGGAAGGCCGGGCCCGAACCCCGATCACCTACAGTTTTGCACGTCAGAAAGGTGTCGCCTTCCAACCGGAAAACGGTGGCGCCTTCCTTGTGCGTGCCGGCGCGGACAAGCGGGCCCTGCTGGAGCTGTGCCGTGTCCTCGGGCGCGAATATCCTGTCAGCGAGTATGAGGCCCAAGCCTATGACAAGGCGCTGTCGGATATCTACGCCTTTGACAGTATCGATGCGGACGAGCTCGAGGACGAGGAGGGCGATGAGAGTCTGTCCCGCCTCATTGACGAGATCCCGAAGACCGAGGACCTGCTCGACAGCGCCTCGGATGCGCCGATCATCCGGCTGATCAATGGCATGATTGCCGAAGCCGTTCGCACCAATGCGTCCGACGTGCATGTCGAGCCGTTCGAGGACCGTGTTTCCATTCGCTATCGCATCGACGGCGTGTTGCAGGAGGCCGTCGCGGTATCACCAAAACTGGTGAGCCCGCTTGTCTCGCGCATCAAGGTCATGGCGCGTCTCGACATTGCCGAAAAACGCATCCCCCAGGATGGTCGCCTGACCATCACGCTGGGCGGCAAGGCGGTGGATGTCCGTGTCTCCACCCTGCCGGCTCGTTATGGCGAGCGGGTTGTCTTGCGTCTTCTGGACAATTCCCAGGCGCGTTACGGCCTGGACGATCTGGGGATGCCGGCCGAGATGCTGGCGGATTTCCGCAAATCCCTGGCTCAGCCCAATGGCATTATCCTGGTCACCGGCCCGACCGGCGCGGGCAAGACGACGACGCTGTATGCCGGGCTCAACCTGCTCAACGATGCCAGCCGCAATATTCTCACCGTGGAAGACCCGGTCGAGTACGCCATTGACGGCATTGGCCAGACCCAGGTCAACGCCAAGGTCGGCATGACTTTCGCCGCCGGGCTGCGCGCCATCCTGCGCCAGGACCCGGACGTGGTCATGGTCGGCGAGATACGCGATGTCGAAACCGCCCAGATCGCTGTCCAGGCCAGCCTGACCGGTCACCTCGTCCTGTCCACAGTGCACACCAATTCAGCCGTCGCCGCGATCGCGCGCCTCAAGGATATGGGGGTTGAGTCCTATCTGCTCGCCAGCACGCTCACCGGCATAGTCGCCCAGCGCCTCGTGCGCCGTCTGTGCACGCACTGCCGCGAGGAATACGAGCCGGATCCGTCCGAACTGGAACTGCTCGGCTTGCCGGCCAATACCGATGCGCAACTCTATCGTCCGGCGGGTTGTCACAAGTGCAAGCAGACCGGTTATGACGGCCGGACGGGTATCTACGAGCTGGTCGTTGTCGATGATGCCCTGCGCCGTCTGATCCATGATGATGCGCGAGAGGCCGACATGGCCGGACACGCATTTGATGTGCGCAAGACGCTGTTTGAAAACGGTGTCGACCTGGTCCTGGAGGGAGCCACCAGCCTGTCGGAAGTCCTGCGTGTCTGTCGCGAGGACGGAGATCGTCATGCCGGCGTTTGAATATGAAGCGCTGGATGCGACGGGCAAGAAATCCCGCGGCCTGATCACGGCTGACAGCGAGGTCGCTGCGCGTCGAGAGCTGCGTGGCCGCGCGATGGCGCCACTGAGTATTCGTTATGCCGACCAGCGTGCCGAACGCCGGGCGAAGTCCATGGGCGAGCGTTCGAGCGGTTTCTCCCTGGCGCCGTCAAACCTGTCCAATCGCGAGTTGATGCTGATCACACGCCAGATGGCCAGCCTGATCGGCGCAGGCATGCCAATTGCTGAAACGCTCGGGCTGATCGCGCACCAGGGCAGCAAACACCACGCCAAGCGTATCCTGACGGCGGTCCGCGCGCGGGTCACGGAGGGCGAAAAACTCTCCACGGCCATGGACGGTTTTCCGAACTCCTTTCCGCCAGTCTATCGCGCCATGGTCGCGGCGGGCGAAAATTCCGGCGGGCTGGATGCGGTTCTCGAGCGCCTGGCTGACTACCTGGAGAAGGATGAAGCCGTGCGCAGCCGCGTCACGGGCGCGATGATCTATCCGGCGATCCTGTCCATAGTCGCGCTGGGTGTCGTCGCCTTGTTGATGACCTTCATCGTGCCGCGCATTGCCGAACAGTTTGTCGGCATGGGCATGGACCTGCCCGGCCTGACCCGGGCGATGATCGCGATTTCTGCATTCCTCCAGGTTGGCTGGCCGTTTCTGCTGGCGGGCATTCTGGTGCTCGTCGTGATCAGCGTCCTTGCTCTGCGACAGGAGCCGGTACGCCGGTCGCTGGATGGTTTTCTGGCCCGTATTCCGGGGCTGGGCGGTTTTCTCGAACATGCCGAGAGCGCCCGCTTTTGCCGGACGATGAGCATACTCATCGACTCCGGCAGCGTGCTTCCTGACGCGCTGCGGGCAGCACGCCGTGCCGCTGGCAATCTCGCTTTCCGCGATGAGCTGGGCAAGGTCATCCGGGACGTTGAGAGCGGGCGGGGCCTGTCGGACGCCATGCGTAACAGGGGATGGTTCCCGCCGCTTTCGCTTTTCATGATCGCCGCCGGTGAACGGTCCGGCGCGCTGGGGGAGATGTTTCGGCGCAGTGCCGATCAGCTCGACCAGGATGTCGACCGCACCATCTCGGTCGGTCTCAACCTGCTGGAGCCGGGGATTATCCTGGTACTCGGCGTGGTCGTTGTGACCATCGTCCTGTCGATCCTGCTCCCCATTCTTCAACTCAATACCATGGCACTGGGCTAAGGAGGCGCAGATGCAGAACCAGAACGAGACCGAAAAGCCGGTCGTGGAAATGCCGGACAAGGACGCCGGTTTCTCCCTGACCGAGATCATGATCTCGGTTTTCATCATTGGCCTTTTGGGCACGATCGTCGTGATCAATGTCATGCCGCTGGGCGAACAGGCTTCGGTCCAGAAGGCCCGCGCGGATATCGCGACACTTGAACAGGCGCTGGATGCCTATCGGCTGGACATGCGTCGTTATCCCACTGTCGAGGAAGGTCTCGACGCGCTGATCAACGCGCCGCGTGATGCGGACAATTACCGCGAGGGTGGATATATCCGCCGCCTGCCGGACGATCCGTGGGGCAATCCCTACCAATATGTCTATCCGGGCGAAAACGGTGTCTTCGACGTCTACTCCCTTGGTGCCGACGGCCGTGAGGGTGGCGAGGACAATGACGCGGACATCGGTAACTGGCAGGGTTGATGTCCGGGCGCGCCCATAACGAAGCCGGTGTCTCGCTGATCGAGACGCTCGTGGCGGTGGCGATTATCGGCATCGTGGCGACGGCTGTTGTCCTGTCCATCCAACCTGGAAGCGACCCGCTGGATGAGGAGGCCGATCGCTTGCTCGCACGCCTGGTGTTTGCCGAACAGGACGCCATCAGTACCGGCCAGCCGGTGGGCGTGGTCATCGAGGGTTTCGGTGCGGGCTACAGTTTTCATCGCTATGTCGATCAGCGCTGGTGGCCGGTGCGCGATGTGGATGCGCTGGGTGCACACATCCTGGAGACCGGTTTCCGTCTGCGTGTCGATGAAGCCATCCTCGCCGCAGCCATCGTTGGCGAGGGTGAGGAGCGCCCGGTGATTCCGGCGTTCTGGTTTGACCCGGCGGGCATGACCGAACCCTTCCGCCTGCGTCTTGAAGACGCCGGTACAGTGCTGGAGCTCGTCTGGACCGGTGATGCCGATACGCGCTGGGAGGTCATCGACTAGCTCATGCGCACCTCGACTACAGATCAATCCGGTTTCTCCCTGATCGAAATGATGGCGGCGCTCGCTGTTGTGGCGCTGGCAGGGATTGCCGTTGTGCAGATGTTGCAGACGACGACGCAGAACACCGCGGCGCTGGAAGAGCGTTCTCTCGCCATGCTGGCAGCGGAGAATATCCTCAACGAGCAACTCCTTATTGCCGAGGGTCGCGGCAGCCGTTCGGGATCTTACAGCCTGGCCGGGGTGGAGTATGACTGGCGCCTCGCCATCAATCGGACGACTGACACGGCGCTGATGCAATATGTCGTGACCATTCATCCGGACCGCCAGGACCGGATACTGGCGCGGATCGAGACCTTCCGGCGCAGGAGTGTCACATGACGTCTGCCCAGTCCGAAGCCGGTTTCTCCCTGGTCGAGATCCTTGTCGCGACGGCGGTGTTCGCTGTTGTTGGTGTGATCTCGGTGGCGCTGTTGTCGACGACGATCACGGCCCAGGAGGTCAATGATGACGCCCTCGCGCGCATCAACGCGCTTGATCGTGCGCGTGTATTGCTCCGGGAAGATATCGGTCAGGTCGTCCAGCGCAGCGCCCGGGCCGAGGACGGAGCAGTGCGTCCGGCCCTGTTCGCAGGGGATGCCAATGGCCTAACGGACCGTTTTGCGGGGGACGGCGATGAGGTCATTCTCTCGCTCACACGTCGCGGCCGTTCCAATCCGGGGCTGGTGCGGGCGCGCAGCTCGCTCATCCATGTCCAGTATGTATTGCGCGACGGGCAGTTGATCCGCCGGGTATCCGAACACCCCGACATCACGCCGCTGACCCGCTGGGCGGAACAGGTGATCTTGCAGGGCGCGGACGAGGTCGAACTGGGCTTCATGGTCGGATCGGTCTGGCAGTCACGACTGGCCACACGCCCCGGCCAGGAAGGCGCCAGCCTGCCACGCGCCGTGCGCCTGCGGCTCACGACGACACAATGGGGGGCGCTTGAGTTCCTCGCGCTGACGTCGGAGGTGCGGCTGTGAGGCTATCTCGCCGGGATAAGTCAGAATGCGGCGCGTCCCTGGTCAGCGCGCTGTTGCTGGTTGCCGTAATGAGTTCGCTTGCGATGGCACTGGTCACGGACCTGCGTTTCTCCATGCGCCGCTCCGCCAATCTGGAAGTGCGGGACCAGGCCTATTGGTACGCCATGGGCGCGCGCGAATTTGCCGAGATCTCGATCGAGCGTGCCATGCAGGCCCCGGATGACATGCTGCGTCCCGATGCAGACTGGCTGAGCGGCCAGCGGGTCTTCCCGATCAATGATGGCCAGCTTGTCGGCCGGGTGCGCGATGCCAGCAATTGCTTCAATCTCAACAGCCTGGTGAGCATCGAGGCTAACGGTCTCCTGGTCGGAGATCCGCTGCAGCAGCGTCGTTTCGATGCGCTCCTGCAGGCCATCGGCCTGCCGGTTCAGCAATCCGCCACGATCACTGCCGAGCTTGTGGATTGGCTGGACAGCGATCAGCGTCCGGTCATCAGCGGGGCGGAGGATGACAGTTATGCTCGCGCCGGTCGGCACTACCGCACGGGCAATACATTATTGGCCGAGCGTGAGGAATTGCTGGCACTGGCCAGCATGACGCCACGTCTCTACAGCGAGATCGCACCATTTGTCTGCGCCCACCCGGTGGTCGATAACGTGCCGCTGAACATCAATACGATGCAGTTTGACCAGGCGCCCTTGCTCGTGGCGATGTTCGAGGGTGAGCTTTCCCGCACGACAGCGGACGCCCTCTTGATCGAACGCCCCCAGACCGGGTTTGACGCCATGCAGGTCTTTTGGGAGCAGGACGTGTTCGAGGCGATGGAAATCGAGTCCCACCACCGCCAGGCCGTCGGTCGGACGAGCGAGTATTTTCAGATTGAGGTCGACGTGCTTTATGCCGGTGCGCGCTTCAGGCTGAGCGAAATGGTCGAGTGGCGAGGGGGCATTCGCCGCCTTACCCAGCGATACGGAAGTTTTTCATGAGCCAGGATCTCATTCTCCTGATCCATCCCGATGGCAGCGGACGCTGGTCGATCATCGACCGCGCCAGCGGTCAGCGCGGCGCGTCGGGGGATTTCGGCGCTGACAGTACGCCGACAGGAGTGCCCGAAGCGGACATCGACCGCACAATCTGCCTCCTGCCGGCCGAGCGGATCTTTGCCAGCCGGATCACCTTGCCGGCGCGCAGCGAAGCTGAAGCGCGCCAGGCAGCACCTTTCATGATCGAGGATGAACTGGCCGTGGAACTGGATGAGACCAGCGTCAGCATTGGCCCGCGAGACGAGACGGGTGAGCGCTGGGTTTATGCCGTAGACCGGGACTATGCTGACAGCCTGCTGGATCGTCTGGACGGCGCTGTTGTGCGTCCCGTTCACATCCTGCCGGATGCCCAGGCGTTGGCTGATCCGGAAGCTGCACTCAGCCTGGTCGATCGCCGGGGCGATGTTCTGTTCTGGTATGCCGACGACATCGCTGGCGATGGCAGCCGTGCCGGCGGCGCGGTCTCGCCGGGCCTTTTCCCGCATCTCGCAGCCGAGATTGTCGGTGCAATTGGTGAGGGACAGGTCTCGGTCTCGCCTTCTCTTGGCCTGATGGGTGCACGCTTTTCCAATCGCGCTGCCGGCGAAGCGGACATGGCGGCGTCGGGTCTGTCAGACGAGATGCTCAAGCGACTGCCGGCCTTGTTCGGAGAGCGCTGGCGGTCGGCCTTCGACTGGCTCGATGTTCTGCGGCCGCTGCGCACAAGCGCCATCCTGGCCGCCGCCGCGCTGGTCGGATATTGTGCTCTGCTGCTGGGTGAGGCTTTCTATTTTCGGTATCAGGCCGACCGGTTCGACGGCGCTGCAATTGCCGAATACCGCTTTGTGAACCCCGATTTCACCCGTGCCACCATACCCGCCGAGGTAGACCGGATGGTCCGCCGGGACCTGCGAGAGCTGGGCGGCGGTGACAGTTCGGCCTTCCTTCAGCTCAGCGCTGCCCTGACCGAACTGGTGGCGGATAATGAGCGAGTGCGCATCGACAGTCTTCGTTTTGACCAGTCGCGGGAAGAATTGCGGGTCTCGGCCCTGTTCACGGAATTTGCCGATTTCGATGCCCTGACAGCGCGGGCCGGACAGATGGGGCTGGAACTGGAGGATGGCGGTGTGCGTGAAGCTGAAACCGGTCTCCAGGGCGAGTTTACGGTGAGGGTGCGATGAATCCGGTTGTCCAGATGATCCGCACCTATTGGGATGGTCGAACGCCCCGCGAACAGGTCCTCTATGGTGTGATGGCGGTGTTGATGGCTGTGCTGTTACTGACAGTCGCCGTCATCCAGCCACTGCAATCCTTCCATGCGCGCTCCCAGACCGATTACGCCGCATCGATGCGGCTGTACCGCTCGATCCAGCAGGATGCTCAGACCCTGCGGGAGCTTCAGGCCGGCGCGCAAACGCAGGCCGGTAGCCAGCAATCCATCCGTTCCATCGTTGGGTCGCTGGCCCTGGGCGAAGGCATCGCCATTTCGCGCATGATCCCGGGTGACGATGGTTCGCTGGCCGTGACTATCGAGCGCGCGGATACCGGCGCGGTGATGCGCTGGCTGGTCAATCTGGAACAGCGGTACGGCATCCGTGTGGTTTCCTCGACCCTGGATCGGCACGAGACCGGCATGACCCAGGCCTCTGTGGTGTTGCGGCGCGGGGGAGGTCTGTGATGGCGCGGCGTCTGGGTGTGCTGGCGGGGCTGGTGCTGGTCTGGCTGATCGTGCTCTTGCCGCTCAAGGCGGTGATGATGCTGGCTGGCGGAGCCGGGGCGTTCGGCTATCCGGATGTCTATGGCAGCGTCTGGGATGGCCGTATCTACGGCCTTCGTATGGCGGGAATGCCGGTGCGCGAGATCGAGATGTCAGCGGATCCGCTGCCCCTGTTTGTAGGTCGGCTGGCCGCGCGCTGGCGGGTGTCCGATGACAGTGCGCGAGGCAGTGGCCATGTCGTCCTGGGTCGCGAGACGATCGAGATCCGTGACATGTCGCTGCTGGTTTCCATCGATCGTCTGGACCTGCAGACCCTGCCCGGGCTCGACCGCTCGCAGATGATCGATATCGATGTGGACAGCCTGTCCATGCGTGCAGGGCAATGCGAAGCGGCGCAGGGACGTGTGCGCACTGCCGCACTGGAGCGATTCGCCGCGAGTTACGGTTTTGAGGGTCCGTCCATGCTGGGCATCCTGTCGTGTGAAAACGGCGCCCTGGTGTTGTCGCTGGATGGTGCTGCGGCGGATCTGGAAGTGACAGGCACGGTGCGCATGACCGGTCAGGACTATGCCTGGGACATGGAGCTGCGCACCGGGCGTCCTGAACTTGCCGAAGTGCTGGCCCTTGCCGGCATGACCCGGAACGGGGATATCTGGATTTATCAGGGGAGTGAGCGTCTTGCCATTGAATAAGGTCCAGCCTGTCAGCGTTCTTGTCCTGGCCCTGGCGGTGTCAGCCTGTGCATCGACCGAAGGCGCTCTGCCCGTGTCCGGATCGGGCGGTATGCGCTCGGCTGAAGTGACGGAGCCGGCGACACCGGCCAATGAACTGGCGCCCCAGATCCTGCAGCCCGGTGAATGCGGTACCTTTTTCTGGACCGCGGATTCCGAGCATCGCTTTGTCGCCTTTGAGAATGAAACGCGCGGTTATGCGCAGCTTTTCGTCAATGGCCAGGCAGAGAGCTTTTCAGGTCAGCGTCTTGACGGGCTGCATGTGGCCGGCGATCACTATCAACGTGACTTTGCTGATCCGGCACGCGATCTGGATGTCGAGATTGAGGGTCGGATAGGCGATCCGTTGCCCACCGGTCAGCGGATCGAACGCGTGGTCATGCGCATCCAGAGGACTGATGGAGCGCTCCTTGTTGTACCGCTGATCGGGCATTACGCCTGTCGCTAGACGGGCGGCCCTAGAAATAGAGGCCGGCTTGCGGCCAATAGGCCTTAACCAGCCAGATAAGGCCGATGCCGAAGGCCAGCCAGGGACCAAAGGCCAGCATGGTTGTGCCGCTGGGCTTCTGGCCGCGGATCACGGACATCAACAGGACAAAGAGCAGGGCTGCGAAACTGGCGACCAGCAGGATGAAGGGCAGTGCCATCGCTCCGCACCATGCACCGCCGGCCGCAAGCAGTTTGGCGTCTCCGCGCCCCAGCCCGTCGCGACCGCGCAGGTGTTTGTAGGCGATCTCCAGTCCTACAAGGCCCAGATATCCCAGCGCTGCGCCTATAAGTGCGGGTAGAAGACGATCAAAAACAAGGATGTTGGCGATCAGGCCGGCGGGAATCAGTGGCAGGGTGATGGCGTCCGGCAGGCGATAGGTCAGGGCATCAATGTGTGCCAGAACTGCCAGACAGATCAATAAAACAGCGCTCAGGAGAAGGATGAGCATACAAAGCCCTTGTCATTGCTACATCATACGCATACGCCAGTTTCGAAACGTGATGTAGGGGGAGGATTGGATGCCCGATCGGGAGACAGCTCTCAAGGCAGAAAATCTGCGGATGACCTTCGGCGAGACGAAGGCTCTGGATGATGTATCGCTGACAATTGATCCGGGCGAGATGGTCGCACTGATCGGTCCGTCAGGATCCGGCAAGTCGACCTTGCTGCGTGTGGCCGCGGGTCTGCAGGTCGCGGACCGCAATTCCGGCCCGGTCCACGTGCTCGGCCAGCGCATGCAGGAAAAGGGCAAGCTGTCCTCTTCCGTGCGTCAGTATCGCGCGCGGCTCGGCTTTATTTTCCAGCAATTCAATCTGGTTGGTCGCCTGACCCTGTTCCGCAACGTCCTGCTGGGCGCGCTGGGGCAGATTTCCCTGTGGCGCGGCGCGCTGGGGATTTTCCCCAACGAGACCAAGCAGAAGGCGATGGATGCGCTGGAGCGTGTCGGTATCGCTGATTTTGCCGGTCGCCGCGCGTCCAACCTGTCCGGTGGCCAGCAACAGCGCGGCGCCATCGCCCGGGGCCTGGTTCAGGGCGCGGAAATGCTGTTTGCCGACGAACCGATTGCCTCGCTGGACCCGGTTTCCGCCCGCAAGGTGATGGAGCTGCTGGCCGAACTGAATGAGCGGGATGGCCTGACGGTTGTCGTGACGCTGCACCAGATCGGTTATGCACGTGAGTTCTGTGATCGCATCGTCGCCCTCAATGCCGGCCAGATCGTCTATGACGGCCCGCGTGACGCGCTCACCCAGGAAAAGCTCATCGAGATCTACGGTACCGAATACGAGGCTGCCTTCTACGGCGCCGAGGAGGACGCGTGATGCGTGTCAATTCTATCCTTTTCAGACTGCTTGCTCTGGTCACACTCCTGCTGGCGGCTTGTTCCGAAGTCGTAACCGACACACCGGAAACGCGCGCGGAGCTGCCGGGCGAACGGCGCACAATCAATTTCGGCATCATTGCCACCGAATCCACCAGCACGCGTGAGACCAACTGGCGTCCCTTCATCGAGGCGATGTCGGAATGGACCGGTTATGACGTGCAGCCCTACTATGCGTCCGACTATGCCGGCATGATCCAGGCGATGCGATATGACAGCATCCAGGTCGGCTGGTTTTCCAACTTCTCCGGCCTGCAGGCCGTGCGCCTCGCTGATGGCGAAGTGTTCGCTAAATCGACCTATCCGGATGGCGGTGAGGGGTATTACTCCATCTTGCTGGTGCCGGTAGACAGTCCGATCCAGTCGGTTGAGGACATCCTGACCTGTGACGGGTCGATTGATTTCGGCCTGGGCGATCCCAACTCCACGTCGGGCTATCTGGTGCCGTCGGCCTTCATCTTTGCGCCGCGTGGTATCGACCCGGCCGAGTGTTTCGGTTCCGTGCGCAATGCCAGCCACGAGGCCAATGCTCTTGCTGTTGCCAATGAGCTGGTCGACGTTGCTGCCAATAACTCCACCAACATGCTGGTCCTGCGCCGCTCCCGTCCGGACGTGGCAGCCCAGCTGCGCGAGATCTGGCGTTCGCCGATGATCCAGACCGATCCGATCATCTGGCGGTCTGACCTGGATGATGAAGTCAAGCAGCGCCTGCAATACTTCTTCATGAATTACGGTCGCATGGGCACACCGGAAGAGGTCCAGGCCGCGCGCGATGTACTGACGCCACTGCTCTTTGGTACATTCCTGCCGTCGTCCAATGCGCACCTCGATCCCATCGTACAGCTGGAAATCGTGCGGGACCTGACTGCCGCGCGTAATGATCCCGACCTGACCCCGGCTGAGCGCGCGGAACGTGTCGCCGAGCTGGAAGAACGCTTGGCCCAGGTCGAGGCCGGCAATTCCGGTCTCGTCAGTCTTGCTTCCAGCGTTGAAGGTGCGGATACGGGCGAGCCGGGCGATGCTGAAACGCAAACCTCGCTGGTGAACGCCCAGTCCGTACTGGCCTTCGGTGGGACCCTGGTGCTGCTGACCTTGCTGTTGTTCGCGACTGCGCCGCGCGGACCCGGACCGCGCACGCCGCTGAGCGAACGCCTGGCCAATGTCGGCATTGTTGTGGGCATTGTCGTGGTTCTGGTGTGGAGCTTTGACTCCTCGGACATGGACCGTTCCTACCTGCTGGTGGAAAACGCCAATGACATGGGCGAGTTCATCGCCGGTTTCTTCCCGACGGATATCACCGACGCCGCGTCGCGGTCGCACTATTGGGACGAGTTGAGCGCGGGCATTGCCGAGGCCATGCCGCAGATGATCGTCACCGTCCAGATCGCGATCTGGGGTACGTTTATCTCCGTGATCGCCGCCATTCCGTTCGGTCTTCTGAGTGCGCGTAATGTGGCGCCTCTGTGGGTCGTGCAGCCGGTGCGCCGCCTGATGGACGTCTTCCGTTCAATCAATGAGCTGATCATCGCGCTGGTCTTCATCGCCGCTGTAGGACTGGGGCCTCTGGCCGGTGTGATGGCGCTGGCGGTGCACACCACCGGTGTCCTGGCCAAGCTCTTCTCTGAAGCGGTGGAAGCGATCGATAACGGGCCTGTTGAAGGGATCCGGGCCACGGGCGCGCGGCCTCTGCACGAGGTGATCTGGGCGATCATTCCCCAGGTGGCACCCCTGTGGACGTCTTTTGGTCTTTACCGTTTCGAGTCCAACGCCCGCTCGGCGACGGTTCTCGGTCTCATCGGTGCCGGTGGTATCGGCCAGATCCTGTTCGAGGCGGTGCGTGCCTTTGACTATCAGCGTACGGCAGCGATCGTCCTGGTCATTGTCATCGCCGTCAGCCTGATCGATGTCATGTCCCAGATGTTGCGCAAGCGCCTGGTCTGACCGGGGCTCACAGCCAGACAAAAAACAGGCCGGACATTGTCCGGCCTGTTTTCATTTGGACGTATTGATCGTGCCTAGCTATCGATCGACTTCTGGCCGCGCAGGCGTTTCCAGAACCGCCGGCGTTCCGGCTTGGGATGCGGTTTCAGATTGTCCAGGAAGTCCAGTGCGCACTGGGTCCAGGAGTGTTTTTCCGCGTGCGCCCGCGGCGCAGCGCGGTCGATTTCCAGACAGTCCATGCAGGCCTGCCGCAGGTCTTCATTGATGAAGCCGCCACCGGAGCCGGGGATGATGTCTTTGGGGCCGTGAGCCGGGAAGGCCGCGACCGGGGTGCCACAGGCCATCGCTTCCAGATTCACCAGGCCGAAAGTGTCAGTCCAGCTCGGGAAGACAAAGACATCCGCATCGGCAAAGTGGCGGGCCAGCTCGTCACCGAATTTCGGGCCGGTGAAGACAGCGTCGGGATATTTCGCCTTCAGCTCTTCCATCTGGGGGCCGTCACCGACGATGACCTTGGTGCCCGGCAGGTCGGTTTCCAGGAAGGTCTCGATATTCTTCTCAACCGCAACCCGGCCGACATTGACCCAGACCGGGCGCTCGAGGCCGGCAAAGACATCCTCGCCATTCATCATGCGCTTGGCCGGGTTGAAGAGCTCGATGTCCACGCCCCGCGCCCACGGCGTCAGATTGTTGAAACCGCGCTTGGTCAGATCATCGCGCATGGACGGCGTCGTCACCATCATGCGGCCACCGGCATTGTGGAACCAGCGCATGAAGGCGTAACCGGCAGACAGCGGGATGAAGCCGAAGCGCGCGTTCACATATTCGGGGAATTTGGTGTGATAGCTGGTGGTGAAGGGCAGTTTCCACTTCACGCAGATGCGGCGCGCCGCCAGGCCGAGCGGGCCCTCGGTCGCGATGTGGATGGCTTCCGGCTCGAACTCGGTGAAGCGGCGGGCGATGTCCTTGCGGGCGCCCATGGCCAGCTGGATCTCCGGATAAGTCGGCAGTGGCATGGTCTTGTAACCCAGCCCAGGATGGATCACCTCGACTTCGCGACCCATCTCGCGCAGCTCGGCGACGGTGCGGGAAAGGGTGCGAACCACACCATTCATCTGCGGTTCCCAGGCATCGGTCACCAGCATGATACGCTGCGGGCGTTCATTGCTGTCTTCGGCGTCCGGGCCGTTGGTGGTGACGATATTACTCGCGAGGTCAGCGGTTTTGCTCATCAATTTCCTCTGCTTTTCAGCCGCCCGAGGCGGTGAAAATCCTTACTGTCTGCATGCGTCTTAGCGCATTCGTGCACAATCGCGAAGTGCAACAGCACACTGGGCTTGCGAAGCGGCGTTTGCGGGAGCAATGTCCGCTCCGAAATTTTGGATCCAATAGAAGGTTTGTGCCATGAATGTTCAGGCCCGGAATTCCATTGAATGGGATGAAATTGACCATTTGAAGTTCGCCAATGAGAGCGAGCTGGTACAGAGCCTTGTCGAGCAGATCGGCTTTTCCGATCAGACGCGTGACAAGGTCCGTGATGATGCGATTGATCTGGTGAAGCGCGCCCGTGCGTCGACACGCACGCGTGGCCTGATGGAATCCTTCCTCCAGGAATTCGGCCTGTCCAACAAGGAAGGCCTGGCTCTGATGTGTCTGGCCGAGGCGCTGCTGCGCGTGCCCGATGGCGCGACGGCGGACAAGCTGATTGCCGAGAAGATCTCGACAGGTGAGTGGGGTGAACATGCCGGCAAGTCGGAGAACTGGCTGGTCAATGCTTCCACGCTCGGCCTGATGCTGACCGGCAAGATCATCGATGTGGATCCTGAGGCACGTCAGAATCCGGGCGTTTATCTGAAAAAGCTGACGGCCCGCGCCGGTGAACCGGTCATCCGAGCGGCCACCATGCAGGCCATGCGAATCATGGGCGAGCAATTCGTGCTTGGACGCACGATCTCTGCCGCGCTCAAGCGGGCGGGCAAACACAAGGAAATCGGTTCCTTTGACATGCTGGGTGAGGGCGCGCGTACCGCCGCTGACGCCCAGCGATATCACCAGCGTTATCTTGATGCGATCGAGGTCGTCGGTGCCTCGCGTGGTGAAGGTCCAATCGAACAGGTGCACGGCGTATCCGTGAAACTCTCCGCGCTGAACGCCAGCTATCTCGCCATCAAGCAAGAGCGCGTCATGGACGAGCTTTACCCGATGGTGCTGGAACAGGCACGGGCAGCCAAGGCGCATGATATCGGCTTTTGCATTGATGCTGAGGAATCCGATCGCCTGGTCATTTCGCTGAAAATCCTTGATCGCCTCGCGCGGGACCCGTCCCTGCGCGGCTGGAATGGGCTAGGTCTGGCGGTGCAGGCCTATCAGAAACGTGCCGGTGCCGTGATTGATGGTCTGGTCGAACTGGCGAAACAGAGCGGACGGCGTTTTCTCGTGCGCCTTGTGAAAGGCGCCTACTGGGATACCGAGATCAAGTTCGGCCACCAGATGGGCTGGCCGGACTTCCCGGTCTGGACGACCAAGACGGCGACGGATCTGCACTATCTGGTCTGCGCCAAGCGCATGCTGGCCGCGCCAAAGGAGATCTATTCCCAGTTCGCGACGCATAATGCGCACACGCTGGCCTCGGTCCGGGAACTGGCCAGCCAGGCGGGTGTCGAGGCATATGAATTCCAGCGTCTGCACGGCATGGGCGAACCGCTCTATGCGGCCTCGCACGAGGCGCACGGCGAACGCACGGTTCGGGTCTATGCGCCCGTGGGCAGTCACGAAGACCTGCTGCCCTATCTGGTGCGCCGCCTGCTGGAGAATGGTGCGAACACCTCTTTTGTCCATTCTTTCCTGGATGACGCGGTGCCGGTTGAGGACGTGGCCCGCGGCCCGTTCGACAAGGCCGCAGGTATTGACCGTCATCCGCAGATTCCGCTGCCCGACGACCTTTATGGCGAGGAGCGCGCGAATTCGGTGGGCGTGGACATCAGCCAGCTGGCAGTCCAGCAGCGCCTGGCGAAGGCCATGACCGATCTTCAGGCCGAGCTGCCGATCAGCGCAGGTCCCATGATTGACGGTCGCATGCTTACCGGCGAGGTCGAGGCATTGATGAGCCCGGTCGATCGCAGCCAGCATGTTGGCAATGTGGTCCAGGCCAGCGAGGCGGATGTGGATGCGGCCTTCAAGTCCGCTGCCGCAGCCTACCCGTCCTGGAACGCGGCCGGCGGCGCCACGCGTGGTGCCATCCTGCGGGCCATGGGTGATGCCATGGAGAAGAATATGGACCGCCTGATTGCGCTGATGTCGCGCGAGGCGGGCAAGAATATCCCGGACGGGATCGCGGAAGTTCGCGAAGCCGTCGATTTCTGTTGTTTCTACGGCGCCCAGGCCGAACGCGAGTTCACCGGGGCAGAGCGTCTGCCCGGTCCGGCGGGCGAGACCAATCATCTCGGCCTGCAGGGGCGCGGTGTCTTTGTCTGTATCAGCCCTTGGAACTTCCCGCTGGCGATCTTTGCCGGCCAGGTCGCTGCGGCGCTGGCCGCGGGCAATACGGTGCTGGCAAAGCCGGCAGAGCAGACACCCGTCATCGCATGTGAAGCCGTGAAGCTGTTCCAGGAGGCTGGCCTGCCGGCCGAGGTACTGCAGCTGCTGCCGGGCACCGGCGAGACGGTGGGGGCTGCCTTGACGCGTGATGACCGCACGGCCGGTGTGGCGTTTACCGGATCCACGGAAGTCGCCCGGCTGATCAACCGTTCGCTGGCGGCGCGTGACACGGCCATTGCGCCGCTGATCGCGGAGACCGGCGGGCTCAATGGCATGTTTGTCGATACGACCGCCCTGAAGGAACAGGTTGTCGATGACGCCGTCATGTCTGCTTTCGGTTCGGCCGGACAGCGCTGTTCGGCCCTGCGAATCATTTTCCTGCCCGAAGATACGGCGGATGATTTTGTGGAAGGCCTGTGCGGCGCCATGGATGAGCTGGGCTTGGGTAACCCGTCTGAAGTGATGACGGATGTCGGTCCGGTCATCGATGAGGAAGCCCTGGCGATTCTCGAATCACACATGGAGCGCATGACGCGTGAGGCCACGGTCATCAAACAGCTCGACACCGGTATGGCAGGAGAGCATGGCAGTTTCTTTGGTCCGGCCCTTGTGGAGCTGCCCTCGCTGGATCTTCTCGAGCGCGAGGTCTTTGGTCCGGTGCTGCATGTGTATCGTTACAAGCGCAAGGACCTCCCCGCGATTGCCGCGGCTCTTGCAGCCAAGGGTTATGGTCTGACGCTGGGCATTCACTCCCGTCTGGAGTCTTTCCACAGGCAAATTCAGTCGATCGTTCCGGCCGGCAATGTGTACGTGAATCGCAACATGATCGGCGCTGTTGTCGGCGTTCAGCCGTTCGGCGGAGAGGGCTTGTCTGGCACGGGTCCCAAGGCCGGAGGCCCGCATTATTTGCACCGTTTTGCGGGCGAGAAAACGGTCACGATCAACATCTCTGCGCAAGGCGGGGATCCGGAGCTTCTTAACCTTTCATGAGGCTCGGTTAACGCCGCTTAACCCTTGTCTCACAGGCCTGTCACGCCCCTTAACGCGGTGTGACACGGCCTGTCTGCGGTTAAGAACTTGTTTACCAAAAAATCAGCCCAAAGACTGTTCTGGCCGTTGACCGGCTTTTCGGGGTGAGCCACTATATGTTGGGTCAGCTGGACACAGCGGCACACTATACAGATTTTTCGACCTATTCGGGTTTGTACGCCGCGCAAGCATATTTTGCGCGAACAGGACATTTTTGACTCTGGGTTTGGGGAGCAAAACCGCATGACACCTCTGGATACAGCCACCACTCGTATTGTTGACGAAGATCAGGTTGAGCGTGCTTCGTCTCGTCGTGGCAAACCGAGGGCCAATGAGGCCTCCCACCTGCGTGTGGTCGAGGGCGTCAAGGTTGATCGTTCGCGTGACGCGCTGTTGACGGATTTCGGCAAGAAGACGCTGGAAGATCGTTACCTGCTGCCCGGCGAGTCCTACCAGGACATGTTTGCGCGTGTCGCCACGGCCTATGCCGATGACGCCGAGCATGCCCAGCGTCTTTATGACTACATCTCCAATCTCTGGTTCATGCCGGCCACGCCGGTCCTGTCCAATGGTGGCGCCGACCGTGGTCTGCCGATCTCCTGTTTCCTGAACTCTGTCGGTGACAGCCTGGACGATATTGTTGGCACCTGGACCGAGAATGTCTGGCTCGCGTCCAATGGCGGCGGAATCGGCACCTATTGGGGCGATGTTCGCTCCATCGGCGAGAAAATCGGTGATGTTGGCCAGACTTCCGGCATCATTCCCTTCATCCGCGTCATGGACAGCCTGACGCTGGCGATTTCCCAGGGCTCACTGCGCCGCGGTTCCGCTGCCGTTTACCTGGACGTGCACCACCCGGAAATCGAGGAATTCCTGGAGATCCGCAAACCGTCCGGCGATTTCAACCGCAAGTCCCTGAACCTGCACCATGGTCTCAACATTTCCGACGCTTTCATGGAAGCTGTGCGTGATGATGGCGAGTTCGAGCTGAAATCCCCGAAAACGGGTGATGTGGTTAAAACGATCAATGCCCGCAAGCTGTGGCAGAAGATCCTCGAGCTGCGCCTGCAGACCGGCGAGCCCTACATCATCTATTCCGACACGGTGAACAACGCGCTTCCGGCTCACCAGCGCAAGCTGGGCCTGAAAGTGCGTCAGTCCAACCTGTGCGCCGAGATCATGTTGCCGACCGGTTATGACCAGAATGGTGAAGAGCGCACGGCGGTTTGCTGCCTGTCGTCGCTCAACGCTGCCAAATATCTGGAGTGGAAGGACGACGAGACCTTCATCGAGGACATTTTCCGTTTCCTCGACAACGTCCTTGAAGACTTCATCCAGCGGGCACCGGAAGAAATGGACCGCGCGGTCTATTCCGCTATCCAGGAGCGTTCTGTCGGTCTCGGCCTGATGGGCATGCACACTTTCCTGCAGCAGATGAATGCGCCGTTTGAAAGTGCCATGGCCAAGTCCTGGAACATGAAGCTGTTCAAGCATATCCGCCAGCAGGCTGATGCGGCTTCGGTCAAGCTGGCCGATGAGCGTGGTGCGTGCCCGGATGCGGCGGCAAGCGGTGTCAAGGCGCGTTTCTCCCACAAGCTGGCCATCGCGCCGACAGCGTCCATCTCCATCATCTGTGGCGGTGTCTCTGCCGGCATCGAGCCGATCCCGGCCAATGTTTACACACACAAGACCCTGTCCGGCTCCACCACGGTCAAGAACCCGCAGCTGGAAGCCGCGCTCGAGGCCAAGGGTCTCAATACGCCGGGTGTCTGGGCCACGATCCTGGAACATGAAGGGTCCGTACAGCACATCGAGGAGCTGGACGAGCACGAAAAGGCGCTGTTCCGGACCGCCTTTGAGATCGACCAGCGCTGGGTCATTGAACATGCTGCTGATCGCACGCCGTTTGTCTGCCAGTCCCAGTCGCTCAACATCTTCCTGCCGGGCGATATCGATAAATGGGACCTGCACATGCTGCACTGGTCGGCCTGGGAAAAGGGCATCAAGTCGCTTTATTACTGCCGCTCCAAGTCGGTCCAGCGTGCTGCCTATGCCGGTTCGGAAAGCAAGTCCGAAGCCGAGCAGTCCATGGCGGATGCCGCGCCGACCGATTACGAGGAGTGCCTCGCCTGTCAGTAAGCGCGATCAACTGAAATGACGCCAAGCAAGAAGCCCGGGTTGCGCAACCCGGGCTTTTTCTTTTTTTCGGCACCACCGGGAATGGATATTAACCATTTCGCTTCTTGGGCGAATCCTGATGCAAATACATTCACGCTTTGCGAGAATTCGCTCAGGGAGAGAGTTTGATGCGTATGGGACGAAAGTCAGAACTGACTTTGGCGACGCTTATCGCGCTTTCCGGAGTGTCTTATGTATTGATGACACCCGGGCAGGCTGTTGAGTGGGAGAATCCTTCTGCCCTTATCCAGGCCAACCTGGCGGCAGAAGGTGAAATTCGGCCCTTATCCGCGTCGGCGGCGAATATTGCCCGCACAGCGCTATCGCTGGATGCCGATATCGCTGGCCAGAATGCCTTTGCGGCGTCGACACTGCCTCATGCGACAACGATCGATCTGGGCCCTGCCGGTGAGCTGAGCGTGGCTGTGCTCGATGATGACACAGGCGATGTGGCCTTTGACCTGCTCGCCATCACGGCGGATAACCGCTCTCCATTGGTCTTCGAGCCCGAGCGGGACGAGACAACGGTCGCGTTGGCCTATCAGCGCTCCTTTGATTCCTACGGCGGTTCCGATGAGCTGGATGTCAGCATCATCCCGCGGGCCGGAGTCAGTCTGGGCAATGACGGCACGGCAGCCGGTGCAGGCGCTGAACTGCGTGTCGGCCAGCACCTGGGCAATTCGCTGCAGGGCGAACCGCGCTGGTACATGTTCGCAGGCGCTGATCGCCGGGCCCTGCTGTACAATCCGAGCGAGGGTGCCAATTTCGACAGTGCTATGGCTCTGACCCGCCGCGAGGTTATCGGCGATGCCCAGGCCGGAGTGGCGGTGCGGTTTGGCGATGCGGATCTTTCTGTTGCCTATGTTCGCCGCGAATACCAGCATGTGGCCGGTGTCACTGCCTTCGAGGAATCCGAGGAATTTGGCGCGGTCACTCTGAACTGGCGCTGGTAGCGCTGTCGGTGACCTTGGGTCACTCTTGGTTTCAAGCAGGCAGCTCTGGGAGGAATGTCATGAAACATTCGCTTCTGTCCTGTCTCGTCTTGGCTTTTTCGCAACCCGCTTTGGCGCAGTCGCAGGATGCTGATCCGGTAGTCTTATCGGGCGCCACAGTCATCAATGGTGATTACTGGATCGAGCGCGCCAGTATTGTGGTCCGGGATAGTCGGATCCAATGCGTGGGCGAGCCCGAAGCGTGTGAATACCCGGAAGATGCGGACATTATCGACCTGGATGGGCGGTTCATCACGCCAGGCCTGGTGGACGCGCATGTGCATTTTGCCCAGACCGGGTGGCTGGACGGGCGCCCCGATGGCCTGCTGGCCCCCGACGTGCATCCGTATGCCGAAACAGTTGGCGAGTTGCGCCGGAATCCCGACCGCTGGCACGCGGCATACCTGTGCTCAGGGATCACCGCTGTCTATGATGTTGGTGGTCAGGCCTGGACCGTAACAGGCGAGCATGCAACGGACACCGATCGCCCGGACCGTGTCCATGTCCGGGCAGCAGGTCCGCTGATCACGCATGCCAGTGCCCGCAACCGGTTCTTTCTGGGAGAGGGCGCGGCCGATCAGCCGTTATTCCTGCCGATGTAATGCATCGATGGTGTTCGCGAACAGGTGCGGTACCTGCAGCAGATTGGCGCAGAGGCGGTGAAGGTCTGGTATCTCGTGCCGCGCCCGGCGCAGCGCGAACGCCTGGATGCGCTGTTGATGGAAATTGGTGCTGCGGCGGACGAGGCGGGTCTGCCGATGATTGTCCACGCGACCTCCTTGCGTGAAGCAAAGCTGGCCCTGCGTGCCGGGGCCCAGATGCTGGTTCATTCGGTTTCTGATCAGCCGGTCGATGAAGAATTCCTGGAGCTGTTGACCCGTAATGAAGCGGTCTACGTGCCAACCTTGCAGGCTGGGTCTAACTGGAGCCGAGCGCTTGCCAGTGTCACTTTCGCTGCTGCCGCACCTGTTGATGATCCCAATGGTTGTGTTGACGATGCGATCCGCACGCGCATCAATTCACCGGAAGAATTGCAAGCAAATCTCAACCCGGCGCTGACACCGGCCTGGGCCTATCGCAGCCTCGAGGCCAATGGTGCGGAAATCGCCCTCATGCAACGAAATCTCGTGGCGGTGTATGAAGCGGGCGGACGTATTGCCACCGCGACGGATGCCGGCGATCCGATGACGTTGCGTGGTCCGTCGATCTATCGCGAGATGGAGATGATGCAGGCAGCCGGACTCAATCCGGAGGCAGTGATCGAGATGTCGACCCGCGGCGGGGCCATTGCCATGGGACGACAAGATGAATTTGGCCAGATCGAGGAAGGCATGGCCGCCGATTTGATCATCCTGTCGCAGGACCCGCGCGAGGATGTTCGCAATTTCCGCTCCCTGACCCATGTGATGCGGGCAGGTGTGCTGCGTGCACAGTCCGAACTACGTGTCACTGAGGTTGATTAGGCGCTGAATCCTGTGGAGCAGTCTGTGGAAAACCCTACCCTTTGCACACTAGGGCTAGACGTAAACCCCGCGTTTACCACAATATATAGATATTGAGCGGCTCAGCCGTTTTGATTCCGACCGAGGTGTTTCCATGACCGCTGCTTCCGACCTGCCGGGCCTTTTGACGTCCAGCCATTCCTACAAGCCGTTCCGCTATCCGTGGGCGTATGATTTCTGGAAAAAGCAGCAACAGGTTCACTGGATGCCGGAAGAGGTTCCGCTCGGTGAGGACTGCAAGGACTGGGCAACCAAGCTCAATGACCAGGAACGCAATCTGCTGACGCAGATCTTCCGCTTCTTCACCCAGTCCGATGTTGAGGTGAACGACAACTATATGGAGCGCTACAGCCGCGTCTTCCGTCCGACGGAAGTGAAGATGATGCTGTCATCCTTCTCCAACATGGAGACGATCCATATCGCCGCCTATGCGCTGCTGCTCGAGACGATCGGCATGCCGGACAGCGAATTCTCCGCTTTCATGGAATACGAGGCCATGGCGGACAAACACAATTACATGCAGGAATTCGGTGTTGAGAGCGAAGCTGACATCCTGCGTACTGTGGCCATGTTCGGCGCCTTCACCGAAGGTCTGCAGCTGTTTGCTTCCTTCGCCATGCTGATGAATTTCCCGCGCCTCAACAAGATGAAGGGCATGGGCCAGATCGTCACCTGGTCGATCCGCGATGAGAGCCTGCACTGCGAGGGCATGATCAAGCTCTTCCACGCCTTTGCCGAAGAGACCGGCGCGCTGACGCAAGAGGTCAAGGACGACATTGTCGAGTGCTGCAAGACGGTTGTCCGCATGGAAGACAAGTTCATCGATCTCGCCTTCGAGATGGGTGATGTCGAGGGCATGACGCCGGACGATATCAAGCAATACATCCGCTATATCGCCGACTGGCGCCTCGGCCAGCTCAAACTGCCGCCTATCTATGGCGTGAAGGAGCATCCGCTTCCGTGGCTTACGGAGATCCTCAACGGTGTCGAGCATGCCAATTTCTTCGAAGCCCGCGCGACCGAATATTCAAAAGGCGCGACACAGGGTGACTGGCATGGTAATGACGGCGTCTGGTCCATGTTTGACCAAATGAAAACCAAGCAGAGCGAAGACGCTCTGGCCGACTGATCAACTCCGCTTCGGCGTCGAGTTGCGGGCGATCCAGCGATCTACTTTCGGGGAGGAAAGAAGCGAGCTGGGTCGCCCATTTTATTGCGTGGTCTGCGGAAGATCATGCTCGCAATTGATCGTGACCATGCTGCCAAGCCTGTCGCGCTGATAGGAAATCACCGCCCCGGGCGCACAGGCTTCGCGCATCCGCTCGAAGCTCCTGGCATCCAGATAATCCAGATAAATCGTCCCGGCCCCACCAATGGCGATCACCGACACGGTCAGCGCCAGGATCGTCGTGACAATCTTCATCGCACCCTCCGAGATGGTTCCGCGTAGGAAGAGCTGATTTGCCCGGTGGTGGAATGTCTAGTTGAGGAAGCGAGACCTGCAGACCTCGGTGGAGTTTCTTCGAAGGCACTGACGCCATTGAGTGAGGGCCGCTCCGACTGGGCTGCCCTCTACCGAAATGTCGATCGGCGGAACATTATGATCGAAGACCGGTACGGGTGCCGAAGCTGAAGGTGGCGTCTCCCAGTAAAACTCCAGCATCGCGACTTCTTCTGGTGTGAATTCGTAATCGGTTGCGGTCAGGCGACGTCCGACATCCAGCAAGATAAAGCGATCGCCTTCGCGACCGATGGCCTGCAGATCTCCAAAGACGATGATCTCGATGCGGCGAACCTCATTCGCGAACCTGACATCATCGTGAAAACGCACGATGTGCGCCTGAGCGTTCACCATTGAAAGCAGGCGGGTGGCTGGATAAAGGAGGTCAGTCAGATCTGGAAACATGCCGTGCCGATGAGCATCTCTTGAGACATTGATACGTTGTGGGGCAAATGAGGTCGCCGCCCAGACCGGCAGATCGCTTTCGATCTGTCGATGTATAGCGAGGAACGGTGCAACTTCATCGGCCAGTGCGAGCGTCTCGCTCTGGAGGATGCGCAATTCCGACTGGTTGTCCATGGCGAGGGCCCGCCGCGAGGTAAGGGATCGCTGCATCGTTTCAGCCCGGTTTTCAGCTTCCGACGCCGCGAGTTGTTGGCGGCTCGCTAAGGTTCTCCGCTCGGCAAGCCGCTCGGTTTGTCTCACCTGTGCTTCGTTCGCGTATTCAGTGAGCGCGTCATCAAGCTGATCCAGCAGATCCGCGGCCTCACCATGAACCGCCGGACGGCCCGTTCGTGACAGTTCGACTGAAGAGATCGTGCGAGACTCAGAGGTCTGGAGGTGTCGATACCCCTGGTAGGACAAGAAAGGTGACCAGCGGAGACTGGCTAGGACGCTCGGTGATTGTTCCGGACAGCCCTGTGTCGCGCAGACCGGACGCTCGCGCGGAAACTGTGGCGGCTGCGGAGTGGGATTCATTTCTGCGAGGAGCTCGATCGCATCATCAAAAGTCTCGATGGCCTGGTCGTATTCGAACCGGAGGAAGAAATTGATCGGTTGCTCCTCAAGGTCTGGAGAAACGATTTCGCGGTGCAGACCTTCGGCCGCAGAAGCACCGGGCAGGCTGGCGACCACCGGATCGGTCCAATTATCCGGGAAATGACCGAGCCGGTTCTGTTGGCGACTCCGTCCTCGGTTGAGCTCATTCAGAACCTCGTTGTGGAGCTGAACCAGGAGGTCGGCGCGGGCGATCTGCGGGTCCTCGATCATGTGCCGGAAAAGCGACACTCTATCAGTCCTCGAAACTTCGCCCGGGGTCGAACCAGCATCGACTGGCAGCCGGTTGCTGATGAGGTCCAAGAGTGCAATCACCGCCGTATCTTGTTGGTCACGCGCGGCCCGGTACTCCGCATGCTTCGACCGAGCCAGCTCCAGCATGACTTCCTGCGCGGCGATGATTCTGTCGTATTCGGCTATCAGTGTCTGTGACCAGGCGATCGACCGTGAATCAACCCGAGAGGCAAGAAGGGCATCAGTTTGTTGATCATCCAGCTGATCGATTTCTTGCTGAATGGCCCGTCCAGCCTCTGTGGCAAGAGCAGAACGGTTGACGAATTCCGAAATGGTTTCCGGCCCGGGCTCCTGAGCTGCTGCAAGCTCTGGAACACTACCAACGCTCGCCCCAGCCAGACAAAGACCAGCCACTACCAATCCTGCAAATCTACGCATCTATCCCCCGCATGCCGCAATTCTAGCGCGTGCAATGCGACGAGATAAAGGCGTAGCCACTACTCCCTCGCCAGCACCACCTGATAATGCATGCTTTCAAAGTCGAGGGCGAAGGATGTGTTGCGGCGGATGATGTTGTTGCCGATCATGGCAATGTCGCCCAGGGCGTTTTCCTCGTCGGCGATGATGTCGATCTGTTCGAACAGGACCGGACCGCCACCCAGGCCCAGCGTGATGTTGCTGGCGCGCCAGGCCTGGCGGGTTTCGGTGCCGCCGATGCCGGTGACGGTTTCGGACCGGTCTTCCAGCTGTGCCTGCTCTGCGTCGCTGAGATGGCGCAATATGTCCGGGCGCAGCTGGGAGCGCGAGGCACCGCTGTCGAAATGGGTGCCACGGTAGATGCCGTGAATACGGGCCGCCAGGCCGATACCGCTGCCGTGCCAGAACAGGCTGTCGGCGCTGTCCGGCAGGCGGGTGACATGGTCACCCAGGCGCAGGCCCTGGCCCTGGTCGGTCCACTCCACCTGTTCAGCTGCGGCAAAGACCGGCAGGCCAATGATCATGTCCAGCGTGTATTCGCTATTGATGAAGGTCAGCATCTCGTCCGGCAAAACCAGGAAGAGCACGTCATGGAAGACCATCTCTCCCATCGCGATGCGGGATGCCATGGCCAGTTCGCCTTCGACGGGAGCTGTTGTGGTGCCGACATTGACCGTTCCGTCGAGGAATTCAAAACCCTGTTCCCGGGCGATTTAGGTCATGACCACATTGATCTCGGCCCCGGTGTCCAGGATGGCCGGCACTGAGGTACCACCAGCCATGGTGATATCGGCGCGCAGCTGGTTGATGCGGTCAATACGGGTTGGAAGTGTTGTGCCGCTGGCACCGGTACGGGACATGGCCGGCTGGTTTGCGGCGATGGCCAGCAGGGCGATTTCGTCAGCCCGGTCCTGGCCGGGGTCTGCAGTAAGGCTGGCCTCTAGAGCCTTCAGGGCCTCGGCGTAATGGGTGCCCAGCTGGAGGCGTTCCTTAAGCAGGTAGAACCCTGCCGCGCGTGCCGCGTCGTCAAGCGTGTCAGCCTGGGAGAGGAAGCGGGCGAGGGCGGTGTGATCCTGGCTGAACATGGCATCTGACCACACCCGCTCGAAACCCTGCGCGTCGCTCCCGACAAGAGCTTCGCGGTGCGCGACGACAGAGCCGCGCTCACGCAGATCCGCGAGCTGGGTATCCTAGCTGAGCGTGGCTAGCGCAAGCAGCGCGCTGGTGATGGAAACGGAAAACATGGTCACCCCCAAAATGGCTGACATCACCGTGCCGGGGGTAAAGACCGCGCGCTATCGGGACCGTTTTCTGCGCCGTCCCCCTAGTCCGAGACCCTCTGGGTGATCTCCGATGTGCGGATACCTTGCTGGTAGGTGATCGGCAGGGCCACAACGCTCTGCACGAACTGGAAGAGATAGGTCATTAGTGCGAACACTGTCCCGATCGGCGCATCCAGGCGGGTGACCGCGTCATAAATACCAAACAGCATGGCGGCGATCAGGAAGAGATAGGTCAGGCCGAAATTGAGGCTTTCCAGATCGGACAGGCGCACCTGCCACATGGCCAGCCGCCGGAAGTGGCGGTTGCGGCTGGACGCGCGCATGCGTTCGAACACCTCGATCTGGCGTTCATACTGGTTGTTGAGCGCCTTGTTGAGGGTGTGGATGCGCCTGCTGGCGATCCAGAAAACAAGACCGGTCAGCACGGTCGCCACGGTGGCGACCACGAAGACGCGGAAATCCAGAAAGGCGATCATCACCAGCGAGCCGATCAGGGTGAAACCGGCGGTCAGGGACAGCGGCAGGATCTGTTCGAAGAAATCGACGACTTCCTTGATCAGGTCCGCGCGCGCATTGACCTGGGTGATCGGTGAGCCCTTGGCCTGTTCCCGCGCAACCAGGTCAGAGCCGACCCTGGCGTAGATGCGGGTATAGACACGGGTGTCATACATGCGCCGGACAATGCCCACGATGATGAAGGTGAGTTCCAGCGCGACCAGCCAGGCGAGGCCTGTCCAGTCCTGTTCCACCAGTCGGTTGATGGCGATGCCCAGCACGAGTGGTTCAGCGACCCCGAGCACATTCTCGACCGTCAACAGCGCAAACGTGCCGGAAATCTGCGGCCAGAACCGCTTGAAAATCGAGCCGTGACTGACCGCTTCGGGGGGCGTGTCAGCCGGTGTTTCGGCCGCTACTTCAGAAGGAGTTTCAGAGCTCATGTCGCGCGGCTTACACCGCTCTGACAGGGCAGGCGAGGGGGAAATCGGAGCGAACCATCCCGGTCCGCCCCGATATCCGCTGTCTGGGCTAGATCACCACCTCACCGGCGGGTTCACGCATGTTGTAGCGCGAGGCCATGACGCGGCCATAGGCACCGCCATTGCCGATCAGGATGACATCGCCCTCACGCGTTTCGGGCAGCAGGCGCTGGGCGCCCAGCCGGTCGGCGCTTTCGCAGATCGGCCCGACAATATCGGCGATCATGTCCGCATCCTCATCGAGGCGCGTGAGATTGACGATCTCGTGGCGGGCACCATAGAGCGCCGGGCGGATCAGCGAGTTCATGCCGGTATTGATGCCGACAAAACGCGCATCGGGCGTCTGTTTGACCTGGGTCACCCGGGCCAGCAACACACCGGCCTCGGCGCTGATATAACGGCCTGGTTCCAGCCAGAACTCATACCCGGGATAGGCGGTTTTCAGCTCACCCAGCATGATGTCGAGTTGGTCGGTGTTGATGCGCCGCGGACCGGAGGCCTCGTCAACGCCCAGACCGCCGCCCAGATCGAGCACTTTCACGTCGGGCAGGTCCTGCGCGGTCTCGGTCAGGAAAATGCCGACACGCCGCCAGTGTTCCGGATCGGAAATGCCCGAGCCGGAATGCACGTGCAGGCCGGTGATCTTCGCGCCCGCCGTCCGGGCCAGCTCGATGGCTTCCGGCAATTCGTCGCGGTGCAGGCCGAATTTGGCTTCCGGCCCCGCTGTGCGCACGTGTTTGTGGTGGCCTTCCGGGCGCTGGGGATTGATGCGCAGGGTGATCCCGGCGCCCTTGAACAGTTCCGGCCAGTGCCGCAGCGGGTGCAAGCCGTCCAGGGTCAGGTGAATGCCCATCTCCAGCGCGACGGCATATTCCTCGCGCGGGGCGAAGTTGGGCGTGAAGAGGATGCGCTCCGGTGTCAGCGCGGGCGCTACAGCGCGAGCGGCCTCGACCTCGTTGATGGAGACACACTCAATGCCCAGTCCTGCTTCAACCGCGGTGCGGATGATGTCGGCATGGCCATTGGCCTTCATCGCATAGAAACCGCGATCAAGATTCTTCAATCCGGCGATCGCCTCGCAGCGCTCGCGAACCGTATCGCGGTCATAGACGTACACCGCGTCGTTCTCGGGGCAGGCCTCGAGCAGGGTATCGCGTTTGCTGCGCCACCAGACGGCCGGCGCATCGGCTTTTGCGGTCTTGTCCGCGCCGAGCTCCGCCCAGCTGGGACCGAAGGTCTCGTCCAGCGGCTTGGGCTGGATCAGCTGGTCGTGCAGCTTGCGGCAGAGCGGCTTGCCCTGGTCGCCATCGACCACAACGGTGAAGTTGAGATCATTCGCTGCCTGCGAGATCAGGCGCACCGGATAATGTGCGAAACGCCTCCATCGCCGGGCCAGCTGGGCCAGCAGGGCGCGGACGCCGCGTCCAACCAGGCTGACGGCGGCACAGTCTTCCAGCACCGAGACGCGGGCGATCTCGGCGAGGTCGGCCTCCAGCGCCGTCAGAACGGCTGGCGTCAGGGACGGGTCATCATCCAGCGAGACGGTGACGCTGGTTTCCGATGTCGAGACCAGGTCGATCGATACGCCATGCCGCGCAAAGGGCTCGAACGCCCTGGCCAGGAAGCCGGACGCCCGCCACATGCCGCTGGTATCCAGCGTGATCAGGCGAACGCCGTTCTTGACCGAAACGGCTTTCAGACGCGGCGCATCCTCCGACGGGGTGGCGCTGATCACCGTGCCCGGCATCTTGCGCTTGTGCGTGCAGCGGATCTCCATCTCGATACCGGCATTGCGAACCGGGGCGATGGCGCGCGGGTGCAGGACCGACGCGCCCATGGAAGCGATCTCCTGGGCCTCGTCATAACTCAGCGCCTTGATCTGGCGCGCGGAGCCCGTCAGCCGCGGATCCGCCGAGAAGAAGCCGGGCACATCGGTCCAGATTTCCAGCCGTTCAGCCTGCAGCTTGGCGGCAAAATAGGCTGCAGACGTGTCGGAACCTCCACGGCCGAGCAGGGCGGTGTCGCCGTCCGCACGCCCGCGATAAATCCCTGGTCAGGACAACATCGCCATCGAAGCGTTTTTGGAGTTTTTTGTCCGGGTCGTGTTCACAATCCGCATCGACATAGCCTGCGATCCCGCCAGCTGGCCGGGCAGTCAGCGCAGTCCGGGCGTCCAGCCATTCGCAATCGCGGCCGATCTGGTTGAGCCAGGCGCGCCCAGCGTCGTCGCCATCAACTCACCTTGGCACAGGATGCGTGCATGCAGGCGCGGGCTGGCATCGCCTGTCAGCGCCAGGCCGGCGCTAAGCCGGTCCAGCTCGTCAAAATTGGTTGCCAGCAGCGCTTCGCCATTAAGATCCAGCTCGTCGGCCAGCTTGATATGCCGGGCCTTGGTAAACGCCAACGCCTCGCTGCCATCGCCGTCACGGGCGGTGCGGACCAGGTCTTCCAGCGCGTCGGACACACCGCGAATGGCGGAGTGAACGACAAGCACCCGTTTCTTCGCCTTGCGGAGTTTCTTGATCCGTTTGGAGATGACCTGCCAGTCAGAGAGGATTTGACACTCGTTCCACCGAATTTGAGAACGATCCAGTTGCTTGAATTGGGCATGGTAATCTCCTTTCTCCCGCCAAAATCGGGCAGCGGCGTGGATACAGGCCACAGGAGACCACGCCAAACACACATTTGCGCATGGCGGCATGTATTTTCAGGGCGCGCGCAAGCAAAGTGCGCGATCAGTCGAAAACAGGCTCGCGTTTTTCAAGATTGGACATCACAGCCTCGACCTGGTGCGGCTGGCCGATGACGGCCTGCTGTTCGCGTGATTCCGCCAGCAGGATTTCGCCGGAAGACTGGTCATCCAGCCCGTTGATCAGACGTTTTGAGCCGCGAATGGCGGACGGGCTGCGCGCGGCGATCTGGCGGGCGATTTCAAAGGCGCGTTCCAGCGGGTCTTCGGCGGTTTCCGTGACCAGTCCCAGTGTGCGGGCTTGGCCACCGTCGATGCGCTGGGCCGTATAGGTCAGCTGGCGCAGGACATCATCGCGCAACAGCCGGCGGGCGAGTGCGAAACCGGACATGTCAGGCACCAAACCCCACTGGGTCTCGGCGATTGCGATCCTGGAATCTTCAGCGGCGATACGCATATCGGCGCCGAGCGCGACCTGGAGTCCGCCGCCAAGCGCACCGCCACGAATGGCAGCAATCACGGGCACCGGCAATTCATGCCACGCGTAAGCAGCGAATTGCGGTCGGTTGCAGAGCCCGTGGGTCCGCTCTTCCAGGGACAGCGCCTTGTCCGGATCATCACCGGCCATCGCCGCAAAACTCATGAAGTCCAGCCCGGCGCAGAACATGCGTCCGCGACCGGAGAGTACGGCAACCCGGACGCTCTGCTGATCACCCAGCCACTCCGCAGCCTCGATCAGTGCGTCAAACATATCTCCGTCCAGCGCGTTGAGCTTGTCCTCGCGGATCATCTCGACATGGGCGATATGGTTTTCGATCGAGATCTCGACCCGATCCCTGAAAATCTGGCTCATACGTGTTGGCTCCTGTTTGCAGGCAGATTGATCGGGTTGTGGGGCGCTGCCAAGCCCACATGCTCGCATTTCACCCATTTACCGCCGCCGCGATTTCGTGCATGAGGTGCGCGATGACAGAGTTTAAAACTGCGACCACACCCCAGGACGCCGTAGATCAGCTCAATGCGCTCTATCAGGCGTCTGTCGACCGTCTTCGAACGGCACTGAAGATATTCCTGGACGGAGGAGCCCCGCCAAGCGCCGATGATCGCGCTGCCGGGGCTTTTGTTTATCCGGCCCTTCGCGTCAGCTATCTGCCGGACGGCCCGCCGCCTCCGGTTAGCCGCGCTTTTGGCAAGTTCACCGATCCGGGCGTTTACGAGAGCACAATCACCAATCCGGCGCTGTTCCGTGACTATCTGATCGAACAGCTCGAACTGCTCAATGATGGCTATGAAATCACCATCGAGGTCGGCCCGTCGACGACTGAGATCCCGTTCTCCTATGTCCTGGATGGTGCCGACGATCTGGACATGAATGCCGCCAGCCCGGCCGACCTGGTGCGCCACTTCCCGTATGCGGACCTGTCCAAGATTGATGATGACCGACCCAATGGTCTCAAGCCCAGCGCACCGGGCGAGACGCGGCCGCTCAGCCTGTTCGACGCTCCGCGTGTCGATTATTCGCTGCAGCGTCTGCGTCACTATACCGGCACGCCGTACGAGGATGTTCAGCAATTCATCCTGTTTACGAATTACCATCGTTATGTTGATGCCTTCACCAGCTGGGCCATTCGCCAGCTGAAGGAAGACAATCATTATGAGAGCTTCTCCGCCGCCGGCAATGTGACGGTGGATGCGGATACGCCCAACGCCCATGCGGTTGTGGAGGGAGCGCCCTGGCGGCGCTTCCAGATGCCGGCCTATCACCTGAAGGCACCGGGCGGACGGGGGATTACCCTGGTAAATATCGGCGTCGGTCCATCCAACGCCAAGAATATCACAGACCACCTGGCAGTCCTGCGGCCGCAATGCTGGCTGATGATCGGTCACTGCGGTGGCCTGCGCCACTCCCAGCGTCTGGGAGACTACGTGCTCGCCCACGCTTATCTGCGTTATGATGCAGTGCTGGACGAGGATATCCCGGTCGAGGTGCCGATCCCGCCGATCGCGGAAATCCAGATCGCCCTGGAGAACGCTGTGGCCAGCGTCAGCGGAGACAGCAAGGAAGATCTCAAATCCCGCCTGCGCACGGGTACAGTGGCGACCTATGCCGACCGGAACTGGGAATTGCGATACGCCGCCCAGGCCCGTCGTATCAACCAGTCCCGAGCGATTGCCGTGGACATGGAAAGCGCGACCATCGCTGCCAATGGCCTGCGCATGCGTGTGCCCTATGGAACGTTGCTCTGTGTTTCCGACAAGCCGCTGCATGGCGAGCTGAAACTGCCGGGCGCTGCGAACCTGTTCTATCAGCGTTCGGTGAGTGAACACCTCGCCGCCGGGATCGAGACCATCGAAATCCTCAAACGTGATGATGCCTCGGCTCTGCATTCGCGCAAGCTGCGCAGTTTCGACGAACCGCCCTTCAGGTAACTGTCATGCGTGATCTCCTTCCGGTCTGGTTGCCGCGCGCCGCGATAGAGGCCTTGCTGATTGTGTTTGCGGTCGTGCTGGGTTTCCTCGTCAATGAGTGGCGGGCTGATCGCGCTGCGGAAACGCGGGCCAACCTGGCACTGACCCGCATCGTGGGCGAGATGCGCGACAATCTGGAAGCGCTGGAAACAGCGGCGGAGTATCACGCGCAGATCGTGGAAAATCTCACTGCGATCGAGGCTGAGGTCCAGTCCGGGGAATTGCCGTCCAGTGCCAACCTCTTCGAGACGGTGATGCCGGCCATGCCGATGGGCATCAGCCCGCCCATCCTGTCCGATGTGGCCTGGGAGTACGCAGGCCAGACCGGGGCGCTCGATCAGCTGGATTTCGAGATCATGTCCGAAGTCGCCCGGCTGTATTCGGTTCAGGAATTGGGAACCGAGACGACCTGGAAAATGATCATCGATGCCTTTTTCTTCAACGAGGAAAGCTTCGAGATCCGCGAAATCTCGGCCAAGCTCTCCTTCATGCGTCTGTCCTTCACGGAGCTGGTGTCGCAGGAACGGTCGCTGATCTTCACCTATCGATCCGTCATTCCCCAGGTCGAGGCGCTCGTCGGGATCGAGCCAGCTGCAGAGGATGTTGGCGAGTAACGCGACGCTTTTTCTTGCTCCGGATCGCGCACTCGCGTACCTCCACATCATGACTCGTGTAAAGCCGCTTGAAGGTGTCCATAACTTTCGTAGTTTCCATGGCTATGAGGGCCTTGAAGGTGCTCGCGTGCGTGACGGACTGTACCGGTCCGGGCATTTCTCGCGCTCCTCCGAGGCTGACCGGGACTTCTTCAAATCCCTGGGCATCGCCGTTGTTGCCGATCTGCGCCGCCCGCGTGAGCGCGCGCTGGAACCGTCCAACTGGGACGCGGCGCTGGGACTGCGGGTGATTGATTCAGATCATGATGATCACGATGAACCGCCGCATCTTCAGTTCATGCGCAAGGGCGATCTCTCTGCCGAGGCGGTGAAGGGCTATATGATGTCCGCCTATCGTCGCATCCCGATGGAAGAGGGCAATCAGGTCGTGTTCCGCGAGGCGTTCAAGGCGCTTGCCTCGGGTGAGGCCGATAATGGTTTCCTGGTGCATTGTGCGGCCGGCAAGGACCGCACGGGGATTTTCTGTGCGCTTGTCCTGGGTGAATTGGGTGTCGGTTACGACGTCGTCCGCGACGATTACGAGCTGACCAATTCCGCTGTTGATTATGACAGCCTGGTCCCCAAGGTGCAGGCTCGCATGCAGGACATGCTGGGCAAACAGGTCGACGAAGCGTCGCTGCGCACTTTCCTGGGTGTTGATGGCGCCCTGCTGGACGAGGCCTTTGCCACGATCGGCGATGTGGACCGCTATCTGCGTGAGACACTGGAAATCAGCGATGACGAGCGCGATGCGCTGCGCGCGCGCTGGCTGGAGCGGTGACGCTGTCCATGTCGGAAACCGTATCGCCGCCGCTTGCCAGGGTACTGCCCTGGCGTGACCCGCTGGCGGCTTTTTCAGGCTTTGAAACTGAACGCCTGTCGCTTCTCTTGCATGACGGCCAGAGCGGACGGGCCCGGATCTTTGCACGTCCCGACGTGGTGGTAAGCGGAGAGACCGGTTCCGCATTCGCAAGCTTTGCCGAGCGATTTCGCCAGATGGACAAGGGATTGTGGGCGGGTCTGTTCGGTTATGATCTTGCGGGGGCTTTTGAGCGTTTGCCGCGGCTGGACCCGGCGTGGCCGGTTCTGGCCATGGCGCATTATCCAGTCTGGGCCGAGCTGGACCGTGATGCAAGCGAGATCCGGGTGCATGGTGAGCCGGGCGAAGCGGTCGAAGCGTTCATCGAAACGCTCTGCCGATCCTATCGCGCCCTGCCCCTCCCGGGGGAAAAGGCCAGCTGGTCCGCGAACTGGGCACGGGATGTCTATCTGGATGCAGCGCGACGGGCCCGGGATTATGTGCACGCGGGTGACGTCTTCCAGGTGAACCTGTCCCAGCGTTTCACTTCAGAACTCGCCAGCGGCGATCATCCCTATGCGGTTTTCGAGCGCCTGTGCGCCGCCAGCCCGGCCCCGCACGCGGCCTATCTGCGCCTGTCGGATGACGAGGTCGTGCTGACCAACTCTCCCGAACGTTTCATCTCGGTGCGGGAAGGACAGGTGGAGAGCCGTCCGATCAAGGGAACCCGGCCGCGCCTCGATGATCCGGAAGCTGACGCAAAGATGCACCGAGAGCTCGCTGTGTCTCGCAAGGACCAGGCGGAAAACCTGATGATCGTGGATCTGATGCGTAATGACCTGTCGCGTGTCTGTGAACCGGGATCGGTCGCAGTGCCGCGCCTGTGTGAGGTCGAGAGTTTTGCCAATGTGCACCATCTTGTGTCGGACGTTACCGGCCGGCTGCGCAGCGACTGTGACCTGGTGGATCTGATGCAGGCGAGTTTCCCGCCTGGATCCATTACCGGAGCGCCCAAGGTCCGCGCGATGGAAATCATCAGCGAGCTGGAAGGTGAGGCGCGCGGTCCCTATTGCGGTGCGCTGGGCTGGATGACACCGGATGGTGAAATGGATCTCAATGTGATGATCCGCACGGCCTCCCTGCGACGGCAAGATGATCGTTGGAGCGCGGAGATCCGCTCTGGCGGTGGTGTCGTCGCTGACAGTGATCCGGACGCCGAGTATGAAGAGACGCTGGCCAAGGCCTCGGCCCTGAAGGCCGCGATGGGGGCGTCATGACAGTCTGGATAAACGGCGATTGGCGCGATGACGCCGCGGTTTCATATCGTGATCGAGGCTTCACCCTGGGTGATGGCCTGTTCGAGACCATCGCGGTTGAACGGGGTGTGGCGCTGGGGTTGGAGCGACATATCGAACGCCTGCGCTCCAGCGCTGACGCGCTGGGCCTGGCCGATCCGCTCGCGGGGATCGATCTCGCGGGGTTGATCGGGCAAGGCGCACAGGCATCCGGCCTGGCCAGCGCAGTGGCGCGTTTCTCGGTTTCCGCCGGATTGTCCGCGCGAGGGCTGGAGCGCGCGGACCAGCCTGAGCTGACCCGGGTGCTGCAGTTTTCCGGGCGGCCCCAGTCAGCCAAAAGCATTAACCTCGCCCTTGCGGATATCAGGCGCTCGCCGACCTCGCCGTCAGCGCGTTTCAAGACATTGAGCTACGCCGACAACATCTTCGCTCGCCGCCAGGCCTGCGCTGCAGGTGCTGACATGGCGGTGTTGCTGGACGAGGATGGCCGGGTCTCCGGTGGCGATTGTGCCAATCTCTACTGGGCCGTGGATGGGCAACTCCATACGCCGGCACTTGCCTGTGCGGTGCTGCCGGGAACGGTCCGCGCGTCTCTGCTTGCACAGCTGGATCTGAATGAAGTATCGGCGTCGCTGTCTGACCTGGCTTCAGCAGACTCGATTTTTGTCAGTAATGCGGTGATGGGCGTGGTTCCGGTATCCGGTCTCGACGGCAAAAAGCTCACTGTGGATCACGCCCTGCTGGAGACGCTGCGCGAGGCCCTAGCTCAGGACCGCGATACCACGATCGAGCGGCGCGGGCGCAGGTAGAAAATCTCGCTGATATCGAAATGGCTCATGCCCAGTTGCGAAAACAGGGTGTGATAGCGGTATTCGACCTCGACCATGATGACCGAGCGATTGGTCTGCAAAACGCCGTTGGGCGTGCTCACCGAACTGCCTTCGGCCAGGGGAGCCATGCCGGAGGCATCACTCCACTGGACCTCGACATCGCCATCGCCATCCATCAACAGCGAGCTGACGCGCAATTGCAGCGGGCCGGAATCAAAGGGCACGATGATGGCGTTTCCGGCATTGAGAATATCGACAATCTCGTCATCGGTGATCACGTCGTCCTGGGCGATGAGGTCGGCAATCGCGCTGGCCGTGCTGGTGATCTTGCGATCAATCGACAGGGCAAGCGAGACCTCGACCGAACCGAGATAGATGATCAGCATCAGCGGCGCGATAATGGCAAACTCGACCGCAGAGATGCCACGTTCATCTCGCTGGAAGCGTTTGAGGAGGCTGGAAAGGTGATCAATCATCGAACGGCTCGTTTCTGAAGACGGTCGCAGACGTGATCAGGCGCTGATTGTTTTCCATGTTGGACATGCCGATCCCGAAAGAGGGGGTCATCAGCGACCAGCGATAAAAGACACGCACCAGAACAATGTCGCCGGCATCACCCGGGTCCCAGCCGAAGCCGGCGGAATCCAGCGAGCCGTCTTCCTGCACCGGGCTGGACTGATCGACATCACCGAAATCCTGAAAGACCTGCACGTCGATCGACAGACGATCGCAATTGCCGATGACATCGATCCGCGCACAGATCTCGTCCAGGAAGGTTTCGCGTGTCGTGCCGCCGGTCTGGGCCTGGCCCGTGCGGATTTGGCGCGCGGTTTCCAGCACGGCGTTTTCCAGAACCGTGCCCGTGAAAAAGACCGCCGCGACTTCCAGCATGGCGAACAGCAGGAAGAAGAAAGGTGCCGCGATCAGCGCAAACTCGACAGCGGTGGCGCCGTCCTCATTGCGCAGGGCACGTCTCAGCCTTGCTTTCACGCTGTTGGAAACACGCTTGAACATGGGTCTAGTTCCCGGCGTCGTCTTCCCCGAGCGCGGCATTGGCCGTCGCCAGGCGATCCAGCTGCTGGTCTCCCAGCGCATCCGTGCGGGCCGTGTCATCACCCACACGCGGGATCTCGTCACAGACATCGCCACACGACAGGGTGAAGCGGTTCGGGCCGCGGAACATGGCGACCTGGTTGTCATTATGATTGCTGACCACGATCTCGGACTCGTAGATCACCCGGCCGATACGATCGATGGCGATGACATTGGTCCGGCCCTGCAGGCGGCCGGTCAGGATCAGCGTGCGACCATCATGAACCAGCGCATCCGCGATGGAGGGATTGCCGACGACAACAGCGCTGGCCGTACCGGGCAGGCGAATGACTTCGGCATGCTCGGCGGCGAGGATCACTTCATCAGCCCAGCTTGCGCTGAGGCTTGTGCAGGCCAGAGTTAAGGCGATTGCGAACTGGCGGATCATGATCGGCTTCCAATCTCGTGGTGATCGAATGTTGGCAGCCAGTATCCCTCGCGCGCGTAAATCTTTCATAAACAGGGCTGTTTCGTTTATTTACAGTCTTTAAAGAACTCATTTTGTGTTTGTTAACTATAAGCCACGTTGATGCGTGTATAGATTTTGTTAAGTACGTGTTTTTACTAAATCGAAATTCTTCCCGTGTTTAGTTGGCATCGTTCAGGAGGGGTCGGGACGGATCGGCTCCTGATGGTGAGGTACCTTAACGGGAGTAATAAAAATGAAATTCGTTTCTCGCTTTTTTAAAGATGAATCTGGTGCAACGGCCATCGAGTACGGCCTGATCGCAGCCCTGATTGCAGTCGTCATTATCGGCGCTGTAACCGCACTTGGCGCTGGCGTATCCGGCAACATGCAGACGGTTGCTGATGCGCTCTAAGTGAGACGCACTTAGCGAACTACGGAATGAGCCGCCCAATCGGGCGGCTCTTTTCTTTTGTGCCAACGGAAGATTAAGCCTTGCCGTTGCACTCTCCCGGCAGACACGCCAGTCGGGGACAAAATGATTATTCAGATTACTTCACTTGTATTTGCCGGTCTTTTGATCGCGGGCGCGCTCAGCGATGCCTGGCGCTACAAGATCCCGAACTGGCTGAGCGGTGCCCTGCTGGTGCCGTTCATCATCGCTGTCATCCTCAATTTTCCCGGCTGGGGCGCGCTCGGTCTGCACCTGGCGACCGGAATTGGGGCGCTGGTGCTGGGCATGCTGATTTTTGCGGCCGGCTGGTGGGGCGGCGGGGATGCCAAGATGTTCGCCGCTGCCGCCTTCATGTACGGCTGGCCGCTGGGCGTGAGCTTCCTGTTCTACACGGCTCTGGCTGGTGGCGGACTGGTCCTGGTGCTGATCGCCTTGCGTCACACGCTTCCCGCGTTTCCGGCCCTGGCCAAACACACACCTGGAACAGCCCTGGTGCAGGGGGCTCCGGTGCCGTACGGGATTGCAATTGCGATCGCCGGCCTGTTGCTGATGCCGCAAACCGGTCTGCTTTCAACTTTTTGACGAGTTATTCGAAAATCGCATTTTAGAGCGCATTCGCGCTTTAGTATTAACGTCACTTTGAGGAATTCAGCGTCTCATCGCAATCGTATTCGTGCGTCGAGAGGTTTGGAGTTCCATGAACGCGCTTCGTATAGGCATTCTGGCAGCAGCAGCCGTGGCAGCGATTGCCGTGGCATTTTTCGTGCGTCAGGCAATGACCGTTGAAGAGCCGCAGCTTGCCCAGGTTGAGCAGCGACCGGCCACTCGTATCCTCGCCGCACGCCGGGATATCAATGTCGGTGAGCGCGTCAGCGCCAGCGACTTCTACTGGCAGTCCTGGCCCGAAGAGGCCGTCTCCGCCGGTTACATCGTCGAAAACAGCGGTCAGGATGCGTCCGAGTTTGCGGGTGCAGTGGTCCGCTCCGCCATTCGCCAGGGTGAGCCGGTCACCGGTCGTCGCCTGGTCCAGCAGGGCGATGCAGGCTTCATGTCTGCGGTCCTGTCTCCGGGCATGCGCGCTGTTGCTGTACCGACATCGGCCGAGACGGGCGCGGGCGGGTTCATCCTGCCCAATGACCGTGTCGATGTGATTGTCTCCTTCCAGCAGGAAAACGAGGAAACCCGTCGCCGCGAATTCGTCGCCCAGACTGTTGTCGAGAATGCTCGCGTTCTGGCGATCGACCAGACCTATGCAGATGAAGAGGGTGAGGGCACTGTGGTTGGTGAGACCGCGACGCTGGAGCTGACCTCAGCCCAGGCCCGCGCTGTTTCCCTGGCCGTGGCCCAGGGCGAGGTCACCCTGGTCCTGCGCGCGCTTGAAGACACGACCACCGGACCGTCGCTGGTTTCCGGTGGCGAGAATGTCGCCGCCTCGGTCGGCAATTCCGATGATGATGAAAGCCGCCGCGTCACCCTGATCCGTTACGGACGGGCACAGACGCTGGCCCTGGCAGGTGGCGAGTGAGGTTGCTGGTCATGTTTCGCGCGTTAGTCCTCTCCCTGTTCGCGACTGCCCTGGTGGCTCCGGCCTGGGCCCAGCCCGCCGGTACCGAGCGTGGCAATACGATGCAGGTCTATATCCGCGAGCCGGGTGAAGGTCCGGTCTCGGAAGATCTCGATCTGCCGCTCAACAAGGCTGCGGTTGTTCATCTGCCGGTTGATGTCGCAGACGTCCTCGTTACCAACCCGGAAGTCGTCGACGCCGTCGTTCGCACGCCGCGCCGCGCCTATCTGATGGGCATGGGTATCGGCCAGACGAATGCCTTTTTCTTTGATGCCAATGGCCAGCTGATCCTGGATCTGGACCTGCGCGTCGAGCGCGATCTCGCACCGCTGCAGGACTCCATGAACCGTTTCCTGCCGGACGCCCGTGTCCAGGTCGAGGCGATGAATGACCACATTGTCCTGTCCGGCTCTGTGCCCAACGCCATGGCCGCTGATACGGCGATGCAGATCGCCCAGCGCTGGGTCGAGGATCCGGAGCACATTCTCTCCATGCTGGAGATCGAGGCGCGTGAACAGGTGATGCTGAAAGTCCGCATCGTCGAGATGGAACGTACCATCGTGCGCCAGCTGGGCATCAACCTGTCCGCCGGCGCGACCAGCGGCGAGTTCGATGTCCGTGTTGCGACTGATCACGAGTTTTCTCTCGCGGGCCGTTTCCTGCGGGGCGCCCAGACGGCATTTGACTGGGTCAATGGCGATCCCGGCAATGGTGTGAACAACGTCTCCGGCCTGTTGCAGGCGATGGAGCGTGTCGGACTGGTGCGTACCCTGGCCGAGCCGAACCTGGTGGCGATCACCGGCGAGAGCGCGAACTTCCTGGCAGGTGGAGAATTCCCGGTGCCGGTCGGTCGTGACCGCGATGGCAATATCATCATCGAGTACAAGTCCTTTGGTGTCGGCCTGGGCTTTACGCCGGTCGTCTTGTCGGAAGGCCGTATCTCCATGCGCATCTCCACCGAGGTGTCGGAGCTGACGACCCAGGGTGCACTGAGCTTCAATGAAGGTCAGGTCACTGACGACAACGGCGAAGTCGTTGGTGTTCTGGAAGGTCTGACCATTCCGGCGCTCAGCGTGAATCGGGCCGAGACGACGGTCGAGTTGCCTTCCGGTGGCAGCCTGGTCCTGGCCGGTCTGATCCAGGAAGAAACGCGTCAGAACCTGGACGGTGTTCCGGGTGTCCAGAACCTGCCGGTTCTGGGAGCGCTGTTCCGCTCGCGCGATTTCGAGAACGAAGAAACCGAACTGGTAGTCCTGGTCACGCCTTACCTGGTGGACCCGGCCGATCCGAACGATCTGCAAACCCCGGCGGATGGTTTCCAGACAGCATCAGAAGCCGAGACGCTGCTGTTTGGTCGCCTTAACCGCGCCTATTCGGTTCCGGGTTCCGACACGGGTGACCGTGGCTGGAGTGGCCCGATCGGGTTCCTGTTCGACTAGTGGAGTTGGTGATGGTGTCGAAGAAGATGTTCAAAGCCTCGCTGATGGCCCTCGTGATCAGCACCGGTCTTGCCGGCTGCGCCACGACCGCGACCGATCTGGACCTGCCGCAGGCAACTGCGCGTGCCGAGACCTATCGCAGTGAGTTTGTTGTTGATCCGCGGGACAACGGCCTGACCTGGGCGCAGCAGAGCCAGCTGGCGATGATCGCTGACGAATACAAGGCCCGTGGCCATGGTCCGCTGGTGATCAGCTATCCGCAGGGTGCCGCCAATGAGCAGGCCGCCATGCACGCCATCGCCGAGGCCCGCAACTACTTCTATGCGGCTGGCCTGGACTGGCGACAGATCGAGGGTGGCGCCTATCTGGCAAACGGTGCCGGCAATGGCGCCCTGGTCTTTTCCTTTACGCGTTACGAGGCTGTCGCTCCGAATTGTGATGGCTGGAACAATCTCGCCATGGATCTGGACAACCGGCATTCGCGCCGGTTCGGCTGTTTCATGGCGGCAAACCTGGCGGCAACCATCGCGGATCCCCGCGACCTGGTGGCGCCACGCACTATGGATGCCCCAGATGGAGAGCGTCGCCAGACGGTTCTCGATCGCTATCGGGCAGGCCAGTCAACCGCAAGCGAACGCAGCGACTATGAAAGTGGTGCTGTCTCGCAGGTCGGAAACTAAGGGGGCGAAAGGAGCGAGATATGGCTGACAATCGTGCCCTGAAAGACGAGTTTTACGAGGACGATGATCCCTTCATGGATGCTGCAGACGTCGAGCGCATGATGCTTGGTGAGGCAGCGTTTGATGACTTGCCTCCGGAAGAGACCTCCGACACCGGTCATCGTTTCGGCGCCAGCGCTGTAGAGCTGGACGATGACCCCTTCATGGTTGATGAGGAGGCCGAGGCCTTCGAGACACCGCTCGAGGGCGAGGTCGACAATCCGCTGTTTGCAGAGCTCCAGAGCGAGCTGGAATCTGCGCCCATGGGCGAGTCCCTCTATGGTGAAATCGACAATGATGTACCGGATCAGCCGGTGCCGCGTATCACCATCGGTGCGTTCTGCGAGCGTTCCGAGACAGGTGCCCTAGTGTCCGTGGCGTCCGAGGATCGCCGCCTGTCCAAGGCCCATGTCGACGTTCAGATGGGCGGCCTGCCGGCAGCGATCGAGCGTTATCATGACGAGACGACACCCAATCTTCTGATTATCGAGACCGGGATGCGCGGTCGTGGTTTGTTCGACCAGCTCGAAGAACTGGCCGGTGTCTGTGACCCGGACACCAAGGTGGTCATCGTCGGTGCGACCAATGACATCGTGCTCTACCGCGAGCTGATCAAGCGCGGCGTAAGCGAATATCTCGTGCCGCCGATGACGCCGCTGCACCTGATCCGCACGATCTCCGAGCTGTTCCTCGATCCGGACCAGCCCTTCGCGGGCAAGACCGTGGCCTTTATCGGTTCCAAGGGTGGTGTCGGCTCCTCGACCATTGCGCATAATTGTGCGTGGGCGTTGACCGAGAACCTGGCCCAGGACGCCGTGTTGATGGACATGGATCTTTCCTGGGGTACTGCCGGTCTGGATTTCAACCAGGATCCGACCCAGACACTGGGCGATGCGCTCAGCGAGCCGGATCGTCTGGACGATGCCCTGCTGGATCGCCTCTTGGTGCGCTGCACCGACAGGCTCAGCCTGTTCTCGGCTCCGGCCACACTCGATCGCGACTGGGAGTTCGCGCCGCAGGATTATGAAAACGTGCTGGAGAAAGTGCGTCGCCAGGCGCCGTTTGTAGCGCTCGACCTGCCGCATGTCTGGCTGCCCTGGGTCAAGCAGACGCTGCTGTCGTCCGACGAGGTGGTGCTGACGGTAACGCCGGACCTGGCCTCCCTGCGCAATGCGAAAAACCTGTTCGACTTGGTGACCGGTGCGCGTCCCAATGACGAGCCGCCGAAGGTTGTCGTGAACATGGCTGGCATGGCCAAGCGTCCGGAAATCCCGCTCAAGGATTTTGCCGATGCGCTGGGGTCCCCGCCAGTTCTCGTCCTGCCGTTCGAACCACAGCTGTTTGGCAAGGCCGCAAATAACGGACAAATGATCCACGAGCTGGATCCCAAGTCCAAGGCTGCTGACGGTTTTGGGCATCTCGCCTCGCTGGTGACGGGGCGCACGCCGCCGCCACCGCGCAAGCGCTCTCTCTTTTCCAAGCTTTTCGGAGGCTAACACGCCATGTTCGGCAAACGTGCCGGAGGACCTCCTGCCGCCCCAGCCCGCAAGGCACCGACCACCCAGGCCGCCGAGCCTGAAGCCCGCCCCCAGACGGAGGCGGGTCCTGGTCGTTCTGCGGAGAAGGTAGAGAAGAAGGCGGCTCCGAAACCGGCACCCAAGCCAAAGCGTGTTGCCAAGAAGCCGGCCGATAATGGCGGGCGCTCGGAAGAGTATTACGCCGTCAAGACGACGATCTTCAACGCGCTAATCGATACGATCGATCTGGGTCAGCTTGCCCGTCTCGACCAGGACACGGCGGCAGAAGAAATCCGCGACATTGTCACCGAGATCATCTCGATCAAGAACGTCGCCATGTCGATCGCCGAGCAGGAACAACTGCTCCAGGACATCTGTAACGACGTTCTCGGCTATGGCCCGCTCGAGCCGCTGCTGGCTCGCGATGATATCGCCGACATCATGGTCAATGGTGCTGACAGCGTTTTCATCGAGGTCAACGGCAAGGTCGAGAAGACCAACATCCGTTTCCGCGACAACGGCCAGCTGATGAATATCTGTCAGCGGATCGTGAGCCAGGTCGGCCGCCGGGTCGATGAGAGCTCGCCGATCTGTGACGCCCGTCTTGCAGACGGTTCGCGTGTCAACGTGATCGCCCCGCCGCTGGCGCTGGATGGTCCCACGCTGACCATTCGTAAGTTTAAAAAAGACAAGCTGACCATGAGCAATCTGGTCGACTTCAACTCCATCACGCCCGACGGCGCAAAAGTGCTGGGCGTGATCGGCGCCAGCCGCTGTAACGTGCTGATCTCCGGCGGTACCGGTTCGGGCAAGACGACGCTGCTGAACTGCATGACCGGCTATATCGAGGAGGATGAGCGCGTCATCACCTGTGAGGACGCCGCGGAACTCCAGCTGCAACAGCCACACGTGGTCCGTCTCGAGACCCGCCCGCCAAACCTTGAGGGTACAGGCATGGTCACCATGCGTGACCTGGTCAAGAACTGCCTGCGTATGCGTCCGGAACGGATCATCGTGGGTGAGGTGCGTGGCCCGGAGGCGTTCGACCTCCTGCAGGCCATGAACACGGGTCACGACGGTTCAATGGGTACGCTGCACGCCAACTCCCCGCGCGAAGCTCTCAGCCGTATTGAATCCATGATCACGATGGGCGGTTACAATCTGCCGGCCAAGACCATCCGCGAGATGATCGTCGGCTCGATCGACGTCATTATCCAGGCTGCCCGCCTTCGCGATGGTTCACGCAAGATCACCCATGTCACGGAAGTGGTTGGTCTGGAAGGCGATGTCATCATCACCCAAGACCTCTTTGTCTACGAGATGAAGGGCGAGGATGGCGATGGAAAGATCCTCGGCCAGCACCAGTCGACGGGTATTGCCCGTCCGAAATTCTGGGATCGTGCACGCTATTTCGGTCTGGAGCGCGAGCTCGCCCAGGCCCTGGATGCATCGGAGGCGTAAGGCATGAACGGCGACATCCTCTTCATTCTCGCCGCTGCGGCCGCCTTTGTGGCGGTTGGCGGTGTCGGCTGGGTCGCCGTCGGAGCCATGGGCGATGCCCAGAGCAAGCAGCGCGTGACCCGCGCGGTCGGCGGTGCCTCGGCTGCACGTAGCAAACGCGGAAGCGGCCCGCAGGACCAGGCGGCACAGCGCCGCAAGCAGATCTCTGACTCGCTCAAGGATATCGAGCAGAAACAGAAGGATCAGCGCGCCAAGAGTATCTCGCTGAAATCACGTATTCAGCAAGCCGGGATGGAATTTTCGCCGACCGCCTTCTGGATCGGATCGCTTGTTTCGGCGCTGGTCGTGGCAGCCATTGCCTTTTTCACCGGCCAGAGCCTGCTGGTTGTCGGCGGCGCGACGATTGTGGGCGGTCTTGGCTTGCCGCGCTGGTGGCTGGGTTTCCTGCGTAGCAGCCGTCAGAAGAAATTTACCCAGGAGTTTGCCAACTCTCTCGATGTCATCGTGCGGGGTGTGAAATCCGGCCTTCCACTCAATGAATGTCTCAAGATTATCGCCGCGGAATCCCCGGACCCGGTCGGTTCCGAGTTCAAAGAACTTTGCGATGGCATCGCCATGGGCGTTTCGCTGGAGGAGAATCTCAACCGCATGTGTGACCGCATGCCCCTGGCTGAGCTCAACTTCTTCCGTACCGTCCTGATCATCCAGCAAAAGACCGGTGGTAACCTCGCCGAGACGCTGGGCAATCTCTCCGTCGTGCTGCGTTCACGCAAGCTGATGCGCGAGAAGATCAGTGCGCTGTCGTCCGAGGCCAAATCCTCTGCCGCCATCATCGGTTCCCTGCCGCCTGGCGTTCTGGGCATCGTCTATGCGACCACCCCGTCCTACATGAACCTCATGTTCGTTGACCCCACCGGACAGCTGATGTTGCTGGGCGGGGCGACCTGGATGTTCATGGGCATCATGGTCATGCGCGGCATGATCAACTTCAAGATCTAGGTGGGACATGTTCGGTATCGGCTTCGTAGAAATCCGGGATTTTCTCACTGATCCGCAGATGCTGCTGACGGTGGTCTCCGGCCTGCTCGTTTTTGCCACCATTGTCACCCTGACTTCGCCCATGTTCAGCGGCGACAAGCTCGACAAGCGTATCAAGGGTGTGCAGCACCGTCGTGAGGAGCTGCGCCGCAAGAACCGTGAACAGCTTGAGGCCGATGCGCGGGCGAAACACGAAAGTCGCTCTATCCGGGGCGAGGAGGCCAAGGGCCTCATGCGCAAGGTCGTGGATTCGCTCAACCTGCAAAAGGCCTTCGAGGATCCCGAGCTGCAGGCCAAGCTGGCGCAGGCCGGCCTGCGCGGAAATCGCCCGACGGTGACCTTCTACTTCTTCCGCCTGACGGCGCCTTTCGTGATGCTGGGCGGGGCGCTCTTTTATCTGTTCATGGTCAATGATTTCGGCCTGCCGACCATCACGCGATACTGTTTCGCCCTGGGTATCGGTATGCTGGGCTATTATGCGCCGAACCTTTATCTCTCCAACCTGGCTGCCAAGCGCCAGCAGTCAGTCATGGGCGCATTCCCGGATGCCCTGGACCTCCTGTTGATCTGTGTGGAATCGGGAATGTCAGTTGAAGCGGCTTTCCACAAGGTCTCTACGGAGATCGGTGCCCAGTCCGTTGAACTGGCTGAAGAGTTGTCCCTGACCACGGCGGAGCTCGCTTATTTGCAGGATCGCCGGATCGCCTATGAGAACCTGGCCAAACGCACCAATCACCCGGGGGTAAAAGCGGTCTGCACCTCGCTGATCCAGGCGGAGCGATATGGTACCCCGCTGGGACAGGCCCTGCGGGTCATGGCCAAGGAAAACCGGGACATGCGTCTGGCCGCCGCCGAAAAAAAGGCGGCCTCGCTGCCGGCCAAGCTGACAGTTCCAATGATCGTGTTTTTCCTGCCCGTACTGTTCGTGGTTATTCTCGGACCGGCCATCATCCGCTTCAATAGTCTGTGACGAAATTGATTTGGCGCGGTAATTGAATAGTCTGCGTCATGTTACAGAAGTGGACACCGCCCATGTTTTCGGGCCGCAATTCAGCGGAAAAGCGTCGTGAAGCGATTGAGGCGGCCGATCTGGCCGTCGCTGAAGCGATGACCGCTATCAACAACGAAGACGTCGAAGCGGCTCGCAAGGCGCTGTCCGAAGCGCCCAAGACCCATTTTGCCGATGTTGGCTGGAAGGTTGGCCTGGCGGGAGCGATGGTTGATTTGATGGCTGGTCGCATGCGCAGTTCTGTGAACAAGTTCGTCGCCGTGTGCAGCCGTCTGGATGACACGTCCCTGTCCAAGGACGACAAGAATTATCTTCGTCTGTATGCGCTCTATCGCACCAGCGAGGCCAGCAAGGACCGCAAGGCGCCGCCGGCCCTGCGTGAACTGGTCGAGGATTTCCGTTTCGACCACACCCTGGTCGACCCGGTCCTGCGCAAGGACTTCCCGTTGAAAAAAGTCGACCCGGAAGCCGAGGTCGCAGCCCCGCCTCCACCACCTCCTGCGGTTTGAGATTGTCTGATCTCACGCCAACTCGCTGCGCTCGCGGCTCCGATGGGGCGGGCTGACCGCCTGGCGCGCGGTCGCGCTTGCGAAGTGGTTTTCGATCTCACGGCAGTTCGCTTTGCTCACGCCTCCGATGGGGCGGGCTGACCGCCCGGCGCGCAGTCGCGCTTGCGACGCCTTTGGCGTCGGAGGTTGGTGTTTTCCTCCCCCTCCAGGGGGAGGTCCCGCGAAGCGGGGGAGGGGGAACACCAAAACCTCCACGCGCCAGGACGCTGGAGTGAGAGGCATGCGGAAGGCCGGCGAAACCGGATGTATATTCAAAAGCAGGGGTTAAAGGCCTCCCGCACACGGGTCTGCTGTCTGTCATGCCCTTGTGACCCCGAAGGGTCGACAGACGCTTCCCGCACATCCACGCCCGAAAAGACTGAGCTCTCGCCTCCCACGACATGGATCACGGGTGATTATGGGGGAGGATCGAGCTGTGTGGATATCTTCCCCGCTCGCGGGGAAGTGGGCTCGCCGTAGCCAACGGCGAAGGCGGGGTCGAAGGGGCGCGAACGCTAGTGAGAACAACACCTTCGCGCTACGCCCCCTCCGTCCCTTCGGGACACCTCCCCGGGGGGAGGATAACTCAAACCGTCTGTTTCTTTCCCGGCACGGCAAACAGCGCCAGTGCAGCAATGGTCCACGATCCCGCCGCGATGAAGAAGGTCAGTATGGCCTGGCCACCCAGGAAACCGGTCAGGATGGGCCCCATGACGCCGGCGACGACCATTTGGGGCAGGACGATGAAGAAATTGAAGATGCCCATATAGATACCCATCTTCCTGGCCGGCAGGGCGTCGGAGAGGATGGCGTAGGGCATGGTCAGGATGGAGCCCCAGGCCATGCCGATGCCGATCATCGGGATCAGTAGCATGTTCGGGTCCGAGATGAAGTAGAGCGAGGCATAGGACAGGGCGCCGGCACACAGGCTGAAACCGTGAGCGAAACGGCGATTGATGCGCGCCGAGATCAGCACCAGGGCGATCGCCCAGACAGCGGACACACCATTATAGGTGCTGAACAGCGTACCGACCCAGTTGGCGCCCTGGTTATAGGCTTCCGAGGTCGGGTCCGAGCTTCCGTAATGATGCGCGGCAATGGCGGGCGTCGTGTAGACCCACATGATGAACAGCGCGAACCAGGAGAAGAACTGGACGACTGCCAGGCGCTGCATGACCTTCGGCATGGAGACCAGGTCGGTCATGATGTGACTGACGAGATTGTTCGTCTGCTGGCGCATTTTGAACAGGGCGTGGGTCAGGAAGGCGAGGCCGATACCGCCCGCTGTCACTGTCAGCACATATAGTTCAGGCGCCATCTCGAAGCGATAAATGGCAAAACTGCCCAGCGCGAAAACCATCAACAGGCTGACGGCATTGGCGATGAAATAGCTGGCGGATTTCTCCTGCGGCTCGGAAGAATTGCTCCGGCCGGCATCCTTGCTTTCTTCCTTGTCGAAGCTGGCGAGTTGTTCCGGTGAATATTCGCGTGTGGACAGGATCGTCCATCCCACCGCGATGAACATGGCGATGCCGCCGATATAGAAGGAGTATTTGACCGAGTCCGGGATGACGCCTTCCGGGGCGGTTGTGGCGACGCCAAACCACTCCGTCAGAATGCCCGGCATGGCCGAGGCGAGGGCGGCACCAGCACCGATCAGGATGGTCTGCATGGCAAATCCCTGGGTGCGCTGGCGCGAGGGCAGCATGTCCCCGACAAAGGCGCGGAAGGGTTCCATGGACACATTGATCGAGGCGTCGAGCACCCACAACATCACCACGCCGGCCCACAGATAGGGCGAGTGCGGCATGATGAAGAGGGAGAGTGTGGACAGCACGGCACCGGCCAGGAAATAGGGGCGACGGCGGCCCAGCGGGCCCCAGGTGCGGTCGGAGAAATGGCCGATCAGCGGCTGTACCAAGAGGCCCGTTACCGGTCCGGCGAGCCAGTAGATCGCCAGGTTGGACACATCCGCGCCCAGGGTCTGGAAGATCCGGCTGATATTGGCGCCCTGCAGGGCAAAAGCCATCTGGATCCCGAAGAAGCCAAACGACATGTTGAAAATCTGCCAGAAACCCAGCCGAGGCTTTAACATGCCTTTCTCCCCGTTTTCATAATTTTGCGAATATTGCGATATCGGGTTGAGCTTGTCGAGTAGAAAGGTCGGCGGCTGACTAGCCTATGTTTAGCAACCTTGAGCGGTCTATCAGCGTCCTGTGTCGGCGGGTTTGTGTTCTCTCGTGGTGGTCGAAATATGCAATAAATTGCAAGATCGGTGAAATTGGTGTTCTCTCGGAGAAAGTGAGCGGTGGAGCTTGCAATTCCGTTTTCGCCGTTTACCACTGCAAATGCTGCAAAAAAGACAAGAGGGCTATGAAATCGTGACGAAAAAGACCACTCGTCTGGAAGATCTCGCCAAGCGGGCCGGTGTCTCTGTGTCCACCGCGTCACGGGCATTGAATGACAGCCCCTCCGTCAATATGCGCACCAAGCAGGCGATCTGGAAGCTCGCACGGGAGCTGGATTATCCCTTCCGCCGTCACATGCCGGCCGGGCCGATCGGGGCCAAGGCGACGATCTCCATTGTGGTGCCCAAGCCGCAGGACCGCGATACCCGCCTGTCCGATCCGTTTTTCTTCGAACTGCTGGCCGGTGTTGGTGATGCCGCGCGTGAGCGCGATTGCGACATCCATATCTCGCATGTCACACCGGGTAGTTATGATGACCTGGTAATGTCGATGACGACACACCGCGCCGATGGTGTGATCTTTGTCGGGCAGAGCACGCTGCACAACGCCTTCAACCGGCTTGCCGAGACCGAGGGGCGTTTCGTGGTCTGGGGCGCCGAGCTTCCCGAGCAGCGCTATTGCTGTGTCGGTTCGGACAATTTCGCCGGTGGTCGCCGGGCTGCGGCGCACCTGGCGCGACTGGGGCGCAAGCGTATCGCCTTTCTGGGGCAGTCCGAGGCGCCGGAAGTCATGCAGCGTTTCCGCGGTTATCGCGATGCGCTGGATGCGGCGGGGCTTGATGTGAGTGACGAGCTGGTCATCCCGTCCCATTTCGACGTGGAGTCGGCGGAGGCCTCGATCGAGGCTGTGGTCAAGAATGGTGTCGAGATCGACGGTATAGTCGCGGCCAGTGACGTGATTGCCTTTGGTGCCATTCGCGGTCTGCAGCTGGCCGGTCTGACCGTGCCGAAGGATGTCTCTGTTGTCGGTTACGACAACATCTCCTTTGCGCGCTATTCCAATCCCGCGCTGACCACGATTGACCAGGACATGGCCGCGGCGGGTCGATTGATCCTGTCCAAACTGCTCGACTTCCGTGGGCCACAGGCGCGTCGTTCCGAGCGCCTGTCGACCGACCTTATTGTGCGCGCCAGCTGTGGCGCCTAGGTGCGCGCCGCAATCAGGCCTGCATAGCCGGCGAGACTATCGCCATCGCTGTCGTGATTGACGCTCTCGATCACCGTCCATCCGGCCGGCAACTGCCAGTCAATCTTTTGTGCGCTCAGATTGAAGGCGCAGAGCAGGGCGTCATTGCCCGAGCCACGCTGAAAGATTGCCAGCTTGTCCGGTGTGTCTCCGAAAAAGCGCATGGAGCCTTCGCGCAGGGTGCTGTTTTCACGGCGCAGGGCCAGAATGCGTCTTGCAATGGTGAGCGTTGAATTCTCGTCTGCAGCCTGCAGGTCGACGGCAAGCTCGGCGTGGCGTGGATCCACCGGCAGCCAGGGTTCGGCTGATGAAAAGCCGGCGTTTTCAGCGTCGTGCTGCCAGGGCATGGGGGTGCGGGCGCCATCGCGACCGAGGGTCTCCGGCCAGTTGGTGATGGCTTCGGGGTCCTGCAGTCTCTCAAATGGCACATGCGCCTGGGGCAGGCCCAGCTCCTCGCCCTGATAGATGAAGATGTTCCCGCGCAGGCTGTTCAGCAGCAGGAAGGACATGCGGGCGAATGCGGCCTGGTTCTCCTCGCTCGCCCATCGCGAAATCGCACGCGGTGCGTCGTGATTGGAGAAAGTCCAGCTCGGCCAGCCGGTCTCGTCATTTTCCGGCCAAAGCTCGGTAGCTTCCCGGATCAGGTCCGCATTAAGCGCGTTGGCGTAGAGATAGAGGAAGCCGTAGGCACTGTGCAGCCGGCCCGGCGGGGCGGTGTAGAGCTTCATCTCTTCCTGTCCGCGCTCGCCGCCGACTTCTGCAACGAGGAAGCGCCCGGAATATGTGTCAGCCTGGGCGCGCAGTTCCTCCAGGAAATCAATGATGGCCGGGTGGGACTGGTTATAGAAATGGTGCTGGAAGTCGAAGGGGCGGGTCTTCTTCGTGCTGGCATCCCGGACCGGCGGATTATCGCGCATGTTCAGGTCGTGCATCATGAAGTTCACGGCATCCAGGCGAATGCCGTCTACACCGCGATCCAGCCAGAATTTCTGCGTGGCCAGGATGGCGTCCTGGACGGCTGGATTGTGCACGTTGAGATCGGGCTGCTGTGGCAGGAAGTTGTGCAGATAATACTGTCCGCGCCGAGCATCCCAGGTCCAGGCCGGACCACCAAAAACGGATTGCCAGTTTGTCGGCGGGGAGCCGTCCGGGTTGGCGTCAGCCCAGACAAACCAGTCGGCCTTGTCATTGTCCCGGCTGGTGCGGCTTTCGCGGAACCAGTCGTGCTGGTCCGAGGCATGTGAATAGACCTGGTCGATAATGACTTTCAGGCCGAGCTCATGTGCACGCGCCAGCAGGGCGTCGAAGTCTTCGAGAGTGCCAAAAATCGGATCTACGTCACAGAAGTCGGCCACGTCATAACCGAAATCGGCCATCGGGGATTTGTAGAAGGGGGAGATCCAGACGGCATCCACGCCCAGCTCGGCAATATGCTCGAGGTGTTGGGTGATGCCGGGCAGGTCGCCGATTCCATCGCCGTTCGAGTCGGCATAGCTGCGGGGATATATCTGGTAGATCGTCGCGCCTTTCCACCATTCCGCCTGCGGTGACGGTTCGGCGGATGATCTGACAAGCATCTCCATCGTGGTGTTCCCCTTTGTCCTTCTTAACGCCCTAGTTTCGTTGGGCGAATTCGCAGTTGTGTGAGATGCAAGCGCAAGTCTTGCTTTCACAAAGTCTGCAAAAATTGCAGAAAATTGCAAAACATGTCAACGCCCAAGAATTCGCGATATGCTATATATAATTGAGATAGATCGGATGTAACAATTTCGCTACAGTTTATTTATCTCCGAAAATTTCATCCACTTGATGCTTGCCGAGAGGTGCGATTTTCATTAATTTGCAAGCTGGCTACCCAGTCACGTGTGGAAAAGTGACGGGTGTGAGGGAGGAAATTTATGCGCAAGATCACGAAATCTCGCCGCGGTATGCTTATGGCGACGGCGGCATCTTCAGTCGCCCTGGGGCTGAGCCCTGCGAGTGCAGCGATTGCCCAGGACGAGGAAGCTGGCCCAACTGAGGTCATTACCGTCACCGGTATCCGCGCCGCCATAGAGAGCTCGATCGAGGCGAAGCGCGAGTCAACTTCAATCGTCGAGGCAATCTCGGCAGAGGACATCGGCAAGCTGCCGGACGTTTCCATCGCGGAATCGCTGGCGCGTCTGCCGGGTCTTGCCGCGCAACGTGTTCGCGGTCGCGCTCAGGTGGTTTCCGTGCGCGGTCTCGGTCCGGACTTCACGACTGCACTTCTGAACGGGCGTGAACAGGTCACCGCTGGCGATAACCGCGGCGTCGAGTTTGATCAGTATCCGTCCGAGCTGATCAACCAGGCGCTCGTCTACAAGACACCGGACGCCCAGCTGGTCTCGCAAGGTCTGGCCGGTACGGTCGATCTTCGCACCATCCGCCCGCTCGAGTTTGGCAACCGCTCGGTCAGCCTGAGCGCAAGCTATGAGATGAACATGAATGATCAGCTCAATGCTGATTATGACGATACGGGTTACCGTCTGACGGGTACCTATGTGAACCAGTTCGCTGATGACACGGTCGGCCTGGTTTTCTCCATTGCTCACCAGAATACACCGACGCAGGGTGAGAAATACGAAATCTGTAACTTCCAGGACCTGAGCGGAAACAATGGTCCGGAATGTTTCAAGATGTTCTCCGAATCCCGCGATCTTGACCGTACAGCGATGCTGGGCACGCTGGAATTCGAGCCGAATGACACGTTCAATGCGTCTGTTGACGTGATGTACACCGAGTTTACCGATGGCGGTGTCCGTCGCGGTATCGAACTGGCAACCGGCAACTGGCTGGGTGACAGTAATTCCGGTATCTCCCATCAGACCATTGAGGCCTCAAATGGCCTGGTAACAGCCGGCACGTTCTCTAACGTCTTTGGTGTCGTTCGCAACGACGTGCAGGAGCGAGACGCCGAGCTGTTCTCGCTCGGTTTCAACGCTCAGTGGCGCCCATTCGACAACTGGGAGTTTGAAGCTGATGTCAGCCACTCCCGTGTCGAGCGTACGGCACTCGATTTCGAAAGCTATATGGGTTTCGCAGAAGGCGGTTGGCCGAATTACCCATCGGCCATCGATGATGTGAACTACAACTTCAACGGCAATCGTTATCGCTTCAATTCTTCGGTTGGTGCCGGGTATGCCGACCCGTCTTTGATGGTGCTGACCGACCCGGGCGGCTGGGGCCAGGACGGCTTTAACAAGACGCTCAACACCGATGACGAGCTGAACGCTCTGCGCCTCAGCGCGACGCGTGAGTTCGCACAGGGCTTCTTCACGTCCATCGAAGGCGGCCTGTATATGACGTCGCGTGAAAAAGAGCGCGAAACGATCGAGAACTTTGTCGACCTTGCCAGCGGAAATGGCGCTGAGGCTATTCCGAGCCAGTACCTGATGGCACCGACCAGCCTGAGCTGGGTGTCCAACATCGAGGTGCCTGCCTACGATCCGACAGCCCTGTTGAGTGACGGCATCTACACGCTGCGTCCGCTGAACCCGGCCTTTATTGTCGGCAAGCAGTGGCGCGTCGAAGAAGACGTGATGGTTGCGTACGGGCAGGCCAATTTCGAATCTCAGCTTGGCGACGTTCCCTACTTTGGTAACGTTGGTGTCCAGGTAGTCCAAACCGACCAGAGCTCTTCGGGCCCGGCCTCTTACTTTGACCCGAATCTGAACACGAGCATCGTGCTGGATACGCCCGTTTCGGCAGGTGATGACTATACCGAGGTGCTTCCTAGCTTGAACGTCAGTTTCGAGTTGAACGAAGACACATATCTCCGCTTGGGTGCGGCACGGACGCTGGCCCGGGCACGTATGGATGATATGCGCGCCTCTGTTTCCGTGAACGCACCGGACGCTACGGTTTGTAGCGTCGATCCGGTATCTGGAACGTTTACTTATACGCCGCCGTCGGACACGACGCGGTCCTGTCTCAGCGGAAGCTCGGGCAATCCGTTCCTGCGTCCGTACATCGCTGACAGCTTCGATATTTCGCTCGAGCGTTACTTCGGGGATGGTGCAGGATACTGGTCCATTGCGGCATTCCACAAGGAAATCGACAGCTGGGTCTTCGGCTCGGTTCCGTTCACGGTTGATGCTTCGACTGCTGTCGATGACATCTTCGGTGCTGGTACGGCTGCGGCCAACCCGGGCGTCGGCGATGCGCGTTTCTCTGCGGCCGAGAACGTCAATGGGGGTTGGCTCCGCGGTATGGAATTCTCGCTCAGCCTGCCGGCTGAAGTCTTCCTGCCGGAAATGTTCGAAGGCCTCGGAATGTTCGCGACCTACTCGATCACGGACAGCGAAATCCAGCCTCCGACGGCGAACAGCCCGATCACCATTCCGGGCCTGTCGGAAACCCTCGGCAACATCACGGTCTACTATGAGCGTGAGGGCTGGGAGTTCCGCGTTTCCAATCGCTGGCGTTCCGATTTCCTGGCCGAGCTGCCGGACTTCACCGGTCAGCCGGACTTCCGCTCCGCTCTGGAAGAGTCGGTTGTGGATGCCCAGATCGGTTACGAGTTTGCCGAAGGTCCGCTGGATGGCCTGACTGTACAGCTGCAGGCGAACAACGTCTTTGACGAACGTTTCGGTACGTTCGTGAACGGTGATGAGCGTCAGGTCCGTAACTGGGAAGAGTATGGTGCGACCTACACTTTCCGCCTGAGCTGGCGTCGTTAAGTCTCTCCTGAGTGACTAGACTGAGCCCCCGCCGGCCTGTTCGGCGGGGGCTTTTTTATGGGCGTCGCAGCGGCTTGATCCCCGGGCCGGACGCGTGAAAAACTCTGAACCGGGATTTGAGGGGCCGCGCATGGAAAACTCACGGATCAAGCGTCTTCTGGTGGTCGGCGGCGGTACGGCTGGCTGGATGGCCGCTGCTGCACTGTCCAAATTCCTGGGCGAGGGGCTGGAGATCTCGCTCGTCGAGTCTGATCAAATCGGCATAGTCGGTGTGGGCGAGGCAACGATCCCCCAGATCAAGCATCTCAACCGGGCGCTGGAACTGGACGAGCGGAAATTCGTGGCCCGGACCCAGGGTTCGTTCAAGCTGGGCATCGAGTTCCAGAACTGGCGCCAGAAAGGCCACGCCTATCTGCATAATTTTGGTTCCATCGGGCTGAATGTGAACTCCACGCATTTCCACCATTATTGGCTGCGCAGTCGTGCAGAGGGCAATGAGCTGGACCTGTGGGACTACTGCGTGAACACCGAGGCCGCCCGCCAGGGGCGGTTTGCGCCATTGGAAAAGCTGGGCTCGTCGCCGCTCAACGGAATCGCCTACGCCTATCACTTTGACGCGGCGCTCTATGGCCAGTTCCTGCGCAACTATGCCGAACAGCGTGGCGTGACGCGGATCGAGGGCCGGATTGTTGATGTTCACCAGGACAGCGAGAGCGGTGAGGTGCGCAGTGTCGAGCTTGAGAGTGGGCAGAAAGTTGAGGCGGATTTCTTCATTGATTGCTCCGGCTTTCGTGGCCTGTTGATCGAAGGCGCCCTGGAAACCGGATATGAGGACTGGACGCACTGGCTGAAATGCGACCGCGCGTTTGCCGTGCCGAGTGAGAATGCTGGGCCGATCCGCCCCTATACCCAGTCGATCGCCCATGATGCTGGCTGGCAGTGGCGCATTCCCCTGCAGCATCGCACCGGCAATGGTCATGTCTTTTCCAGCGCCTATACCGACGAGGATGCGGCTCGCGAGACCCTGCTGGCCAATCTGGAAGGCGAGCCCCTGTCTGATCCGCGACTGATCCGTTTCACAACAGGTCGCCGGAAGAAGTTCTGGAATCGCAATGTCGTCGCGCTGGGCCTGGCAAGCGGCTTCCTGGAGCCGCTGGAATCCACCTCCATCCATCTTATCCAGTCCGGGATCAGTCGCCTGGTTCCGCTCTTCCCGGCCGGCGCGGGAGGTGAGGCGCTGGCGGATGAGTATAATCGCCAGATGGGGCTGGAATACGAGAAGATCCGTGACTTCATCATCCTGCACTATCACCTCAACGAGCGCACGGATTCACCCTTCTGGATCGATTGCCGTGAAATGGACGTGCCGGACACGCTGGTGCGCAAAATGGCGCTCTTCCGCGAGAGCGGACGGCTCTATCACGAGCAGGAAGACCTATTCACGGATTCAAGCTGGCTCCAGGTCATGCTGGGCCAGGGTATCACGCCGCAAGCCTATCACCCGGTGGCAGACGACATGTCTTCTGAGCGGCTCGAGGGGTTCCTGGGGGATATACGGCGGATCGTCACGTCTGCGGCCGGGCAGTTGCCGTCGCATGAGGACTTTGTTCGCTCAAACTGTCCTGCGCCTGCAGGCTAGGTGCTGGCCAGCAGGTCGTGGGCCTTGCAGTGCCGGTCTACGAATTCCTGGTGCGACAGCATTGCGCCGGACGCTTCGTCGATGGCGCGCTTGATGCCAGACAAATAGCGCGGGCCGTCGACGCCGCGGATATCGACCAGGCTGTCATATCGATCCGGTGTCGGGCCCTGTCCCAGGAAAACAGCCAGCCAGCTGGGGTTGGTGAAGAGCTCGATCTGGCGCGCAACCAGGCGACCATTGCGCTGGAATTGCTCGATCTTGTACGCCAGCGTGTCGGGGATCTGCATCTCCCGGCAATAGCGCCACAATTCCCCGTCCTGCCGATCGTTCAGGCAGTAGTGCAGGATCAGGAAATCCCGGATGCTCTCGTATTCCTCGATGGTCAGCCGGTTGTATTCCTCGGCGGAAAGTGGGCTCGCATCGCGGCCCGGGAACAGCGCCAGGAAGCGCATGATGCCGATCTGGATAAGATGCAGCGAAGTGGATTCCAGCGGCTCCAGGAAGCCGGCAGACAGGCCGATCGCCACGCAGTTCCTGTTCCAGAATTTCTTCCGGCGACCGGTGGTAAAGCGCAGCAAACGCGGGTCCGCGAGCGCCTCGCCGTCCAGGTTGTTCATCAGCGTGTCGGTCGCCGTCTGGTCGTCGACAAACTGGCTGCAATGCACATAGCCATTGCCGGTGCGATGCTGCAGGGGGATGCGCCATTGCCATCCGGCCTCGCGCGCGGTCGAGCGGGTATAGGGGGTGAAACCTTCGGGGCCGCTGCGTTCGCAGGGCACGGCGACGGCCCGGTCGCAGGGCAGCCAGTGTGTCCAGTCCTCATATCCGGTTTCCAGGGCGCCTTCGATCAGCAGGCCGCGGAAGCCGGTGCAATCGACAAAAAAATCGCCATCAATGACCTGTCCATCAGCCAGGGTGATGGACTCGATAAAGCCGTCCTCATTGCGCAGGGCGACATCGGTGACGCGGCCTTCGATACGCCTGACGCCCTTGCTTTCGGACAGGCGCCGCAGAAAGTGCGCATAGAGCCCGGCGTCAAAATGATAGGCATAGTCAAAGGTCGACTGGATCTGGCGCGGATTGTTCGAGGGCTGGGCAAACCGGCCCTGTTTCGCCATGCCCCAGCACATGGAATATTCCTGCAATTCCTCCGCCTTGCCCTCGGCAAACGCCTTGAACCAGTACTGGTAGAGCGGCAGCGTGTCGAAGTCGGCGCCGAAATGTCCGAACGGGTGGAAATAGCTGTGTTGTTCCTTCCGCCAGTCTACAAACTCGATGCCCAGTTTGAACGAGCCCTGGGTCTCGCGCACAAAGGTCGCCTCGTCGATGCCCAGTGAGGCATTGAAGCGCTTGATGTGCGGGATGGTCGCCTCGCCGACACCCACGGTGGGGATGTCCTCGGACTCCACCAGCACGATCTCGCAGCCACCGCGCGTGGCATTCGATAGTGCGGCAGCGGCCATCCATCCGGCAGAGCCGCCGCCGACAATGACGATCTTGCGCAAGGCCTCAGACATTTTCGCCCTTTTCACTCTTCGGGAGGGGTTTTACACGAAGCCAGAGAAGCGCGGACAGGGCAAGGGATGCCGCCGCGATGGCGAAGAGCAGGGATTTGTCCTCGACCCGCTGCAGCAGCAGGCCGATGCCCATCGAGACCAGTAGCTGGGGCAGGACAACGGACAGGTTGAAAATGCCCATGAACAGCCCCATCCGCGTGGCATTGATGCGCTGGGACATGATGGCAAAGGGCAGGGAGACGATTGCGGCCCAGCCGACGCCGAGAATGGCCATGATCAAGTAGAGCGCGAGCGGTGAGGTCCCGGCAAAATAGGCGATCCCATATCCCATCGACATGACTGCCAGGCAGGCGGCCTGCAGGCGCACGCGCGGCATCTTCCTCGCCAGCGGGTTCAGCACGAAGGCCGGAAGGGCGGCTGCGACCCCGTTGAGGATCAGGAATGAGAAATTGGTGATGCTGCCCCAGCTCGCGCTGCCCGCATCGGGCATGACGTGTTCCAGATACGGGTAATAGAAGACGAACATGGTCTGTACGCCAACCCAGGAGAAGGAGTGGGCGGCCATGATCTTCTGGAATTCGGTGAGGTCGTTCTTGCCGGCCCCGGCGCTCGGCTTTTTCAGGAACAGCACCCAGATCATCAAAATGGCAGTGGCCGCTGCGCAGGCCCATTCGATGACATGGCCGGAGCGTTCGATGGAAAAGGCGCGTTCAACGAGCGCGTAGATGTCGTAGGCGAAAATGCCCCACAGCGGCAGCGTGCCGATGGCGATCAAGCGGAGATCGAAACCGCCTTTCTGCTCGTTTTCCTCTTCGCTTCCCAGTTCGCGCGGTTCTTCCATCAGCATGGCCGGGATGAGTGTGAAGAGCAGGACGAGTCCGGCGCCGATATAGATCAGGGTTTCATTGCCCAGGGTCGCGCCGATGGCATAGGCCAGCATGCCGAACGTGCCCGACACCGTCTGCATCCAGGTATAGCCGCGCGTCCGCAGCTCGCCTTCCGGGGTGAGGTCGGAAATCACCGCACGGGTCGGGTTGAAGCTGACATTGATCGACAGATCCATGACCAGGGCAACCGCCAGGGCCACGCCGACGATCTCGGTCAGGCCGAGCGCGCTGGAGATCAGGCCGATATTGGGCAGGGCAATCAGGGCGAGGGCTGTCATCACCCCGCCGATGAGAATAAACGGGCGGCGTCTGCCGCCCCAGAACCAGACCTTGTCGGAAATCATGCCGATAATCGGCTGGCCGAGAATGCCGGCAATCGGGCCGGCGGCCCAGACAAGTCCGATTTCCTCGAGGTTGAGGTCGTATTTGGAGCGGAGAATGGCGCTCAGGGCCGCGATCTGGATCGACAGGGCAAACCCCATCGCCGTCGCAGGCAATGTCATCAGCGCAAAAAAGGGCTTCGACAGCCGTTTCTGCATCTCGAGCATGGTGGTTCTCCCCTCCCGGCGTGTCTTTTGACACATTTATGCAAAAACAATGGCAGAATGATTGCTGCGCGTCACGGGTTTTCACTGTATTGTTTGCTAAATTCGACAGAGTCCGTTTTGGAAGATTCCGCAAAATAGACTGCGGTTGTGGTGAAGGAGAGGGTCATGTCCGAGCAGGATTGGTGGCGGGGTGCCGTCATTTACCAGATCTATCCGCGGTCCTATCTGGATACGACGGGCAATGGTGTGGGTGATCTGAAGGGTATTCACGACAAGCTCGAATACATCGCGGATCTTGGGGTGGACGGGATCTGGATTTCACCCTTCTTCACCTCGCCGATGGCGGATTTCGGGTATGACGTGTCCGACTATCGCGATGTCGATCCTCTTTTCGGATCGCTCGCGGATTTTGATGCGATCATCGAGAAGGCGCATCGTCTGGGCGTCAAGGTCCTGATCGACCAGATCTATTCGCACACCTCCGACCAGCATGCCTGGTTTGGGGAAAGCCGCCGCGATGGAGGGAGTGACAAGGCGGACTGGTATGTCTGGGCCGATGCCCGGCCGGACGGCTCTCCGCCCAATAACTGGCAGAGTTTCTTCTTTGGTCCGGCCTGGACCTGGGATGCGCGTCGCGGCCAGTACTACATGCACAACTTCCTGCCCCAGCAGCCGGACCTGAATCTGTGGAATCCCGAGGTGCGCGCCGAGATCTGTGACACGCTGCGCTTCTGGCTGGATCGCGGTGTTGATGGTGTGCGTCTGGATGCGATTTCGCATTGCCTGCACGATCCGCAGATGCGCGATAATCCGGCGCGGGAAAATCCCGATGCCAAAAAGCCCGGCGACATGCAGAGCATGGTGCACACGGTCGGCCTGCCCGATACGGCAGAGTTCATGCGCGAGTTGCGCGCCGTGCTGGACGAATATCCGGGACGGTTTGCGGTGGGGGAGATCGGGGGCGAGGATCCGCTGGCCCAGGCCGTGACCTATGCTGACCCCGAGCGTTCCCTGCAGACGGCCTATAATTTCTCCTTCCTGTTCAAGGGGCCGCTGACGCCGGCGCTGATCCGCGAGGCGATCGAGGATCAGCTGGTACGGCATCCAAGCGGTTGGCCGACCCAGGTGTTCTCCAATCATGACGCCGTGCGGGCGCCGACACGCTGGGGCGGGGCGGATGCGTCGCCGGCCTATGCGCAAATGCTCAATGCGCTGCTGCTCAGTCTTTATGGCTCGGTCTGTCTTTATCAGGGCGAGGAGCTGGGTTTGTGCCAGGCGGATGTGCCCTATGAGCGCCTGGTCGATCCTGAGGCGATCAAGAACTGGCCGCACACGCTGGGCCGTGATGGTGCGCGCACGCCCATGCCGTGGACGCGTGAGGCGCCCTGGGCTGGCTTCGCCGGGCTAGAGCCCTGGCTGCCGGTGGATGCGCGTCATGTCGACCTGTCTGTCGAGGCCCAGGCGGGTATTGACGGCTCGACGCTGGAAGTCACCCGGGCGCTGCTGAAGAACCGAAAGGCGTCCGCCGCATTGCAAACCGGTGAAATCCGCTTTGTTGATGCCGGTGAGAATGTGCTGTGTTTCGAGCGCGTGTCCGGTGATGAGCGCGTGATGTGTGTGTTCAATTTCGGCGACGCGGAGAGCGAAATTGAACTGCCGGGACGCTGGTACGGAATGAGCGATATTACTCTTCCCGCGGTTTGCGATGGGAGCCGGTTGCGATTGCGGGGGCACGGCTTCTGGCTGGGTCTCCCGGCCTGAGGTCGGAAGATTTCATTTGCCGCTTCCCGGCTTGCGAGGCATGATTGCAAAAACTCGCAAAACCAAGGGAGAGGTTTATGCGCGCAGCCCTGTTCGGATCGACAGCATTTCTTGCACTTGCATTGGCTTCTTGCTCGCAAGAACCGGTGGGTCAGACTGTCGAGCCTGTGTCGCAAAACACCGAAAACGGAGTCGCGGAAACTGTCGCGCCTGACCCGGCACGCATGCGGGCCGAGATCAATTCCGATGGCTCCATCCGGGTCATGTTCCGGGGTGATGCCGCCCGCTCGACAGATCCGGCCGATTACCGGTTAAGCGATGGCGAGGGCAATGTCTTGCCGATTTCAACCGTGCTCCCCACGGACGCGTCCGGCGCCCTGATCTTCTCCAGTGAAGCGCTGGGACCGGCGCGGGTCTATTTCGTCGAACAGCTGGAGATGGGGCTTCGCGCCCGGGCGCGTTTTGATGGCTGGTTCCGCACGCTCTATTCCGACAAGCCGCTGGGCGCGAATATCGCTGCCGACGGTTCGGCCACCGACTTCCGCATTTTTGCGCCGCGCGCGGACCGGATCCGGATCTATCTCTACGAAGGTCCGGAAGATGGGCCGGAGCAGGCCACCGAGGCCGTCTGGATGCAGCGCGACGCGAACGGCGTCTTCGAGGCACAGTTCGAGGGTGATCTGCACGGTGTCTACTATGACTTCACGGTGCATGGGCCGAACGATCCGGGCAACCAGTTCTACGGGACCGAGCCGGTGCACATTTCAGACCCTTATGCCCGGGTGAATGTCGACGGGTTCGGCAAGAGCCGTGTGTGGCGCGCCACCATCCCGGCGACGCCGCTGGTCAATGGCCGTCCGCCCATGCAGGACGTGGTCTCCTATGAGGTGCACGTGCAGGATTTCACCGATCTCCTACCGGTGGCCGACGAGCTGGGCAGTTCCATCCCAGCCTTTGCCACCCCGGGCCTGACCAATTCGCGTGGAGAGCCGATCGGCTTTGATCACCTGGTCAATCTGGGCATCAACACGGTGCACCTGCTGCCGGTGCAGGAATTCATCCACTACCCGACCGAGGAGTGGGCGGCGGGGCATGGCGATGTGCCGATCCTGCAGGAGCTGGGCATTGCGCACGAGGATTATCAGTGGGGCTATCGTACCACGCATGCCTTTGCCATCGAGAGCCGTTATCGCCAGACGGGAACGGACTGGGGCGCCCAGCGTGACCAGTTCCGCGATCTGGTCCAGGCCTTCCACGACCGTGGCATCGCCGTGATCATCGATATGGTGCCCAACCATACCGGCGAGAGCATGGAGGATCGCGACACACCGCTGAACTTCTCGGGTCTCGACCGGTTCTACTATTACCGGCTGAACGAGGATGGCGTGCATATCGGCACGTTCGGCAACGAGGTGAAGACCGAGGACCGCCCGATGGTCCAGCGCTGGCTGATCGACCAGTGCCGCCAGCTGATCGAGGAGTTCGGCATTGACGGTTTCCGCATCGACCTCGCGGGCCAGATCGACGAGCAGACGCTTTACGCCCTGCGCCGCGAGCTCGGTGAGGATGTCATCATCTATGGCGAGCCGTGGATTGATGTGAACGACCCCTGGATCCGCGAAATGCCGGACTGGGACTGGTACAAGGAAGATGCGCCGATCACCTTCTTCCAGGACAATGCGCGTGACGCCTTTGTTGGTTCGCCCTTCGTGCTGGAGAATCCGGCGACCGATCTGGGTTGGTCAGGCGGCAATGCAGAGCTGCGCGAACGCGTCATGACCGCGATCGCCAATTCCTTTGACGACGAGCCGGTCTCGCCCAATCAGGGCCTCAACTACATGGACATCCATGACAACTGGACGCTGGCGGACCGGTTTGCGCTCAGTGACTGGGATGGTCGCAATGGCGTGAACGAGCCGCACTACCGCATCGCGGCAGGCCTGCTGTTTACCTCGCTCGGTCCGGTGGTCATCCATGGCGGATCCGAATTCATGCGCTCCAAGGGTATCGCCCCCCTGCACGAACAGCATGTCGAGACGGATTATCGCAACATCCATCTGAAGGGACGCGAGGACACGTTCAATGTCCGCACACCCAACCAGTTTGTCTGGGAGAATATCGGCGCGACTGCCGATGAGGCGCCAGCGGATTACGCCGGCATGCTGGACTGGTGGCGCGGTCTGATCCATTTCCGCCTCTCTGACGAGGGCGAGGTCTTCCGGATCGCAGAGCACCGTGATGGCCACGTTCGCTGGTTCACGCCGGATGACGGTCACCTGCTCGCCTATACGATGGGCGACAGTGTGCTGGTGGCCGCCAATGTCGGAGCGAGCGACGCGCAAATCCCTGTTGAATTGCCGGAGGGAAACTGGGTCCGCATCGCCGATGGTGAGGTGATTGACCAGGAAAATGGTGTTGGCGGGGCGCTGTCCGGTGGCCGTGAAGCGGTTGCAGCGCAGGCAGGCACCTTGCAGATCTGGGTGCGGCGCTAGCGGGCGCTGTTGTGTATGGGGAGGAGTTTCACCCCTCCTCGCCGAGCAGGAAGATCAGAACTTCGTCAATCCGCGCCTGCCAGGCGGCCTCATTATGGTCGGCTCCCGGATAGACGCGTGAGACAAACTGCTCGTTCTCGACAAAGCCGTGCACCTGCATCACGGGATCGATTGCCTCCTGGTAGGGCGCATACAGCGCATCCAGATTGATGCTGCCGTGATCCATCCAGATGCGATGGCGAGAGGGATCAAACGGTGCCTGCCGGATGAAGGTCCGCCAGTACGGAATTAGCATGTCCTGCCAGCGTGCCGCCTCGTCCCCGACCAGCGTCCCGGAGACGCGGATTGGCCAATGCGTAGACAGCGCGGCAAACTGGCCGAAATCATCCGGGTGGCGGCTGAGCGTGTAGAGCGAGATCAGCCCGCCCATGCTTGATCCCATCAGGCTGGTCGAGGTCGCATCGGGGCGGGTGCGAAAGGTTGCGTCGATATACGGCTTGAGTTCGAGGACGATGAAGTCGGTATAGGCGTCGGCGAGCGGGGTCGCATCGGTGGTCTCGAAAACGAGCGCGCGTTCCGGAGCAGGAAGAGCCTCGACGATGGACTGCGGGGCATAGTCCCGGCGACGCTGGGGCGAGTTCCAGATGCCGACCACGATGGCTGGTTCGATCCGGCCTTCACCGATCAGCCTGTCCATCGCCTCATCCACTTCCCAGGCATCTCCGGCATAACTGAAACCGGGCTCGAACAGGTTCTGGCCGTCCTGGGCATAGATCACCGGGTAGTGCCGGTCACTCTCAGCATATCCCGGCGGCAGATAAATGGAGAGGTTCCGGTCGAGCACATGTTTGGCCGGGAAGTTCTCCACGCTGATGATATGGCTCGGCGATACGGGGGCAGGATCTGATGTGCTGCTTTGCGATGGTGAGCAGGCGGCCAGCGTGCCCGCAGCGAGGAACGCGGTCGTTCGGCGCATGATCAGTTCTCCGCCACGAAGCGGATGGCTGCTCCTCCGCCCGGGACCAGGGTGAACTCGATCTCGTCGGTCGAGGTGACCTGCATCTCCCGGATCATCATGGCATAGGGGTTGTGTTCCCAGTGTGCGTCGGGGTGATCGAGGTAGAGCTGCGCGGGTATAGGTGCGTCCGTCTTCCAGGAAGTCCAGGCCAAGCCCGACATGGCGTGCCGCGCCGCCATTTGCTGCGCCGACATACCAGTCCGCGCCGCCCCGTTCCTGGCGCGCAAAGACGATATGCTGGCCCGGTTCTCCTTCCAGCGCGATGGAGGTTTCCCAGTCCGTCGGCACATCGCGGATGAACTGGAAAGCGTCCGGGCGGGCCAGGTAGTTATCCGGCAGGTCCGCCGCCATCTGGATGGGGCTGTAGATGGTGACATAGTGCGCCAATTGCTGGGCGAGCGTGGTCTGCACCCGGCTTGGTGCATCTTCACCGCGCGGCATCAGATCAAAGATACCGGGCGTGAAATCCATCGGGCCCGACAGCAGCCGGGTGAATGCGAGAGTGGGGACATGTTCCGGCGGGTTCGGCGGAACACCCCAGGCGTTGTATTCCTGGCCGCGCGCGCCCTCGCGCGAAATCCAGTTCGGATAGGTGCGGCGAATGCCGGTGTCCTTGACCGGTTCGTGTGCATTGATCGAGATCCGGTGTTCAGCGGCGGCCTGGAGCACCCGCAGATGGTGGTTCACCGCATATTGCCCGTAATGCCATTCATAGCGCGGTGTGCCGTCTGCTTCATAGCGCACCAGGTCGCCGGCATCAGCGACGTAACCCGTTTTGACCTGTGAGATGCCAAGGCGTTCATAGAGGGCAAAGCCGGCCTCCATCTGGTTCTCGTAATTGGTCAGATCGCCGGAGGTCTCGTGGTGACCAACCAGACGGACGCCGCGCTCGCGCGCATAGGCAGACAGGGCTTCGATATCAAAATCCGGATAGGCCTCGGTAAAGGAAAAGGTCTCCTGGCGATTGAACCAGTCGCCATCCCAGCCGAGGTTCCAGCCTTCCACCAGGATGCCGTCAAAGCCGTTTTCGGCGGCAAACTCGATCATCTCGCGCGTGTTTTCATTGGTCGCGCCGTGGTTCGGGCCAGAGCCCCAGGTCTGCGTATTGATATGCATGCCCCACCAGATGCCGACATATTTTCCCGGCTCCACCCAGCTGACATCGCCAAGCACATTGGGTTCGTTCAGATTGAGGATGATGTCGGAGTTGATCAGTCCCACGGCCGCATCAGCGATCTGGATGGTGCGCCAGGGAGTCGTGAAATTCGCGTCGGCGTGAACGGCGATGCCATCGGGTCCCGGGGCCAGCTTGACGTCCAGAATGCCGCCGCGCTGCTGGTCCAGATAGAATCCGGAATAATCGTGCAGGGCCGCTTCATGAATGGCGACCCACGGGCCGTCATCCGGCAGGCGGGCTGTAAAGGGTGAATGGGCGCGATCCACCTCGCTCAGGGATGTTTCCTCGTAGATGTATTCATACCGGTTCCAGCCCGCAGCCGGCACCCACCAGGCGGTGGATTGCTCGGGTAGATTGAAACGGGTCATCTCGTCGATGATCGCATGCGGAGCGTCGCCCATAACCTCATATCGAAAGCCGACGCCGCTATCGAAGACGCGGATGCGCAGATCGAAGCCGCGCTCCGGATTGCCGGCGTAGCGGAAACTGGCAACGAGCTCGTTGTGGTGGTCGCGGACCAGGCGCCGCTCGCCCCAGGGCTGTTCCCAGGTATCGTCATGGCTGCCGGTTTGTGTGCCGGTCAGGGCGAGACCGGTTTCAAGCGGGGCGCCTTCAGCAAATCGAAAGCCGAGCCGGGAGGCGCGCACAACCGTCTCATTGTCCAGGGCCACGGCATATCGCGGTGCGCCCTGTTCGCTCCAGACCGTGAAGGCGATGCGGCCATCGGGAGAGGTGATGCGGGCAGGCGCGTCCTGTGCGTGGGCATTTGACGTGGTCCCCACCGCGGCCGCAAGCAGCATGAAGGCGATTGACAGGATTAGCGGGCGGCGTGGCATGTTGTGCTTACCTCTGTGCAAAAACATGCAAACAAAAACGCACATTTGATACTGTAGCAAGGGATAATAATGCAAACAGCTCTGATAAACGAACGGGTCAGCTGATCTTAGCCGGTCCGTTATGGCTGGTTTAGCCTTGCGGCTATTCGAATCTCCGAACGAGATTTTCCGCGCCGCCCCGGTGCTTGGTTTCGCGCAAGGTGAGGCCGCTAGCCACCGGTCCGGGCCATGGAGCGGCTTACCGCCGGTCCGGCATTCACATCAAAGTCGTGACGCTCCGGCTTGTCCTGCATTGCCGCATCCAGCTGCGCGTTCAGCGCCGCAGCGCCGCCATTGCGTAACGCCGCCCTAAGATCAACGGAGTTTTCCTTGCCCAGACACATGAACAGCGTACCCGTACACGTCACCCGGACCCGGTTGCAGCTGGCGCAGAAATTATGACTGAGCGGGGAAATGAAGCCGAGGCGCCCACCGGTTTCAGCGACCTTTACATAGCGCGAGGGACCACCCGTATCGAGCGGGATGTCCTGCAGGGTGAATTGCTCTTCCAACCGGCTTCGGACGATGGCGAGGGAGAGGAACTGGTCGGACCTGCGAGTCTCGACCTCGCCGACCGGCATGACCTCGATCAGGCTCATATCCATCTTGCGCCCGTGCGCCCAGCTCATGAGATCGGCGATCTGGTGCTCATTCTCTCCCTTCAGGGCGACAGCATTGATCTTGACGTGCAGACCGGCCTTACGGGCCGCATCAATTCCACGCAACACGTCCGCGAGCCGGCCATTGCGTGTCAGCCGGCGGAACATCACCTCATCCAGCGTGTCCAGCGAAACATTGATGCGTTTTACGCCAGCGGCGGCGAGCTGGTCGGCATATCGTTCCAGCAGGGTGCCATTGGTGGTCAGCGCGATTTCGCTAAGGGCTGATTTGCCCAGCCGCTGGCCGAGTGCCTCGATCAGGGTGATGACATCGCGTCGCACCAGCGGTTCGCCACCGGTAATGCGGATCTTGCTGACGCCGCGGGCGATGAAACTGTCACAGATCGCCGCCAGCTCCTCATAGCTGAGCAGATCCTTCTTGGGCAAAAACTCCGGTTGCTCATCCATGCAGTAATGGCAACGCAGGTCGCAGCGATCCGTGACCGACAGGCGCAGATAGGTGATCTGGCGCCCGAAGGCGTCGATCAGGGGCGACCGGGTCAGGGATTTCGACTGGGTATCCACGCTTGGTCCTGCTTTGGCATCTGTTTCGTATTTAGGTCAGCTTTACGGCAAATGCGAATATGCAGCGCCGTTGATCAGCCAGACGTGAAGACCCGTGTGGTGCAAGCAATCGCGCCTTGTTGTCGCAGCGGGCTGGTCAAGGCGTTTTCTGTGCGGCAACAAGGAGCTGATGCCCTTGCTTCTCGCGGTTTTCTTTCTGGCGACAGCCACGCTTTACGCCTCGGTCGGATTTGGTGGTGGCTCGACTTACACCGCGATCCTGGCAGCCACGGGCGTCGATTATGCCCTGATCCCGATCATTTCGCTGATTTGCAATATCGCCGTCGTCGCCGGCAGCTGCTGGCGTTATGGGCGAGCCGGCCTGCTTTCGGTGCAGCGGCTGGCCCCCGCGCTTGCGGTCTCGATACCGCTGGCCTGGCTGGGTGGACGTATGCAGCTGTCCGAAGATGCTTTCCTCTACTTGTTGTCGGGAGCGCTCGTATTGTCCGCCCTAGTATTGCTCGTTCGACCACCAAGGCTTGCGGGTGTTTCGAGCACGGGCGCTGCGGGCTGGGCGCTGTATCTGGCCGGCGGCGCTACCGGGCTTCTGGCCGGGCTGGTCGGAATAGGTGGCGGGATATTCCTGGCACCATTGCTCTACATGATGCGCTGGGGCGAGGAAAAGCAGATCGCGGCCGCATCCAGCCTGTTCATCCTGCTCAACTCGCTGGCCGGACTGGCGGGGCAGTTCAGCAAACCGGGAATTGCGATGCAGCCGGTGATCGACCATCTCGTCTGGCTCGTCCCGTCCGTGGTCCTGGGCGGCTGGATCGGCAATCACTTGGGTATCCACATCCTGCCGGCCAATCGGGTGAGACAGGCCACCGGCCTTCTGATTCTGGTGGTCGCGGTTCGTCTGCTGTTTCGTGCCGCCGGGTAGAGTAGCGACCCATCGCTGACCGGCGCGTCAGCGCCCGCCTCGCCATTCTTTGACCACAGTCCGGCGCAAGATCGCACGCGGCGTGTATTGCGAGGGACGGTTCATGCGTGAGTGGGTGCAGCGGCCCGCCCTGTTGGGGGCGGCGTTCTGGTTTGCCGGTTTCGTTGGTGGTTGCAGTCAGGACCAGCCAACCGTCATGTCTGACATGATCACGGTGCCGCGTGCCGCCTATGACGGGCTTATCACAGCCGAGCGGGTCGATTTCATTGCACTGGACCTCCAGACCGGCCGCAAACTGGTTCTGGAAGGGTCGCGTATCTATGAACGCCATGCACCCTGGTCGACCTTCAAAATTCCCAACACATTGATCGGCCTGGAGACGGCTGAATGCCTCGATCCGGAACAGGTGCTGGTCTGGGATGCGGAGCGCTGGCCAGCTGCCGATTTCTGGCCAACGGCGTGGCACGGCGAACATGACCTGGAATCAGCCTTTCGCAATTCGGTCGTGTGGTATTACCGGCAGCTCGCGCAGTGTGTGGGCGGCGGCCGTTATCAGTCCGTCCTGGCAGACTGGAATTACGGCAATGCCCAGTTGAATGCGGGTGATGATGCATTCTGGCTTGGCGGCGGATTACAGATCTCGCCCTGGGAGCAGGTGCGCTTTCTGCAGGATTTGCATACCGGCATGATCGAGGTAGCCGATTCAGCTCTGCAGCGTCTCGCTACGATCAGCCTGGATGAGGCGTTTGCAACGTCCGGCCTGCGCGGCAAGACAGGGGCCGGCTCCACGCAGGATGGCGCCTGGGAGGGCTGGTATGTCGGCTATGTTGATGCAGGCGAGGGGGCGGGTGTGGTTTTCGCCCTCTATGCGAGTTCGGACGACTACGCCGACATCCGCGATTTCCGACGGGCCTTTGCCGTGGAGTTGTTGACGGATGCCGGCTATCTGCCGAACTAGGCAGCCACTGTTGGCTGCGCCCGTGACTCGTTAGCTGCGGGTGAAAACCCCACCATGAACTCGGTCAATGCCGGGCGGTATTTACGACCGATCCGAACCTTCGATCCATTGTTGAGCTCCACCGCATAAACACCGTGCTTGTCGCTGAGCGTCTTCACGAGGGCACGTGTATTGATGATGCCGGAGCGGTGAATTCGCAGGAAGGCCGATGGATCGAGCGTCTCCTCAAGTTCACGCATGGAAATGCGGTGCAGCAACTGGCGATGCTGAAGATGGAAGTACACATAGCCCCGTGCCGCTTCGATCCAGATGATCTCGGATTGCGGTACCCGGATGATCTCGTTGCGCTGCTTGATCCAGAAATCCTTGAAGTTTGGTGAGGTCGCGCCGGGTGTACGAGATTGCCGGAGCGCTTCAATCGTCTCTGTCATAACTTCAATTCGAGCGGCCGCTTCGCGTTCGCGAAGTTGCGTGTCCAATCGTCGAACTGTTTCTTCCAATCGCACTGGATTAACCGGCCGCAGGATAAAATCGGAAGCGCCCATATCAAACGCAGGTGCTGCCATCTCAGGAAGATTGCTGCACAAAACGACCAACGGGTACATGCCGACTTCGTTCAATTCGCGCGTGATGCGTTCAAACTCGAAACCATCGGCGTCCAGGAAAAGGACATCCGGGTTTAATTCCTTGCAGGCTGTTACTAAGGCCCGACCTGAGCGATAACATTCGACAGATCGAACCCGCGGGAAACCGATCAGCGCATCACGCAGGTGTTCGGCCTGAGAGATGCTCGATTCGTAAGCGACCATTCGCATTTTTTAGTCCTCAACAATGGTGGCGCCAATTTCCTGGCGCCCTGCCTTTCGACATCCATTCCGAGAGATCCCCACCCTACAGAACTTGGGTCAACTCGCCCTCCGGAACGCTCCATCGACACAGAAAACTCACAGCCGTTGGTCGATCCTCCCAAGCATTGAGGGCACGAAAATGGTCGCTCGTTCAGGCTGGGGTTGTCAACGGCAGATCGCCTGACGCTGTCGCGATATTCATGAAATATTGTTCAGCAAAGGGACCGGAAAAGCCGCAAGTCCTGTCGTTCGGGGGGCGGGGTCAGCCGTTCGACGATGCCCTGATTCTTTTGTTACAATTTAAGGCCGCTTTATGCTTGCCGCCCTGGATTTGGCGCGCGTCATTATCTGTTCGTGATTGCAAACCCGGCTTGTGACGCAAGCCCGAGGTTCGTCACATTACGGTTTCGTTGTGCTCGATCCATGCGGCCTTGTCCCCTTTGCGCGGGGGCGGATCGTATCGGTACAAGCGGGTCGACCACCTCTGTCGTGATCAATCTAAGCCCTTTGAGTAAGGGCAGGACTGCTACCGAGGGGTACTTATGCAATTCAAAGATAAAAACGGTATGCTGGCGTCGACCATGCTGGCTGGCCTTTCAGCGCTGAGCCTGGGCGTCGCTCCGGCATATGCGCAAGATGTTGAGCAAATCGATCCAGACGCTCAGCAAGGGGAAACTGCGCCGCAGGACCGTATTACGGTAACCGGTTCACGTATCCGTCGCGATGCATTCTCGTCCGCGCAGCCGCTTCAGGTTGTTGATGCTGAAAGCGCTGTTCAGCTGGGTGCTGTCGACGCTGCTGCCATCATCGCTCAGTCAACTACGTTGAGTGGCGAGCAGATTGGTGCCGCCATTAACACTGCTTCCGGTCAGTCGAATGCCACCGAAATTCCGCCGGATGGTGGTGTCGGTTCCCAGAACGTTGGTTTGCGTGGCCTCGATGCCGAGCGTACTCTTGTTCTGATGAATGGTCGTCGTCTCGCGCCTGCAGGTGTAGGGGGGGCTCCGACGCGCCCTGACCTGGGTTTGATCCCGTCGTCCCTCATCGATCGTGTTGAGATTCTGACCGGTGGTGCGTCGTCGATTTATGGTGCGGATGCTGTTGCTGGTGTCGTAAACATCATTACGAAGACCGAAACGGAAGGAATGGAAATCGACTTCTTCCGTTCATTCCCGGAAGTCGGCGGTGGTGTTGAATCTCGCGCCTCCTTCGTCATCGGACAATCCTCGGACAACGGTTACATCAACTTCGCGGCGGAGTACTTCCAGCGCACCGCGACCCGCTTTACCGATATGCCGGGCCCTCATTGTGATGTCGATATTCGTGACATCTTTGTCGATGGCGAGTTTAACAATCGCCAGACTCTCTGCGTGAGTTTCTTCCCGGACAATGCGTATTCGACTTCCAACAATGGCGAGCTGTGGTTCTATCAGCCTGGTCAGACGGGAACGTTTACGGATCTGAACGGAGCCACTGTCTCCATCGATGATTGGGTATTCCGCACCGATGGTATCTGGGCCGGGGACCAGGTTGGAGCCGTCTTTGACCGTTTCCTCTGGGCTGTTGATTCAGCGCCTGGTTACAATGCGCCGCAGCAATTCGGTGAATTCAACGACAATGACGAACGTCTCAATGCTGACTTCCGCCAGGCTGTCCAAACCTTCTCCTTCGTCACGACAGGTGAGATGGACCTGGACATCACGGATAGCTTTGCTCCGACCTTCTTCTTTGAACAGTTCTACTCAAATCGTCAGACGCGTTCCCGCGCTATGGGCGAGCAGGCTCTGCCGGAACTGCCAGGCTTCATTCCGGAGCTGAACGCGGCCGGAGATGACTGGGTTCGTGATGGAAACGGTGATGTTGTTCTCGTCGACAACCCGCTGAACCCGTTCCCTGAGGACGGTGAAGGTATCTTCATCATGGATGAAGACTTCACTCAGATTCGTGAAGCTGAAGTTGAACAGATCCGCTTCGTCGGCGGTTTCCGCGGCGATATCGGCCAGCTCTTCGGCATTGGTTCGAACTGGGAATATGAAGCTTTTGGTTCCTATGATCGTTCTTTGGGCTATCAGGCTCAGGAAGTTCTGTTCTCGCCGAATATCGTTCTGGGTTCCCAGTACGTCTTTCTTGATAATGACGGCACGCTGTCTTGTGGTATCCCGCAGGGCTTGCCGGGTGGTTTCTCCAACCAGGGTTCCCCGACTGTTAACTTCAACATGTGGCCGGACAGCACAGTCGACCGCTGTCAGCCGATTGACTGGTTCGCGCCGAGCGTTCTTGAAAACGGTGCCTTCGCAACTGACTCCGAGCGCGATTTTGTCACCGCCCTGCGGACAAACCGCACGACGGTTGAGCAGGTTATCTTTGGTGGCTTCGTCTCCGGCGATCTCTGGGAGATGCCGGGTGGTGTTGTCGGTTCCGCCTTCGGTATGGAATACCGCATCGATAAGATCGACAGCTCCAATGATGTGACGGTTACCCGCGGTCTGCAGGCGACTGAGACACTTCAGTCCGAAGCAAACGCGGCGGGCGAGACCTGGCAGCGTGACATTTTCGGCGAGATCAGCCTGCCGCTGATTTCAAATGTTCCGTTCATTCAGGATCTGAGCGTGGATCTGTCGGCCCGTCATACCGAAGAGAAGAACTTCGGTGGTGAAACCACGTACGGTGTTCGGTCTTTCTGGCAGGTCAATGACTGGCTTGCGTTGCGCGGTTCCTACAACACGGCCTTCCGTGCTCCGAACCTGCGCGAACAGTTCCTGGCCGATAATGCCTCCGGCACGACGGCCTCTGGTGGCGACCCGTGTCGGGTTCCGGGTTTGGCTCGTGTAGACACCAATAATGATGGCGTCTTCGAATACGATGCGACCCAGGACACGCGTTCTGCCAACCTGTTGGCACAGTGTGTGGCTTCCGGTGCCGACCCGACCGCTCTGGCCCTGGCGAGCACGAGCTCGGTCTCCGTGCCGGTTCTCACCTCGGGTAATGTCGAACTGATGCCGGAGACGGCCGAAACGGTCACCGCCGGTTTTGTTATCCAGCCGGACACCGACTGGAACCCCGCGTTTGACTTCCTGTTCGACGACTTCTCCGCGTCTGTCACCTACTGGGGTGTTCAGATTGAGGACACAGTCGAAGAACTCTCCGCCGGTTCTGTGATTGGCGGATGTTTCAACGGTCAGACCCCGACGCTGTCCAGCGCCCTGTGTGAGCGCATCGAGCGACTGAACACGGGTAACCCGGCTCTGAACGGCCTTGCGTCTGTCACCATTGACTTTGTCAACCGCGGCATCATCGAGACTGATGGCCTGGACGTGAACTTGCGCTTTGGTCGCGAGTTCAATGTGATGGACCGTGATTTCTACGTGTCACTCACATCCAACAACTCCTATGTCTTCTCCTACAAGGAGCAGGCGCAGGCTGGAGATCCGTTTGATCAGGATGTTGGCGAGGACTTCCGTCCGCGCTGGACGTCTGACCACAACTTCACGGTCATGCAAGGTGATTGGTCCTGGAACTGGCAGATGCGCTACACCTCTGGTGTCGGAACGCGTGATCGCCAAGACCAGTTCTTCCCGGATGGCTTTGTCGGTGGTTCTGTATGGTGTGAGTGGTCGAACCCGAATGACCGCTCGAATCCGGTCAACAACTGTACGGTTTCGGTCCTCGAGGGCATCGACAATTACTGGCAGCACAACACGTCTCTCACCTTCGAGCGCGAAACGTGGCGTATGACGGTCGGCGTTGCCAACGTCTTCAACGAGCTGGTCCGCATCGACAGCAGCTCCGGCATTCGTAACCGTAATGGCTACGTTGTCGGTGGCCGCTATGACACTGGTGGTCGTCGCGCGTTCGTAAGCTTGAACAAGCGCTTCTAAGAACCAGCACCCCGGGCGGATTTGCCCTCTGCCCGGGGTGTTGTTCGAGCTTGGTATTTCACGATCTTACCCCGCTTGAAGCGAGAACCTCGCCAGTTGCTGGCGGGGTTCTTGTCATTTGACCGGGAGTTCTGTGGTGTTCTTGATCGCCTCCATGGCGAAACTGGCGCTGACATCTGACAAGGGGGCGATGGTGATCAGGCGTTTGTAGACCTCGTCATAATCCTTCACATCCGGCACCACGATCTTGAGCAGATAGTCGATATCCCCGCCCATGCGGTAGAATTCGACGACCTCCGGCATGCGCGAGACCCCGTCCGCGAAACGGCGTAGCCATTCGCCGTCGTGATTGCTGGTCCGTACCGAAATGAAGAGCGTCGCATTCAGGCCCAGAAGGTCGGGATCAAGCAGGGCGACACGTTTGCGGATATAGCCGGCATCGGTCAGCCGCTTGATGCGGCGGGTCGTCGGCGTGGCGCTCAGGCCAATCGTATCAGCGATTTCCTGCACGGTACGGTCAGAATCGGTTTGCAATAACTCAAGAATGGATCGGTCGTGGTGATCGAGTGACATATTTTCGGCCATGATAGTGTTCATCGCTATTTTAGGCGTGTTGTTTGGCTGAAGATAGCGAAAAACGCTCCCTGATTGGCGCTAGATTATTTCCCGGGCAGCTACTCGGGCAAAATCATGGACGGTCAGATCTCGGAAATCGCTGGATGGGCTTCGGTCCGTTCTGGTCTGGTGGGCGTGACCGCCACGCTGCGCACGCCCTATGGCGAGCGTCCTCTAATTTATGCTGATTTCACCGCTTCGGGCCGTGCCTTGCGCCAGGTCGAGGACGCAGTCGTGGATCTGCACACGCTCTACGCCAACCCGCACACCGAGGACAGCGAGACCGGTCGCGCCTCGGGTGCCTGGCTGCGCGAGGCAGAAGCTGTGATCCGGCGCTGTATAAATGCAGACGAGGGTGATGCGCTGATCACCTGCGCTTCAGGCGCAACCGGTGCCATCCACAAACTGCAGGAAATCCTGGGCATCACCTTGCCGCCGGCCAGTGCCGACCGACTGGCGAGCCTCGAGGTTAAGGATCGCCCGGTCGTTTTCATCGGTCCTTATGAACACCATTCCAACGAGTTGAGCTGGCGTGAAAGCCTGGCGGAGGTCGTGACGGTGCCGCTCAATGAATGCGGCGATGTCGATTTGATGGCGTTGGAAGAAGCGCTGCATGATCCGGCCTATGAGGGGCGCTTGAAAATTGGCGCCTTCTCGGCAGCCTCCAATGTGACCGGGCTCAAGACCGATCTGGTCAATCTTGCGCAGCTCCTGCACGAACATGATGCCATTTTGTGTGTCGATGCCGCAGCAAGCGCGCCCTATGCGCGAATCGACATGCATCCGGCCGAGCATCAGAACGCACAGGTCGACGCAGTGTATTTCTCGCCGCACAAATTCCTAGGCGGGCCCGGGGCATGCGGCGTGCTGGCCTTCAGCAAATCCCTTTATCGCAAAGACCTTCCTCCCACCCAGAGCGCAGGCGGCACGGTGCGTTATGTCTGGAAGGATGGACATGACTTTATCGAGGATGTGGAAGCGCGTGAGCGCGCTGGGACGCCGGGCGTGCCCCAGGTTGTACGCGCTGCGCTGGCGATGCAGATCCAGGCCGAGATCGGTTTTGAGTTGATCGAAGATCGGGAGCAGGCTGCCCTGATGAGGGCCTTTGAAGTCTGGAGGGACAATCCCGGTATCGAGATCCTGGGGCCGGAATGTCCGACGCGTCGGCTGGGCATCGTCTCCTTCAATATCCGTGACCGGAAGGGCGAGCTGGTTCATCCGCGCCTGGTTACGGTTCTGCTCAATGATCTGTTCGGAATCCAGTCACGAGCAGGGTGTTCCTGCGCTGGGCCCTATGGACATGACCTGCTGGGCATTAGCGACGAGGATACGCAACGGATCCGTGCCAAGGTGCTGGACGGTGAAGCCGGCGCTCGTCCGGGCTGGTGCCGGGTCAGCCTGCATTGGGCCATGAGCGAGGAGGAGATTGGCTATCTCATCGAGGCAATTGGTTTCCTGGGTCAGCATGGCTGGAAATTTGTCGAGCAGTACCGCTTCGACCCGGCCAGCGGGCAGTGGGAGCACAAGACCTGTCGGGCCGCTCGCACGCCGGTTTTTCCGAGCTCGATTCTGACATCGACCCCGCGCGAGATGACGCGGTCGCGGCCGGTGCGGGAGCTGATGCGAGAGGCCATGTCTGTCGCCAACAGCGCTGTGCTTTAGCCCGGCATCCGGTGCGCAGAGTTTTCCGTCGATTGTCCAAGCCTGTCCATATCGCGTTCAGCTAGCTGGACGGTCCCTGAATGACGGGCTCAGCATACGCTCATCGAGCCTTCCGTATTTCTGTACATGCCTTCGATGCATCGGGCGTCAGGCACACCAGTTACGGAGTAAGTTCATGAATATGCGTTTTGTCCTCGCCAGTGCCCTCGCTGCAGTCTCTGTTTTCGGCGCGGCCGATGCAGCCGAGGCCCAGTCCCGCAACCGGGTCACGGTCCAGCAGGACGGCTATCAAAACGAGATCGCTGGTCGCCAGGGTGGTTATGGCCAACGCATGGTGATCCGCCAGCGCGGTGGCCGCCAGCACGTCACCATCATCCAGGACGGCGCGCGCAATGGCACGACGGTGGGACAGAGTGGCTATTACAATCAGTCGCATGTCGACCAGTATGGCCGGGACAATGATACCGTCATCGGACAGGATGGTGTCGACAATTACAGCTACAGCCGCCAGACCGGTCGCCGCAATATCGTCGGTGTGTCCCAGATGGGTCGCAACAACACTGCCGTGACGGACCAGTTCGGCAACAACAACGGTGCCGGCATCATCCAGGTCGGCGATGGCCACAACGCCACTATTCGTCAGTCCGGCAATGGCAATGTAACGCTGGTTATCCAGGGTGATCACTAGGCCCGGTTCGCAGTCAGGCCGATGCCATGGCGTCGGCCTCCGCGATCAACACATCATGAGTCGGTGTTCGTACACCGGCTTTTGGCTGCCTGCTCAGCGGCGGTATTTCAAAAGACCCGCATCCCGGAGGTGGTCGTCGATCATCTCGCGCTGGTCCACGCTGAGTGGTGTCAGGCGAGGATAGACCGGCTGGGCCCGGTCATTGCTCCAGGCCTGGTCCCAGTGATCCGTGCCAGCGATAAAGGCGCGCAGCATGGCCTCGCCGCCGGTCTCGAATGCCCCGATCAGACAGGTGTCGACATAGGATTGCGGAACGGGATGATCAGCATCGGCGGTTTCGTGTTCCGTGTTAACGACGATCCAGAACTTGCCAGCGGGCAGGTCAGCCGCGTCCAGGCTTGAGCGCTCGACCGGCGTCCACACATATCCGCGCTCGCGATGGCGCATGTCTGGATTGATCTCCACAGGCACCAGCACCGCGTCCAGCGTCGAGGTCACATCCTCAACCAGGCCCAGATAGGTCGCTGCCTCGTCCCGATATCGCACTGACCACGCCCGCCGCCAGCCTGGCAACGCCACCTTCAGCGCCGGCCCGGTCATGTCCGAATAGGTCTCGCGGCTATGCCGGCTGAGAATACTGCCATAGCCAATCATGTAGTCCGTGGCGGTCATTCAGGCTCCAAACGCAACGGTGCGCGGATTGCTCCGCGCCCCGAGAGTGGGTTGTCAGGCTGGTGAAGTCTAGCGCCTTTACTGCGCCGGATAATAGGTCGGGGAACCCGGACCGACCGGCATGTCGAAACCGAAGGCCCAGACGAAGAAGAAGACACTCCACGTCAGGATGAAGAAGATGGAGTAGGGCAGCATCATCGCGATCATGGTGCCCACGCCCAGATCCTTCTTGTAGCGTGTCGCCCAGGCCAGGATCAGGCCGAAATAGCTCATCATCGGCGTGATGATATTCGTGGTGGAATCACCGATCCGGTAGGCGGCCTGGATGACTTCCGGCGAATAGCCGATCAGCATCAGCATGGGCACGAAGATCGGGGCGGTGACCGCCCACTGTGCCGAGGCCGAGCCCAGCGACAGGTTGATGATCGCGCACATCAGGATGAACAGGAAGAAGAGCAGCGGGCCGGTCATGCCGGTGCTCTGCAGGAAGTTGGCGCCCGAGACGGCACTGATCGCACCGATATTCGTCCAGCCGAAGAAGGAGACGAACTGCGCGGCAAAGAAGACCAGTACGATGTAGAGGCCCAGCGAGGACAGGCCGGTAGCCATGCCGTCGATGATATCGCGGTCATTCTTCATCGTGCCCGCGCCGCGACCATAGGCGAAACCGGTGGCAACGAAGAAGATCAGGATCCAGACGACAAAACCGCGGAAGAAGGGCGAGTTGAAGCGGTCACCCGTATCCGGATTGCGCAGGATGCCCCATTCCGGGATCAGCGTCAGCGCCATCAGACCAAGCACGCCCAGCAGTGCGAGAAAGGCGTAGAACAGACCCTTCTTCTCCTCGCCGGAGAGCGTTTCCATCATGCGCTTGTCCAGCACGGAGTCGTCGGCCTGTTCGGGGTTGTAGGGCCCCAGCTTGGGTTCGACGATGAAGATGGAAACCAGCGAGCCTACGGTCGTGATCAGGAAGGTCGAGGCCACCATGAAATACCAGTTCGCCGTCGGCAGAACGATATAGTCCGGGTCGATCAGGCGCGCCGCTTCCTGGGTGATCCCGGCGAGAAGCGGGTCGATCGTGCCGATCAGGATATTGGCGCTGTAGCCGCCGGAGACACCCGCAAAGGCGGCTGCCATGCCCGCCAGCGGGTGACGTCCAAGGGCGTAGAAAATGGCGCCTGCGAGCGGGATCAGAACGACATAACCAACTTCTGACGCGGTGTTGGAGACGATGCCGGCAAAGACAATGGCGACGGTCACAACGTGACGCGGGGCGCCCAGCACCATGCCGCGTACGGCGGCAGAGAGCATGCCGGACTTCTCGGCAACACCGACGCCCAGCATGGCGACCAGGACGACACCGAGGGGCGCAAAGCCGGTGAAATTGGTGGTCAGACTGGTCCAGATCCGCCGGAAACCATCCGCATTGAACAGGCTGACCGCGCGGATCATGCCGTCATCGGCGACCCCGCGGGCCCCTGCCGGACGTGGATCTTCCACCGCCAGGCCGAGCCAGCCGAACAGGCCGGAGAGAAGGATGATGCCGATTGCCAGAATGGCAAAGAGCGTCACCGGGTGGGGCAAGAGATTGCCCAGGAATTCAACACCATCAAGAAAACGCGTGAACGCGTTCTTCTTGGGGGCAGGGCTCTGGCTGTCAGCCATGTTCAGGCTCCTGTTTGCACAACACTGAAGGCAAGCCGGGCGCGCGCAGCCATGCCGGGGCGGGCCGCTGGTGCGGTCTCGCCCGGTCAGGTGCAGACGTCCTGGATCTTCCCCTCATTTTCCTCGCCGCGGATTTGAGCGGTTTTGCGCTGCCGGGGCAAGTCTTGTGCTGCCGAGCACGGGTAACACTTCTGCAATGAAAAAGGGCCCGGCAGCAAACTGCCAGGCCCCAATTCTGAGATACGGGTCTCGTTACCAGATCGAGACGCGCTCTTCCGGTGCCAGGTAGAGGTCGTGCTCCTCGGTGATGCCGAAGGCCTCGTACCAGCCGTCCTGGTTACGCAGGGCACCGTTGATGCGGTACTGGGCAGGAGAGTGCGGACCGCGACGCAGCTGCTGAACCAGCGCCTGCTCGGTGTAGAGGTTCCGCCAGACTTGGGCCCAGGCCATGTAGAAGCGCTGATTGCCGGTGTATCCATCGAGGACCGGAGCTTCACCGCCATGATCTTCCAGGTAGAGCTGGTAAGCGCGGAAGGCCATGGAGAGGCCGCCAACGTCACCGATATTCTCACCCAGGGACAGGCGACCGTTCACAAACTCGCCCTCGATCGGGGAGAATTCGCTGTACTGAGCGGCCAGGCGATCGGTCATGCCGTCGAAATTGGCGCGGCTTTCCGCCGTCCACCAGTCACGCAGCACGCCGTCACCATCAGAACGGGAACCCTGGTCGTCAAAACCGTGGCCCATCTCGTGGCCGATTACGGCACCGATGCCGCCGAAATTCACAGCCGGGTCAGCATACGGGTCGAAGAACGGACCCTGCAGAATGGCTGCCGGGAAGACGATCTCGTTGGCCGTGGACGAGTAGTACGCGTTCACGGTCTGCGGAGACATGCCCCATTCCCAGTCGCGGATCGGGCCACGCAGGCGTTCGCGGCTGTCTGCGCGGAACCAGGCCGAGATGCGTTCGGCATTGCCGAACAGGTCGTCAGAGCGGATCTCGATGCTGGAGTAATCCGGCCACTGGTCCGGATAACCGATTTTCGGTGTGAAGTTCTCGAACTTGTAGATCGCGCCTTCGCGGGTCTCTTCGTCCATCCAGTCCAGCGTTTCCAGACGCTCACGCAGGGCACGGCCCAGATAGTCCACGAGGACTTCCATCTGTTGCTTGTACTCCGGCGGGAAGAAGCGCTCGACATAGATCTGGCCAAGCGCCATGCCTGCAGAACCATTCACATACTGAATGGCACGGGCTTCCAGGTCACGCGGTTGTTCGACACCGGACAGCGTACGGCTGAAGAAGTCGAAGGAGCGCTCGTAGAATTCCGGCGTCAGGCGGCCGCTGTTGGAATTGACATAGCGATAGGTCAGCCAGTCCTGCCAGGTCTCGACAGGAACTTCGCCAAACAGGGTGGCGAGGGACTGGATTGCCGTATCCTGGCGGATGACAACTTCGGTCTGGTCCGCAAAGTCGAGCGCATCCATGAAGGTTGCCCAGTTGAAGCCCGGCGCGCTGGCAGCCAGCTCGTCGGTCGTCATCAGGTTATAGGTGCGCGTGCGGTCACGGCTGTCCTGGCGGGTCCAGTGAACCTGGGCGAACTGGGTTTCCAGATCCAGGATGCGCTGGGCGCGCTCGGCACCATTGTCCATGCCGATAAAGCCGAACACATCAGTGATGTAGGCGACGTAAGCGTCACGGAAACCCTGATAGCGCTCGGTGTCTTCCAGATAGTAGTCACGGGTCGGCAGGCCCAGACCGGACTGGCCGACGGAGACGATGTAACGGTTCGGGTTGCCCTGGTCGCGGCCAACGCCGGCGCCAAAGATAGAGGCCGTTCCCGGCTGCCCCATCAGGTTGGCAATGTCGTCATGCGTGCTGGCAGCTGCAATCGTGTCGATCATCGGGCGGACCGGATCGAAACCGCGGGCGGTCAGCGTGTCCTGGTCCATGAAAGATGTGTACAGATCACCGATCTGCTGCTGCGGCGTGCCCGCTTCAGCGTTGGCTGCGCGCGCTTCGGAGATGATGCCGTCAATACGCTCTTCCGAGAGCAGGAAGAGTTCGGTGAAAGACCCGAAACGCGAGAAGCCCTGGGGCAATTCGCTCTGGTCCAGCCAGCCGCCGTTTACATAGCGGTTGAAGTCATCACCCGGGTGCACGCTGTCATCAACGTGCTCGTATTCAATACCCCAGGTGCCCAGGCGCGGATCGCCGGCAGACGGATCACCAACGCTGGTGGTCTGTGCGACTTCGCTGCCGGAAGCAGCGGAATTGTCGGCGGTGTCGGTGGTTTCAGTTGCCGGTGTGCATGCGGCGAGCAATGTCAGGCTTGCACTTGCCATAAGTAGTTGTCGCAAATTGGCCTCCCCCAATTGGAACTATGAATATGTCAGTGTGCGGTAACTTAGTGCTTTGCGACCGGCGTGCAACTTACGCATTCGTGAGGATTGTAGAGACGAAAAAGCCCGGCGGTGAAAACCGCCGGGCTCCTGTTTCAAGTGTTGTCGTCTCTACCAGACCGTGACGCGTTCTTCCGGCGGCAGGTACAGCTCGTGATCTTCGGTGATACCGAATGCCTCATACCAAGCGTCCTGGTTGCGGACCGTACCGTTCACGCGATACTGGGCCGGAGAGTGCGGCCCGACACGCAGTTGCTGGACGAGCGCTTGTTCAGTGTAAAGATTGCGCCAAACCTGCGCCCAAGCCATGAAGAAACGCTGATCTCCGGTGAAACCATCGAGAACCGGTGCTTCTTCCCCCTGGTCCTGCAAATAGAGCTGATAAGCCCGATATGCGAGGTCGACGCCTCCGACATCGGCGAGGTTTTCTCCGAGTGACAGGCGCCCGTTCACGAATTCACCTTCAACTGGGGAAAATTCGCCATATTGCTCGACAAGACCTTCAGTGCGTGCGTCAAAAGCCGCGCGGCTCTGTTCCGTCCACCAGTCGCGCAACATTCCCGTGCCGTCCGAGCGGCTGCCCTGATCGTCAAAGCCATGCCCCATCTCGTGTCCGATCACTGCGCCGATTCCACCGAAGTTTACCGCGGGGTCTGCAAACGGGTCGAAGAACGGCCCTTGCAAGATCGCTGCAGGGAAGACGATTTCATTGGACGTTGGTGCATAATAGGCGTTCACCGTCTGCGGTGACATGAACCATTCCCAATCACGGACAGGACCGCGCAAGCGGGCGCGGGTGTCTGCACGTGCCCAGGCTGAGATGCGCTGGGCATTGCCGAACAGATCGTCGGACGCGATTTCGATCGAGGAATAATCCGGCCATACGTCCGGATACCCGATCTTTGTGATGAAGCTCTCGTATTTGACGATGGCTTCCGCCCGGGTCTCATCATCCATCCATTCCAGCGTTTCCAGGCTCTCGCCAATGGCACGACTGACATACTCGACGAGCGTATCCATTTGCTGCTTGTATTCAGGCGGGAAATATCGCTCGACGTAAATTTGGCCAAGGGTCATGCCCATGGATCCGTTCACGTACTGGACCCCACGCGATTCAAGCGGTCGCGGCTGATCCGTTCCTGAAAGCGTGCGGCTGTAGAAGTCAAACGAGCGCTCGTAGAATGATGGCGAGAGCACATTGCGATTGCTGGCCACATACCGAAAGCTAAGCCAGTCCTGCCATGTGGATACCGGGATCTCCGAAAAGAGAACCGCCAGCGATTCGATTGCTGTATTCTGACGAAGGACGATCTCGGTCTGGTCAGCATACTCCAGCGCTTCGAGATAGCGTGTCCAATTGAAACCGGGCGCTGTTGTTGCAAGATCAGCGGTCGCGGTCAGATTATATGTGCGCGTGCGATCACGGCTTTCTTCATTGGTCCAGTGCACCTGGGCGATGGCCGTTTCCAAGTCCAGCACGGCTTGTGCCCGCTCTTGGCCCTGGTCCATGCCGATCAGGCCGAATACATCTCCGATGTATTCCAGATATCCATCCCGGATACCTTGATAACGTTCACTGTCTTCAAGATAATAATCGCGTGACGGAAGTCCCAGCCCACCCTGGCTGATGTAGACGATGTAGCGTTGCGGATTGCCTTGGTCCTGGAAGGAACTGGTCCCGAAAATCGTCGATGTGCCGGGTTGACCCATGAGAGTTGCGATATCGTCATGCGAGCTCGCTGAGGCGATCTGGCTGAGCATCGGGCGAACCGGATCGAAACCCAGCTCTTCGCGACGTTCCTGATCCATGAAGGACGAGTAGAGATCACCGATTTGCTGTTGCGGTGTTCCAGGGGCGCCATTCTGTTCCGACGCTTCCTGGATGATGCCATTGATCCGCTCTTCAGACAGCAGGAAGAGTTCGGTGAATGAGCCGAAACGCGAGAAACCCGGCGGCATTTCTGTGCTGTCCAGCCAACCGCCGTTGACGTAGCGATTAAAGTCATCGCCCGGGTGAACGCTGTCATCGATGTATTGCGTTTCGATGCCCCAATCACCAAGACGAGGTTCATTGGCGCTGGTTTCGCTGGAGGCTGCCTGGTGTGCGGCGTCCTGGCTTGCTGTTGTGTCGTTGGCAGGCGTTTCAGCTGCTGGTGTGCATGCTGCGAGCAAAAGAAGGCTCGCGCCTGAAAGTAGAAGTGTACGCACGGTCGCGTCTCCCCCAAAAATAAGAAAGTTGCGTCCCCTTCACAGCCAAACTAGCCGTTTCGTTGGTGTGTGCAACTTACGCATCCGTGAGGTTTGAAAAACGAAAAACCCGGCAGCGAGCGCTGCCGGGTTTTTGTACTCTTGCGAGCTGCTTACCAGATTTTGACGCGCTCTTCCGGTGGCAGGTAGAGGGCGTGATCTTCAGTGATGTTGAAGGCCTCGTACCAGGCGTCCAGATTCCGGACGACACCATTGGTGCGGTATTGCGACGGGCTGTGCGGGTCGGTCGACAGACGCGAAATCAGATTGTCTTCGCGATACAGGCGACGCCAGACCTGAGCCCAAGCGAGGAAGAAACGCTGATCGCCGGTGAAACCGTCGATCACCGGTGCTTCGCCACCATGATGTTCATCGACATAGTTGCGGTAGGCCGTGTAAGCCATTTGCAGACCACCCAGGTCGCCGATGTTTTCACCCATGGTGAAAGTGCCATTCACGAACATGCCCTCAACCGGGGAATAGCCGTCATACTGGGCGCCGAGGCGACCGGCACGCTCCTCGAAGCGGGCATTGGTGCCTTCCGTCCACCAGTCATTGACCGAGCCGTCATAGTCGAAACGACGGCCCTGATCGTCGAAACCGTGGCCGATTTCGTGGCCGATCACGGCACCGATGGCGCCGTAATTGATCGCGGCATCAGCGTTCGGATCAAAGAACGGAGCCTGGAGGATGCCTGCCGGGAAAGTGATCTGGTTCATCAGCGGGTTGTAAGACGCGTTGACCGTCTGCGGCGGGTAAGGCCACTGGGTGCGATCAACCGGACCCATCAGGTCCTCAACCTGGTCATTCCAGTTGAACTCAGCCAGGCGGATCATATTACCGAACAGGTCGTCCGCACGTACTTCCAGCGCGCTGTAGTCACGCCAGTTGTCCGGATAACCGATGCGCGGTTCGAAAGTGGACAGTTTCTGCAGGGCGTTGGCACGCGTCTCGTCATCCATCCATTCCAGATTGTTCAGGCGGCCTTCAAACGCTGTTGTCAGGTTGGCGACCAGCTCTTCCATGTCCGTCTTGGAGGACGGCGGGAAGTAGCGCTCGACATAAACCTGCCCGACAACTTCACCCAGCTGGCCACCAACCAGACCGACACCGCGCAGATCGCGCGGACGCTGATCCGGTGTACCGTTCAGGGTGCGGCCAAAGAAGTCGAAGCTGGCCTGGTCAAATGCGACCGGCAGGCGGGCCGTGTTGTTATTGATCGTGTGGAAGATCATGTAGTCGTGCCACAGCTCGACCGGGGTCTCGGTGAGAATGGTCGCAGCACCCTCGATCGCGCTCGGCTGAGCGACGAGGAAGGTCGGGACTTCGGCCAGGCCCATGCTCGCCATGCCGTCAGCCATGTTGAGAGCCGGAGCCAGCTCGTCCATCTGCTGCAGCGTCATCGGGTTGTAGATTCGCTGGATGTCGCGGCTTTCGGCCTGCGTCCAGTGAACGCCGGCGAGACGGGTTTCCAGCTCCATGATGGCAGCTGCCTTTCCGGCGCCGCCCTCAATGCCCGCAAGATCGAAAATGGTTTCGATGTAGGCGACATAGGCCTCGCGATAACGGGCGAAGGCGTCGTTTTCCTCATCCAGGTAATAGTCGCGATCCGGTAGGCCCAGCCCGCCCTGTCCAACAAAGACCGTGTAGCGTGTCGGGTCGGCGAGATCAGGGATAATGCCGAAGCCGTAGGGCGCCGGGTGGTGCAGGCTGGCAAACAGCGCAGAGATCTCGTCATGCGTGCTGGCGCCACGAATTTCCGCGAGGAACGGCTCCAGCGGCTCGATACCGCGTGCGTTCAGTGTGTCCGTGTCTATCCAGCTGGCGTAGAGGTCGCCGACCTGCTGCTGCGGAGAGCCCGCTTCGGCATTGGCGCTGGCCAGTTCCAGGATGATTTCCTGGACCTGTTGCTCGGCCTCGATGGCGAGTGCCGTGAACATGCCGTAGTTGGAGCGGTCTTCCGGGATGGTCGTATTGTCCAGCCATGTGCCATTGGCATAACGGAAGAAATCGTCACCCGGATGATAGCTGGCATCCATGCCGTCTACATCGAAACCCCACGTGCCGATATCGGCCATGGCGGTTGTTTCGGTAGTGGTGGAGGCGCCACTGTCGGTGGAAGTCACCGTCGCCGGGTCGCAAGCTGCCAGCAATACGAGTGCCGAACAGCCCAGCAAAATCTTTTTCATGATGTTCCCCTCGAAAAGAAAATCCCCTGCGCCGACCCGGCGCAGGGGGAAAGTATGCTACTCGGCCGGCGAATGGTCGAGGTGACCGGGCAGTTCGCCATGAGCAAAGTCAGTGTCCTCGTAATCGCTGCCCAGAGACGGCTGTTTCTTGCCTGTCCACATGCCGCGGAAGAAGCGGGCGATATCGACGCCGATGCCGTACAGGGCAGGGACGAAGAAAAGCGTCAGGAAGAGTGCGAAGACAACCGCGAAGCCAAGGGCCACGACCATGGGCTTCAGGAACTGAGCCTGGGTCGATTGTTCCGCCATCATCGGGAAGATGCCGAGGAAGGTGGTGACCGAGGTCAGCAGGATCGGACGGAAACGCTGTACGCCAGCGTCTACCAGCGCCTGGAAAGCGCCTACTCCATTGGCCCGCAGCCGGTTTACGAAGTCGATCAATACGAGGTTGTCATTGATCACAACGCCTGCTGCTGCACCCACACCGAAATAGGAGAAGAGCGCGATCGGGATGTCGTAAAGGTAATGCCCGAAGATGGCGCCCGTCAATGCGAACGGGATGGCGATCATGATCAGGATCGGCTGGAAATAGGACCGGAAAGCAATCGCCAGCAGCAGATACATGGATGCCAGCGCAAGCAGCAGGAGGTTCCTGACTTCCTGCATGAATTCACGCTCACCCTCGGCCTGGCCGATCTCGTCGCGAGAGACATGCGGGAAACGCGTGTCAAAGTTCGGCCAGAACTCGTTGGTCAGGCTTTCCTCGACAGCGCCGCGTGCGATCGGGTCAGACAGCTCGGCCGTGACGGTGACCGTCCGCATGCCATTGCGGCGACGGATACGGTTGAGGCCCGGTGCGAACTCCACATCGGCGACAGCTGACAGCGGAACCTCACGCCCATCGGCGGTGCGGATGCGCAGGTCACGGAGCGTGTCCAGCGAGCGGCGGCTTTCCTGGTCGAGGCGGATCATCACCCGAACGTCCTGACCATCGCGTGGCAGGCGTTGCGCCTCCTCGCCGTAGAAAGCCTGGCGGACCTGGCGTGTCACGTCCGACAGGGTCAGACCCAGCGCCTGGGCGTCCGGTCGCATCGTGAACTGCAGTTCCTGGGTCGAGGTCTGCATGGAGTCGACGATGTCATACAGGGTGTCATAGCTGCGCAGCTGACCCTTGAGGGCATCGGCTGCCTCGCGCAATTCGTCGAGGTCCTGTCCGGACAGGGCGAAACTCACCGAGTTCCCACCTTCGTTGATGGTGGAGTCGAAGCGGACTTCTTCAGCGTCCGGAACCGGTCCCATCATTTCACGAATGGTCTGTGCAACTTCAACTGTCGGCAGCGAACCTGGACGGTCCTCCGGCTCCGCGAGCGTGATCCAGGCGCGGATACTGCCGTCGGTGGCCACTGTCGAACGGCTCTCGATCATGTCGACATTGTCCGGGTATTGCGTGCGGTAATACTGCAGCGCTTCATCCTGGGCAGCGTCGAGTTGACTCCGGACCTGTTCGGTGCGGCTCCACGGCGTGCCTTCGGCCAGCTGGATCGAGACCTGGATCGTCTCGTTCTCGATCTGTGGCATGAAGACCGACCCGACCCGGTTGGTGCTCATCAGCGTGATGGAAACGAAGAAGATACCGGTGAACGCGATGACCGTTGCATAACGATTGCGGATCGAGAGCTTGGCGAGCGGACGATAGATGCCGCGTGCGAAGGCGACCAAGGTGTGGGCAATGCCGCGCTGGAGCGCGATCAACGGCCCGAAAATACCCTTGTTGGACTGCGGCTTCAGATGGCTCAGGTGAGCCGGCAGGATCAGCAGCGATTCAATCAGGGAGAAGGTCAGGGCCGCGATAACCACCAGGGAGATCTGCTTGGTAAACTGAACGGTCGGTCCCGTGATCAGCATCCAGGGCGAGAACATCATGATGGTCGTGATGACGGCGAAGATCACCGGCTTGGCGACCATCTGCGTGCCGACCACGGCGGCGGTCAGGCCTTTTTCCCCGCGTTCTACCCTGTCGTGGATGTTTTCCCCGACCACAATCGCGTCGTCGACCACGATACCGATGACGAGCAGGAAGGCGAACAGCGACAGCATGTTCAGCGAGACGTCCATCATGGGCAGCAGCAGGAAGGCACCACCAAACGCGGTGAAAATTCCCACTGTGACCCAGAAGGCGACATCAGGGCGCAGGAACAGGAAGAGGACGATCAGAACCAGACCGCCACCGATGAGGGCGGAGTTCATGATGGTGTCCATGCGTGCCTTGTACATCTCGGAATTGTCCCACCACAGAGACAGGGAGACGCCGTCAGGCAGTTCCGCGCGCTTGCTTTCCAGATACTCCTGAACGCCGTTGGAGATATCGACGACGTCAACATTCGGGGTGGTCTGCACATAGACCACGACCATGTTCTCGCCGTTATAGGTCGAGGCCAGGTTGGCATCGACAAAACCGTCATTGACGCGCGCGACGTCGCGGACGCGCAAGGTGCCACCATCACGCGTTTGGCGAATGATGATGTCCTCGAATTCAGCTTGTGAATCCGCCAGCTGGCGGGATGTGAGGCTGAGATCGCCGAGTTCTGTGCGGACGCTGCCGGCTGAGGCATTGAGGGAGCTGGAGCGAACTGCGCGGGACACTTCGTCAAAGCTCAGGCCGTAGCGCTGCAGGCTCTGCTCGGACAATTCGATGGAGACCTCTTCATTGAGGCGTCCCATGATGCCGACGATGGAAACACCGGGCACCTGGTTGGCAACCTCGTCGCGGATCTCATCTGAAATCTGCTGCAGGTCACGGCGATCAATATCACCATGCACGGCAAAGCCGATCAGCCAGTCCGAGGCGCGCCACTGGTTGACGAACGGGCGGAAGGAGGATTGCGGCAGGTTGTTCACCGAGTCGACGTTTAGCTTGATCTCGTCGATGAAGGACGGGATGTCGACGGACGGCTTGCCGGCGATGTTGATGAAGCCGCTGCCTTCAACGGCCGTCGAGGTGATCGTGTCAACGCCGTCGATATCGATCAGCGCTTCCTCGATCCGGACGATAATCTGTTCCTCGACTTCCTGCGGCGAGGCGCCTGGCCAGGCCACGGAGACAGTGGCTCCGTTGATGGCGACGCTCGGGAAGACCTCGCGGTTGAGCTGGAAATATCCGAACAGGCCGCCCAGCAGGGCCACGATCATCAGCAGGTTGGCAGCGACGGAATTCGCAGCAAACCATCCGATGATGCCCTTGGGAGCTTCCTGATGTGTTTCGTTAGGGTCGGTCATGGCCTTGTCCTTCAGATATGTTTGCTGGATTAACCTGCGCTGGAAACGGGCTCGCCGCTATTGCCAGCATCGGATTCGGCCAGGCCTTCTTCCGCGTTGTCGGATTCGGTTTCGATCGTCGCGGAGAATGCCGCGATGACTTCGCCATCGTTGTCGAGCGACTGGATGCGCATGCCGTCATTGGCACCGCGAACCGGAGAGATCACGACCATTTCGCCACCGCGAACACCGGAGGAAACGATCAGGCTCTCGGCGTTGGAGGTGACAACATCGACCGTCCGGACGGACAGGCGACCACCCGGCTCGGCGACATAGATCGTGTTTTCGCCGCGCAGGGCTGCGCGTGGCAGGACGTAGACATTCTCGACTTCACGTCCCTCGATTTCGGCGGTCAGGAACAGGCCAACGGCCAGCGGCGAACCGCTCTCGGCGGCCGTGCCGTACGGGTCTTCGACTTCGGCGATGGCGTAGAGAACGCGCGTCTGTGAATCGATGGCACTGTCCGTACGCGTGATTTCCGCGTTCCAGGAGCGCTGCTGACCTGCAACGACCGCAGACAGGGTGACCGGAATACCGGCGCCTTCCTCGGCAGCGTTGAAGGCGACCGGGATGCCCAGCAGCCCCAGATCATAATCGGTCAGGGGCAGGCGAACCTGCACGCGGTCGGTCGAGAAGACTTCGCCCAGGGGCGTGCCGGCGCTGACGAACTGACCGAGATCTGCGTTCTTGGAACGGACGCGGCCAGCGAACGGTGCGGATACCCGCGTACGCTGGAGGTCCAGACGCGCATCCTGAAGTGTGGCGCGGGCCGCTGCGAGCTGGGCGCGCGCTTCGGCCAGCTGCGGTTCGCGCAGCGTCAGGGAAGAAGCTTCACCTTCACCCAGTTGCTCCCATTCCGAGCGTGCGAGGTCTGATTCAGCCTGTTCGCGAGCCAGACCCTGCTCGGCCTGCGCGACCTGGGCCTCGGCACGGGTTACCGCCAGGCGGTAATCAGCGTCCTCGATGCGAACCAGGGTCTCGCCGGCCTCGAAGAAACCGCCCTCGATGAAGTCCGGATTTACATAAGTGATGCGTCCAGACACCTGCGGAACCAGGTTGATCTGGGTGCGTGGCCGCGCTTCGCCCTGGGTGACAACGGTCAGCGAAACCGTGTCCAGCTGGGCTTCAGATACAAAGACCGCTACGGGACGCGGCGCCGCATTGGCGCGCTCCGGTTGCGGGGCGGTGGCGTTGAGCATGACGACGACGCCGATGATGGCGGCAACAACAACACCGATGATGATGAAACGTCCGATGAAAGCCATGATTATTCTCCAGTATGCGCAGCCGGGTCTGCGGACGCGGCCGCGGAGAAATCGCCGGCGATGGCGAGATAAAGGTCCACACGATTTGCCGCGCGAGCGCGGTGTGCTGAGATGTACTGACTCTCCGCGCTGATGCGGCGGGAGTATGCGTTGAGCAGGTCGAAGATCGTCGCGACACCACGAGCATATTGCTGGGTGACAAGTTCCTCGGCCTCGGCGGCCTCCTCGAAGGCCCTACCTAGGCTGTCAACGCGTGACGCCAAGATGGTGTCGGCGTAAATAGCGTTTTCTGCTTCCTGCCAGGCGCCCAGAACCGTCTGGACATAGCTGGCGATCTGCAGTTCGGCATTGGCGATGGCCTGGTCGCGCTGGGCGCGAAGCTGGCCGCCACGGAAGATGGGTGCCGTCAGGGAGGTGGTCAGCGAGGACAGCAGACCGTCCATATCCGTGAGATCCTCAATGTTTGCCCCGCCTGTGCCGGAGGAGGCCGACAGCGAGAGGCTCGGGAAGAGCGCTGCGCGGGCGGCGTCAACACGCAAACCGGCTGCGACCAGACGGCGTTCAGCCGCGATCACGTCCGGACGACGGGTCAGCAGGTCCTGCGGCGAACCGAGGCCGGCGAGTTCACCGAGCGTCGGGAAGTCTGCATCGCGTTCGATGCGGGCGGAGGGGTAACGGCCCAGCAGGGTTTCAAGGCTGCGGGCAGAGGAGGCTTCAGCCCGGCGACGCGAGGCGAGAGCGGCTTCGGATGAAGCCAGGGCGCTGCGCGCCGTGCGCACGTCGGAACTGCGAACGAGGCCGCGGGCAAAGCGGCGCTCGGTCAGGGCAAGGGCGTTTTCCTTGGCGGTGAAGTCGCGCTCGGCGAGTTCGGTCTGCAGGCGGGCTTCGGTCAGGTCGAGCCAGGCCTTGGAAACCAGACCGGCGATCGATAATTGCGATCCGCGCAGGTCCTGGGCGGCCGCTTCGGCGTCGAGATCAGCCGCGTTGGCGTTATTGCGAACGCGCCCCCACAGATCGACTTCCCAGCTTGAGGATAGTCCCAGTGAGAACTGGTCCGAGGACGGACCGCTGTTCGGCTCGTTCCGTGTGTGCCCGAAGGATGCGCCGAGCGTCGGCAGACGGCTGGCGCCGGCGATCCGGGCGCTGGCCCGTGCCGAGTCATAGCGAGCCAGCGACTGGGCCAGGCTCGGATTGCCTTCAAAGGCTTCATCCACAAGAGAAACCAGACGTGGCGCATTGAATGACGCCACCCAGTCGCTCACGTGTGGACCATCACCTGCATCGGGTGCGCTGGACCAGTTGTGAGGCGCCTGGGGGAGGACGTCCTGAGATTCAAAGGCCGGCACACTGGCGCAAGACGCTGCCGTCAACGCTGTCGCCAGTATGAGTAGATTTTTACGCATGCGTGTGCCCCGCACATTCTTACTTCGACTCTGTCGGCATCCTATGATCGGCATAGCGAAAGTCAACATAAATTTATCGAAAAACATTAAATGCCTATCGAATGACATGAAAAGCCTCTCGTTTTTCGAGATGTGAAATTTCTGTAAGCATCTCTTGGCTCATGGATTCGATGCATTTGCGCCGTTGATTGGATGCGTTTTGCGGCAGAAATATTTCCAAAACGCGACAAATCTCAGTATTCCGATAATCTATTCACTGAATGAGGAGCGCCTGGTGAGTTCTCGTCTGCACCGAAACCAACCATCCACTCGTATTCGCCGCCGCGATACTGCTGCTGTCGCTGCTCTTGGGGGCGGTGTAGTATTGCTGTTGTGGCTGTTTGGCGAGCTCGCCTTTGTGCAGGCTTTTGTGGCGATCGCGACCATCACTGCCCTCTCGGTCATCTACTTCCTGACCGTAAGTACGTCTCTGCCCCCGCAGGTGGATCTGTCCTATGAGGAAGGTGGTGAAGATGCTGGTGACGGCGCCGGAGAAAGTTCGCCCGGTCTGACGGCACAAGACCTTCTCTACAGCCTGCCTATTCCCGTGATCGTCATTGCCGGTTCCGGCAAGGTTGAGGATGCAAATCCCGAGGCCCGGAAGTTTCTCGGGCTGGGCGACGGCGTTGTTCACCTGTCCGGTGTGCTGCGCCAGCCTGAAATCCTTGAAGCGGTTAGCGCCGCCCTGCGCGGGGAGAGCGTCCAGCCGGTAGAATACTCAACCATGGCGCCGGTCGAGAGCCATGTCCGCGCCTTTATAGCGCCACTCGGTCAAGCCGATGCACCGGATGTCGAGCGCCGCGCGATGCTCGTGCTGACAGATGAAACCTCGATCAAGCGTGCTGACCGCATGCGGGCGGACTTCCTCGCCAATGCCAGCCATGAGCTGCGCACCCCGCTCGCATCACTGGCCGGTTTCATCGAGACCTTGATGGGGCACGCCAAGGATGATCCCGACGCACGTGATCGATTCCTGTCGATCATGTTTGACCAGACCGAGCGCATGCAGCGCCTGATCAATGATCTCCTCTCGCTGTCACGCGTGGAAATGGATGAGCATGTCGCTCCTGTTGGAACAGTTGATCCGGGTGCCGTCGTGGAGGATGTGGTCAGTTTCCTGCGTCCGCAGATCGAGAAGCAGAACATCACTGTTGATCAGTCACTGAATGAGGCGGCGAGAGCGATCGCAGATCGTGACCAGCTGACGGAAGTGGTCCAGAACCTGATCGAGAACGCCATCAAGTATGGCGGTCAGGATGCACGAATTGGCGTCACCGTAACCGCCGCCGTCTCTCGCGATGCTGCCGAGCGCCCGCCGCTGAGCCTGGGCCAGGGTTCAAGCCGCTTGACACTTGCGGCCCCGAAGGTCGAGGCGGACAGTCGATATGTAGCCATCCGTGTCCAGGATACCGGCAAGGGAATCCAGCGCCGCGATCTGCCCCGGCTGTCGGAGCGTTTCTATCGTGTCGATGGTCAGAAAAGCGGCCCCAAGGAAGGGACCGGTCTTGGCCTTGCGATTGTGAAACACATCGTCAATCGCCATCGTGGCGGTTTCACTGTTGAAAGCGCGCCCGGGGTGGGATCGGTATTCTCAATCTTCCTGCCCGTGGATCCGACAAGTGTTGTTGAGCCCGAAAACCTTGCGAATTAGGCAAATTTCGACAAAAACCGCACAGTGTCACAAAACAGTTATAAGACTGTCATAAATCGGCGCATCAAACGCACTAGTACACGCTTCTCGTTTAGTCAGGCCTGTTGGCTGCGGATCAGTGTGTCGAAACAAACCTCCTCGTGGTTCAGCCGCGAGGGCACGGAGATCAAATGAACCAGACACAGCATTCGCACATTGTGTCCGCCTATGGGGCAGAACTCGACCAGCTGGCCGATGATCTGCTGCGCATGGGCGGTCTGGTGGAAACCCAGCTGACTGAATCACTGCAAGCCTTTATTCGCCGAGATTTGTCCGTCGTGCCTGCTGTGCGCGAGCGGGAAAAGAAAGTGAATGAACTGGCAGCCGGTGTCGAACGGCGGGTTGTGCGCCTCTTTGCTCTTCGCCAGCCGATGGCGGCCGATCTGCGCGTGACGATCTCGGCGATGAAGATCGCCAGCGATCTCGAGCGTATGGGTGATCTCGCCAAGAACATCGCCTTCCGCGCCGAGGACATGAACGAGTTCCCGCCCATGCCGGTACTCGGACAGATCGAGCGTCTCGGTGCCGTGGTCGCAAAGCAGCTTCGTGATGGTCTGGACACGCTGTCCAACCAGGACGTCGCTTCAGTGATCCGGGTCTGGCAGGCCGATGACGAGGTGGATGAACACCACAACGCCGTCACCCGCGAGGTTCTGATGTCGATGACCCAGAACCCGCAATTCGTGGAACCGGGTGTCCCGGTTCTTTTTGTCTCAAAGAATTTGGAGCGGCTTGGCGACCACGTCACGAACATCGTCGAAGCCGTACATTTCATGGCCACGGGTGAGCAGTTGGAAGACAGCGACACGCTCGAGGCCTGACGCAGGAGTGCAGGCATGAAACCCCAAGTGATTGTTGTTGAAGACGAAGACGCTCTCGCAACGCTGCTTCAGTACAATCTGGAGAAAGAGGGGTATCAGGTCCGCGTGGCGGGCGATGGCGAGGAGGGCCTGATCCTCGCCGAGGAAGAAACACCGGACCTCGTATTGGTCGACTGGATGTTGCCGAAAGTCTCGGGCATTGAAGTGTGTCGACGCCTGCGTGGGCGCCAGGAAACCGCCAATGTGCCTATCATAATGCTGACAGCCCGTGGCGAGGAAACCGATCGGGTGCGCGGCCTTGATACAGGCGCGGACGATTATATCGTCAAGCCGTTCTCGATGACGGAATTGTTCGCCCGGATTCGCGCCGTGCTGCGCCGGATCCGCCCGGGGCTCGCCGAGGATGTTGTCCGCCAGGGCGATATTGCCATGGACCGCGTCGCGCACCGTGTGAAGCGATCCGAACGCGAGATCCATCTCGGGCCGACCGAATTTCGTCTGCTCGACTATCTCATGCAGCATCCGGGGCGGGTTTTCTCCCGCGAGCAATTGCTGGACGCTGTCTGGGGCTCCGACGTCTATGTCGAGGCGCGCACGGTGGATGTTCATGTCGGTCGCTTGCGCAAGGCTCTGAACACCAAGGAAGAGCGCGATCCGATCCGCACCGTACGGTCAGCGGGCTATTCCTTCGACACGTCGGGGCTCTAATTCCCCGCCAATCGGAACAGATACTGTTCTCGTTTGGCCATTAATGTCGGGTTCAGTCGCGATTATGTCTCTTGTGAACACTCAAGGAGGCAATAATGCGCTGGGCTGGTTTGATCATTTCCGCAGGTATTCTCGCCGCGATCGCCGTTTCGATCGTCGCTGCGCCGAGCGGTTCGTCACTGTATATCTAGAACTCGTAACTCTTCCGGGACGTTAGCCCGGTGGTCGCTTGCTCCCCGGTGGCCGCTTTCTAGGATGACAGCTTTACCGTTCAGGGAGCTGTTCTTTGCAACACCTCATCACAAGTCTGGCCGTATTGGGCCTCGTCCTCTCTGCCTCCGTGTCAGTTCAGGCCCAGGATGCATCTCGCTCCGAAATCCAAGCCGCATCTGTCACGCTGGAAGATTTCCAGCCGACCCTTGGGCGCTGGCAAGTCACCAACTGGCTGATGACCGGGCCCGGGCAGATGGAAGAACACCATTTCTCCATTCACGTCGCGGCCGATCTCGGCGGCAAGGGCCTGCGTACCGACTGGTTCATGCAGGACGGAAGGTATTTCGGCACGGTGTTGCAGACCCTGCATGTCGGTGGCCAGGGGCTGGACCAGCTCTATTACTCCGCCGCCGAGGATAGCTGGGCGATTTCCGAACAATACCCGGTGCTCCGCGAAAACGGTTTCGGCACGCAGTTCGAGGGATAGGACCAGTTCGGCCCGTTCGAGGCCCGGAGCCAGACAAGTTTCCTGTCGGATGGTGGTGGTTTCGACTGGACCCTCGAACGACGCTATCCGGGCACGGACTGGTTTGTCATCGACCGCGGCGAGGCACGTCCGCTCCCTGACTAGGTGGTGAGGCATCCCCCCCATAGAAAAAGCGGCCACCCCGGGGGAGAGGTGGCCGCTATTCTGCCGGACGGGGGGTGAGAGGGGGTGTCCGGCTAGAAATTGTAACGGCGTGTAGCCGCAATCGCGTCGAGGGCAGCAGCAGCGTCGGAATTGCGACGGCGGCGCTTCTGGCTCGGCTGGTAGGCCATGTTGGCGTGGGCTTCACAATAGGTGCTGTCGCCGGTTGTCTTGCGCCCGCAGAAGCGGAAGTTGGACGAAGCCGGGTCGCCGATCGGCCATTTGCACATGCTGTCACGCAGGGTCAGGACAGTGGCAAACTCGCCAGAGGGCAGTACGGCAGGCTCCACCGGTGCCTGCGGCGTTGCAGGTGGCGCTGAGGGGGAGGGGCGCGCCGGGGTGCGCGCAACAGGCGGGGTAGAAGCCGTGGTTGTACGCGGCCGAGAGGGTTTCACAGTGCGACGTGCCGGACGAGACGGCGTTGCGCGGCCTGACAGGCCCAGGCGATGGACCTTGCCAATCACCGCATTTCGGGTCACACCGCCAAGCTGTTTAGCAATCTGACTCGCGCTCAGGCCTTCCGACCAGAGTTTTTTGAGTTGTTCTACGCGTTCGTCCGTCCAAGCCATCGCCCTAGATCTCCCGGTGGGGTGCGCTCTTTACCTTGATGGGGGTAAAAGGCGCATATCTCAATTCATGTTTAATTACACTAGATATTGTATCCAAGACGCCGACTGCCACAAGATGGGGCGATGTCCTTGCCTGTGGAAAGATCTCTTGTCAGGCCAATCGTTAACGGTGATGGTTACCGAGACCTTAAGGGTAATTCGATATGAGTAACTCAAGCTTAAGACCTGTGACCGCGCCGCGGCAATTTGGAGCTGTAAACTGGCTAGGCCTTTGGACTCTTTACAAAAAAGAGGTCCGACGCTTCATGAAAGTCGTGTTTCAGACCGTGATGGCCCCGGTCGCCACGACGCTGTTGTTCATGACGGTTTTTGTGGTGGCAATCGGGTCAAGCCGACCTGCGATTAATGGTGTGGATTTCCCCGTCTTCCTCGCTCCGGGTTTGATCCTGATGGGCGTGCTCAACAATGCGTTCGCCAACTCTTCCTCATCGCTCCTGGTGTCCAAGGTCCAGGGCAATACGGTCGACTTCCTGATGCCGCCGCTTTCTGCGCTGGAGTTGTTCATTGCCTTTGTGGGAGGTGCCATCACCAGAGGTCTTGTTGTCGGCCTGGCGACAGCCCTTACCATGTTGCCCTTCGTCAATATCGTACCCGTCCATTTCTGGGCCGTTTTCTATTTCGGCATCGGCGCAGCCATGATGCTGGCCATGGTCGGGGTGGTTGGCGGCATCTGGGCCGAGAAGTTTGATCACCTTGCCGTGGTGAACAATTTTTTCATCATGCCCGCGACCTTCCTGTCAGGGACATTCTACTCGGTGACCATGCTGCCCGATGCGGTCCGCTCGATCAGCTATTTCAACCCGTTCTTCTATATGATTGACGGCTTCCGCTACGGATTTACCGGACAGGCAGACGGCTCGCTGGTGATCGGTGTTGCGGTGGTCGCGGTGATCAATCTTGCTTTGGCGGTGAGCTGCTATGCGGTGCTGCGTGCAGGCTGGCGCTTGAAGAGCTGATCTTCCCGGCCTAGACCGGAAGAAACGGCGTCCAGTCGGGGGCGCTGATAAATAGCTTATAGGGGAGTTACGCTCATGCCAGCGCCGATGATGGACACGTATGCGCCGCCGGATCTGAATTTTGAACGCGGTGAAGGTGTTCGCCTGATCACCGACAAGGGTGACAAATACCTGGATTTCATTTCCGGTATTGCCGTGAATTGCCTGGGTCATGCGCACCCCAAGGCGGTTGCAGCGCTCACCGAACAGGCTGGCAAGCTGTGGCACCTCTCCAACATGTTCCGCGTCCCGGCCGGTGTTGAGCTGGCAAAGAAGCTGACCGATGCGACGTTCGCTGACCGTGTCTTCTTCACCAATTCCGGCGCGGAAGCCATGGAATGTGCGCTCAAGACGGCGCGCCGCTATCATTTCGTGAACGGCAATCCGCAGCGCTACCGCATCATCACCTTCACCGGCGCTTTCCACGGCCGCACCTATGGCGCCATCAATGCCGGCGGCAACCCGAAATATCTCGAGGGTTTCGGCCCGGCGATGGAAGGTTTTGACCAGGTCGAGTTCGGTGACCATGAAGCGCTCAAGGCTGCCATCACCGAGGAAACCGCCGCGATCTGCATCGAGCCGGTCCAGGGTGAAGGTGGTGTCCGTGCTGTTCCAGAAGCGTGCCTGCGCGGCATTCGTGAACTGGCCGACGAGCACGGCATCCTGGTCATCTATGATGAAGTCCAGTCCGGTGCCGGCCGTACCGGCAAGCTGTTCGCCCACCAGTGGGTTGAAGGTGCTGAACCAGACATCATGGCGTCTGCCAAGGGCATTGGCGGCGGTTTTCCGATGGGCGCCTGCCTGGCCACCGAAGCGGCCGCTGAAGGCATGGTCGTTGGCACGCACGGTTCCACCTATGGCGGTGGCCCGCTGGCCATGGCTGTCGGCAATGTCGTCTTTGACGAGCTGACCGCTGACGGTTTCATGGAACAGGTCAATGATGTCTCCAACTTCCTGCGCCAGCAGCTGCACGGTCTTCTCGACCGTCACGCTGACAAGGTCGAGGAAGTTCGCGGCAAGGGGCTGTTGATCGGTATCAAGCTGAAAGCCGGATATGATCCCAAGAAGCTTGCAGGTCTGTGCCGCGATCGCCATCTGCTGGTTGGTGCGGCCGGGGACAATGTCTCCCGCATGGCGCCGCCGCTTGTGATCACCCAGGACGATGCCAGTGAAGCCGTTGCCATCATTGACGAGGCACTCGGCCAGCTGGAAGCCAGCTAGACAGAAGACGCATTCATGACAGACGCCCCCAATGACCCGCTTGGCGAACACGATGACATCGTAGCCGGTTTTCAGGTTGAAAACCGTGCGGTGAGGGGGCGTGTGTCGCGTCTCGGCGAGACGCTCAACCTCATTCTCTCGGCGCATGACTATCCCGAACCGGTCGCACGCATGCTCGGTGAGGCGGTGTTGTTGGCCGGCCTGGTCGGCAATGCGCTGAAGTTTGACGGACGCCTGATCGTCCAGGCGCAGGGCAATGGTCCGCTCGCCTTCATTGTCGCGGAGTATGTCGCGTCACAAGGCGTACGGGGCTATGCCAAGCTTGATCGCGAGGCCTATGAAAAGGCCGTCGCGGCCAAGCCCGAGGATATGAGCTGGGTCAAATGCCTGCTCGGCGAAGGCCGGTTGGCGCTGACCATTGATCACGGCCCGAACATGGAGCCGTATCAGGGTGTGGTCCCACTGGAAGGCGACAGCCTGGTGGACGCCGCGGAAACCTATTTCCGTCAGTCCGAGCAATTGCCGACCCGGATCCGTGTGGCGGTGGGCGAGCATTGGGACGAGGCCGGAACGAAGACCTGGCGTGGCGGCGGCATGATGCTGCAGGCCTTTGCCAGCGACGAGACCCGTGGCGAAGTCGCCGATGACTGGGATCATTGCCGCGCCCTGTTCGAGACCATCGAGGACGCGGAATTGCTCGACCCGGATCTCTCGGCCGGCACGCTGCTCTATCGCCTGTTCAACGAGGACGGCGTCCGCCTGTTCGAACCCATGGCCCTGCCTCGCCGCTGCGGCTGTGACCGCCAGCACCTGATGACCATCCTGCAGCGCTTCTCCCAGGACGACCGTGACCACATGCTGGTCGACGGCAAGATCGTCATGACCTGCGAGTATTGCAACAAGGACTGGGCCTTCACGCCGGAAGAGCTTGGCGGTTGATCAGTACCGCCAGAAGCGCGGGCTCAGAAAGACCAGGACGGCCAGGACTTCCAGCCGGCCGATGAGCATGTTGCCGGTGAGGACCCATTTGGCGGTGTCCGGCAGGTCGGCGAACGTGCCTGACGGACCGATCATCTCGCCCAGGCCCGGGCCGACATTGGCGAGGCTGGTGGCGGCGCCGGAGAGCGCTGTGGTGGTGTCCAGCCCGATCAGTGAGAGCAGAGCTGCACTGACGGCATAGACCGCAAAGAACACGAAGAAAAAGCCGAAGACGGAGTGGAGCGCACTGTCGGCAACGCTGCGGCCATTATAGCGGATCGGGATGATGGCGTTCGGGCGCAGCAGGTTTTCCATGTAGCGCCGCATGGCCGACCCCGCGATCTGATAGCGGAAAATCTTGACGCTGCAGGTCGTCGAACCGGCACAGCCCCCGATGAACATGAAGACAAAGAAGGCGGCCTGGGCCGGCGGCCCCCAGCCGTCATAGTCCGCGGTCGCGAACCCTGTTCCCGTGATGATGGACACCACATTGAAGCTCGCCACGCGCAGGGCCGAGCCATCGCCATGGGCGTCGGTGGAGGCCAGGAAAAACGTGAAGCCCAGCGTCGCGACCAGCACGATCACGAAGAAACCGCGCACCTGGGCGTCCTTCCACAACGCGCCCGGCTTGCCGCGCAGGGCCAGCAGGAAAATGCCAAATGGCAGCGCTGCGAGCAGCATGAAGGTCAGCGCAACGAGATCGGAGCCGCCCTGGGTGAAGGCGCCCAGACTGTCGTCCGAGGTCGAATAGCCCCCCGTTGCCACCGTGGTCATGGCATGGGCGATGGATTCCAGCCAGCTCATGCCGGTGAGCCCGTAGGCAATCGCACACGTCACGGTCAGCGCCAGATAGATCAGTGAAATCGCGGAGGCGATTTCCTGGGCGCGTGGCAGGACCTTGTCCGAGGCGTCGGAACTTTCCATACGAAAGAGCTGCATGCCGCCAATGCCCAGCATCGGCCAGAAGGCCATGGCGGTCACGATAATGCCGATGCCGCCGATCCATTGCAGGATGGCGCGCCAGATCAGAATGCCATCCGGCCGCTCGTCCAGCCCGGTCAGGATTGTTGATCCGGTTGTGGTGAGGCCGGAGACCGCCTCGAAAATGGCGTCCGTCCAGTTCAGCCCCTCATCGGACAGGTGCAGGGGCAGGGCGGCTGCAAGACACAGGGCGACCCAGGCGCCGACTGTCAGCACGAAGGCCGCGCGCGGCGTCAGCCCCTTCACCTCCGAGCGCATGGCCAGCATGACGGCGCCGCCTATGAAGGTGGTCAGCACGCCGGACAGCAAAAACGCGTCTGCGGTCGCATTATTCCCGTCTGCCAGATCGAGAATGCCCGGAATGAACATCATCAGTCCGAGCACGCCGACCATGGCGCCGATGGCGTAGAAGACGGGGCGGAGGGAGCCTGTCACGAGGGCGCTGGCCTAGTGGATCCGGGCGACGTCGTCGGGACGGTCCAGCGAGAAGCTGGGAATGATGGCGGCAAAGCTCTCGCCATCGGTTTCCACCATCTCGTAACTGCCCTGCATGAAGCCGGACGATGTCGTCAGCGGCGTGCCGCTGGTATAGCGAAAGCGCTGGCCCGGCTCGATGACCGGCTGTTCGCCAACCACGCCGGGGCCCTGGACATGTTCCTGGCGACCGAAGGCATCGGTGATCACCCATTTGCGCGAGATCAGCTGAACCGGCCGCTGGCCATGGTTCTCGATCTCGACCGTATAGGACCAGACGAAGCGCCCCGCCTCTGGCTCGGACTCATCCTCCATGTAATCCGGCTCGACGCGGATCAGGATGTCGCGCGTCGTGGATTCATATCCCTGGTATTCTTCTTCGGTCATTCCTGCAGCGTTCATTGCGGCGAACGTCCCCACCAAAACTGCGCGCATCATCCTCCTGTCGGCGGCGCGGCTCAAGTCCTACGGTCAGCATAGCTGGACAGCAGCCTCGGGATGGTCAACATGAAGCGCCAACTGACTCGAAGCTTGATGATGTCTTCTCACGGAATTTTATCGGATCGCCAGCTCGCCGCGCTTGTCGCCGAGGGTGGTGTTGTCACGCAGGATGCGCTCGCGGACGGACAGATCCAGCCCGCCAGCCTGGACTTGCGTCTTGGACGCATCGCCTACCGCCTGCGCGCCAGCTTCCTGCCCGGATCGGGACGCTCGATCCAGTCGCGGCTGACGCCGGACCTGGTCATGCACACGATTGACCTGGAACAGGGCGCGGTGCTGGAGACCGGCTGTGTCTACCTCGTACCCTTGCTGGAAGGGCTGAAACTGCCCGCGGGCATGACGGCGGCGATGAACCCGAAAAGTTCTACCGGCCGCATCGATGTCTTTACACGGGTCATTGCGGATGGCGCGGAAGCATTTGACCAGGCACCTGAGGGCTATGAAGGTCCGCTCTTTGCGGAAGTCTCGCCGCGCACCTTCTCCATTCTTGCGCGCACAGGTGACCGGCTCGGCCAGGTGCGTTTCCGCCAGGGCGGACATCATCCGACCCGGGAACAGACCGTCAGCGTGGACCTGGAAGGTTTCGACAACGGCATCGTCGGATACCGCGCACGTCGTCATTCCGGCCTGGTCGATCTGGCCGGAATTGGCGCGCATCCGCGTGAGCGTTTCTGGGAGCCGGTGACGGCGCCGGACGGCCAGCTGGTTCTGGATCCCGACGAGTTTTACATTCTGGCGTCCCGCGAGGCCGTGGCGATACCGCTCAGCGATGCTGCGGAAATGGCGCCAATCGCTCCGGAGATTGGCGAGTTTCGCGCCCATTACGCCGGTTTCTTTGATCCGGGTTTTGGCGTCAGCGAAGCTGGCGGCAGCGGGTCCCGTGCCGTACTGGAAGTGCGCGGCCGGGATGTGCCCTTCATTCTTGAACACGGTCAGCCTATTGCCCGTCTGGTGCATGAGCCGATGCTGGAAACGCCTGCTGAGGCATACGGTCAGGTGGCATCAAACTACCAGGCTCAGGGGCTGAAACTGTCGAAATTCTTCCGTTAGGAGAATTCCGGCATATTTCGGATCATAATGTATGAATTTGGGGTGACGTTCAGGGTTTCCCCAAAAATCTATGCTTCGATTTCGCCTGGAGTTTCCAGAAGGCGTGTGTATGTCGATCGAAGTAAACGCTCTTGAGATGCGTGGTGTCGCGCTTGTCAAAGTAGTCGGCGAGATTGCTCGGACTGACCTGGGCGCAGCTTTGATTGTCATGGAAAAACGTGTCGATAGTGGCGATCTCCGGGGGCTTGTCGTGGATGCCCGCGAGGTCGAGCTGCATGAACGCAAGGCTTTGGGACTGGAGATGTGGGAAGATGCACTGTCCGCACTGCCACCGGGTTTTCCGGTCGCCTATATCGCTCCGCCAGGATTTGAAGAAAAGCGTGCTGAAGGTGTGGCTGAAACGGCGCGCGAATGGGCGAGCAATCTGAAACTCTTTGAAACAGTCGAGCGCGGTGAAAACTGGGTAAGCGCTCAACTCGCCAGACGGTCGATGCTGGCCGGTTAGATCGGCGACTGCGCAGTCAGCGGCGCATCTGGCTGAGATCAATTCCCATATGAGCGGCCACATTGGCCAGCATGAATAGGACCAGCACGCCGCTGCCAAGCGCCACGATGGTCCACGGGATCATGCGCGGCCCTTTCTCGGGCTGTGCGGGAAGGTTGCCGCGCCATCGTGCGAGTAGGAAGAGGCCCACGCCCAGAACGAGCATGATGATCGTCGGTGTCATCGGCAGATACATCAGTTTTCGTCCGTTAATCCGTGCTCCGTCTTGTCCCAGAAATAGGGGTTGAAGGCGAGCTGCCACAAGGCCCGAACTGCAGAGGGGGTGAGAAGTGGCCAGTAGAGGGGCATGGTCAGCAAGTCGAACAGACGGGCAGTCCACCCCATGCGGCGCATGCCGAGCCAGGCCGTTGCTGCTGCCACCGCGTAACCGGTCACAGCAAACAGATAATAGGGCCACAAGTCGCGCAGCGCGCCGGGTTCCTGGGTCAAGGCCAGCGTTGAGAGGGCGGCAAAGGGCAGGTGCAGCAGCGCTGCGGCAATCGCGGCACCCAGAGTCAGGGAGAGCGCGATCCAGTGCGGAGGTCGTGTCGCGCCTGTCGTTTTGCGTGAATGAACGGCGAAGGTCTGGATATAGCCCTTGATCCAGCGTGTGCGCTGCAAAAACCAGGGCCGGACCCGAAACGGTGCTTCCTCCAGCGTGGGTGGGGCGATCAGGTCGCAGCGATAACCCGCGCGGTGCAGTCGGAAGCCCAAATCGGCATCCTCGGTGACATTGTGGGCGTCCCAGCCGCCAACGCGTCTCAAGGCCTCGGCGCGGAAGTAGTTGCTAGTTCCGCCCAGCGGTAGTGGCCAACCCAGTCGTACAAAAAACGGTAGCATGACCCGGAAGTGAGCTGCGTATTCCAGTGCGAACTGGCGCGTGAGCCAGTTCTTGTCACGGTTGTACCAGTTGAGCGGGGCTTGCAGACAAGCCAGGTCGGGACCAGCCTGCTGAAAGGTCAGCGCTGCGGTCATGACCTGGTCCGGTGACGGTCGATCCTCGGCGTCATAGACGGCGATGATCTCGCCACGGCTGTGGCGAAGGGCAAAGTTCAGGGCGCGCGGCTTGGTCCGGGGTTCACCAGGTGGTGTCGCCAGGATGGTGACCTGGCGTGTGACCTCGCAGGCCCTCGCGGCATTGATCGTCGCTGTGTCGTGCTCTTCCAGGGCCAGGATCAGCTGCAGGCGATCGTCTGGATAGTCCAGGTCCATAAGCCGCTTGAGCAATTCCGCCATAACCCGCGCCTCGTCATAGGCCGCAACGATTATGGTGACCCGCGGCAGGGTGGCGAGGCGTTCTCCGGTAACAGCTTTGCCGTGCGCCGCTGGCATGATGAGCGCGAGCACTCTCAGCAGGATGGTCGTCGTGAAGAACAGGCCGGCGAGCAGGAGCAGGGCCGGTTTCAGGCCGGGTATTAGCCCGCTCAACCCGGCGATTAGCAAGAGGAGGGCCACGGCCAGTCCGACCACCTGCCGGCCACTCAAGCCGGAGCGTGCGCTCATGTCCGGGTGGAGTCGGCTGAATTGCTGACTCGCTTCGCTGGCCCAGATCCGCGGGCGCAGGGCGCGTGCCTCGTCCGGGGCGGGTTTGTCCGGGTCTTCTTTCGCCAATGAGCTTCACCTCTGAAGCACGATGCTAGCGCAACAGCAACCTTAAGGCGAGTCTCTCAATCCTTCAGGCGCCAGGGCCCACGGCGGGAATGACGATCAAATGGCGCACCTGTGTCCCCCAATGACTGGCTCCAGCTCGGGAAGCTCGCGCAGTACGCGAATGAACGAAGATGTCTAAGCTTGCGGGTTGAAGACGTGCAGGAGTTCAGGCGCTTCGAACGGTTCTCCGGTGAAGCCGTAAGCCGCCGCCGCGGCAGTCGGGTACCCGGCCGGCAGATCGCGCGTCTTGCCTGCTGCCATGGCCAGCTTGTGCGCAAAACCGCCAATGCCGGGATTGTGTCCGACAACCAGAATCCGGTCCTCGCGAGCGAAACCGTCGAGCACTGCGCGCTCAAGCATTTCGGTGCTGGCATGATAGAGCGCCATGGGATCATCGATCGCCGGCTTGCCCAGGGCGGGCAGAAGCTTGTCGAAGGTCTGGCGCGTTCTCCATGCGGGAGACACCAGTGCCAGGTCCACCTCCAGCCCCGCAGCAGCCAGTTCTTCGCCAGCACGCACACTGTCCTCGCGACCGCGCTGGGTCAGCCCGCGCTGGAAATCGTCTTCAGCTTCCAGGCGGTCAACAGCCTTGGCGTGACGCATAAGGATGAGAAGCTTGGGCATGCGGGCAGTCCTCACATTCTGCTTACCGAACCGATTGCCCCTTGTAATCGAGGGGCAAGAGGCGCACCTAGGTCTACGCTGATTTTTACCCCTCGCAAACGCAAGGAGAGCATGATGGGTCTCTTGTTAGGCGATACCGCCCCGAATTTCGACATCGCTACCAATGAAGGCGATATCAATTTCCACGAATGGATTGGTGACAACTGGGTGATTTTCTTCTCTCACCCGGCTGACTACACCCCGGTCTGCACGACCGAGCTGGGCTATACGGCCAAGCTGAAAGACGAATTTGCCAAGCGCAATGCCAAGGCGATCGCCCTGTCCGTCGACAGTGTTGAAGACCACAATGGCTGGATCAAGGACATCGAGGAAACGCAAAATGTTTCCATGAATTTCCCGATCATCGCCGATATCGACCGCACGGTGGCCGGCCTCTACCAGATGATCCACCCGAATGCGGATCCCAAAGTCACCGTTCGGTCGGTCTATGTCATCGATCCGAACAAGAAGATCCGCGCGACCTTCACCTATCCGCCGAGCGCGGGTCGCAATTTCGATGAGGTCCTGCGCCTCCTCGACAGTCTGCAGCTGACAGACGAGTTCAAGGTCGCGACGCCGGTGAACTGGACGGATGGTGATGATGTTATCGTTGTGCCGTCGATCTCCGACGAAGAAGCCGACAAGCTTTTCCCGGCGGGTTACAATCGGATCAAGCCGTATCTGCGCGTGACGAAGCAGCCAAACAAGGTTTCCGAACCGGCTGAATAGTCCGTCAGGATAGCGAGATGCACACAGGGGTCGCTGCGGCGGCCCCTTTTGTTTGTCTGTCGAGCTTTCGGTGCGGGATTTCGAAGTTTAATCCGGAGAGGTCGCGGGGAGGCAGTATAGATAGCTGCCTCCCCGCGGAGTTCCGGCCAGGTGGGTTCGGGGGGATCGAGGCCGGTTCGGGGTACATGCGTTGCCGGGCCAGTGCTTCGTTCGGTCCGACATGTGTTCAACGCGAGGGTGACGGAAATCCGTCGCCGGAACTGCATCCCGTTTCAGAACTGTTCCGGCGAATAGAACTCGCTGACCGGCATGTCCCGTTTGAGGCGTTTCAAAAGCCCGTCCCGTGGATGGATGTAGAGCTGTCCCTTGCGCGGCCCGGAGCGCCAGAGGAAACGGCCCGGCCAGAGCCAGTTGCCGTCCTTGCCGATCGCCGGGCGGGCGACAAAGTCATGGACGTGCTCGAGAATGTGCATTTGCACCGTATTTTTCGGCGAGATGTTTTCGCGCAGCTCCGAATAGACCTTGTTCCAGGGGCGTCCGACCTGTTTGCCGAGATAACGTTTGAGGGGCGCCAGGTTCTCGTTGAGGTCTTTTGTGCGGGTGCCATTCGTAACGCGCTGACGGCGAATGCCGATGCGAGGCGGCTGGTTCTCTCCATCCTGCTTGATCTTCATGCGGTTCAGCTTGCGGGTGCGCCATCCACGGCGGGGACGTTCCACGATGACCTTGTTCATGTCCTTGCGCATAATCGCCTCCTGCGGTGGCGGGCAGGGCCGTAGCCCTACCCTTTCACACAAACCACCTGTTTGAGCGTGTGGACGATGTCCACCAGCTCGGACTGGGCCGCCATCACCGCGTCGATGTCCTTGTAGGCCATCGGCGTTTCATCGATGACGCCGGCATCTTTCCGGCACTCCACACCTCCCGTCGCCTTGCGGTGATCGGAGAGGGTGAAGGCCTGTTTGGCCGCCGAGCGGGACATCACCCGGCCTGCGCCGTGCGAACAGGAGCAGAAGCTGTCTGCGGCGCCCTTTCCACGCACGATGAAGGACCGGGCGCCCATCGACCCCGGGATGATGCCGAGCTCGCCCTCGCGCGCCGATACAGCCCCCTTCCGGGTCAGCCAGACATCCGCGCCAAAGTGATGTTCCTGCTCCACATAATTGTGGTGACAGTTCACCGCCGCCTTGTCCGTCTTGAACCGGCCAAGCGTCTTGCGCAGCGCCATGAGCGTCCGCTCCATCATCGCTTCACGGTTCTCGCGGGCATAGTCCTGGGCCCAGCCGACCGCCTCGACATAGTCGTCGAACAGGTCTTCGCCCTCTACGAAGAAGGCGAGGTCCTTGTCCGGCACGTGGAAGTCCAGAACACGCCGCGCCAGCTCCTCCCGCGCACGGGAGATGAAGTGTTGCCCAATCATGTTCCCGGTTCCGCGAGAGCCGGAGTGCAGCATCACCCAGACACGGTCCGCTTCATCCAGGCAAAGCTCGATGAAGTGGTTGCCGCCCCCCAGGGTGCCCAGCTGGCCATCCACCTTGTGAGTTCCGATCTTGCGATGTTTCGCCTTGATCAGATCCAGACGCTCCATCAGGCCGGACGCCTTGAGGCGGGTGCCGGTCGAGCTGGGCGCAATGCGGTGGTCGCCGCCCTTGCCGTTTCCGACAGGGATGGCGGCCTCGATGGCGTCGCGGGTTTTCCTGAGATTGTCCGGTAGGTTCCGGGCCTCGAGACTGGTGCGAATGGCCATCATTCCACAACCGATATCCACCCCGACGGCAGCCGGGATAATCGCGCCCTTGGTCGGGATCACCGATCCAACCGTCGCACCACGCCCGAAATGAACGTCCGGCATGGCAGCGACATGGCGGTGGATGAAGGGCAGGCCGGCGACATTGCGCAATTGTTCAATTGCGCTGTCATCCACCGGCACGCCCTTGGTCCAGGCCTTGATATGTCCACACGATGTTTCAATCGCTTCGTATTGCGTCGACATGACACTTTCCCCTCGAAGAGGGGCCTTTCTGGTTCTGGCGGTAAAGCGAGGCGAATATGGGAGGGGCCGTGTTGGGGGCACGACCCCTCCCTTCTCATGTCCTGACCGCCGGGTGTGGGGGGAGAGGCGATCAGAACAAAAAAACCCTCCTCAAGCAGCGCTTGGGAGGGCGGGTCACCGGGACTGTGGGGGAACAGTCTACCGAGTGAGCGCGGTACCCTCCGCGTGCGCGAACTCATTCAGCCAGGTCGGCTGAATAAAGAGGCGATATGTCGTCTGCACTACGCGCATCTTTGTCTCGAGTTCAGCGCCCACGCGGGGCGTTCGGTTAATAGGAAACCTGCTTATGAATGAGCATATTCAAGGCGGCAAGTATAAAATTTGACCTGTGGCATCGAAAATCGCGTCTGTGGCGAATTTAACACATGGTGGCGTTATCACAGGTGAATTGGGGGCTGAAAGTGTGTTGCAGGTGCAACGATTATTTATGGGAACTCCGCGTGAACCAGCTCTTGATCAGCATCAACGCCACGACTGCAGCTGCGACCAGACAGAAAAAGGCCATTAATAACCACATTGCGGCAACTTCATTAAAACCCTCGCGCGCCTGATCGCGTGTAAGAAGCTCGCTCGAGCTTGTGGTGATCCGGAACACACGGTGCGTCGATGGCAGATAATGGAGAGTTATCGGCCCCTCTGTCTCTTCGATCTCTCGGATCGAGTGGCGGAATCCTCTCGGTGGATTGAAGGAGAAGGCTTGATTTTGCCCTTCAAGATGTAGGACGACGCGCGATACATAGGATGTGCTCCGGCTTGAGCGGCCCGTTTGATAGAGCCGCTCGATCCGGCCCGTCGCGTGTTCTAGTTCACTCTCCTGCGGGAAGCTTGCACGGTGCGATTGGGCGAGAAAGAACATCGCGACCGCCCCCGCCATGAATGAAAGCAGGCCGATTATCAGGGGGCGACGCGCTGGTGGCATCGGTTTCTTCAAATAGGCGGGATATAGCGCCATGCGGGGTCATCCGAAGGTGTACGTTGCCGATCCAATTTAAGGATGTGTGAGCGAATAGATAGTGGGACATCGCTTGACGCTTTGCCCCATCCCCTCTACCTCGCGATGTTTTCCGCAATGCAACAATAGAAAGACCGATCCCATGTCCACCGATCTTGCCCAAAACGCTAAAGCCTGGCCGTTTGAACAAGCGCGCCTGCTGAAAAAGCGGCTGGACAAGCTCGGTCGAAAATCCGGGCCGGTCGTGTTCGAGACCGGCTATGGGCCGTCGGGCCTTCCGCACATGGGGACGTTTGGCGAGGTGGTGCGCACCTCCATGGTTCGCCGGGCGTTTGAAGAGCTGACGGGCGGGGCCTATGAGACGCATCTGATCTGTGTCTCGGACGATATGGACGGCATGCGCAAGGTGCCGGATAATCTGCCCCAGCAGGAGATGCTGTCGGAATACCTTCAGATGCCGCTGACCGTGGTGCCAGACCCGTACGGTACGCATGAGAGTTTCGGCCATCACATGAATGCGCGCCTGCGCGCCTTCCTCGACAGTTTCGGCTTCTCCTATGAGTTCAAGTCGGCAACCGAGCTCTACAAATCCGGTGCCTTTGACGCGATGCTTCTGAAGGCGGCGGAGAAGTATGAGGACATCATGAAAGTGATGCTCCCGACACTGGGTGAGGAGCGCCAGGCGACCTATTCGCCCTTCCTGCCGATCCATCCGGAAACCGGTCACGTCCTCTACGTCCCGATGAAGTCTGTCGACGCCAAGGCGGGCACCGTCACCTTTGACGATGAGACAGGCCAGGAATTCACCGTTCCGGTCACCGGCGGGAATGTGAAGCTGCAGTGGAAGCCGGATTTCGGCATGCGCTGGGCGGCGCTGGGCGTTGATTTCGAGATGTTCGGCAAGGACCATCAGGCCAATGCGCCGATCTATTCGCGCATCTCCCGCATCCTGGGTGCCGAGCCGCCGACGCAGTTTGTCTACGAGCTGTTCCTGGATGAGAAGGGCGAGAAGATCTCCAAGTCCAAGGGCAATGGCCTGTCGGTCGAGGAGTGGCTGAAATACGCCCCGCAGGAGAGCCTGAGCTACTATAATTTCGTCAAGCCGCGCCAGGCCAAGAAACTCTATTTCGACGTCATCCCGCGCGCCGTGGACGAATACATGCAGCATCTGGCCGCTTATGCCGGCCAGGATGAAGCCAAACAGCTGGAAAACCCGTCCTGGCACATTCATGGCGGCAATCCGCCAGCAGAAGCCTCGCCGATCAATTTCGCCCTGATGCTGAACCTGGCCTCTGCCGCCAGTGCCCACAACACCGATGTGATGTGGGGCTTTATCGGTCGGTATGTTGACGGCGCCACGCCGCAGACCCACCCGCTGCTCGATCAGCTGGCCGGTTTTGCCGTGCAGTATTTCCAGGACTTCGTCGAGCCGGAGAAGAAATTCCGGGCGCCGACGGACATGGAACGGGCGGCGATGGAAGACCTGCTGGCGCGCTTCAAGGCGCTCGACGCCAATGAACGCGATGCTGAAGTGATCCAGACGGAAGTCTTCTCGGCCGGTAAATCACAGGAATTTGAAAACCTGCGGGACTGGTTCAAGGCCTTGTATGAAGTGCTTCTGGGGCAATCCCAGGGTCCGCGTTTCGGATCTTTCGCAGCTATTTACGGGATTTCGGAAACTATTTCGCTTATTGAAGGGGCCCTCGCTGGGGAATTGCTCGCCAAGAGCTGATCCACGGCACAACGTGTAACGTAGTATTCGGGACATCAGGGGACTTGGCCTCGCAGGTGTTCCGGAGTGTGGGGCTGCTCGTGCGTAAGTCTGGTTATCGATCTCTTCTGACGGCCCTGTTGGGCAGTGCAGCCTTGAGTTTTGGCGCGCTGGCGCAGGACACCGGAGCGACATCGGAGCCGGGGGTGGAGATCTATCTCCCGGCCGCCTTCGCTGAATTCCTTCCGCAAAACGCCAACGACATGGTCCGCCGCCTGCCGGGTTTCCAGGTGGATGAGGGCGACCAGGTGCGCGGCCTGTCCGGCGCCCAGGGCAATGTCCTCATCAACGGCCGCCGGCTCCCGCCACGCTCCGGTTCGCTCAATACACGTCTCAGCACGATGCGGGTCGAGGATGTCGAGCGCTTTGAGCTGATCGAGGCGGGCGCCCGCGATATCGACATGCAGGGTTATCCCCTGTTGCTAAATATCGTGCTGCGCGACCAGACGGCACGCCGTTTCAACGGTCGCATGGAAATCGAGCCGCGCGAGGATGGCGGGGACGAGGTCCAGCTGGCCTTTGGCGGTTCCACCACCGGCGGATCGGTCGAGCTTGAGGGCAATTTCGAACTCTATGACGAGGCCCTGCTGGCCTATAGCGATGTGCGCCAGTCCAACGCCGACACGCCGACAGCACGGTTCTCGACGGATCGCCACACCACCACGTCCCGCCGCGATGCTCAGGGGTCTGCAACTATCCCGATGGGCGAGGGGCGCAGCCTCGTCCTCTCGGCGGCCTATGCGGGACGCGCGAATTCGCAGCGTCCGACCGAGGAGGAAATCGCGTCCGGTGCCGCATTGCAGGAGCGCAGCGAATCCGACTCGACGGAGACCAGTTTTGGCTTGGAATACACCTCGCCCCTGGGCGAGGCGCTGGACCTTCATGCCGTCGTGACCCGCCAGGACGGTGAGCAGGAAAGCTCGGCCAGCCTGATTGATGCCGGGTCGATCGGTCGGTTCAGTTCCGGTGAGGAGACGAGCGAAACCGCGACACGCGCAACCGTGCGCTGGCGGATCAGTGATGTCTGGGCGCTGGAAGCGGGCGGAACTTGGGCGCTCAACACGCTGGACGGTGCCTTCTCGGCGACGATTGATGGTGTGCTCCAGGATATCGACGGCTCCAACGCCTCGGTCGAGGAAACAAGAACAGCGGGCCTGGCCGTGCTCAGCTGGACACCGCGCCCGGATGTGTCAGCTAATTTCGGCGGCCGTGTCGAGCAATTCACTCTCAACTCCTCCAACGCGCCGGGCGAGCTGTCGCTGACGGATGTCGTGCCGCGGGCCGATGTCAGCTGGACGATGGAGAATGACTGGGTCCTGCGTGTCTCTGCCGAGCGCGAGGTCGGACAGCTGGGTCTGGGGCAGTTCCTGGCCGAGACCAATCTGGACAATTCTCTCAACACGTCCGGCGCCGCCACACTGGAACCGGAACGGTCCTGGACCTACCGGGCCGAGCTGGAGCGTCGTTTCGGCGAGCGTGGTCTGGTGCGCCTGCAGGCGCAGCGCCGGGAAATCGAGAACCCCATTTCGCGCATTCTGACGACTGAAGGCGATGTCATCCCGGCCAATATCGGACCGGAGACGATTGATACGCTGGAAGGTGTATTCGAGTTTGATCTCGGCCGCTTTGGTATGCCTGGTCTGTTTATCGACGGTTTGGCTGTTCTTCGCCAGTCGGAGCGTATCGACCCGCTCCAGGGCTTTGTTCGCGAGACTTCGGGGCACCAGGATCATACGTTCGAGATCGGCCTGCGCCAGGAATTTGCCGATGGCAAATATGTGCTCGGCTTCGAGATCGAGGACGATGCTCCGGCGACGCATTACTGGCTGACCCAGATCCGTCGCCAGGTGCGTGGACTGGAAGCGCGCGTGAATGGTGAGTGGCGTCATTCCGACAGCTGGCGGACAGGTTTCTGGCTTCGCTTGCCGGAGACCCAGCGCGACGAGATCTATATCTTCGACGGTGTTCGTACGGGTAATATGAGCCCGGTCCTGCGCAACACGATTGAACGGGACACTGGTGCGTTCTTGTCCCTGTGGACCGAGTTTGAAGTGCGTGACGGAGTGCATCTACGCCTGAATGTACGCACCGGCCGTTCGCGGGAAGCGTCAACACAGGTCTTCGATATCAATGGCACCGAGCTCGACTATGCCAGCATCGACCAGGACAACGTGCCAAGCTTCAACCTGCGCCTGCGCTGGAATCGCTAGTCAAAAACTCAGGTAAAAAATAATTGACATGGGGTTCGGGATTTCTTACATCAGTGCATGTAAAGAATTTCAGATACTGTGTGGAAGGTTTTTAACATGAGTTTTTATGAGCGCATCAACACTGCCGGCCTGGTCACCAGCCTCCTGGTTCTAGCCTGGTATGCCATGCAGGTCGTGCCGCAAATGGGCGAGATGCCTGTCGCGGAAATCGCCTATACGCGCCCGATGATCTATGCGGTTGTTGTCGGCGTTATACTGTCGATCATCACCGCGATCCTGGTCTCTGTCGGTTCTGCCATCTGGCTGACGGTGAAAGAGGGCAAGGACGCCGTCGATGCCGAGTTCGGCAATGAGGACGAGCGGGACAAACATATCGGTCGTCTGGGTGACGCCATGGGCGGGCACTTGCTGTCGGTCGCGGTTATCGGTGCGTTGGTGCTGATCTGGATGGAGTATGACACGTTCTGGGTCGCCAATTGCCTGTTCATCGGGGCCTGGTCGAGCGCTGCTCTTGGCACAGTCATCAAGCTGTTCGCCTATCGCGGGGCGGTGTGATGAGCAAGCCGACCAAGATCACGAATGACATCCGGCGCCTGCGCTTTGATGCAGACGAGATGACACAGGCCGAGCTGGCCAAGCGCATCGGCGTTACCCGTCAGACGGTGTTGGCGATTGAACAGGGTCGTTATTCGCCGTCGCTGGAAGTGGCCTTCAAGATCGCCAGCGTGTTCAAGGTGCCGCTCGAACAGGTGTTCCAGTATCCGCTGAACGACGAGTGACCTTCATCGCCACATCGACATCCGGCTGCAGGGTGATGCGCATCACCGGCAGAGGGTGTCGATGGCCTGCGAACTGGAACTTCAGATCGCGCAACAGAACGGCTAGCACAATGGCCATTTTCATCATCGCGAAGCGCGCGCCGATATAGACGCGTGGTCCGATACCGAAAGGCAGATCGGCAAAGCGGCTGATGCTCTCTCCGGCTTCGCCCAGGAAGCGTTCCGGTCGAAACTCGTCCGGTTCTGGCCAGAGCTCGCGATGGCGGTGGAGCAGCCATGTCGAGACCGGCACATCCGTATTGGCCGGAATGGGCACGCCGCCCACATCATCCGCTTCGATGAAGCAGCGGGCAAGGATCGTGGCGGACGGATATAGACGCAGACTTTCCTTGATGACAGCGACCGTCCAGGGCAGGTCATCCGTCCAGTTTTCCGGCGTCTGCGGATCCAGATCCGCCCTGTCGAGTTCCTGTTCCAGGCGCGCCAGAGCGACCGGTGATTGCGACAGCAGATAGAGCGTCCAGGTCAGCGTGCGAGCCGTGGTTTCATAGCCTGCCGCCAGGAAGGTCAGCAGATTGTCGACGACGGCGGTATCATCGAGGCCAGCACTCAGAAGCAGGTCCAGAAAGTCGGCCGGGCGGTCTGCTTGTTCAGGCGAGGGGCGACCGCGCCGACCTTGCGCGGTGTAAAGACCGGAGACACGGCCTTGCGGGCCGTCTTCCAGATCTCTCCCTCCGCCGTCAGTAACCCGTCGCGCAGGAAGGGACGCAGGACCGCCTGGCGCATCGGGTTCATCCGGTAACTGCCGACATTGGCGATAAAACAGTGATGGATGGCACCCGGATCATTGATGATCAGCGAAGAGCGTCCGAGAAAACGGAACGGCGCAATGTTGAGGTGGAAGTGCTGTTCACCCCAGACTTCCAGCGGATTTCGGCTCATCGCCCGGAAATTGGTCCAGCAATCGCCCGGCATCAAACGTCCCCCTCCGCTCTAGCGGGCAAGGGGAGGCATGGGCGGTTTGAAGACCGTGTTCATGAGCAGGGAACCTTTCAGTGATGTTTTATCGCGACATCGTGCAAGCGGCGATGACGCGAAAAGTCGCGCCCCGCCCTTAACGTGCAACCCGGTTTGGACTAGCGTTTGCCCATGCATCGTTTGATCGTTCTGATACTCACCTGCCTGATCTCCCTGCCGGCCCATGCCGATATGGACCAGGCTCGCCAGGCCTATGTCGAGGGACGCTGGCAGGATGCCGCCGCCCATGCCCAGCTTGCCGGCGGCGCTGATGGTTACGCATTTGCAGCCGGGGCGATCCTGGCTCAGCTGATGGTCGAACCCCTGCATCCGGAACGCCCGGAACTGGCCCGTCGCGCCGTGCAGCTGGCGGAGCATGCACACCGGTTGGACGACGAACACGCCGAGGCGCGTCTGCGGCTGGCCGGAGCGCTGGGATATCGCGGGCGTTTCATGAATGGCATGCGTGCCTATGTCGGTCGCATCCCGCAGCGGGGCAAACGCCTGCTCGAGACGCTGGTCGAGGAAAATCCGAACGATCCGTGGGCGGTTGGCATGCTGGGGGCGTGGCATCTGGAAGTCGCCCGCCGTGGCGGCAATCGCGGCATGCGGGCGCTGGGAGCGTCAGTGGATGCGGGGATCGGTTTCTACACCAACGCCATAGCGCTTGATCCGCATAATCCGGCGCCACGCTATTTCTTCGCCCTGGCCCTGCTGGCGCTGGATGATGCCGCCTATTACCAGCAGGCTCGACAGCAACTGGCCGTCTGTGTGCAGATGCAACCCCGCGACGCGTTCGAGGCTGCTGTCCAGTCAGACGCCCGCCAGCTCGCAGAACTGATTGATGACCGGCGTGCGGCCGCTGCGTGGGCAGACGCTCGCATGCGTCACTGACTGACCCACAGGATCCGCGACATCCAGCGAATATCGGCCAGCGAGACACGGCGAGTTTCATTGCGCGTGTTTATGGGGGACAGTTCGATTTCCTGGGCCGAGCGATTGCGAAACACCCAGGCACTGATCGTGCCGTCGGAACGTTCGACCACAACGCGGTTGCCATCGCCGATATCGGCCGAGGGGCTGACGACCAGTGTGTCACCCACCCGGTAGGCCGGCTCCAGTGCCGTGTCGGTTATGGTCAGCGAATAAGCGTCGCTCAGGACCACGCCGGGAAAGGGTTTCAGCGTCCATCCAGGGCCTCGCGGCACGCCCCCGGGGGAGAAGGCCTGGCCACCTGCCGTGTCTGCCATTTCCAGTCTTGGAAGGGCGGAACGACTGTCACGGTCCAGCACAAGTGCCGCAAAACTCTCGAAATCCAGATTGGCCGCACTCAGGGCCTTGGTCAGGCTCTCGGTCGAAGGCCAGCGCGCTTTGGATCCATCGGCTGAAACCCGCTTGGACGGGTTGAAAGTCGTCGCATCCAGGCCCGCCCGGCGGGCGAGTCCTGAGGGGCTGGTTTGTGCGTGAGCGGCGAGCAGATCGATCCCCCGCCAGATCTGGGCGTGAGTGAACATTTGGCAGTCCTTGGTTGCGCCAAGCTATCGGAAAACACTTGCAGGGGCGAGTCGGGCTTGCGCCGCGCTGAGTGCGCGGCTAGGCCTGCCGCCATGACAGACAAGATTGCATACCGACTCGCAACACCCGAGCGCTGGGCCGAGGTCATGGCTGCCGGTGTTTTTGAAGGCGACCCGCATGATATTGCGGACGGATTCATCCATCTCTCGGCGGCCTCCCAGGTCGAGGGCACGTTGCTGAAGCACTACAACCAGCATGAGCGCCTCGTCCTGGCCGAGATTGGTCTGGAAGGCCTTGGTGACACTGTGAAGTGGGAAGTCTCCCGTGGCGGCGAGCTCTTTCCGCACATCTACGGCACCATCCCTGCAAGCGCGGTGAGGGGTGTGCGCCTGATCGGCCGCAATGAAGAGGGCGGCTGGATCATGCCGAACGATCTGGAGGGCAGCCGTTGATCCACGATATCGCAACTCGCCTGCTGCACGCTTTCGATCCGGAAGAAGCACACCGCCTGTCCATCATGGGCTTGAAATACGGTTTCGGGCCGCGTCAGTTGCGCCAGGATGATCAGGTGCTGGCGACCGAGCTCGCCGGATTGAAGCTGTCCAACCCGCTGGGGTTGGCGGCCGGATATGACAAGAACGGCGATGTACCGGACGCCTTGCTGGCCATGGGCTTCGGTTTTGTCGAGCTCGGCGCAGTCACGCCACGTGGCCAAAACGGCAAGCCCAAGCCACGCATCTTCCGCCTGTCGGAGGACGAGGCGGTGATCAATCGCATGGGCTTCCCCAATCTGGGACTGGAGAATTTCGCCCGGAACCTGCGCAGCCGGTCGCATCGCGGCGGCATTGTCGGTGTCAATCTGGGGGCCAATCTGGATAGCGAGGACCGGGTCGCGGACTATGTGGCCTGTCTGGAAGAGCTGAAGGATGATGCGCAGTTCTTCACCGTGAATATCTCCTCGCCGAATACGCCGGGCCTGCGCGACATGCAGTCCAAACAGACCCTGGTCGAGCTGATTTCGCGTGTGGTCGAGGTGCGGGGCAAGGCGCCGCTTTTCCTCAAGATCGCTCCGGATATCGCGGACGAGGAAGTGGCAGACATCATCGATGTTGTGACCACTTTCAAGATGGACGGGCTGATCGTTTCCAACACGACGCTTGCCCGCCCGGACAGCCTGCGCAGTGAGCTTGCGGAAGAAATGGGCGGCCTGTCGGGACCGCCGGTGTTTGAACGCTCGACTGAGCTGGTGCGGGCTTTCCGCAATGCGGCCGGACCGGAACTGAACATCATCGGTGTAGGTGGCGTGCGCGATGCGGACACGGCCTACGCCAAGATCCGTGCGGGCGCCAATGCCATCCAGCTCTACACGGCACTTGTCTATGAAGGCCCCAGCCTGATCGGCCGTATCAAGACCGGTCTGGCTGAACGTCTCTATTCGGACGGGTTTGCATCTGTCTCCGAGGCCGTTGGCGCTGAGTAAAGCCGGCGTTCGAGCGCCGGATAGGCGGCCGCCAGCGTTGCGCCTCGCGCGACATAGAAGACCAGGAAGGCGGCCCAGACACCGTGATTGCCGTAGGCAGGCGCGAGCACGAAGTCGGCAGCCAGATAGACCAGCACCGCGGCAACTCCGGCATTGCGCAGGATCTTGCCGCTGGTGGTTCCAATGAAGACCCCGTCCAGCAACCAGGCACCGGCACCCAAGAGCGGGATGACAGCACACCAGGGCAGATAGGTGATGGCGGCCTGGCGCGCGGCCTCATCCTCGATCACCAGGGTCAGGGCGAGCTCGCCGAAGAAGAAAGTCAGCACCGCAAATACCGCACCGGCCATGAACATCGGCTCACCGGTCATGCGGATCGCGCGGCGGAGCGCCTCCTTCGACTTGCGTCCGAAGGCCCGGCCCGCCTCGGTCTCCGCGACGAAGGCAAAGGCGTCCAGGACAAAGGCCCAGAGCGTGATGATTTGCAGCAGAACATGATTGCCCGCGAGCGCTGACGTGCCCTGCCGCGCGCCTGCATTGGCAAACCAGGTGAAGCCGATAACCAGAGACCAGGTGCGGATCATCAGGTTCAGGTTGACGTCGAACATCTCGGCCAGGGCACGCGTGTCGAGAAGCTTGGCCCGGTCAAGCACATGGTCCGCCCAGCCCTTCTGTGCCCGGATGGCATGCAGGGCAAATCCGATTGCCACGAGCGCCGCGGTCCATTCCGCGATCGCCGTCGCGGCGCCGACACCACCCGGGCCCATGCCCAGTCCCAGCACAAACCAGAAATCGAGCAGGATGTTCACGCCGGAAAACACGGCATAGATCGCCAGCGTCGCGCTGTTGCGTCCCAGTCCGATAAGCCAGCCGGATATCGCGAACCCGGCCAGCGCCGCCGGGGCGCCCCAGGCGCGGGCGAGCAGATAGTCCGCGCCCTTGTATTCAACGGTTTCGGTGCCTTGCAGGATGGCGAAGCCGATGTCGGAGATCGGGTGGCGGAAGATCCAGACCAGCAAACCCAGATTGATGGCAACCACACTCGCCCGCAACAGGATGCGTTGGACTTCCGCCAGGCGCCCGGCGCCATCGGCCTGGGCGGTCATGCCGGTGGTGCCCATGCGCAGGAAGTAGAAACTCCAGTAGAAGACCGAGAAGAGGGCTCCACCCAGCGCCACGCCGCCAAGATCCGAACTGTCGCCCGACAGGCCGAGCACAAAGGTATCGATCACCCCGGCAAGCGGGACAGTGGCGTTGGCGAAGATGAGGGGCCAGGCGCGTGCGAGCACGGCCTTGCGGGTCAGCGGCTGTTCCATGTCTCGCAGCTAGCCGCGAGAGCATCCTGATTTCAAGCGTTTAATCTGTGGGGCAAACGCCGTCGCGACAGGTCTGGCGCGGCCGGTAGGGTGCGAGGAAGCGGTAGATGGCGTCGAGCGGTTTGCGGATGATCCACGGGCGCAGCAGCGTCGCGAGAATGTGCCAGCGCGGCAGGCGTTCCCAGATGGCGATGAAGGCATCGACGCCGGTGACAACACGATTGTCGGGCAGGCGAACATGCAAGGCCGCGAGGGCCGCTTCGCGATCGACGTCTTCGGCGAGGTCCTCGGCATTGCAGTCGGAGAGAATAATCTTCTCTGGACCGAACTTGCTGTAATGGCGCATCTCCCGCCGGCAAAGCGGGCAGAGGGCGTCGTGATAGGCGATGACTGGGCCGTCGTTGATCATGCCTCCTATTTAGCGCGCGCTTGGGTGGTCGGAAAGTGACACGCCGCCGCACCCTGGAAGGCTCAGTCGTCCGAGCGTTTGGGCGTGATCAGGAAATGTCCGTGCAGGGTTGCTACCGGCGCGCCGCGACGGCCTTGCCAGGCCTCTACCCGCACATTGGCGACCCGGCGTCCGCTGCGGGCAACCTGGGCGCGGGCGAAGACATCAGCGGCCCGGGCCGGGCGCAGATAGTCGATGGCAATGTCGATAGGTTTGGGCAACCGATCGAGCGGCTGGCTGACGATCAGTGAACCTGTCGCGACAATCTCCAGAAACGCACCGACCGCGCCCCCGTGCAGGGCCGGGATCAGCGGATTGCCGACCAGGTCATCCCGGAAGGGCAGGCAGCCGGTCAGCTCGTCACCGCGATGATCGAACTCCACGCCGAGGCCCGCGATATACGGCGTCTCAAGGAGAGTACTGATCAGAGGTTCGCTCATGATGCATCTCCCTCGCGGATGGCTTTCCGCGCGCGGTCCTGCGCGGCCTTGGAGGCGTTGGTGATCATGAAGGCAGCCTGGGCAATGGCGACAGGCTCGTCGGTATTGCCGTCATGCGCTGTGGCCCGCACGAAAGACACCAGGCCCCGTGAGCGCAGGCTGACAGCTTCGGCGATGATATCCTGTCCCGGTTCTGCCGGGCGCATGTAGTCGATGCGCAGGTCAAGGGTGGCGGGCGTGTCCTCACCACCAAATCCGGTAAAGGCAGCCAGGCCGCAGACATGATCGAGAAGGGCCGTGACAGCCCCGCCATGGATCACACCGGTTTCGGGGTCGCCAACGAGGTCCTCGCGATAGGGCAGGCGCATGCGTGCATCGCCTTCGCCAACGTCATCAACCTTGAAGCCGAGGGCGACCGCGTGCGGGGATCCGTCCACCAGCAGGGTGGCGAGATCATTGAGAAATTTCTGGCGTTCCGGGGTCATGATATGAAAAGGGGCTCCGAGTGGAGCCCCAAATTCAGGTAATCCGGCTTGCGGATCAAGTTGCTAGTCGCGGCGCATGGCGCCGAGCACCCGCATCAGCAGCCAGATCGGAACGACCAGTACCGCACCCAGCAGCAGATATTCGATCGCGTGTCCTGCACTGTTCACGATAGCGCTGACAATGCTGGTCCAGCTTTCGACAAGTGTGCCGAAGAAATCCACCCACAGCCGACGCGGGTCGACATTGAAGGCGGCCAGCAGCAGGCCGACCAGAACACACAGGAAAAGAAGGCGCAGCAGGTCGTTCGGCGACAGCTTGAACAGGCGCTGCAGGAAGCCGCTGTCATCCGCTTGCGAGGATGTCGGGCTGGTATCGTGATCAGTACTCATGTCTTCACTCTATCAGCAAATTGGGCACAAAGAGGGCGATCTCAGCCTTCGCGGGTCATGTTGACCTGGTGCGGGTACGGGATCGAGATGCCGCCCTTGTCGAAGGCTTCCTTGACGTTTTTCATGGCGTCGAAGTGCACACCCCAGTAATCGCCGGAGTTACACCAGACACGTGTCACGATATCCACTGACGAGCCGCCATGGGCCATTACAGCTGTGAATACCGCCGGGTCCTTGAACACTCTTTCGTCAGCGCCCATCGTGTCCTGGATGATCTGCATGGCCTTGTCGATATCGTCGGAATAATCGATCGAGAAGGTGAAATCGACGCGGCGGGTATCGTTGGCGGAATAGTTCGTGATCACATCGCCCCAAGCGGAGCCGTTGGGGACGATGACCTTCTTGTTGTCACCGGTTGCCAGCTCTGTGGTGAAGAGGGTTATGTCCTTCACGGAACCGGCCTGGCCGGCCACCTCGACGAAGTCACCCAGCTTGTAGGGGCGAAAGAGGATGATCATCACGCCGGCTGCCAGGTTGGACAGCGTGCCCTGCAGGGCCAAGCCAATAGCCAGTGTCGCTGCACCCAGGGCCGCGACGAGGCTGGTCGTTTCAACGCCAAAGCGATTGAGAACGGCGATGACGACAATCGCCATGATGCCGTAATAGGCCAGTGAGGCGAAAAATCCGCCCAGCGTGTCGTCGATGCGGTCGCTTTTGACAGCGGCATTGCGTACGGCCTTGCGGACGCCACCGGCGACCATCATGCCGACAATGAGGATGAGCGCAGCCAGAGCCAGGCTTGTGCCTGCATCAATGCCGCGTTCTATGAGAGAGGAGAGATTATCACCGGACATCAGTTCCTGGGGGTCCATCGGGGGCTCCTTTTAACGGGGAGAGCGCAACTAGCACTCTGCAATCTCGAGGGGAAACTAAATTATATAACTCGCCTGAAAGCGATCAGGCGGATTCGCGTACAATGATGATTTTCTGCCAGATCTTGGCGGACATGTTCGAAGTCAGGGATTCAATGTCATTGACGGCGGCGATAACGACCGGGTCGCGTGAATTCTGGGCGTAGAGCGCGGCGATCTTGCCCGCCAGGCTGAGCAGTTCGGCGCAATAATCCAGATATCGCGACAACTCGAAATCCGACATTTCCCGCGTCGGCGAGGATTCCGTGCGCGGTCCCAGCTTGAGGACCGCCGTCGGGTCCTTGGTCAGCTGGTGCATGTCGATGATGTGGGCGATCGAGCGCAGTTCGTGCAGATCGTCCAGGGCGAGGCTTCGCTTGAGGCGCTCCTCGATGCGCGAGAGCGTGAAGATGGCGACCGCTGCCAGGATGACGATGTTCAGCCCTGCTTCGACGCCCTCGAAAACGGTGAAGATGTCGGCGCCGGTGCCGTTCACGCCGATCGCCGAGTAAAGCCAATATCCCATATAGGTAAGGGCCACGACCGCGCCGAGAATGGCGGCAGCGGTGCCCATGCGCAGGACGATGTACGGTCTGGCCAGGCGCTCGGAGCGGCGTCGGTCGCGCTTGCCCAGCTCTATAACCTCGGCAACGACATTATTCAGGCTGGCATCAGGGAAACGCTCGCGCACGCGGTCAGCGAGGCGATCGAGAGTTTCGATAATATGAGCCGAATTCAGTGACTTGAATGGCAATTTTTCCCCCTGTCGGGGAGAGAATGCCTCGCGCGTTGCGCGATGTCACCCGTTAAGTCGCGGTGGTGGCGACAGCAGCGCTGGAGCTGGCGGCGGTGATCGCCGCGACCATGGCCGCCTGGGCCGCGAGGATCGCGGCCAGGTCAGCTGCCGCACCGACAGGGCTGGCATCTCCCATTTGCATCTGGGCCAGACGCATGGCGATTTTCGGCGCGGCAGTGCTGGAGACACGCGGGCGCATCTCCTTGATGGTCTCGAAACTGCGCACCAGCGCGTCGGCCATACTGGCTCCGTCGCCCTGGGCCGCGAGCACGGCGAGGCCGGTCTTGCCGACACCATGACGCAGGGAAGAGCGACCGCGAACGGCCAGGTTCAGACTGGTCCAGGATGCAGCGATATCGCCGTAATCCGTGTCCAGCAGCGCAACTTCATAAGCCGCCGCATCGGCGTGGGATTTGGGAATACCGGCCGAACGCAGGGCCTCGCGTGTGCGATCCAGGCGGACGGCGCAATCTTCCGGCGTCTCGCCCAATGCGGTGAAGGCAGCGGCGAGAACTTCCTCCCGCATCGGTTCGCGGCGCCACCAGGGCGCGGCAATGGCGTCGAGATTATCGTAGAAATGATCCGCCTGGTGCGCATGGCCGCCCGCAGCAAGCAGGGCAAGTGCGGCGCAGGATCCACCTTGCGACAGATGCCGACTGCCGCGGGCCTTGCGACGTTCCTTGAGCCCTTCGCGGACGTCAAAGAAATGTTTTGCACTACGGCCGGCGGTAACAAGGGCAGCAGCAAAGACAAGGCGCATGGCCTTTGCCGGAGCTTTCCAGGCACCCAGCCCGTCATTGAGCTGGTCGCGGGCCTCGAAGACGCGTTCGATCAGGCATTCGACATCCTGTTTGGCGTTAAGCGAGGAGAGGGCGGCGAAACGGGCATACATGCGCTCACTCTTGTGCGCCCGGGCCAGATAGGCCTCGTCCAGCGATTTGAATCGCTCGATTACCGCATGTTCCATAATTCACCCTCGCACTGTCCCGAAGCTGTCATCATGCTGCATGGCGATATTCTGCGGCAGAGGGACAGTCTGGCGCAGTGTCCCCTGTTGGTGTGTCGGCTGTGGACAGCGCCTGTTTCACCATTGCCCGGGCGCGTTTTCGCGATCAGGATGAAGCATGGCCTCGGCTCAGCTTCCTTCCCCCATAGCGCACTGGTTTTCCCGGCGCGGCTGGGCGCCTCGCTCGCACCAGCTGGACATGCTGGAAAAGGCACGAGCGGATGAGCACGCGTTGCTGATCGCACCGACAGGCGGCGGCAAGACCCTGGGTGGTTTCCTGCCCAGCCTGGTCGAGCTGCACGAAACCCTGGGCCAGGGCGCGACCAATCCGCGCCGTAAACATGCGCTGCACACACTCTATATTTCGCCCCTCAAGGCGCTGTCGGTTGATGTCGCCCGTAATCTGATCCAGCCAGTCGAGGAAATGGGGCTGGGCCTTCGCATCGAGACACGAACAGGCGATACCTCCGCCTCGAAACGCCAGCGTCAGCGGGCTCATCCGCCAGACATTCTGCTGACCACGCCGGAACAGCTGGCACTGTTCTGTGCGACGGCGAATGCACAGAGCTTTCTGGGTGACCTCAAGCGGATCATTATTGACGAGATCCATGCGCTGGCGCCGCAAAAGCGGGGTGATCTACTGAGCCTTGGCATGGCGGCTTTGTCGCGATGGGCGCCGAATGCCCAGCGGGTAGGGCTATCCGCGACGGTGGCGGACGAGCAGGGGCTGGCACGCTGGCTGGTGCCCCAGGACGAGGCCGAGACCTCCAGCTTCGCCAGTATCGTGCGCGGTGATGCCGGCGCGCGGCCGGATGTTGAAATCCTCGATCCGGACGAGCGCATTCCCTGGGCGGGACATTCAGGACGCCATGCGCTGGGCGATGTCTATCAGCGTATCCGGCAGGCGCGCATGACCCTGGTCTTTGTGAATACACGCTCCCAGGCGGAGGCGACTTTCCAGGACCTCTGGCACATGAATGCCGACAATCTGCCCATTGCCCTGCACCACGGATCGCTGGCTCCGGAACAACGCCGCAAGGTCGAAGCGGCCATGGCGCGCGGCGCGTTGAAGGCGGTGGTGTGTACGTCCACGCTCGATCTGGGCATCGACTGGGGTGATGTGGATCTGGTGATCCAGATGGGAGCGCCGAAAGGGTCTTCCCGTTTGATGCAGCGTCTGGGGCGCGCCAATCACCGGCTGGACGATCCGTCCCGCGCCCTGCTGGCCCCGACCAATCGTTTCGAGCATCTGGAGTGCGAGGCAGCACGCGACGCTGTGGCGGCCAATGCGCTGGATGGCGAACCGCTGGCTGCGGGGGCGCTGGATGTTCTGGCCCAGCATGTCATGGGGCGGGCCTGCGGTGAGCCGGTCGACCAGGATGCACTCTTTGAGGAGATCTGCCGGGCGGCGCCCTATGCCGAGATGGATCGGGAAACGTTCGACAGGATCTTCGAGTTTTCGGCAACCGGCGGCTATGCGCTTCAGACCTATGATCGTTTTCGTCGCATGGTTAGGGGCAAGGACGGGTTGTGGCGCGCGCGTACACCGCAGATCGCCCAGCGACATCGCATGAATGTCGGTACGATCGTAGAGGCGCCCATGCTGGACGTGGTGGTCTCGTCGCGCGGGCGCGGCGGGCGCAGGCTGGGGCAGATCGAGGAATGGTTCGTCGAACAGCTCGTGCCGGGAGACACGTTTCTGTTCGCGGGTCAGGTCCTGAAGTTCCAGGGTATCGAGGAGATGGCAGCGCGGGTCACGCGAAGCTCTGATCCCGAGCCGAAGATCCCGTCCTATCAGGGCGGAAAATTCCCGCTCTCCACCTATCTCGCGCAGCGTGTGCGTGACATGGTCCAGGATCCGGTGCGCTGGGGACACTTGCCGGAACAGGTGCAGGAATGGCTGAGGATCCAGCAGGAGAAATCCGAACTGCCGCGGGCAGACGGACTGTTGGTGGAAACCTTTCCGCGCAATGCCAAATTCTACCTCGTCTGTTACCCCTTCGAAGGGCGTCTCGCGCACCAGACCCTGGGCATGTTGCTGACACGTCGCTTGGAGCGGATGCGCATGCGGCCGATGGGGTTTGTTGCAAACGAGTATGCGCTTTCCGTTTGGGGGCTGCGGGACATGTCCGGGCTGGATCTCAACGCTTTGTTCGCCGAGGACATGATGGGCGATGACCTGGACGCGTGGCTGGCCGAAAGCGACCTGATGAAACGAACCTTCCGCAATTGCGCGGTTATCGCCGGGCTGATCGAGCGCCGTTTCCCGGGGCAGGAGAAAACCGGCCGCCAGGTCACCTTCTCAACGGACTTGATCTACAATGTGCTGCGCGAGCACGAGCCCGATCATGTGCTGATGAAAGCGGCGTGGAACGACGCCGCTTCGGGACTTCTGGACATCCGCCGCCTGGGCAAGGCGCTCGAACGGGTCCAGGGACGGATCCGGCATATGGGACTGGACCGAATCTCGCCGCTCGCGGTACCGGTGATCCTGGAGATCGGCAAGGAGCCGGTCTATGGCGAGGCGCAGGAGAGCATTCTCGAGGACGCTTCGCAGGATTTGATAGCCGAGGCGATGGCGTGATGATCAGACAGCTTGAAAAGTCGGCCGATCAGCTCTCGTTCGAGCTCGCTGGGCATCGTCTGTTCGCGCACCGCTCCGGCGCGCTCTTTGTGCCGGAATTTGATGCGCTGATCGTCTCGGACTTGCACTTTGAAAAAGGCTCGGCCTACGCGCGCTCAGGTCAGATGTTGCCGCCTTACGACACCCGGGAAACCCTGCGCCGCCTGGGGGAGGTGGTTGAGCAGATTGATCCGGCCTGTGTCATCGCGCTCGGCGACAGTTTTCACGACCTTGATGCTGCAGGGCGGATGTCTGTGGAGGATCGGGGGGGCTTGAAGGCTCTCGTGAACGCGCGGGAGCGATGGATCTGGATCGAGGGCAATCACGATCCGGAGCCGCCGGAGGATCTGGGCGGCGAGATCCATCACGAGCTGAGGCTGGGAAATCTGGTTCTGCGGCATGAGCCGGAGGCAGGGGCGGCGCGCGGGGAAATCTGCGGGCACCTGCATCCCTGTGCGAAAGTGCGGGGCAAGGGGCGAGCCGTCCGGCGTTTCGCCTTTGCGACAAATGGCGACCGCCTGATCATGCCCGCATTTGGCGCTTATACCGGTGGGCTGAATGTCTGTGACGACGCGATCGTGGCGGTCTTCGGTGAGGTGCCCAGCGTGATGGTCCTGGGGCGGGAGCAGGTTCATGCGATTTCGCCGCGTCAGCTTGTACCGGATCGTTACCGGACGAGGACCAGGTAGGCCACGCTGATGGCCAGGTGGGCGAGCACCACGCCAGTGGTCAGAACTGTCCGCAATCGCCCGTACCAGACCGGTAGATCACGGCGCAGCACTGCCTGCCTGTCCCATACCCACAAGGCTGCGAAGCACACACTCATCATGGTCCAGGCGGCAATCGGCTGACCGGCCCAGTGGGTTAGCACCGAGGCGAGGGCGATCAGGCTGGGCGCGATCGAAATTCCGAGTGACAGGCTGTCCGGGCTTGCCCGAGCGGTGATGAGTTCACCCCAACGCACACCACCAAGGAAAGTCGCGATCAGGCCGGAGTAGATCGTGAACACCCACATCTCTGTTGCGGGGCTTCGGCCCTGGTTTGCTGTGGCAACCAGCAGCAATACCGCAGTCCAGAACGGGATCAGGCCGGCGAGGCCGAGAAACAGCGCCGGTTTGGGGATGGGTGTGAAGTCACGAGCCATGCCCCTGAACTAGTCCTGCCAGTGCGCAAGGCAATCAGCGACGGCCGAACATTGCAGCAGCTGCGTATCCAGCCAGCATGGCGAGGGCGACGCAAAGCAGGCCGTAAATCATCGGTGCGCCGTGTGCGAACTCGTAGATGACACGCTCAATCCCGGCTTTCTCAACACGCATGCTGGTTGAACGGCTGGCGATCGGCCGGCCTTCCCGGAAGAGATAGACCTCGGCCGTATAGTTTCCGACCGGCGTGCGTGGCGGCAGGGCAAGGGTCGCGCGGAACAGGCCGCCATCAAGCACGTCCACACCACGCGGAGCGGCGGAATAGAGGTCTTCGCGCGCACCGGCGCGTTGCACGGCGGCAAAGTATTCCGACAGGTCCGCGCCGGTCGGCTCGCTGTCCTCGGCCGGGGCCTCGATGGCTTCGAGGTCGTTCAGTCTATCCGCATAGGCCTGGACCAGTAATTGCGGCAGGCCGATATCATTACGGATCAATGCTTCAGACGTGGCAATTTCTTCCAGCGGGCGGGTGCTGGCGATGGAGTAGTAAGCGGGCACGCCGTCAAACTCCTGGGCCTGGGCGTTGACCCAGATGCCAAAAGAACGGCGCTTCTGCATGACCCGGAGATCCTGGTCCGGGCCGCGCAGGACCACCACGATCTCGTCCTGGATGGTCAGGCCGCGTGTGGCGCCGTAGAGGATGAGCTCTGTGCCGGCAAAATCCTCGCGGATCTCGACCGTCTCATGCGTCAGGGCTGCCATGATCTGCGGCGCTTCCTGGGGCACGGCCTGTTGCAGGCTGGCAGCGAGGGCGAGTTCGAGCAACACTAGTGACCCACCTCTCCGCCGCGCGGCAGCACGACAAACATGTCAGAGGGTGTCACGACGAGGTCCCAGCCCAGCTTGAGGCAGACGGCAAGCACCATGAAGGCGAGCAGGGCGCGCAATTCCTCACCCTTCACATGCCGTCCGGCACGGGCACCGAACTGGGCGCCGACAACACCGCCAACTGTCAGCAGCATGGCGAGAACAACGTCGACGGTCTGGTTCTGTGAGGCTTGCAGGAAGGTCGTCAGACCGGTGACGAAAAGGATCTGGAACAGCGAGGTGCCGACCACGACATTGGTCGGCATGCGCAGGATGTAGATCATCGCCGGCACCATGACGAAACCACCGCCCACACCCATGATCGCGGCCAGCGTGCCGACAAAGAAGCCGATGGCTATGGGCGGGATGACCGAGATGTAGAGCCCGGAACGCGGAAACCGCATCTTGAAAGGCAGGGCGTCAATCCAGGTGCGTTTGCGGTGCCCGCCACGTCCGCCCTCTCGGCGTTCTTCGGGCTGGCGTCGACGCATGATCGCGCGCACGCTTTCGATCAGCATGAGCCCGCCGATAATACCCAGGAAGCTGACATAACTGAGCGAGATAATAAGGTCGATCTGGCCCAGCCCCCGCAAAAACGAGAAAAGCTGGACACCAAAAATGGACCCAGCGGAACCGCCAATCAGCAGCAGCCCCCCCATTTTCGGATCGAGTGTTCGTCGTCGCCAGTGGGCCAGGGCGCCGGAGGCCGACGAGGCGACGATCTGGTTGGCCTCGGTCGAGACGGCGACAGCGGGCGGGATGCCGATGAACATCAGCATGGGCGTCATCAGAAATCCGCCACCCACTCCGAACATGCCGGACAGGAAGCCAACGCCGGCTCCCAGTCCAAGCAGAAGGAAGATGTTTACGGAAATCTCAGCGATTGGCAGATAGATCTGCACCGCGGCCTCTAGTTCGCTACAGCGCGGGACAGGCGTTCCAGCAGAACGTCGTCCACATGGCCGGTCCGCGGCAGACCCTGGTCCGCCTCAAAGGCCATGATGGCCTGGCGAGTACGATCTCCTATTGCGCCGTCAATCGGACCCGGGCGGTAACCCAGCACCGAGAGGAAACCCTGGGCGCGTTCAATGTCGGCCGCGCTGGCAGAGGGTGTGCGATCCCATGCCTGTCCCTGATAGAGGCCGTTTGCCTGGGCGTCGATCGGGCGCGGCTGGAAGCTTTGGGCGACCTGGCGCGCCTGAGACAGGGCTTCCGGCTCGAGTAGTTCCTCCAGCGCGATTGCGCGTTCGCCTGCCGTCGGATCGCTGTCATTGGCGGAGATCATGTACCAAGCATAGGCGTCTGCAAGGCTCAAGGGAACTCCCTGGCCGCTCTCGAACAGAAGCGCGAGGTTGAACTGTGAATCGCCCAGGCCCAGCAGGGCAGCTTCCTGGAACCAGCGGGCCGCCGTTTCGAAATCACGCGGTGCGCCGGAGCCGTAGTAATACATCACGGCGAGATTGTGCATGGCACGGCGATGGCCGGAATTGGCCGCACGTTCGGTCCAGCGGCGAGCGGCTTCCAGATCCATGTCGACGCCTTCGCCGGTTTCCAGCATTTTGGCGTAGCGATACTGTGCGGCCGGCACACCCTGTTCCGCAGCGCGGCGCAACAGGATTGACGCCGAAGCTAGGTCGCCGGCTTCCAGTTGGCGCATGCCCAACTGATAACGGGCGATCGGATTGCCGTCGGCAGCAGCGCTTTCCAGCGTGGTGCCACTTGTCGAGTTTGCCGCTTCGGTCGGGGCGATTTCGCGGGTCGAACGTTCGACGGACGATGATGCAGGTTCGTTTGTCACCGGCTCCGGGGTCGGCGTGATCGTCGCTGAGGCGTCAGCAACCTGGTCACGGGGCGGTGAAGCCTCAGCCTCTGCCGGCGTTGTTTCCGGTTCGGCGTCAAGGTTGGCAGCCGGGCTGGTCGTTGAGGAGGGCTGGGCCGGGGCCGCGAGGCCAGCCTCAACTTGGGCGATGAAGGCATCGTCGGAACGGGCATCTGCGATTGTGGAGCCATCCTCGCCCTGCAGCGCACCCCAGATCAGGATCGCGCCAGCGCCGCCAAGAGAGATGAGGGCCATGAGCGGGATGGCGACCAGCGTTGCGCGGCTGAACTTGATCGGCCGGTTCTCGCGTTCATAGGGTGTGTAGGCAGTCGTGCGTGTGGTTTCGCGAGCTGCAGCGAGGAAATCCGCATCGGCTGTTGCGCCAACCCGGGCTGCCGGGCGCGGCTGGGCAGGAGCCTTGGGCGCTGCCTTTGCTTGGGGCGCAGGAGTACTCGTCTCGGCCTGTTGGCGCGCTCGTTCTTCGGCGATACGGCGCCGTTTCTGGCGGCGGGTCTCGCCGCGCGGAATCTCTGCCTGTGCCTGTGCCTGTGCCTGTGCCTGCTCCGCCGGAGCCTGCGGTGCCGGTAGTGTCGCTTCCGGTTCACGCAGAACCGGCGCGTTTGGCACAAAGGGTTCGTCCGTCAGGAAGGGATCGGTCTTGCCGCTTTCAAAAGCGCTGACCGGAACCTCAGCCTGGGGCGGCGGTCCCAGCGGGGCGTCGAAATCGAACGGATCATAATCGTCGGAACTGGTGATGACCGGTTCGGCGCGCTGGGCCGTTTCGTTTGCGGGTTTTTCGTCAACCGTTTCGGTATCGGGTGCCTTGTCGCGGCTCTCGATCGCCTCGAGCCGGTCGGCGAGCGCAGTCATCGCGCGCTGGACGGGGGTCAGAGTCTCTTCGGTTTCGTTGCGCACTGCAGCCAGCTTGTCCTGGACACCCTGCAACGCATCCTCGATGCGTGTCGCTGTGCGTTCCTCGGACTGGCGCAGGCGGTCTTCCAGCTCTGCCTCGCGGTCAGGACGATTGTTCTCGATCCGCTCGATCGCGTCGGCCATGCGGTCAGTGACCTGTTCGACGGCCTTGGTCGAGCGTTCCTCGGAGCGCTGGATGCGATCGGCCAGGGAGCGGCCCAGGCGCGTGACCTCATCGGCCATGCGGCGCATGGATTCCTTGTTTTCCTGGCGAACCTCGTCGATGCGGTGGTTGAGCGTTTCTTCCGAGCGGCGGTCCTGGCGGGCCTCCTCGGCACGTCGCTCGCTCTCGGTCAGGCGCTGGTCAATGGCCTGGGCCAGGCGGCTGATCTCGTCGCCCAGGCGCGCCATGCTGTCAGCCTGGCGACGATCTGCGTCCTCGACGCGAATGCCGGTCGATCCGACCTGGTCGCGGAGATCCGTGACAATGCGGGATACATCGTCCTGCAGACGCTCGAAGCGACGCTCCAGCTCGACATTGTCATTGGTGTTGCGCGTTTCCAGTGCGCGCAGGCGTTCGTCCAGACGTGCGAAGGACGTCTCCAGCGTGCGCGCGGTATCATTGGTACGACGCTCGGAGTCCTCGACGCGTTCCGTGAACTCCTTGAGATTGTCCGCGCGCGATTCCAGCTTGTCGACACGCTTGTTGGTCTCGTCGATCAGCTCACGGGCAGCGATGCCACCGGTCTGTTCCTGTTCATGCAGGCGGGCGGAGACGTCATTTTCGTGTTCATAGAGGCGGCGGGCGAGCTTCATCACCGTGGCGTGGATAGCCTTGGTGTCCTCGCCACTGGTCGCGGAAACGCTGGTTTCCAGCTTGCGCAGCCGGTCGGCGATCTCGCCCTGGCTGCGATTGACGCTGTCTATGCTCTTGTCGGTCTCGTCCAGCTTGGCGCCCTGGCGTTGGGCAACCTTGGCGACATTGGTGGCAAGCTGGGTAATGGCCCTGTCGAGTTCGGACAGGGTGGAGCTGGAGGCCTGTTCGGCTTTTTCGATGCGATCGGACAGGCGGTTAATCATCGCCCTGAGCAGGCGGTCATCATCGTTGGCGACATCGCCGTCAAAGCCGGGAAAGGCTTCCAGGGCGTCGTCCCACTGGGTCGTTGCGGGATCATTGTCGTCGAGAATGACGCGGTTCAGCCATTCACCCAGAGTCATGCCCTGCTTGCGTGCAGCAGTCTTCGCCCGCGCCCTTGCACGCGGGTCGATTCCTTTCACGCTCCAGGGACCCCCAGATGACATCCGAATCGCTTTCTTCTCGCCCAGGCCAACGCTATCTGCCGGTTAATATTGTGTAAACCGAGCGCGGTGGCACTAGATCTAGTGTTTCCACACGAAAATCAGGGAATCGCGAGCGGGCCCTGAAATCCTGAGTCTAGACAAGGAGATGACTCGGTTAATGCGCCGTAAAATATGTGGATAAGTCCGTGCTATTGAGCAGCGGCGAAGAAGCGCGGCGAGATATTGCGCAGACGCTCCTCCAGGGCCGCCGCTTCGCGTTGCGGCGTATCGGATGTGATGGAGGGCAGGGCGCGGGCGATATCGAACAGGAGCCAGGCCGTCTCGATATCATTCTGACTGACCGCATAACGACCGGCATGCCAGTAGAGGAGGGGCGCCGCCGGGTCGATCTGGGCCGAGGTCGCGAAATAGTCCAGCGGCAAGGTGTCGGTGCCCGGAACACGCGCCGCCGCCTGTGCGGACATCAGGTTCGCCGCGGCACCGGCGTAGTCGGTGCGATCCGTAAGGCCGGAAAGTGCCTCGATCAGGGCGGCCGGATCCGTGGCGCGGTTTGCCACGGCGCTGGCCACGGTCTGGAAGTCCTGGTTGCCCAGTCCTGCAATGATGATGCGGGTCATGGCGGAGCACAGCTCGCTGGACGTGTTGGGTTGGCACTCACCCTCATGCTGGCTTCCCTGCATCAAGGTCAGGTAGGCGCCGGGCAGGTCTCCGGCCTGCATCAGGGATTGAGAGGCGAACAAGAAGTTCTCGGTTGTGGGCATGGTCTCCGGGCGGCGTGTTGCAGCCAGGCCCTTGTGGATGATCGTGCTCAAGGCGTCGTTTGCCGGCAAATAGCCCGTCGCATCGGATTCGACCCGGCCGGCCGGCCAGGGGAAGGCGCGCTCCTCGACGTTGCTGCGCAGCAGCGTCCAGGTCTCGCGGCGGCCGTCCGGGCTGGAGGGGCTGAAGACGAGAAATGAGAAGCTGTCTGGCAATTGTCCGAGCGATCCAGCAGAGCCAATGGCGTCCGGGTGGATTGGCAGGGTATGTCGCATCCATCGGGTGAGCTGGTCGTAAAGTGCGTTGTCGCCGCGTTCGCCCGGGACGACGCTGTAAACGGCACTGCCATCCGGTGTGCGCCGGATCTCGATCAGGCCGGCCTCGGTCTCGCTGCGGACCAGGTCAACCGGATTGGCGCGAATGCCGGTTGCGGCCTCGATCCAGAAACGTTCAAAGCTCACCCCGCCCGGCCCGGCGATCTCCTCAAGCTCGCCGCCGCGCGTAAACCGGGTGAAGACGTCCATCTGGCGATGGGCGCTTGCGGCCATCGCAGTATTGGTCACGTGTTCATCGGTGACAGTCAGGACGCGTCCGGTCGTGAAGTCGTAGATCGTGCTGCCGTCCTGCACATAGCCATCGCCAAACGTCAGGTTCCGCATCTGGGTGTCGGTGGGTTCGCCGGCCAGGGTCTGGCGTTCAACCCGCCAGCGGGTTTGGGTGACTGTTTCGCCGGTTTCTCCGCGCAGGGCGAGATAGGCGCTGCGACCCAGGTGAGCGCCCGCCACAGCCGGCGTTTGTGTCGGCGTATCCTCGCTTGTTTCCAGTTGCAGCGGCTGCGGCGCAAGGATGGAGAAGGGGTCGGCCGGATCCTGTTGCGCGATAGCTGTGGAGCTGCTGCCGATCAGGAGGCCGGAGAGGGCAAGAAGACGCGTGAAACTGAACATGGCCGGATACTGCCGCGTCAAGCGCGGCGAGAAAAGGGCGAAGCATGTGGAAAGGTAAATTCGAACATGCGTCATAAATTTGACGTTGACGTTCGCGTAATCATGTGAACATTGTTCATTCATGGTCAAACCTGTTCCGCCCGATACTGAATTCACCATCCGCGAACTCTCCAAGGAGTTCGACGTTACCCCGCGCACGCTACGCTTTTATGAGCAGAAGGGCATGATCACGCCCATGCGCCGGGGCGCTTCCCGTGTTTATTCCGCCATGGATCGTGCGCGTATCGAGCTGATCCTGCGCGGCAAGCGCGTCGGCTTTGCGCTCGACGAGATCAAGGAAATGCTGGACCTGCGCTTCATCGACAGCCGCGACCCGCAGGTGCTTGACGCGACGATCGAGCGTTTCGAGAGCCGCATTGGTGTGCTTGAACAGCAGCGCGAGGATGTCGAGCGCGCGCTGGAAGAGATGAATGCCGGCCTGGACTGGCTGAATGCCCGCCTCAACGAGAACGAGCCGTCCGAAGAAATCAAACGTCGCGCCCGGGCCTTCGAAGCCCTGGCGTCCGCCCGCCTGGAAGACTGGACGGGCATGCCCCCGAGTTCCTCTTAGAGTTTCATCCCTTTACGGGGCTCAGACCCCGCACTGACTGATTGTTGGAGATAAATCATGGCAGCCTATCGCGCTCCTGTTCGTGACCAGATGTTTGTCCTGAATGACGTCCTGGATGTTGGCCAATATGGCCATCTGCCCGGTTTTGCCGATGCGGACGTGGATACCATGGCCGCGATCCTGGAAGAGGGCGGCAAGTTCTGCGAGGGCGTGCTGGCCCCGATCTCCAAGGTCGGCGATGTGGAAGGCTGTACGCGTGACGATGACGGCAATGTCACTACGCCGACCGGCTGGAAGGAAGCCTTCCAGCAGATGTCCGAAGCGGGCTGGACGGCGCTGTCCTCTGATCCGGAATATGGTGGCCAGGGCCTGCCGCACGTTCTCAATCTTGCGGTCAACGAGATGGTCTCCTCCTCGAATATGGCGTTTGGCATGTATCCGGGTCTGACCCTGGGTGCGGCTGCGGCGCTGCACACCGGTGGTACCGACGAGCAGAAGGCGCTTTACCTGCCCAAGATGATCTCCTGCCAGTGGGGCGGGACGATGAACCTGACCGAGCCGCATTGCGGAACGGATCTGGGCATGCTGCGCACCAAGGCTGTTCCGCAGGCGGACGGCTCCTACAAGATCACCGGCCAGAAGATCTGGATTTCCTCCGGCGAGCACGACATGGCCGAGAACATCGTCCATCTCGTCCTGGCCCGTATCGAAGGCGCCCCGGAAGGCGTGAAGGGGATTTCCCTCTTCGTCGTGCCGAAATTCATTCCGGATGCCGACGGCAATCCGGGCGAGCGCAACAATGCCAAATGCGGTGGCCTGGAACACAAGATGGGCATCCACGGCAACGCCACCTGCGTCATGGACTATGACGAGGCGACCGGCTGGCTCGTGGGCGAGGAGAACAAGGGTCTCAAGATCATGTTTATCATGATGAATGAGGCGCGGCTGGGCGTGGGCCTGCAGGGCTATGCCCTGGCCGAGGCGGCCTATCAGCAATCCCTCGATTTCGCCAAGGACCGTATCCAGGGCCGCTCCCTGACCGGACCGAAAAACCCGAACGGCCCGGCCGACCCGATCATTGTGCACCCGGATGTGCGGCGCATGCTGATGGATCAGAAATCCTTTGTCGAAGCGGCGCGTTGTTTCGCCTTCTGGACGGCCCTGCACGGCGATCTGGAGGAGAAGTCTGACGATCCGACCATGCGTGAGAAGGGCGGCGACTACATGGCGCTGCTGACCCCGATCGTGAAGTCCTATCTGACCGGCAAGGGCTATGACATGGTCTCCAACGGTCTGCAGATCCACGGTGGTTCCGGCTTTACCGAGGAATGGGGTGCGTCCCAGCTTTTGCGCGATGCTCGCATCACCCTGATCTATGAAGGTACCAACGGCGTCCAGGCGCTCGACCTGGTGGGCCGCAAGCTGGCGATGAACGGCATGCGCCCGATCACGACCTTCATGGGTGAGCTCGATGCCTTCATCGCCGAGGGCGGTGACGAGACGACACAGCCCTTCATCGATGCGCTGGCGGAGTGCCGCGACAAGCTGAAACAGGGCACGGACTGGCTGATGAACAATGCGCTGGAGAATTTCGACCATGCCGGCGCGGGCAGCCACGACTATCTCAACCTCTTCGGCCTCACCTGCCTGACTTACATGTGGGCCAAAATGGCCAAGGTTTCCGCGGCCAAGGTCGCCGCGGGCGATAGCGACCCTATCTATGCCAACAAGCTGGTCACCGGCCGCTACTTTATCGAGCGCTGGGTGCCGGAAGCCGCCATGCATCTCGCCAAGGTAGAAGCCGGCGCAGACAGCATGATGGAACTCGACGCGGAGGCGTTCTAACGCGGCCGCTTCTGCCGGAGACCGTCCCGCCAAACGAGGATGGTCCCGGCTCGTGACGGTTGATCAGGCCCGCAAGGGTCAAAGGGGAGGATAATCAGGTGTTTCAGGACCCACTCAACGTACCAAAGCCGGCCTTTCTCGAGCGCGAGGATGTGCGCATGTTCGAGGATACGGTGCGCGCCTTCATGGCCAAGGAATGTGTTCCCAATGCTGAACGCTGGGAAGAGCAGGGCATGGTCGATCGCGAGATCTGGACCAAGGCCGGTGAAGCCGGGCTGCTATGCCCGTCCGTGCCGGAGGAATATGGCGGCGCCGGTGGTGACTGGGGCCATGAATACGTCTTCCACACGGCCGGTGCCGAGGTCGGCGCCAGCGGCTGGGGCGTCGGTCTGCACAACACGATCATCGCGCCCTACATCACCGAATTCGGTTCGGATGAGCAGAAAAAGTCGATCCTGCCGCGCATGATCTCCGGCGAGTTGATCGGCGCCATCGCCATGTCGGAGCCGGGCACGGGTTCGGACCTGCAGAGTGTCAAGACGACGGCGGTCAAGGATGGCAATGGCTATCGCATCAACGGCCAGAAGACCTTCATCACCAATGGCGGCTCCGCCAATTTCATCATCGTGGTCTGCAAGACCGACCCGACCAAGGGGTTTGACGGCGTCTCGCTGATGCTGGTCGAGACCGAGAAGGTCGAGGGTTTCAAGCGCGGTCGCTTGCTCGACAAGGTCGGCATGAAGGCCCAGGACACGGCTGAGCTGTTCTTCGAGGATGTCTGGGTGCCGGCCGATGCGCTGCTGGGTCCGGAAGAGGGCCAGGGTTTCATCCAGCTGATGAAAAAACTGCCCCAGGAGCGCCTGCAGATCGCCGTCCAGGGTGTCGGTGCCATGAAGCGCGCCCTGCACGAGACCATCACCTATACCAAGGAACGCCAGGCCTTTGGTCGCCCGATCCTGCATTTCCAGAACAGCCAGTTCAAACTCGCCGAGTGCAAGACCAAGGCGACGCTGGCCGAGGTGTTTGTGCACCATTGTTCAGAGCGTCTGATGAAGGGCGAGCTCGACGCCGCCACGGCCTCGATGGCGAAATACTGGGTGTCCGACGCTCAAAACGAAGTGATCGACGAGTGCGTTCAGCTGCACGGCGGCTATGGCTATATGAAGGAATACCCCATCGCCAGGATGTGGACCGACAGCCGTGTCCAGCGCATCTATGGCGGCACCAACGAGATCATGAAGCTGCTGATCGGAAGGACGCTTTAGCGCGATGAGTGCGACCGCCACCACTATTGACCGCCGATTGTTTGCCCTGCTGCTCGCAGGTGCGCCGGTCGCGGTGGCGCACCTGGTAGATGCCTTTGCAATGTTCTTTTTTGTTCAAGAATTACCGGGTGGTGGTGTCGTCATTAGACAGATCACCGTCTTTGGCGGTTTGTTGAATGGGGATGTGATCGACGGTGGATATTCAGTTTTGCTTCTGGCGTTGGCACACGTGATAGCGCTGATCGGCGTGAGCGTGCTTTGCGGCCGATTTCTCGAAAGCAAGGCCGAGCTGTTTGTGTTCGCTATCGGCTATGCGGTCTTCGTTGTGGTGCCAAGTGGTATCGTACCTGCGGTACTCGAAATCTCGGGAATGATGGCTCCCGCGAATGTTGGGTACGCATTTTTCGGGGCGTCGGTTCTGGCGTTAACGGCCTATCTGGCGGCCCGCATTTCCAATCGCGCCATTGCGAGGAGCTCCTGATGTACACCCCTACGCACTTCAAGATGGAGAATGAGACCGGGATGCGGGCGCTGATGCGCTCGTATGATTTTGCCATTCTCCTGGTGCCGGGGGAGCCGGACCTGGCGGCCACGCATATCCCGCTGAAACTGGCCGATGAACGCCAGGCCCTGGTCGGACATGTGGCGCGGGCCAACCCGGTCACCAAGGCCATCCAGGACGGCAAGCAGGCCATCGCGATCTTCTCCGGTCCGCACGCCTATGTCTCGCCGACCTGGTATTCCGATCCCAATGACAATGTTCCCACCTGGAACTACATCGCCGTGCACGCCCACGGAAAGCTGGTCGCCCTGGAAGGCGAGGACGCCGAGCGGGCGCTTTCCTCCCAGATCGCCGATTTCGAGGAGCAGTGGCGGATCACCGATCTGGAAGAAAGAAAACGCGCCATGCTCGAGGCCGCGATCCAGCCCTTCGAGCTGGAAATTGAACGCCTCGAAGGCAAGGCCAAACTCTCACAGAACAAACCCGTGGCAGAGCGCCTTCGTCTCGCCGAAGCGCTCAATGAACGCGGGGAAAGCGCCATCGCCTACCACATGGTTGAGGGGGATGGGTGATGGCTCTGCCCAGTCCGGGCAGGAACTGATTTGTGTCGATAAAGAACAAACCCGCGAAGCGGAAAGGACTGAAAATGACTGAAGCCTATATCTACGACGCCACGCGCACGCCGCGTGGCAAGAAGAAGGGCGGAGCGCTGAACGAGATCACGGCGCTTCAGCTTGCGACCCAGCAGCTCGAGGCGATCCGCGATCGCAATAATCTCGACACGGCGCTGGTTGATGACGTCATCATGGGTGTCGTCTCCCCGGTCGGCGAACAGGGTGCCAATATCGCCCGCTCTGCCGTCATGAACGCGAAATACGCCGAGACGACCGCGGGCTTCCAGCTCAACCGTTTCTGTGCCTCCGGGCTGGAAGCGGTCAATGTTGCAGCCGCCAAGGTCATGTCCGGCGAGGCCGACTTCGCCATTGGTGGCGGTGTCGAGGCCATGTCGCGCGTCCCGATGGGTTCCGACGGTGGTGCGATGATGTCCGATCCGGAGATCGGCTTTGACCACTATATCGTTCCGCAGGGTGTTTCTGCCGACCTGATCGCGACCAAGCACGGTTTCTCCCGTGACGATGTCGATGCCTATGCCGTGGAAAGCCAGAAGCGTGCAGCGCGCGCCTGGGAGGAAGGTCGTTTCAAGAAGACGATTGTTCCGGTCAAGGACCAGCTGGGCCTGACCATTCTCGATCATGACGAGCACATGCGTCCGGGCACCGATATGCAGGGCCTGGGTTCGCTCAAGTCTGCCTTCAAGGACCTGTCCGACTTCGTCGGTTTCGAACATGTTGCCACGCAGCGTTACCCGGAAATCGAATATCTCAACTGGGTCCACACGGGCGGCAACTCCTCCGGTATCGTCGACGGATCTTCCATGGTGCTGATCGGCTCCAAGGAAGCGGGCGAGAAAGCCGGCCTCAAGCCGCGTGCGCGCATCAAGGCGATGGCCTCTGTCGGATCCGAGCCGACCATCATGCTGACGGGCCCGGTTCCGGTCACCGCCAAGGTGCTCAAGAAAGCCGGCATGGATGCCAGCGATGTGGATCTGTGGGAGCTGAACGAGGCGTTCGCGGCTGTCGTTCTGCGTCTGATGCAGGCCTATGAGATCGATCACGACATCATGAATGTGAATGGTGGCGCGATCGCCATGGGTCACCCGCTTGGCGCAACCGGCGCGATGATCCTGGGCACGGTCCTGGACGAGCTGGAGCGCTCCGACAAGGAAACCGCACTCACCACGCTCTGTGTCGGCGGCGGCATGGGCACGGCAACCATTATCGAGCGGGTGTAATCATGCATGATCCCAAGCTCGAGCAGGACAAAAAGGACTCGGCGTCGATTCTGACGCTTGGGTTGCCGCTTGGTTTTCCTGTCGGGATTGCGATCGGCGTCGCGCTGGGGGTGGCCCTGGAGAGCCTGTCAATTGGCATCGCCATCGGTGTCGCCATGGCCATGTCGCTCTCCGTCGCTTTCGGCGCTGGACGGCTTAACGAAATAAAGAAAAAGCAGGATGGCGAGACGCCGTCCGATGAGGAGAAATCCTGATGAAAAACTTCACACTTGAAATCGACGGCGACGGCATTGCCCTCGTCACATTCGACAGCCCTGGCAAGTCGATGAACGTTATCTCCGCGGACGTCATGGACGATTTCGTGGAACTGACCGAGAAGGTCAAAACCGACGACGCCATCAAGGGCGTGGTCCTGACCTCCGGCAAGTCGGCCTTCTGTGCCGGTGCAGACCTGTCCGAGCTGGGCGGTGGATCGTCTGAAATGGCCAAGCTGCCGGAAGACGAGATGAAGGCGAAACTGTTCGAACAGTGTTATCGCCTGAACAAGACGCTGCGCGAGCTGGAAACCTGCGGCAAGCCGATCGCAGCCGCAATCAATGGCCTGGCCCTGGGCGGTGGTTTCGAGATCACCATGGCTTGCCATTACCGCGTCATGCCGAACGACAATCCCAAGGCCAAGGTCGGTCTGCCGGAAGCCATGGTCGGCGTGCTGCCGGGCGGTGGCGGCACCCAGCGCCTGCCGCGCCTGGTTGGTGTCATGAATGCCGCGCCGATCCTGCTTCAGGGCAAGCAGCATGATGGTCCGTCCGCACAGGCCCTGGGCATTGCCCACGCCACCGTGCCGATGGCCGAGCTGGTTTCCAAGGCGAAGGAACTCGTCAAGGAAGACCCGATGAATGCGACCCAGCCGTGGGATGGCGACAAGTTCAAATTCCCGGGCGGTGGTCCCTACCATCCCGCCGGTGCCCAGGTCTTCGGTGCAGCCTCTCCGATGCTGCGCAAAAACACCTATGGCAACTATCCGGCCCAGCGTTACATCCTGTCCTGCGTCTATGAAGGTGCCCAGGTCTCCATCGACCAGGGTCTGCGCATCGAGAGCCGCTATTTCACCAAGCTGCTGCTGCGTCCGGAAAGCCGCAACATGATCCGCTCCATCTTCCTGTCCAAGCAGGCGCTGGAGAAGGGTGGACGTCGTCCGGCCAGCCAGGAAAAGGCTGACGTCAAGAAAGTCGCCATCATCGGTGCCGGCTTCATGGGCGCTGGCATTGCCACGGTCACCGCCCAGGCCGGTATCGAGGTCGTGCTCATCGACGCCAACCAGGAAGGCGCCGACAAGGGCAAGAAGCATGTCACCGATCACTTCGCCAAGGGTGTGAAGCGCGGCAAGCTTTCCCAGGAAAAGGCCGACAAGATGGGTGCCCTGGTCACGGCGACCACGGACTATTCCCTGCTGTCTGACGTCGACCTGGTCATTGAGGCCGTGTTCGAGAATTCCGAGCTGAAGGCCAAGATCACCCAGATGTCCGAAGAGGTCATCCCGGAGAACGCGGTCTTTGCGTCGAACACCTCCTCCATTCCGATCACCGACCTGGCCAAGGCGTCCAAGCGCGAGGACCAGTTCATCGGCATCCACTTCTTCTCGCCGGTCGAGAAGATGATGCTGGTCGAGATCATCATGGGCGACAATACGGGTGATTACGCCCTGTCGCGTGCGATCGACTATGTCACCAAGATCAAGAAGACGCCGATCGTCGTCTCCGACACGCGCGGCTTCTACGCCAACCGCTGTGTCATGCGCTTTATCGGTGAAGGTATGAACATGCTGGCGGAGGGTGTCAGCCCGGTCCTGATCGAGAACGCAACCAAGATGGCCGGCATGCCGGTTGGTCCGCTCTCCCTGCAGGACGAGGTTGCACTGGATCTCGGTGTGAAGCTGATCAAGCAGACCAAGTCGGATCTGGGCGAGAACTACAAACCGTCTCCGACCGAGCCGATCCTGTTCAAGATGGTCGAGGAGTACGAGCGTTTCGGACGCAAGAATTCCAAGGGCTTCTATGACTATCCGGCCGAGAAGGGCCAGCCCAAGCGCCTGTGGCCGGAGCTGGAACAATTCGCTCCGGGTGGCATATACCTGGAAGACCAGCCGTCTACCGACGAGATCAAGGACCGCATCCTCTTCACCCAGGCCATCGAAGCGGCCCGCTGCATGGAAGAGGAAATCGTCATCGATCCGCGCGAGGCCGATGTCGGCTCCATCCTGGGCTGGGGCTTTGCGCCTTATACCGGTGGCGCGCTGTCCTACATCGACACCTATGGCGCGGCGGCCTTCGTGAAACGTGCCGACGAGCTGAAAGCTGCTTATGGCGACCAGTTCGAAGTGCCGGCCCTGCTGCGTGAAATGGCCGAGAAGGGCGAGACCTTCTACGGACGTTTCGCTCCGGCCGAGGCTGTCGCGGCGGAGTAATCCGACCTGATCTCTCAAAAGAACCGGCCCGGAGCATTCCGGGCCGGTTTTTTCATGGGGATAGCACGCGGCACAATCCTTCTGTCGGGATCGCGATGCCCCGCTAGCATGCGTTCGGAAACTGTGTGAATGCTTCGCCTGCCGAAACAGTGGAGAATGTCGTGCGTACCAGTTCGTGGCTGCCTGCCCTGCCTATTGCCAGCTATGCCTGGCTTGTCGCTTCTGTGGTAATCGCCGGAGCCCTGCATCCCGGATATGACCATGTGAGCCAGTTCATGAGCGAGCTGGGGGCGCAGCAGGCGCCCAATGCGTGGGCGGTCAATTATCTCGGTTTTCTGCCGACAGAGCTTCTTTTCCTGGCCTTTGTCGGTCTCGCGTTGACCCGGGTGGGGCGCAATGGCTGGCTCAGGGCTGGATTGCTGGCGCTCGCACTGTATGCCCTTGGATTGGTCATCGCGGCCTTCTTTCCCTGCGACAGCGGTTGTCGGCCGGACGACCCAACGACCACTCATCTCGTTCACATCGCCAGTGGTCTGGGCGCTTATCTGTTCGGCATTCTTGGCCTGTTTCTGCTCGCAGTTGGCCGGTTTCAAAGCAAGGATCGCGGTCTTGCCGTGAGCGGGCTCGTGGTTGGCTTGTTCGCACTGGCCTGCTTCGTCCAGCTGACCCCGGACAATCCGCTGGTTGGTCTCTATCAGCGAGCGCTCGAGACGGGGCTTTATCTCTGGTGTATTGCCTTCGCCTTTCATCTTGGCCGGCGCGGGGCCTGAAGGCGGCTATCCACACGGGCAGGAGTCATTTTGACCGTCTGTATCATCGTGAAGATCAGTGATTGGTCCGGCCGGAAAATACAGCTCTCGCCCTTGACGGATCAGCAATAAATTCCCTAATTGCGCGCAAATATTCAAAGGTGGCGCTGCACCTGTTTCGTCAAACCGGAATTCGGTGCGAAAAAATTGCGTTATCCACAAAAAGCGCTCATTTATCCACAGAACCCGCTTTCTTATCCACGCAACCCACAAGCCGTCGCGTTGACCGGCCGGGCTCTCCCGACCTAACGTTTGATTGTCGACGGGGCGGAAAGCCAACCCTGCAAGGGGAAAAGCGGACCAAGCCGACGGTGGATCGAAAGTCGGAGCACGTCAGTGAAGCGGCATGAAGATCCGGATCGGGACCTTCGGGAAACGGACCAGCGGCAAGGTCGAGAGATCAGGCCGGTCGGTCAGGAAACCGCGCAAGCGGGGACGCAGCCGGCAAAGATCCGGACCTTCCGGGGAAAGGATCAGATCCGGGGTCAGACCCGGATTGGCCAAGGGCGGAAACACGCAAGTGGGACAGCCGGAGGCACCGGTTCCACCCCTTCGGGAGCGGAACCAGCGGTGAGGTCGAAAGATCAGGCCGGTCGGGGAAAGATCCGCGCAAGCGGGGACAGAGCCGGCGAAGATCCAGATCCCCTGGGAGATGGGTCAGGTGCGGGGTAAAACCCGGATCAGTCGAAGGCGGAAACACGCAAGTGGGGAAGCTGGAGGCAGCGGTGTCGGACCATCAGGGACGATATCGTGGGTTCGGGGTCAAAGCCGGACCCGGTGAGGCGGCCTCTCCCTTCGGGGAGGACCGTCCTGACCAAACCTCCTACCCAGGAGGACGCTCCCGGGCTTACCCGCCTGGAGCACGTGCAAGGAAGGCGCGACTATAGCGCGACGACCAAGCAACGCGGCCGCCCGCCTCTTGAACCCTCCGGGGAACAAGGACGGGCGGTTGGTGTTTGTGGCGCCATCACAATCGGGAGAGTTACGCCAGCTTAAGTGGCCAGCCTTGATTTGCGCGCTATTCTCGTTCGGCCTGTTGGTGAGCGCGATGGAGTGAGTGATGTTGGTAGCGTGGATTATGGGGCTGGCGGCGTCGATGATGACGCAGGATGGTGAAGGCCTGATCGAGGCTGTGCCCGAGATGGTCAGCCCTGATGAACACGCCAGTTGGATCAGTTTCAATCCCGAGCAGACGATCATGGCGTTCGGCCGGCATGATGATGACTGGGGCAATCACCGTGTCCTGCTGACCTATCTGGGCGCCGCAGGATGGGGCGTCCCACAGCCGGTCGAGATCGATGGCAATGCCTGGCCTGTAGAGATGCGTGCCTTGCGGTTTGCGCCGGACGGGCGTAGCGCGGTTTTTTCGTCTGCTCCGATGCCGGGGGAAGGGCGGGAGGACTGGGACCTCTGGTTTGTGCGCTTCCACGAAGGCCGGTTTGTCGCCGCGCGGCGACTGGAGGAGCCCGTCAATTCGTCCGCCCATGACTTCCACGGATCGCTCGCGGCCAATGGCACGATCTATTTCGCTTCGCGGCGTGATGGCGGTGCGGGCGGGTCTGATCTTTATCGCGCGCGACCTGACCTGGCCTCGGGCTGGCGGGTGGAGCATCTGCGCCAGCTTTCAACCGAGTTCTCGGAGGCAGACATCTTTGTTGCTCCGGACGAAAGTTATGTCCTGTTCGCCCGGACCGGTGCTCCAGGCGGCGAGGGCGGGGACGATCTTTACATCAGCCATGCGCTAGCGGATGGCTGGGCCGAGCCGACACCACTGGGCCAGGATGTCAATACAGTCGAGTACGAGTACGGCGCGTGGGTAAATTCCGATCAGGACACCCTCTGGTTTACGTCTTTCCGACAAGGGGTTTACGGGCAATATCGGGTTTCCCTGCCCGCCCGAGAGGACTGATTCCGGCACCGGATTCGAGGTGATATTCTCCCTCTGGGTGAACTCCGCATCTGGTTTACGAACGAAACCATATGTCTAGAGGTTTGATTCCAACAAGAGACTCGAATTTGCGTGCACATATTCAGGATTCGAATGAATTATGACATGCAACCGGCCTGCTCTTGTCGAAAATGCCCGAGATCTTAGCGAGGGAAATCCGCCGGGCATGTTGCAGTCCAGCCTTGAAATATTGCGCGACCCCATCCGGGTGTTCACGGGCTTGTGCTGGGCTTGTGCCGTGTCCCTGACCTGCCTGCTCAGCTGGCTTGCCGTCCAGTCGGTGCAACAGGTCCGGTCTGACGAAGTTTATGTCGAAGCTCTGCAGCGTCAGGCAAGCAAGGCGATGTTTGTCACCAATTCCCGCCTCGACCGCAGTCGCTAGTTTTCGCCATTTGCGCCTGATCTGTTTGCCGGCCGAAACTGAAATCGCTTTTTTCGGGCTGGTTTTGTCGCCAACTCGTGTTTAGCTGCGCAGCGATTTCAGCGGGGAGGCAGACTTTGAGCGAGACTGAGCTAGCCGAGGAAGATTATATCATCGGGACCAATGACGCGGAGCTGAAGCGGCTTGGTCTGCAGCACACGCTGTGGCGGGAATCCGGTCTGGGCGTCTGGCGTAGGGCGGGCATCCGGCCAGGTATGCGGGTGCTGGATGTGGGCTGTGGCCCCGGCTATGCGAGTTACGATCTGGCCCAGCTTGTCGGCCCGGAGGGCGAGGTCGTCGCAGTCGACCAGTCGGAGTTTTTCCTGGCGGCCCTGCGTGACAGCGCAAAAAGCCGCGGGCTGGACAATATCCGCACGGTTCATTCCTCGCTCGATGCATTTGACTGGCCAGAGGCCGAGTTCGACGCCGTCTGGACACGCTGGGTCTTGTGTTTCCTGCCGGACCCGCATGCGGCGCTCAAGGGCATCAAGCGGACGCTGAAGCCGGGTGGCGTGTTTGTGGCCCAGGAATATGTCGATTATCGCAGTTTCCGGCTGGAGCCGAGCGAGCCGGTGTTCGACCGCTTCGTGAGCGCGGTTGAGGCCAGCTGGGCGCATTTCCAGGGCGATCCGAATATTGCCCGGCGTTTCCCGGCCTGGTTTGCCGAATTGGGGCTGGAAATCGATGAGATGACGCCGGTCCTTTACGCCGCGCGTCCGTCAGATCCGATATTTCGCTGGCCAATCACCTGGCTTGAGGAAGCACCGGCCAGGCTGGTCGAGTTGGGCTTTCTTTCGCGCGAAGACGCTGAGGCGTTCCGGGACTTTCTCGCTCGGCGCGCGGCTGACCCGAACACATTGTTGATGACGCCTTGCGTGCTGACCAGCCGGGCCCGCAAGCCGGGTTAGAACTCCCAGATATCCATCGCCAGGGCAGAGCGGCTCCACGAAGTATGAAGGCACTGCCCGGGTCTGCCGCCTGCAGCCATCGCCACAAGAAGCGGTCGATAGTGCTCTGGCGTCGGGTGGTTTCGCTGTGCGTGCGGGACTGACCGCCAGGCCAGCGCGGCGTCGATATCACCTGTTTCAAGCGCGGGGAGAACAGCCTCGCGAAATTCTTCGGCGAAGTTGGCCACCGGGGCGGTTTCGGCCAACGGCAGGCTGTCGGCCAGCGAATGCGTGAGCGCGCCGGACCCTATGATCTGGATGTCCCGATCAATCAGCGCGGTCAACGCCCGGCCAAGCACCACACTGTCGCTATCGTTCTGACGGGGCAGGGAGAGTTGCAGGACCGGGGCATCGGCTTGCGGCCTGACAAGTGCCATCGGGACCCAGCTGCCATGATCGAGTCCACGGCGCTGGTTCAGGCGCACGGGCAAACCTTGCCGGTTAAGAAGCGTGGCAATGTGTCCGGCGATTTCGGCGGATCCGGCGACGGGATACTGAAATCGTTCCAGTTTTTCGCCGAACCCGCGGAAATCATGGATAGTATCGGGAGTGTCTGACGCCGTGATCTGCAGGTCGCCGGACTGCCAGTGTGCGGAAATCACCACATAGGCCCGTGGTGTCGGGCGCTCTCCCAGCATTTGCATGGCGCGATGCGCCGGCGTGTCCTTGATCAACACATCCGGCGCACCATGGGAGATGAAAAGCGGGCGGGGCATCACGCCTGCATGGCCCGTGGCAGGAAGGGGAGCTCCGGTGTGCGCAAGGCGAAGGCGCCAGCGCCGAGCATGGCCTGGACCAGCGTGGTGATGGTCAGGAAGAGTGGGAATTCCCAGCCGCCGCCCTCGGCGCTGAATACCCAGCCATTGCCCAGGTGAACAAGGGTGGCGCCCAGGGCTATCGGTACCAGGGCGAGTGCGATGATGCGGGTATAGGCTCCGGCGATCAAAAGCAGGCCACCACCGATTTCGCCGACTATCACGAGATAGGCAAAGAAGCCGGGAAAGCCGAGGCTTTCGAAGAAGCCGACCGTGCCGGCCGGGGTGAAGACCAGAACCTTGAGCAGGCCGTGGGCCAGGAACAGGACACCGAGGCTGACGCGCAGCAGTGCCACTCCGTATTGGGATTGTTGGTCAGACATGTGTCTCTCCAGCGAGTTGATTGCGATGACGGAGAGATAGCGTTTTGACCCATTGGCGATAATTGGGTAATTTGGAGCAAGACAATTTCTCTGAGGGAACAAATGGATCGTATCGATGCCCTGCGACTGTTTTCATCGGTCGCCGAGCTGGGCTCCTTTACCCAGGCAGCGGAGCGAGAGGGTGTGACCCCGGGCGCGGCTTCCAAACAGATCACCGCCCTTGAAACGCGCCTGCAGGCGCGCCTGTTCGAGCGGACGACCCGATCGGTCCGTCTGACGGATGCGGGCGCCGCCCTGCTGGAGAGGGTGCGGCCCTGGCTGGATGAATATGATGCGCTGGAAGAAGGCGTGGCGGCGGCGACTTCAGCACCGGCCGGGTTGCTGCGGGTTTCTGCGCCCGTGGACTTCACCCCTCGCAAGCTGATCCTTCCGGTCTCCGACTTCATGAACAAGTGGCCGGGTGTCGAGGTGCGCCTTTCCATGGGTGATCGCATGGTCGATCTGGTCAATGAAGGATTCGACGTCGCAATTCGTATCGGAAATCTGCCGGACAGCGCGTTGATCGCGCGCCAGCTGGCGCCGGCGCAAATGGTGCTGGTCGCGTCACCTGCCTATCTCGAGGCTGCCGGAGTGCCAGAGCGACCGGAAGACCTCGCCCAGCACTCCGTTATCATCGATCGCAACAAGCCGGCCGCACAGCAGATCGTGCTGGAGCGGGGCGAGGAACGTGTGGAGGTGCGTATCAACGGCCGTCTTTCCCTGAACGGGGCTGTCGCAGCGGTCGAAGCAGCAGCAGCGGGGCTGGGTATTGTCGGCACGCCAGCCTGGGCCGCCGAGCAGGCGCTGTCGGAGGGGCGTGTCGTTCGCCTGCTGGACGACTGGCAACCTGAGCACCGGGACCTCTGGGCCGTGTTCCCGTCATCACGATATCTGGCCCACCGTGTTCGGCTATTTGTCGACCACCTGAAGCGGCATTTTGCCGACGGGATCTGACCCGCCGAGGCTGTGATCATGTCCGGTTCATGTGTTAGGCTGTTTTTAGGCATCGTTTTCGATGGAGGGGAAAATGAGACAGTTACTGGTTCTGGCCATGGTGTGTACGGCCCTGGCCGCGTGTTCATCGACGACTGACCGCGGCGCTGGTGGCTTGGCGCTTTCCGCTTTCGACTACGCCCCGTCCGATGCCACGCGTCAGGCGGGCGCGCGCTTCGGGTATCAGCTTGCCGGCGACGGGGGGTGGCAGGGCGCCTTGGAGTTCGAGGAAAGCTCCGGCGTCCTCGCGGTGGTTTTCTCCATGACGGATGGCACCGAGGCCGAGCTGCGTGTTGGCATGCCCTATCTCGCTGACGGCGTACGCCGCTACCATGGTTCAACGGTAGACGGTCGCGAGGTTTTCGTAGAGCTGCAGGCCGGTCCGTGTGAACAGGGCGGTGACACGCTTACCCATTTCGCATTGGTGGCGATCGGCGGCGGTCAGTTCGAGGGCTGTGGCCTGGAACGTGCCGAGACCGATCGCTGGTCGAATTACCTGATGGAATTCATGCCCGCGATTGATGTCTGCCTGGCAGAGTTTGGCAGCCGCGCCCAGCATGTCTCGCTGTCCTACGCCCAGCCGGGCGGAACCACGGGGGTGCGTCTGGTCGATCAGGATGGCGCGACCTGGGAGTGTACGACGCGGGAGCAGGACGCGGCCATCAACTCCGTTCGCCAGCTCAATGCGGCCGATGCGATGTTGGGCGAGGGGGACCCGCATTTTGTCCGCTCTCGCATGCCGGGCATGGCTGAGGGGTGTTATGTCTATGAATCAGTCCGCCGTGCGGACGGATCGCTGATCGGTGCCCTGGGATATGACACCTGCGACAGTGTCCCGGTGGCCGCGCTCAGCGGCTCTTAACCCGGTTTTAAACGGATAGGCGGAGGCAGGGATAATGAGACATTTTCTGCTTCTGCCCTGCCTGTTCCTCCTGAGCTCTGCAGCTCACGGCGAGCTGACTGATCTACGTGCCACATCTGTTGGCATGAACGGCTATGTCTGGTTCGGTTTCGACAACCAGCCGAGCCAGGTTGAGTTCGAACAGACGGCGAGCGGTATGCGCCTGCGTGTTCATGGCGTTGATGTCAGCTCCCGCTCGATTTCCCCAGCTCACACGGATCTGGTTCAGGCTGTAACATTGCATGCAGAAACCGGCGGTGCCGTCATCGAGCTATCCTCCGCGCGCGAATGGACGGGATTACAGGCCGAAGTTCGAGAGGGCGGCGTGCTGGTTTCAATTGATGTTGGAACGGGCAGCGGTCCAGACCTGTTCCGGAACGCCCCCCAACCTGCTCACACCGATCGCGTTGAGCCTGCCGCGGCAGCGCATTCGGAAACGGCGCCGACACCGGCGGTTGAGGTGCCTGTGCAAGCTCCGGCAGAAACCCCAGCGACGACAGAAGTTCCGCCGGAACCGATGGCGATCGCAACAGTGGCTGATGAAACCGCAAGCGAACCGGCTCCAGCCACACCCATGGATGAATGTGAACGCCTGGCGCAGGCTGTCGCGGACGATCCCTGGAATGAACGGCTTCTGGTTCCGCACGCGGCCTGCCTCGCCCAGCAGGGGCAGACGCGGGAGGCGAACGGCATCTATCGTCAGGTCCTGGCCTTCGAGCCGGAGAATTATGCAGCGGCCGTGGGGCTGGCCGAGTTGGAGGTTCGTGCCGGCAACGCTGATGCGGCGCTGCAGCTTTACCGCCAGGCCGCCGGCCATGCCCGGTCCGATGCCCAGGCCGCGGCGGCCCTGGATCGCGCCCGCGCCCTGGAGAACCGCCAGTAATGTCTTCCAGCCAGCATCGCGGCCGTGTCCTGATCATTGCCGGATCCGATAGTGGCGGCGGGGCCGGTATCCAGGCAGACATCAAGGCTGTTTCGGCCCTGGGCGGGTATGCGGCGACTGCGATCACGGCCATTACCGTCCAGAACACGCTGGGTGTAACCGGCATCCACGCCGTGCCCGAACAGATCATCGCCGACCAGATGCGGGCCGTGCTCGATGATATCGGTGCCGATGTCATCAAGACTGGCATGCTGGCCAGCCGGTCGGTGATTGAAACGGTGGTGGAGACGCTGGAAGAGGCCGCACCGGATGTACCGCTGGTGGTCGATCCTGTTATGATTGCCACTTCGGGTGATGCGCTGGTGGATGATGGCGCGGAAAGCGTGATCCGGGAACGATTGCTGCCCCGTGCGGATCTGGTCACGCCCAATAGCGACGAGGCCCGGCGACTGACCGGGGTCGATGTCACAGATCTGCATACGCAGATCGAGGCGGCGAAGGCCCTTCGCGAAATGGGCGCTTCGGCGGCACTGGTTAAAGGCGGGCATGTGGACAGTTCCAGCGTCCGCGATGTGCTGGTCTCCCAGCGCGGCCTGGAGATCATGGAGCGACCGCGCCTCGACACGCCCCATACCCATGGTACCGGATGTACGCTGGCTTCGGCGATCACAGCCCTGCTGGCACAGGGTCATGCCTTGCCGGAAGCGACCGAACAGGCCGGCGATTATCTGCACGAGGCGATCAAGCGCGCGCCGGGATTTGGCCGCGGACATGGTCCGGTGGATCATATGTGGGTGGTGCGGGATTAGGCTATGGCCGAGAGCGAGGCCTTCAAACTCTCAAGGTAGTGGGTTGAGCGCACACCGGTTTGCATGACGATGCCATGGTGCAGACTTGGTCGCTCTAAGACCTGGTCAATCTTCGTGCGCGCATCGTCGATACGACGATCGGCGATCATCGCGCAGACCAACAAGGCGCTATGCGGCGGTCTTGTGTCTGGACCTTCATCCATCAGCCCTTCGAGCCATACTGAAAACGGCGTACTACCCACGGTCTTGGCGGCGGATTGAGCGCGGGTGCAGGCGTGCTTAACAATCAGGTCTGCAGTATCTGAAGCTTGGTTGGCGTCGCTGATCTCAACTGCGCCCGCAATGCGCGCCCAACACTGGAAGGCAGCTGACGCTCTGAATGACAATGGCTGTCTTTCGTTATCTTCCAGGCCGAGCGCCTGCCAAAGGATGCTATCAACTTCCATTGGTTTGAGTTCGATCAGAACACTCGTGTGATCGGCGTTGAGAAACGAGATGACCCGGAGGCACACGAATAGCCCGTCAATCTGCTTGAAAAGTGTATTGCTATTGAGACGCCATCCGCTTCCCTTCAATCGGGTCCGCACTTCTCTGAGAAGGTTCTTGGAAAAAATGCGGCGGCTTTTGGCAAAGCTCCGGTCGACAGTGATCGGCTCGGCTGGGCGATTATCGATTATGGATGGCCGCTGCACCTTCAGCTCCTAGCGTTTCCGCGCGATCCACACGCCGGCCAGGATGATTGCGAGGGCCAGCAGTGCTGCCCAGCCGATGCTTTCACCGATGATGTAACCTGTGACGACTGCCGCGACGGGTGTGAGATAATTGACGATCGCCAGGAAGCCCGGACCGGCCGTGCGCGCAATCTGCATCAGCATGACCGAGGCGATTGCTGTTGGCGCCAGCGCCAGCCAGACTACCGAGGCCCATGCCGTCATGGGTACGGCGTCCACCTGGGTCAGCTCCCACAAGCCCATGGGCAGGGAGAGCAGGGCAGCCGTGATCAGCATGCCTGCGCCGGACACCGAGGGCGAGGTTTCCGGCAGCATACGCGCCATGACGGCGTTGATGCCGTAACACACCGCGGCGCCGACGACGGCGATCTGAGCGACGAAGGAACTATCGAAAATTCCCTGCAGGGCGCTGGGGCCCATCAACACGACAACGCCGCCGAAACCCACAAGGAAACCGATCAGCTTGCGGGCATTCATGCGCTCGCCGGGAACAAAGACATGAGCCAGGCCCAGCGTCGCCAGCGGCATGGTCGCCACCAGAATACCGGTCAGGGCACTGTCCAGGCTGAGCTGGCCCCAGGCGATCAGGAAGAAGGGCAGGGTGTTTCCGAAAAAGCCCAGCCCGGTAAACCAGAGCCAGCGCTTGTCCGTCAGCGGTGGCATGCGTCGGCCACGGAATATCGCCCAGGCCAGCAGGATCAGTGCGGCCAGGGTCAGGCGCACAAAGATGAGCGCCATCGGCGGCAGGAAGTCGACTGTATAGCCAATGAAGGCAAAGGCGGAGCCCCACAAGACGGTGAGGATGCCGAGTGCGATCCAGTTCTGGACTGTCGGCTGAGCCGGGGTTTGTGTCACGCCGCTGCGCCTCCGCTGGACACGCTTTTGCTGGTGCCGTAACCGGGTTGAGCCGAAGCTATGAAAAAATGACGTGTCGGGATCATGGAGTTTGCTCTTGCCCGTAACGTGGCGGGGCGTCAACGTGATGACTGAATCGTCTCTATCCTGCCCAACGGAGTTATGCCCGTGTCCGAGATCACGCACGCCCCCGCCAAAAGCAGATATCAAAAGCCCGTGCTCAAGCCGGCGGATCCGCGGTTTTCCTGTGGCCCGGTGAAGAAACATCCCGGCTGGAGCTGGGAGAGCCTGATTGATGCGCCGCTCTCGCGGACGCATCGAACGGGGTCTGCCGTGGCACGGATCAAGGAGGCCATTGATCGCACGCACGCGCTGCTGGAACTGCCCGAGGACTATCATGTCGCCATCATTCCGGGATCGGATACCGGCGCGATGGAAGCAGCGATGTGGTCGCTTCTGGGTGAGCGTGGTGTGGACGTGTTCGGCTGGGATGTGTTCGGTAATCGCTGGATCCTTGATGCTCGTGACGAGCTGAAACTCGAGGATCTGCGCATCTTCCGGGAAAAGGCCGGAACATTGCCGGACCTGTCGCAATATGATGGCAAGCGCGACGCGATCTTCACGTTGAACGGCACGGCTGCCGGTGTTTGGATCCCGGGGTATGACTGGATTGATGCGGATCGGGAGGGGCTTACGGTCTGTGACGCGACGTCCGGCGCCTTTGCGGTGGATATCGACTGGTCCAAGATCGATGTGCTGACGTTCTCGTGGCAGAAATGCCTCGGTGGTGAGGCCCAGCACGGCATGCTGGTCATGGGGCCGCGGGCGATCGAACGCCTCAACAGTTACAAACCCTCCTGGCCGATCCCGGGCCTGTTTGCCCTGCACAAGGGTGATCAGGCGAACATGAAGGTCTATGAGGGCTCAACCCTGAACACACCGTCCCTGATGGCGGTCGAGGATTATGTCGCCGCGTGTAAATGGGCGTCCAAGATTGGTGGTCTGCCGGCACTGGTGAAGCGATCGCGCGAGAATTTTGCGGCGCTGGATGCCTGGGTGCAGGACAGTGCATGGGCCGAGTATCTGTGCGAGAACCCGGAGCATCGTTCCCAGGTATCCGTGACGCTGAAATTCAAGGACCCGCAGGTGCTGTCGCTCGATATCGAGGCGCAGTGGGCCTTCTCCAGGAAGATCGTCTCCCTGCTGGAGCGGGAAAACGCCGGGCTGGACATCATCATGCACCGCGACAGCGTGCCGGGCATTCGCATCTGGTGCGGCCCGACGATCGAGCGTGATGATTTGGCCGCACTTGGTCCCTGGCTTGACTGGGCCTATGGCGAAGCGCTGGACGCGCTTTGATCTACAGGTTAGTTGTGAAAACAGATATCGCCGCTTGCGCGAGTTCTCAGGGGAATATGATGACACGTTGGATGACCGCCGCCGCCGCTGCAGCAATCCTGTCCGGTATGGCTTCGGCCCAGGACGAGGGTATCGAGTTCCGTCTTGGCGTGACCGCTCACGACCTCGCCGACCACGTCGAGGACGGCCCGAACGTCACCCTGGAACTGCTGTTTGAAAGCCCGGACTTCCTGGAACCGATCTGGGCACCGCGTCCTTTTGTCTATGGCTCGTTCAATACCAATGGCCTGACCAATTTCGGTACGGCCGGTCTGGCGTGGGACTGGGACCTCGGTGGGAACTGGGACATCGAGTATACATTCGGGCTGTCGTATAATGACGGCGTGAAGGATATCGACCAGAACTCGCCTCCGGGTGATCCGGAGCGTATCCGCCTGGCCACGACGCGCGCGCTGATGGGCAATCACATCCTGTTCTATAACGGGCTGGGTTTGGACTATGACCTCTCGGACAACTGGTCCGTGGGCGCCTATTACGAGCACATTTCCCACGGCCAGATCCTGGCGTCCGGCCGCAACCAGGCCCTGGACAATGCTGGGGTTCGCCTGAGCTACCGTTTCGGTCGTTGAGGCATCCCGTTCGGTTTGCCAGCTGCCGCGTTAGCGACCCTCGCCATCATCATTCCCCGCGAGCCATTGCCGCTTCCTCGGCACGTGGATCGTCCGCTTTGCGCACATAGATGCCGGTGAAGACACCCTGCCAGTTTCCGTCGGCATCCTGTTGTTCGAAGAACTGGCGGACCGTGCCGTCCTCGAGCGGTGTCCAAGTGCCGCGCAATCCGGCGCGTACATCCGTCTGGACGAGGTAGGACTCGCCGGTCAGGACCATGGCGCCGTTTTCGTCCAGTCCGCCTGAATAGTCAATATACCAGCCATTGCTCATCCAGACCTGTCGCCAGGCGCTGATCAACGGGTCATAGATGTTGATGCTGTTGCCGGCATTGCCGCTGGCGCCGACCCAGTGTTCGGTGACCAGGCAGCCGCCATTGATGCGTTCGATCGTGTTGTGACCGAGATAGGGGCCGTCATCGGGAGCGTAGACATTCCACTCGCCGACCCAGAAGTCGAAATCGTCATGGATGTCGGACGTACAGGCCGGCGGCGGTGTTTGTGCGCTGGCCATGGTCGTGATGGAAAAAACAGCTGCAGAAGCTAAAAGAATTCGAAAAAGCATGTCGTCCTCCGCACTGAACGAAGATGATCCTGCCGATGTGTGTCCTTGCGTGCAAATAAATCTGGCCCCGCTCACGCCTTCGTGACAGAAGTGCCTCCCGCATAGAGCACTGGAGAATGACATGGCCAATGTGACTGTTGTGGGCGCCCAATGGGGCGATGAAGGCAAGGGCAAGCTGGTGGACTGGTTGTCCCATCGCGCCGATGTCGTCGCGCGATTCCAGGGTGGTCATAATGCCGGTCATACCCTGGTCGTGGGCGAGAAAGTCTACAAGCTCTCCCTGCTGCCCTCCGGCGTGGTTCGCGGAAAACTCTCGGTTATTGGCAATGGCGTGGTTGTTGACCCCTGGGCCTTCGTGTCCGAGGTCGAGCGCATCCGCGAACAGGGTGTCGACATCACCCCGGACGTCGTGAAGATCTCCGAGACCGCTGCCCTCATCCTGCCGATCCACCGCGAGCTCGATGCCATGCGCGAGAATCGCGATGACGGCGAAGCCATCGGCACGACACGCCGGGGCATCGGTCCGGCTTATGAGGACAAGGTCGGACGCCGCGCGGTTCGGGTTGTCGATCTGGCAGACGAGGACGCGTTGCGCGCCCGTGTCGCCGACATTCTCTTCCACCACAACTCCCTGCGCCGGGGTATGGGCCAGCCGGAATATGATGCCGACAAGCTGGTCGCTGAAATCCTCGAGATCGCACCGAAAATCCTGCCCTATTCCGCACCGGTCTGGCGCGACCTGCAGGCGGCCATCAAGGACGACAAGAAAATCCTGTTTGAAGGCGCCCAGGGCGCGCTGCTCGATGTCGACCACGGCACCTATCCCTTTGTGACCTCCTCGAACACGCATTCCGGCCAGGCCGCTGCGGGCACGGGGTTGGGACCGAAGGATGTCGGTTACGTGCTCGGTATCGCCAAGGCCTATATGACCCGCGTGGGCGAAGGCCCGTTCCCGACCGAGCTGCACGACGAAATCGGCCAGCGCATCGGCGAACAGGGCCATGAGTTCGGCGTAGTCACCGGCCGCAAGCGTCGCTGTGGCTGGTTTGATGCCGTCATCACCCGCCAGACCCTGGCCCAGGGCGGTGTCACCGGCGTCGCGCTGACGAAGCTGGACGTGCTGGACGGATTCGACGAGATCAAGGTCTGCGTCGCTTATGAACTCGATGGCGAGCGTCTCGACTACCTGCCGGCTGGCAAGGAAGCCCAGGCCAATGTCAAACCGGTCTATGAGACCCTGCAGGGCTGGACCGGCTCCACCGCCGGCGCGCGGTCCTGGGCGCAGCTCCCGGCCGAAGCGGTCAAATATGTCCGCCGCCTGGAAGAACTGATCGAATGCCCGATCGCGCTCGTCTCAACCTCGCCGGAACGCGAGGACGTCATCCTGATGCAGGACCCGTTCAGGGGGTAGGTTCGGGCGGTCGAGCCGCTCATTCCAACCCGTAAAATTCGCATCAAACTTGGCCGCGCAATTTGAGCCTCGCTTAAAACGCCACTGGCAGGCTCCTCCTCACGAAATTGAGGGAGAGCCCCATGGCCCTGGTCCGAATGCGTACCCTGATGGCGATTGTCGCCAGTGTGTCTGCCCACCTGGTCTTTGCCAGTGCGGCCTTTGCCAATGACTGCACCCGCTTTGCCGAACATCGCGACAGCTATCTCTACCGGACCAGTGCCGGCATGGAGCAGGCGCTGGCACAGATGGCCCAGCAGCGCGGAGTTCCGGTCGAGGCGGCTGCGTTCTACTGGGGAGGCGATCTGATGCGGGCCAATGACCCGGCCAGCCTGCGCTCACTCTCGCTTTTGACCCTGGCCAGTTATGGCTGGCGCAACAATACCGATCGTGCCGAAACGGCGATGGCGCGGATTTTCAACGAGCGGGGGCACGCCTTTGCCGGACTGCTTGTCGGGCTGATGCTGTCGGATGAGCAGGGGCAGGCGGATTTCTACCAGGCGCGTGCCTATCTGGCCGATGCCTCCCGAGCCGGCAGCAGCGATGCGGAAGCCTTCCTGGCCCTGTACGACCGCTGTCATCGCAGGGCCATGGCCTTCAACTGACTTGCCTGCAAGGTAGGGGGATTGCTCAGGCGCCGATCTCTTTTGAGGTCGGCGTTTTGCACGCTAGGGAAGACGGACTCGGGACTCTTGCAGTTGTTTCATCATCCAAACAGGTGGTGGGAAGCATCTGTGGAATATGACGAGTGTGAAGCGAGTAGAAAATGCCAATCCGTCAAAAGACCCTGTTTGAAACCCAAGGCCTGTGTGTGCGCCTCAGCCATTATGGTGCTGACGAGGCCATGGATGCACATGGGCATGACTACCACCAGGTCTCCTGGTTGCTGGCTGGAGAGATGGCCGAGTGTATCGCCCGCAGTGACTGCGAGATCCTGCAGCCCGCGCGAGGCGTGAAGCCCGCCGGCTGCATGCACGCCAATGTCTATGGTCGTCAGGGTTCGCTCATTCTTTCCGCCAATCTGGACTGTGACGCCATGCGGGGATTTCTGCCTCGTGGCGAGCTGGACTGGGGTTGGGGAGAAAGCGAGGACGGTAATGCCCATGTCCACGCATTGATGAATGTCATCGCCACGAGTGGTGCGCTGGCGCGTGATGCCGTCGCGGATTTGCTGGCCAGTGCCGGTTCGGTCTCCCGGGGGCGTGATGCCGAGATACCGGCCTGGCTGACGCGCGTGCGAGAGCAATTGCGCGATGATGAATTTGCACCCGACCTGGAAAGCCTGGCCGAGGGCGCCGGCGTTCACCGGGTGCACCTGTCGCGCAGTTTTGCCCGGCATTTCGGCGTACCGCCCAGCGTCTATCGTGCCCGCAGCCGGGCCGCGATGGGATTGAGCCGTCTGGTCAACGGTGCGGAACCGGCCATGGCCGCCATCGAGGCAGGCTTTGCCGACCAGGCGCACTTTACTCGATGGGTCAAGAAAATGACCGGCCTGCCCCCCCGAAAGCTGCAACGTCTCATGGCAGTGTGAACCAGACCCGCTTTGGCAACGAAGCGGGTCTTTTCCTGTCTGAACCAATTTTCAGACTGGCGTTACATGCGTTCAAGAACGCGACCGTGCTGCCCGCTACATTCAGCTCATAGAGTTGGAAGGCGGTTATCTTCTCCGGGTTGTTATCTTTGTTATGAAGATAATTCTTCTTCGGGAGGTCGAATTAAAAGCAACGCGAAGATGAGCTACCCCTTCTCTGTCTGCCGGGAAACCGGCAACGAACAAGGAGAACCTCTCATGGTTAAATCTGCGCTTTTGGCCGCTGCGGCGACTATCGGGCTGAGCGCATCTGCCCTCGCGGAAACCCCGCAAGGCGCAGCTGAGCAGCTTCGTGACTTCCTCAATCGTTTCGAAAATCTTGGACCGGGTTATGCGACTGTCGTCGTCACGGCTGACGATGTTCTGCTGAATCATGTTTCCGGTGAACGTCGCGCCTCCACCGGTGCACCGCTGACAGCGGACACGCCGATCTATATTGCGTCCCAGACCAAGGCCTATCTCGGTCTTGTCGCCGCTGTCCTCGACGAGCGTGGTGTGTTCTCCCTGGATGCGACCATCGGCGATGTCTGGCCGGATCTGGGTGAGGCCGGTGGTGTCGACATTCGTGGGTATACGATGAGCGATCTTCTGAGCCACCAGGTGCCGATCAATGTTGGCGTGATCAACATGATTGAAGCCTATTCCATGACGATCAATCCGGCTGACTATCCGCGCCTGATCGAGAATTTCGGCGAGGCTCGAGATGAGGGCTTCGAGTACGACAATCTCGGCTATAATATTTACGCTGCGCTGCTGGAAACGGCGACCGGCAAGAGCTGGCAGGACTGGATGGACGAGGTGCTCTTCGATCCGCTGGGCATGGACAGCACGTCTGCGCGCACCTCCGACTACAGCCTGGATGAGCTGTCCTGGAGCCATATCTGGCAGGGTGAGGAGCTTGGCTGGTACGAACAGCGGCCCAAGACCGATCACATGATGCAGTCTGCCGGTGGCCTGGTAACCTCCACCAATGACATGGCTGTCTGGCTGCAGATGCAGCTGCGTGGCGAAGGCCCGGCCGGTTCCGGCATCTCCGCCAATGCCGTCAGCACAGCCCAGCAGGGTTATGTCCAGACGGGCATGGAAGACCGCCGCAATGCCTATGAGCTGGTCTGCAGCGAGTACACACTGGGCTGGAATGTCTGTGATTTCGAGGGCTATGAAGTCCACATCCACGGCGGTGGTTATATCGGCGCCCGCACGCAGATGGCTTTCGTTCCGGAACTGGGTGTCGGCATCGCCGCCTTTGCCAATTCCGACAACAATACCGGTTGGGTCACCAGCCGTACGATCAACATGTATCTGCAATTCCTCGTCGAGCACGAGGATGCCGAGGCCTGGTCGACCCGCCGCCCGGAGATCTACTCCCAGCGTGAGGGCCGTCTGCTGGAATTCCGCCAGGGTCGTGACGCCGAGGATCGTGCCAATGAGCAATGGGGTGGATGGAGCTGGGCGCCGAGCCATGACGAGCTGCGCCAGTTCGTGGGCACCTATTCCACCGGTGAACCCTATCTGGATGTCCAGGTGGTTTACGAGAACGGGGCGCTGACGGCGATGTGGGGCGATGCACCTTACCCGCTGACGCCGGCCCAGCAGGATCTGTTCGGTGCGCAGCCCTATGCCTTCGAGAGCCGTGAGGCTTTCAGCTTCGAGCGTGATGACAGCGGTCGCGTGGTCTCCATGACCTGGGGTGACGACACCTACGCCCGCACACAGTAACGCCTGTTCAGCCCGTCCTGTGCCGCATTGGGGCTGTCAGGTGCCCCGTCGGAGTTCACCCGGGTTATCGAGCTTCGGCGGGGCAGCAATTTCACTTGCGCGAGGCGTCAGGCTTTCTAGTCTGGCGCCTCAAGTCTTGTGGAGGGGACAATGCGTATTCTTATGGTGTCGGCTGCTGCTGCTGCACTTCTGGCGGGCTGCGGAGCCCAGAATTCCGGTGGTGGCGAGGAGACCGAGGCGGAGTTCCTGGCGCGGGCTGCCGAGATCCATGACCGCGTGCTGACCCTCGACACGCATGTTGATACCGGACCGGGTTTCGGTACGCCGGCACTCGATCCGGGTGGCCCAACCGACGCCCAGGTTGATCTGCCGAAAATGCGCGAGGGTGGCCTCGATGCTGCGTTCTTTATCGTCTATGTCGGTCAGGGTGATCTGACCGAGGAAGGATATGCGGAGGCCCACGCCGAAGCCGAGAACAAGTATGAGGGCATTCGCCTCATGCTGGAAAACCATCCCCACCAGATCAGTCTCGCCGTCACCGCGGACGAGGTCGAGGAGATCGCTGCGACCGGCCGCCGTGTTGCCCTGATCGGTATGGAGAATTCCTATCCGCTGGGCCCGTCGATCGAGGATGTGCCGATGTGGGCAGAGCGCGGTGTGCGCTACATGTCCATCACCCATTTCGGCAACAACCAGTTCGGCACCTCGTCCAATCCAAATCTGACGGCCGGTGATGACCCGGTCGATCGCGGTCTGACCGACCTGGGCCGCGCGCTGGTCGCCGAACTGAATGATTATGGCATCATGATCGACGTCTCCCATGTGGGTAAGGAAACCGGTCTCGAGGCGATCCGCATGTCCCGTGCACCGGTGATGGGCTCGCACTCCGGCGTCCAGGGTGTTTATGCCCATCCACGCAACTTCGATGATGAGCAGCTTCGCGCGATCCGCGATAATGGCGGTGTTGCCCAGATGGTCGCGTTCCGCGGTTACGTCCAGGCGATGGATGAGGGACTTGCGGCCGCCCGCAATGAGCTGATGGTCGAGCTGGGTCTCGATACGGCTGAAGGCCGCGCCAATGCGTCTGCGGAGACCTTCACGGAGGCCCGTGCCCGCATGGCAGAGCTGCAGAGCCAGTATCCAGATGTGACGATTTCCGACTTTGTCGACCATATCGACCATGCTGTCGCGGTGGCCGGTGTTGATCATGTCGGCATTGCCTCGGACTTTGATGGCGGCGGCGGTGTTGGCGGCTGGGACGATGCCACGACCACACCGGCGGTCACGGCGGAACTCCTGCGCCGCGGCTATTCCGAGGAAGATATCGCCAAGATCTGGGGCCTGAACGTGCTTCGGGTGATGCGGGCGGTCGAGGCGGCTGCGGTTCACTAGGCCGGGGTATGGATCTGCATCATCACCAACGTCTCCAACCGGAACTGGACCCAGGCGAGCGAGTCTTGTGGAGCGAGGCTCCCGACCCGTTGACACTGCTCGTGCAGCAGCGTGGATACCGGTTGGCGTTCTTGCTGTGCTGGACCCTCTTCGCGGTGATCGCAGCGAGTACTCTGCTGCTTCATCAAGGCGATGCCTTCCCGCAGCAGCAAAGTTCGCTCGTGTTTGTGATGCTGGCCGTGCCGGTGGTGTTTGTCGGTGTCGGCTTGGTTTCATTGGTCCGCGAGAGTTTGGAGGCCAGGAACGCCTGGACGACTCTCTACGCGGTCACGGATCGTCGCGGGATCATCCTGGCGGGACGCGGTGGTGTAACCAGCATCCATGTTTCCGAGATGGGTAATTTAACGCGAAAGGGCTCGGCCGGTCGGGAAAGCCTCCTATTCACCGTGGGCAGATGGGACCATGGCGGGCGAGGTTCCGCCTGGATTCCAGGCAAGGGCTTTGTCGGTATCAAGGATGCCCGGAAAGTCGAGCGCCTGCTGCGGCAGCAGCTTATAGACAGGAACCCCGACTAGGAGGACACCTTGCACGCTTCGATGTTTGTCGCCACGCTCTTTGGAGCGGCCCTTGCCCATCCCGTCGAAGGCGAGGACACCACTGCCCAATTCCTCGCCAATGAGGCCATTCTGGTCACGGCCGGCGAGACCAAGATCCTGTTCGATCCGCTGTTCACCCATTCCTATGGCTATCCACTGGTCGAGCCGGACACCAAGGCGCGCCTGATGGCGAGCGAGGGTGAGTTTGACGGCGTTGACGCAGTGCTTGTCAGCCATGTGCATGGGGATCATTTCGACGCGCCGGAGATGAACGCCTATCTGGCCGCCCATGCCGAGGTGATCCTGGTTGCACCGCACCAGGCGCAGTTGGACATGCGCGCTGCAGCGGGTTGGCAGGAGGGCTTTGTTGAACGACTGCGCATTCTGCCCTTCACGGCCCAGCCCCAGGAGCTGGTGATTGCTGCGGATGACGTGGCCGACGCGATCCGGATCGAGGCGGTGCACATTCCCCATGCCGGCGGTCCCGGTCGCTCTCACATCCAGAACATGGTCTATCGCGTGACGCTGAACGGCGAGGCCACGGTGATGCATCTCGGCGATGCGACCCAGGACCCGCGTGACTACACCCCGCACCAGGCCCATTTCCAGGCGCACGAGACCCACAACGCCTTTCCGCCCTACTGGCTGATTGCGGACTGGGGTGGTGATCGTGTCCGCGCGACCCTCAATGCCGACCACGTCACCGGCATTCACGTGCCGATAAACGCGCCCATTTCCGTGCGTGCCAGCCGCGAGGACTTCTTCACCGAGGCGGGCGAGACGCGCGCTGTTCACGGTCACTACTAGTTGTAGCTATCACTGTCACCGGCTGATTGCCAAGACCGGTCGTGTTGGTCATGCTCGCCTTGAGTGCCGGGGGAGATCAATTGATGATACACTGCCCAACCCTGGCGGCTGCGCTGTTGAGCGCGGCGATGGCGCACCCGGTCGCAGGTGATGATGCGACGGCCCATTTCCTGGCCAATGAAGCCGTGCTGGTGACAGCTGGCGAGACCCGGATCCTGTTTGATCCGCTGTATATCCATTTCAACGGCATCCAGCCGATCCCGCGCCGTATCAAGCGCCGCCTGATGGCAGGCGAGGACGAGTTCGAAGGCGTTGATGTCGTCTTTGTCAGCCATATCCATGACGATCATTTCGATGCCGAGGCAATGCTCCGCTACATGCGCCGTCATCCGGCTGTCGTGCTGGTTGCCCCGTCCCAGGCCCGGCCGATGATGGAGACCGAGCGCGACTGGGACGACGGCCTGGCTGATCGCATCGTGGCGTTGCCCTTCATTGTAGAACCCATGGGATTTGTCGTCGCCACGCCGGAAGACCCGCGGGCGCTGGTCATCGAGGCGGTCTATGTGCCCCATGCCGGCGGATCCAACTGGGCCAGCGTCCAGAACACGGTCTATCGCGTCACGCTGAACGGCGAGATCACGGTGATGCATCTCGGCGATGCGACGCCGGATGAAGCGATCTACGAGACCCATCAAGAGCATTTCCAGGCCGTGCGGACCGATCACGCTTTCCCGCCTTTCTGGCTGGTCACGGAATGGGGTGGCGACGTGCTGCGCGAGCGGATCAATGCAGAGTCGCTCACCGGCATCCATCTCGGCCCTTTCCCACCGGTTGCGGTTCGCGCCAGCGACGAGGATTTCTTCACCGAGCCGGGCGAGACGCGGGATCTTCACGCGCATGAGTGAGCTGACCTTGCCAAATCACCGGCGCGCGTCCATTTTCGCCAGCAATTGAGTTCCGAGGGGTGCCCCGCATGCGGGTGCTGAGAAAGACCCTTAGGACCGGATCCGGGTCATGCCGGCGTCGGGACGGAGCAGGATATGAGCGACCAGACCACCGCGCACACAAAAGCCCGTTTGAGGGCAGCGATCAGCGAGTTTGACGGCAAGGCGATGAGCCTGTTGTGCGAGGCGAAGGTCCAGCTGCGCGATGCGCCCGGTTTCTGGGACGCGCTTTACGACCTTGTCGATGACGATGAACCGCTGATCCAGGCCGGCTCGACCTGGCTGGTCCAGCAGAGCCTGAAATGCGGTGACCTGATCCTGGCCGACATCGCCACCGCGATCTCGCCCCGGCTGGGCCGGCTGACCCATTGGGGCGCCGTTTTGCACATTTTGCAGGCGCTGGACGGCTATGACCGTCCGCTGCCGGAAGGACCGAAACTGGCGCGGTTTGCGCAATCCTACATCACCCACGCGCGCCCCTTTGTGCGCGCCTGGGCGGTCAATGCGCTGTGCGTGCTGGCCATCCACCATCCCGAATTCCGCGCGGCGGCTGAAACCGCACGCAATGACGCCCTCAATGACACCGCCGCCTCGGTGCGGGCCCGCGCGCGCAAGGCGCCGGTTGTAGAAATGGCGGGAGGTGCAGTGTGACAGCCGAGTTCAGAATGCAACTAATGTCGGCCCGAGCGGACGGGTGGCACATTCGGGAAGGCGAGACACTCTTGCGTGAGGAACGCGTCGACCGACGCGAGGAGGAACTCAGGCTGCGTTCTCAATGGATGAAGAAGTTACTTACACGTATCGTAGCGCCGCTTTTCGGCGCCGGTTCGCTGGCGCTTCTGTTTCTCGCGCTTCCCGCTCGTTCGGCCTTTTTAAGTGTTGCTCACTGGGTCCTGTTCGGCGTCAGCGTTCTTTATTTTACTGCGTTGTGTCTGTCGCTGTCGCGTCGACCAAACACTGAGTGGATGGTCCACACCTACCTATTTACGGACCAGCGAGCTGTCGCTCTTGATGGGCGCGGTCAGATCGCTGACATTATCAACCGAGACCAGATTGAACGCGCTGTTCTACTCCAGAACGCTATTACGATGGGCCGCACAGATGACCCATCTGGCGAATGGTCTTTTCGCATTTCGGATGTCGACGACCTGAGTCAAATGTATCAGTTCGTTACTAAAATTTATGAAGGAGACACCCCATGAACAAGCCAACTGACCAAGCCTCCTTCGAGACGCCGGAAGTGACCACCGGGCCGCTGCCGGGTTCGCGGCGTGTCTATACCTCGCCCAGCACGGCGCCCGGACTGAAAGTCCCGCATCGCGAAATCGACCTGCACCCGACCGCCAACGAGCCGCCGGTGCGGGTCTATGACACGTCGGGTCCGTATTCCGATCCCAACGCGACGATCAATGTCGAGACCGGCCTGCCGCGTCATCGCCTGGACTGGTACAAGGACCGGCAGGTGGAACAGTATGAAGGCCGCCCGCTCTCGCCGCTGGATAATGGCGGGGCGACCGGCAAATACCTGGCCCGGGAATTCCCGACCCAGCACCAGCCCCTCAAGGGCACGGACGGCCAGCCGCTGACGCAATATGAATTTGCCCGCGCCGGTATCATCACGCCGGAAATGGTCTATGTCGCCGAGCGCGAGAACCTGGGCCGCAAACAGGCGGTTGAGGGCGCCAGGGAGCGCATGGAGGATGGCGAGAGCTTTGGCGCCTCCATCCCCGAACACGTGACGCCGGAATTTGTCCGCGACGAGATCGCCCGCGGCCGTGCCATCATCCCGGCCAATATCAACCACCCGGAACTCGAGCCGATGATTATCGGCCGCAATTTCCTGACCAAAATCAACGCCAATATCGGCAACAGCGCCGTGGCCTCCTCGGTCGAGGAAGAGGTGGAGAAAATGGTCTGGGCCATCCGCTGGGGTGGCGATACGGTGATGGACCTGTCCACCGGCAAGAATATCCACAACACACGCGAATGGATCCTGCGCAACTCGCCGGTGCCGATCGGCACCGTGCCGATCTACCAGGCGCTGGAAAAGGTCAATGGCATTGCCGAGGACCTGACCTGGGAAGTGTTCCGCGACACGCTGATCGAACAGGCCGAGCAGGGCGTGGACTATTTCACCATCCATGCCGGCGTGCGCCTGGCTTATGTCCCGCTCACCGCAGACCGGGTCACCGGCATCGTCTCGCGCGGCGGTTCCATCATGGCGAAATGGTGCCTGGCGCACCACAAGGAGAGCTTCCTCTACACGCATTTCGAGGAAATCTGCGACATCATGCGCGCCTATGACGTGTCCTTCTCGCTGGGTGATGGCCTGCGTCCGGGCTCGATCGCCGACGCCAATGACCGCGCGCAATTTGCCGAGCTGGAAACCCTGGGCGAGCTGACCAAGATCGCCTGGGAAAAAGGCTGCCAGGTCATGATCGAAGGGCCGGGCCATGTGGCCATGCACAAGATCAAGGAAAACATGGATAAACAGCTCAAGGAGTGCCACGAGGCGCCCTTTTACACGCTGGGGCCGCTGACCACGGACATCGCGCCGGGTTATGACCACATCACCTCGGGCATCGGTGCCGCGATGATCGGCTGGTTCGGCTGTGCGATGCTGTGTTACGTGACGCCCAAGGAACATCTGGGCCTGCCCGACCGTGATGACGTGAAAGTCGGCGTCGTCACCTACAAGATCGCCGCCCACGCCGGTGACCTGGCCAAGGGCCACCCCGCCGCCAAGATCCGCGACGACGCCCTGTCGCGCGCCCGCTTCGAATTCCGCTGGGAAGACCAGTTCAACCTGGCCCTCGACCCGGAAACCGCGAGGGACTTCCACGACCAGACCCTGCCCAAGGACGCCCACAAGGTGGCGCATTTCTGCTCCATGTGCGGGCCTAAGTTCTGCTCGATGGAGATTACGCGGGAGATCCGCGACACGTTTGGGAGTGCCCGGGCGCCGAACGAGGTGGAAGCCGGCCTGGCCGAGAAGGCTGAGGAGTTCAAGGCGAAGGGGTCGGAGATTTATCTGAGCGAGAGCGGGGAGACGCGGGAGCCGATCGATTGATGGGTCAGCTCAAATCTGACCTGATCGGTTCGGGTTCCGAGCTTTTCTGGGATATCAGGTTTGATGATGGTGATTGGGAAGGGAAACAGATCGTGCTGTCTGTTACTTCTGCTGCTGCTGTCCAACTCGCGCGGCGTATGCTCGACTTGGCCGGTCGCAATGTGTCTGGCGCCCACATCCACATCGATAAAGCCGATATTGCTACCGAGACGGATCACCAGCTGGTTATTGCTCTGCATCAGCCTGCGGAATAGGTCTGTCCGTCTTGTATACCGTCATCCCTGCGAAGGCAGGGACCCAGTTCATAAGGCTGGGTTCCGCTCCAGAAAGCACCTGCTCCTAAAACACCATGTCCTTCGAACTGGGCCCCGATCTTCATCGGTGTGACGGTGTTTGGGGCGCCTTTCTCGCTGTAGTCAGAGCCCCTCCAGGCTCCTCCGCTTGCGGGGGAGCTGTCCGGGCGCTCGCAGAGTGGCCGGGCTGAGGGGGAGCGCTGTTGGTGTTTTATCCGGAACATTCTGTCCCCCTCCGTCCTTCTTCGCAAAGGCTGCGAAGGACACCTCCCCCGCAAGCGGGGAGGCCGGGAAGCGCCCCTTCGACCTCGCCTTCGCCTTTGGCTACGGCGAGCCCACTTCCCCGCGAGCGGGGAAGATATCCACGCTGCTCAAATCTGCCCCATACTCTCCCTCGATCCATGTCGTGGGAGGCGAGAGCTCAGTCTTTTCGGGCATGGATGTACGGGACGCGTCTGCCGACCCTGCGGGGTCATTTCGGACATGACAGACAGCACCCGTGTGCGGGAGGCCCTTAACCCCTGCTCTTGCATACATATCCGGTTTCACCGGCCTTCCGCATGCCTCTCACTCCAGCGCGAAAGCGCGTGGAGGTTTTGGTGCTTCCCACGCATCGCCCTTGCTCCCGGCCCCCGTCGTGCTAGCTTTTCTATCAACGCTAACAGACGAGAGGAGGTGATCCGATGATCAGTGGTTTTAAAGGTTGCGGTCTTGGATCGAAATCAGGTGCGGCGGTAAAGGCAGCCCTTTTCCTCTGACGTGATTTCACGGGTCCCGCGTTTCACGCGAGCGGATCGGGGTGACCTGATCCGGGCCGTTCAAGGCCGGACCGAGCAACCGCGACAAGGGACCGCCAGGCTTTCGGGTCTGGCGGTCTTTTTATGCCTGATGATCCGTGGCCCCCGGGCGAGGATTACCGGTCGAGCCTGGTCCTAGTCACTCCGCTCGGCCGCATTCGACCAGCCGCCGCAGCGGGCCTTGCCGACAAGAGCAGGGCGCTAGTCCTCTTTCTTGTCGCTCTCGTCGAAGCCGCCGAGATTGGCAAAGAAATAGGTCGCCAGAAGGCCACCGCCGGTCAGCGCCACATAGGGCAGGAGTTCCGGATCCCAGCCGGCGAACACCTGCATCAGGGCCATCCAGCTGATCACCAGCACATAGATGGCGCCGCCCAGCAGAAGGCGCTTGGCGGTTGTGGTGAGGACCGGGCTGGTCGGCTCGGCGGCCGGGGTCGCGGTCGGGGTGTTCGGGGCGAGGGTGTCATTGGCAGGCATGTCCGGGGTCTCCATGTCGGTTTCGATGCGTTGACGCAATTCGGCATGGGAGAGTTCGAAACTGGCGGCCAGGGCGCGCAAGCTTTCCAGGCTGGGCATGTCACCGCGTTCGGCGCGCTGGATCGTGCGCTCACTCAACCCGCTGATGGTTGCGAGTTGTTCCTGCGACCAGCCTTTTTCAAGGCGCAGCGATTTCAGTCCCATGCGTCTGCTCTCTCATGCAATTGCCCGGCGAGAATTACGGCCAGGCCCGCCTGTCGACCACGACAGGCACCCGACAGGAAACTGACAATGACAGATCAAGAAATCAATAATCGGAGGCTGGGCCTGGGGTTTTGGCCGGGGTTCACGCAAAAAGGCCTGGCGCGAACGCCAGGCCTTGCGGGGAGGATCGCCGGGGCGATCGGGCAGATGTCTAGAAGTGGAAACGGATGCCCGCTTCCAGCACATGGGAATTGTTCTCGATGTCCAGCGAGGTCGGGAAGAGGCTGGCATTGGTGCCGACATCACCGGTCATGCGATAGCGATAGCCACCAAAGGCTTCGGTCTTGTCAGACAGCGGGAAGCTCGCGCCGAACATCAGCTGGAACAGGGATACGGTTTCGCTGTCATCGATGATGACGACACCGGACGGGGAGAAGTCGACGGACACGTCCGCCAGCCCGACACCGGCACCGGCATAGAAGTCCAGCGGCGCATCATCAAAATCGAAATCATAGTACAGGTTGAGTGCATAGGCGGTCGTGGTCACGTCGCCCTGGCCGTCAGCGACGAGGTCGGCAATCGTTACGCCGAGCGGTGCAGACCCGGTAATCAGCGCGGCGGCATCCGCGCCGCCCAGCGCGCCACCACCAGCGGTCACATCGGCATGGCCGTCCACATCATTGCTGGAGTAGGAAATTTCGATCTCGCCCCGCAGCTTGTCGTTGAACCGGTAGCCGTAGGCACCTGCGAGGAAGAGGCCGTTGTCGAACTCGGTCGACCAGCCGATTTCCGTGCCACTGGCGAGCACCGTGCCGGCCGGAACGGCGACGCCGTCACCGGTCGTGAATGCACGGGTCAGGGCGCCTCTATTGTCGCTGTCCTTGAGCAGGCTGAAACCGGCAGAGCCGGACACGTAGGACTGGGCAGAGGCGCCGGCTGCCGTGATCAGGGCGAGCGCGGAAGCGGCGAGGAGACGATTGAATACCATGAAAACTACTCCGTAAGGTGAGGTTTGATGCTCTCTTTACGGGCGGGGCAGTCGATTGGATTTGCACCGTTATTACTTTTTATTTTTGCTTGAATCGTAGCTCTTACGCGCTACTTGGACCCGGTCGAGCAGCAGTTTGTTGAAGCGTTTCACGCGAGAAAGCCATTCGAGCTCTGTTGCGGCATCGGGTCCTACTGCGCGCGGTCGAAATGCTCCACGACCAGCGGGGTGATCGAGATGGCGCCCTGGGCGATCGCGGCCATGTCGGTGCCGTCGCCGGGATCGCCTTCAAACCGGTAACCCCAACGTGCCGTGCCTGAACGCAGGCCGGTTTCCACCGTCAGTGGCTGGGCGTTGCGGTCAAAGATTTCCAGCCGCACATCAGCCGGGCGGGTGATGAGAGCCGGGCTGTCCGCATCAAGGTCGGTCGCGGGCATGTTGATGTTGTAATAGACCGGGTTCGCATCGCCGGGCATTTGCGCCACAAAGGCAGCCACCCATTCCGCAGCCCCGTCCAGGTCGCGACCGTCAGCACGATCAAGCGAAACTGCCAGCGCAGAAATGCCGTACAGGCTGGCGGTGCGCGCGGCGCCGACCGTGCCGGAATAATGGTGCGACTGTCCGTCATTCATCCCCGCATTGATGCCGGAGATGACGAGGTCGGGCTGACGGCCATAATGACGTTCGGCCAGGTCGATTCCGAAATGCGTGGACACGGAGGGCGTGGCGTTGATCCAGTAGGAAATGTCGGCGCCGTCAAATTCGAACTCCGACCATTCCGCCTCGGCGCGCAGATTGCCCAGCGAGGTTGATGTCCCGCTCTGATTGCTCTGGGGTGCGACGATGATGACATCAGCCTGGGCATTGAGGGCCGAGGCGAGGGCGCGCAGATCGGGGCTTTGATAGCCATCATCATTGGTGATCAGGATGAGCGGTTGGGCGGCGATGCTGGTCGTGCCGGCGAGCAGTGTGAGTGTAGCGAATGCAAGGGTCCGGATCATGTCGGGCTCCGTTTCGGATTTGGCGTGATGCTAGTCTGCTTGTCCGCTCCGGCTCAATATGTGGCTGATTTAACCTTCCGCGATATGAAAGGGGCGCCAATGAAAAGGGCGACGGTCAATACCGTCGCCCCATAAGGATTAAGACAGACGAGAATGTCCGGACCCTATTCTTCTGCGCCTTCGTCTTCTTCAGCTTCGCCTTCGTCTTCTTCAGCGACGCTCTCTTCCTGCATGGCGTCGTCAGCCATGTCTTCCCCGGGCATGTCTTCCCCGGGCATGTCTTCCCCGGGCATATCTTCTTCAGGAATGTCCTCCGCGGCGGTGTCTTCGGCCACGGCGTCTGCGCTCGCGGCTTGCTCCGAAGCCATTTCCTCGGTGACTGCCTCCTCACTCGGCCCGGCGGCCGGTTCTTCGACGGCGAATTGAGTTTTGTAGGCGATGGCACCCGCCAGCGCGGCGAGCATTATAAAAGCGATTACACGCATGGCAGTAAGTCCCCCCAGACGAAGCCAATATGAACACGTTGTAATGTTAGCGATGCCCGCGACCAATTGCACACGACTACGCCTGAGAGGGGATTGTCGGGCAGTCCTTACAGGCTTAGGTCATCGGCCTTTGAGGCCGGGACCAGGTCGAAAGGTTGGCCGGAACGCCTTAGCAATGGCTGCTGTCATTGACCGCGGCGGGCATGTCGGTGATCGGGTCGCGCCAGCCCAGGGCCTGGCGGATGAAATCGAGCAGGAGATCGACCCCGCGACGTAAATCCTGCTCCCACAGGTGTAGGACCAGATACCCCGCCTCCTCAAGCTCGGCGATGCGTCGTTCGTCCAGCAGGGCCGGGTCTGCGCCGTTTGTGGGATGGATGTCGATGAGGAGCTTGGCGCTCTCGCAGCAAAAATCGACGTCGTGTCCGACAATGCTGGCGCCCCTGACGAAGCGGTGACCATCCAGCTGGCCGGATTTCAGGCGCGACCAGAGTTCGTCGCGCATTTGTTCGAATTCAGCTTGGGCCACCGAAACCAGCGGACCGGAAATAGTCTGACCCATGACATGCTCCTGCGTCTGGGAGGGGAAGGCAGGAATATTCTTGTCGGGTCAGTCTACTCCGAAGTGGACAGGGTTTACCGTGACCGGCGTCACGCCCCGCCCAGGAATTTCGTGAGATTGTCCACCAGGCTCTCGATCTGACCCCGCGACCGGTCATTGGTCAGGCGTCCATCCTCGTCGAAAGCCTGGAAGGCACCCGGTACCGAGGCATGTCCTGGCAGGGGCATCATGCCAAGATCGGTGAGGAAGGCGCGCAGGCGGGGGATCACCCGCACGCCACCCAGACCGCCGGGGGAAGCGGCCATCAGGATGGCCAGCTTGCCGGCAAAGGGGTTGGACCTGTCTTCGCCATCGGGCCTGGACATCCAGTCGAAAGTATTGACGAGCAGTGGTGGAATATTGCCGTTGTATTCCGGCGTGGCGACGATCATCGCGTCATGTTCGGCGAGCAGTTTGCGCATCGCTTTCATGCTGTCGGGCAGCCCGTTCTCGGCCTCATCATCCCCGTGATAGAGCGGGGCTTCATAATCAGCCAGGTCGATATGGGTGACCTTGGCGCCCCTGTCGCGCGCGATGTCAGCGGCATTGGTGGCGAGTTTCTTGTTGACGCTGTCCTTGCGGGCAGAACCGGCAAGAACGAGAATTTTTGGTGCAGACATAACGTCCTCCCTGAACCTGTTGAGCAAGGAGATAGGGCTGATTTCGCGTGGGATCGACCGGGTTTGTGGAAGAGCATTCTTTCCAAACGGAGGGTAATGCCGCTCCTGCCGTGAAACCCCTGTTCAATATTGCTTAAACCCTTAGTGGCAGAGTGAAATTCTACTATCCCGGAAGGAGAGTTGGTAATGTCCAAGACCGTGACGTCGAGCTATCGCAAGGTATCGGACCGGTTCGAGCCGGATCTCGTGCAGGACCCCGCTGAACAGCGCAAACTGCGCGGTCAGCTGGAGCAGATTGATTATACCGTGTTCGCCGCCAATCAGGCGGTGATTAAGAAGACGATCCATTCTGTCACGCTTGAGGATTTCCAGAACCTCGCTCTGTCCGCTTCCAAGGCCCGCAGTGCATGGGTCGATGCGGCGATGTCCGCTGCGCGGAGCCGCGCGCCCCTGGAAAAAACCGAGGTTGAGCGCCTGGGCCTGCTACGGACGGCCTATGAGGAGTTGTCCGAAGCCTATGATGCCATGCGCCGCATGGTTGAACGCGGTTATCTGCAATTCCATCAGAGCGTTTCCAAGGCCAGCTAGGCGCCGTATCTGAAGAAAAAACCGGGTCCGATTGAACCGGTTGCCGACCGGGGCGCACCTTTATTCCGAACACATGTTTTGGAATGAGGGATGACATGATCTCGCAAATCGCCATTCACGGAGTGCTCCTCTTCGCCGCCTGGATGGGGCTGGTGGGGAGTCTCATGCTGCTCGCTCCGGATGGGGCCTTGTCCATTCTGCGCATGGCCGGCAGCACCGCCTTGATCAATGTGGCGGAACAGGCGCTGCGGTTCAGCTTCGGGCTGGCCATGATCGGGGCCGCGCCGCTGTCACGCTTCCCGGACGCCTTCCAGTGGATCGGCCTTTTCATAGCCGCGACATCGGTACTCATCCTCCTGGTGCCGCGCCGATGGCATCATGGTTATGCCGTCTGGTGGGCTGACAAGCTGCACCCGGTGGTCGTGCGCCTGCTGGCGCCGATCGCCTTCGCTGCCGCGCTCGTCCTCGTCTATGCGGTGATGATCGACCTGCCGGTTGTGACCAGCTGAGAAGGGTCAGGGAAGGCAAGGCCATGCGACGCGACAAGAAACGCGTGCTCGGGGAATACCTGGTCAGTGCGGCCAGGACCGGAGATCGCGCGGCTTTCGACCAGCTGGCGCGCCTCTACCAGCCCGAACTCGCCCGCCATGCCTGGCGCCTCTCCGGGGATGCCGACATGGCGCAGGATGTCCTCCAGGACGCCTGGCTGGACATAGTCCGCGGCCTGGGGCGCCTCAATGACCCGGCGGCTTTTCCCGCCTGGGCCTATCGGATCGTCACGCGCAAATGTGCAGGAATGATCCGCAAGCGACAGCGCATCCGCGACACACAGGCCGCGATTGCGGCCGAACCCCCGGACGTCATGGATGACGAGATCCTCGCGGAAAACCAGGCCGATGTCGGCGTGGTCGCGAGGGCGATGGCGGACCTGCCGCCTGACCAGCGCTCTGCGCTGGCGCTGTTTCACCGCCAGGAGATGAGCGTGACCGAGATCGCCTTCGCCCTGGATGTTCCGGTGGGGACCGTGAAAACCCGTTTGATGCACGCGCGCCGGAAACTCCGGGACGCGTTGGAGATTACCAGTGATGGAGCCTGATATGAGCAATACTGACAAGGATATCGATGATCTGATCACCGAAGCGCTGGACGCCGAGGATCGCGAGCTTCTGGGGCGCCACGCCCCGCAGCCCGGCTTTTTCCGTCAGGCGCTGGGCATTTTCTCCGGCTCGATGGGCTGGGTCATGGCTGTTGTCATGTTCATGGTGCTGGTCTTTGTCGTCCTGGCGGTATGGATCACGCTGCAGCTGATCGCCACGGATGACGTGCTGATGACCCTGCGCTGGGGTCTGGGCCTTGTTGTGGTCACCCAGATCGTTCTGTTCCTGCGCGGCGCGCTGTTCCAGCAGATCCTGACCAATCAGGTCCTGCGAGAGGTCAAGCGGCTGGAATTGCAGGTCGTCCGGGCGCAGCACCGCCACGACGCATAGCCGTCAACTCCACATCGGGCTTGCCCTTGCACGCGGAATTTGAATTCCCATATGCATAGGGCAGGCGGGGGCGTGCATGGATGCATAGGCATTATGTACGCTCAAATGGCGGTAACGTCGGCGTGAGGCCCTAGCATTCGCGCTTTCGCTTCCCCAAATACGTCTGCGAGCAGGCATGGTGAGGCCTCTGGCCAGCCTCGTCTGCATAGGGATAGGATGTAGATTATGTCTAACGCACTCGCAGTATCGCTCTCGCCGGAACAGGGTCTGTCCAGCTATCTGGCCGAGATCCGCCGTTTTCCCATGCTGGAAAAGGACGAGGAATTCATGCTCGGCAAGGCCTGGCGTGAACACGGTGATGCGAAGTCCGCCGAAAAGCTGGTGACCTCTCACCTTCGCCTGGTGGCCAAGATCGCGATGGGGTATCGCGGCTATGGCCTGCCGGTCGCTGAAGTGATTTCAGAGGGCAATGTCGGCCTGATGCAGGCGGTCAAGAAATTCGACCCGGAAAAAGGTTTCCGCCTGGCGACCTACGCCATGTGGTGGATCCGCGCCTCGATCCAAGAATATATCCTGCGGTCCTGGTCGCTGGTGAAAATGGGTACGACGGCTGCGCAGAAGAAGCTGTTCTTCAACCTGCGCCGCATGAAAAGCCAGATGCAGGCCCTGGACGAGGGCGATCTGCGCCCGGACCAGGTCGAGGAAATCGCCACCAAGCTGGGCGTGACCAATGACGATGTCGTGTCCATGAACGGTCGCCTGTCCGGTCCGGACGCCTCGCTCAACGCGCCGCTGAAAGGCACGGAAGGCGAGGGGCAGTGGCAGGACTGGCTGGCAGATGATGATGCGGAAAGCCAGGAAGACGAGCTGGCCGAAAGCGACGAGTTCGACACCCGCATGCAGCTTCTGCAGGCCTCCATGGGTGAGCTGAACGAGCGCGAGCAGCACATCCTGCAGGAACGCCGTCTGACGGAAGACCCCAAGACGCTGGAAGAACTGGCAGAGCATTACGGCGTCAGTCGTGAGCGTATTCGCCAGATCGAGGTCCGTGCGTTTGAAAAGCTGCAGAAGGCCATGCGTTCCATGGCGTCTGAACAGGGCTTGATGAACTAGAAAATTCGGTTACCGGTTCTATCTTCGACCCCGTCGGATAGGCCGGCGGGAGCGAGGAGAGCATTATGGCTGAGCAAACGATCACCCTGGCCGGTGGATGTTTCTGGGGCATGCAGGATCTGCTGCGCAAACGTCCCGGCGTTATTGCCACCCGTGTCGGCTATACCGGTGGCACCACGCGAAATGCCACCTATAATACCGTCAGGACCGGCCAGACGGGCCATGCGGAATCCATCGAGATCCGCTTCGATCCCGAAACGATCAGCCTGAAGGAGATCTACGAGGTCTTCTTCCAGATCCACGACCCGACGACGCTGAACCGCCAGGGCAATGATATTGGCAGCCAGTATCGCTCCGTGATCTTCTATGCCGATGCCGAGCAAAAGGCGCAGGCCGAGAAGGTGATTGCCGCTGTGGACGCCTCGGGCCTCTGGCCCGGCAAGGTCGTCACCCAGCTGCAGCCTTTGGGCGAATTCTGGGAAGCGGAAAGCGAGCACCAGGATTATCTGGAACGTTTCCCGGAAGGCTATACCTGCCACTTCGTCCGCCCCGACTGGAAACTCCCGGAAGGCGTGATCTAGCGCTTGTGCCTACTCAGCTCATCCTCGCCCTTGATGGGCGAGGGGGACCATTGCAAAGCAATGGTGGAGTGGGTGCGCGCCGGAGGCGCGAGTGAGAGTCGCTTCTTTTGGCCCTTTCGGGCCGCACCCTATCCGCCCACTTCGTGGGCACCTTTCCCATCAAGGGAAAGGAGGAACATAGCCATGTGGCCTTCAACACCGTCATCCCACGGTGACCGCGCAGCGGACATCCGGGGGATCCCGGCTATCCTGTCGACGGGCGAGCTGAGGTCACGAATTTACCCTGTCGAGCTGTTCCTTGACCGCAGAATTGAGCGGAATATTCCAATAATTGGAGTCAGAGAGGACTTGCGCTCGAAGCGCGGGGTCATGTGTCAGGCTCCAGCTATAGGCCATCAAGCCATGACCTGCCGGTGCCCCCAGTTCGCGGGCGATGACCCGCCGAATGACCTCGGGCATGCCGGTAATCCCAGCGTCTTCAAGCATGGCCTGCGGTCCGGCGGCCAGAAGCGTGGAAAAGAATGATGTACGCGAAGGGGCGATCCGGATTTCCGATCGGTTCAGATCCTCCAGTACCGCGCTGAAGAAGCACATCTCGGTTACGTCGTGGCCCAACTGCGCCCGAACAATGCCGGCGATCTGCCTTGCAAGCTCAAGATTCGTGAGAAATATGATCGGCGCACTTTGTCGCTCCGGGGTCTGTTGCCAGCCCACCACAACATCGACATCGCCTCCCGAGGTCCAGGCAAAGGACTCTCTGTCATGGCCGCGAAACCCGTGCCCCTGGAGGAGTTTTATGCCTTCGTCCCGGTTCATCGCTGGTCAGCAGCCGGTGCCCTCTAGCGCTCCCGCGCCAGTCCGAGGCAGATCCCGGCCTGGCCCAGATAATAGGTGGCCCACACGACCGGGCCGGCCCAGTCGAGGGCGCCGGCGAACATGCGCCAGGCCAACACAATGTCTGACACCACGAACAGCAGCGCGCCCGCAATTGCCAGCGGGTGGGCGCGGCTCATCACAGCCAGGATGGCCATCGCCATGATGATGGCGTTGTAGATCGAGGCCGCAACACGCAGCTCGCCGAAATGCGGTTGCAGGGCAATCAGCATGATGGCGCCGAACACGGCCAGGCCGCCTGCAGCCAGGAAGCCGTAGCCGCCGACCAAGGACCGCTGGCGCAGGATCGCTGCGAACAGGCCGATATAGACGATATGCCCGAGGCCGAAGGAAACAATGCCTAATCCCTGCTGCAGGGCTTCGGAGCGCAGGATGGCTTCGATACTGTCCCCAGTCGGCTGCAGGGCCAGGAACGCATCTCCCGCCGAGCCCAGGAACAGGCCTGCCGCCAGCCAGCGATATCCACGCATCCACGCCAGCGCGCCCAGCAGAACGATGCCGGAAGCCTTGAGCACGACATCGGCGGGATAGGGCAAGCCGATCTCGAACCCGTCCAGGAAATACAGCGCGCCAAGCAGGATCGAAGCGATCAGCACATAGTGCTGGTTCCGTGTCGAATTCGGTCCTATGAGTTTGTCGAGCATGGCTTCCCCCTTGCGCGGAAAACGCTAGACTGTGCCGTTCATGAGGAAAAGTGTGTTCGTCATTGTTTCTGGCCTGCTGGCCATGCTGGCCTTGCCAGGCTCGCTGCCTGCCCAGCCTGCGCCTGCAGCGATCAGCTCGGCGCTGGCCGAGCTTGAATTGCGCCCGCATGCGGAAGAGGAAATCTGGCGAAACCTGCGATCGCGCGGGTTGCCGCTCATCGAGGATCACCCGGAGGATGAAGGCCTGCGCCGGGTCACCTTCGTTATCCAGGTGCCGCATGGCACCAGCCGGGTCCGCTTCGACAGTGTCATCAATGCGGGCATGGCGCGTCAGCCCGTTGAAGATTATCTACGTGATTTCACCCTGCCAATGCAGGCGCTTGGCGATACGCGTATCCATCACCTGACCCTGGACGTCCCGCGTGATGCCACGGCGGTCTACAGTTTCCTGATCGAAACGCCCCAGGGGTGGCGGCGTCTGAGCGATGCAGCCAATCCGGCGCATTTGCGCGGCGCGTCTGCCGAGGCGGTTCTGCTGGCCGACAGCGCCACACGCCACCCGGCCATCATGCCAATCCCCTTTACGCTACGGTTTGAGCCGGAGCTGCTCACGGTGGAGAGTGCGGTTCTTGGGCGCACAGTATTTCTGCAGCACCACACCGTTGGCGGCGCGGAGGCGGATGCTCCGGTGCTCGTTCTTTATGACAGTTTCAACTGGGGTGTTCGCGCGCCGGCCTGGGAGATCGTCCAGCATCTCGTCAATGCCGGCGCGGTGCCGCCCATGCATGTTGTCCTCATAGACCAGCTCGATACCGCCAGCGCGCGCCAGGACTATGATGACCAACTGATTTTTCTCAGTGAGGAATTGCCTTCGGCCCTGGCCGATGCCGGCATTGATGGTCGGCGAATCCTCGCCGGCGCCTCTCGCCGAGGGCTTGTGGCCAGCCGGACAGCGCTGGAACGCCCGCAGGACGTTCTCGGGGTGATTTCGCTTTCGGGCTCCTTCTACTGGTCACCTGACGGACAGGCGCCACGCTGGTTGACGCGGCGCGTTCCCGCTGCCCGCCTTGATGGCCCGCGTTTTGTGCTGGCTGCCGGTTCGCTGGAATATGTCGTGACCTCAACCAATGCCGGACACGTCATGCTGGACACCAATGCTGCCATGATGCAGGCGCTGGCGGATGCGGGGCATCCGGCTGAGTTCGTGCTCTACCAGGGCGGTCATGACATGGCCGGATGGAGGCAGGCGCTGGCGGTCAGCCTGGAGCGCCTGTTCGCCGAGGACTAGTCGCCTTCCTTGACCGGTTTGGTGGTGTTGGTCGGACGCGAGTCAGCCCGGCCCAGGCGGCCATTGCGGAAGTCTTCCAGATATTCCACCCAGCGATCAGCCCGCGCCGCGATATAGGTCATCGGCTGACCCGGATTGCGGCGGAAATTGCTGTCGGTTGCGACGATGAAATACTCGTCGCCCTCGCGGATCATGAAGGGTGATCCGCTATCGCCGCGCGTGGTGTCGCAATCATGCGCCATCGTGTTATCGCGATAGATGCGGGTCATGTTGCAGCCGATATTGCCGGACAGGTGTGTGCCCGTATCCCAGCTGTATCCGGCCTGGTAGAGGTCCATCTGACGGGCCTGGCGATTGCCGACCTCGTCCACCAGCGCCCTGACGCCGACATAGCCCAGCTCGCGACCGATCGGACGGTCAAGGCGCAGCAGTGCCCAGTCCGTGCCGTCAATGTCGTCGGTATTGCTGAAACGCTGCTCATTCCAGTCCGGATCCATGAAGTGTCCGATGACCCGGGCCGAGACCGGGCCGCCGCGTCGCGCTGATGCCGTGTTGAAGACACCGCGGGAGTCGGCGCTATTGCCTTCGGAAATGCAGTGGGCGGCGGTGATGAGTACGTCCTCGGCGATCAGGGTCGCGGTGCAGGCACCCCCGGCATCAAAATCCACCTGGCCGATCACGCTCCACGGGAATTGTGCCGTGTCCATGAAGATGCGGTCGTCATGCCCGAAGAAATGGTCATTGATGCCCAACGGCCGATCCCGGCCCATGCAGTCGGCGCGGTCGGTACGTTCCTCGCAGCGGCCATCACCGATTTCGGGTTCATTGCAGACCCCGTCAAAGGCCGTCTCGCAACTGTCATTGCGAAAGCGCAGTTCGATGACGCTGCCGCAATCGGCGAGGTCGGTCGCCTGAGTACAGGCGCCGGTGCCAAATCCCGGCTCGTCACATTCATTGTCATTGGCCCACTGGCAGGAATTGTCTTCCACCCCTTCGGCGATGCGCCAGCAGTCGGAGTAGTCCGTGCCGACCGTGCAGGCACCGGTGCCGATGCCGGGATCATCGCACTCACCGTCATTGGCCCAGCGGCAGCTGTCGACACCGCGATAGCGACCAGTGGACACGCCCTGGGGGCGTTGGGGCTTTTGGGTATAGGTGTGCAGATAGCGGGTGATCTCACGACTGGAAAGCTGTGACGAGTCGGGCTCGCTGCTCGTCGTCTGTGCGTTGGCACTGCCCGCCAGCAGCAGTGTCAGACCTGCGATCCAGAACTCTTTCATCCGCACCTCCCGTAACATCCCGCACCACTAAACCCGGATTGTCAGGCAAAACCAAGGCTGGGGGCGCCTGTCTTTATCCGTTCAGCTAGATGACCTGAAGCTGAACCGCACATTCAAGGCCCGCTCAGATCCACTGTTGTTAGCTGCTCCCACACCGGCCGGAGACGGCCACTCAGGCAAAGGAGTAAGCCATGTCATTTTTCAAGAGCGCACTTGCAGCCGCGTTTCTGGCTGGTCTGGGCACGGTCGGTATCTCGGGAACCGCATCTGCCGGCACCTGGTACCTGAATGCCCGTGCATGCCCGGATCTGCGCGAAGATCGCCGTGACCGACGGGTTGATGAAGGGCGCTGGGATCGACGCGAAGATCGACGCGACCGTCGCGTGATCGAGTGCCCGCCTCGTGCCTGGACGTATGTCCCCGATCGCTGGGAGCGGCGCAATGGCATTGAACGCGGTTCGGGCGGACGCTTGGCTTCGCCGGGCATTGTCTATCGCCGCCATGGCAATTTCTATCGCGAAACGCGTCGTGGTGACCTGCGTCAGATCGATGTCGTGATCGAGCGCGGACGTCGTGGATATCGTGAACGCGGTCGTGGTTACCGAGATCGTCACGGCTATCGCAACAGCCGCTACAACAATCATCGCGGTTACCGCTACTGAGTGTGGCGTATCAGGGGAGGGTAATTTCCCCGGAGAGATAATGGGGCGCGTGGCCATACAGGGTCACGCGCTCCTTGTGTGTCTTGACCTCGAGCGCGCCGGGGCGTGGCCCGATCTGGCGCGCCTTCATCCGCGTCTTGCCCAGACGCTCGGCCCAGTAGGGCGCAAGTGTGCAGTGGGCGGAGCCAGTGACCGGGTCCTCGTCGACACCGGAGGCGGGGGCAAAGAAGCGGGAGACAAAGTCCAGCCCGCTGCCACCGGGCGCCGTCAGGATCACATTCGTGTTCAGCTTGCGCAGAAGGCCGTGATCGGGTTCGGCGCTGCGTACCAGGTTTTCATGGCCAACGACCCACATCTGGTAACCTGCGCCGTGGATGCGATTGACGTCCAGAACTTCCTCCGGTGATGCCTGAAGGGCGAGCGCGGCTTCAAGGGCAGGCGCGTGGCGGCCGGGAATGAAGCCGATCGAGGGCAGGTCCATGGCCAGTTGATGCCCGTCTGCGCGGACTTCGAGGCGGCCCGAGCGCGTTTCAAACCGGGCAGTGTCGCCAACGACCTTGCCGGCTTCCAGCAGGACAGCGCCCGCAGCGAAGGTGGCATGGCCGCAAAGATCAACCTCGACCGTTGGGGTAAACCAGCGCAGATCCCAAAGGTCTTGTTCTCGCGCAACAACAAAGGCGGTCTCCGACAGTGCGTTGGACGCCGCAATGCCGCGCATGATGTTGTCATCGGGAAAGCTGTCGAGCAGGCAGACGCCCGCCGGATTGCCGGTAAACGCCTCACCGGGAGCGGCAAAGGAGTGGATCTCGAAATAGGGAATTCCGGCCATGACAATTTCCTCCTCGGGCGCTCAGCGGTTACCTTCGCTTGTCGCGCCCGCGGCGTCCAAAATCAATGCGTAAGAGATACGTGTTACCAGCGCTCGCTCTGGAAGGCCTGAAATCGCAGGCTGATATCCGGATCGGACTGGTCGAGCAGGGCGACGGTTGCTGCTGTTACCTCGGCCTCGCCAGCCATGTCGGTCAGGGCGTCCTCTACCGCACGATAGGCTTCGCGATACAGGCGCCGGGACTGGCGACGCATGCGGCTGCGCCAGGTGTCCACCTCGCCGGCCAGCTCCATGAAGTCCGCCGGGCGCTCGTCATCTTCCATGGCGCGCCAGCGGCCGATATCGACATAGGCCTCGGCCAGGCGTTCACCCTGTTCGGCTTCGAACACCTCGATCTCGATCAGCAGGGACTGATAGACCAGCGAGCTCTCAACCAGATCCATATCGCCTTCGCCGACAGCGAAGTCTGCGAAATATTCCCGGGCTTCCTCGGTTGTGCGGGAGGCTGCGGATCCCCAGTCATTGCGGCTATCGCGATTGAGCAGGCGCTCATCGGCGGGGTCCACGATGAAAACGGTCGGCGTGGCATAGATCGCGGCGACACCGAAACGCATCATCACGGCGTGGTTCTGGTCACGCCAGCCGACATCGATGAAGCGCAGCACGTAGTGTTCTTCCAGCGTGGCGGCGAGTTCCTCGTCCTGGAAGTGATGGGCCAGGCCACGGCTGTCATGGCACCAGTTGGCGCCCAGAACCAGCAGGACACGCTTCTGTTCGGCCAGGCCTTCCAGCAGGGCTTCATCAACGATAGCCATCGCGTCGTAATTCTCGTCGAACGGTCGCGGGTGCTCATCGTCCAGCGCGTGCGCCGGAACGATCAGAAGCAGAAAAAATCCAAGAGCAGCCAAAAGCCGGGGCATGTTTTTCTCCCAACACGTTAGACGTCGAGATAAATACACGTCCCGGCCTTCATATCCAGTTACGTCACTGTGAACTAGGTGGACGCGAGTTCAGCCAGGCGCGCATAGACGCCCTCACTACGACCCACAAGCTCATCGTGCCGACCCTGTTCAACGATCCGGCCCTGCTCGAACACCAGGATACGGTCGGCATCGCGGATGGTCGACAGACGGTGGGCAATGATGATCGTTGTCCGCCCTTTCATCACCGTATTCATCGCCGACTGGATCTCGCGCTCGGTCTCATTGTCCAGGCTCGACGTGGCCTCATCCAGGATCAGGATGGGCGCATCCGCAAGGATGGCGCGGGCAATGGCGACACGCTGGCGTTCACCCCCGGAGAGTTTCACCCCGCGCTCTCCGACAAGGGTGCGATACCCCTGGGGCAGGCGAATGATGAAGTCGTGGGCGTGGGCCGCCTTGGCCGCTGCCACCACATCCTCTGGCGAGGCCTGTGGATTGGCGTAGGCGATATTCTCCGCGATGGTGCGGTGGAAGAGCGCCGGATCCTGGGGCACCAGGGCGATGTGACGTCGCAGGCTGTCTTGCTTGACCGCACGCACATCCTGGCCATCGATCAGCACGGCGCCATCACTGACGTCGTAGAGCCGCTGGACCAGTTTCACGAAAGTCGACTTGCCCGAACCGGTCGGTCCGACCAGGGCGACTTTCTCGCCCGGGCGGATGGCCAGCTCGAAACCTGTGTAGAGCGGGCGTTCCTGGCCGGCATAGGTAAAGTCGACCTTGTCGAACCGGACCTCTCCCTGGTCGGGCTGGAACTCCGTCGCGTCGTCACGATCGCTGACCTCGGTTTCCTGGGCATCGAAAATCGCCAGATCCTGGATCTCGTCGAGACCGCGCTGGACCTGCTGCACCTGTTCACCAAAGCGGCGCATGTAACCCGAGACGATCATGTAGGCCGTCAGGGCCGCCACGACATCACCGGCGCTCGCACTGCCAATCGACCATTGCCAGACCAGCAGGCCGACCAGGGCCGCCTGCATGGTCAGGTCGGTGACGATGTTGACCAGCCAGGAGTTGACGAAACGGTTCCAGGTTTTCTTGGTCGCGGCACGCCAGCGCCAGGCCAGGCCGTGGAAACGGCCATCCTCGCGCGTTTCCGCACCAAAGCTCTTCACCGTGGCGATGCCGCCGATCGTATCCGCCAGCGCACCACCGATCTCGCTGTCCAGCGCGTTCGAGCGGATGTTCTGCGGGCGGATGTAATAGCGGCTCAACAGCAGGGAGGAGGCGATGAAGCCGCACATGATGACAAAGGCGATCCCGCCCACCAGCGGCCAGCGGATAGCCATCATCCCGGCAATGCCCAGCATCACGCCGATCGAGGGCGCGATACCCATGAAGATGTGCACGGTAATCGTGTCATAGGCCCACATGCCGCGCGTGATCTTGCGCACGACTGAACCGGCGAAGGTATTGGCATGCCAGTCCAGCGAGAAGCGCTGAACCTTGGCAAAGGCCTCCGTCGTCATGTCGGCCATGTTGGCAGATGAGAAGGGCACCTCGCAGCGCGAGGCCAGCTGACGCACGGCGTAGAAAACCACGGCAACGCCCAGATAGAGGGAGAAGGCGTCCCAGGGATTGCCCACGCCCGGGCCGGCCGACAGCGTGTCGATCAGGCGTCCTGCGGCGACCGGGATCACCAGCTCCATGATCGTGGCCAGAACCATGAAGAAGATCATGCCGGCCAGCAGCACGGGGCGACGGCGCCATTGCTTGGCCAGATAGGCCATGACAGCGGTATTGGAGAGGCTTTTCGTCCGCGGCTCATCATCCGGATCGGCGTACAGGCCTTCACGGACATCATCATGCAGATCGCGCGCGTCGATCAGGTCCTCGGTTTGTTCGGTATGGGCATCAAATGCAGAAGTCGACATCGGTCATCGAGCCGCAGGGCTCGCCTCGTGAATACGTTCAAATAACAACAGGGCTGGGGTCGACGGGAGACATCACCAGAGGACCGGCTGTTAAGCAGGGGCGCCTGGTGCGATGGCGGGCCGTCGGGGCCGCCCTCGATTGCTATTTGATGTTCTTCACGGGTGCCGTCTCCTGTAATTCGGGGGAGCCTGATTACGCCTGTTGGGCGAAATCAGCAAGCGCGGTGTTATTGAAAGTCCTCAGGTGTGGCGGATGGGTCACTCCTCCACCACACCCGCCTCAGCGATTACCGTGTAGAAAAAGCCGGACATGCGGGCGAGGTCCTCGACCGCGATGCGTTCGTCGTCGCCGTGGATGCGTGCGATATCGGCCATGACAGCCCGGGCTGGCGAGTAGCGGTAGAGATTATCTGCGGTGTCGGCAAAGGCGCGGACATCGGTTGCGCCGGTGACCATGAAGGGCACCATGGGTGTGCTCGGTTCTGCCTGACCCGCGGCGGCGCCGGCGATAAGGTCCCACGCGGCGCCATCAACATCAGCGACGGGCGGGGCGTTGCTGGCCCACCGGTTGGTCTCGATGGTCACGCCGTCCAGATGCGCCACGGAGCGGCGCAGATGTTCCAGTGCGCTTTCAACCGTGTCACGCGGATGCAGGCGCAGATTGATGGTGCCGGTGGCTTCCTGGGGAAGGACATTGTCCTTGACCCCGCCCTCGACAATGGTTGGCGCGATCGTCGTGCCGATCAGGGCGCGAGCGGCGTCCTGTTCCATCAGCTGGCCGCGGATCATCGGGCCGAAAATGCCGTTATTGGCCGCCGCAAATCCAGCCATGCCTTCCATCTCCGGCGCCATGGCTTCCAGCATGGCGCGTGTCGGTCCCTCATTCAGCGAGTGTTCGAACGGGTTCTCCTCGATCGCGGTGATGGCCCGGGCGAGCAGGCTGATGGCGGTGGCGCGCGGGGGCGTGGAGGAATGGCCGCCGCGGGCGCGGGCCGTGACGGTCACGGTCATATAACCCTTTTCGGCCACACCGATCATCGCTGCCGGCGCGTTGGTCATAGGGCTGTCGAGCACGGTCAGCCCGCCTTCATCCAGCGCGAACCAGGCGTGTTGGCCCTGATCGGCCAGGTATTGCGCGGCACGGCGCGCACCCAGTCCGCCCACCTCCTCATCGGGGCCGAGCGAGATATAGAAGGTGCGTTGTGGCTGTGTGCCGTTTTCCAGATGGCGTTCGACAGCATGAAGCAAGGCCATCAAATGCCCTTTCATGTCCAGGGTGCCACGGCCCCAGACAAATCCATCCGCGATGGTGCCGTCGAAGGGCGGATAGCTCCACTGGTCCTCGGTGCCTGGCTCGATGGGAACCACGTCCTGGTGTGCCAGAAGCACGACCGGCTGGGCGTTTTCATCGCTGCCAGTCCAGGTGAAGAGCAATTGCCCGTCGCCAAGGTCCTGAGGGCTGAGCCGTGCATGCATCAAGGGAAAGCGCTCGGCGAGAAAGGCGCGGAAACCCTCGAACTCTTCCCAGCTGGCGCGGGGATCGAAGGCAGAAGAAATCGTGCGGTACTGGATCGCCTGTGACAGGTCGCGAGCGATCTCATTGGCGTCAAACACGACGTTCTGGCGCAGCGGACGGGTCTCGTCGGCCGTGGGCGCGCCACAGGCAGACAGCGCCAGCATGCCGGACGCCAGCAGGATGCGGATATTCATGGGTCTCGACCTTCCCCAGAGTGTGGTCCAGGCGTGTGGGCCCCGGAACTTGTTTTGTTCGAGAGTTTCGAAGCTCGACCGTCGAGGCAAGTGTCAGGCCCGGATGCCCTTGACCACAGCCGCTTCGAGCATGGCTCGGAAATGCGCATTGGGTTCAACCAGCTTGCGGGCGTCGAGATCCATTGGGGCAGCAACGCCTTCCATGGTCCACCAGGGTTTGCCCGTGGCCGGGTCGAGCACCCAGTGCACGAGATTGCGCACTTTCGGACTGACGGATTTCAGGCCGGACCGGATCACATAGCCATCACCCTCACGCGGCCAGCGACGGGGCAGGATGCGGGTTTCCAGCAGGGCGCTGCCAATGCGGTTGTCCAGCTCGCCCTTGTGGAACGCGACTTCCTCGGGAAAGGCACCGATGAAATTGACCACACTGTTGGAGACCCGACCCAGGAATACATCCGCGCGGATACGTCCGAAGGGGCCGATATCCTGGCCGGTGAAACGGCCCATGCCGATCTGTTCCAGACCCATCTGGTCCGCTCGCGCGAGCGAGGCATTGCCGACGCTGTCATATTCCTCGATGCCGCGCGGAGCGGCCGTTGGGTCTTTTTCGATCTTGAGCGTGTCGGCGGCCGCGGCAAAACGATCCGGCCAGCTGAACGCCCGACCTTCGGACGGCGAGACATGTTCCAGCACCAGCTGGAATGTCGCTGCGACGCGGCCGGATCCGCCATGGCGCATTATCAGTTCGGCATGCATCAGCGTGTCGGTATGGCCGGTGATCCCGCCCTCGATCATCAGCGGCGCACCGGGATGGGCCTCGGCGAGGAATTTGATGTGCAGGGAGCGCGCCAGCAGGGTGGCGTAGTTGTCTGAGCGGAAGACATTGCCCAGACCGGCCATGGCGGCGAGATTGCCGACCGCCTCGCTGGCCTTGGCAAGATAGAACTGGACATTCATATGCCCCAGCTCGTCACATTCCCAGGCGTTTGCATTGCCGCGCCAGAGCTCGACCATGTCGTGCGCTCCGCTTGTCAGTGCGTACAGTTTCTGCAATGCCCGAAATGCTCGATGACCGACCGGTCGATCTTGAAGCCTTCCGGTGCATTGGTCGGGGTGGCCGAGCCGTGGCGTTCCTCGACCGTGCCGCAGTCGGAACAGATAAAGAGTTCCGCGCCGCCCTCGTCGTGGGAATGCGTGCAGCCGACAAAGGCGTTCAGCGCTTCAACCTTGTGAACAAGGCCCAGCCCCATCAGGAAATCGAGCGCGCGATAGACTGTTGGTGGCTTGGCGGTGCCAGCCTCCGGGTTCAGCGCCTCGAGCAGGTCATACGCCTTGACCGGCCCATCCCAGCCCAGCACGAGCTCGAGCACGCGCTTGCGGATGGGGGTCAGGCGTTCGCCGCGCTCCTGGCACAGGCTTTCGGCCGCTTCGAGGGCCTGGGAAGATTGGGAACGACTCATATTTGCAACATGTAATGAGGTTCGTGCAGGATTCCCAGTGTGTGTGCTTGTCAATGCTGTTGGTGTGACATTATAACGTCGCCAGTGTTACCAAATAACGTATCGGGATTGCTATGCGTACGCTCCTCCTCACGACCACCAGCCTGTTGCTGGCGGCTCCGGCGCTGGCTCAGGAAACTGAAGTCATCACCGTCACGTCCACCATTCTGCAAACCGGTGCTGACGAGATCACTGGCTCGGTTGAAGTGATTGACCGCACTCACATCGAAGAGAACCTGTCCGGTTCCCTGGCTGACACCATTGCCCATGAGCCGGGTGTCTCCACGACCTTTTTCGGCCCGGCAGCAAGCCGTCCGGTTATTCGCGGTCTGGGTGCTGACCGTGTGCGTGTCCTCAATAATGGTGTTGGCCTGATTGATGCCTCGACCTCCAGTCCGGACCACGCCGTGGCCTCCGAGGCGCTGGAAGCCGAGCGTGTCGAAATCCTGCGCGGCCCGGCGGCAATCGCGTACGGCGGCGGTGCTATCGGTGGTGTCGTGAACGTCATCGACGGTCGCATCCCGGAGGAGCGTGTTGAAGACCGTCTCGAGGGGCGTTTCTATCTTGGCCACACCACGGTTGATAACGGCGAGACGGCTGCAGGTCAGATCCGTTTCAACGCCGGTTCCTTGGTCTTCAACCTGGAAATGATGACCCGTGACGCCGAGGATTATGACATCCCGGGCTTCTCCGAGAGTGCGCTGGCGCGTGCCCTCGAGGAAGAAGAGCACGAGGGTGATCACGAGGACGAGGATCACGAGGAAGAGGAAGAAGTCTTCGGCACCGTCGAGAACTCTGGCCTCGAATTCTCAACCGGTTCCGTGGGTGTGTCCTGGGTCGGCGAGAACGGCTTCATCGGTGTGTCCTACAAATCTACCGACGCGCTCTACGGCATTCCGGGTGGCCATGGTCACCACGAGGAAGAGCATGACGAGGATGAGGACGAGGATCATCACGACGAGGAAGAAGAACATCACGAGGAAGAGGGCGGTGTAGCCATCGATCTCATCCAGACTCGTTACGACCTGCGCGGCGAGTTCCGCAATGTTTCCGAGTTCATCAATCGCGTTCGTTTTTCCTTTGGCACGGCCGAGTACAAACATGTCGAGCTGGAAGGTGACGAAATCGGCACGCTGTTCAGCAATGAGGGCTGGGAAGGCCGTTTCGAAACGCGTTTTTCCACTATCGAACTTGGCGGTGGCAATCTTGACTCCGCCGCTGGCATTCAGGCCTTCTCCCGCGACTTCGTTGCGCAGGGCGAGGAAGCCTTTGTCCCGCCATCCCTGACTGAAGACTTCGGTCTCTTCCTGGTCGAGCGCTGGGATACAGGCGCCTGGGGTCTTGAGGGCGGACTTCGCCTGGAGAACCGCGATATCGAGACCGCCGGGACGTCTCGCAGCTTCGATACATTCTCGATCTCCGGTTCCGCCTTCTGGCGCCCGCAGGAAAACACCTTCCTGGCCGTAACACTGTCCTCCAACGAGCGTGCTCCGACGGATGTGGAGCTGTTCGCCGATGGTGAGCACATCGCCACCTCCACGGTCGAGAACGGTGACCCGGATCTGGACGTGGAAAGCGCTGTCTCGATCGAATTCACGGCCCGTACCGAGTTTGGCAGCTGGGCGTTTGAAGGCGCGGCTTTCCACGCCGAGTATGACGGTTTCATCGGTGCTTTCCCGACCGGTGAGGAAGAGGAAGAATTCCTGGTTGTTGAATACCGCCAGGAAGACGCCAGCCTCAGCGGCTTCGAGGGTCGTCTGGAAGGTCCCCTGGGTGAGTTTGCCGGCTGGAATCTGAGCGGTGAACTGACGGGCGAGTATGTCAACGCATCCATCGATGCGGGTGGTGACATGCCGCGCATCCCGCCGCTTTCCTTCACTGCAGGTGTGTCTGCCGAGATGGGTGTGCACCAGCTGCATGGTGAGGTCGTCTGGGCCGGGGAACAGGACAATGTCGCGGAATTCGAGCTTCCGACCGAGGGCTACACCTTGCTCAACGCTCGCTACTCCGTGACCCCGTTCGAAGATCGTGGCATGCGGATCATCCTGGAAGGCCGTAACCTGGCTGACGAGGAAGCGCGTTTGCACACGTCCTTCCTGAAAGATGCACTCCCGCTGCCGGGTCGCAATTTCCGTGCGGCTCTGGTGATGGATTTCTAACGTAAATCCAACGTATTACGCCTTGTGCGTCAGCCTGCCGCGCGGCAGGCTGACGCGCGGCGAAACGCGCAGTATCTCGCGCGGACTGGCAGGTCCACAAAGTCCCTATCTTTACTGGGGACAAACAGGGGGCCTAGCCATGAAAAAGCTTCTCCTCGCCGCGACCGCTCTTGCCATGACCGCTGCTGCTCCGGCTTTTGCCGAGAGTGGCGACTGGCTGATCCGCCTGCGTGCAATCGACGTTATGCCGAATGAAGGCGCGAGCATCGATCCGATCGGCGGCGATGTGGATATCGACAACTCCATCGTGCCTGAACTCGACATCACCTATTTCTTCCAGGATCAGTGGGCTGTTGAACTCATTCTGGGTGTGACCCCACACGATGTCTCAGCGGTGGGCACAGCTGCCGACGATATCGACCTGGGTGAGGTAACGCTGCTGCCGCCCACGTTGACGGTGCAGTATCACTTCAATCCAGAAGGTACCGTTCGTCCTTATGCCGGCGCAGGCATCAATTACACGCATTTCTTCGACAAGAACCTGCCAAGTGGCAGCGCGTTGAGCACGATCGACTATGACGCCAGCCTCGCTCTCGCCGTTCAGGCAGGCATCGATTTCGACATGGGCAATGACTGGTTCTTCAACGTTGATGCGAAATACATCGATATCAACACGGACGTGACGATCGATGGCGCCATCACGGCGGATGTGGACATCGACCCGGTCATTATCGGCCTCGGTTTCGGTCGCCGGTTCTGATCACAGTTTTTCAACTCAGAAGAGAGCGCCAGGTGACTGAGTCGCCTGGCGTTTTCATTTTCAGTGGTTTTTGCGCCTGTTGTGCATGCCTGCATTGATGCTGGCGCGTCGATGGGCTATCAACCCCCAAACGTTTAATAGGGGTATCTACCATGGCTGACGCAGCGACCAACGAGCCGCGCCTCACCGGACAAGTTCCGCTCTACAAGGAAGTAGAGCCGCTTAATCGTCAAAAACACGCGACCTACGGCGTGAACGCGGTTTCCAGCCCGTTCAGCTTCCTCAAGGAATGGCATTTTGTGCCAGCCATCGCGGCCGAGTTCGCCGTTGCAAGCGGCAGCTATCCGATCGTCTTCCTTGGTGACAAGAAGATGCCGGTCGTTGTCATGGGCCTTCGCGCAGGTTCCAACCTGTTCGTGAATGATGGTCAGTTCGACACGGACCACTACGTTCCGGCCTATGTCCGCCGTTATCCGTTCGTCAGCGCGTCCAACCCGGGCGATCAGCCGTCCACGATCTGCATTGATGTTGGCGCCGACTTCGTCGTCACCGAGAATGCAGAGCGTCCGTTCTTCGACGAGAAGGGCGAGCCGACCGAATACACGCAGCAGGCTATCGACTATGTGTCCGCTTTCGAGCGCGACGCAAAGATCACCGAGGCTGTTGTTGAGCGTCTCACTGCTCTCGACCTGTTCGAGAAAAAAGAGATCAAGGTTGCCAACCCGCAAGATCCGGAAAATCCGGTCACGGTTGCTGACTATTTCGGCGTATCCCAGGAGAAGTTCAACGCTCTCAGCGACGACCAGATTGTCGAGCTTCACAAGAATGGTGACCTTGGTGTCATCACGGCTCATCTGATCTCTCTGCAGCGCTGGGACCGCATCATGCGCCGTGTTGCCACGGACATGCAGGCTCAGCCGCAAAACGCGTAAGTTCGCGTTTGACCTGAACGAGAAGCGGCCGCGCTATTTGCGCGGCCGTTTTGCGTTCTGCATCACCTTTCCGCGAGGCTGGTTCGACAGCGGGGTTTTTCCCTCTATATGAACCGCCGACACCACAAGGTTTCTGGGCGAGCAAATGCGATTTTTCCTGCTTCTTCTTTCGATTGCGGCTCTGTTCTCGACTGGCGCCCGGGCGTCGTCGTTGGAGCCTGACTGGATGCAGGCGGAAGAGATTATCGACGCCAGCCTGATTGCTGAACGTGCGGCGACGGCTCCCGGAGACAGTTTCAATATTGGTCTCCACCAGATCATTCCGGACGGTTGGCATACCTATTGGCGCAATCCCGGCGATTTCGGTCTGCCCATCGAGTTGGACTGGGATGTGCCGGAAGGTGTCGAGATCGGTGAGATCTACTGGCCCGCCCCGGAAGAGCTGCCGCTGGGCGACGGCGCCATCATGGATTACGGCTATCACGACGAAGTTGTGCTGGCCCTGCCGGTTCGAGTAGCCGAGAATTTCTCCGGTGAAAGCTTGACCCTCAATGTCGTCGCCGACTGGCAGGTCTGTGAAGAAGTCTGTGTCCCTGAAACCCGCGAGCTCTCCCTGACCATCGATGTGGGGCCGGAACCGTGGAATACAGAGGACGCCTTCTGGCTGATCCAGGCCGCTATCGAGGCGGAGCCCGCTGTTACCGATGCACTGTCCGGTGTCATGCAGCGCTTTGACGATCAGATCGTATTGATGCTGGAAGGTGCGTTTCTCGACGGTGAGTGGCGTGAGTTGACCTTCTTCCCCTTCGATGGCGCCCTGATCGCGCACGCCCTGGAGCCGCGGGTCCAGACCGACGACCAGGGACGTCTGAACCTCACCTACGAGGCCAGTTTCAAGATGGGGCCGGAGCTCAGCCTGCCGCAATCCGGCCTGCTGGCTGTCGAGCGCAACCTTGGCGGTGACTTCTGGGAACGCGAGGTCGTTGAATTCCAGTTTGGTGCTGGCGAAGTCGGGATTGTTCCCGAAACTCCTGTCCTGCCTGTGCCGGAACAGGCGATGGACGCCAACATGCTGACCATCCTGGTGTTTGCTTTTCTGGGCGGGCTGATCCTCAACCTGATGCCGTGTGTTTTCCCGGTTCTGTCGATCAAGGTGCTCAAATTTGTTGAGGTGGCGCATGCCGACGCTGCTCGCGTGCGCAGCTATGGCCTGCTCTTTCTGGCCGGCGTGGTGCTGAGTTTCGTTGTTCTCGCCGGTTTGCTGGTTGGGCTGCGCGAGTTCGGCCTGCCAGTGGCCTGGGGTTTCCAGCTGCAATTGCCGATCGTGGTGGCCGCTCTCGGACTGCTCTTCTTCACCATTGGTCTCAATCTGTTCGGCGTCTTCGAGATCGGTGGCTCCGTTCAGGGGCTGGGCGCAGGCCTCGCTGATGATGACGGTGCCAAGGGCGCTTTCTTCACCGGCGTGCTCGCGGTTGTGGTTGCTGCGCCCTGTGTCGGTCCCATGGCGGCCGGTGCGCTGGGGCTGGCCCTGACGCAGCCTGCCATCGTCGTTCTGGCTGTTGCCGCCATGATGGGTGTGGGCCTGGCTTTGCCGTTCGTCGTCCTGGCCTTTGCTCCACAATTGCTGCGTTACCTTCCCAAGCCGGGTGCCTGGATGGTGACGTTCAAGCAATTCCTGGCCTTCCCGATGTTCGCCTCCATGGTGTGGCTTGTCTGGGTCCTGTCGATCCAGGCCGGATCCATGGGCGTGCTCTGGTTCGGTATCGCAGTCCTGGCCCTGTCCTTTGGCATCTGGGCTGTGAAACAGTCTGCCGGTGTGTGGAAGCTGATCGGCGCGCTGGGATTTGCTGCCATGCTGGCGAGCGTCCTCGTCATCGCACGGCTGCCTGCTGCGACCAGCACCTCGACCGTGGCTGAGCACGAGCAGGTCTGGAGCGCTGATACCGTTGTCGAGGCGCAAATGGCCGGGCGCGCGGTCTTTGTCGATGTTACGGCGGCGTGGTGTGTGACCTGCCAGGTCAACAAGATGCGTGTGCTCAGTGACGGTGATGTGCAGGCGGCCTTCAACGCGGCGAATGTCGTGCAGATGAAGGCGGACTGGACCAATCGCGATGACGACATCACCCAGCTGATCTATTCCCACGGCCAGGCGGGCGTGCCGCTTTATCTCTTCTACCCGGCAGGTGGTGGAGAGGCTGTCGTGCTGCCGAATGTTCTGACGGAAACGGTTGTCCTGGATGCGATCCGCGCGGCGACGGGCTAGCCGTTCGAGCAGGACATTCCGCTGAGTTCCACGCCGGCATCATCGACGGCCGGAGCGATTTCCTCGGCATCACGCAGCAGGGCGGAAAGATTGCGATAGATCCGTGCCTGGTCGCCGGAACTATCCGCCTCGTTCAGCGCCTCCAGCCGATCCGCCGCATCTTCGGACATGCCCCGGAAAATGCACTGCAGGTCCTGCGGGCCGTCCGCCTGCGCGATTGCGCGCGACAGGCGCATGGCGTCGACGGAGAATTGTTCCAGCTCGAAATAGAACGGGTCTTCAATGTCCAGCGGCTGGGCAGGTGCTGCGGGCGTCGAGGCTGCGAGAACGGCGCGTTCGTCCGCCTGTTCACGCAAATCTGCAGCAAACTCGGAGAAATCCGTTCCCGGACCCGCAAGGGCCGAGGCGCTGAGACCGATGACAGACGCAATACTCAAAACCAGGCGACGCACTGACAACTCCACACGCTGGGACACCCTAATCGAGGGCATCTTGACTGAACGGGCTTGCAATCCGGTGAACGAAAGGCATTTTCCCGTGCTTACTGGTGAAAACACTGGTCTTCACCACCGCCTTGGATATTGAAAGAGGCGGACCCCTCCGACAAGCCGGATAATCATCCGGAGATGTGACATTCTGGAGAGCATCAGATGAGTGCCAAGAAAAGCTATCGCCCCAAAGCCCGCAAACCCCGCGGTTTTGAAGACCGTACCGGTGACGTGCTGAGGGCTGAACATCATCTGATCTCGAAGGCGAGCCAAGTCTATGATGACTGGGGTTTCGAGCCTCTGCAGACGCCAGCTTTCGAGTATGCCGAAGCGCTGGGCAAATTTCTGCCGGATGAGGAACGTCCCAATGAGGGCGTGTTTGCGCTGGAGGATGATGACGGCCAGTGGATGTCGCTGCGTTATGATCACACCGCGCCGCTGGCTCGATTTGTCGCCGAACACTATCAGGATCTCAACAAGCCTTATCGCCGTTATCAGGCGGGCGATGTCTGGCGCAATGAAAAGCCGGGTCCGGGGCGTTTCCGCCAGTTTGTCCAGTGCGATGCCGACACGGTCGGTTCCGCCAGTCCGGCTGCTGATGCGGAAATGATCGCGCTGGCGGCCGAAGTGATGAGTGCCGTTGGCCTCAACACCGGCGATTTCCTGGTCCGCGTCAATGATCGCCGCATCCTGGATGGTGTGCTGGAAACGATCGGTGCGGCGGATCCTGACCGTCGCATGCGGGTGCTGCGCGCAGCCGACAAGCTGGACCGTCTCGGCCGCGAAGGTGTCGCGCTGTTGCTGGGCGGGGGTCGCAAGGATGAGTCGGGTGATTTTACCGAGGGCGCAGGCCTGGATACGGCCGGCATCGACACGGTTCTCAACTTCCTGGATGCGGGCGGTGGCAGCCGCGGCGAAGTCACCGCGCGACTGGAAGGTCTGGTCAGCGGATCGGAAGCCGGGCGTGCCGGCGTTGCAGCACTGACCGAGATCGATGCGGTGCTCAGCGCCATTGGTGTTGGCAATGACCGGGCGGTTTTTGATCCGTCTGTCGTGCGCGGGCTGGGTTACTACACCGGGCCGGTCTACGAGGCTGAGTTGCTGGCAACGGCGCATTATGACGATGGCAATCCGATCCAGTTCGGCTCGGTTGGCGGTGGTGGTCGATATGACGACCTCGTCGCGCGTTTTACGGGGCAGGCGGTTCCGGCCACCGGTTTCTCCTTTGGGGTCAGCCGTTTTGCTGCAGCGCTGCGCGCGCTCGGGCGTGGCGGCATCGGAGACGAGCGTCCGCTGGTCGTGGTCGTTGCCGCAGAAAAGGGGCAGTCGGCGCAATACCTGGCCATGGCGCAGGAGCTGCGCGCGGCTGGCCTGCGTGCGGAAGCCTTTGTTGGCGGCGGCAATATGGGCAAGCAGATGAAGTATGCGGACCGTCGTGGTGCCTTTGCTGCGGTCATCGTCGGCTCGAACGAGCGCGAGGACGGCAAGGTCACGATCAAGGATCTCAAACTGGGTGCGCGCCTGGCTGCGGACATCGAGGACAACAAGCAGTGGCGCGAAGAACAGCCGGCCCAGATCACGGTGGACCGTGAGGGCTGGATCGCCGGCGTTCATGAGGTTGTATCCCGCTACAAGTAGGCGGAATACAAGTGCTTTTATCAACAGGCTAAGATTAAATTTCAGGGCGTTGGGGTTGACGTATACGTAACGCTCAGCCACGGTCGCGAACAGGACAGGGCCTGACCGTCCAGTCCTTGGCGTTTCGGGGAGGAGACGCCCTTTATCGACCAACCGTCAATTAAGGGGCTGGCGTTTGCCAGCCCCTCTTTTTTCCAGATTTTCCGGAATTTGCTTGTGACTAGTTGCCACCATCCAGGCGATCAGCTTCGAGCTGGTTGAGCCAGTTGGTCAGATCGTCACCCGTCTGTTCCTCGCCATCGACCCAGACCCGGCGATTGCCGTCACCGTCTTCCTCGATACGGACGCTGGCATCATCACCAAAACGTTCGCGAATGACGTTGCGGGCGCGTTCGGCGTGAACCCGCATGCGACGGGCTTGCTCGCGGCGTTCTTCGGCATGGGCGCGACGTTCCTCAGCGTGAGCCCGACGTTCCTCGATGTGCGCCCGACGCTCTTCGGCGCGTTCACGCATTTCCTCGTGGCGCTCGCGACGCTCCTCTTCGCTTTCACGACGGTGCTCGCGATCAGCGCGATGACGGGCACGTTCGACTTCCCGACGCGTATGACGCAGGGCCCGTTCGCGCTCACGCTCTGCGTGACGCATCTCGCGGCTGGCCTCGCGCATCTCTTCACGCATCTCGCGGAATTCAAGGCGCATCTCCTCGCGGGCTTCGCGGAGTTCCTCGCGAACTTCTTCCTTTTCCTCGTCGGAAAGTTCGTCCCAGTCGCGGCCATCAACGGTGACATGGCCTTCATCGAGATTGGCTAACGCCTCTTCCATCGAGCGCAGGGCATCGGCATGAACCGCTTCGAAATTCATGGTTTCCAGCTCGCCGAGGTGAATCTCCATTTCGGCGAGTTCTTCGGCCATCTCCGCGAATTCAGCGTGATCGAAGTCGAACTCGAAATCACCATCAAAGCTGGCGACGATCGTGTGGTTGAGATTCTCAGCCAGGCCAGCCATGTGGGTGGCCATGGCATGGTGGTTTGCGAACTCCATATGGAAGCCGCGGCCGGAGCCTTCGACAACACGGACATCATCGCCGTCGATGACAACATATTCCGCATCGCCCAGCTCGATCCGCTCGCCATCGACTATGACCACGCCATCGTGGATCTCGACCGTCTGGCCGCCGATACGGATACGGGTATTCGTGGCACCGTCGGAAATGTGCAGGGTCTGGCTGCCATCGGAGCCGCGTACTTCAACTACAGGGTTAGCCGCGCCGTCTAGGGCGATGGCTGATGTTCCGGCCAGCAGCGCTGCTGCGCTGGCGAGAAGAAACTTTTTCATGGTCCGTCCCTCGTCTCTTGATGGGGACATATTCACGGACGCAACCTAACGCGCGCCGTTCCGGGCTCTAAATTTTTTGAAAGTTGGCAAATCGGTTGCCGAACCACGCTGCTGAGGATGCGCGCGTGTGAAGGCGGCCGGTGACGGAAGGGTAGTTCGTCACCGGCCTGGGGAATGGCTGTGTCTAATCGCAGAAGAAGAACAGCCAAGTCGGTCACTATAGCAAAACGGCTGCGTTAGCGCCTCACAAAAGATGACATTTCAGAAAGAATGACGCGCTTGTGCGTTGTTCGCCCTCACGTATTCTGTTGCTTGAACTTGTGTGTCCTGGAGAGAAGTAGATGGCGATCAACAGAAGACAATGGCTGGCAGGCGCTGCGGCCTGTTCGTTCGCCGGATCTGTTTCCCCCGCTTTGGCCCGGTCCGAACCCGGCCTGGAAGAGATGATCAGCCAGATGTTGCTACTGGGCTTCATCGGCTCTGGCCCGGACACGACCGGTGCCCAGCAGGTGGCCGAGCACCTGTCCAACCGCCGCGTGGGCGGAGTGCTGTTTCTACGTCACAATGTGCGATCGCGCGAAGGTGCCGAAGGCTCGGCAGCCCTGTTTCGTGAAGCCGACCCGGCGGCCTGGATGGCGATCGACCAGGAAGGCGGGCTGGTCCAGCGTCTCTCCCGTGATCTGGGTTACACCTCGATCCCGCGGGCGTCCCAGGTGGTTGAGGAATACGGGCTGGAAGGCGCTGAGGGGCTCTACGCCATTGGTGCCCGCGAGTTGAAGGCGGCCGGTTTCAACATGAATCTCGCCCCCGTGGCGGATGTGCATGAGGATGGAAACGCGGTCATTGGTCGCCACGGCCGCGCCTACGGAACAGATGGCGAGGCGATCAGCGCTTATGCCAGCCGGTTTATCGATGCCTTCAACTCAGAGGATGTGGCTTGCGTGATCAAGCATTTCCCGGGACATGGCCGCTCTCGCGGTGACAGCCATGACGGCTTTGTTGATATCACTGCGACCTGGAGCGAAAGCGAGCTCGATCCGTTTGCGCGGCTGATCGATAGCGGCCATGCCAAATTCGTGATGGGCGGACATCTCACTCACCAGGAGCTGGACCCGACCGGTGTGCCGGTGACCTTCTCCCGCCCGGTCCTGACTGGCATTCTGCGGGAACGCCTTGGCTATAAGGGCGTAATCATGACGGATGATCTGGATATGGGAGCGATCCGCTTGCACTATGATCAGCGTTCTGCCGTGATCCAGTCCATCCAGGCCGGCAATGACGTTATCATGATGTCCAACTCCGCCGCGCCGAACATGGACCTGCCGCAGCAGTTTGTAAGCTGGGTCATGCAGGCGATCGAAGCGGGTGACGTGCTGGAAGATGTGATCGTGCAATCCTATCAGCGCATCATGGCGGCGAAGGCCCGCTTCTCGCTCGACTAACAACCCGCCGACATTGAAAACGATCGAAATTCGACTGATTAGCGCTGGGGTTTCCTGATAATTCCCGAATATTCAGCTACTAGTCCTGGCAGGAATTCCAAAGACTGCGCTGTGTTCACCGGGTGTGGACACCGGACAAACAGTGTGAATTGGTCTGATCATGAAATTTGGTGACTATCTTCGACAATGCCGCGAGGCAAAGGGCTGGACCCAGCCAGAGGCCGCCCGCCACGCGGACATCGAACAATCCTATCTATCCAAGCTTGAGACGGGGCGTTCCTATCCATCCGAGGACGTCTATTCGCGGCTCGTGCAGGTGTTCGATATCGACACGTCCGAGCTGACGGAAAACATCACGGCGGCCGAGATCGAACGCCTACGGGAACTGGCCCAGGTTCGCGATGCGGTTCTGAGCCGGGAGAGCCGGGCGCTCAATCTGTCGCGTGGCTGGATGTTAGCGGGACTGGCGGGCCTGATGCTGTCCGCAGCATCTGCGGCAATCGTCATGACATCGCGTGACGCCGAATACGCCGAGTATCATTATCGATCCCAGGGCGTGCTGGAACTCGCGGAAAGCCTGGACAGTTTCGCCATCGTCAATGACAGCGTCGCCCTGGAGGATGAAACGAGGCGGGCGCTCCAGAGCACCATGGTTGCGCGGCTGGACGAGGACTATCGCATCGTTGGCGACTTCCACGGTCGCAGCTATATCGAGGATGTGCCCGGCGGGCGGCGATATTTCGAGCTGGTGGATGATCGCATTGTCAGCCAGCCAACGCCGATGCGCTGGTTCATGATCCCCGCCCTGGTGTTCCTGGCCGGGGCGCTCGGCAGCTTCTTCATCAGCTTTCGCTGGAAACGCTGAGGCGAGACAGAAAAAAGGCCCGCTCGGTTGAGCGGGCCTTCTTGATTTACTCAGCGCTGCCGGACTGTCTCAGATATTCCTCCAGGAAGGTCAGATAGGCTTCGGACGCCGTGATGCGATTGGCGCGTCGGCGGAAGCCGTGGCCTTCATCCGGGAAGAGCACGTACTCAACCGGGACGCCATTGGCTCGAACAGCTTCGACGATCTCGTCGCTCTCGACCTGCAGGACGCGCGGGTCATTCGCGCCCTGAATGACCAGCATTGGGCGGACGATATTCTCGGTGTGGAAGAGCGGGGAAATGGCGCGGTGGCGGTCACCATCCACAGCAGGGTCACCCATTTCGTCATACAGCGCTTCGCGGAAACTCTCCCACCATGGCGGGATGCTTTCCAGTGTACGCACCCAGTTGGTGACACCGAAGATATTGATACCGACCTCGAATTCTTCCGGGTGGAAGGCCAGGGCCGCTGCGGTGATATAGCCGCCATAGGAACCACCGATCACACCGACCTGGTCGTCAGCAACCCAGTCCAGCGAGCGCAGATAATTGCCGGCAGCCACGATGTCACGCAGGTCTTCCTCGCCATGACGGCGGTCATCCATGTGGAAGAAGGTCTTTCCGTATCCCGAGGAGCCACGGTTGTTCGCGGCGTAGACCGCATAACCGTGATTGACCAGATGCTGGATGGTCGCGGAATAGCCGACACGGCTCTGTCCGCCCGGCCCACCATGGACCCACACGAGGGCGGGAACCGGATTGTCGGCGCTGGCATTGTGCGGGCGGTACATGATCCCGGGGATTTCCAGCCCGTCAAAACTCTCGAAACGCACCACGCTGGCTTCGACCATCTCGTCCTGGCGGATCGCCGGGTTGAGGGCGTTGGTCAGCTGGCTTTGCGCCTGCTCGGCCAGATCGACCATGTGAAGGTTTGACGGCGAGGTAGAGGAATTGATCAGGAAAGCGATCTGGCCCTCATCGCGGGAGAAGCGGACGCTGCGCAGCTCGCCGGCCGGAAGATCCGGCAAGGGCAGGGCTTCGCCGGTCTCGCGGTCGAGAATGCTCACCTGCGTGGAGGCATCCGCATTGATGCCATGCACACGATAACGCCCGGACGGGGAATAGCTGACAAAGGACACATCCCAGTCCGCCTCGATCAGGGGCGCGGTATCGCCGTTGGCCAGGTCATAGGTCCAGGCCTGGTTGAACTCGCCATGTTCATTGGTCGCGTAGACGAGCGCATCACTTTCCGGCGTGAAGGTATAGTCGCCATAGGCGATATTGCCTTCATGCTCGGTAATCAGCTGCGGCGTGGAGCCCGGTGCGGACAGGTCCAGTAACAGGATATCGCTGTCAGCCGAGGTGCGATTGCGCACGAGGGACAGCCAGCGGCCATCCGGGCTGACCGAACCGATCTGCAGGCTGTCATCATTCTGGAAGACCACGCCAGCTTCAAATGCCACCGTGTCGATCTCGTAGATGTCGAAGGACGCCGCGTCGCGCTCGTTAGTGGCGACCCACATGTCATTCCCGTCCGGCGACCAGCCGAGGAACATGGCGCGGACATTGTCGCCGGGCGTCAGGTCGACAAGGCGACCATCTTCCTCGCGCAGATAGATATGGCTGAGCTCGTCACCGCCACCATCGGCTGTCACCAGCAGACGATTGTCCTCCGGGAACCAGCTGACAGCGTAGGTCGCGTTGGTGGTGGATTCGGTGAGCTGCTCACGATCGCCTGTTGCAGGGTCGACGGCATAGGCGTTGAACACCCCGGTCTCGTCCGAGCTGATGAGGATGCGGCCATCCGTCGCCGAGAAAGCGTGACCTCCGCCGGAGGCCATGCCGAAAGACGTGGTTTCATGGAAGGTGGCGGCGTCGTGCGGAACCGTCTCCATTGATGTTGTCTCGGTCGCGGAGTTGGTGCCCCCGCCTTGTTCGGCCGGCGTGCAGGCACCCAGCGCCAGGATGATGGCGGTGGTGCAGGATGCCTTGGCTATTCGTCCCATGATCTACTCCCCGATTGAATCTGTCGGGAAGTTTACACGTGCGCGACGAAACCGGAAGGGCGTGTTTGGGGCCCTGACCTAGTCGTCCATCCGGACGCGTTGCATGAGGGCACGTCGTTTCCCTGACAGCCAGGAAAGAGACCCCTTTTCAAGACAGGAGAAGGTGAGGCCGGCGCAGATCAATGCCCCGCTGAATCCAAATACCCCGAACAGCAGATTATCCACTGGGCCGGAATGCCCGAGTGAGAATGCGGCAACCAACCATGCGGGCATGCCCAGCTGGGTGAAGATGGCCGCGAGAACCTCGAACGCCTTGGTTGCCACCAGATAGATAACGACGTGGCCGAGATAGAGGGCGTAGGACGCATCACCGAGATAGACGAGTTGTGAGGGAGCGCTCCAGCCCTTCTCCAGTTCCAGGCTGACGAGGCCGTAGAGGATGAACGCACTCGGTATGCCGAAAAGGACAACACGCGACCAGTTCAGCGAGATCTCGACCATGTCGTGGGTGAAGAAAAGCAGGCCGCCGACGAACACCGTCGTGCCGATGACGAACGCCGGCAGGGCGAGTGTGCGGATGCCCTTGGTCACCAGCAAGCCAATGACCACTCCGAAGATAAATTCGAGCGTCAGTGGATGAAATGCGAGGCTCAGGATTCCGGTGGCGACCCGGTCGGTGCTCAGCCCCGCGGTAGCGCCGATGCACAGCACCACGCACCAGACACCAGCCAGGACAGGCAGCCAGGCACGCGGCGCGAGCATGAAGCCGGCAAAGATCGCGTAGAAGTACAACTCATGGATCAGCGTCCAGCCGACGACGATATAGGGCAGTTTTTCCTGAGGCCAGAGCAGGAATGACCGGACGAGGAAGCCCGCGGTCTGTTCCGCTTCTATGTTGTAGGATGCGGGCGTTAGTTGCCCGGTTCCTGCGACGATGATGACCAGAAAACAGGCGCAGAAGAACCACCAGAGGGGGTAGATGCGTGTCAGCCGAGCGATCAGGAAATCGAGGCTGGCGTACTTCCCGTGTGCAGTGTTCTGCGTGACATAGACCATGATGAAGCCCGAAATCACGAAGAACATGTCGACGCCGGCAAACCCGTTGCGGGTTGTTTCAAGTAGCGCGGAAATCTCCTCGCTGCCGTTATTGGTGATGCCGGCCTGTTCGTTCAGGAAAAGGTGATAGATCGCCACCAGCAGGGCAGCGACAGCGCGCAGCGCTTGGACAGTCGTCAGTTTGGTCACGCGATCGGCTCCACCATCTGCTCCCGGGAAGAAGCAGACCTCGTAACAACAAGAATTTGCCGGGCTATCATGACGCCACTTACAGGGCAAAAAGAAAAGGCCCGCTCGGTTGAGCGGGCCTTCGCTTGATCGGTCAGTTGACCGGCATGATTACATCATGCCGCCCATTCCGCCCATGCCACCCATGTCAGGCATGGCTGGGGCAGCGCCTTCTTCCTTCGGTGCGTCAGCGACGGCAGCTTCCGTCGTGATCAGCAGGGAAGCAACAGAGGCGGCGTCCTGCAGAGCGGTGCGTACAACCTTGGCCGGGTCGATGACACCAAACTCCAGCATGTCACCATACTCTTCGGTCTGAGCGTTAAAGCCGAAAGTCGCGCCGCCATTTTCGAGGATCTTGCCGACAACGATGGAGCCTTCAACGCCAGCGTTTTCGACGATCTGACGGATCGGAGCCTGAAGGGCGCGTCCGATGATGCGAACACCCTGGGTCTGGTCTGCGTTATCGCCTTCGATACCGTCCAGCTTGCGAGACGCGCGCAGCAGAGCCGTGCCGCCACCGGTGACGATGCCTTCTTCAACCGCAGCGCGGGTTGCGTTCAGGGCGTCATCAACGCGGTCTTTCTTCTCTTTCACTTCGATCTCGGTTGCACCACCGACCTTGATGACAGCAACGCCACCAGCCAGCTTGGCCAGACGTTCCTGCAGCTTTTCACGGTCGTAGTCCGAAGAGGTTTCCTCGATCTGGCGGCGGATCTGGCCAACACGCGCTTCGATGTCAGCACGCTCGCCAGCACCGTCAACGATCGTGGTGTCGTCCTTGGTGATGTTGACGCGCTTGGCCGTGCCCAGCATCTCCAGGGAAACCGTTTCCAGCTTGATGCCGAGATCTTCGGAGATGACCTGGCCACCGGTCAGGATGGCGATGTCTTCCAGCATGGCCTTGCGGCGATCGCCGAAGCCCGGAGCCTTGACAGCAGCGATCTTCAGACCACCACGCAGCTTGTTGACAACCAGCGTCGCCAGGGCTTCGCCTTCAACGTCCTCGGCGATGATCAGCAGCGGACGGCCGGACTGAACAACAGATTCGAGGATCGGCAGCATCGGCTGCAGGGAAGTCAGCTTCTTTTCGTGCAGCAGGATGAACGGCTCTTCCATGTCGGCCTGCATCTTGTCTGCATCCGTGATGAAGTACGGAGACAGGTAGCCGCGGTCGAACTGCATGCCTTCAACAACGTCCAGCTCGGTCTCGAGAGACTTGGCTTCCTCGACGGTGATGACGCCTTCATTGCCGACTTTCTCCATCGCGTGCGCGATGTCTTTACCGATCTGGGCGTCGCCGTTAGCGGAGATCGTGCCGACCTGCGCAACTTCGTCGGAACCCTTGATCGGGGTCGCCTGGGCCTTGATGTCCTCGACGATGATCGCGGTCGCCTTGTCGATGCCGCGCTTCAGATCCATCGGGTTCATGCCGGCCGCAACAGACTTCATGCCTTCGCGGACGATGGACTGAGCCAGAACCGTAGCGGTCGTGGTGCCGTCACCAGCGACGTCGTTCGTCTTGGACGCAACTTCGCGGATCATCTGGGCGCCCATGTTCTCGAACTTGTCAGCCAGTTCGATTTCCTTGGCGACAGATACGCCGTCCTTCGTGGTGCGCGGAGCGCCGAAAGACTTTTCGATCACGACGTTACGGCCTTTCGGGCCGAGCGTGACTTTTACAGCGTTGGCAAGGATGTCGACGCCCTTGAGCATGCGGTCGCGGGCATCGGAGGAGAAATATACGTCTTTAGCAGCCATTGGGCTTATTCCTTATCTGAGGAGCTGGGAGTTTTGGAAAAGCCGCTTAGGCTTCCATGATGCCCAGGATGTCGGACTCTTTCATGATCAGCAGCTCGTCGCCGCCGATGGAAACTTCCGTGCCGGACCACTTGCCGAACAGGATGCGGTCGCCAGCCTTGACGTCGAGCGCGCGAACAGAGCCGTCTTCCTTGATGGCACCGCCACCAACAGCAACGACTTCGCCTTCTTGCGGCTTTTCTTTAGCGGTATCCGGAATGATGATGCCGCCAGCGGTCTTGGACTCTTCTTCGACGCGCTTTACGAGCACGCGGTCATGCAAAGGACGAAAGGTCATCTTGGTTTTTCTCCAACAAGAGGACTGATTGAATTTCCTGCAGTGACTGGGGATTTCGGCGTTAGCACTCACCCCAGTCGACTGCTAACAGGGCGGACTTAAGCAGTGGGGACAGAACCGTCAAGGGCAGGGCGTGACTCTTTTTCCCAGTGACAGCGCCGGGAAATCTGATCAGCTTGCGTTCATTCAGTTGACGATATGCCCAGACATGGAATGCTTGTCGCATTTGTGCGTAGTATGGGCGCCAACAGGCACTCTTTGAGAGGTAAGAGTTATGAATTTTCGTATTGCAGTAGTTGGCGTCGCGGCCCTGGCCATGACCGCCTGCACGACCACGGACCCGGTCACGGGTGAAACGCGTCCGAACTACACCGGTCGCGGCGTTCTGCTGGGAGCCGCCACGGGTGCTGTACTGGGTTATCTGACCAACACATCCGACTCCGATGAGGGTCGTACCAATGCCCTGATCGGTGCTGGTATCGGTGCGCTCGCCGGCGGTGCTATCGGCAACTATATGGATCGCCAGGAAGAAGCCATGCGCATGGCGCTCAGCGATACGGGCGTCGGTGTCCGCCGTGAAGGCAATAATCTGCGTCTGATCATGCCGGGTGATGTCACCTTCGACACCAATTCCTCGAGTATCCAGCCGCAATTCTACGCGATCCTCAATGACGTCTCTGTCGTTCTCAACCGTTATCCGGCGACTTATGTCGATGTGGTTGGACACGCCGACAGCACCGGTCCGGCGGAATACAATCAGCGCCTCTCCGAGCAGCGCGCTTCGGCGGTGGCCGGTTATCTCATCGCCCAGGACGTCATGCGTGACCGGTTTTACGTGGGTGGCATGGGCGAGCGTTCCCCGATCGCTTCCAATGACACGGCCTATGGCCGCCAGGAGAACCGTCGGGTCGAAATCCTGATCCGTCCGCACATCACGTCCTAAGTCATGCATAACAAATGAGATTTATGCGGCCCGGCCTGTCTGGGCCGCATTTTCTTTTGCTGATATCTCCCCAGGACAGGCTTCGGGTTTACCTTCGTTAACCAAACGAAAACCCGCTGCGACACAGCTTAACCTTCGGCGAGAAGTGCCGATTCGTTGCAGAATGAGGACCGGATGTCCAAGGCAGCAGACATTCTTATCGTACTCACCTACGTCATGATCGCAGTCGTGGCGGCCTTGGGGTTTGAGTATCTTGGGCTAATGAATTCGGCCTCCGCCTGGATGATGGGTGCGATCGTATTTATCGTTGCAGGCATGGCACATAGCGCCGCGGCACGCGCTGCAGAGCGAAAGGCCATGGAAGACGAGATCCATGAATTGAAGGCCGCAAACCTGGCCCTGGTGGAAGAATTCCAGGCTGCCCAGTCGCGCCTCGACGAGATTACTGACGAGCTGCGCGCCGAATCGGTTGAGCGCGACAATGCCCTCGTTCACGAGGTGCGGGTGCTGGAAGACCTGGTCCGCCGGGTTGGCGAAGTACCGGAAGAAATCCTGGCTGCTGGTGGCGAAACCGGTTCCTCTGCGGATATCGAGACAGTGAGGGATGCGCTGGAAGACAATCGTGTCGACCTGTATCTGCAACCCATTGTGACCCTGCCACAGCGCCGGATCGCCTTTTATGAGAGTTTCACCCGCTTGCGTGATGCGACGGGCCGGGTAATCACCCCGGGCAGTTTCATCGAGGCCGCCGAGCGGGCCGGCCTGATGACTGAAGTCGACAATCTCCTGCTGTTCCGCTGTGTCCAGATTGTGCGCCGGCTGACCTCGCAGGACCGTAAGATCGCGATCTTCTGCAATATCTCCCTGAATTCCCTGTCGGACGAGACCTTCTTCCCGACCTTCCTGGACTTTATCCGCCAGCACAAACACCTGGCTGGCTCGATCATTTTCGAGGTGTCCCAGAAAGCCTTTGTCGAGCGTGACGCCGTCGCCGCCCGCAATATGGCGCGCATGGCCGATTTCGGCTTCCGCTTCTCGGTGGACCAGGTGATGAATGTCGATCTCGATCTCGACGAGATGCAGCGTGCGGGGGTGCGGTTCGCGAAGATTGGTGGCGAGCGTCTGCTGACCGCGATCGATAATTTCGAGCGCATCGCGGGCGTGGATGCCGGTGATATCGCCCACGAGGACGTTGCGGGCCTGTTTGCGCGTAGTGGCATCGATCTGATCGCCGACCGCGTCGAGGAAGAGGGCACGGTCGTTGAAGTGCTCGAGTTCGATGTGGCCTATGGCCAGGGTCATCTCTTTGGCTCCCCGCGGCCGGTGAAGGATGATGTGATCGAGCCGGAAGCGGAGTCTGAGGTGAGTGTCGCCGTTTAACGATTGACGCTCACCCGGGTGCCTGCTTGAAGGCGGACATGACCAAGCTCAGTGAAATTGCCAATCGATACGACGCCCTGTTCTGTGATGTGTGGGGCGTGATCCGTGATGGCCGAAGCCTGCTCCCGCCCGCAGTTGAAGCCCTTCAGGAATATCGCAAACAGGGCGGGCGGGTCTGTCTGGTGTCCAATTCACCCCGCCGTCATCCCAGCCTGCTCGAAGCGCTGGCGGAAATGGGCTTTCCCGAGGACGCCTGGGACTGTGCGGTGACCTCCGGCGATGCGATCCACGAAGAGCTGGTGAAGCGATCCCAAGGCAAGGCCTTCAAGATCGGGCCGGACTGGGATGAGGCCCTTTATGAGGGGCTGGGCCTGGAGTTTGTCGGGATTGAAGAGGCCGACTTCATCACCTGTACCGGGCCGGACGATTACTGGAATGGTCGCCCGGAGCATTATCAGCAGGTATTGGAGGTCGCCCTGGCGCGCAAGCTGGACCTGGTCTGCGCCAATCCGGACATTATCGTTCAGGCGGGGGATCAGATGATTTTCTGTGCTGGCGCGATCGCGCGTTATTATCGCGAGATGGGTGGTTCCAGCATCGTCGCAGGCAAGCCTCACCAACCGATCTACCGGTTGGCGTTCGAAGCGCTAGCGCGAAATGGTGGGGCCGTCGATCCGGAGCGGGTGCTGGCCATCGGCGATGGTCCGGAAACCGACATCGAAGGCGCGGCGCGGGCAGGGGTAGATGCCATGCTGATTGCGGGCGGTATTCTGCAGGCTGAAATGCGAGACGACGGTTTCAGCCCTGAAACCGTCGTCGCAATCCTTGCGGAATATGGTGTTGAGGCACGCTGGATCGCGCCGCAACTGGTCTGGTCTTAGTCGAACAGGGAGTCGATCGAACCCTGGTCGAGGGCGGCATCGCCACCAGCATCGGCAAACATCGCATCAATGTCGTCCTGGCTGGTTTCCGGTCCACCGATTGCCGGACCATTGAGGAGTTGTTCGCGATTGCGTTTTTCCTCAGCCGTTTCTTCCTGCGGTCCGCCATCGGCGTCACGGACGCCCATGACTTCGGCGAAGCGGGCGACGCGGTCTTCAACGTGGCGGAGACTACCGACCACTTTGGATACGCGCTGTCCGGCCAGGTCCTGGAAGCTGCAGCTTTCGATGATTTCCATCATCTTGGCTTCAACATTGGCCCGGTAGTTGTCGTAGTCGGTCTCCTCGTCACACAGAACGGATTCTGCAGCGGACATGATGACCTCGGTGGCCTTTTCAGTGTCCGTGACGACGGCTTCCAGCTCGGCACCCGCGGTCGGGATGCGTTCTCGCTTGATATCGTTGGGACGCAGGGCGGCGATTTCGTCGCGCGTCCGGGAGATGTAATCCGCGATATAGTTGAACTCTTGGCAGATCGACTGATCGAGGGAGCTGAAGAACAGCTTCATCGTATCGGTCAGCTGGTGTGCCAGTTTCAGCACTTCCATGATCTGCGCGTCTTGTAGATCGCTGGCCTTGAGAGTGGCGAGCGAAGTCCGAACCTGCGCGGCAACATTGGCGGCGGGCATGGGGCCCTCCTTCCTTTGCAAACTCAATTCATCGTTCAGCGAACATGGCGGGCTTAGAAATCGCCCAGTACCGCTGACATTTTCGATTTGAGCGTTCCAGCATTGAACGGCTTAACGATGTAGTTGTTGACGCCGGCCTTTTTGGCGGCAACCACGTTTTCCGTTTTGGACTCTGCTGTAACCATGATGAACGGGGTCGATTTGAGCCCCTCATCGGCGCGCACTTTCTGCAGAAGCTCGTAGCCGGTCATCGGCTCCATGTTCCAGTCTGAGATTACCAGACCGTACTTGTTCTTCTGCATTTTCTCGAAAGCTTCTTGCCCGTCCGCAGCGTCATCGACGTTCTCGAATCCAATCTGCTTGAGCAGGTTGCGAATGATGCGGATCATGGTTTTGTAGTCGTCTACTACCAGGATCGGCATAGTCATTTCGACAGCCATACGTAGTCTCCATCCACTCGGCGTGTTCTTCCACAAGGACAGCTTTTTGTGCTGTCTTCAGGTGAACCCTAGACAAGCGCGGATAAAAATCGGTTAAAGCGGGAAAAAATACGGAGAGTCGCATGTCCGAACAGACCGGTATTGAACTTGAAGATATGGAAATTGGCCTTTCTGCTGAGGCAGTTAGAGTGGTTTCTGAAGAAGATTTGGAACTGTTTGCCAAAGTGTCCGGTGATTACAATCCCGTGCACATGGACGAAGAATTTGCGCGCAAAACGCCTTTTCGCGGTCGAATTGCACATGGTGCACTGATCGCATCATTCATTTCCGGTGTGCTTGGAAACCAGCTCCCGGGACCGGGGGCGATCTTCCTCGGGCTGAACATGCGCTTTGCCCTACCGACCCGGATCGGTGACGAGGTGACCACCCGCGTGACCGTCAAATCGGTTGACCTGAAATCCCGTAAGGCGGTTATGGATTGTGTGTGCATGGCCGACGGCAAGGAGCTGATGCGCGCGGAAGCCGAGGTCATGGTCCGCAAGCGCCGCAAGAAAAAGGACGCGTAACACTTGCGCGTCTGGGACGGATATAACGCCATCGAGGCTGAGGGACGGGGCTGTGTCATTGCCCTGGGCAATTTCGATGGCGTGCATGCAGGACACCAGGTGGTGATCGAGCGGGCGCGAGAGCTGGCCGAAGCCATGGATGCCCCGCTGGGCGTCGCTTTGTTTCAGCCGCACCCGCGACGCTTCTTTGCGCCTGACGCGCCGCCTTTCCGCATCATGAGTGCTGGCGGCCGCAATGCGCGGCTTGCCGCGCTGGGCGTGTCCCACGTCTTCCAGCTCGAATTCAATGCGGCGATGGCCCAGATGTCGCCGCAAGTCTTTGTCGAGGACGTGCTTAACCAGGGGCTGGGCGTTTGCGGTGTAGTGACTGGCGCTGATTTCCACTTTGGCCACCGCCGCGCCGGAACGACCAAGGATCTGACCGCTTTCGGCGATGCTCGCGGCATTCGCACCGATTTTGCCGAGCTGCTGGACAATGGTGTCGACAAGATCTCCTCGACCCGTATTCGCAAGGCCATCGCTGACGGCGCCATGGATGCCGTGAGGGTGTTGATGGGCCAGAGCTGGGTCGTTGAGGGGGAAGTCGCCCACGGCGACAAGCGTGGCCGCACGATCGGTTTCCCCACCGCCAATGTCGACATGTCTGATTATGTTCGTCCCGAACACGGTGTCTATGCTGTGCGCGTGGGCATTGATGGCGAAGCGGCGGAACGCCCGGCTGTCGCCAATTTCGGCTATCGCCCCACAGTGGACGGGCTGACCGAGCGCTTCGAAATACATCTCTTCGACTTTGACGGCGATCTGTATGGCAAGACACTCAGCGTCGCCTTCGAAGCCTTTATCCGGCCCGAGATGAAGTTTGACGGGCTGGATGCGCTGAAGGCACAGATCGCAACGGATGCGGCAACAGCGCGCGACTTGCTGAGCGCTGCGGCTGGACCGTCCTGACGGCCTCTGTTACACGCGGTGCATGGTCCAATCTGAATTGCATACGACGTTCGAGAATATGGCTGCGGCCATAGCGGCGCGCCGAATTATCGGCCCGGGCTGCCGGGCTTGATGCTCGCAGTTCCGGGTAGTGCGAACACGTTTGTAATTGATCCATATTCCAGGGACTGAATCCGATGACGGATACCACGGCCGATAACGGCACCGAGACCACCCGCGATTACCGCCCGACGCTTTTCCTTCCTGAGACCGATTTCCCCATGCGGGCCGGTCTGCCCAAGAAGGAGCCTGAATGGCTGGCGCGCTGGGAAGAACTGAACGTCTACGAAAACCTGCGCGCGCAGAGCGAAGGCCGCGAGCGCTGGGTCCTGCATGACGGCCCACCCTATGCCAATGGTCACATCCATATCGGTACGGGTCAGAACAAGATCCTCAAGGACATCGTCGTTCGCTCGCACCAGATGCTGGGCTTTGATGCGCCTTACCGTCCGGGCTGGGACTGTCACGGCCTGCCGATCGAATGGAAGGTCGAACAGAATTTCCGCGCCAAGGGCAAGCGCAAGGATGACGTTCCGAAAAAGGAGTTCCGCGCAGCCTGTCGTGAGTATGCCGAGGAATGGGTTGGCGTTCAGCGTGACGAGTTCAAACGCCTCGGCGTCGCCGGCGAGTGGAATGATCCCTACACCACGATGGCTTTTTCTGCGGAAGCCGCGATCGTGCGCGAATTCCTGAAATTCGTTGAACAGGGTCTCGTCTTTTCCGGCTCTGCACCGGTGATGTGGTCGCCGGTCGAACAGACCGCCCTGGCCGAGGCCGAGGTCGAGTACCAGGACAAGACGTCTTCCACGATCTTCGTGAAATTCCCGGTCCGAGGTGTTCGCAAGGATGGCTCGGCGGTTCCCAAGGAATGTGTCGGTGCCCATGTCGTCATCTGGACGACCACCCCGTGGACGATCCCGGGCAACAAGGCGATCTGCTATTCGCCGGACGTGCGTTACGGCCTCTACAAGATCACCGCGATGAAGGCGACGGATTTTGCGCCCTGGTCGATGCCGGGTGACACGCTGATCGTCGCCGACAATCTGTGGGAAGAAACCAAGGAAGCCGCTTTCATCGAGCGCGCTGACCGGATCTGCAATGTCGATCCGTCCGGCCTGGTCTGTTCGCACCCGCTGTTCGAGGCAGATCGGTTCTGGAACTATCCGGTGCCGCTGCTGGCGGGTGACCACGTCACTGACGAAGCCGGTACGGGCTTTGTCCACACGGCCCCCAGCCATGGCGCGGAGGACTATGTTGCCTGGATGGAAAATCCGGAATGGCATGACAAGCAACAGCCGGTTCCGCACATGGTGGGCGAGGACGGGTCGTATTACGATCACATCCCGCTGTTTGCCGGCCTGCACATCATCCGCCTGGACGGCAAGAAACAGGGCCAGGACGGTCCGGCCAACAAGGCGGTGATGGATCAGCTGATCGAGCAGGGCAAACTGCTGGCGCGCGGTCGTCTGGAACACTCCTATCCGCACTCCTGGCGGTCCAAGGCTCCAGTCATCTTCCGCAATACGCAGCAGTGGTTCATCGCCATCGATCGCCCGATGAAGACGGGCGGCACGCTGCGTGAAGCGGCGCTCAAGGCCATCGGCGAGACCGAATGGACGCCGCCGCAGGCAGAAAACCGCATCCGTTCCATGGTCGAGGGGCGCCCGGACTGGCTGGTCTCGCGCCAGCGTGCCTGGGGCGTGCCGCTGACCATGTTTGTCGAAAAGGGCACGGGCCACGTTCTTAACGACCACAAGGTCCATGAACGCATTGTCCGCGCCGTCGAGGAAGAGGGCGCCGACGCCTGGTTCGAACGTCCCTCCGAGGATTTCCTGGGCAGCGATTACAAGGCCGATGAATGGGAGAAGGTCACCGACATCCTGGATGTCTGGTTTGACAGTGGTTCCACACACGCGTTCTCTCTGGAGGACCGCAAGAGCCAGAAATGGCCGGCGGATCTCTACCTGGAAGGGTCTGACCAGCATCGCGGCTGGTTCCAGTCCTCCCTGCTGGAGAGCTGCGGTACGCGTGGACGTGCGCCCTATAATGGTGTTCTGACCCACGGATTTGTCATGGCCGGCGATGGCCGCAAGATGTCCAAGTCGCTGGGCAATACGCTGGCCCCCAACGAGATTGCCAAGAAATACGGCATCGAGATCATGCGTCTCTGGGTGGCAGCCCAGGAGTTCACGATGGATCTGCGTATCTCCGAGGAGATCCTGCAGACCAGCGTCGACGCCTATCGCAAGCTGCGCAACACGATGCGCTATCTGCTGGGCGCGCTGGACGGTTTCGATGACACCGAGGCCCTGCCATATGACCGCATGCCGTCGCTGGAACGCTGGGTTCTGCACCGCCTGACCGAGCTGGATGAGGTCGTGAAGTCCGGCTACGAGGCCTATGACTTCAAGAAGGTCTATTCGGCCCTGTTCAATTTCTGTGTCGTCGACCTGTCCGCCTTCTATCTCGATGTGCGCAAAGACAGCCTCTACTGCGACCGTCCGGACAGTGACCGCCGCCGCGCCTGTCGCACGGTGATGCATGAAGTCTTCATGCGTCTGACGGCATGGCTCGCCCCGATCATGCCCTTCACCATGGAAGAAGCCTGGCTGTCGCGCTTCCCGTCCGAGACGGACAGCGTGCACTACCGCACCTTCCCGGAAACACCGGAAGACTGGCGTGACGGTGCGCGTGCGGAACGCTGGCAGACCATTCGCCGTCTGCGCCGTGTTGTCACCGGTGCCCTGGAAGTTGAACGCCGTGAAAAGCGTATCGGCTCCAGCCTGGAAGCCGCGCCGAAAGTCTATGTCACCGATCCGGCCTATCGCGAGGCGCTTGGCACCGAGGCGGGGGGCGATCTGGACGAGTTCCTCGCCGAAATCTCCATCACCAGCCAGGCGAGCCTGGTCGATGAAGCCGGACCGGACAGCGCCTTCCGCATCGAGGATGTCAATGACATCTCTGTCGACCCGGGCAAGGCGGATGGCAGCAAATGCGCGCGCTCGTGGAAATACTCCCCGGATGTCGGTTCCGACCCGCGTTATCCCGACGTCACCCCGCGTGACGCGGATGCGCTGGCTTATTGGGACAAGCTGAATGGCTAATCCAGCCAGTGAAGTGCTGAAACGATTGTCTCAACCGGGTCATGCTCGGCTGGGCCTTTCGCTGGCGGGCGGCATTATCTTGCTGGATCAGCTGAGCAAGTGGCTCGTGCTCAACGGGCTCAATTTTTCGCCGGCAGGCTGTCTGGACTTTCAGCTGGGCCGCGAAGGCGGGCTGAATACGTGCGGGCATCTGGAAATCTCCCCGATCTTTGACCTGACCATGGTCTGGAACAAGGGTGTGAGCTTTGGCCTGCTGGGCGCGGACAATATCATCGGTCGTCTCGTCCTGATCACGTTCTCGCTGGTGATTTCCGGCGTCCTGATCGCAGGCCTGCTGGGGTACGGGCCGCTCAAGGTGGATCGCAAGCTGGTCGTGATAGCCTTTGGCATGATCATCGGCGGAGCAATTGGCAATGTTGTCGATCGCATCCTGTTTGGTGCTGTTGTCGACTTCCTCAATTTCTCTGATGTCTGGTTCCCCTGGGTCTTCAACGTTGCTGATGTGGGGATCAATGTGGGTGTCGGTCTGATCATACTCGACATCATCCTGAATGAGCGGCAGGGTGACCCCGACAAGTCTTGATGGACTCCGGGCTGGAGCTTGGGGCAAGATGCCGCTAAACATGTGCCCAATCGAATTTGGAGCTTAACCAAAATGCGTTTGCGTTCCGCCATTTTTGCCGCCCTCGGGGTGTCCCTGGCCGTTTCCGGCTGCAGCAGTGTAGGCCGTGCTGTGTCTTCCGAGCGCAATGCGCCGGATGAATTCCGCACCGTGACGATTGCGCCGCTGACCGTGCCGCCGGAATACAATCTGCGCCCGCCGCGCCCAGGTGAGCCGCGTCCGGAAGAAATCTACCCGGACCAGCGCGCACGTGCAGCCCTGCTGGGTTCAAGTGCAGCATTTGAAGGCTCCGACGCCGAGGCACTGCTTGTTGCTCAGGCGGGTGGTGGAGCGGCTGATCCGTTCATCCGTTCCATTATCGACGGTGAGACGGCCAGCGTTGTGCGCAAGAACCGTGGTTTCGCTGACCAGATCCTGTTCTGGCGCGATGGCGAGTATCGCCCGCCGGTTGATGCGACCCCGCTCGACGCCGCCGACGAAGCCGAGCGCCTTGAAAGCGTCAACAGCGTGACTGGTGGGGGCGAGATCGAAATCGAACGCGACCGCGACCTGCTGCCGAAACTGCCGGGCCTCTAGGCGCCAGCTGTTTCAGCTCTTGACCGACTCAGGGCCAGCCGAAAGGTTGGCCCTATGTCTTTGAGCGTGACCAAACCCGTCATCCGCCGGCTGTCGCCGGAAACCATCAACCGGATCGCTGCCGGTGAGGTGGTTGAACGGCCGGCTTCTGTCATCAAGGAACTGGTCGAGAATGCGCTGGACGCTGGTGCGCGCCGCATCGACATCAACGCTGAGGGCGGTGGCCTGTCCCGGCTCGTCATCGAGGATGATGGTAAGGGCATGTCCCCCGAAGAGCTCGAACTTTGCATCGAGCGCCACGCGACGTCCAAACTCCCTGTCGGAGACGATGGCGCGGATGACCTCCTGAACATCGATACAATGGGGTTTCGCGGCGAGGCGCTCCCGTCGATAGGCTCCATTGCACGCCTCTCCATCGTGACCCAGGCCCGTGGCGAGGGCGATGCCTGGACCATCACGGTCGAGGGCGGTGTGAGTTCAGGCGCGGCGCCAACCGCACCGCTTGGCCGGTCTGGCACCCGGGTCGAGGTTCGCGATCTGTTTTATGCCACGCCGGCACGCCTGAAATTTCTCAAGAGCGAGCGTTCGGAAAACCAGGGTATTTCCGATGTCATCAAGCGCCTCGCCATGTCACGTCCCGATGTCGGTTTTTTCCTGACCCTGGATGGCCGCAAGCGCTTCTCCGTTGCCGCCGAGGACGATGAGAGCGTTGCCAGCCGCAAGGCCCGTATGGCGGCTGTGCTCGGCGCGGACTTTGGCGACAATGCGCTGGAAGTTGACCAGGAGCGCGAAGGGGTTCGCGTGACCGGTTTTGCCAGCCTGCCGACTTATTCGCGCGGCAATTCCCTGCATCAATATCTCTTCGTCAATGGTCGACCGGTACGTGACAAGCTGTTGGGCGGTGCCGTGCGCGGAGCTTACCAGGATTTCCTGGCCCGTGATCGATACCCGGTTGTGGCGCTGAATGTGGAATTGCCGACCGACCAGGTGGACGTGAATGTGCATCCGGCCAAGGCCGAAGTGCGTTTTCGCGACGCGGCGCTGGTGCGCGGTCTGATTGTCGGCTCCCTGCGTCATGCGCTGGCCGCGGCCGGCCACCGCGCCTCGACGACCGTGTCCGGATTTGCGTTGGGCGCGGCGCGCCCGGAAGGCTTCAATAGCGGTCCTCGTCCCGCCTATCAGTCTGCCGCTTCGCATGTGGCCGGCTGGGGGCGCCCGCCGATACCTTCAGAGCCCACGCAGGCGGAGGTCTTTGATCCGGGCCTTTCGGTGCGGATGGAAACGCCCGGTTTCGAAACGGGTTCGGCTCAGGGCGAGCTACCGCCGCAGCCGGTTCCTGAAACCCAGTCTGAGCCGAGCTGGCCACTGGGGGTCGCCCGGGCGCAATTGCACGAAACCTATGTCGTCGCCCAGACCGGTGATGGCATTGTCATTGTCGACCAGCACGCCGCCCATGAACGCCTTGTCTATGAGCGCATGAAGAAGATGATTGCCGAGACCGGTGTTCAGCGTCAGCGCCTGCTTGTGCCCGAGATTGTCGATCTCGACGAGAACGAGGCGCGTCGCTTGCTGGACCGCACGGAAGAACTCGCCGAGCTGGGTCTGGTGGTCGAGGCATTTGGTGCGGGTGCAATCGCCGTGCGCGAAACGCCAGCCTTGCTCAAGAAGCTGGATGTCCAGGGTCTGATCCGTGATCTTGCGGACGACCTGGCCGCCTATGATCAGGCCTTGTCTCTAAAAGAAAAGCTTGAGGACGTCGTCGGCACCATGGCCTGTCATGGCTCAGTTCGATCCGGCCGCCGTCTAACCGGTGAGGAAATGAACGCGCTGCTACGGGAAATGGAAGCGACCCCGCATTCCGGCCAGTGCAATCACGGCCGTCCGACCTATGTCGAACTGAAGCTGGCTGATATCGAACGATTGTTCGGACGGCGCTAGGCCGCGATGTTTTGGTATTGCCCGCCGAGCACTGCAGCGAATTCATGATAGATGTCATAGGCATCATCAACTTCGAGCCGGTTCGGCAGTTTCTCGGGCAGCCGGAAGTCCCAGAAGCTGCAGATATGGTTGATGGCCGCCAGATCTTCACCGATCGAGATGAACAGGCTCGGCGCGCGCAGGAGGAAGCTGCGAAATGCGCCAGGGTCATTCTTGTTCACCAGCGCATCGAACGCCTGGTCGTAGGCCTTCATCGAATTTTCGACGGACTTGAATTTCTCGGCAACGGTTCGAAGGATGGACCTGCGTGTCAGGTCCAGCTGTTTTTCATCTTCCGGATGAGCGCGAATAAAGCGCGTAGAGATCATGCGGTTTGCCGTGCGCCGGATTTTCAGCTGAAGGTCTGCGATGTTCCACTTGTAGTACAACAATCCCTTCCAGCCGAAGAGGCCTTGCTCATATTCTTCCGGATCAAGCCGCAGCGTCTGGCGCAGCGGTTCCAGGGATGAGGATTGTTCGTTGCGCATGATCAGCTGCGCCAACTTGATCGAGATGGCCTTGGCCTCCGGGCCGGAAATTCCGTAGGCAAGCTCGACGAGGGAACCGATCTGACCCTCGACATATCCCTCCACCTTCGTCAGGTCAGCTTCGGAGATATCGAAGTAACAGCTGGAGACGGCTGACCCCGAGTGCTGCACCCGCTCGCGCAGGAGATACGGATCAAGCGAGGGCAGGCGGGCGAACTCCTTAAGTACAGCCAGATCGCGCTCGAACTCGACCGGGTCCACTTCCGTGCCCAGGGCCTCATCCAGAGCGGACTGAAGATTGCGCTGCTCGATGAAAAAACTGAAGCCGCCAAGTCCCAGATCATCATGATCGAGCGCAAACACCACCTTCGTCGCGGTTTGCTGCTCGGACTCCACTAGATCCCGCTCATTGGCGCGGATCGTGTGCTTGATGAAGATCGCCTGGTTCAGGCGGTGGTTCAGGAACAAAGGCTGTTGGGTGTACTCGTCGGTTTCGCGGTAACGTTCCTTCACTCTCAACAAGTTGAGAATGCGGGCCGTGGATGCGGAGTCCCGCACCTGTGCCAAACTTCTGACTTTGAAACCCGCGGACATGGGACCACTTTCACTCGACCTTGTGAATGTGATGCCGAAGTCTTGGAATTACGTAAAGTTTTAGCCAAGTGTGTGGTTAAGCAACCGCTAAGTACGTCAGGGTCAAACTTCGCGCTTGAGAAACAGCACCTTGGCTGCGCCATAGTCTTTGATGACTTCAGCAGTCCATCCCGGTGTTTCCGGCGTCTCGTCAGCGCCGACTTCCAGCACGGCCAAGCTGTTCTCGTGTACCCATGCACCGCTGACCAGGCGCTCCAGACAGGTTTCGCCCAGTCCCTTGCCATAAGGCGGATCGAGGAAAACCAGATCGAAAGGTTCGCCAAGATTGGCTGGTTTGTCTCCCAGCGCTGTTGCGTCTCTGCGGTGTAGGCGTGTGGTTCCGAACAATTGCAGCGTATCGATATTGTCGCGAATTGCACCGCGGGCAACCGCCTCGGTTTCCACGAACAGGCAGAAGCCGGCCCCGCGGGACATGGCTTCAAGGCCCAGCGCACCGGAGCCCGCGAAGAGGTCGATCACACGGGCGGCTTCCAGTTCAGGTGCCCATTGCGCGTGGGCGAGCACATTGAACATGGCCTCGCGGGCCCGGTCCGATGTAGGACGGGTATTGCGGCCTTTCGGGGCTGCGAGGGCGCGGCCCTTGAAGCGACCGCCCACTATTCTCATGAACGCGGCCCCTTGTGCTTGTTCGGCCGTGACTGGTGTGCCCGAGAGGGTGGGCGTGGCGCGGAGGGTCGCTTGTTGCGGGTCGGTTTGCGCAGGGGCGGCTTTTTCTTGGCGACAGCCTCTCCCGAGATGTCGCCCAGCTCGACCATGTGGCCACACTGGTCCTTGAGCACGCGGTGCGGCACGACCTTGATTTCGTTCTTGTCGAGCTGACCCAGTTGGAAGGGTCCATAAGCGGTTCGGATCAGGCGGTTCACGCGCAGACCTACGGAATCGAGCGCCTTGCGGACCTCCCGGTTCTTGCCTTCACGGATGCCGATATTGAGCCAGATATTGTGACCCGTCTCGCGTTCGATATCGACTTCCATCGGGCCGTATTTGATGCCCTCGACCGTGACGCCCTTGCGCAGTTTTTCGACTGCGGCATCGTCCACGCGGCCATAGGCACGGGCCTTGTAGCGACGCATCCAGGCGGTGGAGGGCAGTTCCAGCGCGCGCGCCAGCTCGCCGTCATTGGTCAGCAGCAACAGGCCTTCCGAGGTCAGATCGAGACGGCCGACCGAAATTACACGGCCCAGATCCTTGGGCAGTTTCTCGAAAACGGTCTCCCGACCTTCCGGATCGCGATGGGTTGTCACCAGTCCCGTTGGCTTGTGATAGCGCCACAGGCGGGTAGGCGCTTTCTCCTCGACCAGGTTGCCATCGACCTCGATGGTTTCCTTGCCGGTGACCTTGAAGGCCGGCGTGTCGAGCACCTTGCCGTTCACACGAACACGCCCCGCCTCGATCATGCGTTCAACTTCGCGGCGCGAGGCAATCCCGGCGCGGGCGAGGAATTTGGCGATGCGTTCGGAATTGTCGGCAGGTGCGGTCAAGCTTGACCCTTTCGCAGATGAGTTCTAGGCCGCCAGTATGACGGACGCGCGGGATACACGGTTTATGCAGCGAGCGCTAGAACTTGCGCAGCAGGCTGCGGATATGGGCGAGGCGCCGATTGGCGCGGTGATCGTTGATCCTGAAACCGATCAGATCATTGCCGAGGCCCACAATCAACCGATCAGCGACCAGGACCCAACGGCCCATGCCGAAATCCTGGCCCTGAGAGCCGCGGCGAAGGTGTTGGGAAACTACCGGCTGACCGGGCTGGAAATGTTCGTGACACTTGAACCCTGCGCCATGTGCGCCGGCGCCATCAGCCATGCCCGGATCGGACGGCTGGTCTTTGGTGCGTCGGATGAAAAGGGCGGGGCAGTGGAGCACGGTCCCAGGTTTTTTGAACAGCCGACGTGTCACTGGCGCACCGAGATCCGGTCCGGAGTGCTTGCCGAGGAAAGCGCGGACTTGCTGCGCTCCTTTTTCCGTGCCCGACGAAAGGCCAGGTCCGATGCCTCATGATCCCGATCTCGCAGACCGTATGGAAGCCGCCTTGCGCGAACGCGGTGTTGATCCGGTTCCCAAGAAAATGTTCGGCGGCGTCGCCTTTATGGTGAACGGCAATATGAGTTTCGGCACCTCCAACGAGGAGATGCATGTGCGCGTCGGGCCGGACCAGTACGGGGCCTCCCTCCAGCGCCCGGGTGCGCGATTGATGGAGTTTACCGGCCGGGCCATGAAGGGCTGGATCACGGTCGACGGGCCGGCTGATCTCAGTGATGGGGAACTCGGCGAATGGGCGCAGCTCACACTGAATTTCGTAGAGACCCTGCCGGCCAAATAATTGGTCAATTCGGGTAATCCCGAACACGTCATAAAACCTTGATTTGAAATAACGTCGTGCACGGAAGATCTAGAGCACGGTTTTGACGGGCTGGACCTGATTCCGATGCTGACTGTAATTGCGCTGGTGACGGCACTTCTGGGCCATTCGAACTCAACCCTGGCGCTCGACCAGTGTCTGGAAGACCGTCTGGTTCTGCGTGATGTGACGATCGCAGACGGATCCGGCCGCTGGAGCCACCAGGATGTCCTGATCGAGAATGGCCGTTTCGCCGCCATGGGTCGCGCGCTGGAGATTGAGAGCGACGTCGAGATCGCAGAGATGACGGCGTCCGGCGCTGTCCTGTCCCCGCTGGTCGAGCGCGATGTCATCCTGGTCCAGGCCAGTTACAGCACAGATAGCGCCATGCTGATGGTCGGTGAGGACGCGGATTTCTCCATGTCTACCGCCGACGGCGCTCACCTGGCGGACTTCCGCCGGGGTCAGCCGATCGGACAGTGCGGCCTCTAGGCTGAACCTTTTCTTCCCTCTCAATGCATGTCAGTAAAAATCCGGATGTGCCGGAGGGGCAGTGCGTTGAAAATCCTTATGGTTCATAGCCGCTACCAGCAATTGGGCGGCGAGGATATCTCGACCCGCAATGAAGCCCGGTTGTTGCGTGATGCGGGCCATGAGGTCGAGCTGGTAGAATACGACAATCACGAGATCGAGCAGATGGGCGCCGCGCGGGCGGGCCTGCGCGCGATCTGGTCCCGTACGGCACGGCGCGACCTCTCGGCCCGGCTGGCCGGCGGTGGTTTCGATATCCTGCATGTCCAGAACTATCTGCCGATGGTCTCGCCCGCCGTCCTGCGACTGGGCAAGCGTTATGGCGTCGCAACCATCCAGGCGCTGCGCAATTACCGGCTGATCTGTACCAAGGCCCAGTTTTTCCGGGACGGGAAGGATTGTCATGACTGCCTGGGCAAGGCCTTGCCCTGGGCGGGGCTGAAACATCGCTGCTATCGCGACAGCCTGCCGGCAACCTTGGCACTCACTGGCATGATCGCGACGCACCGTATGATCGGGACCTGGTCGCGGGAAACAGATGCCTTCATCGCAGTGTCCGAATATGTGCGCTCGAAATATCTCGAGGGCGGGTTTGATCCGGACAAGGTCTATGCCAAGCCGAATGTCGTCGCATCAGCCGGGTCTGCCAGCACGGCCGTGACACGCAAGCTGGTCTATGTGGGGCGGCTGTCGGCGGAAAAGGGTGTGGACGTGCTGATTGAGGCCTGGCGCAGGGCCGGGGTCGAGGGCGAGCTCGTCATTGCCGGCGATGGTCCAACCCGTGAGACGCTTCAACAGCAAGCAGCCGACCTGTCCGGTGTGCGTTTCCTGGGCCGCATTCCCAGCCAGGATGCCAGGGCCCTGATGCGTGAGGCGCGCGCCATGGTGATCCCGTCGATCTGGGCCGAACCCTTCCCGCGTACCGGTGTGGAGGCCATGTCAGACGGCACGCCGGTGATCGGGGCATCCACGGGCGGAATTCCCGAACTGTTTCCGGATCGACGCGGCGGCGCGCTCTACGCCGCTACGGATGCTGAGGCGCTGGCAATGGAAATCCGCGAGCTGTTTACGAGCGATGAGAAGGCTGCTCACTGGCGCGCTGACGCCCGTGCCGTGTTCGATGAACATTTCTCGCCGGCCGCAGTTACCCGCCGCACCGAAGAGATCTATGCGGCCGCCATTGCGCGCCGGAAGGCCCGTTCCGCCTAAAGGCGCGCTTCCAGTCCTGCGCTGATAGCGGGCCATTCATCCTTGAGGACAGAGAACCAGACGGTGTCGCGGAAGTCGCCCCGCCAGGTCCTGGTATGGCTGCGAAGCGTGCCTTCATAGGTCGCGCCCATCTTTTTCATCGCATTCTGGGAGTGTTTGTTGAGGCCGTGGGTCTTCAGCTCGACCCGCTGGGCACCACACGCGAAGGCGCGGCCGAGCAGAAGATGTTTGCAGGCCGGATTGATCCGGGTCCCGCGCATCGCCGCCTCATACCAGGTCCAGCCAATCTCCAGGCGTTCATGTTTCGGGCTGATCACCAGGAAGGATGAATGTCCCACATAGCGTTCATCCGCTTTGGACCAGACTGCATGGGAAATCTGATCGCCCTTGTCCTGGCCGGCCAGCATGAGGTCGAACCAGGCGTCAAAGAAGGCACCATCTCCGCGAATGGTTGTCAGCTGCCAGGTCTGCGGATCATTCGCCGGGCCTCGCAGTTGTTCGCGGTGGCGCTCCTCGAGGGGTTCGAGGCGGACAATGTGGTTCTCCAGAGTGATCGGATCGAGGTGCACGCACTAACTCCCTGACAAGGTGAGCACTCCGCGTATCACATAGATCGCGCCGACACCTGTCACGATCCATTTCGTCCAGTTTCTGAACTGCACATCGCTCATCAGGTCCAGCACCCGTGCGCCCAGCGTGGTGCCCAGCATGGACAGCGGGATGGCGATCAGCAGCCAGTGTGTCTGGGGCAGGGCGCCGGCCGCGATGGCGGGCAGGATGTAGTAGCCGATCTTGACGGTATGGGCGATGACCTGGGTGGCGGCCTTGGTGGCAACGATCGCACGCCGGTCGGCTCTCGTTTCGGTGAAGAAGACATCCAGCAAGGGCCCGGAAACACCGGAAATGACGTTGAGCCCGGTCACCACGAAGCCGCACAGCACCGCATGGGCCGGACGTTCGGCATCAAGGTGGACGTATTTGCGCGGTACCCAGATCAGTCCCGGCGTCAGGCCGAGAATGATGAACAGCCAGGCCTTGTCCAGTTCCAGGGTCAGGAAGCGCAGGACGGCCCCCGCCGAGAGCGAGCCTGCGAGATAGATCGCCAGTAGTCGCCACATCACCCATTTGACCAGCAGTACGGCTCGCCAGCCATTGGACACGAACTGGATCACCCCGTGCACCACCATGGCGGCGGAGACGGGCAGTATCAGCGCCAGCACCCCCATCAGGATCAACCCGCCCGCCATGCCAAACACGCCGGAGATAAAGGCGGTAGCAAAGACCGAGATGAGGAGGATCAGGATGGGCATGCTGGAGGCGTAGATCGCGTTGCCCGGTCGAGGCAAGGCTTGCGGAACAAAGAAAGAACAATTATAGGTTGTTCATGCGGCGTTTTCGAAAAGCCATCATCCGCGCGAAGCGGCGCCTGAAAGCGCTGTTGAGTTACAGGTTTCGAGCAAACCTCGCAGTCTGGCGAAGTTGGGAGCAATCATCTCGCGCGGCTGGCCTGGCTCTGGTCGGGCTGTCGATGTATGCAACGGGCGGTAGCGTGAACCCAGCCAGCCTCGCGGTTGGTCTCGCCTTCCTTGTGCTCAATGTTTATATTGCAAGGCGTCTGGGGCAGGCAGAAGAGGAAAGGTCATGACATTATGGAAGTGACACTCTGGCCCGCAGTCGTGCTCCTGGTTGTCGCTTGCGTTGCTGTCGGCATCGCGAGCTGGGCGGAGGACAACCGTCCTGACTGATGCGGTTCCGGAAAAAGCCACGGTGCAGCTGACTCGACGCCTAGCAGTCGCGTGGTTGCGGGGGACGCTAGTGCTCATGGCTATCTACTTGCTCATGGTGCTGGTCGACGAATTCCTCTTTGAGGTGAACATCGCGATTGCCTGGTTCCATGTGCCGGTTCTGACGACCCTTGGCTTCGTCCTACAGCTCTCATTCGTTCTGCTTCTTAATAGGCGCCGCTCCCGGCCCTAGGCCCCCGCATTCTTCGCAAAGCCGAGCGCGGCCTGCGCGAGCGGCGTGACGGCCTTGCCCATTTCCATCGCCTTGGCGTTGGAGGCATTGCCCTGAAGCGCGCGGGCATAGACGCCCTGGACGATCGAGGCGAGCCGGAAAATGTTGTAGGCGAAGTAGAAGTCCAGCTCGGGAATACCGTCGCGCTGGGTCCGCTTGCAGTAGGCCTCGACATAGGTCTGCATGGACGGGATGCCGTGTGCATCCAGGTCGATGCCCAGGAAACCGCCACGCACCTCCGGCGGCATCACCCAGCCCATCAGCTGATAGGTGAAATCGGCCAGCGGATCGCCCAGCGTCGAGAGTTCCCAGTCCAGCACCGCAATCACGCGCGGCTCGGTGGGATGGAAGATCATGTTGTCCAGGCGATAGTCGCCATGGACGACCGAGGTGCGTTCCTGTTCCGGTGCGGCCTGAGGCAGCCAGTCGATCAGCTTGTCCATCTCGGCCACGGTTTCGGTTTCCGCGGCGCGATACTGTTTGGACCAGCGACCAATCTGGCGCTCGAAATAATTGCCCGGCTTGCCGTACTCGCCCAGGCCCGCTGCGGCGTAGTCAATCGAGTGCAGCTGTGCGAGCGTGGCGTTGGACGCGTCATAGATCGCAGCGCGTTCGTCCTTGGGAACGTCGGGCAACAGCCCGTCCCAGAAGATGCGGCCCTCGACGAAATCCATCACGTAGAATTCGGTGCCGATGACATCTCGGTCCATGCACAGGCCGAACATGTGGGGCGCGGGAAAGCCCTGTTCGCCCAGCGCTTTCATCACCTGGTGTTCACGATCAACCGCGTGGGCTGACGGCAACAGCTTGCCCGGCGGCTTGCGGCGCAGGACGTAGGACTTGCCCGGTGTGTCTAGCTTGTAGGTGGGATTGGATTGCCCTCCCTTGAACTGGCTCACGGTGAGCGGACCGGAAAACCCGTCCACATGCGCCTGCATCCATTCGGTCAGCTGGCCTTCGTCAAAAGCCAGCGCATCGGCGACCGCCTTGGTGCCGGAGAAGCTGTCGTTCAGATTGCTCATTGGTTCCTGTGTACCGTTCCACCTTGCATGACAAAATCAACGTCCATCAGTTCGCTGATGTCCTCAAGCGGGTTTCCGTCAACGGCGATGATATCGGCAAACTTGCCGGCCTCGATCGTGCCGATCTGCTCCGCCATTTCGATATGGTCGGCTGCATTTACGGTCGCTGAGACGATGGCTTCCATCTCGGTCATGCCGGCCTCGACCAGTAACTGGAATTCGCGGGCATTGAGGCCGTGGCGGGATACGCCGCTGTCAGTGCCAAACGCGATCATCACACCACCTTCGTGCGCACGTTGCGCCATGGCCAGCATTTGCGGTCCAACCCTGAGTGATTTCTCACGGATCGGCGGGGTCATCCAGTCGGCGGTTTCAGCGATCTCGGAAACGGTCACGCCGGCCAGGATGGTGGGAACCAGATAGGCGCCGTTGCGACGGAAAAGTCGCATGGAATCGCGGTCGAGATAGGTGCCGTGCTCGATCGACGCGCCACCGGCTTCCAGGAAGGAATTGATGCCGCTGACACCGTGGGCATGCGCGGTGACACGGCGTCCCATCATGCGGGCCGCCTCGACAATCGCGACCAGCTCGTCGTCGAAGAATTGCTGTTCTACACCGGCCGCCGTGTTGGACAGGACACCACCGGTTGCGGTGATCTTGATGACGTCAACGCCGGAGCGGACGAGTTCGCGCACGGCTCGGCGACAATCGGCCGGGCCGTTACAGGCGGCGCGGCTGGACAGGAGATCCATTACTTCGGTGGAATAGCCGTTGATATCGCCATGGCCGCCGGTCGGTGTCACCGCCGGGCCGGAGACACGCAGGCGCGGACCGATGACATCGCCATCGCGGATCGCATCACGCAGGGCGATGGAAGCCTCCAGTTGTCCACCCACTTCCTGGGCAGAGGTGAAGCCGGCCATCAGCGTGGTGCGGGCATGGCGCGCCGCGTCCAGGGCATTGTCGGCGCTGGAGAAGGTCACGGTGTTGATGCGGCCATTCGGGCTCAGCTCGCCCTGCAGGTGGACATGACTGTCGATCAGGCCCGGCAGGACAAACTGGTCGGACAGGTCGATGATCTCGGCACCGTCCGGGCTTGCGTAGCCGGCCTGGACACTTTCGATCATGCCGTCGCGAACAAAGATGGATTGTTCACTCAGCGGTGTTTCGCCGGGCACGGCCAGAAGCTGGCCGGCATGGATGACCGTCAGCGGTGCCTCGTTCTGGGCGTGGGCAAAGGACAGGCTGAACGCGGCGGCACCCGCCGCCAGAATAGCTCGGATCATGACTTGCTCCCCTTGTTGCCCAACAAGATGGAGGAGAAAACGCCGCTGTCAAATAGCGCTGTGATTAGTGGCGTTTGAGGGCGCGCCAGGCGATGTCGCGGCGGCAGAAACCCTGCGGCCAGTCCAGCACATCGACAGCAGCATAGGCACGGTCGACGGCATAGTGGAGGTTGTCACCGGTTGTCGTGACATTGAGCACGCGCCCGCCTGCAGCTGTGCGTTCGCCGTCAGCATTGCGTGCAGTGCCGGCCTCGAAGACGGTAACGCCCTGCATCGCATTGGCTTCATCCACGCCCTTGATGACCGTGCCTTTTTTGTAGGAGCCCGGATACCCATTGGCGGCCATGACTACGGTGATGGCCGGGCGGTCAGACCATGCAAGTGGTGGCATGTCTGCCAGCGTGCCTCGGGCGCAGGCGTCGAGATAAGGCACAAGATCGCTGTCGATCCGGCTCATCAGGACCTGGCATTCCGGATCACCGAAACGGATATTGAACTCCACCGTCTTGGGGCCTTCATCCGTGACCATCAGGCCGGCAAAGAGAACGCCCTGGAAAGGTGCGTCTTCGCTGGCCAGGCCCCGGGCGACCGGTTTGATAATGGTGCGCATGGCGGTTTCGATCAGCTCGTCCGTGGCGATCGGGGCCGGGCTGTAGGCGCCCATGCCGCCCGTGTTGAGGCCGGTATCGCCTTCGCCGACACGCTTGTGGTCCTGGGCCGCGCCGCAGAACATCACCGTCTTGCCGTCGCTGAGCGCGAAGATGGAGACTTCCTCGCCCTGCATGAATTCCTCGATCACCAGCGTCTTGGAGGCGTCGCCGAACTTGCCGGAGAGGAATTCATCGATCTCGGCCTCGGCCTCCTCGCGGTCGGTCGGGATGACCACGCCCTTGCCGGCCGCCAGACCGTCAGCCTTGAGCACATAGGGCGGAGTGAACTGATCCAGAAAGGCCTTGGCCTCCGCAGCGTCGGAGAAAATGCCGTAGCGCGCGGTCGGTACGTTGTGGCGGGCATAGAAATCCTTGGCGAAGGCCTTGGAGGTTTCCAGCATGGAGGCCGCCTTGGACGGTCCGAAAACGGCAATGCCGGCGTCGCGCAGCATATCGGCAAGGCCGTCACACAACGGGTTCTCCGGTCCGATGACGACCAGATCGACGGCCTCGGTCTTCGCCAGCTCTGTAAGAGCTGCCAGGTCGGAGACGGGGATGTTATGACAGGTCGCCATTTCTGAAATGGCAGCACTGCCCGGCGCCGCGTGGATCTGTGTGACTGTGGCGCTCTTGGCGATTTTCCAGACCAGGGCGTGTTCACGCCCACCGGAACCGACAACAAGAATCTTCATGGGATGCCTCGCGTGCTTTTTGGCCTGTCACTCTCGGGCCCGTCACTAACTCAAAGCCGGGTCCTTGTTGAGTCTCACTTGCCGTTGCAGATCCGGGCGTTCCAGAATACCAAGATTCCAATGTCTGAACCGAGCCGCAATATCCACGAATTCTCCGTATCCGAACTGGCGGGATCGCTGAAGCGCACCGTCGAGGATGCCTTTGGCCATGTGCGTGTGCGCGGCGAGCTGGGCCGGGTCGTCGTGGCCAAGTCCGGGCATGTCTATTTCGACATCAAGGATGAGCGCGCGGTCATCAATACCATCGCCTGGAAGGGCACGGCGGCGCGCTTCCGTTTCCGCCCCGAAGAGGGCCTGGAAGTGATCATCGAGGGTCGCATGTCGACCTATCCGGGCCGTTCGCAATACCAGCTGATCGTGGAATCGATGGAGCCTGCCGGCGCCGGCGCGCTGATGGCGCTGCTGGAAGAGCGCAAGAAGCAGCTGGCGGCTGAAGGCCTTTTCTCGCCGGATCGCAAGAAGGCCATCCCCTTCCTGCCGCGCACGATCGGCGTGGTGACGTCTCCGACCGGGGCAGTGATCCGCGATATCCTGCATCGACTGGAAGACCGTTTTCCGCGTCATGTCCTGCTCTGGCCGGTGCTGGTGCAGGGCGAGGGGGCTGCGAAACAGGTGTCCGAGGCCATTCGAGGCTTCAACGCCATCGAGCCGGGCGGACCTGTGCCGCGCCCTGATGTTCTCATTGTTGCCCGGGGTGGTGGTTCCATCGAGGACCTGTGGGGGTTCAACGAAGAAGCTGTTGTACGTGCTGCCGCCGACAGCGATATCCCGCTGATCTCGGCCGTGGGCCACGAGACCGATACCACCCTCATTGACTATGCCTCCGACAAGCGCGCGCCGACACCAACGGGGGCTGCCGAGATGGCGGTGCCGGTGCGGGCCGAGCTCAAGGCTCGGTTGGATACGCTCAGTGGTCGCCTGGTTGGTGCGCTCTCTCGCCTGATCGAGCGACGGCGTACTGATCTACGTTCAGCTGCTCGCGCACTGCCCAAACCAAACGCGCTGCTGGAGCTCAAGCGTCAGCGGTTCGACATGGTCGCCGACCAGCTCGACGGCGCGCTGCTCAATGCCACGGCGGAAAAGCGTTCGCGCCTTCTGGTCATCAGCGCGGGGCTGAAGCCCGGCGCCTTGTCACGCGATATCAGCCAGCGCCGGGAACGCATCAATGACCGGGCCCGCCGGCTCGAACCGGCCATGCAGCGGCAATTGCGCGATCAGCGCCAGCGGCTGGACAGCTGGGGTGCACGCCTTAATTCGCTCAGCCACCAGTCAGTGCTCTCGCGCGGCTTTGCGCTGGTCTACAATGCCGATGGGAAGCTGGTGCGCCAGGGAGCGGACCTGAAATCCGGGGAGACGATCGATCTGGAATTCGCCGATGCGCGCCGCCATGCGGTTGTGGATGGCGCGGCCAGTGACACGCCGCCGCCTGCCGCGCCTGCCATCAAAAAGCCGAAACCCAAGCCCAAAAAGGCAAAGCCGACACCGGAAGGCCAGGGCACATTATTCTGATAAGCTCACTCCCGGTTCACTGGGGGCCGTGTTAGAGAGTCGATATGACCGATAATTCCTTTGATGCCGAGTTCCAGGGCGAAGCCGTGCTTGAGTATGGCGACAGCGATTTCATCATCCTCAAGCCGGGTGCGTACGTGAAATGCGCCGTGAGCGGTGACACCATCCCGCTGGGTGAATTGCGCTACTGGAATGTGGACGAGCAGGAAGCCTACAAGGATTCCATTATTGCCACTGCCCGCTGGCGCGAACTGCATGCGGGACCGGGGCAGTGATCGCGCTGGCGCTCTCCCTGGCCCTGTTGGCCCAGGACGCGGATCCGATCGGCGATCTGATCGCGGAGAGTGGTGACAGTTTCGCTGGCGTTTCGGATTTATCGTCTGCCTGTATCGGCGAATTCCGCGAGGGCGGTTTTCTCCTGTGCAATTATGGCCCGATGAGCCGTGTTACGCTGGGGGATGTGAGCGCTGACGCCGATGCAGATGGTTGGGCCGTGATCGCCCTGCCGCGCCAGGCTCCCGAGACGCTGAACTTCCGTGTCGAACTCACGGGGCCGCAGGCACAGGATCCTGTGTTGATCGATGAGCCGCGCACGATTGCCCAGCGCGAATACGATCTTCAGCGCGTAAACGGTGTGCCGCAGTCCACGGTGACGCCGGACCCGTCCACCCTGCCGCGCCGTCAGCGTGAATACGCACAGAAACAGGACGCCTTCAACTCGACCTGGGACGGTCAGGGTTTTCTCGATGGATTCGTGCAACCCGCCGACGGCATCACCACCGGCGTTTATGGCTCTGCCCGCATCTATAATGATGGGTCCGAGCGTGGTGTTCACTGGGGGCTCGACTGGGCCAATGAGACCGGAACCCCGGTTGTTGCACCGGCCAGTGGCCTTGTGACCCTGGCCGAGCCGGACATGTATTACGAAGGTGGTCTGATCTTCATCGATCACGGCCAGGGATTGGTCTCAGCCTTCCTGCACCTCTCCGATGTTGTTGTTGAAGAGGGGCAGTTCGTGGAGCAGGGCCAGCAGATCGGCGCGATCGGTGCGACAGGGCGTTCAACCGGCCCGCACCTGGACTGGCGTGTGAAACTGCGCAACCAGTTCTATGCGGACCCATCGACCCTGCTCGAACTGGACGTGTCCGGCCTGCGCTAGTCATCTGGACTTCAGTCCAAAACTGCCAGATCATCTGCGCATGGATGAACTTGCGCCACCTCGTCTCCTGTCCCAGAGGGCAAAGGCAAATCGCGACCGTATCTATACGGCGGCGATCGAGCTGATCCGCGAGCGCGGCTATGACGAAGTCACCATGACCGATATCGCCAAGGGGGCGGGCGTCGCCCGGGCAAGTGTCTTCAATCACTTCCCGGCGAAGTTGGCTGTTCTCGGCGAGTGGTTCGAGCGTTTTACCCGACAGGTCCTGCGCGAGGCCGGTCAGCAGACCGGTAACAGCGCCTGGGCACGGCTGGTTTTTGTGCTGGAGGCTATGGGGCGCGGTGCGCACGCCAACAAGGACATCATCATCCATGTTGCCTCGCTGGCGATGGGGCATGGCCCGCTGGCCGCGACCGAGGCAGAACTGGATGATGAGCTGCAATTGTTTTTCGCCGACATCATCCGCCACGGCCAGCGCGAGGGCGAGATCGATCCCGGGCTGGATGTGGATTTCCTGGCCGATATGTGGGTGGGTCTTCTGACCGTGACCGCGCATGACTGGGTCAATCGTGGTCAGGTCTCTGATTTGTCTTCGGATCTAAAGTCGCGTTTCCAAACACTTTTTCGTGGAATCGAAAAATAACTGCAGAAATCTGCATCCAAACTTGGACCTGAGTACATCAAAGGGTCAGATCGCAAATTGGACTGGGGTCCATTTTTGCGGTGGCCCGGGTACTGGAAGGAGTTTCGATGTCCCGATTTTTGACCACCAGCGTGCTGGCGCTCGCAATGAGCACTGCCGGTGCGGCTGCAGCGCAGACTGACGACACGCCCTGGCAGGCGGACATGACCGCCTTCCTGGAAGTGCTGCACGCGGAACACGACAATCCCTATTTTCATACGTCGCGCGAAGATTTCGAAGCCGCGGTCGCTGCCTATCGGGCTGAATTGCCGGAAATGAGCCGGGCGGAGCGCGTTACCGGTTTTGCCCGTGTCGTCGCGCTGGTCGGGGATGGCCATACCTGGATGCCGATGTACCGGTTGCCGTTCGATGGCTTGCCGCCGGGACCAGGGTTCTCCTCGTTGCCGGTGCGTTTCGAATTGTTCGATGACGGGCTTTATGTCGCTGGGGCCGGTGAAACACAGAACGCGATGCTCGGTGCACGCGTGACCGCGTTTGGCGATGTTGCTGCCGAGGAAGCGATCGCGCGGGTGATGGAACTTTTGCCCGCCGACGCGACCAATTTCGCCCGCGAGTTTGTCGCTGAATGGCTGATGCAGATCGAAGTGTTACAGGCGCTGGGACTGGCCGATGAGACCGTACAGCTGGAGGTGGCCGACGGCCGCACGGTTTCGCTCGAGGCCCTGCCAGCAGATGCGATCTACAACTGGGTGTTCTCCATGGATGACGGCCCGATGGGGCAGCAGGGCTGGCGCACGGCCAGCGCTGACCAGCCGTACTGGCAGGAGGCTTTCGACGGCGCTTACCGCATCGCGGAGCTGGAAGACGCGACCTATCCCCAGTTCACCGAGATCCGCGACTGGGAGGGGCAGAGTTTTGCAGGGCTCGCCGAGGCGGCTGTCGCCCAGGCCGAGGCCCGTAATGCTCCCGCCCTGATTATTGACCTTCGTCGCTGTCTTGGTGGCGATGGTTCGCGCAATGACGGCTTTATCGATGCCCTGGCTGAAAGCGAGATCCTGAATCGCGACGGCCGGTTGATGGTGCTGACCAGTCGTTCCACCCATTCTGCTGCCGTTATGCTGGTCTCGTCGCTGGAGTAGCGAACGCAAGCGATCTTCATCGGCCAGGGGACAGCGGATCGGCCTAATCACTATGGCGAGACGAATATCTTCGTGACGCCGAATTCCATGCTGCCGATCATTCACGCCAGCGAATACTACCAGACCTCATTTCCGGGCGATGACCGTCGCTTCCGCGCGCCTGATATCGCTATCCCCTACACCTTTGCGGACTACGCCACCGGCTCCGACGCCGTGCTCGACGCCGCCTTCAATACCATCAACGGAGACTGACATGTCCCTCAAGAACATCCTGCTGGGCGCCGCAACCGGTGCCGCCTGTCTGACCGCCTGCGCCCAGGCTGAGAATCCCTGGACCTACGACGCCAGTGATGACCGCATTGGCCGGATCTATTACTACGAGCGCTCCAACACTGATGGCACGCTGGATGAGCGCATCACCATTTTCCGTCGTAGTGCGACCGAGGTTGCGGTGTACAAGGAAAACGGGCTGTGTCGCCGTGCGGCTCTCGTCACCGCGACGCTGGATCTGGACACACTCACCGCTCCGGTAATCACCGGTGGGCAGCTGCAGCCGAATGCCCAGCACTTCGATTTTGCCTTTCTCGAGCGGAACGAGGAAACGGGGCAGGTGGATATGCTGGTGCAATTGCCGGACATGGAGATCCGCAATGAGGCGCAGATCCAACAGCCGAACTGGACGTTGTTCGATTTCGACCTTGCCAGTTTCACCGTCGCAACGCCGCACCTGGATAATCCGCAAGCGGGTTTCGAATTCGGAATGGCCCTGCTTTGGGCCGACCCGTCGGCGCCGGACCCGTTCTACTGGATGGGAGACGTCAGTGCTGAATTCGAGGGTCAGGCCCAGCACCTGGGTGTGACCAGTCTGGAATACCGCCTGACCGGGTCGGCATTTGAGATTGAACTGTCAACAGGCGAAGAGGGGCGTCTCTGGCTCGATGCGGAAGATGGCCATGTGGTCGACGCGGTCATGCCGGTACCCAATCATCCTGGATATACAGACTTCCGCCTGCGTTTGCTCGATATCAGCGATGGTGGCGAAGCCGAGTGGGCGGCTCTTCTTACGGCTCATTTCGAGGGTTGCGAATAATCCCGACCTGGCCGGTCGTCCCTCCCGCACCAGGCCGGCCAGATCAAGCATCCGGGGTCCGCACCCCGGAGGCATTTTTATGTGGCCACAATCTCAGCAACAACCTGTCGATTTGCCGCCCGATCCTGTCACTAGGCTATTGCCTTCGTGGAGAAGGAGGCGCTTTATGGAAAATATTCCTGTTTGCAGAGATTTATCGATGGAATTTCACCGAACAAAGCGCCTTCCTCCCTATGTTTTCGAAGAAGTCAATCGTCTGAAGGCAAAATTGCGGTCAAATGGTGCGGATATCATCGATTTCGGCATGGGAAATCCCGATTTGCCCACGCCACAGCATATTCTCGACAAGCTGAAAGAGACGGCAGAGGCGCCGCGCACCAATCGCTATTCCGCTTCGCGCGGCATTCCCGGCCTGCGCAAGGCGCATTCGCGCTATTATGAACGACGCTTCGGCGTGAAGCTTGATCCGGACACGGAAACGATCGTCACGCTGGGCAGCAAGGAGGGCTTCGCCAATCTGGCGCAGGCCATCACCGCCCCGGGTGACGTTATCCTTGCGCCCAGCCCCTCCTATCCCATCCACACATTCGGTTTTCTGATTGCCGGCGGAACGATCCGTCACGTCGAGGCGCCGAGCCCGGAGGAGTATCTGCGCGGGCTGGAGCATGCGGTGAACCACACCGTGCCCAAGCCGATTGCCGTTGTGATCTGTTATCCCTCCAATCCGACTGCACAGACGGCGAGCCTGGAATTCTACGAGGACGTGGTGGAGTTCGCGCAGAAACACGACCTGCTCATCCTGTCGGATCTGGCCTATTCAGAGATCTATTTCGGTGACGAGCCGAGCCCGTCCATGTTGCAGGTCGAGGGTGCCCGGGAGCGCACGATCGAGTTCACCTCGATGTCCAAGACCTATTCCATGGCCGGTTTCCGGGTCGGTTTTGCAGCGGGTTCGGAACGGCTGGTAGCTGCGCTTGCACGCGTGAAGTCCTATCTCGACTATGGTGCCTATACGCCGGTGCAGGTGGCTGCCTGTGCCGCGCTCGACGGTCCCCAGGATTGTGTCGAAGAGACCTGCGCCATCTACAAACACCGCCGCGATGTTCTGGTGGAGAGTTTTGCCCGCGTGGGCTGGGATATTCCGTCGCCGGAAGCCTCTATGTTTGCCTGGGCGCCATTGCCCAAGGGGTTCGAGGATATGGGCTCACTGGCCTTTTCCAAGGCGCTGATGGAGCATGCCGGGGTCGCCGTGGCGCCGGGCATCGGGTTCGGAGAGCATGGGGAAGGGTATGTGCGCCTGGCGCTGGTCGAGAATGAACAGCGTATTCGACAGGCTGCGCGCGGGGTCGGCGAGTATCTGAAAACCCGCCAACCCCAGCTCAGAGCGGTCTAGATCCTAAAAGTAGCGGATCGCGAAACCGGGGCCGCCACCAAAACCGCCGGACAGGGAGCGGGAACGCTTGCGGCGGCGGTGCATGCGTGACTGCATGACCTTGCGCGCTTCTTCCAGCGTCGGCTTGTCCTCTTCATCGCCACCTTCAGCGAGATCCTCGCGGTGCGCGACAAAGTCGGCATAGGCATCCAGTTCAGGCGCCAGACCTGCGCTGACCAGGTCGATCATGATCGCGTCGTCGATATAGCCGATGCCGGGGATGCCATCGGGTATCAGGTCGTCCGGATCTGCAAAATATGCGAGGGCGTCGAGCACACGCTTGCGGTCCTCACCGGAGAGTTTCCAGTCCTCGTCGCGCACCATGGCGACAAGCGGATCGAGCTTTTCCAGGCGCTCGGTGACAAATTTCGGCGGGTTGGCAGCGATGGCTTCCTTCTTCATCGCGGCAATGCCCTCGATGACCATCTGCTCATCATCCGCACGATTGTCGCGAGCCTTGTCCAGACGCTCCTTGAAAAAGGCCAGGTCGCTCTCGCTCAACTCGAATTCGACTTTCAGTGTATCGCCCGACATAGGTTCCTCGCGATTAGGGTGGATAGCTCCGGGAGCATGAAGAGACTTGAATCGTGCCCAAGGGTCAAATGAACTTGCTAAGTATCCCTTAACCCTTTGCGCACTTCCCGCTCGCATTGCAGCGGGAGCGGTGTCTTACTTATTGTCATGAGCATCGCCTTCAATACCGCCGTTTCCGGCATGTTAGCCGCCGAGGCCCAGTTCAGCGCTGCGGCGAGGAATGTGGTCGAGAAAGCGGCCCAGGGCGAAGACGTTATTCAGGCGAGCATCGCCGTAAAGAAGGCCGAGGCCGCACACGGTGCTGCCACAGCCATGGTTCGAGTTACCAGCGAGATGACGGACACACTTCTCGACATAACCGTCTGATCGCATCCGGTCCGGGTGGCCGGTGGGCATCATCCCCCTTCGTAGTCTCCATTGGCGTGTAGTCCACAGGAGGGGATGATCGCCCCACCCGGGGCCGTCCGGCAAACCTGTATCAGTCCTCGCATTTTTCTCCGAAACATCCTAACTGACGGGCATGAGCAAAACCGTCTCCGTCGACATTGTCGCTGATTTTGTCTGCCCCTGGTGCTGGCTGGGCAAGAGAAACTGGGATGCGGCCCTGAAACAGGTGCCCGACATCAAGGTTGAAACGACCTGGCGTCCCTATCAGCTGGATCCGACCATCGCCCGCGAGGGGCGCCCCTATCGCGATTACATGAAGGCGAAATTCTCCGGCGAGCATGCCGAGCGCTGGAAGCAGATGCGCGAGTATCTGGAAGCTGCCGCGCCGGATGCCGGGATCGCGTTCCGCTTTGACGATATCAAGACCCGTCCGAACACGCTCAACGCCCATCGCCTGATGCGCTGGGCTTCCGGCCAGGGCAAGGCAGAGGCCATGGCCGAGGAATTGTTCGAGGCCTTCTTCAGACGCACCGAGGATATCGGCGATCCGGCAGTGCTGGCGGCCTGTGCCGAGGCGGCAGGTCTGGACCGTCCGATCATCGAGGACCTGTTGTCCTCTGATCGTGACGAGAAAGCGGTCTGGGACGAGGAGATGTTCTACCGCAAGCTCGGTGTCTCGGGCGTTCCCACCTATATTTTCAACGGCCAGTTCGCTGTTTCCGGTGCGCAGGAACCTGCTGCCCTGGCCGATGCCATTCGTGAAGCCCTGAAGAATCCAGTTGAGGAAGAGGACGTATCCCAATGACCGAGATCCAGGCAGTCGGCCTTTATGCCGGCCTGAACCTTCTCCTGATGATTTTCCTTGCTGCGAATGTCGTACGGCATCGCCGCCGCACATCCATCAGCCTCGGTATAGGATCTGATGCCGATCTTGAACAGGCCGTCCGGGCACAGGCGAACTGTCTTGAAAATGCGGTGCCGGGCCTGCTCGCGCTCACCCTTCTGGCGCTGACCGGTGCTTCTGCGCTTGTCCTGCACGGTTTTGGCGTAGCCTTGACCTTTGGTCGACTGACCCACGCCCACGGCCTGCTCACCCAGCCGGGACGTTCCTTCGGGCGTTTCTACGGCACCTTGATCACCTGGCTGAGCCTGTTGGGCATGGCGGTCCTCCTGGTGCTGACGCCCTTCATTCCGGCATTGCAGTAGGCACGGGCAGAGGGCTATAGCCGAGGCATGACCAAATCGATGACTTCACCTGACAAACAACGCCTCCAGGATATCGCTGCCGATCTGATCGAGCGGGCGATGAAGGCCGGCGCCGATGCTGCCGAGGCCTCGGTCAGCGAATCCCGCAATACCGAGCTGTCCGTCCGTGACGGCAATCTCGAGGATATCGAGGGCTCGGAAAGCCTGGATGCCGGCGTACGCGTCTTTATCGGCAAGCAACAGGCCGGTGTTGCTTTCTCTGACCTGTCGTCAGATGGCCGGAATCAGTCCATCGAGCGAGCTGTCGCCATGGCACGTGTGGCGCCGGAGGATCCTTTCTCGGCCCTCGCGGAAGCTGAGCGCCTGTGCGACAACCCGCCGGAAATCCAGCTGTTCGACGACACCGTCTGGTCACCGCAGGATCTGGAAGCCCGCGCCATAGAGGTCGAGACAGCTGCGCGCGGTGTTGACGGTGTCTCCATGACCGACAGTGCCTTTGCCAGTTTTGGTCAGGGGGCGGCTGCCTATGCCACGTCCACCGGTTTCAACCAGGGTTGGCGCAAGAGCGTCTTTTCCTACGGCGCCAGTGTCATCGCCGAAAAGGACGGAGCGATGGAGCGCGACTATTCCGCGACAAGTGCGCGGCGCCCAGCGGATCTTCGCGCAACCGGCGAGATCGGTATCGAGGCCGGCGAGCGCACGGCCCGTCGTGTCGGTCCGCGCAAGATCGATAGCGGCAGCCTGCCGGTGGTGTTTGATCGCCGTGTTGCCTCGACCTTCCTCAGCGCCCTGTGTGGTGCCATTTCCGGGCCGGCAGTGGCGCGCGGCGTTTCCTTCCTGCGCGAGAAAATGGGTGAACAGGTCTTCGCTGACGGTATCACCATTCATGACGAGCCGCACCGCGACTGGGGTCATGGCTCTGCGCCCTTTGATGGCGAGGGCACGGTCAACCGCGCCAGTCGCATCATCGATAATGGTCGTCTGACAACCTGGTTCCTCAATTCCGCTGCTGCGCGCCAGCTCGAGCTGGCGCCGACCGGACACGCGCGGCGCAGCATGGGTGGTCCACCGGGCGCCGGACCAACCAACCTGCATCTGGAAGCCGGTGCCAAGAGCCGGGACGCGCTGATCGGTGGTATTTCCGACGGTATTGTCGTGATGGAGATGTTCGGTCCCTCACTCAATTCCAATACCGGCGACTGGTCTGTCGGTGTCTCCGGTTATCGCATCGAGAACGGCGTCATGACCTATCCGGTGAGCGAGATCACCGTGGCCGGTAATCTGACCGAAATCTTTGCGCGGCTTGTTCCGGCGAGTGACCTAGAATTCCGCGGTTCCATCAATTCTCCCAGTGTGCTGGTCGACGCAATGTCCGTCGGCGGGCTCTAAGCTTCAATCCCAAGAGGGCTGAGATGAAAAAAGACAATGAACTGAACCAACAGCTGCTTCACCTCGTCATCGGTGGCGAGCTGGCGTGTGTGACCCCGGACAATTGCGAGTTCAAGGATCTGGAAGAAGTCGATTTTGTCGGTGCTTTCGGCACGTATGAAGAAGCACGAGCCGCCTGGAAAGGTGCAGCCCAGCGTACGGTCGACAATGCCCACATGCGCTATTTCATCATCCACGCGCACAAGCTGCTCGAACCGCAGACCGGCAAATAGTCTGACACCTTGAGTGACACGGCTCGCACTTCCACTTGGCAGCTGGGGAAACGTCTCTGGCAGGACTGGGTGACGACCAGGCCAGCGCTTCTTGTCGGAGCGCTGGTTCTTGCCGTGGTCACTGCGCTGGCCGCTGCGAGTTACGCCGGTTTGATTGCCTGGACGTTTGATCTGCTTGAACAGCGTGACCCGTCCTTCTTCCCCTCGGCGCCTCTGGTCATTGTCGTGCTGACCACGATCCGGGCGCTCAGCCTGTATGGCCAAACCGTCCTGACCAACCGCATTGCGCTAACCGTGATGCAGGACATGCAGAATGCGATGTTCGCGCGTTTCATGCATGCCGATTTTGCGAGACTGACGTCCGAGCCGGTTGGCGCGCTGGTCTCACGTTTTACCAATGACATCACGTTGCTCCGTGAGACCCTTGTGCGCCTGGCAAATAATCTTGCGCGCGATGTCCTGACTGTTTTCGCGGCGATTGCCTGGATGATCTATCTGGACTGGATGCTGACGGCGATGATCCTGGTGGTCTATCCGATCGCCTTCTACCCGGTCGTTCACATAGGCCAGAAACTGCGCAAGACGTCTGCTGATGCCCAGTCGCAGATGGGCGCTGTTACCAGCCAGCTTGAAGAGAGTTTTTCCGGCGCGCGCATGGTCAAGACCTATGGCCTGGAAGACTACGAGACCGATAGGGCTCGCACGTCGTTCCTGGAACGCCTCAAATTCCTCTTCCGCATTACCGAGAACCGCGCCCGTGTTGACCCCATCCTGGAAGTCGTTGGCGGTCTGGCCCTGGCAGGTCTTGTCGGTTTTGCCGGCTGGCGCCTGATTGATGGTGCGACGTCCATCGGCAATCTGATGGGCATCCTGACCGCGCTGGGCGTGATGTCCCCGGCGATTCGCGCCATTGGAACGCTGAACGCGGTCGTGCAGGAAGGCTTTGCAGTTCTCGAACGGATTTTCGCCGTGCTCGACGAGCCTGACAGCATCAAGCCGGCGCTGGAAGCTCCGGCACTAAGGGTCAGCCAGGGCGGTGTGACGCTGGATGCCGTCAGCTTCAACTACCCCGATGGCACGACTGCTTTGCGGGAGGTGTCGCTCAAGGCCGAGCCTGGCCAAACCATCGCTCTTGTTGGTGCATCGGGTTCAGGCAAATCGACGATCATCAACCTCATCCCAAGGCTTTATGACGTCTCGTCTGGGCTGTTGCAGATTGATGGTCAGGACATTCGCGCGGTATCGCTTGCCAGCCTGCGCCGTGCCATGGCCCTGGTCAGCCAGGATGTGACCCTGTTCGATGACAGCGTACGGGCCAATATTGCGTTTGGCCGTCTGGATGCGAGTGATGAGGAGATCGAGGCCGCGGCCAGGGCTGCTGACGCCCATGACTTCATCATGGAGCTGCCGGAGGGTTATGCCAGCCCGGTTGGTCCGCGTGGTGGCAATCTGTCCGGTGGCCAGCGACAGCGCATCTCGATTGCCCGGGCCATTCTCAAGGACGCGCCCATCCTCTTGCTGGATGAGGCTACCAGCGCACTGGACACACAGTCCGAGAAACGCGTTCAGAACGCGCTGGATCGTCTATCCGAGGGGCGCACCACGATTGTCATCGCGCACCGTCTCTCGACCGTTCGCAATGCGGACTGGATCTATGTGATGCAGGATGGCGAGGTCTGTGAACAGGGTCAGCACGACGCCCTGGTCGACAAGGGCGGGGTCTATGCCCGCCTGAGCCAGATGCAGTTCGGGCAGCAGTACGAGTAGTTACTCGGCTGCGGTCGTCAGGATATCCGTGTTGCGACCCTCGGGCAGTTCCACCGAGAACACCGAACCGGCGCCCGGCGCACTTTCCACCGAGATATCCCCGCCCATCAGCTCAGCCAGTTTCTTGGCAATGGCCAGGCCCAGTCCGGTGCCGCCATTCTTGCGCGCCAGCTCGGATTCCGCCTGGCTGAAGGGCATGAAGATGCGATTGACCAGATCGCCATCCATTCCGATGCCGGTGTCGGCAACTTCCAGCATGATCTTGTGCTCGCCGGTTTCCATCTGGGAGGTCAGGCATTTCACCCGGATCTCGCCGCGTTCGGTGAATTTGACGGCATTGGAGAGGAGATTGGACAGGATCTGTCGTATGCGCGCTGGATCGCCAATGGCCTCACGGTCCGCGCAGGGGTCGATCTCGACATGCATGTTGAGGCCTTTCTCTCTGGCCTTCATGCGATAAGGACCGGTGACGCTTTGCACCAGTTCAGACGGATTATAGGTCGCGTCCTCGACCTCGAACCGGCCATTCTCGATATTGGCCAGGTCCAGAATATCGTTGAGTATATCCAGCAGGGTCTCACCGGAGCGGTGAATGAGGTCGACCATCTCGCCCTGGGATTCGGACAGTTCTGTGCTGGCGAGCAGGCTGGACATGCCCAGCACACCGTTCATGGGTGTGCGGATCTCGTGGCTCATCGTGGCCAGGAATTTCGATTTGGCGCGGCTGGCTTCGGTCGCTTGCTGGCGGGCTTCCACGAGGTCATGGATATCGGTCATCGCGCCGACAAAACGGCTTGGATCGCCATCGGGCGTTCGCACGGCTTCGCCACGCAGGCGGAACCAGCGATAGGTGCCGCCGACAACTTTCATGCGCGCCGTCATGTCGAACGGGCCGCCTGTGTCGAAATGGCGTTGCTGGGCAGCCTGGAAACGGTTGCGGTCGTCGCGATGGAGGAGAGTCTTGAACGCGTCGGAGCCGGCGGTGAATTCGCGGGACTGATAGCCCAGGAGTTCACGTGCCCGCGCCGAGAGATAGACCTGATCCGTTTCCAGGCACCAGTCGATAATCCCGTCCGACGTTCCCTTCATGGCGAGCGCGGCGCGTTCGCCGGACTCGATGGTCAGGATGTCGCCGGTCAAGCGACGCTTGTAATGATTGAAGACTGCCAGCAATTCGGCCGCATGATCGATCGCGCGCTTGAATTGGGCGACGATGATGCCGATCGATTGTGCGCCCTGGAAGAGCGGCATCGCGACATAGCCGCGGATACCCATCTGTTCCAGGATGATGTCTTTGGGAAACAGGGCTGTGACCTGGTCATCATGGATCGCCGCACCAACACGCAGAACTTCCTCGCAGGGGGTGCCAACGATGGGGTAGCAGAAGTTCCCGGCCGGCTTCTTGTTCGTCATCACGTGGAGGGTGCGGATGTAGCGGTGGGCGACATCGGTGCGTCCGACATAGATCCTGTCCGCGTCGAACAGCTCGGCCGTGTGTCTGACAAAGGCTTGCAGAAATCCCTGACAGCTCTCTCGTGAGAGAACAAAGTTCAGCCGCTCCAGCCGTCCGCTTGTTCTTTCACCCTTGATAGCCAGATCACGCATTGCCCGTCTCCCAGTCCCGCACGTCGGGTCAGGGGAAGACGCCAACGTGGTTAACAGGTGTTAATGTGACGGATGCCTGTGGAAAGGTGGCGTCATATCTGATGATTCAGTAGGTTATAAAGAATCAGCGGGGCGTTATTCGCGACGAAGAATACGCTCTGTCAGTAGGTTACCCCACCAGCTCGCCATGAATTCGGACTGCACTGCATCTCGGTCGTAGACATTCTCGACCCAGTCCCAGAATTCGATCGGATTCGATTCGTTGTACAGCCGGTATGTCTCGAAGAAGTGGTCGAGCACCCCGGTCTTCCCGGCCTTAACGTGCAGATACTTAAGGGAGAGATGAGTGATCGCCTCATCATAGGGCATTTTAAGATGAATCAGCCGGAAGAGAACCGACATCAACCCGGCCCGGTCCGCGCCTGACTTGCAGTGAAGGAAGGCGGGATACGCAATCGATTCGAAAATCTTCTTCGCGCGTTGCATGCGATCAAGATAGGGCGCCTCGCGAGAGCCGAACGGCATGTCGATCATTTCCAGGCCGAGCTTTTCGCAGGCTTCCTTCTCCAGATCATAATAGCTTACGCCCGGCTGAGTTCCGCGGATATTGAGAATGGTCGTGAAACCCTGTTCCTTGAGCCATTCCAGGCGTTCGGGCGAGGGCTGGTTGCCGCGCCACATGCCGCCACCGACCTCGTGCATATTGTGAAAGCGCTGGCGCAGGATGCCGTGATCCTTCCAGAGATAATCACTCCAGGCGCGTTTGCGGTCTTCCGGGTTGCTCAGGTCGTAGCTCATGATGGTTCCATTCTCCCTCTGCCGGATTTAGGCTGATGAAGACGCGCATGCAACCGCGCGCTACTCTTGACCTTCGCGCGATTGGGAGCGAGCAAGGTACATCATGTTGAAACGTTTGCTGGCTCAGGCCTGGATGCAAGAAGTCATCGCCTTTCTTGTCTTCCTCTATATTGAAACCGTTCGCCGCTCTATCCGCTGGGAAGTGCGCAATGCCGAGTTCATCGACAAGGTGCATGCCGAGAATATCCCGATTATTGGTGTGATCTGGCATGGTCGCATCCTGATGGCGCTGGAAGGCTGGCATCGGAATTATTCGCGCATGATGGCGGTCGCCTCGCGGTCCCGCGACGCGGAATTTGGGGCACGCCTGGTGAAGTATTACGGCGTCAAGCTGGCACGCGGCTCCTCGCACAATCCGAACAAGCCGGGATCCGACAAGGGGGGCAGCAAGGCCTACCGCGAGGTTCTGCGCCATATTGAAAACGGTGGAAGCGGTGCGGTCACGCCGGACGGGCCGCGCGGCCCGCGCATGCGAGCAAGCTATGGCCCGGTGCGGCTGGCCCGGGACACCGGCGCGCCGATTGTGCCCTTCACCTGGTCCAGCCGTCGCAAGACCATCATCCACAAGTCCTGGGACAAACATTACCTGCCAAGTTTTTTCACCAAGGGTGTGATTGTCTGGGGTGACCCGATCTATGTGGCCAGGGATGCGACCCAGGAAGACCTGGAAGCAGCCCGTGCGGAGATGGAAGAGCAGATGAACCGCCTGTCGCTGGAAGCGGACGAGGCGGCCGGCGGCGAGATCGTGCGACCGGACGAGCAAAGGCGTTCGACCAACCGGCCGGACGAGATCCCTGCATGAGCCTTCCCGCCTCGCTCCGCTGGTATCGGCTGTTGATGCGGGCCCTGACACCGTTCTCCGAATTGGTGCTCAAGCGACGGGTCAGGGCGGGCAAGGAAGATGCTTCGCGCCTGCATGAACGGCTGGGGAAGCCGGTCGAGCGACGACCGGAAGGCCCTCTGATCTGGCTGCACGGGGCGAGCGTGGGCGAGAGCTTGGTCCTGGCCAGCCTGGTGGACGAGCTGTGCGGTCAGCGTCCCGATCTGCGTTTTGTTGTTACCACTGGCACGGTCACCTCGGCTAACATGATGGCAGACCGCTTGCCATCGACCGCTGTCCATCAGTTTGTCCCGCTCGATACGCCATCGGCTGTCGCGGGTTTTCTTGACCACTGGTCGCCGGACCTGGTGGTATTCGCTGAATCCGAGCTCTGGCCGAACCTGATCTCCGCCATCCGCCAGCGCGACATCCCGTTGGCGCTGGTCAATGCGCGGATGAATGAGAAATCGCTCAGGAGCTGGCGTCGCCGTCGCGAGAGTGCGCGTTATCTGTTGGGCTGTTTCTCCTGGATCGGGCCGGCGGATGAGCGCACGCGTGCCGGGCTCTCTGACCTACTGGGGAGAGAACCACTCGACCTTGTCGGCAATATCAAGCTGGAAGCCAAACCCATGCCGCCCGATCCGCATGAGCTTTCGCGGGTGCGTGTTGCGCTTGCGGGCCGTCCGATCTGGCTCGCCGCCTCTACCCATTCCGGTGAGGATGGTATCGCCCTGGCCGCCAATGCCTTGCTCAAGGCGCGACATCCCAACAGCCTGCTGATCCTGGCCCCGCGCCATCCGGAACGGGCCGAGGAGATCGAGAAGCTGATGACGCGTCATGATCACAAATGGGCGCGGCGCTCCCGGGATGAAACCCCGGACACATCCTGTGATGTCTGGCTGGCAGATACGCTGGGAGAGATGGCGCTGTGGTATTCCAGCGCGCCGGCCTCGTTTATTGGCGGCAGCCTGATCCGCGGAATTGGTGGTCATAACCCGATCGAGGCCAGCCAGCTCGGGTCGGCCGTGGTCTCCGGAGAGCATGTGGCCAGTTTCCAGGACGTTTTCGACGCCTACCGTACTGAAAACGCGGTGACCTTTGTGGATGATGCATTGACGCTTTCAGAAGCGGTCGAGAGCATCTGGGAGCATCATAGCCCAACCGCAGAGCAGGGCATGACAGCAGTGCGCCAGCTGTCTGGTGGTGCGCTTGCCCAGACGGTATCGGCCCTGCTGGGTCTGCTTGACGAGGAGGCCGAGGCGTGAGGGAGCCGGCATTCTGGAGAACCGATGGCGGACGCGGGTCCGGTGCCCTGACACGGGCGCTGTTGTCGCCGCTGGGACGGATCTACGCCTGGGCGGTTGCACGCCGGATCCGCCGGACGGAACCCGTCGATCCGGGCGCTCCGGTTATCTGCGTCGGCAACATCACCCTTGGCGGAACGGGCAAGACGCCGGTGGTCCAGAGTATTCTGCGCCGCCTGGAGGAGCTCGACTGCAATCCGTGCGCGCTGAGCCGGGGCTATGGTGGTTCCGAGGCCGGTCCGCTTGAGGTGCTTGACGACCACACGGCAGCCCAGGTTGGTGACGAGCCGCGCCTTCTGGCCCGTGATGCGCGCGTCTGGATCTCTCGCGACCGGGTGGAAGGCGCACACGCCGCTGTGGAAGCCGGAATTGATGTCATCGTCATGGATGATGGTCATCAGAATCCCAGCCTGAAAAAGACACTTTCCATCGTCGTCATCGACAGTGTGGCCGGCTGGGGGGGCAATCTTGTTTTTCCGGCAGGCCCGTTGCGGGAGCCCGTTCCGGTGGGGCTGGCGCGCGCGGATGCGGTCATCGTGATGACCCCGGATCAGGACGCTGTGCCCAATTATGAACGCCTGCAGTTGAGCGATCTGGAAATCCCGGTTCTGCAAGCCTGGCTGGAGCCCCGCGAAGCGCCGCCAAAGGGGCGATTGCTGGCCTTTGCCGGTATCGGTCGCCCGCAGAAATTCTTCGATGCCCTGGAAGCAGCCGGGGCAGAGCTGACGGACGGGCTCGATTTCCCGGACCATCACCCCTATTCGCAGCGGGACCTGGCCTATCTGCGCGAACACGCCGCCAGCCATGAGGCGCAGCTGATCACCACCGAGAAGGACTGGGTGCGCCTGCCACCTGATGCGCGCAAGGACATACGGGCCTGGCCGGTGGAGGCGCGTTTCGCCAATCCGGCCGCGCTGGATGCGTTATTGCTCGACATTGTGGACGCCAGGCCGTCGGCCCGCTAAATCCTGTTCATGAGCGAAGTTATCCCTCAGCCATCCGTGATGACGCGTATCAGCTGGCGCCTGCAGGCGATGGCCTGGGACGCCTATCTGGCCTGGTACAAGGTCAAGGGCATCGACAGGGCGTCGGATGCGGCGGGCGCGCTGTTGCAGCGTATCGGACCGATGACCTCTGTTCACAAGGTGGCACGTGTGAACATGCAGCGCTGTTTCCCCGATGCCGAGCCGATGGAAATCGACCGCCTGCTGCGCGGTATGTGGGATAATTTTGGGCGTCTGGGCGGAGAAATGCCGCATCTGGGCGTGTTCGCCGGACCAGAGTTTGACGAGCGTGTCGAGTTCATCGGCCGCGAGAAGCTGGAAAAGGCACGGGATGAAGGCCGCCCGCTGGTCATCATCTCCATGCACCACTCCAACTGGGAGATCGCGGCCGCGGCGATCAGCCAGACCGGACTGCCCTGCCACATCACTTATCGCGCCGCCAATAATCCGCTGATCGATGAGCGCATAGCCGCGACGCGCAAGGATTACGGCGTCAAGACGCTGACCGCCAAGGGCGGCGATGGTGCCAAGGCGCTGATGAATGCGCTGAAGCGGGGTGAGTCCGTCGCGCTGATGAACGATCAGAAGATGAATGACGGCGTGGAAGCACCGTTTTTCGGGTATCCCTCGATGACGGCACCGGGGCCGACACGTCTGGCCATGCGCTACAATGCACCGCTGACACCGATCTCGGTTCGCCGCACAGGCGGCGCGAACTTCCAGGTCGAGGTCCATGACCCGATCGAACTGTCCGACAATCCCGACAAGGCCGAGGCCATTGTCGAGACTGTCGCGCGCATCAATCAGTGGGTCGAGGCAGAGGTGCGCAAGGCCCCGGAACAATGGTTCTGGGTCCATCGTCGCTGGGCCAAGCCGATCTACAAACAGGCACGCGAGGCCTGACGGCCCCGCGCTGTTCTTCCTAGAGCAGGTTCTTGATATCCGAGGAGAAGCTCGGATAGGCGAAGATTGTTGACTTGATCTCGCTGACACTCACCCTGTGTTTCATGGCAAAGGACAGGATGTGGATGATGTCGTCCGCGTGGTGACCGAGTAGGTGGGCACCGACAATCTGGTCGCTGTCCTCATCGATGAGGATTTTCGACCAGGCCAGGCTTTCCGCATAGGACTTGCCGGAGAGCCAGCCGGTCATGTCATTCACGGCAACGCGCAGATTGCCGATGCTTTCCTGCGCCTGGGTCTCGGTGAGGCCGACACTGGCGAAACTCGGTACGGTGTAGACGGAATTCGGGACCGCGAAATAGTCCGGAGCCTCGGTGCTGCCGGTCAGGATGTTGCGCGCCACGATCTGACCCTCATGGGTCGCGAAGGGGGAAAGCTGGGCCGTGTGGACCAGCGCATCACCAGCCACCCAGATCGCCGGATTGCTGGTGGATTGCAGGTGCGGGTGGATTTCGATGCGGATGCCGTCATGCGTGATGCCGGCCTTGTCCAGATCCAGCGTATCGACATTGGCCATGCGGCCGGCACCATTGATGACCCGTTCCGCAGCCAGCACGATGGTTTCGCCATCCTTTTCAAATACGACTTCCAGACCGTCATCTGCACGGCGGACCTCATTGACACCCACACCGGTGTGAACCTCCACACCCAGGCGCTCGGTCTCGGCCTGCAACATGGCGACGGCGTCCGCGTCCAGCCGCGGCAGAAGCTGCGGAGCGAGTTCCAGGATGGTGACTTGGGTGCCGGCGCGGGCATAGACATGGCTGAACTCCAGCGCAATCACACCACCGCCGATGAAGACAACGCTTTCCGGCTGGTGTGTGTCTGACAGAACGTCATCGGAGGTCATCAGGAGTTCCGCACCCGGGATCGGCAGGGGACGGGTTTTCGATCCGGTCGCGATGATGATGTGTTCAGCCGTCAGCTCGGTGTCGCCGACACGGACCGAATTGCGGCCGGTGAATCTGGCGTGGCCGCGATAGACATCGCCGCGCTTGGCCGCGAGATCCCCCATGGCGCCCGGAATAAAGCTGATCATGTCATTCTTGCGCTCGATCAGTGCTTTCCAGTCCAGCTTCACATCGCCAACCGAAATGCCGTGAGCTGAAGCCTTGGCGATGGTGTCGAGCGAAGCAGCTGCCGCGACCAGGACCTTTTTGGGTGTACAGCCGCGATTGGGGCAGGTGCCGCCAAAGTCCAGCTCTTCGATAAAGGCGATACGCTTGCCGGCTTCTGCCAGCGGTGCCGAGGCGCCGAAACCTGCATTGCCGCCGCCGATGATGATGATGTCGTATTCCCGGGTCATGGATGGGCTCCCTGCGATTGTGGTTCGAGGGGCAGATGGTGAGCCCCAGTATAACGCACAAGATGCCTACCTATCACTAGGTTGTGAGCGTCGCGAGAGGGAGGCGAGGAGCTGGGACTGCGCGTGGCTAGGTTTGCCCCGGCACCGCCCAGGCTTGCCAGGCGGCACCGATCGCTGCGTCGATTTCGGCTTGCGACCAGGTCTTGCCCTGGTTGAACTGTTTGAGCATCGCCATCATGGGCGGGAAAAAGAAGGCGACAAGAACATCACGCGGAAGATCGCGGATTTCTCCGGAGACCTGGCCGTCTTTGATGATGGCGCACAGGTGATCCATGATGCGTTCATGGGCGGTGCCGCCTTCCTGGCTGGACAGGGCACTTTCACCGAAACGCTGGCCGAAGGTGAAGGCGGGCAGGTCGTGGCAATAGGTATTCCACATGCCCAGCCACATGGCACGGGCGCGGTCCCTGATGCTGGCACTGTCACCGGTCTCGGCGGAAACGCGTTCGAACACGTCCGCCTTGAGCTGGCGATAGGCGGCTATCATCAGCTCGTCCTTGCTCTTGAAATGACGGTAAAGCGTGCCTTCCGCCATGCCGGAGCGGTCGGCGATAGCCGCCGTGGTCGCCGCACCAAACCCGTCCGCCGCCACAATATCCATCGCGGCGCGCATGAGTTTTTCTTTGGTATTGGACGGCTGGGTGAGCATGGACTCACATATAGGGTGTTTGCGGGCCGGCTGCCAAACGCGCGGCTGCCAGCCCGGAAAACCTAGTCCTCGAGCGAGGCGAGGTAACGTTCCGCATCAAGCGCGGCCTGGCAGCCCATGCCCGCAGCCGTGACGGCCTGGCGATAGGTGTCGTCGGTGACGTCGCCGGCGGCATAGACACCGGGAATGGAAGTCTTGGGTGTGCCGGGCTCGGTGACGAGATAGCCGCCATCCTTGGTTTCCAGCTGGCCCACAAACAGCTCGGTCGCCGGCGCGTGGCCGATGGCAATGAAGACACCGTGCGTGTTGTGTTCGGAGACTTCGCCCGTCTTGATGTTCTTCAGACGCACACCCGTAACCGCCGGGAAGGGGTCGGTATCGCCGGTGATTTCCTCGACGACACTGTCCCAGATCACTTCGACCTTGGGGTTCTTCAGCAGGCGATCCTGCATGACTTTCTCGGCGCGCAGGCTGTCGCGGCGATGCACCAGCGTGACCTTCGAGGCGATATTGGCCAGGTAGAGCGCTTCCTCGACAGCGGTATTGCCGCCACCGACCACGAAGACTTCCTTTTCGCGATAGAAAAAGCCGTCACAGGTCGCGCAGGCAGAGACGCCGCCGGTGGCAAAGGTCTGCTCGCTCTCCAGGCCCAGCCATTTGGCCTGGGCACCGGTGGCGATGACGACCGAGTCGGCCGTGAAGACCGCGCCGCTGTCCAAGGTCAGGGTGAAGGGCCGCTGGGACAGGTCCGCCTTGACCACGAGGTCATTGACCATCTCGGTGCCGACCTTTTCGGCCTGGTCACGCATCTGTTCCATCAGCCAGGGGCCCTGGATGACGTCGGCAAAGCCGGGATAGTTCTCGACATCGGTGGTGATGGTCAGCTGACCACCCGGCTGTAGGCCGGAGATCAGGACGGGTTCGAGCATGGCGCGCGCAGCATAGATGGCTGCCGTATAACCTGCAGCGCCGGATCCGATGATGACCAGGCGCGAGTGGCGCGTCTCAGACATGATATTTCCTCAAACGAACGGGGTTGGGCGCCCATAGAGGCGCCGATTCGACTGGACCCTATATAATCAATCTTTGCCGCAATGCTCGCGACTGATTGCAGCGTTACTGGTCGTTATCCGGCGTGAGGGCGCGAACCATGCCGTTATCGCGGCCACCGGGCCAGCCAATCGTGTCGAACGGATTGTCGATGGACGGGTCCTGGCTCATCAGGTGAGCGGAGTAGAGATGGGCGGAACGTGTACCGGATCGGCAATGCATGACGATCTCGCCATCCAGCTCCGCCAGCAATTCTCCAAGCGCCACGGTATGATCCGGGTCCGCGCCGTAACGCCCGCCTATCGGCAGTTCCACATACCGCATGCCGCGGCTTTCCACTGCCTCACGCATGTTGAAGCCCAGGCCAGCGGTTTCTTCCGGAGTGCGTGAATTGACGATCGCCTGCACGCCGGCCGCGGCCCAGGCGTCCAGATCCTCCAGCGCGGGCTGGGCAGCGAGAATGACACGTTCGTGCTGAACAACGGTGGCGGGCGTATCGGCTTGGCTCATGGTCAGTCCCAGGCTGGCGAGAAGAGTGGTGAGAAAAGTGATCATGTCGGCATCCTTTGCTCGACGGAGCTAGAGCGCGCCTGCCAGCGTTCAAGCAGAAACGCGGCGATGCGGTCCGTCTCGGCGAAACGAGCATAGGTCCACCGGGCCAGCTGGCCAAGATAGGGGCGAACCGCGCCCCAGCCTTCCAGCCTGGCGTGCAGATAACCGAACTTTCCGGCCTCGCCCGCCATTGGCAGGGCATAGACAGGTTTGCCGGTCGTGGCGGCCTCGACCAGCATGTTGGTCGATTCCTCGGTGACAAAGATCCAGTCTGCTGCGGCGAGGAAAGCGAAGTAGGGGTTCTCCCCAACGCCATCGAACAGCCAGACATCATCGCGCTCGCCAAATTCGGTCTTCAGCCGGGCATGCACCGTTTCGGGTGTACGCCGGGAGGCGGTGATCATCAGCTTGATACCCTGGTCGAGCAGGGTGTGCAGGCGGTGAACGAGATAATCGGCCACCCGGTCATCCAGCTTGAAGCGTTTGGAGTGACCACCGATCAGCACAGCAGCGCGTGCGCCAGGCAAGCTTGCCAGTTCGTCGGAGAACTGGGTCATGGCATTGGAAAACTGCGCCTGGGACAGACGGTTCGGTGATCCGATCATTGCGATGGCGTTGGGCTTGTTTACCCGATCATGATCCGGCGCGATGATCAGGTCGAAACTGCGATATTTGGTGCGCGGGTCCTGGACATAGACGAAATAGCAATCGGGAAAGACCCGGCGATGTTTGCCCGCGAGCGGAACAGCCGCGCGGCCGCAACCGATCCAGATATCGGGCGGTGGGCTGGATGGCAGGGCGACAAATCCCTGTTTTGTCACGTGCACGAGATGGATGGCCAGGCGGGTGTCGGGCAGTTGCCGCGCCAGTGCTTCGGCCAGGCCGAGCGCCTGGTTTTCAATGCCGCGACGGCCGTCAGAGACGACCCAGCAGACTGCCTGTTTTTGCGCAATGCCGGTCATGGGCGCCAATCCCCCTTGCCCTATTGCTGGACCGGACCGCCTGCTCTGGCAAGTGAAAGCCTCAGATTTTCCAGGCCTGGGACCAGGGTGGGACACTTGTAGTAAGCTTCCCCCTAGGCGCCGGCCGGCTTTGGGCCCAGAACTCCATCCACGTCGAGATCTCCGGAATGGTGCTTGACGGGGTGCTATGTTTGTAGCATCATGTGACAAACGTAACGTAAATGTGGTGATCGTCTCATGGCCGACCAGGCTCCTTCCCAGGCAGAACTCGTAGTCCTCAAGCAATTGTGGGCGAGCGGCGAACAGAGCGCACGCGAAGTGCACGACCAGGTCGCGACTGTCACGGACTGGTCCTATTCGACGACCCGCACGCTCCTCGCCCGCATGGTCCAGAAGGGCCTGGTTGAAAAGCGCGACAGCCATGGGCTGGCCCTCTACGCGGCCGGCGAGGCCAAGGTCAGCCTGATCGGCAAGATGGTGAAGAGTTTCTCCCAGAAAGTTCTGGAGCTGGACGGTTCCCTTCCGGTGTCTGCCTTCTCTGACAGCAAGCTGCTAGACGAGGGCGAGCTGGACGAGCTGAGTCGCCTGCTCGAGGAGGACGAAGATGACTAGTCTTCTCGTTTCCCTGTTCATAGCGCTGGGCCTGTCAGCCCTGATCGCCAGCTTGTCCGTGCGGGTCGTTGACCGCTTGGAGAAGGATCGCGAGATCGAGGCGACCAGTCGTATCACGATCTGGCGCATGGCGCGCCTTGCGGCTCTGGCACCGATTGCCATGGCGTTGGTTTTCTCGATCTTCCCGCAACTGTCAGCCAGTTTCACGACTCCTGATTTCCTGCGCCCGGCCGCCGTCACACCGGTTGAACAGGTCGAGCCATTCGCTGTCGACACCGCGCTTGAAATACCTGCGGCCGAGCCGGACGTAGCGGCCCGTCCGCTTCCGGCAGCCGGCGGTGATCTGGATACCGGTCTTCTTGTTTCCAGCGACCAACCCGTTGCTGCGTCTTCCGCATTCGAAATTCCGAGCTGGCTGACGCCGCTCAACGTGTTGATGTCAGCCTATCTGGCCGGGCTGCTGATTGCGCTAGCGCGCTTTGCGCTGCGCCGGATGGCGCTGGCCGGGTTGATCGCGACGAGCGACCGGCCACAGCGCGAGCTGCAGTCCCTGTACGAGCAGTGGACCGGCCGCATGGAGCTGGAAAACAGTGTCAGCCGCCTGGTCGTAGTCGACGCGGCAGTTACTCCCTTTGTCACCGGCTGGCAGCCGACCATCGTCCTGCCGCGCAGCCTGGCAGATGAAAACCAACGACAAGCGGCGGAGATCGCTGTCGTTCACGAGCTGGTTCACGTTCGCAGGGGCGATGAGCGTGACCGGTTTGTCGGTGAGCTTCTCACCGTGGCGCTCTGGTTCAACCCGGCGCTGAAAGCAATCGAGTCTCGGCTCTCCCACGCGAGGGAACTCGCCTGTGACGCCGAGGCACTCCACGAGATTGGGGGGCGAGCGCAAAGACGCGCTTACGCTCGGGCCATGATCGACGCGGCAAAAGCAGGGCTCCGCCCGGCGCCCTGCCTGTCGGCTTTCGGTCCAGAAAACAAAAGGAACAGAGAAATGCGGATCAAAGCGATCTTGTCCCAGTCCACCAACATGTCATCCAAGGGCTTTCTGGCCGCTGCAGGCGGTGCCCTGGCCCTGATGATGGCGCCGACCTATGCGGCCCAGGCCATGGCGACGAACTATCTCAGCGCCGACGCGCCGACCGTTGTCGCAGCAACGGCGACCTCGCTGACGGCTGCTGTGGTTGCCGAGCGCGATGGCGAGACGCCAATCCGCCGGACGCTGAATGCGTCGCCGCTGTCAGCCCTGTCCGCCCTGGAATCGCTTGAGGCCCTGGAAAATCTGGACGAGTCCAGCATCATCGGTAATCCGGCCAACTGGATGGCGATCGGTGCCTTTGCATCCGGTGCGTCCTCGACGCTGAACCTCAATGTTGAAGACGAGAACGGCAATCCGGTCCGCATCAGCATCAATGAGAGCAATGGCGAGCGCGTGGATATCGAGTTCACCGACGAGGAAGGTCGCCGCAACCGTCTGCGCGCCCATGACCGTGGAGGTGATGACGCCGAGGTGACGCTGTATCTCGACGATGCCGATGAGCCGTTCTTCCAGGTTCTGGCGGGCGATGATGAAGCCAACATGCTGTTCCATGACGATGTCGGTCCGGTTCGCATGCAGGTGCGTGACGATGATGACGATGCCACCATCATCGTCACCGACGAGCAGACCGGTCAGTCCAGCGAGCTTTTCTTCCAGGACACGGATGACGGCCGCATCATGGCTCCGGCCGATGCCCGCGTCAGCCATGTTGGTACGGACGCTCCGGGTCCGGACAGTGTTGGCCAGTATGTCGTGCTCGATCACGGTACCGGCTGGTCCACGGTTTATCACGGGCTGGAAAGCGTTGAGGTTCGTGAAGGCCAGCGCATCAGCCGCGGTGACCTGGTCGGTGCCGGTGACCCGGACTATGATCATGACTGGGATCCGATGGACAGCGATAACAGCTTCAATTCCATCGATATCGTCGACAATACCTCGATGTCGATTGTTCGGACCTTCCAGGTCGAACTCTAAGCTTTACAGCGACTTGTAGCGCATCAACGCCTCCGGCTCCGCCGGGGGCGTTTTCGGTTGGGCCAAGATTAACCGCTTTTCATTTGCGCGCGTGCGCTACAGATGTAGAGTGCTGTCGACAACGAGGCAGGACTCCGCATGAACGACATCTCCCCATCACCCGCTGAACTGACGGTTCTCAAGCACCTCTGGGCGGTTGGCCCGCAGAGCGCGCGCGAGACCCACAAGGTTGTTGCCGGTCCTATGGGGTGGTCGCCCTCGACGACACGAACCGTGCTGACGCGCATGGTGCAGAAGGGCTTGGTGACCAAGGCAGACTCCCATGGTCTCGCCGTATTCGAGGCCAAGGTGCGCAAGGTCGACCTGATCGGTCGCATGATCCGCGAGTTTACCGAGGATGTGTTGGAGCTGCGCGGCCCGCTGCCCTCGACGGCCTTCACCAATTCCGATCTGCTTTCCGATGATGAAGCCAATGACCTGATGAAACTTCTCGATGAGGAGCGTTCGGAATGATGGGACTTCTCAACGCGATTGTTCTGGGTGCAGGCCTGTCACTGCTCGGCGGTCTGATCCTGCTTGTCCTGGGGCGTTTCCTGGAGCGGCGTGACCCACTCAGTGGAGTCGAGCTGTGGCGTACGGCGCGGATCGCCGCGATCGTACCGCTGGTGCTGGCCCCGGTTATCTATTTTATCCCTCAGGCGGCGCCCGGGAATGTGATGCTCAATTCCCCGGTAGCCTCGCTTGCCACTCCCGTGGCGTCGTCTACCCCGGTTCAGCTTGAATTGCCGGAAACCAGCCTGATGTTGGTGGCCCTGTATCTGTTCGGGCTGATTGCTTCTGTGGTGTTCGCCGGATTTCGCCATGTGCGCCGGTCCCGGCTGATGCGGGATGGGGAGTATGCGGGCGAGCTGGAGCTTGAAACCCTCACAGGACAGGTGCTGGACACACCCGTCCCGGCGGCACGCCTCTTGATAAGCAATGAAACCCTGACCCCGGTCCTTACCGGCTGGAAGGGTGTTGTGGTTGCGCCGGGACAGATTTTCGACGACCCGGAAGTGGCGCGTTACGCCCTTGTGCACGAGCTGGTGCACCTGCGTCGCGGGGATGAGCGCGACCGTCTGATCGGCGTCGCCCTGACCACGGTCTTCTGGTTCCACTGGCCTCTGCGCCAGATTGAAAAACACCTCGATGCGGCGCGCGAGATCGCCTGCGACGCCGAGGTTCTCGAATTGTTGGGAGGAGGGGCGCGTAAGCCCTATGCGGCGGCATTGATCACGATGATGCGGGGTGGTTTTGCAACCGCCTCTGCCTTCGGATCAAAAGACAGGAGGCACCGCGAAATGCGGATCAAATCAATTCTTTCGGCGAATGAAGGCAAGCGTTCGTCCAAACGGGCCCTGACCAGCGTATTGCTCTTGAGCTGGCTGCCCGTCGCCTGTGCCCAGGCGATGGCCACGGACCGTGTTGAGAACGAGCGGGGCATTCATTTTGTATCCCGGGGTGATCACGAACTGCACGAAGTGCATGAGGAAATCCGGATCAACCGTGTCGAAGGTGAAGACGGCGAGAGCCGCTATGAAATTACGGTCGAGGGCAGCGGCACGCCGGAAGAGCGTGAGGCCCGTCGCCTGGAGCTGCTCGAGCAGTTGGAAAACGGTGAAGACGGTGTCGCGGTATTTGTCACTGACGCCCGCATCGCCGGACATGTGGCGCCGGAAATCGTGGAACGCCTGACCGGCGAGGATGGCGCGCGCGTCGCTGTCCGTGTGCACGAGAACATTGTGTTGCACGAAGTCGATGGCGCCGAGTCCGATGTGAGTGTTTTCGTACGCCGTATCGAGGATCTCGACGGTGTCGAGATGACCGAGGATGTGCTGCGTCTGGAGAGCGCTGGCGGCCATGTTGTACGCCTTGGTGATGCATCCGAGAACGTCGTTATTCTGGACGTCGATGATGTGGACGCTGAAACCGTCCGCTCCTGGACGACAGAGGATGGCGGCCAGTTCGAGGTGATCATCGCTCGCGATGCTGAGGGTGAAGTCCACGAATGGGTCAGCGAAAATGGTCGCCAGGTTGAGGTGATCGTCAATGGCGAGCCGGGTGATGCCCGCGTTCTCGAATGGGAAGGCGAAGATGGCGAAACCGTTGAGCTGCGGGTGATCGGCGATACCGAAGGTGCGCGTCGGGTTTTGCGCCATGTGCGCGTGGAACGCGCGCCGGAAGCGCCTGAAGAGCCGGAAGGTGAGCCTCAGGACGAGCCGAACAAGGCCCCTGCAGTCGAGCCCAAATGATAGTGTCCCGGGGAGTTGCTCAACCGGCACCTCCTCCCAACACCGGGGCATGAAAAAACGGCCGGAGCAACGCTCCGGCCGTTATCTTTTGGTCTGACGGATTGGCGCTAGAGCCACTCTACCGTGACAATTTCATAGGATTTCAGTCCGCCGGGGGCGTTTACCTCGACGACATCGCCGACTTCCTTGTTGATCATGGCGCGGGCGATCGGGGAGGAGATCGAGATCTTGCCTTCCTTCACATCCGCCTCGTCATCACCAACCACCTGGTAGCGGCTTTCTTCCTCGGTATCTTCGTCAAAGACGGTAACCGTGGCGCCGAACTTGACGGTGTCACCACCCAGCTTGGCCACGTCGATGACCTCGGCGCGGGCCAGCTTGTCTTCCAGCTCGGCCAGGCGACCTTCGATATAGCCCTGGCGTTCCTTGGCAGCGTGATATTCGGCGTTCTCGGAGAGATCGCCGTGTTCACGCGCTTCCGCGATGGCTGCAATTACGGCCGGACGTTCAACCGTTTTCAAATGTTTCATCTCTGCGTCGAGGGCTTGATGCCCCGCAGCAGTCATAGGGATCTTGTTCATGAGACCACTTATCTTCAGGAGAGCCGAAGACGCTAGCGCCGAGCGTCCTTGCTATCAAGAGTAGGTTTGCAGTGCCTGCGGTTCAAGAGCCCCTTCATCGATCCGGCGGATTGATGCGATCGCTGCGCGGGCAGCCGATGCGGTGGTGTAACACGGGATCTTCTGGTCCAGCGCCGTACGGCGGATGGAATAGCTGTCCAGGTGCGACTGGCGGCCCTCCGTCGTGTTGAAGATCAGCTGGACTTCACCGTTTTTCATCAGGTCGACAATGTGTGGGCGGCCTTCGAAGACCTTGTTCACACGCGTGACCGGAACGCCGTTCTCCTCCAGCGTCGTGGCGGTGCCACCGGTCGCCAAGATCTTGAAACCCTTCATGACCAGGACGCGGCACGGATCGATCATCGACGCCTTGTCGCCATCACGCAGGGAGATGAAGACACTGCCCGAGGTCGGCAGCTGGATGCCGGCTCCCAGCTCGGCCTTCGCGAAGGAGGCTTCGAACAGGGTGTCGATACCCATGACTTCGCCGGTGGAACGCATTTCCGGTCCCAGCACCGGGTCGACGCCCGGGAAACGGGCGAAGGGCATGACGGCTTCCTTGACGGAGACATGTTTCGGCGCCGGGTCTTCCAGGTTGAACTCGGACAGTTTCGCACCGGCCATGACCTTGGCAGCGATCTTGGCAACCGGTTCGCCAATGGCCTTGGCCACGAAGGGAACCGTACGGGATGCACGCGGATTGACCTCGAGCACGTAGATGGTCTCGCCCTTGATGGCGAACTGGACGTTCATCAGGCCACGCACGCCGATGGCCTTGGCCATTGCAGCCGCTTGGCGTTTCAGCTCGGCAATCATCTCGGCAGAGAGCGAATAGGGCGGCAGGGAACAGGCACTGTCACCGGAGTGTACGCCGGCTTCCTCGATGTGCTGCATGACACCGGCAACCCACACATCCTCGCCGTCACAGATGGCGTCGACATCAACCTCGTCAGCGTCGGTCAGGTAACGATCCAGCAGCAGCGGAGAATTACCGGAGACGTTCACGGCCTCGCGCAGATAGCGTTCGAAACTGTCGGTTTCGCGGACGATTTCCATGGCGCGGCCGCCCAGGACATAGGACGGGCGCAGAACCAGCGGGAATCCGAGTTTCTCGGCCGCCGCGCGGGCCTCGTCTTCCGAGCGCACAATGGCGTTCGGCGGCTGGGTCAGGTTGAGATCATCCAGCAGCTGTTTGAACCGGTCGCGATCCTCGGCCAGGTCGATAGCATCCGGCAGCGTTCCCAGGATCGGCACACCTGCCGCTTCCAGCTCGCCCGCCAGTTTCAGCGGCGTCTGGCCGCCATACTGGACAACAACACCCAGCAGTTCGCCCTTTTCCTGTTCGGTCGCGATCAGTTCGAGTGTGTCTTCGATGGTCAGCGGTTCGAAATACAGACGGTCAGCGGTGTCATAGTCGGTGGAGACGGTTTCCGGATTGCAGTTCACCATGATGGATTCAATGCCCATCTCGGCAAAGGCAAAGGCAGCGTGACAGCAGCAATAGTCGAACTCGATGCCCTGGCCGATACGGTTGGGACCGCCGCCCAGGATAATCGCCTTCTTGCGGCCGGTCGGCTCGCTCTCGCAATCTGCCTTGCCGCCAAAGCTCGGCGTCTCGTAACAGGAATACATGTAGGGCGTCGCGGCGTGGAATTCGGCGGCGCACGTGTCGACTCGCTTGTAGACCGGACGCACGCCCAGGGCGCGGCGGTCGGCGCGGACCTCTGCTTCCGGCTTGCCGGACAGCTTGGCCAGGCGCGCATCGGAGAAGCCCATGGATTTCAGCGCGAGGAATTTCTCGTTCGTGGTCGGCAGTCCCATCGTCGACACGTCTTCCTCGGCGTGAACGATGGCTTCGATCTGGCGCAGGAACCACGGCTCGTAGAGCGATGCGCGCTCGACCTCATCCACGCTCAGACCTTCCCGGAATGCCTGGGCGATGACACGCAGACGGTCCGGCGTCGGGATGGCGAGGGCCGCGCGCACGGCTTCCTTGCGGGCATCCTCTGAGTCCGCGTCTTCGGTGCCGGCGATCTCGATCTCGTCGAAACCATCGAGGCCCGTCTCCATCGAGCGCAGGGCCTTCTGCATGCTTTCCTGGAAGGAGCGGCCCATGGCCATCGCTTCACCGACGGACTTCATGGAGGTCGTCAGGTGGGCGTCAGCGCCCGGATACTTCTCGAACGCGAAACGCGGGATCTTGGTGACGACATAATCAATGGTCGGCTCGAAGGAGGCTGGTGTCGCGCCATCGGTGATGTCGTTGGCAATCTCGTCCAGCGTGTAGCCAACGGCCAGCTTGGCCGCGACCTTGGCGATCGGGAAGCCGGTGGCCTTGGAGGCCAGCGCCGAGGAGCGCGAGACGCGCGGGTTCATCTCGATGACGACCAGGCGGCCATCCTTCGGATTGACCGCGAACTGGACGTTGGATCCGCCGGTCTCGACACCGATCTCGCGCAGGACGGCGATCGAGGCCGAGCGCATGATCTGGTATTCCTTGTCCGTCAGCGTCAGGGCCGGGGCGACGGTGATGCTGTCACCGGTATGCACGCCCATCGGATCGACGTTCTCGATCGAACAGATGATGATGCAGTTGTCGGCGCGGTCGCGGACAACTTCCATCTCGAACTCTTTCCAGCCAACGATGGATTCCTCGACCAGGATTTCCGTGACCGGGGAGGCGTCGAGGCCGGACTGGCAGATCGTCCGGTATTCCTCGACATTATAGGCAATGCCGCCGCCGGTGCCCCCCAGAGTGAAGGAGGGGCGGATGATGGCCGGCAGGCCAATCTCGCTCATCACGGCTTCAGCTTCCGCCATGGTGTGCACAACGCGCGAGCGCGGGCTTTCAAGGCCGATCTTGTCCATGGCCTCGCGGAAACGCTCGCGGTTCTCTGCCTTGTCGATGACGTCCGCCTTGGCGCCGATCATCTCCACACCAAAGAGATCCAGCACACCGCGGTTTTCCAGTTCCAGGGCACAGTTCAGCGCCGTCTGGCCGCCCATCGTCGGCAGGATTGCGTCCGGGCGTTCCTTTTCGATCACCTTGGCGACCATTTCCGGCGTGATCGGCTCGATATAGGTCGCGTCCGCCAGTTCCGGATCGGTCATGATGGTGGCTGGATTGGAGTTCACCAGGATGACGCGATAGCCCTCGGCCTTGAGTGCCTTGACGGCCTGGACGCCTGAATAGTCGAACTCACAGGCCTGACCGATAACGATTGGTCCGGCGCCGATGATCAGTATGGAGTTCAGGTCTGTACGTCTGGGCATGGCTGTCCTGCTCGCGTGCGTGCGCGCGTCCGGGCCCGACCGGATATCCCGGATGGGTCAGTTCGCGCTTGGTTTTGGTGCTGAGAGGGGGTCCTAGCCCGGATTCGATGAGAAGGCGAGAGCCTATCTGCTCACTCGGGTGTTATTGCTTATAACTGTGTCCGTATGCGCTCAGAGTTTTCCTTCTAAAGTGCTGATCTCCCTGCGCATGTTGGCGCGAGCCCGGGCGCCTAGCCGCGTTTCGAATTCATCGGTGACAAAAGTGCGCTGGCGGGCCTGCGCCGTGTCGAGGAATTTGGCTCGACCTTCCCGGTAAAAATCATCGGGCGCCCAGCTGTATTCCTTGCGGATCTGCTCGGCATAGGTGTCGTAGACCTCGTCCGGTGCGCCCAGGATGGAAAAGTCGATATCGAGAAAGAGCGCGTCATCGCGGTCTCGTCCGCCCGACTGGTGGTCGGCGGTGGCAAGGATCAGCCTGCGAACATCGTCGACAAGCGCAGTCGGCGCGCCCAGGCGCGGCAGTTCGCGGGCGGCGCGTTCGGCGCTCAGGGCTTCATTCTCGGCGCCTTTGGGATCATAGATGATGTCGTGATACCAGGCCGCCATCCAGCAGCGTTCCGGTGTTTGGAGCTCTGTGTGCCAGCGATCAAGCTCGTCGAAGATATGGGCCAGGTGGGAAAGGCCGTGATAGCGGCGGTGCGGTTCGCTGTAGGCGGTGATGATGCCATCGATCTGGCTGTCACCAGCCCGCCAGCCGAGCTGGGTCATCTGAAGCGCCCAGCGCTCTCGCAAGGCTGTTTCCGGCTCAGCCATCTGCCAGTCCCAGATAGCGCCAGACCTGTGGCTGTACATCTGCCCGTGTGCCGGTCACCCGCTCGCCTACCAGCCAGTGGGCGCGGTCATGCACCAGGGGGATGATGGCGTGTTCCAGCTGGATATGGGCGTTGGCCTCGCGATAGATCTCTTCACGCTCGATGGGGTCGCTTTCACGGCGGGCGCGGTTCATCAGCTCGGCGAAGGTCTCGTCATGCCAGTTGAAATTGGCGGCAAATCCATCCGGTGCGAACGGGTCGAGCATGAAAAACGGGTCGGACTTCAAGCCGCGATTGAAGCTGGCGATGGCAATGTCGAAATCGCCTGCATCGACAGCCTGGTAAAGATCGGTCGGATAGGTCGCGAAAATCTCTGAATCCACGCCGATCTGGCGCCAGTCATCGGCAAGGGAGACAGCGATGCGCTCGCCCAGCCCGGTGGTCGTGCGGATCTGCAGGGGGCGGTTGATCACCGGCGCAGCACCTTCTGGGCGCAGGCGTACCGGATCGTTCTGGTCCTGGAACATCTGGGGCAGGACGCTGCGTGTCGGTGTCGCCGTGCCGGAAAACAGCTCTCGCACCAGGAAAGCCCGGTCGATCGCATAGTCCAGCTCGGCCCGGACCATCATGTCGTTGAGCGGCTCACGGGCATGATTGACCTTGAGATAGCGCAGGATCGGCGCGTCAAAGCTCTCGAAGCCATCGCCCAGCTGTTCATGCAGGAAGTCCAGCTGGTTGGCCGGCGGGTTGTCGGCGAGGTCAAGCTCGCCGGCCCGGAACATGCGGGCACGAGTCGCATCATCGCGAACCGCTTCGACGCGGATCGTCTGGATGCTCACATTAGTCGCATCATAAAAATGCGGATTGCGGCGCAGCCCGATCTGAACCTGCGAGATGGAGGCGAGGGTGAAGGCCCCGGCAGAGACCCAGTTCGCCGGCGTGATCCAGTCATCGCCGACACGCTCGATGATATGGCGCGGGAAGGGATAGAATTCCCGCATCAACAGCGGAAACAGGCCCAGCGGGCTTTCCAGGTTGAAACGTACGGCCTGGTCGCTGACGACCTCGACGCCCAGGCTTTCCACCGGCGCATCACCGGCCAGGATGGCACGGGCATTCACGACATTCTGGAAATCGCCAAGTGCGGCAAAACTCTGTGCCGGATCAACCAGGCGACGCGCTGACCAGGCGACGTCATGGGCGGTCAGTGGGCGACCATCCGACCAGGCGAGACCCTCGCGCAGGATGAAGGTCCAGGCCAGCCCGTCGGGAGTGACTTCCCAGCGTTCCGCCAGGCCCGGCGCCAGCTGACCGTCCGGACCATATTCGGTCAGCCCGGCATGCACCTGCTTGTGGACCAGCGCCGCCGAGGCGAATTGTCCACGCGCCGGGTCCAGGCTGTCGGGAAGGTTGGATATGCCGACACGCATCGTGTCCGCGTCCGCATCTGTTGACCGGCCGCATCCAGCCAGCGCCGCAGCAGACGTCGTCATCAGAAAAGCTCGCCGATCAATCATGCACGCATGATGGCGCGATTTGTTGATCTGCCAAGGCGTGTCGCCGGATTTCTCGATCCGTGCCGTCAGCGCGGCAGGAAGATGAAATTATTGATATAGGCCGGCGTGTCCTCCACGCCGTTGTGATCGCGGGCGGGATCGAATTCCTCGATGCGGCAGAGCGCACCTGATTTGAGGACAAAGGCGTCATAGCCCATGGCTTCCACACTGGCGACAGCGTCCCGGATCGGGATCTGGGTGTGGCGTTCTTCCAGCTCGATGATCATGCGTGGGCGATCGCGCCGGATCAGCTCCTGCGCGCCATCAAGCACTGCCTTCTCATGGCCTTCGACATCGATCTTGATGAAACCCACGGGTGGCAGGTCCATATCGTCCAGACGCGCGGTTTCCACCTCGACCTTGCCGACATTGCGACCGGTATTGCGCGCCGGGTTGAGCGAGGCGTGCTGGTTGGAGTAACGCGCACCCTGACCGGGGACTTCCAGCTCGGCTGTGCCGGACCGGTCCGAAGCGGCGATCATTCGGGCCTCGGCGCCGTCAGGGATGGCGCCATTGAGGATCTCGAACATTTTCGGATTGGGCTCCAGGGCCAGCGTTCTCACCCCGTGGCGCACGAGAACATGCGTCCAGATGCCCCGATTGGCCCCGATGTCCAGGGCAAGCTTGTCGACAGGGGCGAGGAAGGGCGCGAGCCGCAATTCCGGCTCACCCTTTTTCAGTTCACGACGGACGATGCGCGCGAGTTCCCAGCCTTGCGGAAACAATGCGCGTTTAAAATGCTCTTCAAGCGTACTTGGAGGTACCCAGCTCATGGCCGGACCCTAGGCGAATTTTGACGGGGGTGAAACCACTTAAACGGTGGAAATCAGCAGGTATCTCATTCGGCGTCTGTGTCAGCAAAATCTGGGTTCGACATCGGAGTGACGTTCAACAATTCGGCATACATCTTCAGTCGCTTGCCAAGTGCGTTGGCCTGAAGTGCCAGTGCCGAACAGATCCAAATCGAACCACTCTACCACGCCGGCTCGAACACCGATCCACAAGTGACGTTCGCGTTCATACCGACAACCGCCACCATATGGGCTGCAACGGTCACCACCTGATAGCTTCAGCCCGACAATTTCATAGTCTGCGCCAAGGTCGAAGCGATGAACAAGTTCATTTCGAACTGGGCTGGTTTCATAATAGGCGGGCCAGCTCGGGAGAGGCCCACCGACGGTGAGTGTTTCTTCAATGAAGCTGTAGGAGGTCCATGAGGATAGCGCTGCCTCCGACCAGTGGCGGTCATTCCGAAGTGAGGGCAGAAAGTTTGTCGGCAGGTTGGAATAGACAGATGTTCCTTCAGGCGCAGAGCGATGTGTCACAATATGCGATCGGGTTCGGCGTTCGGACGCTTGCTCATGTGAAGGATACACGAGCCTCGCCAGTCGAACCGGGCCTTCAATGCGCTCCCGTTCCAGGATTGCCATAAGGTGATCGAACGGGGCGGTGTTCTCAGGGGCGGCCGACGCCCACGTGGCTTGGGCGAGCGCATCGATGCTCTCGCTGATCTCCTCGTTCGCGATCCAGGCAAGTGTCCCGTCTATCAGCACGAAGGCGTAAGTTGGCCTGTAGATGCGAAGAAAGTCATGGTGACGTCTGAATGGCGTCTGCAATGGTACATAGTCGGGAAGGTAAGTGCCTCGTCCACGAAAAACCAAGGCGATTTCGACGGTTTGGCCTTGGTGGTAAAACGAGAAAACGGGTTGCAGCGACGTACCGTCGTGTCGCAGTTCCAGGAACTCGCCGAGCTCTTGTCCCGAGTATCCGTACAATTGGGATGGGCTGGCTACCACGATATCGCGGTAACCCAGCCGTTCATCTTCTTCCGCATCGGCTATGGCCATGCGTTCTTGAAGCTCTGTAAGGCGTTCCAGGCGCGCCAGCTCTTCCGCTGACGTGGAGCACGCGCTCAATGTCAGACCCGCACAGCCCAGTACCGCTAACCGGATGGCCCGCAGTAGTTGGGTGTGCCGGGCGGCGATCATGACTTTACGCAGGCGCCTGTGAGTTCAGGCTTCCCACGAAGCGTTCGAACACACCGAAACTGTCCTGCGGACCGGGGCTGGCTTCCGGGTGGTGCTGGACGGCCTGGACCGGCTTGTCAGCGAGGCGGAAACCGCAATTCGTACCGTCAAACAGGGAGACATGGGTCTCGGTCGCACCGGCGGGCAGGGTGGAGCCGTCGACTGCGAAACCATGGTTCATGGAGACGATCTCGACCTGGCCGGTATCGTGGTTCTTGACCGGGTGGTTCGCTCCGTGATGGCCCTGCGGCATCTTGATGGTCTTGGCACCGACGGCCAGGGCCAGCATCTGGTGACCCAGGCAAATGCCCAGCATCGGGATATTGGCGTCGATCAGCTTCTTCAGGGTCGGCAGGGCGTATTCGCCGGTCGCGGACGGATCGCCCGGACCATTGGAGACAACGATGCCGTCCGGAGACATGTTCAGAACATCCTCGGCGGAAGCATTGCCCGGCAGAACCGCGACACGGGCACCGGCGCCGACCAGCAGGCGCAGGATGTTGGCCTTCACGCCATAGTCCAGGACGACCACGCGCGGGCCGTCTTCGGGACCTTCGCAGAAACCGCTGTCCCAGGACCAGTCGCCTTCGGTCCATTCCTCGGCACCGGAGCGGGCGACATCGGCGGCCAGTTCGCGGCCTTCCATCGTGTCGGCACCGGCTGCAGCAGCCCTGAGCGCGTCGATATCGATATTGCCCGAGGCATCGTGGGCGATGGCGCACATCGGCATGCCGCTCTCGCGGATGCGGCGGGTCAGGGCGCGGGTGTCGACACCGGACAGGGAGATGATACCGCGGGCGCGCATCCATTCGTCAAAGCCTTGCTCGGCGCGGTAATTGGCCGGCGGCGTGATCGCCATGCGGCTGACCATGCCCACGGCGGCCTTGCGGGCTGCGTCGCTGGTGGCTTCCTCGTCTTCCGGATTGGCGCCGACATTGCCGACATGCGGGAAGGTGAAGCACACGACCTGGCCGGCATAGGACGGGTCCGCGAGAATTTCCTGGTGGCCGGTCATCGCCGTGTTGAAACAGAGCTCGCCCACCGCGATCCCGGATGCGCCCGTACCCACGCCATAGAAGACAGAGCCATCGGCCAGTGCCAGTGCCCCGGTGGGGCGATCAGCGGAAGTGGTCATGGCGTTCTCCTGTAAAGAGCCGTGTGGGCTGCAGGTGTTATGACCGGGAATCGGTGCAAGGTCGACCGGCAGGTAAACGGGCGCGTAACTAGTCAGAGACATGGGGGCGGTCAATCCCGCTGGACAGATTAATTTCCGCCTTGATATTTTCACGAGAAGGTCATAATGACCCGCACCTTGGTCAGGGGAGGCGCCGGACATACCGCGCGATCAAAATATTTAAGGCCCGACCACACAGGATAGAAGCAACCGCCGCTGGCCTATTGCATCAACGATAATCCAAACCACATCAATCATTGCAAAAGCGGCAATTGCTGAAGGACAAGCGAGTAGAAGCATGGCTCTTAGAGACCGTATTTCGACTGATCTGAAAAATTCCCTCAAGGCAGGTGACAAGCGCCGGACATCGACGCTGCGCCTCGTCTCCGCCGCGATCAAGGATCGCGATATCGCCGCGCGCGCTGAAGACCGCTGCGACGGCTGCGAAGAGCAGGAAATCATGACCATCCTCACCAAGCTGGTAAAACAGCGTGAGGACAGTGCCGACACCTATGAAAAAGCCGGTCGTCTCGACCTGGCCGAGGCCGAGCGCGAGGAAGCGGACATCGTCCGCGAATTCCTGCCCAAGCCGATGGATGAAGGCGAAATCGCCGATGCGGCCGCCGAAGTGGTGACCGAACTGGCGGCCACGGGCCTGAAAGACATGGGTCGCGTAATGGGTGAGCTGAAAAGCCGCTATGCCGGCCGCATGGACTTCGGCAAGGCCGGCGGTCGCGTGAAGGATCTGCTGACCGGCGCTGCGTAGGCGGCGATCTGGTTGGGCCGTTTCCCAACCAGGCTCGAACTAGGAGTCATCCCGGACGCAGGTCGGGCGCCGAGCCCCGCTTTCGCGAAAACGGCTGACGGAGAGCGGATGTCCTCACCCGGCGATTTTTGCCCCTAAACCTCATGCCGAGATGGGGCCGTATAGAGTTTCCCGGGTCAAGGGCGCGCAGCGCCGCTTCGCGGTTCCACCCTTGACCCGGGAAACTCTATGCGGCGAACTGCCTGCATGAGATTTATGCCGCTTATCCTCCCCCTTGGGGAGGTGTCCTTCGTAGCTGTGGCGGAGAAGGACGGAGGGGCCGGAGCGCGCAGCGCGGAGGTTTAGTGCTCACTGGCGTTCGTCTCATTCACCGCCGCCCCCCATCATTGGCATATATTGCCAATAGAGCTCTGGAGGTGAAAATGGCGACCCGAAACGTTGTTCTGACCGACGCCCAGTCCGCCCTGGTGGACCAACTTGTCGAAAGCGGTCGTTTCCAGAACGCGTCGGAAGCCCTTAGGGCCGGGCTGCGCCTGCTCCAGCAAGACGAGGCGGAGCGCAGTGCGCTGCGTGATCGTCTGGTGCTGGGCGTTGAAGAGGCCCGTCAGGAAAACTTCGCGGAGGGCAGTGGCGAGGCGGCCATGAAACGCGCTTTTGCCGCAGCCCACTCGAAGCCGTGACGCAACGACCCTGGCGACTAACCAAACTTGCTACTCAATCGCTTGTCGCCATTTTCCGCTGGACCATTGAAACATTCGGGCCACGCCAGGCGGAGGCCTATGAAGCCGATCTTCTGGATGCGTGCCGGTCGATCGCCTCAGGCGAAGCGGTCTAAGTGTCTTGCCGGACGCTTGTTGAGGATCTTCGTTTTGTGCGGAGCGGGCAGCATTTCATCGTCTTCATCGATTACGAGACGGACGTGGTCATCGTGGATTTCCTGCATGCGCGTAGCAATCTGGATCGGCATCTGGCGGACCTGGCTGGGCGGGGTGAGTGATGGCAAGTGCAAGCAATCCGCTTATGCCTAGCGTGGTCCCAACGCCACCCGCATCCGAACCTGATCTTCCAACGTGACCCGAAACAGAATCCGGCGCACACTGTCGGGCTGGAAAGTGACCGGGACGAAGCGCTGGCTCCATGCGTTTAGGTGAAGACTTCATTGACGAGATCAAGGCGCGGATCCGCCTGTCCGATATTGTCGGGCGGTCGGTTCAGCTCAAGCGCCAGGGCCGCGAGTTTGTCGGCCTGTCTCCGTTCAAGAAGGAGCGCACGCCCTCTTTCTACGTCAATGACGAGAAACGCTTCTATCACTGCTTTGCCTCGGGCAAGCATGGCGATGCGTTTTCCTGGCTGGAAGAGATGGAAGGCCTGTCCTTCATGGAAGCCGCCGAGCGATTGTCCGGCGAGGCGGGGCTGAGCCTGCCGGCGCCGGATCCGCAGGCCGCTGAACGCACCCAGCATCGCAAATCCCTGGTCGAGTGGATGGAGACGGCACACGCCTTCTATCTGCGCGCCTTGAAAAGCCCGGCCGCCGCCCATGCTGTGGAGTATCTCAAGGGGCGCGGGCTAACCGGCCAGGATTGTGTGAAATTCGGCATTGGTTATGCGCCCGACGGGCGCACGGTGCTGAAGGATGAGCTGGTCACGGCCGGTGCACCGATTGGCGACCTGATCGAATGCGGCCTGCTGATCGAGCCGGATAATGGCTCTCCCTATGACCGGTTCCGCGACCGCATCATGTTCCCGATCCATGATCCGCGCGGACGGCTGGTCGGCTTTGGTGGTCGTGCCCTGTCGAAGGAGGCGCGGGCGAAATATCTCAACTCTCCGGAGACCTCGATCTTTCACAAGGGCTCCATGCTCTACAACTTCCCCAATGCCCGCCGCGCGGCATCTGACCCCAAGGCGGGCGTGAAGGGGCTGATCGTGGCGGAGGGTTATCTCGATGTGATCGCGCTGGACCGGGCCGGGATGAGCCAGGGGGTGGCGCCAATGGGTACGGCGATCACCGAGGAGCAGCTGAACCTGCTCTGGCGGGCCGGCGGCGAGCCGGTCATGTGTCTGGATGGCGATAGCGCCGGTCGCGCTGCAGCGCTGAAAGCCGCCGATCGCGCCCTGCCGCACCTGGAACCGGGGCGGACGCTGCGTTTTGCCTTCATGCCCGATGGCAAGGACCCGGACGATGTCCTGCGCGATGAAGGTGCGCGCGCGCTGTCCGAACTGCTGGAGGACACCCGCTCGCTGGTCGACCTTTTGTGGGAGCGGGAGGTGGATCACGAGCCGCTGACCGATCCCGATCGCCGCGCCAGTTTCCGCAAGCGTATCCGGGCGCTGGTCAACCAGATCGCCAATGGTGACGTGAAAGAGGAATACCGCAACGAGTTCGACCGCCGCATGGAAGCCATGTTCGGCACGCCGGCGCGCAAGGGCGGGCGCGGTGAGTGGCAGGGCGGGCGTCGCAAGATCAATCAGGGTGCATCCCTGTCGCTGAAAAAACGCATGGGCAGCCAGATGGACAAGGCGTCGATGCGCCAGGCCATTCCCAATCCGAACGGTCGATCACTGCTGCTGGCACTGATCGAATACCCCGATCTGGTCGATGAATTGATAGAAGAAATTGCGTTAATTTCCTTCGGCGCGCTTGACAATTTACGTGACGCTGTCCTAGACGCGTGCTCTCTCGGACCGGCTGTGTCTTCCAGCGAGCTTCAGGCAGAGCTTCTGTCGCGCGGATTTGCGCAAGATTTAAAACGCTTGGAAGGCAATCGGGGGCCCATGCGGGCGAGTATTGGTGGAGCAGACGCTTCAGTCTCGGTGAAGGTCGGGGCTTGGAGGCGGCTGTGTTCTGTCTATATGAGACAAAGTGGCAGCCAGGAGCAGCGAAACGAACTTCGCGCACTTGCAGAGAGAAAAATTACCGAGAATGATTCCGAAAGCGTTCGAAGCATCAGCGAAGCCTATCGCCGTGAGAACGCCAAGGATGAAACCGAATAGCAATCAAATCGCGCATGGATCCCCATGCGACCAGGGACGATTTAGATGACAAAACCGGCCGAAGCCAACGACGCATCGGAATCACAGGATGGTCCGCTCCTCGACCTGACGGACCAGTCAGTCAAGAACTTCATCAAAGCTGCCAAGAAGCGCGGCTATGTCACGCATGAAGAGCTGAACAATGTTCTGCCTTCGGAAGAGTTCTCTTCCGAGCAGATCGAGGATGTTCTCGCTCAGCTGTCCGAAATGGGCATCAATGTCATCGACAAGGATGAGGACGCCGAAGAAGACAATGGCGACAACAATGCCGAGGGCAGTGACAGCAAGGCTGTTGCCACGACCAGTGGTACCAAGGCTGTCGTTACCGGCCAGAATACCGGCTCGTCTGCAGACCGTACGGATGACCCTGTACGCATGTATCTGCGCGAGATGGGCTCGGTCGAGCTTCTGTCCCGCGAGGGCGAGATCGCCATCGCCAAACGCATCGAGGCCGGTCGCAATGCGATGATCCGTGGCCTCTGCGAAAGCCCGCTGACCTTCGAGGCCATCATGGTCTGGCGTGATGAGCTGCAGGAGGGTCAGGTCCTTCTGCGCGACATCATCGACCTGGATGCCACCTATGGCGGCCAGAACGCTGCTGAAGAAGGTGAGGACGGCGAAGAGGGCGAGACGGCTGAAGGCGAGACACCGGTCCCGGGTGCAGCGCCGGGTGCCAAGCCCGCCTCCGAGGATGAGGAAGAAAAGCCGAAATCCGAAGACGGTGAAGAAGGCGACGAGGGTGAAGAGGGCGAAAGCTCTGATGATGACGATGATGATGATGACGGCGCAGCCCTGTCGCTTTCCGCAATGGAAGCCGAGCTGCGTGACGGCGTCATGGAAACGCTCGATCACATCGCCTCCGACTTTGCCAAGTTCCGCAAGCTGCAGGACAAGCTCGTTGCCGCGCGCATCGAAGGCAAGGACCTGACCAAGCAGAGCCGCGAGAAGTACGAGGAGACCCAGAACTCCATCGTCACCAACCTCAATACGATGCACCTCAACAATGCGCGTATCGAGGCCCTGGTCGAACAGCTTTATGCGATCAACAAGGAACGCATGTCGCTGGAAGGCAAGCTGCTGCGTATGGCCGACGCCCATGGCGTGCCGCGTGCCCAGTTCATGGACAGCTATTTCGGTAACGAGCTGAGCCCGGACTGGCCGCAATCCATGGCTGGCACGTCGAAAGCCTGGGATCGCTTTATCGAGCGTGAACTGGCCGACGCCAATGTCATCCGTGACGACATCGCCGAACTGACCCAGCGCGCCGGCGTTCCGATCGAGGATCTGCGCCGTATCGTTCGCACGGTCCAGAAGGGCGAGCGCGAGGCCCGCGTGGCCAAGAAGGAAATGGTCGAGGCAAACCTGCGTCTCGTGATTTCCATCGCCAAGAAATACACCAATCGCGGCCTGCAATTCCTGGATCTCATCCAGGAGGGCAATATCGGCCTGATGAAGGCCGTCGACAAATTCGAATATCGCCGCGGTTACAAGTTCTCGACCTATGCCACCTGGTGGATCCGCCAGGCCATTACCCGCTCCATTGCGGACCAGGCCCGCACTATCCGTATTCCGGTGCACATGATCGAGACCATCAACAAGATCGTCCGCACCAGCCGTCAGATGCTGCACGAGATCGGTCGCGAGCCGACGCCGGAAGAACTGGCTGAAAAGCTTGCCATGCCGCTCGAGAAGGTGCGCAAGGTGATGAAGATCGCCAAGGAGCCGATCTCGCTGGAAACGCCGATCGGTGACGAGGAAGACAGCCATCTCGGTGATTTCATCGAGGACAAGAACGCTGTCCTGCCGATCGATGCGGCCATCCAGTCCAACCTGCGTGAAACCACGACCCGCGTGCTGGCGTCCCTGACGCCGCGTGAGGAACGTGTCCTGCGCATGCGTTTCGGCATCGGCATGAATACTGACCACACGCTGGAAGAAGTCGGCCAGCAATTCTCGGTCACCCGCGAACGTATCCGCCAGATCGAAGCCAAGGCCCTGCGCAAGCTCAAACACCCGAGCCGTTCGCGCAAGCTGCGGAGCTTCCTGGATAATTGATCCTGTGGGCAATTCGTCGGAACATGCAGATTGGCCGCTCCTTCGAGAAGGGGCGGTCAATGTGTATTCGGATCAAGGCCTTTTCGATGAGGCTCGATCAGGTCTTGAGGCGCTGGACTACTTTCGCCTCGATTTCCAAGTCGCCAGCCGCGAAAGCTTCATAAAGGAGATGAGTGCCGCGCTCGAGTGGGAAGCAAGCTTTGGCTATGCACCCTGGACGGGACATCTCGATGCGTTTGACGAAGGCATAGTGGAGTTTCCGTTCCGGACGCACGATCGGGCTGTAATCACTATCTCAAGGTTTGAACGCTTGGTTGAAGCTGATGGTGGTTGGGCGTTGGGTTTGCTCGATGTGTTTCAGCACGCTGCCTGGTATTATCTTGCGGCCGGCAAGCGGTTGATTGTCCTGCTCCAAACTGACGACAAAAGTTTCAGAACACCGCGTCTTGGGGGGAAGTCGGCTCGCCGGGACATGCGAGAGCAAATGCAATCGTTTCCAAAAATTTGACAATCATTGCCAAAAATCACACGTTTCTCGCCAAGGAGCTCCGCCATGGCGACGATGAATATCTCTCTTCCGCAAGCGCTCAAGGACTGGGTTGAGGCCCAGGCCGATGCCGGGCTTTACGCCAATGCATCCGACTATGTGCGCGACCTGATCCGCCGCGATGTCGAGAAACGCGAGAAAACCGAAGCGCTGCGGGTGATGGTCCAGGAGGCCGAGCAGAGCGGGTTTCGGTCGATGAGCATCGAGGAAATCCAGGCGGAGCTGCGCGCACGCCGGGAGCGGTGAAGGTCGAAATCGCCGAAGCGGCGCTGGATGATCTGGACACGCTCTACCTTGATGGCGCGATGAAGTTCGGAGTGGCGCGAGCCGAACGTTACCAGGTCGAACTCGTGGACAGTTTCCAGAAACTGATCGATTATCCGCGCTCAAGGCCGGAGCATCCGGCCATTGGTTGTGGTGTCAGGCTGTTGCGATTTCGCGCGCACATAATCCTGTACCGCATAGCAGGCGCCCGCATCGAAATCCTGCGCATTCGCCATGCCCATGAAGACTGGAAGGACCCGTAACCATGCTCACTGCCCTGCTGGTCCAGGATACTCCGGTCGTTCAGCCGTTCGAGGTCCAGGGTTTTCGCACGACCCAGACCATCACCATCGAGGCACCGCGTGATGAGGTCTGGGAGGCTGCGACCGGGGATGTATCGCCCTGGTGGGATCACTCCTTCAAGGCTGACCGGGTGGAGCTGATCATCGAGCCGGAGTTTGGCGGGCGGTTCTATGAGCGTTTCCGTGATGGCGAGGATAGTGGCGCCCTGCATGCGGACATCATCTATGTCGATGCGCCGTCCGAGCTGCGCATGCATGGTCCGCTGGGGCTGTCGGGGCGGTCTTATGACTTGGTGATCGGCTGGACGCTGGAAGAGGCCGATGCCGAGACGACAAGTTTCACAGTCGACCTGTCCATGCATGGTGAGATCGATGCGGAACTGGCGGGCGTGGTGCATGGCGTGTGGACGCATTTCATTGCCGGTCGCCTGAAGACCTATGTGGAAGGCGGTCGCCACCTCGTCCCTGAAGAGCCCTGCGCGGCCTTTGACGGCTAGGTCTTGAGCTCGCGCTCCAGGAATTCGACAAAGGCCCGAACCTTGGGCGTGATATGCGCCCGGTGCGGGTAGACGGCCCAGAGCGGGATGGGGTCGCGCTCGTATTCCTCCAGCACCACTTCCAGCTCGCCGGAATGGATGTCCTCGCAGCAGAAGAAATCGGGCAGGCGCGCTGCAGCCTTTCCGGCCCGCACAAAATCCATCGACAGGGCACCGCTATTGCTCTTGACCAGCAGCGGTACGGTGACATCGACCACCCCGTCCTTGCCATCCGGAAAGGGCCAGCGATTGGGGAAGCGCACATTGGAATAGCCCGTACAGGGAATATCCGTCAGGTCGCGCGGGTGCGTCGGGCGGCCATGTCTGTCCCAGAAGGCCGGCGTGCCGACCACGACACCGCGAAACGCGCCCAGCTTGCGCGCAATGAGCGAACTGTCCGGCATTTCGCCAATGCGCAGGGCGAGGTCGAAACCCTCACCGATGACGTCGGAGCGCCGGTCATTGAGGTCGATGTCCAGCTGAACCTCCGGCGCCTGGTCGATGAATTTTGGCAGGATAGGATTGAGGAAGTTGAGCGCATAGCTCATCGGTGCGGCAATTTTCAGCGTACCGTGCGGCTGGTCGTGTGCTCCGGCAGCGGCGGCTTCGGCCTGGGTCGCCATGTCGACAATCTGTTCCGCCGTCTCGAAATAGGCGCGGCCTTCCTCGGTCAGCGTGATGGAGCGTGTCGTACGCTGCAGCAGGCGCATGCCCAGGCGTTCTTCCAGGCGGGTGACTTCCTTGGACACATGCGAGGCGGAGCGGCCCAGCGTTTCGGCGGCCGCGGAAAACCCGCCGCGCCTCACGACTTCCACGAAGACCGGAATCCCGTCGAGCAATTTGTCTTTCTGGTCCATGCACCTCTCCCTTGTTCGACCGGATAGGCCGAAGCGGGGCCGGGCTCAAGCCCTTGACGGGAAAGTCGGCTCAGATCTTTTCGGCGATCTTGATGACGGTGCGGCAGCCGGTCTTGATGAAGGCGGACAGCAGGGGATACCCCGCAGCGTCACGCGCCCCTTCCTCGACGGCGAGATCATGGTGCGCGATCTCTTCCTCGCGGAATTTCGTGAACAGGTCTGCCAGCTCGTCCTCGCCCATCGCGCGCAGTTCGGTGATCTGGCTGGCGTAATGCTGTTCGATGACGCTCTCGACGGCTTCGGTACAGGCATGTGCCGCGCGCTCGCCCATCAGGGCCGTGGCTGCGCCCAGGGCCTGGCCGGCGACATTCCAGATCGGCGCCAGCGCTGTTGGCCGGGCCTTGTGTTTGAAGATCAGATCATCAAACGCATCGAGATGGGCCTGTTCGTCCGCTTCCATCTCTTCAAGCTGGTTGGCGATGCGCGCCTTGTGCGGCAGCTTATCGAAAATCGCGCGCTGGCCGCGATAGATTGCGACTGCGCCATACTCGCCGGCATGATCCACGCGGATCATTTCCTGGATACGGTCCGGATTGCGGCGCTTGCCGGGCAGGGGGATGGCGCGTGTGTCGTTCATGATCAGGCCTGTTTCAGACCGCGATAGCCGACAAAAAACGATACGCCAGCCATCGCCAGGGAGATGATGGCATTGTAACCGGCCATCGAGATGCCGAACAGCGTCCAGCTGGCCTCGTCACACATCGGCACGATGGACCGGCCATTCAGGGCGTCCATGATGGAGCTGACATCGACCGTACCGATCGCGCCGGTGGTACAGGAGGCGGGACCGGCCCACCAGTCGTATTCGATACCTGCATGCCAGCCGGCAAATCCGGCGGAATAAAGCAGGACGGCTGCGACGGCGTAAATCACATAGGGCGCAAACCGCGCCAGGCCCGGGCGCATGATCAGGCCGATACCACTGGCAAGGCCCAGTGCAATCACCGCCATGTGGATATAGCGCTGGTCGTAACACAGGGCACACGGCAGATACTTGCCGATATACTCAAAACCCCACGCGCCAAGCAGCATGGCCAGGGAGAAACCGGCCATGATCAGGGGCCAGCGCGTCAGCGGGAATTGGGACAGAACAGGCGTCATGAAGGACATATTTGCGGACCTTTACTCTACTCGCACCGCGACAAGAGCGCGCACGTCAGGCCTCGGCCTGACCGAGCAGGCCGCGGAAGAAGTCCTTGAGTACGTCGATAGCGGCGTCCCCGAAAAATAAAAAAAGCGTCATCAGGAGCGCAATCCATGCAAGGCCGAGCAGGAGCCCGCCCAGAACCAGCAGCCCGTCGCGGGTCAGCAGCCCCAGAGCTGCAATCGCCAGGGCGATGCCCGGCGTCGTATTGGTGGCCGGCAGCGGCACCAGGATCGATGCGCAGAACAGGATGAAGACGACGCCGACCAGGCGCTCTGCTGTGGGACCGGACAGCCAGGTCAGACGCGGCCGGGCCAGAGCTTCCAGCCAGCCAAACCATTTGCGCCCGCCTTGCGCCATACGCTCCAGCCCGGCCTTGTCCAGGCGGCGGGTCTTGAACTTGGATGGCAGCCACGGCTCTTCCCGTCCCAGCGCCATCTGCGCCGACAACGCCATCATCGGCAGGGCCATGACCTGCGGCACGCCATAGAGAAAGGGAATCGAGATCGGCAAAGCCATCGCGAACAGGATCACCCCGAACGCCCGCTCGCCCAGCGCATCAAAGAAATCACCCAATGTCATGCCCTTATCGGGAGCGGCGGTGGCGATGTCCTCAAGCGCGCTGATAAGGCCAAGTTTTTCTGATGTTTCGGTCAATTGTTCATCCTCGAGATCCGGGCTGACACTAGCTGCGTCCAAACGGTGCGTCGAGCGCATAGAGTCGTTGACTTTTCAGGGCCCAATCGGCAGCTTGCGCCTCCGCTCGTGAAGCGAGCCCCTGTGGCGGAATTGGTAGACGCGACGGATTCAAAATCCGTTTCCGCAAGGAGTGTCAGTTCGAGTCTGACCAGGGGCACCACTTTTTTATCTCACGCCAACTGGCTGCGCTCGCGGCTCCGATGGGGCGGGCTGACCGCCCGACGCGCGGTCGCGCTTGCGACGCCTTTGGCGTCGGGGGAGCCTCACTCTTTTTCCTCCCCCTCCAGGGGGAGGTGCCCCGAAGGGGCGGAGGGGGAAGCACCAAAATCTCCACGATCTCGCGATCTGGAGTGAGAGGCATGCGGAAGGCCGGTGAAACCGGATATAGTCTAGAGCAGGGGTTAAGGGCCTCCCGCACACGGGTCTGCTGTCTGCCATGCCCTTATGACCCCGAAGGGTCGGCAGCCGCGTCCCGCACATCCACGCCCGAAAAGACTGAGCTCTCGCCTCCCACGACATGGATCACGGGAGATTATGCCTGAGGTTTGAGCACTAGGGATATCTTCCCCACACGCGGGGAAGTGGGCTCGCCGTAGCCATCGGCGAAGGCGAGGTCGAAGGGGGTGCGAACGCCAGTGAGCCCTAGACCTCCGCGCTACGCGCTCCGGCCCCTCCGTCCCTTCGGGACACCTCCCCGAGGAAGAGGATAGGCACCGACACACTTGTTTTCCTCCTTTCCCTTGATGGGCTGAGGCACCCGAGAACATGCCGGGGGCATGTTCGAAGTGCCGAAGGTGGCCGTGACGCGGACGGATAGGGTGCGGCCCGGAGGGCCGACTTTAAGCCGCGCCTTCGGCGCGCACCCACTCCACCATTGCTTCGCAATGGTCCGTCTCGCCCATCAATGGCGAGGGTGTGGGCTTCGCTGTGCGGTGGTCCACCTGCCTACTCCACAGCCGGGGCGAGCAGTGCTAGCGTCGTGCGCGTTGCGAGTCTGTCGGGGAGATGATCTTGCTTTCGATCACCAATGCGGTGCTGTTCGCGCGGGCGAGCCTGGCTGTTATCTTCCTGTGGATGGGGGCGATGAGTTTCACCGCCCAGGGCGATCTGGTCATGATGAACTGGATCTCGGGACACGTATTCCTGTCGGGGCTCCTGCCGCAGGCCGCGTCCGCCGCCAAGGCGATTGGTGTCTACCAGGTGATCATGGCGTGCTTGATTGGCGCGCCTCTGCCCAGTGGCAGTTTTCGTCGCATTGGTTTCATCATGCTGGGGATCTACAGCGCCCTGGCGCTGACCGTGTTCCTGACCAATCCGGTCTGGATCGAGGCGGCCGGCGGTTTCCCGGCCATCGGTTCGGGGCAGGGCATCTTGAAATATCTCGGTATTCTGGGGCTCGCGATGTGGGCGGGCAGTTTTGATCGCTCTCGCATGTTCTCAAGCCGTCACAGTGACCTTCGCCGCTGGAGCCGACCGGTGATGATGGGCGGCCTGACAATCGTGCTGTTCTGGATCGGGGCGATGAAATTCACCACCGTCGAGGCGCGGGGCATCGAGCCATTGATCCAGACGAGCATCCTGTTTTCCTGGATGCTGAATTTCATGGAGATCCAGATTGTCTCCTACATTATCGGCGTGATCGAGATCCTGACCGTGCTTTTCCTGCTCGCGGCCAGCTTCAATCGCGGGCTCTATTCGATCGGTCTGATGATGGCGTCGGCAACATTTCTTATTACGCTGTCCTTCCTCATCAGTTTTCCGGGAAGCTGGTCTTCGGATCTGGGCGGATTCCCCTTCCTCAGCGGGTCAGGTATCTTTCTAATCAAGGACTTGGCCCTGCTCGCCATCTGTGTGGCGCTAGCGGCAGAATTTCGCGAGTATCGCTACGGTCGGCGGGCTTGACGCAATTTCCTTCGGAAATCTTTTGAAATGCGCATCACACTTGCCGTGTGTGCGGGCGCGTTTGCTTGACGGAAACCCTGACCCACGTATCGTTTTTCCCAAGCAGAACGGATGAATCCGTCTATCGGGGAGTTGATAATGGGCCTGTTCACCGCGATCGGTCGTGAAGTTGAATACGTTTCCGGGATGCTGCGCGTCCTCAAACAGATCAAGAAGGTCGGGCCCGGCTCCGGTGTCCGCGTGCCGGATCACATCGAAAAGACGGTCGACAAGTTCGCCGATCGACCGATGGCGATCACCGATGAGGGTGAGATCAGCTATGCCGAGTTCGACGCCTATGCGAACCGCGTGGCCAACTGGGCGCTGGCGCAGGGGCTGAAGAAGGGCGAGACGGTTGCGCTTTTCATGCCCAATCGCTGGGAATACATCGCCATCTGGTTCGGTCTGTCCAAGGTCGGCGTCGTTACCTCCTTGCTTAACAACCAGCTGTCCGGGCAGTCGCTGGCACATTGCCTGAATATCGGCGAAACCCGCCATGCCATCATTGCCGACGAGCTGGTGGACGCCTATCGCTCGGCCTGCGAGGTCGCGGAGATCGAGGCCAAGCCCTGGGTCGTCGACGGCGCCTACGACTGGTCCGGTGATTTCAATGCCGCCGTTGCGGAACAGTCCGGTGCGCGTATTCCCGCTGAGAAACGAAAGGATGTGAAAGCGTCCGACCCGGTCCTGAAAATGTTCACCTCGGGCACAACCGGCCTGCCCAAGGCAGCGCTGATGACGCACATCCGTGCGCTCTATTACCTCAACATTTTTGCCATCGCGTCCAAGGCCAAGCCGAGCGACCGGATGATGATGGTCCTGCCGCTCTATCACGCCACGGGCGGATTGTGCGGCGTGGGCTGTGCGCTGTCCTTTGGCGGTTCGGTGATCGTGCGTTCGAAATTCTCTGCCTCGAATTTCTGGCCGGATGTCCAGCGTCACAAGGCCACGCTGTTCATGTATGTCGGCGAACTCTGCCGCTTCCTGGTCAACTCCGATCCGGTCGCCGACGAGCAGGGCCATTCCCTGCGCTGTGCGATCGGCAATGGCATGCGCCGCGATGTCTGGGAGCAATTCCAGGCGCGCTTCGACCTGCCGGACATTATCGAATTCTACGGCTCCACCGAAGGCAATGTCGGTCTGGTCAATGCGATGAACCAGCCGGGCGCGATCGGGCGGGTTCCGAACTATCTCAAACACCGTTTCAACATCGACCTGGTCAAGTTCGACATGGACGAGGAAGCGCCGGTGCGTGGCGCGAACGGTCACTGCGTACGATGTGGTCCGGACCAGGTGGGCGAGGCCATCGGCAGGATCGATCCGAGCGATGCGCGTTTCCGTTTTGATGGATACGGGTCCAAGGAAGACACCGAGAAGAAGATCCTCCGCAATGTGTACGAAGAGGGCGATGCCTGGTTCCGCACCGGCGACTTGATGACGCGAGATGCCCTGGGATATTATTACTTTGTCGACCGTGTGGGTGACACCTTCCGCTGGAAGTCGGAAAATGTGGCAACCGGCGAGGTTGCCGAGGCTCTGAGTTTTGACGGCATCGAACAGGCCAATGTCTATGGCGTCGAGGTCGAGGGGCATTCCGGCCGTGCCGGCATGGCCGCCCTGGTCGCCAAGGCCGGCCAGATCGATCTGGATGCCCTGCGCGAACATATCCATGATGCCCTGCCGACTTTCGCCCGCCCGCTTTTCCTGCGCCTGCAGGAGCAGGGTGATACGACAGGCACGTTCAAGCTGCGCAAGGTGGATCTGGTCAAGGATGGGTTCGACCCGAAAAAGATCACCGATCCGCTCTATTTCGATCACCCGACGATCGGGAAATATGTGCGACTTACACAAGAGCTGTACGAGCAGATTGTGGGCGGTAAACTGCGCGTATGAGCGTGCTGAAACCGACCCCCGACGAGATTATCCATTTCTGGTTCAACGAAGCTGGGCCCAAGAAGTGGTACGCCACGTCCCCGGCCTTTGACGCCACCGTACGCCGACGGTTTGCGCGCACGGTGGATGAACATGCCAAGCAGATGAGGGCGGGCAATCACCCCTGGCTTGGCGGTCCGGACAGTGCGTTTGCGCTGGTTCTGCTGTTCGACCAGTTTCCGCGCAATATCTGGCGCGGCTCTGGTCGGGCCTTCTCCTACGACACCATGGCCCGTTTTGTGGCGCTGGACATGATGGACCGCGGATTTGACTGGGCCATCGATGAGAGCCGACGTGATTTTGTCTATATGCCCTTCATGCATGGCGAGCATATCGACTTCCAGAACCTGTGTGTCGACCTTGCCCGGGACCGCCTTGAAGGCGAAGGCACGCTGACCCACGCCATCAAACACCGTGAGGTGATCGAGCGGTTCGGCCGTTTCCCCTATCGCAACGAGGCGCTGGGGCGGAAAAGCACGCCGGAAGAGATCGAGTACCTTCAGACCGGTGGTTATGCGCCCGGCCGGAAAAAGTCCTGATCGCAACATTCTGTCTGCGATTTAACTCGGACCCGCCAGGCGTTTCGCCCATCCTGTGATCAAAGCAGGGGGCTGTTGGAAACATCTGATTTTTGGACTTTGCCTGTCGGCAAGCAGTCTGGGCCTGTCGGCGAGCGGTCTGGCGATGAATGCCGAGGCCCAGGATCTCGGCGCGATTGAACAGGCGATCTCGGCCGTGCTGGCCGAGTATGGCGCATCGGAACATCCAACCACCTATGTCGGTGCCAGCGTGGCGCTGCGCCTGTCGGACGATCGCACAATCACGGTTGTTGCGGGTGATGCGGACCGCGAGGCCGACATCGAGATGCGTACCGATCACCGCCTGCTGGGTGGTTCGATGGGCAAGACCTTTGTGGCTGCCGCACTGATGGCGCTGGTCGAGGACGGGCGTGTGGCGCTGGATGAGCGCGCGGCGCAGTATCTGGGTGGCCAGGACTGGTTTGATCCGCTGCCCAACGCCGCCGAGGTGACGCTGGAACAATTGCTCAATCATTCCTCGGGCATTCCGATCGATTATTTCGAGACCGAGCCGATCCGCGAGGCGTTGCGCCTGTCCGCGGTTGAAAACCGCGATTTCGCCGGTCATGGGCTGACCCACCAAGACCTGCTGCGCCCACTGGGCGGGCTGGAGCCGCTGTTCGAGCCGGGCGAGGCCTTCCACTATTCCGACGCCAATTACACGATCATCGCTTTCGTGGTGGAACATATCAGCGGCCAGACACTGGAAGCCTTTGTGGACGAGCGTTTCATCCAACCGCTGGGCCTTACCGAAACCGAGCGCCAGCGCCGGGAAATGCCGCGCCTGACCGCGGCGTACATGCATCAGCGTTTCCAGCAAACATTCCCGGGTGTGCCCACCAAGGCCGGAGAGTATGAGCGGCTGACCTATGATCCGGCATTTGAGTGGGGAGGCGGAGGCTGGGTCTTTACGGCGCGCGATCTGGCGCGCTGGGGAGATGCCTGGTTTTCAGGCGAAGCCCTGTCAGACGAGTATCTGGATCTCATGCGCGCCTCGCTCAATCACCACGGAGCGGCGGACAATGACTGGTCCTACGGCATCGGCCTGCAATGGCAGGAAACCGGGGACGGGCTGGAGCGCTGGTATCATGGCGGTTACGATCCGGGCTCTATCGGCAAGGTGGAATACCGTCCCGCCGATGATGTGACCCTGGCCATCATGTTCAACACGGTCGACATCCGTTACGAGCGCATTGGCGACGCGATCTGGAACGCGGTGCTGCCGCTGCTCGAGAGCGACTAGGCCGAAACGACTCGGCAAATCTATCCGGTGGCAGAATTCTCCGAGGCGAGGTTTCTGTCGCCTGGGTTAATTTCTGATATAAAACAACAGTTTATGTTTGTCATGCGTCTGGCCCCGGCCTTGCTCCTGAAAGACCAAATCGTTTTCACTCGGAGCCGGACATGACCCCGCACGTAGCCATCACCGCCCAGGACATGCATCAGATCGCCTGGACCCTCGTCGACCTGCATGGTGCCCAGGCCATAGGCTATGCCGATGATGCCGTCATGGAGCTGGACGAGAAGGGCAGTCCGGAAAGCGCCGATGCCTGGCGCGCCCTGCGTTCGGTGATGGAAGATGCCCTGGCCGGTCGGCTTGGTCGCGAAGAGACCATTACGGTTCACTAGTTTCGCCTGAGACCGTTTGACCGCTTGCCAGTTGTGGCGGGCGTGATACGGCTGGCGCATGGAAACGAAAAACTGGCCCGAGGCCCTCACCAGATTCGGTATCGAAGATCCGCTTGAACCAGCCAAGGCCGCGCCGCGCATGCGCAAATCCCTGCGCCAGGCCGCGCCCTTCCTGGATGCGGCAGCACCGCCACTGCAGTCCGTTCAGGACTTCACCATAACCGGTCCGGCTGGCGCGATCCCGGCGCGCCTCTATATCCCGCAAGGCTCTGAGACGCCCGCCCCGCTCTGTTTCTTCACGCATGGTGGCGGGTATGTGATCGGCGATCTGGAGACGCATGACCGCCTTTGTGCCCGCATGGCTGCCAAGAGTGGCGTGCGAGTTGTCGCGATTGATTACCGGCTCGCACCCGAACACATGTTCCCCGCCGGGGTCGAGGATGCGCTGGCGGCGTTCGACTGGCTGGTGAGCGCTGAAGGTCTTGAGCGCACCGGCGCGGACCCGACACGCATCGCTGTTGCCGGTGACAGTGCGGGCGGTGGTCTGGCGGCCATGTTGGGCCAGCAGCGTCGCGACCAGATCCGCTTCCAGCTGCTGATCTATCCGTTGATGCAGCTGATCGAGCGGCGCAAGCCGAAACTCAAGGCGTTGGAGGGACACATCCTGTCTGTCTACACGCTGGAGCAGATTGTTCGCGCCTACCTGCCGGACGAAAAGGCGGCCCATGATACGCGCGTCTCGCCGCTGCTGGAAAACGACCTGACCGGCCTTCCGCCGACTTTTATCGCCGCCGCGGAACTGGACCCGCTCTATGATGAGGGCACGGCCTATCGGGATCGGTTGGCGGCGGCCGGTATTCCGGTTGAATACGTGCTCGGCAAGGCCATGCCGCATGGGTATTTCAACATGACCGCCGTCCTGCCCGGTGCCAAGGATCTGGTGAATCGCGTCTCTGCTGCGCTGGGTGACGGATTGCGCGGATAGGCATTGCCTCCGGCCGCCGAAACACCTAGCTCAGGACCATGAGCGAAACTGTCGAATACAAAGCCGATCCGCAATTTGTGACCTTGGGCCCGGACTTTTCCGACCCGGTCGCGCCCGCCGCCTTTCCGCAAGCCACCGAGCGCTACTGGAACGCCGACTGGGCGGCCGAGCTGGGGCTGGAGGGGTTAAGCGCCGAGGAGCGGATGAAACATTTCCAGCGTTTCGAGCCGCTGGCGGACAACCAGCCCGAACCGCTGGCCATGCGCTATCACGGCCATCAATTCCGCAGCTATAATCCCGAACTGGGTGACGGGCGGGGTTTTCTCTTTGCCCAGTTACGCGATCGTGAAAACCGCTTGCTGGACCTTGCCACCAAGGGGTCCGGCCAGACACCCTGGTCACGCAGCGGCGATGGCCGCCTGACCCTGAAAGGGGCGGTGCGGGAAATCCTGGCGGCCAACATGCTTGAAGCCCTGGGGGTCTATACATCCAAACCCTTTGCCGTCTTCGAGACGGGGGAGGCGCTTGAGCGCAATGACGAGCCGTCGCCGACACGCTCGGCCGTGCTGACCCGGCTGGGGCATTCGCACATGCGGTTCGGAACGTTCCAGCGCCACGCTTTCGAGAACTCCCCGGCTCGGATCGGCCAGCTGATCGAGCATTGCCTGGAGCTTTATTATCCCGATATAGAGGCGGGCGAGGATCCGTCCGCGGCCCTGCTGAAGGCGGTGATCGAGGCCAATGCGAAACTCGTCGCCAGCTGGATGGCGGCGGGGTTTGTGCACGGCGTGCTCAATACCGACAATCTCAATGTTACCGGCGAGAGTTTCGACTACGGACCCTGGCGGTTCCTGCCCTATTACGAGCCGGGTTTCACAGCGGCCTATTTCGACCAGACCGGGCTGTACGCCTATGGCCGCCAGCCCGAAGCCGTGTTCTGGGCATTGCAGCAGTTTGCCGGCGCTCTCGCCCTGGCCGGGGATCAGAAACAGCTACTGGCCGATCTCAATACCTTTCCCGCCGTCTATCGTGTTGCACTGCTCGACGCCTTCATGGCCCGTTTCGGCGTGACAAGCGCCGGACGTGACGAGGATGAAAAACTGGTGCGTGCCTTCCTGGCCTTCATGCAGGATAGTCTTCTGCCGTGGGAACAGGTGATCTTTGATCACTTCTGCGGCGAGGCGAGTTTTGCCCGCGCTCATGCCCGTGGTTACAAGGGCGATCTCTACAAGGTCTTCCGGGATATGTTGTTCGAACGCGAACCCGTCCTGCCGGCCCGGCTCAAACACGCGATCTTCAAGCAGGACAAACCGGTCAGCATGGTCATCGACGAGGTGGAGCGCGTCTGGGATGCGATCGCCGACGAGGACGACTGGGCGCCGTTGAATGCGCTGCTGGGCGATGTCCGTGCAATTGGTGAGGGCTATGGCCTGGGTGTTGAGCGCGTGGGTTTTATCCAACCGGCTTGACGCTGATCACGGGCACTGGAAGTGTGCAGACATGAGCGAATTATCCCTTGTCCGCTGTGACTTGCTGGACGCCGATGCCATCGCGCACGGTTTCACCACCCGCCCGGGCGGGCTCAGCGAAGGCCTCTATGCCAGCCTCAACATCACCCGGTCCCGCGGGGACAGTCCGGAACATGTGGCGGAAAACCGTGAACGTGTCCGCCGGGCGCTCGGCCTGGACTATCTCGCCTTTGCCACCCAGGTGCATGGCCGCGCTGTAGCCGTGATCGAGGCGGCTCCGCTGGGGGAGCAACCGGTCGGGGAGGCCGATGCGCTGGTGACCAACCGACCCGGCATCGGCCTGGTCTGCCAGACCGCGGATTGTACGCCCATCCTGCTGTTTGACGAGCAGAACGGTGCTGTCGCAGCCATTCATTCCGGCTGGCGTGGCACGGTCCAGAATATTGTCGAGGCGACCCTGAGCCGGATGGCTGACCTCTACGGCACTCGCCCGCAGGCCTTGCGGGCTGCCATTGGCCCATCGATCTCACCCGCCAATTACCGCGTTGGCCCAGAAGTCGTGACCGAGTTCGAGGCCTTTCCCGGCGATCTTGGTATTCTCTCTCCACGTGATGCGGACGGTGGGGCCCAGCTGGACGTGGCGGCTGCCTGCCATCACCAACTGCTTGAGCAGGGTGTACCCAACAACCAGATCTGGCGATCGGAGCTGTGCACCTATGCCGAGGAAGCGCGACTCTTCTCGGCCAGGCGCTCTCATCACCAGGGCCAGAGCGGCGTATTCGGTGGCCAAGGCGGCGTGATCGGTTTGCGCGGTTAGAGCTGGCGACCCCGACAGGATTCGAACCTGTGACCTACAGATTAGGAATCTGTTGCTCTATCCTGCTGAGCTACGGGGCCGTATCGTCGTTTTGGGCGAGATGGCGTGGCGGGGCAAGACCCCAAACGACATTCCCGTGTCGGAATGCGCACGCCGTAGTCCCTGGCACACGAAGTTGTGTTTCCGCCTTCAGTGATTTCACGCGTCAAACGCGATATCCGGACAAGAGCAGGACGCACACCCAGGGAGGGGAAAGATGAAAGCGATTGGATATGTCAGCGCCATGGCGCTTTTGCTGGCCGGCTGTGGCGGTGGCGATGAAACCGCGTCGGTTCCGGCCGATGACATGATGCCTTCGGGCGAGACGACCGAGGCTGGCGAGGCCAGCGGGGCAATGACTGAGGAGATGGACGCGGCAGCTGCACTGGCGGCGGTGATCGACCACGAGCGCCGGGACGAGCGCCGCGCGCGTGATGAATGGCGTCACCCCGTGGAGACGCTGAGCTTCTTCGGTGTCGAGCCGTCCATGACCGTGATCGAAGCCCTGCCGGGCAATGGTGGCTGGTATTCCCAGATCCTGACCCCGCTGCTGGCGGAGGAGGGGCGCCTGATCGGGGTGACGTATCCCGACAGTTTGTGGAGCCGCATGTTCCCGGAGTGGAGCGCGGACAATTATGAGCGCTTTGGCGCCGATATCACCCAGATGGGCCGCTATATGAGCGTTGAGGGGGTCGAGCCCCGGCAGGTGACGCTGGGATATGCGTTCGATGATATCCCGGATGCGGAAAACGGCCAGGTCGATGCCGTGCTGTTCTTCCGCGCCTTGCATCACCTTTTCCGTTTCGAGGAGCCAATGATCGACACCGCCCTCGCAGAGGTTTTCGACGCGCTGGCCCCCGACGGTGTTGTCGGGGTGGTTCAGCACCGCGCACCGGAAGGCGCGGAGGCCAGCTTCGCGACCGGCGATAATGGCTATCTCAAGCAAAGTGATGTTGTGGCCGCGTTCGAGCGGGCCGGTTTCGTGCTGGAAGCCAGCAGCGAGATTAATGCCAACCCCAATGATCCGGCTGACAGTTATGTCTGGCGCCTGCCGCCGACGACCACAAATAATCCGGACACGATGGCGATCGGTGAATCCGATCGCATGACCCTGCGCTTCCGCAAGCCGGAATAGGTTCGGCCCGGCACTCAGCCCATCAAACAAGGCGGCGCGCCAGGGTCTGGCGCGCCGTTTTTCTTTTTAACGGCCGACCGGTCGGGCAAACCCTGCCAATGCTCACGACAAACAAAAAACGGCCCGCCGAGGCGAGCCGTTTGAAACCGGAATGTGCCAGTTGATCAGCGAACGCGTTCGCGCAGGCTGTCGAGCTGGTGGGCGACTTCCTGGGTCGCAGCGGTCATCTGGTCAACGGCTTCCTTGCCGCGCGCCACGGAAACGCCGGAACCGCGTACGCCGTCGAGGATCTCCTTGACTTCATTGTCCAGGGCCGAGATGCGGCTGGCGATGTCCTCGGTCGCCTTGGCGGTCTGACCGGCCAGGGCCTTAACCTCACCGGCAACGACTGCGAAACCGCGACCGGCTTCACCGGCGCGCGCGGCCTCGATCGTGGCGTTCAGGGCCAGGAGATTGGTCTGGCTGGCGATCGCCTCGATGGTGGACAGAATGGCGTTGATGCGCTGGGAGGCGTCCGTCAGGGCCTCTACACGGCGCTCGAGAACCTGGGAGCTCTCCTCGACCTGGTTCATCGCGTCGAACGCGACCTGTGCAGCCTCTGCGCCCTGGGAGGCACGCGCTGCCGTTTCACCAACCGCCTCGGCAATCGCGTGCATGTCGGTGTTGTCTGCGGAAGTTTCCGGGTTGTCGTCGTAAGCGAAGGCGTTCATGGGGCGCGTCCTGATTGGTGAGTCGCGAAAAGATTCGCTGCAAGTATTCGCCGAAAGGTTAAAAGGAAAAGTTAACTGGATTCATTTTTTGTGACGGGCGTCACGGGCAAATACACGTTTTGGTGGTATATTGGTGGCGATGGAGAGAGCCATGACACCGATTATCAAGCCTGCCCTGTTTGTGTTCTGTCTTGTTGTTGCCGCGTGTGGTCAGGCGGGGGCGCGTGATGCGCAGCTCACCCCGGGCCGCATTGTCGAGATTTCTGGTCCGTTGAGTCTTCGCCTCGCAATCGGGGAAGAGGCAGTCGAGATCCGGCTGGCCTCGCTGGTGAGCCCGGTGCCGGAACGCACCCAGGCCTTTCTGACCGATCTGCTGTCCTCGCCTCAGGTGGATGTCGAATTTCTCAATGAGACCACGGATCGTTACCAGCGAAGGCTGGGCACAATCTGGCTGGAGGCGGGCGGAGAGCGTAGGGACCTGCACACGCTTTTGTTGGCGGAGGGCCTGGTCTGGCTTTATCCCTATCCTGACGCGATTGATCACCTGCCGGCCTGGCGCCTGGCTGAAGAGGTGGGCCGAACCAGCGGTGCGGGGATCTGGGGGGAGCCAGAATTCCGGGTGCGTGATGTTGATCCGGACATGCTGATGCAGGATGTCGGAACGATTCAGATCGTTGCAGGGCGGGTGACAGACGCGGCCGTGCTGGGCAATGGCCGGGTCTATCTCAATTTTGGCAGCAACTACCGGACCGACTTTACCATTCGCATTGATGCGGAGCTGGCCGCAGCGTTTACGGCACGCTGGGGCGACCTCGCCGCCTTGGAGCAAAGGCGTATCCGTGTACGCGGCGTCATTCGAGACGAAAATGGCCCAATGATCATTCCTCCCAATTCTGACCGGATGGAAGTTCTCGAGGACTAGGTCGAAGGAATAAGGCCCGCCGCTTCCGGATCGCCGACCGCACTGGTCAGTGCATTCTTGAGTTTGTTCAGGGCCACATTCTCGATCTGGCGAACACGCTCCTTGGAGATGCCCAGTGTCTTGCCGAGGGCTTCCAGCGTGGAGCCTTCCTCGCTCAGGCGGCGTTCCTCAATGATGAATCGTTCGCGATCATTCAGTGTGCCAATGGCATCGCGCAGCCAGCCGGTTCGGCGTTCGCTGTCACGGCTCTGCATGACTTCCTCGTCCGGTGTGGCGCGCTCATCGGGCAACAGGTCTTGCCACTGGCCCACATCGTCCTCGCCGACGGGCGCATTGAGGGAGCGATCATTGGCAGCCAGGCGATTGGCCATCGCATCCACATCCTGCTGGCGCACGCCAAGCTGGTCAGCGATCCAGGTCTTGTGCTCCGGTGTGAGGGTATTGCTGTCCAGCGCACCAATCTGCGCCTTGAGACGCCGCAGGTTGAAGAAGAGTGATTTCTGGGCCGATGTCGTACCGGTCCGGACGATTGACCAGTTGCGCAGGACATAATCCTGGATGCAGGAGCGGATCCACCAGCTGACATAGGTCGAAAAGCGTACATCGCGATCCGGGTCGAAGCGTTCTACCGCTTTCATCAGCCCGATATTGCCTTCCTGGATCAGGTCGGCATAGGGCAGGCCATAACGCCGATACTTGGCCGCCAGGGCGATGACCAGGCGCATGTGTGCCTGGGTCAGCCGATGCATGGCACGTTCATCGCGATTCTCGATCCAGCGTCGGGCGAGGTCGAGTTCCTCCTCCCGGGACAACAGATCATGTTTCATCGCGGTCTTGATGAAACGCTGCTGGCTCAACTCGGGTGAGCTGGAGGCGGAGGTGCGGGGAGAAGACGAAACGGCCATGACACAATCCTTTCACCAAGACATACGTTGCCGGCGTTAGGCTGGATCACTTCAGGACTTCGATTTCAGCAGCAGGAGCAGAAACGAAAAACGCCCGGCAGGGCCGGGCGTTCTCGAAACACATATGTGAAGCCTCAGGCGGCTTTTTTCAGCAGCGACTCGGACAGTTTTTCGCGGGCTGCGTCGTGCTCGATATTCTCGACCGCAGCGAGCTCGCGAACCATGCGGTCCAGGGCACTCTCATAGAGCTGGCGTTCGGAGTAGGATTGCTCCGGCTGGTCCTCAGCACGATGCAGGTCGCGCACGACTTCTGCAATCATGATCAGGTCACCGGAATTGATCTTGGCTTCATACTCCTGAGCGCGGCGGCTCCACATGGTACGCTTGACGCGGGCCTTGCCCTTCAGCGTCTTCATGGCGTCCTTGACGATCTTGTCGCTGGACAGCGGGCGCATGCCCGAAGCGTCCGCCTTGGCGGTCGGAACGCGCAGCGTCATTTTGTCTTGTTCGAAGGTGACGACATAAACCTCGATGTCGAAACCTGCGACGGTATCTTTCTCCACGCCTGTGACCTGGCCGACGCCATGAGCCGGGTACACGATGAAATCACCTTGTTTGAATGATTTGTTGTCGTTGGCGGTTTTCTTCGTCATTGATGCTCTCTCTCCGGGCCTTTTCGGGGCGACGACAAGACGACACTAAGCGTTCATCAAGAGCTGGCTTGGCCGGGGCTCCAGAACGGCAATTTCAGTGCACAGGTCACCACGTAGAAAAGGGGGCCGTGCCACCCGCACAGCCCATCAATGTGTCATGTATAACACATTAACCGGAAAATTTCAAAACTGGATCGATTTCCCGAAGGAAACAGGCTAGTTTCCTTCGCCCGGCTTTTCCGAGAAGTATTTCTCGAACTTGCCGTTCTCCTCAGCCATCGCATCTGCATCAGCCGGCGGATCCTTGCGCAGCGTGATGTTTGGCCAGATCTCCGCGAACTTGGAGTTCACCGCGAGCCACTTGCCGTCCTTGTCATCTTCCGTGTCCGGCTTGATCGCCTCGACCGGACATTCCGGTTCGCACACGCCACAATCGATACATTCATCCGGATGAATGACGAGGAAATTCTCGCCCTCGTAGAAACAATCGACGGGGCAAACCTCGACACAGTCGGTGTATTTGCAGCGGACGCAGGCGTCAGTGACGATATAGGTCATGGTCGGCGGACTTCAGTGGGAATAACAATGCGGGCGCGACATGGGACGTCGCGGACGCTTTGTCAACGGGCGCGTGCTTTGGCTTCTGCACGTGAGCGCGCAAAAACCCGCTCGCGATCATCGATTCCCAGCAGCGGTGCGATACGGCGCACAAACGCGTCCTCGAAGGGAGATTTCTCGCCGTCGGCCAGCGCGACCATCCACAATTCCTCGATCAGGGCCACACGTTCCTGTTCGCTCAGGCAGGTCTTCACGACCTTGGTGAAACGGTGATGGTCGACCGCCGTTTCGGCCAGTTCCTCGGCCTTGTCCAAAATGGCCTTGGCCTCATCACCCTGCAACTTGAAGGCGGCGCCGAGCGTGTCCAGGATCTGTTCCTGTTCGCAATCGGCATAAATGCCATCGGCCAGGGCCGCCTCGACCAGCAGGGCTGTTGCCGCCACATGCGGGTTGATTTCAGGATTGCTGGTCGTCGCCTTGGCGCCGAAGATTTTTTTCAGAAAGCTCATACCGCCCTCACTTGCCGCACGGTTCAGTCCTCGTCGAGTAACTCGTAGAGGGTCTGCGCCTCGCTGGCCGGTCCACGCCGCGTGGACAGGGCCAGAACTCTGATGCGAACAATCTTCCCATTCCTCGGGAAGGTCAATTCATCCTCGACCGTCAGTGTTGCCGAAGCCTTGGAGATCCGCCGGATCTGACCCGTCCGTGCCAACCGTATGCGACCATTGCCCACTTCGCGGGTGGCCAGGGTGCGCGTCTTGTAGAAGCGGGCATGCCACAGCCAGAGGTCAATGCGCTGGGCGTGCGCTTCCGGTTCGCTCATTCCTGGGCGCTGGGCGTATCCGCGACAACAGCTTCGTTCGGCTGTGCCGTGGTGTCAGTGGCTGGCTGAGCCTGTGTTTCCGCGGCTGTCTCGGTCGCGACCTCTGCAGCTGGCGCAGCCTGAACGGTGGCGTCCTCAACCTGTTGAGCCGGTTCTTGCGTTGTTGCCGTTTCGGTCTTCTTCGGCTTGCGGCGCTTTTTCTTCCTGGCTGGCTTTTTCGGTTCCTCGACCGGTTTCAGCGCGGCCAGGGCAGCAAAGGGATTGTCCGGGTCCATCGGTGCCGCTGCCGGGGCCGGCCTCGCCTGCTTCTTGGGCGGAGCACCCGCTGGACGGCGTCCGGGCTTGGACCCCCAGATCTCGCCTTCGGCCTTCTCGGGGTCAGGGCCCTTCTGATAGCGCTTATAGCCTAGGGCAGAGAGCACGCCGCGGGCGTCCTCAACCGAACACCCCATCAACGCCATGATATTGGCGGTCAGCGGGAAACGGCCCTTTTCCAGCGTCTTGCGGGCTTCACGAATCTCGTCTGCCAGGCGTTCGAGCATGTCGAAACGCACGGCGCGCGAACCGCACGGGTAAAAACCGACAGCCGCGTAGTCAGCCCGGGAGTGGGCGCGGTCATTGGCAACGGATGTCAGGCCCGGTGCCGGCAGCCAGCTGAGATCGACCTCGCCATTGAAAACACCGCGCAGCAGCGCAAACAGGCGAGAGGGCGCGGGTTTGACCAGCATCGGCATGTAGATCATGTGCTGGCCGATACGCACGCCCAGCTGGCGCAGGGAACGGCGGGCCTCCTGGTCCAGTGCAGCGATATCGTCGGAGATCTCCGAACGTACGATCGCGCCGCCCGCCTCGTAGAGACGCCAGGCCACACCGCGGGCCGCGCCGGGAATATCGCTGCGGTCAGAGGCGCCGCGCAGATCGAACAGGGGTTTGAGTGTCTCGCGGATCTTCATGTCGACCGCATCACGCAGGGCAGCCTTGGCAGCAGCCTGGTTTTCGGCCGAACCCAGCTCGCCGCCCAGGCTCTTGATGGCCGGCTGCAAGAGGTCGGAACCCGTGATCAGCTTGCCGATGACATCGTCACCGGTTTTCAGGTGGCCGTCTTCCTCGATGGAGAGGTTTACGGCGATGGTATTCGTCAGTTCACTCAATCGTCTGTCCATTTCCGGTCGCAAGGCCCGCAGGACTGCGGAGCGCAAGGCACGTGCGCTGAGGTCTTTTCCCTGCGCGTCGGGCTCGAAGGTTAGTCCCTTTAGCCGACCCACATAGTGTCCCTCAACCGTTACTTCACCGCTGGCTGATACCCCGGCAAGCAGGTGTTTGTCATCCCGTAAACCCTTGACCAGGGCCTGGGTTCGCCGATCCACAAAGCGCTGCATCAACCGTTCGTGCAAGGCATCGGACAGGCGATCCTCCACCTGGCGGGCGCGTTCACGCCAGTATTCCGGCTTTTCCGTCCAGTCCGAACGGTGCGCGGCATAGGCCCATGTGCGCACGAAAGTCAGGCGCGAGGCGAGCACGTCGACATCGCCAGCGCTCTTGTCCAACCGGTCAAACTGCGCCTGCATCCAGCTGTTTGGCAGGCGGCCATTGCCGTCACTGAGGTGCATGTAGATGGATTTTACCAGCCGCGCATGGGCATCAATCGTTGCCTTGCGGAAATCCGGCAGGCGGCAGACATCCCACAAACGTGCCACCAGTCCGGGCGAGCGGGCGCGATCAGATATGTCGCTGTCTTCGGCCAGGATGTTGAGGGCGCGCTCGTCGCTGGCTTCACGAACACGTTCCAGCGCGGGATTATAGGCTGGTTTGTTCAGCGTATAGCGCAGGCGTTCTATGCTGGACGTATCCAGGTCCGGATTGCGCCATTGCAGGCGCTCGACCGGGGCGAAGCCGTGGTTTTCAACGGCGCTGACAAGATCAGGGTCGAACTCCAGGCATTCCGCTGTCTCGCCAAAAGTGCCGTCCGTGCGGAAACGCCCGGCGCGGCCGGCAATCTGCCCCAGCTCGGCGGAGGTCAGCCGGCGGTGTTTGACGCCGTCGAATTTGCGGCTTTCGGCAAAGGCAACATGCTCGATCTCCATGTTCAGCCCCATGCCAATGGCATCGGTGGCGACCATGAAATCAACCTCGCCGGACTGGTAGAGCTCGACCTGGGCGTTGCGGGTGCGGGGCGACAATCCGCCCATGACCACAGCCGCACCACCGCGGCGGCGGCGCATCAGCTCGGCAATGGCGTAAACGGACTCCGAGGAGAAGGCGACGATGGCGGACCGGCGTGGCAGTCGTGTCAGCTTGGACGGGCCGGTATAGGTGAGCTGGGAGAAACGCTCTCGCTCGACATGTTCCGCGTCCGGCACCAGCGAGCGGATCATGCCGCTCATCGTGTCCGAGCCGAGCAGCATGGTTTCCTGCGTGCCGCGGGCGTAGAGCATGCGGTCGGTGAAGACATGGCCGCGCTCACGGTCGGCACCCAGCTGTACCTCGTCGATGGCGACAAAGTCCACCTGGCGGGTCATTGGCATGGATTCGACCGTGCAGATGAAATAGCGCGCCGTGCGCGGAACGATCTTTTCCTCGCCGGTGATCAGTGCTGTCAGGCCTTCGCCTTTGACACTGACGACACGGTCATAGATCTCTCGGGCAAGCAGGCGCAGGGGCAGACCGATCATGCCGGAGCCATAGGCCAGCATGCGTTCGACTGCGAGGTGCGTCTTGCCAGTATTGGTGGGGCCAAGCGCGGCAGTGATATTCTCCGCCGCACCAGATCTCATGGCCATCTCGCCATCCCTTTTTGATCATTGCCTGTTTAGGGCCAATGACCGGTATTTGCGAGGATCAGCTCCAGTCGTCTAATGCGCCTGGATCGAGCGGGCAGTGATGGTCGCGCCGCCAAATCCTGCATTCGTGCGGATGCGCACAGGAACATGGATATTGGTGCCCTCGACCGGCGCGAACCACATCGTGATCGGTTCGGCGATCACGTCATCGGACGGGAATTCGTCTTCCTCATAACCGGAGATCGGCTCGTAATAGGCCTGGCAAACCTGGGCATCGCCTTGCCAGGCACGGGTGCGGACGTAATGCTCGCCGGCATATTCGAAGCGCAGATTATACCGCGCCCGCCCGTCGAACACCGCCAGGGTGCCATCGCAACGACCATTCTCGTCGGCAACAGATCCCAGACCGACGCTGAGCAGGGTGGAGAGCGGGTCGGCTGCGCCGGCGCGTTGCTCTGCACTGGCAGGCGGTTCTCCCATATTGCCAAAGGGCGGGTTGATGTCCGGGGTCGCGACACCCTCGGGAAAGTCGATGCCGACGATTCGATTCTTGGAACTGGCATGGTTCAGGTGGCTGTAGCGCCAGGGCTGCAGACGCGGGCCTTCACGATACCCGCTGACACCGGCCTCGATATCCGCATCGGTGAACAGCGCGGCCAGTCCCGCAGCGGTAAACCGCGCGGAAGCCTGGTAGGTTTCTTCCTGGAACGTGCTGGAAATGACGATATTGGCGACCTGGAAAATCATCACCGAGCCAGCGTATTGCACTGTCACGCCTTGTGAATTCGCGCTCGTGACATTGGCCGCATCGTCAGCGGAGGCTGGCATCGCATTTGTTGCCAGAGCCAGTCCGGTCGCCAGAATCAGTGCTTTTTTCACGCTTTACTCTCCCTAAGTTCGGCCCCGCCGACCCTTTTACACATGTGTTCAACTGCAATAATACTTCAATTCCGACTGCAAGATGAACGCCACAAGCTTGACGCAGCCGGTCCACTCCGTTATTTCGCCCGCTCCCGCTTTGGCCGCAAGGCCTCTGCGCAAAGAATTTATTTGTTTGAAAGGTGCCACCATGGCGCGTCGCTGCGATTTGACCGGTACGGGTGTTATGACGGGAAACAATGTTTCTCACGCCAACAACAGAACCCGCCGCCGTTTTCTGCCGAACCTGTGCGATGTCACGCTGACGTCTGACAAGCTGGGTCGCGGTTTCAAACTGCGTATTGCTGCTAAAGCTCTGCGCAGCGTCGACCATGTCGGCGGACTGGACGCCTTCCTTCTGAAAGCTCGCGACGAGCAGCTTTCCGATCGCGCTCTGAAGATCAAGCGCGAGCTGAAGAAGGCCAACCAGGCTTAACAGCTTTTCCGGTAACGGAATTATCAACGCCCGCTGCAAGCAGCGGGCGTTGTTGTTTGTGCGCGTGAGGGCTAGCCTGCCCCCGACTAAGGGGAGGGAACACCATGCGTCTGTCTTTCTGGCTGGCATCTGCCGCTGCGATTTCACTGGCCGCCTGCGGGCAGGCCCCGACGGAAACACCAGCAGAGCCGGAAAACACCAATCTGCAATCCAGCGAAACAACGGCGGCGCAGACATCTTCTGCCAGCGAGCCGGGAGACATGATTTTCTGGGGCGGCCAGATCTACACCGCCAATGACGACCAGCGCATGGTCGAGGCGGTGGTCACCCGTGATGGCCGTATCGTCTATGTCGGCGACGAGGCCCAGGCCCAGCAGTATTTCGGCGAGAATACCCGCATCATCGACCTCAATGGTGGTGCGATGTATCCCGGCTTCACCGACAGCCATGTGCATGTTCTCGGCGTCGGCTCGCGGGAGCGCACGCTGAACCTGGATGCTGTGACCTCCATCGAGGAACTCGTCCAGCACGTGTCCGAGACGGTTGCTGATGCCGGCGCGGGCGATGTGGTCTTTGGTCGTGGCTGGATCGAGACGCACTGGCCGGAAGGTCGTTTCCCCAATCGCCGGGATCTGGACGCGGTGTCCCCGGACCATCCGGTGATCCTTGTGCGTGCTGACGGTCATGCCCTGGTCGCCAATTCCGCAGCACTGGACGCCGGCGGGATCTCACGGGACAGTGTCGCGCCTGAGGGTGGTGAAATCCTGTTCGACGAGGCCGGCGAGCCGACGGGCATGTTGATCGACACGGCCATGTACCCGGTCAGCAGCCTGGTTTCTGCACCTGCGGGTGATGTGAGGGCGGACATCTATGCCGAAGGCTCACAGCGCCTGGCCAGCCTGGGCTGGGCCGGGGCGCATGACATGTCGGTCCCCTACGCCGATGTCGAGATGATCGAGGGGCTGGCCGAAGCGGACCGCCTGTCCACTCGCGTCTATGTCTCCATCAATCCGGGCGGGTTTGCCGAGCTGGCGCGGGAAGTGCCGCGCATTGCCGATGATGGCATGGTGATTACCCGCGCGGTGAAACTCTACATGGATGGCGCCTTGGGATCGCGTGGCGCAGCGCTGTTGTCGCCTTATAGCGATCGCCCGGAAACCTCCGGTCTCAACATCGCCGAGCCGGATGAGACGGTGGGTGTTTTCATCGAGGCCTTGCGCAACGGCATCCAGATGAATGTCCACGCCATCGGTGACCGCGGCAATCGCCTGCTGCTGGACTGGGTCGAGGAAGCCCAGGCCCAGGTCCCGGCCGATGAACGCGCCCTGTCGGAACATCGCTGGCGTGATGAGCATACCCAGATCGTGCACCCGGATGATTTCGCGCGTTTCGCCGAGCTGGGCGTGATCGCATCCATGCAGCCCTCCCACGCCATTGGTGATCTGCACTTCGCACCGGCCCGCCTGGGCGAGGATCGCCTCGACGGTGCCTATGCCTGGCAGACCCTGCTGGATCATGGGGCCCACCTGACCGGCGGCTCCGACGCACCGGTCGAACAGGGCGATCCGCGCATCGAATTCTATGCCGCTGTGGCCCGGGCCGATCTCTCCGGCTTCCAGGGCGAGAACTGGCGTCCGGACGAGGCGCTGTCACGGGATGACGCGCTCAAACTCTTCACGCTCTGGCCGGCCTATGCCTCCTTCCGCGAGGACGAGCTCGGCTCGATCGAGGAGGGCAAGCGCGCCGACTTCACCATTTTCTCAGGCGATATCATGACCATCGAACACGCTGACATCCTGTCGGTGACACCCTGGATGACGGTCGTGGATGGTGAGGTGGCCTGGGAACATCCCGACAGCTTCCACCATTGTCCGGGGTGTTAGAGTGTCTTTCGCGCGCGCCGCGACGACACACCGCAGGCATAACGCCCATCCGCACCTTTATGGAAATCTTCTCTAGGATCCCGAGCGATCCCGGTTGGAGGTTTCCATGCTCAGTTTGATCGCTGCAGTCCTGCTTATGCTTGTTGGCCTGTTCCATTCCCTGATCGGGGGCAGACGTCTGATCGCGCCGATCGTGGCGCGGGACGACCTGCCGGCCATTCTGGGCAGCCGTGCCATGAGCCGGGTGACGCTGAAGGCGGGCTGGCACTTGCTGACACTGATGTGGTTCGCCCTGGCGGCCATCCTGGTGCTGGACCAGCTGGCTGTTGCAGAGTTCCGTCAGCTGACGCTGGCCGTGTTCGGCGGGACGTTCGTTTTTTGCGGACTGGCGGCGCTGCTGCTGTCGCGCGGGAAACACCTCTCCTGGATGTTTTTCTTTCCGATCGGCGGGATTTTGCTGTGGCAGGCGGTTCTCGCCTAAACGCGCCCGGCGATCGAGGCGAAATCGATCCGTTTCATCGCTGGGCCCGGCCCACCGGACAAGCTGGCGGTCGGTCCGCCATCCTCGTCGAACAGGGCGGCCAGCTGGTCGGTGATGGCGCCGCCGAGCTGGTCGACATCATTGATCGTGACGGCGCGGCGATACCAGCGGGTCACGTCGTGGCCGATGCCGATGGCCAGCAATTCCACTTCGGAGCGTTTCTCGATCATGGCGATCGTCTCGCGCAGGTGTTTTTCCAGATAGCCGGCGGAATTGGCGGACTGGGTGCCGTCGTCGACCGGCGCACCGTCCGAGATCACCATCATGATGCGGCGTTGTTCCGGGCGGGTGGCCAGGCGTTTCCAGGCCCACATCAGGGCCTCGCCATCGATGTTTTCCTTGAGCAGGCCTTCGCGCATCATCAGGCCGAGATTGACGCGGGCCCGTCGCCAGGGTGTGTCGGCGGCCTTGTAGATGATATGGCGCAGATCATTGAGACGACCCGGATGTGGCGGCTTGCCGTCCTTGAGCCATCTCTCCTTGGACTGTCCGCCCTTCCAGGCCTTGGTTGTAAAGCCGAGGATCTCGGTCTTCACACCGCAACGCTCCAGCGTCCGAGCGAGGATATCGGCACAGGCCGCGGCCACCGTGATTGGTCGTCCTCGCATGGAGCCGGAATTGTCGATCAGCAGGGTTACGATAGTGTCGCGGAACTCGGTGTCGCTTTCCTGCTTGTAGGAGAGCGGCAGGGTCGGGTCGGCGATGACGCGCGCCAGGCGTGAGCCATCGAGAACGCCTTCCTCGAGATCAAACTTCCAGGCACGCTCCTGCTGGGCCATCAACCGGCGTTGCAGCCGGTTGGCGAGGCGGCCAACGACCTGGTCGAGCCCTTTCAGCGTATTGTCGAGATAACGGCGCAGGCGTTCCAGCTCTTCCGTCTCGCACATGTCGGTCGCATGGACGACCTCGTCAAATTCCCGCGTGAAGACCTTGTAGGCCTTGGCATTCATGTCATCCGACGGGCGCCAGTTCGGGCGCATCATGGTCTGGGCCGCGCCGTCGTCATCCATGGCTTCGACACGGGTGTCGAGATCATCGGTGTCGGCCGTGATCTCGTCCTCGTCGGCCGCCGTGCCAGAGGCATCAGGCGTATCCGGATCGCCGCCATCATCGCCATCAGGCTGTTCGTCCTCGCCTGTGCGCTGCTCGCGATCGACGCCTTCATCCTCGTCGTCGGGGTTTTCGCTCTCTTCCGGATCACCGCCCAGCTCGTCCGCCAGGTCGAGATCCTGGATCACGGTGCGCAAGGCTTCGGCAAAGGCCGCCTGATCGTTCGCATTGCCGGCAAGGGCGTCGAGCGACAGGCCGGCCAGGTTTTCCAGCTGATCCCGCCAGGTGGTCATCAGGCCGAGGGCCTCGATCGGGGCGGGGCGACCGGAGATGCGCTCGCGGATCAGCATGGCGATGGCTTCTTCCATCGGCGCGCCCTGGCGATCCTCGACCCGCTGCCAGCCTTTTTGCTTGCAACGCTGTACCAGAGAGGCGTCCAGGTTTTCGGCGACCCCTGCCAGTTCACGTGCGCCGATGGCCTCGACACGGGCCTGCTCTGCCGCGTGGAAGATCGCGCGCGCCGTTGCACCCGGTGGCAGGGATTTGACGTGTTCGCTCTCGTTGTGGTGCGCCAGGCGCAGGGCCAGCGCATCGGCACGTCCGCGGACCGCGGCCGCGGCCCGCGGCGAGGGCTCGGTGCCCGGATTCGGCAGAACGATACGGCCCCCGCTCAGCCCGGCGACATCGCCGCCAAAGCGCACATCGATATCCTTCTCCCCCGCGATGGCGCGAGTGGTAATGGAGAGGGCACGTTTGAAGGCGTCGGGATCAGCGGGCGGCTTGCTCATACAGGCAAACTAGCGGTTTCGCGGGCAATTGCGAGGGGGCAGGAACCGTCAATTGCATCAACCTTCTGCTAACCCCGTTTCGGCACACTGAAGGCTGGCACCCGTATAAGCGGGGCCAGACATCTGACCGGAAAACCGGCAGATACCGTAGGTGGCGAGAGTAGGCTGGATGGGCTTTTCGGTTCATTCCATGGCCGAAACGAATGCAGCGTTGCAGCATATCGATCGTCTGACCCGAGACACGCTCGAGGTCCAGACGCGTATTGCAACGGGGCTGAAAGTCGGCAGTGCCAAGGATAATGGCACGATCTGGGCCCTGGCCCAGGGCATGCGTGCGTCCAATGGCGGGCGTGTGACGGCCATGCGCTCGATTGATGCTGCCACCGGCGTTGTTGAAGTCGCTCTCGCTGCGGCCAACGGTATTTCCGACATCATGATTGAAATGAAGAGCAAGCTGGTCGCTGCCACCGATACCAGTCTTGACGAGGCCAGCTGGCGCAATCTGATGGGCGAATATGTGTCGCTGGGCAATGAGATGAACCGCCTGGTCGAGGCGGCAGCCTTCAACGGTATCAACCTGCTGGAAGCCGGCGCGACCGATTTAAGCGTCGTCACCGGGCCCCAGCCGGGCGACACGATGACAATCGCTGCCGAAGACATGACCGATGGTGGTGGCATTGTGGATGTCGCGCTGACCGGCACGTTGCCCTATCCCGATACCGCGCACATCCTGACCCAGCCGGATCAGGCCATGATCAACACGTTCGACAGTTCGATGACGGATGTGAATGCGGCGGTCTCTCGCCTGGGCACATCCCTGCGTACGCTGGAAGTCCAGAAAGTGCTGCTGCAGAAACAGTCTGATGTGACCGAGGCAAGCATTGGCCATCTGGTCGATGCTGATCTGGGCGAGGAGAGTGCCAAGCTGAACGCCCTGATGGTGCGCCAGCAGTTGGGCGTACAGGCGCTGGGCATTGCCAATGAAGCGCCCCGCATGATCCTGGGTTTCTTCCGCTAGCACCCGCGCTAGGTTTATCTGCAGAAAGAATGAGGCAGAGATGACGCTTGCAATCATTGGTGCAGGCATGGCCGGCTTGAGCTGTGCGTCCCAACTTCGCAAAGCCGGCTTAAGCCCGGTGGTATTCGAGAAAAGCCGCGGCACGGGCGGTCGCCTGGCGACGCGCCGCAGCGTCTATGGCGGTTTTGACCACGGCGCCCAGTTCGTCACGGCGCGCGATGCCGGCTTCAAGGCCTATCTGGATCATGCGGCCGGGCTCGGACGCGCGGCGCATTGGGTCGACCCCGCGAGCGGGGATGAGAGCTGGTGGACCGGCACGCCGGGCATGAGCGGGCTGGTCAAGCCGATGCTGGAAGGCCTCGATGTGCGCACCGGGCAGCGGGTCGCCCAGATGCGCCGGGAGGGCCCGGGCTGGGTTCTGTCACTGGAGACGAGCGAGGAGCAGACGTTTGACACTGTCTTGCTGGCTGTGCCCGTGGTCCAGGCCCTGGACCTCCTTGCCGGGCACGCAGCAGCGTTTCCCGGACTTGAGAGCGTGGACATCGCACCGTGCTGGACCGGCATGTTTGTGTTTGATGAGGCTCTGCCAATCTCGCTGTCAGTGATCCAGCGGGCGGGTGATATCGCCTGGGCGGCGCGGGAAACGGCGCGACCGCAGCGCGAAGGTGACGCCGAGCGCTGGGTTGTCCAGGCCAGTGCCGACTGGTCACGCCGATATCTGGAGGAAACGCCCGAGGCGATCCGGCCGCTCTTGCTGAAGCAGTTCCGGGCCGCCGCCGGAGTGATCTTGCCGGAGCCGGCGCATGCGGACGTGCATCGCTGGCGTTATGCCAAGGTCGAGCGTCCGCTGGGTCAGGTCTGTTTGTGGGATGGTGCGCTCAAGCTTGGTCTCGCCGGGGATTGGTGTCTGGCGGCGCGGGTGGAGGCAGCGTTTCTCAGCGGCCGGGCCCTCGCTGACGCTGTCGTCACGGCGAGCGCGTCCTAGAACCCGTAAAGTTCTGCCGCGACGCGGTAGGTGTTGGTATAGGCCTCGACCGAGGCTTCGATCGGGTCTGCATACCCACCGCCAATACCCATGGACACGGGTATCCCGCGCGCCTGGCAGGCGGACAGGACCATGCGATCACGCTGTTTCAGCCCGTCATGTGTGAGGGCAAGGCGGCCGAGCTTGTCCTCTGCCAGGCCATCGACCCCGGTCTGATAGAGCACAATGTCCGGCGCAAAGGCGAACACCGCTGGCAAGTGTTCCGCAAGCGTCGCCAGGAAGTCCGCATCTTCCATTCCGTCCGCCAGCGGCACGTCCAGATCACTGTCATGCTTGCGGAAGGGGAAGTTCTTCTCTCCATGCATCGAGAAGACGAATGTGCGCTCGTGTCCGGCCAGGATGGCGGCATTGCCATCACCCTGGTGCACGTCGAGATCGATGATCGCGACACGTGCGGCCGCGCCCGTCTCGACCAGGTTCAGGGCGGCGATGGCAAAGTCGTTATAGATGCAATAGCCCGACCCGAAATCGCGGTGCGCATGATGTGTCCCGCCAGCCAGCTGCCCGGCGATACCGTCGTCCAGGGCTGCACGGGCGGCTGCCACGGCACCGCCAGCGGTGGCCTGCGTGCGGGTGACCAATTGTTCTGACCAGGGAAAGCCGATGCGGCGAATGGCCTTCTCGTCCAGCGCCCCGCGCTCGAAGGCGTCGACATAGGCCACGTCATGCGCGCGCAGCACATCCGCCCGCTCGACCAGCGGTGACAGCTCCAGCATGTGCTCGGACACCACCGCTTCGCGGATCAGCGTCTCCCGCAACATCGCATACTTGGTGTTGGGAAAGCGGTGCCGGTCCGGCAGGGGCAGGTTGAAGGTGTCGGAGTAAAAAATGCGCATGGCGATAAACTAGGCGCGCGGGGCCCGGTGTCACGCCTAGAGGCGATAGTGTTTGGCAAGCAGCTCGATCAGCTCGTTCATCTTCTCGTGCTGATCGGCCGCATTTCCGCTGTCGATGGCGTGCGCCACGCAGTGCCGGGAATGGTCCTTTAGAATTTCCCGCTCAACGGCACCCAGAGCCGATTTGATCGCCGAGAGCTGGGTCAGAATGTCAATGCAGTAACGGTCTTCCTCCAGCATGCGGGCAACGCCGCGCACCTGCCCTTCTATCCGCTTGAGGCGGGCGAGGGATTTCTTGCGGTCTTCAGCGGGTGGGGCGGTTGTAATACTCATGTCTGTTGTATACCCCTGGGGGGTATGATAGGGCAAGGGCATGATGAACAGAAATTCCTTGTCGGCTTTGGTTCTGGTTGCATCAGCGCTGGCCGGTTGCGCCACCGTGGAGCCCGCTTCGGTTGCGCCAGCCGTGATAGCGCAGGCTTCCGAGCGGTCCGTGCTTGATCTTTCTGCGAGCGGATCGCTGGAGACGCCGCAGGCCGCGGTTGCGCTGGCCATGGCGCATAATCGCGATATCGCGGGCGATCTGCTGGAGGTCGGTATTGCGGCGGCAGAGCTGAACACACGATCCCGCCCGCTTAATCCGGTCATGGAAGTGGTCAGCCTGCCCGGCGGCGATCATGGCCGTGTTTATGATGTGGACCTGCGCGCCTCGGTGATGGGCGTGATCGCGACACCCTGGCGCGCGCGACAGGCGCGCGCGGTCTATGAGGCCGAGCGCAGCGATGCGGTCTTGCGCCTGATCGATTTCAGCGCCGACGTCCAGCGGGCCTGGGTCTCGGCCGTCGCCGCAAAACAGCGCCAGGATCTCTATGTCCGCATTATCAGCGCCGCCGAAGCCGCTCTGGTTGTCGCCGAGGAATTGGATGCGGCCGGGAACCGGGCGCCGATCGCGCTGGTGCGTGAACAGAACATGCTGGTGACTATCCAGCTCGAGGAGGGCGCGGCCCGGCTTGCGGCGGAGAACGCCCGCGCAGTGCTTGAGCAAGTCCTCGGTATGCCGGTCGCGCTGGAGGATTTGCCGGACCAGCTGCCAGCTCAGGCGATGCCCGCCGCCGTCTCCACCGAGAACATTCTGGAAGCCAGCCTTTTGCTTGCCCGGTCTCGCGCCGAGGTCGAAGCGGCGGCGCGCGCTGCGGGTCTGGAAAACTGGGGCAGCCTGCTGGACCACGCCGAGATCGGCCTGGCCGCAGAGCGGGAGGATCGGGAATGGGCGCGCGGCTGGATGGCCGAGCTTTCCTTTCCGGTCTTCGACCAGGGCCAGCACCGGCGCGCCGCAGCGCGCCTGCGCGCAGAACAGGCGCTGGAACGCTATGCCGCCCTGGTCACGCGCATCGAGCTTGCCTGGTCGACGGCCAGCAATGTGCACAATCTCGCCTCGGAACAGGCCAGTCGTTTCGAACAGGACTTGTTGCCGGCCAGTGAGGCGATGCTGGATCAGACCCTGCTGCACTACAATGCGATGCAGGTTGGCGTGTTCGATCTCCTGGCCGCTTTCCAGACCCGTACGCGGGCCGGGTTGAGTTGGGTTGATGCACGCGAAGCGGCAGACCTGGCCCGGATCAGCCTGGACCAGCTGGCAGCGGGTGGCTCGCCTGCCGCGGCCGGCGACGCGGCGATATCGATGGCATCCCAGAGCGAGGCGGGAGGACACTGATGCCCATTTCCAGACGAGATGCCCTTCTGGTTGGCAGTGCCGGCCTGGCTGCAGCGGGACTGAGTGGCGGTCGCGCCAGCGCCCAGCCCGCTCCGCGAGCTGCCCATTCCGTGACCGTCGATCCGGCTGGTGACTATGCCCCGGGTCGACCTGGTCAGGAGTATCGCCCCGTGGTGACGCCGGATGGTGCCACCTTGCCGTGGCGGATTGTTGACGGGGTGAAAGTCTTCCACCTGATCGCCGAAGAGGTGGAGCATGAGTTTGCACCGGGTCTGCGCGCCAGGACCTGGGGCTATAACGGACGCACGCATGGCCCCACGATCGAGGCGGTCGAGGGCGACCGGGTCCGGGTCTATGTGACCAATCGTCTGCCGGCCTCCACCACGGTGCACTGGCACGGCGTTATCCTGCCCTCGGGCATGGATGGGGTAGGCGGACTCAACCAGCGTGCCATCCATCCCGGCGAGACCTTCATCTATGAATGGACTTTCCGCCAGCACGGCACCTTCATGTACCACTCCCATCATGACGAAATGACCCAGATGGCGATGGGGCTGATGGGCATGATGGTTGTGCATCCGCGCCGTCCGGAAGGCCCGTTGCCGGACCGGGACTACGCCATCATGCTGTCGGAATGGTCATTGCCGGCCGGTGCTTCGCGACCTGATCCCAATGCGATGGCAGATTTCAATATCCTGACCATGAATGCGAAATGTTATCCCGGCACATCGCCGCTTGTGGCGGCACAGGGTGAGCGCGTGCGACTACGCTTTGGCAATCTCTCGGCCATGGACCACCACCCGATCCACCTGCACGGTTATGCCTTCACCATCACCGAGACCGATGGCGGGGTCATCCCTGAGACTGCGCGCCATCCAGACACGACGGTACTGGTCGCAACCGGCTCGACGCGGACAGTGGAGTTTGTCGCTGACAATCCGGGCGATTGGGCCATGCACTGTCACATGACCCACCACGTGATGAACCAGATGGGCCACGACCTGCCCAACATGACCGGCGTTGATGCGCGCCGCATTGACCGCGCTGTCGGTGGCCTTTTGCCCAGCTATATGACGATGGGTCATGACGGTATGGGCGAGATGGGCGCGCATCTGGAGATGGGTCATATGCCCATTCCGGAAAACGCCCTGCCCATGATCGGTGCGCGTGGGCCGCGCGATTACATCACCATGGGCGGCATGTTCACCATTCTCAAAGTGCGCCCGGGACTGACAGGCGATGCGGATCCGGGCTGGTATTCCAATCCGGAAGGCGAGGCGCGACTGGCCTCCGCATCCGAGCTCACACGTGACGGTATTTCAGAAGGATAGTTTCGATGATTGTTTCAGCCCTTGCGGTTGCCCTGGCGAGCACCACGCTCACCAGCGACCATGAGCCCGGCCACGGTCATGCTCACCACGCCCAGGGCCAGTCGATGGTCTCGGCGGATGTTCGCACGGTCGATATCGCCAACCGCACCACGCTCTTGCGTCACGAAGCCATGCGTGAGCTTTCCATGCCGGCCATGGTAATGGAGTTTCGTATTGCCGATGATGTCGACATCACGCTATTCGAGCCGGGCGCAGCCTTGGTCATTACCGCCATCAATGGCGAAAACGGCCTGGAAGTCATCGCTGCCGCACCCGAGGAAGCAGAGAGTCACCACCACTAGATGATTATCCAGCGCTGGGCCGTTCGCATTCACAAATGGGTTGCCCTGATCGTGGGTATCCAGATCGTTCTCTGGATCGCCGGCGGTCTGGTGATGAGCGCGCTGTCGCTGGAGATTGTGCGGGGTGAGCACAATATCGAGGAGGCAGGCGAACCTGCGCCGCTGCCAGTGGGCGAGGTGCTGGAGATAGGCGAAGCCGCCCGGATCGCCGAGCTGGACACCTCGGGCATGGAGAGTGTCGTGCTGGGGCGCTGGCTGGACCGGCCGGTCTATCGCTTCCATCCGGCCGAGGGGCATGTCGCCCTTGTCGATGCCGTGACCGGCGAGCAGCTCTCACCGCTCAGCGAGGAGATGGCCATTGCCGTTGCCCGAGCCGATTATGCCGGGGACGAGATCATCGCGGTTGTGGAGTATTTCGAAGAGCCCACCTGGGAGTATCGCCGCGCCCATCCGGCCTGGCGGGTGTCCATCGATGACGGCGAGGGCACGCGTCTCTATGTGGCTGCCCATTCCGGCCGTGTCGACGCTCGCCGCAATGATGTCTGGCGCTTCTATGACTTCTTCTGGATGTTGCACATCATGGATTACGAGGCACGCGAGAACAGCCACCACCCGTTGATCATCACCGCCTCAGGCGCTGCCCTGTTGACCGTGCTGGCGGGCTTCCTCCTCTTGATCATCAAGATGACCCGCGCGGCACGAACGGTAATGGCGCGGCGGGATTAAGCCACCTCGGCCTTGATCGGGGCTTCGGGCAGGTCTTCTGCGAAGACGCGCTGGTACATTTCCGCGATGACCGGGCGTTCCAGCTCGTCACACTTGTTCAGGAAGGTGAGGCGGAAGGCGTGGCCGAGATCGTTGAAGATCTCGTAGTTCTCCGCCCAGGTCAGAACCGTACGCGGGCTCATCACGGTGGAGATATCGCCATTGATGAAAGCTTCGCGGGAAAGATCCGCGACCTTGACCATGTTGGCGACCATGTCCTCGCCGCCATCGGCCGCTGCAATCTTTTTCATCTTGGCCAGGACGATCTTGTTCTCGGTCTCGAACGGCAGGTAGTTCAGCGTCGAGACGATGGACCAGCGGTCCATCTGGCCCTGGTTGATCTGTTGCGTGCCGTGATAGAGGCCGGTGGTATCACCCAGACCGATCGTGTTCGTGGTGGCGAACAGGCGGAAATGCGGGTGCGGGCGGATGACCTTGGTCTGGTCCAGCAGGGTCAGAGAGCCGGAGGCTTCCAGCACGCGCTGGATCACGAACATCACGTCCGGACGACCGGCATCATATTCATCAAACAGGAGGGCGACCGGGCGCTGCAGGGCCCACGGCAGGATGCCTTCCTGGAATTCGGTGATCTGCTTGCCGTCTTTAAGGACGATGGCGTCCTTGCCGACCATGTCGATACGGCTGACATGGCTGTCCAGGTTTACGCGCACCATCGGCCAGTTGAGGCGGGCGGCGACCTGTTCCACATGGGTGGATTTACCGGTGCCGTGATAGCCCTGGATCATGACGCGGCGATTATAGGCAAAACCCGCCAGGATGGAGCGCGTGGTCGCCGGGTCGAAGACATAGTCCTCGTCAATGATCGGCGTGTGATCGTCACGCTGCGAGAACATCGGCACCTCGAAGCCGGCATCGAAACCGAACAGCGCTTTGGTGTCTGCAATGGCGTCAGGCGCCTGGAGGGGGAAACTATCGCTCATGGAACCGGTCTTCTTGGGGAGGTGGCTGGGCCAACGAATAAGATGACTAGATCTATAGCACGCTGCCGATGCGGGGGAAGGCCAGTGCCAAAACGCTCGGCAGTTGGAGGCTAGGCCATGCCGCAATTCTTGAGGATCTGGTAGGCCGCGATGACGCGTCCCAGCTGTTCCTCGGAGGAGCGGTCGCCGCCATTGGAATCCGGGTGGAACTGGCGCACCAGTTCCGCATAACGCTTGCGAACCGCCGAGGGTTTCACATCCGGATCAAGCGACATGGTCTCCAGCGCCTTGGTCTGCAGACGGCCCATGCGGGGACCGGTATCCGCCTCGCGTTCGGGCTCCTTGCGATCGCCGAACATGCCATAGGGGTCGGAGAAACCATCCTGGAAATTCTTCGACGCCTTGGAGGCCTTGGCCGAGGCCGAGTGCGTATTGCGCCAGCTCCAGGTCGGGCGATGGCCATAGGCCGCGCTCTCGCGGAAGGACTGGGCGGCGCTTTCGCTCATGCCCTCGAAGAAATTCCACGACTTGTTGTATTCAGCTGCATGGCTCTGACAGAACCAGTAGAAGTCGTTGAGCTGGTCATTGGACTTGGGCGCACGGCTGTCGCCATGTTTGTTACAGCCGGGCCATTCGCACACACGTTCCTCCGGCGCCGGCTCGTCCTTGGGCGGCTTGATCCGGATGTCCTTGAAACGCGGTTTATAGTTGAATGCTTCAGCCATGTTTCTAAGTATGGGGGCTCGCTGGTAAAGCGGCAATGAAAGCGACGAGAAAAGAGATCAAAAATGTCTGATGTCCGCGCCCTGATCGAATCCAAGCTGCAAGCCGCCTTCACGCCGGCCGAGCTGGATGTGATCGATGACAGCCATCTCCACGCCGGACATGCCGGTGCCCGCCCGGGTGGTCAAAGCCATTTCACAGTGAAAATTGTCGCTGACCGTTTCAAGGGCCAGACCCGTGTCGCCATTCACCGCATGATCAACGAGGCCCTGGCCGAGGAACTGGCCGGCCCGGTGCATGCCCTGGCGATCAAGGCGAGTGCGCCGTGACGACCAGGAGCAGGCTGGCTCTGTTTCGCATCTTTGCCGCCCTGCTTGGTGTGTTTGGCCTGCTCCATCTGATGGGGCTCGGGCGAGATTATTCGTTCATATCGATCGGGTTTTTCACGCTGGTTGTCGCGGTGGCCGGTTATCTGGCCCGGGCAGTGGTTAAAGGGCGTCATGCCAGCCCACATTTACGCTGGCGGCGCATGTTGTTTGCGACAGCTGTTGCGCTCGCCGTGCTCTTCGCGGTTGCGGTTGGCGTCAATCTCTTGGTCTATTGAGCGAGGAGCCAGATGGGGCTGGCTCGCCTTCGCCACGGCTACGGCGAGCCCACTTCTCCGGAGGCGAAGATAAACTACCCCCAGCCCGGGCCTGTCAGGACTTCCAGCGCTGATGCCACGGCGATCGGCTGGTCCAGGATCAGGTGATGCTGCGCGTCCGGGATCGAGATCATCGAGGTCTCAGGCCCGAACGTCTCGCGCATGAAGGCCCAGATCTCGTCATTGACCAGGATGCTGTCGCCGCCGCGGAAAAGCGCGACACGGGTTTTCAGCGATGCCGCCAGCTCGGCCGGCGGCTTGCGGTCATATTCCAGCTTTTCCCAGAGATGGGGATCAAATTTCCACGTCCAGCCGGTCGTGCCATCTGGCCGTGTCGCCTGTTTCAGGGACTGACGGGCGATGTGGTCGAGCAGGAAAGCGTTCTCGCACGGCTGTTCCGGCAGAAGGCGGAAGCGTTCCAGCGCGGCCTCGAAAGTCGCATATGTATTGCCGCCGCGGCTGGGCGGGCTGGAGCGGCGCTGTTCCTCCAGCGGGCGGATCGGGCTGTCGAGAATGGCGACGCCGCGCAATTTCTCGCCATATTCCATGGCCGTGGCCAGGCTGACAAACCCGCCAAATGAGTGACCGACCACATAGGGTGCACCTGCGTCAAAGGCACCGCCGTCACGGGCGACGGTCATGACTTCCTTGGCATAAAGATCCATGCGGTAGGTGTCGCGGTGATCACTGTCGCCCATGCCGGACAGGTCCAGCGCCACCACACGTCGGGTCGGCGCCAGGAAGGGCGCGATACTGTCCCACCAGTCCTTGTGGGCGACACCGCCATGCACCAGCACCAGGCCGGGCTGACCACGCTCGCCCCAGGCTTTCCAGTGAATGTTGGCTTCCTCGACTACGGATATGCCGGTGTCGACGGAAGTTTCAAGGGCTTTTTCGAACCATGCCGGAGCCGGCGGTTTGGCGCCGGCAAACTCCTTCAGCGGAGCAGGCGGACGCTTCATCGGGGAGACTTTTGTTTTTGTCATGCCCTAGCGCTAGACCCGCCCGGGCAGGGCGTCAATCTCAACCCGGCTGCAAACCGAGCAATTGGGGGACGACGAATACGGCCCATGCATTATTGGCCATATGTCCGAGTACGGGGGCGGCAACGCGTCCGGTGACGACGCGGGCGATGCCCAGGCCAACGCCGAGGAAGAAGGTCGTCGTCATGACGAGCAGGCCCTGGGGTGTGTGGATCAGGCCGAAGGCGACGGACGAGATCAGGATGGCGAAGATGGTCGGCACGCCGCGCGCCATCAGCATGGGCAGCATCCAGCCGCGAAAGAGGATCTCCTCCACGATGGGGGCGGCAATGACCGACAGGAGGACAACGGCCCACAGGGCCGCGCCGGACTGGGTGACGTCATCCACATTGGTCAGGTCTTCCGGTGCCGCGCCACCGGACAGGGTCAGGCTGGCATCGACCATGGCAAATTCGTGGAACATCACCGATAGGCGACCCCCGATCGTGATGACGAACAGCAGAACCAGAATGGCGAGGGCAATCTCGGAGAACTTGACCGGCATGATCGAGAAGGCCGACCGCGCGGCGCCGTAACTGGAAAAGCGGACCCACATGATCAGGGCGAGCGTTGCGTAAGCCGCAGCAGATGCCGTGAAGATCACCGTGTTCAGCAATTGTGCGTCCGGTGACAGCGAGAACATCTGCCAGGTCGAGGCGACAACCATCGAGAAAGCAATGAAGAGTACAAACAGCAGGATCGGCCAGACGATCATGCCCGGCAGGCTGTGGATGATCGCCAGGCGGTGTTCCGGCGCAATGCGCGAGAACCCGTCTTTTTCCGGAAATCTCCAGGCCGGTTCGTGTGTCGACATGTTCAGCGGGCTCCGGCCTGTGGCTAGCTGAGGTGAGCATATCACAACAACGCCCTGAGTCTTATGCTTAACCCTTCGTTGCCGACGCTTTCACGCGATTTTTAGACAAGTGTCCCATAACGGTTCGCATAGACGCCCCGTCAGCGATGGCGGTGAGGCCAAAGGCCCGGCGAGAATATAAGCGACCGAAAAGGCGTGGGTGATGGTGAAATCTGTTCTGATCGTCGATGACGATCCGACACAACGCCGCCTGTTACAGGCGGTGATCGAAAAGCAGGGTTTCAGGGCCGAGACCGCTGAAAGCGGCGAGGATGCCCTGGACCGCATCGCATCCGGGGGAGTTGATGTGATGCTGCTCGATCTGATCATGCCGGGAATGGACGGCATGGAGACGCTCGAGGCTGTTCAGCACAAACAACCGGATCTCCCTGTTATTGTCCTGACTGCTTCCGGCGGTATCGAGACAGTTGTTGCGGCCATGCGCGGCGGCGCGGCAGACTTCTTCGTCAAGCCGGCCAGCCCCGAACGGATCACGGTATCCATCCGTAATGCACTGAAGGTCCAGAACCTGTCCGGTGAGGTGAAACGCCTGACCAAGAAGGTCGAGGGTCGTCTCGGTTTCTCCGACATGATTGCCGGTGCACCGGCCATGCAACAGGTTGTGCGCCTGGGCGAGCGTGCAGCACAGTCGGACATTCCGATCCTCATCACCGGTGAGAGTGGTGTGGGCAAGGAGCTGGTTGCGCAATCGATCATGGCGGCAAGCAAACGGGCCGGAGAGCCCTTTGTTGCGGTGAACTGCGGTGCGATCCCGGAGAATCTGGTGGAGTCGACGCTTTTCGGTCACGAAAAGGGCGCGTTCACAGGGGCTGTGGGCAAACACGCAGGCAAATTCCAGGAAGCCGATGGTGGCACGTTATTCCTGGACGAGATCGGCGAACTGCCGCTGGACATGCAGGTCAAGCTGTTGCGGGCCCTGCAGGAAGGCGAGGTCGACCCGGTCGGTTCCAAACGCCCTGTAAAGGTCAATGTGCGGATCATCTCTGCAACCAACCGGGACCTGGCCGAACAGGTCGCCGCGGGCCAGTTCCGTGAAGATCTCTTCTATCGTCTGAATGTGTTCCCGATCGAGGTGCCCTCGCTGCAGGAACGCAAGGAAGATGTACCGGCCCTGGTTCGGCATTTCATCGGTCGTTTCAATGCCCAGGAGGACAAGTCGATCCTGGATGCGGCGCCGGAAACGCACGCGCTTCTGTCCAGCTATGACTGGCCCGGCAATGTGCGCCAGCTGGAGAATTCGGTGTTCCGGGCGGTCGTGCTCGCGGACAGTGATTATCTCAAGCCGGAGGACTTCCCGCAGATTTCCGGACTGACGCCGTCTATCGAGGCAGACGGTCCGGTCGGCGCGGTAGATGTGCTCGCTGAAGTGGTCGCAGGGGGCTCAGCGCCGGTGGAGATCATGGATGATGGCGGTCATCTGCGATCACTGGAAGACATCGAGCGCGATCTCATCGAGTTCGCTATCGAGAATTATGCCGGTCGAATGAGCGAGGTTGCCCGCCGGCTGGGTGTGGGACGCTCGACGCTTTATCGCAAGGTTCGCGAATACGACCTGGACGTGGATGGCGTTCGCGCCACGGGTTGATCCACGACGCACATCGGGGGATGTGAAGGCCGGTGATCGGGGGATCGCCGGCCTTTGTCGTTTGCTGTGTCAGCGCTCGGGGACCCAGGCCAGCTCGAACCGCTCATAGACCGCGTCCATGTCGGTGGAGAAGGTGAAACCCTCGCGCTCGGCCTCGCGCTGCCAGAAGGCGCAATGGCCCTGCATCCAGTCTTCCAGCGTTCGATCACCTTCACCCTCGTCCCAGGCGAATTGGGCATCGGTGTCACGGACCGGCTTGATCTCGACCGATGTGATCCGCAGCACACAGCGCGGCTCATCTCTGCCATCGAGCACGATCGCCAGATTGCCCACGCGCGGCAGCTCGCTGTCGGCATCCGGGCCGAGATACCAGCGGGCGAGGGAACAGGTGGCGCGTTTCTGGCCGATAAGTATCAGGCCCAACAGCTCGTCCGCCATTTCAGGGCTGTCGCCAAAGGCGGAGATGTCCTGCGGCCGGTCGGCGGTTTCGCCCGTCGCTGCCTTGAAACTCTCCCAGAATGTGCGCTGTCCAGGTGTCATGTCTGCCCCTTGCCCAAACGTGCATATACCCATGATAGTAGCGGCATGAACAAGGATGAATACCGCGCTCATCTGCATGACTTGCAGATCGAGCTGGTGGCCATGCAGCGCCATCTCATCGCTGGTAATCACCGCTTGCTGATCCTGCTGGAGGGGCGTGATGCGGCCGGCAAGGGCGGCTTGATCAAGCGCATCACCGAACATCTCAGCCCGCGCGAAACCCGGGTGATTGCCCTGGGTAAGCCGAACGCACGGGATCGTGGCAGCTGGTATTTCCAGCGTTACGTCCCGCATTCGCCCAGCGCCGGAGAGTGCGTGATTTTCAACCGCTCCTGGTACAACCGGGCAGGCGTGGAGCCGGTGATGGGGTTCTGCACACGCGAGGAGCGTGACAGTTTCCTCGATCAGGTCGTGCCTTTCGAGCGCATGCAGGTCGAGGCCGGAACGACGCTTCTGAAATACTATCTCGACATTTCGCGCGAGGAGCAGGCAGCGAGGCTGGAAGCACGCCAGAGTGATCCGCTGAAGACCTGGAAGACCAGCCCGATCGATGCCGTCGCGCTGCAGAAATACGACGCCTATACCGTTGCGCGTGACCACATGCTTCAGTGCAGTGACCACGAACACGGGCGCTGGGGCATTGTCCGGGCTGACAACAAACACGAAGCGCGGATCAATGTGATCCGGGATATTCTGCGATCCGTTCCACACCCCGGACCGATCCGTGAGGACCAGGCATCGGACCGCGATATCGTCTTCCGCTTCCGTCCGAACATGCTGACGAACGGCTCTCTGGCGCGCTAGTGGATGGCGGTGGGCGCGTGATCGAGGCGCGCCGTGTCGCCAGCTGTCGGTGCGTGACGGTCCACCCAACTCGAATAAACCGGGCGCAGGGCTGATTCCTTCTTGAACAGGACCAGAAGGCGGCGGCGTAGGCGGTGAACCGTCAGCTCTATCATGTCGGCATCAGGCGTGTCCGCCTGCATGCTGAGCTCGAGATAAGAGCGCAACACCTCGATGCGCTCGATCAGGCCATAGAGCTTGAAATCGAGATGGCGGATATAGTCGCGTGTCGCCGGATCTTCCAGCAGGGGCGAATAGATCAGCTCGCTCTTCAGCTCGGCCGTCGTGTTGAGTTCACGCATGGCTGACTGCAGCGCGTCGCGCCCGCCCTGCGTGCCCAGACCGTGATCCAGAGCCTCGTCGAGCCGGTCGATAATTCCGGTTTCGAGGCTTTGCAGCATCGCAATTTGTTTCAGCATCTGCGGGTCTCCGATGGGCACTTCGCCTTACCAGCTGTGCCGATCCCTCGCGCTCACAAAACGGTGACAAGTTTAATAGAAATTGAAACCTGAGTCATGTCGCATACCTGATGGCAGCTAAGAGTAGTATTGTCTGCGCGTACACGTGTTTTTGCGTCAGTCCTTCAACTTCCCGCCTTCGATTATGACGGGCTTGAAGCCGGTCGCGGGTGGTGGAGAATTTTTGACGTGGGCGTCCGAAGCAGGCAGGTCCTCTACAGGCGCATCCTCATTGATATCGCGATCGCGTGAGGAATGCGTCGGCGTCTTGCGCTTGAAACCATTGCCGCGGGACATGGGTTTGCGGCCCTTGCCCTTGGCCTTCTTCTCGATTTCGCGGAGTTTTACCGACTGGCGGCCGGACAGCGCATCGTCGAGATTGCCCTTGTCCGGATCATTGAAGGCGGAGCCGAATTTCTCGAGGCGCTCTTCCAGCGATCCGAGAAACTCGTCTTCCCACTCGGATAATTGCGTATCGTCGGCATCGGACTCCGCGGCCGCGCGCTTGGCGCGGGCCAGGCGCCGGAGCGCCTTGCGGGTCTTCTTGTCGTCGATCTCGCGGGGCATACCGCCTCTAGTGCCAAGCAAAAGCCTTGGCGATGATCTTCCACTGGCCATCGATCTTGTAAAGCAGGAACATGTCGTCGACGAAACGACCATCTGCCCAGTCGATGGTGATGTGCGCGTAGGCGACTGAGCCCTCGGCGACATTGATGTCGTGGAAAGTGACCGTCCGCTCTGGCATGGCTCGACCGAAGCGGGCAGCGAAATCGCCCAGATTCATCGTGTCGACCCGCTCGCCTTCGTCATCATTGCGATAGATGAACATCTTGCCGGTTTCCGTATGGAAAGCCTCGCGAGCCAGGTCGGAACTGCCAGTATTGCCGGCATTGAAATAGGCCATGACCGCGGCGCGCACGCCTTCGATATCGGCGTCATCCTGCGCGAAGGCCACCGAAGTGGTCGCGACCATGAGTGTGAGTGCAGCCAGTAGCTGTCGCATGATTATCTCCTATCCCGTTAGCCCCGGTGGGCAAACTAGAGGTCAAGGAGCCGCGGCTGAACTCACTTTCGCGTCAGAGCGTCTAGCTCTCCACAGCGCCGAGATAGAGTTCCAGCAGGGCTTCGGTTTCCTGGCGCTCGCGGGCATCAACCTTGCGCAGGGTGATCACCTTGCGCAGGATCTTGGTGTCGAACCCCATGGATTTGGCTTCCGCATAGACTTCCTTCATGTCGGCCATGACATTGGCCTTGTCTTCTTCCAGACGTTCGATACGCGCCACGAAAGCCTTGATCTGCTCGCGAGCTGCGCCGCCAATGCTGTCAGACTGGTCGATGGAGCCGGTTTCGGGTACGGAATCGGTGAAAGCCATGTCGGAACCTCGTTAGGAATGGGTTCGCGAAACTAGGCGCTGGCGCGGCCGTTCTCAAGCCGTCGCGGCACAAGAATCAGCAGGCCTGTCAGCCCGCCCGCACATCGGCAATGGCGGCGGCCACGGCATCTTGTTGATGATGGTGCAGATTATGACCCGCGCCCTTGATCCAGCGCAGCTCGGCATTCTTCATCCGGCTGGCCGTCAGGCCGGAATGGCGATGGCTCCACAGGACCGTATCGCCTTTGCCCGCGAGGAAAATCGTGCGGTGTTCGACCTTGTGATAGTGCGGCTCCTGCTGTTCCAGATGCCGGTTCACATCCGCCATGTCGCGGGCATTGGCGAGCCAGTTCGGCTTGCGCAGGAGGAGGGCAAGACTCGTTGTCTCGGCATAGCCCTCCGGAACCGGTTCGGGATGGAAGGCGTTCACGGCGCCCGAGCGCAATTGCGGCTTGCCGGTTAGGGGAACGAGCAGGCGGGTGAAAAGCGGTCCGATGACGGGCCAGAAACTCGCCTTGTTGAACCAGGCCGCGTCACCGATCCACGCACCCAGAGCCGGGGCGATGAGCACCAGGCCGCTGATCCGTTCGGGATGGTCCAGCGCGAGGCGCATCGAGATTGCTCCACCCCAGGAATGGCCGATGACCAGCGCCCGGTCGATTTCCAGTGTGTCCAGCAGGCGGGTGATCAGGGCAGCTTCCGCGCGCGGAGACCATTCAGCATCGGGACGATCACTCCAGCCCAGCCCCGGACGGTCCAGCCACAGGACATGCTCGTCCTTCAGCGTGTCCGCGAGGGCGAGGAAGGGTTCCTCCATGTTCGACGCAGCGCCATGCAGGACCAGGATCGGCTCCCTGTCGCTCGCTCCGGTCTGGCGCATATGCAGACGTGTGCCGTCGACCTCGACAAATTCGCCGGCGGGCGGATGGTCGGCCTCAATTCTGGTCTGGATGGAATTGGCGATGATTAAGCCGGCGATCAGGGCCAGCAAAAATCCGCCTGCCAGGACTGCACCCAGCACGGTCTAGAGTGCCCGTCCGGACAGCGCCGCCGCCAGGCGGTCGCGGGCTTCTACAGCCGGGGTGAAGGCCGGGAAGATGGCGAGAGTTTCCTCATAAGCTTCCAGCGCGGCATCCCATTCCTCGGCCTGTTCAAGGACCTGGCCGATGGAGAAATAGGCGTCATACCGGCGTGGCTCGATGGTCAGCGCGGTGTTGACCGTTTCCAGCGCAAAGGCCCAGTCCTCGAAGGCGATCGCCACACGGCCGGAGGCGAGCCAGCCTTCGGCATAGTCCGGAGCCAGGCGATTGACGTGGTCATACATGCGCGCGGCGATGTCATCATTTCCGGCGACCTCAGCCGCAAAACCACGGTCCATCAACAGCTGGATGGTGTCGGAACCGGAATGCGCCCACAGCGCATGGATTTCGTCGATGAGTGGCGCGGCGGCGCGTTCATCCGCTGATGCCAGCGCGTCCAGGCGTTCTCCGAGGCGTTCATCCGCCGTCTGGAAGGGCACACTGGGCTCGATCTGAACCGTGTCGACATCCTGCCAGAGCAGGGCCAGGCTGGCTAAAAGCGGAATCATGCGAGTGAGGATAGCCGAGCAAGCCCTGACGTCCAGTCATCCTCCCAGAAGATTGAAGAGATTTAAGGGGGCGGCGCGTTTGGCGATTTGAACCGCCCGACATTGAAAGCGACACGCCAGACCCGGTTTTACGAACACAGCCAATGCCACGGGTGGTGTTGCGCCATTAAATGAACGGTGTTTATATAATGCCATGACAGGTCGCATCATCAATGAAAAACACGAGGCTAGGGCGTTGACGCCTGAGGTCGCCTGGCCAACGCTCGGGTTCCTGGCTGTGCTGGTCACAGTGCACTGGAGCATGATCTGGTTGGTCCTGTCCGGCGCCGTCGTGCTGGGTTGGCTGATCCTGCCGCTCGGATTCACAAGTTATGCTCACTACACGCTGGTGCATGAATGTGTGCACGGGAATATCGTCCGCGACCGGCGGTTTGCCTGGGTGCATACTCTGATCGGCTGGTACGGCTCGCTGATGCTGTTTTCAACCTGGCCCCTGCTGGAGCGCACGCATAAACATCACCATTCCTTTGTGAATACCGAGCGCGATCCCGACCTTTATGTAAAGCTCAGTTTCCCACGCCTGTTGCTGCGCAATCTGATCTCTACCCTGCTTCAGCCAATACCGATCCTGATCCTGAAGCTGGTCTTCCGGGACCGTTCGCTGGCGCGCGGTTATGTCAATGCAGACCAGATCATGACGCGTTCTGAGAAGACCCAGCACCACATCGCCAACTGGCTGATGTGTATCGCAGTCTGGTGGCTGGCAGTTGGCGGCTTTGGCTGGGTTTTTGTCGGGTTGGTCTATGGCATGGTCTTCATCGCCATGAACATGCTGATCATCATGTTCCAGTGGTTGCCACATCACCCGTTCAGCGAAACGGGCCGCTATTCAGCGACCCGCAATATCGGCTTCACCAGCTGGAACTATCTATTCCTCTGGCAGAACTGGCACCTGATGCATCATCTCTGGCCGTCCGTGCCCTTCTACAACTATCAGCGCCTGTACAATCGCCTCCAGCCCGTGCTGGAAGAAAAGGGCGCGCGTCATCATGAAGGCCTGGTCCCGGCACACGGTCCCATCGTGACTGAGAGCGAGACGGCGGCGGAGTAGCCTCCGCCGGCCCGCGGCTGCCTAGGCGCTTTCCAGCTCCATAACCGCACGCAACTGGTCTTCTGCGTCGCCCAGCTGGGCGTCCAGCATCGTCAGACGCTTGGCGTAGTGTGAGGCAGCGTATTCCCAGGTCATGCCGATACCGCCATGCATCTGGATGGCCTCTTCCGCGACCAGTTTGCCGGCGCGTCCGATGAGGTTCTTGGCGCGGGCGATGTGCAGCGCGCGGTCTTCGGCGTCGAGCCGGGCGCTGGCCAGGATGACGATGGAGCGGGCCTGTTCGATCTCGATCGAGAAATCGACCAACCGGTGTTGCAGAGCCTGGAACATGGCAATCGGGCGTCCGAATTGCTGGCGCTGCATCAGGTAGTCCTTCACCGTGTCGCGCAGCACATCCATGATGCCGACGGCCTCGGCGCACAGGGCCAGGCGACCTGCGTCGAGTGCCGCGTTGATTGCGTCCGCAGCGTCGTCGGAGATCAGCTTTGCCGACGTATTGTCGAGCACGATCTCGGCCGCGCCGCCGCCATCGATCATAGCGTAGGAGAGGATCTCCGCGTCCGCTGCTGCGACCTCATAGAGACCGAACTTGCCTGCGGCGGTCCTCGCGACCACAAGCAGGTGATCGGCGCTGTTACCGCCATAGACCACCGTCTTGCGGCCGGACAGCTTGTCACCGCCCGTCATCGCGATGTCGTCCAGCGTCGAGAAGGCATCGGTTTCCCAGACGGCCAGCGCAGCGCGTTCACTGCCGCCAATGATGGCATCAACCCGCTCCGACTGTCCAAAGGCTGCATAGAGGCGCAGGGCCATCAGATTGGCCAGCATGGGCTCCGCGCACAGGCCGCGGCCCAGTTCCTCGAACACAACGGCGATGTCGAAGCCGTCGCCGCCGAACCCGCCATCGGCTTCGGAAACGAGTGCGCCGAGAATGCCCAGTTCCGCCAGCTCGGCCCATTTGGACGCATCGTGATAGGGCGCCTCATAAGCAATCTTGTTGCGGAATTCGTTGTCGTATTGTTCAGCGAGATAGCGGCGCAGGCTATCGGAGATCATGCGCCGGTCTTCGGTGTGATTGAAATCCATTGCCCTAACCCATGAACAGTTCTTTGGTGATGATATTGCGCTGGATCTCGTTGGACCCACCGAAGATGGAAAGCTTGCGGTTGTTGAAATAGCTTGCCGCATTGTTCGCCGCTTCCGGCGGGGCGACGGCCAGATTGCCCAGTACTTCCTCGGACGGGAAGGGGCAGGCAGCCGGGCCCAGCGCGCGTCGAGCCAGGTCATTGATGGCCTGTCGGATCACCGTGCCCTTAACCTTCAACATTGATGACACCGTGCCCATGGCACCACCACCGGACAGCATACGCAGATTGGTGATGCGCATGGCTTCCAGATCGATTTCGATCTCGGCAACGCGGGACATGAAGATGGGATCCTCGGCCAGCGGTTTGCCGCGACGCTTGAGCTTTTTGGCCAGGGCTCTCAGCTCGATCAGCGCCTGGGTGGAATAGCCGACGCCGGCGATGCCCGTGCGCTCATGGGTGAGCAGGTATTTGGCGATCGTCCAGCCCTGGTTTTCCTCACCCACCATGTTTGAGGCGGGCACGCGTACGTCGGTGAAGAAGACCTCATTGACCTCGTAACCACCCTCGAGCAGGCGGATCGGGCGCATTTCAATGCCGGGCGTATCGATGTCGACGAGGATAAAGGAAATGCCTTCCTGCGGCTTGCCCTCGGTCGAGGTGCGCACCAGGCAGAAGATCTTGTCCGCGTGTTGGCCCAACGTGGTCCAGGTTTTCTGGCCATTGATGATGTAGTCATCACCGTCACGGATGGCGCGGGTCTTCAGGCTGGCGAGGTCCGAACCGGCACCCGGCTCGGAATAGCCCTGACACCACCAGTCCGTGCCATCCAGAATACGCGGCAGGATCGTGGCCTTTTGCTCTTCCGTACCGAATTTCAGCAGGACAGGGCCCAGCATGCCGACACCAAAGGGCACGACTGTGGGGGCATTGGCGAGCGAGCGTTCCTCATCAAAGATGTGCCGCTGAGTGGCATTCCATCCCGGGCCACCGTGTTCAACCGGCCAGGTCGCTGCCAGCCAGTTGCGGCTCTGCAGGATGGCGTGCCACTGCTCGATATCTTCCTTGGTGAACTCGAGCCCGTTACGCACCTTGGTGGTCAGCTCTTCCGGCAGGTTATCCTTCAGGAATTGCCGGACTTCCGCGCGGAAAGCCTCTTCTTCCGGGGTGAAGTTGAGATCCATCGTCTCCTCCTTATCGACAGCACTGTTTGTGCCGGGCTGCAGGGGTTGGGTCCACCGGTCAGCCTGTATGAAGGGGATAATGGGGCAAAATCAGAGAAAGTGAACCGGAAACTTACCTTGACGTCCACGTCAATTTGCACGGGTCAGAGCAGGCCGTGGGTGCGGAGGTCGTTGTGCAGCTTGTCGCCATCGATGAACTGTTCGGCCAGGAAGCCGTGCGCGCGTGCCGCCTCGACGTTTTTCATCCGATCATCAAAGAACAGAACTTCGCCGGGTTCATGCGGCAGGCGCTCTGCCGTGACGGTGTAGATCCTCGGGTCCGGTTTCACCACGCCTTCGTGGGCAGAGACGACAACGTCTCGCATGCGGGACATGGAGGGGAAGCTCTCCACCACCCAGTCGATCCATTCCGCCGGCATATTGGTCAGCGCATATTGCGGGACGTCACGGGCATGAAGCGCTTCGATGGCTTCCGGCGTGCCGGGCAGGGTGCCGGTGACCATGTCAGCAAGGCCGGTTTCCCAGAGGCGGATCTGTTCTTCGTAGTGGGGATATTGCTCGATCAGGCCGATGCGATTCTCGGCCATGGGCACGCCGCGATCATGGTGCACGTGCCACTCCATATTGCAGACATTGTCGAGGAAGTGCCGGAGCTCGGCCTCATCGTCGAAATGCTGCCGGTAAAGCTGGGCGGGTTGCCAGTCGATCAGCACATTGCCCAGGTCCCACAATACGGCTTTGACGGTCATCGCCTGCTCCAGAAACAACAATCCCGCGCACTTGAAGTGCACGGGTTTGTGTTCGTCAACCGCCGCGAGGCGGAATTCGATAATCGCTGGACTAGCCTGCGCGAGCCTTGAAGCGCGGATCGGTCTTGTTGATTACATAGACACGGCCGCGGCGCTTCACGACCTGGCAATCGCGGTGACGGTTTTTCAGCGACTTGATCGAGCTGCGGACTTTCATCGTTCGGCCTTGGACTTCACTTCAAGTTAATAAGGAGCGAGGTGGATACAGGCCTGCCGGTGTGGTGTCAATGGGCCAGATGCGCTTGATCCAGGCCGAACGCGGTCAACACACGCCGCATCCCGCTTTCATACTCGGCATGGTCCTGCGCCTTGTAGAGAAGACCGTAGGACGCCGCAAAGAGTGCGTAGGTCACATCGGCGGCAGCCAGCTCCGGCTTTTCAGCTTCGAGGCGCAGCTCGAAGGCCTTGCGCAGACTGGCTTCCAGCGTCTTGATCGGGCTGTCAGCAGAGTGGTCTGTCATCGCAAGGACCTCGCCGGAATGCGGCGATGATCGCATCGGCTCGACATGCTGTCCTACCCACTGGTCAAGCGCCTGATAAAGCCGCTCGCCCAGCGTCATGCCATCGGCTGTCAGGGCCGCGAGGGCGGCGTGCGTGGATGCCTCCACCAGTGACTTGGTCACGCGTTCGAGAATCGCTTCCTTCGAGCCATACTTCTTGTAGAGCGCCTGGCGTGACACGCCCATGGCCCGGGCGAGATCCTCCATGGAGGTTTTCTTGAAGCCGTAGCGCAGGAATGTCTGGAAGGCTGGGATGAGTTGTTCGTTATCAAACATGGTTCAATATTGACAAAATAGATCTATTTTGTAAACCTTGTCTCTTCGGGCGCTGCTTCAGCTGCGTCCCTCCGAAACGCTTTTGCGGAGTCCGGCACAGATTCAACGCGATTTGCGGCAAACGCAAACCGCCCCGATTTGAGGAGCCTTCCATGGCTAAACATATTTCCGATCTTGGAGTTCGTGACTGGCGACCCGAGCGGCTTCCAGACCTGACCGGGAAAATCCATTTCATCACGGGTGGCAATTCGGGTCTGGGGCTCGAGACCGCCAAGATGCTGGCTGAGAAAAACGCCGATATCATCTTTGCAGCGCGCAATCCGGACAAGGCAGAGCAAGCCGCCGAGATCGTCCGTCCTCTGGGCACGGGCTTTGTTGAAACCGCTGAGCTGGATCTGGCCAGTCTCGACTCGGTCCGTGCCTGTGCAGAGGACATGCGGACTCGGTTTCCCGAGCTGGACAGCATTATCAACAATGCGGGGATCATGCAGACGCCGCAATCGGAGACTGCCGAGGGGTTCGAGCTGCAGTTCGGCACCAATCATCTTGGCCATTTCCTGCTCAATGCCCTGATGGTCGATATGCTGGAGGCGCGTTCTGGGCGGATTGTTGTCGTCAGCTCCATCGCCCACAAATACGGTCAGCTGAATTTCGATGACCTCATGCATCGCGACGGATACACGCCGACCAAGGCCTATACCCAGAGCAAGCTGGCCAATCTGGTGTACGCCTTCGAGCTGGATCGTACCCTGGCGGCTTCGGACAGCAAGGTGACCGCCTATGCCTGTCACCCCGGCTATTCCAATACCAATCTGCAATCGACCGGGCCGCGCAGTTTCTGGCGCCCGCTCTACAAGATCCTCAACCCACTGCTGGCCCAGGACGCCGCCCAGGGTGCCATACCGACCGTTCTGGCCGCGGCTGGAGAAGAAGCCAAACGCGGTGCCTATTACGGCCCGCAGAGCATGAGCGAGGCCCGCGGCCGTGTCAGCGATGCCCTGGTGGCAGATCAGGCACTGGACGAAAACGCAGCCGCCCGATTGTCGCGCGAAAGCGAGACGTTGACCGGTATGCGCTGGCTGCAGCCGGCGCCGGCTTAGATTTCATCCGCGCCATCGAATGAGCGTCGTAAACCGCCTAGCGAAACACGTCGCGTCCAAGTCGGAAGCCGTTGCGGTCGCGCGGCAGCTGCGGGGCCTTGGCCGGGTCGATTTTCTCGCCGTCTTCGGCGTTGAACATCGACACAATCAGGAAGGGTTCGTCCTTGGGTGGCGGTTGGCAGATGCCGTAACAGGCGTCCGGCATGTTGGTGCGCACCTTGAGGCCGAAGCCCTTCGCCTCGTCCGGCAGGATCGGATAGTCGTGATTGCGGCCACCTCCGATCAGATCGTCGGTCAGCGAGCAGGTACCGTCCTGCTTGTGGGCGTCATTGACGTACTCGCAGGCAAAACGCCGCGCTTCCTTCATCGCCTGTTTGGCCATCTTGGACAGAACCAGCATCTCGTCTGAGATGCGATCGGCCGACTTGTCGCTCGGCAGTTCAGCGAGATAGTGCGCCGGCAGCCAGCTGTATTGCGGATCAATCGGTCCCAGCACGGCGCTCGGCCCCATCACGATCTCGTCACAGGCCAGAGCAATCATGGTTCCGGCCGACTTGGCGCGATAGGGAACATAGGCTGTTTTCGGGCCCTTGTGGTTTAGCAGGGCGTGCAGGATCTGCTGGGTCGCGGAGCTGATGCCGCCCGGCGTATGCAGAACCACATCAATCTTGGCGTCAGGTCCCGCCTTGCGCAGCGTGTCGATGACCTCGACGGCCGTGTCGTGGTCAACGTATTCGTCCGGATCGTGGTGAACAATCTTGATCACGGTGCTCTGGCGGGCAGTGGAAAACTCCGCGACCTTGCGTTCGACCCCCAGCTTGTAGGCCTCGTAGGGCGAGATGTCCGCCGCGGGGCCACCGGGAGGTATGCCGGCATCATTGCGCACGACGCCGTCCTGCTGGCCATCCTTTGCGCGGCCATCACGCATGCGTTGCTGCAGCGCCAGAGCGCCAGCCACAAGACCGCCGATCGAGGCGATGCCGCCCCAGCCAACCAGGCCAATGCCTGTTACCAAACCCACCATCGGGTACCCCTTACACACAAGACACGCACCCTTCTTCGAGGGCAATTTGAGGTCAGGTTAGCGAAGGGTTAACGCGGAAGCGAGTCTCAAGCGTCAAGGAATCTGGCGGAGTGGCTCATTTACCACGCTGGCGTTGCAGAAACGAAATGTGCCCGTCCGGGCAAAGGACGGGCACAATCTGGACCGGGCGTTGATCACCCAAATCTCAAAGCGGGGTAAGACCGCCCGATTTTACTAGCAGGGCAAACCCAACCGCTACCTCTCTTGGGGGTTACACTTTTGTTGGAATCTTGGCGGAAATGTTAGCTTACAACATGGTCAGTTGCCCCGGAGCGGGCATGTGCCTAATTTTCGCCACATGATGTGTTCGGTCAAAAATTTCGCGGTCGCGACAGCGGCCGTTTTGCTTGCAGGGTCCGGGGGGGCGTTTGCGGCTCAGGAGGCGCGTACCGAGGTCGATGTTGAACTCGTGCTCGCCGTGGATATTTCCTACTCCGTCGACGAGGAAGAGGCACGCCGTCAGCGCGAGGGCTATGTTGCTGCGCTCGCTTCGGAAGACGTGATCAACATGATCCAGGGCGGGCCCTATGGCCGCATCGCCGTGACCTATGTCGAGTGGGCGGACAGTGGTTTCCAGCGCGCAGCAGCGGATTGGATGGTGATTTCCAGTGAAGCCGATGCCCTGGCCTTCGCCTCGCAAGTGGCCGCCGCGCCATTGGAGCGGGGGCATTACACCGCGATCGGTGCGGCAATTGCAGATGGTGTCGCCCGTATTCGGGACAATGATTACGACGCACCGCGGCGCATTATCGACATTTCCGGTGACGGTCCCCAGAACCAGGGTATGTCGCTGGAGGCGGCCCACGCGCTTGCGGAAGAAGGGCATGTCGTGGTCAACGGACTGCCGGTTATCTCCGAGCGTGACGGTCGCTGGGTGCGCCCGGTCGAGGTCAATCTCGATGCCTATTTCGAAGACAACGTGATCACCGGTCCGGGCGCCTTTGTGCTGCCGGCCCGTACGGAAGATGAGTTCGCCGAGGCGATCCTGCGCAAGCTGGTACTGGAAATCGCCGGCGCCGCGCCGGCTCCTGTCGAACTGGGGCGCGCGCCGTGATCATCACCAGCTTCCTGGCCGCAACCCTCCTGCTGTTTTCTCAGGACCCGGGTTATGAACCGCGTCCGGTCGAGTTCACCGAGGACGGCCGGGAGATGGTCGATCTGGAACTGGTTCTGGCTGTCGATGTATCCTCCTCGATTGACGAGTATGAGGCGCGGCGCCAGCGCAATGGCCATGTTGCAGCCCTGGCTGATCCGGAAGTCATTTCCGCGATCCAGAGCGGTGGCTATGGCCGGATCGCCGTGGTGTATCTGGAGTGGGCGGATGCGGATTTTCAGCGTGTTGTCGCACCCTGGACGGTGATCGAGACCGAGGAAGACGCGCTCGCCTTTGCCGCACTACTGGCGACTTCGCCCTTCATCTCCGGACGGCGCACGGCAATCGGCGCGGCGATCAACAGCTCGGTCGAGCTGGTCGACACCAATGCCTATGAAGGTGTGCGCCATGTCATCGACCTGTCCGGCGACGGGCCGCAGAATTCCGGTCCAAGCCTGGTCCAGGCACGGGCCGATGCGGAAGTTCGCAATATCACCATCAACGGCCTGCCCATCCAGACGGAACGCCAGAGCCCGTTCCGCCCCACGGTGAGCATCGATGTGGCCTCCTATTTTGAAAATAATGTGATCGCCGGCCCCGGTGCCTTTATTTCGCCCAGTAATGAGCATGAGGATTTCGTGGACGCGCTGCGTCGCAAGCTTATTATCGAAATCGCCGGACTGGATCCGGCCTTGCTCCTGGGGAAGGGATGAAAGCGTTCAAGTTTCTGGCTGCTGCAACAGTAGCGATTGTTTCCGCGTCCACGGCTCAGGCCCAGGACGAGAGTTTCGACACCTGGCGTGCCGGGTTCCATGACCGGTTGCTGGCGGCCGGCGCTGAGCCGGCCACGGCTGCATCGATGCTGGACGGTCTGACGCCCGACAGCCGCATTATCGACCGTGACCGCAGCCAGCCGGAATTCGTGCGTCCGATCTGGTCCTATCTGGGTATTGCCGCTTCGGATCTGCGGATCAGCAATGGCCGGGAGGCACATGCCGATACCCGCGCCGAGCTGGATGCGATCTCGGAACGTTTCGGTGTTCCGGCGGAGATCCTGGTAGCAATCTGGGGGCTTGAGAGTTCCTATGGCGCCATTCCCGGCAATAACGATACCATCCGGTCTCTGGCCACGCTGGCCTGGGAAGGCCGCCGCCGCAACTGGGCCGAGGCCCAGCTGATCGCCGTCGCCGAGATGATCGATGAAGGTTATGCCACGCGCGAGCAGCTCACCGGATCCTGGGCTGGGGCCATGGGGCAGATGCAATTCATCCCCACCACCTATCTCGAGCGCGCCTATGACTGGGATGGGGATGGCCAGCGCAATATCTGGACGAATAATGGCGACGCCCTCGCATCGGCGGCGAACCTGCTCTCCAGTGAAGGCTGGCAGCGCGGTGCGCCGATCGTTGTGGAAGTTCAACTCGGCGATGATTTCGACCTGATGAGCTGGGAGCCGAGTCAGAGCCGTCCGGTCAGTGAATGGGCGATGCGCGGTCTTTCTCCGGCGGGTGACGGAGAATGGGCAGCGGATCACCTGATGCAGTCCGCGCGTCTGGAATTGCCAGCGGGTCGCGGAGGTCCGGGCTTTCTGACTTTCCGGAATTTCCGCGTCATCAAGCGCTACAACAACTCCACTGCTTATGCGCTGGGCGTCGCCCATCTGGCAGACCGTATCGCCGGTGGGGAGCCTTTTGTGGGCGGCTGGCCCGAGAATGACGTTCCACTGACCCGCAGCCAGACCCGTGAGGTCCAGGCTGCTCTCAATGAGCTCGGTCACAATCCCGGCACGCCGGACGGAATCGCCGGGCCCAACACACGCCGGGCATTGCGGGCTTTCCAGCGTGCCAATGGCCATGATCCCGACGGGTATCTGGGCACCCAGATGTATGAAGTCGTCGTGGGGTCGGACGGGGAATGATCAGGCGCTTTCGCGGTGCTTGTGCTCGACGCGGATCAGGGTCAGCAGCTCCACCAGGTCTTCGCGCCGAACCGGCTTGGCCAGATTTTCATCCAGTCCAGCGGCTTGATAGGCGGCGACCTGCTCCGGCAGAACGTTCGCAGTGACAGCAATGACGGGCGTCGGCTGACTTCCGTCCCGCTGTTCGCGAAGGCGCAATTGCTGGGTAGCCTCGACGCCGTTCATTTCGGGCATCTGGATGTCCATCAGCACAATGTCAAAATGTTCTCGGTCGAGAATGTCGAGGGCTTCCTGTCCGCTGCCCGCGCATGTCACGTCGACTTCCAGAGGGGCGAGCAGGGTTTGAAGCACCAGTCTGTTGGTTGCGATGTCGTCAACGACCAGGGCCCGTAATCGCGAAGCCAGTGCGTCGGAGGGCTGGGTGTCGAGGTCAATTTGTGGCTTCGGGGGCTCACCGGGTTCAAGCGCCAGCGTGACCGTGAAGCGGCTACCTTGTCCCGGGGTTGATTCCACACGGATGTGCCCGCCCATGAGCTCGGCTAGACGCATGCTGATCGCCAGGCCGAGCCCGGTTCCCCCGAATTTGCGTGTCGTGGAGACATCAGCCTGTTCGAACTGGTTGAAGATGGCTCCGATACGGTCTTCAGGGATGCCGACGCCGGTATCCCTGACGCATATCTCGATATGTGCGTCTGTTGTTGCCGGGGCAGGCAGGCGCCGGATTTCCGCGTGGACCTCACCATCCGGTGTGAACTTGATGGCATTGGACACCAGTTTGGAGAGGATTTGACGGATCCGTGTGGCGTCGCCCCGATACCAGCCCTTGGCATCATCTGCGAGCCGCGTTTCCCATCGCAATCCCTTGGCAGCACTCGCCGGACGATAGGTCGAGTCGATCCAGTTCAGGATTTGCTCCAGCGAAATATCCGCCTGCTCTAGTTCAACTTGTCCCGCTTCGACCTTGGAAATGTCGAGAATGTCGTTGACCACCGTCAGCAACAATTCGCCGGACGACTGCAGTGTGGTCACCATCGTGCGCTGTTCCTGGTCCAGTTTTGTGGTGCCCAGGCCTGTGGCCATCCCGATGACGCCATTGAGTGGTGTCCGGATTTCATGGCTCATCTGGGCCAGGAAGCTGGTCTTGGCAGCGCTTGCCCGCTCGGCATCGTGACGTGCTGTTTCCAGTTCCCGCATGGATTTCGAGATGGACAGGACCGCGGGTCTGAAGACGAACCAGCCTTCCAGAAGGAGAACAAACAAGGTGATGGTGAACGCTGTCAGTTCCAGCCGATCCATGAAGTGGACGCGGCGCTCTGCTTCGAGCGTGAAAGCATTGGTGGCCGCGTCAAGCACGGGCAGTATGATTTCAGCGCGTTCGGCCAGTTCACGCATGTTTGTTGGTGTTGCGTCGCCAGCTTTGATGCGGTCAGCCAGCTCAACGAATTGCAAGGACAGTGCATCCAGATTCGTTCCGGGTTCCAGATAGATGTCGAGAATGCGGTCGCTCATACTGGCTGCGAGTACCAGATCATCATGCGATCGCGCGAACAATCGAATGCTGTTTTCAAGCCGCTGTGCCGGTGTGGCGAAATCGACCTCGTTCTGCATTTCCAGCGTCAGCATGACGATGCGCTGGCTCAACATTCGCTGTCGTCCCGACATGTTGACCAGGCTGGCATCCTCGGATGCAGCTCGTCCAGCGATAAGCGAAATGCCAAGCACGCTCGCCGCCATCAGCGCGATCAGGCTGAGTGCCAGGACATACCGAATTGTCAGGCCACGAGCTGTCATCATCCCTCCGAATGAGTGCTCGATACAGCAAGTGCCTTTAGAAAACGAAAATGCCCGGGGCGTTTTATATCCGTTGCACCTATAGTGGCGCCTTTGGCTCGGGTTTGATGCGAACGGCTTCGGTCGCTCGGGCCACTCCGGGGTGGAACCACGCCACCGCTGCGGCAACCACGCTGAGCGCTGCCGCGACGATATAAGGCGCGAACATGCCTAGCTCGGTAAACAGGTAGAGGCCGCCCACCGGCCCGACGATAAAGCCCAGGCCGGCCGTGGCCGTGGTAAGGCCCGCCGCTTGTCCCTGTTCTTCGGGCGTCACCGAGACTGAAGCGCCACCGACGAAGCCGGAGCGTGCGAGGCCAAAGGCAAAACTCGTCATCAGATAACCAAAGACCATGCCGCCATAATTGGGCGCGACCAGCATGAAGAGACTGCCGGCAATGGTGATGATCGCGCCCTGCGTCATCAATGTGCGCGGGCTGGCCTTGAGCGCCGGAATGACCACCAGCTGTGCAACGATCAGCGCACCGGCTCCCACCGCCAGGGCGATCGAGGAGAGTTGTAAGCCCTGTGCTTCATCCAGAACCAGCCGGTCCATCAGGAAAAAGGCGAGGGTAGACAGGCTCAAAGATTGGGTGATCCAGATGATCGCGCCATAGATCACGAAGGGCAGGATGCGCGGGTCGGCGCCGAAGGCAAACTGGCTGAGCGGGTTGATCGGCCGGCTCTGGACCCGGGGCGGTGTGCGTTCCGGAAGTCGCAGCCAGATACCTGCGGCGCCCGCACCGACAATCACCGATATCATGACCATGAAGGTCGCCACGCCGACCCATTCCACAAAGGTGGCTGCGAGTGTTGGTCCAATGACCGCACCCAACCCGAACGCCGCGGTCAGTCCAGCCAAGGCTTCCGTACGCTCTTCCGGCGAGGTGCGGTCTGCGACATAAGCCTGGGAGGCCGGATTGGTGGCCGAGCCGAGGCTGCCAAACAGGGTGCGCGCGAGCGCCATCGCGAAAATCGCCCCGAGCGGCGGGATCCAGCCGTTTTCCCCGGCCAGCGCCGCGGCCGCGAATATCAGGGTGGAACAGGCAAAGGCGCTGAGACCGAAAACGATGTAGGGCTTGCGGCCATGACGGTCCGACAGCGCTCCCCAGATCGGCGTCATCATCATGAACAGCGTCGCTGAAAGCGTGTAGATCGCGCCCACCCAGTACTCCTCGACGCCCAGCCCCCTCGCCAGGGGGGCAGGATGGCAAACAGCATGTTGTTGCCGATCCCGGTCGCCATCAGGCACAGGAATAACAGCCGGAAAGCAGCTCTGCGTTCAGGATCAGAAGACGGGTTGGAAGGATCAAACTGGGGTGGCACGTGGCTGGACGCTCTCTTTGTGACGAATGCCCGAGCTGGCGGGATGAAGGCCCGTTGGGCCGCTAGCCAGGCGAAGTTATACCCACACTCATAACGAGATGGGGATCGCACGTGAAATACGTAATTGCATGTCTTGCATTTTTCGGCCTCGCCCTGACGCCCGCCCGGGCCCAGTTCGACTATACACCCGGTTTTGAGCCGGGCGCTCCTGAAGAGCTCTCAGTGTATGCAGCGCTGGAGGGCCAATGGACCATCCAGCTTTATTACCCCGCGGCCGATGCCGACGCAGCGGAAGGCTGGCGATGGGCCGAGTGGGCCGAGGCCTCTTCCATTTTTGAACCGCGACTGGACGGAGCGGTTATGCTGGAGAGAAATTCCGGCTTCCCGATTTCACCCGGCTCCACCGGGGCGGAGGGCTATGACCGCTGGCGCTATGATGTCTGGTGGTCCTGGGACCGTTTCTCCAACGTCTACCGCGCCAGTATTGTCGACAATCTCTGGGGGTTTGTGGACATCTATGAGGGCACGAACGCCTTTGATGTGTCCAATCTGGATACCTCCACCTTTAATCGTGGAGGTCCGGGTGGCCGGGCCCAGAAAAGCCGGCTGCGGATCACGGAACGTGGCGATAACCGTTTTGTGCTGGAATGGTGGACGCTCGATATGGACGTTCGCGTCGAAGGCGCGGACCGGGACGCCCAGCCGTGGCAACCTTCGGTGCGAATGGTGTATTTTCAGGCCGAGTAAACCCTTCGCTAACCCTTATTCAACCGGACATTAAGCTTACCCGTTCATAGTGCGCTTCAATCGGGCCGTAAAAAACAGGTCCGGAGCTGTACAAGGTGGACGGGTAAATGTTCCAGATTATCGGCATTGTGGTCGTGTTCGTCATGGTGTTCGGCGGGTTTGCACTCGCGGGCGGCCATTTCGACGTGATCATCAAGGCGCTGCCCTTCGAGATGATGATGATTGGCGGTGCCGCGGTTGGTGCTTTCCTGATCGGTAACAAGCCGAAGACGGTGACCAAGACGCTGGGCGATTTCGCCAAGATCTTCGCTGGCGCCAAGTGGAAGGCACAAGACTATACAGACCTTTTGTCATTGTTGTTCCTGCTAACAAAGACAATGAAGACAAAGGGGGTGATCGCGCTTGAAAGCCATATCGAGAACCCGTCCGAGAGCGCCATTTTCTCGCGCTATCCGCGCATCCTGAAGGATCATTTCGCCGTCGATTTCATCTGCGACACGCTGCGCATGATGACGATGAACCTGGAAGATCCGCACCAGGTCGAGGACGCGATGGAGAAACAGCTGGAGAAGCATCATCACGAGGCTGCTGATCCGGCCCACGCCATGCAGACGCTGGCCGATGGCCTGCCGGCCCTGGGTATCGTTGCGGCGGTTCTCGGCGTGATCAAGACGATGGGCGCGATCGAAAGCCCGCCCGCTGTTCTGGGTGGCTATATCGGTGGTGCCCTGGTGGGTACCTTCCTCGGCGTTTTCCTGGCCTATGGATTTGTCGGCCCGTTCGCGGCCTACCTCCAGGCGGTGTATGATGAGGAACACCAGTTCTACAAAATCATCCAGGATGTCCTGGTCGCGCATCTGCACGGTAATGCCGCCCAGATCTCTGTCGAGATCGGCCGGGGCGGTGTTCCGACCAAGATGCAGCCCAGCTTTGCCGAACTGGAAACGGCACTCGACGAGATCCCCAACGAGGTCGGCTAGTTCACACCGACATCGTAGCTTTGATCGAACGCGGTGCCTCATGGGCGCCGCGTTCTTGTTTTTGCGGCATGAGGGAGTAGATAGACGCCATGAAAATCAAAGACGCCGATATCCTCATCATTCCCGGGCTCGGGGATTCCTCGCCCTTCCACTGGCAGTCGCGCTGGCAACAGAACATGTCCACCGCGCGCCGGGTTGAACAGGATGACTGGGACAATCCAAACCGGGAGGTCTGGACGGCCAAGGTGATCGAAGCGGTCGCAGAGGCAGAGAAACCGGCAATTCTGGTAGCGCATTCCGTAGGCGTGCTGACGGTCGTGCACGCCGCGCCGGACCTGGATCATTCCAAGGTCGCCGGTGCCTTCCTGGTTGGCGCATCGGACTGGGAGCGTGACTCGCTGGAAGAGCGCTTCCCCGGCCACGGTTTTGCGCCGGTCCCGCGCGAGCCACTGGGTTTTCGCGGCCTGATGCTGGCCAGCTCCAATGACGAGACCTGCAAGGTTGAAAAGGCCGAGCACTGGGCTCGTGACTGGGATGTCCAGTTCGGTAATGCCGGCGAGGCCGGACATTTCACCGAGGAAAGCGGTCATGGGCCCTGGCCGGAAGGCCTGATGGCCTTTGCCAAATTCACCCAGTCGCTCTGATCCATGTCGGCGGGGCAGCTCCTGTGTGAACCGGCAAGGCTGGACTGGTCCCAGCCCGGTGGCCCGCGCGCGAGCGAATATGGCGATGTCTATTTCTCGGTCGAGGATGGTCTGGAAGAAACCCGCGAGGTTTTCCTCAAGGCCTGTAATTTACCGGACGCATGGGCAGACCGACCGGTCTTTGTTGTAGGCGAGCTGGGGTTCGGAACCGGGCTCAATGCGCTGGCCCTCTGGCAGCTCTGGCGCGAGCATGGCAATCGCGATGGCTGGTTGCATTTCCTCAGTGTCGAAAAACATCCGCTGAGCCTTGAACAGGCTGAACGCGCCTTTGCGGACTGGCCACAACTGGCGGACCTCACAGGGCGTCTTCTAAAACAATGGCCCTCCCGCTTGAAAGGCCCGCATCGCCTGGTCTTCCCGGAGGATCGTTTCACTATGACGGTGTTTCATGACGAGGCTGAAACGGCCTTGGCGCAGATGCGGGCGCAGATGGATTGCTGGTTCCTCGACGGTTTCGCGCCGGCAAAAAACGGGGCCATGTGGTCACAGCCGGTTTTCGATCAGCTCGGCCGCCTGTCCCGTCCTGGCGCGATGGTCGGCACGTTCACCGTCGCCGGTGCAGTGCGCAGAGGCCTTGCTGCGGCGGGCTTTGAAGTGTCCAAACAACCCGGTTTCGGACGAAAGCGCGAACGTCTGCAGGCGAGTTATGCAGGCGAGGCGAGGGCCGCCGAGCCGGTGCGCCCGGCGATCTGCATTCGTGGCGCCGGCATTGCCGGTGCATCGCTGGCGCGGGCATTTTCGATGCGGGGCTGTGCTGTTCGCGTGATTGATCCGGGTGGACTTGGTGTGGGTGCCTCTTCGGCGCCGGCGGGTCTGCTAACCCCGCGTCTGGAAAAGGCGGACCGGCCACATGTGCGTGCCACCTTGGCTGCCTTCGATTTTGCCCGCCGGCTTTATGCGCCGATGGAAGGCTTCAACGCTACCGGCGTTACGCGCCTGCCCGGAAATGACAAGGACGCCACGCGTTTCCCCGAACTCGCCGAGCTCATGGGGGAAGGCTACCGCTGGGCTGACGGTGCGCTGGAGATGGCAAGCTCGGGCTGGTTTCAGCCGCGAAGCCTGGTCCATTCCCTCTTGGACAAGATCGAGGTCGCTGGGGCCGGGCAGGCGGAGCCCGGCGAAATCACCATCCATGCGACAGGCCCCGGCTTCACCCTGGATGGCGATATTACGCCCAGTGCTGGCCGGGTCGGTGTGTTTTCAAGCAACGCGCACCATCAACCCCTGAGTTGGGGCGGATACCTGGTGCCGGTATCGGCGGACCAGGTCGTGCTGGGGGCAACACATGTGAAGGGCTGGGACGCCGGCGACGACGAGGCCGAACTGACCGGGTTTCACGCGTCGCTCGAAGCGGTGAGGCCGGAACTGGCGGCGACGGTTTCGTCGCGGGCGAGTTCGTCCTGGTCCGGATGCCGCGCGTCGACGCCGGATCGCCTGCCTGTTGTCGGGGAGGTCGGTGAAAACGAGTTCGTCCTGTCCGGTCTTGGAAGCCGCGGCTTCGCGCATGCGCCCCTTCTGGCCGAACAGCTCGCCTCGCAGATCTGCGGTGAGCCCTGGGCCCTCGAATCCATCGGTGTCGAGGCGTTCAAACCGTCGCGTTTCCAAGAGCGACGCGCCCGTCGCCAGTCCTGAACCGCGCTACAAGACGAGCCTGAACCCGTCACCGAACGCCAGTTCCATGAAGCTGCAATCGCGTGTGATACATTCGCCACGCACACCGAAATCGATCTCGAGATGTCGGTTGAAAGTCGCTTCAAATGGGCCGAGTGCGAGGTTCACGGACGTGCCCGTCAATGCGGGAACCGCAACCGGCACCGCGGAAAGCGTCGCCAGGACGCTCGCTACCACAATAGATTTCACCACCATCTGACCGCTCCTTTCCCCCTTGTGCCCGTAAGATGCCGCCAGGGGGCGGTTTGGATGCAGGCCGACCCGAAAAAAGCGGCAGGAGTTTTGCAGTTAACGCGTCTAGGACGGTGAATTGACACGAAACGGGACGCGCCAGAATGGTGGATATGCTTGCTGATGGTACCGGAATGGAACGCCGCAAAGGTGCGCGGCACATCTGGTTCCTCAATTCAGCCTTTGACAAGATCGGTATGGATATCGCCGTGCGTCGTGTGGCTGAACGCCCGGCGCAGCAGCCGTTTGCCTATGTCGTGACCCCCAATGTCGATCACCTGGTGCGCCTCGAGACCGATACGGTGCTTGCTCGGCTTTATGCCCAAGCCTGGCTGACGGTCTGCGATAGTCGCGTGCTAGAGCTGCTTGGCCGTGCCTCGGGAGAGAAAATCGAGGTCACGCCGGGTTCGGACCTGACCCAGCACCTGTTCGAAAATGAAATTGACCCGGATGACGCGATCAATGTTGTTGGCTGTTCCAGCGATGTAATCGAGGCCGTACGCGAGCGTTACGGGCTGACAAACCTGCGCTGGCACGAGCCCCCGATGGGGCTCCGCAATAAGCCGGAAGCGATCGCTGAATGTGCCAAATTTGTCGCCGAGAACCCGGCCCGTTTCATCTTCCTTTGCGTCGGTTCCCCGCAACAAGAACTGGTCGCGGAAGCCTGTCTCGACCGGGGTGATTGCACTGGTCTGGGTCTGTGTGTTGGTGCCTCGCTGGATTTCCTGGGCGGCAAGGCGGAGCGTGCGCCCAAATGGATGCAGTCGGCGCGCCTGGAATGGCTTCATCGACTGTTGCTTGAGCCCAAGCGGATGTGGCGTCGCTACCTGGTGGATGGTCCAAAAGTCCTTCTTTTGTGGCGGCGTTGGCAGCGGACCCAGAATGATCTCCGGCAACTGGAGACCCTCCTGTCCTCGCCGGAAAAACAGCGCGAACGCGCTCTGCACCAGCGTATCCGCTCGCTGGAGGACCAGCTCGCGGCTCTGGGGCGTGACAACCCGGTTGAACCCCAGCCCGGTTCCGACTAGCTTCCGCCGCCGTGATGGTTCCCGCGAGGGACTAACAGGGAAGCCGGTGCGCGAGGTTCGGATCTGATCCGGAAGCAGCAAGTCCGGCGCTGTACCCGCAGCCGTAATCGGCGAGTGATGGCGCATCATGCCACTGGACCCTCAGGTCCGGGAAGGCGCGTTCATCGCCCTGACCCGTGAGCCGGAAGACCTGCCGTCACCGTCGTCTGTCCGCTCGTGCGGGAGTTCACGAGGTAGACGCGGTAACTCCGTTTTGACGACTCCTTGCAACCGCCGGCCATTGTGCCGGCCTGATCGCTATGGAGACGTAGTATGCGATTGTTTTCCTCGCTGTTGGCTTCAACAGCCCTGTTTTCCCTGTCCGCTCCGGCTTTCGCTCAGGATGATGTCATCTTGGTCACGGCAGCGCGTGTGCCGGTTCTGGCCCAGGACAGCACCACTTCGGTGACCCAGCTGGATTCGGCCGATCTGGAAGCGCGCGGTCCGCTCTTCGTGGCCGATATCCTGCGCGCTGTGCCCAGCCTGGCCGTGTCGCGGTCCGGCCCCGTCGGACAGTTGACCCAGATCCGTGCGCGGGGTTCGGAAGCGAACCATGTTCTTGTCCTGATCGACGGCGTTGAAGCGGCCAGCCCCTTCACCGGCGAGGCTGATTTCGCCAACTTCCTGTTTGACGACCTGGGCAGCATCGAAGTGGCGCGCGGTGAACAGTCAGCCCTGTGGGGGGCTGATGCCATTGGTGGCGTGATCGCGCTGACGACCCGGCGGCCCGATGATGGACGTTCGTGGAATCTGAGCACCGAGCTTGGCAGTTTCGGCACGGCCCGTGCCAATGCGGGTGTGCGTTATGGCGGTGATGGTCTGCGCCTGCGCGCGGGGCTCGGCCACTACCGCACGGACGGTATTGATGTCTCCGGCCTCGACGGTGAGACCGAAGGCTATATCAATACCAATGGCTATTTTGGCGGCGAGTATGATCTGGCAGCCGACTGGACGCTCGACGCCTCTGTGCGCTGGATCAGCTATGAGACAGATTCCGATGCTGACACCGATTATGACGGGCGTCTGGAAAACACTGAGAATGAGCGCCACGGCGAGCAATTGTTCGGGCGTCTTGGCCTTGCTGGCGAACAGGAGCTGGACGGCTACAAGCTGGACCACCGCCTGACCTATCAATTCACTTCCGACGAGGCGGAAAGCCTGCTGGCCGGTGCCCGAACGGGCGTCTCTGAAGGCAGTCGTCGCGAGCTGAGCTATCAGGCGACTGCGCTCTGGTCCGCCGGCTCTTTCAGCAATCGCCTGACCGGACTGCTCGAGCACCAGGTCGACGAGACCGAGAATTTCGCGGGCCCGGGCAATGGCGCCAATCAGTCGCGCGAACTGGAGACAACGGCGTTTGCCTTTGATTACGGTCTGTCCGTGGCTGCTTTCGATCTCAGCCTGTCCGCGCGCCACGAGCAGAATGACCGTTTCGAGGACGCCACGACCTGGCGTGTGGGAACAGCATTCGAACTCCAGCACCTCGATGCGCGCATCCGGGCAAGCATCGGTGAGGCGGTCAAGAATCCCGGCGTGTTTGAATTGTTCGGTTTCTTCCCGGCCTTCTTTGTCGGCAATCCGTCCCTGCAGCCGGAAACCTCGCAGGGCTGGGAGATTGGCTGGGAACAGCAGCTGCTCGATGGTCAGGCCCGCTGGTCTGCCGTCTGGTTCAGCTCGGAACTGGAAAACGAGATCTACACTGATTTTGGCGTTTTCCCGGCTACGGCGCTCAATGCCGACGGCACCTCGACCCGCGAAGGCCTTGAGCTGGAGGGCGAGTACCAGGTCAGTGACGCAGTCTCGGTCTTCGCCTCGGCGAGTTTTCTCAGCAGCGAGGACCCGGCCGGAGCGGAAATCCGCAGGCCGGAGGAGCTGGCCTCTGTGACCTTCAGCTGGGCGCCGGCCGCGAGTGACTGGTCTGCGTCGGCAAGCCTCGATTACACTGGCGAGCAGGGGGATACGGATTTCGGCACATTCACGCCGGTCACGCTGGACGCCTACACACTTGTCTCCGGCCAGATCAGCCGACGGATAGGTGAGAATTTCAGCCTGTATGTGCGCGGGGAGAACCTGCTGGATGAGGAATACCAGGATGTCTTCGGCTATCACACACGTGGTCGCGGCGCTTTCATTGGCGTTCGTTTCAATCACGGCTAGCCCGGCCCAGGATCACGGAGCGACGCCGTCTGCGCACGGCGTCGTTTCCGCTTCCCTGTGTGCGGACGCCTATGTGCTCGCCCTGTTCGGTCCGGGCGAGATCCAGGCGCTGTCCTGGCAGGTCGACCAGCCGGTTTCTGCCGCACCGGACTGGGCGCGCGGCTATCCTCAGGCCTGGGCGGATGCAGAACGTCTCTATCATCTCGATCCGGCGTTGGTCGTATTCGGACCGGGGGAGGGGGCCGGGCTCGCGCCCTTGCTCGCCGCGGCCGGTATCGATGTCGTCCAGCTTCAATGGGGCGAGGATTTCGCCACGGTGCGCGCAAATATCTCCCTGCTAGGCGAGGCCGCGGACCTTGTCGCACAAGCGGATGAGCAGATCGCCACGCTGGACACCCGTCTGGCCGAGCTGGAAGCGCGGTCCGCGCAACGGCGGGATGAGACGCGCGTTTTCTACCTCTCATCATCCGGAGGTTCAGCCGGTGTCGGCACATATGTTGATGCAGCCATTACGGCTGCAGGCGGGATCAATCTGATGACCGAACGCGGCGGGCGGAGCTGGACCCGATCCGACCCGGAACTGGTGCTGGGGCTGGCGGCGGATCTGGTGGTCACCAGCTTTTTTGCGGACGGTTATCACGGTCGTCTCAACCGGGCGCGCTATCATGCCGCCTATGATGACCTGCTCGAGGCCGGCACGCGTATCGAAATTCCCAGTGGCGACTGGCCCTGTGCCGGCCCGCGTCTGATCCATGCGGCAGAGGCGATCGCCGATGCGCTGGACGAGATGGCGGTGCTGCAATGAAATCGCGTCATCTGATTGCTCTTGTCGGTCTCGTCATTCTGGCCGTATTGGCCAATCTTCTCGTCAGCCGGGATGGATTGTTGTTGGGTGCCTTTGGCGATCTGCTTCGAGGTGAGGAAAGCCTGGGCACTAGAATCCTGGCCGAGCTTCGTTTTCCACGCGCCATTCTGGGTGCCCTGGTTGGGGCGGGGCTGGGCGCCAGCGGCGCTGCGCTGCAAGGCTTCTTCCGCAATCCGCTGGCCGATCCGGGCATTGTCGGTGTCTCTGCTTCATCAGGCCTGGGCGCGGTCATCGCGCTCTATTTCGGCCTGGCCGGTATTTCCCTGCTGATGATACCCATGGCGGCGACCCTGGGCGGGTTGGTCGGTGTCGGGTTCCTGCTTTTGCTGGCGGGCCGCAGGGCCAGTTCCACGACACTCATACTATCCGGCGTCGCTGTCAGTGCAGTCGCCTCTTCCATGACGGCATTGTTGATGAATCTCAGCCCCAATCCCTGGGCGCTGGCCGAGATCGCCTACTGGCTGATGGGGTCACTGGCTGATGCCAACTGGAATGAGGTGCGTTTTGCCGCGCCGCTGATCCTGGCCGGCACGACCCTGCTTGTCCTGGTGCGCAATGATCTCGATCCACTGAGTTTGGGCGAAGAGACGGCCCGCAGCCTCGGCGTCAACCTGCCCTGGCTGAGGCTGGCGATTGTTTTGGGCAGTGCGCTGGCTGTCGGAGGCGGTGTCGCTGTTGCCGGTGCGATCGGCTTTATCGGACTTGTCGTGCCCCATCTCCTGCGTCCCTTCGTGGCCTCGCGTCCAGCGGCCCTACTGCTGCCGTCAGCGCTGGGAGGGGCAGCCCTTCTCAGCCTTGCGGATGTCGGCACGCGCCTCCTGTCCGGGCCGGGTATCCCGCTTTATCTGGGAGTTCTGACGGCCCTGCTTGGAGCGCCCTTCTTTGTCTGGCTGGTCCGATCAACACAGGGAAGAGCGCCATGAGCCAGCTCGAACTTTCTGGTCTATGCGCCCAATACGACGGTGCGCCGGTTCTGCACGAGGCCAGTCTTTCGGCTGGTGCCGGCCAGGTCGTGGCGCTGGTCGGTCCCAATGGCGCGGGCAAGTCGACCCTGCTTCGCTGTGCAGGCGGGTTGCTGGCTCCGTCGCAGGGACAGGCACTGCTGGATGGTCAAGCGATCACTGCGCTGGCAGACCGGGGCCGCGCGCGGCGCATCGCCTATCTGGCCGCTGACACGTCAGTGGCCTGGTCGCTGGAAGTCGAGCGTCTTGTGGCGCTGGGGCGTGCCCCCTTCCTGCAACCGCTACGCCGGATGAGCACCGAGGATGAGGCTGCGATCACAAGCGCGATGGAAGCGGCGGATATCACGCATCTGACCGGCCGTCGGGTTGATTCTCTGTCATCGGGTGAGCGTGCCCGTGTCCATCTGGCTCGTGTGCTTGCGACCGGGGCGGATCTGATCCTGCTCGATGAACCCATTGCAGCACTGGACCCGCGGCATCAATTGCGGGTGATGGAGATTGTCCGCGCCTCTGCTCGCCAGGGGGCGATCGTCGTCATGGCGATCCATGCGCTGGATCTGGCCGTACGTTATGCCGACCATGTCGTGGTGATGGATGAGGGGCGGGTACGGGCGCAGGGCAGTGCCCATGAGGCCCTGACCGCAGAACTGCTCGCAGATGTATTCGGTATTGCCGTGGATGGCGGTCTGAAACCCAGCGCTGCCCGCCTTATCGATTAATCGAAAACGATTTCCGGCAGGGGTTTGGAGGCCTCGTCAGCAGCGGCAAGAGCGGCCTGTGCCGTCTTCAGAAATGCCGTGGCGATCGGGCCGTCATCCAGAGCGATCGGCTGGCCGGCGTCGGAGCGCGTCCGCAGGTCCGGATGCAGCGGAATTTCGCCGAGGAATTGCGCACCGATCTTCTCCGCTTCCGCCTTGGCACCGCCTGAGCCGAAGATGTGGCTGCCCTCACCACAATGCGGACAGATGAAGATGGACATGTTCTCCACCACCCCAAGGACTGGAACGTGGGTCTGCTCAAACAGGCCGATTGCCTTTCGGGCATCATCCAGCGCCAGGTCCTGGGGCGTGGAGACAATGACAGCACCATCCACTGGCAGGTCCTGGGCGATGGCCAGCTGCGCGTCGCCAGTGCCCGGCGGCATGTCGAGGATCAACACGTCCAGCCCACCCCAGTCGGTATCGGTCATGAACTGGCGAATGGCGCCCTGGACCATGGGGCCGCGCCAGACAACCGGGGCGCCCGGTTTGACGACAAAACCCATGGAGATGATGGCGACACCATGCGCAGTAATCGGCTGGACGCCTGCGTCGGTCTTGCGCAGGCCCGGAACGTCATTCAGTCCGAACAGGCGCGGTGCTGACGGGCCGTAGATATCGGCATCCAGGAGGCCGACCTTCATGCCGGACTTGGCCAGCGCGGCAGCGAGATTGGCTGCGACGGTGGACTTGCCCACCCCGCCCTTGCCGGACGCAACGGCGATGACATGACGCGCCGGTTTGCTGGCCGGTGCCGCCTGTTTCGGTTGGCGCTGTTTCGGAGCGGGTTTTGCCTCGGACTTGTGGGCCGTCATGACGGTGCGAACGCGATCAACGCCCTCAATCCCGGTTACCGCAGGTTCGATCTCTTCACGCAGGCGATCCAGATCGGGATCGCCGGCTACCGGCGGGGTCAGGATGACGGTCGCCGTGTCACCGGCAATGGCTGCGCTGTCGACACGCTTGGCATCGAGGATATTCCGACCGGACTGGCGTTCGATCACGGTTTCCAGGGCGGCTTTGAGGCGTGCGTCCATGTCATCTCTCCATTGGCGCGAGAGACATAGGCACTTTTGGGCGCAGACAGAAGTCCTGTTGCTGCTTTAGCCGGTGACCTGGAGGAAGTGGATGGTGGGCGATACTGGGATTGAACCAGTGACCCCTTCGATGTCAACGAAGTGCTCTCCCGCTGAGCTAATCGCCCATCCGTTTGGGAGCCGGGTGTTTAGCCTTCCTTTTCGGGCGAGGCAAGGTGTTGATCTGCAGCTTGTCGGATTGTTTGCAGTAGGCTCGGCACGCTGGCGGCCGCGGCTGTAATGTTTGATGACATTATTGCAACACCCGGAGCGCGCAATGCAACGAACGACCCGATTTTGCTGACTAAGGGCTTGCAGGGGAAGGCTTTCGGCTATCTTCTGCCAATGTGCAGGGGAGACTCTGTCACAAGCTGAGTGTTCCGGGGGCAAAACGGACGCTCAGGCTTCTAAAAGTCATAAGGGGTAAGATCGTGACAATTTTTGCAGATAAAGAGCGCCTTCTGCGTTCGACTATCCTTGCAGGTGTCGCTGCGTTGACGATGGGCGCCCAGCCTGTCTTCGCACAAGACGTTCAGCAAACACCTGACGCCGAGGAAGAAGAAGACGAAGATAGCGAAGTAGAAGATCGCATCGTCGTAACAGGCTCGCGCATCGCGCGCTCCGAATTCACCACCATCTCTCCGGTTCAGGTTCTCTCGGGTGAAGTTTCCCGCGACCTCGGCCTGATCGATGCTGATGACGTTCTCAACCAGCTGACGGTTGTTCAGGGTCAGCAGACCGACCTGGCCGTTTCCACGGTTATCCAGCCGGAACAGGCTTTCACGACCTTTGGTTCTGTGACGCCGTCCCTGCGTGGTCTGGGTTCTTCCATCACGGGTCGTTCTCGTAACCTGGTCATGATCAATGGCCGTCGTTATGGCCCGATCGGTGTTGGTGGTGCTCCGGCTAACCCGGACATCTCCCTGATCCCGGGTTCCATGATCAGCCGCGTTGAGGTTCTGCTTGACGGTGCGTCTTCCGTATACGGTTCTGACGCCATCGCCGGTGTTATCAACTACATCCTGCGTGATGATGTTGACGGCTTCGAGCTGAACGTCACGCACTCCACGCCGGAAATCGGCCATGGCCGTCAGAGCGTTGTCTCTGGTGCCTTCGGTGTCGATGCTGACCGTGGTTTCGTCAATGTTGGTTTTGAATACAACATCCAGGACTCTGTAACCCGCTTCGACCGTCGTTCCATCAACGGCGCTGACGAGCTGGGCATTTACTGTGACCCGGAATTGGAGATCGACACGAACACGGGCGAAATCTTCCGTGGTTGTTCCAACTTCCTGGCTGGTTTCGCGATCTTCGGACCGACCGGAGGTACGTTCCCGACCCTTGATGGTACCACGAACATCGGTATCCCGGGCTGGGCTAACTACAACCTGCCGCCGTACGACTCCGCTGGTTTCTTCGGTGCAACCAACGATCCGTATGCGCGTTCCCACCCGCAGGATCAGTTCGCTACGCTGGTTCCGGACCAGACCCGTTTCAGCCTGTACGCTACGGGTGAATACGATCTGGACGGTTACTCCAACCCGAACCTGTACTTCGAGTTCAACTACTCTGAGCGCAACATCGAGACGGTTGGTTATAACCAGGGCGTTCTGGAAGTCACCGCTGACACCCCCGGCAACCCGGGCCTCGGCGACACGCTTCTGGTTCACTTCATCCGCCAGGAAATCGATCAGAACCTGACGGTTGCTCGTGGTGTATTCGGTGTTCGCGGCGATCTGCCGTTCATGGATGATCTGGGTCCGCTGTCCAACTGGACCTACGACACCAGCTTCATGATGCACCGTTCGCGCGGTACGCAGCGCAACTACGGTGACCTGCGTGCGAACAACACGGCGCGTATCCTGAATGGTTCGTTCGACAATAACGGTCTGTTTGTCTGTGCTCTCGACGAGACCATTGCACAGCCGACACGTCCGAATGGCAGCTTCACCACGCCGCCGACGATTTGTCCGGAAGTGAACTTCTTCGATCCGGCATTTATCCTGACGGGCCGCTTCAATGACCAGGCCAGCAACGACTTCATCCTGGGTACTGCTATGCAGAACACCCTGGTTGACCAGCTGACCTATTCTGCCATCGCCACGGGTGATCTCTTCGACATCCCGACCGGCGGTACGGCTGCTGCGGTTATCGGTTTCGAGCACCGCACTGACGTCATCGAGACCCAGAACGCATCCCTGACGGCTGAACCGAATGCGTTCAACAGCCTGAACACGGATGTTGGTTCCACCGGTCAGCGTCGTCTGTGGGAAGGCTTCTTCGAGGCCAGCTTCCCGCTGCTCGAAGGTCACGCTTTCGCCGAGAACCTGCAGCTCGACATTGCTGCTCGTTACACGGACGAGGAGTTCTTCGGTAACGCTTGGACTTACCAGGTCAAGGGTGAGTGGGCTCCGGTTGACTGGCTGAGCTTTGCAGCTGGTTTCGGTACGTCCTATCGCGCTCCGGATACCGGTGAGCAGTTCGGTACGGGTATCGCATTTGCGTCCCTGAGCCGTGCTGACCCGTGTCTGCCGTCCACCCAAACCCTGCAGACGGACCCGAACACAGGCCTGATTATCTATGATCAGTCTCGGGACGAGCGTCAGCAGTCTATCATCGATCTGTGTGACGCAATCGGCGTATCCCTGCCGTCCGGCCCGAATGATGTTGATGGCGCTGCTGCCCTCGGCCTCTTCGGTATCGGTGAAGTCGGTGCTTCCTTCCAGAACTTCTCGGTTCTGACCTCCAACGGTGGTTCCACCGATGTTGGTCCGGAGACCTCCGAGGCCATGTTCGCGAAGATCACCTTCCAGCAGCCGTGGTTCGACAGTTTCAACTTCAATGCATCTGTCAACTACTTCGAGTACCTGGTGGAAGACTCCATTGGTCAGCTGACCACGGGCCTGATCCTCAGCACCTGTTTCAACGACCCGAACGCTCAGGCGGTTGGCGTTGGCCAGATCAACGGTGACCTGTGTCAGTTCCAGTCTCGTGATCCGGTCACGGGCCTCCTGACGGGTGTGAACGAAGCCTCGTTCAACCTGGGTGCGATCACCTCTCGCGGTATCGACCTGAACATGACGTTCAGCATGGATCTGACGGATCTTCCGGAAATCGGCGAGTTCTTCGCGCCGGGCGGTGATCCGATCAACATGTCCATGACGTACCGTGGCACGACCTCGTTCGAGAACGACGAAGATATCTCCGGTGACGGATCCTTCGACGTGAACCTCGGCGAGTTCGGCTTCCCGGAGCACCAGATCAACTTCACGACCCAGCTCGGCTGGCGTGACTTCCGTATCCTCCACCGCTTCCGCTACAGCGAAGCAACCTTCAACGGAAACGATCCGTTCGGTGGTGGTAACGTTTGTGTACCGACGCTTCTTGCTCGCGATCCGAACGCGGACACGAGCGGTTGTACCGAGTACATCGATCTGCCGGCTGTTGAGCTGCATGACCTGACCGGTACTTGGACGACAGGTTCCTGGGTCCTGCGCATGGGTGTTCAGAACGTCTTCGACGAAGTCGTCGTCCGTGACCCCGCCATCGCTGGCGATGGTGGTACGGGTACGCCGTTCGGTCTGGGTTACTCCATGAACGGCCGTACGTTCTTCGCGAACGTCATCAAGCAGTTCTAAGACTGGTTGAAACCAAATTGGAAAGGGGCGAGCTTTGCTCGCCCCTTTTTCTTTGCGCGTAGATTGGGGAATCGGGCGCAACAAAAAGCCCCGCGGTATCACCGCGGGGCTTTTTGTTGGTTATCCCTGAGCTGATCAGGCAGCCATGACACGGGCCACTTCATCAACAAGCTCGCGCAGGTGGAAGGGCTTGGAGAGGACTTTGGCATTGGTTGGCGCACCGGAACCGGGATTGAGGGCCACGGCGGCAAAACCTGTGATAAACATGATCTTGAGGGCTGGATCGACCTCGGTCGCGCGACGCGCCAGTTCGATGCCATCAACGCCAGGCATGACGATATCTGTAAGCAGAAGATCATATTGCGCCGGATTTTTACCGATCGCATCCAGTCCTTCTTCCCCATCCGAACAGACTTTCACCTCATGCCCGGCACGCTTGAGTGCCTTGGCGAGGAAGTCCCGCATGGAGTCATCATCTTCGGCTAGAAGGATCTTGGCCATGGTTTTGTCCCACCCTTGTCAAATCACGGATTGGTGGCACCATACATGCCTAAAGTAAAAACCTGCTGAACGGGCTGCATCTCTTGACCGAAACACTGCAGCCGATCACTCTCCGCGCATGAACGCGACTCCCTCATCATCGCTCGCAATGGCGCCGACGGCAAATGCTGATATCGACCCGGGTCCTGTAAGCGTGGTGCGGCCGGCGGGCGGGCAGGCTTATCCCATAGTGGCCAGTTCCCCGCATTCCGGGCGCAACTATCGGGGGGAATTTGAAAATCTGACCCACCACGAACTTGGCGTGTTGCGACGCTCAGAGGATGCCTATGTTGATCAGCTGATCGAGGGCATTCCGGAACTGGGCATCCCGACGGTCGCCGCGAATTTCCCACGTGTCTTTGTGGATGTGAACCGGGCGGCGGGGGAGCTGGATCCGGGAATGTACAGTGATCGCGTGCGGGCGGAGCTGATTCGGGACAGTCGCCGCACAGCTTCCGGCCTCGGCGTCATTCCACGTATCAGTGCAGATGGCCGGCCGCTTTATGGCCGGCGTTTGAAATTTGCAGAGGCCGAACGACGGCTTAAGCGTTGTTACTGGCCCTATCATGATGCCCTGACCGCCCTGGTTGACGAAACACGGACTAGGTTCGGGGCTGCGGTCCTGCTCGACGTCCACTCCATGCCCCATCAGAGCGCGCGTGGTGCGGATATCGTGCTGGGCGACCGTTTCGGCCAGTCCTGTGATCCGCGGGTCAGCGATCTCATCGAAGCCCGATTCCGGGAGCAGGGATTTGTAACGGTTAGAAACACTCCCTATGCCGGCGGCCACACCACAGCGTCCTATGGGCGTCCCGAATCGGGCGTGCATGCGATCCAGATCGAGGTGAATCGTAGCCTCTATCTGGACGAAAACAGGGTTCAACCCACCGCGGGGCTGGATCGCCTCCGCGGGGAATTATGTCAATTAATCAGCGCGATACGCGAACCGCTGACGGCTTCTCTACAAACGTCATAATCATGCCCATTTCAGGCGAACACTAGGCAGTGTCTTCGCCCGGCACGCGCTTTGCTCCCCTGTGAGGTGTGCGTCCCATTGCGGCGCAATTTGATACGCGAAGACGAGGCCGCGAGTAGTTATGACGAATGATATTGATCTGCATGTAGGTAAAAGACTGCGCCGTCGGCGCCGTTTGCTGGGACTTACGCAGCAGCAACTTGCCGAATCCGTAGGGATCCGGTTCCAGCAAATCCAGAAGTATGAGTGCGGCGCCAACCGCGTCAGCGCGAGCCGTCTCTTTGAGCTTGCCGAAGCGCTCGATGTTCCGGTGCAATACTTCTATGAGGGCCTGTCGCAACGCGATCAGGCGGCCAATGAAGGCGATAGCCTGGCGGCCGATGTGCTCTCGCAGAAGGAAACCGTAGACCTTATCCGTGCCTATTACCGGCTCGGCGAACGTCCGCGCAAACGCCTGCTCGAGCTCGCCAAGTCGCTTGAGCCGGACGAAGCTGCAAACGACGCGGCCTGAGGGTCACGTCATGAAGTTTCGGGGGACAAGATGCGTCTGGCGTGCGGCGTAAGCCCATGCTAGGCGCTTCTTCATGATTACTGATCAAGACCGCGCCACGATTGCGGCTGCTGCTGATGCGGCACGCAAGGCCATCGAACCCTATTTCCGGACGTCCCTGCAAATCGAGAACAAGCTCGACGAGGGCTTTGATCCCGTCACGGCGGCGGACAAGGCGTCCGAACGGGCGATCCGCGAGGTGTTGTCACAGATGGCGCCCGACGACGCGATTCTCGGCGAGGAATACGGTTCCCAGGCCAGCGGCAATGGTCGTGAATGGGTCATTGACCCGATCGATGGCACACGCGCCTTCATCGCCGGTTTCCCGACCTGGACAGTTCTGATTGGGTTGTCGGTTGATGGCGAGCCGCAGCTCGGTGTGATCGACCAACCTTATATCGATGAACGCTTTATTGGCACGGCAGACGGAACAGAGCTGCAGCGAGCCGGCCAGTCCCGGGCGCTTGCCACCAGCCCGGTCGCCAAGCTGAAACACGCCATGCTGGCGACGACCGACCCCTATCTCTTCAACAGTGACGAGAAGGCTGTGTTCGACATGATCCGTCGCCGCTGCAAGCTGCATCGTTTCGGATTTGACGCCTATGGTTATGCGATGCTGGCCGGTGGTGGGTTGGATCTGGTGATCGAGTCCGGTTTGCAGCCCTATGACGTCCAGGCCCTGATCCCGGTCATTCGCGGAGCAGGCGGTGTCATCACCAATTGGTCGGGCGGATCAGCGGCCGGTGGTGGCCAGGTGGTGGCGGCAGGAAGCCCTGAACTGCACGAGGTCGCGCTGGGCTTCCTGAAACATGTCGCCACCCGCTAGCCGGGTTATTCGCTGACCGGCTTGCGGAAGAGCAGTGTCATGCGATCACTTTCACCAATCGCATCATAACCGGCACGGTCAAAGTCGGCCGCGGCTTCCTGGCCGCGAGGAGCTGAACGGCGCGTCGGGGCCAGAGTCCAGACGCCGAACGGGTGATCTGCCGTGTCCGCCGGGTTGGCATTGACCTCGGAGGCGGAGACCAGTTCGAAACCGGCTTCCACGGCGAGGGCGATGACATAGTCCTGCTGAACATAACCGGTGCTGGCCTGCGGGTCCTGTTCACGCGTGGAGGGCAGGCGGTGATCAACGACACCCAGCGTGCCGCCTTCACGTAGCGCGGCATAGAAGTCGTCGAACGCCTTCTCGGCGTAATTGCCCATCATGAAGTTGTGGACGTTGCGGAAAGTCAGGATCGTGTCAACGCTGCCCGGCTCGACGATGGCGCCGGTATTGTTGTCGAAATCGGCCAGCACATACTCGCCATAACGGTCCGCGTTGGAATAGCGTTCGATGAAACGCTCGCGGGAGCGAACGCGGTTCTCGCTGGACCCCTCAACCGGGAAATGCGCGGCGACATAGGTGCCGCCATTGCCATTGATCCACGGCATCAGGATATCGGCATACCAGCCGCCGCCCGGCCAGATTTCCATCACCGTGCCGCTCGGGTCAACGCCCAGGGCTTCCAGCGTTGCCGCTGGATTGCGCCAGATGTCCCGCTCGGAACGCTCGCCGCGCCATTCGGCTGCGACAGCGCTGGCAAGGTCGGTCGGCAGGGCGTCCGCGACGATCTCGACACCGTTTTCCGTGGTCTGGGCCGTGTCCTGGATTGTGGCGGTTTCCGCCTCTTCGGATGGGGATCCGCAAGCTGCGAGAGACAGGGCCAGCAAGCTTGGCACAACAAGGTGGAATCGGGACATCAAGACACTCCTGTAGATCAGATGCGGAATAGGTAGTCGGAGGCTGGCGGCAAGGCAAACAAGTTTTTTCGGGGGCGGGGGTTGCGACCGGATTTTGGGCTACCCATGTGTTTGTCACGGGTCGCCGAAACGGGGCCCGAGACCTGCGCCACAATCCGCCCGAGGGCCGATGGGCAGGTCGACTGAAATCCGGCGAATGGTTCGTCGGATGGTCTTATCGCTCAATTGAGGATGAGGAAAATGCGTACAGTAGATTTCAGCCCGCTCTATCGTTCCATCGTTGGATTTGATCGCCTTGCCGATCTGATGGACTCTGCCACCAAGGTCGAGTCACAAGGCTATCCGCCCTACAACATCCAGCACGTCGCCGAGGATGAGTATCTCATCGAACTCGCCGTTGCCGGTTTCTCCGACGATGATCTGACGGTGGAGGTCCAGGGCAATGTCCTGACCGTGACCGGTCGAATTGCCGAAAAAGACGAAGCCGATACGCGCCGCTTCCTGCATCGCGGGATTGCCGAGCGCGCTTTCGAGCGCCGCTTCCATCTGGCCGATCACGTTATCGTGTCCGGAGCGGAACTGCGCAACGGCATGCTCTCTGTCCAGCTCGTTCGCGAGATCCCGGAATCGGCCAAGCCGCGCAGTATCGCGATCGATACCGGTTCGGCACCCAAGGCCAAGCTGATCAAAGGTGGGAAAACCGAAGCGGCCTGACCCCCAGTCGCGTGAGAGAAGACCCCTTTAGACACGAACACGCGGCAGGCCGAGAGGTCTGCCGTTTTCGTTAGGCGGCATCCAGATCAACCGCACCGTCTACTTCCGCCACGTCCTGCAGGAAGGTTTCGCTGACGGTGGTGCCCGTAAAACAGGAGCCGCTGAAACGCGCATCCGTCACATTGGCACCGTCCAGGTGGGAATAGGAGAAGTCTGCACCGGTTGCCTTGGCCTGGCGCAAATCGGCACCGCGAAGGTCGACATAGCGCGCCTTTGTGCCGGCGAGAGAGGCGGGAAGAACCCGGTTATTCTCGAGCAGAAGCGGTCCGAAACGACAATCCCGCAGGTCCGCATTGTTCAGATTGGCACCCGTCAGATCGGCACCGCGCAGATCTGCGCCGCGCAGGCAAACCATGCGCAGGTCGGCGCGTTCCAGTCGCGCGCCCTGAAGCTGGGCACCTTCCAGGTCCAGGCCGTAGAGCGTCGCGCCGCGCGCGTGGAAAGCGGTCAGTGTCTTTCCGGCCAGCGCATTCAGGCCGCGCAGGTCTGTACCGTCAAAGAGGGAAGGCTTGCCTTCCCGGCCATCGGTTTCGCACCATTTGACGTGATCAGCAATCTGCTGGGCGATCGGCTGATCCATATCGCTCGGATCAATGCCCACCGGTTCGCTTGTCAGTGCACCTTCGGTATTCATGCCGGACGTCTTGGCCATGACGGTTTTCACACCGATCATGACACTGTCCTTGAAATCCGTATCTGTCAGGTCCGCGCCGGACAGGTCCGCGCCTTCCAGGTTGGCGCCCTGGAATGACGAGCCGCGCAGATTGGCGCGGATCATCCGCGCACCCAGCAGCATGGCATCTGTGAAATCAGCAGTCTGGGCCGCGATGCCGGCCATTTTAGACCGCGAGAGATTGGCGCCCGTGAAGTTCGCCTTGCCCGCATCATTTTCCTGAGTCTTGTGCTTCAGGATGGCGAGGCCTTTTTCCTTGTCGATCTCGGCGATTGCGCCCTCACGCATATCGGCCTCGGTCAGGTCGGCGCCCGTCAGGTTCGCGCCTCGCATGATCGCGCCTCGCAGATCGGCCCGGCGCAGGGATGCGCCCTCGAGGCTCGCCTGGCGCAGGTCGGCCGCAAAGAAATTCGCACTGTTCAGCGTGCAGCCGGACAGGTTCGCTTTGCGCAAGACGGCACCGGAAAAATCGGCATCGGAAAGATCGCGTCCGGACAGGTCGAGGCCTTCAACAATCGTGTAGGCAAAACTCGCACGGGCACCGCCGGCACGACCGGACCACAGGCGCTCATGGCGTTCGCACATGGCGTCCACAGTCATCTGGTCGAGGCGCGTATGTTCAATCTTGCGGTCGGCCATTAAGCACGAAGATTCCTGACGAGAAACGTAAGTCGACGGAGGCTAGCGCAGATACGTTAACGACAGGTGTTCCAATTCGTTACAGGAGATTGAGTTGGCCCGATAGGGCGAGCGGATGGTCCGACGCGACTCGAACGCGGCTGGCTCCCGTCTGACCCAGCTTGTCCAGGCAGGCGTCGAGTTCGGTGATTGTAAGCGCGGGAAGGGTCGCATCAAATCCGCCGTCAAAGGCGTCCGCATAGAGCGCCGGCTTGCCGGTGTCCAAACGACAGAAAAATCCCTCATAGAGCGGGTGGGCCTCGGCCGTGCACAGGCCAGTTTCCACTGCGATGCCAGCTGTTCGCAGCATGGCTATACCCTTGCCGGCGACCCGCGGATCCTCGTCGAGGCAGGCGATCACCACCCGGTCGACCTTCGCATCGATCAGGGCTTGCGCGCACGGGGGCGTCTGGCCGTGATGCGCGCAGGGTTCCAGGGTGACATAGGCCGTTGTGCCTTTGCTATTGTCTCCGGCCAGGTCCAGAGCGCGCCGCTCCGCGTGGGGGCGTCCGCCATCATCTGTGGCGGCGGAGGCGACCAGCTTGTCATCGCGCACGAGCACGCAACCGACCGCCGGATTGGGTGCCGTCCGGCCCAGCTGGGACCTGGCGACGGCCATCGCCAGAGACATCCAGCGCAGGTCGTTCAGGCGCGTTGTCACGCCGGCAAGGCAGGCAGGGACTGCGCACGGTCCTGGTCGAGATAGGCGGCGGAGACCGGTTTGGTGCCGCCTTCGTCCAGGTCAATCAGCAGCGGATTACCGGTCGGGATCTCAACGCCCATGATGTCGTCGTCAGAAACTGTGAAGAGCAGTTTCACCAGTGCACGCAGGCTGTTGCCATGCGCTGCAACGATGACGTCCTTGCCCGATGTCAGCGCCGGCAGGATGGCCTCGTTCCAGTAAGGCTCGACCCGTTCAAGTGTGGTCTTGAGGGATTCCGTTGCGGGCAGCAGGTCCGGATCAACATCCGCATAACGCGTGTCGTTGAGGGGGTGAAGCTCATGGTTTTCCGGGAGAGGCGGCGGCGGTGTGTCAAAGGAGCGGCGCCAGATATGGACCTGTTCCTCACCATGCTTGTCGCGTGTCTCATCCTTGTTGAGCCCGGCCAGCCCCCCATAGTGGCGTTCGTTCAGGCGCCAGGACTTCTCCACCGGAACCCAAAGACGGTCCAGACCGTCCAGGGCGAAGTTCAGCGTCTTGATGGCGCGCTTGAGAACAGAGGTGAATGCCAGGTCCGGTTCAAAACCCGCTGCCTTGAGCAGATCGCCGGACTTTTGTGCCTGGGCGACACCTTCTTCCGTCAGGTTCACGTCCACCCAGCCGGTGAAGCGGTTTTGCAGATTCCATTCACTTTGGCCGTGCCGGACCAGGACGAGTTTGGGCATGAGACTCTCCGTCGATTTGCGCGAGCGATACTCCTCTCACAGGCAAACGGCAAGACGGGAGTTGTATGGTTGCGTAACAAAATTTTCTGCTACTCATGGAGGTGGGATTGTGGTACCCTCTCAGGGCTTCTAACATTTTTGAGCCAATCCGTCCTTTGAAGCAGCGTGGTCCCAAAAACTGACGGCATTCAGGCGCGCTACCCCACCTGCGCGAGTGCTGCGGCTACTTCGTCCCCCTTGACTGCAGTCCGATTGCCGAACCAGCCGCGCACGTCTCTTCCCCGGACGTGCGCGGTTCTGCTATTGAGCTTGGGAACATCGATAAAAGGTACTCAGATGCAGGACTTCGACGCTCTGGAGGTCGCGCGCCGCGTGATCGCCATCGAACGGGATGGACTCTCTCAACTTGAGAATATGATTGGCGAGCCGTTTGCGGCTGCAGTCACGCTGGCCGCAGGCCTCAAGGGGCGGTTGATCTGCACCGGTGTGGGCAAGTCCGGGCATGTAGCGCGCAAGATCGCTGCGACACTCGCCTCGACCGGCACGCCTGCCTATTACGTGCATCCGACCGAAGCCAGCCATGGCGATCTGGGCATGATCACCGGCGACGACGCTGTGTTGGCTTTGTCCAAGTCAGGGGAGACCCGCGAGCTGGGCGACCTCATTGCCTATTGCCGCCGGTTTGAAGTTCCGCTGATCGGTATGACTGCACACGCAGACAGTACTTTGGGGCGCGCCAGTAACTACGAACTGTTTGTACCCAACGCCATTGAGGCCTGTGCTGAAACGCGCGCGCCGACGACGTCCACGACGTTGATGATGGCCATGGGTGACGCGTTTGCGGTGGCTTTGCTCGAGGCCCGCGGTTTCACGGCCACGGATTTTCGCACTTTCCATCCGGGCGGAGCTCTGGGCGCCGCGCTCGCGAGTGCAGCCGATGTTATGCATGCCGGGGAGTCGATGCCGCTGGTGGCGGGTCAGGCCAGCATGAGCGAGGTGCTGCTGGAAATGACGGCCAAGTCCTTTGGTTGTGCGGGTATCCTTGATGCCGATGGTCGGCTGATGGGCATCATCACCGACGGTGACTTGCGCCGTCACATGGGCAATGACCTGGTTGACCGGGTCGCTGAAGAAGTGATGACGCGCGATCCCAAAGTAGGAAGCCCGACCATGCTGGCCGCTGATGCACTGCGTGAAATGACCGTCGGCACGCCCAAGATCACACAGCTTTTCCTGGTGGATGAGGAAAATCGCCCGGCAGGATTATTGCATTTGCACGATTTGTTGCGCATCGGCCTGAAGTAATTAGAGGTCGTAAAACGCGTGAAAACGTGCATTTAGCAGGGTGGCTGGGTAGAATACCGTCCCTGACGTAAATTCGTGTCGTGTGGAGTGATCGATGATCAAGGGAGTGTCGCTGGAGTTGCGGAATCGCCTCAAGCCTCACCTGCGCCTGCTGGCCGGGTTCGGTTTCGCGGCGAATATCCTGCTGCTCGTTTCCCCGCTCTACATGCTTCAGATCTATGACCGGGTCCTGAACTCCGGTTCGGTTGACACGCTGATGTGGTTGAGCGCGCTGGCCGTGTTTCTGCTGGCGATCTATGGCGCAGCGGAAATGGGACGCCGTCGTGTCTCAGCGCTGGCTGCCAAGGAAATCGACGCGTATTTTTCGCCTAAAATCTTCCAGCGTTTCGAGAACCAGCTCGAGGGGCGCCCCGATCTGGCGCTGAATTTGTCGCGCCTCTCCAAGGCCCAGACCTATGTCCAGCAAGGCTCGCTCCTGCCATTCCTGGACCTGCCCTTTGCGCCGCTCTTCCTGATCGTCCTGTTTCTGATCCATCCCTTTATCGGCATGCTCGGCCTGATCGGTGCGGCGCTGGTATTCGGTGTGGCGTTTCTGGCGGAGATGTCGAGCCGACAGGGCAGCCAGGCGTCCCAGGCGACGTTGGGCAAGGCTGGCCAGTTTGCTGCCGACCTTGAACGCCAGCGCTCTGCACTGGTTTCCATGGGGCTGCTCGGCCGTGCCTATCAGCGCTGGCAGCAAGTGCGCGATCTGGGGCAGGGACTGGCCCTGGGAGCCTCTCGCGAAGACGGCAAGTTCACCGCCATTTCGCGTGCACTGCGCCAGACATTGCAGATCCTTGTTTTGGGGGGCGGTGCAGCACTCGCGCTCAGCCAGCAGATTTCGCCCGGTTCGATCGTGGCCTCCTCGATCATCCTGGCGCGCGTGCTGGGGCCGATCGACCAGATTGTCGGCGGGTGGCGAAACAGCGTCCAGACCTGGACCGGCTGGCTAGAGATGAGCGAGATCGCAGAGGCCCAGGAAGAACGCGCCGAATACACGCCGCTGCCGCGTCCGGCTGCCGAGCTGGTGCTTGATCGCACGGCTATAGGTGTTCCCGGTGGCGAAACGCCCCTGTTGCAGGCCTTCAATTTCACCGCAGGTTCGGCCGATATTATCGCCCTGACCGGTGGTATCGGAACCGGTAAAACAAGCTTTCTGCAAACGGTGGCGGGCGCCTGGCCGACTTATGAGGGCTCGATCAGCCTGGGCGGTCGCAAGCTGCAGGATTGGCCGAGCGAGGATCGCGGTCGGTACATTGGCTATATCCCGCAGGATGTTCAATTGTTGCCTGCCACGATAGCCGAAAACATCTCCCGACTGGGACCATGCGATGACGAGGCTGTGCTTAACGCGGCCAAGGCCGCTGGAGCGCACGAGATGATCCTGGGGCTGCCCGATGGCTATGACACTCCGGTTGGTCCGGGCGGGGTCAATCTGTCGGCAGGCCAGAAACAGCTGGTGGGCTTGGCACGAGCCTTGTTCGGGGCGCCGGTTCTGCTGGTGCTGGACGAGCCGACGGCTAATCTGGACAGTGCTTCTGCAAGCAATCTGATCAAGTCGGTCAAGGCCATCGCGGAAGCGGGTGCTGTAGTCATCATCTCCACGCATGATCGCCGGGTGATTGAGCAGAGCACCACCGTGCTCCTCCTGCGCAATGGTGCCGTACTGGCAGCGCCGGCTGACCAGTATCTCAAACTCGCGGTCGGCCCAGGCAATGCCGGGCCGGGTGGTGGCCAAGCTGGCGGGCAGGGAGTGGCCTGATCATGGTTCAGCTGATGAAAGATCCGACGGTCCGCTTTTCCGCAATCGCCTGTGCTGTGGGGCTTGGCGGGTTTCTCGTCTGGGCGGGTTTCGTGCCGCTTTCCGAGGGGGTCCCAGCCAATGGTATGGTCGTGGTGGAGAACAGCCGCCAGGTCGTCCAGCACCTGGAAGGCGGGATTATCGAGGAATTGCTCGTCCGTGATGGCGACCAGGTCGAAGCGGGTCAGCCGCTGCTGAGCTTGCAGGCGACCGCCTCACAAGCCGTTCGCGACGAGATCCTCCAGGAAATCGCCAGCTCGCTTGCCTCGCTGGCGCGCCTCGAGGCGCTGCGCGAGGAAGAGGCTTCTCCGGACTTCTCCGCCATAGATATGCTTGAGCTTGGCAGTGCAGAGCGCGCCGCTGTTATCGAGCGCCAGCAGGACCTGTTCGACCAGCAGCGCCAGTCCTTTGAGGCCGATCTTGGGGTGTTGCAGGCCCGCCGTGATGGCGCCAGTGACTCGATCCGCCTCTATCGCCAGCAAATCACGACAACGGAACGCGCGCTCGCCGCTGCCGAGGACCAGGCTGATTTGCTGCAGCAGCGCGTGGATCGGCAGATGGCGCGGGTCGACGAGCTGCGGGCGATGGAGCGTGATGTCGCCAACCTGGAGACCCAGATTGGCGGCCTGCGCCGCGACGCCCAGCAAGCGGAAACCACTGTTGAGGACCTGGAAAGCCAGATCGCCCAGACCGAAGCGAATTTCCTGCGCATTATTTCAACGGAACAGCTGGAGGCACGCACCACGCTGGAAGCGGCCGAGGAGCGCCTGTCTGCAGCCCAGGATGTTCTGAACCGTATCGTGATCTCCGCCCCGCAGGCCGGTGAGGTTCTCAACCTCGCCTTCTCCACCCGCGGCGGTGTGGTGCGTCCCGGCGAGGCGATTTTGGAGATTGTTCCGGAAGTCGAGGAAGTCACCGTTTCTGCCCGCATCGGCCCGGGGGACCGGGCGGCCGTGTTCCAGGGGCAGGCTGTGCGCACGCATTTCACGGCCTACAAGAGCTGGATGACGCCGCGTCTGGATGGTGAGGTCACGAGTGTCAGCGCTGACCTGAAAACCGACCAGGTGACCGGCGATCCCTATTACGAGGTGCGTATTGTCGTGCCGTCCGATCAGATCGATCGGCTTGATGGACTCTCCCTGACGCCGGGGATGCCGGCCCAGGTCTTTATCTTCTCGGGAACTCGCCGTACCACCTTGGACTATCTGTTGGAGCCGATCAGCGAGTCGCTCTTCCGGGGTGCGCGCAGGGGATGAGGATGCCGTTCAAGCGTTGGGGTGTAGTCCTGCCGGCCATGGTTCTCGCGACGCTGGGACCTGTTTCGGCAGAGGCACAGCAGTGTACGCTGCTGCGCGACCTGATGCAGATCGGTATCGGCCAGTCGCCCGAGGTCGCGGTCGCCCAGAGCAGACTCGACCAGGCGGAAGCCGACGTGGATGAAGCGCGTTCCTTGCGTCTGCCCCAGGTGACATCATTCGGGCGCACCGGTGTCGGCGATACTGGCCTTACATCTTCACAGATCGAGAACCAGGTCGGCCTTCGCGTATCGCAACGTGTCTGGGACTTTGGTGATTCCCGCCTGGCCATTGACGCAGCGGAATTCAATAGTGAGAGCCTGGCGTATTCCCTGGCGTCGCAGGAAGCCCAGACGGCTTTCACCATTGCCCACGCCTATCTGATCGGGCTGGAAGCAGGCGAGATGATCGACGTCATCGCCGAGCGACGTGACTATTTTGCGCGCCAGGAAACTGCGGTCATCGAATTGCTTGAAAATGGTGGCGCGACTCGCGCCGAGCGCGCCCAGGTTTCGGCCCAGCGCGCGGAGGCGGAGGCTGATGTGCTGGAGCTGCAATCCCAGCAGCAACAGGCAGAATCCCGACTTCGCGCCTGGACAGGATTGCTGGTTGCGACCTGTCCGGTTGGCCAGGTGGTCGGCGAGCTGGAAGGTGGCCTTTCAGGGCTTGAAACCGTCGATCAGCTCTGGGAAGCGGTGTTCTCGCGCAATCCGGAGATTGCTTCAGCCCAGCGTGCCCTGCGCAGCCTGGATGCCCAGCGCGAGCGTGAGAGGCGTGAGCGATTGCCGGTGGTCGATGTCGTTGGGATCTCGTCCTACACATATGACGATCAACGCGAAGACTGGGAAGCGCGTGATCGTGTCGGCATCGATGTGTCTGTCCCGCTATATACCGGTAATGCGATCGGTGCCCGGCGTGAACGGGCGCAGGCGCGGCTGCGGCAAAGCGAAAATGAGTTGCGACAGCTGCAGCGTGATCTGGGCGAGCGGGCGGAAGTCTCCTATCGCCGTGTCCTGTCCCTGGAGGCCCAGCTTGCTCGGCGTATGGACGTGGCGCGCAGTCAGCGCGAATACTTCGACGCCATCGAGGGGGAGTTCGAATTCGGCCTTGGCACGCTGCCGGACCTGGTCGAGGCCCGCCTTGCTTATGAGACGGCAGCGCTGGATGTTGTGCGCCTGCAGTTCGAGCTGGCCCGCGAGCGGCTGGAACTCCTGCTGCTGGCAGATCGTCTTCCGCTCTGAGCCGCGCTCATCATTCCCTGTCGCACCCTGTTTTCTATCCGATGAAACGCAGTTCCCGAATAGCGCGAGCGAGCGTTTCGGAATTCCCTTTCAGGGCGAGAGAGGTGTAGCATTTCAGTCGCATTTAGTGGATTTATCCCAGGTTGTACGCGGCCTGTCGTATGAAAATATTCACAAAATGGTTGGCTCGTTTAGATCACGGTAGTGAAAAGCAATTTTCTTCTGGACGCTGGCCAGCGACGAGGGGTAGCGTTTCGGGTTAAGTGCGTGTGCTTTTATGAGCGGGCAAACACGCGTTCAGAGTGCTCAAAGGGGTAAGAGATGTCCAACGTAGATCCGGCAAAGCGAAACGGCCGCCGGTCGGCCATGGCTGCAACAATTCTGGCGACAGGAGGTGTTGCCATGTTGGGTGGGCAGGCGGCTGCCCAAGCCAGTGCGCCGGACGGTTACCGCGCCATAGGCGACTATGCAAACGTCAACAGCTACACCATCAATGATGATGGGAGTATCCGCCTGGTCATGAATGATGGTCAGGTCGTGACGGTTGCTGCGACGGACGCGCAGGTTATTGAAGGCGTGCTCTATCTCAACGCCGAAGCCGTAACGAGTGCTGCTCCGGCAGCGGCAGGTGCTGCCGCGGCAGGCGGGGGCGGTGGCGGTGCCATCCTTGGCGTCCTTGGTGGCCTCGGTCTCGCAGGCGCTGCTGCCGGTGGCGGTGGCGGTGGCGGTGGCGGTGGTGGTGGTGGGACGACTCCGCCGGCCCCGAACAATGCACCGAGCTTTACCAGTGGCACCACGGCCAGCCAGGATGAGAACACGACGGCGACGGGATACACCGCCGCGGCGACCGATGCGGACGGCGACACGCTTTCCTATTCCATCAGCGGTGGCGCAGACGGTGCACTCTTCTCGATCAACAGCTCCACAGGCGCTCTGACATTCAACGGTGCTCCGGATTTCGAAAACCCGACAGACGGCAACTCGGACAACGTCTATGAAGTGACCATTCGTGTGACCGATGGACGCGGCGGCTCCGACACCCAGACCGTCCAGGTAACTGTGAATGATGTTGACGAAGCGCCGGAATTCTCTTCCCCTGCCACAGCCCGCGTAGCGGAGAACCAGACTGCGGCGATTGACGTTGATGCGACCGATCCGGAAGGTACGGGAACGATCACGTATACGATCAGCGGTGCAGATGCGGCCTTGTTCAGCATTGATGCGAACACGGGTGAGGTGACTTTCATCTCGGCGCCGGACTTCGAGGCGCCTGCGGACGCCAATGGAGATAATGATTACGAAATCACCGTCACGGCCAGCGATGGCTCTGTGCAGTCGAGCCAGAACATCACCATCACGGTGACCAACCAGAACGACAATAGTCCGAACATCACCTCGGCCGCGGCCTTCAATGTGAATGAGAACCAGACTGTCGCCTTTACCGGCATTGCGACGGATGGCGATGGTGACACGATCAGCTATTCGCTGACGGGCGCGGATGCGGCGCTGTTCAATATTGATAGCGTGACCGGTGAAGTTACCTTCATCAATGCCCCGGACCGCGAGGCACCTGCCGATGCCAATGGCGACAATGTCTATGAAGTGAACCTTGTTGCCAGCGACGGGGTGAATTCCGACGTCCAGGCGGTCACCATCACCGTGGACAACGTCAATGAGGCGCCGACGATCACCAGCTCTGCCACGGCAAGCGTCGCGGAGAACCAGACCACGGCGATCGACGTGGACGCAACTGACCCTGACGGCCAGGCGCTGACCTATACGCTCAGTGGTGCCGATGCCGCGCTGTTCAGCATTGACGCGAATACCGGCGTCGTGACCTTCATCGCGGCACCCGATTTTGAGGCGCCGGCCGATGCCAACGGCGATAATGACTACGAGATCACGGTCACGGCCAGCGATGGCGGGCAGCAGGCGGTTCAGAACATCACCATCACGGTGACCAACCAGAACGATAACAATCCGAACATCACCTCAGCCGCAGCGTTCAATGTGGACGAGAACCAGACCGCTGCCTTTACCGGCACGGCCACGGACGCGGACGGAGACACCATCAGCTATTCGCTGACGGGTGCCGATGCGGCGCTGTTCAACATCGACAGTGCGACCGGTGTTGTCACCTTCATCGCCGCACCCGATTTCGAGGCGCCCGCGGATGCGAATGGCGACAATGATTACGAGATCAACCTCGTCGCCAGCGACGGAGTGAATTCCGATGTCCAGGCCGTGACGATTACGGTCGACGATGTCTCTGACGTTCCGCCGGTGATCACGTCTGCGACTTCGGCCAATGCAGCAGAGAACCAGACGTCGGCCTATACAATCACGGCGACAGACGCGGATAATTCGGGACCGCTCGTCTATTCGATTTCCGGCGCTGATGCTGCATTGTTCAGTGTCGATCCGAACACCGGTGTTGTTACCTTCGTCAATGCTCCGAATTTCGAAGCGCCGACAGACGCGAACGGCGATGGTGTCTATCAGCTCACGGTCTCTGTCACGGACGGGGATCTGAGTGACAGCGAAAATATCTCGATCACTGTTACCAATGTGAACGAGGCGCCGACGATCACGTCCTCGAGCTCATTCAACGCGCCGCAGAACCAGACGAGCGCATTCACGGCTGCCGCGACAGATCCGGAAAGTGACACCATCACGTACTCCCTGTCGGGAACCGATGCCGCCCTCTTCAACATCAATGCGAATACGGGCGAGGTGACCTTCATCAACGCGCCGTCAGTCGCGGCGCCTGCGGATGCCAATGGTGATAATGTCTACGAGGTCGTGCTTACCGCGAGCGATGGATCGCTTACGACTGATCAAAACGTCAGTGTAACGGTCACCGGGTCGAGCAATTCTGCCCCGGTGTTCGTCTCAGGAACCACATCCTCTGTGTCGGAAAACCAGACGTCAGCCTATGCGACGCGCTGGACCAATGCCGAAGAGGGAGACACAATCACATTCAGCCTTTCTGGCACGGACGCTGCGCTTTTCCAGGTCGACAGCGAGACCGGTGAGGTCAGCTTCAGGAACACACCGGACTTTGAAGCCCCGGGCGATGGCAATACTGACAACGTCTACGAGTTCACACTGACCATTAATGACGGCGTTCAGAGTGTGGACCAGAACATATCGGTCACAGTTGGAGATGCTGCCGACAGTGGCGACATTCCGGACAATGACACCACCACGATCTCCATGGTTTCCGGCGGAAGCTTTGTCGGCAATTTGGACGTCCAGGGTGAGCAGGACTGGATCCGTGTCGAACTGGTCGCTGGCCAGCGCTACGAGTTCAACCTGACTGGTACTGGCGCGGATGAGCTGGACGATCCCTATCTTCGCCTCTTCGATCAGTCCGGAACACTGATCGCTGAAAACGACGATATCTCACTTGGCGTGGTCGTGGATTCCCGACTTGGTTTCACGGCACAGACCAGCGGCGTCTACTACGTCTCCGTGGGCGCTTACACGAGTGACACCCAGCCTGGCACGACAGGTGAGTATACCCTGACGATCGAGCACACGGATCCACTTCGTGAGTGGAGCAATGACGAGATTGCTTCGTATCTCGACCAGAATGGTTGGGATGGCGCGCAGTGGAATGTGACCTCTGGCGACACGTTGACGGTCGACATAACCGGACTGACGGCCGCCGGCCAGACACTGGCCCGCGCTGCGCTGAACGCCTGGACGGAAGTGACCGGCATCATCTTCAGCGAGGTCAGCAGCGGTGGCCAGATCGTCTTTGACGATGAAGAGGACGGCGCCTTTGCCGGACCGAGTGGCATTTCCGGAGGTTTCTTCACCGGAGCGACGGTCAATGTCGGCACTGACTGGCTCGACACGTATGGCACCAATCTGGATGGCTATTCTTTCCAGACCTATATCCATGAGGTCGGGCACGCGCTGGGCCTGGGCCATGCCGGCCCTTATGACGGTTCGGCCGATTATGCCGTTGACGCGATCTACCTCAACGACTCCTGGTCCCACACGATCATGTCGTATTTCTCGCAGAACGAGAACACCTACCTGGATGCGACCTTCGCCTTCCTGATGACCCCGATGGTGGCGGATGTGCTTGCCGCGCAGGCCATGTACGGCACGCCAACCACGGTTCGCGATGGCAATACGACCTATGGCTACAACACCAATGCCGGCTCCATCTATGATGCGACGGCCTGGGGCAGTGCCGTTGCCTACAACATCTTCGACACGGGCGGCACGGACACGCTGGACTTCTCCGGTTTCAATGGCGCCCAGGAGCTGGATCTGCGTGACGAGGAATTCTCTGACGTGCTCGGCGGTCGCATGAACCTGTCGATCTCCCGTGGCACTGTGATCGAGAACGCGATCGGTGGTGGCGGCAATGATGTCTTCATCGGCAATGCCGCGAACAATTCCATCACCGGTAACGGCGGAACGGATTCCTACTACGCGTCAGGCGGTACGGATGTGTTCAACGGCGGTGCCGGTACGGACACCATCTATCTGTCGGGCAGCGCGGGTGACTATTCCATCAGCACCAACGGATCCGGCAATACGGTCATCACTGATCTGCGTGCCGGCACTCCGAACGGTGTGGTCGAGCTGATCGATGTCGAGAACATCGTCTATGACACCGAGATTCCGGATAACGTCACCTACCCGCAGGGCCAGCGCCCGCTTGATGAGGGCGAACTGAGCATTTCGGTTCAGGATCCCGGTTGTATCTGCTGCGCGGCGGGGGCGTGCGATACGCACGACCATCACGGCCACAGCCACGGCACGAAAGAGCCGGTCGCCGAGGTCGTCGACCTGCAGGCAAATCCCCCTGCCCAGACCATCGACCCGGTTGAGCTCTACGACATGCTCGATGGCCAGGCTAGCGGTCCGGTGATCCATCTGCACGATTTCGGCTGGAGTGCTGGCGACAGTCCGGCAGATTTCGGTACGGGCGCGGATATCGCGGCACAGTTGGGCGAGCACAATAATCTGGGCGTTGTCGACATGGGACAGCTTCTGAACAATCAGCCCGTGGCAGATACGCTCGACAAGTCGGCACAGGTGCAGGAAACCCTCACCATCGGTGTGGCTGACAAGGGCGTTCAGGTCCAGGACACGCTCGCCAAACAGTCTGCGCCGACCAGCGAGGATGACGAGTGGACCGATCTTTCCAATGCGGTTCCGGCCGCACCGGGCGGGACAATCGATGTGTTTTCCAGCTTGGACGAGTGGGCTTGATGCCCGGGCTGGCGGCGGGCTAGTCCCGCCGCTGCAGGATCTCATCCAGAACGACATCCACAGGGCGATGGGACAATCCCGTCGCCCTTTGTAGTTTCCCGCTGTCGAGCGCGGAAAAGGCCGGTCGCGGTGCCGGTGCGCCATAATCCGCTGCGACGATATCCTGCACAGGTGTATCCAAGCCGGCGCGTTGGAAAATGCGTCGTGCGAGTTCCGCCCAACTCATCGTGTCCGGGCCAGCAAAATGATAGACCCCCCAGGGCGGACAGTCGTATTCGCTCATCTGGGCGAGCGAGACGAGCGTGCGCGCCAGCTCGTGTGTGCTGGTTGGGCTGCCCACCTGGTCATTGACCACTGATAGCGATGTACGCTGTGTGCCAAGACGCAGCATGGTGGTGAGAAAATTCCCCGGAAACTCCGAGAGGAGCCAGGCCGTGCGAATGATCAGATGACGTGGATTGGCGCGGGCCACGGCCGTCTCGCCGGCCAGTTTTGTTGTGCCATAAACGCCCAGAGGAGCCGTGGTGTCTGTCTCTGACCAGGGCGTGTTCCGAGGGCCGGAAAACACAAAATCGGTCGAGATATGCACAATGGGAAGTCCGGCTCGTTCGCAGGCGGAACTGATAGCACCGGCCGCGGTCGTATTCAGCTGATAGGCCTGTGCCTGCTCGCTCTCGGCTCGATCGACCTGGGTATAGGCCGCCGCATTAATGACCATTCTACATGATGATTTTCCGGCCAGCACGGCATCGAGGCGTTCGTCCAGAGTTGTCTCTGCAAGCAGGTCCAGCCGGTCCCGTCCCACACGCTCGCATTCAATGGATACCTCTTCGGCGGCCTGGGCTATAGATCTGGCAAGCTGGCCGTTGGCGCCGAAGACGAGCAGTGAGGTCAAGCGCGCACTCCCAGACGGGCCAGCTTGTCCGCTTGGCCAACACGGCTGACGGCTTTCTGGCACCAGTCGAGGTTATTCAGATACCAGCTTACTGTCGTGCGGAGTCCGGACGCGAAATCATGTTCAGGCGTCCAGCCCAGTTCGCGCTCGATCTTGCCGGCGTCAATCGCATAGCGAAAATCATGGCCGGGGCGGTCGGTGACAAAACGGATCTGCTCGGCATAGGGCGACGGGGAAGGGCGCAGCTCGTCGAGCAAGGTACAGATCATCTGCACCAGTTCGATGTTGGACACTTCCGCGCCACCACCAACGGCGTAGGTCTCGCCGACACGTCCTCTCTCCAGCATGGCAAACATCGCACTGACATGATCGCTGACATGCAGCCAGTCGCGAACATTCTCACCCTTACCATAAACCGGAATGTCATGTCCGCGAATAGCGTTGAGAATGACTACCGGGATGAGTTTTTCCGGAAACTGGAAGGCACCGTAATTATTCGAACAATTTGAGATTAGGACCGGGAAGCCATAGGTCTTGAACCAGGCGCGGACCAGCATGTCCGAGGACGCCTTGCTCGCGGAATAGGGCGAATTGGGCGCGTAGGGAGTTTCTTCCGTGAACATGCCTTCCGGGCCGAGCGCACCGAAGACCTCGTCCGTGGAAATGTGCAGGAAGCGGAAGTTTCTCCGGCATTCTTCGTCCAGCGTACGCCAGTAGGCTTCGAGTTCGGCCAGCATGACAGCCGTTCCGGAAACATTTGTGGTGACGAATTCCAGAGGACCATCGATGGAGCGATCGACATGGGATTCCGCTGCGGCGTGGATGACTGCATCCGGACGGAAGTCGTCCACGGCCTGCCGTACGGCAACCGCATCGCAGATATTGATCTGGGCGAAGCTGTAGAAATCCGATCCCGCGATGCCGGTGAGATTGTCGGGATTGGCTGAATAGGTGAGGGCGTCGATGTTGAGCACGTGATGCCCATTCCCGATCGCGTGCCGTACGATCTCCGAACCGATAAACCCGCAGCCGCCGGTGACCAGTATTCTCATTTCACAGCCTCCGGCGGTGTGTAGGTGAAGGTATTGTGCCGCAGAAATTCCTGCCAGCTACCAGCCGCACGATCCTTGTCCGACAAGACCGGCTGAACAGCTTTAGCCGGCCAGCCGAGCGCCAGATCAGCATCATTCCAGGCGACGGAGAAATCATGTTCCGGTGAATAGGGCGCGTCGACCTTGTAATTCACAACACAATCGGGTTCGAGCGTGATGAAACCATGCAGGAAACCCGCGGGTACGAGCAGTTGCACAGGGGCGTCCTGACTCAGCTCGACTGATGCAGACTGGCCAAAGGTCGGCGAACCATGACGGGCATCGACGATGATATCAAGGATGCGGCCAGCAACACATCGAACCAGCTTTGCCTGGGCGAAGGGGGCGTGTTGGGCGTGAAGACCGCGCAGCGTGTGCACATGGCTGGAGAAGCTCTCATTCTCCTGGATCCACTCATGCTCCAGCCCCAGACTCGCAAGCCCGTCACGATGGGCCGTGACCGAAAACCGCCCGCGCTCGTCCGCGAAGACAGGGTGCCGGATCAGGCACGCATCGGGCAGTGAGAGGGGCTCGACTTCGAACATGTACATGCGTCTCTTTTTGTTTCCCGTACCGCATCCGTGCGGTAGCAGATAACTATCGTTGAGGAAATGAGAAGTGAAAGCTCAGCAAGTTTTGTTTCCAATCGCAGCAGATTGAACCGATTTCACTGAGCATGCCCGCCCGATTTGAGGTAAGAGGCTGGACGAACACATTGAGACTGGAGGGACGCCTCCGTCTGGCAATCAGGGACAGGCTGATCGATGAAGGGAATTATCCTTGCTGGTGGTCGGGGCACACGACTGGCTCCGATGACGTTGAGCACGTCAAAACAGCTCCTGCCGATCTACGACAAGCCCATGATCTATTACCCGCTTTCGGTGCTGATGATCGCGGGCATCCGCGAGATCCTGATCATTACGACACCGGAGGAACTCAACCGTTTCCAGCAATTGCTCGGGGATGGCAGTCATTTCGGTGTTCGACTGGAATTTACGACTCAGGCCAGCCCTGACGGACTGGCGCAGGCTTTCCTCCTTGGCGAGGAGTTCCTTGACGGTGAAGCCGCGACCCTGATCCTTGGGGACAATCTCTATTACGGCCACGGGTTGAGCGATCAGCTCGCCGACGCCGTCAGCAAGCATCGCGAGGGCGGCCGGGTGTTCGCATATCGGGTGTCAGATCCGGCGCGTTACGGTGTGATCGAGCTCGACGAGGCCGGGCAGCCGCTGAGCATCGAGGAAAAACCGGCGGAGCCGAAATCCAATCTCGCCGTAACCGGGCTCTATATCTATGACGAGCAGATCGTGGATATTGCCAAGTCCATCCGTCCGTCCGCGCGAGGTGAGCTCGAGATAACCGACGTCAACAAGGCCTATATGGACAAGGGCCAGCTGGCCGTTGAAGAGCTGGGCCGCGGTGTGGCCTGGCTGGATACCGGTACGGCTGATTCCCTTCTGGAGGCGGCCGAATTCGTGCGCTCTCTGCAAAGTCGCCAGGGCATGAAGATTGCCTGTCTGGAGGAAATCGGCTTGCGCAACGGCTGGATTACCCCGGCAGATATTCCAGCTGCTGTTGATCGGTACAAGGGCTCGGAGTATGGCGCATACTTGCAAAAGCTGACCGCGGACTAAACGCGGCTTCTGTTTCAACTGGAGGGGGTTGGCTTGAAAATCCTGGTTACCGGTGCGGCCGGATTTATTGGGTTTCACACGTCTCAGGCCCTGCTGGCGGCCGGTCATGAAGTGATGGGGATTGATAATCTCAACACCTATTACGACCCGCGGCTCAAGCAGGCACGTCTGGATCAGCTCCTACCGCACGAGAACTTCCAGTTCCACAAGCTCGACCTCGCCGACACCGAAGCGGTCCATGCAGTCACCCTGCCGTGGAAGCCGGACGCAATCTGTCATCTCGCCGCCCAGGCGGGCGTGCGCTACTCGATTGAGGCGCCGTTCGCCTACGCGCGTTCAAACCTGCTCGGTCACCTGACCATTCTCGAACTGGCGCGCGGCCTGGGAGACGGTCTTCGGCATCTGGTCTATGCCTCATCCAGCTCGGTCTATGGGGAACAGGCCGAAGTGCCTTTCAGCGAGGAGAGCGCCAGCGAAGCGCCGGAATCCCTCTACGCTGCGACGAAGCGGGCGGACGAGTTGATGTCCGCGTCCTATACCAATCTCTATGGCATTCCGGCGACGGGCCTTCGCTTTTTCACGGTCTATGGTCCGTGGGGGCGCCCGGACATGGCCTATTGGCTGTTTGCTGAACGCATGATGCGTGGAGACCCGATAAAGGTCTTCAATCACGGTGAGATGGAGCGCGATTTTACCTATATCGACGATATCGTTGAACCGCTTCAGCGCATGGTCGTGGATGCGCCCGCGCGAGGGCGGCACGAGGTCTACAATATCGGCGGATCATCACCGGAAAAGCTGATGGACATGATCTCGACGCTCGAGCGCGCCTTCGGGATCGAGGCCGAGAAAGAAATGCTGCCTATGCAGCCGGGCGATGTCACCCGCACCTACGCCAATGTCGACAAGCTGGTGCGGGATTATGACTATCGCCCGGGAATTTCGCTGGAACACGGGCTGACGCAATTCGCGACCTGGTTCCGTGAGTGGAACCAGCAGAGCTAGGGTGTTCAGCCTAGGCTTTCCTCGATCAACTTTCGGGCCTGTGACCCCAGTTCCTCGTTTGATATGGCAAAGCCGAGCGTGGCCCGCAGATAGCCTAGCTTGCTGCCGCAATCATATGGCGTTCCACTAAACTCGAGCGCGTGGAAATCCTGTTTCTGCATCAGGCGCGCCATGGCATCGGTGAGCTGGATCTCGCCGCCGGCACCGGCGGCCTGGTCGGCGAGGAAGTCGAAAATCTCCCCGGTCAGGATATAGCGACCGGTGATGGCCAGATTGGATGGAGCGCTTTCCACCGGCGGCTTCTCGACCATGCCGCGCATGCGGATCATCGCGCCATCGCGTTCGATCGGATCAATGACGCCGTATTTGTTGACCTCGTTTTCCGGTACCGGATCAACCGCGATGACATTGCCGCCCGTACGGTCAAACACCTCGGTCATCTGGGCCAGGCAGCCCGGCTTGCCGTGGATGAGGACATCCGGCAGGAGAATGGCAAACGGGTCGGATCCGATGATGTCGCGCGCACACCAGATGGCATGGCCCAGGCCGAGCGGCGCTTGCTGGCGGACAAAACTCATCGAACCGGGCTTTGGGCATGATCGAACGACTTCTTCAAGAATGTCGGATTTGCCCTTGGCCTCAAGCGTCGCTTCGAGCTCGTAGGCGCTGTCGAAATAATCCTCGATCGCCGCCTTGTTGCGACCGGTCACAAAGACAATGTGCTCGATGCCTGCTTCCAGCGCCTCGTCCACCACATACTGGATGGCCGGTCGGTCGAAGACTGGCAGCATCTCCTTGGGGATGGACTTCGTTGCCGGAAGAACCCGTGTGCCAAGACCAGCGACGGGAAGGACTGCTTTACGAATCGTAGTCATCAATTTGCCCATGGATTACTGACACTAGGCGTATCCGAGCCCTGCGGGACAGTCCAGCCCGTAACCTGCTTTGGCGACGATGCGACACCCGCTATCCTGTCCGAATCAGTGAGGAATCCGCGATGACCAAGAGATATTTCGGTACTGATGGCGTGCGGGGGCTGACCAACAGCTTCCCGATGACAGCCGAGACCGCGCTGAGATTGGGGCTTGCGGCAGGTCGATGCTTCACCAAGCGGGAAGGCCGGCATCTCGTCGTGATCGGCAAGGATACCCGCCTGTCCGGATACATGATCGAACCGGCGCTGGTGGCGGGTTTTACGTCGGTCGGGATGGATGTGGTTCTATTCGGCCCCCTGCCAACGCCCGGTGTCTCGCAGATGACGCTGTCCCTGCGTGCGGATATGGGCGTGATGATCACGGCGTCGCACAATCCCTATCATGACAACGGCATCAAGCTGTTTGGCCCGGACGGGTTGAAGCTGGATGACGAGGCCGAGATGCGGATCGAACGGCGCATGGAATCGGCCCTGACCGATCCCATGGCGGAGCCACAGGCGCTGGGGCGGGTGAAGCGGATCGAGGATGCGCAGGCGCGTTATGTGGAACTGGCCAAGGCGACATTCCCGCGCACACGCGGGTTGTCGGGCATGCGTATCGTCGTCGATTGCGCGAACGGCGCGGCCTATCAGGTTGCTCCGAAAGTGCTCTATGAACTCGGCGCGGACGTGATCTCGGTCGGCGTTTCGCCCAATGGGTTCAACGTCAACCAGGAGTGCGGCTCCACAGCGCCGGACCAGATGCGAGCCGCCGTTCTGGAACACCGGGCCCATATCGGTATCGCGCTGGACGGGGATGGTGATCGTGTCCTTCTGTGTGACGAGAAGGGTGAGACTGTCGATGGCGACCAGATCCTTGCGCTCTTGGCGCGGCACTGGAAACAGGAAGGCGAGCTGGATCACCCGGAGATCATCGGCACGGTGATGTCGAACATCGGTCTTGAGCGCTTCCTCGAGCGGGAAGGGCTGCGCCTCCACCGGACGCGGGTCGGGGATCGTTATGTCGCCGAGCGCATGAAGGAAAGTGCCGCAGCATTGGGCGGGGAACCGTCTGGACATATCCTCACGCCGCGCTTTTGTCCGACCGGCGATGGCCTGATCGCTGCGCTGCAGGTCTTGCGGGTTCTGATCGAGAGTGATCGCCCGGCCAGCGAGGTGCTCCAGGCTTTCGACCCTGTCCCGCAATTGCTCGAGAATGTCCGCGTCGAGAAAGCTGCCGATGTTATGGCGGACAGCACGGTCGAGGCGGCGATCCGGCTGGCTGAAGACGAGCTCGCCGGAGAGGGGCGGGTGCTTGTGCGACCGTCCGGTACCGAGCCCTTGATCCGGGTCATGGCGGAGGGACCGGCAGGACAGATCCGACCGGTGGTTGACAATATCAAGGCCGCCGTCCTCAAGGCTGCACAGGCAAACTGAGCTTCAAGCTGTCATTTGGGAAATCAATCCTTGCACGGACCCCATCGAACGGCGATACCGGGCGGGAGAGTGAAGAGGAGCGATACCAATGCGCGTCGCAATGATCGGAACCGGTTATGTAGGTCTTGTATCCGGTGCTTGTTTTGCTGATTTCGGACATGATGTGACCTGCGTCGACAAGGACGCGTCCAAGGTCGAAACCCTGCAATCCGGTGGTATCCCGATTTACGAGCCAGGCCTGGACCTGCTGGTCCAGCGCAATGTGCGTGAAGGCCGTCTCCACTTCACCCAGGACCTGACGGATGCGGTGCGAGAAGCAGACGCTGTCTTCATCGCCGTGGGTACGCCCTCGCGTCGCGGTGACGGTTTTGCTGACCTGTCCTTTGTCTACGCCGCCGCCAAGGAAATTGCAGAGGTGATGGAGGGCTATACGGTCGTTGTCACCAAGTCGACGGTTCCGGTTGGAACGGGTGACGAGGTCGAGCGCATCATCCGTGAAACCCGTCCGGATGCTGACTTTGCGGTGGTCTCCAACCCGGAATTCCTGCGCGAAGGCGCGGCGATCGATGACTTCAAGCGCCCGGATCGCGTGGTGGTGGGTACGGATGAAGAGCGCGCGCGCAATGTCATGCACGAACTCTATCGCCCGCTCTTCCTCAACGAGACGCCGATCGTCTTCACCTCGCGCCGCACGTCTGAGCTGATCAAATACGCGGCCAACGCCTTCCTCGCACTCAAGATCACTTTCATCAACGAGATGGCAGATCTGTGTGAGAGCGTCGGCGCAAACGTCCAGGAAGTCGCCCGCGGCGTTGGGCTCGACAATCGTATCGGCGGCAAATTCCTCAATGCCGGCCCGGGTTATGGCGGTTCCTGTTTTCCGAAGGACACGCTCGCTCTGGTGCGCACGGCACAGGAGTTTGAAAGCCCGGTCCGACTCGTCGAGACGGTCGTTGACGTCAATGACAAGCGCAAACGTGCGATGGCCGACAAGGTCATCAAGGCTTGTGACGGAGACGTTTCCGGCAAGACCATTGCTGTGCTGGGCCTGACCTTCAAGCCAAACACGGATGACATGCGCGAGGCGCCCAGCCTGGAAATCATTCCGGCGCTTCAGGAAGCCGGTGCGCGTATCAAGGCTTTTGATCCGGCCGGCACGGTCGAGGCGGAGCATCACTTCAGCGATGTTGAGTTCACCTCCGGCCCTTACTTCTGTGTTGAGGATGCGGATGCCCTGGTGATCATCACCGAGTGGAACGAGTTCCGCGCCCTGGACCTGGACCGTCTGAAAGAGCTGATGAAGGCACCCATCCTGGTCGACCTTCGCAATATCTATCTGCCGGAAGAGATGAGCGCAGCGGGCTTTAAATATTCCAGCATCGGCCGGCCGGCCGACTAGACCGCACTACATCACGGGTAAGACAGCTTCACTACAGAACGTGCCGGAAAGGCACCGGAGGGGATTATGAGCCAGAAACCGTTTGCTGAACTTGCACCCAACTCCTGGGAGTTCGAGAACGAGGCGCTGATCAAGCCCACCGGTTTTCGCGAGTATGATGCCCGCTGGTGGTTTGGCCATCCCGGTTCCGACAAACCCTCCGAGCTGAACCTTTATGGCGTGCAGGCTCTGGGTCTTGGCCTGGGTACGCTGATCCACGAGCTGGGCGTCGAGCCGAAGATCGTCGTCGGTCATGATTTCCGCAGCTATTCCCTCTCCGTGAAACAGGCGCTGGAAGTTGGACTGATGGCTTCGGGGATCGAGGTGCATGATATCGGCCTGGCCCTGTCACCGACGGCCTATTTTGCTCAGTTTGATCTGGATATTCCCTGCGTGGCCATGGTCACCGCGAGCCATAACTCCAATGGCTGGACCGGTGTAAAAATGGGCGCGGCGCGCCCGCTGACCTTCGGTCCGGACGAGATGAGCCGCCTCAAGGAAATCGTCCTGGGCGGTAAAGGACAGCATCGTGAGGGCGGCGGTTATGTCCGCGAGCAAGGTGTTGCCGAGCGTTTCATCGCCGACGTTGCCGAGGGCGTGGATATCAAGCGACCGCTGAAAGTTGTCGCGGCCTGTGGCAATGGCACAGCCGGCGCCTTCGTACCCCAGGCACTGCGTGCGATGGGTGTCGAGGTCATCGAGATGGATTGTGATCTGGACCACACCTTCCCGCGCTACAATCCGAACCCGGAAGACATGCAGATGCTGCACGCCATGCGCGATGCTGTTCTCGAGCACGGCGCCGATGTAGGGCTGGGTTTTGATGGTGACGGTGACCGTTGCGGCGTGATCGACAATGAGGGCGAGGAGATCTTCGCCGACAAGATCGGTTTGATGCTCGCGCGCGATCTCGCGCCGCTTTATCCCGGATCGACCTTTGTCGTGGACGTGAAATCGACCGGCCTCTTTGCGATTGATCCTGTGCTTGAGGAGCACGGTTGCAAGACGGACTACTTCAAGACGGGACATTCCTACATCAAACGCCGCTCCAAGGAGCTGGGCGCGCTGGCAGGATTTGAGAAGTCCGGCCATTTCTTCCTGCAGGACCCGATCGGCCGGGGTTATGATGATGGTCTTGTCGCCGCGCGCGCTGTCCTGCAGATGCTGGACCGCAATCCGGACAAGACGATGGCAGATTTGCGCCGCGCGCTTCCCGTCAGCTTCCAGTCACCGACCATGTCCCCAGCCTGTGCCGATGAAGTCAAATACGGCGTCATCGACCGTATCGTGGCGGAGTACCAGACCAAGGCCGATCAGGGCGCTACGGTGGCCGGTCGCAAGATCGCTGCGGTCAATACTGTCAACGGTGTGCGTTTCTCGCTGGAGGATGGCGCGTGGGGCCTGGTACGGGCCTCATCGAATACTCCCAATCTGGTTGTCGTGGTGGAGAGCCCGAATTCCTCAGACGACGTCAAGGCGATCTTTGATGAGATCGCCCTGACCCTGTCCGGATACGAGGAAGTCGGCGAGTTTGACCAGAAGCTCTGATTTAAACAGATCGACAATACTGGTTTCCAGCGGCGCCAGGCCGGCGGATTACTCCGCCGGTTCAAGCGCGTGGGCGTAATGCTTGAGCGCATCGACGACTTCGGTTGCAGCGTTGATGATCAATGACTCGTTCTCGCCCTCGGTCATGACGCGGACAACCGGTTCAGTGCCAGAGGGTCGCACCACCAGGCGTCCCTTGCCCTCAAGGCGTTTCTGTACGCCTTCAACTACTGCCTGGACGGCAGCATCATTGAGCGGCATGGCTCCCGTGTAGGGGACGTTCTGCTTGAATTGCGGGGCCGGCTCGAACATCGAGCACAGCTCGGACACCGGGTGATCATTGCGTACGCACGCCGCCAGGATCTGCAGGGCCGCGATCAAGCCGTCACCGGTGGTCGAATAATCGGTCAGAACGAGATGGCCGGACTGCTCACCGCCGACCGAGTAACCGCTGCGCCGCATCCGGTCGACAACGTATCGGTCACCGACATTTGTCCGCGCGAGAGACATGCCCTGGTCCTTGAAAAAGCGGTCCATGGCGAAGTTTGACATGATCGTCGCGACCGCGCCGCCGCCCTTCAGAGTGCCAGCGTCGCGATGGTCTTTGGCAATGCGGCAGATCAGCTGATCGCCATCAATAACGCGACCGCGCTCGTCGCACACGATGATGCGGTCGGCATCACCGTCGAGTGCAATACCAATATGGGCCCCAGTCTCCAGAACGCGGTTGATCATCGCTTCCGGTGAAGTGGAGCCACAGTTCAGATTGATATTCTGTCCATTTGGGGAAACACCGATCGCGTCGACTTCAGCGCCCAGTTCCTGAAGGGCTTGCGGGGCGACCCGATACCCCGCGCCGTTGGCGCAATCGAGCACGATCTTTAGGCCGTCGAGGCTGAGCTCGCGCGGAAAGGCCGCTTTGGCGGCTTCGACATAGCGACCGCGTGCATCATTGTAGACAGCGACCTGTCCAATCTCGACCGGCGGCACGGCGAGGATCGAACCGACATTCTCCATGCGCTTCTCGATTTCCAACTCGACGGCATCAGCAAGCTTGAACCCATCTGGCCCAAAAAGCTTGATGCCGTTGTCAGTGTAAGCGTTATGGGATGCTGTGATCATCACGCCCAGATCAGCGCGCATGGCGCGTGTGAGCATACCAATCGCAGGTGTGGGCGCTGGCCCCACCGTTCGAACATCCATACCGGCGGATGTGAAACCGGCGATCAGTGAGTATTCGAGCATGTAGCCGGACAGGCGAGTGTCCTTGCCAACTACGACCACATGCCTGTGGTTTCCACGTCGAAAATATGAACCCGCTGCCTTGCCCAGTAGAAGCGCAACTTCCGGTGTCATCGGGAAAGTATTTGCCCGCCCCCGGATTCCGTCAGTTCCGAAGTAAGTTTTCATTCTGAACCATTTGTCGTCGGGTCAGCTCTCAAGTTCGTTCCCGAACAAGACCAATCCGACGTTCCCCCATTGCAAAAAATAGCACTCAGCCATCAGTTTCTTCTTTACATCCTCCTCAGGAAAACGTCTACAACATCTCTGAGTCAAAGCCCAAAAACAGATAGGTTGAGCATGTGTGGGATTATCGGAATTGCAGGCACGACTGAGACATCGGAACGTTTGATCGACGGTCTTAAGCGCTTGGAATATAGGGGGTATGACTCCGCCGGTATTGCGGTGCTACAAGAAGGTGAGCTGCAGCGCAGGCGTGCGCAGGGAAAAATTCGCAACCTGGAGTCTGTTGTCCGCGATGAGCCCTGTGACGGGCCCCTGGGTATCGCGCACACCCGCTGGGCGACCCATGGAAAGCCCTCAACCTCAAATGCCCACCCGCATGCCTTCGGCGGCGTCGCTATCGTCCATAATGGAATTATCGAGAATTTTCGTGAACTGCGCGAAGAACTCGCCCAGAAGGGGCACAACTTCGAGAGCGAAACAGATTCTGAAGTCATTGCTCATGTGATTGCCTACTACCTGGGCAAGGGGCTCGCAATGAAAGAGGCCTTTCGCGAGGCAGTGAATCGCCTGCGTGGCGCTTACGCTGTCGCCGCAATCAGCAAGGATAATCCGGACCAGTTGTATGGCGCCCGCCGTGGCAGCCCGCTGGTCATTGGCCGCACGGAGACGGAAAGCTTCCTGGGATCAGATGCAATCGCATTGGCTGAATGGACCCGCCGGGTGATCTATCTCGAAGAAGATGACTGGTGCATGGTCACGCCAACCGAGGTCGAGATATACACCATGGATGGCAAGCGTGTGGAGCGTCCGGAACAGGTCTCCAATGCCACACCGGGATTTGCCGACAAGGGCGAGTACCGCCACTTCATGGAGAAGGAAATCTACGAACAGCCCGACGCTGTTGGTCGTACGCTTTCCAATTACATCGACCCGGTGGAGCGTCGTTTCCATTCCGCAAATCTGGATGGCTGGAAGTCGACGAGTCGGCTGCTTGGGTCTGCTTGTGGAACCGCATTTTACGCCGCGGCAACATCGAAATATTGGTTCGAGCGTTATGCGCGCTTGCCGGTTGAGGTCGATATCGCGTCGGAATTCCGCTACCGCTCGCCGGTCTTGCTGGACTCTGACCGTGCCTTCTTTGTCTCCCAGTCCGGTGAGACCGCGGATACCCTGGCCGCGCTGCGCTATTGCAAGGCATCAAACGTGCCGACGGTTGCCGTCGTCAATGTGCCGGAATCCTCGATTGACCGTGATGCCGACACGACCCTGTTTACCTATGCAGGTACGGAAATCGGTGTGGCATCCACCAAGGCGTTCACGGCACAGCTGACGGCCCTGGCCTGTGTTGCTGCGGGTGCTGCGCAAGCACGTGACGAGCTCTCTGCTAACGAGATCGGCGATTTGATCGATGGCCTGCTTGAAGCGCCGCGAATGCTCAATGAGGCACTGGAGAAAGTGAGTGATGTCGAGGAGATTGCCCGTTCGCTCTCCAAGGCGTCTGATGTGTTGTATCTGGGGCGTGGCCAATTCTATCCGCTGGCGATGGAAGGGGCTCTGAAGCTCAAGGAAATCAGCTATATCCACGCTGAGGGATATGCCGCAGGCGAATTGAAGCACGGCCCGATCGCGCTCATCGAAGAGGGCACACCGGTTGTCGTGATCGCACCGTATGACGAGCTGTTCGAAAAGACGATTTCCAATGTCCAGGAAGTCGCTGCTCGTGGTGCCGAAGTGATCCTGATTACCGACCGCAAGGGGGCCAAGCTGGCCGTGGATGATGCCAGTGCAATAATCGAGATTCCGGAATGCCACCCGGTGATCCAGCCGATTGTCGCGGCTGTTCCGATCCAGCAGCTGGCCTATTACACCGCGGTTCTCAAGGGCACTGACGTGGATCAGCCTCGCAACCTCGCCAAATCAGTCACGGTCGAATAGGCCCGCGTCCGGGAAGAGCGTTTGCAGGGCTCGCCCTGCAATCTCTTCTGGCGTGGCTGGAGCGATCTGGTCGTGGACGGCGAGTGTCTCGCCGCGGGTCAGCGCGCGTAGCCGCTCACCTGCTGTTCGGGTGTCGTCATCGATCTTGCCCAGCCACGCACCGCTGCCAAAGGGAATGACCGGCCGGCCGGAGCTGCGATACTCGGCCATTTTGCCTGGCGGCACCGCTGAGTTTGGAGCGGCAATCACGGCCAGTGCATCAGCGCCGCGCTGCATGGCCAGCGATTGTTCGAGCGGTACAGTGCCGTGGATCCTGACCTGGTCGCCCAGTCCGAACCCCTCTACACGGGCTGTCTCATCATCCCGAAGCCGACCGACCAGATTCAGGACCAGCTGTGGGGTCTCGCGTGCAATGTCCGCGAATATGTCCAGTAGCGGATCGATCCGCACATCGGGATCAGACAGGATGAAACTGCCGGTGTGAACGATGTCGATTGTCTCGTCCGGGAAGGCGTGGACCTGTTTTACGGCATGCAGGAAGTGCGGCACGACCGCGTGTAGTGCGTTCGGTTGGAAGCCACGATACTCTTCGGATATCGCTTCATTGACGGCGAATACCGCATCGACCTCGCGCAGGATGCGCGGTGCAATCCGGGTCTCAAGCATCCGGCGAACGGGCTTGCGCCGCTCCGGGCGGAAAGCACGGATCAGCCAGTGATCACGCGCATCGATCGCCCATTTTGCCGATGGCCAGTGAGCCTTGAGTGGAGCGCCGGAAACATGGATGGATTCCGGGGGGCTGGTGGTGAAGATCAGGTCTGGTTGAAATGGACAGGTTTCGATGGCAAGGCGCCACGCGCGCTGGACCCAGCGTACATCCGGGTCGGGCCAAAGCAGCCATTCTCGCGCAATGTCGCGCAGGCCTTTGGTGCGGGGCAGGACGGTGGTCGGGTCCGGATTGGGGTGTTCGACGGCGATTCCGACGACATCGTCAGGCAGTTCCGGCGCGACGACAAAGACGTCGGCGCCGACGGACTGGAACCCTTTGACCCACATGTAGGGACGCCGCGCTCCGCCGGAAATCGCTGGCGGGAAGTGGCGAGCGAGAACCAGGACTTTCAGCGAAGTCCCGGTTCCCGGCTCGGTATTTCTGGTCATGCCAATCAGGCTTTGACGATGCGGTCTTCGTGCTCGTTCTGAAGCATCGCCGTCGCATTGCGGGTATCTACAACGAATGGAACAGAGTTCAGGAGCAGGCCGTAATCGACCTTGTCATGGTCGGTGGCAATCAGGGCCACATCGAACTGGGACAGGGATTCCGGGGTCCAGTTGACGGACTTGCGACCTTCATACTCCGGGTGGTCGTGGTCATACGGGACGACCGGAATGTGCGGGTCGTAGTAATCAACCACTGCGCCGCGGGCCTCGAGCTGTTCCAGCAGGAGCAGCGAGGGGCTTTCGCGCATGTCGTCTACATTCTTCTTGTAGGCGAGGCCGCACAGCAGGACCCGGGCGCCCTTGAGCGACTTCTCGAGGCGGGTGGAAAGCTCCTCCGCGACCGTGTTCACGACCGAACCCGGCATGGCATTGTTGACTTCGCCGGCCAGCTCGATGAAGCGCGTGCTGAGGCCGAACTCACGGGCTTTCCAGGACAGGTAGAACGGGTCGATCGGAATACAGTGACCGCCGAGGCCTGGGCCCGGATAGAAGGCGTGGAAACCGAACGGCTTGGTGGACGCTGCCTGGATGACTTCCCAGACGTCGATACCCATGGCGCCGTAAACGGTCTTGAGCTCGTTCACGAGGCCGATATTGACTGCACGATAGATGTTCTCGGTCAGCTTGACCGCTTCCGCCGTGCGCAGGTCACGAACCGGCACAACCTGCGGTACGATCTGCTGGTAGATGGTAACGGCCATTCGCGTTTCCGCTGACGTGTTCGCACCGACAACCTTCGGGATGGTGGAGGTTTCGAACTGCGGATTGCCCGGGTCCTCGCGTTCCGGCGAGTAGGCAATTGCGAAGTCGAGGCCGGCGACCAGGCCGCTGGCACCTTCAAGGATCGGCTTCATCACCTCTTCGGACGTGCCCGGATAGGTCGTCGATTCGAGGACGACGATCTGGCCGCGGCGCAGCTTCTTGGAAATCGCCTCGGTGGACTTGATCACATAGTCAAGATCCGGGTCGCGGTGTTTGTCGAGCGGCGTCGGAACGCAGATCAGCAGCGCGTCCGGCTCGTCCAGGCGATCGAAGTCCGTCGTGGCTTCGAAGCGGTCGGTGTCAATCATGACTTTGACCGCTTCGTCCTTGATATGCTTGATGTATGAACGCCCCTCGGACAGTTCCTTGATTTTGAACTCGGACACATCGAAACCGATGACCCGAATGTCCTGGCGGCAGAAAGCCTGGGCAAGAGGCAGGCCAACATAACCCAGACCGATGACACCAACGGTCAGGGTCTTGTTTGTCGCACGGCGTTCGAAGTCGAGTGCCAGCGTATCAAGGGTATCAAATTCTGCGACTGTAGGAGCGTTCATGACGTCGTCCTTTAAGCGTTAAACGAGCGGACCGCGTTGATGATCTGGTCCTGGGTTTCTTCATCCATATACGGGTGCATCGGCAGCGAGACGACACTCTCGGCCTTGGCTTCCGAGACCGGCAGACCGTTCGGGCCCAGCGGATAGCGGGAGTACACATCCTGTTTGTGGATCGGGATCGGGTAATAGACGGCAGACGGAACACCATTGGCTTTCAGGTGCGCCTGAAGACCAGCACGGTTCTTGTGCTCGATTGTGTATTGAGCCCACACGGACACGCCCCCATCAATGACGGCAGGTACGCTTTCCACGTAGCCGTCCAAGCCTTCATTGTAGCGTGTTGCCACCCGATTGCGAGCCTCAATCTCGTCTGCAAAGATTGCCAGCTTCTCGATCAGGATGGCGGCCTGGATCGTATCGAGGCGGGAGTTCATTCCTACCCGCATATTCAAGTACTTGGTGTCGTGCTCGAACGTGCGACCCTCGATGTCCGACTTCGTCGCCTTGCCGTGAACGCGCAGGGAATCCATGCGCTCGGCGGTGGCAGCATCATTGGTCAGCACCGCACCGCCGTCACCATAACAACCCAGCGGCTTGGCCGGGAAGAAGCTGGTCGTCGCTGCGTCGGCCCAGTGCACCGGGTGGTTTCCGTTCAGCGTACAGCCGAAACCCTGGGCGCTGTCAGCAATCAGTTTCAGGCCGTGTTTCTTGGCGATCGCGGAGATGGCCGGATAGTCGGCCGGCTGTCCGAACAGGTCGACAGCAATGATGACTTTGGGCGTCAGCTTGCCTTCGGCCTTGACCATTTCGATGGCGGCGTCGAGATGGGCCGGATCCATGTTGTAGGTGGACGGGTCAATGTCGACGAAAACCGGGCTGGCGCCGACCCACGGAACAACCTCGCCTGTCGCGGCGAAGGTGAAGGACGGGCAGAAGACTGCGTCTCCCGGACCAACTTCCCATGCCAGCAACGGCAGCGCGATAGCTTCGGTACCGTTGGCACAGCCCAGGGCGTGTTCTGCCTGGCTGAATTCGGCGAGCTGGCGCTCAAATTCCTTGACTTCCGGCCCCATGATGTACCGGCCTTCTTCGATGACTTTTGCCACCGCTGCGTTGATTTTGTCGGAAATACGTGCGCGCTGGGCCTGAAGATCGATAAACTGCATATCACTTTCCAATATTTGATCGTTCGGAGTTGAATGTGCCAAGCTCAGCGGCCTATCAACTCAATTTCTGTGACAGTTCTTGTATTCAACTGCGAAAGTTCGTGAGTCCGTCGCTCAGGACGATCCCTTGATCATGACGTCAAGCACGCGCAGGGCTTCATCCGCATCGGTCAGCGGTTTCTGTCCAGAGCAGGCGTTGAGGAAGTGCTGGCACTCGGTGCGCAGCGGTTCGTCATCGCCATAAGGCATAGGCGTCCAGTCAGCTTTGCTTGGAACCGGAACGGCGCCGGAAGTGTCAATGCTGTGGGCGTAGAGACGGAGTTTTTCGGCACCTGCCGCCGAGTCCTCGAAGACCGCCATGGCCTTCTCGCCAACAACGATCAGGCGGTGTTCCTTGAACGGGTGCAGCCAGCTGGCCAGCACGTGCGCACGGCGACCACCGGAGAATTCCATGTCCAGGCGGCACTCGTCCTCGATGCCCGGGGTGATGTAGGAACCACCGCTGCCGGAAACTGATGTCGGCGCATCGTCGAAAAGGGCGAGCAGCATGGAGATGTCGTGCGGGGCGAAGCTCCACAGAGCATTTTCCTCGACGCGGAACTTCCCAAGCGAACACCGGTGGGAGTAGGCGTAGCGCAGCTCGCCGAGATCACCGCGCTGGACAGCCTCACGCAGGGCGACAAAGGCCGGATGGAATTGCAGGAGGTGGCCAACCATGAGCGCCTTGCCGGCTTTCTCGCTGGCCGCTTTCATGGTCTCGCCTTCTTCCATCGTCATGGCGATGGGCTTTTCGACGAAGACGTGTTTGCCGGCTTCGAAGGCCTGGACGGCCAGCTTGCAGTGGAGCTCGGCTGGTGCAGCGATGACGACGCCGTCGATGTCGGCAGATGCGATCGCATCTTCAAAGCTCAGGGCCAGGACATTGTATTCGTCCGCGAACTTTTGCGCGGTCGGAGCATGTGGATCGACCACCGCCCCCAGGGCACCCAACTGAGCGAAATTGCGCACATGGTTCTTGCCCCAGTGCCCGCAGCCGATGACGGCGATCTTTTTACGGAATGTCATTAGATGTGCCCTATCGCTGAGCAGCCTTAATCGAAGTTTGGAGGCGTATAGCCGTCGTTTCGCTATCAGTAAAGCGGTCATGTTTAGAGCGAATAATCGGCCGTCAATTGACCGGGTAAGTCAGTTGGTTGCGATATTTCACAAATGCCAATTCGATTGACCGTAGTTGCGCTTTTGCATCTTCGTGGTTCCCTCATAGCTTTGCGTAGATTTTTAGTGGGGGTGGGCGGGTTTTCAGCAGATCTAATTGCTGAGAATTCGGCCGCAGATCCAATAGGAATCGTAGTCGTTGACGGACTGCACCGCCGCATGTGCCAAGAATATCCGGGGTAACGATCAGACTTTTGAAGGAAGCAAGAACCGCCTTTCCAAGAACTGCTGCGAAGCAACTCATATCATTGCCGGTTTCTGCTCGACATCATACCGTGTTGATTGGAAGGCTGGGGCGTATTGGAATATCGATCCCTACGCTCAGCTTGGCTGCTCGGGCGGGGCTACCCACCAGCACAAAAATCATTCGACTGATAGTCGTGGCAAGTGTTCTATTTGGTGGAATGGGGAGCTAGGGATGTCCAGAAAAACTCGACCTTGGGCGTTGTTTGTTGCGTCGGGGACAATTGGCGATGATTACCGGGTCGCAGTGTTTGCGGAAACCTTTCGTTCTGTGGTTGCGACGCTCGGGTATCGATGTTCAGCGACTGAGCTTAAACCAGACTTCGTCCTTACCCGAGGTTTGAATAGTAAGTGGCGCTTTAGGTTTTCTGCGCTGTGGCTAATGTTGCAGATCGTCCTGTTTCGCCCCAAAATCATATTTGCTGTCGAGCCGGAGGCGCTCAGGGTCATTTATCGTGTTCGCTCACTCGCGGGTTCAGCGGTTATCTACGATCTTCATGAAATCTATGAGCACCGGTTCGCGACTCCCCGCGCTGTCAGAGATCGATTGCAGGAAGTTCACTCCGTAGCTTTGCATTCGGTCGACGCAATTGTGTCCGTGAATGAAAGTGTCATCGATTTTTATCAAAGAGAGTATATCGCAGATCGCTGTCCAAGAACGCTTGCACTGCCGACCTATAAAAAAAACCGTATTGATCCCGATGTGGTTGCTGAGAGGCTTCGAAACTATCAACAAGGTCATCATTTTCGTGCTGTTTACGTGGGGGGGTTAACACCAGGTCGAGGATTGGTTCGGGCTATGCGCGCTGCGTCAATGGTGCCGCGATTTTCGCTGGACCTGATTGGTGAGGGGCGCTCATCTGTTAGATTGTCGAAGTTGTCGAAGAGGTACACTGCAGCCAGAATGCTTCCGCGAGCGCATTACGAACACATCCCGGAGCTCTTAGAGCATTACCAATTTGGTCTTGTTCCTTACGTCCCGAACTGTTTGAATCACAAGTATGCATTACCGCAAAAGTTGTTCGATTTCTTGGCTTCAGGGTTGCCAGTGATTGCCGCAGACTTGCCAGAGGTTCGCAGGTTCGTGCAATCGAACAAAGTCGGGTGGATTTACAATCCCTCGGATGAGAGGTCACTAGAACGGTGTTTATCCGAAATAACGTTCGAGGACTATCGTGACACCCTGGAGAGAATAGTGCAATTGGCGGACGAGATATCTTGGGAGAGACGGGGAAGTGCTATCCTCGGTCGCTTGATTGAAGATGTTTGTGTCCAAACCTCCAATCAATCGTAGCTAACAAGATCATTTGCCTCTCAGTGGCAACTTGTAGCATATCGAACCGTATTCGCGCTGTTTGAGACGCTAGAGGCGTGCGCCACCGATCAATCGTAAAGTTCTCAATCGCTTTTCGAGGCACGCTGCTTGCTCACGCCCGAGCGCAAAAAAAAAGAAATTTGTATTGTCGGAGGCCAACTTGAGTATTTCGGTTTTGTATCTGTGTCCGAACTCCGTTCTTCGCGATGTCCGCATAATGAAGCAAATTCTCAGCCTTGTCGCCGCCGGTCATAAGGTACGTGCAATCGGGATCCTCGAATCCGATGACCAGTCTCCAAGAACAGAGTTTGAGGAACAGCTAACCGTTGAACGCGTCGGTTGGAGGGCAGCAGCCTATCGCCGAGCGGCTCAATTGCTAGCGCTCCGGTTGGTGGGGCTGGGGCTGTTTACGCTCGTTATTGCCATCGCTGCGGCTTGGGGCGGATTCGCCTCGTTGACAGTCCTATGGAGGGCGGTGATCGATGCGTTGAATTTGATAGCGCCGGGACTCCGTTTCGAACTCGATTTGTATCTGTTCCCGCTATCGGTGTCAGAGCTTGTAGCTGCGCTGATGCTTTTGACTACCGTAGTCGGGCTGGTTGCAGCGAAGTTTACAGGCCTTTTGAATAAGTTTCTCGCTCCGATTAAAAGGCTCCTACAGCTGTCCGCGAACTATGCCTCGGTTCGAGATGGTCGATTTGGCCTTCGTGCCGTGGTCGAGAAAGCGCTGGGTTCGGATAGACCGGTACGGTTTCTGGTAAGGGAACTAGTTGAACACTTTCGCACCCGGTGCACTTTTGACGGTGTTCAGTTCGCGCGTTGCCAAGCCATTCGAAGACAAGCGGAAAGTGAACCGTTTGACGTTGTAATTGCCGCTGAGGCTAGCTCTTTGGCGGCAGCCGCCTCGTTGGCTTCGAAACACGCTAAGCCGATGATTTACGATGCCCACGAGTTTTATGACGATGTAAACCTAGCTAGCAGCCATGTTGCTGAATACTATCGTAAGGTGCATCGTCAGCATATCTCAAAAGCCAAGTTCGTTTCTGTTGTTAGCGACGCAATGGCTGAAGTGTATGACCAGACTTATGGCACTCAGGGTCGAACTATTGTTTTACCCAACTGTGTCAATAAACTGCGCTACCCACATGAAAAAAGCCAAAGAGTTGGTTCAATACATGAATTGGCCAGGCTTCCAGTGGCGAAAAAAATTCTTCTGTATCATGGCGGGTTAGCTAAGGGACGAGGAATTGAGCGGCTTGTCGACGCGGCACAATTCCTAGCGGACGATCGCTCGCTTGTTGTATTGGGAGATGGGAAACTTCGTGAGCATATACAGAGTGCAGTTAAGCATCAGGCGTTGACTTGGGCTGATGAATGTCATGCTCAAAACTTGAGCCGGTTGTTACAGGAGCATTCCGCGGCCCGACGTGCTGCGAAGACTGAGCTTCTGGCTGAAATTGCTAACTTCGCGGATCCAGACGAATGGCGGTCGATTTCCAATGAGGTCGTCAACAAGGCGCTTGGAATAGGCTCGTTTAGCAAAATTTCTGTGAATCCGCTCGGGTCGCGGGGAAGATCGGCGGTTGTAGACGGAGAGCACCTGGAAGCATTGAGCAGAGAAATTGGAGAATACGTTGACGCTCTGTTTAGGTGTAAGCTTTCGACGTTGGCTGACCGACCAGACATTGATGCTTACGATAAGATCCGATGTGTCTATGCCGTTCCTCAAACTGAACTTCTGGCTACCATTGAAGATGCTTGGGTCGGAATCGTTCCATATCCCAATTCGAGTGTAAATCACTGGATTTGCGCGCCAAATAAGTTTTGGGAATGCGCAGCATCCGGGGTTCCACTTGTCGTAACGCCTCTCAAGCAGCTGACCGATTTTGTTCAAGGTGATGACCTTGGATGGGTAATGCCGCCCGACCTCGAGGGGAAGGCGCTTGCGGGCTTTCTGAACTCTCTAACCGAACGTGATAGGGATCAAAAGGCGCTTAACATCAAGAGCTTCGCTCAAGAGAACACGTGGGAGGATCATGTGGCAGAGTGGGTGCGAGAAGTTGAGACAGTTTCGGCACCAAGATGATTTTGTTTTTCAGAATCAATTTTGGTGCCGTTTTTACCAAGAGTGAATTATTATCCGATATCCGTGGTTGGGCTGCAGGCTATAAGTTTTGCAGCTCATCGGTGAGGAATTCGATTGATTGTGCTTACCGAACCTTAGCAAAGCAGCCGCCCGGCGATCCAGCTCATGTTCATATTGAAGTGGTCCTAGAAATTCGGACAGGTTGCTAAGGTGTATCCCGACCCGCATGGAGGGATACGAGATGACGAGACGTCGGAAGTTCACAGATCAGTTCAAAGCGAAGGTTGCGCTTGAGGCGCTGCGTGGGGACCGGACGATCCAGGAGATAGCGGCTCGGCACCAGGTTCACCCGAACCAGGTGAGCATGTGGAAACGTCAGGCTGTCGAGGGCATGGCGGACGTGTTTGCGCGTGGCGGCAAGACTGACGGGCCAAGCGAGGCGGAGGTCAAGGAGCTGCACGCCAAGATCGGGAGGCTGGCGGTGGAGAACGATTTTTTATCACAAGGGCTCAAGCGATGAGCCCTGCGGAGAAGAAAGCGTTGATCCGCCGCGACCATGAAGCGCTGAGCATCAGCCAGCTGAAGTGGTCCTAGAAATTCGGACAGGTTGCTAAGGTGTATCCCGACCCGCATGGAGGGATACGAGATGACGAGACGTCGGAAGTTCACAGATCAGTTCAAAGCGAAGGTTGCGCTTGAGGCGCTGCGTGGGGACCGGACGATCCAGGAGATAGCGGCTCGGCACCAGGTTCACCCGAACCAGGTGAGCATGTGGAAACGTCAGGCTGTCGAGGGCATGGCGGACGTGTTTGCGCGTGGCGGCAAGACTGACGGGCCAAGCGAGGCGGAGGTCAAGGAGCTGCACGCCAAGATCGGGAGGCTGGCGGTGGAGAACGATTTTTTATCACAAGGGCTCAAGCGATGAGCCCTGCGGAGAAGAAAGCGTTGATCCGCCGCGACCATGAAGCGCTGAGCATCAGCCAGCAGTGTCGGCTGGTGAAGCTGAGCCGGTCATCCTTCTATTATGAACCGGTTGGTATCGACGCGGTGACGCTGGACGTGATGAAGTCGATCGACCGGGTGTTCACGAAGTATCCCTTCTTCGGGTCGCGCCAGATCGCTGCGTATCTGCGCCGGGAAGCGATCATCGTTGGACGCCACCGGGTGCGGCGGTTGATGGCGAAGATGGGGCTGGAAGCGATCTACAAGCGGCCGCGAACCAGCCAGCCGCATCCCCACCATCGGATCTATCCGTATCTGCTCCGGGGCATGGCGGTCGAACGGGCCAACCAGGCCTGGTGTGCCGACATCACCTTCATCCCGGTCCGCCACGGCTTCCTCTATCTGGTGGCGATCATGGACTGGGCGACGCGCAAGGTCCTGAGCTGGCGGCTCTCCAACACGATGCATGCGGACTTCTGCGTCGAGGCACTGCAAGACGCCATCGCCCGCTTCGGCCCACCGCAGATCATGAACACGGATCAGGGCAGCCAGTTCACCGGGGCGGCCTGGATCACCACGCTCAGTGAGGCCGGGGTCCAGATCTCGATGGATGGCCGCGGCCGCTGCATGGACAATATCTTCATCGAGCGACTGTGGCGGTCATTAAAGCAGGAGGCGATCTATCTTGAGGAGCTGAACGATGGCTTCGCTGCGCATCGGACCATCAAAAACTGGATGATCTTCTACAACACAGAGCGGCCTCATTCCGCCCTCTTGCGGCGTACGCCGCAAGAGGCATACTGGGGCTCAAGAGACGAAAAACAGGCGGCATGACAACAATCCCGGATACACCTTAACTCAGCCGCCAAACTGTCCGGAAAACCGGGACCACTTCAGTGGAGTTGCTACACAACTTATCAAGTCGCGAACACCTGTAGACCGCGAACTAGGGTTAGGACCCGCTCGGGTTTTGGCGGAAGCATGGCTTAATCTGTATGGGGATTGGGGGAACGGAGGGCGTCGATTATTCTTGGAATTTTCTCAGGTATGTATGAGTGGTCAAGTGATTTGTAGATAGGATGTTCATCCCATTGCAACGCGTATTGGGCCCATCTCTTTGAAACCGAGCTGAAGGCGGACCTACCGGTGCGCTGCGCAAGTTGCCACAGTCGGTTTATATGTATGAAATGATAGACGTTGCGTTGTTTGCCGCCGATCGATTTGAGGAAATTGGTAGGATACCCGACCAGATCGTAAACATCCGGGGGCACCGCAAGCCGAACCCGTTGTGCGTCTCCTTTGGGCTTTATTGATTGTTTGACCACCCACTTCTTGCGAACTGGAGCGGCCGAGAATGGGTCATAACAACCCAGTTCAATTTCAAGGTCATATTCGGCGCTATCAACAGAGCTTAGTAGGTCGAATTTAAGTGCATTCACATCGTGCGCGCGGGAGCAAATTAAACTGAATGTTGCGGTGCCAGCGGGGATGTTGATCTTTTCCTTTTCAGGGGAACTCTCTATTCTTGGCCCGGAGAGTGTGTTGTGCCAGTGACCTTTTCGGCCAACCGTAAAGTTTCGCTTTTGTGCTTGACTATACACTGCCAAGGGCGAGTGTATCGAAAATGGGGCTTTTGTTCTCTCTTGTATTCGGATGGAAACGGCGGAGCTCAGGCTGTATCTACTGTTTAGCGTCGCTTCATGGTCGTATTCTGGGAGCATGTGCTCAAGTAATTCAACGTTCTCTTTCAAGAACGATTCACGCATCCAACCTCCTTGCCGGTCAGCTGTATCCATTGCGGATTTCAGTGCCGACAGCCACCCATTCAAAACTAGGTCGGGTTGATCTAATGGCACCTCTTCGATTCCGCGAAGCCCATGAAGTTTCCGCGCGACCCCACCTTGTTCAGTAGAGACTGAAAGGGATGCGTAAAACCCCTCCGCGGCATTCGTGACTTTTTCACATTGAGGCATCACCATGCTGAGCCTCGAAAACAAGTCTGCGTAATACGCTTGAGTCAAACCGGATGGATGAGATCCAGTTGCTCGACTAACACCGCTCTGTTGGTCGTACATGAAGAACAGCGCACCCGCTCGGTTTTCGACTCGATTCAGCACGGCTTGAACGATGAGATCTATCGCCCGCTTGAGTTTAACGGGCGATTTGCTGTTTTTGAGCTGGAACAGGTAATCGTTAAGGACATAAACTGGGTAGATTGGATGAGCATAGATTGAGCCATCATCGTTCAATCTTCCTGGGTATCCGTCTTCAAGGAAATGAAATCGGTAAAAATCGAGGGTGTCCTTGCTGAACTTCTTCGACAAACTGGGCATGGAGCGGCCTGTTGGGTATTGAACCGAACAATCCGAACTCATTGGTTTACTCCACTCATAACCGACCTTCGCTACAGGGCTGATGTTTGCAACACAGCCAGATTTTGACGAGAAACCATGCACTAACTTCGTGCGCCGACTGCTGAAGAGCAGGACCACCTGCCTACGCGGGCTTGGCTGAAATTTCAATACATAGCGACGAATACCCTTGGCGCTCCGGGGAGTAGTCGATATAGGGGGGCGCCTGAGAGGGTGACCGCCCGATCAAATAGTCACTTTGTTAGCCGGACCGGGACATGGCGAAATTCAAGGAAAATGGTAAATATACGGTTGTGATGGCCGTCATGAATCTTATCGATGGGGATAGCCGGGTACTAAAAACCGCTGACACTCTTCATTATCACGGAATTGATGTTGTTCTGGTCGGTTACAATGCCAAGGCAAATCGGAGTGCCGGGTGGTCATTGAAGGAGGATCTTCCGTATCCAGCGGTCCTCATAAATGGAATTTCGCGTAAAACTCCTGGATACGAACAATTATCGGCGGGTGAAATTCGAGAAATCCAAACATCTCAGTATGTTAATGAGTTGAGGGAATTGGTTCGATCCGCAAACCCAAGGGTGTTGCACACCCACGATATGCATCTTGTTTCCGCCGGAGTCATCCGAGACGAGTTTCCCAATCTTCGTTGGTTTCACGACCTCCATGAGTGGGTGCGCGGTCTGGACAACATCGATCCCGGCATTTGGTCAGTGGCGAAAGCTCATGAGAATCAGTTCGTCGAGGCTGCCGACGTGCTGTTTACCGTGGGCGACGAAATTGCGGACATCTATCGGGAGGACTTTAACTTACCTGTCGGCCCGACCGTGATTCACAATGCTCCATATCGCAAAGTCCAAAAAACCGGTGATGAAGACATAAGGTCTGCGCTCAAGTTAGGTGGTGACGATAAGCTCGCCGTATATTGTGGGCAAGTAAAGGAGACGCGGGGAGTACACCAATTCATCCCGGTTCTAGAAGAGTTTCCAGACCTGCATATTGCTTTTGTGACGAACAATGGCGGTGCTTATGTGGATAGCTTGCGTGAAGAAGCCAAAAAGCACGGAGCGGAAGGCAGGATCCATTTTCACCCATATGTTTCTCCTGAAAAGCTTCCCCACTTTCTAAGCAGTGCAGACTTTGGCTTCCATACTATGCCCATCTATGGCAATGGCGATGTGGCGCTGCCGAACAAGCTTTTCGAGTATGTGCAGGCGGGAATACCAGTTGCGGTGTCCAATGCTCGAGTGATGCGAGAGTTTGTAGAACACCAGGGAATCGGAACGTGCTTTGATTCCGAAAATGTTGAGACGATCATCGCTGCGATTGGGGAGATCTTGGCATCACCGAACCGTTTCAAGCCGAACCAAAAGCTTCGCGATAAGTTCTGTTGGGAGAACGAAGAGAAGAAGATATTAGGCCATTATGCGAGCGCGCTGTCTGTCGGGAAAATTATCGGGCGGGGCGAGTTCAGGTCCGCTTCTCGACGGTTAAATGCGGGCGGCGTTCGTTCGCGCCAGCGAAAACGAATATGTCATGGCCCGTTGGGATCCGCTGGCCAGCCCTCAGCGATTGCTAAGGCTCTTCGCTCTTCTAGCAAGCGGTACACCGGAGAGAGCTTGCTGAGTGTGATTCCCAAATTTGGGTACTCAAGCGACCTCTATCTCTCTCTACGTAACCTTTCGAATGCAGATAGGGTGGCGGCGCTCGACTATCTTGTCGCTCGGTATGACGCTTTCCATTTTCACAGCGCGTCACAACTATGGTCACCTCCCGACTGGATTCACCCTAGTTTTCTTGACTTGTTCTATTTGAAAGCACGCGGGGCAAAGATAGTTTTTCATTTTCGCGGCACGGAGGTTCGTTCTCCAGAATTATTCGCGAAGTTGAATAAGTACTCGTATTCAGATTCGGATCCCTATGGTTTCAAGAAAAAATACAACGCAGAAAGCCAAGAGAAAATGCTCGCGGCGATCCGCGGCGTTGCTGACGAAATATGCGTTGTTGATCCGGAATTGCAGACTTATGTTCCGGACTCGGTGATCTTGCCGAGGCTGCTCTCTGGCAACTGGAAGGCAACAACCAAAAATGGTTCAAGTGCCCCCCCTCTGATCGTGCACGCTCCGTCTCGTTCTGAGATTAAGGGAACCAATTTTCTACTGAAAGCCGTTGAGGAGCTAAAGGCTGAAGGTCTCGATTTCGAGTTCGAGCTTGTCGAGGGCAAACAGCATGTGGAAGCGCTCGAAATTTACCGACGCGCGGATATCATCGTGGATCAGCTCTGCATAGGCTGGTACGGCGTTCTTGCTATTGAAGCCATGGCGCTTCAAAAGGCCACCGTAGTCTATATTCGTGATGATCTTAAAGCATCGTTTGGAAGCCAGCTGCCCATTATTGATGCAAATCCTGACAACATTAGGGATCGCCTGCGACTGGCTATATCGGACCGTAGGTTTCGCGAAGAGATGGCTGCGCGTGGACGAGAGTTCTATGAGAATTGGCATTCGACGGGTGCGATCGTGCCGCAGCTCGAAGGTATATATGACCGAGTGTTTAGTCAGCCAGCTTCAAGTGACCCGTTGATGATTGCTCAACTCGCTCTTTCTGCGCCGATCAACAACAAACCAGCGGGAGGAGGTGGTGGCAAACCAACTGTTGCGATCTCTGCTCTTACGGCCAAAGTAAAGGAGTTGAAGGCTGAGAAGGTCGCGCGTGATGTGCGCCTCAAACGATCGAAGCAAATAGCTGAAAGGGTCATAACTGACGTTGTGGCTGGCAACGTTGTCACGGGGCGAAGTCGAGCTGCTAGTGATCTTGTGAAGCTGGGAACGATATTAGAAGCGAACAGTAAGGTTGTTTCTCGCCTGAAGAAGACCCATGTCAAAAGCCGGACTGGAAGCCAAACGCTGCAGCCTGGGCGCCTCGGCCCATTGGTCGCGACGCCCGAGAGTGATCTTGATTCACCTCGCGCTCGGGTGGGTGACGACAAGAATAGGAGCTCAGTTTCGATCCGTTACTTGATTAACCAACTCGTATGCGAAATCGGCCACAGATTCGGACTGAAATTTGAACCTAGCAACGTGAACTCGAATCCGGTTACTCGAACTCGAAGCTCCGGATCATTGCCGGGTATATGCGAGGAAATTGGCCTGAAGCGAGACTGGCGTGTACTCGATGTTGGGGGGGCTGCATCCGGCGGCGAGCAAACGCTTGGGCCACTTGAGGGGCTGCTCGATCAGATTAGGGTGGCTGGAGTAGATGAGAAGGTCATTGATGCCCTAAATATCGCCTACCCTGGATACCAGCGTGTTCTGCCTGAAAGTGACGATCTCAACGAGAAACACGAACTGATTATCTTGTCACCTGTAACAGCCAAAATACCTGACCTGCTGAACGCTGATCATCTGAATTCCTGGTCCGATAGATTGGCTCAGGGCGGCTACTTAGTCGCGCACTTTGTCAGAGATGATTGTTCGTTGGAACGCATTCCTCGCCATTTGCACGGTTTGAGAGGCGAGTGCATTTTTGATGAGAATGGCAAACTTGTTAGCCTACCAGATGTCATAGCAACTAAGTTCGATCTAATTTCCAACACTGCACGTCGATTTGGGTCTTCCTCGTTTATCAGCTGGCTGGTTTTGCGATCTCGTAGCTCGAAATGAAGGTTAGCAGAGCATTCAGCAACACTCTCGGAGTGCCACTATTTGGCCATCTATTGCCGAAAAAGTCGTCTCTCAATTAGGGCTCAGGCGTTAAGTGCATTCGCGGCTATTGACACCTTCGCGCCAGGGATGGGGTTCGATAAGTACAGTCCCAGTGTGCCAGTTAACCATGCTATGGGGTATGGCCTTCTCGCGTCTGCTGCGTCTGCGCTTCGGCTCGCTGATGAAGCTGAGCACGCCAGTCGTTGGTTGGTCCTCAATGATTCCCCTCGTGCCGGTGTGTGCGGCTGGGGGCTTCCGTTTGAGTGGGACGCGTTCCAAAATGGACAACTGAATTCTGCCGATACAGTGTATGGAATAACCACCGCGCTGTGCGTAAACGGTTTGCTTGATGCTTTTGAGTTGCTCGGCGTTTCGCAGTATCTGGATCATGCTACCAGAGCCTTGGAGTACTATTCTCAATTTCGGTACTCGGGCCCAGACGGTTATTGCTTCTACTATTCGGATCAAGCACCTGACAGATATCGAGTGCACAATGTGTCAATGATGCTTGCGGGTCAATATGCCCGACTGGGGCATCTGACAGGTCGCGCTGACTTTCTTGAGGTGGCCGTGCAATGCGCCAATTTCTCACTCACGGAACTCAAGCATTGTAGGAATGGCGACTACTGGAATTATGCTGTAGAATTTCCGCGCCCCAATGATCTTGTTCATGCTGCGTATTCCGTGTTCGGGCTTCTTTTGGTGCAGAAGCATGCAAATAGAAATGTCGAATTAGGCGCAACCTTAAGTTATTTGCGCAAGTTTCTGAGGGCGGGAAAGCTGTATGAATATGTCAGGCACCGGGAGCTTGACCCCATGCTTCTGCCGATTAAGGCAAGGGCTTGGGGGCGGGAATGCTCCTGTGGGTTTCGTGTTTGTCAGGTGATGAAGCCGTGGCAAAAGGCGTTCGAGGTGCATTACCGCGATATAGTAACGGTTCCTCAAGGTACTACGTGGAAACAACGCAGAAGTCGTTCGAGATGCGGCATCACCTGCATATAGTCGCCGGACTGGCGTTCTGGGCGAAGTTTGTATCGCCCAGCTCAGGAAATGCGTTTGGTTTTGAAACGAGCTAATAGACGGTTAGGGGGGCAGATGAAGCTTATTCGGGAACTGGCGGATGCTCGCCGGCGTTGGGGGTATTGGCTATTCTTGGGCGCGCGCGATGTTTTTTCCCCTTACCGCAGAAGTTCGTTGGGTATTGCGTGGCTATACATCCAAAATGCTCTTTGGTTTTCGCTGATAGGTGTGATTTTCGTTCCGATGTTTCGGGATGTCGAGCCCAACTATCTGAGTTACTTTTCAACTGGGTATGTGCTTTTTCAATACATCTCGGCAAGTTTGTCGGGGGCGGCAAACTTGTTCGTAGCAAACCGATCTTTGTTGTTAAGCGTACCTATTTCACCTCTAAGTGTATTGCTTCGCCACTCTGTATCGAACGCCATCAATATGGTGATGACAGCGCCGTTATTGTTTGTTGTGTTTTTTATTGACGGCATTAATCTTGATGCAGTTCTAATCTGGTCATTGATTGGGCTTGTTCCCTTGATACTTGCAACTCTTCTCTCTAGCATTGTTTTTTCTTATATTGGCGCGATCTGGGGAGACTTTTCATTTTTGGTCCAGTCAGCGATGAGAATTTTGTTTTTCGGCACACCGATAATTTGGTTGGTAGAGCAAAGGAGCGGTCTGCGCCGGATGATCGCGGAGGTGAATCCGATCAATCATATGATCAACCTCGCGCGGCAGCCTATAGTCGATCAGTCAGTTGCGGTGGACTCCTATATAGTCGTGGCTGGCGTTAGCGTGGGCCTCGTTGTGTTGTCGATCACCGTGGTCGAGTTGCTGCGAGACAAAATTATGATGAAGATCTGATGAGCGGAATTTTTCTGCAAAATGCCTGCCTTTGGATACCGGTTCCGAAGACAAAGACGAAGTCCAAAGCGGGTGAAGTTGGTGCTCCTATCGTTTCTCGAGGAGCAAGTGATTTTGCATCAATCCTTGAGGATGTGAACCTTGAGCTTGGCCACGGAGATCGAGTTGGGCTGATCGGCCACAACGGATCCGGTAAGACTAGTCTATTGCGAATGATGGCTGGAATTTACCCGCCAACTTCGGGCAGCGTTAGGATTGATGGAAGCGTTGCCCCGATGCTGACGAGTGGAGTGGGGCTCTCTCAAGACTTGTCGGGAATTGAGAATATCCTAGTCGCTTCTCGTATTTTTGGGGTCCCTCATTCGCGGTTTCAAGATTTAGTTGAGGATGTGAGTGAATTTAGTGAGTTGGGGCCGTATCTCGATAGGCCTTTGCGCACTTACTCAGCCGGAATGAAGGCTCGCCTCAGTTTTGGCCTGATAACTGCAATCGATGCCTCAATTTTGCTGATCGACGAAGTTATTGGTGCGGGTGATCCCAGTTTTCGAAAGCGATCCGCTGCTCGGCTGCAGAAAAGAATGAAGTCGGCAAGTTTGATGGTGCTGGCGACCCATTCTTATAGTCTTCTGGAGGCATTTTGCGATCAGCTTATTTGGTTGGACCGGGGGCGGATCCGCCGTTTTGGCGGGCTTCGAGATATCTACGGCGAATATCTTGAACACCAGGACAAGAAAAACAAAGCTGAGCTGGCTGCTCGTAAGGTGTCAGAGGAGGAATCCAGAATTCGAAATGAAATTCGTAACGAACGAAAGGCCCGAAAACGCATAGCTGAAGAATCAGGAGAAGACAGTTGAGCGCGCGGAGGCCCCCATTCACCCTGCATCGCAGTTGGTGAATTCAGCCAATCTGTGTGCAATCAATTTCGGGCTTCTCTCTAACCGGGGGCTATGACCTAGCGATTACGTTTGCGATTAGCTGTGCTGCTGTACCATCACCATAGTCCAGAATTTCGCTCCTTCTGGGGCGGTCCGAGTTGGACGTCCAGAGCTGGTTCCAGCCTGATGAAACTGTTTCAACCCACTCCGTTTCGTCACGTAACGTCGTACAAGGTACCTTGTGGAAATAGGCTTCTTTCTGCAAGCCACCGGAATCTGTGTAGATGTGTTCGGCATTATTAGCCAACCAGCACATATCGATGTAGCCGAGTGGTTCGATAAGTTGAATACCACGTGGAGCTATATTGTGGCGTTCCATTGTTTTGCGGGTTCGTGGATGAACCGCCATTATAATTTCGGTCTTCTCAGACCTTTCTTCCAAATAGGCGATAATTCTCTTAAAACGCGCAAGGTCATCCGTGTTTTCAGCACGATGGATTGTTGCAACTGCATAAGTTTTAGGTTTCAGGGCGAGTTGGTCAAGCACTCGAGAGTGCAATGCTGCCCTTCGGGTGGCGGCAATTGTTGCATCAAACATGACGTCGCCTGAGAGGTGTACACCATCTGTAATTCCCTCGCGATGGAGATTGTTTATCGATTCTTTGGTGGGGCAGAATAATGCGGAGCTCAAATGGTCCGTCAAAATTCTGTTTGTCTCTTCTGGCATGGCGCGATTGAACGACCGTAAGCCGCTCTCGACGTGCGCGATGGGTATGCCTAGTTTGGAGGCGCTCAGGGCTCCTGCCAAAGTTGAGTTCGTATCACCGTACACCAGCATCATATCCGGGGTGTCCTCGAGAAGCAGATGCTCGATCTGCTCCATCATCCGTCCGGTCATCGCCCCGTGAGGTAGGTTGTTAACTTCTAGATGAAAATGAGGTTTCGGAACGTTGAGCTCTTCGAAGAACACTTGCGACATGTTGGTGTCAAAGTGTTGGCCTGTATGAATAATTTTTTCCTCGATGCCAGAAGCTTCCAATGCTGAGCTGAGAGGCGCCGCCTTTATGAATTGTGGTCTTGTTCCAATTACGGTCATGACGCGCTTTGACATTGATCGACAATCCTAGATCTGTTTTGTGGAAGTGGGCGCGGTCTAACAGCAATGTCGTCCCGGTCCGTTGAGATGCCTTAGGTAGACCACTAGCAGGAACTTGGGTTTTTAAGCGTCTGGTTGTGCCTGATCAAGTGCAGCTCGATGAATTGGTGTGGGTTTTGGCCTGTCAGTGAGCGGTAGGGGTGCTGCGCTCGCCTGCTTCTGGATGAGCAGAGAGATGAACGCTCGGATCTATGGTTTCGGACGAACTATAGTTGACGCTTGATCTGACCCGGGGGGCAGAACGCCAGAAGTTCCTCGTGCTAACGTGTGGAAGAAATCAATATTCATATTCAGGTGTATAGATTGCATATCGCATTGAGGATATTGCACACAAAGCCGATTATGGTGACCAGATCAAAAACGTGAAGAGCTTCTGCTTTTAGGCCTTACATATTCGGGTGCCGAGGCTCATAGTGGTGTAAATGGTCCGGTCGGCTACGGGCTACAGTTTGATAAATATGCGTGATGGGTTTAGGGCACTTGGAGCGCATAAACGAAGAGTAGCCAAATCGTGACCGGATCAATCCAGTCTTCAGTGAAAAGCTATGCCGCTCGCTTCAAGCCGAGTGGCCAGTATGCGCGTTCGCGCGCACAGAGTGCGCATCTGCGCGCCCTGGAAGCCGAAAGTATCCACATCATGCGTGAGGTGGTCGCCGAGTTCGATCATCCCGTCATGCTCTATTCCATTGGCAAGGACAGTGCAGTGATGCTGCACCTGGCGCTGAAGGCTTTTTATCCTTCGGCCCTGCCATTCCCGCTCCAGCACGTCGACACGACGTTCAAGTTTCGCGAGATGATCGAGTTCCGCGATGCGCTGACCGAGGCGCTGGGGCTGGAAATGCGTGTCGAGATCAATGAGGACGGCCTGGCGCGCGGTATCAATCCGTTCGAGCACGGCTCCCAGTTGCACACCCAGGTCATGAAGACCGAGGCGCTGCGCCATGCGATGGAGCGCCACGGTTATGACGCCGCCTTCGGTGGCGCGCGCAGGGACGAGGAAAAATCGCGAGCCAAGGAACGTGTCTTCTCCTTCCGAGATGCCAGGCAGGTCTGGGACCCGAAAAACCAGCGGCCCGAGCTCTGGCGCAATTACAACACGCGTATCACCAAGGGGGAGTCGATCCGCGTCTTCCCGCTCTCCAACTGGACCGAGCTGGATATCTGGCAATACATCCAGGAAGAGGACATCCCGATCGTGCCGCTCTATTTCGCCGACGAGCGCCCGGTCGTGGAACGTGATGGCCAGCTGATCATGGTTGATGATGACCGCCTGCCGCTGCAGCCGGGCGAGACGCCGCATCGGCGTATGGTGCGTTTCAGAACTCTGGGCTGTTACCCGTTGACGGCAGGTATCGAGTCCTCCGCGCAATCCCTCGATGAAATCGTGCTGGAAATGCTGACTGCCCGCACCTCCGAACGCTCCGGTCGTCTGATCGATCATGACGAGGCCGGATCGATGGAGAAGAAAAAGCGTGAGGGGTATTTCTGATGACGCACCAGGAAAGAACCTCGCGGGCGGTCGAAAATGGCTCGGCTGCAGGCACACGAGGTGTGCTGCGCTTTTTGACCTGCGGCTCGGTTGATGATGGCAAGTCCACCCTGATCGGTCGTCTGCTCTATGATTCCAAGCTGTTGTTCGAGGACCAGGTCAACACGCTGGAACGTGACAGCCGCAAACATGGCACCACGGGCGAGGAGATCGATTTCGCGCTGCTGCTCGACGGGCTTGAGGCTGAGCGCGAGCAGGGCATCACAATCGATGTGGCCTACCGCTTCTTTGCGACCAGTAAGCGCAAGTTCGTCGTCGCCGACACGCCCGGCCACGAGCAGTACACGCGTAATATGGCCACCGGTGCTTCGACTGCCGATGTCGCCGTAATCCTGGTGGATTCCCGCAAAGGTGTGCTGACGCAGACGCTGCGTCATACCTATATCGCGCGCATGATGGGCATTCGCCATGTCGTGCTGGCGGTTAACAAGATGGATCTGGCCGGACATTCCAGCGGTCGTTTCCACGAGATCGTCGCCGCCTATCTGAAGATTGCTGAAGGTCTCGGCTTCGACAGCATCATCCCGATCCCCATGTCGGCGCGTTATGGCGACAACCTGACCCGCAAGACCGAATCGATGACCTGGTATACCGGCCCGACACTGCTGGAATACTTGGAAGAACTGGACGTCTCCAGCAGCGTGTCGGCGGAGGCCTTCCGCATGCCGGTGCAATGGGTGAACCGTCCAGATCTTAATTTCCGGGGGTATTCCGGATTGATTGTTGCCGGCACGGTTCGGGTCGGAGACGAGATTATCGTCGCTGCCTCCGGCACGCCGGCGCGAGTGGAGCGGATTGTCACCGCCGACGGGGACCTCGACCAGGCCGAAGCTGGCGAAAGTATCACCCTGGTCCTGGACCGCGAAATTGATGTGTCACGCGGTGATGTGCTGGCGTCCGCGGAAGACCGGCCGGAAGTGTCCGACCAGTTCGCCGCCGAAATGTTGTGGATGAATGAGGATCACCTCCTGCCGGGGCGGAGTTACCTGCTCAAGATCGGCGCCACGACGACACCGGCCTCGGTCTCTGCTCTCAAGCACAAGATAGACATCAATACGTTCGAGAAACAGCCCTGCACCAAGCTCGAGATCAACGAGATCGGGCTCTGCAATATCGCCTGTGCCCGGTCTGTGGTGTTTGATCCCTATCACCAGATCCGTGACATGGGGGCCTTCATCCTGATCGACCGCTTCAGCAACCAGACGGTGGGTGCGGGCATGATCCGCTTCGGCCTTCGCCGGGCCTCGAACATTCACCGCCACGCCATGGATGTGGACAAGGAGGCACGCGCCCGCATCAAGGGGCAGACGCCGTCTGTCTTGTGGTTCACCGGGTTGTCCGGTGCCGGCAAGTCGACGGTGGCCAATATTGTCGAACGCAAGCTGACCGAGGCGGGCCTCCACACCTATTCGCTGGACGGGGACAATGTCCGCCACGGCCTCAACCGGGATCTGGGTTTCACTGATGTGGACCGGGTGGAGAACATCCGACGGATCGGCGAGGTCGCCAAGCTCTTTGTCGATGCCGGTCTGATCGTCACCTGTTCCTTCATTTCGCCCTTCCGTTCCGAACGCCAGATGGTGCGCGAGCTGCTGGACGAGGGCGAGTTCGTCGAGGTCTTCGTCGATACGCCTATCGAAGTGTGTATGGAGCGCGATCCGAAGGGGCTCTACAAGAAGGCCAGGTCGGGTGAGATCAAGAATTTCACCGGCATGGACAGCCCCTATGAAGCACCACAGGAGCCGGAAATCCGCGTCGACACATCGCGTGTCTCGGCCGAGGAAGCGGCGGATGAAGTAATTGCGTATCTCCTCGAGAGACACCGGGCAGGATAGGGCATGACATCAATGCGCAAGTTGGATCAGAGCCGGGACGAGCTCGCCCTGGCGTTCGGGCAGTTGTGCAGTGACGCTGCCGTGCCGGTGATGGAGATCTACGCCTCCGATTTCGAAGTGCGTTTCAAGGGTGACAATTCTCCGGTTTCAGCCGCTGACGAAGCGGCCGAGCTGGTAATCCTGAAAGGACTCAAAACCCTTTTGCCGGATGTTCCGGTGATCGCGGAGGAGAGCTATGACGAGCGGACCGCCCCCCAGATCGGTTCGCGCTTCCTGCTTGTCGACCCCGTCGACGGAACGCGGGAATTCATCAAGCGCAATGGCGAGTTCACGATCAATATCGCCTTGGTCGAGGATGGTGTTCCGGTGGTCGGGGCGGTCTATGCCCCGGCGATTGGCAAGCTGTTTATCGGCGGGGATACGGCGAGCATTTTCTCGGTCTCGGCCGGTGAGGCCGTTCAGCCGTCGGAAGCGAAAACCCTGCAAGGTCGTCCGCGCCCCGACACCGGCCTGACAGCGGTGACCAGCCGCTCGCATCAGGATGAGCAAACGTTGAAGTTCCTCGATGAGCTGGCCATTGAGGAAGCTATCAGCGCCGGTTCGTCCCTGAAATTCTGCCTGCTGGCCCAGGGGCTGGCGGATGTCTATCCGCGTTTCGGGCCTACCAAGGAGTGGGATGTGGCAGCCGGGCACGCTGTCCTGCGCGCTGCGGGTGGCGATATGACCCTGCCGTGCGGCGAAGCCTTTCCCTATGGCAAACAGGCGGACGCCTATCTCAATGGCGCGTTCATCGCCTGGGGTGCTGCATCAAGTTGAGGCGACGGGCATTACATCCTTGATTGCGCGGGCATCTGCCGATAACGGGTGAACGTGACGAGGGAGACAAAGATGAGTTACTGGAAACACGAGACCGCTGTTGTTGACGAAGGGGCCGAGATTGGTGAGGGCACCAAGGTCTGGCACTTCGCACACGTGCTCCCCAACACCACCATCGGTCGCAACTGCTCGCTGGGGCAGAATGTCATGGCCGGGCCGGGCGTGACCATTGGCGACAAGGTGAAGGTCCAGAACAATGTCTCCCTCTACAAGGGTGTGCACCTGGAAGACGGTGTCTTTTGCGGCCCGTCCTGTGTTTTCACCAATGTCCTGACGCCGCGCGGTTTTGTCGAGCGCAAGTCCGAATTTGGTGAGACCATTGTGCGCCGCGGCGCGACGATTGGCGCGAACTCGACGATCGTCTGCGGTAATCCGAACGGCAGGACCGAGTTGGGTGAATATTGTTTCATCGCTGCTGGCGCGACAGTGACCAAGGACGTCAAGGCGTTCGCCCTCATGGCGGGTGTGCCGGCGCGCCGGATCGGCTGGGTCAGCCGAGCTGGTGAAGTCCTTCGCGAGGACCTGGTTTGCCCACGCACCGGCGAAGCATATGAAGAAGTCGATGGCGAACTGCGCATTGTCAGCGAAGTCGCACAGGACGAGCCGCACCTCGTCTGATCTGGATCGGCAGCTGCGAGACCCGGGGTGAGGATGGCAAACGCTGAGTATTCTGTTCTCATTGTCGCCTATCGCAGTCGCGAAACAATTCAGCGCTGTCTGGATGCGCTCGCACAGCAGACATTGAAGCCCATCCAGGTTCTATTGTTGGAGAACGGGTCTCCGGAAGGGGAGCGTCTGATAGCTGATGACGTGCCCGACTGGGTGAGTTTTGTTGCGTCCGACAAAAACCTGGGGTTCGCCGCTGGAAACAATAAACTCGCACGCGAAGTAAAATCCGACTGGGTGGTTCTGCTCAATCCCGATGCCTTTGCACATCCGGACTGGCTGGAGCGTATCGACGACGCTGTTGGTTTGTACCCGGAAACCAGTTTCTTCGGGTGCGCACAATTTGCGGCCGACCAGGACGGCATTCTTGACGGCACTGGCGATGTCTATCACGCATTCGGCCTGGCCTATAGATCCGGTTATGGAAAGCCGTTTAAACGTCCGCTGGAAACCGGGCAGGTCTTTGGCGCCTGCGGTGCTGCCATGGCGGTTCGTACCTCGACCTGGCGGAAGCTGGGTGGGCTGGATGAAGGCCTGTTCTGTTATAATGAGGACGTTGACCTGGCATATCGCGCACGATTGCGGGGTTGGGGAACGATCCAGTTGGCCGACGCTCGGGTTGATCATCTTGGCTATGGTTCGTCGGGGCGGCGGTCGGAGTTTGCGACATATTACGGCGTGCGCAACCGGCTCTGGGTCTTTCTGCGCAATACGCCGGGATGGGCCTTTCCTATGCTGCTACCCTTCCATTTAGCAGTGACTCTGGTGCTTTGGTTTTCGGCAGCGCGGTTCGGGCATTTCACGCTTTTTGCCCGCGCGATCTGGGCGGCGCTGCGCAAATGGCCCCAAATAATGGAGCAGCGCAAGGCGTTACAGGCAGAGCGTACCGTGTCGGTGAGAGCGATACTCGCTGCTATGACCTGGAATCCGCTGGCACTGTTGACCCGGGCTTCGGATACCCGACCGCTCTAGCTGCAATCGGCCGGGGCGCCCACGATCACTTCGATACGCACGACATCGATCGAATTGCCGCCATCATCCCAGTCCGGCCACATGCCGGCCCAGCCGAAATCCCACGCACAGGCAGGCGGAGTCAGCTCGAAATCGACATCCTGAAACGCACCGTCCACCTCGGTGTACTGCCAGTCATTCTGACTCATCCCGGGCACAAAAAATGCCGTTCGCAGCCCCGCGGCACCATCGGTCGGAGAGCGGCGGACGCGGTATCGGATCGTCAGATTGTAACCTTGAAGTGCTTCCAGCTCGTTCGGCGCCAAGGTGATGAAAGCACCGGCAGATTGCGGACCGTCCAGCGGCCCGCGGTCAGCGATGATGCGCGCGATGGTCCGGTTTCCGTCATCCAGGAAAGTGGCGGCTAGTCCCGGGCCGGTAACAATGCCTTGCAACAGGTCGCCCTCGACGACAATGCCCTCGGCCAGGATCTCCTCGGTAGAGCGCTGGCTGTCGCTGCCGAATTGCAGCGCGGAGTAGACCATTGCTGCAATGACCAATGCAGACAGGGGAAAGAAGGCCCAGTCGGGCAGGCTCGGAAGCTTCACGGTGCACTCGCTTTCTGGATGCTTGGACTGTTTGGCCGAGTGCGCGCAGGGCGTCAACCATGAGCCTTGGCTGCAAGACGTGACAATCCTGCCCAATTTATGCCGAAGATCTGGCTAAGCTGGTTTTCAAACGCGGTTGAGATTCAGCAGGAAGGCTCCTGATCCTGCCGCTCCACTTGAACTTTTGTGCGACGCAGTTGATTTTATGCGCATGAACAATGCCCGCAGCCCCGATCACGATACGCTTGTACTGGCGCTTTCACGCTTTGACGGTGCGATGACGCGTGTCGAAGGTTTGGCCGCCAAGCTTGTAGATCGTGTCGAGCGAGCCGAGAACGCGATCGGTGACAGCGCTGATGCGGATCTGGACCGGGCGCGACTGGCCGAGGCGCTCGATCATGCCAAGTCCCGCGAGGCGGACCTTCAGATGGCGGCGCAGGAAGCGGCCGCAGCGCTTGACATGGCCATCGACGACCTGCGCACCCTGGTGACGGAGGAATAGATGTCCAAGGTCACTGTGTTTCTGAATGGGCGAGAATTCACCATCGGCTGCGAGGAAGGCCAGGAAGCTTATCTCAAATCGCTTGCATCCTATCTTGATGAAAAGGTTCAGGGGATCACCGAACAGGTTGGTCAGATAGGCGATCTTCGCCTATTGCTGATGGCGTCCCTGGTGGTGGTCGACGAGCTCAAGGAAGCCGAGCGCCAGTCGGAAACGCTCGAGGCGCATGTCGATCAGCTGCGCTCTCGTTCGGTCGGCGAAAACACGCACAATGAGCAGCAACGCGAGCAGTTGGCCCGGACCATCACGGCACTGGCCGATCGCATGGAAATGCTGGCGGACAAGCTCGACGGCAAGCCTGACACTCCGGCCAGTTCGGCTGAGGAGAAAACGTCTCTTGAGCAGGTACAGGCTTGAGCTTGAGCGCATTTGTCGCCACATAGGTGGCGGCGGTTATCTGCAGCGTGCGATGAGACGTTCATCCTACCGACCGTACATCACCACTCGGGAACTGCCTCTGTTCGGGACCGTGGTCCCTTATACGCGGTGCCCACCTGACTTGTCGGGTCTGTGGGGATACACACGCCTTGCCGGCGCAGGCGGAGCCGCCACATGACCCCTTCTTCCGACAGGCTGTGCGAAAGCAAACAGGTCCTGCGCCAGCGCGCGGGCCAGTTGCGCGACATGGCGGCGGCCGGGAATGCACAGCGCGATCTGGCGGAAATGACTGAAGCGCTGGGCGCGATCCTTCGCCGTAACGACTGCCGTGTGTTGGGCGGCTATCATCCCATCCGCAGTGAGTTTGATGTCCTGCCGCTGGTGGACATGGCCTGGCAAGCAGGCCTCCAAACGGCTTTGCCGGTTGTGACCTCGCGAGATCAGCCGCTGGAGTTCCGGCGGTGGCGTGTTGGCGAGCCAGTGCGGCAGGGGCGTTTTGGCGTCGCTGAGCCACTGGGGGATGCGCCGGTCATTGTTCCGGATGTGCTCCTGGTCCCCGGCTTGGCGTTTGACAGCCACGGTGGGCGATTGGGATATGGTGGCGGTTTCTATGATCGGACGATTGCCGCATTCGACGAGCAGGGGCGAACGGCGCTGACCATCGGGGTCTGTTTCAAGGAACAGTTGTTTGAGGCAGTGCCCCGGGAGACTCACGACAGGCGTATGGATTGCATTTTGTTCGCCTAGTTCACAAAATGCGCGTGCCCAGAGTTCACATCGATGCGAGTGTAGTGGTATAACAAAACCAACGGCGATCAGAGCCTTGTGAGGATGATTTGACGTATCGGGTTGAGTTCGAGGCCGAACATGGATCGGCAGAACTGACGCATTTCGAGACCGTGGACCTTGCTGAGATCCACGCTTCGAGGCTTGATCTGGCACGCAAGGCGAATGAGAAAGCTGCCCGCGGGGCCATTATAAATATCGTCGGTTCCGAGATCCTGGCGTCGCCTGCGCAGATTATCGATGAAGTGAAGGGGCTCATCAATGACCTCCGACCCGGCTGTAAGTTGGCTTTTGTTGCGCGTCCCGAGGCGCAGGACGTTGTATCAATGATCGTGACGACTGTTGCTCATGGCGAAGGCGCCAAGGTTTCCGGCTTTGCGGACCTCGACGTCGCGCGATGCTGGATCAGGGAGCCCAAGGCCGTGGCCCGTAGATGCGGCTGCGAACCAAGGGAAGCTGGATAAAAAAAACGCCCAGTCAATGACAGGGCGTTTTTGTTTGTTGGGCCAGCCCTAGTAGCGGTAATGCTCGGCCTTGTACGGACCCTGTTGCGGCACGCCGATATAGTCAGCCTGTTCCTCCGAGAGTACGGTCAGCTTGGCGCCCAGCTTGTCCAGGTGCAGGGCAGCGACTTTCTCGTCGAGATGTTTCGGCAGGATGTATACTTCGTTTGCGTACTTATCGCCATCCGTCCACAGCTCGATCTGCGCCAGAGTCTGGTTGGTGAAGGACGAGGACATCACGAAGCTCGGGTGGCCCGTCGCATTGCCGAGGTTCACCAGACGACCTTCGGAGAGCAGGATGATGCGGTGTCCTTCCGGGAAATTCACCAGGTCGACCTGCGGCTTCACATTCGTCCACTGGTAGTTCTTCAGGCTTTCGACCTGAATTTCGTTGTCGAAGTGGCCGATGTTGCAGACGATCGCCATGTCCTTCATGCCGCGCATGTGGTCCACGGTGATGATATCCTTGTTACCGGTTGCGGTAACGAAGATGTCCATCTCGCCAATCACGTCCTCGATGCGGACAACCTCGAAACCGTCCATACAGGCCTGAAGGGCACAGATGGGGTCGATTTCGGTGACATACACACGCGCACCGGCGCCTGCCAGGGACTCCGCGGAACCCTTGCCCACATCGCCATAACCCAGCACGAGGGCTTTTTTGCCGGACATCATCACATCGGTGCCGCGGCGGATGGCGTCGACCAGGCTTTCGCGACAGCCATAGCGATTGTCGAACTTGGACTTGGTGACGCTGTCATTGACGTTGATGGCCGGGAAGGGCAGTTCGCCGCGCTTCTGCATCTGATAAAGACGCATGACGCCGGTGGTGGTTTCCTCGGACACGCCCTTGATGGACGCCTTGGCCTTGGCGAACCAGCCCGGCGTTGCGGCAATACGCTTCTTGATCTGCGCGTACAGAGCGGTTTCCTCTTCCGATTTCGGGTAGTCGAGAATGGACGGGTCATTCTCGGCCTTTTCGCCGAGGATAAGGTAGAGGGTCGCGTCGCCACCATCGTCCAGGATCATGTTGGCGGTCTCGCCGTCTGCCCAATGGAAGATCGCGTCGGCGTAGTCCCAGTACTCTTCCAGCGTCTCGCCCTTGGTCGCGAAGACCGGAACGCCGGTTTCAGCGATCGCGGCAGCGGCCTGGTCCTGGGTGGAGAAGATGTTGCACGACGCCCAGCGGACTTCCGCGCCCAGCGCCGTCAGCGTTTCGATGAGCACGGCGGTCTGGATGGTCATGTGCAGGGAGCCGGCGATGCGTGCGCCCTTGAGCGGCTGGGCGTCCTTGTATTCTTCACGCAGAGCCATCAGGCCCGGCATTTCGATCTCGGCCATGTCGAGCTCTGTGCGGCCCCATTTGGCGAGCGACAGGTCTTTGACGACGTACGGTTTGTTGGCGGATTCCGTCATGATCTTTCGATCCTTCTTGCGGTCTGTGTATGTGCGAGGGGCCGGATAACCGGCCCCTGGATTTCTTGTTTGGTTTAGATGAGCGATTTCAGCTCATCGACCAGATCTGTCTTCTCCCAGGAGAAGCCGCCATCGTTATCCGGCGTCCGGCCGAAATGACCGTAGGCGGCCGTGCGAGCATAGATCGGGCGATTGAGTTGCAGGCGTGTGCGGATGCCTCGCGGGGAGAGGTCGGCGATCTGCATCAGCGCGTCTTCCAGCGTTGCTTCCGCGATATTGCCTGTGCCGTGCAGGTCGACATAGAGCGAGAGCGGCTTGGCCACGCCAATCGCATAGGAGACTTGGATGGTACATTTCTTGGAGAGCCCGGCAGCAACGACATTCTTGGCCAGCCAGCGGCACGCATAGGCAGCAGAGCGGTCAACCTTGGTCGGATCCTTGCCGGAGAAGGCACCGCCACCGTGCGGTGCAGCACCGCCATAGGTGTCGACAATGATCTTGCGACCGGTCAGGCCGGCATCACCGTCGGGTCCGCCGATCACAAAATTGCCGGTCGGGTTCACGTAGAATTCCTCTTCCGGCGGGAACCAGCCCTCGGGCAGGACGTCCGCGACGATCGGACGAACCAGTTCGCGGATATCGGCAGGAGAGTAGCCGTCCTTGTGCTGGGTGGATACGACCACCGAGGTCGCCCCGACAGGTACACCGTTTTCATAACGCAGGGTGACCTGGGACTTGGCGTCCGGCTCGAACTCCGGGCGATCGCCGGATTTGCGGACCGCGGCCATGCGCTTGAGGATCTCGTGAGAGAACTGGATCGGCGCCGGCATCAATTCCGGCGTCTCGTCCGTGGCATAGCCAAACATGATGCCCTGGTCGCCAGCACCTTCCTCGGTGAACGTGCCGGTGCCTGCATCAACACCCGCAGCGATGTCGGTGGATTGTTCGTGCAGGAAGTTCTGCAGCGCGGATTTTTCCCAGTGGAAGCCGGCCTGTTCGTAGCCGATATCGCGCACCGCATTGCGGGCGGCGGCCTCGATCTCGTCATCCGAGATTGCGCCGGCACAGCGCACTTCGCCGGCCAGAACGATCTGGTTGGTTGTCGTCAGGGTCTCACAGGCGACGCGTGCTTCCGGGTCCTTGGACAGAAAGAGGTCGACGATGGCGTCCGAAACGCGATCGCAGACCTTGTCGGGATGGCCTTCGGAAACGCTTTCGGAGGTGAAGATGTAGGACGTACGGCTCACTACAAGATCCTCATATAAAGATTGCTTTATGTGGCGCGGGATAGATCAGACATCTACCCAAGATGCAAGTTTTTAATTTCATGCAGCGACCATATTAACGGATCATCAAAGATGGTATATAAAGATATCTTTATGTCGTAATAATCAATGAAGCCGAGGCCTCCCCGTGGCTAATAAACGAATTTCATTCGAGTTTTTTCCGCCAAAGAGCGAGGCAATGGAGCAAACCCTGTGGGATTCCATTTCCCGACTTGAGGCTCTGGCGCCCGAATTCGTCTCTGTGACCTATGGCGCAGGCGGGTCTACCCGGGACCGCACCCACCGGACGGTGAGGCGTATTGCCCAGGAGACGGGCATTGCCCCGGCGGCGCATCTGACCTGCGTCGGTGCATCCCGGGCTGAAGTCGACGAGGTGATCGAGGATTACTGGAGTAGCGGGGTTCGCCACATCGTTGCCTTGCGTGGCGATCCGCCGGACGGCATTGGCGAGCGCTATGTACCGCACCCGGATGGTTACGCAAATGCGGCGGAGTTGGCGGCGGGTATTCGAAATATTGCTGATTTCGAGATCTCGGTCGGTTGCTATCCGGAAAATCACCCTGAAAGCCCGAGCCAGCAGCACGACTTTGATTTGCTCAAAGCGAAGATCGATGCGGGGGCCACGCGTGCGATCACGCAGTTCTTCTTTTATCCCGACGTGTTCTTCCGGTTCAGGGATGAAGCCGTCCGCGCGGGTATAACTGTGCCAATTATCCCCGGCATCATGCTGCAGCCGAACTTTGTCGGTCTGAAGCGCATCGCGGGACTGTGCGGAACAACGCTGCCTGCCTGGTTGCATGAATTGTATGAAGGCCTCGAGGATGACGCGTCCACGCGTCAGCTGGTTACAGCGCATGTGGCGGCCAACCTGGTTGAAAAATTGTCTGAAGGCGGTGTGGACGGGTTCCATTTCTACACGCTCAATCGTGCCGAGCTCGCATTGTCGACCTGCCGCTTGTTGGGGGTTCGCCCAAAGGCTCAAACCGCTCGGGAGATATCAGTATGAGCAATGCAGACCAACTCGCCCGTATCGGCCAGGATCGGGTTCTGATCCTGGACGGTGCCATGGGCACGCAGATCCAGGATCTGAAGCTGGATGAAAACGGGTATCGCGCGGAGCGTTTCGCGGACTGGCCCGTGCCGATCCAGGGCAATAACGACATTCTCAACCTGACGGCCCCGGATGCTGTGCGCGCCATTCATGCTGCCTATTTTGCAGCAGGCGCAGACATTATTGAGACCAATACCTTCTCTGCCACCCGCATTGCCCAGGCTGACTACCGGATGGAAGAACTGGCCGCAGAGATTGCCAGGGACGGCGCGCGATTGGCCCGCGAGGCGGCTGACGCTGCAGCCGAGGCCACGGGGATTGCCAAGGGTGTGGCCGGCGCGATTGGCCCGACGAACAAAACACTGTCGATTTCGCCGGACGTCAACGATCCAGGCTATCGGGACACCAATTTTGGCAAAGTCCGCGATGCTTACCTGGAACAGGCTCGAGCGATGCAGCCATTTGTTGATTTCTTCCTCGTCGAGACGATCTTTGACACGCTGAACGCGAAAGCCGCGATCAAGGCCGTGCTGGATCTGCGTGATGAGACGGGGCAGGACGTTCCAATCATGATCTCCGGCACGATCACCGACCGCTCCGGCCGCACACTATCCGGACAGACTGCCGAGGCCTTCTGGTATTCCGTGCGCCACGCCAAGCCTTGGGCGATCGGATTGAACTGTGCCCTTGGCGCGGCCGACATGCGTCAGTATATCGCTGAGATTTCTCGCGTCGCGGACACTCGCGTGCTGGCCTATCCCAATGCGGGCCTGCCCAATGATATGGGCGAGTATGACGAACAACCTCACGAGACGGCCAGCCACTTGTCCGACTGGGCGCAATCGGGGCTGGTCAATATTGTCGGTGGGTGTTGCGGCACCACGCCTGCGCACATCGCCGAGATTGCGCGCCAGGCGCGAGACGCCGCGCCACGCCAGGTCCGGGCGGCGTCTGCGAGCATGCGATTGTCCGGTCTCGAACCGTTCGAACTATCGGCCTGAGTGAAACGACGATGACCTTACTCGTCTCCACCTTCGTCAATATTGGCGAACGCACCAATGTGACCGGCTCGGCTCGTTTTCGACGGCTGATCACCGAAGGCGACTATTCCGAAGCGGTATCCGTTGCGCGCCAGCAAGTCGAGAATGGCGCCCAGATCATCGATGTGAACATGGATGAGGGCCTGCTCGACAGTGTCGAGGCCATGACCACATTCCTGCGTATGATCGCTGGTGAGCCGGATGTCGCGCGGGTCCCGGTCATGGTCGACAGTTCCAAATGGGAGGTCATCGAGGCCGGATTGCAAAACGTCCAGGGCAAGGCCGTGGTCAATTCGATCAGCCTGAAGGAAGGCGAGGCGCCCTTCCTCGAACAGGCACGCGCCTGTCTGTCCTATGGCGCCGCCGTGGTCGTCATGGCGTTTGACGAAACCGGTCAGGCCGAGACGGCGGACCGCAAGTTCGAGATCTGCCAGCGGGCCTATCGCCTGCTTGTCGATACGGTCGGTTTCCCGCCGGAAGACATCATTTTCGACCCGAACATCTTCGCGGTTGCCACCGGTATTGAAGAACACAACGACTACGCTGTCGCCTTCATCGACGCGACGCGCCGTATCCGCGCGGAACTGCCCGGCTGTCATGTCTCCGGCGGCCTCTCCAACATCTCCTTCTCTTTCCGCGGCAATGAGCCGGTGCGCCGTGCCATGCACTCGGTCTTCCTGTTCCACGCCGTGCGTGCGGGCATGGATATGGGCATCGTCAATGCCGGCCAGCTGGATATTTATGACGACATCGATCCGGAGCTGCGCGAGCTGGTCGAGGATGTGATCCTCAATCGCCGCGACGATGCGACGGACCGACTGTTGGAGACAGCCGAGAAGTATCGCGGGCAGGGCAAGGGCGCCGAGATGACGCGCGATCTGTCCTGGCGCGAGCAGGATGTTGGCCTGCGTCTGAAACACGCGCTGGTGCACGGCATCAATGAGTTCATCGTCGAGGATACCGAAGAGGCACGCCTCTCGTTTGAACGTCCGCTGCATGTCATCGAGGGCCCGTTGATGGACGGGATGAATGTCGTTGGCGACCTGTTCGGCGAGGGCAAGATGTTCCTGCCACAGGTGGTGAAGTCGGCGCGAGTGATGAAACAGGCAGTCGCACACCTCATCCCCTTCATGGAGAAGGAAAAGGCCGAAAGTGGCCAGGCCTCCAAATCTGCCGGCAAGGTCATCATGGCGACGGTGAAGGGGGATGTGCACGATATCGGCAAGAATATCGTTGGCGTCGTTCTCCAGTGTAACGGTTATGAGGTCGTCGACATGGGCGTGATGGTGCCTTGCGAGAAAATCCTGGAAACCGCGCTCGACGAGGAAGCCGATATTATCGGCCTGTCAGGCCTGATCACCCCATCGCTCGACGAGATGGTGTTTGTCGCCTCCGAGATGGAGCGTCAGAAGATCGACATCCCGCTGCTCATCGGTGGCGCCACGACCAGCCCAGCGCACACAGCGGTGAAGATCGACCCGAAAATTGATGTCGCACCGGTCGTGCACGTACTCGATGCCAGCCGAGCGGTTGGCGTGGTTTCAACCCTGTTGTCGGACCGTCGCGATAGCTATGCGGCGGATGTTAAGGCGGATCTCGCCAGGATCCGTGAGCGCCGTCTGGCGGCACGGACGGCCAAGTCCCGCCTGAGCCTGGCCCAGGCGCGCGAAAAAGCCTGGTCCTGTGACTGGGCCAGCTATCAGGCGCCAGCTCCGAAACAGCCGGGCGTGCAGGATTTCGACATCCCGGTCAGCACGCTGGTCGACTATATCGACTGGACGCCATTTTTCTTCACCTGGGAGCTCAAGGGCACCTATCCGGCGATCCTGGAAGATCCAAGGCGCGGTGAGGCAGCCCGCAATCTTCTCGCCGACGGCCAGCGCATGCTTCAACGCATCATCGACGAGGGCCTCCTCGCCCCCAGGGGCGTCATCGGCTTCTGGCCGGCCAATCGCGAGGGCGATGATGTTGTGCTTTACGCCGACGAGAGCCGTGCGAGCGAACGGGCGCGTTTCCATGGCCTGCGCCAGCAGATGAGCAAGGAGGGCGACAAGCCCAGCCTCTGCCAGTTCGATTTTGTAGGGCCCAAGGGCGTAGAGGATTTCATGGGCGGGTTTGCCGTCACCGCAGGTGACAATCCCGAATTCGTGGCCTCGCTTGATGCCCAGCAGGACGACTACTCCTCGATCATGTTCAAGGCGATTTCCGATCGTCTGGCGGAAGCCGCGGCAGAGTGGCTGCATGAACAGGTGCGCACAAAGCACTGGGGGTATGCGCAACGCGAGCGCTTTTCCAATGCGGAGCTGATTGCCGAAGCCTATGACGGCATCCGGCCGGCGCCGGGTTATCCTTCACAGCCAGACCATTCCGAAAAACGCACCTTGTTCAGCCTGCTCGAAGCGCAGACGCGCATCGGTATCGGGCTCACCAACAGTTTTGCGATGACCCCGGCCTCGTCGGTGTCGGGGCTCTATCTGGCGCATCCGGACAGTCACTATTTCGCAGTTGGGCGTATACAGCGCGACCAGGTCGAGGACTATGCCCGCCGCAAGGGCTGGACGCTGGCGGAGAGTGAGCGGGCGCTGGGGCCGATCCTGGACTATGAGCCGGCCTGAGGCGCGCGCAACTGAATCAGTGTCAACAGGCTGACATGATAGCCAGCCCAGACGAAGAGGCCGTAGAACTTCAGCCCGTCCTCCAGCACGACGGCCGTGGTAGAGCGGTCGTACACGACAAGGTCGAGGCCCAGGCTTCCAGCAACGGCCATCAGTGCGATGGCCAGCAGCCACCAGTCACTGCGCAAAAGAATGCGCACGCCTGACAGCACATAGCCCACGCCCAGCACCACATAGGACCCCAGCACCACATACTGGTGAATGCCCAGGCCTGGCAGGATGCTTTCGTGCAGCAGCAGGGCATCGTCCAGGGCCAGCCAGCCATTGAGCAGGCCTGCAAAAAGGGCCAGCGCGAAATAGCCTCCGCGTTCACCTCGCACCCAAAGAATGAGCGCGGTAAACAGTCCAATGGCCGCGACGCAGGCCCACAGCAGTATGCCCAGCTGCGACATGGCTCCAAAGGTGACGTGGCAGCACTCCTCCGCCTCGCGGGCGGCCGCGATCACATCCAGATACATCCATTTGGGATCGACCATTGGCTGGAGCATGGTGATCGCAATCAGGATTGCTGGCACCGTCAACAGAAACACTGCCACGAGCGCGAGCGTCCTTGGTGGAAGTTTCAGGGAGATAGGCGCGCTGTCACTGAACATGCTGGATCAGACCATGTAAACGGAAGACGCGGCCAACTTAGTGTCGCCGTGAGGCTTTTTGCAAGTTCAGGCGGCGAGGGGTGTATGAGAGTGCCCTGATTGACTTGGCCTTTACCCGATCAGGGTGCATATCCTTTGATCAGGTTTCTGGAGCATCACGATGCGGATTGCGTTTTTCGGAGATATTGTCGGCAAGGCAGGGCGACGGGCTGTGGAGGAACACCTTCCGCGTCTCAAGGGCGAGCTTGCGCTGGATTTTGTCGTCATCAATGCCGAGAATGCGGCAGCTGGATTCGGTGTTACCGAACGCATCTGCAACCAGCTTTTCGATTATGGCGCTGACGTTTTGACCCTGGGCAACCACGCCTGGGACCAGCGCGAAGCGCTGACCTATATTGAGCGCGAGCCGCGTTTGTTGCGACCGGCCAACTATCCGGTAGGCTCGACACCGGGACGTGGCGCCAACCTGTTCCAGACGGCCAAGGGCGAGAGCGTGCTCGTGGTCAATGTCATGGGCAATCTTTTCATGGAGACGCTGGACGACCCGTTTGCAGCGATTGAGCGCGAACTGGCTGCAGCGCCGATGGGCGTTGTGGCCGATGCTGTCCTGGTCGACATGCACGCCGAGGCCACCAGCGAGAAAAATGCCATGGGGGTTTTCTGCGATGGCAGGGCGAGCCTGGTCGTTGGCACGCACACACATATTCCCACGGCCGACACGCGCATCCTGCCGGGCGGCACAGGCTACCAGACTGATGCTGGCATGTGCGGTGACTATGACAGCGTCATCGGCATGGACAAGGAAGAACCGGTCCGTCGTTTTACTACACGCATGCGCTCTTCGCGTTTCGAGCCGGCAACCGGAGAGGCGACGCTTTGCGGCGTGATGGTCGATACAGGGCCGGATGGTCTGGCGACCGCCGTTTCGCCCATTCGGGTTGGCGGACTGCTCGCAACACACGTTCCCGATTGAAACACATGTAGAAATATGTGTTTAGGCTCGTTTTTCGCCACAAGTTGTTGACCTGTCTGACGCGCTGTGGACTATTTCCGCCGGACTGTGCCTGGGGGAAAAACACATGACGCAAAAGACCGCTCTTGTTTGTGGAGCCGGCGGATTTATCGGCGGCCATCTCGTCAAGCGACTGAAGGACGAGGGCTTCTGGGTTCGCGGTGTGGACGTGAAATTCCACGAGCATGCGGACACTGTGGCCGATGACTTCATGATTGGGGATTTGCGGGACCAACGTGTGGTGCGTGAGGTGATCGACCGTCGTTTTGACGAGGTCTATCAGCTGGCGGCCGACATGGGTGGCGCCGGCTATATCTTCACCGGTGAAAACGACGCCAACGTCATGCACAATTCGGCGACGATCAATCTCAACGTTCTGGACGCCTGCCACAAGCGCAATATCAAGCGGGTCTTCTACTCGTCGTCCGCCTGCATGTATCCGGAGCATAACCAGCTCGACCCGGACAATCCGAACTGTGCCGAGCACAGCGCCTATCCCGCCAATCCGGACAGCGAGTATGGCTGGGAGAAGCTTTTCTCCGAGCGGCTTTACCTGGCGTACAACCGCAATCACGGCATGGAATGCCGGGTGGCGCGTTACCACAATATCTTCGGCCCGCTGGGGACCTGGGATGGGGGCAAGGAAAAGGCTCCGGCCGCCATGTGCCGAAAGGTGGCACTGGCCGCGGATGGTGGCGAGATCGAGGTTTGGGGCGACGGCCTGCAGACGCGTTCATTCCTCTATATCGATGAGTGTCTGGAAGGTTCGATCCGTCTGCTGCGCTCTGACTTTGAAGGCCCGGTCAATATCGGCTCCGAGGAGATGATCTCGATCAATGATCTTGCACGCATGGTCATCGACATTGCTGACAAGCCCGTGGATATCCGCAATATCCCGGGGCCGCTGGGCGTTCGGGGGCGCAATTCCGACAATCGCCTGATTGCCGAGAAACTGGGCTGGGCACCGTCGCAGAGCCTGCGCGAGGGCATGGAAATCACCTATGAATGGATCAAGGGCGAGATCCAGCGCCAGCACAATCAGCGCTAGTCGCGCAATTCCGCTGGAAGCTCCATGCGGCCGATGACGTCGGCCGTCAGCGAGCCGAGCCAGAGATTGCCCTCATCATCCGGGACCGCATTGGCCAGCAGGCCGAAGCGGCCGTCCGGATCGTGGAAACTGTCGAGGTAATTGCCGTCCTCGTCGAGCACCAAGACGAAGGCGCGCGGGGCGCCGGCGCGGATCCAGACATCATCGGGAAACTTGGTGATCAGACGGGTCAGGAATGGATTGCGGTGCAAGAAGCGCAGCAACGGGACACGCTGGGTATCCATGGCGATAAAGAGTCGGCCCTGGCCATCGCCCATGACCCCGTCCGGAATGCCTGGCAGATTGTCCGCCACCAGCTCCAGCTGACCCGCTTGCGGCCCTTCAAGCCAGTAGCGCGAAAGGCGATAGCGATAGGTTTCCAGCACAAAGACCGAGCGACCGTCCGCTGACATCGCGACACCATTGGCGAAGTACATTTCGTCGGCGAGGATCTCGGTTTCCCCGGTCTGCGGGTCCAGCGAGACCAGCGCTCCATAAGGCCGGTTTTCAGCCATGTCATAGGCATAGGTGCGCAGGTGCGGATCATTAGCCCATTTCCAGCTGGCCTCGGTGAAATAGATCATGCCGTCCGCAGCGATATCCAGATCGTCAGCGAAACCAAGCGGGCGATCCCCGGCTGTCAGGGTCAGGGTTTCCACCTGGTCGGATCCGGGGGTTACGGCGTACATGCCATCGGACGCGGCCACGATCAGGCGGCCTTGCGCATCCCATTGCAGGCCAAGAGCGGGCAGGGTGGAGACCTGGACTCGTTCAGCGACCTGCCAGCTGCCGTCACGGTCACGGGCTAAACGCACGACACTGCCATCATGCTGTGAGGCCCAGACTGAGCCGTCGTCGGCGAGTGCGATATCCTCGGAATTGCTGACTATGCCACGCCCGATCTCCTCGATGCCGGCGAGGCGGCCCCTCGGCTCCAGCACGCCTTCGAGCGCTGGTGGTTCGCTTTCGTCCCAATAGGCGGGGTCAAACCGGGCTGGCCAGAGCAATAGGATCGCCACGAGAATGCTGACGATTGCAAAGATGAAGACAAGAGTGCGCATGATTTCCCCCAACCCGCTCGTCCAGCAGTGAACCGGAACGGGCCCGGTCTGTCCACTCGCAAGCGGTTCCCCTCGTCGGAGAGTCGTGATTAGTTTGCGCCAAGCCATTGCCGTGCCGCGGTAATTGTCGTTCCCGGAAGGCCAGAAAACAAACGATCGAAAAGGCAGATTCAATGAGCGAGATCGTCCCCGTCATCATGTCCGGAGGCGCCGGTACGCGATTGTGGCCGCTCTCCCGCGCTGCGCGCCCGAAACAGGTGCATGCACTGTGAAGTGGTCCCGGTTTTCCGGACAGTTTGGCGGCTGAGTTAAGGTGTATCCGGGATTGTTGTCATGCCGCCTGTTTTTCGTCTCTTGAGCCCCAGTATGCCTCTTGCGGCGTACGCCGCAAGAGGGCGGAATGAGGCCGCTCTGTGTTGTAGAAGATCATCCAGTTTTTGATGGTCCGATGCGCAGCGAAGCCATCGTTCAGCTCCTCAAGATAGATCGCCTCCTGCTTTAATGACCGCCACAGTCGCTCGATGAAGATATTGTCCATGCAGCGGCCGCGGCCATCCATCGAGATCTGGACCCCGGCCTCACTGAGCGTGGTGATCCAGGCCGCCCCGGTGAACTGGCTGCCCTGATCCGTGTTCATGATCTGCGGTGGGCCGAAGCGGGCGATGGCGTCTTGCAGTGCCTCGACGCAGAAGTCCGCATGCATCGTGTTGGAGAGCCGCCAGCTCAGGACCTTGCGCGTCGCCCAGTCCATGATCGCCACCAGATAGAGGAAGCCGTGGCGGACCGGGATGAAGGTGATGTCGGCACACCAGGCCTGGTTGGCCCGTTCGACCGCCATGCCCCGGAGCAGATACGGATAGATCCGATGGTGGGGATGCGGCTGGCTGGTTCGCGGCCGCTTGTAGATCGCTTCCAGCCCCATCTTCGCCATCAACCGCCGCACCCGGTGGCGTCCAACGATGATCGCTTCCCGGCGCAGATACGCAGCGATCTGGCGCGACCCGAAGAAGGGATACTTCGTGAACACCCGGTCGATCGACTTCATCACGTCCAGCGTCACCGCGTCGATACCAACCGGTTCATAATAGAAGGATGACCGGCTCAGCTTCACCAGCCGACACTGCTGGCTGATGCTCAGCGCTTCATGGTCGCGGCGGATCAACGCTTTCTTCTCCGCAGGGCTCATCGCTTGAGCCCTTGTGATAAAAAATCGTTCTCCACCGCCAGCCTCCCGATCTTGGCGTGCAGCTCCTTGACCTCCGCCTCGCTTGGCCCGTCAGTCTTGCCGCCACGCGCAAACACGTCCGCCATGCCCTCGACAGCCTGACGTTTCCACATGCTCACCTGGTTCGGGTGAACCTGGTGCCGAGCCGCTATCTCCTGGATCGTCCGGTCCCCACGCAGCGCCTCAAGCGCAACCTTCGCTTTGAACTGATCTGTGAACTTCCGACGTCTCGTCATCTCGTATCCCTCCATGCGGGTCGGGATACACCTTAGCAACCTGTCCGAATTTCTAGGACCACTTCACTGGTCTCTGATATCTCCATGATCGAGGCGACGGTGCGGCGAGCACAGCAAGGCGATGAAGTGGCATTTCACCCACCGGTGATCGTCCTCGGTGGTGACCAGCTCGACGGTGCTCGCGACCTGCTTGGCAAGGATCGGGACGATATCTCCTACGTGGTAGAGCCGATGGCGCGCAATACAGCGGCTGTCGCAGCCGTCTCGGCGGAGATGGTGGCGCAGAACCATGGCGATGACGCTCTGGTCTTGCTCATGCCAGCCGATCACCACATCAAGGATGAGGAAGCTTTCCGCGTGACGGTTTCGCGCGCAGCCAACCTGGCCGCAGCAGGCAATATCGTCACTTTCGGTATTCGCCCGACGGGTCCTGCGACGGGATTTGGCTATATCTGCCGCGGCAGGGCGCAGGGCGAGGGTTACAAGGTCGAGGCGTTTACTGAAAAGCCGGACCTGGCCACGGCCAGGAAATTCCTCTCGGACGGTCGCTATTACTGGAATGCAGGGATTTTTCTGTTCAAGGCGAGCACGATGCGCGCCGAGCTGGAGAAGCTGCAGCCGGAGATCCTGTCCGCCTGCCGACGGGCGCTTGGCGATGCGAGCCGGGAGGAAATTGTATCGCGTCTCGACGCTGATGCCTTTGCCGCCTGTCCGTCAGATTCCATCGACTATGCCGTGATGGAGAAAACTGATCGCGCCGCGGTCGTGCCGGCCGATTTCGACTGGTCCGATGTCGGTTCCTGGTCTTCACTTTGGGATGTCAGCGAGAAGGATGAGAGCGCCAATGTGATGATTGGCGATACGCATCTGATCGATACCCGGCGCAGCCTTGTTTATTCGACGGGTGCGCGTGTGGGTGTCATCGGCTGTGATCGCATCATGGTGGTCGCAACCGAGGACGCGGTCCTCGTGGCTGACATGGCCAATGACCAGGACGTCAAGAAACTCGTGGAGACCCTGCGGACCGAGGGGCGACTCGACCTGCTCTGACGCGGCAATCAATGTGATCACCCGGTAGCCATAAATTGGCGGAGCCGGTATTAAGCGGACAAAGACTGTTACACAAAGGGATTGTACAATGGCCGGACATTCCAAATGGGCGAATATCCAGCACCGCAAAGGTCGTCAGGACGCGGTGCGTTCCAAGCTGTTCTCGCGCCTCTCCAAGGAGATCGCGATCGCTGCGAAACTGGGTGGCCCTGATCCTGATGCCAATCCGCGTCTGCGCCTGGCTGTTGCCAACGCCAAGGGCCAGTCCATGCCCAAGGACAATATCCAGCGAGCCATCGACAAGGCGTCCGGCGGTGATGCGGATACGTATGAAGACATCCGTTACGAGGGTTTCGGGCCGGCCGGTATCGGGGTGATCGTGGAAGTCTCCACGGACAACAAGAATCGTGCAGCCGCCGAAGTCCGCACCGCCTTTGCCAAGAATGGCGGAAACATGGGCGAAACAGGCTCCGTGGCTTTCATGTTCGATAATGTCGGCGAGATCCGCTACCCGCTGTCCAAGGCTGACGAGGACACGATGATGGAAGCGGCCATCGAGGCCGGCGCCGAAGATGTTGCATCCGAACAGGGTGATGAGGAAAACGAGGGCCAGCACGTCATCTTCACGGCGCGTGAAGATCTGATGGAAGTTGTCTCCGCGCTTTCCGAACAGTTCGAGGACCCGTCTTCTGCCAAAATCATCTGGAAGCCGCAGAACCTGATCGAGGTTCCAGGTGACAAGGTTGATACCTTGATGAAGATGATGGAAGCGCTCGAAGACTGCGATGACGTCCAGAATGTTTACGCAAATTTCGACATTTCCGACGAGGACATGGCTAACGCTTGATTGTCCAGCTGAGATCGGGGAGTGGGATGGACACTGTAAAGGCACTGGCTGACTGGGGTGTTCATTCATTCTTCCCGCTTTGGCGCGAGAAATCGCTCGATCCCGAGACCGGCGGCTTTTTCGAAGTCTTTGACGCTAGGGGCGAACCTCGACGCGATGCTGACCGACGAGTTAGGGTTCAGGCACGTCAGATTTACACGTTCGCCCGGGCTCACCTTCGCGGCTGGTGTGATGGACTGGAGGCCGCTCAGTCTGGCTGGGACTATCTGCAAAAACATGCGCGCCATCCCGATGGGGGCTATGCCCATCGTCTGAATGCCCGTGGCGAGATTATCTCGGACCTGCGTGACCTCTATGATCACGCCTTCATTCTTCTGGCTGCAAGCTTCCTGGCCGAAGTCACCGGTGATCCCAGATATCTGCAGGACTGCGACGATTTGTTGGAGTTTCTGGACACGCGCATGTGCCATCCCACAGGCGGATATATCGAAGCGGTCGGGGCGGGGAATGTACCCAGGCGGCAGAATCCACACATGCACTTGTTCGAAGCGCTGATGATTTTCCGGCAGGCGGGAGGCAAGGGTGGACTGGCGCGAGCCACTGAAATCCACGCTCTCTTTCATCAGAGATTTTATTCGAAAGATCACGGCGTTCTCTTCGAGTTTTTCGAGAGTGATCTGAAACGCCTGTCCGCCGAAACCGGGCCGGTTGCCGAGCCCGGGCATATGTTTGAATGGGTGTGGCTGCTGAACAAGTACGCCCTGCTGAGTGGCGAGGATATCAGCCCTGCTGCCGAGCATTTGTTCCGAAATGCCATGAGGATGGGGATAAATCCGTCGAGCGGGCTTTTGATCAGCTCAATGGACGAGACGGGTGTTGTGTCCGAGCACGGAACCCGCACCTGGATGCAGAATGAGTGGTTCCGCGCGGCCTGTGTGGCGAAGACACGGGGATTTGAGGGAGCTGACGTGGCCCTGGAAATGGCGGGGCGGGCCATGCTGGACAAGCACTTCGCTGTATCCTTGCCCGGCGGGTGGATCGAGCATTTTGACGGCGCCGGAAATCCGGTTGGCGACGACATGCCTGCGAGCACGCCCTATCACATTATCGGTGCCCTGATCGAAGCCGACAAATTACTCGACTCAGATCTGTGTTAGCGTAAACATGTCGTTGTCGCCTGAGCGATACGCCTGAGTTTTACCGAATTGACGAGGTAGTCCCCCATGTCTCTCGACGCCCTGAAAACCCATGCAGACCGTCTGGCTGGCGGCTCCCTTCGTTCCATCGTGGACGGGCGGGGCGACGCGCTCTCCGACTGGGTGTTCAACGCAGCAGGTGTCGAACTGGATCTGACGAAGCAGTGTCTCGATCCGGCCGCGCTGACGGCATTGCTGGACTTCGCCGAAGGCTTGAACCTTTCCAGCCATCGCGATGCTCTGCTGTCCGGCGGCATCGTCAATGCGACCGAAGGCCGGCCGGCGCTGCACATGGCCTATCGTGAAGGCGCGAAAATCGACGGTTCTGATGCCGCCGAACTGGTTGAGCGTACCCAGGCCCAGACACGTGAATTTGCTCGTGCGGTAAGGGCAGGAGAGTATCAGCCGTCCGGCAAGGCGATTTCCCGCGTCGTCAATATCGGTATCGGCGGCTCTGATCTGGGTCCCCGGCTGATTGCGGATGCCCTGGCCGAGTTCGCTGATGGCGGACCGGAAATGCGATTTGTCGCGAGCCTTGATCCCAGTGATCTTCGCCTCGCGGTCGAGGGTGCGGATCCGGAGAGCATTCTTTTCATCGTCGCGTCCAAGTCTTTCTCGACCCAGGAAACCCTGATGGGGGCAGAGGCGGCTCGCGCCTGGTTGTCCGCGTATGTCGCTGAAGACCGGCTCGGGGGACATTTCGCTGCAGCATCCGCGGCGCCGGACAAGGCGGCGGCCTTTGGCATTCCGGCGGAGCGCGTGTTTGACTTCCCGGATTGGGTGGGCGGTCGCTATTCTGTCTGGAGCGCGGTCGGGCTGAGTCTGGAAATTGGTCTGGGGCCGGAAGTCTTCGCAGCTTTCCGCGAGGGTGCCCGACAGATGGATACGCATTTCGCCACAGCTCCCCTTGCCCAGAACCTGCCGGTGTTGAAAGGCCTGGTCGATGCGTGGAACCGGGTCGCGCTGGGTTATCCCAGCCGCTGTGTTGCGGCCTATTCCGCTCGTCTTGGGAAGCTGGCGGATTATCTCCAGCAGCTGGAAATGGAATCGCTGGGCAAGTCCGTGACCGTGGACGGAGAGCCCGCACCAACTGCGGGTGGCGCCCTGGTCTGGGGGGGAGCCGGTACCGAGATCCAGCACTCCTTCTTCCAGTGGCTGCACCAGGGCAAGGATATCGTTCCCGTCGACTTCATCGGCGTGAAACGTCACTTCGCCAGCGAGGATGCCCGCGAACGCGCACTGGCAGCGAACATGGCGGCCCAGGGCGCAGCGCTCCTGGATGGTCGCCAGCTGGACACGGCAGACGAAGGCGAGCTGGCGAGCCACAAATCCATGCCGGGCGGGCGCCCCTCCGCTATGCTGCTGCTGGACGATCTCAATCCGGCGACGTTGGGCGCGCTGATTGCCCTGCACGAGCATAAGGTATTCGTTGAAGGTGTTGTCTACGGAATTAATCCGTACGACCAGTGGGGCGTCGAGCTCGGGAAAGTCCTGACAACGGGTATTCTCAAAGGCGATACGAAAGAGTACGACGCGTCCACAAAAGCGTTGCTGGACCGGACCGGTTTTGGGGGCCGGTAAGGCTTCATCCCACTCCGAATCCCGCTACACGGACAGCGGATCTTAAAGAGGCGATCATGAGCACGAATATCGGTTCGCAATACACTGACATGGCCAATGCAATCCGCGCCCTGTCGATGGATGCAGTGCAGGCGGCTAATTCCGGACATCCGGGCATGCCGATGGGTATGGCAGATGTGGCCACCGTGCTTTGGGCGCGCCACATGAAGTTTGACCCGGCCGCGCCGGGCTGGGCTGACCGGGATCGGTTCATCCTGTCTGCCGGCCACGGCTCCATGCTGATCTACTCCCTGCTGCACCTGACCGGCTTTGAAGACATCACGATGGATGAGCTTCGTAAATTCCGTCAGATGGGATCGCTGACCGCCGGACACCCGGAATATGGTCACACACCGGGTGTGGAAGCGACCACAGGCCCGCTGGGGCAGGGCATTTCCATGGCGGTCGGCATGGCGCTGGCCGAGCGCATGCTGAACGCGGAATATGGCGATGACCTCGTTGATCACCGTACCTGGGTTATCGCTTCCGATGGTGACCTCCAGGAAGGCATCAGCCATGAAGCCATCTCGATTGCCGGTCATCTCAAGCTGAACCGTCTCTGTGTGCTCTGGGACGACAATGAAATCTCCATCGATGGTGCGACCAGCGTTTCGGAGTCCACCGATGTTCTCAAGCGTTTCGAGGCCGCGGGCTGGGCGACGGCGCGCGTTGATGGCCATGACATGGACGCGATCGACCAGGCGCTCTCCGAAGCGCGCCAGAGCGACAAGCCGGTACTGATCTCCTGTCAGACCACGATCGGTTTCGGTGCGCCGACCAAGGCCGGCACAGCTGGCAGCCACGGTGCGCCGCTGGGCGAGGAAGAAATCGCAGGCGCACGCAAGGCGCTGGGCTGGAATCACGCGCCGTTTGTTGTCCCGGACGAGGTCTATGAGAACTGGCGTGCTGTCGGATCCCCGGAAGCTCATGAAGCCTGGCGAGATCGCCTGGCGTCCACCGACAAGGCCGACGAGCTGGTTGCCCAGCTTTCCGGTGAGCCGGGCGAAGCGGGTCTTGAAGCGCTTTCCGCCTGGCGCAAGCAGGTGGCAGAAGAACGTCCCGATCTGGCGTCCCGGGCGGCTTCGGGCAAGACGCTGGAAGCGATCATCCGCAGCTGGCCAGGCCTGATTGGTGGGTCTGCGGATCTGACCGGGTCCAACCTGACCAAGACCACCCATGGCGGTGCTGTTTCTGCTGATGATTATGCCGGCCCGTACATCCATTTCGGTGTGCGCGAGCATGGCATGGCAGCGTGTGCGAACGGTATGGCACTGCATGGCGGTGTCACGCCTTACGTCGCGACCTTCCTGGTCTTTGCCGATTATTGCCGTGGCTCCATGCGCCTGTCCTCGTTGATGGAACAGCCGGTAGTCTATGTTCTGACCCATGACTCCATCGGTCTGGGCGAAGATGGGCCGACCCACCAGCCGGTCGAGACACTGGCGTCCCTGCGCGCTATTCCAAACATGCACGTCTTCCGTCCGGCCGATGCGCTGGAGACCGCGGAAGCCTGGGAGCTCTCACTCAAGCGCGACAATGGTCCGAGCGTTCTGGCACTGTCGCGTCAGAAACTGCCCTTCCTGCGTGAGGATGACGGTTTTGAGAACCTGTCCAGCCGCGGGGCCTATGTCCTGCGCGATGCGGACAACGCCAAGGCGGTTATCGTGGCGACCGGTTCGGAGGTTTCACTGGCTGTTGAAGCCCAGGCCAAGCTGGCCGAGGAGGGAATTGCCGTTCGGGTCGTATCCGCGCCGTGCCTGGATATCTTCCACGATCAGGATGCGGCCTACCAGGACGAGGTGCTGGGAACAGATCTGCCGGTGATCGGTGTAGAGGCGGCTCTGCGCTATGGCTGGGACAGCATCATCGGACGCAAGGGACAGTTTGTGGGCATGTCCGGATTCGGTGCCAGCGCGCCGGCCGGCGAGCTCTACGAGCATTTCAATATCACAGCGCCGGCTGTTGCCGATGCCGTCCGCAAGGCGCTCGCCTGACGAGCGCCCCACGGCCGGTTCGTATCAGACCGGTTCAGCCAGACCGAATGCGAACAGGCGGCCAATGGTCGCCTGTTGGTCTTTGGAGTCCAGGTTGGCGAACGTCGCCAGGCTGATTTCACCACCATCCAGCAGGGTGTGCAGGCCCGGCTCGGCCTTGGCCGGGAAACGGATCTCTCCACCCGAGGTGATAATCACGATCTCCTCGCCATCCTCGGCCATGCGCCAGGGCGTATTGGCCTTCAGGCGATAGCGTTTGGACGGGTCGGTCGGCGTCTGGAAATTGGCGATCGTGCCTTCCGTCGCGGGTAGGCGCGATTGGATGAAATTGTCCACATAGATATGGAAGGCTTCGTCCAGGTCTGCTTCCTTCGCGAAGGTCGAGACCAGGTTTTTGAAGTGCGGGCGCACGCTTTCCATGTCGAAATCCGGCCGTGCGAAACCCACTGGCAGGGACTGGCGGAATTCCGGGTGGCGCAGGGCGACTTCGGAAATCACTTCCAGCATCAGATCGGCCCAGGTCTTCACGATCAGGCCCACGGTGATGTGCAGGGAGGCCTCGTCACCATGCGTCAGCGCGTCGTGCATCAGGCCTCGCGGAACATAGGCGCAATCACCGGCTTCCAGGACAAATTCCTCGACCGGGTCGCCGATCTCGTGTTCGCCGCTGCGGAAACCCTCGCCACGGAAGGGCTTGTCGACCGGCGTGTCGTAGAGGCGCCAGGATTTCGAACCGGAGACCTGCAGGACAAACACATCATGGTCGTCATAATGTGTCTTGAAGCCCTGCGCGTCCGGCGGGGTGAGATAGATGTTCGTTTGCACATGGCAGGACAGGTGCGATTCCATGGCCCGACAGAAATCTGCCAGGGTGGCGTCAACCTCATGCAGTTGTGGCAGGATCAGCGTTGCGCCCTGCTGAAACTGGCGGGCGACGCCGCCGCGGTCAATGGCGCCGGAGTTGAACGTATAGTCTTCGCGGTTCACCGGCGGATCTGCGCGGGTCATGTCCAGTGAGCCAGGTTGGAAATTGATGCTGGAGACCAGTTCATCAATCCGCTCGATCGACAACAGATCGCGGTACCGGTTTCCGTCCTTGTGTTTGCTCACCAGCGCCTTGCGCTCATGGTATTGCGCAAAGAACTCCTCCGCAGAGACCGGATCGAACAGATAGCCGAAAACGTCCTTGGCCCAGGGTTTCATGGATTCACTCCCCCATTTTCAATACCGGCATCTAAGCGTGGAAATTGATTTTGCGCACGAAAAAAAGCTTCGCGACAGATCGTCGCGAAGCCTTGTTTTTACAGTTGATACGGGGTCAGCAGCGACCGCGTCCCACCGGGTCTGCATAGCTGCCAGTATCGCTGTCGGTACAGCCGCGCCCGCGGCCATTTCCGGCACGGTCGGCATAGGTTCCGCTGTCACTGTCAGTGATGCCGGTGCGATGGCCGCCGCGGCCATTACCCGCGGGATCTGCATAGGAACCGCTATCGCTGTCCGTGATGCCCGAGCCGCCCCGTCCATTGCCTGCCGGGTCCGCATAGGAGCCACTGTCGCTGTCGGTAACACCGGAACCACCGCGGCCATTGCCAGCCGGGTCGGCATAGGCGCCTGAATCGGCATCAGTGATGCCGGAACGATAGCCGCCTCGGCCGCGACCGACCGGGTCTGCATAGGCGCCGGCATCGCCGTCTGTCACGCCACGTGATCCAGGTCCCCGGCCTCCGCCAATCGGATCGAACGGGTCTGCGTCCGTGTAGCCTGTTGTCGCGCACGCGCTGACGACGCTGCCAGCACCCAGAGTTAGGGACCCGCCCGCTACGCGCACCAGAAAGGAGCGGCGAGAGATCTTTCCACGTTTAGCCATTACCTGTCTCCACAAATGAGAACGGACTCCCGGCGGGCCGGAAGTCCGTCATCAACCCAAAGGTCTAGTAGCGGCGCGAACGTCCGCGACCGGCCGGGTCGGCACAGCCGCCCGTATCACTGTCTGTCGTGCCTGGCTGTACGTGACCGCGCCCACGGCCGCCCGGATCGGAACAGGAACCGCTGTCGCTGTCCGTTGACGAACCGCGGCCATTGCCGGCGGGGTCACTCGGATCGCTGTCCGTGACCCCGGAGCGTCCACGGCCATTGCCGACCGGGTCACTGGGGTCACTGTCGGTGAGGCCGGTGCGACCGCGGCCATTGCCTGCCGGATCGCTGGGATCGCTGTCAGTAATTCCGCTGCGTCCGCGTCCATTGCCAACAGCATCACTGGGGTCGCTGTCGGTCAGGCCTGAACGGCCGCGACCATAACCGGCGCGATCGCTGCCGCCACCTGTATCACTGTCCGTCATTCCCGTGCGGCCATATCCGGAACGGTCGGCATAAGTACCACCGTCACTGTCCGTGCGGCCGGTATAGTTCTGCGCCAGGCTACCACCGGTAACCAGGCCAACCGCACCGGTCGCCGCGACACCACCAGCCACGCTGGTCATGAAGGAACGGCGGCTGAGCTTGCCTTTTTTAGCCATGTCTTGCTCCCAATTTAGCTAGCGGGCCACAGCGGGCCCGTTGTCCCCCGCAAGATACGAAAAAGGGGCGGTTGTGCAGGCCGCCCCTTGGAATTGAACCCGACTATGCCGGGCCGCGACCGCGACCACCCGGATCGCTGCAGGCGCCGCCATCACTGTCGGTGTAGCCGGTATTGCCGCGGCCATAGCCGGACGTGTCGGCGCAAGCACCACCATCGCTGTCGGTGACACCGGTGTAGCTGGAGCCGTGGTTTGCGTAGTCATTCGGATCGCTGTCCGTGATGCCGGTGCGAGCTGCAGCATCAACCGGATCTGCATCGACGGAACGCTGAAGCATCGTCGCGCCCGCAACTGCAGCAACAGTGCCGGTAACAACCGTGCCGCCTGCAACGCGGGTCAGGAATGAGCGACGGCTCATTTTGCCCTTTTTAGCCATTTTATAGTCTCCCCAGTAGCCATAAGACCGCCCGACGCGGTCACGCATATGCTCTGGTCAGAAGACTACGCGCGGCGCGCGAGCAGGGCAAACAAAAGTTCAAGAAAAAATATCAATACGGATCAATCGCTTAACCGATGTTTTTGCGAATAATTGTCATGATATTTGCGACTGATTTTCATTGCGCTGTTACCCTTGCGAGAAAATGCCGTTTTAAATAGCCACTTTGCAGAGATTCTCTGATGTTCACGGCTTGTTCTCTTGTGCGGAGCAGTGTTTAGTCACAACCGGAGGCGCTGATGACATCAAGAACACGCTTGCTTGGGATCGATCCGGGTCTGAGATGTATGGGCTGGGGCGTAATCGACGTTTCCGGAAACCGCATGAGCCATGTCGCGCATGGCACGATCAAGCCGCCGACTGACCAGCCGCTGTCCGATCGCCTGACCGTCATTTTCCGCGGTGTGCTGCAGCTGGTCGAGGAATACCAGCCACATGAATGCGCCATCGAGGAAGCTTTCATGGCCAAGAATGCCTCCTCTGCACTGAAGCTCGGTCATGCGCGCGCCGCTGCGCTTCTCGCGCCGGCCTCCACGGACCGACCCGTGTTCGAATACGCCGCACGCCTGGTCAAAAAGGCTGTGGTTGGAACAGGTGGCGCCGACAAGACCCAGGTCTCGGCCATGGTCGGTGTCCTGCTGCCAGGCGTGAAGGCCACGGCCGATGCTGCAGATGCGCTGGCGATTGCCATCTGCCATGCCCACAACAGGAATACCCATGTGAGAGGGGAAGTCGCATGATCGGAATGCTCAAGGGTGTCGTTGACGCGGTCGGGGCGGACGAGACCGTGATTGACGTCAACGGTGTGGGTTATCTTGTGGCGGCAGGTGTACAGACCCTGGCGAGACTGGAAGTTGGCGCCCAGGTGAAGATGCACATCGAGACGCATGTCCGCGAAGATGCCTTCAAGCTGTTTGGTTTCCTGGATGAGACGGAGCGGGCCTGGTTCGTGCACCTTCAGTCTGTGCAGGGAGTGGGCGCCAAGGCTGCCTTTGCCATTCTGGATGCTGTGCCGGTATCGGAGATCGCGAGTGCGGTGGCGCTGGGTGACAAGGCCACGTTCGGACGGGCCAAGGGTGTCGGGCCGAAACTGGCCACGCGAATTGCCACGGAACTCAAGGACAAGGCGCCGCCGGTCGGGCGCAATCTGGGGATCGGCCTGCCTGCTCACGCTACTACGCCGAGCGCGACAAGCACTTCCGGCAAGGCTTCCTCCGATGACGGAGCTGTGAGGGAGGAGGCCGTATCGGCCCTGCTTAATCTGGGTTATGCAGAGACCGTTGCCCGGCAAGCCGTGGCGACAGTACAGCGTAATGGAGGTGAAGGCTTGGAGCTCGGGGAAGTCATTCGCCAGTCTTTGAAGGAGTTGGCTCCATGATTTCCGCTTTTGCCGGCGCGCTTGCGTTGGCATCTACCGTGTGCGCGACGACGGACACGACCCCCGATACTGTCCAAATTCGCCTTGTTGCCAATATGGGAGTCATGGTGAGCCAGGGCGAGAACAAGGTACTTTTCGATGCCCTGTTCACGGACGTCTACGAAGGGCGTTTTCATGTTCCCACCAGCGATGACCGCGAGGCCATGATCACTGCTTCCGGCGAGGTTGACGGCGTTGATGCCCTGTTGTTCACGCATGAACACGGCGATCATTTCAACGCCGGGGAAGCCGGTCTGGCTCTCGCCGCGAATGACGCGCTGGTGCTGATGGCTCCGGACCAGGTCAGCAGCCAGCTGAGCGCCAGCGCGACGGAGCTGCCGGACGGCCTTTCCGTGCGTGCCGTCCCGATGTTCCACATGGAGGGCATGGACAATCATGCCTTCATCATCGAGCTGGGCGGGACATCGGTCCTGCATCTGGGGGATACCAATCCCGACGAAGCCGATTTCACGGTCCTTGATGACGAGGACATTGATGTTGTGCTGTACCCGATCTGGTTCGTGCAATCGGAAACCGGACAGGCCGAGCTGAGCGGCCGGTTCGCCGGCGCGCGGCATGTTGCCGTACATGTGCCAGCCCATATTTCCGGTGAACAGATGGCCGAATATCTCGGCAAGGGGAATTCGCTGGTTGATCCGGGAGACCGGATTGTGATCAATCCCGGGGACCATGACTGAACAAGACGACCGGATAATCGAGGCTGAGATGCAGGCGGGCGATCATCGCGACAAGGCGATGCGTCCGCTTTCCTTTGGCGATTTTGTTGGCCAGAAAGCATCGATCGAGAACCTGAAGGTCTTCGTCGAGGCGGCGCGCCGCCGTGAAGAGGCGCTGGACCATGTCCTGCTTTCCGGGCCGCCCGGGCTGGGCAAGACGACGCTGGCGCAGATCGTCGCTCGTGAATTGGGTGTCGGTTTTCGGGCGACTTCAGGTCCGGTTATCGCCAAGGCCGGCGACCTCGCTGCCATCCTGACCAATCTCGAGCCGCGCGATGTGCTTTTCATCGACGAGATCCACCGCCTTTCTCCGGCTGTGGAGGAAGTCCTTTATCCGGCGATGGAGGACTTCTGCCTGGATCTGGTGATCGGGGAGGGGCCTTCAGCGCGCACCGTCCGTATCGACCTCCCGCCCTTTACACTCGTGGGCGCGACCACACGGGCCGGTTTGCTGGCGACACCTCTGCGTGACCGTTTCGGCGTGCCGGTCCGGCTGGAATTCTACGACGCCGCGGAGCTGGCCTCGATCGTGGCGCGCAATGCCGCGAAATTCGGCATCAATGCCTCGCCGGAGGGCGCGCTGGAGGTTGCCCGACGGGCGCGCGGGACCCCGCGTGTCGCCGGGCGCTTGTTGCGCCGGGTGCGCGATTTCGCCGAGGCCGAGGGCGCCGAACAGATCTCGGCCGAGGTGGCCGACCGGGCATTACGCCGGCTGGAGGTCGACAAGATCGGCCTGGACAGTCTTGATCGGCGCTATCTGCATGCGCTTCTGCATACGTTCCGGGGTGGCCCGGTCGGCGTGGAAACGCTGGCAGCGGCTCTGGCCGAGGCGCGTGATGCGCTCGAGGATGTGGTCGAGCCCTTCCTGATCCAGCAGGGGTTTATCCAGCGTACGCCGCGTGGCCGCATGGCGGCTCCGCGGGCTTGGGAGCATATGGGCATCGAGATTCCGCAGTCCGCGGACATGGATCTTTTCGGAGGTGGCAAATGAGCCTGGAGCCGACGGCTGGCGTTCTGTGCGACGACAAGGTCCATCGTCTGCCGGTTCGCGTTTATTACGAAGACACCGATTTCTCTGGCGTCGTTTATCACGCCCGTTATCTGCACTTTTTCGAGCGAGGCCGCACGGACAGTCTGCGTTGTCTGGGCATCCATCATTCTGAACTGGCACAGGCGGACGACCCGCTGGCCTTTGCCGTGCGCCGGATGTCGATCGAGTTCGCAGTCGCTGCTAGGGTGGACGATGCCCTGGTGGTGGAAACCCTGTTCCGGCCCCAGAAAGGCGCGCGACTGATGATCGAACAGCGTTTGATGCGCGGTGAGACGCTGATTGCGTCAGCAGATGTCCAGGCGGTGTGCATCTCTCTGGATGGCGCGGTCAAGCGTCCTCCCAGATCCATGGCCGCGAAATGGCAGAATATGGTTATTCCGGTAGACAGCTAACCAAAACCCGCTACGCTTTTCATATTGGCTTTGGGGGAGGCCGTATGAACAAGCAAGCTGGCTTGACTGGCGAATTGAACGAAATGCGTCATGCTAGGTATGGCGAAGAACGGCCGTCTGCGCCGCCCAATTTCCAATTCGAAGTTGTTCGATCGTTTCCGGACGACCCCTATCTGTTCATGCATATGGTCCAGTTCCCGGCGCCGGGCGTGCAATGGGTCACAATGAGCCTTTTGAGCATGGAGCCCGGGGCGACTGGTCGGATTGTCCACCAGGTGACCAACAGGCAGGTAGAGCGGGACAATCCGGACTTTACCAGAGTCGCCGGAACACGGGCTCTGGATGCTGCCGCGGATACGAAAGAGACACATGCCGCCGTGATCGGCTTCGTGTCCCAGGTGTTGTCGGGCGGCAATGTCGCTGCTTGCGCTGACTGGCTCGACCGCGATTGTTTCATCACGCACAACCCGTACATGCTGGCCGACTATCAGGGTTTCGTTCAATTCCTGGATGAAGAAATGAGCCGCGTCGATGCCTTGAGGTACGTCTGCATCTCCGATGTCGTCGCCTATCATGACTTTGCGGCCGTTTTCTCGGTCATTGACTTTCGAGGCCATGAATATCGCGCTTGTGACCTGTTCCGTGTCGAGGACGGAAAAATCGTCGAGCACTGGGACATTGCCGAACGAGCGGTCAATCAGGCACCGCCCGGGAATGACCGAAGTTTTATGCCCCTGTAACGGGTTGCATAGATTTCTTCTCGCCTCATGCGATAAGGGTCTGCAATTCAGCGCGGGTCTTGTGCTATCACATCAGAAATTTGCCGCATTCCTGCGTCATTGGCTGTCCAGCCAGGTCGCAATGCATTGGGGAAGGCGCGCGGCACGCCGGGGAGAGTTTGAAGAGTTGCGTCGCGTATCCGACGCGTTGTGACGGAACGCAGCCAAGGAATACACTCATGGAAACTAGTGTGGTTGATGTCGCCCAGGCGGTAGAGGGCTTTTCCTTCTATGACCTGTTCATGCGCGCAGACTGGGTGGTCAAGGGCGTGATGGGCATTCTCGCCTTCATGTCGATCTGGTCGTGGGCCATCGCTGTCGACAAGTCGCTGCAGATGAAAGGCCTTCACGGCAAGTCCAAGGTCTTCGAACGCGAATTCTGGTCCGGTCGTCCGCTGGACGCCCTGGCAGACCAATTTGCCAAGAACCCGCGCGATCCGTTCAGTCATACGTTTGCAGCCGGTCTGCGCGAGTGGAAGGGCACTGCGCCTGGCGGTCGTGTCGCCAAGGCCGCGGGCGCTGAAGCCAGCCGCCAGCTGAACAATGCGGAAACCGGCCTGGGCATCCTGGCGACGATCGCTTCGGCAGCGCCGTTTGTCGGCCTGTTCGGTACGGTCTGGGGCATCATGAACGCCTTCCGCGCCATCGCCGCGGAACAGAACACCAATCTGGCCGTGGTTGCGCCGGGTATTGCCGAGGCACTGTTCGCCACGGCGCTGGGCCTGCTGGCAGCTATCCCGGCGGTTATTTTCTTCAACGCGCTGTCAGCCAATATCGGCAAGTATGGCGCGCGTCTTGACGGGTTTGTCGACGAGCTTTCCGCTCTCGCTGACCGGGAAGGCAAATAGTCATGGCCGTTTCGCTCGACAGCGGCGGTGGTGGACGCGGCAGAGCCCGCTGGAAGCCCAAGGCCGAGATCAATGTGACGCCCTTTGTCGACGTCATGCTGGTGCTTCTCATCGTTTTCATGGTCACCGCACCCCTGCTGACGGTCGGTATCGAGATCGACATGCCCGAGACGGAAGCCCAGCAACTTCCCGCCATCGAGGAGCCGATCACGGTGACACTGACGGCAGAGGGTACGATCTTCCTGCAGGAAACCGAGGTCGAGCTGGGTGAGCTTAGCGCGCGTCTTCGCGCCATCGCCGCATCCGGCACGGATCACCCGGTCGCCTATCGCTGGGACGCGTCCGCCAATGGCCAGCATATCGCCCAGGTTCTGGGAGATATTCAGGCTGCGGGCTTTACGCGTGTTCAGGTGATCACGGATCCCGTGGAGGGCTAATCCGTTGCGCGGTCTTGTCGTTTCGCTTGTAGTTCATGCCGGCTTTATTGCTGCGGGCGTGATCTATCTGCCTCGGGCAGCCCATCTGCTCGAGACGACACCCTATGTGCCGATCGAGCTGGTCAGCCTGTCCGACACGACAAATGTGACCGCCGCGGCACCCGAGCCTGAACCAGAGCCGGAAGAAGAGATCATCGAGGATCCTGTCGAGGAAGAGCCGACGGTGGAAGACGCGATCGTTGATCCGGCACCCGAACCGGAACAGGCCCCGGAACCGGAGCCTGAACCTGCCGTGATCTCGCCGGATCCGGTTGAGGAAGCCGCTGAACCCGAACCGGAGCCCGAGCCAGAACCTGAGCCGGTGCGCGAAGAACCGCGCCGTCCGGACCCGGAGCCGGAACCCGAACCGGCGGAGCCCAGCTTCTTTGATTCCCTGGACGACCTGGCCGCGACGGTGGATGAAGCGCGCGACGAGCGTGCCAGCGATGCGGGCGAGCGCCGCCGTGCCGTTGGCAATGGCGAGAGTAATACCGCGACCCTGCAAGTAATCCTGCAAAACCATCTGGCACGTTGCTGGCGCAATTCGCTGGATGCACCGCATCCGGATGAGCTGGCCGTCGAGGTTGAGTTGTCTCTCAATCGCAATGGTGAACTGATGGGGCCGCCGCGCCTGGTCGACCAGGGCCGCGTGCTCAATTCCCCCAACCCCTACCTGCGTGTTGCCGGTGAGCGTGCGTTGCGCGCAGCCTCGGTGTGTGCACCTTATCCACTGCCCCCGGAACAATATTCCGAGTGGCGTCAAATTACGGCCAATTTCGCGCCGTCTTTATACGGCAACTGATTTCTGAACCGGAGCGAGATTATGATCCGCCTGCTTGCCTCAATCCTGACCCTCGTCGCGGCGCTCGCTGCTCCAATCGCAGCGCATGCGCAGGAGCCGCTGCGTGTGGACATCACCGAAGGCAATCTCGACCCGCTGCCGGTGGCGCTTCCTGATTTCATCGCTGTTGACGAGGAATTTGCCGAACGCGGCGCGGACATCACGCGTGTGATCACCAATGACCTGGCCAGTTCCGGCCTGTTCGCGCCGATCGATCAGAGCGCCTATATCGAGGACATCGAGAATATCGACTTGCGCCCGCGCTTTTCCGACTGGCGCGTGATCAATGCCTCGGCCCTGCTGGTCGGGCGTATCACTGAACAGGATGACGGGCGTTTGCTGGTTGCCTTCCGGCTGTGGGACACGCGTCTGGAAACCCAGATGCTGGGCGTTCAATACGTCACCGCGCCGGAAAACTGGCGCCGGGTGGCGCACAAGGTGGCCGACGCTGTCTATCAGCGCCTGACCGGTGAAGAGGGATATTTCGACACCCGCATCGTCTATGTCGCCGAAGGACGTGGAGTGGATGGTGAGCCGCTGCACCAGCTGGCCTTGATGGATCAGGACGGTGCCAATCCGTCATTCCTGACGGATCGTTCCTACATGGCGCTGTTGCCGAACTTTTCTCCGAGTGCGCAGGAAATCACCTATGTGTCCTTCCTCGAGGGGCAGGCGACGACCTATCTCTACGATCTTGAGACCGGTCGCCAGGAAGCCCTGTTCGCGTCCGGCGGGCGCGGTGCTGCGACCCAGATCGATCCGGACGGTCAGAGCTTGTCCGCGCGTTTCTCCCCGGACGGCAGCCAACTGGCGGTTTCCGTGGAGACCCGCAATGGTCACGACATCCACATGTTCGATCTTCGCACGCGTGAACTGACCCGCCTGACCCAGCATCCGGCTGACGACGTGGAGCCGTCTTTTTCACCGGATGGTGAACGGATCGTGTTCTCTTCCTCGCGTGGTGGCGGTTCCCAGCTCTATACCATGAATGCGGATGGTACGGATGTGCAGCGTATTACTTTTGGCGAAGGCCGCTACACGACACCGGTCTGGTCTCCGCGAGGCGATCTGATCGCCTTTACCAAACAGTCCAATGGCCGTTTCCTGCTTGGCGTCGTGCGCGCTGACGGTTCCGGCATCGAACGCATCCTGTTCGAAGGGTATTATGTCGACACACCGGCCTGGTCGCCCAATGGCCGCGTACTGCTCTTCACTCGCGGTGAACCGCGCACAAACGGCACGCGATATGAAATCTGGAGTATTGATCTGGCCGGGTTCAATCTGAGGCGGCTGGCCACAGGCGGAATGGCCTCGGATCCGGCATGGTCGCCCTTGATCGACTAGCCCTTTTCTGAGTAGGGTTCTTTCTAATGCGCGGCGCCAGTGGGGGGGCCGACAATTTTCTGCGTCTTGTTTTTGGGGCGTGATCGGGAGTACGCCAGAAAAATCTGGCTGGATGAGGGTGTTTACATCATGAAGATCAAACTGTTTGCGATTGCAGCCCTGGCCGCGTTTGCGACCGCGTGTGCGTCTACGCCGGAGCCGGTAGCGGATCCGATTCCGGAACCGCAGCCGACACGTCCGGCTGAACCGGCCCAGCCGACTGGACCGACTGCCGGTTCCGTTGATCATTTCGTACAGACTGCGGGCGACCGCGTCTTCTTCGGCTATGACCGTCATGACCTGTCGTCTGAGGCACGCGCCGTGCTTCGCGATCAGGCAGCCTGGCTGATGACCTACAGCGATGCACGCATCACGATCGCCGGCAATTGTGACGAGCGCGGCACGCGTGAATATAACCTGGCCCTGGGCGCCCGTCGCGCCAATGCGGCCCGCGACTACCTGATCAGCCAGGGTGTTGATCCGTCGCGCATCACGACGACCTCCTTCGGCAAGGAGCGTCCGATCTGCCGTCAGTCCAACGAGCAGTGCTGGGCGACCAACCGTAATGCGATCACCGAAATCACCAGCGGCTACACCAACTAAGCTGCGTTGATTTGAGTATCAGCAACGTCCGCGATCCCGCATGGTTCGCGGACGTTTCTTTTTCACAAGACCCTTGAGCGCCGCATTTTTGCCGTGCTCGTGCACTAGGTGCGCATGATGATCCGAATTCTTTGCATGTCTGTCGTCGTTACCGCGCTGGCCGCGGCCACGCCGGCCCAAGCCCAGTCCCGCCGCGAACTTGCGGAGCGTATCGACGCGACCGAAGTGCGTATCGGCGAGCTGGAAAACCAGTTCCTTGCCGGTGACCCCGTGGTGGAAACCCTGCTTCAGCGCCTCGATGCGCTGGACTATCAGATCCAGCAACTGACCGGCGCCAACGAGCAGATGCGGTTCGAGAATCGCCAGCTTCGCGAAACAGTGGAAACGCTGCAGGCGGAAATCGAAGCGTCGCGTGCCCCTGCGATTGATGATGCCACGGCCAATTGGATGACTGATGGTCTGGAAGTTGGCGGCGAAGAAGGCGGTGAAACGATCACCCAGCTGGAAAATCCGAATCTCTCGCACAGTGACCCGGATGATCCGTTCGCTGAAGCGCGTTCGGAGGCAACGGGCGTTCTGGGCGGCAATGTTGCCGACGCTACGCCTACCATCAGTCCGGAAGAATTGTTCGCAACCGGTCGCTCGCGTCTTGTCGACAATGATTTTGGTGGCGCCCAGGTGGCGTTCGAGACTTTCGTCACCGAGAACGCCGATCATCCGAATGTCGGCGAGGCCTGGTACTGGCTCGGCCAGACCTTCTACGTCCAGGACAATTTCGGTGAAGCCGCAGATGCCTATATCGCTTCCTTGCGCAACCAGCCGAGCGGTCAGCGGGCCCCGGATGCGCTGGTCCAGCTTGCGGCATCCCTGCGCGGACTTGGCCGCGTCGACGAGGCGTGTGGAACCCTGTCCCAGTTCGGACGCCAATTCCCCAATGCTCCGGCCGAGGCCCGTGACCGTGCCGCACGCGAGTCGGTTCGCGCCAACTGCCGGTGACGGCAGCGCTCGAACAACATGTTCATGATCAGCTTGACGCGCTCTGCGGTAACGCAGGGCGCGTTGCTTTGGGGTATTCCGGGGGGGTGACAGTCACGCATTGATGTTGCTGGCTGCCGACTGGGCGCGCTCGCGCGGGGTTGAGTTGCTTGCGCTGACCGTTGATCACGGCTTGCGACCGGAAAGCGCCAGCGAGGCGCAGCATGCGCGCTCCCTTGCGAGAAAGCAGGGTCTTGAGGCCCGTATGCTGACCTGTCGCAAGGATACGCTTCACAGCGCCATCCAGGAAACAGCACGTACCTGGCGCCATGACGCCCTGTCCGAGGCCTGCAATCTGGCCGGCATCACCCGGCTGTTGTTGGCGCACACGCGGGACGACCAGGCCGAGACCGTATTGATGCGTCTGCAAGCGGGTGCACGCTGGCAGGGACTGGCGGGCATGGGCGTGGATGATGTGTCACCGAGCTGGCCCCTTGGGCGGGAAATCAGGCTGGGTCGACCGCTTCTTTCGTTGCGTCGACGCGACTTGCGCGAATGGCTCACCCGGCGGGGGGAAGCCTGGATCGAGGATCCGTCGAACGACAATACCCGTTTCACTCGCATTCGCCTGCGCCAGGCGCTTCACAGGGCCGGCGATGGGCCGGGGCAGCGTCTGGCTGATCTGGCGTTCGAGCTCGGGCAGGCGCGTCACACCGTACGCAAGGCCTGCGCGGAGTTGATGCCGCAAATTGCCGAAGTGATGTCATGGGGCGGGGTGAGGCTGGATGCAGGGCGTCTGGCAAAGCTTGCTCCGCTCTATCGCCGTGGACTGCTGGGCTTGCTCGTTCAGGCCGTATCGGGTTCGACCCGCGAGGTGGGGAGCAATGCGGTCTTCCGGCTGGAAGAAGCCCTGGCCCGCTCCACGAACACCACCGCTGGCGGGATCATGTTGCAGGTCACTGGACAATCCGCCTGGATGGTTCGCGACCCCGGCGCGGTGTTGGGCCGTGTCGACCACCCCGCCAGATCAACAGCGGTCGTCACAAGTCAGAACGAGACTGTCTGGGATGGTCGCCTGCTGCATCCTTCGGACGAATGTCCAGAGCCACTTGGCCTTGATTATTCCGGGCTCGTGGAGAGGGACGCGCTGGCTGAAATTCCCGGATTTGCGCGTGCGTCTCTGCCTTGTTTCCGTCGCAACGGCCGTGTCATCTCTATTCCGGGTTTATTAGGAGCTGATAGTGTAGACTGTCGTTTCCTGGTGTTGGACCGTCTAGAGAGTCGCCTTTCGGCCTGTGATCCGTCATTCTTGTCACCTCGCACAAGTTTGATCTCGCAAGCCTGACGCTAGCTGCGTGGCTGACTCGCAATGGGCGGTGTGAATGCCCATATCTGGTCTGACCGACCGATTTGTCTGAACGGATGTGCCGTATGCAAATGAGAAATTTCCTGATCTGGGCCGTTGTGTTTGTGCTGTTGCTGGCGCTGTTCAACCTGTTGGACCGCTCTGCGACCGTGACAGAACCGACGAACGAGGTCGCCTATTCCGAATTCCATTCGCTGATTTCAAACGGGCAGATCACTGATGCCATGGTGCAGGGCGATGAGGTGATCGCCAGCCGATCCAACGGCGAGACGGTCCGGGTACGCCTGCATCCGAATGACGATACGACTGTCGACCGGATGACGGAAAGCGGTGTCAGGGTCGAAATCGCGGCGGAACAGGCCGAGGGCAATTTCTTCTTCACCCTGCTGGTCCAATGGTTCCCCTTCCTGCTCCTGATCGGTGTATGGATCTTCTTCATGCGGCAAATGCAGGGCGGTGGACGCGGTGGCGCCATGGGCTTCGGCAAGTCCAAGGCGCGCCTTTTGACCGAACATCAGGGTCGCAAGACGTTTGACGATGTCGCCGGTGTGGACGAGGCTAAGGAAGAGCTGCAGGAAGTTGTCGAGTTCCTCAAGGACCCGAGCAAGTTCCAGCGCCTGGGTGGCAAGATCCCGAAGGGCGCATTGCTGGTCGGCCCTCCGGGTACCGGCAAGACCCTGCTGGCCCGTGCCGTTGCCGGTGAGGCGAATGTTCCCTTCTTCTCGATTTCCGGTTCGGACTTTGTCGAGATGTTTGTCGGTGTCGGCGCCTCGCGTGTTCGCGACATGTTTGAACAGGCCAAGAAAAACGCACCCTGTATTATCTTCATCGACGAGATCGATGCCGTGGGCCGTTCCCGTGGTGCCGGCCATGGCGGTGGCAATGACGAACGCGAACAGACGCTGAACCAGCTTCTGGTGGAGATGGACGGGTTTGAGTCCAATGAAGGCATCATCATCCTGGCCGCAACCAACCGTCCGGACGTGCTGGACTCCGCGCTGCGCCGTCCGGGCCGTTTTGACCGCGAGATCAATGTCGGCAATCCCGATATCACCGGCCGCGAGAAGATCCTCAAGGTTCACATGCGAGATGTGCCGCTGGCCTCCGACGTGGATGCCAAGGTCATTGCACGCGGCACGCCGGGCTTCTCCGGTGCCGACCTGGCGAACCTGGTGAACGAGGCCGCTCTGCTGGCGGCTCGTCGCAACAAGCGTATTGTGTCGATGCTCGAATTCGAGGACGCCAAGGACAAGGTCATGATGGGCCCGGAACGCCGTTCCATGGTCCTGACCGAGGACCAGAAGGAACAGACCGCCTATCACGAGGCCGGCCACGCCATTGTCGGCTTGAACATGCCGCTGTGTGACCCGGTCTACAAGGCAACGATCATTCCGCGCGGTCGTGCGCTGGGCATGGTGATGAGCCTGCCGGAAATGGATCGCCTGAACTGGCACCGTGACGAGTGTGAGCAGAAACTCGCCATGACCATGGCCGGCAAGGCTGCCGAGGTCATCAAATACGGTGAGGATCACGTTTCCAACGGTCCGTCCGGTGATATCCAGCAGGCCAGCCAGCTGGCCCGTGCCATGGTTCTGCGCTGGGGCATGTCCGACAAGGTCGGCAATGTCGACTATGCGGAGACGCATGAGGGTTACAACGGCCAGACCTTTGGGGGTTCGGTTTCCGCTGCGACCAAGGAGCTGATCGAGAGCGAGGTTCGTCGGTTCATAGAGGATGCCTATGCCAAGGCGCTGAAGGTTCTCGATGAGAAGAAGGATGACTGGGAAACCTTGGCCCAGGGCCTGCTCGAATACGAGACCCTGACGGGTGACGAGATCACGGACCTGCTGGACGGCAAGCCGCCATCACGTCCCGACAGTGATTCCACAACGCCGCCGACCGCACCGGCGAGCGCTGTGCCCACGACCGAGGAAAATGCCGGTGAGGAGCCCGATGGCGGCCCCGAACCACAAGGCGCCTGACGTCAAAGAAAACCCCCGGTCATCGACCGGGGGTTTTTGTTTCAGTCTGTGTCGATACTGAGCCCGTCAAAACTGTCGAGCGAGGCGCTGACGCCCCAGCCACCAAAGGATTCCGAGACCGCCGCGGTTAGGACATTCTCGCCCCCCTGGAGACGCAATGGTACCCGGTCAACCCGCACGATCGTGCCCAGATGGCGATGATCACGCACCCGCCAGCCGGCATTGCCGGCAAAGATCTGCTCGCCATTGAGATAGAGCCGCACGCGGTCGCTATAACCAAAACTCAGCTCCCGCGTCATCGCCTCCTCGGCACTGAGCGTGACTTCCGCCAGTACGGTATTGGCGCCCTGGCTCGGCCCGGCAAGGCGAGAGAGATTGGCAATGCCATTGGGTTCGACCGCAAGGCGGGTGCGTTCGTCATCGAGTTCGGGCAGTGAATAGCCGGCATCGAGCAAGGCCTCGTCAAACGCCTCGGAAACCGCCCAGTTCCCGATCAGCGTGTCCGGCAGCGGATCGGTCTCGCGGCTCTCGCCGATCAAACGGTCCTGCGGCGTGACCGGGCGGATGGAGATATTGCTGAACCAGCTGCCGGTACCTTCAACCCAGAAGCGGTCGCTCATGTAGAAACCGATGGCGCCGCCACTGGTCTCACTGCCCAGATCCGCGATGTGCAGGAGCGGGGTCTCCATGTCGCCCACAAAGATATCCGCGGCATCGCCGATGGCCACGATGCGCACGCGGATCCATTCCCGCGCCGGCAGGTCCGTGGCCTGCGCTTCGTTCGGACCGGCATAGATCTGCCAACCGGCGATGCCGTTGAGCACCGGCAGATACTGCGCGGCGTCGGGCTGTCCGCTCTGGTGGGGGCGTACATAGAATTGTTCCAGCGCGTTCTCGTCAGCGGCGCGCCAGTTCACGCCAATGAAACCGCTCTCATCCGTCGAGGCATACTCATACTCCAGGACAAAATCCTGCAGATCCACATCGCGGCGCCAGGCCTGTGCGCGGGAAATATAAAGCGCCTCGCGACCCAGTGCCTGTTCGACACGAACCGCGCCGTTATCCGCGGCGGCGACCTGCCAGGTCTCGCCGTCATATTGCAGGGTGTCCTGCGCGATTGCGCTTGCGCCAAGGAGCAGGGCGCTGATCAGGCCGGTAGCCAGTTTTGACATGTGCTCGTCCTTTTAAAACTCACTGAAGGGCCGATCACTCTTGCCTAGGCGGTTGCAGGCGTATTGGACTTTTCCGACGCCGTGCGAAGTGTGTGAAGCCGCGCGGGAGAGACCCCCGTGAGCTTCTTGCAATCACGGATCAGGTGGGACTGGTCGCAATAACCGTTCGCGGCTGCCAGGTCCGCCCAGGCCGGGCTGGTGTTGGCATCGGCCAAGGCAATGGTCTCGGCCAGCCGGATCTGCTGCGCATAGCGCTTGGGCGTCAGGCCCAGCATGTCGTGAAAGCGGCGCTGTAGCTGGCGCTCGCTGACCTGCATGCGTCTCGCCAGTCCTGCCAGGGAAACCTGACCCTGGGAAGCGCGGATGTGGGACTGGCTGAAGGCGGCAAAAGTGTTCTCCCGCTCGCGGGAAAGCCGGTTGATGGCGTCAAGCCAGTGATGGCGGGCGAAAGCCTCGCTCTGGCCGATCAGGCGGTCAGCCAACGGGGCGAGGCGGTCTTGCAGTGCGTCAGGTGCATCATCAAACCGGTCCGTCCAGTCGCGTGGGTGCAGGCCCAGCGCCATGGCGCGCTCCGGCGACAGGGTGACGGCCAACAGGGTTTCTCCGGCGACTGGCTGGAACCAGCGTGCCTCGGTTGCCATGCCGAAGATTTCGACCCGGGAATAGCGCCCGGAATAACGCGCGACGATATTGATCTCGGCATTGGGCAGGACATAGTGCGGGGCATCATTGGCGACGGCGTGGGACCAGCAGCGCAGGATCTCGCCCGGCCCGAATTCATGCGCCACATAGCCGCGCAGGCGGTGTTCGTTCTGGAATGTCCAGCTTTCGCCGTCCGGCATAAGCTCAGCCCTCTTTCACAAGCACGCGGGCAATCGTATATCTGCGGACCCCTCACGTCGTATCAAAGCTTCGTCATGCCCCATTTTAAAGCCCGCCGAAAAACCGACCTTCCCTTTGTCATGGGCGTTTTGAACGTCACGCCGGACAGTTTTTCCGATGGCGGTGATTTTGTGGACCGGGCGGCGGCGGTCGAGCGCGGCCTGGAGATGCTGCGCAATGGCGCGGATGTGATCGATGTCGGTGGCGAGTCGACCCGGCCGGGGGCTGACCCGGTGCCGGAAGACGAGGAATTGCGCCGCGTTGTTCCGGTCATCAAGGCGCTACGCGAGCGCTCGGCTGCCCGCATTTCCATTGATTCTTTCAAGCCCGCAGTGGCCCGGGCCGCCGTCGAGGCGGGCGCCGATATCTGGAACGACGTCCGCGCCCTGCAGGAGCCTGGCGCGCTGGAGACGGCTGCAGAGCTCGGGGTGCCGGTCATCCTGATGCACATGTCCGGCAGCCCGAAAACCATGCAGGACAAGCCGCAATATGAAGACGTCGTCGGTGAGGTCTGTGATTTCCTGACCGAGCGTGCGGACCTGGCCATGGCGGCCGGTGTCACCGCCGACAGCATCTGGCTCGACCCGGGAATCGGCTTCGGCAAGACCCTGGACCACAACCTCGCGCTCATGCGAGATCTCGATCAGGTGATCCGGCTGGGCTACCCCGTCTTGTTCGGGGCTTCGCGCAAGCGTTTCATAGCGGCAATCGATGACGGGGCTCACGAGATGGAACGCCTGGGCGGCTCCTTGGCCGCTGCCATGCGTGCGGCCCAGGCCGGAGCCGCTATGGTGCGTGTGCATGATGTGCGCATGACCATGCAGGCGCTGAAGGTCCAGGCGGCGATCAAGCGCGGCAAGTCCTGACACAAGACTGTCAGCAGGGGCGGGCTAGAAGGTCTGCCCGCTGAAAGGGAAACAAGATGAGCTACACACTCCTGCGCGCCGAAGGGTTCGGTTCTGTCTGTATCGAGCTTGCCCTGGAACTGCTCGGACAGGCCTATGAGCGTGTCGAGGCGGATCCGCTTGGCAGCGAGGCGGACAAGGCGTGCATCCGTGAGATCAATCCGCTCGTCCAGATTCCTACGCTCAAACTGCCCGATGGCCGGATCATGACCGAGAGCGCGTCGATCCTGATCTATCTGGGCGATCTTGATGGCCAGTACACGCTGGCGCCGCGGCCCAATGACGTGGCCCGGGTGGAGTATCTGCGCTGGCTCGGCTTTCTCAGCGCGGGCCTCTATTCAACCTTCACCATCTCGGACGGGCCGGAACGTTTCCATCCCGATCCGGCAACCCATGACGTTTTGCTGGAACAGGCCAATGAGCGTCGCAAACAGTTGTGGATCGTTATGGAGGCAGCCTTTGCTGATAGCAAAGGGACGTTCCTGCTCGGAGACACGATGAGCCTGCTGGACATCTATGTCGCCATGATGAGCTATTGGTCGCCGCGCCGGGACTGGTTCGAGACCCATTGTCCGCGCCTGCTGGCTGCGGTGCGGGCGTGTGAGCAAAATCCGATTGTTCGTTCGGTTTTCGAGCGCAATTACACCGAAGACTTCAAACCTGTTCCGGCCTAGCCGAACGGGTCATCGATCGACTTGCTGGGTTGGGTAAACCAGCGCGGACCGTCTGCGGCCATGTAGAAATGGTCTTCCAGACGAATGCCGAACTCACCCGGCACGCAGATCATCGGCTCGTTGGAAAAACACATGCCGATATCCAGCGGTGTCCTGTCATTGCCCACCAGATAGGGCCCTTCATGAATGTCCAGGCCAATGCCATGGCCGGTGCGATGCGGCGTTCCCGGCAGCTGATAGCCCGGACCGAAGCCGCGGCGCTCGCCCTCTGCTCGGGCTGCATCATCGGCTGCTGAACAGGGCTGGCCCAGCTGGGCGGCATCAAAAGCCGCGAGCTGGCAGGCCTTTTCCACCTCCCAGACCCGGCGCTGCTGCGCCGTTGGTTCTCCAAACACATAGGAGCGGGTGATATCGGACTGATAGCCATGGATGGCACAGCCGGTATCGATCAGCACCATGTCACCGCTCTCCAGCGCCTTGGGCGTGGAGACGCCATGCGGGAAGGCGCTGTCCGGTCCGAACAGGACGATGCAGAAGGTCGAACCGTCCGGGGCACCGATCTTCTTGTGGGCGGCATGGATGAATTCGGTGACTTCCCGGGTCGTGATGCCCTCGCGCAGGATGCGCGCAGCGGCCTTGTGCACTTCCAGCGTGGCGGTCTTGGTCGCCTGCATCAGTGCCAGCTCGTTCTCCGACTTGCGGGAGCGCCCGAAAAGAATGACGTCGCCAGCATCAACCAGCTCTGCATCACAGGTCGCCTTGAGACCGGTGACCCGGAACAGTGGCATCGAGGGATCCAGCCCGACCTTGACACATCCCGCCAGCAGGCTGGCGGTGAGGGCATAGGGATCCTCATGCTCCTGCCAGCCCTCCAGCCGGGCTTCGACCGTCATGAAATCGCGGATCGTCCCGTCCTCAAAGGCCGGTCCGACATAGATGATATCGCCACTCGCAGGGATGACCGCGCCCATCAGGCGCTCGGTCTGATACCATTTGGTGCCGGTATAATAGGTCAGATTGCTGCCAGCATCGATATAGACGGCATCCAGGCCCGCGACTGACATGCGTGCCTGGAGAGCAGAGATGCGGTCCTTGTGTTCCTCGACCGGGATGGGCTGACAATGGCCGAGCATATTGTCCAGCCGGGCCAGCTCCGCCTCGGCCGTGGATCCGCCGACACCGCGTGTCATGGTCACTGTCATTGCGCACTCTCCCCATACGGTGTGTCACCGATTATTGGATCCAATCTCCACATCGGGCGATCAGATGCAAGGGGAGAGGCTAGCCGATCACAGTCGTTCCAGGAATTTTTCCAGCCGCTGCATGTCCTTGGGCATTTCGGCCTCGAAGCGCATCTGCTCGCCCGTCACCGGATGTTCAAAACCCAGTATGGCCGCGTGCAGGGCCTGGCGGCGGAATTCCTTGAGCTCGCGGCCATTGTCGCTGGAACCGATAATACCGCCGCGGCGGCTTCCATAAACCGGATCACCCAGCAGCGGACAGCCGATATGGGCCATGTGCACGCGGATCTGGTGCGTGCGTCCCGTCTCCAGGCGGCATTCCACCTTGGCCGCCAGGCCCGTGCCGATGGCGGCATTGGGGGCCTGACCGAAACGCGCGAGCGTCTGGTAATTGGTGATCGCGTGTTTGCCCGCCTCGCTGTGGGGATCGTGCGGCACCTCGAATTTCTTGCGATCCTTGGACGAGCGCACCAGCTGGGTCTCGATGCGTCCGGCCTTGGCCTTTGGCATGCCCTTGGTAAAGGCGATATAGGCGCGCTCGACCGAGTGTTTTGCAAACTGGTCGGTGAGGCCCTTGTGCGCCGCATCCGACTTGGCGACCACCATCACGCCGGACGTGTCCATGTCCAGCCGGTGGACGATACCCGGACGTTCCACGCCCCCGATGCCCGACAGTGAGCCTGCACAATGATAGAGCAGGCCATGCACCAGCGTGCCGGTCCAGTGGCCCGCTGCCGGGTGCACCGTCAGGCCGGAGGGTTTCATGATCACGATCAGATCCGCATCCTCGTGCAGGATGTTCAGATCCATCTTTTCCGGGATCGGCTTGTCCGGGCGCGGGGCCGGAATGGTCAGCGCATAGGTCGAGCCGGCCTGGACCTTGGCCGAAGGGTCTTTCAGCATTTGTCCGTCAACGCTCAGCCGTTCCTCCTCGATCAGCGCCTTGATGCGCGACCGGGAGAGCTCTTCCCAGCTGTTGGCCAGCCATCGATCCAGCCGCTGACCCTGGTGTTCGGCCTCGGCTTCGATCTCGCGGATTGTGTTTTCTGCATCGCTCATTGGAAAGCGACTAGCCTTGCTGTCGCTTGGGCGCAATATTTGCGGTCTAATAGATGCGTGATTTGTGCAGGGGGAAATGATGGAAAAGATCAAGCTGACGCGCCGTGGCGCACTTCTGGGCGCAGCCGGTGCCGGCCTCGCGGTTGGGGCCTGTTCCGAGCGCATTGATCGTTTCGAGCCGCCGACCGAGGGACATTTCCGCCACGGTGTGGCCTCCGGCGACCCTGACCAGACCAGCGTCATGCTGTGGACAGCGCTGAGCGATGATGGCGGTGGCTATCGCGGCGTGGAACTGGCCCGTGATGCGGAGTTTCAGGACATCATCTTCGAGCAGGGTGAGACGATCATGTATGTCGTGCCCCAGCCGCTGGGCACGCTGAAAATCTTGGCGGAGGGCCTGCTGCCGGGGATGACCTATTTCTACCGCTTCCGATTGAACGACGATTATTCGCCTGTCGGCGTGACGCGCACGCTTCCGGCGGGCGGTGTCGAGCAGTACCGGATTGGCGTCTTTTCGTGTTCCAACTTCCCGGCCGGACATTTCAACGTCTATCGCGAGGCCGCTGAAAACGGCGAACTCGACCTCGTTCTTCACCTGGGCGATTACATCTATGAATACCCGGCCGATGGCTATGCGTCCGCCAAGTCTGTCGAGCTCAATCGCGTGTCCGATCCGGTGCACGAAATCGTGGAGTATGCCGACTATGTGGCGCGCCACGCCCAGGCCAAGTCGGATCCCGATCTCCAGGCCCTGCATGCCGCCGCGCCCTGGATCATGGTCTGGGATGATCACGAGACTGCCAATGACAGTTATGCCACCGGGGCGGAAAACCATGATTCCAGCGAGGGCGACTGGTATGAGCGGCGCGATGCCGCCGTGCGGGCCTGGTATGACTGGACCCCGTCACGCGAGCCGGCAAACCTGATTGATCGCCGCGGCGTGTTCGAGATCGGCGATCTGGCGACGTTGTGCATGCTGGAAACCCGCCTGACCGCGCGTTCCGAAGTGATGGATTACGAGGATTTCCCGATCGATCCCAATTCGGAGATGACCGAGGAAAACCTGGCCATCGTCGCCAACTGGAAACGCGACGAGATCGGCGCCGATGATCGCGAGCTGATGGGCGCGCAGCAGATCGCCGACGTCCAGGCCGCCTGTGCGGCCTCGGTCCAGGCGGGCAAGCCGTGGCGTATCCTGGGCAATCAAGTGATCATGAGCCGGGTCAATTTCCCCGATTTCACCACTGAAATGCCGGGCTGGCTGCGCTGGGTGGCGACACGTGACAATGAATTTGCGCGGCGTTTCATCAATTCCACCCGTTTCGAGATCCCGTTCAATCTGGACATGTGGGACGGTTTCCCCGCCGAACGCGAGCGCCTGTTCGCGGCCCTGCGCGCGGTGGATGCCGACGTCATCACCGTCACCGGCGACGTGCATTCTTTCTGGACCAATGACCTGGCCGACAATGACGGCAATCGCGTGGGCACCGAGTTTGTCACTGCCTCCGTCACAAGCCCGTCGCCCTTCTCCAGCTTTGCAGCGCCGGGTGTGGACTATGGCGAGATGATGCGAGAGGCGAACCCGGCGGTCAGCCACTGCAACATGACCGATCACGGCTATATCCGCATGACCCTGACCCCCACGGTGATGGATGCGGAATATGTCAGCGTCTCCACCGTGCTCAAGCGCAATTATTCCGCAGCTGTGGAAAGCGCATGGCGTTTGACGCGTGATGGTGCTGGGGTGCCGGAGGTGGAGCGGGTTGGTTAGGGATTCTGCCCCTCATCACCGTCACCCCGATGAAGATCGGGGCCCAGTTCGACGGGCGCCGGTGTTTCAAGTGATGGTGCTTTCTGGAGCAGGACCCGGTTTTACGAACTGGGTCCCGGCCTCCGCCGGGATGACGGTTGTGGGGTGGGGTAAAGGCAGAAACTTTCAACCCGCCGTCATCACCCGGCTGTCTGCTTCGCAGCCACCGGGGGATGACGGAAGTATTGGGGGGGGCGCATTCCCCCGGACCTGTTCCGGGGCCTGGCCTGTGCCGGCGGAGGTGTGTCTGTCCCACTTGTAGTTCGGGAGTTGACATCAGCGTGGCCATTCCATAAGCATTTATATAAGGGCTTATGGAATGCTTATGACCCGCGTCAAACAAACCTTTGGAACCCAGGTTCGCCGCTTGCTGGAATTGCTCGATGGCGATGTCGTCAAATTCTATGAACAGGCCGGGCTGGACTATCGGCCGCGTTATACGCCGGTCATGCGCCTCTTGTTGCGCGAGGGGGCGATGACGGTGGGCGAGCTGGCGAACAGGTCCGGCCTGACCCAGCCGGCGGTCAGCCAGACCCTGCGCGAAATGAAAAAGGCGGATCTGGTCGTGGATGCGAAATCCGAGGATCGGCGCCAGCGCCGCATAGTGCTGAGTGCCCATGGCGAGAGCCTTCGCGAAACGCTGGAAGGCCAGTGGGCTGCGACGCGCGAGGCTGCCGCGAGCCTGGATGAAGGCCTGGCCTATCCGCTGTCCGACCTTCTGGCCGAGGCCATTGAGAGCCTGGAGGCCGACCCTTTCGCCGATCGTATCCGGCGTGCCCTGAAAACTGAGGAAGACAAGTGATGTTGAGTATGTTGATCGCGCTCGCCGCCAATCCTGTGTGCGAAACCCCGCTGGAACTGGCTGCCGAGCTGAGAGAAGTCGTCGCCGAGCAATATGTGATCCCGGAAGTCGGTGCGCGCGCCGCCGCGGCGATCACGGATGAATGGGTGATCGAAAACCTGGCCGCCGAGGAATTTGGCCGCGAGCTGACATTTCACCTGCGCGACGTGACAGGCGATCTCCACTTCATGTTCGACTTCTTTGATCCGGATGCGCCCGAGGAAGACTGGGAAGCGACCTGGGTCGCCAATGCCCCGGCCACGAATTTCGGTGTCCAGCGGGTCGAGGTGATGGAGGGCAATATCGGCTATCTGCGCCTGACCGGTTTCCACCATACCGACATCGCGGGTGAGACCTATCAGTCGGCCTTCCAGTTTCTCTCGCACTCCAGCGCGCTGATTATTGATGTGCGGGGCAATCCGGGCGGAGAGGGCGCTTCGGTGGATGCCGTGCGTCGGTATGTACTGGGCCGTGACGACTATCCGCGCCTGCAATTCGTCGATCGCCATGGCGTTGACCACTCAGAGGAATGGTTTGGCGAATTCGAGCCCCTGCACCTGCCGGTTCGGTATGGGGCGGACAAGCCGGTCTATATCCTGGTGGACGGGGACAGTTTCTCCGCTGCGGAAGCGCTGTCCTATGGCCTGCAGACGGACGGCCGCGCTGTGGTCGTGGGGGCGGCGACAGGCGGTGGTGCCAACCCGCCGGAGACTTTCGACCTGGTCTGCCAGGTCCGCGCCTGGCTGCCGACCAAACAGCCGATTGACCCCCGCACCGGCACGAACTGGGAAGGTGTTGGCGTGCAGCCGGATATCGAGGGCGGTGAAGACGCACTGGCCACGGCGGTTGTTGAGGCGCGCACGGCATTGGGCCTGGAATAGTCACGACGCTGATCCGGCACAAAAAAGGGCGGCTCGAAGGAGCCGCCCTTGTTTTTTGTGCAAGGCCGAAACCGCTACGCTTTTTCAACCAGGCGCAAGAAGCGGTTGCGCAGGTCGGCATCGGTCTTGAACTGACCGGTGAAGGTCGTCGTGATCGTGGAGACGTTGGAGTGGTGAACACCGCGTGTCGTCATGCACTGGTGTTTGGCGTCGACATAGACGGCCACGCCGAGCGGCTCCATGGCCTCGGTCAGGGCGTCCGCGATCTGCGCGGTCATGGTTTCCTGGGTCTGCAGGCGCTTGGCGAAAATCTCGACCACGCGGGCGATCTTGGAAATGCCGACAACAGCCTTGGTCGGCAGATAGGCGACATGTGCCACGCCCAGGATCGGCGCGATGTGGTGCTCGCAGTGAGACTCCACGTCGATATTGGTCAGCATGACGATGTCGTCATAACCCTGCACATCCTCGAACGTCTTGCCCAGGACAGCCGCCGGGTCGTCCTTGTAGCCGGAGAACCATTCCTCATACGCCTTGACGACGCGTTTCGGGGTTTCCACTAGACCCTCACGGTCCGGGTCATCACCAGCCCAGGAGAGAAGGGTGCGGACAGCTGCTTCCGCTTCTTCGCGGGTCGGTCGGGTTTTTTCTTGTGCAGTCATGCGGGCATCTTCAGGTGTCATGGCGTCCATTGTCATGGATCCTTTCGTTGACGGGTGGCAGGATTTATACGTCGCTACCGTAGTTCCGGTTTCCGGATCGGGGACGGGCACGTGACTTTTTGCAGTCCGGGCCTGAAATCCTCCGGTTTCGCATTTATATGCTTCAGGGTATGTAGGGCCTCTTGGCGGCAAATCCAATCTAATCGCCGCATGACGCCTATTTATTTTTTCAGTCCACGACAGGTTTTTCCATGACCGCGCTGACCTTGTACGACACGCTGAGCCGTCGCAAACGGCCCTTTGAACCGATCGATCCCGAGCGTGTGACCCTCTATGTCTGCGGTCCAACTGTTTATAATTACGCGCATATTGGCAATGCCCGTCCCGCTGTCGTTTTTGATGTTCTCGCCCGCGCCCTGCGCCATATCTATGGCGCGGACAAGGTGATCTATGCCCGCAACATCACCGATGTGGACGACAAGATCATCGCGTCCTCCAGGGAAACGGGTGAGCCGATCGAGGCGATCACGACACGTTATGCCGAGATCTATCGCCAGGATATGGGCTCTGTCGGCGTCGCGATGCCGGATATCGAGCCACACGCCACCCAGCATATCCCGCAAATGGTGGCGATGGCCGCCAAGCTGATCGAGGACGGCTTCGCCTATGAGGCGGAGGGACATGTCCTGTTTTCGGTGAATTCCTTTGATGGCTACGGCAAGCTCTCCCGCCGTTCACTGGACGACATGATCGCCGGCGCGCGGGTCGAGGTCGCACCCTACAAGAAGGATCCGGCGGACTTCGTGCTGTGGAAACCTGCGGCTGATGACGAGCCGGGCTGGGAGAGCCCCTGGGGTCGTGGTCGTCCGGGCTGGCACCTGGAGTGTTCTGCAATGACGGCGGAGCACCTGGGCGAAACCTTCGATATCCATGGTGGCGGTGTCGACCTGGTCTTCCCGCACCATGAAAACGAGATCGCGCAATCCGTCTGCGCCCATGGCGGCAAGGCCATGGCGAACTACTGGATCCACAATGGTTTCCTGACCATGGGCACCGACAAGATGTCGAAATCGCTGGGCAATGTTCAGCTCGTGCACGACCTGGTGAAGGAGCATCCGGGCGAGGTGCTGCGCTATGCGCTGCTGACCGCGCACTACCGGGCGCCGCTGACCTGGACGAGTGACCTCCTGGCCAAGACGCGCCGCTCGCTCGACCGGATCTATGGCGTCCTGCGTCGCCTGGCAGATGTGGAAGCGGCCGACGTCACCGCGCCCCAGGAATTCCTGGATCAGCTGTTTGATGATCTCAACACGCCCAAGGCCCTGTCCGTCCTGTTCCAGATCGCGTCCCGTGCCAACAAGGCCGAGACCGAGGAGGAGCGGGCCCGCGCCAAGGGGGAACTGCTGGCCGCCGGCGCCCTTCTGGGCCTTGGCCAGGGGGATCCGGATGCCTGGTTCGGCCTGACCGATATCGACCCGGCCGAACGCGAGCAGATCGATGGCCTCATCGCTGCCCGCAACCAGGCGCGCGCCGACAAGGACTGGGCACGGGCCGACGCGGTCCGCGACGAGCTCAACGCGCTCAACGTCCAGGTCGATGACGGCCCGGAAGGCTCGACCTGGCGGAAACAGGAGTAGGGCATGTCGCTTTGGGGTTTCAACGTCATGGTCCAGGCTGAGGACGCTGTGGGTGCCTGTTTCATCACCTTTGGCGTCATCGCCGGGGATGAGCAGCAGGCGGGCATGCTGGCCGCTGGTTCCGCGCAGGCGGAAGGCTATTGGTCGGTCGAGGTCGAGGAAGTCTGGACACCGGACGATCTCGACCCGGCCGATATCGGCGATATCGCCGAAGTCCTCGGTCGCACCGAGCCGGTCTATCTGGACGAGCAAGAGATCGCCGATTGATGCTGTCCGGGCATTTCGTCGCAAGCCTCAAAAAACGTTGGTCCTTTTAACGAACCAGTCTAGGTTCATTAGACGGTCTGAGGGATAATTTGATGACTGTCTTTGATGTCCTGCTCACCGGTGCCGATGACAAGGGCCGGTTCAATGCTATCTATCGCGTGATGTCCTTTGACGAGGACAGCGCTGTGACCCTGTCGCGGGCATCTGCAGCGCTGGCGGATTATGCCGTGCTGGATGCGAGTATTCAGGCGCGTGATCTGGCCCTGCCGGAAGGGTCCTTGGATTTTCCGCGTGTGCTCAGCCATGGCCAGCGGGAATATATCGCGCTGAACTGATAGCCACAGGCGATATCCTCGACTACATAGACCCCATGATCGACGATCTCTATTCCAGCGATGTTCTGCGGCTGGCCGCAAACATCGAGCACATCGGACGCCTTGATGCGCCGCACGCCCGCGTGCGCCGGGTGTCGCGCCTGTGCGGATCCGAGCTGGAACTCGATCTTGTGATTGATGGCGGTGTTGTTGCCGACCATGCGCTGCGGGTGAAGGCCTGCGCGCTGGGGCAGGCGTCCGCGGCGGTGCTCTCGGCCCATCTGCGTGGTGCCAGCCTAGACGACGTCACAGCGGCGCGTGACGGCTTGCTGGCGATGCTGAAATCGGATGGCCCGGTGCCCGAGGGGCGTTTTACCGAACTGGCTGCGCTGGACGGCGCACGTGAATACCCGGCCCGGCACCAGTCCGTGATGCTGGCTTTTGAAGCCGCCGTTGAAGCCTTAACAACAGCCACTGAAACAACCACCCGGTTGACTGGATAGGGCTGTTCGTCCCGGCCGTGCCGGCAGGGGGAGCGAACGGTCCGAAAAGACAAAATCATCACAGGAAAAACAGTGGCAAATCGCGCCCGAAACAGGTCTAGAGTGGACAGGGCGCACATCAGCGTTAAAAGGCTTGCATGACATGTGTTCGCACGAACGAATGAAGTCTGCCAAAGGGCCGCTGAGCTGGCTCATGATCGCCGCCTTGCGCGTCTATCAGCTGACGCTCTCGCCCGTGTTCTACGCGATCGGCATTCGTTGTCGACATGAGCCGACCTGTTCGGCCTATTCGATGCAGTCGATCCGGGAGCAGGGGGCATGGCGCGGGTTCTGGCTGACTTTTGGTCGGCTCGGCCGGTGTCGCCCTGGCGGCACGTTCGGCTTTGACCCGGCCCCCGTGGACCGAACCGCTTCACCCTGGTGGAAAGTCTGGGCCTTCCGGACGGACCTGCCAGATACGAGACCCGAGACGCTGTATTCGGCTGGCCACGCCGAGCATGAGGACAAAGAGAAATGATCAAGATCACGCTTCCCGACGGCTCTGTACGCGAGCTAGAAGATGGCGCCTCACCGCTGGATCTGGCCCTGGGGATTTCCAAATCCCTGGCCAAGGCAGCGCTGTTTGCCAAGGTCAATGGGCAAGATTGGGACCTGAAACGTCCTTTCGAGGGGGACAGCGACGTCGCGCTGATCACCAAGAAGGACGAGGTCGAGGCCCTCGAATTGGTACGTCACGATACGGCGCATATCCTGGCGCAGGCGGTTCAAGACTTGTATCCCGGAACGCAGGTCACCATCGGGCCGGCCATCGAGAATGGATTTTATTACGATTTCGCGCGCGAGGAGCCGTTTTCGACGGAAGACTTTGAAGCGATCGAAAAGCGGATGCGTGAAATCGTCGACGCGAACTTACCCTTCGAGCGCGAGGTCTGGGATCGTGATGAGGCAATTGCGAAGTTCAAGGAGATGGGCGAATCCTTCAAGGCCGAGCTGATCGAGGACCTGCCGGCCGGTGAGCCGATTACCATCTATCGTCAGGGCGAGTGGTTCGACCTGTGCCGCGGTCCCCACCTGCCGTCCACGGGCAAGATCGGCAAGGCGTTCAAACTGATGAAAGTGGCGGGCGCCTATTGGCGTGGTGACCATCGCAATGCCCAGCTGCAACGGATCTATGGCACGGCCTGGCTGGATGACAAACAACTCAAGGCTCACCTACACCGCCTTGAAGAGGCGGAAAAGCGTGATCATCGCCGCCTTGGAAAACAGATGGGTTTATTCCATTTCCAGGAAGAGGGGCCGGGTTCTATTTTCTGGCACCCGAATGGCTGGTCGCTGTTCCAATCTTTGATCTCCTACATGCGCAGGCGACAGGAAAACGCCGGCTATGTTGAAATCAACACGCCAGATTTGCTGGACTACTCCCTGTGGGAGACCTCTGGTCACGCCGAGAAATTCGGTGAGAACATGTACTCGACGGTTATGCCGGATGATCGGAAATATGCTCTTAAACCCATGAACTGCCCTGGTGGAGTTCAGGTGTATAACTTTGGTCAGCGTTCCTACCGAGAGCTGCCACTACGTATGGCGGAATTTGGCAAGGTGCATCGTTACGAACCGTCGGGAGCCTTGCACGGGATGATGCGCGTGCGACACTTCACGCAGGACGACGCACATATATTCTGTACACCTGAACAGCTGCAGGACGAGTGTCTGAAAGTCGTCGATCTGATCCTGGATATCTACAAAGATTTCGGCTTTGATGATGTTCGCATCAAATTCTCTGATCGCCCGGAAGCGCGCATCGGTGATGACGAGGTCTGGGACAAATCGGAAGCGGCACTCAAACATGCGCTCGAAGCGACGGGACTACCCTATGGTTACAATCCGGGTGAGGGCGCGTTTTATGGCCCGAAACTGGAATTTGTCCTGCGTGATGCGATCGGCCGTGACTGGCAGTGCGGAACGATCCAGGTGGACTTCAATCTTCCGGAACGATTTGACGTGACGTTTACGGGGGAGGATGGTGCAGATCATCGCCCGGTAATGCTCCACCGGGCACTCTTTGGATCGTTGGAACGCTTCACGGGCATTTTGATTGAGCATTATGCCGGCAAGCTGCCGTTCTGGCTGGCGCCGCGCCAGATCGTGGTTGCGACGATTACCTCGGACGCTGACGGGTATGCCGAGGAAGTCCGCCAGGCCATGTCCGACGCCGGACTGCGCGTGGAAACGGATCTGCGCAACGAGAAGATCAATTACAAGGTTCGCGAACACTCGGTCGGCAAGGTGCCGGTCATCGCGGTGGTTGGTCGCAAGGAAGCCGAGGAGGGCGCTGTCGCGCTGCGTTTCCTGGGCGAGGAAGGCCGAACGCAGGAAGTCATGTCCCTTGCGGACGCCATTGCCCAACTGGGCGACAAGGCCACCCCGCCGGATCTCAAGCGCTAGTCTGGTCTAGCTGAACGGCGAACCGTATGACACAGGACGAAGCCCGGGTCGGTATTGTTGGATGTGCCATGTTCATCCTGGCCTACCCGGCCGTCATGGCAGGGGGGCTGTTGATCGCACCGATCATGGCCCTGGCGGCCATGGCCATCACGCCATTGCGGCCTGCGTCCTGGCGTAGCGTCAACCGGAACTGGGTGGTGGTTCCGGCAGGGCTGTTTCTGGTCTGGGCGTCGTTGAGCTTCCTTTGGTCGTCGCATGATGACCCCCAGCAAATTCCGAAACTCCTGTTCGGCGTACCGCTATACGCGCTGTTCGCTTACCGGGTCGGGCAGCAGTCCGGCATCTGGCGTGCCCGTATTGAGGCGGCGCTGATCTTTTTCGCATTCGGTGCCTCGCTGTTCTTCTTCTTCGAGGCGATGACCGATGGCAGCGCGACGAAGGCCTTCAAGACAGGCGCCGAGGGCCTGAGCGGGGCAGCACACGACATACAGTTTGTCGTCAACCGCTCCCTGGGGCATGGCGTGGCCCCCTTGCTGCTCGTCGGCGGTCCCGCTGTCTTGCTGAGCTGGCAAAAGGGTGGGCCATTGCTTGGTGGTATCCTGGCAGCGCTGGTTCTGATGGCAGCCGCGAGTTTCGAGATGCAGGTCAACGCGGTTGCGCTCCTGGCTGGCACACTCGGAATGGCGTTCGCGTGGTTCTTCCCGCGCCAGACCGTCGCCATAACGCTGGGAGGGTTGGCCGGCGCGGTTCTGGCGATGCCTCTGGTCTTGCCTAACCTGATCGGGCTAATTCCTGAAGGTGCGCGCGAGGTTTTGCCCCTCTCGTGGGTCTGGCGCATCGAGATCTGGACCTTTGCTTCAGAAACGGTCTGGCAATCGCCCTGGTTTGGACACGGCCTTGATGCGTCAAGGAATTTCCAGGCTGATATTGAGATCCCCGGTTATGAAGTCAGTGCCCTGCCATTGCATCCTCACAATGCCGCGCTGCATGTCTGGCTGGAGACCGGATTGGTGGGTGCAGGGCTCCTCGCAATCGCGCTGATTGGTCTTGGTGAGCGACTGAACGCCGCGAAATCGCTCACCAAATTTCAGGCTATGGCAATCATCTGGGTGGTTTTAGTCTATGCAAGCCTGCTGCTTTTCTCTTATGGTGCGTGGCAGGAATGGCATCAGGGGGCAGTCGCACTGGCGGCTACGGCGGTTCTGCTGCTGCGCTCAGGGAAGTCAGTGTAATGGTCAGTGAACAGCGACTTAGCGTTGTTACCGTATCCTGGAGAACAGGCAAACGGCTTATGGATTCGGTCAGGTCCGTGCTGGCGGCGCCGAATGTGGACGAGTTTGTTCTGGTCAATCATGACAACCCGGTTGAGACGGTTGCCGAGCTTCGGGATCTTGCGGCGGAGAATCCGAAATTCACCCTGCTGGAAACCGGCGCCAATCTGGGCTTTGGCAAGGGCTGTAATCTCGGCGCAGAGGCCGCGACCGGCGATCTTCTGCTTTTCCTCAATCCGGATGCTGTCCTGGTTCCGTCAACGGCGGCCCGCCTCAAGGAGAGCGCGCGCCGAATGAACGGCGGCGACTGGATTATCGGAGGGCGTATCCTCAACAGTGATGGCACGGAACAGCGTGGCGCGCGTCGTGGTGAACTGACCCCGGTCAGCGCGGCCTCCAGTTTCATGGGCCTGGACCGGATTTCGGTCGGACCGCACTCCATTCACTGGGAAAAGGATCCTCTGCCAGAGGACATGATTGTCGTGCCTGCGGTTTCAGGCGCAGCGATGATGATGCGGCGCGATGTCTTCGAAAAAATAGGCGGCTTTGACGAGCGCTATTTCCTGCATGTTGAAGATATAGATCTTTGCCGAACGCTCAGGGAAATGGGCGGCCAGGTGTGGTTCGAGCCGGGTGCCGATATTCTGCACTATGGCGGAACCAGTGAAAGCAGCCCGTGGAAGGTCGAAACCCACAAGGCGTCTGGCTTTGTGAAATATTTCTGGAAATTCTACCCCGGGCCGCTGCAGCGCGCAGCGACATTGTTGCTCAGCGGGCCGATCTTCCTGGCAATCTGGGCGCGGGTGCTGTGGATGGATGTTCGCAGCAAGCTCGGTGGCCTGTTCGGCAGGTCCGCAAAGTCCACCGAGGGCGAGCACACCAACCAGGCTGCCGAATAGGGCGCCCGGTCAGGTTTTCGGAAAACCGCCCGCGCGGGACAGGGCGCTTTCGACCGGGTGTTTCAGCCCGTCCGTCTCCAGCCATTTTGCCGTCTCGATCAGCTTGTCCAGATCCAGCCCTGTCTCAATGCCGGCACGGTCGAGCATGTAGACGACGTCTTCCGTAGCCACATTGCCGGTCGCGGCGGGCGCGAACGGACAGCCGCCAATCCCGCCGACCGAGGCATCGATGACATCCACGCCTGCTTCGATCGCGGCATAAATATTGGCCATGGCCGTGTTGCGGGTGTTGTGGAAATGCATGCGGATGCGCATGTCGCCGGACTGCGCCTTGACGATATCCAGCGCCCGGCGCACGGACCAGGGATCGGCAACGCCGATGGTGTCACCCAGCGCGAACTCGACCGCACCGGCAGCGCGCGCCCGGCCTGCGAGTTCGCCAAGGATTTTCGGATCAACCTCGCCATCAAACGGGTCGCCAAAGGCCACAGAAACCGTCACCGAGACCGGAACGCCATCATCATGGGCCAGCACCGCGATCTGGTCGAACAGGTCGGCGGTCTGCTGCGGCGTGGCGTTCTGGTTCTTCAGCCCGAAACCGGGCGAGGCGACCATAACGTAATTGACTTCGTCACACCGACTGTCGAGGGCTCGGCGCATGCCTTTCTCGTTGAGGGCAAGGCCGATATATTTGACACCATCAACCCGCGGCACCTGTTGCATCACCTCGGCGCTGTCGGCCATGGCCGGGACAAGTTTGGGATGCACGAAGCTGGCGGCTTCCATGCGTTTCACACCGGCATCAATCAGGCGCTGGACGAACTCGATCTTGACGTCCGTCGGCATGAGCACCGGATCATTCTGCAGCCCGTCACGCGGACCAACTTCAACGATTTCAATCTGGCGGGTCATTGGGGGAGGCCTTGCCCAAGTGTGTGGTTTATCGCGTCCGCTAGTGACTCAATCGCTTCACTGGAGAACGCATCTTCGTTGCATCGTGTGTACAAGATCAGGAGGGTGGTTTCATCACCTCTTGAATAGTTGGTGCCAGACGCCAGGCTCCGATTGCAGACTTGCAGACTATGAACGACCGAATGCCAACCGATTTCCGCTGCGTGGGTTGTTGCTGACGGGTATTCTAGGCCAGCCGCCGTGGCTCTCTCGGTTAACCACTCCGGGATGGTCGCTGGTTGCTCATTGTTGCCAAGGGGAATCCAACCGCCTTCGCGAGAGAGGTCCAGCACCAGCATTGTCGGCTCTTCGCGACCTGCAGCGAAGGCGAGCACTTCCTCCGCCGTTCCAAGGATGGTGTCCGATCCCAGCGAGAACGCCAGGCTGGGCTCGGTAAAGCTTGAGGCTGTGATGATGTCGGCGGCGGGCACACCCGTGATCGTCTCGGAATATTCCCGTGCCGCACGCACCTGGTCCGCGAGGCGAACCGCATAGGCATTGGGCAGGGCGACACCGCGGGCGGCGATCTGCCAGGCGAGGCCGGAGGCAACGGCCAGGCTCAGTACCAGCAGGCCACTGCGGAGGCGTTCGCTGACCAGGGTCGCCCCGACAAGGGTCGCAAACACCCCGGTGGTCAGGACAACACCCGCGGCGATGGCCGGATCCGTCGCCAGGTCGAACCCGCCGTGGAAACCGGCCAGGGACAGGCGCACCGCATCCCAGCTGGCATTATTGCCATAGATCAGGAAGGCGGTCGGTATAACGATGGCAAAGACGAGTCCGGCAAAGGCAAAAAGACCCCAGCTGACCCATCGCTGCCATTTGGCAGACTTGCCGATCTCGACAAAGGCCCAGCCCGCCATCAGCGCCAGTGCCGGATAAGCGGGCAGGACGTAATGCGGCAGCTTGGTCGGCAGGATTTCAAAGACAAGCCAGGTCGGGACGGCCCAGCAGATCAGGAAACGCGCGGTGGAGGCGGCACGACTATCTTCACCCCGTACCGCGCTGACAATTCGAGCGATACCGGGCACCAGGAACAGCACCGCCGGGAAGAAGAGCAGGGGCGTCAGCAGCAGGTGATATCCAATCGGCCCGCCATGACGTTCATGGCTGGAGACCAGTTTGGGGCCCAGATCATCACCCAGCGCCTCGCGCAGGAAATTGCCGTCCGTGGCAATCTGGATGCTGATCAGCCAGGGCAGGACCATGGCGATGGCCAGGATCGGTCCCCACCAGACAGCGAGCGGTTTCAGCCAGGCGAGTTTTCTTTCCCAGGCAAACAGAGCGACGACGGCCAGTCCGGCGACCATAGGCGTGACGGGTCCCTTGATCAGGGTGCCCAGCCCGATGGCGAACCAGAAGATCAACGCAGTGCGCCAGCCGGCGGTCTCGCCGCTGCGCACATTCATCAAGGCGGCCATGGCCAGGGTTGTGCACCCGGCCAGCATGGCGTCGGTCTTGGCAATACCGCCCTCAATGCCCAGAAGCACTGTCGCGGCGAACATGGCAGAGCCCGCGAAGGCGGCCTCGCGCCCGATCAGCCGGCTGCCGCCCCAGAAACAGGCGAGCGCAGCCAGCAGGGCGCCCAGCGCTGACGGAATCCGATAGGCCCAGATCTCGCGCGCTTCCGCGTCGGACAGGGCCGAGACCGTGACCACCTGGAGCCAGTGAATGCCGATCGGTTTCTTGTTGCGCTCGGTGTCGAGGAAATTGATCTCGACGAAGTCGCCGGTCTCGATCATCTGCGCGGTCGCCTGTGCGAAACGGCTTTCATCCCGGTCCAGTGGCGGCAGGGTGAAAATCCCGGCAAAAGCGGATATCAGTGCAATCAATCCAATGATCACATAGGCGCGGGTGCCGCGAGCGAGCTCGGTCATGTAGAACTCCAAATGCCACGAGGCGTAAAAATACCTCGCGTCGTGTCGTAAACCCGGTATGTAACGGGGAACGCACATGACGCAAGCTCAAGCAGACACACAGATGAGCCAAAATCCAGATATTTCCGTTGTTGTCCCGGCTTATAACGAGGCCGGAAACGTTGTTCCGCTGGCCCGCGAGATCGCTGCTGCCCTGGAGGGTCGCAATTACGAGATCATTTTCGTGGATGACTGTTCCAAGGATACCACGCGCCAGGAGCTGATTGATGCGAAGGCTGAACTGCCCGCGCTTCGCGTTCTGGCGCACCGGCACAATGCCGGTCAGTCCCGTTCGGTCCGCACCGGTGTGATGTTTGCCCGCGGCACGGTCGTGGCGACGCTGGACGGCGACGGCCAGAACCCGCCGGAAAACCTGCCCACCGTGATCGATGCGCTGATGCGCGAGGATGCTCCGGAAGACCTGGCGCTGGTGGGCGGTGACCGCAGCGCCAATCGTCAGGACTCAGCCTGGAAGAAATTCGCTTCGCGTTTCGGCAACGGGATTCGCAAACGCATGCTGAATGATGATTGCAATGATACCGGTTGTGGCCTCAAGGCGTTCAAGCGTGATGTCTATTTGCAGCTGCCCTTCTTCGATCACCAGCACCGTTTCCTGCCTGCACTGATGAATCGGGAGGGTTTCAAGTGTGAATTCCGCCCGGTTACGCACCGCCACCGCACCATCGGAGCTTCAAAATATACGAATTTTGGCCGTCTTTTCGCCTCTTTGACAGACATGATGGGGATGATGTGGTTAAATTCGAGAGCACGGAATTCGCGTGGTGCGGATGAAGTCTAGTTTGAAGTCTTGAAAGGCGCGCTGGTCGCGCAAAGGAAAGGACACGATATGGCCGGAGGGGACAACGGCGTATTGTTAGGTATGATGGCGGCGAACCGCGCACAAGGTGGCGGTGGCCGGTCAAACGGGGGTGGCTCCATGTTCAATGTATTTCCAATGATGATTATTCCGGTGGCCGCCTATGCGGTCGCAGCCTTCATGGGCGTCGACATGTCGGCCGGTGTATTCTCAGTGCCGATGGTCAATGGCTCGCTCGAGCTGTCTGTCGGCGATATCCTGATTATTCTCGGCATGCTGATGCTCTTTGTCGAGCTGATCAAATCTGCCGGATCCGGCACGGCGACCATCGTCAATCACGGTCTGTCCATGCTGATCTTCGTGATCGCCATGGCGCTCTTCCTGCTGATGGGCCAGTTCGGCACCGCAGCCTTCTTCCTCATCACCTTGATGACGTTGATGGACACGGTGGCTGGTTTCGTCGTCACCATCGTTGCGGCCCGCCGCGACCTGGCGGTCGGTGGCGAAGCCTGATCCGATCACCACAAGCTGAACCAGAAACGCCGCTCCATTCGGGGCGGCGTTTTTTGTTGGTGGGGTGTGAGTTGTTTTGTGAGCCCCTCATCGCCGTTCTTCGCCAAGGCTAAGAAGGGCACTTCTCCCCGGGGGAGAAGGATGGTGACGCGTTATTCCTCTCCCCCACGGGGAGAGGTCGAGCGCAGCGAGGGTGAGGGGCGTGAGCGAAGCGAACCCAGTACCACATCGCAAGCGCCACAGGCGCCGCTCCATCGGAGCCGCGCGCGAAGCGAGTTGGCGGGCGACCAAAAAAACTTAGAACGTCACAAACACCAGGACCGTGCCCAGGGCGACGTCGCACCAGAAGCCGAATTTTTCATTGAGCAGGGTGCTCATGCGCACTTCTCCCAGCGCGGACGCGGGGCAGGGGTGGCAGCGGCGTTGGCATAGGCGCGGCGATAGCGCGCCTGTTCGCTGGCTTCGGCGCGGATACCGCGACGTGGATTGCCGGCGATGACCTGGACAACAACCTCCGCCGCAGCATTGCGCGCGCGCAGCGAGGTCTTGGCACGGGGCTCGGATTCTCGCTGGGTCGGGACGGGCACGAGCGCATTTTGTGGCTGCGACGGACGGTCATTGGATCCGCTCGCCTTACCCACCGGCGGTACACGCCGGGAGGTCGGGGTCGGGACGGTGACGAGGCTGCGGATCATAGTCATGCCAATGGTGTCGCAAGGCGCGTGCCAAGTGTTAAGCACTCATTAACCATGATTCTGGTCGCAAAACACAACCGCAAGCGCAAAAATGGCCCGGGATCGGATCGATCACCGGGCCATGTGTTTCATTCGGGTACGATTTTGTTAACCACAAGCCGTACAGCAACCGGTCAGGCGGCTAGTCCTTGACCAGCTTGTCCAGTTTGGCACGCATCGCATCCAGCTCGGCACGCATGGCAGCGACATCGTCGCTTTCCTTGGCAGCAGTGGCCGCTGGCTGGGCCGGGGCCTCGGCTTCCGGCGTGGTGCCGGCGGCAAAGGGCGTGAACATGCGCATGGCCTGTCCGAACATCTCCATATTGCGCCGGGTTTGTTCCTCCAGCATGGACATGCTGGCTTGCGGTGAGGTCATGGCTTCGCTCATCCGGGAACGGAACTCTTCCTGTTGCTGGGAGAAGTTATTCATCGACATCTGCAGATAGCCGGGAACAACACTCTGCAGGCTGTCGCCATAAAAGCTGATCAGCTGACGCAGAAAGTCGACAGGGAGGAGATTGGCGCCGCGCGCCTCTTCCTCGAAAATGATCTGGGCCAGGACACCGCGCGTTAGGTCTTCACCGGACTTGGCATCCACAACCTGGAAATCGGTCCCGTTTTTCACCAGATCACGGAGGTGATCGAGCGTGACATACTGGCTCGTGGACGTGTCATAGAGGCGCCGGTTTGCGTACTTCTTGATAACGATAACCGAAGCTGTGCCTTTGGATTGTGCCACTGCGAACTCCCCATCTCATCCTTCAGGCGAAATCTTCATAGGATTTTCGCTCGACAAGGACACTGATCTATATATCTAGGGGTTTACGCGCTTGAGGTGGTGTGCTGCAAGCGCGAAGAATCAATTTGTTCGCAAAAGCAGCATGGCGGGGGCAAAATGACACGCACTGCATTGGTAACAGGTGGCACGCGCGGTATCGGCGCAGCGATCTCGGTTCAGCTTAAAAATGCCGGATACACTGTGATCGCGAATTACGCCGGTAATGACGAGAAGGCGAAGGCCTTTTCCGAAGAGACCGGCGTTGCCGTCGTCAAGTTCGACGTCGGTGACTACGATGCCAGCGTGGAAGGCATCGCAAAGGCCGAGGAACTGGCCGGAGCGCCGATAGATGTCCTGGTCAATAATGCCGGCATCACCCGCGACGGCATGTTCCACAAGATGACCCCGGAACAGTGGAATGACGTGATCCGTGTGGACCTGACATCGCTGTTCAACACGACACGTCCGCTGATTGACGGCATGCGTGAGCGCGGCTTTGGCCGGGTCATCAATATCTCCTCCATCAATGGCCAGAAAGGCCAGATGGGCCAGGTAAACTATTCCGCTGCAAAGGCGGGTGTGATCGGTTTCACCAAGGCCCTGGCCCAGGAAACCGCGCGCAAGGGCATCACTATCAACTGTATCGCCCCGGGCTATATTAATACCGACATGGTGGCTGCAGTTCCGGAGAAAGTCCTCAACTCCATCATCGCTGGCATTCCGGTCAATCGACTGGGCGAGGCCGACGAGATTGCCAAGGCTGTCGTCTATCTGGCGAGTGAGGATGCCGGTTTCATGACCGGTTCCGTGATGACCATCAATGGCGGTCAATACATGGCGTAAACCCAATTTGCACATTCTGCCCCAAAATTGCCGTGATGGAGGGCAGAATGATGTACGGGATGACGCGAATACTAATTGCCATACTAACGGCTGCCATGTGCGCAGGCGCTGCAGCGGGTTACCAGGCTAACCCGCTGCGCGACCGCCTTTTGCGAAATGAACGATCGCAACTGGCGTCGTCCTGGTACCAACGTGCCGACAGTGGCGATTTTTTCCTTTTCGACCGCACCAATACCGTGGCCCTGCTGCGCGAACGTGATGACCCGGACGCCGAAGTCCTGGTCCTGTTCGCCAATCGTGCGCCGGGTGGTGGTACGTCCTTTGTCACCGATACCGGACGTGAAGTCGTGCGCCTGACTGCTCTGGGCGGCACCACCTACTTCCCCCTTGATGCGCCCGATGGCGTGATTGCGGACTATGCCAGCCCGGCTGGTGGCCTGGCGCCCCAGCCGCGTTCGCCGAACGAGGTGCGGGACCGTGCCGAGGACCTGGCCGGTACGCTGGCAGAACTGCTCAGCACCAGCTTCGACCTGGAATACGAACCGGCGCCGCGCGCGGGACTGGGTGTCCAGTACGATACATTCAATGTCATCGAGAAAGCTGTGCGCCAGCTGCGCTCTGACCGTCGTCGCATGCCGGAGCTTGCCAGATTGCGCATTGTCATTGGCGGCGAGCCCGGGGCACGCTGGGATGATGACGAGTTCGTCGTGTCGATTGCTCCGGAGTTCGGTTATGCCGGCCGTCCGTCTTCCGAACTCATCGCCAACGCGTTGATGGACGAGACCAGCTAGGTCTGGACGTCGACCCGCCGGTCATCCGGCGCCCATTCTGATGGCGCCATCTCGAACCCGGAAAATTCAAACCCCGGTGCAACCGTGCAACCGACAAGTGTCCAGTCGCCAAGGCTTTGCGCAGCCTGCCACGCCTGTGTCGGAACAATGCCCTGGGGGCGTTGCCCCGAAACGACGTCTGGACCCAGATCGATATCTCGGCTGGTTTTACCGTCTGTGCTGATACTCAATCGCAGCGGGGCGCCGGCATGCCAGTGCCAGACTTCCAGCGCATCCACCCGGTGCCAGTGCGAGCGGTCCCCCGCTTCCAGAAGATAGTAGATCGCTGTTGAGCGCGCGCGCCCGTCCGGACCGTTCACATCGCGAAATGTCTCGACATACCAGCCGCCTTCCGGATGGCGCTGCATGTCCAGTGCGTCGATGATCTGTTGTGCGGTCTGGGTCATGGTCAGAAACTGTCCTTGCGGCGGCGAATCTCGGCGAAGACGTCTTCATCATCCTCGCGGACCATGTTCAGGCGCAGACGGATGGCCGGGTCGCCGGCGCGCAGGAAGGGGTTGGCCGCCTTTTCGGCCCCGATTGTTGTTGGCACCGTCGGTTCACCGCGCGCGCGCTCGGCCTCGACCATCGCTGCATAGGCCTGCAGGTCGGTATTGTCCGGGTCGACAGTCAGGGCAAAGGCGGCATTGGCGGCCGTGTATTCGTGCGCGCAATAGATCTTGGTCTCGTCTGGCAGCTCTGCCAGCCGGTTGAGGCTGTGCCACATCTCAGCCGGTGTTCCCTCGAACAGGCGCCCACACCCCAGGGCGAACATCGTGTCGCCCACAAAGGCGGCTTTCTCCGTGGGAAAGAGGAAACAGATATGCCCGCGGGTATGTCCGGGCGTGAAGATCACCTTGGCGCGAAAACGGCCCAGCTCCACGATGTCCCCGTCGGCAACTTCGTGATCAATGCCGGGAATGCGGTCGACGTCATAGGATGGGCCGACAATGCGGGCGCCGGTGGCGGCCTTGATGGCTTCATTGCCGCCGGCGTGATCCCGGTGGTGATGCGTGTTCCAGACCTGGGTAATCGTCCAGCCGGCCGCCTTGGCCTCGCGCAGGATGACCTCCGGGTCCGGGGTGTCGATTGTAGCCGTCTCGCCACTGTCCGGGTCGTGGATCAGATAGCCGTAATTATCGGAAAGACATGCAAATTGCCGGATTTCTAATGCGCTCATGATTGACTTCAAAACCGCTGCGGAGTGGATTGGACCTGTCTAGAACAAACTGCGGAGCAGACCTAGTGCGTCGTGATGCCATCGAACTTGATCGTTTTTACCGTACGACCCGCGGCGCCCTGGCACAACGTATGATCGAGCGACGTCTGGGAGCGATCTGGCCCAATCTGAAGGACCTGGATGTGCTGGGCGTGGGATATGCCACGCCCTATCTGCGCGATATGCAGGCCTCGGCCCGGCGCTGTATCGAACTGATGCCCAGCGCCCAGGGGGCCATTGCCCCGGCTAGCCCGTCCAATATCGTCATGGGCGACGAGACGCGCATGCCGTTTCCCGAGGCGATGTTTGATCGCGTCTTGATGATCCACATGCTGGAAGAGGCCGAACACCTGCCCGGCCTGTTGCGGGAGACCTGGCGGGTGATGGCGCCGGAGGGGCGGGTGGTCATCGCGACGGCCGCGCGAGCCGGTGTCTGGGCATTGTCCGATGCCACGCCCTTTGGGCATGGTCGGCCCTTTTCACGCGGTCAGCTGACGCATCTGCTCGATGATGCCCTGTTCGAACCGGTGGCCTGGTCACGCGCGCTGTATGCCCCGCCCTGGCGCTGGGCGTCGGGCAAGGGCATTGCCAGTGCCTGGGAAAAGGCGGGCGAGAAATTCTGGCCGGGCCTGGGTGGATTGATCCTGGTGGAAGCCGTGAAACGCACCAATGCTCTGCGACCGCTGGGCCGTGCTGCGCGCAATGGAGCGCGAGCCCTTGATGAACGTACCCGCCCCGCGCTATCTCCCCAGCAGATCAATACTGACCTGCGTTCCGAGAAAGGCGCTTCCTATGACGATCCAGCCCTGTGACGGCATTCTCGACATCCGCCCCTACAAGCCCGGTGCTGCGGATGCGCCCGGTATCGAAAACCCGGTAAAGCTCTCTTCCAACGAAAACGCCCTGGGTTGTTCAGGCAAGGCGGCGGAAGCTTTCCGCAATTCCTCCGGCGACCTGCACATCTATCCTGACGGTGGCGCCACCATGCTGCGTGAGACAATCGCGCGTGAAGAAGGCCTGGAAGCGGACAATATTGTCTGTGGCTGTGGTTCGGATGAGCTGTTGCAACTGCTTGGCCGCGCCTATCTCAACCCGGGCGACAAGGTGGTCCAGTCCCAGTACGGCTTCCTGGTCTATCGCCTTGTAGCCATGCAGAGCGGCTGCGACATCATCTCGGCGCCGGAGAAGGGACACCGCACGGATGTCGATGCGGTGATCGAAGCGGCGGGTGACGATGCCAAGATCGTTTTCCTGGCCAATCCGAACAATCCGACCGGCACCTATATCTCCGATGCCGAGGTTCGCCGCCTGCGTGATGCCCTGCCGCCGACCACACTGCTGGTGATCGATGCGGCCTATGCGGAATTCGTTCGTGAAGCGGATTACACCGCCGGCCTGGAGCTGGCGCGCGAGCGTGATGATGTCATCGTCACCCGCACCTTCTCCAAGATCCACGGTCTGGCAGCGGTGCGTCTGGGCTGGGCTTATGCTCACCAGTCCATCATCGATGTGCTGAACCGTGTGCGTGGGCCGTTCAACGTCAACCTGCCGGCGATCGAAGCTGGTACGGCGGCGATCCAGGATCGGGATTTCATGAAGCGTTCCGCGGACCACAATGAGGAATGGGTTGCCTTCCTGCGTCAGCAGATTGGTGGTCTGGGCCTGGAAGTGACACCGAGCGTCTGTAATTTCGTGCTGGTTCACTTCCCGTCAGAAGGCGAGAAGACCGCAGCGGCCGCTGACGCATATCTGACCGCCAAGGGGCTCATCGTCCGTCCGGTTGTGCCCTATGGCCTGCCGAATGCCTTGCGCATAACCGTCGGCTCCGAAGCGGAAAACCGCGCCGTGGTCGACGCTCTGCAAAGCTTCATGAAAGGCTGATTATTCAGCGAGGCGTCCGATACGTACCGGACCCAGATACACGCCGCCATCGCGCAGCCGGAAGCCGAGCGATACGCCTTCCGGCCCGCGCGGGGCCATCATCGCCGCCAGGCGAAGCGCTTCCTCATTCTCCTGCGGGATCAGGCCGGCACCGACCAGCGCCACCGCCAGGGAATCCGGATCAGCGATCGAGATGGACAGGCGTCCATCCGGCTTGAATTCGTCATCCAGCCCCAGCTCGCCTTCACCGCCATTGAGTTGCGCCGGGCCCCAGTTCAGCAGGGCATCATGGATCTGCAGCTGACCGCCTGCGCGGGCCCAGCTGCCGATATCGCCATCGCGGGCGAGGGCTGTCCATTCGGTGACCGCAAAGTCCAGGCGGAATTGCTCGCCGGTCTGACCGAAAGCGCGGATCAGGTCCTGCGACCCGTCCTGTTCGCTGGCGCGCACGCCATTGGCCTGGATGCGCACCCGCAGGGAATTGTCTGCCTCAACCGATCCGCCCAGAACGAAGCTCTCGATGAATTCGATGTCCAGTGGATCGCCAGCCAGGGATTCCACGGATAGCGCCAGAATTTCCGCGCCAACGCGCTCGGTCTGGCCCGCATCATTTGTGCGCAGGCTGACGCGCGCTTCCTGAGCGTTCACCATCAGCTCACGATCGGAGCGGATGTGCATCGGGCCGCCAAAGCTGACGATCCAGTGCGAAAAGTCATAGGGCAGGGCATTGGCCTGCAGGCGTTCCAGCGTCGCGTTCCAGCCGCCATCACTGCGCGGGGCGGTTATTTCGGCTCCATCGATCTCGATCTGGAAACGATAGGGATAGCCGCGCACACGCAGTTCGGAATAGGCGATCTGATAGCCCTGGCTCTCGTTTTCCTCGACCCAGTCGAGAACGGCTTCATTTACCCGGCCAGCCGCGTAGAACCAGTAGATGGAATAGAGCACCAGGAGCGCAATGATGCCGACCAGCGGCAGGATAAACTTCATATGCGCGCGCAACGCCTTACTCCTGTTGGCGGCGGATCAGCTTTCGAGCAGGCGATCCGACGCGGTACTGATACGCTCATGCAAGGTCCGCATGAAGGTGGCCTTGTCCAGACCCGGCTCAATCGGCTCGAGAATCTCGACAATGATCGTGCCCGGTTTTTTCAGGCCGCAATAGTTTTTCAAATATACGCCGGAGTTCAAGGCCACCGGCACACACGGCACAGCCATGGATTGGTAGAGCCCTGCAATACCCGGCTTGAGCTCCGGATTATCGCCCGGTTCCACCCGCGTACCTTCCGGGAAGATCAGCACCTGGCGACCGTCCTGACCGCGCTGGGCGGCGTCCTTAAGCATTTTGCGCAGGGTTTTCGAACCGCCCTTCCGGTCAATGCTGATATTGCCCAGCTTGACCGCGTACCAGCCGAAGATCGGCATGTAGACGAGGGATTTCTTGAGGATGATGGCCGGGTCCGGAAGGATGCCCCAGAAGGCCAGCGTCTCCCACATGCTCTGGTGTTTGGACGCGATCAGCGCACCGCCAGACGGCAGGTTTTCGCGACCGCGCACTTCGATCTTCACACCGCAGATCACGGCAAGGCCGGGCCAGAGCAGTTTCAGATAGAATTTGAGCAGGCCTCGGCTCCAGCTGCGCGGACCGAGGATGAGAGGGATGCCGCCGAGGCCGACGATGATCATCAGCCCGTACATATAGATGTAGAAGAGGAAGGAGCGAATTGTGGTCATCAGGCGTTTTCACCGTCATCCAGCAGCGCCGAGCCCAACCATACTGTCGCGAACTTGGCGTATTCCTGGGTCCATAATCGTGCCGTCGCCGGAGTTTCCCAGGGCGGTGATGTATGAACCGGATAGGCGATCAGCTCGACATTCGGCATGGCGCGCTTCATTTCCAGAAGGCTCCGCGGGAGATGATAGTCTGAGGTCACAATGATCAAGCGATTATAGCTGTTGGACCGGGCCCAGCGCGCCGTCTCGCGCGCATTACCGACCGTGTCATGAGCCTGGCGGTCCAGGGTCACACAGCAATCCAGCGTCGCCTGGTCCAGGCTGGCCTGATCGAGAATGTCGGCGTTGGAGACCGAACTGTGAACGCCGCTGATCAACAGGCGCGGTGCGCTGCCGGAGCGCAGGAGTTCACCGCCCGCGCGCAGGCGTCCACTGTCACCGGTCAGAACGACGATGGCATCGGCAGAAAGGTCACCCTGGGGCTGGTCCAGACTGCTGACGCGGCCGGCAAAACTGGCAAAGCCGATCAATGCACCGACGACGGCGATAAAAGCCACAGCCTGCAGAATGCGGATCGTCACTCGCACGCATCATCCCCATAAACGACACCATCAACACTGGACGCTGAACAGGCTATTCGCAAGCCATTTTCGCCTATGTTTCCGTGGCGTAGGACTACCATCGCCCGCGCAGATCCGTGGCCACGGCCAGCCGCGCCGACAGGGCCGAAGTTGCTCCGGCCAGCAGGGGCGCAATGCCCAGCATCACCAGTTCGAATGGCGCCATCGTCCAGCTCGGCAGGAAAAACGCCATATCGACACTATTGCCCCCGGAACTGACCAAAACGGAAACCAGGACGGCGATCAGCGCTCCGGCCGTACCGGATTTGAGCCCCAGCATGAAGAAGCGGCGCTGGAAGAGGGCAGCGATGAAACGGTCCTCCGCGCCGGAAAGGTGCAGTGCATCGATAACATCGACACGTGCTGCCAGGCTGGCGCGCGCCGCGAAGGCGACAACGGCAGCCGCCGCTCCGGTCAACAGGGTCAGCAGTGCAAGGGCAAGCGTGCGGGCAAATCCGGCCGCTCGGCGGACCGCCTGGGCCCATTGCGCATGATCATCCACACTGGCGGCCAGCCCGGCATTGTCCAGAGCGGTCTGGAGGTCGCTGACGGCCAGTTCGGCGCCGCTTTCCAGGCGCACATCAACCAGCAGAGGAAGGGGCAGATCATCCGGGATATTGCCTTCACCCAGCCAGGGCGCGACGAGCGCCTCGGCATAGGCGCGGTCACGGGCGACGGCCCGGTCCACACCCCCGATGGCGCTGATGATCTCCGCCGCCTGCTGGGCATCGGCCTCGATATCGCGCTCGTCCACCGGGCGGATCTGGATGGTCAGGCTGGTTTCGAGGTCCGATGTCCAGGTCTCGGCCTGCTGCCAGGCGCCGCGGGCGCCCAGGGCGGCGATACAGGCCAGGAAAACCAGGATCGCGGCAACCACGAACAGCGGACGATCACGTCCTGCATCGGGCGGCAACAGGGCGCCGGCTCCGCCCTTGGGCGGCGGGGGAATATCATGTGTGGTCATGATCACCCTCCGGGCGTTCGATATCCTGCGCAGCCGCTTCGTCCTGCATCTCTTCGGAATTCTCTTCCACCGTTTCCGGTGCGTCATCCAGCTCGGACATGTCCAGCTTGCCGTCCGGTGCGTGGGCATAACGCTGGCTGCGTGGCGGGCGGATGTGCAGATGCCCGTTTGACAGCGTCATTACGGGCGCATCCAGCAGGCGGACCAGCTGCAGGTCGTGGGTGGCAAACACCACCGTCGTTCCCAGCTTGTTGAGCTCGACAAACAGGCGCAGCAGGCGCATCGCCATCTCGCTGTCGACATTGCCGGTCGGTTCGTCGGCGATGAGGATTTCCGGCTGGGCAACGACCGCACGGGCGATGGCAACACGTTGTTGCTCCCCGCCGGACAAGGTCGCTGGTTGAGCACTCATCTTGTCACCCAGCCCGACCCAGGCCAGCAACTCCGCGACATCCTCGGCATAGTCCGTGCGCTTGCGTCCGGTGACCCTGAGGGGCAGGGCGACATTGTCGAAAACGGTGAGATGATTGAGCAGGCGGAATTCCTGGAACACCACACCGACACGCCGGCGGATCTGTGGCAGTTCGTCCCGTGTCAGCCCGGCCGCATCGCGTCCGAAATAGGAAATCGTGCCGCGCGAGGGCTTGGCAGCGAGATAAATCAGCTTGAGCAGCGAAGTTTTGCCCGCACCGGACGGTCCGGTGAGGAATTGGAAAGATCCGCGTGGTAAATCAAATGACAAGTCGCGCAGAACCTCTGGCCCGCGTCCATACCGCATGCCGACATTGTCGAAGCGGATGACAGGCTCAGCGGCGCTGCTTGGTGTATGTAGATGACTCGGCTCTATGGAAGTCTCCATCGCTGTCGGGTCGGCCGGAAGTAGTAACGACTCAGATGAGCATAGTACTCAGCTGTCCTTCTTGTTCCACGAGCTATCGCGCTGATCCACAGGCGATCGGCGCGAACGGTCGTCGTGTGCGTTGCGCCTCGTGCGGTTATGTCTGGTCTGCCAAGGTCGAGGACCCCGAACAGCTCCCCGATCTCCAGCCGGCGCAACTCGAGGAAGAAACCCCGGAAGTCGTTGAAGAACCGAAAAAGCCCCACGAGGCTTATCGGGAGCGTCAGGCGAAAAAGAGGCAGACCATGTCCGCTGCCGTGGCCGGTGGTGCCTGGGGCGGGCTCGCAATTGCCGTGTCCCTGGTGCTGACCTGCGCCTGGATTTTCCGCGTCGATGTTGTCACCGCTTTCCCGCGGGCCTCGTCTGCCTATGCAGCGATGGGCTCGACGGTGAACCCCTATGGTATCTCGGTCGGTGAGCTCAATGTCAGCCACCAGATCGAACACGGCGTGCCGCTTTTGATCGTCGAGGGCGATCTGCACAATTACGACCGCCGTTCCCGTCCGGTCCCGGAAGTCCGCGCCGTGCTGCGCGATGACTATGGCCAGTCATTGCTGGAATGGACGGTCAATTTGGACGTCCAGGATCTCGATGCCGGCGACCACGAAGCCTTCCGCACCATCGTCTCCGACCCGCCTCCGGGAACGGTCGAGGTCGAGGTTGTCCTGGTGGACGCCATCACCACGCATCTTGAAGAGACCGGCCATGGTGAGGTGGGCGAGGTCGTGGCGCATGATGCGGCTGAGCAAGAGCATCACTGAGTTGGGTTTTTAGTTGGCCCTTTGGGCCGCACCCTATCCGCCCGCTTCGCGGCCACCTTTCCCATCAAGGGAAAGGAAGAATCTCTATCCGCGACATAGCCATCCTCGCCCTTGATGGGCGAGGGGGACCATTGCGCAGCAATGGTGGAGTGGGTGCGCGCCGTGAGGCGCATCAAAACAGTGAAAAACCTGATCCATCGCAATAAGCTGCCCGGAATGGATGGTTGGCAACGACCCGTTTCTGCGATGAGGATCTGTCAGAATGCCTGTTGAAACAGAAATTGATAGCGTGAATTCAGCGATTTACGATGGAGACATCGCTCGCTTGGAGAAGCTGCAACGAGGCGGAGCGGACCTAGGCTACATTTACCCCGGCGACAACTGGAACTATCTCTCCGGGATGCTGAGTGCAAGCGCCAAACATCTCAGCGTTGAGATGATTCAGTTCCTGATTGACGCAGGCAATGACGTCAATCTCGTCGACCAATACGGCAATACTTCAGTGATGTATGCGGTGCGGGCCAAACGCGCTGATATTCTTGAGGTTCTCCTGAAAGCGGGAGGATTGGTCAATTACTTCAATATCGACGAACAGTCTCCGTTGGTGCTGGCGGTGGAAACTATTGATACAGAATACCTGTGCGCAAAAGTATTGTTGAAACACGGAGCCGATCCAGAGCTGGAAAGTGAGACCGGGATCACCGCGAAAAAGGTCGTGGAACAGTTCATGAGTTTACAAGTTGCTAATCAAGCGTTGCGGCAAGTGTATGAAGAGTTCTTTGTGTAGCGGAGGCTTGATTACTGGGGTAGTTGGACACTTCCACAACTTTCAACTCCCATCCCATTTTCCGCCCAGTTTGCCATGACCGCTGACGCCGTTTTTTGAGCAAACCTGTAGGGTGTGTTCGAGTTTTTCAGTTGGCCCTTTGGGCCGCACCCTATCCGCCCGCTTCGCGGCCACCTTTCCCATCAAGGGAAAGGATGAATCTCCATCCGCGACATAGCCATCCTCGCCCTTGATGGGCGAGGGGGACCATTGCGGAGCAATGGTGGAGTGGGTGCGCGCCGTGAGGCGCATCAAAATTTAAAGGAGGGAAGCGGCGACGTAGCGAGCCGGATGGGGCTGTTCCCCTCCGGGCTTCGAAACCTAGAACCGGTCCAGCAGGCGTTCGATATAGTCCAGCTCGTCCTGTTCGCGGCCGGCTTCGGCGGCGCGGCGACGGAGTTCCTCGAGGATTTCGCGGGCGCGGGCGCGGCTGAGTTCGTCGGGGATTTCTACGCCCTGGCCGTCGGCAAATGATCCTTCAGCCGGACGACCCAGCGGGTCCTCTTCCTGGCCGTCTTCGCCCTGGCCATCCTGGCCCTGTTGTTCTGCCAAACGTTCCAGCAGGTCGGAGGCGAGCTGTTCGGCGCCGGCGCGCAGCTCGGCAAGCGCGTCTTCCTGGGCATCGAGAGCAGCCTGGGCATCGCCCTGGCGCAGGGCCTCCTCGGCTTGTTGCATGGCGCTGGCGGCATCACCGGCGGACTGGTCAGCGCCTTCCGGCAGGGCCTGGAGCGAGCGTTGCAGCTGTTCGGCCAGTTCGGACTGCATGTCGGCGAGTTCCATGGACCGTGCCGCGCCGCCATCCTGGTTCTCGGCAAGACCGGAGGGGATATCACCGCTCTGCTCGCCGCCCTGACCGGACTGACCGCTTTGCGGCTGGCCACCTTGTTGCTGTTCCTGCTGCATGCCAAAGGTCTGGTCCTGCAGGTCACGCTGTTCGCCGATCATGTCGCCCAGCTCTTCAAGGGCTTCCTGGATGGCTTCGGTGACCGGGTCTGGCTGATTGCCTTCACCACCGCCCTGGCCCATCTGCATTTCCATGTTGCGCAGGAGTTCGCTCAGCGCAGCGAGCGCCTGGCGGGCATCGGCAGTATTGCCCAGCTCGGCTGCATCGCGCAGGGCGTCGAGCAGGGCCTGGAGGGCTTCATTGTTGAGGCTTTCACCGCCGCCGCCTTCATTTTCATTCTGAGCCTGGACGGCTTCGCGGGCGAGGGCGGCCATGTAGTTTTCCATCGCCTGTTCAAAGGCCTCGAACAGGGCTGCCAGCTCGGTTTCGTCCGCGCCGCGGGCAAGGGCTTCAGCCAGGGCGCGTTCAGCAGCACGCAGGGCAGCCTCGGCATCGGCCAGCGAGCCCAGCTCGGCGCGCAGGGCGATTTGCCAGAGATCATCTTCGATCGTGCCCAGGTCTGCGCGGTCACGGGCGCGGCGCAGGCGGTGCAACACCTCGCGCAGGCCGAGATAGACAATCGGATCGTCGAAGAAATAGCGCGGCGCATCGGAAATCGCGTCCAGCGCCAGGGCAACCCGTTGCAGACTTTCCGGCGCTCGCTCGATGCGCCGTTCCGGTTCCTCGGCCAGATAGGCCGGCCCCGGCGGAATCTCTTCGCGATACATCACCGGACGATCTTCCAGAGGTGCATAGGCAGTCGTGGTCAGCAGAACCTCGCGACGCTGTTCGGCAACAGCGCGGGCCAGCGCATCCAGGAAAACGCGTTCGGGCAGGGTGGTGGCCAGCTCGGGTGAACGACCGACATTGCCGGCGGCGTCCTCGGCCAAAACACGAATATCGACACGCGACCCGGCCAGCGCGTGTTGAGCGGTCTCAAGCAGGGTCCGTGTCGCGCCTTCCGCCTCGATGGTTGCAATGCCAGAGGGTGTGATTTCGAGCCGGTCCCACTCTGCATCGCGCTCGCCCTCGGGGCGCAGTTCAAGTGCGTAGGCAGTGGCACCGTAATCGTCGACGACGGAGAATTGCAGATCCAGCTCGCCGTCCGCGGTGGCCTCGGGGATGTCGAGTATACGGACTTGTGGCGGCGTGTCGGCCAGAACATCCAGCGTCCAGCTGCGTCGGGTGGAGCCGGAAATCAGTCGAACGGAGCCGTTCTCCTGCATCACGACGCGCGCTTCCCAGACACCATCGCCCAGCTCGTTGACCTCGGCGCGCTCGCGACCTTCCGACGTCTGCTGGGTGACACGCGGGCTGCGGCGGCTACCGGCGATGCGGGCGATGAAGGTTGCGCCCTGGGGCACGTCGGCACTGGTCTCGTCAGCGTCCAGGAAAATCGGTGCGCGGCCTGTATAGGCAGGCGGGTCGATCCAGGCGTCCAGCGTGATCTCGCCGGCATCGACATCCATCAGCGCAGGCTCGAAAGCCTCGCCCAGGCGATCGCGGGCAGTCGGGCCGGCGATGAACCAGGCGCTCAACAGGCTGACGGCGAGGATGCCGCGCAGCGCCCACGGATCCAGCATGCCCCAGGCCGCCTTGGGGCGGCGGGCAAAGGCGGATTGCAGCCGCCGGGCCATGCGCTCCTGGTGAGCTTTCCAGACAGACAGGGCGACCGGGTCATCGTCAGAAGGCTGATCGATCAGTGCTTCGTGCGGACGGGCGGAGATGCCGCTGTCTTCCTCGATGCGGCGGGTAATGTCTTCTTCATCCGGCCAGGCAAAGCCGCGAATACCGGGTCGTGTCAGCCAGACCGCACCGGCGATCAGGGCGAGCGCGGAGAGGGCACGCCAGGGGTCGCCATAAGTCTCCCACACGCCCAGCAGGGCCATGAGGGCGAAAACCGACAGCGCAGCAAAGGTCGGCCAGAGGACGGGTGCGGCCCGTTCCCAGCACAATGCAATGGCTGCGATAAGTTTCGTACGACGACGCATGCAGCAAAACTTAGCACGCTGGCCTGCCAGCGACAGCGTCAAACGCATTACGTTTTGGTGAGTAAGGAAATGCCTTGATCTTCCCCCACGGGGAAGTGCCGGAACGCAGTGGAGGCGAAGGGGGCTAGCGTAGCGAGCTTGCCTACGGGCTCACGCCCTCCGGCCCCTCCGTCTCCGCCTTCGCCAGGGCTCCGGCGGAGCCACCTCCCCGGTGGGGAGGATGACCTAGCCCTCATCATCCTCTTCGGAGCGCTGTTCCTGTTCGTAATCCGCCGGATTGCCCCACAGAGGCTCCGGGCGTTCCAGATCACCGCGCAGGCCGCAGGCGGCGACAGCGAGGGTGCTGAGGATAACGAGGGTGAAAGTGGCGGCGCGTTTCATCGGACTTCTTCTCCGGCAAGGCGTTGGGTCCAGGCCTGGACCTGTTCGCGTACACGCGTCGGCGAAGTGCCACCGAAACTCGTACGGCTGTTCATGGATGCCCGCGCACTCAACACTGAAAACACGCTTTCGTCGATAGCTTTGTCGACGCTTTGCATCTCTTCCAGCGAAAGCTCGGCGAGGGGCACGTCCTTTTCTTCTGCCAGACGGACAATGGAGCCGGAGATGTGATGGGCGTCGCGGAAGGGGCGACCCAGTTCGCGCACGACCCAGTCGGCGAGGTCGGTCGCGTCGGAATAGGCCTCACCGGCCGCTTCCTCCAGCGCGTCGGCATTGAAGCTGAGATCTGCGGCCATGCCGGCCATCGCGGCCAGGGCGAGTTCCAGATCGTCCACGGCCTGGAAGGTCGGCGCCTTGTCTTCCTGCAGGTCTTTTGAATAGGCCAGTGGCAGGCCTTTCACGACGGTGAGCAGGCCGGTCAGGGAACCAATAATGCGGCCCGGCTTGGCACGCACGAGTTCGGCGGCGTCGGGATTGCGCTTTTGCGGCATGATGGAGGAGCCGGTCGACCAGGCATCCGACAGGGTCGCGAACTGGAAGCGCTTGGTGCACCACAACACGATCTCCTCAGCGAAGCGCGACAGGTTCACAGCGCAGATCGAGGCGGCGGAGAGCACTTCCAGGGCAAAATCCCGGGCGGCTACACCATCCAGCGAATTGGCCATCGGCCGGTCAAAACCCAGTTTTTCTGCAGTCATATCGCGGTCAATGGGAAAGGCCGTGCCAGCCAGGGCGGCGCAGCCCAGCGGGCTCTCATTCAGGCGTTTGCGGGCGTCGCGGAAACGGCCTCGATCGCGTTCGGCCAGTTCGACATAACTCAGCAGATGGTGAGCCAGGGAGACGGGCTGGGCCGTTTGCAGATGGGTGAAGCCGGGCATGACCTGTTCGACATGTTTTTCCGCCTGCTGGACCAGGGCATGCTGATAGGCGGCGAGGCCGGCATCGATGCGGTCGCAGGCATCGCGCAGCCAGAGCCGGAAATCCGTCGCTACCTGGTCATTGCGCGAGCGCGCCGTGTGCAGGCGACCGGCGGGTTCGCCGATGATTTCCTTGAGACGCGCCTCGACATTCATGTGTACGTCTTCCAGCGCCTTGGACCAGGCAAAGCCGCCCGCGCGGATCTCTTCACGAACCTGTTCCAGCCCGCGCTGGATTGCCGCTGCATCCTCGCTTGAAATTATCCCGGTTGCGCCCAACATTGCAGCATGGGCGAGGGAACCCTGAATGTCCTGTTCAGCCATGCGCTGGTCGATATCGATGGAGGCATTGATGGCTTCCATGATGTCGCTCTGGCCGCCGCTGAAACGGCCGCCCCACATTGCGCTCGTGCCGGTCTTGCTGGTCGGGGAGTTGTCGTCTGCCATTGGACTTGCTCAAGGAGTTCGAGATGAATATTTCACCGCTGAAAGCCGGCCTGATCATCATGCCGCTGATCGGTGTGGTCGCCATCCTATACGTCGTATTCTCGGCGATGGACAGTGGCGGCAACGGAAGCCTGGACAGTTATGCCAACGGTCACATGAGTGCCTTCCGCAGCGAGCCGGAACCGCGGCCGCAGCCAACGGTCGTCTATACCGGTGCGGACGGGGGCGAGGTCCGTTTGTCGGACTATCGCGGCAAGGTAATCCTGGTGAATTTCTGGGCCACCTGGTGTGCGCCCTGTGTCGAGGAAATGCCCGCGCTGAGCAATCTGCAGACAGCCCTGGGCGGTGAGGATTTTGAGGTCGTCACCATTTCCATGGATCGCCGCATGGAGGATGCCGAGAATTTCCTGCGAAACATGGAGTTGGAAAATCTCCCGCTGATTCATGACAGCACGTTCGGCTCCATGGCCCAGACCGGTGCCGTCGGCCTGCCCATGTCCATTCTCTATGATGCCAATGGTCGCGAGATCGGTCGCTTGCCAGCACCGGCCGAGTGGGATCATGCGGACGCCATCCGCCTCATCGAGGCCGCGATCCGTTTCCACGGCGCACGCTGAGACACAAAAGAAAAGCCGCTCCCGGCGGGAGCGGCTGAAGTTGGAATCTCAAGCCGAGGGATAATCGAGCCTGAAGCCCGTTCGGGGAGGATCGGGTCGGCGCTGTGTCTAAGGTCCCACCGCGACGGATGTGTGACGGTTTGAAGATGCTTCTGAGACGATGCAGGACATAAAAAAGAGAACCCCGGAAGCGGTTGCTTCCGGGGTCTTTTGTCAGATCGTTCTGACAGGGATTGTACGCCTCAGTAAGTGAAGCGGAAGCCCATGACGGTGGACCAGCCGTATTTCTCAAACTGTTCGAGGCGGTCGATGCCGTCCGGGCGGGTAACCGCCACATAGGGTTCGTCGGTGACGTTCTTGATTTCGACAAAGGCCTGGACATGGTCCGTGAAGCTGTAGCGACCGGACAGGTCCAGCTGGCGGTGTTCGAGAACAAAACGGTCCTCGGTGACATCTCCGCGGATCTCGTCGAGATAGTCAGAGCGTTCGGTGACGACAGCGCGCAGATCCCACGGGCCGTTGTCATAGCCGAAGATGGCGTTCCAGACGGTTTCAGCCTGCCCCGGCAGGGTCACCACGCGGCCATCAGCCAGCGTCGCTTCACTGTCAGTCCAGGTGTAGTTGAAGCCGACCAGGAAACCGTCAACCGGCAGGAACTCATCCAGGCTGGTGTGCAGGTTGAATTCGAAACCGCTGATCTCGCCTTGCGGCAGGTTGATGTAGGTTTCGATTTCGGACACGCCCGGAACCAGGCTGTTCACGAAGGCCGGGTATTCAGCCGGATCGTCCGTGGAGAACTCACCGATGACGTTTTCCAGATCCTTGTAGAAGTATCCGAGGGACACGACGCTGTCATTGTTCGGATACCATTCGATGGCGGCGTCGAAGTTCTGGGCTTCCAGGCGTTCCAGGGACGGATTGCCCAGCTCAGCTTCATTGTCGTCATTGATGAAGATACGCGGTGCGTATTCATTCGGGTTCGGACGCTGGATCGAGGTGTAGTAACCCGCACGCAGGATCACGTTTTCAGACGCTTCGTAGCGCGCCAGAACGCTCGGCAGCACGTCGGTGTAGTCATCAGACGCGGTGACCGGCTCGATATTGCCAGAGTCTTCGTCCAGCTGATAGCCGAAGGTGGAGACATCGGTCTGCTCGACGCGGACACCACCGGTGATGCGCAGGTTCTCGATATCCCAGGAACCCATGACGTATCCGGCGAACACGTCTTCTTCCATGTTGTAGTCAGCAACCTGGCTTTCGATCGTGCTGTCGCCAGCATCGAGGACCAGCTGGTTCTGGTTGGCGAAGAAGAAGTCACGGATGGTGAACGGATTGCCCGTCACGCCGATATCGGCCAGGCCGTAATCAACTGTGCGCGGGAAATCAGCCAGGGTCAGGTCGAAGACGTCATTTTCGTCTTCCCAGATTTCCAGGTCGCCATCATATTTCTTGTCGCGATTGCGGAAGCGCAGACCAGCCTGCACGTAGCCCGGAACGCCGAACCAGTTGTTGTCACGGCGAACATTGATCTGACCGGCCCACTCGCGGTCGATGGAAATGCCGTTGGTCAGCTCGATCTTGTCGAGGCCATAATTGGACGGATCGTAGAAGGCCTGCTCATCGGTATTGAGGCCGAAACGCAGTGACGGGCGCAGCGGGTTGGCGCCATCAACGCCGAAAATCTCGCTGTTCTCGAAGCCGTTGTCGAACTCGGTGTCGATGCGGTTCGGCTCTTCCTCTTCGGAGTAGACATAGGACAGACCGAAATCGATCGTCGTGTCGCCCATGAAGTATTCGCCGCCGAAATCAGTCGCATAGATGGACTGGGTTTCCAGTCGGTCCTTGATGTCACGGTCGATGCCGAAATCGGTGGCTTCGAACACGGCCAGCGTGCCGGATGACAGATCATCGCGGAAGTCGCCGTCCTCGTACTTCACTTCCATGCGCGAGCGATATTCCTGGTCGGAAAACTCCGACGCAGTCGTGCGCAGGTGAAGGTTGAGGTTTTCCGTAGCGCGGAAATCGAAGTTCAGGTTCGCGGTCGTACGCTCACGCGTCACTTCGTAATTGCGAAGCTCCAGCTCGTTCGGGAAGTAGATGCCGTCTTCCTCGTCCCACTCGCCATCGACTTCCATGTTCTCGGAGCCGAAAACGCGTTCCTGGTAGGACAGGGAAGCCGCAACGCCGAGGCGGCCATCCATGAAGTTGTCGGCATAGTTTGCAGATGCACGCATGCCGAACTCGTCTTCCAGCGAGGAGAACAGGCCGGCGACACGGCCGCGCAGTCGCATGCCGTCAACGTTCAGGCCGCTATCGGTCTCGATCTCGACCATGCCGCCAATGCCGTCTGCGTCCATGTTCGGCAGCAGAGATTTGTGGATTACGACGCTGGACAGCGCATCAGCATCGATGACGTCCAGGCCGACCTGGCGGTCTTCCGCCTCCGGAGAGGTCAGGCGTACGCCGTTGACGGAAACCGATACGAGGTTCGGAGACGCACCACGGATTGAGACGAAGCGGCCTTCACCCTGGTCGTTGAGGACGTTGACGCCAACCGCACGGCGCGCGGCCTCGGCAACGTTCTCGTCCGGGAACTGGCCGATGGCGTCGGACGAGAGAACCGTGATCACACCGTCATTGGAACGCTGACGGGACAGGGCGGAGTTGATCGCACCACGCTGGCCGATGACCAGGATGTTTTCGCGAACCGAGACATCGTCACCCAGAGCGATGTTCTGGGTCGCCACAGCGCTGTCCGTCGGGATGGATACGGTGATGTCGCGCGTGTCAGCACCGACATAGGAGACGCGCAGCGTGTACTGGCCGGCCGGCAGGCCAGCGATGCGGAATTCGCCATCACGACCAGCCGTAGCGGTCTGGCCGGTTTCGACCACGCGAATGGTGGCGCCGTTCAGACCAACCGTTTCAGATGCGTCGGTCACACGACCGGATACGCCGCCCGCGAGTGCGGAAGCAGCAGTGGCAAGCGCCAGCACGGATGCCGTGCCAAGCATGGAGAGTGATTTTCTCATTGGGACCCCCAAAATCGGATAACAATCACCGCACCCGAGCCGGGCGAAGTTGGGGGTCTATTGATCGTCTTGCATGACACGCCGATGGCATTTGCGTCTCGATTGGGTGACAGATCAATATCACTTTCGTGACGCGGCATACTTGCATCAAATCGTCATAAAAATGTCGCCATATCAGTCATTTAATTCTTTCGCTCCGAGTGTTATGGCGGGCGCAGACAGGAGGGATGTCATGCGTCTGTTAGCGATTTTTGGACTGGGATTTCTGGCCGCTTGCAGCGGTGCGCCGGCGGTTGAGATCACCGCGGTTCGCGAAACTGTCGCCGTCGCCTCGAGCGGCGATGCGGCAGATGATCCGACGATATGGCTAGCGCCCGACCCGCTCGACAGCCTGGTCCTGGGCACGGACAAACAGGCTGGCCTTTACGCCTATAATCTTGATGGCAGCATCGCGCAGCATATTCCGGCGGGACGCGTGAACAATGTTGATCTGCGATATGATTTCGCACTTCCGGGACCACGCCGGGATATCGCGGTGGCGTCTGACCGCACCAATATCGGTCTCGCTGTCTTTCTGATCGACCCGGAAACGCGCCATGTCGAGGCCTGGCCGACCATTCCGGTCGCTGATGTCGCGGACCCTTATGGTGCCTGTCTCTATCAGAGCGAGAGCGGCGCGCTCTACGCTTTTCTGACAGACAAGGAGCCGGGTACGGTGGTGCAGCTTCTGCTGCGGTATGAGGGTGAGGGCGTGATTTCGGGCACCGAGGTCCGCCGTTTCGCGACGGGCTCCACGACGGAGGGCTGTGTCGCTGATGACCGGACCGGGCGCCTCTACATCGCCGAGGAGAACGTTGCGCTCTGGAGCATTGGCGCGGAACCGGATGCGGGTACCGAACTGACCCATTTCGCTGATGTGGACGGACGTTTCCTTGTCGCGGATGCCGAGGGCGTCGCGATTATTCCGCGCGGCGATGCCGGTGGCTGGCTAATTGTCTCCAGCCAGGGTGACAGCCGCTATGTGACCTATGACCTCGACACCGGCGAGCCGGCCCTGCGCTTTGCAGTCGTGGATGGCGCGCTCGATGGCACTTCCCACACAGATGGATTGGACGTCTTTCCCCTCCCGCTCGGCCCGGAGTTCCCGGAAGGCGTATTTGTCGTCCAGGATGATGAGGAAGACAGCGGCGGTCAGAATTTCAAGCTGATTGACCTGCGCGACATTCGCGCTGCTTTGTCCACCGCCGAGGAATAACTCTCGGGGCTTTAGCAGTTGGCCGGGGTACGCTAGTCATCGGGGATGTTTCTTGCTCCGGCCAATCTCTTCCAGATCGCCATTGCTGCAATTGCGCTTATCGGTGTGGTTCTGACTATCGGTCGACCGCGCCTGCACGCGGCGACCGCAATGATGAGCATGGCCACCCTGTGGATGTTGTTCAATCTCGCGGAAGAAATCGCTCGGCACGCGCGAGATCTGGTTGGTCACGCCAGCTTTCCGGCTCGCCTACCCCGCGCTGTTCTACCTGCTCGTGCGCGGGCTGGTATTCTCGGGTGCATCCCTGCGAAAATCAGACTGGCCGCATTTCCTGCCTTTCGTGTTGGGGCTTGCGTTGACGCCACAGGTCTGGCTGGTTGAGCATGCAGCGCGGTTCAGCCTGGTCGTTTATTCCCTGGCGGCCATCTGGCTGTTGCATCGTTATCACCGGACCAACCAGAACCGTCGGTCGGACGCTGAAACCATTCAATTGCGCAGGATTTATGTGGTGATCGCCGTCTTCGTCCTCGACGCGATCTTTGACGTTACGCGCATGGATGCGCGCTGGCTGCACGCGGACTGGCCCTGGCTGGCGTCCTCCTCTGCGTATCTGGTGCAGCTTGGCATCTCCTTCCTGCTGACCGTTGTGACCATCGTCTTTGCCGTGCGCCGGGCGGACGTGTTTGACGGATTGCAGCCGGGAGGGCTGGCGCCGCTGGCGGACGTGTCACCTTCTAGCGGGCCGGTGCCGGACGATGTTTTCGGGCGCATCGAGCGCGTGGTTCGGGCCCAGCACCTGCATACCGAACCCCGATTGACCCGTGCAGAACTTGCCGAGGCCGCAGACCTGCCGGAGCGCCAGGTTTCACAGGCAATCCGAGCCGCCACAGGGCGGAACTTCAATGATTTCATCAACAATCTGCGTATCGAGGATGTGCAGGCCATGATGCGCGAGGATGCGCGCTCAGGTGAGAGGCGCAGGATTCTCGATCTCGCCTATACGGCCGGTTTCAGCTCCAAATCCGTCTTCAATGATGTCTTCAAGCGCGAGACAGGCATGACCCCGTCAGCCTTCTCGGACAGCCTGTCCGGCAAGGTGTGACGAATTCCGGACATCCGGATTCCGGATCCCGGACGACAGGACGGCCCCTCTATTGGATATCGGACCTCCATCAGAGTGGAGTGCCAGATGTTTTCCCCCCGTATCGTGTTTGTTGTCCTGACGAGTGTTCTTCTGCTTGTTGCCTGCGGCTTTCCAGCAGCCCTGAAGCCGGCGCGAGAAACGCCTGGTGCTTATCTGATCGAAAATGCGGCTGTGTTGGATGTCGACACCGGCGAGATCGCTGTTGACCGATTCATCTACGTGGAAGACGGTATTATCCGGCACGTGGGCCACGAACGTCCGGAGGCCGTGGCGGCAGGCGCGGCTCGCATCGATGTATCAGGCGCTGTCGTTCTGCCGGGCCTGATCGACATGCATGTGCATGTTTTCGATGAGGCGGACCTGGCGGCGAACCTGGCATACGGGGTTACGACCATTCGCAATCTCGGTGGCATGCCCTTTCATTTTCCGATGGCGCAACAGATCGAACAGGGGCGGTTGCTCGGGCCGCGCCTGATCACAACGGGTACGATCCTGAATGAACGGGACGGGCGTAACACCAACGACCTGCAGACCCTCGTGGCCGGGGCGGATCGGGCACGCGCCGCGGTTCGTCGCCAGTACCGCGCGGGCTTCCGGCACCTCAAGGTCTATTCGAATCTGTCCCGTGAGAGCCTAGCCGCGATCCTGGACGAGGCGGCTCAGCTAGGCATGACCGTGTCGGGACACCCGGTCGAGGGAACAGAGGCAGATCCGCTGGAAATGGCCGACACCCTGGCGGGTGGCTTCACGACAATCGAGCATGCCGAATCCATCGTCTGGTTCGGCTTGAGTGACAACACCGACCCGGCCATGGCGAGGGCGCTGGCACAGCAGATGGCGGCCGCAAATTCCCGCGTCACTCCGACCTTGATCGTGCATCACAATCTGGCGCGGATTGTCGAAACGGACGGTGCGCATGTGACGCGTCCGGACATGCACAGTTTCAGCCCCGTGATGCAGGGGTTCGAGCAGGGCAGGTATGATTACTGGGCCAGCTATCCGCACGATGATCGTACCCGCATGCAGGCCTTCTATGTCGAGATGACCGGTTACATGCACGAGGCGGGTGTCGAGCTGGTCGTTGGTACTGATGCTGGCGTGATGGTGACCCCGCACGGCGTCTCTGTTTCCGAGGAAATCGAACTGCTGGTTGATGCCGGATTGAGCCCACTTGAAGCCCTGCAGGCTGCCACGCTGAACTCGGCGGGAGCGCTGGGCATGGCCGACCGGATCGGGCGTGTGGAGGCCGGGTATGCGTCAGACCTGCTGATAGTGCAGGGCAACCCGCTGGAGGATTTCGCGGTATTGCGTCGGCCTGTCGGCGTGATGCGCGGGCAGCGCTGGTTGGACGCGGAGGACTTGGCGCAGTTACAGGTCGTGTCCTCGAACCCGGCGGAGTTCAGGACCTGGCGCCGTGTTATCGGACACGTCCTGACCCGCTGACAAAAAAGCCCGGCCATTGGGCCGGGCTTTCTTGTTCGGGTTGGCCAGCGCCTAGAGCGCTTCTTCCAGTTCCGGCAGGGCGGTAAAGAGGTCCGCGACCAGGCCGTAATCGGCGACCTGGAAAATCGGGGCTTCCTCGTCCTTGTTGATGGCCACGATGACCTTGGAGTCCTTCATGCCGGCCAGGTGCTGGATGGCACCGGAAATACCAACGGCGATGTAGAGTTCCGGCGCGACGACCTTGCCGGTCTGGCCGACCTGGTAATCGTTCGGGACGAAGCCAGCATCAACCGCGGCGCGCGAGGCACCGACCGCAGCGCCGAGCTTGTCGGCGATGGTGTCGAGCAGGTGGAAATTGTCGCCGGACTGCATGCCGCGACCGCCGGAGATGACGATCTTGGCGGAGGTCAGTTCCGGGCGATCAGACTTGGACAACTCTTCCGAGACGAATTCGGATTTGAACGGGCCGGACGCGGCGCCGATATCATCCATCTCCGCAGAGCCACCATCACCGGCCTTTTCAAAGGTCGTCGGGCGAACCGTGATGACTTTCTTGGCGTCGGTGGACTTCACGGTCATCATCGCATTGCCGGCATAGACCGGGCGCACGAATGTGTCCGGACCTTCAACGGCGGTGATGTCGGAAATCTGCATCACATCCAGCTTGGCAGCGACGCGCGGCATGAAGTTCTTGCCGGTCGTGGTCGCGGCCGCGAGGACGGCATCGTATTCGTCCATGAGTGGCGTAACGAGGGCTTCCAGCGCTTCCGCGGTCGGCTTGGCAAAGCCATCAGCTTCGGCGTGCAGGACCTTGGCAACACCGTCCAGCTTGGCTGCAGCGTCGGCAACGGCCTGTGCACCGGAACCGGCAACAAGAACGTGCACATCGCCACCCAGGCCCTTGGCCGCGGTGACAACGGCGCGCGTTGCATCGTTCAGGGCCGCGTTATCGTGTTCGGCAATAACAAGAACAGCCATTAGATAACCCCCGCTTCGTCTTTGAGTTTCGCGACCAGCTCGGCCACGCTTTCAACCTTGATACCGGCTTCGCGTTTCGGCGGCTCGGTGACCTTGAGGACTTCCAGGCGCGGGCGGTGTCGACGCCGTAATCGGCCGGAGCCTTGGTGTCGATCGGCTTGCGCTTGGCTTTCATGATGTTCGGCAGGGACGCGTAACGCGGTTCGTTCAGGCGCAGGTCCGTGGTGATCACGGCTGGCAGCTGAAGCGCAACGGTCTGCAGGCCGCCATCAACTTCGCGGGTGACATTGGCCTTGCCGTCAGTGATGGCAACTTCAGAGGCGAACGTGCCCTGCGGCCAGTCCAGCAGTGCGGCGAGCATCTGGCCGGTCTGGTTACTGTCGTCATCGATGGCCTGTTTGCCGAGCAGGACGATATCCGGGTTTTCCTCGTCAGTGATGGCCTTGAGGATCTTGGCCACGGCCAGCGGTTCTACCGTGTCGTCGGTCTGCACCAGAATGCCGCGATCAGCGCCCATGGCGAGCGCGGTGCGGATGGTTTCCTGGGCCTGGGCCGGTCCAATGGACACGGCGATGATTTCGGTGGCGACGCCCTTTTCCTTCAGGCGGATCGCTTCTTCGACAGCGATCTCGCAGAAAGGGTTCATGGACATCTTTACGTTCGCGAGGTCGACACCCGTCTGATCGGGCTTGACGCGGACCTTCACGTTGTAATCGACGACCCGTTTGACGGGGACGAGAATTTTCATGCTGGGGCTCCGGCTGGCCGCGCGCGAGAGGTTGCGCGCCTACAAGAATAGGGGGCGAAATTGCCTTTGCCAGTGGGGGAAGTCAATGCTTGCTATCTTTTACGTTGACGTAAACTGCAACCCGGTCGGTTCGCGTCCTTTCAGGCGACTAAACTTCCTTGCAATTTCCAAGGGTTGACGTGGCAAAAAACAAGGCGCGCCAAATCGACGCGCCTTGCTGAGATGCAGGTCGTGTTTGTGACAGCCTATTCGCTGGCTTCGACCTCGGTTGAGATGAAAATCTCGATTTCGTCGGAAATATAGGGGACGGCAAAACCCATGTCCCAGGTCGAGCGCACCAGGGTGCCTGTCGCGGTAAAGCCGTGTTTGGCGCGGCCGTCGCGGGTTTCGCCTGAGCCATTGAAAACGACATCGAGCGTGACCGGATGTGTCTGGCCATTCATGGTCAGGTCGCCGGTCATCGTCCCGGTCCGGTTATCCGCGCTGTCAAAGCCGGTGGCAATGAAATGCACGGTCGGATTGGTCTCGACTTCAAAGAAATCACCGCTGCTTAGATGGCCGATAAAGCGGTCCTGGTTGGCGCCCGCCCACATGCCGTCGGCGAGGGTGAAGGTGACCTCCACGGCGGAGTTTGCCGGCTCCTCCAGATCCAGCACCAGCGTGCCGTCATAATTGGTCAGCTCCAGCGACATGGTCGACATACCCTGGTGCAGCCAGGAACCGCGGACAACAGTGTGGCTCTTGTCGAATTCATATTCAACTGGCGCCGCAAGCGCCGGTGCGGTGAGGGCAGTCAGGACTGCTGCCGAGGTGAGCAGGAAGCGGGTCATCAAATCACTCCAGAATAGAAAATTTGGCCAAAAGATAATGGCTTTTGCCTGCGGATCGAGTCCGGATCAGGCAAGGGAGTTTTTCCTCGGCGGAAAAAGCGTCTAGCGCTTGCCGCCCGGAACCCACAAAACATCTGCCTTGCCACCGTCATTGGCCGTGCGTGCGATGACGAAGAGCAGGTCTGAAAGCCGGTTGAGATAGCGCATCACATGGGCGTTAATATTGGTGCCGTCCGCGATCAGCCTCGCGACCTTGCGTTCCGCACGCCGACAAACCGTGCGCGCGACGTGCAGGCGGGCCGAGGCCTCGCTGCCCGCGGGCAGGATGAAGGAATTCAGGGGTTCAAGGCGCTCATTGAGCCTGTCGATATGCTGCTCCAACGCATCAATCTGCTCGGGTTTGATGCGCAATGGTTCCCACTCGCGCGGCTCGTCGCTCTCGGGGACACACAGGTCCGCACCAAGGTCGAACAGGTCGTTCTGGACAGCGGAAAGGATCCGGTCGAGTTCATTACCGTCAGCGAGGGCGCTTCGGGCGAGGCCGATAGCGGAATTCGTCTCGTCCACATCCCCGTAGGCATCCACGCGCGGATCGTGTTTGTCTGTCTCGGACATGTCGCCGAGCCTTGTCCGTCCGGCATCACCGGTGCGGGTATAGATTTTTGTCAGGCGTACCATGTCGCCTCTCTAGCCTGATCCGTTATCCGGCGCGAGAGGGGAGACAAGCGATGGGAGAAAAACATGCGTCATATCCTGGCGGGGCTGATGTTCATGGTCGGCACGGGCAGCGCCTGGAGCCAGTCCGGCGAGCTCGCAGAGCTCGCAGCCCAGACGCTGGAGGCCAGCGGAGCACCGGCTGTCGGGGTCCTGCGCCTTGATGATGGTGAACACGCGATCGGCGTTGCAGGTCTGCGCGCCTTCCGGGGTGACGTCCGGGTCAGCGAGGATGATTTCTGGCATATGGGGTCCAACACCAAGGCGATGACTGCCATCCTGGTGGCGCGCCTGGTCGAACGTGGCGTGATCAGCTGGGACGACACGGTCACTCAGCATCTGGGGGCACATATCGAGGCTATCGACGCCAGTTACGGCGAGGTCACGTTTCTGCACCTGTTAAGCCATCGTTCCGGTCTGCGGGCCAATGTGAACAATGTCGACATGATCCGTTTTGGTGTTCGCGGTGCCTCTGACAAGCCGATCACTGAACAGCGCCTGGACTATGCGCGGCGTGTGCTCACCGAAACGCCGCAGGGCGCCGCTGAAACGGATTTCCTCTATTCCAACGCTGGTTATGTCGTTGTTGGCGCCATGCTGGAGGCCGTGACCGGTGAGAGCTGGGAAAGTCTCATGCACCGCGAGGTGTTCGAGCCGCTGGGGCTGGAGAGTGCGGGATTTGGCGCGCCAGGGTCACCTGAGGCGGTGGATCAGCCGCGCGGTCATCGGGGGGGCATGTTCGGCGGGCTGAATGCTGTGGAGCCGGGACCTGCAGCGGACAACCCGCCGGTTCTGGGACCCGCGGGCACGGCGCATATGAGCTTGGCTGACCTGGCCGACTATCTCGACCTGGTCATGGCCGGCATGCGCGGTGAGGACAGCGATTTCCTGTCAGTCCAGAGCTGGCAACGCATCGCGACACCCCCCTATGGCGGTGACTATGCCCTGGGCTGGGGCGTGCAGGGCGGACAGCGCCTGCATGCCGGGTCCAACACGATGTGGTTCGTCCAGATCGTCATTGAGCCGGAAACGGGCAGCGGTGCGGTCGTGGCGTTCAATGATGGACGTATCAACCGCCTGCAACCTGCCATGGTCGATGCCGTGCGCTCGCTGATGGAATAAAATCAGCCGCCGAATTGTTCCTTGGCAAAGTACAGCGCCACAATGATCAGGATGGCGGCAAACTGCAGCACCACACGCAGGCGCATCAACTTGTTCGAGCGCGAACGGGATTTCTCGTCACTCTTGTACAGATTGACGATGCCGAAGATGAGTACGCCGACGACCGCAGCCATGGCGACGTAGAGAAGGATGTTGAGAAATTCGACCATGCGGGGGATATAGACAGCAGCGTGCGGCGCGTCCATGCGACGTTTGCGCATGAAGTGGGAAAATCCCGGGGTAGATGCCATGTTTTTCGAATTGGCCCTGGCACAGGATGCCGTGGACTGCCGAGGGCAATCCGAAGCCGATTTGCGCGCGGCGCATGCGGCCGTGCTCGAGCACCACATCAATGATGATGTCGAGGCCTGGCTGTCCGGCGAGCGCGAAGTCTTCATGGTCTCGACAGCGGGAAGCCTGTTTGCGACACGATCGGAAGGTCGCCGCGCGCGTCGTGAAGCCTATCTCGGTTCGACCGATTTCCAGGTCTATCATGACATGGTCAACCCGGTGGTCGCGGTCTCCGACGATTGCACCATGGGCTGGGTCATCGTGCAGGTCGAGGCGCGCGGTATAACGACCCAATCCGGCGAGGAACAGGCCTTCGCCTTCCAGTCCAGCTGGGTTGAGCTCTATCGCCGGATCGAGGGTGAGTGGCGAGCAGTCGGCAATGTGTCGAACTTTGCGCCACAGGCTGCGGAGTAATCCTCCTGGCCCTGAAGGGGCAGGGGGCTAGCTCCGCCAGCGCAGCGTCGCGGGTTTGACCGGGTTCTTGAATGCCTCGCCGGTTTCGCGGTGTTTGCTCCAGGCTCGCTTGAGGGCGAAATACCATTTCGCCTGTACGTCGCTGTCGTGGATCAGCATCAGCTTGGGATCATAGGCCAGGCCAACCTGCTGGGCGTTTACCGCATCGCGATCCTGGCCAACAAATGTTTCTACGCCTTTGCGCAGGAGTGCCTTGGGCACCACGTTCAGAAGCGGATGGTTCCAGTAGACCACGATGGTGATCGCGGTGGAGTTCTCATTGGTCGGCGTCACTGCCGTGAAACCCGTGAAGTGCTTTCCATCCGCCTTGACGTATTCGGTTCGCAGGCCAGGCAGCTGGAAGCGGATCTCTGTTGACCGGTCGTTGCCCAGATATTTGTAGAGGAAGGAATTGGACGAGGGGGTGTGCGGCAGCATGGAAAAGCCGCGCTCGACCGGGCCGAACTGTTTTTCCTTTTCCTTCACCGACTTGGCCGTGCGCCACCACCACTGGCGGTGGATATAGGGGATGTGCGCCGGGTCCATCAGGCCAATGACGGCATGGTCGACATGGCAGTTGAAAACATCCCGCACGACCATGCGCGGCTCGGCATCCTCCGGAAGATCCAGCTTTGGTGGATCGATGACCGGTTCGGCATCGCCATCCTCGGCGTAATAGATCCAGATCAGGCCCTGGTCCTCATGTACCGGGAACGAGCGCGTCCTGATCTTGGTCAGGTCCATGGCGTCCGCCTGGTCACCCGTCAGGGACGGGATCGCGGCACAGGAGCCATCGGTGCGGAAACGCCAGCCATGATAGGGGCATTCGACCTGGGTCTCGCCATCATGGTTCTGAACCTCGCCCTCCGACAACAGGATACCACGGTGCGGGCAGATATCCTTGAGCGCATAGGCGCGCCCCTGGTGATCGCGGCCGAACAGGATGGGCTGGCCGAGCAGCTCGCGGTGGAGATGCTGGCCCGGTTTGAGCTCGCTCGAAAGCGCCCCGAAATACCAAAGGTCTCGCAAGAACATGGGCCAACTCTTTAGCAGATGCGGTGTATTTGCCTAGCATTCAATCCATGCGGCAAATTGACGATTAAAGCCTCACTTTCTTGTCACATGACAGGGCGCTCGAATTCGCTAGACTGGCCAGGTTGGGGGGCGCTGCAAGGGCGCCAGAATGAGAATACGATACGGATTGTCCGGAATTCTGACGGCTGCGCTTGTTGCGGGCTGTACGGATTCGACCGTTCCCAGCCTCCCCGAAGAGCGTCTGCCGAGCGGCGCTCTGGCAGCATTGCAGCAACATGTCCGGTATATCGGTGGCGGAGACCTGAGTTGTGACCGGCAGGTCCTTGCCGACGCACCTCATGTCATCAATGACATCAATTCTGACGGTAGACCTGACTTTGCGATCGATACCCGCAATCTGAGTTGCACATCTCGCGAGGGCAATGTGCCCGATGCCTATTTCTGCGGCCTTTATGTCTGCGGGTATCCACTCCTGGTTTCGAATGCGGAGGGGTGGGAAGTCGTGCAAATGATGGCAGGCAACGAGATCGAGGCGATGCAGTATTACCGGGAGCCGCGTTTCCGAGTGCGCCAGGTCAACCTGTCCGATCCCTCACGCAGAACCGTCCTGGTCCGTGAATACGCCTGGCGGGAGGGGCGATTGCAAAGGGTCATGGAGCGCACTGAAGAGCCTCAAAGAATGGCCGGGCGCTAGGTGCGGAAACCATCGAGCACGTGTTGAGCTGACAGTCCGTCGCTTCGCATGGCGTTCAGCGTCGCTGCCCGGTCGCGCTTGGCAAAGCGTTTGCCGCTTTCATCCAGAAGCAGCCGATGGTGCTGGTAGCTGGGGGTCGGCAGATCCAGCACGGTCTGCAACAGCACGTGCAGCGGGGTGACGTCCTTGAGGTCTTCGCCGCGGATTACATGGGTCACGTCCTGCAGTGCATCATCATGCACGACGGCGATGTGATAGCTGGTCCCGACATCCTTGCGCGCCAGGATGACATCACCCAGCGGCAATGGATCAGCGGCCTGATCGCCGTGGTCGAGATCATGGAACATCATCCGATCGAACCCGCCTCCCAGGTGGTCGCGGCAGCGATCCAGGGATAATCGCCAGGCAAAGGCCTCGCCGCGTTCAACACGCTCGGCTTCCTCTTCCTCGCTGACAGGCTCGCCCGGGCCGCGATAGACATCTCCAACGCCGTGCGGGGCGCGGGCGATTTCTTCCAGGATTTCCTTGCGGGTCTTGAAGCAGCGATAGACGAGGTCTTTTGCTCGCAGCGTTTCCAACACACCGGCATAGTCGGCGAAATGGTCGCTCTGGCGACGCACAGGCAGCGGCCAGTCCAGTCCCAGCCAGATCAGGTCGTCAAAGATGGACTGCTCGAATTCACGTTTGCAACGCGTCGTGTCGATATCCTCGATACGCAGGATGAACGCGCCGCTGGCCGATTGCGCTGCCTGCCAGGCCGTCCACGCAGAGAAGGCGTGTCCCAGATGCAGATGCCCGGACGGAGAGGGCGCGAAGCGCGTGCGGAAAGTCATGCTTCCTCAAAACGCCGCTTCGGCGGGTGGGGTCAAGTCAGTGCAGGACTGCTGCGCCGGGGGCGTTGACTTCTCACACGCCGAAAGGTCCTCTCCCGGCTCAGCCTGAAGGAGTTTCCCATGCCGACAGCGATTGATGGACCGCGCCTGGCGCCGCGTGATGGCCAGCCGCCGCGCAAGCTTGTCATCCTGTTGCATGGCTATGGTTCCAATGGCGATGATCTGATCGGTCTCGCCCAGCACTGGGCGCCGCACCTGCCGCATGTGCAATGGGTCTCGCCCAATGCACCGGATCCGGTTCCTGGTGCTCCGAATGGCTATCAGTGGTTCCCCATCTCCCAGCTCGATCCGGAGCGTATCCAGCGCGGCGCTGAAGAGGCGGCTCCGATCGTGGATAGCTTCATCAGCCAGGAGCTGGCGCGATACCGTCTCCAGCCTCAGGACCTGGTCCTGTGCGGCTTTTCCCAGGGCTGTATGCTGTCGCTGCATTCCGGTCTGCGCCGCGAACAGCAGGTCGGTGGTATTCTCGGTTTCTCCGGTGCCCTGCCGGGCGGGGAGAAGCTGAAAGACGAAATGAGGACCAAGCCGCCGATCATGTTGGTGCATGGGGATCGCGACGACGTTCTGCCGCTGCCCTTCATGCTGGATGCGGCGCAGGCGATCTGTGCAGCCGGGCATGGAGCGGAGTTTCACATCTCGCAGGGCGTGCCGCACTCGATCGGGCCGGACGGGCTGGATCTGGGACTGGATTTCCTCAAATCCGTCTTCGCCGGGCGTTACATCTAGGCCACACCGAATCGGTGACATCGAATATTCCCGGGACAGTCATGTGACTGTCACGCGAACACCTGTAGTCCTATTGAGAGCTTGGGTGTGGTATAATTCCTTTCGGGATTGACCAACAGCCCCAACAGGAGGTGCGCTTTCAGGACCCGGGTCCATCATATGCGCCCCCTCCAAGGCCGTGTTCGCGGTCCTGCCGAGGGAGGTCACCATGCAGGTGCTTAACGCAGCGCCGCAGGGAATGCCCTGTCTCGTTCTGAACGCGGACTATCAACCGCTCAGCTATTATCCATTGTCGACCTGGCCCTGGCAGGAAGCCATCAAGAATGTCTTCCTCGAGCGCGTTGCTGTTGTCTCGCACTATGACGAGGTCGTGCACTCGCCAAGCTTCGAGATGCATGTGCCGTCGGTCGTGGCCTTGCGGGACTATGTCAAACAGGATCGGGCGCCGGCCTTTACGCGGTACAATATCTGGCTGCGGGACGGGTTCCGTTGCGGCTATTGCGGCAAGCAGGGTGTTGAACACCTGACCTTTGATCATGTCATCCCGCGTCGCCAGGGCGGCAAGACCAGCTGGGAAAACATCGTTGCGGCCTGTGGTCCATGCAATCTGAAAAAGGGCGGGCGCACCCCGCGCGAGGCCGGCATGCCGCTGGCCCGACCGCCGCAACGTCCCAACACGCACGAGCTGCAAGCGCAGGGTCGCAAATTCCCGCCGAAATTCCTGCATGAGAGCTGGATGGATTATCTCTACTGGGATGTGGAGCTGGAGCGCTAAGGCGGTGCCCTAGCGGTTTACCTATGAAATCAATTGCACTTTTCAGGCGCTGTAGGCAAACTTGCATCCAAAGGTCGAGAGGGTGGCATGCAGGCTGATACAGAAGAACAGATCGTCAGGGTTCGACCATTGATGCGCGGGTGTGCGGCCGGATTGTTGTTCACGGCGATGATGTCGGTTCCGATATCGGCAAACCTGATGGCCGGGCGCCCGGTCGACGCTGCCTTGCTGACATGGATAACGCCGTTTGCCGTTGGCGCAGCGCTGCTGCCGCTTCACCTTCGTGTCGGCAAACTGGTGTTGTGGTCAGCGCTCTATGTGACCGCCGGGGCGGCCCTTATCGGTATTTGTCTCATGTTGGGTCTGGTCTCGTTTTCCGGATTCACACGGTCTTTCGCGGACACAGGGGGCGACTTGGAGCAGCAATTCGGCACGGTCATCTATGTTGTCGGTGTGTTTGTGGCGCTTCCAAGTATCGGCGTGAAAGCACGTCGGCTTGGCTTCGATTGGTCGTGGTCCTGACCTCGACGCTTCTGCTGGCCTTCGATCACGGCTGAGACGGACCGCTTGACCTCGGCGTCGGCATGTCGCCCCATGGCGCGGGGAGGGCTGGAATGTTCCGAATTATCCGATGGTTGTGTTTCCCGATCGCGCGGTCGCTCGGCTGGTGGCCCATCGCGGTCTACTACGCGCTGCTCATTCCGTTGATTGTCGTGCGCCGGATAATCTATCCATTGCCGCCGGAAGCGCTTGATCGCGTGCCGGTCTGGCTGTTCCCGGCGATCTACGCCTTTGTCCTGGTCGGATTTCCATTGCTGGTTCGCCTGACCAATGCGGACTGGTATAAGGTGCCGACGAAATCATGAGCGTGATCCGTCTTGGCATCGAGACGCGCGGGCAGGGGCTTTATGAGTTTACCGACCAGGCTCATGAGTTCGTGCGCGAGACGGGCTGCGAGGACGGTCTGTTGACCGTATTTGTGCGCCATACCTCCTGTTCCCTGACCATCCAGGAAAATGCCGATCCGGACGTGCAGCGCGATCTCAACGAGTTTTTCCGCCGTCTGGTCCCGCCGGGAAATGACCCGTCCATGCACTGGCTGCGCCACACCATGGAAGGGCCGGACGACATGCCTGCCCATATCAAGGCGGTCCTGAACCAGACTTCGATCGGCATCCCGGTCGTGGAGGGGCGCATGGGATTGGGGACCTGGCAGGGGCTCTATCTGTTTGAGCACCGTGACCAGCCGCATCGTCGCGAAGTGCTCTTGCATCTTGGGTAATGGGCCTTCGAAAAAGAAGAGGACGGACCGCGGGCATGGTCCGTCCTGCAAGCAACGGTTTTGGGGGGCCGTGCTCGATCCGAGGGAAGCGAGCGGGTGAACCCGCCCGGACGATCACGGATGATGCTCCAGGGCTGATGCGCATGTTCTTTGCGTCGTCGATGGCCCGCGGGCCCGTGCTGGAAGCCTGATCAGGCCGATTTGCGACGGGCGACCCGGCGTGCGTGTTCGGTAAAGCGGGCGATTTCCGAACCCAGCTTGTTCGGCTGCATCGGTTTTTCGATATGGCTGTCGAAACCGATCTCATTGTAGTACCGGATCTGTTCCGGCATGGCATTCGCTGTCAGCGCGATGGCCGGGGTACGGGGAAGGTGGTTCTCCTCCTCGATGAGGCGAATCTCCAGCAACGCGTCACTGCCGCACAGAATCGGCATCTGGATATCCATCAACAGGATGTCGAACTTGCCGGCCTGATAGGCGTCGACGGCTTCGCGGCCGTTTTCCACCAGGGTCAGTTCGACATTGAGCTGGTTGAGATAGGCCTGCAGAACGAGGCGGTTGGTTAGATTGTCCTCGGCGGCGAGGATGCGTACCGGCGGTCCGTCCTGGGCCAGCGGTGAGGTCTGGACGACGGCATCACTCTCGCTCTCATCCTCCAGCTCGATCTCGTCGCTCTCCGGAAGCGGGATGAGGACGCAGAAGGTCGTCCCGACCTCCGGCTCGCTCTCGACACTGATTTCGCCGCCCATACTCCTAACCAGGCCATCACAGATCGCAAGTCCCAGTCCCGTGCCTCCAAAACGACGCGTGGTTGACGTGTCCGCCTGGACAAACTTGTCGAAGATACGCGAGGCCTGTTCCTGGCTCATGCCGATGCCGGTATCGCTGACCTCAATGAGAACCAGATCCGGATTATTGGTGCCCGGGGCCTCTCCCAGGCGTACGGTTACACCGCCTTGCCTGGTGAATTTGAGCGCGTTGGAGACCAGATTGTTGATGATCTGCGAGATGCGCAGCGGATCGCCACGGCGGGCCAGCCCGCGCGGATCCCGGCTGGAGATGTCGAGTTTCAGTCCATTCCGGACCGCGACCGGGCCGAACAGGGCTTCAACCTGTTTGGTGATCTCGGACATCTCGAAGGAAGTTTCCTCCAACGGAAATTCTCCGGCCTCGATCTTGGAGAGATCGAGAATGTCGTCGAGCAATTGCATCAGCGTGTCACCGGACCGCACGATGGTACCGATTTTCTCGGCGTGCCGGTCCTCAAGATCCGCCTTGGCGAGAATGCGTGCCATGCCCAGAACGCCATTCATCGGCGTGCGGATCTCGTGGCTCATATTGGCCAGGAATTCCGACTTGGCACGATTGGCCTGTTCCGCCTTGTCCAGGCTCTGCATCAGATCGGATATGTCGCTGATCGAGCCGGCCATGCGCGTCGGTTGGCCACTTTCCTGGACCGCTAGTCCCCGGGCTCTGAACCAGTTGAAACTGCCATCGGCGCGCTGCAGCCTGTAACGAACATCGTACGGCGTACCGTTTTCCAGATGGGTCTTCACCGCCGTCAGCGTCGGGCCGTGATCATCGGGATGCAATGCCCTCTCGAATGAGCTGAATTCATCCGGGAAATGTTTTTGGTCATCATAGCCCAGCAGCTCGCGGAAGCGGGGCGAGAAATAGACCTTGTTGGTGGCGATGTCCCAGTCCCAGATGCCGTCTGCAGATCCGCGAACAGCCAGCTCGAAGCGCTCTTCCTTGGCTCTAATTCGATGATTGGCGTCTTCCTGCGCGCGCAGCATCTGCGTTTTCTGATGATGCGCGAGCAACAGGCTGTGGACTGCTGCACCTGCAAGCGCGGAGAAGATGGTTCCGATCAACAAGATTATGAGCGGGATCGCCGAACGCTCCTGGTCAAGCAATGCCTTGTTCGGGTGAAAACGCGCCATCCAGACCGAGCCCGGAAGGGCGATGGTGGTATTCACCACTGCGTCGCGGCTCGCGGCTTCATCATCGTCGATGATGACTGACCCGCCTTCCAGCAATGTAACCGCAACCAGATCGCCCAGGGCCGTGTCCTTGAACGTCGTGACCAGGCGTTCAATGTCAAACACGGCGACCATCAGACCGTCGAAACGGCCGTTGATGTGCAGCGGGACAAAAGCCAGGAAGCCGACACCGCCCTGAACGAATTCGATTGAGTGGGTTGTATAGGTTTCGCGCGTGGCAACGGCGTTGCGAAGTGCCGTCGCGCGGTTTTCCTCGAACATCAGATCCAGGCCCAGCGCGGCTTCATTGCCGGCGAGGGGTTCGATCCAGGCGACCTGAAAATCGGGATTGGCCCATTCGATGGCCCGGATCTCGTTCTGGTCGACAATGTAGCGCGCGGCGTCATCGCGCCTCGGTTGTCCCGCCATCAGCCTCCCAGCGCCGGGCCAGGCGTTCCAGTTCCGCCAGGTCACGATTGACCCGGTCTTCCATGGCGTACTGGAAGTGGCGCGCACTCTCCTCGAGATGTCGCTCGATCTCGATGTTTTCTTGATGGCGGGCGAGATAGGCAGATGCCGCCGAGATCGCTATCCCCGCGGCAAATACCAACGCTGTCACAAGTGTCTTTCTGGTCATCCGCCTTGCCCCTGTCGCATGGTAGCAAAGCACAACTTGTTTAAATCAAGCTTACCCGGACTAGTCGGTGCCGTTCAGCAGGCGCTCATAGCTGTCGACCAGGGCCAGATAGGGCGGAACATTGGTGTTCTGGATTCCCGAGCCCGTATCTACCGCCATCTTGATTTCGAAATGCAGGTGGATCGTCGTCGGCGTGCCATTGAACTCGTTGGATACAAAACCCAGGCGTTCGCCGCGCGTGACACGGTCACCGGGGGAGACCTGCAGGCTGCTGGCTTCGAGGTGGAGATAGGTGTAGCGCACACCATCATCCGTGGTCAGGCGGACCGAATAGGATCCGATCGAGGTGATCGTGCCGTCATCGGCAGCGACCGCCCAATGCACGGCATCCTGGCAGGTAGCAGGACGGATGTCCTGACCCTGGTGGCCGGTGCCGCTGGGGCACATCGGCGTGGAATAGCCCCGCGTTTCGCAGAAATTATCCCGCCAAGCATAGGCGTAGTTGTTGTCATTACACTGACCGCCAGCCGGGCCGAGGTAACCGCCATAGCCGTAAACCTGGCTGTTGGCATAGGCCTGGGCCGCTTCCATCGGGAAGCGCATGCCCGGCGCGTAATTTACCTGGGTCGTCTGGCCGGTGCCGGAATCTGGCGTCAGATCTCCCGGCGGCATGTAGGCGAATTCCTCGCCGGCATCATCAAGCGGCACGCTCGGCTCCGGCTCCGGTTCGGGTTCCGGGTCCTCGACCGGGTCTTCCGGCTCAGGGGCCGGTTCCTCAGCGGGCGGCGAATCGGCAGGTTCTGCGCCTTCATCGAGCGGCGGCCACCAGATCATGGCGGCAATGCCCGCCGTAGCGACCAGGGCAGCCAGGGTAAGTTCAGTGGAACGAGACATGACTATTCTCCTTCCTCTGGTGAGCCGGCGACAATGCCGATATTTTCAACGAGATCGCGACCATATTCCAGCTCCGAACAGCGGTCATCCGAGAGCGGAAACTCGCATTCGATCGTTATGGAATAGGCCGCGCCATAGCGGTTGAAATTGACCTCGACGCCATATTCGGTGCGGGAGATCCGGTAGCCGTCCGGATCCTGTGCGCGCAGTCGTCGCAGGGTGACCGGGTCGGGCGCTTCGGTATGTGCGAGGCGCGTTCCGAACACTTCAATCAGAATGCCGGGCGCGTTAATCGATGCTGTATAGAAGTCCTCCTGGGGAAACAGGAAGACGCGCGGAGTGTTGGCGAGCCGCAGTGTCGCGTTGGGTGGCAGCAGGACCGGCAGACGCGTCCGGGCGACCTGGGCAGCCTCGTTATTGGACGGGCGCGGGAAGGTCTGCGGCAGGCGAGCCGCAGTCGTGAAATTGTCGGAGAATTGTGCGTTCTGGCGTTGCAGGTCTTCGCGGACCTGACCCCAGTCGATCGGCATCACGCGCGGCCGGTCCGGACGTGGTGGTCGGGGTTGGAATGCCGTGGCCACGGAGAGCGTTGCCGGGCGAATGCGGCTGGCCTGGAGCTGTCCTGCCTGGGGCGAGACAGCACGTTCGCGCGCGGTGCTCGTACGTTCCTGGGCCTGGGCGATATTGGCTGGCGTGGACGTGGACAGAAGTGCCACCGCCAGCATCGATATTCCCAAGTTTAGCCGAGATTTCATATCAGCCTCCCCACCAGTTCAACGTATACCGTTTATGCATGTTTAGCATGAATGGCGGATGACGAACCAAGTATAGTTGGGTTCATCACGAATTTCGCCGCACTTGTGTTGCAGGCTTGTTCGGAACATCAGTGTCACAATGTTGAAATTGACCGCCGGGCACGTTATGTGCGGCGCAGCAAGAGTATTGGAGTTCGCGTGATGCGCCTCACCATGATGAAGACGAAATTGCACCGGGCTGTCGTGACCCAGGCAGACCTGCACTACGAAGGTTCGATCTCCATCGACAAGGACCTGCTGGACGCTGCCGGCATCCTCAATAACGAGCAGGTCGACGTTCTCAACATCAATAATGGCGAGCGTTTCACGACCTATGCCATTGAGGCTCCGCGTGGCAGCCGTACGTTTGGCATCAATGGCGCTGCTGCCCGACTGGCACAGCCGGGCGATCGCATCATTGTTGTGGCCTATGCCGAGATGGACGCCGCCGAGGCGGAAGTCTGGGACCCGACTGTCGTCCTGCTGGACGAACACAACCAGGTTGTGACCCCGTCCAGGGCGGCGTGAGCCTAACCGTTCGAGATACAGAAATCCGCATGCACTGAAGCGCTGAGCGTTAACTCGCCGGCGGCAACAGGCGTGTCTGCCATCGCGCTCGCTTCCATACGCATCATGGTGTTGGCATACATCGGCTGCGGCATGGCCTGGTTCTCGCTCATGCGGACAATCCCGCACAATTCCAGACCTGCTGCGCTGGCATAAAGCTCGGCCTTTTCCATCAGGCGCTGAACCGCCATGCGGCGTGCCTGGTCGAGGTCGTCAGCGGTGTCCTCGGCGCCAAAGCTCACGCTCTGGATATTGTTGGCGCCGGCGCCGACCATCGCATCGACCACATCACCGACATTGTCCAGATCACGCACCCGCGCCGAGACGATATTCTGGGCGGTATAACCCGTCAGTCGACGTTCGGTGCGACGATCATCCCACTCATAATGAGGTTGCAATGTCAGGCTGGCCGTCTGCATGTCACGGCGGTCAACGCCTTCACGGCGCAGGGCCGTGAAGACCGCATTCATCAGCTGCGCATTCTCGCGCACGGCGGCCTGCGCCGTCGGCGCCGTCACCACGACGCCTGAACGGACAGTCGCGAATTCCGGTTCGATCTGGACTTCCGCTGTCGCGGACAGCGACAGGGTCGGCTGGGTGGCAGGTGTCTCCTGGGCCAAGGCAGAAGCGCTGGCAGAAACAATCAGGCTGGCGGCGATAAGCGGTCGGAACATGGTCACTCTCCGGGTTGCACGCATGAAGCGAAGTCATCCTAAGCGATCAACCCGGCATTGTCTTGTCGGTATCGATCACCCGATCTGTCCATCCTCCTAGCTGCCCAATCCTGCCGCCAAGCTGAACCGGACGGCCATTTTCCTGCCGCATGTCTGTTTTGGACTTGCCCGGGGCGGACAAATGTCTGACCGTCCCGCCTGTCCAGGGGAGGGGATAATGTCCGATAATCCATGTCTGGCCTGCCCGGTCGACCAGGCCTGTTGCCGCGAGCTCGACTGGATGCGCCTCAGCCCGGCCGAGTTCGATCGTGTTTTCGGCGATGTCGCCGATCAGATGGAGTGCAAGCCGGAAGGCCCCTTCCTGCTGGTGCGCGCCCGCAACAAGGCGTCCTGCCCGCGCTGGGAAGGTCAATGCACCGTCTATGAACAGCGTCCGATGGAATGCCGTCTCTATCCGCAGGCCATTGGCAGTGTCTTTGATGGCCGCGAAATGGTGCTCTCTGTTCATGGCGAAACGCCATGCCCCTGGCGCGACCGGCTGCGCGGTTCTGACAATCTCGCCACGGACATGGTCCGCGACCTGGGACGCGAGCTCGCCCGCGACGGTCAGCCGGTCCGCGTGGTTCGCGAGGAAGGACCGGGCAAGCTGGAAATCACCTGGCGTCGTCTCCTTCGCAAGCTGTTCGGTTTCGGTCGCTACGAAAACGCGCAGTACCACCCCGTCATTGACCTCGCAGCCCTGCTGCGCGGCCGCCGCTGACTGCACTTGCTGATCCACAAGCGCACACAATGGCTTGGCGGGCCGAATAAAGGGCGATAACCATGACAAGCTTACCAAGCGAGCGGGCCTGTAGCTCAATTGGTTAGAGCCGGCGGCTCATAACCGCTTGGTTGGGGGTTCGAGTCCCTCCGGGCCCACCATTCTTTTCAAGCTCCGTTTCGAGCGCGGACCGTACGAAATTGATTGTCGGTGTTGACGCTCAGGGCGCCGTGCCGTGGTGTGAACTGGCAAGTTTGGGGCTGTTTCGGTGGTGTCAGGGCACCGGACTCTGTTCACACAAGGTCCCGTACTGGACAGACTTCCAGTAATCGAGTGCCCATACGGCCATCATGACACGATGATAGGCACCAAGTTCCGAGGTGATCTCGCAGCCCTTTGCCTCGCCGGACAGGGGGGCGTTTGGCTCACTGGAGTCGTTGGGCCCCCATGAGCCATCTTCAAGCTGAGCACTCGCGAGATGATCGAGTGCACGCTCTATAAAGGGGTCAACTTGCTGGGGCCGGGCCATGAGAAGAGCGAGGACTATTTCGCTTACGAGATCCCAGTCTTCCACCGCAAGTACAAGTTCGAGCTGGCCCAGGGCTCGCTCCAACAGCCCGTCGCTCCACGCGATCTGGGTGCCGCCGGCCCAGGACAAATCCCTGTTGCCAAAATCCGTAAGGTAATAAATCCAGTGTGTTGCATCATACAGGGCTGGACGATTGGCGTGTGTAAACAAGGCTTCCGTGTACGCAAGGTGACGGAAGTGTTTCCAGGAGGGAAGGGAAGAGTGGAGTCCATGTCCTTCCATAGCCCATTTGAGTTCGGCGAAACGCATTGGCGACCGCGCTGTGTAGATCGCTTCCGGGCGGTTCATCCATGCCTCGACGACTGTGTCAGGCAAGATCCGTCTGCTTGTCTCGAAGCCGATCGCGCGCCGCATTATGAGGTGTGCAGGGAGGCAGAGCGGGTGTCCGGTCTCCGGGAAGAGGTGCAGCCCGGTTGAGCTGTAGGCGGAAGACAATGCGTTCCGAATGGCCCGGACAAGTCCCGACACTCCCTCGGAAGCATTATTCGCTATGCAGAAAACGGCCAGATCTGCGAGGCAGGTCTGGTGGTATTCGCAAGGAGAATGCCTGCAGTCGCGTGGCACAAGCATATCGAGTCGGCATTCCAGCCAACGCGACGCCCGGTCTCGGGACAGGGACAGAAGCGTCGAGACCGGGCGTCCATCATCGGGCATGGGTCAGTACCTTCTGCCGCGATTATTGTTTAGCGGACGTTGAATGTCCCGCATCGAGTTTGTAACGCCAGCGCGGTCGAGCACGCCGATCTGCTGGGAACTCAGTGCGGAGGCGTTTACACCGCAGCCCACTATGGCGAGCCACGCATCCGGTGGCGTGTTGGGGTTGAGGCCGAGCCGGGTCAGGATTTCGGCGCGGTCTACAGGGGTGCCGCCCGGCATCATTGCTCTGGCCTGGGGATTGATGGCCAGGCTGTCCGCGCTGTTGTTCTGGATGGCCCGCAGCGCGCTTGGATCGATTTGGCGCTGGGGTTGCCGTATTTGAGCTTCCGCACTGCTCCCGAGCGCCGCGGCCCCCGCGGCGACGGATGCGCCCACCATGAAATCTCGCCTTGATTTTTCAGTCATGATTTTCCTCCTTGGCAGTGAACTATTTTTCTGACGGTGCAGATGCGAGTGCATGAGTGATCTGGCGCTCAGAGTGTTCAGAGAGAGCAGCCCTGAAAGTGCGTTCGAAATCATCGCAATAGGCGTTGTAAATGTCGCCTGTGTTGTACTCCGCGTACTGTGCGCAACCACCTCCGCAAACCAGTGCATAGCGGCATCTCTGGCAGGTTGGCAGGGTTTCAATGCTTCTTGAGAACCAGCGCTCGGTTGCCTTTTCGTCCAGGCTGAGACTCTTGTCCGGCCCATAGGCGCCTATGCGGCTGCAGGCCTTGCCGACTGACTCCCAGCACGCATAGACGTGCCCGTCCGCGGCCATGATGAAATTCCCGGTATTGGCCGAACAAAATGTGCTTTTGAGGCCGAACCGGGCGTTTTCATTGAATACCGGCCCCATGGCGCGTTCAGCATGGATAGCCGGCGCGCTCGTGAAGACATTGTCAAACTCCCGACATCGGTCGTTCAGGGCAGTAACAATATCACCGTGGTCAATCTCGGCATGGACAGTGCCTTCAACGTCCTTGTCGTAGACGGTGTTGGCGTAAATGATCACCTGCGGATGATCGATCCAGCCCCTCAATGCGAAGTCCGAGATGATGGTATCGAAGTGGTGAATGTTTGAAGGGTCGACGTGCACGCGGATCTGGATCTGGGCATCGGTCTGCTCGAGTGCGAGGTCGATATTCGCGACAATCTTGTCAAACGAGCTCTCCTTGCCGATGTAAACCCTGCGCTTGTCATGGATATCCTTGGGGCCATCGATCGAAATCTGGACCTGCTCTATGCCACCAGACCCGATGAGCTCGAGGAACGCTTCCAGGTCGTGTCCATTTGTAATGCAGGCAAAGTGATGCCCTGCGGCCTGACCGCTACGGACGATGTGCGTGACAACATCCAAATTGGCACGATCCAACGGCTCTCCGCCATAGAGCACTATCTGCCCGCCAGGGGGTTGTCCGCGGGTCTTCTTGATTTCTGCAATCGCCGCCAGAGCTGCATCCGCCTGCTCCCGGCTCATCACCACATTCCCCTTGTGGTGGGAAATTTCACCACTCGTGCTCTTGAGCGCGTTTTGCATCGGGCGCTCGAAGCAATAAGTGCAACGGTAATTGCAGTCGAGATTGGGAACGATCATGAAGGCAGGCTTGGAATGCAGGGCGTCGTGGAGTGCGCCGGCTAAGTTCACCACGTTTTCCTGCTCTTCGGCACGGGACATTTCGACCAGATGCCCGCGGTCATACCATTCTTTCTTGAGTGGAAGCGGCAAGGTTCCAATCACTTCCTCAATAGCCGCTTCGTTGCGGGGGTGGAGCGCGTTGGCCAGTGGCGCACCGATACGCTCGGAAATGAAATCCATGGAGCCCGAAAGCCCGTTCATCAGAACATAACCGCCGCTCGGGAGACGGGTTGAAAGGATGGTGTAGGAGCTGAGTCTGAACATGGGCGGCACCGACTGTTGATGTGTCCAAGCATTGAGTCGTCGGAAAAAGTTCGTTTTCAATATTGAAAACAGAAAATATTGTTACTATTTGTCGGGAATTTCAAAATGCGAAATATTAATTGCGAAAGGCATCATATTTGTTTGCAATATGCGATTTGGGGCCTGTCAGAGCGTTGTGCTGATCATTAAGCTGGCGACAGCCTTTTCAGCCAGGTTTGCTTCCCGGCGTCACGCGAAGTGTCGCCTGCCTGTTTTCGATCGGCTTGCGTTTCGCGTCTTCCCGCTCGTTATGGTGGCTGCTCGCCCCTCATGGTCTCACACTGTGAAATACAGCTCGCTAACCCCCTCTGGAGTGGGGCGCACAGCTTCGTGCGGCTGAATAGGTTGCTTCTACTTTTGAGATTCGCGACCAGTGATGTTGCCGGGCAAGTCTATAACCTGATCGCAAGGGCAGGCCTTCTCCTACACGTCCCGGCGGTCGTGGTTCGCGGCCCGCGATCAACCATCTGAAAAAATTGGTTAAACAAGCGTTTCGGTATACGCGCGACTGCATGAGCCAGCTTGCAGAAAGCATAACTCCGAACCTGATGTACTACTCTTGGTCGAAGACACTTTCCGCGAACCCAATTGAACAACATCGGTCAATTCGACAGACGATGACTTTGCCGACACATTGATTTGTCTGGTGTGTATACCTTCATCCAGGCCCACCACATCTGTCAGCGAGTTCACGCAAGCGGAACTGCGGCGGTGTCGCCTGGCGCTGGTCAGTTCGTTGCGGGGGGCTGCTTTTCCGGAGCGGGGCGGTGAGGCGCTATGACCTTATCAACTGCGGCAAGGGCTTTCGCCCGCGCATAATTTGATCACAATCGCGACATGTAGCGTATCGAGAGAGACACACATGGCCCGTTATGAATTCCTGAGCAATGAAACCCACTCCGCTGTCCGGGTGACCGACCGGTTCGGTGATGATTGTGGCAGCAATGTTCACATGGTGCCGGTGTCCGTTGCAGAGCTGGCGCCCCTGGTTGCGAACTACCCGGTTTTCCTGAGCCGGGACGAGGAAACCGGTGCGTTTCTGATGACGGCGGTCCTCGGCTTTTTCGAGGGTGAAAACCTCTTCCTTGATGGCACGAAATGGGATGCGCCCTATCAACCGCTGCAGGCCCAGGTCGGGCCCTTTTCCGTGGTCGAAACCGGTGACGCCGCGAACGGACAGCTCGCAATTCGCATCGACATGGATGATCCGCGAGTGACCGAGGAGGGGGGCGAGGCCCTGTTTCTGGCGGACGGAAACCAGGCCGATTACATGAAGCGTAAGACTGCGGTCATTTCGACGATCATCAAGGATTTGAACGCAACAGATGCCTTTGTTGCGGCCTGTCACGAGAATGATCTCCTCGATCCGATCCAGCTCCAGGTGTCGTTCAAGGACAAGTCCACTGTCCGGTTTGACGGCCTGTTTTCGATTGACCACGAAAAACTCTCGGCCCTCAGCGGTGATGCGCTGGCGAAGTTTCATGCCGCAGGCCATCTGCGAGCGGCCTATTATATGACGGCCTCACTCGGTCAGGTTCAAAACCTGATCCGGCGCAGAAATGCCCGCCTGTAAGCGTTTCTGACCGCCTGCCGGAACGTGTTTGACCTGTCTTCCTCCCGTTACCTGGCGGGGGAGACAGGGCCACTTCGATTGACCCGCGCCCAGTCGAGGCCGCCCACCGCGGCGCGGGCGTAGAGGGATCGATCAACGACGCCGTTTTCATCGACAACAACCATTTATCAATACGAATGCCCAACCCTGGCGCCACGGATCTCTGTTGGATCGCGCGAGCCCGGCTCGAAGGGAGAGGCGTTGTGAGCAAAGCTGAACATTCCGGACAGGACCGAGCGCGGCTCGTGGAGCTCGCTGGCATGGTTTGTGTGTTGGGCGGGGCCGGCCTGATCGTCTCTGCCTCCGTCATGGGTTTCATGGGCGGGCAGGTCGTTGCCTGGCATCTGGGGCTGGCGCTGGCCGGTGGCCTTGTCCTCGTGGCGGGATTTGTCCTGCTGGCCCGGCTTCTCGTCTCGCTGCGAAAGACCTATCGCGCGGCGCGCGTGGCAGAGGGAAATACCGCATCCTTCCTGGCCAGTATGAGCCATGAATTGCGCACGCCGATGACGGGCGTGATCGGGCTGTCCGAACTGCTCATTCGGTCCGAACTCAATCCCAAACAGCAGGAACTGGCGAGCGGATTGAAAGCGGCCGGCGAGTCCATGATCTCGGTGATCAATGACGTGTTGGACATGTCCAAGATCGAAGCCGGCATGCTGGAAGTGGAGAGTATCGACTTTGACCCGCTGGAACTTCTGGAGAGCGTTGAGCGCCTGTTCACGCCGCTGGCGGAGAAGAAAGGGCTCGAACTGTCGGTCGAGTGTCACGAGGGTGCTGATGTGACCTTCCGGGGCGATCCCGCACGCATCTACCAGGTCCTGAACAATCTGATGTCCAATGCCATCAAGTTCACCCGGGATGGGGGTATCCGTCTGACTTGTCGTCTGAACGTCGGCGCCAACGGTCAGATCCTCCAGTTCAGTGTCACCGACACCGGTCTCGGTATGGACGAGAAGACCCTGCTGCGTGTTTTCGAGCCGTACAAGCAGGCGGAAAGCTCGACCGCCCGGGAATATGGCGGAACCGGTCTCGGGCTCAGCATCTCGCGCCGCCTCGCCAATCTGCTCGGTGGCGACCTGCTGGCGACCTCGGAGCCCGGAGTTGGCTCGACCTTCCATCTGTCCATCCCTGCGTCGCACGCCGAGCCGGTGGTCGACAAGCCTGTCGACCGGAACGAGGCGGAGGCTGCCTGCCGGGCGATTGTTCCGGAGGGGCTGCGCATCATGGTCGTCGATGATGTGACCACCAATCGAATGGTCATCAAGGCTATGCTCGAGCGTTATCAGGCGTCTGTCATGCTCTTTGCTGACGCATTTGCACTGGCGGATGCCTATGAAAACGAGCCCTGCGATCTTGTGCTGACAGATATCCAGATGCCCGGAATGGATGGTTTCGAGCTGACCAGCCGCATCCGGGAGTACGAGGACCGGACACAGCAGGCGCCCGTGCCAATCTTTGCCATCACAGCAAATGTGATCGGTCAGGACACTCAGCGCTATTATGACGCCGGCATGAATGGTTTCATCAACAAGCCGCTGGTGCTGGCGGACCTGGAATCGGCACTGGTCAGCGCTGCTCCCATGAAACAATCCGGAGAAGTCGAGCTCTTCTGAGCCGCGTATCACCCTGCTTACGTGTCTCGGGCGCCAAGGCGGTTGGGGCTCTGTGCCGCTGCCAGCCCCGGGGGCGGGGTCAGTCCAGATCTGCGGCGTCTTGCGTGACGTCGCCGGCCTGTTTGCGATCGGCGAGGGGTGTGACGCCAGCGTGTTGTTTGAAAGCCCTGTTGAAGTTGGATTTGGTGTTGAAACCGGAGGCCAGCATGATGTCGAAAACGCTCTCCCCATCGTGCTCCGCTGAAGCCAGCATGCCCATCGCGTTCTGGATCCGCAGCCGGTTTACATAGTCCGAGAAATTGCTGTTGGTGCAGGCATTGATGGCCTGGGAGACAAGCACCGGATTGACCAGCAGCTGTCGGCCGAGCTGTTTGACCGTCAGCCCCGGGCGCAGATAGGCCTGGCTGGATTGCATATGTTCATCAATCCGCGACATCATCTCTCGCATGGAAATATCGGCATCCGGCGAGTGGGCAGCGGATAGCTCGATTTCTTCGGCGCTGATGCCCTCAAACAAGCGCCGATACTGCAGGCCGTGCAGGATGAACAGGTTCACCATCGCGGCCAGTCCCAGAAAGACGAATAGTTCGGCTGTCTGGCTGGCCTGGTGATTGCCGGCCGCGCCCAGGCCGGAACTGACAGTGTTGACGAGGAGGATGATGCACTGAATGGCCAGCAGACGCCTCAGCCAGGTCAGTTTGAGGTCCTCAAAATCCGTGCGCGTCTGTTCGAGCGTGCGATGAAGGCGGGTGATCAGTCGCCAGGTCATGAAGCTGTAGATCGCGATGCTCGACAGGATGCCGAAGGCAAAGACAAAGATACTGACAGCCACCGTTGAGGAGATGAGGAAGGCCATGACTGGCGCAAGCGCGTGGAGCAGGTCAGGCGCGCTGGCCCGGCTGTCCGCCAGGGACAGGCTGCGTGTGTAGAGATAGATCAGCGGGCCGTAACAAAATCCCAGTGCGATCGCGAGGCTCGACAGGTTCAGGGACGTCCATCCGGCATGAACAAGGTTGATGCCCATGTGCGCGCTCAGAATGACCAGGCACAGGAACCGATTGGCCACGGTGCGCAATCGACCGCTCAGCACCAGATAGCTGACGAACGGGCCGACTGCAGAATGATCACGATTTGAAGGGTACGGAAAACGTCTTCCAAGACCGGGCCCCGACGAGTTGATCGATCAGCGCTCAGGGTCGACCAATCCGCTGCTCCCGGCAAGCTCCGGGTGCGTTATGGAGGAACGCTTCGCAAGGCCCGCGCGCCAAAAGTTCTAAATCGCGATTCAGGTCGACCGTGTGAGCGAGACGGCGCTAGCACAGGGGTGTCGAACAACACTTCCCACCTTCCAGAAGTTATGAATGAAGATCATTAGACAGGGCCGCGCAGCAACTGCACTGGCACTGGCTACTGCAGCCAGCGTGCTTGCTGTGCCCGCGGGTGTAGCGGCCCAGAACGAGGCCGGTTTCCGTCCCGTCGTTGCGCAGATGGAGGCGGTTCTGCAGGCGCATCATTTCAATCGCGATGAGCTGGAGGGGGAGCGATATGACACCACGCTTGCCGCGCTCTATGCCGTTGCGGATGAGGCGCCCGACCAGGAAGCCTTCCTGGCAGGGTTTCAAGAGATCTGGAGCGATGGGCCCTTCTCCCATGTGAATCTGGTCGCCAGCGACAATACGTCAGAGGCGATGAGCGCCTTTTTTGACAGCATGAATGCCGGACCCGACGCGGTGCAGCTGCGGTGGGACGAGGATGTTGCCGTGTTGAGTATCCACACGATGATGGGCCAGGACACGATTACGGCCATCGAGGCTGCAATAGATGAAGTTGCGGCACGTGATGCCGACGCACTGATTATTGATCTGAGGCGTAATGAGGGCGGGGCTCTCGCGATGCGCCCGACGGTCGCCGGAGTGATCGATACGCCTCTGGACGCGGGTTACTTCATCTCGAGACGCTGGACGGATCAGCATGACCGCCTTCCCGGTCGCCAAGAACTTGCAGCGCTGGAGGCCTGGTCAGGATGGTCTATCCGAGCGTTCTGGAACGACATCGTCGACCAGGCTGTCATCCGGGTCCGGTTTGAACCGGCAGAGACGGTTTATCACGGCGAGGTTTTTGTGCTGACCAGCGAAACGACGGCCAGTGCCGCTGAAATGGCGGTCGAGGCGCTTCAGGCGTCTGGACGAGCTCAGGTGGTCGGCGAGCCAACAGCGGGAGAAATGCTCTCCCAGAAACCCTTTGATCTGGATGGAGGATGTCTGTTGTTCCTCCCGATCGCTGACTATTACTCGCTGGCCAGCGGCCGCATCGAGGGCAATCCTGTTCAGCCGGACGTAGCGGTGGAGGCAGGCCAGGCGCTCGCCCGCGCGCTGGAGCTGGCGCGGCACTGATGTGGCGGGGACAGGCCCGGAGCCTGCCCGTACGCGAACAGGATCGACAGCAAAGCGCGGCTAGATGTCTGGACCGCGGATGCTTGCCGCCTGCTCGTATTGCTCGCTGACTTGAACCCAAAACTTTGGCATTGCATGGTCGTCTGCGCCCGGGACATCGAGGTGCGCTCGTTTTGGAGCTTCATGTCCCGGCACGCATGCAATCTGGGCCCTGGATCTGCGGTGGCGCAGACCTAGTACAAGGCAGGTTATGATGAAGTCTATTCGTGCAGCATTCGTGGTTCTGGTCGTGTCAGCGATCGGTCTGGGCGTCGCCTTTCTTGCCGGGCAAGGGGATGAGCGTGTCTTCGGGCACTCGGTGATCCTGGCCTGCGCTCTGGTGGCGTTTGGCGTGAACTGGCTGGTCTTCATCCCCTCGGCAGTGGCGCGCACAGAGCGCTACTACGATCTGACGGGGGCGATCACCTATCTCAGCGTGATCGGGGTCGCCGCTGTGCTGGCCCAGCCCTTGGACCTGCGTGCGGCCGTTGCCGCGGGGCTGGTGGCGGTCTGGGCCATCCGGCTCGGCAGTTTCCTCTTTATGCGTATCAGCAAGGACGGGCATGATCGGCGTTTCGACCAGATCAAGACCAATCCCCTGCGTTTTCTCGTCACCTGGACCCTGCAGGGGCTGTGGGTGACGTTGACCGCGGCCTGCGCCTTGATGATCATTTCCAGCGAGACGCGTCTAGACCCGGATCCGTTTTTCTTTGTGGGGCTTGCCCTCTGGGGGCTTGGTTTCGGCATCGAAGTCATTGCCGACACACAGAAGAGCGCATTCCGCAAGGACCCGGAAAATGCCGGTAAATTCATCACCGGTGGCCTGTGGTCCTGGTCGCGCCATCCCAACTATGTGGGTGAGATCGTCCTCTGGCTCGGCATGGCTGTGATAGCCGTTCCGGTCCTCAGCGGTTGGCAATGGGTTGCCCTGATCTCCCCGCTGTTTGTCTATCTCTTGCTCAATCGCGTCAGCGGCGTGCCCCTGCTGGAAAAACGCGCCAGCGAGAAATGGGGCGAAGATCCGGCCTACCAGGCCTATTGCGAGAAGACACCGGTGCTTTTCCCGTTCGGGGCAAAGTAGCCAGCGTCCCTGTTGTCATTGACATCCGGATTTGTGTATTGAGGCGCTTGCCTCTCATTATGTTATAATGTAACAACGCATGCATCGAATGAATTCGGGTTCCAGCGGTATCGTCTTCGCCTGAACCTGTAAGGATGCACGAAGTTCGCCTCCACGATCTTCTGCAAACCGGCCTGCCCGTCGCGGTGCTCAAAGCTACTTGTTCCCTTCAGCTAGAGTGTTTGCGGCGGGCAGGATCGGATCATCCGTTCGTCACTTCCAGCGTGGTCTTCGCACCAATGTGAACCCCTGCGCGTTGACCTGCCCGCCGGACTCGCGATGCTCGCTCGCAGGACGGAGGACTTCATGAAATTTGTGAGTGGTGTAATCCTGGCTGCGGCGAGCAGCGGGGCAGTTTGGGCGCAGTGCGAGAGCGATATTTCGGTTAAAGTCGAGCGTCTGGCGCTGAACGACTGGCAGGTCAGCTATCGATTTGACCGAGATTTTGACCGGTTTGCCTTCATGCGTACAGGGGATGATTACCGTTAGGCGCGCTGGCAGGTCGCCACGTCCGGTGTCACTCTGGAGCGGGTAGAGGATGTCGACTATCTGATCGCGGAAATGCCGGTTGAGACTGTGACAGTCCGCTTTAGCTCGCTTGATCATCCCACGGTGTATGACAATCAGTCATTCCTCAATCTCGGTGGTGACAGCATCGGCATCTACACGGGCCAGTTACAGCTTCGACCGGTGTGTGGCGGGGAAGTCGGGGAGGGGGATCCGGTGCCACCCTACCACCGGTTTGCCTTCATCTCTCATCTCGACGAACCGGTACTTGTCCACGGTCAGCCAAGCTATCCCGATGATCAACATGCATTCAACGAACTGCTCGGCGCCTATGCCATGTACGGGGCGATGCCTGTAGAGGTTGGATCCGGCACGCGCATTGTGGTCTCCGATACGCTGCCCGAGCGCATGCCGTCAGTTATCGTACATGCACTGGAAGGGTCCCTGGAGACGCTGGCTGGCTCGTTCGAGCATCGTCTCGAGACTCCGCCTGTCCTGATGCTGGTCGAGCGTGCGGATGTGGGCAGTGGCATCGCGTTTCGCACCGGGGTGCTGGACAACCAGATCGCCGTGGAGATCGGCGGAGACCAACTGTTCAGCGATGATCCGGACATGATGCGGCGCGTTGACCAGTTTGTCTCGCGTTTGATGGTGCATGAAGCGGTGCATTTGTGGAATGGCGGAGTGGTCACCAATTCAGAAGTGCTGGAATCCTGGATGCATGAAGGCAGCGCGGACCTGTTGAGCTGGCTTTCGTTGTTGGAGCAAGGGCTGATTGACCAGGCCTATCTGGAGGGGCGGATGACGCTGGCCTTCAATCAGTGCGCTTCGGACCTGGAAAACGGCCCCTTGGTCGAGGCGCTCTCGCGTGGTCGTTACGACACCTATTACGGCTGCGGAGCGCTGATGAACCTGGTTGTTGGGCATGCTGTGGATGTTGAGGACATGTCCCGTGGGTTGTTTGGTTTCTGGGCCGAGCTGATCCGGCGCGGGCTGGCCAATGAGGGGCAATCCTATTCTACCCGAGAATATTTCGAGCTGATGGATGAAGCGGGCGTTCCGGCATCCATTCGCGCGTGGATGGACAGAGTTCGGCTGGAGTCATTGGAAAACCCGGCAGAGGTGCTTTCTGGCCCACTGGAAACCGCCGGCTGGCGGGTTGAGAACAGTGAGGACGGTTACCGGCTGACCCTGACGCAGTAGTTCTGGCAGGATTTGCGCCTTGCTCCGCCCTGTCAGGCTTGAAAACATGCCTTGAGGGATTCGTTCCGGACCCGGGAGAGGGTAAAGCATGCAATTTTCTATCACGCCGTCCACGGACGCCTTGGTGATCGCGCTGACGGGGACATTCCGCTTTGATGATCACGAGCTGTTCAAGGGCGTTCTCAAGGCCATCGACAATTTCGACGGCAAGGGAATCACGATCGACCTGGCGGGCACCGCGGCCCTCGATTCAGCAGGAGTGGGCATGCTCCTTCTGGCTCATGAACGCGCCAAGAAACAAAACAAGGTAGTCGCGCTGCGCGGGGCACAAGGCTCCGTCCAACAGGTTCTTGATGTCACCAAGATCGACAAGGTCGTGACTGTGCTGCGCTAGGCCGTACCGCAGGAATTAAAAATTAAGCATGTTCATTTACGTTGCTTGGCGCAATCGGGAGGATGACGTGTTCTGGACTGGCGTTGACAGATTTGCAGGTGTTGAGACAAGCCAGGCGCCGGAACTGGCGCGGCGAATCCGTATCGCTGCAGCCTTTGCGCTTGTGCTTGCCTGCACGGCCTTCATCAACTCCATTATTCTAACGGTGACAGGGCAAGGGCGCCCTGGCATGGCCGAGCTTGGACTGGCTTCCGGTGTGTTGTCAGTCATCATTGGTTTGTCCGGAATTCGTCTGCGTCGGCCCAATCTGACCATTGGTTTTATCCTCCTGATCACGATGCTGGTTTTTGTCGCGACAGCGTGGGGAAACCGAGGCGGTTTCCCGCCGGCTGCCGCCTACGTACCGGGCATTGTGCTGGGCGCTTATATCGCCTGGGGCTGGCGTGCCGCCGTTGGCGCGATCCTGCCGGTCGGGATATTCTACGGGCTTGTCCTGAAATGGGGTGCGGAATTCCGCGGTACAGAGCTGCAATATGATGCCAGTTTCATGCTGCCGGCACTGGTGATCGCCGCGATCATGGCCAGCGTCTGGATCGTGTTTTTCGGCTCCCTGATCCGCCAATCCTCTACAGAAAGTGCCCGGGCGTTGGAAGAGAAGAACGAAGCGCTTCAGGAGGCGCTGGACCGGGCCGAGGCGGCGAACCGTGCCAAGTCGGAATTCCTCGCCAATATGGGTCACGAGATCCGCACGCCACTCAATGGCGTTCTGGGCATGACGCGTGTCATGCTGCATGAAGGCGCGCCGGACAGCGAGGCCCGCAAACGCCTCGAACTGGTCAATGCGTCAGGCGAGAACCTGCTGGAATTGCTCAATGACGTGCTCGACCTGTCGGAGATCGAAGCAGGTGGGCTGCGGTTCGAGGAGCGCAGCTTCAACCTGTCCGATTTGCTCAAGGCTACCTGCGAGCCGTGGCGGACCCAGGCGGAGGAGAAGGGGCTGAAATTCGTGCTGGATGTCGAGCGGATTGAATACCCCGTTCTAAGGGGCGATGTCGTGCGCCTGCGTCAGGTACTCAATAACCTGTTGTCCAACGCGCTGAAATTCACCCATCGCGGGTCCATTACATTCGCTGTCGACCAGCGCGAGATGGCGGATGGTCATATCGAAACCTGGCTTGATGTCGAGGATACCGGTGTTGGTATTCCCTCAGACAAACAGGCGCGGATTTTCGAGGCGTTCAGCCAGGTCGACACATCCATCAAGCGCCAGTACGGCGGTACCGGGCTGGGCCTGGCGATTTGCGACAAGCTGGTCAATGCGATGGGTGGAAAAATCCATCTGCGCAGCGCCATCGGCCAGGGGACGAGTTTCAAGGTCTCCCTGCAGAACCGCCCCGCCGCAGTGACCGAGCTCGCCGGCACGCCGAGCGAGGAAACTCCGGTTGTTATCCGGGAGGGGTTCCGCCTCTTGCTGGTCGATGATGTGGCGACCAATCAGCTGGTGTTGCGCGCCATGGTCCAGAATGCGGTTGAGGCCGACGACATGGTCATCGAGGTCGCTTCAGGCGGCCGGGAGGCCATCAACATGGCTTCGCTCAATGCGTTCGACATGATCCTGATGGACATCCAGATGCCAGAGATGGACGGGGTCACCGCCATGAAATGCATCCACGAAGTCCCGTCCTGCGCCCATACCCGCATCGTGGCCGTAACCGCGCTGGCGTCCGACGAGCACGAACAGCAGCTGCGGGCAGCCGGTTTCTCTGACTATCTCGCAAAGCCGGTTGGTATTGACGGCCTGTGTCAGGTTTTCCGCCGCATGGTCGAGGACGAGACTGTCAGGCGGACGGCCGCCGCGGCCGGCTAGATTTCCGCCACGATGGTCTGAGGGCCGCCGGCCTTGAGGGCGCGCACCAGGGCTTCATCAAACTCGCCGGCCGTCCGGGCGGTTTGAGCGGGAACGCCAAAGCCTTCGGAGATCTTCACCCAGTCCATTTTCGGATTGTCCAGCGACAGCATTTGCTGGGCCGCGGGTCCCGGTTCGCCGGCGCCGACACGTGCCAACTCGAAATTCAGCACCAGGTAGGAGTGGTTGGCGAAGACGACATTGATGACGTTGAGGTTTTCGCGGGCCTGGGTCCACAGGGCCTGCAATGTGTAGGCGGCGGCACCATCTCCGCAGAGGGCGAAGATCTGCTGATCCGGGCAGGCGAGAGCTGCGCCCACGGCCTGGGGCATGCCGGAGCCCAGTGATCCGCCCGTGAGGCATAGCCAGTCATGGCGTGGGCCGGAGGTCAGCCAGGGAAAGATACCCATGCCCGAGGTGGTGGCATCATCACAGATCACGCTGTCCTCGGGCATGTGGCGCATCAGCGAGATACCGACAAATCCCGGGTTGAGTTCGGCTTCCGGGAAGAGTTTGGGGGCCTGCGCCTTCTTCGGAACAACCGGGCGGGCTGGCGCGCCGAAACGATCCGCGAGTGCTGAGAGCGCTGCGACGGTGTCACCCTCAGGGCCACCGAGCGGAACGACCGGAACGCCTTCCGGCGCAAACTCGCTGCGCTCGCCTGGATAAGCGAAAAAGGCGACAGGGGCCTTGGTGCCGGCGACGATCAACAGGTCGGCGTCTTTGAGTTCCTCCATCGCCTCGGCACCGAGATAACTCAGGCGTTTTGGCGCAATCCGGCCGTGGCCGCGCGCGATGCGGGCTATGAATGTATCCATGAAGAGTTTGGCGCCGGTGGCTTCGGCCAGGCGTCCGGCGGCCTCCAACCCGTCATCCAGACAGGCGTTGGAGCCGAGCAGGATGTGCGGGTTCTCGGCATTCTTGAGCGCCTCCTCGGCCGCATCGATGAGGATCGCGTCCACGGGCTGAAGCCCGGGCATCTCCTGGCTCTCGATGACGTCCGGTTCTGCATCCGACCAGGCGCAATCTGCCGGCAGGACGAGGCTGGCTACTCCGGGCTCGGGGCCATAGGACTGGCGCACGGCCTCCACGGCCAGGGTGGACAGTTCGCCAGGAGAGGTGACCTGCCCGACCCAGCGCGACATGGGGGCGACAACCCCGTCGATATCACTGGTCAGCGGCGCATCATGTTCCAGGTGATACTGGGCATGATCCCCGACGATATTCACCACTGGCGCGTGTGCACGGCGAGCATTGTGCAGATTGGCCAGGCCGTTGGCTGCGCCCGGTCCGAGATGCAGCAGAGTCGCCGCGGGTCTTCCCGACATGCGCGCATAACCGTCTGCGGCACCCGTCGCCACGCCTTCAAAAAGACACAGGACAGACTTCATGCCGTCCACACGATCCAGCGCTGCCACCATGTGCATTTCCGAGGTGCCCGGATTGGTGAAACAGGTATCGACGCCCTGGTTGATCAGGGTGCGCACAAGGCTTTCGGCTGCAAACATCGGAGCGCTCCTTTACGGGCGGCGGATAAAGTCTGGTGTGAGATCTGAGAGTTTGGCGACGCCGGTCAAGGCCATGTCGCGTTCCAGGCTGGTCATCAGGAAGTCCAGCGCACGGGTGACGCCGGCTTCACCGGCCGCGCCGAGCCCGTAGAGATAGGGCCGCCCGACCGCCACCGCTGTGGCGCCCAGGGCGATTGCCTTGATCATATCCGTCCCGCGCCGCACGCCGCCATCCAGAATGATGTCCGCCTGGCCGCGAACAGCCGCGACGATCTCCGGCAGCGTGTCGATGGTTGCGGGCGAGGTGTCCAGCTGGCGTCCACCGTGATTGGAGATCCAGACCGCATCGGCGCCAGCGTCCAGACAACGGCGTGCATCATCGGCGCGGCATATGCCCTTGATGGCGAACGGTCCGCCCCAGACCTCTTTCATCCATCGGGCGTCCTCCCAGGTGACCGTGCGGTCGAACTGGGAGTTCAGGAATTCGATAATCCCCATGCCGCCGGTGTCCATGTCGGCCCAGTTGGCAGCGGCGATCTCGGGCGAGGTCAGCATGTCCGTCAGATAGCCCGGCCGGGCGAGCACCTGGCTGACCGTCCTGGCATTGATCTTTGGCGGGATGGTGAAAGCGTTGACATGATCGCGTTCGCGATTGCCAGCCACCGGGACATCGACCGTCAGGATAACGCCGGTAAAACCCGCGGCCCGGGCACGCTCGAGGGCCTTTTCCACGATGGCCCGGTCCTTCCAGACATAGACCTGGAACCATTTCGGCCCGTCGGTCAGCTCGGCCACGCGTTCGATCGTGGTCGAGCCGAGGGTGGAGAGGCAGTAGATCAGCCCGGCTTTCCGGGCGGCGCGCGCAACCGCGCTCTCACCGCCCTTGGGATGGAAGAGGCGCTGGGCGGCCGTCGGTGTCACCACGATGGGGGCCGCGCTGTCAGCGCCCATCACCGAGGTGCGCATGTCGATCTCGGAGACATCGACCAGCGTCTTGAAATTCAGCTTGTAGTCGGCATAGCGCCCGGGATTGTCCCGCAGCGTGACCTCGTCATCCGCTCCGCCATCAATATAGTCGAACACCATGCGCGGCAGTCGCTTGCGCGCCAGCTCTCGCAAATCGCTGATATTGTGAGCAGAAGAGAGGGACCCCATGGCGGTGAAGTTCGCCCGTGGAAGGGTGCGGGTCAAGCACTGAGTCCTCGGGCGTTCACAGGCCGATTTGACCACGAAGCGTGTTGCCTCGCTTGGACAGAGGGCTATCGACCATGGGCATTCGTGGTGAAGACATCGTTGTCAGTCGGTTTGAGTTCTGTTCTAACGCTGGCGTTCGGTCGTTGAACTGGCAGGGGAAGCCGGTCGACGACCTGACGGATCCGGGGGGAAATCATGTTTGTAAGTGTGTTTGCGTCAATCATCGCTCTGTGGGCGGGCGGGTATCGAGCAGGGCTGGGTTGAATCAGAGCCATCCCGTGTCGGTTGGGAAGAGGGGCGCGATGTTGGTCGATACGCGGGTGACTGGATTGATGTCTGGAGCTATGCCGCCGAAGACCGATGGCGTCTTCGCGAAATCTCGAATGAGCATGTGAACTGGTATCTTTACACATCACCATCCGGGCGAACGAGCGATCGGGTCAGAGGTACTGTGTCACCGACAGGCGCGGGCGATTCCTGTGAAGTGTTCCAATTCTACATGAAACCTCCGCGCCACTGGTACTACTCGGGCGGCGAGGTGCGAGCCACGGTTCACAGGACCGGGATGTTCGATTGTAATCGGGGGGTGGAGGTCTCCTCCTTTCAAGTTATCGCGTTTGACCCGGACCAGCCTGAGGTGGCGTGCCTGGTCGCCGATCTGGACGGCGAATTGCTGGACACACCGCTGCAGCGGGCGCAGCAGATTGCCGAGGAATTTGCGGTCGACTGGAATTGTGCGACCGACGAAACAATCTTTTTCGGCAATGAGCAGCAATCAAGCCTCGACGAGATTCTCGACGCTCGCAGGACGGCCCGGTAGTCCCGGGGAAACATTCGTTCGAGCGGAGGCTGAAACTATTCAGCCTCCACCGCTTCCACCGGTCGCTCCGCCCGGACCCCGAAAAACAGCGCATAGATCGTCGGGACGGCGATCATGGTCAGGATCGTCGCGAAGGCGAGGCCGCCGATAATGGTCACCGCCATGGCCTGGAAGAAGGCGTCGAACAACAGCGGTGTCATGCCCAGGATGGTGGTTGAAGCGGCCAGCAGGACCGGGCGCAAGCGGCTGACTGAGCCGTCGCGCACAGCGTCGACCGGCACCGCGCCCTCGCGGATACGGGCATCGATTTCATCCACGAGCACAATGGCATTCTTGATCAGCATGCCGGACAGCGACAGCAGGCCCAGCAAGGCCGTGAAGCTGAAAGCGACATTGGTCAGCAGCAGGCCGATGACCACGCCGTTCACAGACATGGGCACGATGGACCAGATGATCAGTGGCTGACGCACCTTGGCGAAGAGCATGAAGGAAATGGTCAGCATCACCACCAGGGTGAACGGCAGGGTGCCGCCCAGGGATTCGTTCGCTTGCGCGGAACTCTCGTATTCGCCGCCCCATTCCAGTGAATAGCCAGGCGGGATGTCCATCGCCTCGATGATCGGGCGGAAGCGGGCGAAACCTTCCATGGCCGTCTCATGCGGGTGCGGGTTGGCGCGGACAGAAATGGTGCGGACCCGGTCACGGCGCTGGATGAGGGCGTCCTCGGCCACGAGATCGAAACGCGAGACGACCTGGTTCATCGGCACATAGGTCTGTTGCGAGGAGCTCCAGACCAGACGGTCGAAGAGATCATCCACATCGGCACGCTCATTGAGCGGTGCGCGGGCGATGATCGGGATCAGGTCCTCACCTTCACGGAAGACGCCGACCTGGGCGCCATCGGTCGCGAATACCAGGGCGTTGGCGATGTTTTCGCGGGTGATGCCGGCTGTGCGGGCGCGTTCCCTCGATCACCTGGGGCCGGAAGGTCGTCGTGCGATTGCGCCAGTTGGTGCGGATATCGAGAACATCACCCTCGGCATGCAGGCGCGCCATAGCTTCCTCGGAAAGGGCGCGCAAAACATTGGCGTCCGGACCGGAGAAACGGGCTTCCAGCTTGGCGCCGCCGGGCGGTCCAAAGACAATCCGGTCGGCCCTGATGGAGACGTCGGGATAAGTGTCCCGCACGTGCGTAAGGATACGCTCGGCCAGTGGCGGGATGCTGTCCAGGTCGGCCGTTTGCACGATGATCTGGCCATAGGACGCGCTGGGTTGTTCCGCGTTGTAGGTCAGCATGAAACGCGTGGCGCCAGCACCGACAAAACTGTCAAACTGTTCGGTTTCCGGCTGTTCGGCAATGAAGCTGCCGACTTCGCGGATGGTCTGGTCGACGGTCAGGATGTCGGCGCCTTCGGGGTGCTCGATATTGACGAAGAACATCGGCGCATTGGTTTCCGGGAAGAAGGAATTTCGCACCGAGCCAAACCCGACATAACAGGCCAGGGTGACGATCAGCAGACTGCCCAGGACCACCCAGCGTCGCTGCAGCGCCTGACTGAGCAGGCCGCGATAGAAGGTGTACATGCCCCCGGCATAGACCGAGGCCTCGTCCTGGTCTTCTGCTGCCTTGGCAAGCGCCTGCTGGCGCTGGCTTTCAAACAGATGGAAGCCGACCATGGGCACAACGGTGACGGCGAGTACCCAGCTGAGCAGCAGGGAAATGGCGATGACGGCGAAGAGCGAGAAGAGAAACTCGCCGGTGGAATCCGGGGAGAGGCCAATGCCGGCGAAGGCCATGATGCCGATGACGGTGGCGCCCAGCAGCGGCCATTGCGTCGACTTCACGGCATCTTCGGCCGCTGCGAGGCGAGGTTTGCCCCGTAACACCCCCGTCAGCATGCCCTCGGTCACCACGATGGCGTTATCGACCAGCATGCCCATGGCAATGATCAGCGCGCCCAGGGAGATGCGTTCCATCTCCAGCGACATCATGTTCATGAAGAAAAGCGTGCCGGCGACCGTCAGGAAAAGCACCGTGCCTACGGTCAGGCCCGCGCGCCAGCCCATGAAGATACACAGCACGCCGACCACGATAGCGACCGACATCAACAGATTGACCAGGAAGTCATTGATCGCGTTGTCGACAACGAGGTGCTGCTGATAGATCGGGTGCAGCTCGATACCCAGCGGCAGATCGGCTTCCAGCTCGGCGAGGCGCGCTTCCACCGCATTGCCGACATCCACGATATTGGCGGTGGTCTGGCCGGCGATACCCAGTGTAAAGGCGCGGGTATTGTTGTGGTAGATGATATTGTCAGGACGGTCCTGGCTGGAACGGGTGATCGTCGCGATGTCGGACAGGCGGATCGTCTCCGATGTATTGCCGGGCGTGATCAGGATATTGTTGATCGCATCCACACCGGACAGGGTCTGCGGGATGTCCAGCCGGATATACCGACCGCCCAGCGGCGTTGACCCGGAGACGACTACGGTGTTCTCGCGACCGATAGCCTGCAGCAAGCTCTCATAGGACAGGCCGAGCTGGGCCAGATTGTCCTGGGGGATGTCGATATAGATGCGTTCATCCGGCTCGCCGTCGACCGAGACCTTGGCAACTCCGTCCACCACCAGCATTTCGCGTCGTAGTGTGCGCGCGATTTCCCGGATCATGTCGTCGGAAAAACCCTCAGCCGTAACAGCGTAGAAAATGCCGTAAGTGTCGCCGAAATCATCATAGACACGCGGGTTGGCAGCGCCTGGTGGCAGCATGGGTACGGTGTCGCGGATACGGGCCCGCAGCTTGGTCCACACGTCCGGCAGGTCGGCACTGTCGATCGTATCGTCGATTGTAATCTGGATTTCCGACATGCCGGGCGAGCTCTCCGAGTGGATCTCGGAGACTTCGGCCAATTGCTGGATGGCGATTTCCAGGCGTTCGGTGACTTCCTGTTCGACCTCCTGCGCATTGGCGCCGGGATAGGGCGTGAAGACGATGGCCTGTTTGATCGTGAAGGCCGGATCCTCCAGGCGGCCGACATTGAAAAAGCCGTGCATGCCACCCAGCACACAGAAGAGAATGACGATCCAGGTCAGGACCGGTTTCTCGATGGAGAGGCGCGCCAGGGACATGGCGGACGTGTTCTCGCTCATGATGTCGCTCTTATTGCGTGCGGCCGAAACGGGCCTGGTCATCGATCGGACGGACGGTCATGCCTTCCACCAGCGCATTGACGCCCGCCGTGACGATCTGCTCGCCTTCGGACAGCCCGGCCAGGATGGTCACGCTGTCACCGTGCACGCCGTTGGTTTCAACAGCACGACGTTCGACGTGATCCTCGGCAAATACCCAAACGAATGGCGAGCCGTCCGGGGCGTAGCCGATGGCGCGGATGGGCACGAGAATCTCGGCTTCGCCGCCATTGTCACGGTCAAACTCGGCCCACACGGTTGCGGTCATACCCGGCAGGATATTGGCAGGCAGATTGGCCGGCAGCGCCAGGATGGCGTGATACGTCTGGGACGCATTGTCTGGCTCGGCCACCATTTCGCGAAACTCCAGCGGGAAGGTCTGGTCCGGCAGGAAGGGGAAAGCCGCGCGGACAGAGATCACGTCGTCCGCATTCAGCGTGGCGACCATGTCTTCGGAGACGGGGATGTTGAGACGTAGTTCCGAAACATCCTGGATGCGCGCCACCGGCTGCCCGGGAGAAACGACGGTGAAGGTATCGACCAGGCGACGGCTGACAAGCCCGTCAAACGGCGCGGTCAGCGTAGCGTATTCGAGATTGCGGCTGGCGGTTTCCAGCGCCACCGAGCGCAGATCATATTGGGTCTGGGCACTGTCGAGTGCTGCCTGTGAAGCGATGCCGCGCTCGTGCAGTGTCTGCTGACGTTCCAGGTCCGTGCGAGCTTGTTGCAGCTGGACTCGCGCCTCGCGCTCGGCGCGGCGGAAATCCTCCAGGTCCAGCTGGGCGATGAGGTCGCCCGCTGCGATTTGCTGGCCTTCGGCGAGGGGCAGTTCAGCCAGTTGGCCGCCGACCTGGAAGGCGATATCGACCGAGATGCGCGCTTCGACGCGTCCGACGAATTCGAACCGGCTTTGCGGGCTGGTGGTCTCAACCGTCTGCACGAGAACCCGGCGTGCCGGAGCCTCTTCGGTTTCCACAGGTTGGGAGCAGGCCGCCAGCAGGGCAAGCGGCGCGAGCAGGGATATCAGCGTCGTGCGGGGGGAGGTCACGCATACATCTCCGTCATCATCTGGATAAGTCGGGACTGGACGGCTTCACGCTGGGCGTCGTCGACATAGTGAAGTCCGAGCAGGTCGGAAAAGTGCAGGCCGTCCATCGCCAGGAAGGCGATGAGGCCCAGGATCGGGTCGGGGGCGGGCGAGACGGCGTCAGCGACAATCTTCTCGATATAGTCACGGGCGCTGTCGAGGAGTTCTGGTTGTTCTGCCGAGGCGGCCAGGAGGGCAGAGCTGACATTGGTGTCCGGCTTGCGATGGTGAACCATCGCCGAGATGATCGCCGGCAGGATCGGTGCGGCCTGGTCCTCGGCCTCGCTGCGGGCGCCATCGATCTTGACAGTTATGCCTTCCACCATGCGATCGACCATTGCCGCCAGCAGGGCGGTCTTGTTCGGGAAGTGATAGAGCACACCGCCCTTGGAATAGCCGCTTTCCACCACAACAGCGTCGATGGTCAGTCTGGATGAGCCATCACGGCCCACCACCGTTTCGGCGGCGTCGAGAATGGCTTCACGTGTATTCGGCTTGTTTTCGGTCGGTGGCATCAGCTTACTCATTGTTGTTGCAATGCACATAAACCGTCCAGACGGTACAGTCAAGACCGTCCAGACGGTACAGTGGCTGGATTGGCGTCATTTCACGGAGAATTCATGCGATTTTCAATTTCAGCGCGAATTCAGTGGGCTGACACAAATCCCGGTTGGTGGAGGCGCGCGGCGTGACGGCCTAGGGAGAGGGGCATTGCGAGCCCCTTTCAGACGAGATCTGCCATGTCCTTTTTTCGCGTTTTGCTTTCTGCCGGTGTCGTCGCGAACCTGGCCCCGACCGCTCCGGCCATGGCTTACGGCCGTGATGGGCATCGTCTGGTCTGTGACATGGCCTATCGCTTCCTGCAGCCGCAAGCGCGCGCCGAGGTCGATCGTCTGATCGCGCTGGACCCGCAGTTTGATCACTTCCGTGATGTCTGCAGCTGGGCAGACCAGGTCCGCAGCTCCACACATCTGCGCACGGCGCCCTTCCACTATACGGGGCAGGAACGCGACGACCCGATCGTTGATGCGGAAGACTGTGCCTTCAATGGCTGCATCACCTCTGCCATCGAACTACATGCCCGCGAGCTGGTCGATGAGGACAATTCGGATGAGGAGCGCCTTGAGGCGCTGAAATTCCTTGCCCACTGGATCGGCGATATCCACCAGCCCCTGCATGTCTCCATCAATGGCGATCGTGGCGGCAATGATATCCCGGTGATCTGGCGTGGTGAGCGTCACACCAATCTCCACCGGGTCTGGGACAGCGAGATCATCCTGGACTATATGGGCGAAACCTGGCCCTGGGCGCCGGCGTCGGAACGGGTGAATTACTTTGCTGACGAGCTGGCCGCGGAAATCCCACTGACCGGTTCGGAAATCTACACCACGGTCGATCCGATCGCCTGGGCGCAGGAGAGCCACAATATCGTGCGTTCCCGCGATTTTGCCTACTACTGGGCCAATGCCGAGAACACGATTGAGCCGGGTGATGCCTACTACGAGCGCGGCCTGCGCATCTCCCGCCAACAGCTCAAGCTCGCTAGCGTTCGCCTGGCGGGCGTGCTTAACGGCCTGCTCGACAGCCCGGCTGAGGGTGTCGGCGGTTTCGAGACGGCGCTCGACTAGGGCACTATTCGACGGCGTAGATGGCGCAGACGCGCGCCGTCATGCGGTGCGGATCAAAGTCCGATGCGACTGTGAACGCTTCTGCGGCTTCGACAATATTGTCTACGCTGATTGAACCCGTCGCCAAGCTGCTGTCGGTCAGGTCGAGTTCGCTGACTGCCTCATATGCCGTGCGACGAATTCTACTGCCGGTAACAACGATGCGGTCCGACGCATCGCTTCTCAAAGCATCCTGTCCCGGAGCGCCGTAAACCTGTCCCAGGCAGGATTGCGTTCCTTCACGCAGGACCAGGAGGCTGCCGAGTTGATCCCCGCTGGTTTGTGCAACGATCTCTGCGCGGGCCTGTGCGTCAGCAACAGCGGCAGCAAAGACGGTTCGCTGCAGCTCTACTCCGGCGTCCAGGAAGAAGCGGACGCTGCCTGCTTCCGATGGCCCCAATGCGAGTGCTGCGCCGCGCAAGGTCGCGACCCCTTCAAGGTCCGAGCTTTCCACATCGATACTGGCTATCGCGACGTAACCGATGAGCGCATTTGGATGGATGTTCTCCTCCACGGCCTCTTCGAACTCGGACACCTGGATCCGAACCTGCTCATAGAACGGCTCTACATCGATGGACGTGGTAATGCGCACCGCGTCTTCACCGATCTCACGCATGGCTTCCACCGCCAAATTGGCACGAGTAATCGCAAGTGCGTTCGCTTCCGCAGCGGTGGCAGCCTGGGCCCGGTAGGAGACGCCGAACTCTGCGCGATTTGGCAGGACTTCAATGCTCGCCCGGCCGATCGCCTCGATGGATTGTTCACGTGCCCAGATCGGAGCGCTCGGGTCCGATGTGGTCTCGAACTGGCAAGCCGTGAGGCAGAAGGCGGCGCCGGAAAGCGCCAGGGCCTGCATGAAATTCATCGGATTTCCCCCTTAAACCGGACCCGCCAAGCTATGCACCCAAAAGCTGTCGCCGCAAGTTGTTACATCTTGGCAACGGCTCGCGGGTGGCGCGAAATTTAATAGTCTTCCTCGCTCCATATGCCTTGTCTGTCTGGCGCATCAATGGTTAACATCGGGGTGAGTAAACCTTCCGCTTCGCGGTAAGGGGGGAAGTGTGTTTGAGTCGGTTTCCGAGCAAGAGCTGGTAATCGCTGCGGGTTCGTTCGCGGTGATTTCGCTGCTGTGCTGGGTGTACTGGCAATTCCTTCAGAATGAGCGTCGCAAGCGGGATGCTGATTCCCTGGTCAAGCTGCGCAGCTGGCTCGGGCGCCCCTATGATGAAGCCAAGGCGGGTTACGAGAAGGCGAAAACCAGTCTCGAAAAGCGCAACCGCAAGAATACGATTGTCATCGATCTGATCCATGATCTGGGCGATGAATTCGAGGGACGCGACAGCGCCGAGCAGGAAATCACCTTCGACGAGGCCTTCAACGCCATCGCTGCTATTCGCGGCGCGAATGCCCGAACGAACATCATGATCATTCTGCATACGCTGGGCGGCTATGCCCGGCCGGCGCACATGGTCGCCCTGGCCCTGAAAAAGCACCTCAAGAAAGTCGGCAGGAACAATCCCTACAAACATCCCAAGATCACGGTCTATGTGCCTTATGTGGCGATGTCAGGTGGCACATTTATCGCCCTGGCGGCGGACCGGATCTACATGGATGAGACCGCTTCCCTGGGCCCGATCGATACGATTTACGGTTCTTTCCCGAGCGAGGCTTATGAAGATCTGATCGCTCAAAAGGGGGTGGAACAGACCCAGGACCTTCTGGTTTTGCTCGCGCATGAAGCCTCCAAATACGACAAGTATGCGCAGGAAGTGGCGCGGGAGATCATCAACCCTGTTCACAAGCTCCCGCCCGGCAAGATGCCGGCAGATGGCCCGCGAACCGATGCGGCGCGGTCGCGTGCGCTCGCTGACCATCTGACCTCGGGCGAGATGTCGCACAGCCAGGCCATATCACCGACCTCCGCGCGCGAGCTCGGGATCAATCTGTCCAAGAGCATCCCGCCGGACGTCTATAATCTGGTCGATGCCCGTATCCGCATGATCCAGACCAAGGCTGCCAGCGAGGCTGACAAGGCAGCGCGAGACGCGGACGAGAAGAAGCCGGATACTCCGAATGCGTCCGGGGATGACGATCAGCCACCCACGCCTGGCCGCCCGGACCGCACCGACCCGATCATCCAGAAAGTGATCGACAAGACACTTGAAGGCATCGAGTAGCAATTCAGGCGTTCGCGCTGGGCACTCAGCTGCACCTGCGCCTTGAAACCCGCGTCATCATCGCCACCTTGCAACCAGCACAAGGGAAAGCGCCATGACCAGCAAAGCTGAACTCTATGAAGATGTCCGCAAGCAGATCGTTGCGGTGGTGACGGGGGAAACATCCCACACGGCGCGTTATGCGACCGCCTCCTGCCTCCTGCGCGAGACGTTCGGGGACCGCTACTTCTGGACGGGCTTCTACGTCGTTGATCCGGCCAAGAAGACCGAGCTGGTTGTCGGGCCCTATCAGGGCACGATGGGCTGTTTGCGCATTCCCTTCGGCAAGGGTGTTTGTGGCGCTGCCGCGGCGACAGGCGAGACCCAGCTGGTCGAGGATGTGCACGCCTTCCCGGGCCATATCGCCTGTGACAGCCGGTCCAATTCGGAGATCGTCGTGCCCGTTTTCGACGGCAAGGGCGAGCTGGCGGCGGTGCTTGATGTCGACTCCACCGAGTTCGGCGCTTTCGACACTGAGGACCAGGCCGGTCTGGAAGCGATCTGCCGCGATCTGCTGACGGTCTAAGCCCTATTTCAGGACAATTTCCACGCGCCGGTTGAGGGCGCGACCGGCGTCGCTTGCCTGACTGGCTTCCGGCGAGAGCGGACCGACACCATGCGCCTCCAGTCGCGCGGCATCGATCCCGTATTGCTCCACCAAAGCCGTGACAACCGAGCCGGCGCGCCGTTGTGACAGTGACATGTTGTGGGCCAAAGCGCCGCTGCTGTCCGTGTGGCCGACCACATAAAGGGACATTTCGGGGTTCTGCTGCAACAGGTCGGCGACCGCTTGCAAGGCCTCTTCCGAACCGGGCAGGAGGTCGGGCTCGTCGAGCGCAAACAACAGACCGTCAACGCGCACATGGCCGTCAGCTTCAAGACCGGATGCGAGGACCTCGGCGGACACGGTCACCATGCCGGTCGCCATTTCAGCGGTTTCGATAATGTCGATCGAGGTGCCGTGTCGACCGGTGCCAAAGGCGATATAGGCCAGTCGGCCTTCATGTTCGAGCGTGCCGGCCGCGTAACGTGAACTGCCCCCATTTATCGCGGCGAAACCATTGAAGTTTCGATAGGCATTCCGGGTGGAGCCGGTGAAACACTCACCATCACCTGCGCACTGGAAGATGATCGTCAATCCTGCGTCTTCGAAGGCCTCAAGATAGTTGGCGAAGATCTCATACTCGGATCTTTCGTCAGGATTATCGTGATAGAGGCGGTTGAGACGGCCTTCGATCGTTATCCCCGTCGCCTCGCGTTTATCGAAATCAAAACCGGTGACAAGGCGATAGGTATCAAACTCGAACTGCTCGCCGGATCGAAGCTCAGCACCTTCATAAAGCATGACCAGCGGATGCCCGCCGACCTCTCTCTGGGCCCAGCTGGTTGTGGTGATGAACAGGAAGGCAACACATGCAGACAGGACAGACAGCTTGATCATGACGACCCCCGGCTTGTTTGTCCGGTGACCCTATCAGGCGAGGTAGTGGAGCGCACTGGAAATCTGGTCCACAGCAGATTGGTTTCAATCCGTCATCACCAGTTCAAAATCGTGGCGGCCGCAGGGTTTGCCATTGACCTGCAATTCCACTGCCTGGGGACCGGGATAGTATTTTCGCGTGGTGATCGGGCGGATCGGGTGGCGTTTTTGGATAGAGACGTGTTCGCCTGGACCCAGGGTGAGGGTTTTCAGCTTGAAGACCTTGGGTGCCGTGTCGCCATTGGCCTTGCGCCAGTGGACGATGAAATCGATTGCAAGCTGCTGTTTGCGGTCTGCGGTTGACCGGATCACACCTTCGAACTCCAGCGCCTCGCCGAACTGAACGACGGGTGTCCGGATGTTGAGCGAGGAGAGCTCGATCTCGGCTTCGCCAAAACCGAGCGTTTCCAGTGCGACCGGATGGCCCTGTTTGATCAGGGTGCGTAGTGCGTGGCGGATAAGCTTTTTGCGGTGCGGTGTGGCGTTCTCCATCCATTGTGCACAAATGCCTGCTGTCGTGTCCGCATTGTCCTTGGCGATGTCGTTGAGATGATTGGCGACCGAACGACGGACATATTCGGTCGGGTCATTTTTCAGTTTTTCCAGGATCGGCAGGCTGGGGCTTGGATCCGCGATGAAGGCCGGCAATTTCATGGCCCAGGGCAGGCGAGGGCGGGTGCCTTCCGAGGCCAGTCGGCGGACATGGTAATTGTCATCATCCGCCCATTTCGTGATCGCAGCCATGGCCCTGTCCTGGTCCGCCAGGATGAGATGGCGGATACCGAACTCGGAAGAAAAGCGCTTGGTCATCTCTTTCTGGGCGTTCAGTGCCGCATCGAACGACTCGTTACAGCGCAATCCCACCAGGTCACTCATCGGCATGACGGCCCAGCCGCGAATACCCTTGTCGTCCATGCCCACATCGGAGAGTTCGACATTGTCTTCGGGATGAAGGCTGGCCAGCATGATCTCGATTGCCCTCTCCAGATCGGAAGGCAGACAGGCATCGAGGGCAATCCTGATCTGCGCCGCTCGCTCTTTCAGCTCGAGAACATCCAGTCCCGTACTGGCCTTGTCGACAAACATCGCTTTGTCAAAGCCGGGGGAGACGCGCTTGAGATGGTTACCCATCTTTTCGATAAGCGCGGGTGAATAGAGGTTTTTCAGCGGTTCGGGCATACGGTTGTCCGGCTTGTCTTGAAGAGGGCGGCAGGTCACCATCGGCGCTCTTGATTCACAAGTGTGCTTCCTGACGGCCTTATGTCACCAGAAACCATCCAGCTCGACGGCCAGCAGGTCGATTACCAGCTCAAACGGTCATCACGCCGGACAATCGGTTTTGTGGTTTCCGAGACGGGGCTGGCGGTGACGGCGCCGCGTCACGTGCCCCGGCGCGAGGTTGAGGCAGCGCTCCATCGCAAGTCGGACTGGATCCTGAAAAAGCTGGCCAAATGGGCCGAGCGTCCTTCGGCGCCCGAGCTTGAATTTGTTGATGGCGAGCGCTTGCCCTGGCTGGGCGGGGAGCGGGAACTGCGTGTGCAGCGCGAAGGCGTTCGTACACGTGTCGTGGAGACCGGGGGTGAAATCGTGGTGCGTGTGGATCCGGAGCTTTCAGGCGAACTCCTGAAAACGACCGTGCGCAACGGGCTGGTGCGTTTCTACAAACGCGAGGGTCTGAAACTGATGCAGCCCCTGACCGAGCAGCATGCCCGTTTTTTCCGGCGCGAGGTACGCAAGGTGATTGTTCGCGAGCAGAAGTCACGCTGGGGTTCCTGCGCGTCCGATGCCACCATTCGACTCAATTGGAGGCTGATGGGCTTTCCTCACGACGTGATCAACTATGTGTGTTCTCACGAGGCGGCTCACCTGGTCCATGCCAACCATTCCCGGGCCTTCTGGGAAACAGTCGAAAAAGCCTGTCCAGACTGGCGAATCCAGCGTGAGTATCTGAAAACTAATTCTTACGTACATGTATACTTCTAACCGAAAGGTAAGATGCCGGTACAGGCACCGGTAATGCCACGACTGTCACAACCCGCATCTGACAACACGCCGTTCGGGGCGGTGTGATCAAATTCGGGATATCAATAGTGAAACTGTTCAAGAAGACGGCAGCCGTTGGCCTCGCGGCACTCCTGCTTTCGGGCACGGCCCTGGCTCAAACCAGCACCCAGGATGGTGCCGTCCTGGTCTATGCGACGACCTATTTCGACGCGTTCAATCCGATCACGGCGCTGGACATGGTCAATCAGGTTCCGGGTTTCTCCATCGATAATGGTCAGCATGTACGCGGCCTGGCGGATACGTTCGCAAACGTCCTCATCGACGGCGAACGCCAGAGCACCAAGTCGGAGAGCATTCACGATATCCTCGGTCGTATCCCGGTTGGCAATATTGAACATGTCGAGCTGGTCCGCGAAGCGGTTGCCGGTATCGACATGCGCGGCCAGACGCGCGTTGTGAATGTCGTCCTGCGTGAAGAGGAATCCAGCCGCTCCACGACGGCCTCGCTGGGCGCGATCTACTGGGCCGGTGGCGGACGCATCACGCCCAACGGATCGATCTCGACCACGTGGGAACGCGGTGACACGCGCATCACCCTGGCAGGCGGCCTGGACACCAACGGAGCACCGGTCCTGCGTGATGAATGGCTTTATGACGCAGCCGGAAACCTGATCGAGAGCCGTGACGAGCGCACCTCTCAGGATCGTTTTGCGCCGCGTGTATCCGGTTCCGTCAACACGACCTTTGACAATGGTTCCCGCCTGAACCTCTCCCTCTCCGCCAACCAGAGTGAATACAACGGCCTGGATACCTCCCGCGTGTTCGATGCGGCCGGCGCGCCGCTGCGTACGGAAATCTTCACGACGGAGTCCGAGAATACGAGCTGGGAAGGCACGCTGACGTATGAGCGTCCGCTGGGCGAAAATCTGTCCGGCCAGCTTGTCCTGCTGAACCAGCAGAGCGAATCCACCTCCGCGGATGAATTCCTGCGCGCCACCGAAACCGGCAGCCGCAACACGACTTTATTCGACAATGACGTCGAGAGTGGTGAGCGCGCGGTTCGCGGCACTGTGACCTGGGATATGAACGATCGTCACTCCTTTGAGTTCGGTGCGGAAGGCGCGTTCAACTATCTGGAAAACAGCCTGTTGATCTCCGTCGCTGCCGGCTCCACCCAGCCGACCCAGCTGCCGGTTTCCAACACGCGTGTGGAGGAAGAGCGTGCGGAGATCTTTGCCTCCCACGTCTGGCGTCCGATGGACAGTGTGACCGTGGAGTCCGGTTTCCGTCTGGAACGTTCCACGATTTCACAGTCCGGCGATGCCTCCCGTGAGCGCAGCTTTGACTATCCCAAACCGTCGATCACGCTGACCTGGAATGCTGACGAGGACACCCAGTGGGTGTTCGGTCTGGAACGTGATGTTGGCCAGCTTTCCTTTGGCGCTTTTGCAAGCTCCATCAATCCGACGGACGATGTCGTCCTGATCGGCAATCCGGAGCTGGAACCGGAAAAGACCTGGCGCGCCACGGCCCAGTGGGAAAGGCGCTGGAATGGCGAGGGTTTCTTCCGGGTCAGCCTGACCCATGAAGAGGTCGAGGATGTGCGTGATGCGCAGCCGGTGACGGTGGTGACCGACGGCAGCGTCACGCCGCCGCTGACGACCACCTTCGATGCGCCGGGCAATATCGGCGACGGGCGGCGCACCTACATGCTGGCCGAAACGGCGATCCCGCTGGATGATTATGGTCTGGGCGACAGCCGCCTGAACCTGTCTGTCTTCCTGCGCGATACGGAAGTCACTGACCCGACCACCGGCGAAAGCCGTCGTTTCCAGGGGAATGAGGACTGGCGGTTCATGGCGAATTTCCGCCAGAACCTGACCCAGCACAACATGTCCTGGGGTTTCAGCGGCCACGTGCTCGGCGACGAGGATATGTATCGCTTTGACGAGGTCTACATCTTCAGCCGCGAGCCGCGCCTGGATCTGTGGGTTGAGACCACAGCGTTCTTCGACGCGACGGTGCGCCTGTCCTGGCAGGATCTCACACCGCAGGTTCGGGAGCGTGAACGTCGCTTCTTCTCCGATGCCCGCGATGTGGGCACGCTGGAAGCGGTCGAGTTCCGTGAACAGGATCTTGGCGGGTTCGTCGTCCTGACCGCGCGCAAGACTTTCTGACCCTCCCCCCTTGGGTCAGACGACCAGAGGCCGGTCCCCAACGGGGCCGGCCTTTTTGTCTGTGGTGACAGGGCCGTTATCGCCTGCAAACAGTCACAAACTGACATGTACCGGGCCTTCATGGCGCTGATAGCGTCAACGAACTCGATGGCAGTTGTCGAGTGTCCCGGTCGGCCTGTCAGGGTTTTTTAGCCGCACTCCTGTGGGTCACCGGACTTGGTGCGCTGGTTCGGGTTCGAACACGGGCATGGGCTGATGGTGGGCAACTATCCCGACACCTGGGGCTGGGCCTTGAGCTCGACCAGCGCATCAAACTTCCGGCGAACGATCCAGCGCTAGATGAAGGCTTGGTAGGACAGCATTCATGTCTTCGAAGGTGCGGCATCCTAGGTTGTGTCGAAGGAAAGGCGCCGAGAGCGAGCGCATTGAAATCGAGATGTCCGACAGCGCTTCAGCGCCCTATCGAATGAGAGGGTTTCGGCCCGTCGAAGCCGCACGACCGGATCTGTGGGCGCCGGGCGTTGTCGTGTTCGATTCCGGCCCTGTACATGTCGAGACAACCCCGCCCTTGCTCAGCCTGAAATGTGTCTTTGACGGTGAGGAATTCTACGACACGGACCGGCCCTTGACGGTCCGCAGACGCGAATGGCGGGTGGCATCGTGCGCGCGGCTTCTCGGTTTTTCTCGACGCGGATGATCTGCCGGTTGGCGTCGACGCGGAGACAGACCTCACCGGCATGATGCAGCCGGCACCAGCGCTCGCGTGTCGGCTTGAGTCTGCGTTAGTGAAACTGAACGGTGATTTGGGCGTGTGTGGCGGGCAGGAAGCCGCCCGGCTTCAATCGGCTTTCCACCATCTGCGGCTGGAAGTGCATGACTATCTTGAAGAGGTGCTTGGCATTAGCGAGCGCCTGGGTCTGGCGCGGCAAGCGACTCGTGACAAGCACGCCGCACGAGCGGATCTTCTCCGCAATAGCGAGCAGGTCGTTTCTATCACAGAGCTGGGCGCGCGGTATGGCTATGCCCGTGCCCAGTTCAGCCGTCTGTTTGCTGCGGCTTTTGCCGAAAGTCCTCAGTCCTGTCGTGATCGCGCACGCCTGGCTTGCGCCCGCGCGTGCATCCGTGCCGGAAAGCTGAGCCTGGCCCAGATCGCAGAAAAGGCCGGGTATTGCGATTACCCGACCTTCTCCAAGGCGTATCGACGCACGCTGGGCCGTAGCCCGAGCGCGGACCGTCTGAACTAGTCTATTCCTCGCCCTTCAGGTGACGGTCGAAGAACTCCATGATGTCTGACCACATGTGAACCGACCGGTCCTCGCCGCGGACACCGTGACGCTGACCCGGATAGGTCATCATCTCGAAATCGGCGCGACGTTCCTGAAGTTCCGCGTAGAGGCGGACGGAGTTGGCGAAGATGACATTGTCATCGGCCATGCCGTGGATCAGGAAGAGCGGCGTTTCATACCCGTCCAGATGGGCGAAGACAGAAGACTGCTGATAGCCTTCGAAATTCGCGTCCGGGTGATCCATGTAGCGCTCGGTATAGGCCGTGTCATAGAGCGTCCAGTCGGTGACCGGGGCGCCGGAGACACCGGCTGCGTACTCGCCAGGGGCCTGCAGCGTGGTCATCAGCGTCATGTAGCCGCCATAGGACCAGCCCCAGATGCCGATATTGTCGGCGTCCACATAGGGCAGGCTCTTGAGGTGTTCGAGGCCCACCAGCTGATCCTCGACCTCGACGGAGCCCATGCGGCGCTGGATATGTCCCTCGAATTCACGACCGCGATTCCACGAACCGCGATTGTCGATCGAGAAATAGATGTAACCACGCTGGGCGAACAGCTGGGCACGCGTGCCCTGCCAGCCGCGCGTTACGACCTGGGCGTGGGGCCCACCATATAGATACTGGATGACCGGGTATTCGCGGTTCGGATCGAAATCTGTTGGCAGATACATCTGGTAGTGCAGCGTCGAGCCATCCGCCGCGGTCAGCGTGCCGTATTCAGGCTCGATATGCGCGTCGGCGAACTCGTAATAGGGGTGTCCCTCGACCAGGGCGTTTTCCTCGATCCAGCGAATGCGTTCGCCGTCGATGGAATACAGGCCTGTCTGCGGTGGCGTGGTCGGGTTGGAATAGCTGCCGATAAAAGCCGTCGCATTGCTGTTGAAGGAACCGCCCCAACGGCCTTCGCCTTCGGTAATCGCGGTCGGCTCGGCTGAGCCGTCAAGCGGAACCACAAAGAGGTGGCGATCCAGCGGGCTGTCCATCCAGCCAGAGAAATAGACCAAGCCGTTTTCCTGATCGACGGCGCTGATTCCGCCGACAACCCACTCACCGGAAGTGATCTGGGTGATCAGGCTGCCGTCGGCGGCGCGGTGCTGAATGTGGCGGTACCCACCGGGCGTATCTTCCGAGGTCCACAGCACACTTCCATCATCGAGCGCACGGAAATCACGGGTCAGGTTGATCCAGATATCGGTGCTCTCCATCAGCCATGTGTCTGACGTCCCCGTCGCCGGATCAACGGCGCGAATGTCCAGATTGCGCTGCATGCGGTCGAGCACCTGGACATATGCCGTGGAGCTGTCCGACGCCCAGTTTACACGAGCCAGGTAGTAGTCATTCGTATCTGCGAGTTCGACCTGGGAAAAATTCCCCGTCTCCAGGTCGAAGACGTAGAGGTCGACATTGGCATTTGCGGTGCCGGCGCGCGGATAACGTTGATCGACGACACGTGCGGAACCGTCAGTGCCGATTTCCATGCGTTCGATATTGTCGACCAGACTTTCGTCAACGCGGGCAACGGCCATGTAGCGCTCGTCAGGCGACCACCAATACCCGGTATAGCGGCTCAGCTCTTCCTGGGAGACGAATTCCGCCATGCCCCAGGAAATCAAACCGCCACCTTCACGGGTTATTGCGCGTTCTTCACCGGTTTCCAGATTGGTGATGTAGAGGTTCTGGTCGCGGATGAAGGAGACAAAATTGCCCTGCGGAGAGATGCGGGCATCGGTCTCGTACTCCGGCGTTTCCATTACACGACGCGCTTCGCCGCTTTCGATATCCACGTGGAAGACATCGCCGTCCAGCGGGACCAGAATGGCTTCGCCCTGGCTGTCCCACTGATAGCGTACGATACCGGTAGAGGAGATGCGTGCGCGTTCGCGCAGCTGGCGCTCGGCTTCGGTCAGCTCGCGTTCCTCCTCGACGAGGACACGGCTGTCGACCAGCATGTAGGGCTCGCCGCCATCCACATCCATCGCCCAAAGGTCCAGCACATTGCGGTCCTCTTCCTTGGCGCGCAGGAACGTCACCCGCGAACCGTCAGGAGAAAAGCGCAGTGAGCGCGGGCTCGGGCCCGTCAGTGACGGGCTGGCGAAGGCACGTTCAATCGACAGAGCCGGTTCCGGCGCGGCAGTTTCCTGCGGCTGGCAGGCCGCAAGCGCTGTCGTGGCCACAAGGCCAAGACCCAACAGGCGAAACTTCATTTCAGACACTCCCCAAGAATTCTTCGGCGAAGTTGTACCCAAATTGGATCCACGGGGCCAGCACTGGACTGTGGCTATGCGCAAGTATCCCCGCCATTGCCCAAAAGCGCGCACTCGGTTACACGGAGCGACCTTGAGTTTCCCCTGACAAGAAGAGACGACGCGCCCATGTCCGCCTATCAATACGTCTATCACATGGACAAGCTGTCCAAGACCTATCCTGGTGCTGCCAAGCCAGTATTCGACGGCATTTCCCTGCACTTCCTGCCTGACGCCAAGATCGGTGTTGTCGGTGTGAACGGTGCGGGTAAATCCACCCTGCTGAAAATCATGGCCGGCATGGATACCGAGTTCAACGGCGAGGCCTGGGCCGAAAAGGGCGTCAAGGTCGGTTACCTGCCGCAGGAACCGCAGCTGGATGAAAGCAAGACCGTCTGGGAAAATGTAATTGAAGGCTCCGAGCTGAAGAAGCTTGTCGACGACTTCAATGCTGTCTCCATCAAGCTCGCCGAGGACTATACCGACGAGCTGATGGCCGAGATGACCGAGCTGCAGGAAAAGATCGATGCGGCCGACGCCTGGGACATCGATAGCAAGATCGAGATGGCGATGGACGCGCTGCGCTGCCCGCCCTCTGACTGGGGTGTGAAAGACCTGTCCGGTGGTGAACGTCGTCGTGTCGCGCTGTGCCGTCTGCTGCTCTCCGAGCCGCACATGCTGCTGCTTGACGAACCGACCAACCACCTCGACGCGGAAAGCGTGCAGTGGCTTCAGCACTATCTGGAAGAGTTCAAGGGCGCTGTCCTGGTTGTGACCCACGACCGTTACTTCCTGGACACCATCACCACCTGGACGCTGGAACTCGACCGCGGCAAGGGAATTCCGTGGGAGGGCAATTACTCGGCCTGGCTGGAGCAGAAGGCCAAACGCCTAGCTCAGGAGGGCCGTGAAGCCGGTGCGCGGGACAAGGCGCTCAAGCGCGAGCTGGAATGGATCCGCTCCTCGCCGAAAGCCCGTCAGGCCAAGTCCAAGGCGCGTATCAAATCCTATGAGGAACTGCGCGACCAGGCTGAGCGCCAGGAAATCTCGACGGCCCAGATCACCATCCCGCCGGGCCCGCGCCTGGGTGGTGTCGTGGTCGAGGTCGACGGCCTCAAGAAGGGTTTCGAAGACAAGCTCTTGATCGAAGGCCTGGAGTTCAAGCTCCCGCCGGGTGGCATTGTCGGTGTGATCGGTCCGAACGGTGCGGGTAAGTCCACCCTGTTCAAGATGATCACGGGCCAGGAAACCCCGGACGAGGGCACGATCCGCGTCGGCGAAACCGTCAAGCTGGGTTATGTCGACCAGTCCCGCGATGCGCTGGATGACAAGAAGACCGTCTGGGAGGAGATCTCCGGCGGCAATGACATGATTGAACTGGGTGGCAAGGAGGTTCCCTCCCGCGCCTATGTCGGTACGTTCAACTTCAAGGGCGGCGACCAGCAGAAGAAGGTCGGTCTGTTGTCCGGTGGTGAACGCAACCGTGTCCACCTCGCCAAGATGCTGCAGACCGGCGGCAATCTGCTGCTGCTCGATGAGCCGACCAACGACCTCGATGTGGAAACGCTGGCGGCGCTGGAACAGGCGCTGGAGAATTATCCCGGCTGTGCCGTGGTCATCTCGCACGACCGTTTCTTCCTCGACCGTCTGGCCACCCACATCCTCGCCTTCGAGGGCGATAGTCATGTGGAATGGTTCGAAGGCAATTTCGAGGATTATATCGAGGACAAGAAACGCCGCCTGGGCCCGGATGCGGACATGCCCAAGCGTATCAAGTTCCAGAAATTCGCGCGGTAAGGGCATGAGCGGCCTGCCGCTGGAATTGACCGACGAGCAACGCTGGGCCTTGGCGGCCTGGCGACGCCGGCACCTAGCGCGTGTTCTCACGATTGTACCGGCTATCCTACTTTGGCTATGGTTGGGGCGGGACGGATTTGATGATTGGGCGCGGATCAATTTTCGTGGCGGAATTTCAATAGGTGAAGGCTTCTTCGCGGTATTGGTCCTACCGATCTACATACTCTGGCAGGCCCTGGCGGGGTTTCGCCTAATCCGGAGCTTTACCGACATCCGCGACGGATGTGTGGAATCGATGACGGGAGTTGCCGAGTATATCCACCGGCGAGTGCTTTGGAGTAGAGAACTCAAAGTCTGTAATAAGTATTTCGATATTCGAAACAATCGCTTGTTCGAGGTGAAGGACGGCGACACAGTCACCGTGACGTTCCTCGCCAACTCACACTTCGTCCTGGACATCAGGCCAGTTTGAAATTGAGTTCGGAGTAGCGCGCTTTTAAATCCGATCCGCCGCGTAGGGCGTCGGATCAATCGCCGGTTCCTTGTCCGCGATCATGTCGGCGAGCAGGGCGCCTGATCCCATCGCTTGCGTCCAACCCAGATGGCCGTGGCCGGTCGAAAGCCAGAGGCCCTTGGCGCGCGTCTCACCGATAAAGGGTTTGCCGTCGGCACTCATCGGGCGCAGGCCGGCCCAGGGTTTGACTTCCCCTTCCAAAACACGCGGGGCGATTTCCGGGTAGAGCCCGGACAGGAGAAGTTTGAGGTTGTCGATGCGCTCCTCGCGCAATTCCATGTCCTCACCCGCGATCTCGGCTGTGCCGGCCACGCGAAGTCGATCGCCCAGCGGCGTCACGATCGCATGCATCGCATCATCCACGACCGGCAGGCCGGGACGTTCATTGAGGCCACTCATATCCATGGTCAGGGAGTATCCCTTCACCGGCCGCACGGGCAGGTGAAGGCCCAGCGGGGTCATCAGCTTCCAGCTGGCATGCCCCGAGGCGAGCACAACGGCATCGACCTCGATCTCTTCGTCTTCGGTATAGACACCGATGATCTCGCCGGCGCGGTCCATCAGGCCCGTCACGCGGGTATTCCATTCAAAGGCGACCCCGGCCTCCTCGGCCTTGCGGGCGAGCGCGCAGGTAAACTCATGGGCGTCACCGGACTCATCCATCGGGTAGAGAACGGCACCAGCGATACGGTCCCTGATCGGCTCAAGCTGCGGTTCCAGCGCGATGGTTTCCTCGCGGGAGAGGACCTTGTATTCCAGCCCTTCCTCGCGAAGTAGTTCCGCAGCGGCAGCGGTGGCCTTTATGCGTTCTTCGCTCTGGCAGATCTTGAGTGTGCCAGCCTTGATGTTTTCGAACTGGATACCAAGCTCGTCGCGGGTCGCCTGGGTCAGGCCCAGCGAATAACGTGACAGCGCAAAATTGGCTTTTGACGCTGCCAGATGGCGCTTGTGAGTGGAGTTGCGCAGGAAACGCAGCCCCCAGCTGATTAGGCCGGGCAGAGGGGTTAGTCGTAGTTTCATCGCGGCATGCGGATCAAACAGCGACTTGATCAGGTCCCAGTGAACACCGGGTACATTCCACGGTTCGGGCTCGGACGGTGTCAGCGCGCCGGCATTGGCAAAACTGGTCTCCAGGGCCGGGCCTTCGCGGGCATCCAGAACGCTGACATTCATGCCCCGCTTGTGCAGCTCCCAGGCTGCGGCAATGCCGGCGAGGCCGGCGCCAATGACGAGCACATCCTTGCGCACTTTGGAAAGCTCCAGAATCCCGAATACATACTGGTGTTTGAACTTCGCAACGATGCGGATAAAAGCAAGACTTATTGCACACCTGAGGACAGGTTTTTCATGGACGGTCTCGTCTCCCAGCTTAAGGCCCTGGCCGAGCCCACCCGCTTGCGGGTGGTGGTCATGCTCGCGCGGGGGGAGCTGACCGTTTCCGAACTGGTCAATATCCTGGGCCAGAGCCAGCCACGGGTGAGCCGCCATCTCAAACTGCTGACGGACGCCGGTCTTGCCGAACGTCTGCCTGAAGGCGCTTACGTTTTCTATCGACTGACGGACAGTGGTGGCGGACGACGTCTGGCCGAGCTGGTCAATGACATGGTGCCGCCGGACGACCCCATCATCGCACGGGATATCTCCCGCCTCGAACGCACCAAGGAAGCGCGCGCCGAAGCCGCACAGGCCTATTTTGAAAGTGTTGCCGAGGACTGGGACCGCATCCGCAAACTCCACCTCTCCGATGACGAGGTCGAGCGCGAGATGCGCCAGCTCGCGGGCGAGGGACCGTTCAATCTGATGATTGATGTCGGTGTCGGGACCGGGCGTGTGCTGGAATTGTTCGCCGACCGCGTTCGGCGCGGTATCGGGATCGATATCAACCACTCCATGCTCAATGTCGCACGTTCCAATCTGGAAAATGCGGGGCTCAGCAATTGCTCGGTACGCCACGCCGATGTCGGTGCGCTTCCCTTCGAGGAGGGTGCGGCGGAGCTGGTGACTGTGCACCAGGTGCTGCATTATCTCGATGATCCGGCGTTGGCCGTGGCGGAATGCGGCCGCGTGCTGCGTAAGGGCGGTCGTCTGCTGATCGTGGACTTTGCCCCGCACCAGCATGAAGTCCTGCGCGAGGAACAGCATCATCGCCGTCTTGGCTTCTCCGACGAAGAGATGAACGAGATCATCGAGCGAGCGGGCCTCAGCCAGGCGCAACAGATCGAGCTGCATCCGATGGACAAGGACAATCAGCTGACCATGAAGATCTGGGTCGCTGAAGCGGTTTGATCCTGACACAGGGGGAGAGAATGGGAATTCAATTGGTCACACGCCTGGTCGCAGGTTGCGTGCTGCTGGCCGCGGCGGCTCCGGCATTATTCGCGCAGGACAGCGCAGAGGAGATCGATTTCTCCTACCCAACGGAGCTGGAAGACGGATTTCATGTCTTTGGCATGGAGTCCGGCTATTTCTTGTTCCCGGAACCGGTTGAAGTCGACGGTCGTTTCTACGACAGCATCATGTTTCAGGCGCCTCTGCCACAATGTGAGCAGTATGACGGACAGGTGATCCTCTATCACGGTTACACGGTCGAGCATCTGGCCGTTGATGAGGAGCGGTTTGTTTTCCGTGCCACCGGCGAAGACCTGCCGGACTATGAGTTTGTACTCATCCTGGACGAGGCGGGGGCAGACGCCTGGTTTGAGGGTGCCTCGCACATCGAACATCTCGGTACGGCACGGTTAACCCAGGGCGAACATACGGTGATTACGCCCGTCTGGTTCTGGATCGGCGACTAGCCGGACTGTTTCCGGAAACGGGTTTAGTGAGCGCGGGCGCTGACCTGTCGGCCAGCGCCCGCTGCGCGTTAGTTCGCGGTCGGGATGATCACGCGGTCCACGACATGGATTACGCCATTGCTGGTACGGATATCAGCTTGCACGACCTGGGCATTACCGACCCGTACGCCGTCTGTAGCGTCGATCAGGACTGTAGAGCCTTCAACTGTCTCGACGGCTAGGATCTGACCGGACAACTGGTCCGAAGTGATCGCTCCGGGAACGACGTGATAAGTCAGAATGTCAACCAGCTCGTGACGGTTTTCCGGGAGCAGCAGGCGCTGAACTTCACCATGCGGCAGGCCGGCAAAGGCCGAATCCAGCGGGGCAAACACAGTGAAGGGGCCGTCGCTCTTGAGCGTGTCGACAAGGCCCGCGGCCTGGACGGCAGCGACCAAGGTATCAAACTGACCGGCATTCACGGCCGTATCAACGATATCGGCACGCATGGACGCGGTGTTTGTGTGGTTACGCTTGGTGTCGTCTCCAGCCAGGGCCGGAGCAGCAAACAGGGATGCAGCAATCGCTGCGCAAGTGACAAGACGCATGTCTTTCCTCCTGAGATCGGGTCTTTGATTGAGAGCAGGCAGAGGCCTCTGCCGCTCTCGTCCGGGGGCGTCTCATCGATGTGACGGAAAGATCTACGCAGGCGAATGGCGATCGGATGAATCCTTTCGTCGTTTTAATGATCTAGACAATTGAGCCCGCCGCCTCCGGGCGTCTCGATCTCGATCTTGTCCCCTGCCTCGATCTCGGCACTGAACAGGCCGCCAAGCGTCTCGGTCGAGCCATCGGCGCGGATACGCCGTTGATGCCCGGGCAGCGCATCGGCAGCTCCATTGAGCCCGAACGGACGTTCCTTGCGTCGTGAGGACAGCAGCGAAACGGTCATGGGTTCCAGGAACGTCACACAACGCCGACTACCGTCACCGCCCGCAACATCTCCGGGCCCGCCGGAGCCTTCGCGAAGGCGGTGGTATTCCACCCGAACCGGGAAGCGCTGTTCCAGCACTTCCGGATCGGTCATGCGTGAATTGGTCATGTGGGTGTGGATGGCGCTTTCGCCCGGGAAGGGCTGCCCGTCATGACCAATACCGGCGCCGGAACCGCCACAGATCGTTTCGTAATACTGGTGCCGATCATTGCCAAAGGTCAGATTATTCATCGTGCCCTGGCCCGCGGCGAGACGGCCCGTAGCCGCAAACAGGGCATCAACGACCAGCTGGCTGGTCTCGACATTGCCGGCGACAACGGCGGCCGGCGGTCTGGGGTTGAGCAGGCAACCTTCCGGAATGACCAGCTCGATCGGGATCAGGCAGCCTTCGTTGAGCGGAATGCTGTCGCCCACCAGACAGCGGAACACATACAAAACAGCCGCCCGGGCCACCGAGGCAGGCGCGTTGAAATTGCTCTTGCGCTGCGGCGAGGTGCCGGTGAAATCGACAACGGCGCTGCGAGCGTCCGGATCAACCGTGATGCCGACCCGGATCTCTGCCCCATCATCCAGACGAACGCAGGCCGAACCGTTCTTCAGTGCGCCGATAACCCGGCGAACCGAGCGTTCGGCATTGTCCTGGACGTGCTTCATATAGGCCGAGACGACATCAAGGCCGTTGTCGGCGATCAGGCGGTGAAGTTCCTCCGCGCCCCGGGCACAGGCCGCCAGCTGAGCCTTGAGATCGGCGATATTCTGATCCGGGTTGCGAGCAGGCCAGGTGCCGCTTTCCAGCACATCGCGCACGACCGGTTCGAGGAATTTGCCGCGGTGTACGATGCGTACATTGCGGAACTGCACGCCTTCTTCCTCGATGTTTGTCGAGAAGGGGGGCATGGAGCCGGGCGCGATGCCGCCGATATCGGCGTGGTGACCGCGTGAGGCTACGAAAAAGAGGCGCTCGCCCGTCTCGTCATCGTGGACCGGCGTGACGATGGTGATGTCGGGCAGGTGCGTTCCGCCGTCATAGGGCGCGTTCACCGCGACAGCATCGCCCGGCCCGAGATCGGGATGGGCGGCTGCGGCTGCCTGGACTGACGCCGACATCGATCCCAGATGCACCGGCATGTGCGGTGCGTTGGCGACCAGCCCTCCGCCGGCGTCAAATACGGCGCAGGAGAAATCCAGTCTTTCCTTGATGTTGACGGAGTGGGCGGTGCGTTCCAGTGCGACGCCCATCTGTTCGGCCACGCTCATGTATCGTTTGTTGAAGAGTTCCAGGCGAACCGGATCGAGCTCGGTGGAGCCGGTCATGTTGTCGACGAGCTCGGTCTGTTCCAGGACCAACATGCTGGTTCCGTCACGGCGGGCCTGCCAACCCGGTTCCAGAACAATGGTGGAATTCGCGTCCAGCAACAGGCCAGGACCCGCGATAGTGGGACCTTCGCGCAGTTGCTCAAGTGCGTGAACGGGGATGTTTCGGGTTTCGCCGTCGATGAACATCGGGACCTGCGCCTGTGCCGCTTCAGGTGCGCTCTCGTCAAAGACGTGTTGTGCGACGTGCGCGCTGGCCGGGGTGGCGGAGACCTCCACCGTGATGGACTGGACGATCAGCTCACCCTCCGGGCGGAAACCAAAGAGCCGGCTGTGCGCCTCGTCGAATTCGGACTTCATGCAGGCAAGGTCGGCGAGTTCGACGGGAAGGGCGCTGTCGGATCCGGCGATATGGATGTGCAGGAGGACGCTGCGGCGCATCTCTTCCTGGCGGATATGGGACACGGTAAGCGCGGCGCTGGCGTCGCTGACAAGGCGTTCCACCGCTTCGGCCACCGGTTCGAGCGCCTCTGACAGGGGCTGACCTATAGCCGCCTGGCGGGTCTCGACCAGATCCGCGAGGCCGATGCCCAGAGCGCTGAGCAGACTGGCGTGTGGATGCAGCAGAACGGTCTTGATGCCCAGCGCCTCAGCGACGCGGCAGGCGTGCTGGCCGCCGGCACCACCAAAGGCGGAGAGGGCATAGGCGGACGGGTTCACACCCTCGCCAATGGAGATCTGCTTGATGGCCTGGGCCATGCTCTCGACAGCGACGGCCAGGAAGCCTTCAGCGGCTGCTTCCGCACTCCCCAGCCCCATCTGGTCTGCAAGCTCGTGCAGGCGGGCCCGGCTCGCCTCGATATCAAGCGGCGCATCGCTGTCGGGTCCGAAGACATGCGGGAACCAGTCCGGCTGGATCCGTCCCAGCACGACATTGGCATCGGTCACGGCGGCGGGGCCGCCTCGACCATAGGCGGCCGGGCCGGGCATGGCACCGGCGCTTTCCGGGCCGACCCGGGCACGTTCACCGTCGAAATGGAGGATTGAGCCGCCGCCCGCCGCGACTGTGTGTACCGCCATCATCGGGGCGCGCAAGCGCTGGTCGGCCACAACAGTGTCCTGCACCCGTTCAAAACGGTCTCCATCAAAGCGGGAGACGTCCGTTGACGTGCCGCCCATGTCAAAGCCGATCACCTTTGGATAGCCCGATGCCAGTGCCGTCTTGGCCATGCCGACCACGCCGCCAGCGGGACCGGACAGCACGGCATCACGGGCATGGAAACTGTCTGCGGCAGTCAGCCCGCCGGACGACTGCATGAAATAGAGTGGTGTACCGTCAAGGCCCTTTGCGACCCGGCCGACATAGTCAAGAAGGACCGGGGTCAGATACGCGTCCAGCACCGTCGTCGAGGCACGCGGAACAATCTTGACCAGTGGGCTGGCCACGCTGGAGCGTACAATTGTGGTGAAGCCGATGCTTTCAGCCAGTTGCGCCGCCTGGTCTTCATGTTCGGCATTGGCCCAGGCATGCATGAAACAGATGGCCACCGAGCGCATGCCATCTTCGAAGGCCTGGCGGAGTTCAGCTTCAACAGCATCAGCGGGCAGGGCGCGAAGCATCTTGCCGTTCGCATCGAGACGTTCGCTGACACCCGCAACACGATCATAGAGCGGATCCGGGCGACGCAGGTCCAGCGCAAAGATGTCCGGGCGTGTCTGGTCGCCAATGACCAGCAAGTCTTCGAAGCCAGCTGTGACAAGGAATAGTGTACGTTCACCCTTGCGTTCGAGGAGGGCGTTGGTGGCAACAGTCGTGCCCATCTTCACAGCGGAGACATCTGCTCCGGCGGCGAGGCGGCGGACGCCTTCGCTGGCAGCGTCAACATAGTCCGGGCTTTCAGACAGTAGTTTGAGTGCCGTCAATTCGCCTGCGGGAGACCGGCCCAGCACATCGGTGAAAGTGCCACCCCGGTCGATCCAGAATTCCCAGCTGCCAGACCCTGCTGTCACACGCGCTCTCCCTGTTCTCGGAGGCGAGCCTATCGAGGCGGATCAGGGGTGCAAGCGGCTTGTGCTGCATCCTGCGGAAATCCGTCGCACTTGCCCTCTGGCTTTTGAAGGGAGAGATTCCTAAATAACCTCGAGGACGGGAGAGACATGGGATTTTGGCGTAAGCTCGCAGCGCGACTTAAGGGCAAGGATTGTTTCCTGGCGTGCGACGGCTGTGATGATCCCAACGACCGCACGGTCGGTGATGCCGACTTTGCCATGGCCTTGATCGGGCTAGGCGCCAAGATGGCCAAGGCTGATGGTGTCGTCTCCCGTAGCGAGATCCGCGCGTTCTACGAAGTCTTTCGTCCGCCCCCGGAGGGCCGCGAGCCCCTGGACCGCGCTTTCGAACTGGCCATGCAGACCACGCTGGGGTTTGAAGGGTATGCGCGCCGCCTCGCACGTCGTTTCCGCTCCAATCCGGCGATGCTCGAAGATGTGATTGACGGGCTGTTCCATATCGCCAAGGCGGATGGCGCAGTGACGTCCAGCGAAGAGCGTTTCCTGGAAGATGTCGCCGGAATTTTCGGCTTCAATGCGCGCGAGTTTCGTCGCATTCGCATGGGACATCTCGGGGCGCCGGATGACGATCCCTATGTGATCCTCGGCATCGAAGCGGATATTGCCGACGCCGATTTGAAGCGCGCCTATCGAAGAATCGCCTCCCAGAACCATCCGGACCGAATGATCGCCCGAGGTGCGCCGCCGGAGGCACAACGCCTTGCAGGCGAAAAAATGGCTGTCATTAACCTCGCTTATGACCAAATTCTCAAGGAAAGAGGGTTAATTGTCGGTCTGTCCAATTGACGTCGGCGTGTTTGATGCCAACATGTCGGGCAGAGGAAAGGACGTAACGCAAAGCAATGACGAACACACAGAACTCTTCCGGACAGTTTTTCGGTAACGGCGCAGGCGGTTTCCTGCGCGATATTCTGGCGGCGGTTGTCGCGATCGCTGCGGCGGTGCTTGTGTTTGTACTCGCCATGATGCTGACCGCCGCCTTCCTGTTTGTCCTCGGCGCGGCCCTCATGGCCGCTGGCGTTTACTGGCTGTGGCGCAAGGTGAAGCGCCCGTCCGCCAAACGCGAATTTGGCGAGGATGGCGTCGAGATCCTGGTCGCAACCCGCGGCCCAAGGGCTGGACGGTTGACGGCACCGACCCGTCCAATTCCTGATACACATCAATGTGAATGGTCGAACACGAGCACGCTGATAGCGTGGCGACAATCGTGGAGTAACGAATGCGCCGTGTTCTTCTAGTCCTCGCCATCCTGCTGCCGCTGTTGCTGGTCGGCTGTGTCAGCATGGCGCTTCCCAAAGTGTCGTCCCGCGAGGCCGGAGAGCCGGTCCAGCCCGACATTTCCACCATGGCCGCAAGCCGCGAGGTCTGGGAGGCGCAACGCCCGGAGCTGGCGCGCCTGTTCCAAAGTGAGGTTTTTGGTACCTATCCTGACCACGCTGTCACCCAGGTCCTTGATCGCCGAGTGATTGACGTCGATGCCTATCAGGGACGGGGCGTTCTGGAGGACTGGCATTTGTCGATGGCGGGTTTCGAGACCTATGTCGCGACTGTGCGCCCGAAAGGGATTGAGGGGCCGGTCCCCACCATCATCATGCAGATGTTCTGTGGCACGCGTGCGGCTCTTGGCGGCCATGAAGAGATGCGGCAAATGCCCGGTGCGCCCAATTGTGATGGGTCGGCCTGGATGACTGTGCCCATGTTGTGGATCTTCGGCGAGCATATCGCCGAGCCACCGGTGGCCGACATTCTGGATGCCGGTTACGCCGTCGCCTTTGTCTTTGCCGGTGATATCGTGCCGGACAGTTCCTCGCGTGCACCAGCGTCCCTGGAGCGTCTGATCCCAGAGGGCGATGGTGGTGCGATTGCAGCCTGGGCCTGGGTCTATTCCCGTGTCATCGATGTGCTGGATGATGCCCCGGAGTTCGATGAGGCGCGCACGGCTGTCTGGGGCCATTCGCGAAATGGCAAGTCGGCACTTCTGGTCGCGGCTTTCGACGAGCGTGTCGACCTGGTTATTGCCCACCAGGCTGGTACCGGTGGCACGACCTTGTCGCGCAGCCATAACGGCGAGAGCATCGCCCAGATCACCGATGGCTATCCGCACTGGTTTGCCCCGAACTATGCGGGGTATGCCGGCCGCGAGGACCAGCTTCCGGTCGACCAGCATCAGCTGATCGCCTTGATGGCTCCGCGTCCACTCATGATCGGAGGGGCCTGGCGGGATGCCTGGTCCGACCCAACGGGAAGTTTCCGTGCGGCCCAGGCCGCCAATCCGGTTTATGCGCTTTACGGTTCGGACGGTTTGAGCCAGGCGTCTATGGGCGATTTTGATCCGGAAGCGGATATTGCCCAATTCATGCGCCGCGGTCTGCATGGCGTACGTCCCGGTGACTGGCGCGCCTTCCTGGCATTCCTGGACGCGCATTTCGAGCCGGAGCGGCGCCCCGCTCAGTAAACGCTTGTCTCGCACGCCGACGCGCGCGAAGAAGACGTATGAAATTGCGCGATTTTCTCGCCCTGGTCGCGGTTTGCGTCGTGTGGGGCCTCAATTTTGTGGTGGCAAAGTTTTCGGTGACGGGCGCCCCGGGCTGGGTCCCGGGCTTTGAAGGCAGTCCGCCGATCTTTTTTGCCTTCCTGCGGTTCGCTCTTCTTTATGCGTTCCTGGCGCCGTGGTTGCGCCCGGGTCCGACGGATATGAAGACCATGATCGGCGTCGCCCTGTGTATGGGCGCGCTGCAGTACGTCCTGATTTTTCTCGGGCTTCAGACGGCCACACCCTCCGGGATGGCCATCGCCCTCCAGCTCGGCGTGCCGTTTGCGACCATACTTTCGGTATTCATGCTGAAGGAACAGATCGGAAAATTCCGTCTCGTCGGCATAGTCATAGCGTTTGGCGGAATCATGTTGGTCGTCGTCGATCCGCAGGGCGCCACACTGGAGCTCGGATTGATGATCGGAGTTGCAGCTGCCTTTGTCGGGGCGCTCGGCATGATCCTTGTCAAACGCATGCCACTCGATTCCATTCGCATGCAGGCCTGGATCGGCTTGATTTCCTGGCCGCCCCTCCTGGTGCTTTCACTCGTGACCGAACAGGACCAGATCTCGTCTGCGCTTTCTGGTGGATGGCCGTTTCTCGCGGCGCTCCTCTTTACCGTCGTGCTGGTCAACATATTCGGGCACGGCGTGTTCTATAATTTGCTGCAAAAATATGATGCGACGCTGATCGCGCCGTTGACCCTGATGGCACCGCTGGTCGGGGTCATTTCCGGTCTGGTGATCACGCATGATCCGGTCGGCTGGCAATTGCTGGTGGGCGGTGGTTTGACGCTGACGGGTGTGGGCATCATCGCCTTCCGCCAGAACAAGAAACTGCCTACCGCAGGTCTGGCCCGGGAGAAGACGCTGTGAGCCTGGACGTCATCGCTGCCCCGTCGCCGAATTTCAACGATCGCAAACTGCCGATCTCGCTGATCATCCTCCATTATACCGGCATGGAAACCGGCCGGGTTGCGCTGGAGCGGATGTGTGATCCGAACGCCCAGGTGTCAGCGCACTACATGGTCGAGGAAGATGGGCGCATTTTCCAGCTTGTCGCGGACGACAAACGGGCCTGGCACGCCGGCGTCAGTTATTGGCAAGGCGAGCGAGATATCAATTCTGCCTCGATTGGCGTGGAGATCGTCAACGGGGGGCATGATTTCGGTCTGCCGGAATATCCGGCGCAGCAGGTCGCGGCGGTGTGCTTGCTTGTGGACGAGCTGATGAGACGGCACGGGCTGAAGCCTCGACAGGTGATCGGCCATTCCGACATTGCCGTTGATCGCAAGCAAGATCCTGGTGAGCATTTTCCATGGACTGTGCTCGAAGGCAGGGGGCTTGCGGTGCAACTGCGCGGGGAGGCGGCAAGCGATACGCTGCTGTCGGATCTCGAACGCGCCGGTTATGATCCGGAAGCCGACCAAGAGGATGTCGTCCGCGCCTTCCAGCGCAGGCATCGGCCATTACAAGTGGACGGGCGGGTTGACGGCGAAACGTCGGCGCTTGTCGCAGCGGCTGCGGCAATATACGGCCGAAAATAACAAGGGAACGATGAATGCCTTCACCGTCCCCCCGCCACCCAGATCGGGTGGAACGTCTCATGAGTGCTCGTGACTTCACTCCCAGAGACTAGCCGGAACTCTAGAAATTCCGGATTCTTCAAACTCTTTCGGGGTGCGACATCCTCGTACATAAACGTGCACGAAACATTTCGAGCTACGCAGTGACCAACGCAGGATCCCACCGGGGTGCCGCCATCCCAGATCTTGTGCTGTCATATAATGCTAGAAACCTTGATGTCGAGTGTAGATGCAAAAACAAATTGCCGCTCATCGGGGCGGGGTAAGACGCGACAGCCAATGTCTGCATGTTTACCCGCGATGAGCGGCAATCTGATTTTCACGGCCGGAGGGCAATTCCGGCTACCCTTTTGAAACAAAAAGGGCGGTGGTTTGAACCACCGCCCCTTCGCTACCTCGGAGGGAGGTAATTCGCCCGTTGGGTGCTCGTGACTTCACTCCTAGGGGCTAACTGGAACTCTAGAAATCCCAGCTGAGACCGAAGCGTACGGAACGCGGAGCCTGGTAGCCAGACGCCAAGCCGTAGCGCGGGTTAGCCTCGTTGACGTACGGTGCAACGCCCGGAGCCGTAGCGGAGCTGTCACCAAACTCATAGATATCCGTTACGCCATCAGCATTGAGAACGTTGAAGATATCCATGCGCAGGGTCGGCTCACCCGGATACGGCAGGTTGGTCGGACGGTAGATGAAGGACAGGTCGAAGTTATACGTCCAGTCACTTTCCAGCTGAGAGCCACGCGGCGTCAGCTCACCACCACAGTACCAGGAAGAGGCACCGTATTCGTACGCAAACGCGTCAGTCGGGTGGTAACCGATACAACCGAAGGAACGCGGAGACGTCGCGTTGAAGCGACCGCCAACCGTGAACATTTCGTTGACCTGGTAGGAACCCCACAGCTTGAACTTGTGCGTACGGTGGTTCGGCAGGTCGCCGTTGGCACCGTCCGTCAGGCCCGGCTGGTCGAAGTCCTGGGTGATGCCTGCATCGTCCTGACCGTTGTCAGACTTTACAGAGCCCTCGTAGTTACCTTCGGAGCTGGAGATCGTCCAGGAACCGTGCAGGTCCCAACCATTGTCGAACTGACGGTCAAAGGTCAGCTCGAGCGCGGTATAGGTACGCTCTGCAGCCGGATAGCCAAGGTCAGCCGCAGACAGCTCAACTTGCTGATCCAGTTCCGGAAGATAGACATTCATGTCTTCGCCCGGGTTGGTCAGGACATACTGGTGGAAACCAGACCAAACGTCGGAACACGGCGTGCCACCCACGTCGATACCATTGGCATCACAGTAGGCGATGACAGCGGCGTCGATAGCAACGTCCTCGAGGGTCGAGCCCAGATCACGGTGCGTGAAGGACAGGCCGAAGTCCCAAAGGTCGTTCATGGTCCAGCGACCGCCCAGGATGATCTCGTCGACATACATCGGGTCGAGATTGGCATCCGTCGTGGAACGCGTATCCGGAACAGAACCGTCACCGAAGACCTGCTCGTAGAAGTTGCCCGTTACGCCACCGACAAAGGTCGGAACGAAGTTCGCATCAACTGCGGAGTAGTCATACCAGCGGTGGATATAGGTTTCGCCGCCAGCCATACGAATGTTGGTGTTCGTGGCAACCGGCAGGTAGTAGCGGCCCCAGGAACCGAACAGTTCCAGGTTTCCGTCACCCCAGACGTCATAGGCAGCCTGGATGCGCGGAGCCAGCTGGTTGCTGATTTCCGTGAACGTTTCGTCGTCCGAGTTGCGGTTGTCGAACGTTTCGTTACGCAGACCCAGGTTCAAGGTCAGCTGATCGGTGATCTGCCAGGAGTCCTGGATGTAGAACGCGGTTTGGATGGTCGTGAACGAACCACCAACCGAGTAATCACGCCAACGGACACACGGATCGCCGGTCAGGGCAACGCCACCGTTCGCACGGTAGATGTCACAATAGGCGCCGTCACCGTACAGGTAGTAAGCACCACCGGAGTTGATGACAGATGCGTCAGCCGTCAGTTCCTCACGGTCAACACCGATACGGATCTGGTGCTCACCCATGAAATTGGCAAACAGGTCGAGGTCGGCGCGGAACAGTTCGCGGGAATCTTCACCTTCAGAGATGGAGAAGTTGACCCAGTCACCCTGGCGGATGAAGCCCGTGCCCGTTTCGTAACGGTAGGTTGCCGGCAGATCGTCGGCAGAGGACTTGGACGTCTGACCGAAGGTCTGCTGACCATATGTGACAGAGAGCGTTGCCCAATCCGTCAGCTCTCCGGTGTAGTTTGCGATGAAGATGTCGCCGCCCTCGAGGGAGTAGCCTTCACCGTTGTAGGTTTCGCTGATGACGTTGCGGTCTTCGTAGCTGTCATAGCCAATATCATAGGTATTGGTGACAACACGACGGTCATCCGAGAACGCCGTCAGGCCGAGCGTGTGGCCTTCGAACAGGTTGGCGTCCAGCTTGATGCCCCAGAACGGATCTTCATCGACCGTTTCGAAGCGCTGACCGGAGGTCTGCTCGAAATTGATGTTGGAGTTCACGTATTCGAAGTTACGCGGAGAATACATCGCGTAGAAGAAGACGCGGTCTTCAACGATCGGACCGGACGCGTAGATGTTCATTTCCTGGCTGGTACGCTGGTCCAGGTCATTCGTCTGCGAGAAGGTGTTCGGAGAATCTTCGCGAAGTTCATCCGGGGAATAGAAGATGTTGAAGCCCCAGTGGAACTCGTTCGTACCGGAACGGGTTACTGCGTTGACAACACCACCCGTTGAACGGCCGAATTCAGCCTGGTAACCACCGGTCTTGACTTCGACCTGTTCGTAGAACTGGAACGGGATCGTGGACGCGCCAAGGAAGTTACGGAAGTTCGTAACGTTCATGCCGTTGATGTAGAAGGCGTTCTCACCAACAGAGGAACCACCGATGGAGGTGCCGCCGAACGCGGTGTCACCAGCAACGGTACCCGGAGCCAGCTGAGCCAGAGAGTCGATGTCACGGCCAACCGGGATCTGCTCGAAGATTTCGTCAACGTCGATGGTCAGGCCGGTCTCGGCGACCTGGAAGGTATTGGTCTGAACAGCCGTACCCGTAACCGTGATGACATCGGCGGTGGAAGAGCCAGCAGCCAGCGCGAAGGTGTAGTCAGACGTGCTACCGACGGAAACGCGCACAGCGTCGTCAGAGATCGATTGGTAACCGTCACGGCTGATGGTGATCGAGTGATTGCCGACAGCAAGGCGGCCGACAAAGAAGCTACCGTCCGCGCCGGTCGTTGCAGAACGAACCGAGCCACGTGCGGTATCGACGACGCGAACTGTCGCGCCGGCGACCGGGTTACCAGCCGTATCAACGACGGTACCCTGTACAGCACCGGTCGTATACGACTGGGCTGAGGCAACAGGTGCCAGAACAGCGGTCGTAGAGACTGCTGCGCCGAGCACCAGACCGACAGAAGCGGTCGTGCCAAGCATGATTTGCTTGAGAGTTTTCATTACATCCCTCCAGGACGGCAGCGCCGTCCATTGCGATTAGACACAGCAGGGGTGTTCGCCCGAAGCATAGTTTCGGCCGGTGCGAGCAGACGCACGAGTACAGTTCTGGCAAATTTTACCGTTGAATCCGCACTATATTGTAAGAGGTCTACCCTTCCCCTTTCGAGCGCTTCCCCAAGCGCCCAAAGTCACGCTGGCTCACGGATCCGTGAGCGTCAATGTGCAAACTGTAATAATTCCGACAGGCGGTGAATATTGGATACAAAATCGAGATTCTGTTGCAGTCACGCAACCTTGGGGTTTCAAAAACGGACCAGGTGTGCTCCGGAAGTTTCAAAATTGTACCAAAAGTAGGGTTTTATCGGGCCGAGATGCTTGCCTTGAACGTGAGCATGCTGTTTAAGCGCGCCGTCAGGCGGCTGGGCGGTCGCGGTCACAGGGCTGGAAACGGCGTGATCGAGGAAAGTCCGGGCTCCATGGAAACAAGGTGCCGGGTAGCGCCCGGCGGGGGAAACCCCAGGGAAAGCGCAGCAGAGAGCAGACCGCCTGCCAGAGCGTCAGCGACGGTAGGTAAGGGTGAAAGGGTGCGGTAAGAGCGCACCGCCCCGACCGCAAGGAAGGGGGCACGGCAAGCCCCACCTGGAGCAAGACCGAATAGGGATGAAAGCAGCCTCGAGCTGCACACGGGTTTCCACGTGTCATCCGGGTAGGTCGCACCAGCTGTGTCGCAAGGCGCAGCGCAGATGAATGATCGTCGCCCCGCAAGGGGAACAGAACCCGGCTTACAGGCCGCCTGACCTTTAGTTTCGCAAATAGTTAATTGTAAACGTTCAGGTCGAGCGCTGCTCAATATTTATGCACGCATTCTCTCCTTTTGTTCCGTCTCAAATGTGGCTGGCCGGCGAAGCCGGGTGGCTCGTTGTGGATATTAACTTAATGTTCCGCCTTTGTTCGAATTCCATTGGTTAATCGGGGTGTTAATCCATGAAAAACCATTCTTTCAACATTGTTTCCCATCTCATCCCATGTTATCCCATCGTTAACCATGAGAAGGTTCGTGCGGTTAGCTGGGGAGTAGGCGGACGTGTTCCTGTCCACCACCATCAATGGCGTAGATGCGAAGGGGCGGGTTTCCGTGCCGGCGGATTTCCGTGCGGTGGTTGGAGGCGGTGCGTTCGACGGCATCATTGTCTGGCCGTCCTTTGATGGAACTTATCTGGAAGGTGGTGGCCAGGCCCTGCTCGAGCGCTACCAGGCGCTGATCGAGGAGATGGATCCTTATGATGATGCGCGCATCGCCTTCGAGCGAGCGATCTTCGGTGCGGCGCGTCCATTGTCTTTTGATGCCAATGGTCGCGTGACCCTGCCGAAGGATTTCATCGACCATGCGGGTCTGGAGGGGAAGGCGACCTTTGTCGGGCTCGGCTCTCGTTTCGAGATCTGGTCTCCGGACATGTATGAGGCCCACAAGGCCAACGCGCAGTCCTTTGCCCGCGACAACAAGCGCGCGCTGAAGCTTGGTCCGCGTCCGGGGGGTTCGACATGAGCCATTATCCCGTGATGTTGAGCGAAGTGTTGGAGGGGCTGCGTCCACAGGCGGGAGAGGCGCATCTCGATGGCACTTTTGGCGCCGGCGGCTATTCGCGCGCCATTCTCGGTGCCGCCGGGTGTTCCCTGATTGCGGTGGACCGCGACCCAACCGTCCGTGTGGTCGTGGATCAGTTTCGCAGCGAATTCGGTGAGCGTTTCAGCTTCCATGCTGGTCCGTTTTCCGAGCTTGAGGCAGCTGTCGCAGAGAGCGGGCGCGAGCATATCAATGGTGTCGTTCTGGACATCGGCGTGTCCTCGATGCAGATCGACCAGGCAGAACGTGGTTTCTCGTTCAGCAAGCCGGGCCCGCTGGACATGCGCATGTCAGGTGAGGGGGCCTCGGCCAGCGACGCGATCAATCGTCTGAGCGAGCGCGAGTTGGCGGATATATTTTATGTCTACGGCGAAGAGCGCAAATCCCGCCGGGTTGCGCAGTTTGTGGTTCGCGCGCGTGGCGAGAGCCCGATTACGACAACGGATCAGCTTGCCGAGATCGTTTCCCGCGCAATTGGCGGAAAACACATGAAGATTCACCCTGCAACACGTGTGTTTCAGGCCCTGCGCATTTTTGTGAATGACGAGCTCGGCGAGCTCGCGCGGGCTTTAAGTGCTGCAGAGCGCGTTCTGGCGCCAATGGGGAGGTTGGTGGTGGTTACGTTCCATTCATTGGAGGACCGCATGGTTAAGACATTCATGCGGGCTCGATCTGGTCTCGCCGGTGGCGGTGGCTCCCGTCACAATCCAGTCGCTGTTGAAGGGCCGGAGGCAACATTCTCGCTGGAGACCCGCAAGGCCGTTACGGCGACGGAACAGGAATTGTCCGAAAATCCGCGTTCCCGTTCCGCAAAACTGCGTATCGCCGTTCGCACGCAAGCGCCGAGTTGGCAGGAAGAGGAGTTCGTGATGCCCGGAGTTGTGCCGCTTTCCAAGCTGGAGGCTGCGCTATGATCCGCGTGCTGAACGGAGTTGCCCTTCTCGTGGCCGTGACCCTTGCCGTTGCCCTCTATATTGCCAAGACAGAGGCGAAGTCTTCTCAGGAGCGTCTGGAGATGATTCAGGCCCAGCTCGCCGAGGAGCGCCGCCAGGTCAATGTGCTCAATGTCGAGATTGCTCATCTGGAAGAGCCTGAGCGTTTGCGCGCGCTGGCGCGTCGCTATCTTGGTCTCGAACCGCTCGATCCGAGTCGTGAGATCGCGGTAAATGACCTGCCCATCCTCACTGATGTCGAGGAAGAGGAGGGGCTGCGCGAAGACATGCTGCTTTCCAGCGACACGGGAGAGCTGGCGCTCGCTGAGGCCGCTCCGGCGGGAGGTCCCGATCGATGAAGCTGTGGCCGTTTCGCCGATCTGTCTCGACGGAGACAGTCAATCCAGCGCTGCCTCCCCTGGCGGAAGCGGCGCCGGCGGACATGTCACGCCTGCTTCGTGTCGAAAGTGATGAGGTCCAGGCCCTGGAGCAGGCGCGGTCCCGCCTGAGAATGCTTGGCCTGGCGGTCGCGGTCGGGTTTGGCCTTCTCGCGTTGCGTTCCATCGAAATGGCTGTCGCGCATCCATCTGATCCACTGGCGGGCGTGAATGCGGATATCGCGTCGGTTGGGCGTGGAGAGATCTTTGACCGCACAGGCCAGGTCCTGGCGACGACACTTGAAACACACTCGTTGTACGCAGACCCGACCCAGGTCTGGGATGCAGCGGAAACGGCCGAGGCGCTGTCCGGCGTTCTCCCGGGACTGGATACGGAGCGCGTGATCCGCGACCTGTCCTCACGACGTCGTTTTGTCTGGATCCAGCGCAATCTTACACCCCGCCAACGCCAGGCTGTCTTTGCCCTCGGGCTACCCGGCGTTGGGTTCAGGTCTGAACCGCGTCGTGTTTACCCGCGTGGCCGTCTGGCATCGCATGTTGTGGGTTACACCGACCGGGACATGGCGGGGCTGGCCGGCGCAGAGCGCGCCTTCAATTCGGCTCTGTCTTCCGGCGACGGCCGTCCGGTGGCGCTGTCCATCGACATGGCTGTGCAATTTCATCTCGATGAAGTCCTTCGCGCCAGCATGATCGAATTCGATGCTCTCGCAGCGTCAGGCATCGTCATGAATGTGCGTACGGGCGAGATTGTCGGTATGGTGTCCCTGCCTGACTTCGATCCGAACCGTCCAATGGAGAGCGAACCAGGCGAGCGCCTCAACCGGTCCGCCCAGTCGGTTTACGAGATGGGGTCCACCTTTAAGGCTTTCACCGTGGCGCTGGCGTTGGAAACGGAAACAGCGACACTGGAGAGTGGTTACGATGCCTCCAATCCGCTGCAGCTGGGTGGCCACACCATCAATGACTACCACGCCGAGGATCGCTGGCTGACCCTGTCGGAAGTGTTCACGCATTCCTCCAATATCGGTTCCTCGCTGATTGCGCTGGAAGCCGGGTCGGATGCGCAGCGCGGTTTCTTGGGTGATCTTCGTCTGCTAGAGCGTGCCCCGATCGAGCTGATCGAAAGCGCTGATCCATTGTTGCCGCGTCAATGGGCGCAAACCGAAACGGCGACCATTTCCTATGGCCACGGCATCGCGGTCAGCCCGATTGCAACGATCGCGGCCTTCGCGGCGATTGCCAATGACGGTGTCTATGTGCCGCCGACCCTGCAGCCGGTCGCGGCGAACGAAACCCTTGTTGGCGAGCGTGTGATGAGTTCGGATAGTGCGCGCGATGTTCTGGCGCTGATGCGTGAGAATGTCACGGACGGTACGGGCGGCAGTGCCGAGGCGCAGGGTTATCGCGTCGCCGGCAAGACCGGTACGGCCGAAAAACCCCATCGCGGGGGGTATGACAGCAGCCGCCTTATTTCCTCCTTCTCGGCCGTGTTCCCCTATGACGACCCGCAATATGCGGTGCTGGTGTTGTTGGACGAGCCGCAGGGCAATGAATCGACCTATGGCTACGCCACAGGGGGATGGACAGCGGCTCCGGCGACGGGGGAGATCATCTCCCGTATTGCGCCAATCCTCGGTGTGGAGCGATCCAACGAGGACCATGACAGTCGCGCAGCGCTGGTTCGAGCCGCGCTGATGCCGGAGGACATTCCGTGAAACTCGCCGACTTGCTGCCAGCGTCCGCGCTGAGACCCGGCTATGACCAGATCGAAGTGAAGGGTCTGACGCTGGACAGCCGCAAGATCGAGGGCGGCTGGGTGTTTGCCGCCTTGCCGGGCTTTTCTGTTCACGGTCGCCAGTTCGCGGCCAGAGCTGAAGCGGCGGGCGCCGTCGCGATTATCTGCGACGGTGAAATCGATGATGTCTCGATCCCGGTCATCATCGCTGAAGATGCGCCCGCCTTGTTCGCTGACATGGCCGCGCGTTTTTATCCTCAGCAGCCGGCCAATATCGTCGCCATCACCGGGACCAATGGCAAAAGTTCGACCGTCGAGTTTGTTCGCCAGATCTGGACAGCCGCCGGGCTGGACGGGGCAAGCCTGGGAACGCTGGGCGTGGCCCGCGGGACCAGTTCCGAGGTCACCGGTTACACGACGCCGGACGCCGCCGCCCTGCATAAATCGCTCGACGCCCTGGCCCGGGACGGGGTGACCCATCTGGCCATGGAGGCGTCCAGCCACGGGTTGAAACAGCGCCGCATGGAAGCCGTGCGAGTGACCCTGGCAGCCTTTACCAACCTCACCCAGGATCATCTGGATTATCACCCTGACTTCGAGGATTACTTCGCCTCCAAGGCACGTCTCTTCCTGAACTTTCTCGATGCCGGTGGCCCCGCCATCATCAATACTGACAGCGAGTGGGGCGAGCGCATGGCGGAGTTGGCGCGTGAGCGCGGGCTGGACATCTCAACCATCGGATGGCGTGGCCAGGACCTGCAGATCTGCGAGATCACCCCGCGCGCGGCCAGCCAGGATGTTGTGTTTCGCTGGAAAGGCGAGGAGATCCGCCTCGAGATACCGCTCGTCGGAGAGTTCCAGATCCTTAATGCGCTCGGAGCCGCTGCAATTGCCCTTGCTGGAGGTGTCGACAAGGCCGTTGTTCTGGGCACGCTGGGCAAGCTTGGCGGTGTTCCCGGGCGGCTCGACAAGGTTGGCGAAACGCGCGAAGGCGCCCCGGTGCTCGTCGATTACGCGCATACGCCGGATGGTTTGGACAAATTGCTGCGGGCTGCACGTCCTCACACCAAGGGACGTGTGATGGTTGTGTTTGGCTGTGGCGGCGATCGCGATCCGGACAAACGCGCCAAGATGGGGGCGATCGCCCGGAAACTCTCGGATGTCGCGATCGTTACCGATGACAATCCACGATCTGAAAATCCCGCGGCAATCCGCGCTGCTGTGCTGAGCGGCTGTCCGGACGCGCTGGAGATCGCGGATCGTCGAGAGGCGATCAATCACGGCGTCGGTCTGCTGCGCGAGGGCGATTGCCTGCTCGTCGCCGGCAAGGGCCATGAAACCGGCCAGACTGTTGCGGGCGTCGTGCACCCATTTGATGATCGCGACGTGTCCCGCGAGGCGCTTGAGGCGAGGGAGGCCGAGCATGTCTGATCCGCTCTGGACTGCGAAACAGGCCCTGGCCGCGACCGGTGGCGAGCTGACCCGTGATATCGACTGGACCTGTAACGGCGTCTCGATTGATACACGTTCGATCTGTCCGGGCGATTTGTTTGTGGCGCTCACGGACATCCGTGACGGGCATGAATTCGTGCCGGATGCCATGGCCCGCGGCGCGTCCGCCGCACTGGTTGAGCGCTCGGCCGGTTTGCCTGGTTCGCACCTGAAAGTGTCCGACAGCCTGGATGCGCTACGCGCACTGGGCGCGGCCGCGCGTGATCGCTCGTCGGCCATTCGTGTCGCTGTCACAGGCAGTGTTGGCAAGACCAGCGTCAAGGAAGCCCTTGCGGCCGTTTTCCGTGCTGCCGGCCCGGCGCACTGGAGTGTGAAGTCCTACAATAATCACTGGGGCGTGCCGCTGACCCTGGCGCGAATGCCCGCGGATACCGAACGCGCTGTCTTTGAAATGGGCATGAACCACGCGGGCGAAATCCGGGATTTGTCGTCCCTGGTCCAGCCCCATGTCACTCTGATCACGCGTATCGGCGAGGCGCATCTGGAAAACCTGGGTTCGATTGAAGCCATTGCAGATGCCAAGTCCGAGATTTTCGAAGGTATGGAGCCGGATGGCGTAGCCATTATCCCGGCTGACGATCCTCTGGGAGAACGCATCGCCCAGCATGCGCGCAATTCCTCTGCCGCTTTCCTGCTGGAATTTGGTCGCGCATCACACGCAGCAGTCCGGATCGAGGAATTCGAAACCGGCCTTGATGGCAGTCGCGGACGTATCAATGTGATGGGTAATCGTGTGCCGTTCCGATTGGCCGCATCCGGTGAGCACTGGGCCTGGAATACGGCCGCTGTCTTTGCAGCGGCGGCTGCGACTGGGCTCGATGCGCGCGATGTGGCGGACGCCCTGGCTGAGGTCGATGCCGCAGCCGGCCGCGGCCGTGCCGTGAAGATCTCGCTGCCGGGTGGTGGTGAGGCTACGCTGCTGGACGATGCCTATAATGCCAATCCGGTCTCCATGCGCGCCGCAATGAGTTCCCTGGCGGCAGCTCGACCGGAAGGAGAGGGGCGCCGTATTGCCGTGCTCGGTGATATGCTGGAGCTGGGTGCGTCCGGACCGGCATTGCACGCAGAGCTGGCGGAGCCTTTGCTGAGCGCTAACACTGATCTGGTTTTTTCCTGCGGCAGCCTGATGAAACACCTGCATGACGCCTTGCCCGCACCGTTGCGCGCGGGCTATGCGAAGAGTGCCAGTGAAGTGCTTGAGCCGCTGAAATCTGAGCTTCGATCGGGGGATGTCTTGCTGATGAAAGGCTCCAACGGTTCCGGGCTCCACAAGATTGCCGCAGTTCTGGCCGATGGCACTGCATTCGACCTGACGGAGGCCTGACCGCCAATGCTCTATCTGTTGTTCGCGCCGCTTGCAGAGGACCTGCAACTGGCGAACCTGTTTCGCTACATCACGTTCAGAACGGGTGGTGCATTGATGACGGCGATGCTGATCGCTTTCGTTTTCGGCAAGCCGATGATCGGCTGGCTGCGTCGCAAGCAGGGCAAGGGCCAGCCCATCCGCGAGGAAGGCATTCAGCGCCATGTGATCGAGAAGGCTGGAACGCCAACCATGGGCGGTTTCCTGATCCTGCTCGGGGTGATGGTCGGCACGCTCTTGTGGGCGGATCTGACAAATCAGTACGTCTGGATTGTGATATTCGTGACGGCCGGTTTCGGCCTGATCGGCTTTGTTGATGACTATATGAAAGTCACCAAGCAGAGCACAGCGGGTTTTGGTGGCAAGTTCAAACTCCTGTTTGAGTTCACCATCGCAGCCATTGCCGTCGTCTGGGCCACCAGCGTTGCACGGGCCAACGGCATGGATGCAGGGCTCGAGACGTCCATCGCCTTCCCGTTCTTCAAGGATTTCCTGATCAATATCGGGCCGTTGTTCTACGTCTTCGGCTGTATCGTCATCGTGGGCTCGGGCAATGCCGTGAACATGACGGACGGGCTCGACGGACTGGCCATTGTCCCGGTGATGATTGCCGCCGCGACCTTTGGCGTGATCGCGTACCTGGTCGGCCGGGTCGATTTCGCGGAATACCTGCAGGTTCATCACACGCCCGGCACCAGTGAGTTGCTGGTCTTCTGTGGCGCGCTTCTCGGGGCGGGGCTGGGTTTCCTGTGGTGGAACGCTCCGCCGGCGATGATCTTCATGGGCGATACCGGGTCGCTGTCGCTTGGCGGCGCGCTCGGGGCCATCGCCATCGCCGTCAAGCACGAGATTGTCCTGGCCATCGTCGGTGGCCTCTTTGTGCTTGAAATGGTTTCGGTTATGGTACAGGTGGCCAGTTTCAAGCTGACTGGTAAGCGTGTTTTCCGCATGGCTCCGATCCATCACCACTTCGAAAAGAAGGGCTGGGCCGAGCCGACAATTGTCATCCGTTTCTGGATTATTGCAGTCATTCTCGCATTAATCGGACTCGCGACGCTCAAATTGAGGTAAACTGCAACCAGATGATCCCGATCCATACATACAAGGGCCGCCGCGTGGCTGTGTTCGGATTGGGGCGCACAGGTATTGCGGCCGCTAAAGCGCTGGAAGCCGGAGGCGCTGAGGTGTCGTCCTGGGACGACTCTGAGGTCGCGCGTTCCAACGCCGAGGCTGCGGGTATCCACCTAGATGATCTCAATCGCCGGGACTGGGGCGATATCGCTGCCCTGGTGCTTTCGCCCGGTATTCCGCTGACGCATCCCAAACCGCACCGCATGGTCGAGCTGGCCAAGTCAGTGGGTGCGCCTGTGATCGGGGATATCGAGCTCTTCGCCCAGACGATCGCCGACCTGCCGGAGCGCCGTCGTCCGAAAATCATCGGCGTGACCGGAACCAACGGCAAGTCTACAACCTCCGCGCTGATCGGACATATCCTTCGCGAGACGGGTCGCAATGCCATCGTGGCCGGCAATATCGGCGACGCGATCCTGGCGCAGGATCCGCCGCGTCCGGGATCGTATTATGTTCTGGAATTGTCGAGTTATCAGATCGACCTGACCCAGTCGCTGGAATGCGATGTGGCTGTACTGCTCAACATTTCGCCGGATCATCTGGACCGGCATGGCGGGTTTGACGGCTATTTCGCCGCCAAGAAACGCCTGTTCGAAATGCAGAACACCCAGGGTGTCGCGATCATCGGTATCGATGACGACGAGACCAATGGTTTTTATTCAACCCTGCGTCAGCGGCGCCGAGAGGACCAGATCGTGCCCATTTCGGCAGGCCGTGTCTTTGCGCGCGGTGTTTATGCGCTGGGAGGCCGGGTTTATGACGCGCTGGACAGCGCCTCCCATCCACTTGTCGACCTCTCCAAGGCGCAGGCCTTGCCGGGGCGCCACAATGCCCAGAATGTCGCTGCCGCCCTGGCGGCTGTCCGCATGCTGGGGATTGGTGGCCGTGCCGCGGCTGATGCGATCGCCAGTTTTGGTGGCTTGCCGCACCGACAGGAGATCATCGCTAATGAAGGCGGTGTGCGCTTCGTCAATGACAGCAAGGCGACCAATGCTGAAGCAGCGCTGCAGGCGATCAATTGTTACAGCGATATCTTCTGGATCGCGGGTGGGCGTGCCAAGGAGGACGGGCTGGTCGCGCTGGAGCCATCGCTGCACCGAATACGCAAGGCCTATCTGATCGGAGAGGCACAGGACCAGTTCGCCGACGAGCTGGAGGGCAAGGTCAGCTGGCAGAAATGCGGTGATCTGGCCAAGGCCATCATTGCGGCACGTGAGGACACGCAAGGTGTGCCTGGAGCGGTGGTCCTGTTGTCTCCGGCCGCGGCCTCCTTTGATCAATTCAAGAGTTTCGAGGATCGGGGCGACGCGTTTTCCCGCCTGGTGCATGAAAACGGTGCCGCTTCCATGGCTGCTGGAGGCGCGGGTTGAATGCGCTTGCTCCCCGCGCGGCCATAAGCTGGTGGCGCGGCATTGACCGGACCCTGTTGTTTGTTGTCCTGGCGTTGATAGCGACAGGCCTGATGTTGTCCATGGCCGCAAGCCCGGCCGCAGCCGATCGCCTCGGTATCGAGGATCCCTTCTATTTTCTCTATCGACAGGGCGTTTTCGCGACGCTGTCGCTTATTGGTGTGCTGGCGATTTCCTCGCTCTCAGCCACCGGTGCACGCCGCCTTGCGGCTGTTGCCTTGCTGGGCTCTCTGGCCTTGATGATCGCCATGCCCTTTATCGGGCACGAGGTGAAGGGCGCGACCCGTTGGATTCGTATCGGCAGTTTCGGGCTGCAGCCATCCGAATTTCTCAAACCCGCCCTGATCGTCACGGCCGCCTGGCTGTTTGCAGAGCAAAAGCGCGGAGCGCCCGTGCCCGGGCGTATAATCGCCTTTGCGATCTTTCTCGTATCGATCGGGCTTTTGATGATTCAGCCGGACTTCGGCCAGTCCGTGCTTCTGACGCTGTGTTTTGGTGGCGTTTTTTTCGCCTCGGGCCTGTCCTGGATCTGGGTTGCCGGCCTGGGTGGCCTGGCCGTGGCCGGTTCTGGTGCGGCCTATATGATGTTTCCCCATGTCGCCAGCCGCGTTGAACGTTTTCTCGATCCGGAGAGTGGCGACACCTATCAGATCGACCGGGCCATGGATGCGATTTCGCGTGGCGGTATTGCCGGTGTAGGTCCGGGTGAGGGGGAGGTGAAGCACTTTCTGCCCGATGCGCACACGGATTTCATTTTCTCGGTTGCCGCCGAGGAATTCGGCCTGCTCGCCTCATTGTCGATCATCGGCCTGTTTTCCATTCTCGTCGCGCGCGCCTGGAGCCAGGCCATGCGTTTGACCGATCATTTCGCGCAGCTGGCTGTTGCTGGCCTGGCCTTGCAATTCGGATTGCAGGCGCTGGTCAACATCGCTGTGAACTTGAACCTGATCCCGCCAAAGGGCATGACTTTGCCTTTCGTTTCCTACGGGGGATCTTCCATGCTCGCGCTCGCTTTCGGAGCCGGCCTGATGCTGGCCTTCACCCGTCGCCGTCCCGGCGCTTATTCCAGTCGATACACCGCATGACACCCAGACGTTGCCTGATTGCCGCCGGAGGAACCGGCGGACACATGTTCCCTGCGCGCGCGGCCGCCGAAGCGCTGATCAAGCGTGGCTGGCAGATCCGCCTCGTGACCGATGCGCGCGGCATGAAACATACCGAAGAATTTCCGGCCGTGGCCGTCGACGAAATCCACGCGGCCAGTCCCTTCACCAAGAACCCGCTGAAACTTCTCAAGGCCGGGGTCGAGCTGACCCGTGGTCTGGCTGAGACCCAGGCCATCGTAAAGGCGTGGAAACCGGATGTTGTGGCGGGGTTTGGCGGATATCCCGCTTTCCCGGCCATCGCCTCGGCGAGGACGGCAGGCATTCCGTTTTGCATTCACGAGCAGAATGCGGTGCTGGGCCGGGTCAATCGGACGTTTGCGTCCAAGGCGGGTTTCATAGCGTCCGGTTTCGAACGCCTCGACCGCCTGCCCGAGCGGGCCCGCAAGCGCCATATCCTGACGGGCAATCCCCTGCGAGCGCCGATCGTGGACGCGCGAGCCGCCGGTTATCCCGAAATCTCGGATGACAGCCGGATCAACCTGCTGGTTCTGGGCGGAAGTCTCGGCGCGCGCATCCTGTCCGAGACGATTCCGGCGGCGATCGCAATGCTCCCGGAAAAGCTCAAATCTCGCCTTGATGTCGTCCAACAGACACGCGAAGAAAATCTCGACATGGCGCGAGAGACTTACAGCAACGCCGGCGTAAACGCCCACTGCGAGCCCTTCTTCAAGAATGTGGGGGAGCTGTTGGCCAATTCCCATTTCGTGATCGGACGGGCCGGGGCCTCAACGGTGTCGGAAGTCGCCGGCGTGGGGCGTCCCGCGATTTTCTGTCCGCTCGGTATCGCTGCTGACGATCACCAGAGCGCCAATACCGAGGGTCTCTACAAGGCGGTGGCGGCGGATGTTCTGCCCGAAGCCGATTTCACTGCAGAACGGCTGAGCGAATTGCTGGAAACCCGCCTGTCGAACCCGCAGGATCTGAAAGAACGCGCAGCTGCAGCGCGGGCGTTGGGGCGCCCGGATGCGGCTGAGGCGCTGGCCAAGGCCGTGGACGGCCTGGTGACAGGAGTAGTTGTATGAAATTTGCCGCTTTGCCCTTCCCGGTCGGGCCGGTCCATTTTGTCGGTATTGGCGGTATCGGCATGTCCGGTATTGCCGAGGTGATGCTTAATCTGGGCTACAAGGTCCAGGGATCCGACATCAAGGCCAATCCGAACGTCGAACGCCTGCGTGAGAAGGGCGCCAAGATTGCCATCGGGCATGCCGGTGAAAATGTTGAAGGCGCCGGCGCCATCGTCGTGTCTTCGGCCATCAAGCCGGACAATCCGGAACTGGTCGCGGCGCGCTCGGCCAAGATCCCGGTTGTGCGCCGGGCCGAGATGCTGGCCGAGCTGATGCGCCTGAAATACTCGGTCGCTGTTGGCGGTACGCATGGCAAGACCACCACCACCTCGCTGGTTGCCGTGCTCATGGACGCCGCGGGTGTTGATCCCACCGTGATCAATGGCGGCATCATTTCCGCCTATCAATCCAACGCCAAGGTGGGGCTGGGTGAGTGGATGGCCGTTGAGGCGGATGAGAGCGATGGCTCTTTCCTGAAACTGCGCTCCACCGTGGCCATCGTCACCAATATCGATCCCGAGCACATGGAGCATTACGGAGACTTTGATGTCCTGCGTGATGCCTTTTACCAGTTCGTCGAGAACCTGCCGTTTTACGGCTTTGCCGTCCTGTGCACTGATCACCCGGAAGTCCAGTCGCTGGCCTCCCGCGTCGAGGATCGCCGGGTCATCACCTATGGCTTCAACCCGCAGGCTGATGTGCGCATCGAGAATATGCGCGCGGAACCGGCGGGCACGACGTTTGACGTCCGTTTCCGCCTGCGCGGTCAGGACGAGGACATCTGGACGGATGTCTTCCTGCCCATGGTCGGCGAGCACAATGTGCTCAATACTGCAGCCGCCCTGGCGACGGCGCGCGAGCTTGGCCTGACGGTCGAGAAGGCGCGCTCGGGGCTGGCGGATTTTGGCGGTGTGAAACGTCGTTTCACCAAGGCCGGTGCCTGGAAGGGCGCCACGATCATCGATGATTATGGCCACCACCCGGTGGAGATCTCGGCAGTACTCAAGGCCGCGCGCCAGGCGTCGACGGGCAAGGTGATCGCCATCATGCAGCCGCACCGCTATTCGCGTCTTGCCGATCTGTTCGATGATTTCTCGACCTGTTTCAATGACGCCGACACGGTCATGGTCGCCAATGTCTTTGCCGCTGGTGAAGAGCCGCTGGAAGGTTTCGACCGCGACGGCCTGGTCGAAAGTCTCGCCGCGCATGGCCATCGCGAAGCCCTGGCCATCACCCGCAATGACGTTGCCCGTGAAGTCGCGGCGCGAGCAGGTGAGGGCGATATCGTCATTTTCCTCGGCGCCGGTGACATCACCCAGTGGGCCTACGCGCTGCAAGGAGAGCTGGAGGCGCTGGGTTGAGCCTCATCGAGCGCCTTCCAACCGTTCGCGGCAAATACATCGAGCATGCGCCGCTCAAGGACGTCACCTGGCTGCGGGTCGGTGGTCCGGCGGACGTGATGTATCTGCCGGCGGACGAGGCAGATCTGTCGCGTTTCCTCGCTGAAACCCCGGACGATATCCCGGTGCACGTGCTCGGCGCGGGATCGAACACGTTGGTGCGTGATGGCGGTATCCGCGGTGTTGTCATTCGCCTGGCGGGGCCGTTTGCGCGCACGGAAGTGCTCGAAGGCAATCGACTGAAGGCGGGCGCCGGTGCGCTGGACAAGATGGTCGCCAAGGCGGCAGCGAAGGCTGGCCTTTCGGGCATGGAATACCTGGTTGGAGTGCCGGGCACGATTGGTGGCGCGCTGCGCATGAATGCCGGTTGTTATGACCAGGAAACCAAGGACGTCGTCGTCTCTGTGCGTGCGATCGACCGCCTGGGCCGCATCATCGAGGCGAGCCCGGAAGAGCTGAACTATTCCTATCGCCATTGTGAGGCGCCGGAAGACTGGATCTTCACCTCGGCGGTGTTCCAGGGCACACCGGACGAGCCCACCGCTATCGAAGCGCGCATGAATGGCATCACCGAACGGCGCGAGGGCACCCAGCCGATCCGTGAGAAGACCTCCGGTTCGACTTTTGCCAATCCGGACGCGCCGGGCACGCCCAATCAGCGCCGCTCCTGGCAATTGATCGACAGTGTCGGCGGGCGTGGCTATCGCGTCGGCGGGGCGTTCTTTTCCGAACAGCACTGTAACTTCCTTATCAATGACGGCACGGCGACCGCGGCAGACCTGGAACAGGTCGGCGAGGATGTGCGCGCCCGTGTGAAGGAAAAACACGGCGTGGATCTGCGCTGGGAAGTGAAACGGGTTGGGGAGCCCCAGGAGTAAGTCATGAGCAAACGTATCGCAGTCCTTCTGGGCGGTTTGTCCCCCGAGCGTGAAGTCTCGCTGGTGTCCGGCAAGGCGGTGGCTGATGGTCTGCGCGAAAAGGGCCATGACGTTGTCGAGATCGATGCCGGGCGAGACCTCTATAACCAGCTGGTCGAGGCTGATCCGGATATCGTCTTCAACGCGCTGCATGGCGAGTGGGGCGAGGATGGAATGGTGCAGGGCGTGCTGGAGCATTTCGGCAAGCCTTATACGCATTCCGGTGTGCTGGCCTCGGCCCTGGCGATGAACAAGCAGATGGCCAAGGACGTGCTGCGCGCGGCGGGAATACCCTGTCCGGAAGGCATGCTGGTCAATCGCTTCGAGGCGGCCAAGACACATGCGATGAAACCGCCATACGTGGCCAAACCCAATGCACAGGGCTCGTCGGTCGGTGTTCATATCGTTCTGGAAGGCGCCAATCGTCCTCCGGCCGGGCTCGCTGCGGAGACGGATGATCTGGGTGATGAGGTGCTGGTTGAGCGCTATGTGCCGGGCCGGGAGCTGACCGTTGCGGTGATGGAGGACCGGGCGCTCGCCGTCACCGAGATCATCCCGAACACGACTTTCTATGATTACGAGGCGAAGTACGCGGCTGGCGGATCTGATCATATTTTACCGGCAAAAATTCCGGCAGAGGTCGAGAAGCTGGCCATGGAAATGGCGCTAAAAGCCCATAAAACCTTGGAATGTCGCGGGCTGACACGGTGTGACTTCCGTTACGACGAATCAGCAGAACACCCGCTATGGTTACTCGAAATTAACACCCAGCCGGGCATGACTCCTACGTCTTTAGCGCCAGAACAGGCGCAGTACTGCGGGATCGCGTTTCCAGATCTCGTGGATTGGATGGCGGAGAATGCGTCGTGTCGAAGGTGAGGCGCGGTGGACCGAAAAAGACGGTCCGTCGTAGAACCAGAGCCAAGTCCGCCGCGGTCCCAGCACCGCGGCGTTTGCGTAATTGGGTGGAAGCCCAGGTCCGAAGTGCGCGTTATCGTGTTGCCAATGCTGCTCGTCTGGGCGGAATTGCGCTCGCGGGCGTTGCGGCAGTGACCGTAGCTGGTCTGGCCCTGTTCGGCCAGCTTGATGACGTGCGCCAGTCTGTTGTCACCCATTCCCAGGTTCAGCTCGCCAAGGCCGGATTTGCCGTTGAGACCATTGATGTCTCCGGTGCCCAGGGCGTGATCGCCCACAATATTGTCGAGGCGACAGGCCTTGAGGGCGGTTATCCGATTTTTGCGGTCGATCCGGACGAGATCCGTGAACGTGTCGAAGCCATGCCGATTGTGCGTACGGCGTCTGTGGCGCGTTTGTGGCCCAATTCCGTGGCCGTCGTTGTTGAAACCCGCGAGGCCTTCGCCCTGTGGCAGGTTGAAGGACAGCTCAACGTGATCGACCGCTATGGCGTCGTGATGGGGCAGGCCGATGTGATGTCGCCGCCCGATCTGCCTCTGGTTGTCGCCGAAGGTGCCAATGACAGCGTCGTCGAGATTGTCGAAGCGCTGGATCGTCACCCGACCATTCGGGCCGAGGTCGTCGGTGCCGTGCGTGTGGGCGAGCGTCGCTGGAATCTGCGTCTTGAAAACGGCGCCGACATCAAGCTGCCGGAAGGCGATGTAAACGCCTCGCTGGCGATTCTTGCGCGCCTGCATTCCGAGCGGGGCGTATTGCGCCTGGCGGCCGAGAGTTTCGACCTGCGCGGGCAGGGTGACCTGATTGTACGAGCCTTGCCGGACCGCGCTGCGGCTGCAGGTATGCGGGAGCGCGACGCATGAGTTTCTTTGGCATGTTCCAGCGCCAGTCCCCGGCCGCCCAACAGCCGGCCAAGGGCAATGGCGTCTATGCTGCGCTGGATGTTGGCTCGTCCAAGGTTGCGTGTTTCATCGCACGGACTGACGAGACCATTGCCGGTCCGCGTCCGCGCATGGTCGGCGTTGGCCATCAGTCCAGTCGTGGCGTCCGCGGGGGCGCAATTGTCGACATGGACGGTGCTTCCGAAGCGATCCGCGCAGCGGTTGAACAGGCCGAGCGTATGGCCGGCACGGCTGTGACCGCAGTCAGTGTCAGCCTGTCTGCTGGACAGCCGAACTCAACCCGTATTGCTGCAGAGATTGACCTGCATAATCGCGAAGTGACCGCTAAGGACCTTCGCAAGCTTCTCAATGGCGCTCTGTCGGAATTCCAGGTGGATGACCGTGTCATCCTTCACGCCATTCCCTTGTCCTGGTCAGTGGATGATCATCGCGGTATCCGCGACCCGCGTGGCATGTATGGCCGTACTCTGGGCGTTGAAGTGCATGTCATCACGGCGGCGGTCGGGCCGCTACGCAATCTGATGAATTGTGTCGAGCGTTGTCATCTCAATCTCAAGGGTGTCGTCGCAACCCCGTACGCATCCGGGCTGTCCGCGCTGGGCGATGACGAGGTAAAGCTGGGCGCAACCTTGATTGACATGGGCGCCGGTGCGTCCACAGCGGCCGTATTTGCGGACGGGGCCTTGCTACACATCGACAGCGTGCCGCTGGGCGGTACGCATGTGACGTCGGATATCGCGCGCGGACTGTCGACGCCGATCGCCGCGGCCGAGCGTCTCAAGGTTCTTTACGGGTGCGCATTGGATAGTCCGGAGGATGATCAGCAAATGATCGAAGTACCTCCGGTGGTGGGGGAGGAGGGAGTCGGGTACGGCACAGCACCACGCTCTCTCCTCAACTCCATTATTCGTCCGCGTCTCGAGGAGACTTTCGAGTTGATCCGCGATCGTCTCGATGTTGCGGGTGTCCTGGCGGCGAGTGGCCGGACCATGGTGCTGACCGGTGGTGCAGCGCAATTGCCCGGCGCGACCGAGGTCGCAGCCCGTATCTTCGGCAAACAGGTTCGAGTTGCGGGCCCGAGCGGCATAACCGGCCTTGGCGATGCTGTGGCCGGTCCGGCTTTCAGTTCCGTCGCAGGGATTGTGCGGCGCGAGACACGCGGTGCCGCCGAAGCCATTTCCGGACCGCCACAAATGATGGACACGCCAGTGCGCGAGCGCCAAGCCCGTCCGGCCGGCGAGGCCAAGGGCGCCGCTGCGATGTGGCGCTGGTTTGCGGAAAGCTTTTAGGGCCCAATTACTTGCATAAACAATGAATGGGTGTGGTGCTGACAGGCATCATCTCATGCGTGTATGTACGGTCTTCGCTGGAGTTGAAGGTCCCATGGCGCATCATCACGTTTCCATCTGCAAGCAGTCCGGCCATGTTCAGGCCGTCATCGACGGCTATGAGGACTGGTTCTCGGCGACAGGCGTGGTCGAGGAGATTGTCGACGCGCTTGAAGCGAGCGACCTGCGTCGGGTGCAGCTTGATTTCCGGACCGCTCAGCTGGGTATTCATCCTGGTGATGCCGTCGAAATCGCGAACTTCTTTACATCTGTCACCGAGTTGAAGCTCGAAGTCACGATTTACCCGCCTGCCTCCGAACGGGGCCGGCAGGTGATCACGGCTTTCGCAAGCCAGATGTTACTTGCGGGACATAGTGTGCAGACCCGTGTCTGGACTGATAATCCAAGTGCGGATGATCAAGCGGGCGAGTCTTGGCGCGCTACGGCTTAGGGTGGTGCCGGCGCGGAAAACCACTCGTCAATAAATCCTGCCAAATTCTATGCATTTCTTATCACGCTTAACACTCGCTTAAGGCTCCCAAGCAGACAATACCCCGTGAATCGCTGTTAACCTTAATATCCGTACACGGGGTCGATCATGACGCTCAATCTCTCCATTCCGGAAACGACCGAATTGCGGCCGCGCATCGTCGTCTTTGGTGTCGGCGGCGCAGGGGGGAACGCGGTCAACAACATGATTGAATCCAGCCTGGAAGGTGTCGACTTCGTCGTTGCGAATACCGACGCCCAGGCACTGACCCGTTCACAGACTGAAAAGCGCGTCCAGATCGGCGCGGCGATCACCGAAGGCCTGGGCGCGGGCGCGCGACCGGAAGTTGGTGCCCAGTCTGCTGAGGAATCCATTGACGAGATCCGTGAGCACCTTGCCGGTGCCCACATGGTATTCATCACCGCCGGCATGGGCGGCGGCACGGGGACGGGCGCAGCGCCCGTCGTGGCCGCAGCAGCGCGCGAGATGGGCATCCTGACCGTCGGTGTGGTGACCAAACCGTTCCACTTCGAAGGCACGCGCCGCATGAAAATGGCGGAGAGCGGTATCGACCAGCTCCAGGATCATGTCGACACGCTGATCGTGATCCCGAACCAGAACCTCTTCCGCATTGCGACGGAAAAGACGACCTTTGCCGAAGCTTTCTCCATGGCCGACCAGGTTCTCCATTCCGGCGTCCGTGGAATTACCGACCTGATGGTCATGCCGGGCCTGATAAATCTTGACTTCGCCGACGTTCGCGCCGTCATGAACGAGATGGGCAAGGCGATGATGGGCACGGGCGAGGCCGAAGGCGAGAAACGCGCCGTTGAAGCTGCGCAGGCCGCGATTTCAAATCCGCTTCTGGACGATGTCTCCATGAAGGGCGCCACCGGCGTGCTCATCAACATCACCGGCGGGTACGATATGACCCTCTACGAGGTGGACGAGGCTGCCAATGAAATCCGCGCGGAAGTTGATCCGGATGCGAATATCATCGTCGGCTCTACCTTCGACGAAAACATGGAAGGTTCCATGCGTGTATCGGTGGTCGCGACCGGTATCGAGGCTGAAGCCATGGTGGCTCCGGACCCACGTGCCCGTACACGTCCGGCTGAACGGCAGCCGGCAGTCGCGGCTCAGCCCGCTGCCGCCGGCAATAACGCCAATGACGCCATCCTCCCGTGGAAGCGCATGAATTCTGATCGTCCGGGTCGGGTCATGGCCGAGCAGCAACGCTCCGAAGCGCCACAGCCACGTCACGAGACACCGGTTGAGCCGGAAGTCCAGGCAGAGCCGATGAAATTGGCTGCGGGTGCCGAGGAAATGGTCGATGCTGTGGCTCAGCAGCGCGAGATGCCGTCTGCTGATCCGTTTATTGCTCCGGCTGAACAGGTTGCCCAGGCTCCGGTCGAGGCACCGCAGGTCGTCATGGATCGTGAGCGTCTCCAGCGTGAGGCGGAAACACTGAATGCACGTTACGAGCAGCGTCGTGCCAGCGAAGAGCCGGCACCTGCTGCAACCGCTCCAACTCCGCAAGCGCCTGCGGAAGAGCCCAAGCGCGGTTTCTCGCTGTTTGGACGTCGTCGCAAGCCGGCTGAGAGCGCACCAAAAACGGCTCCGGTCGCCTCCAAGGCGCCCAGTGTCCAAGCACCGCGCGCGCCATCCGGGGACCTGTTTGGTGACAGCCTGGACGAGGGCGATCTTGAGATTCCGGCCTTCCTGCGTCGCCAGGCGAATTGATTGAAACAATCGCGTAACAAACCGCAACAAAGCTTTAGTTGTAGTCTAACCGCCCCTGTCGTTGTTTGTAAGCGAAGGGGCGGCTTTTTTGCCGCATTTGGGTAACCATAAGACGACGGCGAGTAGTTGTGATTAACCGGCAAACATTGGCCGCACCTGTTGTGTGTGCAGGCGTAGGGCTCCACAGCGGCGATCATGTTCGCCTGGTGATGCAACCTGCTTCCGCTGGTACCGGCATCGTCTTTATCCGCTCCGACATCAAGTCTCACGACAATCGAATTGAAGCGCGCGCTGACGCTGTCTCCGCGGTTCGTCTTGGTACGACAATTTCCAATGCCGCAGGCGCGACTGTTGCGACTGTCGAACATCTGATGGCGGCCCTGGCCGGTATCGGTGTTGATGATCTCATTGTTGAGATCGATGGCCCCGAACTGCCGGTTATGGACGGGTCATCTGCTCCCTTTGTTGAGCTTATTCACAAGGTGGGCCTCACGGCGCATGCCATGCCGCGCCGCGCGATACAGGTTCTCAAGCCGGTCGTCGTGGAGACCGAAGGCCGCCGCGCCAGCTTCCTGCCGGCCCTGCGTCCCATGATCGAGGTTGATATCAGCTTCGAACACCAGGCGGTGGGCCGTCAAAGCTGTGTTTTCGACGTTACGCCGGATATTTTCGCCGAGGATATCGCGGGAGCACGTACCTTCGGTTTCAAGAAGGATTACGAAGCGCTGCTCGCAGCCGGCCTCGCCCGTGGTGGTTCCATGGACAATGCCGTTGTTCTCGACGAGGAGGGCGTCGTAAATCCGGAAGGTTTGCGTTTCGCCGACGAGTTTGTCCGTCACAAGGCGCTGGACGCTCTGGGGGATCTATACCTTGCGGGCGCACCGATTCTCGGTCGCTATTCAGCCAGCCGACCGGGGCATGCCATCAATAACGAGGCTCTCCGGGCTCTACTGAGCGACACTTCGGCATGGAAAATGGTGCCGATGCGCGGTGGTGTGGCCAAGGAAGTGGCGCTCGCCAAATCCTGAAATTTGACCGACTTACTGACACGGGCCTTTTGCCCCGGCGAATGATCCGCTACAAAGCTGTTCAAGACTGGCCGATATCGGCTGATTAACTACAAGAGTCGTGTAGATGCCTGTTTCGCCGCGCCTGATCGTTCCCGTTCTCGGTTCCGCCATCCTGGCCGCCTGCGCCAGCCGCGTGGACAACTCTGTCGCCTATGTAGAGCGACCGGTTGAGACGATTTACGCGGAAGCCTTCGAGACAATGGATCGTCGCCAGTTCCGCCTGGCGGCTGCGCAATTCGACGAGGTCGAACGCCAGCACCCGTATTCGGAATGGGCTCGCCGCTCGATGTTGATGGCGGCTTTTGCAAACTATCAGTCCCGCAATTACGAGGAAGCGATCTCGGATGCTCAGCGTTTTATCTCGCTGCACCCGGGTAATCGCAACACCGCCTACGCCTATTATCTGATCGCGATATCCTATTTCGAACAGATCATGGATGTGGGCCGTGACCAGCAGACGACCCAGCAGGCCATGGAAGCACTGCAGCAAGTTGTCCGTCGTTTCCCGGAGAGCCGGTACGCTACGGACGCGCGCCTCAAGATTGATATGACGCGTGACCACTTGGCCGGCAAGGAGATGGATGTTGGCCGTTGGTATCTGCGCCGCAATTTCCATCTGGCGGCGATCAACCGCTTCCGTAATGTAGTTGCTGAGTATGAAACCACTTCACACACGCCGGAAGCGCTTCACCGTCTGGTCGAGGCCTATGTAGCCCTGGGAATCGACGAGGAAGCCCGTCAGGTCGCCTCCGTCCTGGGTTATAACTTCCCGGGCAGTGAATGGTATGATGCGAGCTACGCACTTCTCTCTCGCGAGGGTATCGCTCTCGACGAGGGTATCGAGCAAGGCGATCCGAGCTATTTCCAGCGCGCTTGGCGCCGGCTGTTCGGTTAACCGGCGAGGTTTCACCACGCCGAATGCTGCAATCACTCTCAATCCGCAATGTGGTCCTGATCGACACGCTTGATGCGGTTTTCGAGAGTGGATTGTGCGCGCTTACCGGCGAGACTGGTGCAGGAAAATCCATTCTTCTCGGGGCGCTCGGCCTTGCACTTGGAGAACGTGCCGATCGCGGGCAGGTTCGCTCAGGGGCGCCGGAAGCCCGCGCCACCGCCGAGTTTGACCTGCCTGACTGCCATGCCGCGAAAACGGTGCTCGAGGACGCTGGCATCGACCTGGAGCCTGGGGAACCCGTTGTTCTGCGTCGCCGTCTGAGCGAGGACGGGCGTTCGCGCGTTCATGTCAATGACCAGGCCGCGAGCGTCGGTCTGTTACGCCAGCTGGGAGAAGTCCTGGTCGAGATTCATGGACAGCATGACGGCCGTGGCCTGATGGATCAGAAGACCCATGTCGCCTATCTCGACACCTATGCAGACCATTCCGGCCTTCTGACTGAGTGTCACAGTGCCTGGAAACATGTTTCTGATGCCAAGGCTCGGCTGGAGGAGTTGATCCGCTCCAACAATGCGACGGAGAGCGAGCAGGACTATTTGCGTCACGCGCTGGGCGAGCTGGACACACTGGACCCTCATGAAGGCGAGGAAGAGGCGCTGGCTGAAGAACGCCAGTTCCTGATGGGGGCCGAGCGAGCCCTGGGCGACCTGCAATCAGCACAGGACGCATTGCGCGGCGATGGCGGCGGATTGGAGAACCGCCTCAACAATGCGTTGCGGGGGTTGGATCGCGTCCGAGAACAGATCGGTGAAGGCGGCGATGCCGGCAAAGCGCTGGAACGGGCCTCATCTGCCATCGATCGCGCGCTGATCGAGTTCGAGGAAGCCAGCGAAGCACTGGCTGATGCTGGTCATGCGTTCGATGTTGAACCAGGGCGGCTGGAGGCGGTCGAAGAGCGGTTGTTCGCTCTGCGTGGTGCAGCCCGTAAACATTCCGTGCCTGTGAACGAGCTCAACGCCCTGCGTAATCGTTTCGCGGACCAGCTGCAGGCGATCGATGATGCCGGTGAGTTGATCGCCGAGGCTGAAAAGGCCGTGAAGTCGGCACAGACGGTTTACGATGCAGCGGCCCGGGACCTCACCAAGAGCCGGTTAGAGGCCGGGCAAAGGCTTGAAAAACAGGTCGCGGAGGAACTCGCTCCCTTGAAGATGGATAAGGCGCGAGTTCGCGTCAGCGTGAACGACGACCCGGAACGTGCAGGTGCGCGCGGCTGGGACAAGGTCGTGTTCGAGGTTTCCACAAATCCGGGCGCGCCGTTCGGGCCGCTCGACAAGATTGCCTCCGGGGGCGAGCTGTCGCGTTTTGGGCTGGCCCTGAAAGTCGTATTGGCCGGTCGGGAACAGGGCCTCACCATGGTCTTTGACGAGGTTGATCAGGGCGTGGGCGGTGCCGTTGCTGATGCGGTAGGCCGGCGCCTCAAACGATTGTCCAGGCACGGTCAAACGCTGGTCGTCACGCATTCTCCGCAAGTTGCTGCTGTGGCAGATCATCACTGGAAGATCGAGAAATCCGATGATGGCGAGGGCGGCGTACGGACCACGCTCCGTCTGCTCCAGGGCGAGGAGCGCCGCGAGGAAGTCGCCCGCATGCTGTCCGGCGCTGACATAACCGACGCTGCGCGTGCACAGGCCGATGCATTGATGGCGGTAGAGGCGTAACGTGTCCGCGTGTGAGTGATTCCGAGGGGGATGCCGTGAGCGCGCTGAAAGACGTCGATCATCTTAACGAAACCGAGGCGCGAGATGAGCATACCCGCCTGGCGCGTGAGATCGGCAAACACGACAAGGCCTATTACCAGGACGACGCGCCCAAAATTTCCGACGCTGTCTATGACGGTCTGCGCCAGCGGCTGATTGCGATCGAGGCGCGCTTCCCGCAATTCGTGGATCTGTTCTCACCCACCCAGCGTGTTGGAGCAGCGCCGTCCGGAAAGTTTGGCGAGATCACCCATGCCGTGCCCATGCTGTCGCTGGGTAACGCTTTCAATGATGAAGACGTCGAGGACTTCGTGGCCCGGATCCGCCGCTTTCTCGGTCTGGACGAGCATGAGAAGATCGAAATCACTGCCGAGCCGAAAATCGACGGGCTCTCCGCCAATCTGCGATACGAGAAGGGGCAGCTTGTTTCCGGCGCTACCCGCGGCGACGGCGCGACCGGCGAGGATGTCACCCGCAACCTCATGACCTTGAAGGATATTCCGCACGCTCTGCCGGGGAATGACTGGCCGGAGGTTCTGGAAGTGCGGGGGGAAGTCTATATGTCCCACGAGGACTTTGCCGCCCTCAATGCGCGTCAGGTTGAGCTGGGAAGACCGGAATACAAGAATCCACGTAACGCTGCAGCCGGGTCATTGCGCCAGATTGACCCGAGTGTCACTGCACAGCGCCCGCTGCGTTTCTTTGCCTATGCCTGGGGAGAGCTTTCCCAGCCATTGTCCGGATCCCAGTTCGATGCGGTACATCGTTTCGACGCCTGGGGTTTTCAAACCAATTCGCATATGAAGAAATGCGGGAGCGTGGCTGAAATCCTCGAGGTCTATCACGGTATCGAGGCACAACGGGCCTCGCTTGGTTATGATATCGACGGTGTTGTCTACAAGGTAGATCGCCTGGACTGGCAGGAACGGCTGGGGTTCGCATCTCGCGCGCCGCGCTGGGCCATTGCCCACAAGTTTCCCGCTGAACAGGCCACGACTGTACTCGAAGGCATTGATATCCAAGTCGGTCGCACCGGTTCTCTGACACCGGTTGCGCGGCTCAAGCCGGTGACAGTCGGCGGTGTGGTGGTCTCCAATGTCACCTTGCACAATGAAGACGAGATCCTCCGCAAGGATGTTCGAGTGGGTGATACCGTCGTGGTCCAGCGGGCGGGTGATGTTATTCCGCAAATCGTACGTGTCGCTGACGCTGACCGCGCTGGCCGTGGTGAGGCTTTTGTTTTTCCAACCGAATGTCCTGTGTGCGGTTCTCACGCATTGCGAGAGCATGATGAGAAAACGGGCAAGCTGGACGCGGTGCGGCGTTGCACCGGAGGCATGGTCTGCGACGCCCAGCTCAGCCGAAGCCTCGAGCACTTCGTCTCACGCAAGGCGTTCGATATTGAAGGATTTGGCAGCAAACAGGTCGAGACATTCCACGCAGAGGGGTTGGTGCGGGAGCCGTCTGCCATTTTTACACTTCGTGAGCGAAATATTTCTGGTGAAATCCAGCCCCCGTTGCAGGAGCGTGAGGGGTGGGGTGAAACCAGCGTGGCCAATCTGTTCAATGCGATTGATGAGCGCCGCCGGATTTCGCTTGCCCGCCTGCTTAATGCGCTGGGTATCCGTCACGTCGGTGAGGGGACAGCGCAATTGCTGGCCCGGACCTATGGCAGCTGGTCGAGTTTCTTCGCCGCGGTCCGAAACCTGTCTGACGAGACGGTGCGCGCTGAGCTCCTGGCGGTTGATGGTATAGGTGACACTGCGCTGGAGGCGCTCGAGCAGTACTTCTCCGAACCGCTCAATGTTGAAGCCTTGGAGCGTCTCACAGCGCAGCTGACCATCGAGGATGCCGAACAGGTCTCCGCCGACAGTCCGGTCGCTGGCAAGACTGTTGTCTTTACCGGCACGCTGGAACGCATGACGCGGGATGAGGCCAAGGCCAAGGCGCAATCGCTTGGCGCCAAGGTTTCCGGTTCGGTCTCCAAGAAGACCGATCTGTTGATTGCGGGACCCGGTGCGGGCTCGAAGGCGAAGAAAGCAGCTGATCTCGGTGTCGAGACCATTACCGAGGATGCCTGGTTCGAGCTGATCGGAGAGGTTTAAGTCCTAGTCCACGGGAAAGAGCCGTACGCCGTCGCTGATTTGCCCACCCATTTCCTCGACATAGGTCGTGAACACTGCGCGTAGGTGCGCTGTATCAGTCAGCGCGCACTGACGGTCACCTTCCTCGGCAAAGCCCAGCTCAACGCGTGCTTCCGCGGAGAGACGGTTGCACATGGGCAGGTGAGCGTAATAGCTGCCGTCGGAATAGGCGAACATAAGCACGTACACGTACTCGTCATCGTCGGAGGTATTGGCGTGTCCGGCAAAAATATGTTGGTCAATCTGCATGAAGACCGCATTGGCTAGCGGCATGTCTTCAGTCTCTGAATGAAGTCGGCCATCGCGATAGGTGATCTCTCCCTGCCAGACCTCCTCCGGCTCGGAATAGGACCCGTCCTCATCCAGCGTGAGTGCGCGATATTCCCCCGCAGCGAGCGTCTCAACCCGGTTTTCTTCGGAGATCAGGTCAGTGGCAGAATAGAAACAGCCGCCTAGTCCAATCGAAACGAAAATGAGTAGCGTCAGAAAACTGTATTGTTTCATCGTGACTTCCCCTGTGATTTGAATCCACTCTAGGAAGTTCGCGCGTCAAAAATAGGGCTCTATTCGACGGGCCGGTAAACGCCGTCGAGGCGAGGCGCGCCATCATGTTCCGCCAGATAGGTCTGCAGGACTGCGCTGAGCACGTCCCAGCGTTCAATCCTACAGGCGCCGTCCTCCATCTCCTCGACGAGTTCATAGGCCTCGCGCGCCGCGTCGGACAGATCCGAACAGGACGGGTTGTGATAGCTGACAAGTCCGTCGGGATAGACCCAGACCAGTCCGAACAGATAGTGGTCGTCCGACTTTTTCTGGGCCGCATAAACACCAGGTACCAGTTCGCGCAGGCGGACATCCGAATGCGGGAATTCGGCAGTATCGGAGGAATAGATCCATCCGCGCCGTTCAATCTTCCCGGTCCAGGTGGGACGATCGAAGGGCCGACCATCGGGATGATAGGGGGTGTGGGTGTAAACCCCCTCAGCGACGGCGAAATCTGCGCCGCGACGGCTGATCAGCGCTTCATCGGCGTAAAAACAGCCGCCCAGCAGGGCGGCTGTCAGAAGGATGATCAGCGGTGTACGCATCACGGTGTGGCACCGGCCAGAGGCTCGGTCGCCTTGAGCAGCCAGTCGGCAACATCGCCCTCGACCAGCGGCAGGATACGGTTGCGTACCTCTGCGTGGTATTCGTCCATCCAGGCCAGCTCGGCCGGCGTAAGCAGGTGCAGGTCGATCAGGTCCTTGTGGATCGGAGCCATGGTCAGGGTCTCAAAACCCAGCATGTCCCGCTCGCCCTCCGGAATGCCCTTGGCTGGCGAGACGACCTGGAGGTTCTCGACCCGGATGCCGTAACCGTCTTCCTTGTAATAGCCCGGCTCGTTGGACACGATCATGCCCGGCTCCAGTGCGACGGCGCTGGGCGCCTTGGAGATGCGTTGCGGGCCTTCATGTACACTGAGAAACGCACCGACACCGTGTCCGGTGCCGTGATCGTAGTCGAAACCGGCTTCCCACAGGGGCAGCCGAGCCAGGGTGTCGAGCTGGGTGCCCGTCGTGCCGACCGGGAAACGAACTCGGGACAGCGCGATATGGCCTTTTAGTACGCGTGTGAACTGTGTGCGCATTTCGGCGGTTGCTTGCCCGATCGGAACGGTGCGGGTGATGTCTGTCGTACCGTCCGGATACTGGCCGCCACTATCGACCAGGTAGAGCGAGCCCGGAACGAGTTTCAGATTGCTTTCCTCGGACACACGATAGTGGGCGAAGGCCGCATTGCCCTGGGCGCCGGAAATCGTGTCGAAGGACAGGTCCCGCAGCTCGGGCAGTTCCATGCGGATCTCTTCCAGCTTGCGGGCCGCCTGGATTTCGTCGATCTCGCCGGATTGGGCTTCGGTATCCAGCCAGTGCAGGAATTTCGTGATGGCCGCGCCATCACGGATATGCGCCTGGCGGGAGCCTTCCACCTCGGCTGCGTTCTTGGTCGCCTTGGGGCGCATCACCGGATCTTCCAGCTCCTGCACCACAGCGCCGCCAGCATTCAGCTGGTCGTAAACCCAGGCCGAAGCAGTGGAGGCGTCCACCCGCACGGTCTTGCCCTGCATCTCCTGCAGGCCGGCCGCGAACTCGCTTTCCGGGCGGATGGCGACTTCATTGCCAAGATGGCTGCGAGTTTCATCCGTCAGCTTTTTCGGTTCCACGAACAGGGTCGCAGTGCCGTCCTTGTTGATGATCGCAGCCGCCAGGGGCAGGGGCGCACGGGAAACGTCGCCGCCACGGATGTTGAACAGCCAGGCGATCGACGGCGGTGCCGTGATCACGGCCGCATCTGCAGCGCCGCGCTCGATGGCGATACCGATCCGGTGGCGTTTGGAGGTGTGTTCCTCACCCGCAAATTCCATCGGCTGCGGATTGATCTCCGCCATCGGTGCCGCGGGACGATCCGTCCAGGCGGTGTCGATCGGGTTGGTCTCCACGCTGACTAGTTCAACGCCGGCGCGATGCGCTGACACCTGAAGCCGTTTCAGCGAGGCCGGACTGTGCAGACGGGCGTCATAGCCAATCTTTTCACCGGATCTGGCCTGGCTCTCGATCCAGCCGGAAAGGCCTTCCTCGACCAGGTCGCGATAATCGAAGATATCCCCGTCGGCCTGTTGGCGAACTTGCAATGTGTAGCGGCCGTCCACGAAGACCGCTGCACGGTCCTTCATGACGATCGCAGCACCGGCGGAACCGGAAAATCCGCTGATCCACAACAGGCGCTCATTGCAGTCCGGCAGATACTCGTTGTCATACTCGTCCTCATGCGGGACGAGGAAGCCATCAAGGCCGAGAGCTTGCAGTTCTGAGCGAAGTTTCGGGACGTTGTCGCGACCAAATTGCGGGCCGCCCTTCACGTCGAAAGTCTGGGAAATCATCTGGGTCATGAGCGGACACTAGGCCTGCTCCGTGACGGTTTCAATCTGTGCGCCACAGCGCCTTGCGAAAGCGCATTGCGGACTTGCCAAACTGGCTCTCCCGCTTTGCCGCGAAAAGGCGCAAGAGGCCCGGCGACAGATGGAGATGCCGATGTACCCGATGGATGACTTCCTGCGCCTGAATTCCGGTGACAGCCTCAACCGTGCGCTTGACCGCAATCGTCAGCGTGCGGGCATTCGTCTGCGCCAGCGCACGACCGATGTCGATGCTTTCCTCTCGGCCTGTGGCGTCAAGGGCAAACGCAAGTAATTACTCGGTCAGATGCCCAAGCGTTTCGATGCGGATGGTGACCGTGTCGCCGATCAGTGCTGCGGCTGTCGTATTGCCGAAGTCTGAGCGGTTGAGGCTGGCGCGCATCGAGAAACCGGCACCTTCCCGGCCGCCCATGGACGGGTCTGGGCCGATCCGGTTGAGATCAACCTCGAACGTGACCGGCTGTGTCACGCCTAGCAGGGTGAAATCGCCTGTCACGCGAGCGCTGTCCTCATCAATCAACTCGATTGCAGTCGAGGTGAAACGGATTTCCGGGTGCTGAGCCGTATTGAGAAAGCCGGGCCCGTTGACCGCCTGATCGCGTGAGGCGAGACCGGTCCAAACGGTCGGTGTGTTGACACTCGCGGTGACGCGGCTGTTTTCCGGATGGTCCATATCCAGAACGATCTCGCCGGAACTGTCCGGAAACACGCCGACCGTCGCGGCATAGCCGAAACGCTCGACCTCGAAGACGATATGGGTATGCCCCGGGTCGATGATGTAGGTGCGCTCTTCAGCAAGGGTGGGGGCGGCCAGGAACAGCGCACCCAGGGTCGTGATCAGTGACTTCATCATGTAATCCCAGCGATTTGGGAATGAAATCACCGTGGGTGCGCACGCTCAACGCAAGACCGGGCACAATTCGTTGAGCATTCCGACAAATAGGTAAGGTTGGCCGGTGTCAGCCGTCTTCGGCTTCACCGTTTTCCTCGTCACACGTCCGGGCCAGGCGGTCCTCGGTCCAGGCCTCGACCATCAGGGGTAGACCCAGAGCTTCCCGGCGTTCGTCGAGCGTGACCTGCTCTTCGATACTGCCCGGATTGACCCGACCATTGAAACAGGTTTCGGCCGTGCCGAACAATTGCGGCTGGCCGGTCATGACCCGCCAGCTATCCGCGCGCCGTGCGTATTCCGGGCCGTCGATCAGGCCCATCATGGCCACGCCTTCTAGCGCCGCGACAATGGTGCCTTCCGCGGTCTCGTCCCGCTCGGCCCAGTTGAGGATTTGTTCCCCCATCCGGGTCTGCTCCGCATAGAGGATGGGGAAAAACTCCGGGTCGAGTTGTGCCACTGCCCAGGCCGTGTTGGCGCCTTCCACCTCCCGGATCGTGTCGGCGGTTTCGCGCAGGATTGCCCCGTGCGCACCTTCATCCAGATCGTTGCGCGCGATGACTGGAAGCAGCTGTTCGGCCAGAAAGCGTTCGCGGGCCCGGCGCGCGCCCAGTTCTCCAGCCAGATTACCATACGCGGCCCAGGCGCCATCAATCTGTGCGATCAGGCTGGCGGCATCGGTCGGTGGAGGTGGCGGTAGGTCTTCCTCGGCGCCGACGAGCGCGTCCTCGATCGCGGTTTCCTGGGCGTCAGGCTGGGCCTGGTCCTGCAGGGAAAGGCTCAGGGCGAGGGCGGCGAGAAACATGCGTACGGCTCCGGTTCGGGATTTCGCTGCAGTTTAACCGGGTTCGTGGCCAGCGGAAGAGGGGCGTCCCGATAGCCAGGCCAGATGCCAGAGCGCGGGTACAAGAATGGTGACGTTGATCAACTGGACCGCATCGCTTCCGATGGGCGGAGTTGCAAGGATTAAGCTGCCGAGGAGGAAGGTACAGTTGACCCCGAAGTACGCGAAATGGGGCGCGCTCTGAAACAGAGACAGGCCGGCATCTCTCGCTCGCCGGACGGCCCAGAAGGGGAGCCAACTCTGACCCAGGAGCAGAATGATGCCCCAGCCTATCAATGAAAGGCGTCCTTGGAGTTGAGTCATGAATTCGGTATCGCGAATGGCCGCAGGCAATGCCTGCCCAGCGAGCAGTTGAATGACCTGGCCAAACACGACGGAAGTCGCGGCGCCAATGATCCAGATGCTGAAGAAGCGAGATCCGAACGTTCCCATGGCACTCGCTTCACCCTCCTCAGGGTAGTTCAATTTCATGGGCTTGGAGTAGCCGTGAAACGAATACGCCCTGCGCGGTGGAAACGGGTTGATCCAGTTTGGCATTCCGCACTCATAGCGTGCAGTCAGGCAAAACAAAAGCGGAAGAGCCGTGAGGCTCTTCCGCTTTTTGTTTAGCTTGTGAAGCTCTGCTTCGGGGCCGGGAGGCGATCCGGCCCCAAACCCCTGGGCTGACAGGGGTAGCAGCGCTTCAGGCTTAGGCGAAGGTGCTGCCCAGCGCGACCGTCATGGCGCCGAAGACGCCTGCGACGAACAGGACATTGATCACCGTAGCCAAGGTTTGCGTAACGCGGTCCATTTGACTGTCCTTTCGGTTTTCTATGCTCGCGGTCCCTCCCGCGATGCCTCAGGGTAAATAATGGGTTACGACAGAAACTGAAGAGACGTTTCGCGAACGCACAATTGCATATATGCATGGATTAAACGAAAGTACATGAAATTACGGATTGGTCATGTTTCGCAATGTTTCGTAATGCCGATGTGAGGACCACCGCCGATACGTGTCAGCTTGCCAATCCGCGCCCGGAGGCCTAACCAGCCGGGATGATGAATATCCTGCTGATCGGTGCCGGTGGCGCCTTGGGCGCCATTTCACGGCATTACGTAGGGCAGCTTGCCCTGCGTACAATGGGCGGCGGCCAGCCCTGGGGCACGCTTTCGGTCAATATTGCTGGCGGATTGCTGATGGGTTTGCTGGTTGGATGGCTGGCGGCGAGCGAGCGCGCTGACGACACGTCCATCCGTTTCCTGGCTGCCGTCGGCTTTCTTGGCGGCTTTACCACTTTCTCGGCTTTCTCGCTGGAGATGGTGCGCATGCTGGAAACGCGTGCCTGGATGAACGCTTTCGCCTATGCAGCCGGTTCGGTCATTCTGTCAGTTGGCGCAGTGATGGTCGGTTTGATGATTATGAGGAAAGTCTGGGCATGAGCCGGGTACAGAAAATTACCGTCGAGAAGGGTGAGGAGGACAGCCGTCTGGACCGCTGGTTCAAGCGTCGTTTTCCGCACATCACCCAGGGCCAGGTCCAGAAACTCTGCCGCAAGGGCGAGATCCGTGTTGATGGCGGCCGGGTAAAGCCGGACAGTCGGGTCAGCGCAGGCATGGAAGTGCGCGTGCCGCCACTTCCCGACGCCAAGGAAATGCGGGCCAAGAACACGCTCAGCGATCGCGATATCGAATACGTCAAATCCCTGGTGATCTACGAGGATGACGACGTCATCGCCTTCAACAAGCCCTCTGGCCTCGCCGTGCAGGGCGGTTCCAAGACGACACGTCATCTCGACGGCCTGCTGGATGCGTTCGGCGAGGGCCTGCAGCGACCGCGTCTGGTCCACCGCCTGGACAAAGACACCTCCGGCGTTCTGGTCGTGGGCAAGTCCCCGGCCGCCACGGCGCGCCTGGCCAAGGCTTTCCAGTCCCACAAGACGAAAAAAACCTACTGGGCGATTGCCATTGGCGTTCCCAAACCGCGCCTGGGCGAGGTGAAAGGCTTCATGAAGAAAACTGCCGGTGCGGGTGGTGATCCGGACAGGGAGGTGATGACCGCTGCCCGTCATGGTGATGAAGGCGCGCATCACGCGCTTAGCCGTTACACGGTCGTGGCCGATGCCGGCCAGAAGGCCAGCTGGGTTGCCCTGCGCCCGGTAACCGGCCGGACCCACCAGCTGCGTGTGCACCTCCAGGCGATGGGCACCTCAGTGCTCGGCGACAAGAAATACCCGTGTCACCGTCCGGCTCCGGAAGATCTCGACCAGAAACTCTGCCTGCATGCCCGTCGCCTTGAGCTCCCGCGGGCCAACGGCAAACCGCTCGTCATCGAGGCCCCGCTGCCCAGAAACATGAACCGGATTTTCGGCATGCTTGGTTTTGACCTGCGCGATGCCGACGAAGAGATGATCGAGGAACAGCTGGCTTAGCCCTTCCCCTTCGCCGCCATGCGGGCCTTGAATGCCGTCATCTGTTCGTCGGTGGCCGGGCGTTGGTGCTCTGATTTCCACTGGGTGTAGGGCATGCCATAGACACGTTCGCGTCCGTCTTCCCTGCCGAGCTCCAGTCCCTCGGCCTGCGCGGCCTCGGTCCACCAGTCGCCCAGGCAGTTGCGGCAGAAATCGGCGAGGATCATCAGGTCGATATTCTGGACATCCTTGTTGGCGTCGAGATGGGTCAGCAGGCGGCGGAAGGCGGCGGCGTCCAGGCGGTCGCGCTGGTCATCGGTGAGCTGGTCGAGCATGGCAGTCCTTCAGGGCTTGTCTTGCGGCGCGAGCGCGCCTAGTCAGCGGGCGAAACCAAGAGGTAATTCGCATGACGTCTCAGCTCAAGCTCGCCATCTGGGATATTGACGGCACCATTATCGACAGTCGCAAGATTATCCAGCGGGCCATGAACAGCGCCTTCGAGCGCGCAGGGCTTGGCGGGATTGATTATGATCGCACGCGAACCATTGTCGGCCTGGAACTGACCGAGGCGGTGCTGAAGCTGGCGCCGGTGGATTATCCGGCCGAGCGCATCCCGCAGCTGGCGACCTTCTACAAGGAGGCCTTTGTGGAACAGCGTCAGGAACCCGGTTTCGAGGAGCCGCTTTATGATGGTGCGCTGGAGACGATCGAGCGGCTGGCCGATGCAGGCTGGTTGCTGGGCGTGGCGACAGGCAAGGCCCGTCGTGGTCTGGATATCGTCTTCGGACATCATGATCTGCACAAATACTTCCAGACATTCCAGACGGTTGATGGCGGTCCGGGCAAGCCGCATCCGCGCATGATTCTGGATGCCATGGGCGAGACCGGCACGGATCCGCACCAGGCCGTGATGATCGGTGATACGATGTTCGACATGCAGATGGGGCGGAATGCCGACGTGCACACTCTGGGCGTCAGCTGGGGATTTCACACGGTGGACGAGGTCCGCGATGGCGGGGCGCATGAGGTTCATCACACATTCGACACGCTGAACACGGCACTGGACCAGTTCGCCCTTCGTGTGGAAGAGAGCGCGGCATGACAGAGAACTACGAAACCAAGCCCGGCGTCCGCATCCCCAGCCAGCAGGACAACCTGCCCAAGCGCTTTTACGAGAGCGTGACGGTCGAGGCGGTGGATGATGCCTTTGAGGTGCGTCTTGATGGCCGTGGTGTGAAAACGCCGGGCCGCAACGCTGCGATCCTGCCGACGCAGGCGTTGGCCAAGGCGCTGGCCGAGGAATGGGCCGCGCAGGGCGAGCGTATCGATCCGATGAGCATGCCGATGACCCGGCTGAGCTATGTCACTCTGGATCGCCTGGACATTCCGGCCACGGTTGCCGAAATCACCAAATACGCCTCCACCGACCTTTTGTGTTTCCGTGCGCCGGAGCCGGATGATCTCGTGGCCGCACAGGCGGCGGCCTGGGATCCCTTGCTCAGCTGGGCCGAGGAGGCGCTCGGCGCACAGCTGGTGCCCGCGACCGGTGTTTTGCCGATCGACCAGGACCCGGTCGCCCTGACCCTGATTCATAATCGCGCCGGCAAGCTGGACCGCTGGCGACTGGCAGCCCTGGCCCAGGCGACGGCCCTGACCGGATCAGCAGTGCTGGGTTTTGCGCTGCTGGAAAAGCGCATCAGCGGTGAGCAGGCCTTTGCCCTGTCCACGCTGGACGAGCACTACCAGGCCAGCCATTGGGGCGAGGATGCCGAGGCGAAGGAACGCCTAGACAATCTCAAGATCGAGATTTTGGCGGTCGAGCGTCTGCTGGACGCGCTCTAGATACCGCGCACGGCGGTCAGCGTATCCAGCCGGCGCCAGGCCTTGGCCGGCCAGTTCGAGACTGGTCCCAGGGGCAGGGCGCTGGCCAGCCGGTCGACGCCGCGGCCCAGGGCCAGAGCGGCGCTGGAGACTGACATGCTGGAAATCTCGCCGCGAAGAATATCAAAACTGCTGTTTGAGAACCGCTTCTTGAAGTCGTAATTGCCGGGGCCGAGATGCATTTGCGTCGGGCCGAGATCGGTCAACTGGCGAATCATCTCTCGGAACAGGAGCAAACCCGGCGCCACACTGGACATGGCCGGGTCATAGGCCGGGAACCAGTAATGCAACACACCGCGCGAGCGAATGCCGAAATGCGCGGCGACGAGCTTGCCATCCAGTTCCATGGTCGAGAGGCAGCCGGCCAGACGGTCCGTGCGATGGGCGAACAGGTTGTAGACCAGCTGGCGCGCCCAATCGCCGTGGAAGACGTCGGTCGCGCCCGTCGCAGCATATTGTGCACGCTTGTAGCTCAACAGCTGGTCCAGCGCCTCGGATCGCGGATCATCGATTTGATAGACGACCTCGCCTCCCAACGCGTCCAGCTTGCGTTCGCGGGCGCGCAGATTGCGCATGGCCTTGGCTTCGGCTTTCTGTCTGCCTTCCCAATAGACGTGCTGCCCCTCGGAAAGGTCGACAACCCAGGACGCTTCGGCCGGGTGCCCATTTTCGCGGAGATCCGACTGCGTCGCCAGGCCACCATCATAGATCAGCGTTCCGAATGTTTTGCGCCTCAGCAGGTTGGCGAAACGAAGTTCCGGATCATCGGAGATCAGGCCGTGATGATCGCCCATCGGACCGCCAATAGGGCGGAAGACACCGCTTATGGATTTCTGGAAGGGCAGGAAACCCGCCGGTACACCATCCCGATAAAACACAGCAACCCGCGTGTCCGTGCGGACCGCCGACATCGCCTCCGTGAACTCGAGGTCGAAATAGGGAGAAGCAAGTTCAGGCGCAGCGTCGACAAAGCCGTGCCAGTGCTGGCGCAGGCGCGGCGACAAATTCTGGACTTTGAGAATTTCGCAGGACGTGGCGTAATGGGACATGGACTTCTCCTCGCACTGTGTAATGCAAGCAAGAGGCCAGTTTAACGCCGCTTTTTCGCGTGACAGGGGAGCGCGGAAACAGGCCTCAGGGGGACTTGAATGCAAAAACTGATTTTTGGACTCGCCGCCTTGGCGATCGCATCCACGGCCGCAGCCCAGGAATATGCCGAAGGGCTGTATGACGGCCGTAACGTGCCGGGTTGGGTTTATTCCCAGGCCGGATCGCAAGGATCAGGCTTGCCGACCTGGGTTCCGGCCAGCGGAGGCAGCGATGTTGATGGTGCCAATTGTAATGTCGGTGCATCCGAAGTGCAGGGTCGGCGCGTTGACTATCTTGAGTATTTCAATGCTGTCACACCGCAGATCTTTGCCGAGCAGATGCGGGCGGGCGGAACTGTTGTCCGTTCAGGTCATCTAACCGAGGTTATTGACCTCAATGGTCGTCCGGCGATGCGCAATGTCCTGACCGCGGAAGTGGGGGGGCAGGCCTTCAATTTCGCGATTGTCTCCGTGGGCACGAACGGCAGGCTGGTGACGCTGACATGTACGGTGTTCGATGGTGGTTATCTTGACCGCATTCAGGAATTCTATGATTTCGCGGAGGGGCTGACATTGTTGGCACCACCGCCTTTGTAACCGGGGGAAGAAGAGTGAAACGCGTTGTGTTGAGTATTGCCGCCCTGCTGGGGGTGACCTCCGGTGCCCTGGCCCAGGATCATTTGGATGGCGTTTATGACGGTCGCGAAATCGCGGGCTGGGTCCATAACGCCGAAACTTCCGAAGCTGTCGGTCTTCCGACCTGGTATCCGGAAGGCGGGGCCTTTGCCGGTGCCAACTGCAATCTGGAAACCCTTGCCCTGGCGGCATCATCCCAGGAATGGCTGGAGGCGTTTTATGCAGCCAATCCAGCGACGGTCGGGGCTCAGTTGCAGGCGTCTGGAGTGGACTGGCGCCAAGGGTATCTGACCGAGGTTATCAACCTGCACGGCCGACCGGCCATGCGAAACCTCTGGGCCGGTGCGCATGAGAACCAGGGTTTCGAGGCGATGATGGTTTCCATCTCTGGCGCGGAACAACTGGTCATTATCCGCTGTTCCATCCAGACCGGTTACCTGCTTCCAGCGCTGCAGGCGTTCTACCAGTTTGCCAGCGACATCGAGATCGAGACGACACCGCCGCAATAGGCTGGAAAGCAAGAGGCGCGCGATGTGATTGCGCTGTCAGGGCGACCTCTGCTATCCCCCTCGCAAGAGAAAGAAAACAGGGGGCGTCCTGCCATGAAAGATGTGCTCGAACAGCTGGAAGCAAAGCGCAATGGCGCGCGGCTCGGTGGCGGTGAAGCGCGGATCGAGAGCCAGCACGCCAAGGGCAAGCTGACTGCACGCGAGCGTATCGAGCTCCTGCTCGACGATGACAGTTTCGAAGAATGGGACATGTTCGTCGAGCACCGCTGTGTTGATTTCGGCATGGCCGACAAGAAGATCCCGGGCGATGGCGTGGTCACTGGTCACGGCACGATCAACGGTCGTCTCGTCTATGTTTTCTCCAAGGATTTCACGGTGTTCGGTGGCTCCCTGTCGGAGACCCACGCACAGAAAATCGTCAAGATCCAGAAGGCCGCGCTTCAAAATGGCGCCCCGATCATCGGCATTTTCGATGCCGGTGGCGCGCGTATCCAGGAAGGCGTCGCGTCGCTGGGCGGGTATGCGGATATATTCCTGCAAAACACATTGGCGTCCGGTGTCGTTCCGCAGATCTCCATGATCATGGGACCGTGCGCGGGCGGTGATGTCTACTCACCGGCCATCACGGACTTCATCTTCATGGTGAAGGACACGTCCTACATGTATGTCACCGGACCGGACGTTGTGAAAACGGTCACCAATGAAGAGGTCACGCACGAGGATCTGGGCGGAGCATCCGTACACGCCAAGAAATCCGGCGTTGCCGATGGGGCGTTCGAAAATGACCTGGAAGCCCTTGTCCAGCTGCGTCGCCTGATCGACTTTCTGCCGCTGTCCAACCGCGAAAAGCCGCCGGTGCGCCCGGTCTATGACCGTGCTGACCGCCAGGAGCCGAGCCTCGATAGCCTGGTCCCGTCCAATCCGAACAAGCCCTATGACATCAAGGAGCTGATCGAGAAGGTCTCTGACGAAGGCGACTTCTTCGAGATCGCACCGGATTACGGAACCAATATTGTCGTCGGTTTTGGCCGTCTTGACGGCCAGCCGGTCGGTTTTGTTGCCAACCAGCCGATGTCGCTCGCTGGCGTTCTGGACATTGACGCAAGTCGCAAGGCCGGCCGTTTTGTCCGCTTCTGCGATGCCTTCAATATCCCGCTTGTTACTTTTGTGGACGTTCCGGGCTTCCTGCCGGGCACCAAGCAGGAATATGGCGGGCTGATCAAACACGGTGCCAAACTGCTGTTTGCCTATGCTGAAGCTACGGTGCCGAAACTGACGGTCATCACCCGCAAGGCCTATGGCGGTGCGTATGACGTGATGAGCTCCAAGCACCTTCGTGGTGACGTGAACTATGCCTGGCCGACGGCCGAAATCGCTGTCATGGGTGCCAAGGGCGCTGCCGAGATCATCCACCGCAAGGATCTGGGTGACGCGGACAAGATGGCGGAGCACGTCGCCGAGTATGAAGACCGTTTCGCCAATCCGTTCGTAGCGGCGGGTCGCGGCTATATCGATGATGTGATCATGCCGCACAACACCCGCAAACGCCTGATCACGGCCCTGCGCACGCTGAAGAACAAGAAGGCGGAAAACCCCTGGAAGAAACACGATAATATTCCGCTCTAGGCGGCGGAGGTTCGTGCCAGCAACTCCCTGAACGCCTTCACTTCCTTGCGGCTGACCGGGACCTCTGCGCCGGTGGACAGTCGGGCGGTGTATTTGCTGCCCGTCTCGCTTTTCACCTCCGACACATGTTCCAGATTGACGCTGTATGAGCGATGCAGGCGGTGGAGGCCTCCCGCGAGCGCGTCTGTCAGCGTCGCCAGGCTGCGATTGTCGAGATGCTGGCCGCCATTGGCCAGGTGAACCTCGGTGTAGTTTCCCGCCGCCCTGAGATAGACGATGTCAGCGCGATCGACGACGATCATGCGACCCGTGGTCAAAATCTTGAACTGGGTGGGCGCCGGACCGGTTTTCGGGACGACAAGGTCCGGTAGTCGCAAGCTCAGATATCCCCACATCGCCAGCATCAGCGCATAGACCGCCCGGTCCAGGAAATCGCCGGGCAGGCGCAACGCGTACCAGGCGATGACGGCGAGAACAGCGGAGAGCCAGCGTGTGTGCCCACTGGCAAACAGGCCCAGCCATGTTGCGGTGGCGAACAGGGCGACGGCCACGGCAAAGCTGGACTTAGCATCATACCCCGGCGCCCAGAGCGCGTAGAGCGTGATGGCGATCATCGAGCCGGCCTGCAGAGCCAGCCCGGCATGATTGTTTGATGGCCAGCGGGTGATGGCAAAACGCAGCTGGGCCAGTCCGAAGATCAGGAGAAAGCCGAATTGCGCAGCCTGGCGAGGCTGGTGCCAGTCATAGGTATAGTTGATGAAAGCGCGCGAAACCTCGGCGCCACCCGCCAGGAAGAGGGCCGCCAAGGCGGATGCCAGATACCAGGCTCGCGGATCTGAATGCGAACGTCCAAGCCAGGCAATGCCGACGGCAAGAGCCAGCAGGGCGCCACCGGTCAGGACGAGCGGAAAATAGGCGCGCAGGGGACGGCGGTCATCAGCACGATAGGGCGTGATCGCCAGTGCCTGCAAAATGACCATCGGCTCATAGCCAGCGCGGTGGCTGGAGAATTCCACAAGCAGTTGATTGCCGCTTTCCCGGATCAAATCGGGCGGGATGGAGAAAACCGCGTCGATCCTGCCGGGGCTTTCAGCTCTGGAGGTGGCGGCGGGGCTGCCCTTCTCTCCGATCAGGACACCATTCCAGTAGATACGCCCGGAAAACGGCCCTGCGCTCCGCACGGCGAGAGGGCCGTTCAGCCCTTCCAGCTCCACATCTCTCCAAAGCACCCAGCCCAAGGTTTCCGGTGCCGGCAAGCGATAGATGGATGTAGTTTCCTCGGGCCAGCTGGCGCTTTCCATCTGATCCAGGTCGAGGGCTTCATCGATGAAGTGAACAGCCGTTGCATGATTGGCCGGGGGCGGCGCAGTCGGTGTGCCCAGCACCAGCAGTGCCAGCACAGCCAGCATCAGCACACCCAGTTCAAGTCCGGGGCGCAGGGCTGAAAATCGTTTGAGCCATTCATCCGACATAGGAGCAATTCGCCCCTTTTTGCTCCCGCGGGCAAGGGGCAGGTGCAATTCCGAAATCAGCGCCGGGGGGTGCTGAACAAGACGAGGATGATAAATGTTGATTGTGAATACGCTAGCCGCGCTTGCCGGAGCCCTGTCGCTGCAAACGCCCCAGGAAGAGGCGCAGAGCCGATTTGACGCCTTTGCCCAGGAATTCCCGGCGCTGAACCTCACCGTGATGGTCGAGGGTGAAGCCGTGTTCGAGGCCGAGGGCGGTATCGCCCGCACGGAGCTGGACGGTCTGGAGACCGACTATAACTTCTACTCAATCGCCAAACTCCTGACTTCGATGGCCTATGCCCGCCTGCAGGCTGAACAGGGGTTGGATCTGGATACCCTCGTCCGCGAGATCGATCCGGATCTGCCCGAACATTATGGGGCGGTGACGCTGCGCCATCTTCTCAATCACCGGGCCGGGGTGCGCCATTATCAGGGGCGCGGCGACTGGCGCAGATTTGCTGAGCGCCGCTGTGAGCGGCCGGCCGATGCGCTGGGACATTTCATTGATGATCCGCTGATCCATGCGCCGGGTTCGGATGTCCAGTACACGACGTTCGGCTATGTGCTGCTGAGCCATCTTCTGGTCCAGATCACTGAAACCGAAAGTTTTGACGCGGCGATGTCCTCGGTTCTCGGCGAGACTTACCTCGCCCAGACGGATCGTGAGGGCGCCGAGAAAGCCGCCAACATGTTTGGCAATCTGCGTCGTGCAAACCCGCTGGAGGACATGTCCGCCGAATGCAAGTTCGGTGGTGGCGGCTTGCTGGCATCGGCGCATGATCTGGCAAATATGGGGCAGGCCCTGGCGACAGGTGAGGTGCTGGAACTGGAGCTGCTGGCCGCATCAATCAGCGAGGAGCAGGGCGCTTTTGGCACCGCTGCCGGCTTCAGCGAGGCCAACAACGCCCACTATGCCGCGCACTCCGGTGGATCATCAGGCGGCCGCGCCTTCCTGCTGGTCTTTATCGAGCCGCAGGTGGTGGTGGCGGTGACGTCAAATTATGACGGGCCCAATCACGGTGAATTCGCCATCGGCATGGCGGGATTGCTGGGCGGTTTGGATGTTTCGCGTCCACAATAGCGTAGAGCAGGCGCCCCCGGAGACCATCGCCCGGGGGGGGCAGCCGGTCTGCCCGTCCGCTCGAACGGCCTTGTGGAGCATGTTTCCATAACCCTCTGTGACGCAGTCATAACCCGCATAATACCCACGTTCGGAGAGTAGGCGGTGCAGGCGTGGCAGATTGTACGGTGGAACGGCTGCGAACATGTGATGTTCCAGATGAAAATTAACATGGTTGGGCGCAACGAACGGGCGCTCCCACCAGCGTGGTCGTGTCGTGTGCGTATTGCGCCGCGATTCGGTGTCATAACGATCCGCCGCGACACCATGTTCGCCGATATTGCGCACGCGCATTATGACGGGGTAGACGAAGATGCGTGCCAGCCACCACAGGGCGATCGCCCAGGGTGCCCCCGCCAGCGTCAACACGCTAAGCAATACGATCTGGAAGGCGATAAAGGGAGCCTTGCCTGCAAGGGTCGGGTTTTGCCAGAGCAAAGCAAGTTCCTTGAAGCCGGTTTGCCCGGTGAGGTCGCGAACGAACTTGCGGCGCAGGCTTTCCTTGGTAACCGGATAGTCTTTCACCAGGCCCTGATCAGGATCGAGCTCCGTCCCGGCATGTTTGTGGTGGTTCAGGTGATAGTCCCGGTAGAGCTTAAGCGGGACATCCACCGCAGCGCCACCTATCCAGCGACCAACCAACGTGTTCAAGACCTCGCTTCGAAAGAGAGCATTGTGCGCGCAATCGTGCAGCAAGATCGCGAACGCCAGCTGGCGTCCGGCGATCAGGGCGACGGACATCAGGATCGTGAGCGGGTTCGGCCAGAGAATGGCGGGCACGAAAGCCAGCGCCAGGGTCAGCAGATTGCCGGCCAGCATCAGGCCGCCTTGCCAGTTCGTCGTTTCCGACAAAGCGCGCAATTCCTCCCGGCTCAGGCAATCACCGAGTTGGAGATCATTTCCATTTCGACCGCTCATCGGATGCTCCGACATTGTTCTGGCCGGAGTGTTGCGCAATTGAGCGAAAATGCAAAATCGGTTCGCTCTAGCGGTGTGCCGCCACCAGCGTTTCCCAGTCTTCGATCGGATCGCGACGGAAGACATTCAGGCCTGCAGCCTCGAAAGCCCCACGAACCCATTCTTCCTGTTCCGTCAGCAAGCCGGACAGGATGACCTTGCCGCCCGGCGCCAGCGCCTTGGCAATGTCGGGGGCCAGATCAACCAGTGGCCGTGCCAGAATGTTGGCAAAGATCAGCTCAAATTCGCGGCCTGCAAGCCGCTCGTGATCCAGACCTTCGGCAAGAATTACCTCGATGCCGGGTGTGCCGTTTTTCTCGCAATTGGCTTGGCTTTCCTCGACAGACTCCGGGTCGACATCGGAGGCCAAGATGCTGGCATCAGGCAGGGTTTTCGCGGCGGCAATGGCCAGGACTGCCGTGCCGCAACCCAGATCGAGCACGGTTTTGGGGCCTTCGCCTTGGCTGAGCATCTCGTCGAAAGCCATGAGGCAGCCGCGCGTTGTACCGTGATGACCCGTTCCGAAGGCCGGGCCAGCTTCGATCTCCAGGCCGATTTTTTCCGCTGAGACTTGCTCGCGATCATGTTCGCCGAAGACGACGAAACGGCCTGCATCGACCGGCTTCAATCCCGCCAGTGAAAGCTTGACCCAGTCTTCTTCCGGCATTGGGCCACAGGCGATGATCATATCGTCCAGCAAGCCTGCAGAGCGGCGGACCGCGGCTTCGTCGGGCTCGACGTCGAAAATGAGATCCAGCCGCGCCACCTCGCCTTCGTCGAAGAGTGACCAGGAGGTCATCCCCTCAGGGCCTGCCTCGTCCAGGCGTTGAACGATGTCGGCGAGCCGGGAGAAATCGGAATGCGCGGTGAGGCGCCAGAATTGCGTCATGAAAAGTCCTTTTCTGGCGTGGTGTTTGGACCGCTCCGGCAAGAAGATCAAGCGTGCTAGAGCTTGGCCTTGGCGTGTTCCAGCTCGATTTCGTCAGCCAGTGCTGTCGGTACAATCTTCACACCGAACGGAGTCAGGGCGACCGGCGCCAGTTTGAAATGCGCCATGGCATTGGGCAGACAGATCGGGATGGTGATGATCGGCAGACAGGCGATTAGGTTCATCAGACCTGAAAACAGGTGGGTCAGGGCCAGCATCCAGCCAAAGGTCAAAAGCCAAACGACGTTGGCGAGGAATTTGACAATACCGCCCGCCGTTTCGAAATCATCCGGGGCGGGCTCCTGCCCATTGGCCTGCTTGTAGGCATTCACGGCCTGTTTGGAGACGGGGCGCCGTCCGAACGGCCAGAAGCTGTAACCGATCATCGGCAACAGGAAGGTCAAGAGCGGAAACAGGATGATTGCTCCCAACAGGTAAAGCAGGCCGACAAAAAATCCGCCAAGAATTAACCAGATGATGTTCGCAAGCAGGGCCATGAAATCTCTGTATCGGGCCGGTTACGGCAGATCCCTCAAAAAGCTCTCCACCACTTTCTTCAGGCCGGCCTTGTCGAATTGGACGGAGTATTTCTCGCCATCGGCTTTCTTCACGGTTCCATAGCCGAACTTGTCGTGGAAGACGCGGTCGCCGGCTTTCCACTTGCCGTTCTTGTCGGATCCGCCGCTGGAAATGACCTTGGCCTTGGCGTTGATCGTCGGCGGGTCGGAGCGGCGGCCGGACTGGGTATTGGCCTGATAGCGTTTCCAGCCGGGTGAGGAATAGCTCGACGCCATCGGATCGGCATTGGCGGTGAAGCTTTCGCGACCGGGGCCGCCGTCATAATAGCCGGTCTCGGACCTGGCCTCGACATGATCGACGGGCATTTCATCAATGAAGCGTGACGGGATGACGGCCTGCCAGCGGCCATAGATCATGCGGTTGGCGGTGAAGGAGATCACCGCCTGTTCGCGGGCGCGGGTAATGCCGACATAGGCCAGGCGTCGTTCCTCCTCGAGCGAACGCGTGCCGCCTTCATCCAGGGACCGCTGGGAGGGGAAGACGGTTTCTTCCCACCCGGGCAGGAAGACCAGCGGGAATTCCAGGCCCTTGGCCGCATGCAGCGTCATCAGGGAGACTTCGTCTTCCTCGGTTGTGCGATCGGCATCGGTGACCAGGGAGACGTGTTCCAGATAGGCTTCCAGGGTTTCCCATTCGCCCATGGAGCGGATGAGTTCCTTGAGGTTCTCCAGACGGCCCGCCGCCTGGGGCGTCTTGTCCTCGCGCCACATGGCGGTATAGCCGCTTTCGTCCAGCACGATCTCTGCCAGTTCATCCAGGCGAGATTGCTCGGACTGTTCACGCCAGCGTTCCAGGTCGCGCAGGAAGACACTCAGCGCAGTCTTGGCCTTGCCGCGGATCTCGTCCGTACCCAAGAGACGCCGGGTGGCCTCGGTCATGGGAACCTGCATCGCGCGTGCTGCAACAGCGATCTTCTGCACAGTTGTATCGCCAATGCCACGCTTGGGCGTGTTGACGATGCGCTCGAAGGCGAGATCGTCTTCCGGCGACCGGACGAGGCGCAGATAGGCATGGGCATCGCGCACTTCCGCGCGCTCGAAGAAGCGCGGGCCGCCGATCACCTTGTAAGGCAGGCCCAGCATGATGAAACGGTCCTCGAAGGCGCGCATCTGCCAGGAGGCGCGAACCAGTACCGCGGCGTCGGAATAATAGCGGCCCTTGGAGCTCCAGTTCTCGATTTCCTCGGCAACGAAACGCGCTTCCGCCTCGCCATCCCAGATGCCGCGTACCTGGACTTTCTCGCCGCCATCATCCTCGGTCCACAACGTTTTTCCGAGACGCGAGCGATTGGCCGCGATCAGCCCGGAAGCGGCTGCCAGGATATGCTCGGTCGAGCGATAATTGCGTTCCAGGCGGACGACATGGGCACCCGGGAAGTCCTTCTCGAAGCGCAGGATGTTGTCAACCTCGGCGCCGCGCCAGCCATAGATCGACTGGTCGTCATCGCCCACACAACAGATATTGCCTGTGCCCTGGGCCAGAAGGCGCAGCCAGAGATACTGGGAGACGTTGGTGTCCTGGTACTCGTCGACCAGGATGTAGCGGAACTTCTTGTGATACTCGGCCAGCACATCGGTATGGTCCTTGAAGATGTGCAGGGTGTGCAGCAGCAGGTCCCCGAAGTCGCAGCAATTGAGCGTTTTCAGGCGTTCCTGGTAGATGGTGTAGAGGCCCTGGCCACGGCCTTCGGCAAAGGTCCACTTGTCCTCTTCTCCCAGTTGTTCCGGCTTGAGGCCGCGGTTTTTCCAGCCATCGATCAGCGAGGCGAGATGGCGGGGTGTCCAGCGTTTCTCGTCGATGTTTTCGGCCTGGATGATCTGTTTCAAGAGGCGTAGCTGGTCATCCGTATCCAGGATGGTGAAATTGGATTTCAGCCCGACCAGTTCGGCATGGCGACGCAGGATCTGGGCGGAGATCGAGTGGAAGGTGCCCAGCCACGGCACGCCTTCGACCGCCTCACCGATGATCTTGCCGACACGCTCTTTCATCTCCCGAGCGGCCTTGTTGGTGAAGGTCACCGACAGGATCTGCCAGGGCTGGGCGCGACCGGTGGCCAGGATATGTGCCAGGCGGGTGGTCAGCACCCGTGTCTTGCCCGTGCCGGCACCGGCCAGCACAAGGACCGGACCCTCAACGGCTTCGACCGCTTCACGCTGTTCGGCATTGAGCCCTTCAAGATAAGGCGAGGGCGGCGCCGGGCGCGCCATGTCGGAGATGGAAAGTTCGGACATCACAATCTAGGGTCTTGGCAGTCGATAAAACGAGTCGATAATCGAACTACTCTGGACCGATTGCGGCCATTTCCCAAGGGAGGGATGTGTGTTTGTTCGTTTTTTGTTCGCAATTTCAATGCTGATGCTGGCTGGCTGTGCATCGACGACTGTTCCGACCGAAAGCAGTCTGGCGGGCCTCACAAATTCCAGTTCACCCATCGATGTTCCTGAAATCGCCATTCTGCCTTTACGGCTTCAGGTTTCAGATGATTCCTGGGGCGAGGTCGGTGCTGTCCGGATCGCGGGCCGGATGCGTTATGTGCTCCTGCTGCCATCACGTCAGCTGGGGCGGGCTGGAAGTAGCGTTGATGAGCACTGGATCGGCGCACAGGCTGAGGCTGCCCATGTTTATCTGGGGGATCTGGATGGCGATGGGGTGCGGGAAATTCTGATCCAGGAGACCAGAGGGAGTTTCTCGACATCCCGATTGTTGGGCGGTCAACTGACCAGCGATGAGCAGTGGCCGTTGTTTTGGCATATCGAGATGTTCGGAGATGAGGTCGCTGAACGCGTTATCCCGGACATGGAATTTCTAACGACACTTCGTGCGGACGCGTTCGCAACAGACGAATAGCTGATCTGTATTGGATTGTTCGATCCAAGAAACGTTTGCAACTCGGACATGAAACGGCCCGCCGCAAAGGGGAGGCGGCGGACCGTTGGAAAGCGGGAGAGGGGGGAGTTACCCGGCTTTCAAAAGATCTGCCTTCGGGCTGTATTTCATGTCGATCCCGCGAATATGTGCGGTCAGCCAGAGTTTGAGAAAGGTCAGGAACTTCTCCGGCACCTGCCCGCCGCTCCCCTTGATGTCGCTGGCATAGCCGGTAAACTTGTCCAGCAGGTCCTTGTGGATCAGCTTGTGCGAGGCGATGCCGGCATAGCCGATCTGCTCCATATAGGCTTCCTCGTCACGGAAATGATCGATGGTGACCTGGCCCAGCCGGTCCACGAGAGCGATGACATCCGGTCCGCTCCGGCCCGCCTCGCGGGCGTCATAGATGTGGTTCATCAGTGACAGGATCTGCTGGTGCTCGTCATTCATCTTGTCGACGCCGACATCAAGCGAGCTGTCCCAGTTCATGAGGGGCATGAGGAAACTCCATCAGGTTGTTTGGAGCAATCATGATAATCCCTTATAAAAATGTGGTTAACTGAAATCGGTCTGCAGCGAACCGTCGCGGTCAAGCCGCGAGGGAAGGCTGGACATACGGGCCCTTATCCACAAAGGAGAAGAAACCATTGGGAAATTCGCCGTTCTCGCACCGGATCATTTCCGCATACTCCACCAGATCCGCGAGAAAGTGTTCGTGCAGCGTCCTGATCATGCCCAGCTGGCGTGCGCCTTGCTCGGAAAGGCCAGCCTCGAACTTCTCGAACTTGTCCTCGTACGTGCAGACGAGATCATTGATCAGCATGAGAACATGAGGGCTGCCGCTGCCGTAATCCTGGGCCAGGCGAAGCTGTACGATGATCTTGTCGACATCCGCGCTCATGGATGCCGTACGCGAGGGAGAGATCGAAGAAGTCGCCATAATGTCAGCCGCACCATCATGTTTTAACCATGATGCATCATCACGTGCAGGCTGCGTGATTGCCACTTATTATATAATATTATTGCTCAGGAAGCGGAAATTCTAGCCGAACAGGGCGTCGATATCGGCCTGGACAGACTCGTCTTCATAGTCAGCTTCGGCTTCGGCCTGGCCATTGATGGCCGCGGAGGCCGCGGCGATCAGTGGCTTGATCTCATCGGTGGCCATGCGGGCCACTTCGTTGCAGATCTCGGGGCTCTGAGCAGCACGTAGGAAGTCCTGGGCACGCTGGACCTCGCCATCGATCTGCAGGATCAACGTCTCCAGATGTACACGGACATCACGCGGTGCAGCCTCATAGGCGACGACAGCCAGGTCACGGTCCTTGAAGGCGGACATCTCGAAATGTTCGACATAGCTGGCCGGTTTCCACTCAAGCACGTCTTCGGCGCAGTCACGCATGTCCGGAAGCATTTCCATCAACATGACAACTTCGTTGAAGTGATTGAGGTAGTCCGTAGCGAGGCCGGTCACCGGGTTGATATTGGCCGCACGCAAGGCGTCAGGCGCAAGCGCACCCTCGCCAAACACGGCGCCATTTAAGGCGTTGGAATCCAAGCCACCCGTCTCCATGGAGAACCGTCATAAACCAACATCCTTACAGAAGAATTATTCAATTCGGGCAAGCTGCAGTTTATGATCCGCGCTAGCGGTGTTCTTCCTCGCTGATCTCGGCAAGGGCTTTCGCATAGGCGGCCTGGGCATCGGCCTTGGTGATCCAGCCGATGATATTCTGATCGCCTTTGCGCTCCCGCACCGCAGCGCCCTCCAGCTGTTCCGCGTCGAGAACACCCATCGCCCGGCCCAGCGTGTCGTCCTCATAGAAGCAGGTCTCGTCCTTGACCTGGTCGGAACTCCACTCGACCAGTGGCATCATGAATTCGCGCACGCGAACCATTTGCAGGACAAGCCTGCTCGAACCACCGGAAATGTCATAACCCCGGCGCAGGACCTGTTTCTGGAACAGTGATCCTCCCTGAGCCGACTGGGTGAGCACGGTGGCGAGCGAAACCGCGACGAGAACCGCGACCGAGGCCTCGTAACTCGAGGTGAGTTCGAACACGATCAGCGTCGTCGATAGCGGTGCGCCGAGAACCGCGCCGGCCACAGCGCCCATACCGATCACGGCAAAGAAGCCTGCACCGGCAGTTTCACCGCCCATGAACTGGGCCATGATAAGACCGAAGGCAGAGCCCAGCATGGCGCCCAGATAGATGGAAGGCGAGAATACGCCGCCAGCGAAGCGAAAGGCGAGGGTGATTTGGGTGGCGAGGGTTTTGAGCACCAGCAACAAGATCAGCTCGCCGAACACGTACCGTGTCGCCAGTGCATTGGAGGTGGGTTCATAACCGACGCCCAGCACTTCCGGCGCAAAAACCGCGATGAGGCCGACCAACAGGCCGCCGGGAACGGGCAGTGTCCAGAGTGGGATATTGAGGCCGCGCGCGCGGTTCTCGACGAAGGCACTGCCGTGCAGCACACCGCGATTGAACACCACCGCAAGACCGGCTGCAGCCAGGCCGAGTACCGCTGCGGCCGGGAAATCCCAGGTATGAGCCTGATGCATGGCCAGGAAGCCGAAGACCTGATCCTGGCCCAGATGATATCGAACAACCAATGCCCCCACCACGCTGGACACAGCAACGGGCGCAATCGAGCGCAGGGCATAATGGCCGAGTACGACCTCGAACGCGAACAGCGCACCGGCTACGGGCGCGTTGAAACTGGCGGACACGGCTGCTGCTGCGCCACAGGCCAGGAGAATGCGGCTGCCGCGAGCATTGAGGCCGACAAGCCTTGAAACCAGCGATGCCAGCGTGCCGCCAAGATGCACGGCCGGCCCCTCGCGGCCCGCGCTGCCGCCGCCACCCAGCGAAATGCACGCCATGAGTGCCGAATACAGCCCGGATTTCAGCTCGATCTGGCCTTTGCCGACGGCACGGGCCTCGATCACGTCCGTCACACCGCGCGAACGGAAATTCTTCAACAGGCCCAGCCGGTCGCCGAGCAGAAGCATGAGTGAAATGACGATGCCGGTGATCACCGGGATGGCCCAGCGTCGCCAGACCGGGAAATTGGCCGCGGTACTGGCGAGGTGTTCCTCGGTGGCACCAAAGGCGAATTGTTCAACAAGCCCAATGCCCAGGCGCAGGCCGAGCGTGGCATATCCAGCGACCAGCCCGACCACCAGGCCCATCAGCCAGAGCGCGGGTCCGCGTCCATCTCGAAAGGATTGCACCAGCCCGGTGAGCGGTGTGGAAGGCGGGGAATCAGACACAGCAAAGCTTTGTCCTGCGTCGCACGGATAGACAAGGTGGAGCAAAGAAAAGGCTCGGCTTGCAGGCCGGGCCAGTGGGGAGCTGATGATGTGTTTGCTGGCCAGTTGCCCTTGTGTCGTTCCAGCCAACTGGGGCGCACGACAAAGCGAGGTGATTTCAGGTCATTGCCCATTCGCAAGGCTGTGGAATACAAGCTGAACCTGGTTAGTCCCGGAGGGCGCGCAGAACCCAGACGCGGACGGATGAAGCCAGTGGCTCCACGCCGCGGGCCTCGTCGATCTCTCCGATCAAGCTGGCCATGGATTGCCCGCGTTCGGCGGCTGCGGCGTCCAGCACATCCCAGAACTCGCTTTCCAGCGACAGACTGGTGCGATGGCCGGACAGTGAAATAGAGCGCTTGATCAAGGGCATGTCTCTACAAAGCCAAGCTCTTTTCCTTCGTCAAGCTTTCGTCACGCCTTGGCCGCCACTAAATAGGAGGCAGAGGAGACAAATATGCGATCATTCGAGGAAATTCGTGACCTGGCGCTGGGATATCACCCCGATCTGGATGAGCGCCTGAAGGAGTATTACACGCCGCGCAGCCGGGACGAGATCCGCGCGCTGCCTGACAGTCGCTGGCTTGCCGAAATGACCAAGCGTGTCTTCCAGTCCGGCTTCGTGTGGAAGGTGATCGAGGCCAAGTGGGATGGGTTCGAGGAGGCATTCCATGGTTTCGACCCGGCCCGTGTCAGCTTCTATTCCGACGAGGATGTCGAGCGCCTTGTCAGTGACAAACGCATCGTTCGCAACGGCCAGAAAATCATGGCGACGATCCAAAATGCCCAGATGATCCAGGATGTTGTGGCCGAACACGGCTCGTTTGGTGCCTTCCTGGCCGATTGGCCGGTCGAGGATCAGATCGGCTTGCAGGAGTTTCTCGGCAAGAAGGGGTCGCGGCTGGGCGGCATGACCGGCCAGTACTTCCTGCGTTTCTCCGGCTGGGATGCATTCATTGTGTCCGGTGATGTTGTTGCGGCGCTCGTTCGCGAGGGCGTGATCGACAAGGCGCCTACGTCAAAGAAGGCCGGGAAGGCCGTCCAGGACGCGTTCAATCACTGGCGCGAAGAAAGCGGACAGCCCCAGGCATTGATCAGTCGCACACTGGCGATGAGCATCGGTTAAGGGCTTGCTTACCGAAGTCTGACTACTGGGGTGCGGATTTGAGCTAAATGCGGCAAATCTGTTCCATCGAAGACTGGTCGTAGAGTTATGCGTCGTTGGCACAAGCCGATACCCTTATCCAAACTCCACGCCGGACGTGTCCCTGACACGCCCGGGGTCTTCGTGTTGCTTGAGGATGAGGGCAATCTGGCGTCCGTGTTGAAAATCTCGCCGGCGCGCTCGCTCAAGCGGTCCTTTGAGCGTGAACTCGATCCCCCGGCCGGATATCAGCCGGCCTATCCGTCGGCGATGATGTTTTTCGAGACCTTCTCCGAAGTTGCCGAGGCGGAGCGCCTGCTGGGCGAGTACAAGCGGCGTCACGGGCGTAACCCGGCGCTTAATTCTCCTTACTAGGCGCTTCCCCGTCTGGCGAGGTGTTCCCTTCGAGCTTTTTCGCCTCGACTTCTCGGAGCAGGCGCTCGCGTTCCAGCTGAACCGGTTCGCGCAGGGCCTTCGGCGTCCCGAACTCCACACGATTGGCCTCGGCCTGTCTGGCCTTGTCCTCGCGCTGTTTGCGCTTGCGGAACTGTCGGAGGTTGACGGGTTTCGATGTCATAACCACACCATACAGAAAAGCCGGACTGAAACAGCCCGGCTTTCATATTCATCGTCGAGGAGCAAGCCTACGCCTTCGGACCGATCATCTGTTCCGGGCGGACAATGGCGTCGAACTGTTCCTCGGTGACAAAGCCCAGCTTGACGGCTTCCTCGCGCAGCGTGGTGCCGTTCTTGTGCGCCGTCTTGGCGACGATGGTGGCATTGTCATAACCGATGGTGGAGTTGAGTGCCGTCACCAGCATCAAAGAGCGTTCCATCAGTGCCTTGATATTGTCTTCGCGCGCCTTGATGCCGACCACGCACTTCTCGGTGAAGGTCCTGGCCGCATCGGCGAGGATGCGCACGGACTGAAGCACGTTGAAGATGATCACCGGCTTGAAGACGTTGAGCTCGAAATGGCCCTGGCTGCCGGCCATGGAGACGGTGGTGTTATTGCCCATCACCTGGGTGCAGACCATGGTCATGGCTTCACACTGGGTCGGATTGACCTTGCCCGGCATGATGGAGGAACCCGGCTCGTTCTCCGGCAGGGCAATCTCGCCCAGGCCCGAGCGCGGTCCGGAGCCCAGAAGGCGGATGTCATTGGCGATCTTGAACAGGGAGACAGCCACGGAGTTGAGTGCGCCATGCGCCTCGACCAGGGCGTCCTTGGTCGCCAGCGCCTCGAACTTGTTCGGCGCCGTGACAAAGCCCAGCTTGGTAAGGCTGGCCACTTCCTCGGCAAAGGCTTCGGCGTAACCCGGCTTGGTGTTGAGACCGGTTCCCACTGCCGTGCCGCCCATGGCCAGTTCCAGTAAAGCCGGCAGGGTGGCCTCGACGCGGCGAATGCCATTGGCGACCATAGCGGTATAGCCGGAGAATTCCTGACCCAGCGTCAGCGGAGTGGCGTCCTGAAGGTGGGTGCGACCGATCTTGATGATGTCCTTGAAGGCGTTCTGCTTGTCATTGAGCGCATTGTGCAGCTCTTGCAGGGCCGGGATCAGGGCGTGGGAGATTTCCTCTGCCGCGGCGATGTGCATGGCGGTTGGGAAAGTGTCGTTGGAGCTCTGTGACCGGTTGACGTGGTCGTTCGGGTGAACCGGGTCTTTCGACCCGACCGTGCCGCCCAGGATCTGGATGGCGCGGTTGGAGACGACCTCATTCGTGTTCATGTTCGACTGGGTGCCGGAGCCGGTCTGCCAGACCGAGAGCGGGAAATGATCGTTCAGCTTGCCTTCGGCGACTTCCAGCGCTGCCTGGGCGATGGCGTCGGCCAGTTCCGGTTCCAGATTGTCTAGGCGCTTGTTGGCCAGGGCGGCGGAGCGCTTGACGATACCCAGCGCGCGGATCAGGGGCTCCGGCATGGTTTCCGTGCCGATCGGGAAATTGATCAGGGAGCGGGCCGTCTGGGCGCCGAAGAGTTTATCGGCCGGGACTTCCAGGGGACCAAAGCTGTCGGTTTCTGTGCGCATCTCGCTCATGAGGGGAGGCTCCTTGCAGCGCGGCTAACGCTGTTCGATGATGGTGAACTTCGATTCGGACGTGTATCACTCAGGCATGACGGATCAAGACGCATGTGCGCACAGCCGTGGGGGGCAAGCGCAAAACTGGATCGGGCGAGGGAAGGTTCAGGCCGCTATGACCGGTGATGAGCTCAATCTACGCGTGGACGCACTGACCACGCAGACACGTCGTTTCAAGGCGTTGATCGGGGATTTCTTCCGCCTCGAATTCAAGCGTGTGCGCCCGAAATGGGGGCCTTATGAAGTCGTCATCCGGATTGAGCGTTGCGAAAACAGCCCCGTCCATGATGTCGACAATGTCGCCAAGGCGGTTCTGGATGCTCTGACCGGTGTGGTTTTCCACGATGACAGCCAGGTCGAACGTCTGCTGGTGACCAAGGTGATGGGGAAACGCCCGCGTATCTCCGTGACTGCGCGTCCGATGGCGCGCGAGAAAGTTGCTGAAATAGCCTGATGCTGACTAGGCAGCCCACTTCAATGATCTAGACTGTCTCCGAGATCAGGGGGACGTCATGAAATTTCTCGCAGCCATTCCGATTAGTGTGGCGCTTTTCGCCTGTCAGGCGAATGCTCAGGATAGTCTTTATTCCAATCTGACCGAGGAGAATTGCCGCACGCTCAGTGAGACTGAAGAGGGCGGCGGCTATTCAGTCATACAGCGCTGCGAGGGGCTTGGAGATTGGAATGTCTTCTTCCACACCGGTGAGCATGGCTCAGCCAGCGCGTTCAGTCGGCGCGATGACGCGCCTGAGCAGATGCCCTATGGCGGCTATGTCGGGAATTTTGGCGGCTTCCACACGGTGATCGAATGGCGCCTGGACGGGGCGGGCGATGCGTTCGCGACCATCCACCGCTACAATTCCACCTCTTTCGATGCTGAAGGTCAGGCGCGCAATAACAGCATACTGATCGTTGCGGCGCTGCGCCCCGGTTCCGAAGCGGAATCCTGTCATGTGGGCTATGTGAACGTGACCCGGCTGTCCGGCGGAAACGCGCTTGCGCGCGAGATGGCTGATCGTTTCGCCCCGGGATTTGCTTGCGGCGACCCGATCTGGATTGTCGACACCGACAGCCCTGACCTGGCGTCTGCGCGTCGCTACTGAGGCTGGGCGGGGGCTCTCACATTACACCCCGGCCAAGTTCCACACATTCACGTGATACGCTGGACGTCGAGTTTCCAGCGCCCTAGCGTTCTTCCCGGATATCAAGGGGAGAGCCATGAATTCACTCAAGCTTCTTGCGGCCAGCTGCCTGATGGCATTCGGTGGACTGGCGCATGGGCAGGTCGAGCGCGTCGTGCGCGGCAATCTGGAAATGGAAAATATTCCGGAGATTCCGGAAGAGGTGCGTGAGCGCCTGCTGACCTATCAAAATGTGCGCGGCGCCGGTTTCCAGGGGTTTCTGCCGGATGGCGGCATCCTAATTTCCACCCGTTTTGGTGAAACCAGCCAGATCCACCGCGTGGACATGCCAATGGGCGCGCGTTCACAGCTGACCTATTACGACGAGCCGGTCGGCGGCGCGAATCTGCGGCCGGGGGACAGCGGCGAGTTCATTTTTGCGCGCGATCGTGGCGGTGACGAGTATTTCCAGATCTTCGTCTTCGATACTCAGAGCGGACGGGTGCGCCAGGTCAGCGAGGACGAGACCCGCAATGGTTCAGCCAGCTGGTCGGAAGATGGGGAGCATGTCGCCTGGTACCGGTCCACTGAAGGCGATCCCGACTGGGACATCATGATCGCCAGTTCGGACAACCCGGATGACCGCCGTGTTCTGGTCGAGGGCGAGGGCGCTGTCTTCCCCGGTGACTGGTCGGCCGACGGCACGCAACTGGCCATGATCCGCTATTATTCAATCACTCACAGCGATCTTTTTGTCATCAACACGGACAACGGTGATGTGCGTCAGCTCAATCCGGACATGGATGTGGCCTATGCTGCGCATGAGTTCGAGCCCGGCGGCGAGACCATGCTGGTGGTCACCGATGCCGGAGCGGAATTCCGGCGTGTCGTGCGCATGAATGTCGAGACCGGTGAGATGACGGATGTCTCGCCGGATCACGGCTGGGATGTGCAGGCCATGGACCTGTCTCCGGACGGACGAACGCTGGCGTATGTGCTTAATGCCGGCGGTGTTTCCGAACTCCGCCTGATGGATGTGCGTTCGGGGCGAGAGATCGCCGGGCCGCAATTGCCGGTCGGCCTGATTGGAGGCATGCAGTGGGATGACGCCGGGGAGCGTATCGGTTTCACTCTCAATGCGGCGACCTCGCCAAGCGATGCCTGGATTTACAATCACCAGGACCGCGAGCTGACCCGCTGGACCCAGAGCGAGGTAGGCGGTTTGAACACCGAGACCTTTGTCGAGCCGGAGCTGATCAGTTTCGAGAGCTTTGACGGTCTCGAAGTGCCCGCCTTTGTCTATCGCCCGGACAGTGAGGGGCCGCATCCGGTGATCATCTCGATCCACGGCGGGCCGGAAGGCCAGTACCGACCCGGGTTTTCCTCGACTTTCCAATACTGGCTCAATGAGCTCGGCGCGGCGGTCATCGCGCCGAATGTGCGTGGCTCCAGCGGTTATGGTCGCGAGTATGTGATGATGGACAATGTCTTCCAGCGCGAGGATTCCGTCCGCGATATCGGGGCGCTTCTGGACTGGCTGGCGCAGCAGCCTGATCTCGATGCGGACCGGGTTGTTGTCTATGGCGGATCCTATGGTGGTTATATGGTTCTGGCTTCAATGGTCCATTATTCGGATCGTCTCGCCGGCGGTGTCGATATTGTCGGTATTTCGGACTTCCGCACCTTCCTGGAAAACACGGCGGGATATCGCCGTGACCTGCGCCGCGCAGAGTATGGCGATGAACGTGACCCGGATATCTCGGCCTTTTTCGAGGAAATTTCGCCGGCACGCCAGGCAGATCGCATCACGGCACCTCTGTTCATCATCCAGGGTCTGAACGATCCGCGTGTCCCGGCCAGTGAGGCCGAGCAGATCCTGGCTCGAGTGCGCGAGGTTGGCGGTGACCCATGGTATCTGCTGGCCAATGATGAGGGCCATGGATTCCGCAAGAAATCCAATCGCGATTTCCAGCGAGAGGCGGAGACCATGTTCTTCCGTGAAGTCTTCGATCTGGATTGATCCGGAGGGCGGGAAGCGTCAGCGTTTCCCGCTCGCCATCTTCTTCGCTTCAGGTAGACGGCGCAGGCTCAGCATTGCCCACACGCCCAGAAAAGGGCCAATGGCCAGCGGGGCAAAGGCCCAGCTCCAGCCGGCGAATGCGATCCAGCTGGGCAGGATCTGGACCATGAGGATAGTCAGAGTGAAGCCCAGCGCAGTTTGTACCGTCAGCAAGGTGCCGGCCCGGTCCGGTGGAGCGAGCTCGGTGATTGCGGTCGAGAACTGGGCGCTGTCGGCGATAATGCTCAGACCCCAGATGATCAGGATGGGCATCAGGACCCAGGGCGGCGCGTTGAAGGCCAGCCCGGCCAGCAGGGCGCAACTGCCCGAAATCGCCATCGCTACCGAGGTCACCCGGGTGCGTCCGAACTGGTCTGCCAGGCCTCCCGCGACAACGCAGGCCAGCGCGCCGCTGCCGATGACGGCAAAGGCGGTGAGGTCGGCGAGGTTTGCTGATGCGCCACGGGCATTCCAATAGGCGTGGGAGAAGGCGCCGATCCAGGCCCACATCGCATAGAGCTCCCACATGTGTCCGAGATAGCCCAGATTGGCCAAGCGCAGTGCCGGGTTCCGAACAGCGAGCAGGATCGCGCCGGGATCAAATCTAGCGGCAGGTCGAAGACCGGGGCCACCGCGCGCAAACAGGATGGTTACAGCTGCCAGGCCGGCACCGATAGCGGCCAGCCGAATGGGGGTCTGCCAGTCTGAACTGGCGCCGGAAATGGACAGCAGGAAAGGCGAGGCAGATCCCAGCGTCAACGCACCGACGAGGAGGCCGACCAACAGTCCGGCATCGCCCTTTGCCCAGCTCGCTGCCAGTTTCATCCCGACCGGATAGACCAGCGCAAGCGCGGCTCCTGCGGTGAAACGACTGAACACCAGCCACCAGCTGTCGGGGGCAAGCTGCAGGGCCAGGAGATTGGATGCTGCAGCGATCAGAGCGCCGCCCGCAAACAGGTGACGAGGGTTGAACCGGTCCGGCAGGCTGAACACTGCGCTGAACAGCGCCGCCAATACAAAACCTGCCTGGACAGAACTCGTCAGGGCCGCCTGTTTGCCAGCGCCTAGGGTGTAAACCTCGAGGATGGCGGGCAGGGCAGCCGTCCCGGAAAACCACACCGACAATGCCAGGATCTGGGCGAGCACGATCAAGGTTATGGACAGCCATTTCCCGGAATCGGTATCGGCCGGGTTCGCCATCAGGTCTTGCGAATACGGGAGGAGCGACGGACCTGGCAGGTGGCGCTGGCGCGCGCTGCGATCTCGCCTTCAGCTGTCCAGACAATGCCCTCCATGAACGCCACATTGCGGCCGATCCGCAGCGCCTGCCCGCGGGCCTTGCAGCTCCCCAGTGGCAGGGGCGCCATGAAGCTTGTCTTCAATTCCAGTGTGGGAACGCCAATCGTAAAGCGTTCGGCCACGACGACGGACAGTGACATCACCTCGTCGAGCATGGCGCAGATCATGCCGCCCTGGACCCCGCCGCGCAGATTGGCGCAGCGCGGGTCGGGGTTGAAATTTGCCTCAAGCCATTGCTCATCCACACTGAAATCGCGCGGGTGAAACCCCAGCAGGCCGGCTGCGTGTTCGTGCTCTCCAATGGAGTTCAACCGCTGCAGGATTTCATCATCCGCCAGCGGCACAATCTCTTTGCCGGCGGCCAGGTCGGCGGGCACCGGCTTTTGCATACGCATTATTTTTTGCGGAAACTGTCGAGGCTGACCACCTGGGCGCCATCATCGTCTGAACCGGTCGCCTTGACCTCGTCCTCATTGTCGGAGGCTACGGTTTCGGGCAACGCGACGGCGACATTTTCGTCTTCCACCTCGTGTTCGAACTGCAGGTGGAAACCGACGCTCGGATCGTGGAAACGCGAGACAGCCGAGAAGGGAACCTTGAGATATTTCGGAACGCCGGAGAATTTGAGAGTGACCTCGAAACCCGCGTCGGAAATATCCAGATCCCAGAACTGGTGTTCCAGCACGATCGTCATCTCTTCCGGATATTTTTCCATCAGAGAATCATCAATATCCACGCCGCGGCCACGCGTGCGGAAAGTGATGTAGAAATGATGTTGTCCCGGCAGTCCCCCCGGACCTGCCGCCTTGTGCAGTGCTTGTTTTACAACACCACGCAATGCTTCCTGCGCCATGACGTCATAACGCATAAGATCTTTCGCCATTGGCTTACCCCCGGATCTCATGGGAGCAGCGTAGCGGAGACTTGTGGCTCGTCAACGAAATCTGGCCTCTCAACTGCAATCTATCTTTTAATACGGGAAGATCTGTCGCGCTGATCGCTTCAGGCGGGTGATTTTCCCATTTCGAGCGAGGTCACAGGCGTTATGCGCGTGATCCTTGTTGCGCGATGTTCAGCTCAGATCATTGGCTGGACAGGTGCGCTCAAGCGCAAATTCGCAATCTGGCCCACAGGTCAGCTCCTTGCGGTCACAACTCGAGACAAACAACGACAGCCAGACCTGAGCCGTGGCGAGTTCACTGAAAACGCAGACCTCGAACCCGCCTTTTCGCAGCACATTGCGGAAAGCCAGCTCGCCAGGTCCCGGATGCTCGACATTGTCACTCACGAGGGCGATGGCGGTTTTCGACGGGATGAGGTCCAGAAAGAATCCAGCCAGATCGGTAGCGTCATTCTCCGAAACAGTCATTCCGGTTGCTGAAAGGTCAAAAAGGTATCGGACCGGTCTGCCAGTGTGGTTCCGCTCGGAGACTTTCTCAATCGTGCTGAGCCATTCATGGGGGCCTGCGGCGCCCGCGTGGAGATTGAGAGCGTGGAAACATCCAGCCAGTCAATATTCGACCCATCAGGCATGTTCACACTTCCCCGAATCAACTGGTTCCATGATGAAACGAATGGGTTGATGAATGATAAATTATAAGGAAGTGTCAGGAAGTGCAGGGGAAAGTGGAGGCTTCTGTTGCCAGGCGCCTCCGAGCCCCGCCTATTCCGGCTAAAGGGAATAGGAGTTTTAGCGAGATGTCCCGCGCTGCTTATGCAGCGAGAGCTACCTCTTCAGCGTAGTTGTCATTAGCAACTATAAAATCGAGCCTGTAACGGGCCTCACCCGAGCGAAAGCAATCCCCTTTACCCGTCTGTCGATCCTGTTTCGGCCCCCACAGAGACCTTCGCTTGCCAATGGCAGTTCAGGTCAGATTCCCAACTTGCGCAGGGATGATTGGTGGAGCCGCCGGGTACTGCCCCCGGGTCCAGTCCGGTTATTACGAGCGCGTTTATCGCCATAGCCGGCGAACCGGCGCTGATTAATATAGCGACGGATAGTGGCGATTTGAAGGGAGGCTGGCAGGTCGTCTCAATAGCCGGTGACGATGAGCGCAATCGCCAGCAAGCCGATGCACAGATTGTAGCAGAGTTGCAGAAACACGCTGCGCAGGACCGCGCCGATCCAGCTGGACCGGTAAAACCCCCGATCGTTCAGGGCCTGGTAGCTGAGGACGCTCGCAAAGCCGAGTATGGCCAGTGCGATTATGCCGGGAGTCCAGCCCTGGTTCACACGTGCACCGAGCACCAGCAGGGCGATGAGCGGCAGATAGGTGGCGTGCCAGTAGAGTGAAAAGACCACGTGTTCGATCATGCGGCGTCGCGGGTGAACCACCAGATTGAGGATGGCGAAGGCGACAACCATCAGGATCAGGGACTGCGCTGCGGCGGCAGTGACGCCCTGTTCGAAGCGGGCGGGAAACTGCACGGCAAAACGCGAGGGAGGGCCCAGGCTCATCGGGTCGCCACCGATTTCGAACTCGGTCCGGCAATCCGCTGTATCGGGCAAAGCGCGCCCCTCCGGCGCGGCGCCAAACTGGAAGAGTTCGATCTGGAGCTCGGTATCGCGTGAATAGACAAGGTCACCGCTCGGGCGGATTTCATCAGGACCCGGCATGACACCACAGGTGGATGTTTCAAAGAAGTTGGACGGCGTGTCGTCGGGGGAACGGGACACGCTACGCCTCGCCATAGCCGCATCGATTGCGGCGGTTCGCGCAGCAATGGTCTCGGCCGATTGCGCGCGTACGGTCTCTGCGGAGGGAGAAATACTGACCCCGATGACCCGCACGCCGGCGGCGGACATGAGCAGGAAAAACAGCAGGCTGATGATCAGGTAGATGCGGATGGGGGCGGTATGGCTCTGGCGTCGGCCGTCGACATAGTCGCGCGCTACCCGGCCAGGCTGGGAGTAGAGGCGTCGCAGGGTGGAAAAGAATTTGCCTTCCCAGACAAAAATACTACCGATCAGATCGGTCAAAAGGGTCCAGGCCGGGCGCCGAATGTCCTCGGCGGACTGACCGCAGTCCTGGCAGAACGGACCGACCAGAGTCGCGCCACAATTGGCGCAAGTCGCATCACCGGTTTGCGACGAGTTGGTGTCTGTCGAGCGGCCGCCCTTGGAAGTGTCTGTTTTGTCCACCTGATCCCCCGAGTCTCACGGGCAAAAGAGCCCGCAAGATCGGGGTGGTCAAGGTGAGGCAGGGCTTAGCCCATGCAGAAAACGTTCAGCTTGTGACCATCAGGGTCTCGGAAATAGCCCGCATAGAAGCTTCCATCGCCGCGCGGACCGGCGGGGCCTTCGCATTTGGCGCCCAGTTCCTCGACCGCCAGTTTGTAAACCTTGTCGACCTGTTCGGAATCCTTGGCCTGGAAGGCGACCATCACACCATTGCCCACCGAGGCGGCATTGCCATCAAAGGGCTTGGTCAGGCCGATACCGGCTCCCTGGCCCGGATTGGCCCAGGCGATGAAGTTCTCGTCTTCCATCATGCGGCCGACACCAAACTCTGCACACAGCTTGTCATAAAATGCAGCGGCCGTGGCCATGTCATTGGTGCCGAGGGTCACGTATCCGATCATCATCTTCTCCCTGTTGATGAAATTTGGAATGTTCTGGTAATGTTCTGTGCGCGAAAGCTACAGGATCGCACCGGCCAGGCAAGCAAAATCTGGGCATGCCCGCTATGTATTTCCTGTGGAGATGCCTGTCGGGCACCATTCCGCCGGATCGAATCGCGGTCTAGTCTTCCCGGTTAGAACAGCGAGGTATGTGATGGCTGAAGCAGTGACACTGGATGGAGCGGGCAAGGCGACCCAATCAGTTGGTTCCAAGGCCGAGTATGCCTATCTGGATCTGCTGCGCGACATCCTGGAAAACGGTGCCGAGCAAAATGACCGTACTGGCGTGGGCACGCGTGCCGTTTTCGGTCGCCAGTTGCGCTGTGACCTGTCGGAAGGCTTTCCACTGCTGACCACCAAGAAGGTCCATTTCAAATCCATCGCCATTGAACTCCTCTGGTTCCTGCGTGGGGAAACCAATGTGAAATGGCTGCAGGAGCGCGGCGTCAGCATCTGGGATGAGTGGGCCGATGAAAACGGCGATCTGGGTCCTGTCTACGGCAAACAATGGCGCCGCTGGGAAGGCCCGGACGGCACCGAGATCGACCAGCTCTCCAACATCATCAAGCAGATTCGGGAAAACCCGTCCTCGCGCCGGCTGATCGTGTCCGGCTGGAATCCGGTCGATGTGCCGAACATGGCGCTGCCGCCCTGTCACACGCTCTACCAGTTCAATATCGCCAACGGGAAACTCTCCTGCCAGCTCTATCAGCGCTCGGCGGACATGTTCCTCGGCGTGCCGTTCAATATCGCGTCCTACGCCTTGTTGACGGCCATGGTGGCGCAGGTTTGCGGACTGGAGCCGGGTGAATACATCCACACCTTCGGTGATGCGCACATCTATTCCAATCACATGGAACAGGTGAGCGAACAGCTTTCGCGTACGCCGCGAGCGCTGCCGCAGCTGAAACTCAATCCGGATGCAAAAGACCTCTTCTCCTTCGAGTACGAGGACATCGCGCTGGAGGGCTATGATCCGTATCCGCGCATTTCCGCCCCGGTCGCGGTCTGAACCATGCCGACCAGCGCGCCGACGGTGATCGCGAAGTCCGGTGTTTCCGCGACGATCCAGTCGGGCGGGCTTGGTCTTTTCCAGCTTGTCTTCCGTCGCGCGACCGTGAAGGCGGAATTGTCCTGCCGAGGTCACAAGCCGGTCGATGAGGCGCGCTCCAATCTCATCGCGCTGATCGGACAACAGCGTTATGACGGTCTGCAAACGGAGATCGCCATCGAACAGGCCATCTCGGCCGCCGCTCTTGGATATGCTTCCAGCCAGGACGAGTAGACATGAACACCATCATTCCCAGGATCAGCCTGATCGCGGCGCGCGGGCGCAATAATATCATCGGATCGGACGGGGATCTGCCTTGGCGCCTGAGTTCCGATCTCAGGCTTTTCAAAGCCGTGACCAAGGGCAAGCCCGTCATCATGGGGCGCAAGACCTGGGAAAGCCTGCCGCGCAAGCCCTTGCCCGGGCGGCTCAATATCGTGGTGACGCGACAGGCGGGATACACGGCCGAGGGCGCTCAGGTCGTGGGGGATATGGGCGATGCATTCGATGCGGCGTTCATTCAGGCCAATACTGACCGGGTCGATGAAGTCTTCGTGATCGGAGGCGCCCAGATCTATGCCGCCGCCATGACCGTGGCAGACCGTCTCTACCTGACAGAAGTCGATGCCGCGCCCGCTGGTGATGCGGCATTTCCTGAGTTTGCAGAAAAAGACTGGTCCGAGCTCGGCCGGGAGGTTTATCCTGCCAGCGAGGCGGATGATCACGCCTTTGTCTTCCGCGCGCTTGAACGCGCCTGAACAAGTTTCCAACGTGGGGGGATTCTCCCTCCGCGCGTCCCGCAGTATCAGACTTGAACCTGAGCGCGCATGCGTTCATTTACATCCTGATACACGACAGAAGGATTGAACCACTCCATGCCATGGAATGACAATCAAGGCGGCGGCCAGGGTCCTTGGGGATCCGGCGGCGGCAATAACAACGGACAGAACCCTTGGGGCCAGCGCCCCAACGGGGGTGGCGGCGGTGGCGGTGACCAACCGCCGGATCTCGACGAGGTCGTCCGCCAGATGCAAAACAGCCTCGGCCGCATGTTTGGCGGCAAGGGCGGTGGTGCCGGCGGCGATGGCAAGAAGGGCGGGGGCTTTTTCAGCTTCAGCCTGATCCTGCTGGTGCTGATCGGTGTCTGGTTCGCGTCCAGCGGCTGGTACCAGGTTGGACCGAACGAGAACGGTGTGGTTCTGCGTTTCGGTGAATACAGCCGGACCACCCAGCCGGGTCTGCACTTCAAGCTGCCGTCTCCGCTCGAGACCGTGATGCTGCCGGAAGTGACGACCACCCAGTCGCTGACCATCGGCACCGGCCAGGAAGGTCAGATGCTGACGCGCGACGAAAACATCGTCGATATTGACTTTGCCGTTCAGTGGCGTGTGGATCTGTCCTATCCGGACGGGGTCCGCGACTTCCTTTTCAATGTCCGTAACCCGGAGAGCACTGTTCGAGCGGTTTCCGAAAGCGCGATGCGTGAAGTCATCGGCACCTCGGAATTGGAATTCATCATCACGGAAGGTCGTGGTGAGGTGTCCCAGCGAACGCGCGAACTGGTTCAGGCGACCCTGAACGAGTACGAGGCGGGTATCCAGGTCCTGCAGATCAACCTGCAGACCGCCCAGCCGCCGGAAAGTGTTATCGCAGCCTTCCGTGACGTCGATGTCGCGGAGCAGGATGCCGAGCGTGCGCGTCTGGAAGCGACCGCCCATGCGAACCGGGTCATTCCGGCAGCGCGTGGTGTTGCCGCCCAGCTGACCCAGTCTGCCCAGGCCTATCGCGACTCCGTGATTGCCCAGGCGCAGGGTGATGCCGATCGTTTTGTGTCGATCTATGACCAGTATGCACTGGCACCGGAAGTGACCCGTCGCCGCATGTATCTGGAGACGATGGAACTCGTCCTGGGTCGTTCCGACCTGCTCGTTCTGGACGGTGAGGCCGGCGCATTGCCGTACCTGCCGCTCAACGAGCTTGGCAATAACCGTCGTTCGGGAGGCAATTAATGTTTAGAACTCTTGGACTTGTAATTCTGGGTGTCACCGTATTCATCGGCCTCCAGAGTATCTACACGGTCAATGAGCGGGAGCAGGCCCTGATCCTGCGCCTTGGTGAGCCAGTCGAGAGCGTCAATGAAAACGGCGATGAAGCGGGGCTCCACTTCAAAGTGCCGTTCATCATGGACGTGCTGAAGTTTGACCGCCGCAATGTCGAGTTCGACATGCAGCCGGAGGAAATCCAGGCTTCCGACCAGGTGCGCCTTGTTGTGGATGCCTTTCTGCGTTACCGCATAGTTGACCCGCTGCGCTTCTACCAGACGGTTCGTGATGAGCGCGGTGCCCAGCTGCGCCTGCGTTCGATCATGGATGACAGCCTGCGAGGCGTTATTGCTTCCATCCCGTCCCAGGACGTGATTTCCGGTCAGCGTGCGACGCTGATGGAACGGGTCCAGACACAGGTTGAGGCCCAGGTCGCCACACAGGATCTCGGCATCGAAGTCATCGATGTCCGCATCCTGCGCGCTGACCTTCCACAACAGATTGCTGAACGTGTCTTCCAGCGCATGCGCTCGGAGCGTGAACAGGAAGCCGCCCGCATTCGCGCTGAAGGTGAGCAGGACGCGACTGAGATCCGTGCTGACGCGGATCGCCAGGCGACGATCATCCAGGCCGAGGCGCGCGCGGAAAGCGAACGCATCCGCGGTGAGGGTGATGCCCAGCGGAACGCGATCTACGCAACGGCCTATGGTCGCGACGTGGAATTCTTTGAATTCTACCGCTCCATGCAAGCGTATGAACTGGCCATCCAGAACGGAACACCTATCGTCATTCCGCCAGACAGCGAGTTCTTCGAATACTTCGGCAGCCAGACCGGACAATAGTCCAGCGGCTCTGAAAACAGATCACAGCCCCGCCATCGGCGGGGCTGTTTTCGTTTCGAAATCCACACGAATTCATGACGATGCCGTTAGGCCGGTTGCGGGCCTGCCGTGCTTGGGGGTATTCAGGGGTTAACGTGTAATCACCTGAGATGTGAGCAGAACTGTATGTTTCGTTTTCTGGCCCCAGTCCTGACCGTCGTATTGATGCTGACCACGCCCGGTGCCGTCACCGCTCACCCTGCACCGGACGGGTTCGCCGACCTTGCCGAGCGCCTGTCTCCGGCCGTGGTCAATATCGCCGCCGCGCAGCGTCTGGACAGTGATGATCGCCTGCCGGATTTCCCGGAAGGGTCTCCGCTCGAGCGTTTCAACGATATTTTTGGCGATGGTCCGCGCATCGCCAACTCGCTGGGCTCAGGCTTCATCATCGACCCCGAAGGCATCGTCGTCACCAATAACCATGTGATTGATGGTGCAGACGAGGTCGAGGTTTCCCTGCCGGACGGACGGGTTTTCCCGGCCCAGGTCATCGGCACCGATCCGGTCACGGACCTGGCTGTGCTGCGCATGGAAACCGACGAGGCCATGCCGTTTGTCGCCTTTGGTGACAGTGATGGGGCCCGGGTGGGTGACTGGGTCATCGCGATCGGTAATCCGTTTGGTCTGGGCGGTACGTTGACGGCTGGTGTCGTCTCGGCGCGGGGTCGTGATGCCGGCGGTCGTTATGACGACTACATCCAGACGGATGTGGCAATCAATACGGGTAACTCCGGTGGTCCGCTGTTCAATATGAGCGGTGATGTGGTGGGCGTGAACACGATGATCCTGTCGCCAACCGGTGCCAGTGTCGGCATCTCGCTGTCCATCCCGTCCAATATCGCCACGCGTGTTGTCGACCAGCTGGTCGAGTTCGGCGAGACCCGCCGCGGATGGCTGGGTGTGCGGGTTCAGCCCGTCACCCCCGACCTGGCCGAGAGTTATGATCTGGACACACCCTATGGCGTGATCCTGGGCAATATCGAGGATGGCAGCCCGGCAGAAGAAGGCGGGCTGCGCCAGGGCGATCTGGTGCTGACCTTTGACGGTCGCCGTGTGCGCGATGACCGATTCTTCACCCGCCAGGTCGCGGAAACCGAGATCGGTGCCACGGTCGAACTGGAAATCGTGCGTCGCGATCGTCGCATGACCCGGACTATCACCATTGGTGAATTGGTCGAGGAGGGCGATGAGCTCGAGGAAACCTCAAATGTCGACGTCATCATTCCGCGCACGGGTGCCGAGAACGAGGTCTTTGGCATGACGCTGGGACCGCTCACGCCGCAGAACCGGCGTCGCTATCGTGTGCACCCCGATGCTGAGGGTGTGCTGGTCACCGAGGTTGATCCGACGTCCGATGCGGCTGGCAAGGTGCGCCCTGGTGATGTCATCGAGCAGGTCGAATTCGTCACGGTTGAGACCATCGCCGATATCCGTGCCATCACGGACGAAGCGGATGGACCGTTGCGCTTCCAGCTCAATCGCAGCGGTCAGTATGTGATGCAGTCGATCCGCTCGTGACACCGATCCTGCTGATTGCCGGGCCGACAGCGGCCGGGAAGACAGCGCTGGCAATCGAGGCAGCTCGACGGCTGGACGGCGAGATTATCAATGCCGACTCCATGCAGATCTATGAGGGGTTGCCAATTATCACGGCCTGCCCGGATGAGGACGAGCGCGCCGCTGCGCCGCATCACTTGTTTGGCACGGTTGATCCCGGTCTTCGCTGGTCGGTCGGCGAGTGGAGCCAGGCGGCCCTGGCCCGGTTTGACGACATTGTCTCGCGTGGAAAAACACCGATCCTGGTGGGCGGAACCGGTCTGTATTTCAATGCCTTGACGATTGGTCTGGCGCCCGTGCCTGAGATCTCGCCCGGGACCCGGGCGAAGGCCGCGCGTTTGCTGGAAGAGGGCGGTCTGGACGCCGTCCGCGCAGAGGCCGAACGCCAGGACCCGGTCTCCGCCGCGAAGGTCAAGCCGGCGGACCGGCAACGCCTGTTACGCTTGGTGGAGGTGGGCTGGGAAACGGGCCGGGCTCTGTCGAGCTATCATGCCGAGACGACGCCGCTCCTGGGTGAGCGCGCCTGGCGCGGCATCGTCATCGAGCCGAACCGCCAGGCGCTTTATGATCGTATCGATCTTCGCTTTGACCTCATGCTGGACCAGGGTGCCTTGGAGGAAGTGGCTGCATTCAAAGACCGCGGACTTACGCCTGACCTGCCGGCCATGAAGGCGCTGGGTGTTCCGCAACTGATCGCGCATCTGGCGGGCGAGTTGGAGCTGACCGCGGCGATCGAGATCGCCAAGCGAGAAAGCCGCCGTTACGCCAAGCGACAGATGACCTGGTTCCGTAATCAACAGGCCAGCTGGGACCGGGTGACAGCGTTGCATAAAGATGACGCGCGCAAACAACTCGCGGCCCTGCTGGGTTAGGCCCGCTGGACATGGGCACCAGAGACGGGTCCTATCAGCTCCCCGATTCCTCTCCCGAAAGCCCCCCTGGCAATGACTGACGCGCTGTATAACGACGATATCGATCTGTCGCCCATTTTCGATCTGAAGCTTGCTCTCGTTGGCTATGGCAATCACGGCCGTTCGCATGCGCTGTGCCTGCGCGATAGTGGCGCCAGGAATATCCGCATCGCCCTGCGACCAGGCTCGCCGTCCAGGGCAAAGGCCGAGGCGGACGGGTTCGAGGTTGTGACGCTGGCGGAGGCGGCTGGCTGGGCAGATGCCGTGGCCTTGCTCGCTGCGGACGAAGCGCATCGCCAGATCTGGGATACCGAGATCGCGCCCAACAGAAAACCGGGACAGGCGCTGATCGTCTGTCACGGCTTTTCGGTTCACTACGATCTGATCAAACCGCCCGCCGATTGCGATGTCATCCTGGCGGCGGCGAAGGGGCCGGGTGGCGCAGTGCGTCAGGAGTTCGAAAAGGGCAAGGGCCTGATCGGTTTCTGGGCTGTGCACCAGGATGCCTCTGGCCGGGCCCGAGAGATCGCGCTGGCGTATCTGGCAGGTATCGGGTCGGGCAATGTCGGTATTTTCCCAACGACTTTCCGCGAAGAGACGGTCTCCGACCTGTTCGGCGAACAGGTGGTCCTGGTGGGCGGCATGGTGGCGCTGGCCAAGGCGAGTTTCGACCGCCTGGTGGCGGCCGGCGTGTCGGAGCGCATGGCCTATATCGACTGTGTACATGAGATCAAATACCTGGCCGACCTCATCCAGTCGCGCGGTATTGCCGGCATGTACAAGGCGATTTCCGACACGGCCGAATTTGGTGCCCGGGAGATCGAGGACCGGATTGCGGGCCCGGAACTGCGCAAGGTCTTCGACGACGCAATGGTCGACATTGAAAGCGATCGGTTTGCGCGCAAATGGGTCGAGACCTATGAGGCGGGTGAGGCTATGGTCGCGGATCGTGATGCGGACGAGGCCTTGAAGATCGAGGAAGCGGGCCGGGATCTGCGTTCACGGCTCTACGGTGCCTCGAAATAGCCAAGATGCACAATCAGTTGTAATAGACGAATTGTTCCAGAGTGGATTGCAGGGGCTGGCAATGGCATTTAATCCGGTAAAACAAAGACCTTATGGCGAACCCAAAGAGGTTGTCGCGCGCCTGTTCGAGGAAGTGGGCGGTATCCCCAAGGTCATGGAATTGCTGGACCTTTCCCGCACGCGTGTCTATGCGCTGGCGGACCCGGATTCGACCAACGAGATTTCCTATGCCCGCGTCTGCGCGCTGACCGAGGACGGCGCCACCGCCGCAGCCCAGCACCTGGCAGCCCTGGCCGGTGGCCTGTTTGTGCCGCTGGAAAAGGCCGAGGACGCCGACTGGCTGGCCCTGGCCGGTGAAGCCAGCCGCCGCAATGCCCGCAATATCGCCGCCCTGATGGAATCCCTGTCGGAAACCGCCCGGTCTCCGGGCGAGGTCGATCAGCAGGAAGCCCGCGATCTGCTCAAGATCCTGGACGAACAGCTCGGGGTTCTGGCCATGCAACGCGCCAAGCTCTCGCTGATCGCGTCCGGCGAGCTGGAAGACAACGCAAACGGCTGATCAAGATTGCGGCTGGCTCGATCTCTGCTTAGGTAGTTGCGGGTGAACCAGTAAGGGCCAGCGCCTTCATGAGCGGCATCATCAATTTCATCATGCGTATGGACGCCAAGGCGTTGCGGGCTGTGCTCGTGTCGCTGGCGCTGTTTGCAGCCCTGGGCGTGATGTTTGTAGCCGGCAAGATGCTGTTTGATGCGGACCAGAGCCCGGTTGCGAGCTGGTTTGCATGGCTTTCCGAGCAATGGTTTGCCCTGCCGCTGACGATCGCGATCTTCATCGCTTTGTCCTTTGTCGGTTTTCCACAATTTGTCCTGATGGGCGCGGCTGTCGTCGCCTTCGGAGCCATCGAGGGCTTCCTCTATGCCTGGCTGGGCACGCTGGCAGCCGCGAGCGTGCATTACTGGCTCGGGCTGAGGTTCGGATCGAGCCTGGTCCAACGATATGGCGGGGAGTGGGCCAACCGCATCTCCGACTTTATCGGCCGCAATGGCATGCTGGCCTCGATCATCGTGCGCTTTGTTCCGTCCGGCCCCTTCATTGTTGTCAATATGGGTTTTGGCGTGACGCGAACGCCTTACTGGGCGTTTATCCTGGGCCTGGCGATTGGTGCAGCCTGCAAGATCGTCATTGTCAGCCTGGGCTGGCAGATCATCCTGGATTTCTTCAATGGTCAGGACCCGATGGTCATTGCCCTGCTGGTCTCGGCCATGGTCGCATGGATTGGCCTGATGCTGGTGGCGCGCCGCTGGCTGCGCCGCAATCGTCCGGAAAAAACCGACGCCTGAGCCCGTCTCCGTCTGGATGCCTCGCGCGACCAGCTGCAGCTGTTTCCTGAAAAGACGGAAGAATTGTGGAATTAGACCTTCGCGCCCCTTGCAATATCTTTCGCATCATCGCACAAGAAAAATAGTTGCAACGCGACTTTGTCGCCACACTTTCCGAAATCAGCGCCCATGCTCAACAGCCTCTTTGGTTTGCTTTCCGCGGATATTGCCATCGACCTCGGCACCGCGAACACGCTTGTCTACGTCAAGGGACGCGGTGTCGTCCTGAACGAACCGTCCGTCGTCGCCTACAAGGTCGACAAGGGACGAAAACACGTCCAGGCCGTGGGCGCTGAAGCCAAGCTGATGCTGGGCAAGACGCCGGGCAATGTCGAAGCCATCCGCCCGATGCGTGACGGTGTGATCGCCGACTTCGATGTCGCCGAGGAAATGATCAAGCATTTCATCCAGAAAGTGCACAATCGCCGCGCCATGGTGAGCCCGCAGGTCGTGATCTGTGTGCCGTCCGGTGCGACCGCCGTAGAGCGCCGCGCGATCCATGAGTCCGCGCTGGGTGCCGGTGCGCGCAAGGTTTATCTGATCGACGAGCCGATGGCGGCTGCCGTCGGTGCCGGTCTGCCGATCGATGAGCCGACCGGTTCCATGATTGTTGATATCGGCGGTGGCACCACCGAGGTCGCCGTCATGTCCCTGTCCGGCATTGTCTATTCCCGTTCTGTACGCGTCGGCGGTGACAAGATGGACGAGGCGATCATCAACTATATTCGCCGTTCCGCGAACCTGTTGATCGGTGAGACGTCTGCCGAGCGTATCAAGAAGGAAATCGGTTCGGCCATGCCGCCGGTGAAAGGCGAGGGCCTGTCGCTGGATATCAAGGGTCGTGACCTGATGAATGGCGTGCCGCGCGAAATCGCCGTCACCGAAGCCATGATTGCCGACAGTCTCTCCGAGCCGGTCGAACAGATCGTGGAAGCGGTTAAACAGGCGCTGGAAGCCACGCCGCCGGAACTCGCTGCCGACATCGTCGACAAGGGTATTGTCCTGACCGGCGGTGGCGCGCTGTTGCGGAACCTGGATACCGAGCTGCGTGAGCGTACGGGGCTGCCGGTCAGCCTGGCCGATGAAGCCCTGTCCTGCGTGGTGCTGGGTTGCGGTCGCGCGGTAGAAGATTTGAAAGTTTGGCGTCCCATTCTCTCTGAAGCTGTGTAATACACAGCGGGGCGGGGGAGAAGGAGTAAGTCGTTGGCGTCACGGCGCACGGCACGACACGATGCGGAACATGGAGTCCGCTTTTCGCGCACGATCTTCATCATGTTGATCGTAGTATCGAGCGCGCTGATCATGTTCGACCGTCCGGCGTCCAGATCAGTGGCTTTTGCGGGTTTTCGTGCCTCTTTCACCGACATCGCAGCACCACTGCTTGAGCTGGCCGCGCAGCCCATCCGGGCGGTGAAGGGTATTGGACCCTATTTCCGGATGCAGGGTGACCTGGCGGCCGAAAATGCCGAGCTGCGCCAGCAACTGATCGAGGCGCGTTACTGGGAAGACCTGGCCTATCGCCAGCGCGACCGTATCGAGGTCTATGAAAGCGCCCTGAACGTACAGACGCAGGCGACCCAGGACCGGATCGGTGCCTGGACTGTAGCGGATCCGCGTGGCCCCTTTGTGCATGCCCGTCTGATCGGTCGTGGCAGAAACGCCGGCATTGCCGACGGGTATCCCGTCATCAATCTCTACGGCCTGGTCGGACGTGTCTACGAGACCGGCGAGCGTTCGGCACGCGTACTTCTGCTGACCGACCTGAACTCGAACATCCCGGTGATGGTGGACCGGTCCAATTCCCGCGCCATCCTGACCGGCGACAATTCCGAGTACCCGCGCCTGCAATATCTCGGACGTAATCCCGATATCGAGGCCGGTGATCGTATTGTTTCTTCCGGTGATGACGGCGTCCTGCCACGGGGCTTGCCAGTCGGTGTGGCCGTGCCGACGCGGGATGGCGGCTGGCGGGTCGAGCTCTATTCAGACCAGGCGCCGATCGATTTTGTCTGGGTCTGGCCCTATGTGCCTGCGGTTATCCCGCAGCGAGAGGAAGCTGAGACTGCTTCGGCAGAGGTTGAAACGGACCTGCCGGCACCCGCAGAAACTGCACCGGTCGAAGCAGGCGACACTACGCAGCCCGCAACCGAGGAGGGCGGGCAATGAGAAAACCCCAGGAACGCTCTGCACCTTACTGGTCCGCGCTGGGTTGTGTGCTGTCGGTTGTGGCGGCGCTCTTGTTCCAGGCCGCTCCGACGCGCCTCATCGAAGGCATCACCATCATGCCCACCTGGCCTTTGATGGTGATTTTCCTGTGGTCGGGCCTGCGTCCCTATTTCATGCCGCCGATTGCCGTTTTCGCGATCGGCATCACCCAGGACCTGTTGACCGGAGCGCCGATGGGCATCTGGGCGTTGTCCTACCTGGTATCGATCTCGGTGTTCCGTTTTCGCGGCGAGGACGGCATGCCGAGAGATCTGCCGCCGATTGTCCTGCGGTTCGGGGGAACGCTTTTGCTGGCCCAGGCCATTGCCTTTTCTGCCGGTTTCTTTGCGCTGGGTGAGATGCCGCATCTTCAGCCCTTGATCATTGAGACCATTGCCTCAATCCTGATGTTTCCGATGCTGGCCTTTCTGGCTGTGCGTCGCCGGCGCGGCAGCCGGTCAGGTTTCATCGGGGGGTGATCGCGAGGAAAGATGCGCGCAGATCGCCAGGAACAGGAACTCAAATTCACCCGCCGGGCTCTCTTGCTCTCCGGCGCAGGGGCGCTGGGCTTCACTATTCTCGGCGCACGCCTCTATGCGCTCCAGGTGCTGGACAGCGAGCGGTATCGCCTGTTGTCGGAAGACAATCAGTTCAATTTCCAGCTTACACCGCCATCGCGCGGGCGCATTCTCGATCGTTTCGGGGTGCCCATAGCGGACAATCGCGACAGCTATCGCATCCTGCTGACGCCGGAAGGCACCAGCGACATCGATACGTCGCTGGATCTGCTCGGCCGCCATATGACGATCTCGCAGGGGCGCCGCGATCTGATCCACCGCCGGGCGCGCCAGAATCGCAGTTTCCAGCCGATCACCGTCGCCAACGATCTGGACTGGCAGACCTTCTCGACGGTCAATCTCTATGCGCCGGACATTCCGGGCATCACGCCGGATGTCGAGGAAGTGCGCAATTATCCTTACGGCGAGGCCTTTGCCCATGTTGTGGGTTATGTGCAGACGCCGAACGAGGATGATATCGCCAATGACCATCCCGATGCCGAGCGCCTGCTCCGCCAGCCGGGTTTTCGCGTTGGCAAGAATGGTGTCGAAATTGCGCGTGAACACGACCTTCGTGGTGCCGCCGGTGCCCTGAAGACCGAGGTGGATGCGGCAGGCCGCATTATCCGCGAGATCCCGGACCAGTCCGTTGATCCCAGTCAGGGCATGGATGTTGTGCTGACCCTGGATGCGGACATCCAGCGTTTCGCATCCGAACGACTGGGCGATGAGAGTGCATCTGCTGTTGTGATCGACGTGAATACCGGTGAGTTGATCGCGCTGGTATCCAATCCGTCTTTCGACCCGAACCTGTTTGTCCGCGGTATCTCCTCGGCAGATTATGCGCGTTATCGCGATAATGATCACCGGCCGCTCTATCACAAGTCCATCCAGGGGACTTATCCACCCGGTTCGACCTTCAAGGCCGTCGTTGCCGCGGCAGCGCTGGAAGCGGGCATAATCGAACCGTCCGAGAGCGTGCGCTGTACCGGTTCGACGCGCCTGGGCAATCGCGATTTCCATTGCTGGCGGCGGGAAGGGCATGGTCGTGTGGACCTGCATGAGGCGTTAAAGACGTCCTGCGATATCTATTTCTACGAGATTGCCGAGCGGCTGGGCATCGATCGCATCAATGAGATGGCGGCCCGCTTTGGTATCGGCGAGGAGTTTGATATCGGCATTGCGGGCGTGGCGCGCGGGCTGAACCCGAGCCCGGCCTGGCTGATGGCCAATCGCAACCAGCCCTGGACAACCGGCCGCACCTATAACACGGGCATCGGGCAGGGTTTCACCCTGGCGTCTCCCTTGCAGCTCGCCGTGATGACGGCCCGCGTCGCGTCCGGCCGTGCGGTCCAGCCGACCCTTTTCCGCAACGCCATGACACCGCCTGCCCAGCATATGGGGCTCAGTGACGACACCATGGCCCGGGTTCGTGAGGGCCTGCGGGCCGTCGTGCACGAACAGGGCGGGACGTCATTCTCGCTGGGCGGATTGGGTATTGAGGGCGTAGAGATGGCCGGCAAGACTGGTACGGCGCAGGTCTATTCCATCACCGCCGAAGAGCGCGAACAGGGCGTGAGGGAGCAGGAAGATCTGCCCTGGCGCCTGCGCGACCATGGCCTTTTCATGTGTTACGCGCCCGCCGATAATCCCAAGTATGCATGTGTCGTCGTGGTTGAACATGGCGGCGGCTCCAGTGCGGCGACGCGGCCTGCGCGCGATATCTTGCGCCGGACCGTGGCGCGTGACCCCTCCAGCCGGCCGGGCGTCTTTGCCTCGCTGTCTCCGTCCACCACGCGAGGAGGCATCTGATGGCTGTTTTCCGCGAGACCGTGCCCCGCGACCTGCCGGGCAAAATGATGGAAATCAACTGGTCCCTCGTGCTGCTGCTAGGCCTTTTAGGCGTGGCGGGCGTGGCGATGCTGTATTCGCTGGCCGGCGCGGAATGGAACCCGTGGGCGGTGCGTCACGCCCTGCGTCTCGGTGTCGGTTTTACCGGCATGCTGATCGTGGCAATGTTCCCGCCGCGTTTCTGGATTGGCGCGGCTTATCCGATCTATTTCGGTGCCTTGTTACTGCTTGTCCTGGTCGAATTTGCCGGGGTGACCATCAATGGCGCCCAGCGCTGGATCGATCTGGGACCGCTGCGACTTCAGCCCTCGGAGGTCATGAAAGTTGCCCTGGTGCTGGCTCTGGCACGTTTCTACCACGACCTGCCGAGCGACAAGGTGACCTCGCTGTCCGGCCTGATACCACCGATGATGATCATCGGCGCGCCAGCCGCGCTGATCATTGGCCAGCCAGATCTGGGCACGACGCTCCTGCTGATGGCGACAGGACTGGCCGTTATCTTCATGGCCGGCCTGAGCTGGTGGTTCATCCTGATCGTCGGCGGACTTGGCCTGATGGGGGTGATCGGCGTTGCAGTCGTAGGCCTCGAGAACATACTGGCCGAATACCAGATGGACCGGGTAAGGGCCTTCACCAATCCAGATTTTGACCCCCTGGGGATCAATTACCACCCCAACCAGGCGGTGATCACGCTCGGCTCCGGGGGCATGACCGGCAAGGGATATCTCGAGGGTACGCAGTCCAAGCTGGGTTTCCTTCCAGAGATGCAGACCGACTATATCTTCACCGCCCTGGGCGAGGAGTTCGGCTTTGTCGGCGGGGTTTCCGTGCTGGCGATCAATGCGCTGATCATGGCACAGGGTGTCGCCATTGCCGTCAGCTGCAAGAGCCCCTTCCTGCGTCTTCTGACGATGGGACTCATCACGACCTATGCACTCTATGTCTTCATCAATATCGGCATGGTCTCGCGCCTGATGCCGGTTGTGGGCGTGCCTTTGCCGCTGATTTCCTACGGGGGCACGGTCGTGCTGTCCATTCTGGTCGCCTTCGGGCTAATCCTCGGCGCCCATATCCACCGCAATGCCGAGCCGCCACGCGGTGTCGGGCTGTTCGGCTGACCAGTATCCTCTGCGCTGTCAAGCTTGACCGGGCCTTCCGCATAGGGAAGTGTGCGCGGGGATTTGTAGCTATACGAGGTGGCCGGTGAGGGGCTGCCCGGAGGGGAGAGTATCATGGCGGCAACACCAGCACCGGGTGCCCATGCGCACTGGTCGTCGCGTTTTGCATTTATCATGGCTGCGGTCGGTTCCGCAGTCGGTCTCGGCAATCTCTGGCGTTTCCCGTTCCAGACGGGTGAAAACGGCGGTTCTGCCTTCGTATTGATCTACATCGCCTGTGTGGCGCTGATCGCATTCCCGGTTTTGATGGCGGAATTCACCATCGGTCGCCGCGCACAGAAATCCGCTGTCAGCTCGACCCGAGAACTGGCACTGGAATCGAAGAAATCCGGTAGCTGGTCCTTTGTGGGCTGGGTCTGTATGGCCGGTGGTTTCCTCGTCCTGACGACATATTCTGTGATCGCGGGCCAGGTCATGGCCATGTCGGCGGCAGGTTTCATGGGCGGTTTCGCCACGGATGCTGGCGCCAACATGTTCTACGGCACCAGCACCTGGGGGATCGTCTGGCAGATCGTCTTCATGGCGCTGACCTGCTGGATCGTGTCGCGCGGCCTCAAGGGCGGTATTGAAAGCGTTGTCACCATTCTGATGCCGCTTTTCTTCGTCATGCTGGCAGCGCTGACGATCTTCGCTGTTATCCGCGGTTTCTCGGATGGTTCCACGGTTCAGGCCTTCACTTACCTGTTCACGCCTGACTTCAGCCGTGTTGACGGCGGTACCATGGTGTCGGCGCTCGGCCAGGCCTTCTTCTCGGTTGGTGTCGCCTCTGCGATCATGATCACCTACGGTTCCTACCTGACCAAGGACACCAATATCGGTGAATCCGCTGGCCTGATCTCGGGTGCCGACACGCTTGTTGCCCTGATCGCCGGCTTCATGATCTTCCCGATCGTCTTCTCCGCTGGCGTCGACCCGGCTGCTGGCATGAGCCTGATCTTCACCACGCTTCCGAACCTGTTTGGCTCCATGCCAATGGGTAATCTGATCGGCGGCGCCTTCTTCTTCCTGGCCTTCATCGCGGCCCTGACCTCGTCGATCTCGTTGCTGGAAGCCACGGTGGCTTTCTTTGACGAGCATTCGAACTTCGGTCGGACGCAGATCGCCTGGATGCTGGGCGGTATCGCTTTCCTGATCGGTGCCGGTTCTGTGTATTCGGCCGATTTTGGTGGTGGTTTCCTGGACGTCCTGTCTGGCGAGATCCTGCTTCCGTTTGGTGGTTTCCTGGTGGCATTGTTCACCGGCTGGGTCCTGCCCAAGGCCATTCTGAAAGAAGAACTTTCGCACGCGTCCGGTCGCATGTTCGGCTTCTTCCACTTCATGATCCGCTGGATCATCCCGGCGATCGTCGGTCTGGTTCTGGTGCTGGGTCTCGATGCGCGTTTCGCAGGTGGAACGCTCAACGCGATGCTGGGACTGGGCTAGCCCATCTGATCTGCAAAGGCGTCGGTCGCGCGCACCAGCGCGTCGACCACGCCGGGCTCGCCGGCCGCATGGCCGGCATCGCCAATTAACTGGAGCCTTGCTCGCGGCCAGACCCGGGCAAGGCTCCAGGCCGTTTTGGGGGGCGTTACGACGTCATATCGTCCCTGGACGATGACACCGGGGATCTGGTTGAACTTGCCAATATCCTCAAGCAATTCGCCATCCCGCTCGAAAAACCCGCCATTTGCGAAATAATGCGTCTCCATGCGTGCCAGGCCATCTGCCCGGATGGGATCAGCCAGCGGCGCGCTCGGATCTCCTGCCAGCGAGATCAGGGCGCTTTCCCAGCGTGCCCAGGCGAGAGCATCCGGGCGTCGGCGCACCACGTCATTTTCCAGCATGCGGGCATAATAGGCCGCGACGACATCCTCTCTCTCTTCGCTGGTCAGTGAGCCGACCAGGCGTTCCCAGGCGTCCGGAAACATGACATTGGCGCCGTGTTTGTAGAACCAGTCGAGCTCGGCCTGCGTGCAGGTGAAAATCCCGCGCAGGATCAGCCCGAGGCAGCGATCCGCATGGTCGCGCGCATAGGTCATGGCCAGCGTTGCACCCCAGGACCCGCCAAACACGATCCATTTGTCGATACCGGCCTGGACACGGATCTTTTCCATGTCTTCGACCAGCGCCTGGGTGGTGTTGTTTTCCAGCGAACCATGTGGTGTGGACCGGCCACAGCCGCGCTGGTCGAACAGGATGATGCGATAGCGCTGTGGATCGAAAAAACGCCTCAGGGCAGGGGATATGCCTCCGCCCGGGCCGCCATGCAGGGTGACGATCGGTAGACCGTCAGGCCGTCCGCATTCCTCGACATGCAATTCATGCCCGTCGCCGACATTCAGGCGATAGCTGCGATACGGTTGTATCGGGGGGTAAAGCAGGCGTCGGGTGTAACCAGCGTCCATCATGAAATATGCCGCAATAGCAAGTTATTTCGTTAGGCAGTTCTAAACGGAATAAACCATAGCCTATTCGCTCAACACTCGATACTGTCTGTGTATTGGGGCCGATGTATTTTTTGTGGGACATTCGACGATGAAGAAGTCCGGGATCGTAACCGCTGCCATAGCCGCGTGTTTGACGATCAGCGCGTGTGCAAGCGCACCGATTTCTGTTGCAGGATCGGTCTTGCCGTCCATGCGCGATGCCCAGAATGTCCACCAATCTGCCCTCAGAACGTCCGTGACACGTCTAGAAGACACCTATGTCGAACAAGGCTGGGTTCACCGCGTCCGTTCGATGACGTCGGCCGGCGGTTGGATGAACCGCCTCACGGGACAAAGCGAGAATTCCGATACTCCGATCGAGCGTGGCGTTCCGGTCGAATATCTGGTCGAGATCCCGTACATGATCAACACGGATTCCGGTGCTTTGGTCGCAGACGCGTCCATGGCCAGACTGGCTTCCGACCTCGACGAAGCCGATGCGCTTATCCGAGACGTGAACTTCGCGGCCCAGGTTCTGATCCGTGAACCCTCCGCAGTGACCCGCGCATCCCTGGCGGAAGACATCGAACATCTCGAACGGGCCGTTGGATATTCCCGGCAAGCCCTTGATACGTTCAATTCTGCCATGGCTGATATCGCGGGCGGGCTGGAGCAAACCCAGCTTGCAGAGCTGGAAACACGCCGAGCGCGTTTTGCCCGCGATGCAGAAGCGCTGCGTGACCGGGCCGATGATATTGCCCAGCTGCGTCGCACGCTGATGACCGGCGCCTCTTCCTGATGCTTTCACCGGATGACGTAAAAGGCTTCCTCGCGCCCGAGGAAGGCGACCACCTTGCCGAACTGGCGCGCCAGGCCGGACGCCTGGGACCGGTGCTGGAAATCGGAACCTATTGCGGCAAGTCCGCGCTCTATCTCGGGCCCGCCGTTCGGGAGGCAGGCACAGTCCTCTACACGTTGGATCATCATCGCGGTTCGGAAGAACATCAGCCGGGTGAGGAGTATCACGACCCTGAACTCTTCGATGCCGAGCTGGGCGCCGTGGAGACGCTGCGCGAACTGCGCCGCACGCTCTACCGCGCCAAGCTGGAAGATTGCGTAATCCCGCTCATCGGCCGTTCCGGCATTGTCGCTGCCAACTGGACCACGTCCCTGGGCATGGTGTTCATCGATGGCGGGCATTCCATGGAGGCGGCGCTGACGGATTATCGCGGCTGGGCCGGGCGCATCGTCACCGGCGGTATCCTGGCCATACACGACGTCTTCCCCAATCCGGAAGATGGCGGGCGGCCGCCCTATGAGATCTGGAAGCTGGCGCGCGATAGCGGCCTGTTCGAGGTCGTCAGTCGAACAGGAACGCTGGAAGTCCTTCGCCGTCTGGCTTAGGGGCTGTCTCCGGAAGTTCTGGTAACACCGTTCGGATCAGCAGGTTCGACCCCGGTGTCAGGGCTTCAACTGCGTCGAGTGCCATGATCATTGCCCCGGCCGTCCAGGACGGGCGCTCATAAGGCCAGATGACGTCCTCGGCGAACTGCCACCCCATCCAGTATCCACCGTCGTTGGCTCGCAAGGGCTCCAGGTTCTCCAGCAAATCACGGGCTTCCTCGCGCTTGCCGGCTGCGAGGCAGGCGAGGGCGAGTTCCGCTGTCTCAGCTGCAGTGACCCACGGCTCATCCGTCACGCAGCGACATCCCAGCCCCGCCTCGACAAACTCGTTCCAGCGCGCATAGAGGCGGGCCCGACCTGCCCCGGTCGGCAATACACCGGTCAGGACCGGGTAGTACCAGTCCATCGCATATCGACGACGGTCCGTGCCGAAACGATCAAAACGCGCATCATTCTCGCGCAGCGTGGCGCCAATCGCGCGCCGGGCACTTTCCCAGTGTGGGCGCTCGGCGCCGACCATGCGGGCCAGAAGCAGAGCGCATTCAATGGACTTATAGAGGCTGGCATTACCGGCGCGCAGGCTGTCGACGTCTTCCAGGGCCTCGTACGGATCGAGGCCACGCCAGACGATATCGCCGCGTTCGGTCTGGTGACGCAGGACAAATTCAATCGCCTTGTCGACCATGGGCCAATAACGCTCGGCCTTGTCCGCGGCTTGCAATGCCAGCAGGCTGCGCAGCACGGTAACCGCCACATAGCCGGTGAAATTGGTGTCGCGGGCCTGTTCCGGGGTTCCCGGGACCAGGCGTCGATTATCGTCATCCAGCGGTACCGAAGCACCCAGGTCACCGGTAAATCCGCCATCGGCCTCCTGTCGCTCGACCAGGCAATCCAGCCCCCGCAGCGCATCGGAGGCATGTCCCGCGATGGCCAGTCCCATGACACTCTCGCCATGGTTCCACGCGTCCCAGATGCCACGGTCAATCCACGGGATGGATCCGTCTGGACGCTGCAGCGTGCGGATATAGGCTGCGCTTTCGGCGATGATACGGGGCGTGTTCATCAGCTGGCCTTGCGGAAATACATGACGACGGACTTGCCCATGACCGGGTTCAGCAGCCAGTCGAGGAAGCGCGTCAGCCAGGGGCGTTGCAACAGATCCCACTCCAGGAATTTGCGGTAGGTATTGACGAGGCCGCTGTCCTCGCGCTTGTCCCAGAGCGCACATTGCAGCCACCAGTAGGGGCTGTGCAGGCTGTGGGCCCAGTGGCGCGCAAAGCGTTTGAAGCCCTGCTGCTCGACGGACTGCCTGAGCTGGGAGGAACGGAAAATGCGCACATGCCCGCCAGGCGTGTTCTGATAGCCTTCCGAGAGGGCCCAGCAGATCTTTTCCGGCCAGTAACGCGGCACCGAGGCGATGAACAGGCCGCCGGGTTTCAGGATGCGCGAGATTTCCGACAGGACCAGGTCCGGATCCGGCACATGTTCGAGGACCTCGGAACAGATGATGCGGTCGAAACAAGCGTCCGGGAAAGGCAGACGGCCGGCATCGCCGGCTGTGACCGAGGCGGAGCGCTGGTCGGAAGCCGGCTCGGGAGGAGGCAACTCGAAAAAGCCTTCCCAGGCTGCCTTGACCTCGCCGTGCGACAGGTCCAGTCCGACCACGTCCAGCGGAATGTCGTTCCAGTAGAGTGCGTGCAGGTGTCGGCCACGGCCACAGCCGAGATCGAGAACGCGCATTCCGGGCTCGAGGTCCATGTCCTCGAGACGAACCGTGACCATCATGAGCGGGCTCCCCGTTCAGCAAGGGCTTCGGTATAAAGACGCGAGGCGGCGAGGGCGTGGTGTTTCCACTGAAACACGTCCTGCGCCCGGGCGGTGGCACGCTGACCCATTTCGCTGGCCATGTTCGGATCATCCAGAAGGCGCGCCAGATTGGCCGCCATCGCGCCGGCATTCCCGACAGGAGAGACAAGGCCGCAATCACCGACCACTTCCGGCAGGGCACCGCCATCACTGGAGACAACTGCTGCCCCGCAGGCCATGGCCTCGGCGGCCGGGAAACCGAACCCCTCGAACCGAGCGGGGCAGGCGACGACATGCGCACGGCGATAAAGATCTGCCACATCCTCGCGGCTGAGACCGCCACCATCGATAACGCGGGAGGTCAGCCCGTGTTTCTCCAGAGCACGCCTGGCCGGTCCCTTGCGCAGGGTGCCGACGATCCGCAGTTTGACGTTCGGGCGCGCTGCCGCGACGCGGGCAACTGCCTCCAGCAGGACATCCAACCCCTTGATCGGTGCATCGGCGCTGGCCGTGGTCACGATCAGGCCCGGCTCGCGTTCGACTGCGCTGTCGGGATGGAAAATGGAGTGCTCGATGCCGTTGAACGCAACCCGCACACGTTCCGTGGGTGTCGCGTAGTGCTCGGCATGACTGTCCCGTGCCGCGGCAGAGACCGCGAGCATGCGCGGCAACTGCCGCGAGGTGCGCGCCTGCATTTTCACGAAACTGTACCAACGGCGTGTCAGGGCGCGTTTCCACCAGCTTTCGCCAGCGGCAACGGCATAGTCCAGATCGATCGAGATCGGATGGTGGATCGTGGTGATGACGGGCAAAAGCTCATCAATGCGCACAAATGGTGAGGCGAGGGTCTGGTTGTCGTGCAGCACGTCGTACTCGCCGGCGTGGTCGCGCAGGTATTTCTCCAGTCGCAAGCCAAATGAATACAGCTCACCGAATGCCCCGGAATTATGCGCCAGCCATTCCGACAGATCCGCACGATTGGTGAGATGCTGGGGGCGCAAGGCAAGGAAGGCGTTGTCTTCTTCGAACAGGTCGAGTGAGGGCAGTTCGATCAGCTCAACGCCGTCATCCAGTTCGGGGTATGGCGGGCCGGAAATGACCGTGACCTTGTGTCCAAGTCCTGCCAGCGCGCGTGTCAGCTCGCGAATGTAAACGCCCTGTCCGCCGACATGCGGGTGGGAGCGATAACCGCTGACCAGTACCCGCAGCGGTCGAACTGGATCGCTGTCTGCTGCCATCTTGGAAGAGGAATGTGCAGTCGTTTCGAAAGTCATCTGATGAGGCTGTGTCCGATTTTGCGGGGAACCTATAGAAGTGAACGCTGTTCGCCAAGCGTTTGACACCTATGCAGCGCTGTCGGGAAAGGTTATGGCGTGCGCTTCGGGACGCAAAACACATGAACGCCAACACACTCAGATTTTCCGCCTATTTTGGAGCTTTCTACCTGACCCTCGGGGCGTTCCTGCCCTATTTCCCGGTCTGGCTGGAGGGGCGCGGGATTTCGGCGGAGTGGATCGGCTGGATCGGGGCCGCGGGCTATGCCGGGCGTTTCCTGATTTCACCGATTGCCGCGCGCTGGTCTGACAAGGCGCGCCTGCAGCGCCATCCGATCCGGGCCATGGCGCTGACGGCGCTGGTGGCCTTTGCCATGCACCTGCCAACCAGCTCGCCCTGGCCCCTGCTGGTACTGGCGTTTTTTGCCTCGGCCTGTTTCTTTGGCCAGATCCCGCTGGCAGATGCGTTTGCAATGCGGGAATCGCGTGCAGGCAAGATCCCGTTCGGGCCGGTCAGGGCCTTTGGTTCCGCGGTGTTTGTCATCGCCAATTTCACCGCAGGCGCCTTGCTGGACCTCACGGGCAGCGAGAGCGTGATCGTGTTTGTCGTCACCGGTGCCGCCTTTGTCGTCGTGTCCGCCTTCACCTTGCCGGACGGCGAGCCGGCTGATGCTGAAGCCGGGCAAAAGATTGACTGGGTGCAGTTTGGTCGCCTTGTGCGCGGCCCGCTGGGCTGGGCGCTGCTGGCATCGGCCTGCATTCAGGGCGGGCACGGATTTTACTACTATTTCTCGACGCTTGCCTGGGAGGCGCAGGGGCATAGCAAGCTCATCATCGGAGCGCTCTGGGCGACCGGAGTGATGATCGAGATCGCTTTTCTTTGGTGGTCCGGCAAGGGTGTGCTTGGGCGCATGTCGCCCGCGCAGCTTCTGGGTATCGGCGCGCTGGGTTCGCTTCTGCGCTGGGGGCTGACCGCGCTGGGTCCGCCGCTGCCCTTCCTTTTCATGCTGCAGCTATTGCACGCGCTGACCTATGCAGCGACCTATATCGGTTTCCTGCGTTTCGCTATTGAGGCTATCCCGCAGCGTCATACGGCTACAGTCCAGGCGATCAACTCGGCGCTTTCTGGTGGGGTGGTCATGGCGCTCGCGTCAGTGGCGTCCGGGTACGCCTTTGCTTGGGCCGGTGCCGGGGGCTTCGTCATTATGCTGGTACCAGCCGCAATTGGTCTGGTTGCAGCAATTGCACTTCACCGCGTTTCAGCACTCCCGTCGGGCAAAGAAATCGACTAGGCTGCGATCCCATGAGGGGAAAAGCGTTATCTCAGGTTGATGCTGCCGGGTCCGTCATACGTCAGGACGGCGCTAAGACGGTTGTTGAGCTGCATGGTGACTGGACGGTCGAAACAATCGGCAGCACGGACGCAGATCTGCGCCGTGTTGAAGAGACAACTGCGCCCGGCGATATTGTCATCGACCTGACCCATCTGGGGCGCGTGGATACAGCGGGAGCCTTCATCATCGGACGGGTCACCCGCCGATGTGGAGAGCCCGATGGCGATTTCCATTTCATCGGGGATCACCCGACCGCGCGACGACTGATCGAGGAAGTGCGTGCCCGTACGACGGTTTGTTCCGAAGAGGCGCCACCCACGTTCGGGTTTGGCAAGGCTCTTGCGCGAATTGGTGCTGGTCTGGAAGCCATGGCGAGGGAAATCCTTGATACGCTGGGTTTCCTCGGCCGGACGATGATCACCGGTGTAACCAGCCTGTTCGTGCCCTCGCGCCTGCGATTGACCCCGACGATCTGGGCCATGGAAGAAGTCGGCGTGAACGCGATGCCTATCATCGCTACCTTGTCTTTCTTCATCGGTGCCGTGGTTGCGTACATGGGTGCCAACCTGCTGCAAAGTCTGGGTTTCTCGGTCTTCACGGTCGAGCTTGTCGGTATTGCCGTCCTGCGCGAATTCGGTGTCTTGATCACGGCCATCATGTTGGCGGGCCGGTCTGATTCCGCCTTCACCGCCCAGATCGGTGCGATGAAAATGCAGCAGGAGGTCGACGCCATGCGTGTTCTCGGCCTTGACCCGTTTGAGGTCCTGGTTCTGCCGCGTGTAATCGCCTGTACGCTGATGGCTCCACTGTTGACGTTCGGTGCCATGATCTCCGGTGTTTTTGGCGGCATGCTGGTCGCCTGGAGTGCCCAGGATATCTCGCCCTCACTCTTCATTACCCGTTTTCACGAACAGCTCGACTGGAGCCACTTCCTGGTGGGCATGTCCAAAGCACCCGTCTTCGGCCTTGTCGTCGCGATCATTGGCTGTCGCCAGGGCATGCAGGTCGGAGGTGATGTGGAATCGCTGGGGCGCCGCGTAACTGCGTCCGTGGTTCAGTCGATCTTCGCGGTGATCGTGCTGGAGGCCCTGTTTGCCATGCTCTACCTGGAGCTGGGAATATGACGCAGGACGCTCTCATTTCCGTGCGGGACCTGCGAACCGCCTTTGGACCGCACGTCATCCACGAAAATCTGGATCTGGATATCCGTCGCGGGGAAATCCTGGGACTGGTCGGCGGTTCCGGCACGGGCAAGACCGTACTGCTGAACACGATCCTGGGGCTCAAACAGCCCGATGGCGGGGATGTCTTTTTCGAGGGGCATCGCTATGGCGGCCTGTCGGTCGCTGAGCGCCGCAAGGTCAATTCACGCTGGGGCGTCCTGTTTCAGAACGGCGCTCTGTTCACCTCGCTGACCGTGCGTGAAAACGTCATGGCGCCGCTGCGCGAGCATGTCTCCATGCCACCGGCCCTGATGGAAGAAATCGCCGGCATGAAGATCGGCCTGGCAGGCCTGTCTCCGGAAGCAGCGGATCGTTACCCGTCAGAGCTTTCCGGCGGTATGCGCAAGAGAGCGGCCCTGGCTCGCGCCTTGGCGCTGGATCCGGACATCCTGTTCCTGGACGAGCCGACAGCCGGCCTCGACCCGATCGGCGCGGCGGCGTTTGACAGCCTTATTCTGGAACTTTCACAGGCCCTTGGCCTGACCGTGTTGATGATTACGCACGATCTCGACAGTCTTCACGCCATCTGCGACCGTGTCGCGGTGCTGGCAGACAAGAAAGTCGAAGTCGTTGCGCCAATTGAAGCCTTGATGCGCAATCCGCATCCCTGGATTCAGGAATATTTCCATGGACCGCGCGGCCGAGCCGCACTTGCGGGACAAGGGGGGTAAGAGATGGAAACCAAAGCACATCACATACTCGTCGGCCTGTTTGCCGTGACATTGATCACCGCAGGCATCCTGTTCACCCTGTGGATGGCCAAGGTCACCTCGGAGGAGTTTTCCCAGTACGACATCGTCTTTGACGGGCCGGTGCGAGGGCTTCGCGAGTCTGCCGAGGTGCGTTTCAACGGCATTCAGGTCGGTGAGGTGAAGGAGTTGGGACTGGACGAGCAGAGCCGGGTGATCGCGCGGATCGAGGTTCTTTCGCAGACCCCGGTTCGTGTTGACAGTTTCGCCCAGCTCGAACCCCAGGGCCTGACCGGCCTGTCCTATATACTGATCTCCGGGGGCTCCCCCGAAGCGCCACGCCTGGAAAGCCAGATTGGCCGACCGCCGCCACGCATCTTTGCCCGGCGCGCCCAGCTCGAGGGGCTGGTGGAAGGATCCGAGGACGTTCTTGATGCAGCACAGATCGCGCTTATCCGGCTGTCCGACCTGCTAAGCGAGGAGAATGTGGATGAGGTCGCAGAGACGCTGACTAATCTGCGGGAGATCACCGATCGCCTGTCCGAAGAGGGGGCGCTGATCGAGGACGCCCGGGAAACCCTCGCCCAGATCAATACGGCGGCACAGGACATCTCGGTGGCCGCGCAATCACTGCAGGAATTCTCGGAGACCACGACGACCTTTGTGGCCAATGACCTCACCGCTGCGGTCAACGAGACGACGCTGGCGGCGATGGCCGTAAACCAGGCGGCGGTGGACACCAATACACTGGTGCAATCCGTGACCCCGGCGCTGGAAGACTTTGCTGATAATGGCCTCAATAACATCACCCGTTCGGCGGCCAATCTGCAGCGCCTGACGGAGGCGCTGGAACGCATTTCAGCTGATCTTGAAAACAATCCCGGCGGTTTCATCGCCGGCTCACCGCGTGAGACCGTGGAGATTCCGCAATGAGTGCATCGCGTTCAATCAAACTTCTCCTGGCCGGCCTGACGGCGCTGTCCGCCTCGGCCTGTGTATCGCTTTTGCCTGAGACCGAGCCAGTCGCGGTTTATCGTCTGTCTTCGCCGACGCCGCGCGCCAGCGATAATCCGCCGGGTATCATTGTTGAAATCGAACGCCCGAGCGCTCCGGCTGGACTGTCCGGTGATGAGATCGCCATCGAACGAGTCGAAGGTCATCTTGCCTATCTGTCCGGCGCGGCCTGGATATCTCCGGCGCCAAACGCATTGCAGGGCCTGGTCGTGGATACATTCCACGCGACGGGAAATGGCGTGGACCCGGTCTATCCGACGGATGCCGTGCGCAGCGAGTACGAGCTGAGGATGGACCTGCGTTCCTTCGAGGCGGTTTATGATCAGGGCGAGAATAGCGCCCCACTGATCCGTGTTCGCATCATGGCGCGCCTGGTCGAGGAACGTGGACGTGAAATGGTCGGCTCGCGTGTGTTCACGGTTACTCGGCGCGCCAGCGATAACCGCGTCAGCGCCATCGTGGATGCGTTCAACGCGGCTTCAACCGATCTTGCCGGTGATCTAGCAGAATGGACCGGAACGGCCGTCCGGGCGCGCGGCTAGCGCCCGCCCGAATTTCCGTCATCCTCCTCCGGCATGGAGGAGAGAAGGTCCTTCCAGCGCCAGCCCGGATCCTTGCGCGCAGCGTTGTTCTCGCGTTCCGGGAAGCCGACACTCTTATCTGCCGCGCCCTTCATACCGGTCAGCGGGCGATGCATCTCGTCTTTTGAGGGGGTCTCGTCATTATCGGCACTGGGGGACGAGTCCTCGACCGTTTCATTGCGCGGACGGCGCGGCAGTGGTGAGGGCACTTCATTGAGGCCCAGTTCGGGCGCGCGGCGGCCGCCCGCAACAGAACCCATGCGCAACATGAAATCACTCAGCAATTCGTAGTTCTGGCGGATGCGTGCCTGGAAGGCGGCATCGATTTCCTGTGCCTCTTCGGCAGCGGTCATAGCTGCTGCATTGAGGCCTTCCAGCCCCCGGCGAAGGGCATCGGCGGCCTCCTGAGCGCGGCGACGAGCCAGTTCCGGCAGCTCGTCGAGGCGTTCGGTCATGCTTTCGACCTGGCGTTCGACCGTCTGGGTCTCGGCGCGAGCAGAAGCCAGAACCGCTTCAAGGCGGCGACGTACGGACTCGGCTGCATCGTCGGCGGCCTGGGAGGCCTTAGAGGTCAGTTTTTCAGCCTCTGCCAGACGCATTTCGAAAGCCTGGTCCGAGCGGTTTGCAGCCTCATAGGCGGCTTCGTTTGCTTGTTGGACCTTGGAGGCCACGGCATCGGCCTGGTCCTCAATGGCTTCGATCGCTGCCTGGGAGATGGACTTTGCTTCCTGGGCGGAGGCCACCAGACGTGCCAGTGCACTTTCGTGTTCACGGGCAGCGTATTCGGATTCCTGGCGGATATTGCTGGCCAGATCCCGCGAGCGTGTCAGCGCGTCCTCAACCGCATCGCGGAAGGCCGAGGCACCGTCCGTGGTCGCGGTGTTGAGGGCTTCCGCACCATCGCGAGCGGTGGTGACCATCGTCTCCAGCTCGGCACGGTGGAAGTCGAGCGCGGCGGCGATCTTTTCCTGCTCCTGGCGCAGGGCTTCGCCCGCATCGTTCAGACGCTTGCGGTGTTTGACATAGGCCGCGTCCAGATTTTCCGCGCGCTCCTTGAGCGTGTCGGACATCTCGCCGAGATTTTCGACGCGCTCGGCGATCTTGGTGGAGACCATCTGGCCGCGGTCGGATATTTTCACGCTGGCATCATTGAGCGTTTCAACGCTGGCCAGGATTTTCTGTTCGGTGTCGTTGGCCTGAGTGGCGGCAAGTTCCGCCGCAGCAGCGACCATCTTGGACTGATCGGAGATCGCAGCGGCTATCAGCGCCGCCTTGTCATCCAGGGATTCTGATACCTCGCTGAGACGCAAACGCTCCTTGCGCAGGCCGCCCAGCAGCGTTTCGGTGCGCATGTGGGCGTCGCCGGCAGACTGTTCCAGCGTCTCGGCGTGGTGGCTGATCACTTCTTCCATGGCCGCGAGCCGGGCGAGGGCGCTGTCCATGGATGAATTGATGCGCTCGACCTCACCGGAAACCGCGGTCGCCAGATTGCGCACCTGACCCTCGGTATAGGCAGCCGGGTCAGCAAGGCGGTGGATGGCTTCTTCCACGCGGTCAGTATTCTGGGAATTGCGGGCAATCTCCCGCGCCATAAGGCCACACATTACAAAGAGCAGGGCGGGTGTGAGTGCGAAGGCCGCAAGGCCCGTCAGCTGGCCAAAGCCGAACTGGGTAAGGTTTTCAAGGCTCTGAATGCCGAGATATCCCCACAAAAAAGCGCCTGCAGCACCAATCCAGAGCAGGCCGAAGGAATTGCCGATCCAGACCAGCCAGGCGCCGGGCGATGCGGTTCCGGCCGGTTTGCGTCGCCGGTTTGCGCGATCCGATTCGTCGCTGATCGCCTGGTCGATGCTGGCCATCAAGGGCGCGTCGGCGGCGTCCGGCAGGACGTCGATATCTGACAAAGTGCTTGTTTTGTTTTTCGTATTTCCGGTCATGGGAGTCTCTTCTTGACCGGGCGCGCGACTTCTTCACGCCAGCCCTGCGTCGGAAAAACCATCGGGTTAATCAATCTATAACAAGCTTACGCGGTCTGGCGCAGCTTAGACACAGATAAACTATGCAAACTCGATATTTGCCCGGGGAAATTGGAGCGAAATTGTTAGGGATCAGCTTTTGTAGACAGTCGTTAGCGCAGCGTTGACGGTCTCGTAGCGGATATCCTCTGTGGCGCCGGTATTACAGTCATCGAAGACGTAGGCGATCCGGTCACCCGGAATAAACTCAACGATTTCGCGCGTGTTGCCGATTACCGAGAAGTCCGTACCGCCCTCGGAACATCCGTCCGTTCGCGTCAGCTCGACGCCCATCAGGGACATCGAGAAGATGGCTAACCACTCAATCAGATCTGCAATCCAGGCCATAGGATCCTTAGCTCCCGCACGAATAAGGACGATTGCGTTATGCGCTTGCGCCACAGCCGATACAATTCACAATAGGGGTGATGCCGGTGAAAAATCTGTAAGATTGGGGCAGAATCCGGGCGGAATCACTTTGTGGGGGAATTTGATGCCGACTTCGCCGCGAGCGACACGATTTGAGTGCCTGGACACGCTGCGCGGTCTCGCAGTGCTCGGCATTTTGATGGTGAATATCCAGTTCTTCGCCATGACGTATGTCGCGGCGGACCATCCCTACATTCAGGGAAATTTCGACGCGCCGGCCAACCAGGCAGTCTGGTGGTTTGTGCACACCTTCTTCTCCATGAAGTTCATCACCCTGTTTTCGGCCATGTTCGGGGCTGGCATCGTCCTCATGCTGGGTACGGGAGATGCGGCTCATAAACGTCATTGGCGCCGCATGGGCTGGCTGCTCATGTTCGGCATGATCCACGCCTATGTGTTCTGGTATGGCGATATCCTGGTGCCGTACGCCTTGGCAGGAATGGTGGTCGTCACCGCACGCCGCATGACGCCTTTCGGCCAGATCGGTCTGGGACTCGGCCTGATCGCGTTCACCGGCTTGTTGATGGTGTCGGGTGCCGCTATCCAGGGTCTGCTGGGCGATGATGTTTCCGGTGCCGAGGCCATGGGCTTCACCGCTGAACGTGTCAATGACATTACGGCGCTCTATCAGGCCGGTTTCCTGGATCGTCTGCCTTACAATATGGGCAATGCGGTCATGTTCCAGCTGATCCAGCTGGTTTTCTTCGGTGGCCGTATCGCGGGCGTAATGCTGTTGGGCATGGCCCTGTTCCGTCTGGGTTTCCTCACCCTTGGTTGGTCGCGTGAACGTTATATGCGCTCGGCCTTGATCGCGGTGCCGGTCGGTCTCCTCCTGTGTGGCTGGAGCGCCAGCTACGCGCTTGCCACGGGGTTCGCACCCACATCCGCCTGGATGACGATGCTGTCTCAATATGTGGGCTCTCTGGTGCTGGCCTTCGGCTACGCGGCAGTGGTTATGCTGATCTGCCAGGCCGGCTGGTTACAGCCAGTCACCAATCTTCTGGCGCAGACGGGACGAATGGCCTTTACCAACTATCTCAGCCAGACACTTCTGATGACACTGGTCTTTGTCGGACTGCCGGGGCTGGGCCTGTTCGGTCAGGTCGACCGGGTGGGGCAGTTGATCATTGTGCTGGCGGTATGGGGGCTGCAGCTAGTCTGGTCGCCCTTGTGGCTGGCGCGCTATCGTTATGGCCCTCTTGAATGGGCCTGGCGGTCCATGACCTATGGTCGCCAGCTGCCGCTGTCCCGGTCACAGTGACGTGAACAACATCACCGAATTGACACTCTCCTGCTGACGTTGCTGGCGGTAGGTTTGGATCAGGTGCGGCGACACTTAGTACTAACATCAAGGAGTGTACTATGCGTCGAACGCTCGTCGCCCTGTGCGCAGGATTCGCCCTTTCACCATCCGGCTGGGCTGAAGACCCGCAGACCGAAACCGCCCTCAGGCCACTCGCCGAAACATTTGCCCACGGCTTCTACTCTCGGGATGCCGATATGGTCCTTTCCGTGGTGCATCCGGAATTGTCGAAAATTGGCGTGTGGAGCAATTTTCGCGGAACCGGTGTCGATATCACCGAGGAACTGCCGCCCGGAACGCTGCGTGTTCTTGGCCAAGTCTATAATTATGATAACCGGCTGAGCGTTGAACACTCGACCGTTGGTGTCGACTTTTTCGATTCAACGGCAAATGTCGGCGTGTTTCAGCTGACCGCGGATACGGATTGGTATGATTTCTTCCTGGGGACCCATATTAACGGGCAATGGGTGTTGGTGAACTGCGCCTATGGAGGGCATTCGCAGATCGATAACCCGAACCGTGCCGCCGATATGGCGGACGTGCACGACGTCGTGATGCGCTATGCGGCCGGCTGGGACACCGCTGATTATGATTTGATCGAGAGTGTCATCTATCAAGATGCCGACCGGCGCCATGTGGTTCGCGGCGGCGAGCTGGAATTCCTGCAACATGAAACGCTGGAGATGGTGCAGCAACAACTCCTGTCACGACCGGAACACCGCTCGGCTTCGCAGGTCATGGTGTTTGAAGCGAACCGCCGTACGGCAGCGGCGCGGATTAACGCGCCGGACCGGTCGGAATGGGTGTTTCTTCAGCGCCTCAACGATGAATGGAAGATCGTGAACATGTTCTGGGAAGCTGTTCAGACCTAGTCCGCCACGGCGTCCGGTTGAGCTTCCGGTATTGCATCGGCAAATGCCGCAAGCTCCCGGCACGCCGTGTCCGCTGCCAGCAGGGTTGGAAAGGCCTCGACCTCAACTCCCCATCGCCTGGCGTTGTAGAGCTGGGGCACCAGATAGACTTCGGCCATGCATGGTGCATCTCCGAACAGGTACGCGCTGGAACGCTTATGAGAGGCGACCAGGGCTTCCAGACCTTCCAGCCCCGTCGTGATCCAGCGATTGGCCCAGGCTTTCATTCCGGCCAGTCCGGAGCCTTCGATTGCAGCTGCCGCCTTGAGGATGCGCAGGTTCTGGACCGGGTGGATGTCACAGCCTATGGCCGCTGCCCAACCCCGGACCAGGGCACGATCAGCGGCATTGCCCGGGAGGAGGGCAGGCTCGGGCCAGGTCTCCTCGATCCACTCCAGCACGGCAGGTGATTGCACCAGACGGTGATTGTCGGCTTCAAGCACCGGCACGAGGCCCTGCGGCTGCATCTTCAGCCACGCTTCGCCGTTCTGTTCGCCATCCTTCAGATTGATCGAGACCTGGTCATAGGCGACGCCCTTCAGGTTGAGCGCAATGCGCAAGCGATAGGCTGCGCTGGATCGCCAGTAGCCATACAGTTTCACGTTCATTGTGCGCGTTCCTTAATCTGAAATCTCAACTTTGGCAGGCCTTCAATCTCGCCCTCAACAATGTCTCCCGGCTGCAAGGCGCCGACGCCTGCTGGGGTTCCGGTGAAGATGAGGTCGCCGGGCAACAGGTCAAAATACTGCCGGAGTGCCGCAACCATATCGTCGGGCGGCAGGATCATGTCTTCGAGCCTGCCGGATTGCCGTTCCTGACCGTTAACCGACAGTTTTATATAACCTTCTCGTGGTCCATTCCCGATCTGGAGGGGGGCGAGAATGGCGGAATTATCGAAACCCTTGCCGATTTCCCAGGGCGCGCCCTTGCTTTTCATCCGAGCCTGCAGGTCCCGCCGCGTCAGATCCACGCCAGCGCCGCAGGCGATGATCTCGCCATCCTTGCCCAGGGCGAGAACCAGCTCGATTTCGTGGTGCAAATCCTCAGTCTGGCCCGGGTAAGCAATTTCAACAGCTTGCGTAGCGGCGCTGCCAGGTTTCATGAAGAAGATAGGTTCCGGCGCCGAGCCCATTTCCGCTGCGTGTGCCGCATAATTGCGGCCGATACAGAAGATGCGCCCGACCGGGAAGCTCCGGTCATCGCCGTTTATCGTGAGCCGGACCGGTGCCGGCAGGTCTGTCAAATCGGTCATGGGGCTCACATAGCCTGCCTGGGGGGTGTCGGTCGAGGAGCGGAAAGGCTTGTCCACAAGCGAAACTGTGTGATTTGTATACGCATGACCCAATCGAATCCCGCGCTTCGTCTGTCCGAATACCTGCCTTATCGCCTGGCCATCACGTCCAACCGGGTTTCCCGAATGGTGGCTCGTGCGTACCGGGCGCGTTTCGGGCTGTCGATCTGGGAGTGGCGGACGCTGGCAATTCTGGGGGAAGGGCGGTCCATTACCGCTCAGGACCTGGCTGACATGGCGGCAATGGACAAGGTCGCTGTCTCACGCGCGGTCAAGAACCTGGTGGATCGTGGACTCGTCGAGCGTGTCGCACATGAGGGCGATGGGCGCTCGCGGCTATTGCACCTGACGGCGGCCGGCAAGGATGTCTACCAGGACGTTGTGCCCATGGCACGGGAGGCCGAGGGGCGATTGTTGGAGCGGCTGAGTGCTGTGGAGCGGGAACAGTTGGCCAGATTGCTCGAAAAGGTACGGGCAAGCGCCCAGGAATTGCTCGATCAATCTGACGGTTGAGCTTCACGGCTGGCGATCCCGCCGGAAGCCATCATGGCGAAGAAGACTGACAGGCTAAAGGCGATAAGGCCCGGCGCGATTGAAACGTCGAGGATGGAATTGCTGCGCGCCGAGAAGACGATCAGCGCGATGATGAAGACATCGCCCATCGACCATTTACCAAACCATTCCAGTCGCCGGATCATCGGACGTGATAACTCCCCGGTCCGCTGATTGAGGCGCCACATCCAGACCAGTTTTGCAGTCGGGAAGATGACGGAGAAGGACCACACCGCGCCGGCAAGCAGGTATTCCTCACCTTCCAGAAGGCTGATGCCCACCCCGATGATCGAGTGTTCGCCGCGCCAGAATGCGAACTGTGTGGTTTCCAGTGAGGGCAGAAAGAGCCCGAGCGGCAAAAGGGCTGTAGAGAGGACCAGCAGCGCTGTGGTCATGCCGTTGGCAGGCTTTTTCGGTCTTGCAGTCATGGTTCCCCCGCTTGCGGGCAGGGCAACACGTGAAAAAGGCAAAATGACGACGCATACATCTCCGAGTTGTTTGGTCGCCTGGTTTTGAGCAAAAACAACAGGAAGTTGACGCAAGGTTTTAGGAGATAAACAACTTGTCCGCGTAATGTATAGGATATGACTGCACAAAAAATTTATGGTTAATACTTGAAGGCCACAATCCCCGGGAAGTTGAGGCGATCAACCTCAATATCCGCAAAAGGGACAATCATGCGCAACATACTCCTCCTCGCGATTGCTGCGCGTGATGTATAGCTTTCGGGCCCAGCAGACCGGCGAGGCGTCGCGGGATGTTCTTGAATCCGTACGCACTGTGACCGAGCGCGCCGAGCGCCTTCACCAGACCGTTGAAAGTTTCCTCACCGAGGTTCGCAAGGCAGGCTGATCTCTCCCCCCTTGATGTCGCCTTGTTGAACGCAAACGCCCGGACCGTCTCCCCCTTTTGATCCGGGCGTTTGTTTGTCTACTGGAAGGCCGGGACGAGGCGCTGCCAGCGGCGGGGCGGATCGTCCTCGCGATCCACTTCCAGCCGTTCGACGATGACGTCGAGACGTTCGGTGTCCAGGCATTCAATGCGCAAGGTGTCGAGATGGCGCGGGGCATCATTGAGACGGTTGCGGAAGTCGAACCGGTCAAGCGCGTTCAGCTCGCCTGGCACCAGTTCCATCACATGGCGATAGCCGAAACGCCCGCGATCAGAGGACAGTTCGATGATGCATTGTTCCAGAACATAACCGCCTTGATTTGAGATCAGGACCCGCCAGCTGGTCGGGTCGAATTCGACCACGGCCTCGATCCGGGCATACGGTCGATACTCGTCCTCACGGGGTTCCGGACAATTCCCCACAAACAATCCAAGGATCAGATGCGTACACTCAAGCATACAAGTCCATCACGCTTCCACGCCCCCACCATTGAAAGGAGACCGGCCAAAACAGGCGGTTATGGGGCAGGTGTGATCACAAATTGCATTCGCGGCATTTTTCGCCTGCGGATAATGACCTGGAAACTGCCGATGTCCCCTCGACTGGCCAGACCTGTTCCCCAACAGGTCCGAGCCATCCGTGACTGCCACAGCTTTCAGGTTTCAAGAAGTGAAATCTGGGTGACGGGCTGATGTCATTCAACCACAGCGGGACGTTCCTAGTAGCGTCCGCGCCGACCCCGGTGATCGATGAAGTGGATCAGGCGCGCCGACCCCCGTTCAACATAGAGAAAGCCTCGACGATCCCGGCACACGCGTTCTGAAATGAGGGCCGGGCGGCCGCGGAAATGCCCGTACCGCTCCTCGCGCCAACAGCGTCGGCCCTGATAGCGGCTGGGTCCATAATAACCTCGGCCATAGCGGCCTCGATCATAATAGCCGTGCCGATGGCGCGGATTGCGGTAACCGTCCCGGTCGCGGTGGTGATCATGGCGACCGCGATAGCCGTGACGACGATCCTGTGGATGGGTCACCTTGGCAGTCGTCAGCTGATTCTGTTTGAGAGCCGGTGCGTCGCCGGGCAGTGCACTTGCATGCGCGGAAGTTCCAGCCAGGCCAAGCCCGGCAGCAGCGATAAGGGCAGCGAGAATGATCTTCATGCTTCGGCTCCTTCCTGCGAGTAAAGCATAATGCATTTTCCCGCCTGACGCGAAGCTGAACGAAAAATTCACCTCGATAAACGTTTCCCGCGTTGGTCGCCGGGGGGGTAAGCGGGATGTTAAGAACAGGCCGGATAATCTCGCTGGCATGGTTGCAGAACTCAAATCCGGCGGCTCACCGCTTTTCGATCACGCACATCTGCTTCGTTATACCGGCGAGGATGTCGAGCTTCAGCGCGAGCTGGTCTCATTGATGCTTGACCAGGCGGATCGCTGTGTCGGCATGATGGGTTTGGCGCGTGAGCGTTCGGAGTGGCGTACGGCCGTGCATACGCTCAAGGGATCGTCTCGCGGTGTTGGGGCATTTGCGCTGGGAGATCTGTGCGACGAGGCCGAGGAATTGCCCGCACTGGCCTGGCCGGGAGCGCGTGTGCAGATCGAACAGATGGTCGCTCAGACCCGCTCGGCCTTTGGAGAGCTGGCCGATTAAGTTCGGGTCTTGTCCCAAATGGTGAATTCATAGGCGATTGAGCGTTCCACCAATTCCCGCCAGACGGGCTCGGAGATACGAGTGCTCAGACCGACACGTTCGGATTCGGCCACGACCTTGGAAATCACATCATTGATGCGCCACTCGTCCCGCACCACACCGCGATTGGGTTTGATGCGAGCAGCGGCTTCCATGTATCTGGCCCGCGTGGCGATCAGGGCGACCAGCTCGCGGTCCAGCGCATCCACACCCTCGCGTACCTGCGCCATGTTTTCACAGTCTTCCGGAGCGGTGATGTTGAGGTCGGACACGGTTGTCATGCGGTTTGATCCTTGTGATTTGCCCTGCTTTATAGAATGCCTCTGCGACGGGCCCAAGCGACGAGCTGTCACACACCGGTAAAGCGCCCGGCGAAATGCTTTCGATGATCCTTATTCCGGCTCGACCTTTGTCGCCGCCCCGCTATGGTGCATCGTAACGATCAGGAGGCCCGCATGAACCAGCCCATTCAAGTCTATGGCGACCAGCGCAGTGGAAACTGTCTGAAGGTGAAGTGGACGGCCGATCGCATGAGCCTGACCTATGACTGGCAGAATGTCGACATTCTCAAGGGTGAGACACGCACCGAGGATTTTCTCGCTATCAATCCGGCCGGTCAGGTGCCGTGCCTGGTTCGCCCGGACGGCCGTATCCTGGCCCAGTCCAACGCCATATGCTTCCATCTTGCCGAGGGCTCTGCGCTCATTCCCGAGGACAGTTTTGATGTCGCCAAAATGCTCGAATGGATGTTCTGGGAACAGTACAGCCACGAGCCGGCCATCGCTGTTCGCCGTTTCCAGAAAGCCTACAAAGGCCTGGATGATGACCAGATTGATCCGGAGTTGATGGCCAAGGGCCGCCGTGCCCTGGGCGTTATGGAAATGCGGCTCCTGTCCCGCGACTTCATCGTCGCCGAACAGCTCTCTCTGGCAGACATCGCGCTGGTTGCCTATACGCGGGTGGCTGATGAAGGTGGTTTCGACCTGGACGAGTTCCTCAACGTTCGCGGCTGGGTCGCGCGTGTTGAGAACGAGCTTGGTATCGACGTCAATGACGGCCGGTTCGACCCGGTTGGCTAGCGCGCCAATTCCTTCATCGCATCATCAACACCTTCAAGTGTCAGCGGGAACATGCGGTGGGGGCCGATAATGTCCTGGATGAGGCGGGTGGAGTAGGAATACTCCCACCAGTCTTCCTTTTGCGGATTGAGCCAGATCAGGTTGGGCCAGGTATCGACGAGGCGCTGCAGCCAGACGGCGCCGGCCTCTTCATTCCAGTGTTCCACCGAACCGCCCGGATGCGTGATCTCGTAGGGTGCCATGGCGGCGTCTCCGACGATGATGACTTTCCAGTCCGCCGGGTATTTGTGCATCAGGTCAAAAGTTGGCACGGTCTCGGCGCGTCGGCGCAGATTGGACTTCCACATCCCTTCATAGGGACAGTTGTGGAAGTAAAGATATTCCAGGTTCTTGAACGTGCCGCGGGCCGCTGAGAACAGCTCCTCACACATGCGCACATAGGAATCCATGGATCCGCCGACATCAAACAGGGCGAGGACCTTGATGGCATTTCGGCGTTCCGGGCGCATGATCACGTCCAGCCAGCCCTGTTTCGCCGTCGCGTCGATCGTGCCACCCAGGTCCAGCTCTTCCTGCGCCCCGTCGCGGGCAAACTTGCGCAGGCGGCGCAGGGCGACCTTGAGATTTCGTGTGCCCAGCTCGCGCTCGCCATCCAGGTCCTTGTAGCGGCGCTGTTCCCAGACTTTCACGGCCTTCTTGTGCTGGCTCTGACCGCCAATGCGCACGCCAGCCGGATTATAGCCGGAATGGCCATAGGGCGAGGTGCCGCCGGTGCCGATCCACTTGTTGCCGCCTTCGTGGCGTTTTTCCTGTTCCTCGAGGCGTTTTTTGAGCGTCTCCATCAGCTCGTCGAAGGGCAGGGCCTGAAGCTCGGCCATTTCCTCCTCGGTGAGCAGACGTTGCATCATGGCCTTGAGCCATTCGTCCGGGATCTCCTCGGTCTCGAACAGGGCGCCAAGCGCTTCCACGCCCTTGAAGACATGACCGAAGACCATGTCGAACTTGTCGAAATCCTTCTCATCCTTCACCAGCGCGGCGCGACTGACCGAGTAGAAATGCCCGATACTCGGATCGATGGCGCCCTTGTCGAGCGCTTCCAGCAGGGTCAGGTATTCGCGGGTCGTAACCGGGATCTTGGCGGCGCGGAGCTCGGTGAAGAAATGATGCAGCATGACAAGAGAGTAGGGTGCTCACAGCTTCTTTTCCAGCACCGTGATGCCGCCTTTCATCAGTCGACGACAAACGGCTAGATTTGTTTGAGGCTTTCAATCGAACTGGGACCAACACCATGCCCAAAAACCTCACCCTCCGACGGGCCCGCGCCGACGATCTCTCTGCGATCATCAACATGCTGGCCGATGACGCATTGGGGGCGAGCCGGGAGGTCGTCGCCGATCCGGTGCACGGTGACTATGTCGAGGCATTTGCTGCCATCGACACCGATCCCAACCAATATCTGGCCGTTGCCGAGGACGGCGAGGGCATCGTCGGATGTCTACAGCTCAGCTTTATTCCCGGTCTGTCGCGCAGTGGAATGTGGCGCGGTCAGATCGAGAGTGTGCGCATCCATTCACGCGCTCGGGGCGAGGGCTATGGCCAGGTTTTGTTCGAATGGGCAATCGAGCAGTGCCGCCGGAAAGGCTGTGGCCTGGTCCAGTTGACCACCGACAAGAGCCGGCCCGACGCACTGCGCTTCTACGAACGCCTCGGGTTTGTTCCCAGCCATGAAGGCATGAAGCTGGGCCTTTAAAATTGCCAGCGGATTGCGGCGCGAATCTGTCGCGGTTCAACGCTGCGAAGGTGACGATCTTCAACCGCAGTCGCTTCTGTCGCGAGCCGGCTTTCGATGAAGTACGTGATGTCCGCATCTTGTGCGTCGAAGAGATTGAAAACGTCGACAGACAGCGCGGCTGAACCGAAGCGGTATTCACCGCCCAGATTTACCAGGGTTGTCGGATCCGAGAGGACTGACCCGTCCTCGATCAGAGGCGCTTCGCCGAAGTGACGCACCCGTACAGACAGGGTGAAATCGTCCCAAGTGCCAATAAGGCCTCCACTGAGCACGGTCTCCACCGCGCCGGGAATGTGATCCTCGCTGCCATTGGTCTTGAAGCGGGCGTCAGTCCAGGAGGCTTCCAGGTCGGCGACCAGCCAGTCATTGATCGTCCAGAACATGGCCGCTTCGAAACCATGACGTTCGGATCCATCATTGGGTTCTGTGGAGCCGCCATCGCCGACAAAAACCAGCTCACTGTCGAGCTCCAGCCAGAACGCAGCCGCCGTGAAATGAACGTGGTCGGTCTGCCAGCGGACGCCCAGCTCGGCGACATCGCCCGGGACTAGCAGCGGAACAGCGACTGCAGGTGCATTTGGCTTTCCGCCCGGCACGTGATGGGCCGGGTTCAGCGGCTCAGCCGGATCCGTGATCACGACCGTGCTTGGGTCCAGCGTAATAGTGGCGCCACGGGCATCATTGGAGTGAAAACCACGGCCGTAATTGGCGTAGAGTTCAACGGCCGGGGAGGCGCGCCAGGCCAGTCCGAACTTTGGTGCAAGCAGGGCGTCATCTGCGGTGCCGCCATTGGCAGCGAGGGTCCGGGCGTCAACATCGACCTGCATCCAGTCTGCGCGGAGTCCCCCCATAACGCGCAGTGCGTCGGTCGCTTGCCAGTTCAGCTCGATGTGCGTCGCGAAGCTTGTCTGTTCGATGGCGTCTTCGCGGACCGTGTCCAGTCGCTCGCGCTCACGAGAGTGGTGCAGGCCGATTTCACCGATGTCGTCATGACGAAGCTCGGCACCCCAGCTGAGCTGAAGAGAATCTGCGACGTGCGCGTGCTGACGATAGCGTGCCCCGTACATCCAGCGTTCGTCTCGTTGTTCGAATTGGTCGCCATTGACCGGGCCTTCGAGGAAATAGGTGAAATTGGAGTAGAGCGTAAAGTCGGACCGGACGATCCAGGCGTTGACCTCAGCGAGGTGATTTTCCCAACGTGCTGTGGCAGCGAGGCGTTCCGATTGCCCCCCGAGCGTCGGGTCGATAACACCAAAACGGCCATACACATTCAATGCTCGTTCTGGAATTTGGTCGGCGCCGCGCCAGTCGGCATCGTAATACATGAGGGTGAAGCTGGCATCACCACCAAAGGCCGGGGCCACGTAGCGGGCGAGCAGATTGATGCGCTCTGCGTCCTCCTGCGTGCTCCATGGGCCATCATACAGGACATGTTCACCGCCGAAGGTCAGTGCGCCGGCATCGGTCTCATGGCTGACGCCTGCAGCGGCTCGGCTGTATCCAAATTCGCCGATCTCCAGGCTGGCGAAGTTGGATGGCAATTGCTGATAGAGGGCGAAACGGGCCGACCCGGCGAGTGAAAAATCACCATCATCTGCACGATAGGCACCCTTGCGAAAACGAATTTCAGATACGAATTCCGGGATGAGTGGATTGAGATCCAGATAGCCCTGGCCATGGCCATGGCTGCGCATATTGACCGGCGCACCATCGATGAAGCCGGCGAAATCTGTACCGTGATCCAGATTGAAACCCCGCATGAAATACTGGTTCGCCTTGCCCGTTCCGGAGTGCTGCGTCGCGATCATGCCCGGGATGACTTCAACGAGTTCACCCACTCTCCCGATCGGTCGTGTCGAGATGTCATCATAGCCGACGACCCCTTCGGTCGCAGATTGAGCCACGCCAATCTGGTCCATTCCCTGGCCCCAGATGTGAATAATATCAGCCGTCGATGTGTCCTGGGCAGCAGCGGTGGCGGAAAGGGTGACGAGAAGGCAGGCGGAGACAAGCGGTCTATTCATGAGATGTTATAATATAACGTTTTAGGTCCGCTGCATGTAGCCGAGCTTTCTTTGTGTGGCAAATGACAGGTTTGTAGGATTTAAGGGGCGCCCGACGGCGTTAATCCGGTTGCTGGCTGACAAAGGCCTGCAGCAACACCGCTCGCGCAGCGGCGTCTTGTCCGGCCGGGTATTGCACGGTGACAGTCCAGGGCTGGAGCGGGTGTTCCAGGGTCATGGCGAATTGTTCCGGCGTGCCCGGGCGAGATGCGCCCAGTGACCAGGAGGTCAGGGGCGCGTTTTCGCCTGTGCCCGTCGTGACGATCTCGAACCGGGTGCTTTGCAAGTCCGGATAGGTTTCGCCCATGCGTTCGGCCTCTGCTGAAGCATGACTGCCCTGGGTCAGGCGAAGCCCGATATCCTCGTGGTTCCAGTAAAGGCAGGCCGGGTCGCCCTCGCTGCCGCCATAAACGTCGAAGCGCAGATGGTCGGCAATGAAAAGCGGGCATTGCAGGCCCTGCATGTGGCGCGCGCCCTGATCGCCCTGGACTTGCCAGCCGGGGCTGGCCTCCGGGTGATCGCGCAGCATGCGGGCATTGGCGTCTGCCAAGCGAGCCGTGTCGCCCGGATGCCAGGCAGCGCGGGCCTCTTCGGCGGCCATGTGGGAGGCCATGACCATGCGGGTCGCTGCAAGCTCTGCATCACCGTGGATGACGTCCGCAGCCTGCCTCGCATACCGCCCGGTCGCCTCCCAATACCCCAGGCGCGCATTGATATCCGTGAGCATGTGGCGAATGCGATATCGATCCATCGGCGTGTCGGCCAGGGCCAGAGCGGTTTCTGCCGGCGCCAGCGCGGACTCCCAGTCTCCGGCCATGACATGTGGAATCACCTGCCGGAAGGCGGACATGAAATCGGCTGGGGCCTCGTCCTGTGCGAAGGCCGGCATGGCAAGGCTGGCTGCCAGAATACCGGCACAAAATGCGTGTTTCATCATGTCCTCCCGATGTGCGGGAAGAGCATGAAAACACTCGCCGAGCACCGAGTGAATAAGCGGTAAGCTGGCTCAGATCGCGCCCGGGTCACGCGGTCCGCCAGCCGGAGCGCCGCCAGGTTCCGGATTGCGCCGCATCATGAAGGAAAGCTTTTCGAACAGCATGACGTCCTGCTCGTTCTTCAACAGGGCGCCGTGCAGCGGCGGGATCAGCTTGCGCGGATCACGTTCGGTCAGCACGGAAGGATCAACATCCTCGACCAGCAGTAGTTTCAGCCAGTCGAGCAGCTCCGACGTCGAGGGCTTCTTCTTCACGCCGGGGACCTGGCGCACGTCGTAGAACAGCTTGAGCGCCTCTGCGAGCAACCGGCCCTTCAGCCCCGGGAAATGCACCTCGACGATGGCGCGCATCGTTTCCTCGTCCGGGAAGGCGATGAAATGGAAGAAACAGCGGCGCAGGAAGGCGTCCGGCAATTCCTTCTCATTGTTCGAAGTGATGATGACGACCGGGCGCTGTTCCGCCTTGATGGTCTCACCTGTCTCGTAGACGTGGAATTCCATCCGGTCGAGCTCCTGCAGGAGATCGTTGGGAAACTCGATATCGGCCTTGTCGATCTCGTCGATCAGCAGCACGGAGCGTTGTTCGGCCGCAAAGGCCTCCCACAGCTTGCCCTTGCGGATGTAGTTGTTGATGTCATGGACCTTGTCATCGCCCAGCTGGCTGTCGCGCAAGCGGGCAACGGCATCGTATTCGTAAAGGCCCTGGCGCGCCTTAGTCGTCGACTTGATGTGCCATTCGATCAGCGGCATGCCCATGGCAGCGGCGACCTGTTTGGCCAGCTCGGTTTTACCGGTGCCCGGCTCGCCCTTGACGAGCAGCGGGCGCTCCAGAGCGATCGCCGCATTTACCGCGGCGCTCAGCTCAGCATCAGCGACGTAATTGTCTGTACCTTCAAAGCGCATGGTCAAGACCTAGCGCGTTGCAAACGGCTTGGGTAGGTGTGACGTAGGCGTCAAGCTGCAGCGTGCCCAGGGGGAGGTTCGAGACCTTGAATGCGGCACATTGCCCCAATCACCTTTCTCTGCTTGCGAAATTAAGGGACTGTAAAGGCGAATCTCTGGGATACTCATCGTGATAGATTAGAGGTGGCCCCGATGGCTGATGGAATGATCCACACGCAGAACTTCTACGCATTCGAATGGATGACCGGCAAGGTTGCCGATTGCGATCCGAATTTCCCAACAACTCTGCATGCTTGGGACAATCAGGATCTTGATCTTGACGCGACGGATACGGCCTATTTCGGTTTTGTCCAGGATGGCGATGCCATCGTGAATACGGATGCGGGCAGTTTCACCCTCAAATCGGGTATGTATTTCTCAGCCAACAATGCCGTCAGTATTTCCGGCGGCCGGGGCATCGTCATGGCGCGCGCCAAGCACCAAGCCTTCTTCTCGATTGGTGGTCCGGTCGAGGACAAGGGGCGGCTGAAATATATCGATGGCTGTACCGACAGCCTGTTGATCTCACCCATCAAGATGGGTGACCCCTGTCTCAACCTGCTCTACTTCCCGCCTGGCATTGACCAGACGTCGCACACGCATCCTTCCGATCGGATTGGCGTGGTCTTTTCCGGCAAGGGCGAGTGCGTCACGCCGGAAGGCATCATCCCGCTGGAGCCGGGAGTGATGTTCCGGATCCCCTATGAGGGGCACCACAAATTCCGGACCTATGACAGCGAGATGCGGGTCATTGCCTATCACCCCGATAGTGATTTTGGCCCCCAGGACGAAGATCACCCGATGATCAACCGCACGATTGTTGACGGTGTCTCTGCATCCAAGATCGACGCGATCCGAACGAAGTAAGGGGCTTTGGGCCCACTACGAAAAAGGCGCCTCTCACGGCGCCTTTTTTGTGTCTGTGTGCTATTCCGCCCGATCATCGGCGGCGTGCTGCGGGCGCAGCCACACACCGTCATTTCCCGTTGTGGGGCCGCCGTGTTCAGCGTCATAGAGGCCGCGGCGCAAATTGCGACGGCGATTGATTTCGCTCGCTGCTGGCCGCTTCTCGGACGAGCCCAGCGCGACGCACAGATCGGTGATGTCGTGCGCCATTCTCGCGAATTCTTCCATCTCCATCGCGAAGGGGTGATCCGGCCCGGGATTGGAGCGGTCAAAGGTCACATGTTTCTCGATCACTCTGGCACCCAGCGCGATCGAGGCGATCGGAGCCAGGCTGCCTGGCGAGTGGTCTGAGAGGCCCAGGGGCGTGTGCGGAAACGCCGCCCGCAGGGACGTCAACGCGTTGAGGTTCATATCCTCCCAGGCAGGTGGATAACTTGCTGTACAATGCAACAGGGTAAGCTCGTTACAGCCCTTGGCGCGGAGGAAGCTGGCCGCCGCCTCGACTTCGTCGAGATAGCTGGCGCCGGTGGACTGGATCACGGCCTTGCCGGTTGCCGCGATCTTTTCCTGCATCGCGCGGAAAGTCATATCCCCGGATGCGATCTTGTAACGGCTGACGCCGACATCCTCGAGCAGGTCCACCGCTTCCAGAGAGAAGGGCGAGGACATAAATTCGATGCCGTTATCGTCAGCACAGGCCTTGAGAGTGTAGTGCCAGTCATCCGGCAAGCCCTGATTGCCGAACGCGGCGTATTTCGGATTGTCGACAATGTCGTCGCTGCCGGGGTCCTTGATGCGTCGTGCGATCAGGCCGTCCCGGCTCAGGCTCTGGAATTTGGCAATATCCGCGCCTGCTTTCGCACTGGCTTCGATATAGCGTTTGGCGAGATCGAGATCGCCATCATAGTTCGACCCGATCTCCGCGATCAGGGTCACGCGCTCTGCGTTCATCAGGCAATGTCCTCGAAGCGGTTTTGTTCGGCCACCTGTTCGCTGATCAGCTTGCAGATGTGTTCTGCATCGATGGGCCAGTCGCGTTCGCTCATCTGTGCGTAAACGGAGCGGACGAAGTCCAGGTCCTCACGTGTGTCGACCGAAAAATCATAATCGGGATAGTGAAGCGTGTCGGCGAACCGCACCATGTGTGTCCGGAAGGCTTCATAGTGTTCACGTATGAACAGGGTGACGTGCTCGCGGTGGCGGGCGGTGACTTCCGGATCAGCGGCAAGATGTTGAAGCACACGCGTTTGCACGACTTCCGCGCGCAAGCCCCGCGGCAGATGCTTGTCAACGGGCCGCGTGTATTCGGAAAGATTGTCGTGATGGTCCGACACGCATCGCGCAATAATCATGGGGTCACGGAAGGGACTGTCCGATGTAATGCGCACAAGGGTCGTGGCCAGGGTTCGTTCGGCGACGACGAGGAAGCGATCAAGAACGTCGTGCTCTGAACCACGAAAGACGCGAATGCCTTCGGCCTGTCCCAGCTGTTCGACGGTATCATCATTGGGGTGTGTCGTCGTGGCGATCACCAGCTCGTCCACGCCTGGAATATTGCGCAAGTGTCGACACTGGTAAGCGAGCAGGGAAACATCATCGAAAAGCGGTTCGAGAATCTTCCTCGGAAGCCGATTCGAGCCTGTTCGTGCCTGAATTACCGCGACGGTTCTTTTCACACCGTGTCCTCTTCATTCTGGCTGCCTTGGACAGGGATTTCGACATCCATCCAGGTCCGTGTCATCCGAGTCGCATTATACGGAGGAATTCTACCGGGGATATGGTTACCAAGATCTGGATCATTCGCCAGCATGCGCACGAGCAGGGCCGGAATGTTGAGGCCCGCCAGGGTCATTAGATATCCAAACCCCCACATGCGCGGATTGATCTCCAGCAAATAGGCAGGTTCGCCCGCAGCCGGCCGTTTCAGCTCGACTGCCGCAAGACCGTGCCAGGGGCCACTGGCCTGCAGAACATCAAGCCCGGCCTGCATCAGGACCGGGTCATCCACGGTTTCCCCGGCGACCGCGACGCCCCCTGTCGGAGGATTGGTCTGCAGCTTGCGGTGCAGGGTGGAGATGATGAGTTCGCCATCGCGCCACAGCGAGCCGATCGTGTAGACGGTCTCGGCACCGCCCGGAATGTATTGCTGGACCACACAGGGGCCATGATCGCGGTGGGTTTCGGTCCAGATCTGGGCCAGCTCGATCGCATTGGCCGGATAGCTCACACCGCGTGCACCGCGTGATGTGCGGGGTTTGACGACGCAGGGATAGCCGCCATCCCAGGCATCCAGATCGTCGACGCTGTTGGGCTGTAGTGTCGCCGGTATCGGCAGTCCGCGGGCCTTGGCACGGGACAGGAGCTTGCCCTTGTCGAGACCATATTCGAGCACATCCGGAGCTGGCACGGGCACACGAATACCGTCCTTTGCCCAGGCGTCCACGACCGGCGCCAGGGCCTTGGCTTCAGCTTCCGAACCCGGAATGATGGTGTCACAGCCATGATCTGCCAGCACCTTCAGCACAGCGCTCCGATAGGCCTCCGCATCTGCAGCGGAGGGCAGGGTTATCCCGGTACAGCCGGGTTCATACAGCCCGCCCGCGAGTGCGTTCAGGTCGGCGGCAACAAGCGTCAGCTCTGGATCGGCCTGTCTCAGCGAGCGCAGGGTGCCCAGGCCCGGAGGGGCGCCGACGCCCGTGACCAGCACGCCACCGGAGATGTTATGAAGCGCACTCATTTGCGCCAGAAATCCAGTGATCGTCCGAGCAGCGCCTCGACCTCCCGGATCGAGGGCTCGAACTGTGTCTGCAGGCGGGCGCGCATGCCGCTGGCCATTGGCGGAATCGAGACCGGCGTGTTGTCGAGTGGCGGGTAAACGCCGTCAGCGGTCTTGGCGCTGGTGGTGCCGGAAACGGGGGCGATCAGCTCGGCATGAAGCCGATCAAAATCCTCGCCGATACGGTCGTCGAAATGGCCATCGATGATCATCTTCTTGGCCGCGGGTATGCCACCGGTGTTATAGCGCGCCTCGACCGTGATGGGGTGTGGGGGCAGGTCAAGGAAGTCAACAATCTGGGCGACGGTTCCCGGGCCGTCTGCGTCGAGGTCATCCTGGAGAAGGACCAGCATGTTCGGGAAGTGAGCCTGCCAGATCTTCAAGCGCTCGGGATAGGTGGAAGTGTGCGCGTAAAGCCACTGGAACCCCCAGTTTTCCGCGATACGGCGCGGCTGGTCTTCCAGCGCTTTTTCAAACGAGAGAAATTCTGCATCACGTCGGACATTCTGTAGATAGTGGGAATAGGTCCGGTCGACGGGATTGCGCAACAGGGCGATAATGCGGGTGTCAGGGCCACACAATTTGCGCGCCCGCGGGGCTGCAAGCGACGCATAGGCATAGTAATCCGGCGAGACGTCCCCGACCCGCGCCTGGCCAGAATAATCCGCCATCAGCGCTTGATAGTCAGAGATCTCCGGCGCGGTGTCGAAGTGGTAGAATTCGGGCCAGTAGACCTCCCCTTGTCCCACTCGGGAAAAGAAGCGCCCTTCCTTGCGAACCCGGGACAGGAAAACATCGGGATGCTGGCTTAGATAGTGGTACAGCGAGGTCGTGCCCGCCTTTGGTGCGCCGATGACCAGAAAGTTTGGCCAGATGTCGCCGACTGTGGGTGAGGACTCGGTCAATTCTGTCTCTTCGCTTCAGGTTTCTGCTTCAAGCCGTTTTAGGACGATTCTGGCGGCGACGGCTCACCGGGCCAGGTCGTGTGGATGAATTGGGCGACCCGCTGCGCGCGCCAAGCCCGTCAACGCTGGCTGCCATTTTTTCGATCGCGCCCTGGCGGATCTCCACGTCCGTGTGAAACCGGTTGAAAGCCGTGGCGAACTGGCTTTCCCAGTGCGGCGTGTGCGGAACAAGGCTGACGCCAAATCCGAGGGCCTCCCAGCTGCGGGCCCGGTCCAGCTGATGCGGAACAATCGGCAGGCATATCGCGGGCAAACGGCAGGCTGCAGCCTCGTGCAGGCTCGTGCCGCCCGCCATGACGGCAAAATCAGCCGCGCGCATTCGCTCTGCAACGTCCCGTGCGCGATGGGGTGTGCCGCGGCTGTCCGGGCGCAGGATATCCACTTCCAGGTTACGTTGTCGGCAAAGCTCTTCGCAAAGCGCCAGGCAATGGTCGATCAATTCGCTTTGGCTTCCGCCCAGGGAGACGAAGACGGATTGCGCCTGCGTGACGGCGACGGGGGGAGTCAGGGCGCTGAACGCAGCAGGCAAGAGCAGATGTTCCGGACCATCAAGATAATGCACTCCACGCGTTTCGGGTTGGGGAACAAAGCGTTGTTTGACGATCAGATCGGCCCGCGCAGCGCCGGTCTGGTTGCCCAGCAGTGCGACTGGCAGGCCGGTGCCCCGCAGCCTTTGCACCAGGATCGGGTCGGTGTCCTTCCAGTCCCCGATCAGCACCGGGGCTTCGTGCCTACGGGCCAGCGTGGAGAGCGCCTCGAACTCGTCGGTCTGCGTCACAGATACAATCTCGCACAATGCTTTCACATCTGCGGGTAGAACGTCTGGCGTTCGGGTGATCCAGAGCACCTGGCGCCCAAGCTCGTGCAGCGTGCGCGCCAGCGCGCGGCAGCGTGTGACATGGCCGAAACCAATTGTCGGTCCGCCGTCCGCCCGTATCAGGATGACAGACATGGCCTAGCCGGTAGCCTTGACGTGTGCTGCCAGCTCGGTGGCGACCCGCCCCATCGTGTTCTCCCAGTCCTGGAAGCCTTCGCCAAAGAAGGAGCGTGTCTGCGGATACCAGAGTGACCGCCCGGCGCCCAGCATGGTCCAGGTCGAGGAGCGCGCGTGGATGAACCAGACATTTGCACCACTGGCAGCGGCCAGGTTGGTGGTCGCATTCATCGGGCCGATGACCAGATCACAGGCAGAAGACAGCGCGGCGACCCCGTCGAGATCCATCTTGAGGTCGATGCCTTCGGGCTGGTGAACCGTGACCCCGAAATGCTCGCGGGCGATCTCCAGCTCGTCTTCGACCTTGCCATACTGCAGATTGACGAACTCCACACCCTCCACGTCCAGGACCGGTTTCCAGGCGTCGAATGCCGAGAAAAACCGGGCGCGCCGTGCGTTCATTTTCAGCGATTTCCAGAGGATGCCGACCTTGAGGCCCGGGCCGAACGCGGCGAGTTGTTGCCGGAACTCTTTCTGGCGATCCGGATCCGGGGTCAGGAAACCTGCATCCTTGGGAAAGCTGTCGACACTGTTGCGAAGCGAGCGCAGGGGCGTCGCCATCGGCGTCCAGTAATCGGAGGCCTTGTCGATCTTTGGCAGGACACGCACATCGCGGCCTTCCACATGGGCGGAACGGTGGCTGTAGACCTTCGCCTTGGGGAAGGACCGGGCGACCAGGTCCACCAATCGATACTCCACGGCGATGCGCAATTCGCCATCCGGGCCGACCGCGTCGATCAGGTCATTGGCCTGGTTGAGAAACAGGACTTCATCGCCCAGCCCCTGTTCGCCGATCCAGACCAGAGACTTGCCCCGGATCTCGTCCAGATCATCGCCTTCCCACATTGGACAGTTCATGACAAACAGTGTGGCCTGGGTATTGTCGGGGTCGAGGCGAATGCGTTGCGCCTTCCAGCCTTCAGCGAGGCGGCCCGACGCGAGCAATGCCAGTGAGTGCCCGTGCAGCATCGTGGCCCGGTCGATCTTGTCCTGGGGATTCTTCAGTGCTTCTTCGAAATGCGTGATGGCATTCTCGGGTTCGCCGATCAGCTCGTAGACATTCGCGAGGTTGTTATGTGCCCGTGCGAAATTGGGCTTAAGCCGTAAGGCTTCAGTGTAAAAGGGCACCGCGCCGACCGGGTCGCCGGAATCCGACAAAACTGTGCCCAGGGAATTCCACAGCTCGGCATTTTCCGGGTGCAGGTAGATGCGCTCTCGTAGCAATTCGATCGCATCTTCAAACTTGGCCTGGTCGCGCAGGACACTCGCCAGGTTGATCATGCCGCTCATACTGTCCGGATTGACCTGGACGCAAAGGCGATAGAATTTTTCCGCGGCCTCGAGCATGTCCAGCTTCCAGGCCACAATCCCCATATTGAGATAGATTTCATCGTCGGCGGGATCGAGTTTCCAGGCGCGTTCATAAAACTCGAGAGCGCGGGATAGTCGTCCCAGGCGAAACAGGAGCAGGCCGACCGTATGGTTGGCGAGGGCGGTGTCCGGCCCTGCATCGAGCGCCTTGAGCGCGTGTTTCGCAGCGCCGATATGGTCGCCTTCATCAGATATCTTGATGGCGCGTTTGCACAGGGCAGCGACCTTGCGATAGGTCGCGCGCTGATCCTTGGGGATCACGCCCAGTTTGGTTTCAGCCTTGAAGTGTCCGGAATCGCCCACAGCCCCGCGGGTTTCATTCTTTTCCGCTTCAGCCTCGGCGTTGAATTCTTCTAACAGCGCGCTGTCGGTCATCATGTCTCGCTATCGCTAGGGTCGCTCGCAACCAGACTGACGCACCGATTCGACTTAACGTTTGGCTAAGGTTTTCCAGGCGGCCTGTCACAGGCGATCACGCGCGATCAGTCGGATCGGTGAGGGCGGTTTGACGCGTATTAAATATGCATGACCGTGATCGCCTGGTTTCGCGATGATTGGCGAAACCTTTTGTTCATCAGCCTTTGGCAGATTCTCCGCCTGTCTAATGCGCACTCATAGTTCTGGGAGAGACTGAATGCCGCTCAAAATCTCGCTAAAACCCGGCGAGAAGTTCGTTCTGAACGGCGCGGTGATCGAGAATGGCGATCGCCGATCAGTGCTCGTCCTGCAGAACAAGGCTTCGGTGCTGCGTGAGAAAGACATCATGCAACAGGAAGAGGTGACGACTCCGGCGCGTCACATCTATTTCCCGATCATGATGATGTATCTGTCTGACAAGCAAAACGATGCCATCTACGAACAATTTGTCGTGCGGATGAATGAGTTCATGAGCGTGATCCAGTCACCGGAAGTGTTGGCGGAATGCGTTGCGGTGAGCAGGGATGTGATGGCGGGTGAGTACTACAAGGCTCTCATCCGGTGCAAAAAGCTCATCGCTTATGAAGAGGAGCGACTGAAGTAATGTCCTTCCAGGCCTATCAGCAAGCTGCGACCCGTAGCGAGGATCCGCGTTCAACCGAGTACCGCCTGTTCGCGCAAGTGACGCGCGCGCTAATGGAAGCGTCACAGGCGGACAAGCTTGAGATCACCAAGCGTGCAGAAGCGCTGGACTGGAACCGTCGCATGTGGAGCAATTTCGCTCTGGACTGCTCGAGTGAGGAAAATCAATTGCCCGAGCAATTGCGGGCCTCGATCATCTCGCTGTCACTTTTCGTCTCCAAGCACACATCCGTCGTCATGCGCGGCGATGATGATTTTCAAACCCTGATTGATATCAATCGAACGATTATGCAGGGGCTCTCGCCCCAGGCCCAGGCGCCCGCCGCGTAGAGGCCCGCAGATCGCTGAACAGGGAGCCGCCCACGGGCGGCTTTTTCTTGCCTGCTTGTTCGCCGGGAAACATCTGCCGGGGCGGCAAGAAAGGCGCTGCAGATCCGTCCGTACTCTGTGTTCCTGAGGCGTTTTGGTCCAAAAAGTGTCGTGAAAACAGCATTATAGCATATTCACCGCTCGGCATAGCGCTTGCGAAGCTTGCGGCAGGACAAAACGTCCAGGCCGAAAAAGTCGGCTTCATCGCTTCCAGAACGGAGGAACAATTATGCTTTCTGTGAACACCAACGCTGGGGCCATGGTGGCCCTGCAGAACTTGAACGCTACGAACCAGTCGATGAACGAAGTTCAGAACCGCATCAATACCGGCCTGAAGGTCGCGGGCGCGAAAGACGATGGCGGTACATTCGCCATCGCGCAGCGCATGCGTGCTCAGGTAGCGGGTTATGGTGTTGTTCAGCAGAGCCTCGATCGGACCCGTTCTGTTGTCGATGTCGCCCTGGCGGCAGGCGAGGGCATTTCGGATCTGCTCATCGAAATGAAGGAGAAAGCCCTCGCTGCTTCGGATGTATCTCTCGATGCTGCGTCCCGCACAGCCCTGAACGAAGATTTCAAGGCCCTGCGTGACCAGATCGGCAAGATGGTATCCACGGCCGAGTTCAACGGTACGAACCTGATCAATAACTCAGTGACCTCGATCTCCGCCCTGGCTAACCAGGACGGATCGAGCACGATTTCTATCATTGACGAGAACCTCTCGCTCGGTGGTGGTGTTGTGACGCTGGCTGCAACGGCTTCCTTCGCGTCTGCCGGCGCGGCGGGCACTCTTGCGGGTACGATCTCGACGTCCTTGAACAATCTCAACTCGTCTCTGGCGCGCCTCGGTACGGCCGCCAAGTCTCTCGAGATCCACAAAGGCTTTGTGCAGCAACTGAGCGACTCCCTGGAGACCGGCATCGGAAACCTGGTCGACGCCGATCTGGCCAAGGAAAGTGCACGTTTGCAGTCGCTGCAGGTCAAGCAGCAGCTGGGCGTACAGGCGCTATCCATCGCCAACCAGGCGCCGCAGACGATCATGTCGTTCTTCGGATAACCGTAAGCGCGCTGGGATCGCTTTCGAGCGATCCCAGCATTTTTTTCTGCGTCCACAGCGGAGGCACGGACCCATGTCTGAATTCGAAAGTTAACTCATTATTAACCATACATTTTTGCCGGCCGGCAGTTTTTGCCGGGCGATTTTTACGTGTTGGTGGGCAGTTTTTGCCGGGTGAATGGTTACCCGGAAATTCCGACTCGGCAGAAAACTCCCAGTGATTCGGGGCGATCCGGGATTAACCAAGTAGGTCAAGCAAAAACTGGCACTTCCTTTGCTGTGTAAAGCGCCGGATGAGAAGATCCAGCGGACAAAACGTCCGAGAAACCAGAAAGGAAAGGGCCAAGAAATGGCTACTATCAATACCAATGCTGGCGCCATGGTTGCGCTGCAGAACCTCAACTCTACGAACCGTGACATTGAGCAGGTTCAATCTCGCATCAATACGGGTCTCGCCGTTGCATCTGCCAAGGACAATGGTGGTGTTTATGCGATCGCCCAGAAAATGCGTGCCGACGTGAAAGGCTATGAAGCCGTTGGTAACTCGCTGGACCTGGCTGCTTCGACCGTAGACGTTGCGCTGGCTGCTGGTGAAGCTGTCTCCGATCTCCTCGTTGAGATGAAAGAGAAGGCTCTGGCGGCTTCGGACGCTTCGCTTGACTCCGCTTCGCGCACCGCGCTGAACGAGGACTTCAAAGCGCTGCGTGACCAGATCGGCAAGATCGTTTCGAACGCTTCGTTCAACGGTACCAACCTGATCAACAACTCCGTGACCTCGATCTCCGCACTCGCTAATGCTTCGGGTTCGTCCACGATTTCCATCGTCGACGAGAACCTGTCACTCGGTGGTGGTGTCGTCACGCTCTCTGCAACGGCTTCCTTCGCGTCTGCCAGCGCAGCGAGCACGATTGCGGGTACGATCTCTACGTCCATCAACAACCTGAACGCTTCTCTGGCGCGCCTGGGTACGGCTTCCAAGTCTCTGGGCATCCACAAGGACTTCGTAGGCAAGCTGTCTGACTCCCTCGAAAAGGGTATCGGCAACCTGGTCGACGCGGACCTGGCCAAGGAAAGCGCTCGCTTGCAGTCTCTGCAGGTCAAGCAACAGCTTGGTGTACAGGCTCTGTCCATTGCGAACAGTGCTCCGTCCACCATCCTGGGTTACTTCCGTTAATCCCGGAAATGGAAGGTGGGTTAGCGCCCACCTTCCGCTTCCCGGAAGCTGATGACGGGAACCAATATGGAGGCGCTGGCGCCTCCGCGTCGGCGAATAGGAAATGGCAGAAACAGGATTTAATCCAGCATCTGTCACGGCGGTCTCGGCCACGGACAATCGAGAGAAGATTGTCGAGCGTAACCGTCAGGACAGCACACGCATCCAGCCTGTCGAGGAACAGGACGGGAGTGGTGCATCCAAATCACCCACAGAGCAGATGGACCAGTCCGAGCGCCATGAGGTGGTCGAGCAGAAAATCCAGGAACTCTCTGAGACCCCTTTTGCAAACTCGCGTTTGAAGATCACGCAGGACAATACGTCCGGAGAATACGTCTATCTGATGATTGACGACGAATCCGGGGAGACTGTCCGGCGATGGCCGCCCGAGAAACATTCCGACTTGCTGGAATACCTGCGTACAAGCACGGCAGGCTTGATCAACCAGCGCGTCTGACCACCCGGCAATATTAGCCGCCCGGGCAATCCACGCCCGGCAAATCTAAGTTTTCGCCCCTCTCGAAATTCGAGTGGGGTTTTGTAATTTATTGAATTCATTAAGGTTACTTATCAGTTGGCAAAGCGGCACGCCGCTTGCGCATAGGTCTGCGAATGCGCTGCAAAACTGCAGCAGGACTTTGCGGGAGAATGTCGCATGACGATGAGTGTCCACACCAACACCGGAGCCATGATCGCTCTGCAGAATCTCAACAAGACCAATGTTGAGATGGATCAGACCCAGAACCGTATCAATACCGGCCTGAAGATTGCCGGTGCCAAGGATAACGCCGCGATCTACGCCGTTGCCCAGGGCATGCGGGCTGATGTGAGTGCACTTGGAGCGGTTCAAACCGGCCTCGACCGAGCCGCCACGATCGGTGACGTTGCCCTGGCTGCCGGTGAAGCGATCTCGGATCTTCTGGTGCAGATGCGCGAGAAAGCCGTCGCGGCGATGGACCCGTCTCTCGATACCTTCTCCCGTGCTGCCTATGACAGTGACTTCAAGGCCCTGGTTGACCAGGTGCAGGGCATTATCGCAAATGCCGAGTTCGACGGCGCCAATATGATCAATGGTGCGGTTACTTCCGGTATCGAATTTCTCGCTGACGCTGAGGCCACCCGGTCGGTTACGCTGAAGGCGCAGGATATGAGCCTGGGCGGTGCTATCATTACCCTCGCGACAACCGCATCGCTGGGCACCACGACCCTGGCCAGCACTGTGGCCTCGCAGATCCAGACCAGCCTCGACAATGTGAACCAGGCCCTCGCCAATCTGGGGTCTGACGTGAAGAAGCTGGAGGCTCACTCCGGTTTTGTTGGCAAGCTTATGGACAGCCTGACCAAGGGTATCGGCGACCTCGTTGATGCGGATCTTGCCGTCGAGAGTGCCAAGCTTCAGGCCTTGCAGGTGAAGCAGCAACTCGGCGTACAGGCGCTGTCGATCGCGAACAGCCAGCCTCAGATCATCCTCAACCTGTTTAACGGCTAATCGCCGTTTTCGGTCTCCACCACCACGGAAGCGGCTCCCTTCGGGGGGCCGTTTCTGTTTAGGCGACTCGCGCCACTATCCCGGCAAAGGAGTGCTGCATGTCCGACAACTTCCTTCCCTATGGTCGTCAATCCATCGCCGAGGACGATATCGAGGCCGTGGTTGATGTGCTGAAGAGTGACTGGCTGACCACGGGGCCGGCTGTCAGCGACTTCGAAACAGCGTTTCGGTCCGCAACTGCTGCGCCGCATGCCCTGGCCTGTTCCAACGGTACAACGGCCTTGCATCTCGCACTGGCCGGGCTGGGCATCGGCGAGGGGGATGTGTGCATCGTTCCGGCGATTACCTTCCTCGCAACAGCGAATGCCGCGCTTTTCTGCGGCGCCGAGGTTGTGTTCTGTGATGTGGATGCCGACACCGGCTTGATGACCCAAGCGCATCTGGAAGAGGCGCTGGGACGCGCGGGCGACCGCGCCGCCGCTGTCTTGCCAGTGCATCTTGCCGGGCAGGCGGTGGACATGGCTGCGATATCGAGCATCGCTCGAACCGCGCAATTGCGGGTCGTCGAGGATGCGTGTCACGCACTCGGGACAGTTCACGCAGGCCTACCGGTCGGGGCCTGTCATCACTCGGACGCGGCGACATTCTCTTTCCACCCGGTCAAGACGATCGCCGCGGGTGAGGGCGGAATGGTGACAACGCGTGATGCGGTTCTGGCAGAGCGCATAGCCCGACTGCGCAGTCATGGCATGGAGCGTTCACCAGAACATCTGGAGCGGGGCGCCGACGAGCCCTGGTGGTACGAGATGCAGTCCTTAGGCTGGAACTATCGTTTGACCGATATCCAGGCGGCCTTGGCCCGGTCGCAGATCAAGCGGCTGGATCAGTTCAAGCGTGCGCGCCAGGCGCTGGCACAACGGTATGACGAGGCGCTCGCCGAGCTGGCGCCGCATATTCTGCCGATCCAGAGGACGCCGGACACGGATTCCTGCCTGCATCTCTACCCGGTGAGAATTGACTTTGAGGCGGTGGGGGTGACGCGGGCCGAGCTGATGAATGCGCTGCGCCAGCGCGGTATCGGAACTCAGGTCCACTACATTCCGCTCTACAAGCAACCCTTCTATCGCCAACGCTATGGCCAGACGGCTCTGGACGGTGCGGAGCGCTATTATGCGCGCACATTGAGCCTGCCCCTCTACGCCGGGCTGGACGCTGACGCTCCCGATCGGGTCGTCAATGCGCTGAGCGAAGTGCTGGGGCTCTAGGCTGCCTTGCGCCCGTTGAGGTAATCGCGAAGTTCCTCCGGGCTGAAATGCTCTGGATTGGTGTGCGAGGCGTAACAGAAGAATTCCGGCACTTCCTTGCCGCCCTCTGCCAGATAGCGTCGCATGATGCGTGCATTATGGGCAGGCAGGATGGCATAGCGATCCTCCAGTTCCACTGTGGTGCGCGCGTCATCCTCGGGGATCATCACCTCGTGCAGCTTTTCACCCGGGCGGATGCCGATGATCTTGATGGGCAGGTCCGGCGCCATGGATTTGGCCAGTTCCACCATGGACATGGACGGGATCTTCGGGACGAAGACCTCGCCTCCGCGGGCCATAGCCAGGCTGGACAGGACGAAATTCACCCCCTGTTCGAGCGTGATCCAGAACCGTGTCATGCGCTCATCGGTGATCGGCAGGTGGTCGGCACCTTCATCGATCAGCTTGCGGAACAGCGGAATGACAGAGCCCCGCGACCCCACGACATTGCCGTAGCGGACCACGGAGAAAATCGGTCCGCCTTCCCCGCCCATATGCTGAGCGGCGGTGAATATTTTATCCGCTGCCAGTTTGGACGCGCCATAGAGATTGATCGGGCTGGCGGCCTTGTCCGTGGACAGTCCACAGACATGACGCACCCCACGCCGGATAGCAGCGCGAACAACATTCTCGGCACCGATCACATTGGTCTTGATGCATTCGAACGGGTTGTATTCGGCGATCGGTACGTGTTTCAGAGCGGCCGCATGGATGACGATGTCGACGTCGCGCATAGCCATGTCGAGGCGGCTTTCATCTCTCACATCGCCAATGAAGTAACGCAGGAACGGATAGTCACTGGGTGAAAATTCCTGAGCCATTTCGGACTGTTTGAGCTCATCGCGTGAGAAGATGATCAGCTTGCGGGGCTTGTATTCCCGGCAAATGGTTTCAGCGAGTTGCTTGCCGAAAGAGCCGGTGCCGCCGGTGACCAGGATCACCTTGCCATTCAGGTCCATGCGCGGTTCGCGGAAAGTCCGGTTAAAGGCCATCGAGTTCAGGGCGTCCATGGGGGGCGTGATGTCAGACATGGTTTGGTTCCGCGATTCGTTAATCGGTATCGACGCTGCTCCCGTTGGGTTAACGGGTCGTTAGGCTGGGCCCGCGATCCTAAAGCCTGGGCAAGCGTCGTCGGGGCGCGGGAGGAAGTTCCATGACCACAGCTGTGATCGTTCAGGCTCAAACCGATTTTCAAACTGACACCTCACCGGTGTTGGCTGATCTGGGCGGGCGAACCGTCCTGAACCGCGTTCTCGATCGTTGTGCATCCATCCCGGGTGTCGATAGCGTGATTTGCTCGATACCGGAAACGGAATTGGAAACCTCGCTGGCGCTGGAGGTTCTACGGGCCGGGCATTGTCTTTCGGTTGGCCCTGCAGGTGATGCCCTGGCCAATCTCTCCCATGCGGCCAAGGATTATCACGTCGACACGGTTGTCCGGGTCGGTGCCGAGGCGGCCTTTGTCGACGCCCAGCTTGCTGGCCGCGTGCTTGAGCTCATGCATGATTCCCGGGCGGATTTCGCAACCAATGCGATGCCGACCGGCTATCCGCGCGGTCTTGAGGTCGAGGTTATTCCGGCCGTATTGCTGCACAAGGCGCATGATGTTGCCTCGTCCGACGAGGAACGCGCGGATCCAACCTTGTGGATGCGTCAGCATGCCTATTTGCAGAAAGCCAATCTGCGGGGCCCCGGCGGAGCGCTCGAAGCGCTGGACTGGCGGGTTTCCAGTGCGGATGGCATCCGGTTCGCGCGGGCGATTTTCGACGAACTGGGCGAGGGCGCTGCAGCGGTGTCCGCCGCTGAACTTGCGGCGCTTTGCCTGCGTCGCCCGGACCTCCAGCGACCGGTGGAGCATGCTGGCGAGGTAAATCCCGTGGTTCCGTTGCAGGCAGCCGATATCGAGAGTGCGATCGAGGCGCTGCGCATTGCGGTTTGAGTGCCGCATTAACCTCATTTCTCAACGCTTTGTTTGTGTTCATGCGCCACATTGGGCAGCAGAACCAAAAGGACTGCGTTGATGTCAATCATCGGACTGGACATGAATGTGCTGACGGGCTGGTACAATGCCAAGCTCTCCAGCTCGCTCGCCTCCAGTTCATCGCTGTCTGGCGCCAGCCGGTCCAGCGCATCGTCTGCAGCCGACGTGGTGACGCCCTGGGATGTGCGTGGCGATGTCAGCTCGTTGGAGGAAATGCGCCGCAGCGTCCTGGCGACGGGTGTTTTTTTCAAGGACCCGACACGCGAGTTTTCCGCGCTCGACGCCCCCGCTGATCACAAGAGCCTGTTCTCTCTGCACCAGGGGCTCAAGCGCCTTGCAGCCCTGGCCGAAGAAGCCAAGGACAAGGAGACGGATGCGTCGCGTCGCACATTTCTGGAAAACCGTTTCCAGGAGGGCATGGGTCAGCTGGATACGTATTTCCAGTCCCTGGATCTGACGGAAGTCAATCTCCTGAAGGGCGAAGAGCTGCGCAAGATAGAGAGCGAGGTCGCGATTTCCCGTGGTAGCTCGACCTTCACGACGGGATTAGTGCATTCCGGGGATTTCGACGCCGAAGTCGCCAGTCTGACCGGCGATGTCCAGTTTGATATCTCGGTGGTCAAGAATGGCGTGACGACCAATATCGCCATCGATCTTGCCGATATGGGCGCGACGACCCGAAATCTCGACAATATCGCCGAGCACATCAATACGCAGCTCGAGGCAGCCGGCATGCTGACCAAGTTCAGCCGCGTGAAGCTGGGCGAGAAGAACGAGTTCGGCGTCGTCGAGGGCAATGATTTCGGCTTCAAGGTCAGCGGGATCTCGACCGAGCGGATCAGTTTCAGTTCTCCGATCGGCGAGGCGGCCGTCTATCTGACAGGCACCTCGGGCCTCAATGACACGGCAGGCGGCCAGTTTGTCAAACTGACCGATCTGGCCAGTGGCGACCCGACTGTAGGAGCATCCTCGCGCTGGGAAGCTGACGCGACAATGAGTGAAGTGGATGTGGTTGGTGGCGAGGACGGCGAGACCCGGACCAAGACCGAAAGCAATCCGCTTGAAATTCACGCCAGCGCCGCGTCTGCGGACGGGGGCATCTACGTCGTGGGCGAAACCTCCCATACGGTTGATGGCCAGGTGATCAAGGGTGAGCAGGATCTCGTTCTTGCCAAGTATGACAGTCTTGGAAACAAGCTTTGGAGCCGCGTGCTGGGCGCATCAGAGGATGCGGCCGGTACGACCATCAATGTTGATGATGACGGCAATGTCGTGATCGCAGGCCAGGTGTCTGGCGGTCTTGGCTCCACAACCGATATCGGCGGTACGGACACGGTCGTGGCCAAGTATAATGGCGATGGCGTTGAACAGTGGATGCAGCGTTTCGGCAGTCGCGATGATGACACTGCGGACAGTGTGGCGATCGGGGCGGACGGTACGGTTTATGTCGCCGGTCGCAGCGAATCGACCTTTGGCGACCAGACCCATCTGGGCGGGGCTTCGGATGGATATATCCGCGCCATCGGGTCGGATGGAACAACCCAATATACGCGCCGCATTGGCGGGGCTGGGGAGGACAAGATCGCCTCTCTGGCCATCGCCGATGATGGCAGCCTGCTGGTCGCCAGCGAGGAAGACGGTGTCGGTGTCGTGCGCAAGTATGATGCAGCCGATGGTACGTCTGCCGCGAGCTGGGAGCAGAGCCTGGGCGATCTGGAAGATGGCCGGATCGGACAGATCATCAGCGATGGCACGGATATCTATGTGGTAGGATCTGCCGGATCCAGCTTCGCGCCGAGTGCGCCCCTGAGCGGCCATGCCGGCGGTGTCCGCGATGCCTTCCTGGTCAGGATGACCGACGGCGCCACCCCAAGCTTGAACTACACGACTTTCGTGGGATCAGCGGGTGACGAAATGGCCAATGCGGTAACCGTCAGCGACGGCAAGGTCTATCTGGCGGGCAAGACGGATGGCACACTGCCTGGCGCGACCCTGAACGGTGACCGCGACGCTTTTGCCGCGCGGGTGGATGCGACAACGGGTGCGCTGGACTGGGCGACCCAAATTTCCGGTCGCAGCGGCATCGCAGAGTCCACGGGCATCGTTGTTCAAAGCCAGGGTGACAGCGTGCTGGACGCCATGGGGCTGCCCTCGGGATCCTTGACCTATTCCGACAGTCGGGTGATTACCGACCGGAGTGCGGCCCGCGAAGGCGACCATCTCTACATTTCCGTGGACGGTGGCCGACGCAAGAAGATCTCCATCGACGCCGATGACACGATGCGGTCGCTGACATTCAAGATTAACGCGCATCTTGTGCTGGATGGCACAGCGGATGTACGCCGCAGCAGTGCGGGCGATCAGCTGCGGATCAAGGCTGCGGAGGATCACCGGATCGAATTGTTCGCCGGCGAGACCGGTCGCGATTTGCTCAAATCGCTGGGCATCGAGCCGGGCGCTGTGGTCAATACCGGTTCCCTGCTTGATGACGATGATGACAAGTCGGTCGATGCGCCACCGCTCTTCTCGCTGGACCTGCCCAACGTCCTGTCACTGGCGGATGAAGATACGTCCGAGGACGCCATGGATGCGCTGCAGGCGGCCATGTCGAAGGTCCAGCGTGCTTATCGCGATATCACCACGGACCCGGCATTGAAGGCGCTGCTTGAAGGTCCCCAGAACGGCAGGACCGGTGGGACGGTGCCTGCGTATTACAATGCCCAGCTGGCGAACTACCAGGCCGGTTTGTCCCGTCTGGCCCAAGGGCCCTCCGGCGCGACGGGCGCGCTCTTTTTCTAGACACAATAAAGCCCGCCGAAGCGGGCTTTATTCTTGGGATGCAACCAGTATCAGGCGGTCTGGTTCAGCGCGATGTTCATCGCGCCCGGGGCCACCGCACGATGGCCGGCGCCAGGGCCATATCCACCCCCGCTGATTTCTGACGTGCGGCCTCGTCGGCGATGGCCTTGACCACGCCTTCGGTCAGCGTCTTCATCGCAGCCACGGCATGACCATTTTCCGCGAGGGCCTTGTGGAACATTTCCGTTGCCTTGCGCAGGGCGTCCTTGACCGGCGCGCTGGCACCGGCAAATCGCTGCGGCTCCTGGCGTGCCCGAGACACCTCCACCCGATAGATGTTGGCCAGTTTCGATTTCTCGTCCTGCAGGTGCAGGGCATCCTGCGGACGACGCTCCTGAAACAGCGATGTTTCCTGGCGGATCAAATCCGTCAAACGCTGTGTCAGCTTGAGCAGGGCCTGCGCCCGTTCGGCACCATTCGCAGCTGCCAGTTCCGTCATGCTTGTTCTCCCCCTGCTTCCTGATAACGCAGGATTTCTGATGTCAGCCGATCCGCCAGTCCAAGACCGCCGGACTGGGCCATGACCTTGGCGTATTCCTCGTGCAGCAATCCGGCGAAGGCCTTTTCGCCTGCACCGCCGCCAAACGGATTTTCCTCGCCGACATTCGCGAACATCGCTGACACCATCTGGGACAGGAAGAAGCTCTCGAAATCTTCGGCGACCGCACGCGCTTCCGCTTCGCTGCGCGCACCCCCGATGTTTGGCGCCTGGGTATTGGAGCGTGCCGCTCCAACCGCATTGGCCATCTGAAGGTTGAGGAGCTCGTCCATTACAGCACCTCGATATCGGCTTGCAGGGCGCCTGCGGCCTTGATGGCCTGCAGGATCGTGATCATGTCGCGCGGGGTGACGCCCAGCGCGTTGAGACCGTCGACCAGTTCGCGCAGGGAAACCGTATCATCCAGCACGCCCAGCTGCATGGCGTCTTCCTCAACCGTCACATCCGTGCGCGGCAGGATCGCCGTCTCGCCTTCTGAGAAGGGCGCCGGCTGGCTGGCGACCGGGCTCTCGGACACGGTGATGGTTAGATTGCCCTGGGCGATGGCGACCATGGACACGCGAACATTTTCGCCCATGACGATGGTGCCGGTGTTTTCATCGATGATGACGCGGGCCGGCATATCGGCCTCGACGCGCAGCTGCTCGACTTCGGCCAGCAGGTCGATCATGTCGCCGTTGAAGCTGGCCGGACGTGTCAGCTCGACCGTGCTCGGATCAACTGCGCGGGCGGCGTCTCCACCCATATAGGCGTTGATGGCATCGGCCATGCGGCGCGCAGTGGTGAAGTCCGGATTGCGCAGGGAGAGGCGCAGGGATGCGCGGTTGGCGATATCGGCCCATGGGTCAATGCCGGAGCCGGCAAACGGGTTCTCGACCAGGGCGCCATTGGCGATCCGACCGGAGGTGGGAACACCGCGGGTGATGGTCGCGCCGTCGCCACCAGCAGAAAAGCCGCCGACGGTCATCGTACCCTGGGCAACGGCCCAGGTGCGCCCGTGGCTGTCAAACAGCGGCGTGGCGACCAGGGTGCCACCTTGCAGGCTGGAGGCATCACCAATGGCGGAGACTGTGACGTCTATGCGGGTGCCCTGCGAGGAAAACGCCGGCAGGCTGGCCGTGACCATAACCGCGGCAACATTGCGCGTATTCAGATTGGCGTCGCGCGTGTTGACGTTGAACTGTTCCAGCATCGCGTTCAGGGACTGGTTGGTGAAACTGGAATTGCGCAGGCTGTCGCCGGTGCCGTCCAGGCCAACCACAAGGCCATAACCCACAAGATGGTTTTCCCGAACATCTTCGACATCGACCATATCCTTGATCCGTGACGAGGCATGGGCCGGCGTGACAAGCACGAGGGCGGCGAAGGCGAGGGCGATGATGCGCATTTTGCGGTCTCCGAACTTTGGTTCTGGAAACCCCGTTGCGAATGGTGTGCCAAACGCCGTTTCAGTGCGAATAAAAAATGCCGAATAAAAACAATATGATAGGAATTGAATTGCCGGGGTTTGCAGGGGCAAAAATGGCCGGGTGCGCATGCGGCCGGGTAGAATTTTCCCAGCGATAGCGTAGGCTTAAGTTTCTGTTAACGGCGCAGGTTCATGCCTTAACAGGTAGCCACAGGATGTGATTCTGCCATGAAAATCTCGGGAACAAGCTCGACCGGATCGATCTCATCGACCAAATCCAAGTCTGCCAGGAAGGCTGGCGGGCAGAGTTTTTCCGTGGATGCCCAGACCCAGACTCAGGCTGCAGTGAATACCCAGGCTGCGTCTTCTATCCAGTCCGTTGACGCCATTCTGGCTTTGCAGTCCGTCGGCGATTTTACCGAGGCCCGCAAGCGTGCGACTGAGCGTGCCTTCGACATGCTGGACGTTCTTGATGAGCTGAAGCTGGCCCTCCTGGAAGGGGGGCTCCCGCGTGCCAAGCTGGAAGCGCTGATGAAACTGCTCCAGACACGCCGCGACGATACCAATGACGCGCAGCTGGAAGCAGCGCTCAATGAAGTCGAGACTCGCGCAGCGGTGGAACTGGCCAAGTTCAGCTAGCGCTTTGGCAGGCCTGCCATGCTTACTTTTTTGTGAAAAACGCGTTGGATTTTAACGGTTTGTCCAGCTCAACAGCTACTGCGCGTTGACTCAGGCTTCCGGGTGAATATTCTCCGCTCCGCTTTCGGGGAGTGCGGCTTGTCCGCTTGAAGTGAGAAGAAAGCGTCATGAGCGACGAAAATCGTATCGAGTTGCCCAAGGGCTACATGCCGTCCGACGACGAGCCGTTTATGAATGAACGGCAGCAGGAGTATTTCCGGCTCAAGCTGGAAGCCTGGAAGGACGAAATCCTGCGTGAGAGTAAATCTACCATCTCCGCGCTTCAGGCAGACATGGGCGCGTTGCCGGATCTGGCGGATCGCGCGTCTACCGAGACGGACCGTTCTCTGGAACTGCGTGCCCGTGATCGTCAGCGCAAGCTGATCTCCAAGATCGACAGTGCCATTCGCCGTATCGAAGAAGGCGAGTACGGCTATTGCGAGGAAACCGGTGAGCCTATCGCCTTGGCCCGCCTCGACGCCCGTCCGGTTGCCACGCTCAGCCTCGAGGCGCAGGAACGCCACGAGCGCAAGGAACGCGTCCACCGGGACGACTGATCAGTCCGTTGTCGGCGGGAGCGGGTTTCCGAACTGTTCCGCCAATTCACGATAGCTCGCGTTGTAAATCAGTTGCGCTCGACGCTCGAGTTCTGTCCAGTATTCCGGGTCGGTAAAGCCGGCCGATACGGTGGCGTTCATTTCATCTGCCGGGCCCAGCAACAGGAAGGCGTCGATCGTTTCCTGATAGGTCGCGTCGCCACCGAACTGGCTGCGACGGTCCGCACTATCCTCGCCAGCTGTCTCTACAGTCATCGGGTCCATGCTAGGCCGTGTCAGGGCCTGAAGGGCCGGCGCGGTATCAGTCAGCAGGTGAATGATATAGCTCGCGCCCGGGTGTGACTGGTCGAGCTGGTATCCCAGAGCCGCCTCATCGCCATTGCCCCGGGTATGCGTCAGGTGGGAACGCCCGCGCAGCAGCAGAGCCGTGTCGCCGGTATCAAGAGCGCGGCTCCGGATCTGGTCGACGCAGAAAGCTTTCCGGCTGCTCATTGCTGCCCAGAACGCGGACGCGCTGTCCATGTTCGCCCAGTCGATCGCAGGATCGCAGGCAATGACCCGCACAGGTGAAACATCATCTCGATTATTCTCCCGAACTGCCGCGAGCAGGCGTGCGTAGTGGGTATTGTCTCCGCCAGCCAGCAGTGAATTGACTGCGTCACGCCAGACCGGAGCAAGCGCATCTTCCGGGATGTCGTCCCCGCTCACATAGCGGTCGATGAGGTTTTGGTGGGCGGCGCTCGCGTTTTCCAGGATGAGAACATCAAACTGCTCACCAAATTCATCATCGCTGACCAGCGCCTCGATGAACTCTTCCATCGCAGGAACGCCATGACGCTCACCCAGAGCAATGATCTGGTAGAGGGCGGCCTGTTGAAGAATAGCTGGTGCGGCGGGCTGGGTCTGCGCAGCAGCGACCAGCGCCATGCCTGAGAGCAAAACGATCATGGTGTCTTTCCCGAGTGTGCCGCGCGTTACAGCTAACCTGTCGGGGCTGACAAGTAACATTACTGATCTGACAGACTGCTGTGGCTAGATCGCCAGCAGAACGGAGCTGGACCCGATGATCCAGAAGGCCGTCATGATCTTCAGCCGGGTGGCCCCCAGTGCATGTGCCAGGCGACGAGCGAGGAATCCGCCGACCGCAACCGCTGGCGCGGCAAAGACCAGTACTCGCCAGTCCAGATGTTCGGCCTGCAGGTGGAAGATCACACCGACCCAGACAGTGATTGCGGAGACGATGACCGCGCTGGCGACGCTGACATCGACCGGATAGCGCCGCAGGAATAGGGTCAGTGCTAGCAACTCGCCGATCCCGACGGAGAAGAGGGCGGTCGCCATGCCTCCCACCGCTCCAATCGCCAGCGCCGCTTGTTGGTCGAATTCTGCAAGGTTTTCACGATCACTGTGCGGCTGGCGCAGGACGAACACCTGGACCAGCAGCAAGACACCCAGGGTGATCGAGAAGAGCTTGAACATCAGAAAGGCCAGGTCGCCATCCACCCGGATGACGAATTGCGTGAAAAGCAGGGCCGGAAGACCAGTGAGCAGAGTGCGTAAAACCAGTTTGCGCACGATCGGGCGATGTTCGATCTCGACCGGTTTGACGTCACGTCTGTAAAAGCGGTTGGCCCAGGTCAGGGCGCCAATGGTCATGCCGAAACACTGGATGGCGAAACTGATCCCGACGGCCGCGGTCGGTGAGAGGTCGAGGTGTCCGGCCTCTCGCATCAGGGCAAATACCGGCACAAACACGACGCCGCCACCCACACCCGTGGAATTGGCCACGAGCGCTCCGCCAATTCCGACCAGGCTGAATGGCCAGAACTGGCCGGCGGTCTCCAGAGTGGGCGAGGCCAGGGAGAGAACACCGATATAAGCCAGCAGCAACAGGGCGAGAATGCCCAGTGTGATGGTCTGGATCGGTCGAAGTCGCTTGGATTTTAGTGTCGCGATCATGCCGGCAAGTTAGTGTCGGTACGCGCTTCAGCAAGCACCAAGCACACAAAAAAGAAGGCCGTCATGGCGAACCATGACGGCCAGGTGGATACCCGATGGTGGCGGGATTTCGGTCCTAGAACGGCATCAGGATGTTGTAGAGTTCCTGGCCGTAGGAGGGGCGTTGAACATCGGAGAGATGTCCGCGGCCGCCATAGGAAATGCGGGCTTCGGCGATCTGCGTGTGGCTGATCGTATTGTCTGAACCAATGTCTTCAGGGCGGGCAATGCCGGAGATGAGGAGTTCGCGTACCTCGTTGTTGACGCGGACTTCCTGGCGGCCGGCGATGACCAGATTGCCGTTGGGCAGAACCTGGGTGACCAGGGCTGCAATCGTCAGCGAGACCGTCTCGGTACGATTGACGGAACCAGCACCGTCCAGCGATGAGGTCGAGCCGAAGCTGCCCAGATTGGTCTGATCGATACTGTCGTTGAAGAAACCGGTCAGGTCGATACCGAACAACTGGGTCAGGTCGCTGTCTTCCGCAGAGGTGCGTGAGCGGCTGGTCGTGTTCGACAACTGGGCGCGATCGGCAATGTCGATATTGACCGTCAGAATGTCACCAACACGCGCGGCACGCGGATCACCGAAGAAGGTCGGCGAATTGGCATTCCACAGCGAGTTGTTGGAGCGGACCATCTGGTTTTGTTGATAGTTCTGAACCGGCATGGGGATCTGCGATGCGCCGGTACCAACCAGATGGTTCGGGTTGGCGATAGGGGTCATGGCCGGCGTCTGGCCGACCTCGCGGATACGGTCAGTGGCACAAGCCTGAAGGCCAAGACCCAGAAGAGCGACGATAGCGAGTTTCTTGAACATGGGTTGATCCTTCGGGATTAAAAGCTGGCGGGCGCTGAAGAGCCGACACGGGCGCGGCCGGCGCCGTCCGCCAGGGCTTCAATCGTGCGGTTGGACTGGAGATTGACGAAGCGAGCGACTTCGCCGTCCGCAACGTCTTCAAGGGCGCGGGCGCGAACCGTCAGCTGGATGCCCGGAGCATCAAAGACCAGCGTGACCGTCTCGCCGCGGCTGATCACAATCGGCATTTGCAGGTCATAGCTGCGCAGCGGTTCGCCAGCGCGCAGGGCGCGGCGGCTTTCCCGACCGATGATCGCTTCGGGATCAAGCACGGCGTCCGGGCGCACCCGGTCCGCACGCAGGGAGATCCAGTCGATATCTTGCGAGGTGATCTCTTCCCCGGCAGACACCAGGCGGGCGAGGACCGGCACTTCCATCGTTTGATACGCACGACCGGTGATGCGGACAGTCTCGGCGCCATCATAGGGACGAACCTCGGCGGCCAGCATGTTCGAGCGCGGGTCGAAGTTCACAGACAGGACTTCCAGTCCGCCAAAACTGTCGACCGGTGCATGTACGCTGAAGGCGGTGTTGGCGAGGCGGACTTCGTGGCGCACGCCTTCATTCATGAACAGCTCGCCTTCCAGGATGTCGGACAGGACATCACCGGTGATGACGCGGCTGGCGCGGGTGATGGTCACGCGACGCATGCCGGAAGCATTGGCCCAGTCGAGATCATTCTCAGCCGCCAGACGGCGAATGTACTCAACGTTCAGCGACGTGCGCTGACCCGGTGCCGGAGCGCGGGCAATAACGGTGTCAGCGGCTTCGCCTGCGCCTTCGAACAGATCGCCGAGCGTGACCTGGGCGCCTTCGATGATGAGGCGCTCGCGCAGCACGACCGTATCGCCGGCAAAGGCCGGGGCCGTTGCGAGGCAGGTCAGTGCGAGGAGGGTGGATCGGATCATCTACCGGCTCCCTTAGCGAAGGTTGGAAGAGGTGGCGAGCATCTCGTCGGCGGCTGTGATCACGCGTGCATTCATCTCATAAGCGCGCTGGGCGGAGATGAGGGCCGTGATTTCAGCGACCGAATTGACGTTCGAACCCTCCAGGAAACCCTGGTTGATTTCGCCAAAGCCCGGTGAGCCCGGCGTGCCGGTCGTTGCTGCGCCGGATGCAGCGCTTTCCAGGAAGAGATTATTGCCGATCGCTTCGAGGCCAGCGCTGTTGAGGAAGCTGGAGAGTTCCAACTGGCCAACCGTTTGCGGCGCGGTCTGACCATCGATCAGGACCTGGACCTGGCCCTGGGGGTTGATGTTGATGTCGCGAACGCCGTTCGGGATGGCGATGCCCGGAGCGACAACATAACCCTGAGCGGTGACCAGCTGGCCGTCCGGGCTCGTGGCAAAGCTGCCAGAACGGGTGAAGGCGTCGCTGCCATCCGGCATCTGGACCCGGAAATAGCCCTGGCCGGAGATGGCGAGATCGTAGTCATTACCGGTATTGTTCAGCGAACCCTGTTCGGTAATGCGGTAGATAGAGGAGGTGTCGACACCTAGGCCGACCTGGACGCCGGTCGGGACGATGGTGCCGGCGTCCGAGCTGTCCACGCCCATGGACTGGACGTTCTGGTAGAGAAGGTCCTGGAATTCGGCTCGCTGGCGCTTGAACCCCGTAGTGTTCATGTTGGCCAGGTTGTTCGAGATGACCTCGACGTTGAGCTGTTGGGCTTCCATGCCCGTCGCGGCGGTAGAGAGTGCGCGCATGATAGGGCTCCTTCCTTATGCCTTGCCGAGGCGCTCGATGGCGCGACGGTTCAGGTCTTCTGCATCTTTCAAGAATTTCGACACCGAGGCGTAGCTGCGCATGATCTGCATCATGTCCGTCAGCTCGACGACGGAGGAGACGTTGGATCCCTCCACATAGCCCTGGTGGACAACCGCATCGAACATGGCCAGCGGCTCAGCTTCCTCCGGTGCCAGTTCGAGCGAGTAGCGGCCATTGCCTTCCTTGGACAGGTTGCCACGATTGACGATGTCAAACACACCGATCCGGCCAACCTGGACGCCGTCCTCGACGACAGCGCCGCCATCCATGACGCGGATGTTCTCGGCATTCGGATTGAGAATGATCGGGGCGCGGGTGTCTGCATCGAGGACGGGGGAGCCGTCCGCGCTGACCAGCTGACCGATATTGTCGACATTGAAACGGCCATCCCGTGTGTATTCGGTGCCGTTATTGGTCTCCAGGCCGAAGAAGCCGTCGCCTTCGATGGCGAAGTCATAGGTGCGGTTGGTGAGTTCCAGCTCGCCCTGGCTGAAATCGCGGCCCATGCCCCACGTATTGACGTATTGGAGCTCGGATGGGCCGTCGGAATGTTCCGCGGTGCGCGCCGGACTGTTTTCCAGCAGCAGCGTTTCGACCTTGAAGCCGGTCGTGTTCGCGTTGGCAATATTGTTGGCCACAACATCCATAGACCGTCGAAGGGTCATCTGGCGCGTCAGGCCGATCATCAGTGCGTTGTCCATCGGGTGGTCTCCATTCTGGATGACACGTCCACCATCATCTGTGGCGGTTGCTGACCATGCTGCACAGGGCGTGCCAAGGTTAACGCCCAAGGAAAACAAGGGTTAAGCGGGACAGGTCTGCGTGGGGCGGAAAGTGTTGCCGGAACCAATGGTGCCTGTGCTGGGCAGAATTTTCCCCTCTGCGCGCAAAAGCTACGGAAGGTTAACGACTCTGGCCGTTAATAACTTCAGATGATTCCCTAGACGGAGTTCGCAATGTCGGACGAAAACGACGATATCGAGGAAGAAGGCGCTGAGGGCGAGGAGGGCAAGAAGAAAGGCCTTCCAAAGATTGTGCTGTTTGGCGGCCTGGGCGGAGTGATCCTGCTGCTGGGCGCTGCTGCTGCCTTTTTTCTGCTGTCCGGTGGTGACGACGAACACGCTGTCGCCGAAGGCGAGCATGGCGAAGAAGGCGGCTATGAGAGCGCCGACGCGCATCATTCCGACGAAGTATATTATTACGACCTGCGTGACGGCGACGGCACGGAAGAGACCATCACCACGAATATTCGTGCTGTGGATGGCCGTCCGGTCATTGTCCAGTTCAAGCTGACCTTTGAATCGTCTCGCGACGATCTGGGGCCAATCCTTGAAGAGCATGTCGACCCGATCATGGACCAGTTCATCGTCTTCCTGCGCGAGCTGCGCGAGGACGATCTCTACGGCTCTGCCGGCATGCATCGTGTACGACTGGAATTGCTCCGGAGAGTGAATCTTGCCATCGAACCTGCACAGGTCGACGCCGTGTGGATTCAAGAATTTATGATTGTTGATTAAGGCAAGCGAGAATGTCTGAAGACGATCCAATGGACCAGGATGCCCTGGCCGCAGAATGGGAGGCCATGGCCGAAGACGGCGATGACCTTGATCTTGCGTCCGAATGGGAAGCCATGGTTGGCGCCGAGGAGGACGAACAGGACCTCCCGACCGTCGGCGGTGGCCCCGAGCGCATCCTCAACCAGGATGAAATTGACAGCCTTCTGGGCTTCTCGCTGTCTGATGATGACGGGGCGGACAAGTCCGGTATCAGGGCTATTATCAATTCGGCACTGGTCTCCTACGAGCGCCTGCCGATGCTCGAGATCGTCTTTGATCGCCTCGTGCGTTTGATGACGACCTCGCTGCGCAATTTCACCTCGGACAATGTCGAGGTCTCCCTCGACAATATCTCTTCCATTCGTTTCGGAGACTACCTCAACTCGATCCCGCTGCCGGCGATCCTGGCAGTGTTCCGTGCGCAGCAGCTGGACAATTACGGTCTGCTGACGGTCGACTCCAACCTAATCTATTCCATCGTGGATGTTCTGCTCGGCGGTCGCCGGGGCACGTCGGCGATGCGCATCGAGGGGCGTCCCTACACAACGATCGAGCGCATGCTGGTGCAGCGCATGATCGAAGTGGTCCTGGAAGACGCGAAGGCGGCATTCCAGCCGCTGACCGAGGTGGATTTCGATCTCGAGCGTGTTGAAACGAACCCGCGTTTTGCGGCGATCGCCCGCCCGGCCAATGCGGCCATTCTGGTCAAGCTGCGCATCGACATGGAAGACCGCGGCGGACGCATCGAGCTGATGCTGCCCTACGCCACGCTGGAACCCATTCGTAAAATGCTGCTGCAGCAGTTTATGGGTGAGAAATTTGGACGCGACAATATCTGGGAAGGTCACCTGGCAACCGAGCTGTGGTCTACCAAGATGGAAGTTCACGCTGTCCTCGACGAACAGAAGGTTTCGCTGGGAACCGTTGCCGATCTCAAGGTCGGTGACACGCTCTTCCTGGATGCGTCACCGATGAGTGAAGTGGAACTGCGTTGCGGTTCCGTACCCCTGACCCGCGGCCGTATGGGTCGTATCGGACATAATGTTGCCCTGCGTCTGAGCGGACCGCTCTCGCCGGGGGCCAAGCGCGCAATGATGAGGTTCTCATGACCCTGGCTGGACTGGTATTCGAAGGTGTCGTCGCAGGTTTGCTGCTGCTGGCTGTCATCATGTGCTGGCGCGTGGATCGCCGTCTGAATGCGCTCAAGACGGGCCAGGATGGTGTGCGTGAGTCAGTCGTTCAGCTCAATGATGCGACAGATCGTGCACGTGCTGCGCTTGCGGCGCTGGAGCGTGCCACCCGCGAGAATGGTGACATTCTCGAGCGGCGCGTCCAGGACGCACGAGCCCTGTCCGACGAGCTTCGCCTGATGACGGGCAAGGCCGACCGATCGGCGGACAGCATGACACGTCGCCCGGCACGCAAGCGAGCCGCGGACATTTTCCCGCAGGGCGCGGGTTCCTCGGTTCTCAATGATCTCAAGGATGTAAGGTAAGATCATGGCTCAGCCGATCCGCCTCTTCTCAATCATCGCAATTCTGGCCGGCGGTCTGTTCGGTCTGAAAGCGATCTCGGTCACCAACAACGCCATCGACTTCTTCACAGCTGAAGCCGTGGCGATGGAGGCCGCGCCGCCTGCGGAAGAGGCTGGTCAGGATGATGACCAGGCCGACGATGAATACGCTGAACCGGAACAGCCGCTGGCGGAGGTTCCCGACGTCAATTCTGCCTTCCAGCAGCGCCTCGCCAATCGCGTGCGCAGCGGAGAGGAAGAGGATGTGCTTCGGGCGCTGCGCGATCGCCGCGATGAACTTGATACCCGGGAAGCCGAGCTCGACACGCGCGAAGCGATGATGCTCGCAATGGAGCAGCGCGTTGATGACCGTATCGCCGAGCTGGAAAACCTGCGCAATGAAATCAATGTCCTATTCGGTCAGCTCGACGATATGGAAGAGCAGGACATGACCCGCATCATCAACTGGTACAGTTCGATGGCCGATAACGATGCGGGCGGGGCAGCTACACGTTTTTCCGCGCTTGACCCCCAGGTCCAGCTGCAGATTGCCTCGCAGATGTCCGAGCGAAAATTCGCCCCTATCCTGGCTGAAATGCAGCCGAACGAGGCGGCGACCCTGACCCAGTTGATGGCGAGCCGCGGAGATCTGCCGGAAACCCTGGATGAGCTGGAGGCCCGGCTTGCCGAAGAGAATTAGACACAATCGTCTACTCTACGGAGCCGCGCTGGCGCTCGTTCTCAGCACACCGGCTCTGGCCCAGGCGCCCGCTGACATCCGTGTCGAGCGGGCGGGTGCCAATGTGCGTCTGATTCTGGACTATCCTGACAGCTATCAGGACAGCCTTCCGACGGCTGATGTCGACATCGAACACACGGTTCTGATCGCCGCGCTCAGCGAGCCAATTTCCGCCGATGTCGCTGATTTGGTTGACGAACTTGGCAGTGTCGCCGCGCGCGCGAGACTCGATCCGGATGGTCGAACATTGCGTATCGCGCTTAACGGCCAGGCGGATACCCATACCTCTGCGAGCTATGATCACATCGCTATCGATATCGTGCCGCGAGGTGCACCCGCGCCTGCTGATATCGTCTCGCCGCGCGAGCAGGCCGAGATCGATGCGGCCGTTGAAGCCGAGCGACTGGCGCTGGAAGAGGCCAATGCCGAGCCGGAAGGCCCACCACCGGTTCCGCCGCTGCCGGTCGAACTGCGGGTCGGTCAGGCGACGGAATACACCCGGGTTGAACTGATCTGGCCGGAAATGGTCGATTACGCAATCCGCCAGAATGACAATGTTGCCGAAGTGCGATTCTCGCGTCCGGCCGAAATTGATCTGGCCCGGCTGGCTGGGTCCCCGCCGCGTTTTCTTCGCAATGCCTCAGGGCGTCGGGAAGGCGATGAATGGGTGCTGCGCCTGGTCATGGAAGAGGGCATCCGTGCCCGCGCCTGGAGCGAGGATGGTCGGGTTTCTATCGATATGGTCGATCCGGACGCTGACAACACCCAGGCCTTGCTGGCCCAGCTGGCAGAGCTGATCCCGGAAAACCAGCAGCAGGAGGCGGATGATTCCGGCTTCGAGCCAGCCCCCGAAAGCTATGCCGGTGAGACCGCGCTTGCCGAGGACCGTTTCGACAGCTTTGCCGAAGACGGGTTGGAAGATGTCACCGAACTGCCGGATGCGCCCCTTGAACCCGATCGCGATCCCGTGCCTGAAGACGGTGTGGTGCATGTCGCTGTTACGGAGTTCAATGGTGACCTGCGCACCGAATTTGCCTGGGCCGGTCCGGTGGGCGCGTCGGTCTTCCGTCGTGGTCGCGCGATCTGGATCGTCTTTGACGCCGCCGCCGATCTCGACCTGAACGAGCTCGGGCACCGCGATCGCCGTCATGTCCAGGGCTATCAGATTGTGCGCGGTGAGGATTTTGTCGCTGCTCGCCTGGAGGTTCCCGAGACAACCCAGGCAGAGGCCCGCCTGGAGGGCGATGAGTGGGCGGTTGTTTTCTCTGAGCGTATTGATTCCCCGCCGCGCCCGGTCAATGTCCGCCGCGATGCCCGTCGTGGACGTCTGGGGCGGATTCTCGTTGGTCTGACGGCTCCGAGCGCGGTGAGATGGGTCGATGATCCAGTCGTGGGCGATCGCCTCGGTGTGATAACAGCGGATGGCCCGGTCCAGGGGCTGGCGTCCCGTCGCGCCTTTGTTGGCGGAGCTCTGCTGCCTTCAGCACAAGGTGCTGCGGTAGAGGCGCTGGCAGAGGATCTGTTGATCTCGATCAACGGGGCCGGCGCCATTATCGGGCGCCCCGAAGGGCTTGACCTGACGCCATCGAGCGACGGCAGTCGCTCGCAGGGTGGTAGCTCCGTTCTCGCCAATATCGCGTCTCCGGCGCTGATGGATTTCGATAACTGGCGTGGCGAGGGCTATTTCGCTGATGAGTGGGCTGACCGCCTGCGGCGTGCAGCCATGGAAAACGGGCCGGACGGGCATATTACCCTGGCGCGCTTTCTGTTGGCCAACAACCTGGCCCCCGAAACGCTTGGCATGCTCAACCTGGCTGTCAGCAATGAACCCGAGCTGGGTGCCGACCATCACATCCGTGCCATGCGCGGGGTTGCCAGTTACATGCTGCACCGTCTGGATGATGCCGAGGCCTATCTGTCCAATGCCGGGCTTGTGGCTGATCCGGCGACAGACATGTGGCGTGGCCTGATCGCGGTCGAGCAGGAGCGCTGGGAAGATGCGCGGCGTCGTCTCGGCGCTGGCGCGGATGCCGCCTATTTCTACCCGCCGGTCTGGCAGGCGCGTTACGAGGCTGCCCTTGCCCGCGCGACGCTGGAACTGGGTGACTTCGCAGCGGCGGAACAGCATCTGTACGCCATCGAGGCCGGTGAACCGGACGAGCAGACCCAGCTGGATGCCGCCTATGTCGCGGCCCGACTGGACGAGGCGCGCGGCAATCTGGACAGCGCAATCGAGCAGCTCGAAGTGCTGGCACAATCGGGTAATCCGCCCATGGAGGCCCGCGCCATCTACGAACTCACCCGGGCGCGCCTGGCGGCTGAGCAGATCACGCGCGAACAGGCGATTGATGAGCTGGAAAACCTGCGTTTCCGCTGGCGCGGGGACAGCATTGAATCCGACACGATCCGGACGCTGGGCGAGTTGTATGTTTCGGCCGGCGAGTTTGGTCTGGGTCTGGAGGTGATGGCGCGTGGCCAGACGCGTTTCGAAGACAATGAAGCCGGTCGCCGCATCTTTGACGACATGAATTCGACCTTCCGCCGTCTCTTTCTGGACGGTGAGGCGGATCGCATGGACCCGGTCGAGGCCGTCGCGCTGTTCTATCAATACCAGCACCTCGCGCCGATCGGCACCGATGGTGATCGCATGATCCGCCGTCTGGCGGACCGGCTGATCGCCTTTGACCTGCTCGACCCGGCCTCGGAATTGCTGCAGCACCAGGTTGATAACCGACTGCGCGAACCGCTCGCCCGTGCGCGTGTCGCCACCGATCTGGCCGTCGTCTACCTGATGGACCATCGTTATGAAGACGCGATGCGCACGATCCAGGGCTCCCGGGTCGCCGGTCTGCCGCGTCAGCTGGTCAATGAGCGTTACCTTCTGGAAGCGCGCGCGCTGTCAGAGCTGGGACGCGCGGATACCGCGCTGGAACTGATTGCCGGCGATACCAGCCCCGAAGCCATTCGCCTGCGTGCCGACATCGCCTGGGAAAACCGCGACTGGCCGGCCACGGGCCGCCGCCTCGAGCGCATCCTGGCTGATCGCTACCAGAATCCAGCGCCGCTGACCCCGTCCGAACAGAATGATCTCATGCGCGCTGCCATTGCCTATTCGCTCTCCGAGGACCGTGACAGCTCTGCGCGTCTGGGTGAGCGTTATGGTGCGGCCATGGACCTGACCGACCAGGCTGCGGCCTTCGAGCTGCTGACGGACAACACGCTGCCTGCCGGCAATGTCCGCTTCAACGACTTGGCTGGCCAGATCGCCGGTATCGACACGCTGGACGCCTTCATGGAGCCCTTCCGTCGGCGATTTGATGGTGGCGGGGCTTAGAGCGCGGACTGGGATGACGGGCTCAGGTGTTGAAGTTGACAATGTCAGCAGCACACGCTTGAGCTGAATGATGATCTGGGTTATTGGCCTCGGTATCGCGAGCCTGCTTGCATACTTCATTTTGATATCTGTCTCGCGCCCTGCTTTGCAACGCGACCTGTTGCGGATCATGCGCTGGGGTCTTGTCATTTCCGGCGCGCTTTGGTGCGGAACCCTTAGCCTTTAGTTGATGTTGGTGGACGAGCATCGGCCCGACGTCAGACAGGTCTATTTTTCGATTCAGATCGTTTGGTTTCTTGGCGGCGTCTTCTATTGGGTCGCCAAGAGCACACGTGCAGCGAGGGCTGAGACGTCGCGTGACGCGACGGTCAGCGAGCCTTTCCCGTCGAACAAATAGGAATCCCGTCTCGTGGCGCGACCGCGAAGCTGGCGTATTCCGGGAGCTGTTGGGGGCCTGGTCTGCGCCCCGCTGCGTCAGCTGAGCACTCAGGTTTGCGCGTCGAAAAAGTTAGAAGATGAGTTGGGAGACGATCGACCAAGTTGTCATAAAGGTAATGCCAAAATAGACGAGTTCGGCTTGCCAACCGAACACAGTTCCAACTGCGTAAACAGCTACGCTTGAGGCAACACCGGCAATCGTCATCAGCGGCGCCAGCTTCCAGCAGCGAATATTCTCTCCCATGAGAGGCTGAAGACGAAGAGCTGAAACGCGAAACACCGTGTAGGCCAGCGCAGATAAGCAGACATAGGGAATTAGATCTGGTGGAAAGCCTACAAAGATTGGCATGAAGCAGAAGAACACGGGTAACCAGACGGTCGCCAATCCAATTTCGAACCTAATCGAGTGCGGTCTTAATTGGTCACTTGCTTGGTCAGTCATCGCTCATCTTTCAACGAAAGTACCAATCTACCCCGGTAAGGTCCCGAAACTCTGCACCAGCGAGCCGGTGACCAGTCTCCAGCCATCCACAAGCACGAAGAAAATCAGCTTGAAGGGCAGGGAGATCACGACCGGAGGCAACATCATCATGCCCATCGACATCAGGATGGAGGCGACGACCAGGTCGATGATCAGGAAGGGGATGAAGAGCAGGAAGCCGATTTCGAACGCGCGCCTGAGTTCCGAGATCATGAACGCAGGCGTAACGACCCAGAATGACGTCTCTTCCGGCGTGGCCGGGATCGGGTCCTGGGACATGTTGATGAACAACTCGAGATCATCCTCGCGTACATGGCTGAGCATGAAGGTCTTCAGCGGCCCGGATGTGCGTTCGAAACTTTCCGTCAGCTCGATCTGGTCGTTCAACAGCGGCTCGATGCCCTCATTGTAGGACTCGGTAAAGACCGGTGCCATGATGAAGGCGGTCAGGAAGAGTGACAGGCTGACCAGAACCGCATTGGGCGGGCTTTGCTGCAGGCCAAGGCCGGTTCGCAGCAGCGACAGGACCACGACAATCCGCACGAAACTCGTCGTCATGATGACGATCGACGGCGCCAGCGACAGCACTGTGATCAACGCGATCAGTTGCAGCACGCGCTCGGTCAGCTCGCCTTCAGAACCGGTGTCGATGGTCACGCTCTGCGCTTCGGCGCCGCCGGCGCCCAGGAGCATCATCAGGCCGATAACGAAGAGAGCAAAAGTAAGCCAGAAGCCTTTGCGCATCACGGCATCTCCGCACGGCTGGGGACCGGCTTGGCCGGCTGGGATTTGATGACGGTCTCGCTTTCCACGCCCAGAAGCACGATGTGTTCCTCGTCATCGGCCTGGAGAATGACCAGGCGCCGACGCGGGTCGATGATCAAGCTCTCGCGTACTTTGAGACGCCGGTCATCGACAGCCACCATGCGGGTCAGTCCAGTCAACTGGTTGAAAATCCAGCCCCTCTGTATCGCCATCGCCAGGAGGCCGAATGCCCCCAGCAAGCCGGCCAGCACAACGAGTGCGAGGAAGTATTGTGTCATATCCATCGTAACCGTCACCGAAACCGGCAAATCGCCTGCTGAGTCATGGGATATCCGTTTTTTGCGGTGCGCCGGTTAAACCCTCGTTAACCGTGCGGGCGCAGCCTAGTCACAGGTTATTAAGGGGATTCGCTCATGCGGCCCGATGATGTGCCCCTCTTGGCACTCCTTCGACAGGAAATGAACTTCAGCTCGGAACGCCAGCGCGTCATTGCCAACAATGTCGCCAATGCGAATACGCCGGGTTTTGTCGCTCAGGACCTCGACCGCGCCGAATTCGAGCGCACCGTCAGCGAAGTGATGAGCCAGCGCCGCAGCGCCAACGGCATGCGTCTGCGCACGACGCGCGATGGTCACATGTCCGGAACCGCTTCTGCGGACACGTCAGCGCGGACCTGGTCGACCCAGGATACTCCGGACAGTGAAACGACGATCAACGGCAATTCCGTTGTCCTGGAAGAACAGATGGTCAAGGCGAATGAAACGCGCATGCGTTACGAATCCGCCCTCAGCCTCTATCAGAAAAGCCTCGGCCTGATCCGGACCGCGATCCGGACACCGACATAGGCGGGAAAGGGATAAGCCATGGCTGATCCTCGCGATTCGATGATGGTTTCCGCGATGGGCATGCGAGCCCAGTCCGCGCGCATGCGCATTATTTCGGAAAATATTGCGAATGTGAATTCTACGTCGCGTGAAGCGGGCGGGGAACCTTATCGCCGCCAGCTCCCGGTTTTCGAGGCCGAGCTGGACCGCGCCACCGGAATGAGCATGGTCCGCATGACGGACGCTGTGCACGACAATTCAGAGTTCACCCTGCGTCACGAGCCGGACCACCCGGCCGCGAATGCAGATGGTTATGTCATGTATTCCAATGTCAACACTTTCATCGAGATGGCGGACATGCGCGAAGCGATGCGCAGCTATGAAGCCAACCTCAACATGATCGAAAATCACCGGCGCATGCTCGAGCGTACGCTGGACCTTCTGCGCCGCTAAACGCTGGCGCTGGCCCCCAGGGAGTAGAAACTCATGGCCATTGATCCTTCAGGCCTCCAGGCCTATCAGCAGACCATGCGCGCGGCGCAGGACGCGATGAGCAGCGGTTCGGCCGCTGCAAGTGGAAGCGACAATGTCGACTTTACCGGGCTGGTCATGGACTCTATCTCCCAGGCCCAGGGCACCATTCAGGGCGCCGAGCAAGCCTCAGCCGCCTCCGTCGTTGGTCAGGCGGATTTGGTGGATGTCGTAACGGCTGTGTCTGCTGCCGAAGTCACGCTGGAAACCGTCGTTGCGGTGCGGGACCAGGTGGTCAAAGCCTATCAGGAAATTCTCCGCATGCCGATTTAACGGCGTGAAGTCAGACGTTTGGACGGCCGCTCGATCGAGCGGCCGTTTTTCTTTCTAAGGTTTCTCACTTTTTCGCGACGGGGTTCTCTCCGGCGTCCCGTTCTACTCTGCGAGGGAAAACCTAACCGCGGGGGCGGGACAGGAGTGAGTACATGTTCGCGCAAGCGACGGGTAAGCCGACCCAGGGGCTGAAACTGGGAAGCATCATCATTTCTTGTGTTATCGCGTTGACGGGCTGTGGCGGCGGAGGTGGCGGATCCACGTCAAACGGCGGGACAGGCGGTGGCGGAGGAGGCGGTCAGAACACCAATTCTGCGCCGACTGTCGCGAACGCGAATCTGGACCAGGCCGCCACGATCGGTGAGGAATTTATCTACGATCCGACCCAGGGCGGCACGACGTTCTCGGACCCGGACGGTGATACGCTGAGTTATGATGTCACGCTGGCGCCGGCCAATACGGGGGTGGACGTGCAGGGAACGAACATTGCCGGCACGCCGGACCGGGAGGTCAATGTCACGGCAACGATTACCGCCAGTGACCCGATGGGCCTCACGGCGAGTGACCAGTTCACGATCTTCATCCAGCCTGATCATGATGTGCGCTCACTGGCAGGGCTCGCGGGACTGCGATTTGCGGTCGACCAGGCCGTTAATTTCGATCCGGCTTCATGGGCCGGGCAGTTTGAGGATCCGTCCGGTAACGGGCTGGATATCCAAATCGAACTGGTGACCCCTGTGCCGGGTCTGGCCGTGGAAAACGGTGCCCTGGTCGGACGGCCGACCACAGCCGGTGTCTTCTCCGCCACGCTGACCGCCAGCAATGGTTCCGGCGAAGATGCTGTGAAGACCGTCAGCCTGGTCATCATCCGCGCGTCCACCACAAGTGCGCCGGACCTGCCGGGAATGCCGTTCGACTATATCGCCTATTCGCAGGATGATACGCCGCTGCACTTTCGCGAGGGCGGAAACAACAACATCGCGGCGACGGATAATACGCCGAACGATAACCCCCTCACCAATGAAGGCGCGACGCTGGGCCGGGTCCTGTTCTATGACACACGCCTGTCCGTGAATGGCACCGTCTCCTGTTCGAGCTGTCATGTGCAGGCGTTCAGCTTCGGCGAGCCAAGTCAGTTCTCGCGCGGCTTCGACGGACAGATCACTGACCGCAATGCGCCGCACATCGCCAATGCGCGCTTCTATCGCCGGGGCAACATGTTCTGGGACGAGCGCGCGGACAGCCTGGAAGACCAGGCGCTGGGACCGATCCAATCTCCCGTTGAGATGGGCAATACCCTGGCCAATGTCGTGGCCACGGTGGAAAATCTCGCCTTCTACCCACCTCTGTTCGAAGCGGCCTTCGGCGATGATGAAGTCACCGCGGAGCGGATCGGCTTGGCGTTGGCGCAGTTCCAGCGGGCCATGGTGAGTTACCAGTCCGATTTCGACACAGCGGTGATCGGCGACAACCCGAACGCCAACACGCCGGATTTTGTTGGCCGTCTGACCCAGCAGGAGCTGCACGGCATGGCACTGTTCCAGCCGGTTGATGCCGCGGATCTTGCCCAGGCCGGACTGCCGCCGATCCAGACGATGGGCTGTAACCAGTGTCATCAGACCAATGCCCAGATCTATGACAGGCCACCCCAGAATATCGGTCTGGATGCGACTGTTGTCGGCGTCGGGGCGACTGGAGACGATGATTTCAAGTCACCCAGCCTGCGCAATGTCGAACTGACAGCGCCCTACATGCATGATGGTCGTTTCGACACGCTGGAGGAGGTGGTCAATTTCTACGCCACCGGTGTCCAGGACAATGGCGAGACCAGCAATCTCCTGCGCCAGGGCAATAATGCCGGCGCGCCGATCCAGCGCTTTGATCTGGACGAGGAGGATGTCGCCGCGCTGGTCGCCTTCATGGCGAGCTTCACCGATACGAGTTTCACCGCAGAAGAAGCCTTCTCGGATCCGTTCGAGGAGTGAGTGCCGTGAAACACCCTCTTCTTTTGGGGAGGGAGAGGGTGAGAACGAGGGGCCGGCTCAGAACCACCGGCCCCTCGTTTGTTGTTGAGTGTTATCCTAATCTATGATTGCGTTAGCTTGTGCGCAGTTTTATTCGAGATTGAGAGTGTGAAGTTGTTAGCTGAAGCCGTCATTGGAAGCCTTTGTGTTTTCAGCGAGCCTGAGGACTTCAGTATGGTGGTAGCCGGTGAGCCACTCGTCGCCGCTGACCTCATCACCGAATTGACCGCTATTGAGTCTGACTACCTCAGGGCCTTCGAGGCTGACAGTGTGGGGACCGTTCGGTGGCAGCAAATCCGGGAGTTGTATCTCTCGGAACAAATTGCGGAAAACCGAGCGCAGAGAGACGCTGAACGCGCAATCAGTCGAGGAGACTTTCGCCTGCTGGTCATAAGTCAGGGTTGGGAAAAATCTTTGCCCGGCTTGCGCTGTGAGCCTGGGCATCAAACTGTGTTCCATGTCCGACACCCCAAAGCACTAGGGGTAGTTACAGAAGCGGGTGCTGACACTGCCAGAGACAGCGCTGACCGACACGCGCAGCAATATGCGGAGACTTACAATAGGCTCGTCTGGGCCGCTGATGCTGCGCCATTTCCCACATGCAGGCCAAGTAACGATCCGCAAGAGGATACCCGGCTGACACCACAGGGCTGCGTCGCTCAGATGACTTGGCCGCCTTTCTGAGCAAGTCAACAACTTACTTGTTTGTCAGCCTCGAGAGGGCCGCCCCATCCGGAGCGGTCTTTCGTTGACTCTGTCTATTAGGTTGTAGGTTGTTTGCATGCAGTCTGAAATTTTACGCGATCATGGACGCACACCAGACAGTCTACGTCATGGCAAGCCGTCCGCGCGGCGCACTGTACACCGGTCGGACAAAAGACCTGGTGCGGCGTGTGTGGGAGCACCGAACAGGTTTTTTGCGCGGTCACACAAAGAAGTACTCGATCAACCAACTCGTCTATTTCGAGCCCCATGACCACTGGGAGGCCGCGTGGCGGAGGGAGCAGCAAATCAAGCGCTATCCGCGTGCGTGGAAATTCAATCTGATCGAGGATGGCAATCCGGGATGGAAAGACCTTTGGTTCGATATCACTGACCAAGGTCACAATCCATTTTCCCCCGGCCTTGTGCCGGGGCCTACGAACGAGTTCTAGCTTGCCAAGTGGTAGGTCCCGGAACTCGCTTCGCTCCTCCGGGAAAAACAGGAGTTGAATGCGAAAGGGCCGCACTGATCAAAATCAGTACGGCCCAATCATACGGGGTGCCGGCGGTGTTATTCGCCGGTCTCGGCGATGTAGGTGCGGACCTGTTCTTCCAGGATCGAAAGCGGCAAGGCGCCTTCACGCAGGATGACGTCGTGGAATTCACGGATGTCGTAATCCTCGCCCAGCTCTTCCTCGGCAATGCCGCGCAGGCGCAGGATTTCCAGCATGCCGATCTTGTAGGCCGTGGCCTGGCCGGCAAAGACGATGTAGCGGTCAATCGCGTTGATCGCATCGCCTTCCGGGTTCGGCGTATTTTCCATCAGATAATCGACAGCCTGCTGGCGCGTCCACTGGTTATGGTGCAGGCCGGTATCGACCACCAGGCGGCAAGCGCGCCACAGCTCCATAGCCAGGCGACCGAAGTTGGAATACGGGTCCGAGTAGAAGCCGAATTCCAGCGGGAAATACTCTGTGTAAAGGCCCCAGCCCTCGGTATAGGCCGTGTAGCCGCCAAACCGACGGAAGGCCGGAATGCCCTCCAGCTCTTGCATGATGGCCAGCTGCATGTGGTGACCCGGCGCGCCTTCGTGATAGGCGAGGGCTTCCATCTGGTAGGTCGGCATTTGCGCCATGTCGCGAAGGTTTGCGTAATAGATGCCCGGGCGGGAGCCATTGGCAGCGGGGCGCTGGTAGAAGGCCTTGCCGGCGGCGGCCTCACGGAAGGGCTCGACGCGGCGCACTTCCAGTTCCGCTTGCGGGAAGCGGTTGAACATCTGCGGCAGCGTCTCGACCATGGTGTCGATCATTGCCGTGGCGTCAGCCAGATAGGCGTCACGGCCCTCATCCGTGTTGGGATAATAGAACTGCTCGTCCGTGCGCATGAATTCGAAAAACTCCTGCAGCGAGCCCTCAAAACCGACCTGGGTCATGATGGCGCGCATTTCATCGTGAATGCGCTCGACCTCGGCGACACCGAGCTGGTGGATCTCCTCGGCGGAGATATCCATCGTCGTATAGCCGTTGAGCAGGTGGTTGTAGTACTCGCCGCCCTGCGGGTGTTTCCACACACCGTCATCCTCGCTGGCAACCGCTTCCTGTTCCTCGAACAGGGAGATCAGGCGGCCATAGACCGGGGCGACGACCTCGGTCATTGCGGCAGAGGCCTCCGCCAGCAGGCGGTTGGTCTCTTCCTCGCCCAGCTCCAGCGCGGTGACCTTGCGGCGGAAATCGCCCATCAGCGGGCTGTCTTCACCGCTCTCGTCAAACGGTGCGCCCGTGATGATGTTGCGCGAAGTCGCGATCATCGGCTGATAGGTCCAGCGCGGTGTGTAGACACCCAGCTCGGCAGAGCGGCGGGAGTTCGCGATCTGCTGGTCCATATAGGCGCCCATATTGCGCAGACGGCCGATATAGGCCTCCGCATCTTCCGTCGTATCCACACGGTGATTGTTGATCAGGAAAGTCGGCGCATTCATGTGCGGACCGGAACGCGGTGTGAAGGTATAGCCGTGATCCCACCACTGGCGACCGGCTTCGGCGCGGGCATTGTTGTACTCGGCCAGGCGCCAGGAAATCTGGGCGGAACGGTCCAGCGCATCAAAGTCGAAATTGTCCAGCATGTACTGATGCTGTTCACGACCCTGTTCGTACTGGCGCAGCTGTTCTTCCGGGGACGGGTCATCCCACTGGTCGTAATTGGTCTTCATGCCCAGGAAGGTCTGGTACATGGGCGATTCAGCAACACCCTGGTCGAAAACCTCCTGGAACCAGGCGTTAAGGCGATCACTCTCGGTTTCGACAGCCTCGTTGGCAGCCGTTTGGGTCTCGGCCTCGGCAGCGGTTTCTGCCGGTGCATTCGTGGCGGCGTTCTGGTCGTCAGCGGCCTCCGGCTGGCTGCAGGCGGCCAGCAAGGCGGCGACGGAGGCGCCGAGTGTCAGGTGTTTGAGATAGCTCATCTGGTTCCCCTCAGTGAAGCTTGGTGTATCGCAGAACGTGGAGCCCGGCGCCTGCGATGGCAAGACGCCGGGCTGGTCTACGTTATTGCGCTGCCAACTTGGCGGCGATGTAGGCGTCGACATTTTCCTCGAGCAGGGTCAACGGCACGGAGCCGTTGGACAGAACCACATCGTGGAACTCGCCCCAGTCGAAATCATCGCCCAGCGCGTCCATGGTGCGCTGGCGCAGATCGATGATCGTGTTCATGCCGATCTTGTAGGAGACAGCCTGACCCGGCCACACCATGTAGCGGCGCACTTCCGGCGTGATGTCGCCCAGCGGCATCGGCGTGGTTTCCATCATGAAGTCGATCGCACGCTGTTCGTCCCACTGATAGTGGTGAATGCCGGTGTCAACGACGAGGCGGGCCGCGCGGAAGACCTCATAGGAGAGGCGACCGAAATCCTGGTAGGGGTCGGTGAAGAAGCCCATGTCCTTGCCCAGGCGCTCAGAGTACAGCGCCCAGCCTTCGCCGTATGCGGAATACCAGGTCGTGCGCTGGAACATCGGCGCGCCTTCCAGTTCCTGGGCCAGGCTCAGCTGGAAATGGTGACCCGGAGCACCTTCGTGATAAGCGAGGCTCTCCATCTGGTAGACGGGCTGCGCGTCCATGTGCTGCAGATTGACGTAGTAGCGGCCAGGACGGGTGCCATCGAGCGAACCGGTTTCATAGAAGGCGCCGGTCGCGGTTGCGATGCGGTATTGCTCCACCGCACGAACTTCCAGCGGAGCCGTGGGCAGGCGGCCGAAATATGCCGAAGCGGCTTCCATCATCTGGTCGATCATGGCCGTGGCCTCGTCCAGATAGCGCTGGCGCCCCTCATCCGTGGACGGGTAGTAGAACTCCTCGCTCTCACGCAGATGGTCGAAGAAATCGCGCAGCGAGCCCTCGAACCCGACCTGTTCCTGGATGGCGCGCATTTCCGCGTGGATGCGCTCAATCTCGCTCATGCCGATCTGGTGGATGTCTTCCGCCGTCATGTCGGTGCGGGTCGTGTAGTTCTGCAGCTGGCTTCTGTAGAAGGCCTCACCCTCGGGCAGGGACCAGGCGCCTTCCGCACGATCACCCACAAGCGCCGCGTGACGATCCATCATCGCCAGGAAGTTCTCGTAAGCCGGGCCGACGCTGGTGGTCAGCGCCTCGATGGCGCGGTCGACCAGGGCCTGCTTGTCGTCGTCGGAGATTTCCAGCGGTTCGATCTTGCGCCGGAAGTCCGCAAGCAGCGGGCTGTCTTCGTCGCTGTCATCGAAGGGGGCACCTGTAACGAACCCGCGCGCCGTCTCGATGATGACCGGGAAGGCGAAAGATGGCGGCAGCACGCCCTGTTCTGCGCGCGCGTCGGCCTGGGCAGCCAGTGCATTCAGGCGCTCTCCCATGCCGGTGAGGCGGCTGATATAGGCCTCGGCATGTTCTGCCGTGTGTACTGCGTGAAAGCCGATCATGAAGCTCGGCATATCGGAGTGCGGGCCGAAGAACTGGGTGAAGATATAACCGTGATCCCAGAACTCGGACTGTTGCTGGTTGTTGGCGGCGATGAACTCGGCAAAACGCCAGGAAACCTGCGCCTGTTCGGTCAGTGCCTCGTAGTCGAATTCCTCGTTCATGCGACGAATGCGGTCAGCCTCGCGCTGCAGGCCGGCGCGGTAGTTTTCCTCGGAGACATCATCCCACTGGCCATAGGCCTCCATGTCGTCGGTCATGCCCAGATAGGTCTGGCCCAGCGGCGAGCGCGCGATTTCGTCCTCGAAGGCGTCCTGGAAGAAAGCGTAGAGGCGATCGGTCTCGGTCTGCTCCTCGGACGCGGATTGCGTCGTGCTTTCAGCATTTTCCGCAGAGTTATCAGCCGGTGCCGGGACCTGTCCCGCATCGTCGCTGGCCGGTGTGCAGGCAGTGGCGAGAGTGATGGCGCTGACGCCAACAAGAAGGTCGCGAACACGCATGTCAGGGGTTCCCCGTATTTACCAGAATTGACTCTTTCTTAACGGGGTTAGAGGAATCGTAAAGATAATTAACTTTAATCGATTCTCTCGCTGCAGAAGGCGCGCACACGGTGACCGGACCTGAAGTCCTCGACTATGCCCGAGAGGCAATCTGGCTGATGCTGGCCATGTCGGCACCGATCATGATCACCGGCCTGGCGGTTGGCATTACCATCGCCTTGTTCCAGGCCCTGACCCAGATCCAGGAAATGACCCTGGTCTTTGTTCCCAAGATCATTGCCATCTTTATCGCGCTGCTGATCTTCCTGCCGCTCATGGGGGCGCTGCTCGGCGGGTTCATGATCACCATCACCGACCGGATCGCCAATCCATGACCGCTGTCCTGCCCGAGCTCGTGTTCGCCGCAGGTCTTGTTTTCGCCCGTCTCGGTGCGATCCTCATGCTCATGCCCGGTTTTGGAGAGCCGTCCATTCCGGTGCCGATCCGCCTGGCCTTTGCCCTGCTGGTCTGCCTGGTGATGGGGCCGATTGTGGCGCCCATGCTGCCGGCCATGCCGACCCAGCCCCTGCCGCTGGCAGGGCTGGTGATGACCGAAGTGCTGATCGGCCTGATGATTGGCGCGATGGCCCGAATCTTCATGGCGACAGCGGCTATTGCCGGCCAGATCATCGGCATGCAGAGCGGCCTCGCCATGGCCCAGAGTTTCGACCCGTCCCAGGGCACTCAGGGTGCCATCATGGCGACTTTCCTCAACCTGGTTTTCATTGCGCTCCTGTTCACGACAGGGCTGCATCACCTCCTGTTGATGGCGGCGCATAATTCCTACGAGCTGTTCCCTCCCGGAGACATGCCGTCGATGACCGATGCCGGGCAATGGGCGCTGGGCGCGTTTGTCGACACTTTCCGCATCGCGGTCCAGCTGGCCGCGCCGCTGATCGTCTATGGGCTGATCTTCTACCTGGCGCTGGGTGTGCTCTCGCGACTGATGCCGCAATTGCAGATTTTTTTCATCGCCATGCCCGCCAACATCATGGTCGGGCTTTTCATCTTCACGATCGCGCTGGGCGCGATGAGCGCCGTCTGGCTGGAGCGCATGCAGCGTTTCGCCATCGAGCTGAACTAGCGGAGACCGGTTCATGGCCGAAGGCGAAGACGACAGTCAGAAGACAGAAGAACCGACACAGCGGCGGCTGGATGACGCGCGCAAGAAAGGTGATGTCGCCAAATCCCAGGAAATACCTGGCTGGTTCATCCTGGCATCCGGCCTGGCCCTGATCGGCTTTCTGCTTCCGGCGATGATGCAGAACATGGCCGGGACGATGCAGGCTTATTTCGCCAGGGCCCACGAATTTTCACTGAACCCGCAAGCGATCATGACGATGATGCAGCAGACCGCCCAGGAAGTTGTGATAGCGGTCGCGTTTCCGGTCCTCTTGCTCGTTATCGCAGGGTTTGCGGGGCATTACGTACAGCAAGGACTGCTGTTCACGACTGAAAAGATCCAGCCCAAACTGTCCAAGATCAATCCATTCGAAGGCGCGAAACGGGTGTTCGGCGCTGAAGCCTGGATGAATTTCTTCAAGGGCCTGGGCAAGATGGTGCTGGTTGCCGGCGCTGCTTTTATCGTCATATACCCCAAGCGGGAAATACTGGCCGGCATGCCGTTGATGGATGTGACTGCAATTCTCGCAGTCGTGCAGCAATCGGCCATTGAGCTGATGATCGCGGCGCTGATCGTCTACGCGGCGGTGGCGGCACTGGACTATGTTTACCAGCGTCAGACTTTCATCAAGCGCAACCGCATGTCTCGCCGTGAGATCAAGGACGAACTGAAGCAGTCCGAAGGTGATCCGATGGTGCGCGCCAAGCTGCGCCAGCTTCGCCAGGAACGCGCCCAGAAGCGCATGATGGCCGCCGTTCCGGATTCCACCGTCGTCATTACCAACCCGACCCACTACGCCATCGCGCTGCATTACGAGCAGGGCGAGACGCCCGCTCCGATCTGTGTCGCCAAGGGTGTCGATGAGGTGGCCCTGCGCATTCGCGAGCTGGCCAAGGATAATGACGTGCCCATTGTTGAAGATCCGCCGCTGGCGCGCGCGCTTTATGCGACCGCCGAGCTGGATGAAGAAATCCCCGTCGATCACTTCAAGGCTGTTGCCCGCGTGATCGGCTATGTCCTGTCCCTGTCCCAATCCCCGGGACGCGCACAATACCGTCCGAGCGAGTAAGCTCTCACATCCGCACTTGATTCGCGCTGGAGCCGCCCATGGCCGAAATGCCTGTTTCGAACTCTGAGAACCCGAAATCCTTCTGGGAAAAGCCCTTTGGTCGCGTGACCTTTTGGGTGCTGGGCTTTATCGTGGTGCTCGCCGCACTGGCTGCAGTTTTCGCGCCGGTTGAAGCCGGTCGGCAGGGCTTCATCTATCTCTCGGGGCTGGCGGCGGCGAGTTTTCTGGTGCTCTACACCATCGCCGCTGGCGAGACCGCCGGTCGTGGCATCCGCAATACCGTTATCCGCAATCGAGTCCCGTCCATCGCCGAGCTGGGATATGGCGCCATGGACAGTTTTCCGGAGCCGGTTTTGATCACGGACCGCCGCGGTGCTGTGCGCTGGGGCAATGACGCCTATCGCGAGCTGGCCAAGACGGCGGGATCCCTTGGGCAGAGTTTCGGTCTGCCGACGATTGACCGCCTGTGGGCGGGCGCCGGTGGCGGCGATGGCTCGGTTTATCGTCTGGCGCGCGCTGCTGCGCGTGGTGAGGGCGCTTGTGAACTCCTGCCGCCGCTGCCCGTCGGCGACACGGAAACTCTCAACGTCCGTCTGGAAGCGCGCCCGCTGGCTGACGGGCTCGTGCTTTGGCGTCTGCAGCCTGTCGAGCAGGCTGGTGGTGGTTCGGCAACGTCTGCTGCGGACTGGTCCCAGAACGCTCCCGTTGCGCTGTTTTCCCTGCGTGCCAATGGCGAGATCGCGATGGGCAATGCGACTTTCCGTGACTGGCTGGGCCTGCAGCCCGGCGAGAATTTTCCGCGACTGGCGGAGATCCTGGCCGGGGACGGTGCGCGCGCGCTGATGCAGACCCGTGGCGGCGAGGGCGTGTCCCGTATCGACGCCCGGCTGAAGGCACGCGACGGCATTGAAAGCCCGGTCGCGATCGCGGTTGAGTGGGCCGCTGGTGATCCACCCATGGGCCGCGCTGTCATGTATGGTCTTTCTGCTACCGGAGCGCCTCCCGGTGTCGCCCAGGCGATGGGAGAGGGGCGTGCTGCCGGTCATACGCTGGACGAGATGTTTGCCAGTGCGCCCTTTGGCGTGGTGCGTCTGGACGGCGCGGACCCGGAAACGGCCATCATCGAGGATGTGAATCCGGCCCTGGTCCAGCTGACAGGCGGACGGGCCGTCCCCGGCGTCAACTTCTGTGAGATGTTCGACTGGGATGACGGGCGCTCGGCAACCGATGCTTTCTCCTCTGCCATGGCGGGCAGTGGCGATCCGGCAGAAGCCAAGCTGGCGGGCGAGAAACCGGCCTATGTTCACCTGGCTTTCGCCCCCGCGAGAGGTGGCAAGCGTGTCGCCTATGTCATCGACGTGACCAGCTGGAAGGATATGGAACGCCAGTTCTCCCAGGCCAACAAGATGCAGGCCGTTGGCCAGCTGGCCGGAGGTGTCGCCCATGATTTCAACAACCTGCTGACAGCGGTCCGCCTGAACACCGATGAGTTGCTCAACCGCCACCCGGTGGGCGACCCGGATTATGGAGAGCTGCAGGCGATCAATTCCACCGTGGCCCGGGCAGCTGGGCTTGTGAAGAAACTGCTGGCCTTTTCGCGCAAGCAGACTTTCCGCACCGAGACGCTGGATGTGGGTGACATGCTTTCTGACGTCTCTGTTCTCCTGCGCCAGATCGTAGAGGAAACCGTCAAGCTCGACATTGTTCACGGCCGTGAGGTGCCGCTCATCAAGGCTGACAAGGGCCAGCTGGAAACCGCCATCATCAACCTGGCCGCCAATGCGCGCGATGCCATGCGTGACCAGGGCGGTGGCGAGTTGATCATCCGGACCCGATCGCTGGATGCCGAGGATGTGCGACAGCAGGGTGCCCCGAACCCGCGCGAGGGAGACTGGGTCGCGATCGAGGTGGAGGATCAGGGCCACGGAATGGACAAGGAAACGCTCGGCAAGATTTTCGAGCCGTTCTTCACCACCAAGGAAGCCGGCAAGGGTACAGGCCTCGGCCTGGCAACGGTCTATGGCATCGTCAAACAGTCCGGCGGTTTTCTCTTTGCCGACAGTGAAGTGAGCAAGGGTACGACCTTCACCATCTATCTGCCGGGCTATCAGCCGACCGAAGAGGAAGAGGTCGAGCTGGCTGAGGTCGAGGTTGCCAAGACTGTTGAACCGACCCCCGCAGACCTGTCCGGCAAGGGACGCATCCTCCTGGTCGAGGATGAGGACGCTGTGCGTAATATTGCCGCCAAGACCCTGGCCAAGCGGGGCTATGACGTCACCGAGGCCGAGGATGGCGAGGAAGCCTACGAGATCCTCGAGGACGAGGAGGAGCCGTTTGACCTGCTCATCTCCGACGTTGTCATGCCGGGGCTGGATGGTCCTGGGCTACTGGAGAAGGCCCGCGACATGCTGACGAATACACGTATCGTCTTCATCTCCGGCTATGCTGCGGAGCAGTTTTCCAAGACCCTCTCCGAGGAGCAGGACATCTCTTTCCTGCCAAAACCCTTCACGCTTACCCAGCTGGCGGAAAAGGTGAAGGAAGAGCTCAGCGCCCGCGAACAGGCCTGACGAACTGCAGACGCGAATCTTCGGGGTGGCCGTTTTTGTCACCCCGTTTCCCTAGGTTTTGAATCACCAATCGACGTGACCGGGAGCGGGGCGAGCGAGCGGAGCAGATGCTTACAGTCAGTTTTTGTTCCGTTTTGTTAACCATAAATGTTCTCCTTGTGTTCCGGGAACGAAATTGGTACATCAAACGTGGTTGCCCGCTGATCGGCGGCATGAAATATAGGGAAAACGGTTATGAGCAGGGGCGCGATTCGACTCGTGAAGAACGAAGAGATGGATAAACAAAAAGCCATTGAGGCAGCGCTGAGTCAGATCGACAAGGCATTCGGCAAGGGCTCGGTCATGAAACTGGGCCAGAAGCCGGCGATGGATATCGAGGAAATCTCGACCGGTTCCCTCGGTCTGGACATTGCCCTGGGCATTGGCGGTCTTCCCAAGGGCCGGATCATCGAGATCTACGGTCCGGAAAGCTCGGGCAAGACGACGCTGGCCCTGCATACGGTTGCCGAGGCGCAGAAAAAGGGCGGTGTTGCTGCCTTTGTCGATGCCGAGCATGCGCTGGACCCGGTCTATGCTGCCAAGCTGGGTGTGGATGTCGGCGAGCTCCTCGTCTCGCAGCCAGACGCCGGTGAACAGGCGCTGGAAATCGCTGATACTCTGGTGCGCTCCGGTGCCGTGGACATTCTGGTGATCGACTCCGTTGCGGCCCTGACCCCGCGGGCCGAGCTGGAAGGCGAGATGGGTGACAGCCTGCCAGGTCTGCAAGCGCGTCTGATGAGCCAGGCGCTGCGCAAGCTGACCGCGTCTATCTCCAAGTCCAATTGCCTGGTCATCTTCATCAACCAGATCCGCATGAAGATCGGTGTGATGTTCGGTTCCCCGGAAACCACGACCGGCGGTAATGCGCTGAAATTCTATTCTTCCGTCCGTCTCGACATTCGTCGTATCGGCGCGATCAAGAATCGCGACGAGGTCATCGGTAACCAGACCCGCGTGAAAGTCGTCAAAAACAAGGTGGCGCCACCCTTCCGCGAGGTCGAGTTCGACATTCTCTATGGTGAGGGCATTTCCAAAATGGGCGAGCTCATCGATCTTGGCGTCAAGGGCGATGTGATCGAAAAGTCCGGCTCCTGGTATTCCTACAATTCCGAGCGTATCGGTCAGGGGCGCGAGAATGCGCGTAAATTCCTGCTCGAGCATGAGGATATCGCCGCTGAAATCGAACATCGCGTGCGTGCCAATGCCGGCTTGCTGGCAGATGAGATGCTCACCGGTCCCGACGCCGAGGATGAGGAGGCTGTGGCGGGCTAGTCACGCCACCGAGCAGAACGACGTCAGACCGACGGGATTGAACGTTCAGGCTGACGGCATGCATTGCCCCGCAAGGCGGGTTTTGATTAAACGGGTGTTTGGCGGGGCCAAATACCCGTTTTCTGTTTAAGTCTTCCCGATATCGGGCGCGTCCGCTCCGATGTCTCCGCACCAGATTGATGGACCTGACATGGCAAGCCTGCGCGATATCCGTGCCACCTTCCTCGACTATTTCGGCAAGAATGAACACGAAGTGGTCGCGTCCAGCCCGCTCGTCCCGCAGGACGATCCGACGCTGTTGTTTGTCAATGCGGGCATGGTGCAATTCAAGAATGTCTTCACCGGTAAGGAAACGCGAGACATTCCTCGCGCAGTGACCTCACAGAAATGCGTCCGCGCCGGTGGCAAGCACAATGATCTCGACAATGTCGGATATACTGCGCGTCACCACACCTTTTTCGAGATGCTCGGCAATTTTTCCTTTGGCGATTATTTCAAGGAACGCGCGATCCATCATGCCTGGGAAATGGTGACTGGTGAATTTGCGCTGCCCAAAGACAAGTTGCTCGTCACCGTCTATTCGGAAGACGATGAAGCCCGCCAGCTGTGGAAGAAGATCGCAGGTCTCAGCGATGACCGCATTATCGGCATCTCCACCTCCGACAATTTCTGGTCCATGGGCGATACTGGCCCGTGTGGTCCGTGCTCCGAGATCTTTTTTGACCACGGCGATAGCATCTGGGGCGGCCCTCCCGGTTCGCCGGATGAAGATGGAGACCGGTTCATCGAGATCTGGAACCTCGTCTTCATGCAATACGAGCAACGCTCCAAGGAGGAGCGAATCGATCTGCCCAAACCGTCGATCGATACCGGCATGGGCCTCGAGCGCATTGCAGCCATCCTGCAGGGCAAACACAATAACTACGACATCGATCTTTTCGCCAATCTGATCCGAGCCGGCGAGGATGTGCTGGGGGTTAAGGCCGAGGGCGATGCGCTGGGTAGTCACCGCGTGATTGCCGATCACTTGCGTTCGACCTGTTTCCTCATGGCGGACGGTGTCACCCCGTCCAATGAGGGACGCGGTTATGTCCTGCGCCGCATCATGCGCCGCGCCATGCGCCACGCCCACCTGCTCGGCGCGACTGAGCCGGTGATGTGGAAACTCGTTCCGGCGCTGGAGGCCGAGATGGGCGACGCCTATCCGGAGCTCGGCCGCGCCCGTGCCTTGCTTGAGGACACGTTGAAGGTCGAAGAGGCAAATTTCCAGCGCACCCTCGGACGGGGGCTGGGCCTGCTGGACGAAGCGACGGCGAAACTCGGAGAAGGCGACAGCCTGCCGGGCGAGACGGCCTTCAAGCTCTATGACACTTACGGCTTCCCGCTCGATCTGACCCAGGATGCCCTGCGTCCGCGCGGTATCGATGTGGATGTCGATGGCTTTGATGCCGAGATGAGCAAGCAGAAGGAACGTTCCAAGGGCGGTTCACTCTCCAGCGTGGTCGCACCGGACGAGGTCTGGTTTGCCGTGCGCGAGAAACTCCAGCCGACCGAGTTCCTCGGTTATGCCGGCACGACAGGCGAGGGCAAGCTCAACGCCATCGTCTCCGAGGGCGCTGAAGCCAAGGCCATCGGTGAGAGCCAGACGGGCGAGTTGATCTTTGACCGCACGCCGTTTTACGGCGAGAGCGGCGGCCAGGCCGGTGATACGGGGCTCATCACGTTTGAAAACGGCGCCATTTTCCGGGTCGAAGACACCCAGAAGCGTGCGGGTGACTTGCATGCCCATGTCGGGGTGATGGAGAAGGGCGAAGTCACGCTCGGTGACACGGCGCAGTACGCGGTCGACGCCGGCAAGCGTACGGAGACCAAGTCCAACCACTCTGCAACTCACCTCCTGCACGCAGCGCTGCGTGATGTGCTGGGCGCGCATGTGACCCAGAAGGGGTCCTATGTTGGTCCGGACCGTTTGCGTTTCGATTTCTCGCACAACGGCGCGGTGACCGCGGAAGAGATGACGAAGATCGAGACTCAGGTGAATGCGGTCATCCGTCAGAATGCTGCTGTCTCGACACGGGAAATGGCCCCGGAAGCCGCAATCGAGGCCGGCGCCATGGCGCTGTTCGGCGAAAAATACGGCGACACGGTTCGTGTTTTGTCGATGGGGCGCGGCCTGGCCGGAGACGAGAAGGCCTATTCCGTGGAACTTTGCGGTGGCACCCATGTCGAGCGCACGGGCGATATCGCCCTGTTCAAGATTATCGGCGAGAGCTCAGTCTCCGCGGGTGTGCGCCGTATCGAGGGCCTGACCGGCGAGGCGGCTCGCCTGTACATGGAGGAACAGATGAGTTTCGGCCGTTCTGCTGCCGAGGCTCTGAAAATTCCAGCGGCAGATTTGCCGGCCCGTGTGGCGGCCATGCAGGGGGAGCGCAAGACGCTTGAGCGCCAGCTCGCCGAAGCCAAGAAACAACTCGCCATGGGCGGGGGTGGCGGTGCGGCACCGACTGGTCCGGAAGACGTCAATGGCACGAAATTCATCGGTCGTGTGGTCGAGGGTGTTGGCGGCAGGGATCTTCGAGGCCTGGTCGACGAGGCCAAGAGTTCGATGGGCTCCGGCATTGCTGTTTTTATCGGTGTCAATGATGGCAAGGCGGCCTTGGCGGTCGGCGTGTCCGATGACCTTGCGAGCACTTTCAGCTCGGTCGACCTCGTCCGCGCTGGCTCCGCTGCAGTGGGCGGCAAGGGCGGCGGTGGTCGGCCGGACTTCGCCCAAGCCGGCGGCCCGGACGGTTCCAAAGCCGAGGCTGCCCTTGCTGCAATCAAATCCGTGATTGCAGGCTGATGGCGCGCAAGGTCAAGTCTTCCAGTGATTGTCAGCTGGTCGGCGAGAAAGTCGCCGCGCGCCTTATCCTGGAGGCGCGGGAGAGGTTCAACGATGCCCTGGAAGCTCGGAACATGGCCGCCATAGAGCATGTGCTGAGTGAGGACGCTGTTCTGGTGCCTGGGGATGATGCACAGCTTATCAATGGCCGCGCGGCCCAGCTGGAAGCTTGGCAGTCAATCTACGAGAATATGGACAGTGTGCGCTATGTGCGCTCGCCAGGACGTATCGAAGTCTCGGAAGACGGGCATCTGGCGGCCGAAACAGGCCGCTGGACCGGAGGCTGGACCAGCCAGGGTATGCAGATTTCCTATATGGGTCGGTATTTCGCCAAGTGGCGTCTTGAAGAGCTGGTCTGGAAAATCGAGGCGGAGACCTTTGTCACCATCAAGCGCACCGGCGGCATGCTCTGAGCCAGCCTAGGGCTCGTTGGCAACCTCTTCGGTATCCCAGAATTCGCGCCACTGACCGCGGCGCATTTCAAAAAAGCCGGACCGGTTTTCATCGCCCAGACCCGTGACGGACCAGCGGCCCAGAATGACATCGCCACCCTGTTCAATCTTGCCCCGATAGATCACCGTGTGGTCGGCGCCTTCGACACCGCTATAGGTTTTGAACAACTGCACGTCCGTGCCATCGCAATGCCCGGTCCATCCGGCCGGCAACTGCTCTATATCCATGTCCAGGAACGTGTTGGGTTCGATGGAGCTGCCGCTGATCGAGTTGCCGGTCTGCGTGAATTGCACGGAAAACGGCACCGGCATTTCATTACTCGGATAATGGTACAGACCGGTCCACCGGCCCGTGAGAGGGCGGATACTGGTGGTCGGCTTGTTTTGCCGCAGATACTTGAACAAGTGCTGGACTGGCATGTTTAACGAGTCGCACGAGCGGAGGAGGAAGGCAATGTCCGAGTGCTGAACTCGGGTTTTCGGAGCTATGTTCAGGCGGCATCTTCCGTGTGCCCGCCGATCAGCCATTCACGAGCTTCTGCCTCGCTGGAGAAGGTCCGTTCCTCTCGGCCCAGCACGTCTTCAGCTTTCTTTTCCCAGTAGTAGAGCAGGGCGCGGGCCATTTCGTCTCCGCAGACAATGGCGGCTCGTCTGGCTTTGCGGTCATGTTGCTCATCGCACAGGCGTACAAACTCTGCGAATCTCACTGCCATATCAGGGGTGAAGGCCCCCAGGCCCAGGCGCGTCAGGACACTCATGCTCATCAGATCGGGCGCCCAGTCGGGATGCCTGAAACGCGCAGCATAGCCTTCCCGGAGCGCTTCGAGCGAGGTCTCGCCTCCGATGCGCCAGATGCAGATGCGGTTTTCCGTGTCGATTTCCAATTGAGACAGCATGATGGCGACCCGAATCTCTCATTTGCGGTCGATGATAACGGCAAGCGCCCCGTCAGCCCCGTTTTTCTTATTCGACCCGCCCCAGCCAGACGAGCGCTTCGTCCATGGTTTCAAATATCGCTTCTTCCGTGACCAGCTCCGGTGCGGATATGTGTTCGTGGAAACTGAGAATTCCCGCTTGCAACTGGCTGTCCATCACGGTCGCGGCCTTGGATGTGATGCCCTGGCGGTATTGATCATCCAGTGCCTTGAAGCGCTGCACCATGTCCTGGACAGCTTCGGTGGAAAGCTCGGATAGGTCGATCTTTTCATAAACAAGCAGGTGATCGAAATGCGGAGACCAGTCGGGATGGGTCACGCATTCGCGGTATACGGCCTCGCCGGCGGCTGGCGTGAGCACACCTCGAATACGCGAACGCACGAGCCTGTTCGGAATGTCGATCGTCAGATCGTGTTTCATGCCTGTCACCCCTAGCCGGGATGGATGACACTATTCAGGAGTTTAGCCAAGCCAACGCATCCGCTTCATTGTCGAAAACCTGTTCGTCGACGAGCGCATTTTCGGTGAAACTGAGCTTGTGCAGCTCCAGCATCACACGGTTATTGTCGAGACTGCAGACAAGAGCTGACTTGACCTTATGGGATCGGGTGGCCTGGGTTTGTCGCTGTTTCAGCCAGTCCTGGAGGCGTTTGATGTCATCAAGCTCGACATTGCCAAGCAGCGCTGTGGGTTCATAGACCAGCATGAGACCGAAACGGTCATTCCACCCGGGATTATCGAGAATGTCCCGGAGACCAGCGATCAGCTCATCCACCGTCACCAAGCCGGAGATGCGCAGCGTCGCGACCCTGTTTGCGGTGTCGATATCGAAGACGTATTTCAGCTCAGCCTCCCGAATGACCCGAAACAAATTTTGCCCGGCAGACCTGAAAATCAAGTCAAAGCGAGAGCGCTCACAAAAAAGGCGGAGCCGGAGCCCCGCCTTTTAATTCATATCCTTGAACGCTTACGCGTCGACAGCCATGGCAGCCTTGAAGTTCTCGTCGACCTTCTCCAGGAAGCCCTCGGTGGAGAGCCAGCCCTGCTTGTCGCCGACGAGGAGTGCGAGGTCCTTGGTCATGTAACCGCTTTCGACCGTCTTGATGATAGTGTTTTCCAGCGTGTCCGCGAACTTCATGACCTGTTCATTGCCGTCCATACGGCCGCGGTGGGAGAGGCCACGCGTCCAGGCAAAGATGGAAGCGATGGAGTTAGTGGACGTCTGCTCGCCACGCTGGTGCTGGCGATAGTGGCGGGTCACCGTGCCGTGAGCGGCTTCCGCTTCGACCGTCTTGCCATCCGGGGACATCAGGACGGAGGTCATCAGGCCGAGAGAACCAAAGCCCTGGGCAACGGTGTCGGACTGAACGTCGCCATCGTAGTTTTTACACGCCCACACAAAACCACCGGACCACTTCATGGCCGCTGCGACCATGTCGTCGATCAGACGGTGCTCGTAGGAAATGCCTTTGGCCTGGAAGGCGTCCTTGAATTCGGCGTCGAAGATGTCCTGGAAGATGTCCTTGAAGCGGCCGTCATAGGCTTTCAGGATCGTGTTCTTCGTGGACAGGTAGACCGGCCAGCCGCGCTGCAGGCCGTAATTCATGCTGGCGCGAGCAAAGTCCTTGATGCTCTCGTCCAGGTTATACATGCCCATGGCTACGCCGGAGCTCGGGAAGTCGAAGACTTCGCGGGTAACCGGCTCGGAACCGTCTTCCGGAACGAAAGTCATGGTCAGCTTGCCCGGCTTGTCGACGAGGAAGTCGGTGGCGCGGTACTGGTCGCCAAAAGCGTGACGGCCGATGACCATCGGCTGCTGCCAGCCCGGAACCAGGCGCGGAACGTTGGAAATGACGATCGGCTCGCGGAAGACAACACCGCCCAGGATGTTGCGGATGGTGCCGTTCGGAGAGCGCCACATCTTCTTGAGATCAAACTCTTCAACGCGGGCTTCGTCCGGCGTGATGGTCGCGCATTTGACGCCAACACCATAATGTTTGATGGCTTCGGCGGCTTCGACGGTGATCTGGTCGTCCGTCTCGTCACGCTTGGTGACAGAGAGGTCGTAATACTTCAGATCAATGTCGAGATAGGGCAGGATCAGCTTGTCTTTGATCATTTGCCAGATGATGCGAGTCATTTCATCGCCGTCGAGTTCGACGACCGGTGTATCGACTTTGATCTTCGCCATGGTGTTCTGCTTTCTTTTCGGACGGATGGAATAGGCGCTAGAAGGCACCCAGAGAGATTTGCGCGCTCTCTAGCATTGGCGCGCGAGAAGGTGAAGAGGCGGCTCCATGAGTGCTGACAGACAAACCCCGGCCATTATCCTCCATTCGCCGCAGATGGGCGAGAATATCGGCGCTGCAGCGCGTGTGATGGGCAATTTCGGATTACCCGACCTACGCGTTATTGATCCGCGCGATGGCTGGCCGAATGACAAGGCGTTTTCCATGGCAGCCGGGTCGCCGGTGCTCAATGCGGCGAAAGTCGTGACGGACATGGCTGAGGCTTCGGCCGATCTGACGCGGATCTATGCCACAACGGCGCGTCCGCGCGGCATGGAGAAGCCGGTGCTGACCGCCCGCCAGGCCATGGCGGAGATTCGTCAGGCCCAGGCTGCTGGCGAAAAGGTGGGTGTTCTGTTCGGGGCTGAGAAGTCCGGCCTGCCCAATGAGGCCGTGGCTATGGCGGATGCCATCATTACGCTGCCGGTGGATCGCAGCTTCTCCTCTCTTAACCTCGCCCAGACCGTCGCCGTGATTGCCTATGAGTGGACGGCAGAGGAGGGCGCGCCGACTGAATTCGAGGCGGTTTCCAATCCGGCCAGTCGCGAAGACCTGGAGCGCATGTTCGTGCATTTCGAGGAGGAGCTCGACCGCGCCGGTTTCTTCTACCCGCCTGAGAAAACGGCTCTGATGACGCAGAATCTGCGCAGCGCCTTTGTTCGCGGCCGCTGGACGGCGCAGGAAGTGCGGACATTCAGAGGGGCCGTGAAAGCGCTCGCCATCGGCCGGGGCAAGGCACGCATCCAGCGCGAGGACTGATCAATTCGCGTTTTCGCGCTCGATGCGTTCGACGGCAGAATTCAGGGACGTCCACTGACTGGGGGTCAGGAAAATGCTGGGCTGGGCTTCCGGAGACGGCGGGTTGGCATCCAGCGCATCAAATCGGCCATTGAGATACTGTACCCAAGGGTCATCAGTCTGGCTCAGCCAGGCCTCGCGCCGCGCATGTAATCCGGCGATAACCTCGTCGACCGTTTCAGTGGTAAAGCGCTCTCCAAAATCCTGCTCGGGCGCGCCGTTTTCCAGCGGCGTTCCAGTCAGCCAATTCATGATGCTTTCGCCCACAATATCCCGGTAGTGCGAAGGTTCATGGAACCAGGGATTGGGATTCTCGCCGGTTTCATCAGGCGGTGGTGTTGTTGAAATCGGACGGAAGCCGGCAAAATCCCAGACGCTTAGTGCGCCTGCATCAAAACAAGCATTATCCGGGCGCGGGAGGTGGTCACGTGCATCTGCCGCCGCGGCCAGATCGCGCCGCATGATCTCCTCGACATAACCGGAACCGGCCCGCTGCGTTGCTTCCTCCTGCCAGCCATGGCGAGGATGAATGAAGACCGCAACCTGCTTGTCCGCGGCCAGCAACGCATCGATACCTCGGAAAAGGAACTCGATACGGTCCTGATTGTACTCGAAATTCAGATAGTAACGGTATCGCTTGTCGACTTCCTCATCGAATTCGGCGCGCATCAGATCTTCGCGGTAGGCATTGACCCAGGCGGTGTCCTCACCACCTGTCATATTGTCGATGAAGGTCTGCAATGCGCGGGCAAACGCATGCGGCGCCAGGGCCGTTCGGGTCAGTGACGCTGCGCGGCTACCGCCGTCGAATGTGGTCAACCAATAGGTCGCCTTGGCCAGGGTGTCGGTGCCGAACTCGCGACTGTCGATACCAATGATGACGCACTGAATATTTTCGTTTTCGGCCGCAAGCAGGCTTGCACGGGAGAGTTCAAAAGCGCTGGTGCCGGAAATACCCATATTGGCAAAACCGCCATCCCAGTAGGACAGTTCATCGGGGAAGCCGTCAACGATGCGTGAGCTTCCCATGGCGATGGTGCCGGCCTGGGTCGACATGATTTCGTGCGAGGTCGCAATGCGATAGCCATCTTCGTGCGCGCGGCTCTTGCGGGCATTGATGCCCTCGATCAGAGGCGCACCGCTGACACCATAAGGGTCGATGAACAGCACAAACCCGCCCCAGCCGATCAACCAGGCTGCGAGAGTGATCGCGAAGGCCCTTGCGTAACGCGTCAGGCGCGAGGTGTCGCTAGAACTGGTAATAGATGAACTCCGCTACGGTCCAGGAATTGATGATGGCGATGAAAAACAGGCTGGCAAGGCCAATCGCTGTGCCGACCCCCGGCTTCCAGCGCGAACCTTTCTGAAGGTCCGATTGCAGGCCTTCCAGCGTGCGCGGATCGAGCGCATTCTGGAACAGGGAAATCGTATCGGGCAGGCGCCAGATGATGAGCAGCGACAAGGCTGCGCCGATAAAGGGTTCATCATTGGTCAGAGGGCCAAAGCCGTTCAGATAGACCATGGCGGACAGCATCTCGCCGGCGGCCGCGAAGTTCTCGGCTCGGAAAAACACCCAGGCAACCGTCACGAACAGGAAGGTCAGGATGGGCGAAATCCACTTGAAGCCCGGGGCGAACAGGCCGTCGGGTCTGACCCGGTTCAGCCAGTGACACCACGCTAGGGCGAGGCCATGAATGCCGCCCCAGACTACAAACGTCCAGGCGGCACCGTGCCACAATCCACCGAGCAGCATGACCAGGGCCACATTCACGCCAAGACGGAACTGGCCGTGCCGGTTACCGCCCAGCGGGATGTAGAGATAGTCGCGCAGAAAGCGCGACAGGGTGATGTGCCAACGGTGCCAGAAATCGACAATGGAACGCGCGCGATAGGGGGCGTTGAAGTTTGCCGGCAGATGGAAGCCGAACATGCGTGCCAGGCCGAGCGCCATGTCGGAATAGCCGGAGAAGTCGAAGAAAATCTGGAAGGAATAGCTCAGAGCCGAGGCCCAGGCCTCAAGGAAGCCAACGGTCGCGCCATCGGCAGCCGCGTCGAACGCGGAGGAGGCGTAGGGCTCCAGATTGTCCGCAAGGAGCACTTTCTTGGCCAGGCCGATGGCGAATATTGATGCGCCCACTCCCAGATTGTCTGCCAGATTGTCTTTTCGCTCGGTGTCCGCAAATTGGTCACTGATCTGGCTGTGCCGAACAATCGGGCCGGCAATCAGTTGCGGGAAGAAGGCGACAAACAGGGTCTGGTTCAGCCATGCGCCCGGTGCGGTCTGCTTGCGTGAGACATCGACCAGATAGCTGATCTGCTGGAAGGTGAAGAAGGAGATCGCCAAAGGCAGGGGTAGTCCCTGCAGCGGAATTTCCGCCCCGGTGATCGTGTTCACATTGCCAATCGCAAAGTCGAGATATTTGAAAACACCGATCAGCGCCAGGTTGAAGACGATCCCGCCGGTCAGCCAATGCTTGTTGCGCTGCTTGGCAATCTCGATCGCCAGAAACTGGTTGATGATGATCGATGCGCCGAGGATTCCGAGGTAGATCGGGTTCCACCACCCGTAGAAAACGAGGGAGGCGACGGTAAGCACGAAAAGCGCGGCCCGGTGACTGACCTGGCGCCGGACCAGATAATAGAGCGCGAGCGTCGCTGGTAATAAAATGAATAAGAATTCCAGCGAGTTAAATAGCACGCCTAACCCTGTCCCTGCGAGTGTTACCTGCCTTGTCGATGCTATAGACGGACGGGCAATGACTGACAAGTAGGAGCGCGCACAGCGCGAATTCCGACCTTGAAACAGTTCCTTGGAGCGAATTGGTCGGCGTGATGCAACCAAACCTTAGGGTTTTTCTGTTTCAGTGATCACCGGGATGGATAACCGGGTTAAAATAGTGACTGACGCGCCGCACACATACGACACTGCCAAAATGGCCGAGTTTGTTTCGCGACTTGCTGCGGAAGGCGTGCATGCCAGCGATGCCATGTTGGCGATCTCTTCCCAGTTTGCGCTCGGCGTGGCGGACTCCCGTGAAATCGTCGAGGCCAGCGCCCATTGGGAAGCCGAGCTGGCCCAGTCCGCAGTGCTCACGGACCTGTTCCTGAACCTGCTGGCCGAGGGCGACAGCGACGCGGCCTGAGCAATGCCTGATGCGCTGATCTCCCGGTCTTTTAGGATTGTATGGGATAGCTCCCCGCATAGAGCGGACGTATCTTGCTCGATTTTCTCATCGGTTTTGGCTTAATTATGAGCCTGTTTATGCCGGTCGCACAGATGCGAGCCTAGGCCGCGCATTTTTTCAAGTGCGCGATTGTGTCGGGCAGGCGCTAGATGATCAGCAAGCCGGTGACTTACCGATGATGGAGGTTTCATTGGCTCGCAAGTCGGAGCCATAGCGATGGAGCGTAGACGCGAGACATCCACGAGATGGCTGATCTGCTTATCTGCCCTATAAATTAGGGGCAGTAATACCGGAAAATTAGGGGCAGTAATACCGGATTCAGAAAAAGGGTTTTCTTGGGGGCGAGCAGCAGCTGAGGTCCGAAAAAAGCGCGGAGAGGTGTGAAAAGTACGCGGGTATCACACGCCTTGGGCTTGGTCCGGAAGTTGGCTATGCCACTGATCAAGATCTTCTGGCGGCAGTTTCAGCGTCGCGAGAAAGCCTGGAAAGCCGGAATTGAGGCCGTCCGTGCCAAGTCCGCAGGCCCACTCCAGGATCGCCGCGAATAGCCGGGCATTGCGCATGATTTCCGACACGTCCATGGAGCCCGGGAAGATCCGGACTTCAAACGTTTGCTTGCCTGGCAGGTCATGCGCGAGGTTGAAGAAATTATAGTCGGCATATTTCGTCGGCTTGCACTCGATGAGGCGCTGCTGGGCCTTGATCCAGTCGAGGTGTTGGAAATCGGGATCGCGCGCCAGTGCGCGGATGGAATCGCTGATTGGGCCAAGTCTAACGCAGCGCGGATTGGTTCGCACCAGCGATCGAAGCGCATCGCCGAACTGATCGAGCGCCTTGATCAATCGGGCGAGAGCCCGCGCATCACGCAGGCGTACCGCGTCATAATGGATGTGAAGCGCCGCCTCGGCAGGCACGCTGAAATCAAGTGCGTGCGCTGCCATTAGCAATTTGCGCAGGGCGGGTTCGGGATCATCGCCATAGGGCGGGGATATGATTTCGCACGGTCGTTCACGCTCGCCCGGTAGCGGGGCAGCCATGGCGATTGAGCGTGCGGACTGGTCGACGACTTTGGTAATCCCGCCCCCTGCGTGCTCAACGGGCGTACCCCAAAGCGCGGCAACGGGTTCCAGCACGGTCTCGAGGCCCGCTTGCGGATCGCAATGGTGCTGGGCGAGAGAGAGCAGCCGGGCATCATCGCTTAGCAGGCGCAGCCAACCGGTCAGGGGCGGGGCATTATGGTCCAGCCCGTCGCGAATTGTGAGATCATCAACTAGGAGCGCGATGCGCTCACCGCCTCGGTCACGGACATCAAAGCCCAAAACCAAATTCTCGAAAACCGGCAGGCCCGGCACAAGGCTTGGCTCGGATTGCGGGTAGAAACAGACCCCTACCGTGCCGCCCTGATCGCGGGCAACAGCCGCGGCCAGATCGCGACGTGATCGGCCCTGTGGCGCCAAGAGTTCGATCTCGAATCCCATTTTCCAGCTTGCCATCACACACGCCTCAATCGTCGAAAACAGCCTCAACATCAACAGCTTTGGTATTGGTGTCTATCGAGATTGCCCACTCGCGGCAAAGGCGCTACGCAGTTACCCGCAAATCTCCGGGGAGGAAAACATGTCGAGCTCTTCTATCGCAGGCGTGGCAGCGCTAGTGACGCTGTCCGGCGGAACTGTAAGTGCTCACTTCGACGATCAAACCTATCATGCGCCGCTGATGGCAGCCAGTATTTCGCAAGTGAACAACCGGACCCAGCGTCCGGATGAACGAGATATGTGGCTGTTTTTAAGCAGTAATTATGGCTATTGTGACGCCAAAAAAGTCGCGCATGTCTGGAATACAGGTGTCGGATCAGCGAAGGCGATCATCGGCGGTAAGATTGCGGCGGGCCTGACAAATCTTGTCGATATAGATATTGCGAGCACCCACTTTGACGTCGAATGTAGCCATGAAGAGGTCGGGCTGACCTACTCAGATGCTGTGGCACTGGCCAATCATTGGGCGCTGGAATCATCGTGGGAAGCTAAGCTAGCGGTCGATCGGTTGGCGACCCGTCTCGGACACAAGCGTTTCTGGGAGGAATACGGTTTCACGTTGCATGAGGCCAATTCAATTACAATCATCACATCCGAGAATCCTGACGCCGATTCTTACTATCACTTTGCACTAAGTGATTACGGATACTGCGATGCGATGAAGCTCGCTCAAGTATGGAATATTGAAACTTCCCAGGCCAAGTTGGCTATCGGGCGCAAGGTCCAGGGCGGCATGACCGAACGGATCGATCTTGATATTGCCTCTACCGCGAACTCCGTCAGTTGTAGCTGGGGCGAGACGAGCCTCACTTTAAATGATGCGACTGCGCTGGCGAGTTTCTGGGGCGTGCCAATTGGTGAAGCCAAGCAGAAGGCTGCTAATTACGCGTCGCGATCGGGCACAAAGGGCCTCCGACAGCGGCTTGCTGATGTCCTGCCGGAAAGGCCCTGATTGGGTCGGCGCGAACCGATGATTTCAGCGTACTGCAACATTGCTTGACATTCCTGTCCGCACAGGTAGAAACCCCGCTTCTCGCGCGAGCGCCTGCTGGCGTGGGGTGTACGGGTGATGTGTGAACCGCCGTTTCAATTGCGAGCCTCAATAGGGAGGACGCCGGGCCACATCGAAATAGAGAGACTGATGTCAAAGCGTCATTCGCAAAAATATAAAATCGACCGCCGTATGGGTGAAAACCTCTGGGGTCGTCCGAAATCTCCGATCAACTCCCGTCCGTACGGCCCGGGCCAGCACGGCCAGCGCCGCGCCGGCAAGCTGTCTGACTTCGGTATCCAGCTGCGCGCCAAGCAGAAGCTGAAGGGTTACTACGGTAACATTACCGAGAAGCAGTTCCGTCGTACGTATGACGAAGCGGCTCGCCGCACCGGCAACACCGCCGAGAACCTGATCGGCCTGCTGGAATCCCGTCTGGACGCTGTCGTTTACCGCGCCAAGTTCGTCCCGACCGTTTTCGCAGCGCGTCAGTTTGTCAACCACGGCCACGTTCTGGTCAATGGCGTCAAGACGAACATCCCGTCCTACCGCTGCAAGCCGGGCGACGTCATCGAAGTTCGCGAAAAGTCCCGCTCCATGGCCCTGGTCCTGGAAGCCCTGGAAAGCGCCGAGCGCGATATCCCGGACTATGTCGATCTCGACCCGAAAGCCATGAAGGTCACCTATGTGCGCATGCCGGAACTCGCGGAAGTTCCTTATGCTGCACAGATGGAACCGAACCTGGTTGTCGAATTCTACTCCTCGTAATCACGAGGACATCCGAGTTCAAAAGAACCCGCCTGGCTATGCCGGGCGGGTTTTTTCGTGGTTGGCGGTGAGTGCAATGCGCGCTTCTGTTTTCGCCATCCAGTTCGCGGCAATGCACTGAATGAACCCGATCATCAACAGATTTGCTGCGAGAAACAGCGGTTCCTCTTCGCCGAACGCGATCTGGGGGCCGGAAGCGGAGGAGGGCAATAGGGGCAACACTATGCCAAAGAGGCCAAAACCAATCAGGGCAAATCCAACCCAGAAGGACAAGCGGAGAAACCGTTCAACCCGTAGCGCTCCTCTCCCCTCGCGCGAGCTAGGTTCGACATTCATTGGGCTGAACCCGGAATGGATGCCGGCAGCGGCGAGCATTGTGATCAAGCAAGCCAACCATGTTCCCATTGTGACTGCGAGCGCGATTGCCGTCCCCAATCCACCCCCGCTGACCCATCGGTCTGCGTAAAGCGGAACCGTAAAGGCTAGGCTGATTGGACACGGGGCGAAGGCGAAGAAGAAACATAGGATCCGCAGCGTCATATTCGCCCCCATCTACATGCATAGTTATCGTTCGGGGTTTTGGTATATTGTCACGATATACTGATGACATGCGCAGTAAGGTGATCGTCACGTCAATTCTGTCTGACCAGCGGATGTCCCAAACACCCGGTGCCCGATGAACATCAGGACGGTCAGGGCCAGGGCGCTGGCGACCGAGGTGATGGTGGGCAGGTGCAGCATGGTCGACATCACCACGCGCTCTTCGTTGACCGCGGTGAGAGTGTGCTCGTAAGTGCGCCAGACATAAACCAGGGCGGGCAGGAGTGTCATGGCACCGGCTCCGAACAAGGTTGTGGCGGCAAACAGCGAGAAACGATTGCTGGTGTGCCAGGTTTTCCAGACCGCAGACAATCCTGCGGCAACGGCCAGCGGGGGCAAAGCCAGATAGATGATCCAGGCCATCGGCCAGAGCAGGCTCCCGCCAGGGCTCGCCGGCTGGGCCACGCTGTCCACGAGGACGGTGAAAACAACAAACATCGCCAGATAAAGCGACGCTCCGAGAAAAGCATACACCGCGCGAGACTTGGTCATGGCTCGGCCCTCCGGTTTCCTGTGAAGTGGGATAGTGGAGGTGAATCCAATTCATACAACCCCTGGATCAGGGCTGCTCGAAACCGCGGCGTTAACGCTCAACGCAGAGGCGTTTTCCCTCTGAGTTTTCGCCCGTCTCGACACAAGGGATTGATCGGCAATGTTTTTCGCGCTTTTCTTACAGAACCGAAATGATGAGGGGTGATCGTCTTTCGGTGTTGTGGGGTTAATGGGGGAATTGGGGGCAATTCATGACCTGGCGTTTTGTATCGGTAGCTGGCCTTGTGCTGGCCTGTGCGGCTTGTTCGACGGTTCCGGGGGAGAGCGAAGAGGCGCGTTTCCTGCCTCCGCTGCCGAGCCTGCCATCCATGCCGACCATGTCGATTTCCGACATTTCCATCCCGGGGACGGGCCGCGAGGCACCGGTCATCGATCCCAGTCTCGAGGCCGTGATCTACTGGCGGGTTATCGAGGATGATATCCTTGTCATCCACGCCAATACGCAGGGGTGTACCTCGCGGGCTGATTTTGATGTCTCGGTTAAACAGTATCACGAGGACATCTACACGGTGTCGATCAGCCGCGAAGATGTTGATCGCTGTGTGGATGATATCCCGTGGGGCATCCAGCTCGGTTTCGGCTTTGAGGAACTCGGCGTGCCGCATGGCGGCCAGGTCGTCGTGCTCAATCCGCTCGATAATCGTGCGTGGGATTGGAACCCCTACGGCGAACGTCGCCAGATGGCGGCGCGCTAGACGCGTTCCACGGCAACGCGGTCGGGATAGAAGCCGAGCCGGTCCTTGATCAGCGCGACAGCTTGGAACGGTTCTTCATAGGTCCAGACAGCGTTTTCCAGCCGCTCGCCGTTTTCCAGCAGCAGATGGAAGTAGTTGGCTTCGCCCTTGTACGGACACCAGCTCGTATGCTCGGAGCGTTCCAGCTGCGTGCTGTCCAGGGCTTTGCGCCCGACATAGAGAACCGGCGCGTAGACATGTTCTTTCAGTTCCAGCGCCTTGGCGTCGGCGGCAAGCAGCTCGCCGCGGGCGCTGATGGTCACGTCAATCTCGTGATCGGAGACAATAATGGGGTGTTCCGGTCCTGGCGTCAGAACCGGTCGTTCGGATTTGCTCATCGGGAGTGTCCTTCGGACTAGGCGGCCTCGATCAGGCCCTTATCTCGCAGATAGGTCTGCAATTCGCCCGTCTCGAACATTTCCTTGACGATATCACAGCCGCCGACAAACTCGCCCTTGATGTAGAGCTGCGGGATGGTCGGCCAGTTGGAGAAGGTCTTGATGCCTTCACGTACGCCGTCATCTTCCAGCACGTTGACGCTTTCGAAATCGACCTGGAGATGGTCGAGAACGCGGGCAACAACCGAAGAGAAGCCACATTGCGGAAAGATCGGTGTGCCTTTCATGAAGAGCACGACGTCATTCGCGTTGATGGTGGATTTGATCTGATCGTGGACGGTATCCGTCATGTCGAACTCCTTGGTCGTCTGGCGCTAGAGCTAGGCACTCGACGCTGATCCTTCAAGACCAGCCAGCCGGGCATTGGCGTCCAGATGTGTCAAACTCGTTGTCAGGGATATTACGCTATCACTCAAGGGATGATCGAGTGCCCAGGACAGCGCCTCCTGCGGCGAACGGCCGCTGGGTGGCGCTGTTCGACCCAGCGCGACCTGCTTGATATGGCGCGCAAAATACCATGCTGAAGAGGCGTTTAGAGGAATGCGCGCGGATTTCGCGGCGCCTTTCATGACCTCGATGCCGATGATCGATTGGCCTGCCTTTTTGCAGTTCTCGAGGCGCTCGATTTCCTGAGTGGTGAGCTCGGAATTGAGCGGTGCCATCACCGCGTCCATAGCCGAGATGCGCGCGGCGGCCTCGAGTTCCGGGCCGCGGCCGCAAATGCCCAGATGCCGGATCATGCCGCGAACCTTGAAGGCTTCCAGATGCCGGATCAGCTTGTCGGTGAGTTCTTCCGGTGCCGGGCCGTGCAGAAGCAGGAGATCGACATGGTCTGTTTTTAATCGCTCCAGCGAGTCCTTGAGCGACATCTCAACGGCACCCGGCGAGAAATCACGAAACCTGCCCGCGTGCATACCCGCTTTCGTGCACACAAAGACCTTGTCCCGCGGGACCTCGCGGAGCGCTTCACCAAGCCGCGTTTCCGCACGACCGGCGCCATAGGCAGGGCCGGTATCGAACAGGGTCACACCATGAGCGACACAGGCATGGACCAGCTCACGTGTTTTCGTATTCGAGCCGATAATGCTGGCATGGGGACCCGTGACGCCGAAGCCGAGACGGGAGAAGGCGGGGCTATCGATCATGCGAGTTTGTTTCAAGCGTCCGGAACCCTGGTCTCCAGCGCGAGCGCGTGGAGTTCATTGCCCATTTTCGAACCGAGGGCCTCATAGACCAGCTGATGCTGGGCGACACGCAGCTTGCCGCGAAACGCCTCGCTGGTGACGACGGCCTTCCAGTGGTCATTATCGCCGGCCAGGTCTTCCATCTCGATTTCGGCATCGGGAATTCCAGCCTTGATCAGGGCAATAATCTCGTCGGCAGGCATGGGCATGATTGGCGCTCCGGTCATGGATGACGAAAAGTTCACGAAAGCTCACGCAGAGCCTCGACTTGGTGAAGGAATGTGTTGGCAGTTGCGCTTTCCTGCAAGGGCGGAAACAGCCATATCACACACGGCTGGATAAACTGGAGGCTCTCTTGAATACAATTTTTGCCGTCAAACTCGTTACCCGCCTGTCCCTGGGCCTGGTCAATCTGGGACTGGCCTTTGTATTTCTCAGCGGTATTGCCATGGCCGGCGACCAGTATGTCGACCGCGAGGGCCGCCCGGTCGGGGGGTATGATGTGGTCAGTTATCATACCGAAGCCACGCCGCTGGTAGGGCTGGACACGCTCACTGCCGAGTATAATGGCGTTACCTGGTATTTCGCGACGGAGGCCAATCGAGACCTCTTTATTGCATCGCCTGAGGTTTAAGCGCCCGCCTATGACGGGCACTGCGCCTATGCGCTCGCCCATGATCGCAAGGTCCGCACCGATCCGCTGGCCTATCAGGTGGTTGATGGCGTGCTCTACATGAATTTCTCGCCCAATATCCAGCGCCGCTGGGAAGAAGACATTCCCGGATATGTGGAACAGTCCGAAGCGAACTGGCCGGAACACGAACCGGAACCCGCTGCGCGTCCCAGCCGCTGGTTCTGATCCATTACAGAAAATTGGGTTCGGTCCGGGCTGCGGATCTGGCATGGTGCGGTCAAAGCGTAATCGGGGAACATTATGCGTATCACTGCACTATTATCATCCGCAGCCTTTCTCGGCCTGGCTGCATGTTCATCTGTCACGGCCAGCCAGTCGAGCGATTATGACGGCCTGGACCGGGCTCAATTGCTGGAAGACCTGCAGATCCTCGCATCCGACGAGATGCAGGGCCGCGAAGCAGGCACGCCCGGCAATGCCATGGCCCGTGAATACATCATTGGTCGCCTGCAAGAGATCGGGATTGATCCGGTTGGCGACAATTTCGAACATCCATTCCAATACTCTTTCCGCCGCGGTCCGGGCGAACGCCTGCCGGGCGTGAATATTCTGGCCGAGATCGAGGGCACCGGAGACAGTGACCATGTCATGGTGCTGACCGCCCACTTCGATCATGAAGGCATGCGTGACGGACAGATCTGGAATGGCGCCGACGACAATGCATCCGGCGTTGCTGCGCTGCTGGCTGTGGCCGAGGACTTCGTCGAGAACCCGCCGGAACATGACCTGATCTTTGCTTTTGTCGACGCCGAGGAGCGTGGTCTGCAGGGCGCGCGCGCCTTTGTGGCCAACCCGCCGGTGCCGGAAGAGAATATCGTCTTCAATCTCAATCTCGATATGGTCGCCATGTCCGATGACCGCATCCTCTGGGCCGTGGGCACGTATCACTATCCGTTCCTGAAGCCATTGGTCGAGCGTGTGGCCGAACGGGCCGACGTCAACCTGCCCATGGGCTATGACGAACCGGGCGGCCCGCCTGGCAGTGACTGGACCATGCTGACCGATAGCGGTGCCTTCCACGCGGCGGGTATCCCGTTCATCTATCTGGGCGTGGATTTCCACCCGCACTATCACCAGCCGTCGGATACCTATGAGAACATGACGCTGGAGTTTTTCCAGGACGCTACCGAAACCATTCTCGACTTTGCTCGCGAAGCCGAAGCCGGCCTCGACATGATCGCGGAAGAGAGTGGTCGATAATCTGATCGGAGATGTGAAGCTTTTCACGCTTTGGTAGTGAAAAGACAGTATTCGATTCGCATGGGGCGAATTCAGACAATCTGGACAAGTGTTTTGGGCACTGTGATTTGCCTTCGCGGTGCCTATTCTTTGTTTTTCAGTCTGATTGTCATGCTCGCGTTGGCGGGTGTCTTTGATATCCGGGAATTCGGTCCGGAACTTGCGCGCTACTTTGCCAGCGCGAACCCCATCATCGTCGTGGCCTGGGCGGTATATGCATCGGCTTATGTAGCGGCCGGTGTCTTCGTGCTTCTGCGCCGTCGGGTTCTGGCACTTGTGTGCTGCGGGCTTGGCTACGCCATCGACATCACGCTCTGGCTGTCGGTTCATTCGGTCAGCTTCAATGCTGATGCCGCACCGGCCTGGGCGTCCTTGGCCGATCTGTTCTTCAATGTCTTTGATCTCGGGGCGCTGATGATCCTGACCTACCGGGTCATGGTGGGAACACCGGATACCAGCTCGCTCTACCGGTTGAACGACCGCAAGTAAAAAGCCCCGCTCGATGAGCGGGGCTTTTCTTTACTCGGCCGCTTCGGCGACCGGTTCCATCAGGTCCGGCATCCAGCCTTCCCAGGCCGCGCGCAGGCGGTCCAGTTCGAGATGGTGGGCACCATTGACGCTCACGGCAGTGCCGCCGGCCAGGCCGACAACCTGGATGTCGATATCCTCGGCCTTCGCGTCCTGGATGATGGCGATGGCATCATCCTTCTTGGCCGCCATCAGATAGCGGGCCTGGTCTTCGCCGAACAGGAAGCCGTGCATCGGCACATCACTGTCGGCGTCGTGCGCCAGCTTGATGCCGGTCTGCGACGCGAGCGCCATGTCTGCAGCCGCACAGGCCAGCCCACCGTCCGACAGGTCGTGACAGGCGCTGATACGGCCGGCACGGATCTGGCCGCGTACGAAATTGCCATGGGCCTTCTCGCGGTCGAGATCGACCATCGGCGCTCCGCCGTCCTCGCGGCCCTCGACAACACGCAGATAGGTGGAAGCACCCATCGCGCCAGTCGTCTTGCCGACCACCATCAGGATGTGGCCCTCGGACATGCCGCCGAAACCGGCGCGCTTGTCCATGTCCGGGATGAGGCCGACGCCGCCAACTGCCGGTGTCGGCGGAATGGCAACACCATTGGTCTCGTTGTAGAGGCTGACATTGCCTGAAACGACAGGGAAGTTGAGCGCGGCACAGGCCTGCGCCATGCCTTCAACACAGCCCACAAACTGGCCCATGATCTCTTCACGTTCCGGATTGCCGAAGTTCAGGCAGTCGGTGATCGCGATCGGATCGGCGCCGGTGGCGGTCAGATTGCGCCAGGCTTCCGCAACGGCCTGCTTGCCGCCTTCGAACGGGTCTGCATAGCAATAACGCGGCGTACAGTCGGTGGTGATGGCCAGGGCCTTGTTGGTGCCGTGAACACGCACGATCGCGGCGTCTGACGGATCCTCGGAGCTGGCAGCCGTGTCGGCCATGACGTGGCGGTCATACTGGCGCCAGATCCAGGCCTTGGAGGCCATGTTCGGGCTGGACATCAGCTTGAGCAAGACTTCGCCCATGTGCGACGGCTGGGCCACGTCCTTGGCATTGATCTGGGCGCGCACTTCCGGAGCGAAGTAGGGACGCTCGTATTTCGGTGCATCATCGGCCAGCGGTGCGACCGGGATGTCGCAGACGATCTCGCCCTTGTGCTCGAGCACCATGCGGCCGGTATCCGTCGTTTCACCGATCACGGCGACGTCGAGTTCCCATTTTTCAAAGATCGCCTTGGCCACGTCTTCGCGGCCCGGCTTCATGATCACCAGCATGCGCTCCTGGCTTTCCGAGAGCATCATTTCATAGGTGGACATGTTTTCTTCGCGCTGGGGCACGTCATCCATGATCAGCTTGATGCCGATCCCGCCCTTGTCCGCCATTTCGACGGAAGAGGAGGTGAGACCGGCGGCGCCCATGTCCTGGATCGCCGCGATGGCGTCCGTGGCCATCAGTTCGAGGCAGGCCTCGATCAGCTTCTTCTCGACGAAGGGGTCACCGACCTGGACGGTGGGGCGCTTCTCTTCGCTCTCATCGTCAAACTCCGCCGAGGCCATGGTCGCGCCGTGAATGCCGTCGCGGCCGGTCTTGGAGCCGACATAGACGATCGGCTGACCCGGCTCGGCGCCGCGGGCGTAGAAAATATTGTCCGTTTCCGCCAGGCCAACGGCCATCGCATTGACGAGGATGTTGCCGTTATAACCCTCGTGGAAATTGGTCTCGCCGCCCACGGTCGGGACGCCGACACAGTTTCCGTATCCCCCGATACCGGCAACAACGCCGCCGACCAGGTGTTGGGTCTTTTCATGGTCCGGCGCGCCGAAGCGCAGCGCATTCATCAGCGCCACCGGGCGTGCACCCATGGTGAAGACATCGCGCAGGATACCGCCCACACCCGTCGCTGCGCCCTGATAGGGTTCGATATAGGACGGGTGGTTGTGGCTCTCCATCTTGAAGATACAGGCCTGGCCATCACCGATATCGATGACGCCGGCATTCTCGCCCGGACCCTGGATGACTTTCTCGCCCGAGGTGGGGAATTTGCCCAGGTGGGCTCGCGAGGACTTGTAGGAGCAGTGCTCCGACCACATAACCGAGAAAATGCCCAGCTCAACCATGTTGGGCGCCCGGCCCAGACGGTCGAGGATGATGGCGTATTCCTCGTCATTGATACCGTGTTCAGCGACGATTTCGGCCGCGATGCCGTCAGCGTATTGGGTCATGTTCACGCACTCCCCAGCAGGGATTCAAACAGTGCAAGGCCGTCTGTGCCGCCGTGCTTTTCGTCTACTGCGCGCTCCGGGTGAGGCATCATGCCCAGGACATTGCCCTGTTCATTCATCACGCCGGCGATGTCGCGCTGGGAACCGTTCGGGTTGTTGCCATAGCGGAAGACGACCTGGCCTTCGCCCTCGATGCGGTCAAGCGTCTCGGCATCGGCGAAATAATTGCCGTCATGGTGGGCGATCGGAATGATCAGCTCCGAGGTCGCGCCATAGCGCGAGGTGAAGCGCGTATTGCCGTTATCGATCTTCAGCGGGGCTTTCTCACAGACGAAGGTGAGGCCCGCATTGCGCATCAGCGCGCCCGGCAGAAGACCGCTCTCGGTGAGGATCTGGAAGCCATTGCACACACCCAGAACCGGCGCACCAGTCGCGGCGTGGGCGACAACGGCCGGCAGGATCGCCGAGCGCGAGGCCATGGCCCCACAGCGCAGATAGTCTCCGTAGGAGAAACCACCCGGGATCATGACGAACTCGGTGCCCTCGGGCAGTTCGCTCTCCTGGTGCCAGACCATGGCCGGCTTCTCGCCGGTCACACGTTCAATGGCATCATGGGCATCACGGTCACAGTTTGAACCGGGAAAGACGATAACAGCGGATTTCATGGCCCGCTCCGTTCTACGCGATATCGATCGAGTAGCTCTCGATCACCGGGTTGGAGAGAAGCTTCTGGCACATCTCGTCGACGCGGGCCTTGGCCGCGTCGGCGTCATCGCCGGTCAGGTCCAGCTCGATCAGCTTGCCCTGGCGGGCGGCCGTGACTTCCTCATAACCCATATTGTGCAGTGCACCGGCTACGGCCGCGCCTTGCGGGTCAAGAACTCCGGGTTTCAGATAAACGTGGATTTTGGCTTTCACGGGACGACTCGCTTCGGCTGGTTTCGAATTGCGCTCCTCTTACTGTGCATGGGCGCAAAGGGCAATCGACTCACCTGCGCTGATGGCCTGATTTTGTTGGGGTGAAGGGGCGATAGCGTCCAGCCGGCCATGCCGTGCCCAGTGGATCGCGCCGTGATGTCCAGCCCTGGCTAGCCAGCGCTCTGATTTGCCACGGGATTCTGGCTGGCCAGGTGCCCGTGTCTGCATAGCCGATCTGTCGCAAACGGCGGGCTGAACATGCGCCGTACACGCAAAGAAAAACACCCGACGCTCGTGCGACGGGTGTTCTTGTTATTCGGATGTCGCCGGCCTCAGGAGGCGGTGTCATCAGTGGTCATGGCGACCACATTGTTTTCCTTCATGATGCCCAGGCGACGGGCAACGTCCGCATAGGCCTCGGTCACATTGCCCAGATCCCGGCGGAAGCGGTCCTTGTCCAGCTTCTCGTTCGATTCCATGTCCCAGAGGCGGCAGCTGTCCGGGCTGATCTCGTCAGCCAGGATGATGCGCGGCACTTCATTGTCGAAGATCCGGCCGAATTCCAGTTTGAAATCAATGAGGCGGATGCCGGCGCCTGCAAACAGCCCACACAGATAGTCATTGGTGCGGAAGGCGATGGAAACCATCTCGTCCATCTCGTGCGGAGCGGCCCAGCCGAACGCGTTGATATGCTCTTCCGCGATCATCGGATCGCCGAGATCGTCATTCTTGAAATAGAACTCCACGATCGGGCGCGGCAGCGGTTCGCCCTCGGTCAGGCCCAGGCGCTTGGCGATGGACCCGGCGGCGACATTGCGGATGACCACTTCCAGCGGCACGATCTCGACCTGGCGGACGAGTTGTTCGCGCATGTTCAGGCGCTTGATGAAGTGCGTATTGATGCCGATCCGCTGAAGACCGAGGAAGATGTGCTCGGAGATACGGTTATTGAGAACACCCTTGCCCTCGAGGGTGGCGTGTTTCTCACCGTTAAAGGCCGTGGCGTCATCCTTGAAGTACTGGACGAGCGTGCCCGCCTCGGGACCTTCATAGAGAATCTTGGCCTTGCCTTCGTAGAGTTTTTTGCGACGGGACATCAGCGACGCTCCTGCAGGGGCCGGATACCGTATCAGGCCTATAAAAAGCGTGGCGCGGCCCGACTCAGTGACGGACCGCGCTTCGAGCGCGGAAACTAGCCGCACAGCCCATTATTCGCAATGCCGGGACGCCGCAGTGTCGCAGCCTGTTTCACAGGCGTTGATTTCCCCGCGGGGGCAAGCTAACGAGACTATCAAACATCATCCTTCAGGGAGACTGCCATGTCCGGCCTCGACGATCGCGAAAACGCGTTTGAAAACAAATACGCCCACGATCAGGAAATGGAATTCAAGGCGAATGCTCGCCGCAACAAGCTGCTGGGCCTGTGGGCTGCGGGCGAGCTCGGCCTGGACGGCGATGCCGCCGACGAATACGCCAAGACGGTTGTCGTGGCTGATTTCGAGGAAGCCGGTGATGACGACGTCTTCCGCAAGGTCCGCGCTGACTTCGACGAAAAGGGCGTTGAGCTCTCCGACCACCTGCTGCGCAAGCAGATGGACGATCTCCTGATCGAGGCCCGCAACCAGATCCAGTCCGAGGGCTGATCCCTCGTCGTGACGGCGGCTCAGTCCGCCGTCACCGCCAGCCACCGATCAATGGCCGCGCGGATATTGTCGCGGTCATAGGCCGTTGTGACAGCCTCGAAGACCTGGCCCGTATCCCGGTCGATCAGCAGCATGAAGCCGGTGCGGCCTTCCAGCTGCATGAAGACCTCGCTGATACCGGCTTCTGCCGCACGTTCCCGCAACCCGTCTCGGCGTCCCAGCGTGAAATCGAAGCGGATGAATTCGACGGCGGCATCCTCATAATCCTCGCGCACATCATCGATACGCGGCTCGATAATCCGGCAGGAACTGCACCAGGACGAGCGGAACATCGCCGCAACCAGTCTCGGACGCTCCTCGACGACGTCGGCCTGGGCCGCCGTTTCCCATTCCGCGCGGAAAAAGTTCGGAGCCATGAAAGTGGCGAGGGCGGCGAGGATGATCAAAGACAGGCGCATGAAATACTCCACAGATAGGACCTAGATAGGGCAGCTCGTCCAACGCGTCATCTGCGCGTCGGTAACAAGCGCGTCAGCTTGCCATTTTCCGAGGCTGGTCTGGCACCTTGCTTATGCCTTGGTTATTCCGCCCCTTCCGGCTTGATCAGGCCGGGCAGGCCGTCGATCGACTGGGCATTGCTCTCATAACGCCGCGCCGCCCATTCCTCGTCGGAGCGATGGGCGTTGACGCGCACCAGCTGGTCGCGCTCACCCTTGAATTCGTAGAACGGCACGCCCCAGCCGCAGCTGTCCTGGCATTTGTGGATCTTGGCCGTGATGATGGCGCGGGCCTTGGGGAAGTCCGGGAACAGGGCAAGCTTTTCGGCAAAACCCGGTTCCTCGAACGTCACCGCTTCTGCCGTGCCATAGAGGCGCAGAATGTTAGCAGCGCCTTCGAAAGCGCAGAACATGAAGGTGATGCGGCCGTTCTGACGCACATGTGCGAGTGTTTCGATCCCCGAGCCGCCCAGATCCAGATAGGCAACCTCATTGGGGCCAATCACCCGAAAACTGTCATACCCCTTGGGCGAGAGATTGACCGAACCGTCATCGCCCGACGGGGCCGTAGCGATGAAGAACATTTTCTGCCTGTCGATAAAGGCTTGAATGCGATCATCAATCTGGTCGTAGAATTTGGCCATGCCGGTCTCCGCTTCGCCCCGCCACGAACATTAAGTCGAGTTGCCCGGCGGGGAAAGTTGAAGCGGGACATGGCGTATATGCACAAATCAGCCACCATCCGCGTCATCCCGACGAAAGTCGGGACCCAGTGGTTCAGCTGTTCAGGTCGTCGTACAGGTCGCGCCAATCGGGATTTCGCCCCTCGATAAGCTCAAGTTTCCAGGCACGCATGGCGATTTCGCTGGTGACGCCAGTGTAGAGCGTACCGTTGCGTTTGCTCGCCATTATGTAGACGCAAGGCTGAAACGTCATTCTGGGTCCCGACTTTCGTCGGGATGACGCTATAGGATGGCGAAAGCTTAGGCGAGCTTATTGAGAAAATACACGCGCAAAAATCGTGTCGACATGTTTGAGGTGATAGGCCTCGTCGAAACAGGCTTCGATCTGCTCGTCAGAGAGCAGGGCGGTGACGCCTTCATCGGCCTTGAGATGCTCGACCAGCTTGCCGCCTTCATCCCAGGTTTTCATGCCATTGCGCTGAACCAGGCGATAGCTGTCCTCGCGGGAGGCGCCGGCCTGGGTGAGAGCCAGCAGCACGCGCTGGGAATTATGGATGCCGCCATAGGCTTCCAGATTCTCGCGGCAGCGATCTTCATGCACGATCAGCTTCTCGATCATGCCGGCGGTCCGGTGCAGGGCAAAGTCGAGATGGACATTGGCGTCCGGGCCGATACCGCGCTCCACGGAGGAGTGCGATATATCGCGCTCGTGCCACAGGGCGACATTTTCCATGGCCGGCACGACGGCCGAGCGCACCAGGCGCGCCTGACCCGTCAGGTTTTCCGTCAGGATCGGATTGCGCTTGTGCGGCATGGCGGACGAGCCTTTCTGGCCCTTGGAGAAATATTCCTGCGCCTCGCGCACTTCGGAGCGCTGAAGATGGCGAACTTCAACCGCGATATTCTCGATCGCCGAGGCGATCAGGCCCAGCACGGCGAAATAGTTGGCGTGGCGGTCACGCGGGATGACCTGGGTGGAGACCGGCTCGACCGTGAGGCCCATCTGTTCCGCGACATGCTCTTCCACGGACGGATCGACATTGGCAAACGTGCCGATGGCACCGGAAATGGCACAGGTGGCAATCTCGTCACGTGCGGCAACGAGGCGGGCCCGGTTGCGCGCGAACTCGGCATAGAAACGGGCAAATTTCAGACCCATCGTTGTCGGCTCGGCATGAATGCCGTGCGAGCGACCAATACAGACCGTGTATTTATGCTCTTCCGCGCGGGTTTTCAGGGCTGCGAGAACGCGGTCCATGGCCACCAGCAACAGGTCGGCAGACTGTTTCATCTGTACAGCCAGGCAGGTGTCCAGCACGTCGGAAGAGGTCAGGCCCTGGTGTACAAAGCGGCTTTCCTCGCCAACATGTTCTGCCAGGTGTGTCAGGAAGGCGATGACGTCGTGTTTGACCTCGGCCTCGATCTCGTTGATGCGATCAACATCGAAATCGACATCCCTGGCTTTCCATACCGCGTCCACGGCGGACTGGGGCACAACGCCCAGCTCGGCCAGCTTTTCCGTCGCATGCGCCTCGATCAGATACCAGATCTTGTACTTGTTCTGGTCCGACCAGATGGCGGCCATTTCAGGACGGGTGTAGCGGGGAATCATGCGCGCGCTCCGGGCTGGGTGCTCAAGAAGGCGGCGTGATGCGCCGATGTGGCGCAAAAATCAAGTGAAGGCTGGTATGCGCAAGATGTGATGCGAGTCACGGGTCTCTAATCCTTCACTAGGTTATCCCTCTCCCCTTGGGGGAGAGGCCGAGCGAAGCGAGGGTGAGGGGGATGAACCAAAAACTGACCAACCGTGCTCGCGAGCTCCGCCGCAACCAGACAGACGCGGAACTGCGTCTGTGGGGGCATCTGCGAGGCCGCCGCCTGCTGGGCGCGAAATTCCGCCGCCAGGTCCCGATCGGGCGCTATATCGTCGATTTTCTCTGCAAGGAGCTCGGCCTGATTGTTGAGGCCGATGGTGGCCAGCATACAGAGCAGGAAATCTATGACGCCAGGCGAACAGCCCGGCTGGAGGCACAGGGCTACACGGTCATCCGCTTCTGGAATGTTGATATCATGCTGGAAACGGACGCGGTGCTGGAGGCGATCGCTGACAGTATTCGCGCGCTCCGCGCCGCCCCCTCATCGCCCTTCTTCGCCAAGGCTACGAAGGGCACTTCTCCCCGAGGGGAGAAGGATTGGCGCTCCAGTCTCGTCCCTCTCCCTCGGGGGGAGAGGTCCCGAAGCGAAGCGTAGGGGGTGAGGGGGAAGGGGCACGGGTGGTGGCCGCAAACTCCTTCTTCCTCATCCTGACGAAAGTCAGGACCCATGCCGCAATCATCGGTCAAACTTGCGGTCGCAGGTTAGACGCGCCTTCGTATCGGTAAATCTGTTCGCCCGATTGTGCGTGCACGCGACCCAGCCTTGGGTCCTGACTTTCGTCAGGATGAGGGTTGAGAACCTCGTCGCCCGGTGACTCCCAGGCCAATGAGCAAAGACCCGCTCAGCAAAAAACCAATGCCAATCGACCACCCGACTTCATCATTGCGTACCCAATTGGCGAGCACTTGATCATAGGATTGCAACATCGTGCCATCTATTTCGATCTGATAGGCATATACAGATCCTCGCAGCCCGGACCCGAATGCGACCAGCTGCTCGCTGTTCACCAAGGCTGTCACGTTGCTGCTATTTCGCCTCAGCTCTTGACCGATCGATCGATGAGGCCCGGCTTTGGAAGGAAACCGGATTGTTACGATGTCGGGCTCGACTGTGAATTCTGTGAAATTCTTCCGGATCAAAACCGTTTCCCCACCTGTTGGGATCGATCCAGATACTTCCACCAACTCAGCCAAAGGAGGCACACCCGCGCCTGCGTTTATTCCAGCATGAAAACCCAATCCACTCAGCGCGTAGCTTAGCAAGCCGATCATCACCAAGGTGATTGGTGAATGCTTATTCTTGTTAGACATTCGTGTAGTTTTCTAGAAATGACTGTCACGTCAATGCGGATTGGTCCGACAGGTTTCCCGCAAGCACTAGGTGATCACAACGCTCCCCAATCAATCTCCGCATGCCGATCCAGCACCTGCGCCCCGTCCGGCATCGCATACTTCAACCCGGACCCGCAATTGAACAGCATGCAGGTCGCATCGCGCTCCACCATGCCCTCCGCCATCGCTTTTTCCATCGCCGCGAGGGTTGCAGCGCCTTCGGGGCAGAGCAGCAGGCCATCCTCGCGGGCGCAGCGGACGCGGGCGGTTTCGATCTGGTCTTCCGACACGTCGATGGCAAAGCCGCCGCTTTCCCGGCAGGCATTGAGGATCAGGAAGTCACCGATGGCCTTGGGAACGCGGATGCCCATGGCTGCTGTCTCGGCGTCGAGCCATTCCTCGGCGTGCTTGGTTCCGGCGTGCCAGGCCTTGACGATGGGGGCGCAGCCCTCGGCCTGGACGGCGATCATTTTCGGACGCTCCGAACCGATCCAGCCCAGCCGTTCCATCTCGTCGAAGGCTTTCCACATGCCGATGAGGCCGGTGCCGCCGCCGGTCGGATAGAAAATCGCGTCGGGCAGGGTCCAGCCCATCTGCATGGCCAGTTCCAGCCCCATCGTCTTCTTGCCCTCGATCCGGTAGGGCTCCTTGAGAGTGGAGACATCAAACCAGCCCATTGCCTCCTTGCCGGCGCCGACCAGGGCGCCGCAATGATGGATATAGCCATTGACCTTGAAGACGCGGGCACCCTGTAGCGCCATTTCGCGCAGATTGGCTTCCGGCGTGTCTTCCGGTGCGAAACACCAGCTCTCCATGCCCATGCGCGAGCAATAGGCCGACAGCGCCGCACCGGCATTGCCATTGGTGGGCATGGCCATGCGCTTGATGCCGAAAGAGTGCGCCATGGCGACGGCGAGGGCGAGACCGCGGGCCTTGAAACTGCCGGTGGGCAGGCGGCCTTCATCCTTGACGATGACCCGGCCGGTTGCGCCGGAGGCTTTGGCGGTCGCGGGCACATCGATCAGCGGCGTGTCGATCTCACCCAGCGCACAGACATCCTGGTCGTCGGCCACCGGTAGCAGCTCGCGCCATTTCCAGAACCCGCCATCACGTGCGGCAATGGCATCCCGGTCAACCTCCGAGCGAGCTGTGTCCAGGTCGTAACGTGCCAGCAAGGGCAGACCCACATCTGACAGGTTGTGTGGCTGGTCTTTCGAAAAGGTCGCGCCGGTGTCGGAGCATTCCAGATGGGTAAAATAGTTTGCGTACATGGCAATTGCTTAGCGCGTATTTCCACGATCTCAAACCGGTGTCGTGCCAGCCGGTTCATACTTGCGGATGACAAGCTTCGAGGGGCATGCATAACTGGCCGTCCTTACTCAGCGGGGAGGTGTTCATGGCCAAGGTGATCGGTGTCGGTGGCGTGTTTTTCCAGAGCCCGGATCCGGAAGGCCTGATGGCCTGGTATGAGGACAAGCTAGGTCTGACCATCAATGATTATGGCGGCGCGGATTTCCTGCATGCGGACAGTGGTAAGGCCTTCCCACAGGGGGCTCGCACGATTTTTTCGGGCTTCAAGGACACGACGGAGTACTTCGCGCCGTCCGAAAAACCCTTCATGATCAATCTTATGATTGATGACATGGACAGCATGCTGGCGCGCCTGAAGGAGAAGGGCGTTGTCCTGGAAGGTGAGCCGCAGGATTTCGACTATGGCCGTTTTGCCTGGCTGATGGACCCCAATGGTACAAAGATCGAGCTGTGGCAGCCGATCGAACCGAAAGCCTAGCCCGTTACAACCGCCAGGATAGCGCCGACCAGATGCGCCAGGGCTGGTCGTGACCAGCTGCGAGTGTCGGCGCGGCGACCGCTGATCCAGGTGCCGCGGACCTCGACGTGTACCAGGTCTTCCGCTGTCAGCGGATTGGCTGAAAGCCAGGTGAAGTCCGCGCGTTTCCCGATCTCGATTGAGCCGGTTTCATCATCAATGCCCAGCTGGCGCGCGGCGTGGATGGTCATCATGTCGAGTGCTTGTTGCCGTGTGACCCGCTGGTCAGCGGCGACGACGATGCCCGAAGCGCGACTGATCCGTTCCACCGCGGTTTGAAAGACCCGCATCGCGTTGATCGGGGTGGCCGGGCTGTCCGCATGCAGCGTCACGGTCGATGCGCCCTCAAGCGCAGACCTCACGGGCATGTAGCGATCCGTGCGATCATCTCCGACCAGATCCGGGAGCATGTGTCCGTAATAGCGGATGTGGTCGATGAAAAAGCCGAGCGAGACGTCCAGGGTCTCGGCGCGGGCGATCTGTTCCGGCGTAATCAGGGCGAGATGTTCCAGGCGGTGCGCGATTTCGCCCGTACTTTCCACCTCGATGGCGTTGAGAATGGCATCAATCGCGTCTTCGCCCTGGGCATGGATGGCGACTTGCAGACCCTGTACTTCAGCGTTGCGGATCAATTGTCGGGCTGTGTTTTGATCTGTCAGCAGCTCGCCGTGCCAGCCTTCAGGCAGCTCGATCACCTCTTCGGTGAAAGGTGATCGGGCATAGGGTTGCGCCAGCGCGGCGCCGCCGACATAGGGCGAACCGTCCATCCAGAATTTGATACCGGCATGACGGGATATGGCGCGCTGCTGGTCGACCGTGCTCCACATGTCGCGCGCCCGCTCCGCACGATCCGGGGCCGTGTAGAGGACCGAGTTGAGCGGTGCGTTCCGGGCCTGACTGACCTCGGCGAACAGCGCCAGCGGATCACGTGCCCGACCGACCAGCGAAGCGACACCAATCGTCGTGTAGCCCGAGCGGGCGTATTCATTCAGCGTTCCGAAAAGCAACCAGGAAAGGGCCGCATCCGGCGCTTCCGGAGCGGCCTCCATCAGCACCCGAATGGCGCTCACCTCGATAATGCGACCGGTTGGGTTGCCATCGACATCACGTTCGAAACGGCCCCCAAGCGGATCCGGTGTGGCGGCATGGATATTTGCAGCTTGCAGGGCAGCGGTATTGACGAAGGCCTCGTGCATCATCTGCGTCAGGATCACCAGGGGACGATCCGGAGCGAGTGCATCGAGTTCGGCCAGCGTGGGAGGTTCAAGGCCCCGGATCATGGCCGGGTCCCAGCCGAAGGCGATCACCCAGGGCGAGGGCCCGCTCTGTGCGGCGGCCTCGCGCAGGGCGGCCATCATGTCCTCGCGACGCGAATAGGTGATGCCGCTGACATCGACGGCGGCACCCAACAGGGCTGCGGCGAGCGGGTGCGTGTGCGGCTCGATGAGCCCCGCGGTCAGCGTGCCGCCATCCAGATCGATCCGGTCCGCCCCCCAGGGCGCGATTTCCAGCATATCCGCGCGCGAACCGATCGCGGCAATTCGTCCATCATGGATGTAGACGGCCTCGGCGGTTTCGCCGCCCGGCAACAAGATCTCGCCGCCCAGAAAAACCTGGTGCTCCGCACGCTCATACGGCGAAGCGATAAGCCAGAAGGCGATGATGAGGGTGAAGAGGGCGGCCAGCAGGAATCTCGACATGAGCGCAGATTAGGGCAAGTGGGGCGCGGTGCAATTGTTCGCCATGGCTTGTTTTCGAACGGAGCGGGGCTAGCGTGGGCACATGACATCGCTCTACGACGTTCCGCTTCTGAAAGGGGAGATTGCCATCACCTGTCCGCGTTGTGCGGCCAGGGCCCGGTTTCGGACACCCGGTGGCGGCCCTTTGCCCGTGCGTTGGCAGAGACCGGACTACAATGCGACCCTGGGTCCATGGCATGGGGACGCCTCCTGCGTGAGTTGCGGTTTTTCCGGTGTGCATTCGCTCGACTGGCCGTCCGACGCCTGGTTTCAGACCGAGGTGGGGGGCACGCTTTTGTGGGCGCTTGACAGCGCCATGCTCGAGGAAATCCGGCGTTTCATCGCTGGTACTGATGACCGGGCAGAGATGCGTCGTGGGGGTGACTACGCGGCGGCACTCCATCGCCTGCCGGCCGAGCTCCTCAAGGCGGGGCGGCGCGAGGAGGTCCTGCGCAAGATAGACCGCCTGCTCGAAGGCGAGGCTATATCAGGCCCAGAGTCTTGAAGCTTGCCGTGTTCTCGCGCGCGATCACCAGGTGATCGTGCAGAACGATGTCGAAGGGCTGGCAGACTTCCGCCAGTGTTCGCGTCATATCGATATCGGTCTGGCTTGGCGTGGCGTCACCACTGGGGTGGTTGTGTACGAGTATCAGGGCCGAAGCCTCGTGGGCGAGGGCGCGCTTGACGACCTCGCGTGGGTAGACCGGTGCATGGTCGATCGTGCCGCGGCCGAGGACCTCGTCCGCGATCAGCCGGTTCTTGCGGTCGAGAAACAGGACGCGGAATTGTTCCGTACGTTCGTATTGCAGCGCGGTGCGGCAATAACCGACCAGGGCACTCCAGGAGGAGATGACCGGTTTGCCGATCACCTGTTCGCGCGCCAGACGTTCGCTCAGTGCCTGGATGAGCTTGAGTTCTGCCGCGGTTTTTTCGCTGATGCCCTTCATCTGGGTGAGCTGTTCAAGCGGCGCGGTCGTCACTCCGCCGAGGTCCCCGAATTTCGCGATCAGCGCCTTGGCAATGGGTTTGACATCACGTCGCGGGATGGATCGGAACAGGTAGAGTTCTAGTAATTCATAGTCGTGAAGGGCGGCGCTGCCCGCAGAGGTTAGTTTTTCGCGCAAGCGCTGGCGATGGCCGTTATGGTGCGCCACTTCCTGCATGGATCAGCTGGCAAACGGAGGTTTGTGCAGGCCCTTGGGTGAGGTCGTGAAGATCTCGACGCCGTCTTCGGTCACGCCCACGGAGTGTTCGAACTGGGCAGACAGGGTCTTGTCGCGGGTCACGGCGGTCCAGCCGTCCGATAGGATTTTCACGTCCGGACGGCCCAGATTGAGCATGGGCTCCACAGTGAAGAACATGCCGGGCTTGAGTTCCGGACCTTCACCACGCGTTCCGAAATGCAAAACATTGGGGCTGTCGTGGAAGAGACGGCCGAGGCCATGGCCGCAGAAGTCGGTGACGATAGAGCAGCGACGCGCTTCGGCATATTCCTGGATAATGGCGCCGATCGTGCCCAGCGTGACGCCCGGCTTGATCGCATTGATGCCGGCCATCATCGCTTCATAGGTCGTGTCGACCAGCAGCTCGGCCTTCCGCTTGGGTTCGCCCACCATGTACATGCGCGACGTGTCCCCGTGCCAGCCGTCCACAACCACGGTCACGTCGATATTGACGATATCGCCGTTCTTGAGCGGTTTGGGGCCGGGAATGCCGTGGCAGACCACGTGGTTGATCGATGTACACAGGGAATGACGATAGCCGCGATAAAACAGCGTGGCTGGCGTCGCACCGTGATCGAACACAAATTCGCGGGTCAGACGATCCAGCTTCTCCGTGGAGACACCCGGCTCGACTTCGCTGGTGAGCATGTCCAGCACTGAAGCGGCCAGCTTGCCCGCCTTGCGCATGCCTTCAAAGCCCTCAGGCCCGTGCAGCTTGATGCGTCCATCACGGGGAGAAGCGCTGTCATAGTCGGAAACGGTTTCGTAAGCGGTCGTCAATTTGGCCCTCCGGTCGGCCACCCTATAACGAAAACACGCGCCGCTAGAAACGGCGCGTGTCCCCATGTGTGCAGTTTTGGTCGGTAAGTCCAGCCTTACTGGCCGAAAGTCTGACCGAAGAAGCTGTCATCATTCCATGCCGGACGCTCTTCGCTGTCAGCGATTTCGCGCGCGATCATGTAGTTGATGTTGGCAAATTTGGCGCCCTGGTTGAACAGAACCTCCAGCTCACCGTCCAGCTGGTCGGTCTGGCGGTGGTAGTAGGTGTTCAGGAAGCCCATGAAGCCTTCACCCTGGTCCCAGCGCGGGTCCGGAGAGGAGAAACCCGTCATCAGGAAGAGAGACGGCACGCCTTCGCGGACGAAGTTGTAGTGGTCGGAACGCACGAAGAGAGACTGTTCCGGGATCGGGTCCTCGGACACCGCAATGCCCAGACGCTCTGCGGCGCGCGAGGCGATCGGTCCGAGATTGGAATGGTCGGAACCAAAGGCCACAACATCAGAGAATTCGTAGACGATGACTGGCATGTCCAGGTTCACATTGGCGACCATCTGCTCGTGCGGAACCGTCGGGTTGCGGGCGAAATGTTCGGACCCCAGCAGGCCTTTCTCCTCGGCCGTCAGGGCGACGAAGAGAACGGAGCGACGCGGCGTGCCGTGCTCCTGGAAGGTACGGGCCGTTTCCAGCATCACCGAGATGCCCGACGCATTGTCGACAGCGCCGTTACAGATGGTGTCTTCCTCGTCGTCAGAGCGGCAGGCACCGCTGGCGCGCATGGAATTGGTGATCTGGCCGATATGGTCGAGGTGTGCGGTCAGTACGACATATTCGTCGGCCACTTCCGGATCGGAGCCGCGGATCATGCCGACCACATTCGGGTCGGAGAACGGCTCGGAATTCGTGCGCTGGCGGATGGTGGCTTCGCCCGGCAGGTCAAAGCGCGGGAAGGTTGCACCCTCGTCGGCACTCATGGCGCCACGGACTTCCTCGAGGCTCATCTCGGCGCCCTCGAACAGCTCGGCGCCCAGCGAGGCGCTGATGGTTGCAGAGGCGCGAACCTGCTCAAGCGAGCTCGGACCGGTTGCAGCGGTCAGGCGAACCTGCGGACGTGAGGAGAAACCCTGCACGATGCCGGCAACCTGCTCGTCGCTCCAGCCGGAAATGGTGATCATGCCAACAGCGCCATTGGCGGCAGCATTGTTACGCTTGGTCGTACCGGAGTTGTGGTGTGCGCGCTCTTCACTCGGGAAGATGTCCGGGACACCGTTGACGACAACGACGATTTTGCCTGCGACGTCGATGTCTGCGTAGTCATCATGACCGCGATTGCCGGCGGATACACCGTAACCGACGAAGACCAGCGGAGCGGTGACTTCCGATTCCAGCACGCTGGAATTGGTGCCGATCAGCGCGCGTTCGCCCTGGGCGAAGGTCTGGCCGTTGATCGTCAGCTGGCTGTATTCTAGGTCGGACGTGACTTCCTGCAGCGGAACGTCCGCGAAATAGGTGCTGTTCTCGCCAGCAGGCTCGAGGCCCAGCAGGCGATACTGGGACGCAACGTAGTTGGCAGCAATTTCGAAACCATCGGAACCGGTGTCGCGACCACCCATGTAGTCGGATGCCAGGAAGCGGATGTGCGCCTCGATGTTTTCGACGCTGACATTCGGGGTGAATTCCGCGGAGGCCGTGTCGCCGCCGCCAGACGTGATGCTGTCCATGTCACACGCAACAAGAGCGGTGCTCGCCAACAGCGGTACTAGATACTTCATACTCTGCCTCCCCAGAGAAAATTGGATCGGGGGACTATAACGATGGCACTTGGTGCGGCAATGCGTGCGCACCTTATATTTCAGTCATCTTGGGCACTGGTTACAGCTCGACACGAAGGGCGTTCGCGATGCTGATCTCGTCAGGTGAGACGGAACAGCCATAAGCGAGTACCTCGACACCGGCCTTGCGAGCCGAGCGGATCGTCTCGTCATAAACCGGATCAAGGTCTGCTGCGGTTGCCAGGCGCGTGCAGTCGTCCCGCTGGACGACAAAGAGCTGAACCGCCCGGTCGCCAAGGGCGACCTGGGCTGCCAGTTCATTGAGATGTTTGGCGCCTCGGCTGGTTACCCCGTCGGGAAACTCCGCGAGGCCCGGCTGACGCTGCCAGTGCACATTCTTGACCTCGACCCAGCAGGCCGGCTTGCCCGGCGTTTCCAGCAGCATGTCTATTCTGGAGTTCTCGCCGTACTTCACCTCCCGGCGCAGGCTCTCATAACAGGAAAGTTCCGGGATCCGCCCCGCCAGAACGGCTTCTTCAGCCAGGCCATTGGCGCGGGCCGGGTGAGTGCCGATCATCACCCCGTCAACCTCAACAATCTCCCAGGTGTATTTGAGCTTTCGCTTTGGATTGTTGCTGGGCTCGATCCAGACTGGCAGACCCGGATCCTTGATGCCCGCCATCGCACCGGTATTCGGGCAATGCGCGGTGACGATCTCTCCATCGGCCAGCTCCACATCGGCAAAAAAACGCTTGTAGCGCTTGACCAGACGGCCCTCGATGAGCGGTGTTTGGAACTTCATGGCTTGGACAATCCCCGGGGCTGGCTCATATACCCTAGTAGAACCGAGTCACAGGTGAATGGATATGGGTGAGATGCAACAGGTAACAGCGGCTGTCCTGCTGATCGGCGATGAGGTGCTGTCCGGCCGCACCCAGGACAAGAACCTGCAACAGATCGCCCAGTTTCTCGCTCCGCTGGGCGTGAACGTCGTTGAATGCCGTGTTGTGCCGGATATCGAGACCGAGATCGTCGACGCGGTGAACACACTGCGCCAGAAGGTGGATTATCTCTTCACCACGGGCGGTATCGGGCCGACCCATGACGACATAACTGCGGACAGTATTGCCCGTGCCTTTGGCGTTGGCATTGATGTGCGCGCGGATGCCCTGGAGATCATCGAGCACTGGTATGAAAAGACCGGCACGCCGCTGACCGAGACCCGCAAGCGCATGGCGCGCATTCCCGACGGCGCCTCGCTGATCGAGAATCCTGTCACGGGCGCTCCGGGCTTCCAGACTGGTAACGTCTTCACCCTGGCAGGTGTTCCCAAGATCGCTCGCGGCATGCTCGAGGATATTGCCCACCGCATTGAGGGCGGAGCGGTGACGCGATCGCGTTCGGTCAAGGGCGAGGGACTGCGCGAGGGCGATATCGCTGTGCAGCTCGGCGAGCTGCAGATCGATTATCCGGACGTGTCCATCGGCAGCTATCCCTATTTCCTGGAACTTCAAGACGGCAAGCTGCGGCGGGGAACCCAGCTGGTCGTGCGCAGTACCGACGACGGCAAACTCGATGAAGTGATTACGAAAATCACCGCTCTCGTTTCCGAGCTGGGACACGAGCCTGAACTGGCCTGACGACCCAATCCGGCCTGCTTGATGAACAAAATGCCCAGACATTGCCCCGTTTCAGCCAAGGCATGGCTTTGAAGCGGGTGCACCCCTTTCCCTTGTAGGGACAAGCCATCCGCAGGGAAGGAAGGGGAAGGACATGACCCAGAAACTGATGTTGAGTGCCGCAGCCGTGGCTATCATTGGCGGCATGAGCGTCGTCGAGATACCTGGCGTCGCGGCGCAGGAACGGGCTGAATATGACAGGCCCGTTCCGCAGGTTTGCCAGCCAAGTCGCTCGGTGCAGGAAGAAGCAGATCTTCTGGTCGTCACCGGTTCTCGCAGAGAACGTTCTCTTGGCATCGCTCAGGCCGAGGCAAGCCGGGCGTCACCGCCACCACCGCCCCCTCCGCCGCCGGCTCCTCCACCGCCGCCGCAATCCGCACCAACCCCGATGGTTACCCAATATGCCGCGCCATCACCAATGCCGCAGCCTAATCGCGACCGTTTCGAGGATGTTCCGGCCAATCCGGTGATGGTCACTTCCGAAGATCCGGTCTCGACCTTCTCGATTGATGTTGATACGGCGAGTTATGCCGTTGTGCGCAATCACCTTCACGACTGTGAACTACCGCCAACCGATGCCGTGCGCATCGAGGAGATGGTGAATTATTTCAACTATGAATACGCGCTTCCCGAAGGTGCGGCAGAACCGTTCACGACCTCGGTCCAGGTGATGCCGACCCCGTGGAATGCAGACACGCAGCTGCTGCACATCGGCGTACAGGGTTATGACCTGGTCCCGACTGAACGGCCGCGGGCGAATCTGGTTTTCCTGATCGATGTTTCGGGCTCGATGAACGCGCCCGACAAGTTGCCCCTGGCGCTGCAGGCCATGCACATGCTGGTCGATGAGCTGGACGAGGACGATACGGTTTCCATCGTCGTCTATGCAGGCGCTGCGGGTGCCGTACTGGAGCCGACGCAGGCGCGTCATGCCCGTCAGATCCACGAGGCGCTTGACCGTCTGCGTGCGGGCGGTTCCACGGCCGGCGGGGCCGGTCTATCGCTGGCCTACAGCCTGGCCGAGGAGAATTTCGACCCGGATGCGGTGAACCGCGTGATGTTGCTGACCGATGGTGATTTTAATGTCGGCGTGACGCAGGACGAACGGCTCGAGGACTTTGTCGCGCGCAAGCGCGACAGCGGTATCTATCTCTCGGTGATGGGCTTTGGCCGAGGCAATTACAACGACCAGATGATGCAGACCATCGCCCAGGCCGGAAACGGGGTTGCGGCTTACATCGATAGTCGCCAGGAAGCCCGCCGCATGCTGGTGGAGGAGACTTTTGGTTCGCTCTTCCCGATTGCCAATGATGTGAAGATCCAGGTCGAGTTCAATCCGGCCCAGGTCGCTGAATACCGCCTGGTCGGCTATGAGACGCGCCTGCTGGACCGGGCTGATTTCAACAATGATGCTGTGGATGCGGGTGAGGTCGGTTCCGGCCATTCCGTCACGGCGATCTATGAAATCGCGGCGCCAGGCAGTGAAGGCGTTCTGACCGAACCCCTGCGTTATGGCGGGCAGACCCCGGTCGAACATGATGTCGCTGCGGAGTTCGCGCATCTGCGTATCCGCTACAAGCTTCCTGGCGAGGATGAGAGTGATCTGATGCAGCGCCCGATCACGGCCGGTGATGCCGTCAGCCGCCTGTCACAGGCTTCCAGCGAAGCGCGTTTTTCTGCCCAGGTCGCCGGTTTTGCGCAATTGTTGCGGGGCGATCCCTATCTGCGTGGCGGGTATGATTATGACTCGGTGCTGAGCGGTATCGAGGGGAGCCCCTCGCAGGATGAGTTTGGTTATCGTTCCGAGTTCGCGGAACTGGTCGAAATCGCGCGGTATGTGTCCGCGTTAGAGGACCGCAAGGTCAACTAATCACAGGCAATCGCATTTGAACGCTTGCACCTCCCGACACACTGGCGGACAGTGTTGTCCACATTGAGTTGGGAGGTATGTATGCCTATTCGTGACTGGGCAGTATCAACCGGTAGTATTGCCGCCATTCTCGTGACTAGCGCGCTGGTTCCTGTCAGCGCCGCTCACGCCCAGGAAGACGCGATCGCTCACTGCCGTACGGCAGCGACGGCGGAAGCGCGCATAGCCTGTCTGGAAGAAGCGCTGCGCGCTGAACCGGCCGCAGAAACGACAGCGGATCGTGGTGAAACAGCGGCTCCGGAGCCCCGGCGTCGTGGTTTCAGGCTACCCGGCTTGCCGTTTGGGGGGCGTGACAACGATGATGAGCAGGCCGTTTCGACAGCCACGAGCGATAGCGCGGCTACGGTGCCGCAGGCTGAAGGGCTGGGCTCAGAGCAGGTTAATGCCCGTCGGACCAATCGTCGTTCGGCGCAAGAAGCCCAGCGCGAGGCAGAACAGGTCCAGAGCGCAATTATCTCCTTTGACATCATTCCCTATGAACGCCTTGAGGTGACACTGGCAAACGGACAGGTCTGGCGCCAGATCTCGGCGGACAACCAGCGTGTCGCCGGCCGTCTTCGTCGCAGCCGGAGTTATACGGCGACTGTGCGTGAAGGTGTCGTGGGCGGATATCAGCTGCGCATCAATGAAATATCCCGGATCATCCGGGTCGAACGCATTCGCTGACCACAGTCCGGATACGCAAATAAAAGAACCGCCGCAGCCCCGGGGCTGCGGCGGTCTTTTTTGGCCCAAAAGAAGAGGGCGGCGATCTGATGATCGCCGCCCCCGTCTGTAAGTCGTTGTCGCTTAGAAGCGACGCGTGACCGTTGCGAATGCACGGCGGCCAATCAGGTCGTAACCGGACTGAACAACCATGTTCATGCGCGACGGGCCTTCACCCTGGTCGATGAGCGGCGGCTGCTCGTCGGTCAGGTTGTTCACACCTGCCGAGAAGCTCCACATGTCTGCATCATAGGAGATGGAGAAGTCATGCGTGACGTAGCTGTCGACAAAGTCGACATCACGACACTGGCCAGCGTAACCAAGCTGCTCACAAGCGGTACGCGGAACCGCACGGGTCAGATCGGTTTGCGTCAGGGCGTCAGAGTTCTCCTGCTGACCTTCACCCTGATAGCGCGTGCGCCAGCGAGCGCCCCAGTTGCCACGGGTCGCCGTTGCAGAGAGCTGCCACAGCCATTCCGGGTTGGCGATACGGCCGATCAGGTCTTCCTCAAGGGAATTCGGATCGGTCGGGTCTTCGTTCCGCAGCTGCTCGAGATACTGAGCGGCATTGAAGACGACGGTCAGATCCGTCTGATCATCGATGAAGGACAGCGGCATACGAGCGCGGACATTATAGTCGATACCCGTAGAGGTCAGCTGACCAACGTTGATGAAGGACGCATCAACCAGGGCGATGGTCGCCGTGGCCGGGTCGCCAGTATTACGTGTGATGCGCGAACAGGACGGATCCGCCAGGTTCGGCTGGTTATTGTAACAATTGGCAATGATCTGAGCTGCGTTGGATTCTTCCAGCGTGTTCTCGATCTGGATGTCGAAATAGGTGACAGACAGATCCAGATCCAGGTCATTTGAGAAGCTGTGCTGGAAGATCGCGCTGAGCGTCATGGACTCTGAGGTCTCAGCCGTTGCATCCGGGTTACCACCGGTGGAGGTGGTGATACCGGTCGTTGCCAGCAGGCCCAGAGCCGTCGGATCAGCGCCGGCAGCCGTACAGTTGTCGAGCAGCAACTGGGAACGGGTCTCGCCGTTCGGGTCATAAACACCGCCATTATTGGCCGTGGTCGGGACCAGACACGGGTCATTGCCGCCACCAATGGTGCCGGTTGCGCCCGCGAGGAACTGTTCACGCAGGTTCGGAGCACGGAAGGAGGTACCGTAAGTACCGCGCAGACGGACGCTGTCGGTGACCTGCCAGGACGCACGCGTAGAGTACGTCATGTGAGCGCCAAAGTTCTCTTCCTCGGTGTAACGCGTGGAGATACCGACCATGAAGGTATCGGTGACCGGAATTTCGGTCTCGATAAAGCCTTCAAACAAGGACGTGCGGCCAATCGTCGGGCGTTCCGTATCCGGAATTTCCGAAGCGGCCGTACCCAGAACGCGGGTTACGTCGTTGATGGAGTTGATGCGCTGCTCGCGGAATTCGAAACCGAGCACCATGCCAACCGTACCAGCCGGCATGTCGAAGACATCGCCGGTAAAGATAGCCTGGGCGTGAACCTGTTCCATCTCGGTGATGTTGATCGACTGGCCGAACAGGAAGTCGGTCTCTTCCTGGGTCGCAAAGTTGCGATCACCACCCTGAACCGTGAAAAGGGTCGGGGAGAAGAAATCGATGGTCGGGCAGTTTGCCGGCGTCAGGAAGCCGAAGCTTGTTGCCTGGCGACCCAGACCACAGATCGGGTTGCCATTGACGTCGAGGCGGAGTGTGTCGAGCGCTTCACGGATACCGTCCTCACGCATGACCGGCTGGGAAGCCGTACCGTAGGAGCGGTCATAGGCAGCCGTGATGTCGTAGACCCAGCCACGATCCATCAGGAATGGCAGGTCGCCTTCGAGGCCACCGACAAAGCGGAAGACGTCGACGTCGGACTTGCGACGCTGGGACAGACCTTCCAGCGAGTAAACCGGCAGGGCGTCGGCATCAAACGGGTTGAGCGGGTTGTCGAACAGCTGCAGCGAGCCGTCCGGGTTAACCAGCAGATTGCCGTTGGCATCTTCCTGAGGAATGAGCGCCGGAACGCCCGGGAAGACCTGCTCGTCGGTGAAGCGACCAACGGAGTTACGCGTGGAGTACGACATCTCGAAATAGATCGTGTCGTTCTCGAAGAAGTTCACATCGTAATGACCGGAAGCGAAGATATTCATGCGCTCCAGGTTTTCCATCAGCTGCGTGCGCTTCTCTTCGTCCTGCAGGGAGTAGGCGTCCTGCTCGTAGAAGTGCGAACCGGTCTGGGCGAACACGTCAGCGCTGGTGCCCCAGCCCGTACCAATGCCGTTCGGAGCGAGCGCCGGGTTGGTAAAGCCCGGGATGGACCATACGAAACCATTGCCAGCGACGAAGACTGAGTTATCCGGACGACGGTCCATACACACGGACATGATATCGCCCTGATCGGTAACGTCGATGTCGCGCAGACAGTCATTCCAGTGCGAACGATCGCCAGCGATGACGGCTGTACGGTTATAGAATTCAGCAGATACGGTGAAGTTGGAGCGATCAGTGGATGCGCCACCGATGAAGCCCATCTGGAAGACTTCGCCGCCGCTGTTTTCAGGCAGGGTGGTGAAGGCAGACACTTCGAAACCATCGAAATCATCGCGCAGGATGATGTTGGCAACGCCGGCAACAGCGTCAGCACCGTAGATGGAAGAAGCACCGTCCGTCAGCAGTTCGATACGATCGATCATCAGCGTCGGGATCAGGTTCAGGTCCGGAGCAACCGGAGCGCCACGAACGCCTGACGGGCCAAGGCGACGGCCGTTGACGAGCAGCAGCGTACGCTCAGCACCGAGGCCACGCAGTGCGACGGTGGAAGCGCCCGGTCCGTTGACCGGAACGCCTTCGACGGCGGCGGTCGGAGAACCGGAGTTGACGGAACCGTCAAGCTGGACGCCGGAAACAACCGGAGAATCAGCGATCAGCGCAGTTGCATCGGAAATACCCAGCTGGCGCTGTTCGTCGGCATCGATCACCTGGATCGGTGATACGGCGGAAAACTCATCGCGGCGCAGACGAGAACCCGTTACGACGATCCGCTCACGGTTTTCGTCGTCGGTCTGATTGTCTTGTGCGAGAGCAGGTGAAGATACGGCGAGGCTTGATAGCGCAAAGCCAGCAAGCACGGTCGACCGTAACAAAACGTTTTGCATACGTTTCATTGCATGTCCCCTAGGAGTATATGCCGGATTTATGGTCACGATTTGGCTCTTCCGGCGTCACGAGCACGTGAGGAATGTGACGCGTGTTCTATGCTTAACGCAATTGACGCGAACGTGAGCTTGCACAGGCGTATTCGCGGCGTGTCATAAATTTTACATTTAAATTACAATGGGTAATGTCCGATGGCTTCGTGTTTCAGATAGTTTCATCTGCAACGAAAATTTGTGAGCGTGTTGCGCAATCGCAACGCTTTTGTTGTCACTGGTGGTGAGACAGGACCAGTTTGACGGTGAGGTGACAAGCTGCTTGGCGCCATGGTGCCGCTAACCATTCATGTTTGGCTGAAACTGCGACTGGAACCCGCAATGCGAGTGTGTAGGATCGCGTCACCGGTTCGGCGGGCGTGGCGGAATTGGTAGACGCAGCAGACTTAAAATCTGCCGGCCGCAAGGTCATGCCGGTTCAAGTCCGGCCGCCCGCACCAAGCTTGCGATCATTCTGGAGCACACGGATCAACGCGATAGCGCGACGTTTTCCGTGTGGAGTTCGACAAAGCGTCCGCTGGTGTTGCGGGCTTTGCCCACATAGTCACCCAAGCGTGCGAAGAAGGCCCGTCGCTCGGCCTCATCCGGCCATTCCTCAGCCATCAGGCGTGCATTGATCTCACTTAGTGAACCGGCAGGCCGGGTTTCACTGTAGGTGTAGATAACGAGCAGCTGGTGCTGCCCGTTATCCGCCTCCATCCAGAGCGAACGAACATCAGCGAAATAGGGATTGCGGCCGAGAATGCGTTCGGTCCAGCGCGCGGACAGCTCGAAAAACTCCTCGCGAGAGCCATCTTCCGGGATTTGCACATGATGAGTGGTGGTGCTGACCCGTCGGCCCAGGACCGGGTGATCTTCGGCGATGGCTGGCGGCGTCACCGACAACAGGGCGAGGCAAAACAAGAGACCGAGCGGCTTCATCACATCTCCTTGGAACACGCATTCCTCGAGCACGCTTGGAGACTATCGCTGCACAGGCCGACCAGTGAAGGGGGAGAGGGCCCGGCCAGGCCGGCCGGGCCATCAAGTTAGTGTGACCAGCTCAGGCGTATGCCGAGATTGCGGCCCGCGGCAGGGATGGGGGCGCCCAACCCGACAGCGGATCCGGAATTGCGGTTACGACCACTTAGATGCGGCGCGTAGGCCTCGTCCAGCAGGTTGTCGACACGCAGATCGATGACGCTGTTCAGTGGACCGTTCACACGTGCGTTCAAATTCCAGACGACATAACCCTCTGACGTTGGTTCCCCATTTGTGAAGGAAACGTCTTTCTGGTCGGCCGTCCACACGGTTTCGATGCCGGCGCTCCAGTGCTCCGCATCATGGCTTAGCGCCAAGCTTACACTTGCTGGTGCCACACGATAGAGATTGTCATCGATATCGCGACGCTTCGCGCGGACAAATTCGAACGCGCCGTCGAGCCGCCAGGTCGGGCTCAGCTGTACGCCGAAATCGCCGTCAAACCCGTACAGTTCGGCGCCCACATTGGCAAAACGCAACGGTGTTGCATCGCCGTTCATCATCGACACCATTTCGACGGGCGTATCGATCACCCCGACGGTGCCATCAAAGGCGACGCCCTGGATGTAGTTATCGACCTGTTGATAAAAGAGGGCGGGACGGATGAAAGCCGGGCCTGCGTGATAGTCCAGACCTGCCTCGATGATCCAGGCGGTTTCTGGCTCCAGCTCCAGATCGCCGACATAGGTGTTTCCGTCTGCCAGGCCCGCACTGGCCGGTGTGGGAAGCCAGGCAAAACGCTCCAGATAGGTCGGGACCCGTGACTTGCGGGCAATGCCGACCCGCAGAAGCGTGGTGTCATTGATCGGGTGCCAGGCGCGCGCCACGGCGTCGACGGTGACATCGTCCCATTGGCGCTCCGACATGTTGAACATGTTCGCAAGCATGACCGGCATCATTGGTACAGCAGGACCAGTGCTTGCTTCATCAGCCTCGGCGGTGTGGGCATCCAAACGTGCCCCCAGCTCCGCCTGCCAGGACCCGAGCGGGCCTTGCCATTCCAAAAACGCCCCGGTGCGAGCCATGTCGATGTCCGGGAGATTGTTGAGGAAGAAGTCGGCGTTACGCGGATTGGTAATCGTAACGTCGTGCGTGGCGAAGGCGTGGTCGACGCCGAGGTCTAGCGCTCCTCCAGCGAAATCCCGGCTGGCGGACAGAGCGATTGCCTGATGCTCGACCGTGGCGATGGTCTCGCGGAACCGCATCATGCTCGCCGGGGCCGGACGCAGGCTGAAATTGTTCATTGCGTGCTCGACCTCATTCCAGCTGATGCGGGTGGAGACGTCCCAGCCTGCAAGGCTCATATCGTGATCGAACTCGATGAAATCGCTGTCGACGTAACGGATGTCCATGGCGAACTGGGGATTGCCGGTCGGGCCGGTTTCATTGCGACGGAAGCTCAGGGCTATTTCGTGAGCGCCGCTGCGAAAGCCGGCGCCCAGTCCATAGATCAGTCGGTCATATCGTGTGCCAGCGACTGGCGTATCGGGAGCGGAATAATCCTCACCGCTTTCCTGGGCGCCAAAGGCGTAGACACGGAAACGCTCCGTCGCGATACCCGACATTGCAGAGCGCGACCAGCCCTCATCAATGCTCTGGCCGCTGAGTGAAAACTCGGTCGCGTGGGACAGCGTGTCACTTTCGGAAAAATCAATGGATTTGAAACGGGCGTCGAGCCCTCCGGCAAGGCCCGGACCAGCGCTGACCGGGGCGATGCCACGGTCAATCGTGATCTGTTCCAGCAGCGCGGCGGGCGCATAGTGCATCGGCGGGTCCATCAGGTTCGGACCACCGGATTCGAAGGCCCGTCCGTTCAGACGGATGTTCACGCGTGAGCCAAACAGGCCGCGATACTGGACCTGGCCGGAGAGGGCGCCATTGCTGATGGCGCTGACACCAGGAAGCCGGGCCAACACCGCCGTTGTGTCTGGCGTCATGTGAGATGCCATTTCCTGGGCATCCAAAGTCGATCCGTCGGTGGTCGTGCGGTGAGCGTTGATGGTGATGATGTCAACAAGCGGGGCGCTGTCCTGTGGGAATGCAGGCGCAGCGATGAGCACACCCAGACAGGTGCTCATAAGGATAGAACGCGGCATGATTACTCCTGTGATGCCGATCAGAAATTCAAGATTTCGGGGTCGTCACAGGGTTTGGGGTGGTGCCCGGGCGGGTGGTCGTATGTGGGCAAATTCGGTCGCGGCGAGGCCAGTGGTCCGCAATGAGATTGCCGCGCGGTCGTCGATCTGGCTCGGTTCGTGTGTGGCCTCGGCCGGAAGCGCTGCAGAGTGGGCCGCAGCGAAAGTACAGCTCTCAGATGTGTCAGCACTGGTCTCACGTTCTTCGATCTCCCCGGTAGAGAGATTGAGCCAGCGGCTCTGCCCGCCCAGACCTGCGGAACAGAAAACAACAGAGACAAAGCCGTCCTGGCCGTCACGGTCCAGCATATAGCCCTGAGGCAGGGCAGCCTGTGTTCCCGCCGCCAGAAGGGCGAGGGCCAGCAGGACCTGACGCAGGCTGTGCGAGATATAACGACCAATTTGTAACACGCACAGGGATCTAAATCGGGTTACGCCGGTAATCAATGCGACAGACAGTGCGCCCTGCATCCAAAGTTCAGGTGACGAGCATCAACTCATCAAGAGTGCGGCACATCCAGGGAGTTTACAGGTGTTGAAAATCTCAACGGCCATGTTGGCCATGACAATGGGCATGGCGCAGGCGGACGCACAGGAGGGTATGTGTGGCACATCCCCGATCGCTTACACGGTCCGGCACGTCGAGGATAACCGCTTTCAGATCGAGGCGAGTTTTACCGATCACAATGGCGTATTCGATGTTGGTTGGCGTGTGGCTGAGGGGACGCAGGACGGCCAGGTCGACTTCATCTCCGATCTGCATGCGCTGACCGCCGGTGGCGAGCGGGTTGAGCTGGACTATCAGGGCTATGGAACCTGGAACGTGCCCGAGGCGCGTCGCGACGACGTGGTGCGTATCCAGTACGAGTTGGAAGCGGACCATGACCGTGCGGTCTGGAATATCGGCAAGGAAGAAATCGCCTACCGCTTTGATGACGGGTTTTACTTTGTCGGTTCCGCGGTCATCGTCGCGGACTATTCCTAGACGGATTGCGATTTCGAGATCGTCATGGACGTGCCGGGCGATTGGAGCAGCGTTGCCGGCTGGGCCACACAGGATGGTGAGACTTTTGCGGCGGGTGATCTGCGCGAATTGCTGCGCAACATCCTTGTAACGGGCCCGGACCTGCAGCCGCATTATGCCGAGTTCGAGGGCATGCGCGTGACAATCCTCGAACAGGCCGAGTTGCCTGAGAATGGTGAGGTTTTCCAGACGCTTCTGGAGGACAGTATCGGTCGGTATGTCGAGGTTTTCGGTTCCGCCCCGGTAGATCGATACCTTGTCGTATTCAGCGACGACCCGGGCACGGATGGCGGGGCGTTTGCCAACAGTTTCGGCCAGCGCATGTCGGCACCCGCGCGAATGGGTGAGAAGCTCATGTGGGGGCGTATCCTGGCGCATGAGGCGCTGCACACCTGGCTGGGACACGCTATCTACTCGACCAATGGCTGGGAATTGCAGTGGTTCAGCGAAGGCGGCACCGACTATCTGACCGGAAAAACGCTCTACCGTTCCGGCCAGATCGATGCCCAGGAAATGCTGTTCATCATCGAAGGCCAGGTTCGCCGTTTCTTCCTCGGACGGATCGCCAGCGATGATATCGACCTGTCTGAAGCCGGCCAGGAAAAACAGCAAAACCGCCAGCTCGTTTATGGCGGCGGAGCGCTTTTCCACCTGATGCTGGATGCGGAACTGACTGCGCGCCCGGGGGCAGGGAGCTATGAGGCGTTGCTGCGGGATCTCTACGAGAACTCCGATACCGGCTGGAGCCTGCATACAATGCTGTCTTTCCTCGATCAGCGATCCGAGGGCTTGGCGTCAGAGATCTACGCCTTCCTCAACACGCCTTTCGATCATCAGGCCGTCCTGAACCGTCTGAATGGATACGGGCTTTCGGTGGCAACCTTTGGTCCGGACGAAATCCTGGTGCGCTACGAGGCGAATGGATGTTCCGGCAGTCGCGAGGCCGCCTGTATGCCAGCCTATTTCATGGACTAGGCTGGACCGCGCTGTTTGGCATTTCTAGGGTGGCAGCATGACGGCTACCCTGGTTTATACACACCTCAGCGAGATCGCTGACGACTTCGCCCCGGATTTGGCAGAGGCGATCCGACGCCTGGGGCCGCAGGATTTTCGGAGACGGGATGATCTCCCGTTTCCGGAATATCTGTGCCGGGCCATCTCCGGCCAGCAAATCTCCGTAAAAGCTGCCCAGAGCATCTGGACGCGTGTTGTCGCCAGTGCGGAGGGCAAATCGCTGGTGGATCATTTCGCAGCCTGCGACAGCGATGGCCTGCGCGCGTGCGGTCTGTCCAACGCCAAGGTGAAAACCATCCAGGGCATAGCGCGTACGCATCTGGATGAAGGGCTGGACGTGCCGACGCTCAAGCCACTTCCCGCAGAGGAACGTGCAGCGCGCCTGACGACGCTGTGGGGTGTCGGGGCCTGGACCGCCGACATGATGAACATGTTCTATTTCGGCGAAGAGGACATCTGGCCCGACGGCGATGTGGCAGCGCGCAAGACGCTGGAAAAACTCACCTCGAAGCGCCGGAAAACTTCACGAACGGCCGAATGTTTCCGGCCATACAGGTCCTGGCTGGCTATCTATATGTGGGCTCATGTCGACGCGCCGCCGGACGTTGGAGAGGCTGATATCTCGTCCTGACACAGGTATTCCGCACAAAAAAAAGAGGCCGCGCGGAATGCGCGGCCTCTTCTCGATCTCGGGCAGGATCAACCGCCAAAACGACGGCTGAAGCGCAGTCCTACGGTGCGCGGCGGCGCCACGTTAGCGTAGTGCGAACGGACATTGTGGCCGTTGACCGTCTGGTTGGAGAGCGGCGTACCGCGAATGCCTGTCTCGATATACTGGTCGAACACGTTGTTGATGAAGAAGGTCGCGTTCCAGTCCTCTGCTTCATAAGTCACTGAAGTGTTGACCTGGGTGTAGCTGTCCAGCGTCACGCTGGATCCGCGGCCACCGGTCCGGGTCAGGACATCGCCCTGATAGGACATACCCGCATTCCAGTTCAGGATATTGCCGCTACGCAGCGGTTGCTCGTAACGCGCAAAGAGTGAGAACTGGTTTTCTGGGGAACCGGGCAGGCGATCGCCAGCTTCGCCATTCTCGAACGCAGTCGCAAACCCTGGAGGCGTGATGGTGCGAATGAGGAAAGGCACGTCTTCGGTCAGCTCGGACTTGGTGCGGCTGAACGTGCCGCGAAGGCCAAATTCTGGCGTGACTTGCCAGGCAGCCTGAAGCTCCACACCGGTCGATTCCGCTCCAGCGGCGTTCACGGTGATCGGAATGTTCGCATTCACTGTGGCAGATGAGACCTGCGGACCTTCCCACTCAACAAAGAAGAAGGCGCTGTTGAAGGTGAAAGCCCCGTCCAGCCAGGTCGTTTTGAAGCCGAGCTCATTATTGGTTGTCTGGTCCGGTCCGTACTGGCGTTCGTCAAACTCGGCGATATCGCCCGGATTTGGACCGTACTGCTGTCCTGGTGCCAGCGCACAGGCGCCCTGCGTTGCATTCGGATCAAAGGCCGGGCATGGGCCGAGGCCATTTGAGCCACCGATACGATAGCCCTCCGAAACGGTGAAGTAGGCCAGGATATTGTCGGTCAGGTCATAAGCGATGTTGAACTTGGTCAGTACACCATCATCGGCCTGGAACAGTGCCGGGTCGAAATCGAGATCGCGGATCTCGGAGATCGAGAGACGTTCGAACGGCACGGCTTCGAACAGTGGGAAGTCTACCGTCGAAACGGACTGCAGTTCGTAGTCATATTGACGCGCACCAACGGTAATGGTCAGGCGGTCAGTGACATCCCAGCCGAGCTCACCAAAGAAGGCCTGCTCTGTCAGCTGCGTGTAGGCGGTCGAGAAATACTCGAGGCCACCAGGCTGGTTCGAGAGGCCGAAGTTGAACGGGGCTGCGTTGACGTAGTCGACGTAGTTGGGAACGAACTCGCTGGACGAGCCGGAGACATTGGATTTGTTGTAGTAACCACCAATGATCCAGCTGAAGCGGCTGTCGCCGGTCGAGACCAGGCGAATTTCCTGGTTGAAAAAGTCATCTTCGCCGACTTCATGCGTGAATGCCGTGAAGCTCGGGAAGGTCTCGTAGGAGTATTCAAGCGAGATCAGAAGGTCGGTCTGGTCACGCTGGCCATCTTCCTCATACGTGCCGTAGCCGGTGGCAGAGGTCAGTTCCGCAAAGCCAAGGTCCAGCGTCATTTCCAGCGCGAGCAGCTCATTGTCGCGCGAGATCGGCTCGGGAACTCGCAGGCCTGCTTCATACGGGCGCGCCGGAACAGTCGAGCGCTGGGACGAGACGGTGCGACCGCCGATGTCCTGGAACTGAAAATAATAGGTCAGCGTGGCATCGAAAATGTCGTTCGGTGCCCAGCGAGCGGCCAAACGACCGGAGAAGGCCTCTTCACTGTCCGCGTCCTCGATTGGCGAGAAGTTGGCAGCCCTCGCGGCTGGGTCACTGAAATCCGGATCCGGATCGGATACGCCGATCTGGCTTACGGCGAAGGGATAGTCGATGAAACCGCTGTCATCGAGATAGTCCAGCGAGCCGCGTACCGCGAACGTGTCTCCCAGTGTGCGGTTGAAGGTGAAGCCGAAGCCGGTGGAGAATGAATCGGCTTCTGAATACCGATAGGTCTCGGCACGAACCTCGAGCATGTTCTCATCGAAATTAGGACGGTTTGGGATGAAGCGGATCGCACCACCCAGCGTGCCTGCCCCATAGAGTGTCCCCTGTGGCCCGAGAAGAACCTCGACGCGTTCGAGGTCATTGAGCTTGAGGTCAATGAAGATCGGAATCTCGCCAAGATACGTGGCGACGGTGCCCCCGCCGTCATTGTTGCCATCTCCGGAGTTGATCGGGTCGGCGTTGAGGCCGCGGACAATGATCGGATTGCCCTGGCGCCCGCCACGGTCGACGATATTGATGCCCGGAACGAAGGCCAGAACATCTGCGAGTTCGTTGAAGCCCTGTTCTTGAATCTGCTCGCCGCCGATTGCCGCGATGTTGAGCGGAACTTCCTGGACAGTTTCCTCGCGGCGGGTCGCTGTCACAACGATGACGTCCTGACTTGCCGTGTTGTCCTGAGCCTGGGCTGCTGCACCCAGGGCCAGTGAAGTTAGTGGAATAGCAAAGGCGCTAATAGACGTCGTCAGTTGGTGCCTCAGTGACTTGCCCTGTTTGCCCGAATACATGCTTGATCTCTCCTCCAGTGAAAGCTGCTGAAATTTGGCCAAAGTCGGTCCGCGAATGCAATTATTCGGCGTTATAAAATTGTCATTCCGGTCCATTTGTGGGCGAGTTGTTGCGCGGGGAACACGCCTTCGGCGCGATTTTGCGACCAGTTTTCTCCAGAACCTTCGTTTCGGGAGCTTTTTGCGTGATGAATACTTCTAAAGGCGCGCTGATTGATTCGGCCCGTGCCGATCTGGCGGCCCGACGATTCGAGCCCGCACACCGGTCGGCGTTGGCGGTCTTGCAGCAATACGGTGCTGATGCAGAGGCGTTTTTCGTGCTCGCGATGATTGCGCTCGAGCACGACAATGCGGGCAAGGCTGCGGAGATTCTCGATCGGGCGATCGCGCTGGAACCTGAGGATGCGCGGCTGCACGCTCATCGTGCGCGCTGTCTTTTAATCATCAATCGTCAGGATCTGGCATGGTCGGCGGTGCGCGAGGCGGCCAAGTGCGGGCCCCGTGATGCGCTAACCTTTGACACGATCGGGGTCGTGCTGACCCGGTTGGGGGCGCATGCCGAAGCGGTAGAGCTGTTCGAGACGGCTGTTGCGCAAAACCCGGGTGACGCCAATTTCTATTACAATCTGGGAGCTTCGCGGCAGTTTTCGGGGGATTTTGATGGAGCCGCCGAGGCCTATCGACAGGCCACCGCGATCAACCCCGATCTCTTCAAGGCCAGTTCGGCGCTGGTGTCGCTGGGGCGCAAACACGTCGATGCGGCGCTGGAGAAGACGCTAGAGGCATCAATCGCCAAATCGGCGTCGTCGGAAAGCGATCTGCACTTGGGGCATGCGCTCGCGCGCATCTGTGAGGATCGCAAGGACTTTGTCGCGGCAATGCAATGGCTGCAGCGGGCCAAGCACAGGAAGTGCGAGGAAACGCGCCACGATGCGAGAGAGGATTCCCGGGTGTTCGCCGCGGCGGCCAATATGCCTACCCCGCTCCCGGTGAGGGGGGAGGGGAGCGACCGGCCGATCTTCGTCGTCGGAATGCCGCGGACCGGAACAACGCTCGTGGACCGGATACTGGGCGCGCACAGCGATGTTGAGATGGCTGGCGAGTTGTCCAATTTTTCCATCCAGCTGAAGCGGTTGGCTCGAACCCCGGGCGGGTTCGTGATGGATGCGCCAACGCTTGAGGCAGGCTGGAATGTTGATTTCCAGGCGCTCGGGCAGGCTTATGAACAAAGTACGGACAATCTGGTTGGCACAGCGCGCCGCTTCACCGACAAGATGCCGCTCAACTTCATGTTTGCCGGGCATATCCACGCGGCGCTGCCCAATGCGCGGATTGTCTGCCTGCGGCGCCACCCGCTGGACACCTGCCTCAGCAATTACCGTCAGCTCTTTGCAACCAGTTTTTCCTATTACAATTATGCATATGCGCTGGAACATACCGCGCGCTATTTCCTGGAATTTGACCGGCTGATGACGTTTTGGCGTGAACACCTGCCAGCCGATCGTTTCATGGAGATCGGCTATGAGGACATTATCGCGGATCAGGAAGGCGAAACGCGCCGCTTGCTGGATCATTGCGGATTGGGGTGGGAGGAGGCCTGCCTCGACTTTCACCAGCAGGATGCTGCTGTCGCAACCGCGAGCTCGGTTCAGGTGCGTCAGCCGCTCTATTCCTCATCCATCGGACGCTGGAAACATTATCGCGATGCCCTGGAGCCGATGATATCGGTGCTGGAAGCGGGCGGAGTGATTGATGCCGACGGGGAGTGGCTCAGACCCGTCTGGAAACAGGTGTAGCGGGGACGCAGGCGCCCCCGCCACTCTTCGACCGGGAGGGTTATCCGCCGAAGCTTTGCGAGACAGAGAAAACGAGCGCGTCACCGAAGAAGTCGGACGTGTCGTGATAGCGCAGGTCCCAGCCCACTCCGAGAGCTTCACCAGACAAGCCGAGTTGCCAGTCCTCGTAGTCGGCACCAGCCAGATCATCGAAGGTGCTCGAGCCGAACCGGGCGTCGGCAGTGATGCCTTCGAAAATTTCGACAGCTGCACCGATCTCCGCGTAGAGGGCTTCGCCTGTGCCGGCGTAGAAATCGTCCGACCAGGACAGTTTGGCATCGATCGTTACTGCACCGAATTCCCGCGAGCCACCGAAATAGAGCTCCAGGAAGTCCTGGCTGTTGCCACCCAGTTCCGGACTGTCCGGATAGGCGTAGTAGATGGCGCCGGCGTCGAAATCGAACCCTCCCGCCGCGAAGGTGTATCCGCCGTAGAAATCCATCTCCATCGTGGTGTCGTCACCAAAATCGACGGAAGAGGCCCAGATGCCGCCATAGAAGCCATCCTTCTCGACGTCGAAGCCGCCGGAGATCGCCGGACCGTCATCGGTCTGTGTGATGCCCCGGAAGATGTAGTTGGTCGTCAGGCCGACATTGCCGGTGACGTCTCCTGCGCTGGCGATACCGGATACGGTGATGGCCAGGAGGCCTGCTGTTGCGATTTGTTTGATCATCCCACTAACTCCTTGTTTTCAAGCACTTGATCAATTCTCACGGGGATCATTTCGGTGCAGAGACCCGGCCGCCTGGCTTGCGCCGGGCGATTGGGGCTTGCTTGCGAGATGGTCCTGTTGCTGGTGCCGAGCGGCGGGCCGCGACGGCGGGTTCAGGCGTTGGGTGTTGAACCAGGGCTCTGGTCGTTTCGGCGATGGCCCCGGCGGTCGTCGCCAGGGCCGTGTTCGCCATGGCCTGGATCAGGCCAGAGCCTTGTCCTTTCCCTCGGGAACGAAGACTGCTCCGGCAGCGTGGCCAAGTTCGGACAGGTCGCCGCCCACCGTTTCCGCGTCAGCAGAGAGGCGGATGCCCAGGGTCAGTTTCAGGCCCAGCCAGACAACAAAGCTGGTGATAAAGACGAAGGCACCGATGGCACCGACACCGACGGCCTGCCCGTAGAAGCTTGCATCGCCATTGGTCAGTGGTACGGCCATCGTGCCCCAGATGCCGGCAAACAGGTGAACCGGGATGGCGCCGACCACGTCGTCGATACGCACAGATTCTAGGAATTTGGCGCCGAACGTCGCGATCACAGCGCCCACAGCGCCGATCAGCATGGCTTCGGTGACAGTCGGGGTGAGCGGTTCTGCCGTGATGGCAACCAGACCGGCCAGTGCGCCGTTGAGGCAATAGGCCAGGTTGGCCTTGCCGCGACCGAGGATCAGCGAGAGGACATAGGCCGTCACAACACCGGCGGCGGCTGCCATATTGGTGTTGGCGAAGATCTGCGAGATCGCGACGGCGTCGGCTGCAGAGCCCATGGCCAGTTGCGAGGCTCCGTTGAAGCCGAACCAGCCGAACCACAGAACGAACGTACCCAGTGTTGCCAGCGGAAGCGAAGAGGGCTGCATGGCTACGGCATCCGGGCCAAAGCGCCCGGAGCGTGCGCCGATCAGGATAGCCCCGGCCAGTGCCGCCCAGCCGCCAGTGGAATGCACCAGGGTGGAGCCCGCAAAATCGGAGAAGCCAAACTCGCTGTCGAGCCAGCCAGCGCCCCACTCCCAGGAGCCCTGGATCGGATAGATGAAGCCGGTCAGGACGACCACGAAGATGAAGAAGGAGCCCAGCTTCACCCGCTCGGCGATGGTTCCGGAGACGATTGAGGCCGCTGTGGCCACGAATACCATCTGGAAGAACCAGTCTGATGCGGCGGCATATCCGGTCGACAGGTCGATGCTTTCATCGGCTGCGACCTCGGACGGGGCCCAGATTTCAGGGATGCCGAAGAAGGGGGTCTGCCCGCCATACATGAGCTGGTAGCCCACAAGGTAGAACATGATGCCGGCGATCGAGTAGAGCGCGATGTTTTTCAGACAGATCGCTGCGGCGTGTTTGGTGCGTACAAAGCCGACTTCCAGCATGGCAAATCCGGCCGCCATCAACATCACCAGGAAGCCACCGATCAGGAAGAGCAGTGTATTGAAAACAAAGGCTGTCTCTTCGGAGACTTCAGCTGCGGCATTGGCCGAGGTCAAAAGACCCATACCCAGTCCTGCCGCGACAATCACTGCCGCTTTGGTGCGCCAGCTTCTCTTCTTTTCCCACATGGTACCCTCCATAGTCTTGCGGGTGCAGCGCAGGGCGCTGCGTCTCTGGGACACGGCAATGCCGGCCCGTGTGCGGAGCTGGGTTTTGTGAAGCCGGGCTTGTCCCGGAGCATCGTCGCCAAAACCGCAGCCAAAACGTCTGCGGCGGGGTCGTCGGATGGATCTGTGTGCGGGTCTGTCGCCCTGGTTTCGCCTTATGGCGTTTAGCGGTGTCTTGCCGATGATCGGTGAAAAGGCCGGCGTCGGCCGCCGCCAGCAGTCACAGATCGCGGTCCCGACAAGACACCGCGTCTTCAGTGGGGTTTCGCCGGACAAAATCGTCAAGCAAGCGTTAAGTTTTATTCCGGGCAGGTTCGAAACTGCACGCCGATGAAGCAAGCTTGCTCGCATCTGCAGCAAAAAATTTGCACATGCGAAGTGGAAAGCCTTCGGGCGCGAAATAAATATGCCCGTGCAAACAGCTTGCTCGAAAGGCACTGCGGCTCTCGACAGCTGCCGGAGCGGTGGCTAACGTCCACCTGAACACTGTTCACTAGACGAGCGGCGCAAAGCCGCCTGACATTTGGTCGATATACTCAAAAAGGGGAGAGAAATGGCCGAACCCGATATCCTGAAAGGCAAGCTGCGCATTCCGGTGATTGGCGCGCCGCTTTTCATCATCTCCAATCCGGACCTGGTCATCGCTCAGTGCAAGGCCGGGATTGTCGGGTCGTTCCCGTCGCTGAATGCGCGCCCGGTCAGCCAGCTGGATGAATGGCTCGACCAGATCACGTCCGAGCTGGACAGCTATAACCGTGCCAATCCGGACAAGCCGGCTGCGCCTTTCGCCGTGAATCAGATCGTGCATCGCTCCAATAATCGCCTCGAAGAGGACATGGCGCTGTGCGAGAAATACAAGGTCCCGGTTGTGATTTGTTCGCTCGGCGCCCAGGAGTCCGTCTACAAGGCGGTCGATAACTGGGGTGGTATCACGCTGCATGACGTCATCAACCAGCGCTTCGCCCACAAGGCGATCGACAAGGGCGCAACGGGCCTGATCTGCGTTTCCGCAGGAGCGGGTGGCCATGCCGGTGCGCTCTCACCCTATGGCTTCATTGCCGAGACCCGCGAATGGTTTGACGGACCGATCCTGTGTTCCGGTTCGATCTCGACGGGTGGCGGTGTGCTCGCAGCCCAGGCCATGGGCGCCGACTACGCCTACATCGGTTCTGCCTTCATCGCGACCAAGGAGGCGCGCGCCGAAGAGGCGTACAAGCAGGGCATTGTCGACGGCAGGGCCGAGGACATCGTCTACACCAACCTCTTCACCGGTGTGCACGGCAATTATCTGCGCAAATCGATCGAAGAAGCGGGTCTGGATCCCGACAATCTGCCGGAAAGTGACCCGTCAGCGATGAATTTCGGTTCCGGCGGTAGTTCCGACGCCAAGGCCTGGAAAGACATCTGGGGGTCCGGCCAGGGCATCGGCTCGGTCAAGGCCATCCAGAGCGCCGGCGAATACATCGACCAGCTGGCGGCGGAGTATGAGGCGACCAAGGCGCGGCTTTGTAGCTAGTGCCGTCAATGCTCCCCCGAGCATTTGCCGTGATCGCCCAGGCTCGCCATGATCTGGCACTGGGCGATTGCGCCGCCCTTGCATGATGAGATCATGCGTTCCAGTTCCGCTTCCAGCGCTCGCAACTGGCGGATGCGGTCGCGAACCTCTTGCAGGTGACTCGTGGCAAGACGATCCGCTGTCGCGCAGTCATTGCCGGGCTGTTGCTGTAGCCGGATGAGGCCGCGCACGCTGTCGACCGGGAAGCCGAGATCGCGGGCGTGGCGAATGAAGCGCAGCTGGTCGATACGCGCTTCATCATAAACGCGGCGCCCGCTGGCCGTGCGGTCCGGTTCGGGCATCAACCCGTTCTCTTCGTAGAACCGGATCGTTGTCACCTTTACCCCGGACATTTCACTGGCGCGCCCGATCGAGTGGAATTTCATGACTTTTTCCGCTTGCTTCTACAGTGACTGTAGAAATTACATTCACTGACAGCAAGGGAGACTGATTCCATGGATTGCTGTTCCAACCAGCCCAAATTCGACGGAACATCCAAAGCCTACCGACGCGCCTTGATTGCCGTGATCGTCATCAACGCGGTCATGTTCTTTGTCGAGGCCGGTGCCGGAGTGGGTTCCGGGTCCGAAGCCCTGAAGGCGGATGCCCTGGATTTCGCGGGCGATGCTCTGACCTATACGATCAGCCTCGCGGTGATCGGCAGCTCCCTGGCCCTGAGGGCCAAAGCTGCGATGTTCAAGGGCGTCTTCCTTGGCGCGACCGCCGCAGCGGTACTTGCTATGGCCGTGATTGACGTTTTTGCCGGTGAATTGCCCTCTGCGCCGACCATGGGCTGGATCGGAACCCTGGCGCTTGTGGCCAATCTGGTGTCGGTGCTGATCCTGCTGCGCTGGCGCGATGGTGATGCCAATGTCCGCTCGGTCTGGCTGTGCTCTCGCAATGACGCCATCGGCAATGTCGGGGTGGTGATTGCCGGTTTCCTGGTTTTCGCCCTGCAGTCGCGTTTTCCCGATCTCATCCTCGCCGTGTTGATGGCGGGTCTTTTCCTGCGCTCGGCGGTGAGCATCATCAAACAGGCAAGAGCGGAAATGGCCGAGGAGGCCGTGTCGAACCGTTGCGGTGCGACCTAGCTGGCGCGAACGCCCGCGGCCTGATTGTTCACACACCCGTTCAGCTGGGTGCGGCAGTCGAGGAGATAGTCCGGCGCGTTGTCGGAGAGTATCTGCGGGGTTGCGAACCCCCAGTCGACAGCTGCCGCCGAACATCCGGCTTCGCGGGCAGCCTCGATGTCGCGGACTTCGTCGCCGACACACAGGGTGCGTTCGGCCGTGGTGCCGGCTTTCTTGATGACCTTGCGGAAGACGGGCGCCTTGCCAAACAGGGCGGCGCCGCAGGCGAACTGGCTGAAGAGGGCGGTCAATTCAGGTCCGAGAACTTCCTTGACGGCGACTTCGCCATTGGAGCTGACCACGGCGAGCGTGACGCCCTGAGCATGCAAGGCATGCAGGGCATCGGAAATACCGTCAAAGAGGTGGATCTTGTCGACATTCTCCGCGGCCCGGGCGCGGACATCTGCGGCGATGAAGGGCAGTTTCCACGCCGGGATCTGAAGCTCGTCCATGATCGCCTTGGGCGCTAGACCACGCAGCCGTTCGGCCTTTTCCTCACAGATCGGCGGCAGGCCGTGCTTGTCGACCACGTCAGCTAGTGCCGTGCGGAACCAGGTCAGGCTGTCGGCCAGAGTGCCGTCAAAGTCGAATATCACCAGGTCATAACGTCGAGTCACGAATCGGCCCCGTTGCCGCAGATAACGAAGAGGCCGGTTTTTAGACCGGCCTCGTAACGCTTTTATGATTCTCTTGCGCGTTGCACCCCTAAATCGAGGTCAGCCATTCTGGTTTGACGTAGGGTAGGTCGAGATCGTCAGCGACGGACTTGTAGGTGATCTCGCCGCCAGCGACGTTCAGGCCTCGGGCCAGGTTGGCGTCGTCATTGAGCGCTTTCTCGACACCCTTGTTCGCGATCGCGATGGCGAAGGGAAGGGTGGCGTTGTTCAGCGCGAAGGCAGAGGTGCGCGCATAGGCGCCCGGCATGTTGGCGACACAGTAGTGAACGACACCGTCGACGACATAGGTCGGATCGTCATGCGTGGTGGCCTTGGAGGTCTCGAAACAACCACCCTGGTCGATAGCGATGTCAACCAGAACCGCGCCGTCCTTCATATTGGCCAGCATGGCCTTGGAGACCAGCTTCGGTGCAGCTGCGCCCGGGATCAGAACCGCGCCGATGACGACATCGGCTTCACGCACGGCCGCGTCGAGTGCAGCCTGGGTGGAGTAGGCGGTTTTCACGGCACCGGCAAACTGGACGTCGAGCTCGGCCAGGCGGGCGTTGGAGCGGTCAAAGACCGTGACGTCGGCGCGCGCACCGATCGCCATTTCTGCCGCGTGCGTTCCGGCTACACCGCCACCGATGATGACGACCTTGGCCGGCAGGACGCCCGGTACGCCACCGAGCATCAGGCCGAGACCGCCCTGGGCCTTCTGCAGGCAATGCGCAGCGACAGAGACGGACATACGACCGGCAACCTGTGACATCGGGGTGAGCAGGGGCAGGCGGCCCTCATTGTCCGTTACGGTCTCATAGGCGATCGCCGTGCAGCCGGACTTGCGCAGGCCTTCTGCCTGGACCGGATCGGGTGCCAGGTGGAGATAAGTGTAGAGGATGTGGTGCGGCTTGAGCATCGCCGTTTCGACCGGCTGGGGCTCTTTAACCTTGACGATCATCTCTGCGGCTTCGAACACGGCAGCAGCGTCCGGCAGGATGGAGGCTCCCGCATCCACATAGTCCTGGTCCGAGCAGCCAATGCCCAGGCCTGCGGTGGTTTCAACAACAACCTCGTGACCATGGCCGACCAGTTCGGCGACCGAATTTGGCGTCAGGCCGACACGATATTCACGAACCTTGATTTCCTTGGGAACACCGATGCGCATGATTTTCTCCCGCTCTCTTTCTTCATTCCGGCTGGATCTGCGAAATTGTGCAAATAACCGGGCCGATTTCGAAATATTTTGACTTTCTGACGAGTGTGGGCGAAGAATGCTGCGCACATCTCAAATTTGGCGGTGAGATATACGAAAATCACTGTCTTTGCCAGCAAGTTTTCTCCGAGGGTCTAATGCGCCTTGATGCCGTTGATATCGCCATTCTCAACCAGCTTCAGATGGATGGTCGCCTGACCAATGCTGAGCTGGCGGAGCGCGCCGGCCTTTCACCCTCGGCCTGCCATCGCCGCGTGAAGGCTCTGGAGGCGAGCGGGGTGATTGATCGTTATGTGGCGATTCTGTCGTCGGAAGCGCTGGGGCGCGGTATCACGGTTTACGTCCAGGTGACGCTCGACAATCAGAAGCGCGATACGCTGCAGGGTTTTGAAGATGCCGTCGAAGACGTGCCCGAGGTGATGGAATGTTACCTGATGAGCGGCGAGGCGGATTATCTGGTGCGTGTTCTGGTGCGTGACGCGAATGATTATGAACGTGTGCACCGCGAAGTCCTGTCAGCCTTGCCGGGGGTGGCGCGCCTGCATTCCAGCTTCACCATCCGCCAGGTCTTCTCGCGCACGCAGGTGCCGGTGGCCGAGGGAACGGAAGTCTAGTTGTGGCGCGTCGATCCTCCCCGTTTCGTCTAGAGCTGAGCGATGAGCGAATAAAGAAATTTAAGCGCGGCTTTTTCCGACGTTGGAAACAGATTGCCGAACTGCCGGTTGCTGAAATTCGGCGGATCGATGTCGAAGTCGTCGACGCCCATACATATGATTCCGTCTTTCTGGCTTTCACGGGATCGGAACGCACCATTCGGGTGGAAGAAGACGATGAAGGTTTCGACGTACTTGCCGCGTGGATGGACGGTCAATACGACCTCCTCGATCCCGAGTGGCGCGAGACCGTGGATGCGTACATCTGTGCGAACCCTCTGAAGGGTATGTTCGCGACACTCTGGCTCGACGAGGGAACCGAGGTCTGACTGCGGATAGTCAGTTTTTCCGAAATCGTCGGTAATCAAATGCCGAGCGCAAGATATCTTCCTCATCGAACATGAATTGAGGAGGCCGACATGACGGACCTGACCATCACGCTGGAAGAAGACGGTAACAAGGGGCGCTATGTGGCGCGGCTGCCGGGCAGCGCGGAAGAGGCCGAGATGACCTATTCGCGCATCAGCCCCAGCCGCATCATTGTCGATCACACCGGCGTACCGGACGCCTTCAAGGGCATGGGCGTGGGCAAGGCGTTGGCGCTTCATATCATTTCCGAAGCCCGGACGAGGGGTTTCACCATCGTCCCGCTGTGTCCCTTCCTGAAAGCCCAGGCGGATCGCAATCCCGACTGGGGAGATGTGATCGAGGGCATGGCCGCACCGGCCGGAGGCTGAAGGGCTTGCCCTCGGGCCGAGGGAGGGCTAACTCCCCGGCCATGACTGATGATCGCTACACTGTTCTGGGCCAGCTGGGCTCGGACACCCCGCTCCCCAACTCGCCGGAAGAGGCCGAGCTGGAGCGTGTCGCCAATCCGTGTGATGCGGATTACATGATCCGCTTCGCCTGTCCGGAATTCACCTCGATCTGTCCGGTGACCGGCGCTCCGGACTTTGCCCATCTGGTGATCGACTATGTACCGCAGGACTGGATCGTCGAATCCAAGTCGCTCAAACTCTTTCTTGGCTCCTTCCGCAATCACGGTGCCTTCCACGAGGCCTGCACAACCATGATCGGCCAGCGTCTGGTCAAGGAGCTCGACCCGAAATGGTTGCGTATCGGCGGCTATTGGTATCCGCGCGGCGGCATCCCGATTGATGTCTTCTTCGCGACGGGCGAACCACCCAAGGGCGTCTGGATCCCCGACCAGGGCGTCGCGCCCTATCGTGGACGCGGCTAGGCTTTCCAGCGGCCGATATGAGCGGTGGGACGTTTGCGTTCCACCGGTTCATCCCTTGCGGTGCCGATGTAGATGAAGCCGGCTATGCGTTCGCCTGAACGCAGGCCCAGCATGTCCTTCACATCATGGTCGAAGGCGTACCATTCCGTCAGCCATTGCGCGCCGAAGCCCATGGCCGAGGCGCCGATCAGCAAGTTCTGGCAGGCTGCGCCTGCGGACAATTCCTGCTCCCAAACCGGGATGGCATGCTTTTCGGTGACGCAGGAAATCACGGCGATGACCAGCGGTGCACGATTGAAGCGATTGCGCTCTAAATCCACCTGCTCCGGCGTGGCATCGCCATTCTTGGCTGACCAGATCTTGCCGAGCACATTGCCAAAACTTGCCCGAGCCTCATGTTCAAACAGGATGAACCGCCAAGGTGCCAGCTTGCCGTGATCGGGAACACGAGCCGCTATACCAAGCAGATGGCGGATCTGGGCTTCATCGGGGCCCGGTTCGCTCAGGCCGATGGCAGGGGTGGATCGGCGGCGCGTCAGCAATTCCAACGCATCGTCGGATTTGTGTGATGGGGCGAGTCGCTCACCAGGCTGGGGAAAATCAGGCAGGTTGATCTCATTCATTATGAGGTTTTCTTCCCTAAAATATCAGTGTCTTTGACCAAACACTTGTCAGCTCGTTATATCTTGGAACTGACAACGTTGTGACAAAAGGGCTCCGGGGGGAGTAGTATTGGGCATGAACGCAGAAATCTCCATCGATGATGACACGCCGGCTGATCGCCGCCGCCGCAAGGTTCGCGAAGCCATCATCGATGCGGCTGAAGCGATCTTCTCCAGCGAGGGCGAGCAGGGCATTTCGATGCGTCGCCTGGCTGAGGCGATCGATTACAGCCCCGCCGCCATCTACAAGTATTTTTCGTCCAAGGATGACCTGTTCGAGGCTATCCGGGATCTGTTTTTCGAGCGCTTGCTCAAACGAATCCACGAGGCGATGGCCGAGGGCGGCGAGACCAGTCAGCTCTGCGCGCGCTGTGTGAAGGCCTATATCGAGACCGGTCTGGAAGAGCCCAATCATTATATCATGGCCTTTTCGCCCTCCGCCCGTGTGCAGCCGCATGTGCATTCCGAGGAGGAGACGGCGTATCAGGCCGAGTCCAAGCTCGTCTCCATGATCGAGAAGGGCATGGCCGAGGGCGCCTTCCGCAAGATGGACCCGCATGTCGCGTCCAAGTCGGTGTGGGCTAGTCTGCACGGGCTGACCAATTTGATGGTCTGTCTGGACGATTTTCCGTCCGGCATGCCGGGCTCGGAACATGTTACTCGTGAAGAGGTTATCGACTTCCACACCGATGTGATCATGCGCGGTCTATGCTGTAACGCATAGTTGCCATGCGCAAAAAAGTAAACGTCGTTCACTTTTCAAACCGGGTTTGAGTTACTATCTATCGTCTCGTATTCTGAGCGAAGGGTAGTCTCATGCTGGCGAAACGATTTCGGGTTGGTGCCGGAACAATGGTCGCTGTTGGTGCCGTTGTACTGGCGGCGAGCGTATTTGGTGTGTCCGGTTGGCGCGCTGAAGCCAATCTGAGCGAGACCGCGTCGCCGCCCATGCCGGTTTCAGCCTATCGAGTTGCCTATGAGGACGCCGCCTTGATCGAGGAGCGTTTCCCGGGCGTGGTCGCTGCTGCACGACAGAGTGCCCTGGGGTTCCAGCAGGGCGGTCGGATCGAGGAGATCCTGGTGGATGTTGGCGACCAGGTCCTGGCCGGTCAGCCGTTGGCACGACTGGATACCCGTACGCTTGAGGCGCAGATTGCTGCCGCTGACGCGCAGACCCGCGAAGCGGCTGCTCAGACGGCGCTTGCTCGGGATACGCAGGGCCGTCAACAGATACTGCTCGAACGCGGGCACATCTCCCAGCAACGATATGACGAGATCGTCACATCGACCGATGCCGCTCGTGCCCGCCAGAACGCTGCTGCCGCATCAGCGGATGCCATGCGTGTCCAGCTCGATCTGGCCGTGATTGAGGCGCCGTACGCTGGTGTGATTACGGCACGCAGCAGTGATGAGGGGGCTATCGCCGCGCCGGGAACACCGGTCCTCGAGCTGGTGGAAACGAGTGCGCGCGAAGTGCGGATCGGCCTTCCGGCAGCTGTGATCGGCACGCTGGAGAATGGGCAAATCTACCGTTTTGAAGGAGAAAGCGGGGAGTTCTCCGCCGTTTTCCGTTCCAACACCGGACTGATGGATCGCCAAACCCGCACGGTTTCAGCGGTGTTCGACATCGCTCCGGACCAGCCGGTCATTATCGGTGAAATTGCACGATTGGTTGTTGAGACGCCGGTTGGAACCGATGGATTCTGGGTGCCCACAGATGCCCTCGCGGAGAGCCGCCGCGGGCTGTGGTCCGTTTTCATCTTGCAGCCGGAAGCAGATGAATACCGGCTGGAAGCCCGCATTGTGGAAACTGTTCGTGTGGAAGCAGAGCGCGTGTTTGTGCGCGGGGCTGTCGATGATGGCGAATACATCCTGGCAGCCGGTCTCCAGCGCGTAACCGCGGGTCAGCTGGTGGCCCTGCAGACGGGCGCGGAGGCTGAATAATGGCCACGCTCTTTTATCGATATCACCGCCTGACCATCCTGGCGATTACCCTCCTGCTTGCGGCAGGCCTGGGCGCATTTTTTTCACTGGGTCGCCAGGAGGATCCGACCCTGGTCGAGCGCTACGGCACCATTACGACGCCGTATGCCGGCGCCTCGGCTGAGCGTGTGGAGGCCTTGATTACAGAGCCGCTTGAAGATGCGATCAATGAGCTGGCGGAGATCGATGAAACATTCTCGACTTCGCGGTCCGGCGTGTCGGTGATCGGGATGTCTATCCGCGAGGATCTGAGCCAAGCCGAGGTCGACCAGACCTGGACCAAGATCCGCGAGCAGGTCGACAGCGTCCGTCCATTCCTGCCAGCGGCCTCGGGTGGCCCTGATGTGGATCGTCAGTATATCGGCGCTGCCACCATTATCGTGGCGCTTAGCTGGGCGGATGTGGGTGAAGAGAATATCGGCATCCTTTCTCGCTTGGGCCTCGACCTTGAGCGCGAGCTGCGCAACATGCCTGGCACTGAAGAGACACGAATTTTCGGCGAGGCTGAAGAAGAGATCCGCGTCGAGGTGGACCCGGAGCGTCTTGCCTCGCTGGGGCTCAGCGTTGCTGATGTTGCCAGCCTGACCAATAGCGCGGATGCCAAGGTTCCAGCCGGTGAGATCCGCGCAGGTGCAAGCGATCTCGGTGTCGAGATCGATGGAGAGTTTGACGGTATAGACCGGATCCGGTCCATCGCCCTGACAGACGGTCAGGATGGCCGCTTCGTGCGTCTGGGCGATGTGGCTGAGGTCAGTCGCGGAGAGCGTCAGCCAACCCGCTCCCTCGCGACGACCCAAGGGCAGCGCACGGTCCTGGTTGCAGCCTATCTGCAGCCGGACCTGCGCGCCGATGTCTGGGCCGAGCGCGCCGATACCGTGGTGGCCGCTTTCGCTGAGAGCGTGCCTGGCATCCAGGTCGAGACGATTTTCCGACAGGGCGATTATGTGGAATCGCGCCTCAACGGGCTGGCGACCAATCTGGGTTATTCCGCACTGATCGTCTTCGCCGTCCTCTTTCTGATGATGGGCTGGCGAGCGGCTTTCATTGTTGGCTCGGCTTTGCCTCTGACGGTGCTGACCGTCATGTTGCTGATGCGCCTGTTTGACGAACCTCTGCACCAGATGTCTGTAACGGGTCTTGTCGTCGCGCTCGGCCTGTTGATCGATAACGCGATCGTCGTGGTCGAGGAATACCGGCTTTTGCGGGCCAAGGGGCAGTCCCCCCTGGAAGCGCTGGATGGCGCCGTTCGCCTGCTGTTTGCGCCACTTCTGGCATCAACGCTGACGACAGTCTTTGCCTTTGCGCCGATCGCGCTGATGCCGGGATCTGCCGGCGAGTTCATCTCCATGATCGGGATCTCGGTGATCTTTGCGATCACGGCTTCCTTCCTGCTGGCCATGACCGTCGTGGGTGCGCTGGCGGCCTGGTTTGATGATCCAAAGATTGACGGCGGACCACTTCGCTTCTGGCGCACGGGACTGCATGTCGCGCCTCTGGCGTGGATCTACAAACGTATCCTGACTGTGATCGTGGAGAGGCCCTGGGTTGGGATTTTCGCGTCTGTCTTGCTGCCGATTGCCGGTTTTGTCGCCGCATCGACCCTGCCGATGCAGTTTTTCCCGCCGACCGACCGCGACATGTTCCAGCTTGAGCTGGAATTGCCCTCAACGGCTTCAATCGAGGAAACTCGTCGTCAGACCGAAAGGGCGCGCGAGATCATCGAACGTTATGATGGCATCGAGCGGGTCACCTGGACGATCGGCGAAAGTTCCCCTCGTACCTACTACAATGTGGTCGGTAACAAATCGGGTGTCTCCAACTACGCAGCCGGTTTTGTGCACACGGAATCTGCGCAGGCGACCGCACGCATCCTGCCGCTGTTGCAGCAGGAGATGATGCGGGAGTTTCCGCAGGCGCGGGTGCTGACCCTGCCTTTCGAACAGGGGCCGCCGATCCCTGCACCGATCGAGCTGGTGATTGTCGGGCCTGAATTGGCCGAACTTGACCGGATCGGAAGCGAGCTTCGCACCTTGTTGGCCTCAACACCGACTGTTACCTACACCATGGCTCAGCTGGAAATGGGAGAACCGGTTGCGCGTGTCATGGCCGATGAAGCCTCGACAGAATTGGCGGGCCTGCGTCTGAGCGACCTGGCCAACCAGTTACGCAGTGACCTGGACGGTGTCGTTGGCGGCAGTGTGCTGGAAGGCATCGAGGAATTGCCTGTTCGCATCATCGCTAGCGCAGATCGTCGTTCCTCGTTGAGCGATGTCTCCGGCGCGCCGTTGCGGACTGCCGACGGTGAACTGGTCGCAGCGCCGCTCTCCGCACTGGGCGAGATCACGCTGGCGCCGCAAGTCGCCCAGATTCCCCACGAGGATGGCCGCCGAATTAACCGGATCTACGCCTATCTCGACCCGTTCACCTTGCCGGCGACAGCGCTGTCTTCGTTCATGCAGCGCCTGGACGAGGCGGGACTGGAATTGCCGCCGGGGTATGAGCTTCAGATGGGCGGTGAGGCGGCAGAGCGTGGTGATGCCGTTGGCAATCTGCTGGGCACTGCCGTCCCGCTGATCGTCCTGATGATCGGTTCGGTCGTTCTTGCGTTCAACAGTTTCCGTTTCGCTGGAGTGATCCTGACGGTTGCCTTCCTGTCAGTCGGTCTCGCCATGTTTGGCGTCTGGCTGTTCGGGACGCCCATGGGCTTTAACGCCATTGTCGGCTCGATGGGGCTGATGGGCTTGTCGATCAATGGCGCGATTGTCGTGCTTTCCGCGCTCAAGGTCTCGCCCGAGGCTTCGGCGCTGGAAGAGGGCAGTGTGGTCTCCACGGTGATGGATGCGACACGCCACATAATCTCGACGACGCTGACGACCATTGGCGGTTTCATTCCGCTGCTTTTGTCGGGTGATAATTTCTGGCTGCCGTTCGCTTCGGCGATGGTTGGCGGTGTCAGTGGCTCGGCAATCCTCGCGCTGATCTTTGCGCCGGCGGCGTTTGTTCTGTTGATGCGAAGCCAGAGCAAGGCCAGGCGCTTGATGGCTGCCGTCAAACGACATTCCGGCCAGGACGAGATCTCGGCGGTGCCGGCGGAATAGCGGCGCTTGCGGAGTGCTTTCAACCTCAATAGAGCTGCCCTTGGAAGCGGGAGTTCGAGATGAGCGAGAAGCGCGGTCCGTGGCAGGTCCACGGCGTTGAAGTGAAATATGAAAATGCCTGGATGCGGGTCGACGAGTTCGATGCAACGCGTCCGGATGGAGCGCCTGCGCTCTACGGAGTTGTTCACTTCCAGACACGAGCGCTTGCTGTTTTGCCTCTGTTCGAGAATGGCGACACCCTCCTGGTTGGCCAGCATCGTTTTCCCAATGACCATTACAGCTGGGAATTGCCGGAAGGTGGCGGCAATCCTGCCGCTGACCAACGCGAGGAAGCGGCCCGTGAGCTGGAGGAGGAAACCGGTTATCGGGCAAAACACTGGCAGGAAATACTGCGGCTGGAATTGTCCAACTCGATCAGCGATGAAACCGGAACGGGGTTTGTCGCCACCGGGCTGGAGCCGGGCAGGGCTAACCCTGATCCGTCCGAAGTCCTGCAAACGCGCCGCATCGCCTTTCGGGACCTGCTGGTTGAATGCCAGTCCGGAAAAATCTCTGATTCCCTTACACTGGTAATGGTCTTCAAGGCTTACTACATGGCTCGGGAAGGTTTATTGGAGCCGGAGCTTGCCCGTGCCATGCTGCAGGGCTGACGGAAGGAGGAGCCAGGAATGTCACTCTCTGAAAGCGAAAGCCCGATCGCGGCACGCTCTGGTGTCGAATCCGCCTGGGCGCGCTTGCGCGTCGAAGCTGCTGCTGCAGCTGCGGAAGAGCCGATCCTGGCCAGTTTTCTCAATGCGGCCGTTCTGCGCCACGATCATTTTGCGCATGCGCTGGCTTATCGCCTGGCTTCCAAACTGGCCGATGCTCAGCTGGACATGATGCTGGCCCGCGATGTTGCTGAGGCGGCGCTTGAAGGCGATACGAAGATTGTTGAGCAGGCCGCTGCCGACATGATGGCAGTCGAAGAGCGCGACCCGGCTTGCAGGAGCTTCCTGCAGCCTTTCCTGTATTTCAAAGGCTATCATGCGTTGCAGGCCCATCGTGTTGCCCACTGGCTGTGGGGCGAGGGGCGCGAGACGCTGGCCTTCCATCTGCAAAGCCGTGTGTCGGAACGTTTTGGCGTTGATGCTCATCCGGCAGCCCGGATCGGCCAGGGGGTGATGATCGATCATGCGACCTCGGTCGTGATCGGGGAGACCGCTGTGATTGGCGATGATTGCTCGCTGCTGCACGAGGTTACGCTCGGCGGTACCGGTGCAGCGCACGAAGACCGCCATCCGAAGGTCGGCCGTGGTGTTCTGATCGGCGCGGGCGCCAAAGTACTCGGCAATATCGAGATTGGTGATGGCGCGCGCATTGCTGCTGGATCTGTTGTGCTCAAACCGATCCCGGCGGGCTGTACGGTTGCAGGGGTGCCTGCGAAGATCGTCGGCGATTGCTGTCCGCAACCAGCGCGCTCGATGGATCAGCGCTTGCCGGACTAGGCAGCGCTGTTTGTCATCTGTAAATGAAGCTTGGCTCTGGACGCGCCCGGTAGGGGTGCGCTTAGTTATGCACCAAACGAATCCCCCCACTTGGAGAGCTCCCGTGGACAAGAACATCACGCCGATCGAGGCGGTCAAACTCCAGCAATTCCTTTGCGGCAAGCTGAATCCGGATCTGCAGGTCCAGCGTCGTAACCGTCCGGACGAATGTGCCGAAATCCACATTGGCGATGAATGCCTGGGTGTGGTCTCCAAGATCATCGATGAGGGCGAGACGTCCTACTCCTTCGAAATCACCATTCTGGACATCGATCTCGAAGAACTTGAGTAATTCCGGCAAGCCGGTCCTCGAACTGCGAGGCGTATCGAAACAGTATTCGGGCGGGGTCAAAGCCGTTCGCGAGGTTTCGTTGTCGCTGGGCGAGGGTAAGCTATTGGCCCTGACGGGAACGTCCGGATGCGGCAAGACCACCCTGCTGAAACTGATCAACCGCCTGGAGGAACCTTCGGGCGGTTCGGTCGTTTATGAGGGGGCGGATGTCCGCCAGTTCGACGCTTTTAGGCTTCGCCGCCAGATTGGCTGGGTGATGCAGGGCGATGGCCTGTTTCCCCATTTTACCGTTCGTCAGAATATCGCGGTCGTGCCGCGCTTGCTGGAGTGGGATATCGCCACAACGGAGCTGTGTGTGCGCAAGATGATGCAGCTGGTTCAGCTTGATGTGGAGGAATTCGGCGGGCGTTATCCCCACGAATTGTCCGGCGGACAGCGGCAGCGTGTCGGTTTTGCAAGAGCCCTGGCGGGCAAGCCGGATCTGGTCCTGATGGACGAAGCCTTCAGCGCGCTGGACCCGCTGACCCGTGACGATTTGCAACGTGATTTCAAGCGCCTGCAGTCTGAGCTGGGTTTCTCCGCGGTGCTTGTCACGCATGACATGGCCGAAGCCCTGATTCTCGCGGACGAGATAGCCGTCATGCGTGACGGACAGATCGTCCAGAGTGGAACGCCGTCGCAATTGTTGGCCGCACCCGCAGACGACTATGTCTCTGGCTTGCTGGACACTCCGCGTCGCCAGATGCGGGCCATTGCGGAGCTGGGCGGATGAACGAGAACCTTGCCGAACGTTTCAACGAGCTGCCAGACCTTCTCTCAGGGCATGTCCTGTTGTCGCTCTCTGCGATCCTGGTCGGGCTGGCGATCAGCCTGCCGCTGGGCGTATTCGCTGCGCCGCGAAAGCGTTTTGCCGCGGCTGTCCTCAACATCGCCGGTGTGATCCAGACCATCCCCGGTCTGGCCCTGCTGGCATTGATGGTGCCGCTTCTGGGTGGGACAATCGGCTATGCGCCGGCCTTCATGGCGCTGATGCTGTATTCAATCCTGCCGATACTGAGGAACACAGTGGTGGGGCTCCAAGGTGTCGAGCCAGGTGTTGTGGAAGCGGCCCGAGGGCTGGGGCTCACGCAGAAACAGCGGTTATGGCAGATTGAATTGCCGCTGGCTCTGCCGGTCATCGTTGCGGGGGTCCGGACATCCATTGTCTGGGTGGTCGGGGCTGCGACCCTTGCAACCCCCGTTGGCGCGCCCAGCCTTGGAAACTACATCTTTGCCGGGCTGCAGACCCGCAACTGGTTGTCTGTATTGTTCGGCTGCCTGTTTGCCGCCGGTCTGGCCGTGGTGCTGGATCAGCTTATCCGCTTGTTGGAGGTCGCCGCCCGGGGTCGCCGCAAGATGCTGGCAGTCCAGGTCGGCGTGCTTCTCAGCGCGCTCGTTATGGCTTCGGTTCTGCCTCGTTTCATCGATTTCACGCCATCGGCACAGCCGCAGAGCAGTCAGCATATCGCCAGTGTCAGGGCGGAAGAGGGGCCGCTTGATGACGAAGTCGTACGTCTGGGCGCAAAGGCGTTTACCGAGCAGTACATCCTTGCCGAGCTGATGGAACAGGTGCTGCTTGATGCAGGCGCAGAAGTAGAGCGGCTAGACAATCTGGGCTCAACCATTGCCTTCGATGCCCTGCGTAATAACGAGATCGACGCCTATATCGATTACACCGGCACCATCTGGGCGACGGTGATGGCGCGGAATGAGCCTATCAACCGCCATGCCATGTTTGTGGAGATGGCCGGAAACCTTCGCGAGGAATACGGCATTCTCACGCTTGGACGGATGGGATTTGAAAACGCCTATGGTTTTGCCATGCGTGCTGACCGGGCCGAGGCCTTGGGCATTCGGTCCTTGGCGGATCTGGCAGCTCACGCATCCGATCTTGAAGTCGGTGGGGACGCGGAAGTGTTCACGCGGTCCGAATGGATCAATACCCGCAATGGTTATGGCCTGGGGGCGATCTCGACCCGGGCGATGGATGCGACCTTCATGTATGACGCGGTGCGAGACGGCCAGGTGGATGTCATCAGCGCCTACACCACTGATGGTCGTATCGCTGCCTATGATCTTGTTGTCCTGGCCGATCCACGTGGAATTTTACCGCCTTATGACGCCGTTATCCTGTTGTCACCGGAGGCTGCGGAGAGGCCGGGGCTTGCTGATGCACTGGCGGGGCTTGTCGGATCGATCAGCGATGACGATATGCGGGAAGCCAACCGCCTTGCGGATCTCGAGCGCCAGACCCCGCAACAGGCGGCAAGCTGGCTGTATGAACAGGTGACGGAGTAGGGCGTGAGTGGATTTCTCGGACATGGTCGGCTTCAGGATGCGGAATGGCTGATGCGCGCCTGCATGGAGCTGAACAAGGACATTCCACCACATGCGCCTGAAATCACGCCAGAGACCATCCTCAACAAGACCTACACCCAGCAGGCCGCGGAGTTTGAAAGCCTGCTCGAACGCATCGACCCGGAAGGGGATATCGATCGCCAGCTTTTTCCAGCTGTGGCTTACTTCAATGCCGCAGAAAGCCTGCCACTCGACATCATCCTGGCGGGCATTGCGGCCTTGCTGATCTGGGTCTTAATGCCGAATTATTATTCCATCATGGAATACGTGGCCTATGTGGCGCTGGGCGGCTATCTGGTGATCCAGTTTCTCCGGGCGCGCTCAAAACGTGATAACGCCGAACAACAGATGCGAAGAATGGGCCTGAATCCGCGCGAACGCCATCCGCTAACCTTACGGCAGCTGGTGAAATATCGCCAGCGAAGGGTAACGGTTCACTAGGTGTCAAGCCATTCGAGTGCCTCACAACGCGTGCCGAATACTCCGAACACATCCAGTTTCTGTGCCGAAGGCATCAGTTGCCATGTCTGAACTATCGGCATGGCTACCTCCGATTCGATTACCCAGGCATTCTTGTTGGGTGGGCCGGCAATGTGGGCTGTGTCCTCAAGCAGTTTGACAAAGCGGTTTTCGAAGACCTCTTAGGTGAGGTCGCTCAGATCAGCGCCCCGTTCCACAGTGATCAAGCGCACGACCTCGGGTGACCATTCGTCAGACTGGATCATTTCCATGTAATTGCGGACAATCTCGTCGACCGGGACCCGTCCGAAAAAGCGGGTCTCGAACCGTTTCGCCTCGGGTACGAATACACGTTCGTAGGGCATTGCAGGTCTCCGATTTGCCCTAAACCTAGCCGGATAAGAGTATTGATCAAGATCGACCGCAAAATAAGTGCGGCGATTAATCGCCGCACTCCTGCGTTAAAGGATCATAGTACAGTCAACATCGTCGCGACGAGCGGGTGACGGACGATGTCCTTCGATTCGAGACGGCTGACGCGGACATCCTCGAGCTCGTCCATCTTGTCGGCAATCGTCGCCAGGCCTGACATCTCCGGCAAGAGGTCGGACTGCGCCGGGTCGCCGGTGACAACCATGGTGGAGTTCCAGCCGAGGCGGGTCAGCAGCATTTTCAGCTGACCATAAGTGCAGTTCTGCGCCTCATCGACGACGACAAAGGCATTGTTCAGCGTGCGCCCGCGCATATAGCCGATGGGGGCGATCTCGATCACCCCCTCGGCCATCATGGCCTTGAGCTTTTTCGGGGAGAGCCGGTCGGCGAGGGCGTCATAGAGCGGGCGTAGATAGGGCGCGAGTTTCTCTTCCATGGCGCCGGGCAGGAAACCGATCGATTCTCCGGCTTCCACGGCAGGGCGGGACAACACGATCCGACTGACCTTGCCGGCTTCGAGGGCCTCAACAGCCTTGGCGACCGCGAGATAAGTCTTGCCGGTGCCTGCCGGTCCAAGAGCCAGGACGAGGTTTTTCTCGTCGATGGCCTTCATCAGTCTTTCCTGGCCGAGCGAACGCGGTTTGACCTTTTTTACGAACCTTTGATCACGCATGGGCTCCTTGTCATCGGGGGACCAGTGCGTCCCTGGAAAAAGCGACTGGATCTTCGCCTCTTCCGACTCATAGTGCTTGCTGTTGAACTCTCCGGCTTTCAGGCGACGTTTGACGGATCGTTTGGCCATGGCTGGAACCTCCACACATGAAAAACCCCTCAGCCGAGGGCAGAGGGGCGAAAACGCGTTGCTTTGATGGGATTTCGGAAGACTCCGGCAGGTTCGGCGGCGTATGGCCGGAACCGGGGGGCGGACTGACGCGATAATCGGGCATGCCGACTTGCAGGCCTCCTGCTAGAGTGACCGATACGATCCGGGACCAAGTCTCGAATCGTGACTACAGTCTGAGTGTAACGCAGTGAAGAAGATCTGAACGCGTTCGTCGCACGAATTTCATAAAACTTTGAGGGCCGACACGGATGGCAATTTATGCATTGGGTGAGTCGCGACCGGTTCTTCCGGAAAGCGGAAACTACTGGATCGCCGACAATGCGACGGTGATTGGCGATGTTGTCCTGCACGAGAATACGAGCATCTGGTATGGCTGTGTCGTGCGCGGCGATACGGATCGCATCGAGATCGGTGAGGACACCAACATCCAGGACCTGGCTGTGCTGCACACGGATTTCGGTATCCACATGAAGATCGGCAAGGGGGTGACAGTGGGTCACCAGGTCATGCTGCATGGGTGTGAAATCGGCGATAATTCGCTGATCGGCATCGGTGCGATTGTGCTCAACAAGGCAAGGATCGGGAAGAATTGCATTATCGGCGCCGGTGCGCTGATTCCGGAGGGCAAGGAGATTCCGGACAATTCACTGGTGGTCGGCTCTCCCGGGCGTGTGATCCGAACGCTGGATGATGACACGGCGGCCATGTTGAAAATGTCCGCCGAACATTATGTCGAGAACTCACAGCGTCATTCAGCTGAACTGAGGCGTCTGGACGACTAGTTCGCGCGGCCCCACAGATCGCGGATATTCTGGTCCGCCTCGCTGCCCAGGTTGAACCACGCCGCACGGTCGTGGGAGGCGTCGATGATCAGCAGCTTGTCATCACGATCAAGTACATGGCTGAGCTCGTTGCGCAGCACGGCCGCCGTGGTCGGGCCGCGAAGCAGCCAAACGCCCGGTGTGACCGTTTCCACATCGCCGTAAGCAGCGAGGGAGGAGCGGAAGTCGGCGCCGTTCTCCGAGGTAATCTCGGTGATGATGACAAAATTCGCAGGCCGGGCACCTGGGGTGACGCGCTTTTCGACGACAGTGCCGCCATCCGATTCGCCGAACCAGGATTTCATTTCCTCGATATCAGCGGCCGGGGCAAACTCGCCTTCCTTGTCGGCAGCGACCATGGAATGCGACGCAATCCGGCCTTCACCTACGAAGGCGCGCATTTGCGGCGGCGTATAGGGTCCGTAGACACGGCCCTCGACTTTCACAAACCAGGACATTGCGATTCCATCATCGCGAGGCATATCGACCTCTTTCGCACCGAGTACTCAAACTATCATACACAGACTTGCAGCAAGAATCTGGCCACAGCCCAGAAAAATTCAACCCTTCAAGGATTGGGTGATTACTGCCCGTCAGGCAGCCTGTCCTCCGTCTCTCAAGGCCTCGGGTGGATCGAACACCACCGCGAAGCCATTGTCCAGAATGCGCGCCACACGCCCGGACATCTCGCCAACCCTGACAGGTTCATTGACCTTGGGGCGTTCCAGGCATTCGAAGGCAGCGCCGGTCACCGAGACATCGAGAACGTTGGCGTGAATCACCACGCCGTCGGCGAAACGTATCTTGGCGCGACCGCGCCCAGGCTTGCGCGGCGCTTGGCGATCTTCATCCAGACCAAGGCGATCCTTGTTGAAACGCCAGGTAATGGTGTCGGCCAGCTTGTCCCGTTTCCGGTCGGTGGCGCTGAAGCGCAAGCTGAACTCGTCGCCATCGCTGCGCACGACCACACCTTCCATGCGACCAATGCCGTTGATCATCAGAATGATACGCTGATTACTGGCAGGCAGGGCGCGTGACATGACGCGCGCTCCGCCGGGAGAAATATCGATCAGACGGCAGGCATGCTCTCCGAGAGTCTCGCTCCAGAAACGGCCATGAAGGCGCAGCGGAAGACGGGCGTGCCGCCGTCTTTCGGCAGCCCCGCGGGCAGCAATCCGGATTTTGCGACGATCAAGTCGGTTCGGCTCTTCCGCCATGGCGTTCTCCATGCGCGGATCAGGTTTAGCGAAGAGGGGTTAAAAACCCTTTGCTACTATCGGTCGTTTGCGATCATTTCCCGCGCTGAACGCATGTCTCGTTGTGAAACGCCGAACAGGTGTCCAGGCACGGCTGGCGGACGAATTTCGCGCAGGCCTGTGCGCACGACAGGGCGGTTGTCAAACCCGTCGGCGTCATCCAGCGGCTGATAAAGACCGAGTATACGGTCGACGACACCCTCCGGCCCCTTCAGCGGGAAGAAGCTGATCTCCACCGGCAATTGGTGCATGTCGATCGAGGAGGCGCGTGCCACGACCGAGGAAGGTGATGCGCCTGACAAGGTCGATTCCAGCAGGGCCTGGATATGTGTCGCATCATGTCCGCGCCACAGGCTCAGGAAGTTCTGGTCGCGAAACTCGCGCTGATACAGCTGACAGAAATGCGTACCTGCAAGGCGAAAGACATGATGGCTCTGGTCTATGCGGCGCAGCATGAAGACGTAACCCAGCAATGAGGCGATATCCTGGGGTTCCACATCAGAACGCTCCGGTGTCATCCCCGCTGCCCGGCCAGACATTCGCAATGTCTGCCAATAGCTGTGCAGGGCTCTCGATTGAGCGTGTTTCATCTCGCACTCCGCTGTCGTCGCATGGCAGGGCTTAACGCCCTTCGCAGTCGCCCAGCTTCAAGATCGGGGCCATACCCGCGAGACGGGAATTGCGGATTTCCAGCTTCCCGATATGGGCGAGCGGAGTGGTGCTGAAACCGGCCCGGGGATTGCATGGACAGGCGCAGGATTAAAGGAGCCTCGCCATGAGCGTTTCAGCACGGCACGCTTTTATGATTGCAGCCAGCGCTGCATTTGCAGTTGTTGCAGCACCGACCGGATTCGGGGCCGCGACCGCCCTTGCGCAGGATTGCTGTCACCCGGCACCACCACCGCCTCCGCCGACTCACTGTTGCGATCACGGTGGCGGCCATACGGTGAACGTTCCGAACATCAATGTGCATGGCGGCAATATCAATGTCGGTGTCAATGTGCATGCCGGCGTGAACATCACGGCCAATGTCAACGCCAACGTCAACGCGACCGCGAATGTGAATGCCAATGCCGCGGCCAATGCAGGCGCTGGCGCAATCACCTTTGTGGGTGGCGGTTCCTATTACAGCAACACCACGGCACCGGCCGCGACGGCGATTGCCGGGCTCAATGTGGTCGAACGCGAGGAAGAGGCCTGGGAGTACTACGAGGAAGAGCGCACACGTATCATCGAGGAATGGCGTGTCGTTCGGGCTGTCTGTGTGGATGATAATGGCACACCGCACCCGGCCTCACAGGTCGATGGCGAGTCTCGCGTCGATGCGGTTTATGACGGTGAGCTTTTTCGCTGTATGGCTGGTACGGCGATGCAGGTGACTGTTGGCTGGCATTCCGATGGCAACAGTGTCTGGGAAGACGGTGCAACGATTATGTGTCGCAAGGGGGAGGCACTTCGCCATATGCCGGGCGGTCAGCTCTACTGCTCGACCCAGGAGCCGCGCCGCAATTGCAATGAACGCTCCCTGTTGCGCCGGTTCGGCCCGGGCGAGAAGCTGATTTTCATGCGCCGTGAGGAGCGGTATTTCGAACAGATGCGCCGCGAAGTTCGCACGGAAAGCCGTGAGTCGATTTCCATGACGCTGATGCTGGATGGTGGTGTTGGTGGATATCGCTAATTAGCGCTCATGAGCTAAAAATGAGAACGCCGGCCTATCAGGCCGGCGTTTTTGATTCACAGGTGTTGTTGTTCAGATCAGGACTCGACTTCATCCTCGGCAGCTTCCGTTGCCTCGGCACGCTGTTCGATGAGCTCCAGCGCCGTCTCTCGATCCTCGACTTCCTCGATCGTCTCGATATAGCAACGTTCATGGTCACGGGTGACGATGTATTCGCTGCGAGGTGAAAACACAGTGCCGGTAGTGGGCAGGCTGGTTCCTACCTGCATTCCGCCCCGCAGGCCGTAACAGCGGCGGGTCAATGTCACGAGATAATAGCGGCTGACACCACCTCGCAGGATAAGGTGTTCATTGTCGACGACGGTGTATGAGTTGATATTGACCAGGCGAACCCGATCCGCGCTGGCGGGCATAGCCAGAACTACGGCAGCCAGGGCCGCGGCGGATAGAATACTTTTTATCTTCACGATCTTATGTCTCCAAAAAATCGTCCCTCAAAGATGAGTATACGGGGGAAACCACGGGAATCAAACTGCGTTAACGAGAGATTAGCTCGATTGGCAGGACCATCTACGCGACTCGAATCTCCTGGAGGTCGGCATGGTCGATCGCATCGAAAATCTCGACATGCGCGGGTTCAACACCGTAATCCGCGAGGCTGCGCGCGAAACCGGGGCCGATTTCGAGTATCTCGCTCGTACCGCTGCCCGGGAGAGCAATTTCGATCCAGAGGCTCAGGCCCGGACGTCCAGCGCTGCGGGCATGTTCCAGTTTATCGAACAAACTTGGCTCGGCATGATGCAACGCCATGGCGACAGCCATGGTTTCTCCGATCTCGCAGCGCAGATCGAGCGTAGCACGGACGGGCGGTTCGAGGTCACTGACAGCGCGGCACGTCAGCAGATCCTGGATTTGCGATTCAACGCCGATGCAGCCGCGCTCATGGCGGGCGAGCTGGCCGCAGAGAATGGCCAAATCATCGAGAACCGGGTTGGGCGTCCGGCGACATCCGGTGAGCTCTATGCTGCGCATTTCCTGGGTGCCAGCGGCGCTGCCGACCTCATCGAGGCGGTTCGGGACAACCCGCAGCAATCAGCCTCACACCTGTTTCCGGCCGCAGCGGCGGCCAATCGCAACATGTTTCATGATGGTGCTCGTCCAGTGAGTGCGGCTCATCTGCTGGGGCGTTTGACCGGCGAGGCAGAGCGCGCACTGGCCGAGGCTCAGCCCGCTGGAGCCACCTCTGCGGCGGCTCACCGCCACGACAATATCGCGGCGGCCGTCCCCGCTATCGCGCGCAGTTTCGGCGTGATGAGTTCAGGCTCGTTCGCGTCTTCCGGTGGTGAGCTGACACCGACGCTGGTGGAAATCCTTGCGTCTCTAGATGTGCCCCTCGCTGCGCGCCAGCGTGACGTCTGACGCTGAACACTGCGTCTTGACAAGGTTTCGTTAAGCATGCTGCGGCTAATCTCTTGCCAGATCCTTATCTTGTGAGACCTCCATGGCTGTAGTTGCGCTTCGAAATCGACTGACAGACACCGACATCCGCCGCCTTGTTAAGGGTGGTGATGATGACGAACGTGCCAATGCTGCTCGAAAAATTTGTCGCCTGATCGATGCGGCACCCCTGCAGGGCGAAGAAAACCAGGCAGCCAGTGGAATTCTGCAGCTGATTATCCAGGATTCTGCGGAGTTGGTTCGACGGTCGCTGGCTGTGACCTTGCGGCAGTCCAAAAACCTGCCCCACGATATCGCCTTGCGCCTGGCCGCTGATGTTGAGGAAGTGGCGACGCCGATCCTGCTGTCCTCGCCGGTGCTTGACGAGGACGATCTGACCCGTCTCGTGGAGACATCCCAAGGCGGAAAATTGTGTGCCATTGCTGCACGCGAGCACGTTCCGAGCATTGTCGTCGAGGCAATCATCGACAAGGGCGATGAGAAGGCTGTTGGCATTGCGGCCAGCAATGACGGTGCTGACTTCAGTCAAAACGCTTATGAAAAAGCGTTTACGCAGTTTTGCGAGAACCAGGGCGTGATGGAAGCTTTTGTTGCGCGTTCAACGCTGCCGCTTTCTGTCACCGAGAAACTCATTGCCCACATCAGTGACGAGGCGATGCAGCGTCTCGTCGAGAAACATGCATTGCCGCCGCAGCTTGCTGTAGAACTGTCGGAAAACGCCCGTGAGCGCGCGACTGTCGACCTGGTTGACCAGGCAGGCCTTGCACATGATCCGCAGCATTTCGTGCAGCAATTGCGCATGAATGGCCGACTGACCCCGTCGCTTGTGCTGCGGTCGATGTTGCGGGGCCATGTTGCCTTTGTTGAGCACGCATTTGCCGAGCTGGCTGGTGTCACGCATGCGCGAGCATGGTTATTGGTACACGATGCTGGCCCGTTGGGTCTGCGCGCTGTTTATGACCGCACGGGCATGCCGCCGCGTCTCTATCCGGCTTTCCGTGCTGCGATCGATATTTTCCATTCCATGGAGATGCCGCACGACAAGCAGGGGCGGGAGCATTTCCAGGCCGTTCTCGCCGAGCGTGCCATTACCCGGTTCCAGGGCATTCCGGAAGAAGATCTCGATTATGTGCTCGACCGTCTTCATGGCGAGCCGGCGGAGTACAGCGAGGCCAGCTGATCCCACAAGATATGATCGACATCAAAAAGGGCGCCCGAAGAGGCGCCCTTGTTTGTTTCGGTGATCTGACAGCGTATGCGATCAATCATCCCACGGCTTGGCAAACTCGGTGGACTGGACTTCCAGCTCTCCGGCCAGAGCGGCGGCTACAGCATCATTTGTATCGCGAATATTCTGGCTCAGTGCTGCGCGAATGGCGTCTACATGTGCCAGCGCAAGAGCTTTGGAAGCTTTCTGGCGTTTCTCATCCATGTCGATGAGCTTGGTCAGCGATGCCGCCAGCCGCGTGATGATCGGGAATTCATAGGTCGAGCCGACGCCACGCAGGTCGTGGGCACAGATAAAGAGCTGTTCGCCTTCATCTCCTTTGAGCCCTTTTTCGCGAACGAGTTTCGCCGCGTCTTCCAGCTTCTGGACCTCTTCCTCGAGCCAGGCGCCAAATTCATGGCGAAGATCCTTGATGGCATCCTCAGCCTTTTCGATCAGGTGCAGGTCGCCGGCACTGATCGGGCCACCGATCTTGATCTGCAGCATGTTCGGCGGGTTGACGATTTCAACATCCTGGTTCGGTTTGGACATAATTTTTCCTCTTACCTGGCGGCGAGCAGGGGTTGTGCGGTTTCATTCACGGCACGCTCGCCTGCTCGGCGGTCGGGTCCGAAATAGTCGCTGGTATTGACGAAAACTCTATCGTCCTCGAGCGCCTCGACGATCGTCGTAGCGAGGCTGGAGGAGGTGAAAGGCTTGACCAGGAACGCGCTTGCGCCGGCCTGGCGGGCGGCGCGGATATGTTCCCCGTCGGAATAGGCTGTCAGCATGATTATCGGCACATAAGCCGCCGAGCAGAGCTGTGGGTTTCGGATCTCACGGACAAGGTCCAGTCCGGTACGCGGGCTCATCTTCCAGTCGGTGACGACCAGGTCCACGCGATGCCGATCTAGGTGGGAGAGGGCGGCATCAACAGATTCCGCCTCGAATACCTTGGCGACACCAAACGCCTGCAATGACACGCGCAATAATCCGCGCAGCGCTGCATTGTCGTCGACAATGAGCACGGTCTTGCCAGCGCAGCTTTCTTTGATGTTGCTCGTCAAGGTCACGTCCACAGGCTCACTATTGATAGCCGAAAACAACGTAACGCGCGGTGCTTAACACCAGCCTAAGCTTACTAACTTTCGAACTGTTCTGCCAAGATGCGTTCGGAAAGGTTATATCCCTGATCAAACAACATGGTCAGGGTGATGTCCGATGCTTCCTCGACATCAACCTTGCAGACCTCACGGAATTCCTTGTTGTCGGCGACTGCGGAAACCGGTCGGTGATTGGGTTCGGAGATCTCGAAGCCGACTTTCGCTGTATGTGGCAGGAGTGCGCCGCGCCACCGTCTGGGGCGAAACGCGCTGATCGGCGTCAGAGCCAGGACACGCGAATCCAGAGGCAGGATCGGGCCGTGGGCTGAAAGGTTGTAAGCCGTTGACCCGGCAGGAGTTGCGACCAGTACGCCATCGGCCTGCAATTCGGCGAGGCGGTCGGTTTCGTCAATGCGGATCTTGATCTTGGCGGTCTGTCGCGTCTCGCGCAACAGGGAGACCTCGTTGATGGCCAGGGCTTCAAACCGGTTGCAGTGCACGTCTTCGCCGCGTGCACGCAGGGGGTGAATGCTGGCGGCCTCGGCGCGAGCCAGGCGTTCCAGCAAATCGTGCTCGGCATAGTCATTCATCATGAAGCCGACGGAGCCGAAATTCATGCCATAGACCTTGGCGCCGGTTGAGATTGCCGTGTGCAGCGCGTCGAGCATCAACCCGTCGCCGCCCAGGGCGATAATTATGTCGGCATCATAAACAGATGTGGAGCCATATCGCTCTTCAAGCCGCTGGCGCGCGGCTTTCGCTTCAGGTTTGGGGCTGGCGAGAAAGGCTAGGCTGGGTCTGGAGGTCAAATTGCGCACTCACTTGGTGAGTGGCCATTAAACCCTGCCACCCATCTGACGCAAGACTTTGGCCGCTTTTTCAGGACCGTACATACGAAAGACATTGGCCGCAGAGGACATCGCATCGCCCTCGAGCGCCTGGTGCATTCGCCCGAGGTGGCGCAGAGCCTTGTGAACGATCGGGTAAGCGGTTCGATCCAGCCCTGCAGACTGACAGGCGAGGGCCGCAGCACGGACACCGCCCATGGCCAGGGCGACGCGCCATTGCGCGACGGTCAGTTCGCAGAGCTCGGCGATAGCATGGTCGAAGACTGCTTCCTCGCCCTTCTTCAGGGCGGAAAGGGCGTATTGACCGTTGAGGCGGCCTTCCTTCCTGGCTGCATGAACCAGTTCGGCGGCGTCGTTGTCCGAACCCTCGTCGGAGGTCTTGAGTGCAGCCTCGACCGTCAGCTCCTCGACCTTGGTCTTGTCCAGGCCGAAGCGGCGGCAGAGTTCCTCGCGCCAGCTTTCCGGCAGCATGATGCACAATTGCGTCGCGTAATCCGTAGAGATGTCGTGGCGACGGGCAAGCGCTTCGCGCAGCTTTGGGTGGGTGCGCGCCGCCGTGAGGCAGATCTCCAGCGTACCTTCGGAAATCTCCGCTGTGTCATTGTCGGCGAGCGCTCGAAGCACATTGGCCTCGCCAGGTTGCGCCAGGGTATCAGTGACACGGACGCGCAGGTTGGAACGTTTGGCCAGGATCAGACGGTGATAGGGGGAGGCGGTCTGCGCGATGTGGATCATGTCCTCATCAGACAGGCCGTCACCTTTCTTGATGATCACGCTGGCAATCTCGATATCTCGCGTGCCCAGGAAGCGCAGAGCCGCATGGGGCGCCCATTCGCAAGAGGTCAGCTTTTCAGCCATGGCCTTTTGCGTGTCTTCGGTGCAGGTTGAAGAGAGCGTAACCAGTAACTCGCCGGCAACGGGCTCAGCTGAGTCTGACAGCTTCTGGGCAATGCACATATCCGTTACCCCCAATGCAAGCTGGTGACGCTTGTCGGGGTCACGCATTTTTGCGAGAGTTTGAAGCGCTTGTGCAGGACTGGCTGTCATTGATGTCTATATATTTCTTTGCCCGACCTTGCTGATAGCGCGGATCAGTTTGAAAACTTGTTAATTCCAGTATTCGGAAAGCAGATTTCTTATGGACGAACAGATTTTTAGCTCGATTTTTTCGCTTTATTCGGGAGTTCGTCGGCGCACACAATTACTGGTATCGGACCTGTCCGCCGAGGATATGGTCGTGCAGACCATGCCGGACGTCAGCCCGACCAAATGGCATCTCGCGCATACGACCTGGTTCTGGGAGTGCTTTATTCTTCGTAAGTACGATCCCGACTACGTCGAATTCTCTCCTGAATTCAATTATTTGTTCAACTCGTATTACGAGCAGATTGGCGAACGACACGCTCGCCCGGAGCGTGGTTTCCTGACCCGCCCGTCTCTCGATGAAGTGTTGGCTTATCGTGCTCATGTTGACGCAGCGATGGAGCGTTTACTCTCCGGTAACCACAAAATCGATTCTACCGAAGTAAAGGCGCTGGTTGAGCTTGGTGTTGCTCACGAGGAGCAGCATCAGGAATTGCTGGTAACGGATATCAAGCATGTTTTGTCGCGGCATCCGTTCAGTCCCAAGGCCTGGGCGGAAGAGACCCTGCGCGGCAATGATCTGCCAGAGTTGAGCTGGCGGGCCTTCCAGGGCGGGCTGTATGAGTTCGGGCATATCGGTGAGGACTTTCATTTCGATAATGAGGGCCCACGACACCAATACTGGCTTGAGGATTTTGCCTTGGCCTCGCGTCCGGTCAGCAATGGCGAGTATCTCGAATTCATGGCCGATGATGGATACGGCTCTGCCGCACTCTGGCTGTCCGAGGGCTGGGCAAGCGTAAACCGCGAGAACTGGGCCGCTCCGCTCTACTGGTTCCGCAAGGAAGGGGAGTGGTTCGAGTTTACACTGGGTGGTGAACGTCGTGTCGATCCGGATGCGCCGGTCAGCCATCTCAGCTATTTCGAAGCGGCCGCCTTCGCCGAGTGGGCGGGAGCACGCCTCCCCGAGGAGCGCGAATGGGAATTTGCGGCCGCCAGCCACAACCCCGGTCTTGCTGACACGCTTGACCCGGCGCGGGCCCCCCATCCCGTTTCCCGCCCTGAAAATGGTGGATTTTCGCAATTGTTCGGTGGGGTGTGGGAGTGGACTCGTTCGGCCTATTCCGCCTATCCGCGCTACCGCCCGGCAGCGGGGGCTGTAGGTGAATACAATGGCAAGTTCATGTGCGGGCAATTCGTGCTGAAGGGGGGATCTTGTGCGACGCCGCCAGGTCATGTTCGCGCAAGTTACCGCAACTTCTTCCCGCCCGATGCACGCTGGCAGTTTTCCGGCGTTCGACTGGCCAAGGATATTTGACGCAGAGCCCAGTGCGGAGGATGTTAGCCCCAGTCGATAAAGAATTGGGGAGATCGCTATGGACGATCAAGCTGCACCGAGCGTCAAGGATCAGGTCACGGCAGAGGAATGGAAGGCGCGGTGCGATCTCGCAGCGCTATATCGCCTCGTTCACATGCACGGCTGGGATGACCTGTTTTTCACCCACATCTCCATGCGTGTCCCGGGGCCGGAAGAGCACTTCCTGCTCAACCCGTTCGGGCTTCTCTATGAAGACGTGACCGCCAGTAACATGGTGAAGGTCGACCTGCAGGGCAATGTTCTGCCGCCCTCGACCTATGGCATCAATCCGGCCGGTTTCACCATTCACTCCGCCATTCATGAAGCGCGCAGCGATGTTAAGGTCGCGATGCACCTGCATTCCGACCAGGGCGTCGCTGTTGCAGCGCAGAAACGTGGACTTCTGCCGATCAGCCAGCTGGCGATGAATGTCTATAATGATGTCGCGTATCATGACTATGAAGGCATTGCACTTGAGTCCGAGGAAAAGGTTCGCCTGGTCGACGACCTGGGCGAAAAGAACCTCATGATCCTGCGCAATCACGGCACATTATCGGTTGGCGATCACCCGTTTTCCGCGTATGTTAGAATTTATCTACTTGAGCGTGCGTGCAAGATTCAGCTCATGGCGCAGGCAGGCGGGGAGTTGATCGAATGGGATCAGCCCATGCAGGACAGGGTGTTTGGACAGTCTTCCGAGATCGCGGGCAACGAATTCTTCAAGGAAATTGCGTGGGCCGCTGTTCTCGACCGCGTGCGCCGCGAAAGCCCGGGCTTCGATACCTAGGACTGTTGGCCGCGCTGGCCTGGGTGCCTTCTGCTGAAGCGGGGGGCTGGCCGCGGGACAAGGGCGAGACCCTGCTCATCCTGACCAATCTGGTCGACCGCGCTGATGGCTATTTTGATGCTGACCGGCAGCGGCAATCAGGCGGTCATTTCTACAAGGATGAGCTGGCCGCCTACATCGAATACGGAGCGACCGACCGGGTGACCCTGGTCGGTCGTTTTGCTTGGCAGAATGTCGACCAGCTCTCGGGCGGGCGGCGTGATGCCGCGCAGGGCTTCTCGGCCAGCGAGCTGGGAGTGCGGGCCTTGATCTGGCGCCGGGATGACTGGGTGGTCAGCGGACAGCTTTCACATTTTGTGCCGGGGGAAGGCGAGAATGTCACCAATCAGCCGCTCGGCCAGGGTGAGGGGGCGTTTGATCTGCGTTTGCTGGTTGGCCGCGCGCTGCCCCGCGACGGTTTCCTGGATGTTCAGCTCGCGCACCGTGCGCGCGATGGCCGCTATCTCGATGAGTGGCGAATGGATACCAGCCTCGGCTTCGCAATCAGCGAACGATGGTCGGCGATGGTGCAAAGCTATTCGGTCTGGAGTGCAGAGGAAACGCGTCCGGGCCTGCCTGAATTCGACCAGCACAAACTTCAGTTCAGCGTGCTTCGAACGGTCGGCGAGGTCGATTACCAGATCGGTGTTATTTTGACGCCCAGCGGCCGCAACGCGCTGGACGAACGCGCTGCGGTCCTGTCGGTCTGGCGGCGTTTCTAGTTCGATGTCTGCGCGGCGATGTATGCGATGACATCACGGCGGTCATCCGCGTCACGCAAGCCTACAAAACTCATGCGATTGCCCGGTACCAGGCCACGCGGGTTTTGAATCCACGCGTCGAGCGTTGCAACATCCCAGACAAGACCGGCGTCCGTCAGGCGGGGCGAATAATTGAAGCCTTCCTTGGCTGCGGCCTGGGCTCCCATGATGCCGTGGAGGTTCGGTCCGACTGTATGGCGGCCTCCTGCTTCCAACGTGTGACAGGACTGGCAACGGCGATATTGGCGGCGACCATTGACCAGGTCAGCATTGGCGAAGGTCTCGCCCAGCGCCAGTACGGCATCAGGAAGCGCATCGGAGGCCTGCTGACTGGTGGATTCTGCCAACTCTGTGACGGCAGTCTCTGCAGCTGCTCCAGCTTCGTTTGCCCCTGCTTCGGCTGTAGGCTCGGCTCCGGCATCGGTCGGCAGTTCGCTGGACGTGGCCGAGCTGTCGCCTCCACCGCAGGCTACAAGCATGAAGGCGGACAGGGCGGGCAGGACTAGACGCGACATTTCAATCTCCGTTTTGGGGTGGAGGTAGATATACGCCAGTCGCACCGAATGCCGATGCGTCAGGATGACGCCGGATGCATGCAGCCTCACAATCCGGCCCGTTCATCTCCGGTTACATGGAGAATCCGCATTTTTCTTGCGTCATCGCGAAATGTTCGCTCCAAGAGAACACAAGGAAAGTCACAATTCATAGGTAGAATTGTGCGAGGGGACAAATGGACAAGACTTCGCAAATGCGATCCGTGTCCTTGTGTGGCGCCGGTCATTCCGGCTCGACCCTGCTGGGGATGATTCTCGGCGGGCATTCGAGCGCCTTCTACATGGGAGAGGGCGGAAAGGTTCGCTATCTGCACGATGAGCGCAAGCCGATGCGCAAGCGGGTCTGCAAGATCTGTGGTGATGACTGTCCGGTGTGGAGCAAGTTCCACTGGGACGAGACGCGTGCGCTCTATCCGCAAGTCGCGGAGCATGTCGGAGTCTCGATGATTGTCGACACGACCAAGGATGAATGCTGAATCGAGACCCGTAGCAAGGAGATGCGCGAGGCGGGGGGCGTACCGGCCCTGTTGTTTCTGACCCGTGATGGTCGCGCCGTCGTCAATTCGCGTATCCGGAAATATCCCGAGCGCGACCCGTCAGACCAGATCCGGCAGTGGGCCGACAAGATCGGCACGAGCGAAACACTGTTCAACGCTTTTGACGGCCCGAAGATGCGTGTGCGGTATGAAAAATTGGCGACCGGCCCGGAAGTAGTGACCCGCTAGGTCTGTGATCTGCTTCAGATCGAGTACGAGCCGGACATGTTGCGCTTCGACGAGCGCCCGCAACACGTGCTGGGCGGCAATAGCGGAACTCAGTTTCTTGTCGCCCGTAATCAGTTCGAAAACCCTCAGGATGCGTTTGTCTCGCTGGGTGATCGTACGCGTGACTATTATGGCGAGCATGCCGGCGGCATCTCGCTCGATCTGCGCTGGAAACAGGAATTGTCCAGCGAGCACGAAGCCTTGTTTGAAAAGCTCGCCGGGCGAGCCAACGCAGAACTGAAGTGGGAGGCCTGAAGTCGATGGCCAAGATTGATCTTGTTTTCCGTCAGATCGACGAACGTACACGCGATGTGGCGCTGGAACTGGCCAAGGAGAGTATCCGGCCGGACAATACCTACATCATCGACGATGTGCGGCCCTTCACTTAGTGCGTGAACCAGATGCTGCAAATCGATCACGATTGCGACTACGTCGTCTATGTCGATGCGGATTGTCTTATCCTCGACGACCTGCGGGCCTTTATCGAAACCTGCGACGCGCCCTATGTGGACAGTTATGTGTCAGACCGTTTCCGAGGCCGTCTGCACTGCGGTGTGCACATCACCCGGATTGATCTCGTGCGTCGCATGGCGGCTACCGAAGTGCCGGCGGACGACATGAAATACGTGTTGCGTCCGGAATCGCGCCTGCGCAACCTGGCCATGAAACCGATGGGTGTGGCCAAGCAGTTCCGGAACTTCGATATTCTGCATGATCACTTCCAGTCCTATCACCACATCTTCATGAAGTACGCGCTGCGCGAATTGCGCAGCCGGACCAAGGACCAGGGGGTTCGCCTGCGTCGCTCCATGGACGCCTGAGACCTGTCCGAGGACTGGTGCGATCTGAAAATGGCGAAACACGCCGTGGATTACGCCCGGGAAAAAATGCCGCTCGATTCAAGCCCGGATGAGGTGCACGAATTTATCGAGGCGCTGCCGGAACATGCCGATGCCGAGATCAGGCGCCTGGGCGTGCAGGAAAAGCCGGAGTTTTCGCGCGAAGAACTGAAGCGCTGGCTCGAGGAAAATCGCGGCCGGGTAAACTATGGTTCCTCAGCTGATAAACCGAAAATCTTCGGACTGGGCCTCAGCCGGACCGGCACGCGCAGCCTGACGGCCGGTCTGCAGGTTCTGGGCTTTGATTGCAGCCATTATCCCATTGACGAGGACACCTATACCGAGCTGTCCAATGCGCAATACGATCTGACCCTGCTGAAATACCATGATGGCCTGACCGACATCACGACCATCCCTTGCTACAAGCAGTTGGACAAACAGTATCCCGGATCGAAATTCATCCTGACGGTTCGCGACAAGGAAGGCTGGCTCGGCTCTTGCGCGCGGCATTATTTCAACCGCCCGGCGTTCAAGTTGACTGAAGGCCCGGGCCAGGAAGTGCACATGAACATGCGCCGCTTCCTCAGGGCGGCGGTTTACGGGTGTTATAATTTCGACCGGCACCGCTTCTCAGATGTCTATGATGACCATGTCCGTGCCGTGATGGATTATTTCAAGGACCGTCCGGGCGACCTTTTGGTCATTGATATCTGTTCCGGCGAAGGGTTCGAGAAGCTTGCACCTTTCCTGGACCGTCCGGTTCCGACCGAAGTCTTTCCGCACAAGGGCGCTGTCCTTTCGCGCCGGATGAAGGAAGAGGCCGAGAAAAAGGCCGCGGCTGTCGCCTAGGACGACATGAGCGACACGAACCCCGATAGCGCACAGGTTAGGCCATCCATCGCGATGGCCTGGTCGCATGGTGTGCGGACCGCGGGGCTCGTCTGGTCCAGCCAGCCCTGGCTGATCATTTGTATTTCCATCCTGACCGTTGTGGTGGCGCTTTTGCCAGCTGCGGCGCTCTACATGTCTCGGCTGATCGTCGACAGCGTTGTTGCGGCGATCGAGAGCGGAGCAAGCGCTGATCGGGATGCAGCATTGATGTGGGTCCGTGTTGAGGCTGCTATACTCGCTGTTCTGCTGGCGGCCAGGCGCTTGCTGGCGTTCGAGCGATCTCGGCTTCAGGTAGAGCTCGGATATGCAACCAACCAGGCGATCCTGGGCAAGTGCGCCGCTTTGGATCTGGAGCAGATCGAGCGAGCAGACCTCCAGCAACAACTCGTCATCGCCAAGCAATTTACCACGAGCCGGCCCTACAACCTGGTCAGCCGTGGTTTCGACCTGTTACAGCACGCGCTGACACTTGTTTCGGTAGCGGTCCTGTTGTGGGCATTTTCGCCGCTATTGCTGGCCTTCATTGTGGCGGGCGCCCTGCCGCTTTTCCTGGGTAATCTTCGCTTCGCCGACACGGCATTCGGGTTCTACAAGGGACGCACGCCGGAAGTGCGCGAGCGGAGTTATCTGGAAAGCCTGATCACGGGTGAGGGCAGCGCCCGGGACCGGCTTCACTATCGGCTCGATAGGCCGTTGCAGGCGCGATATCGGGAGCTCTTCCAGTCCATGTTTCAGCGAGATCTGGTGATGAAGGGGCGGCATGCGTTCTGGGGGGCGGTGCTGGCCATCCTGTCGACGGCCGTGTTTCTGGGCGCCAAGGTCTGGATTGTCTGGGTCACCATTTCCGGCGCGATCACGCTCGGTCAGATGACGATGTTTGTCGGCCTGGTCAAACAGGGGCAGGCAAGCGTCACCAGTCTTCTGGCAGCCTTCAATGGTGTGGTTGAGGACGTGCTTTATCTCTCAACGCTCTATGGTTTTCTCGACACGCCGGTCGAGGCCCGCGCAAGCGGGGTGAGTGTTGGGGAAACGCCCGGCGATGGCCTTCGTTTCGAGCATGTTTCCTATCGCTATCCAAACGGCCCGCGACTGGCGCTGGATGATGTTACGTTTCATGTGCCGGGAGGGAGCGCACTGGGTATTGTCGGGGTGAACGGGTCAGGCAAGTCGACGCTGATCAAACTGGCATTGGGGCTTTACCGGCCGTTGAACGGCAAGGTCCTGCTGGACGGGACGGATCTGGCGGACTGGGACCGGGAGGCCCTGGCGAGACGATTTGGTGTGCTCTTTCAGCCGTCCACCAATTTCAAGATGACGGCCCGTGACAATATCGAGGTTGGTGTTGGTCTTGCGCCAATGTCGGACGAGGCACTGGCCCGCGCGACAGAGCTGGGCCTGGCCGATGAGGTGATTGCCGATCTGCCTGAGGGCTATAACAGCCGTCTTTCAAAGCGCTTTGTTGACGGGATCGAGATGTCGGGCGGCCAGTGGAAACGCCTGGCTTTGGCGCGCGCCTACGCTAACCCAGATGCTGACTGTGTGATTCTGGACGAACCGACTGCCGCCCTTGATGCCAATGCCGAGGCTGAACTGCTCAAACGGCCGCGAGACGGCACGGGACTGATCATCATCTCGCACCGCCTGTCCAATCTCCGGCCGACGGACCAGATCATCATGCTGGAAAAGGGGCGTCTTATCGAGCAGGGCGACCATGACGCGCTTGTTGAAAAGGGCGGCGCCTACGCCACCATGTTCAACGTGCAAGCCAAGGCCCATCGCTGATCAATAACGCGGATTGGTCGTCTGGTAGGTGGAGGAGTTGCCGATGGCAGTCGCCGTGCCGGTGATCATGCCGCCGGTCGTCATCTGACCCGTTACCACCGAACTGATTGTCGCCGAGTTGGTCTGGTTCATCGCACCATAGGCCGTCACCGGGCATTCCGAGCAGATATAGCTGGTCGCCGCATTACCGAATGCTGTCGAGGACAGCATGGCGACGCCGCCTGCATCACCTTCGAAATTGGCTCGGGCCGTGACATTCGCCGTATTTGTCTGGTCCAGCCCCATGAAGGAGTTTGAACCGATATTGGACAGCACGGCGGAGTTTCCAACGCCTTCGGCGGCAACCGTCATCAGATCCACGTCGAAATTTCCGACAATGATCTCGGAATCAGCCAGCACCTCGCCGCTATTGGTCTGCTGTCCCTGCAGGTGGGCATAGGCTTCCTGGTTTTCGATCCGGACATTATTGCCATTAGCCGATGCGGTCGCATTGGTCATCTCGCCACCGCCGCCGGCGTTCACACGAACCAGGCCTGTCACATTGCCGCGATTATCCTGGTCGACATCGACGACTTGCGAGGCGGCGTCATAACCGGTCACCATGGCGGAATTGCCGTTGGCGGCTGCGACCGTCGTCGAAGACACGCCCAGCCCCGCGGTTGGCGCAAGCACATAGGCGTCTGCTGTCACAGAGGCGCCGCTATCCTGGCGCAGGTCGAGATTGGCTTCGCCCGCATAGGCCGTTGATTCCCAGGCATTTGCCGAGGCGCCGGCCGTTGTGACCGAGGTGATGCCGTAATTGGAGAGCGAGTGCTGGGCCGTCGAGCGGACCTGCGCGCCATCGAGGGCGTTCTGCTGCGAGGTGACGTCCATGCCGTTGTCGACAAGAACCACAGCGGAGTTACCGAACATGGTCGAGGTTGTGATCGCAGCCCCGTCAATCGTCTGCGCATCGGTCGTTGCGCGCCCGACCACACTGCCGGAGAAAGTCTGGGTGTTCTCGATATCGTGCGGCGTGAGCACGTCAATGGTCAGCGCATTGGCCATGCCAATGGCTGTCATCATCGCGCTCGCAGCTTGTCCAACCGAGGTCTCGGCGGTCACCTGAATATTGGCGTTCAGATTGACCTGCCCGTTGAGAATCTCAGTCGTATCGTCCGCGTAGGTAGCTGCGCACGTAAGGATCGCGGCGGTCATGGCCGTGCTCAACAGTTTGACGCGCTTGGACATTCGAGGTCTCCCGGGAGCCATAGGCTGTAGCGACATTGACGCCGCCGGTTACATTGGTTGAGCCACCGATTGGATCGGAATAGTGGCAGGCCGCGCTTGGATCGACGCCATAAAGCTGGGCGGAAACTTCCAGGACAGCGCGTTCGATGACAGAGCGTACGGCCAGCTGGACCGGCTCGAGCGAGCGGCCACCAGCCGAGATGTCGACAACGGCTTCATCCCAGAAGGCGAAGATGCCAGCGCTTATCTCGCGGCCGATAATCTGTTTCTGGTAGGAGATGACGTCGACGGTCTCCATCGTGCGTGTATCATTGAGCCGCAAATCGAGGCCGATATTCATCACCCAGGTGCGGCGATTGAAAACACCGGTCGGGTCACTGTCGATGCGGTCACCGCCCAGGATATCAACGCCGCCGGAGCGGATATTGTAGTTCAGCTCGGTAATGCCGCCGACCAGATGGAAGTCGGAGCCGGGCAGCGAGGCTGCGTAGATCTGACGTTGATCGCCGTTCTCGTCGCCAATCAGCTGATTGTTGGCATAACGCAGCTCCAGCTCGGACACCGAGGTGTCAAAACGCTCGACCAGACGGATGCCGGCCTTGGCAAAGGCGGAGATCGCCATCAGCGAGGCGCCCTGGGTCACAGCAGCACCGCCTTCAAGTGAGGCGCGTCCGGTGTAGTCCGACAGGCGACCCACAGCGATGCGCGGCGAGACCAGATTGTTCGCGCGGGCGTAGTTGGCCAGGCATACCAGGGCCTCGGAATAGGGGGTCGGGTTCGCGGTCACCGGTGCGCCGCCGATCGGCTGCGCGTAGAGTCCGTCAGATCCGCCCGTGCGAGCGGTCGTGGCACAGCCGGACAGGGCCAGCGCGCCGGCCAGTGTGGCCAGGAGAAGTTTAGCCTTCTTCATTGTCTTCACTCGTTTCCCCGTTGGACTGGGCGTTGGCGTTGACGTTGCCATTATTGATCTGGGTCGAATTGACGATGACAGTGTTCCACTGACCGGTGACATTCACGTTAAGCTGGTTGCCGATGGCCGTTGCATTGGCACCGACACCGCCTCCGAACAGGCCGTTCAGCTGGCTGGAAACGCCAACACCGGTCTGGATGACACCATCGATGATGACGCGATTGCCTGCAGACGAGCGTGCCGCGGAACCAGCGCTTGCCGTGGCGCCAGACCAGGGACGTTGCTCCTGGCCATAGGCGACGCCGTAGGGGCGTTCCCACTGGGCCGTCGTCTGTGTTGACTGGGCGCTCGCCGCCGAGGCGGCCAGCATTGTCAGGCCGATGGCAGAGGTCAAAAACCGCGTCCGCTTGTGTGTCATCCTGCGTCCTCACTGGCACGTATTCATACGTGAGACGTGCAACGTGCGTGCCAGAGGGGAAAGCCTGTAAAACCGGTTCACCCGGTGGGGGAATTAAGTTGTGATTAACGAAAAAGTGCCCGTTTGAGCCATCACAAGAGGGAGTTGCCAGAATGAGTGTGCCGCATCGGGACAGTGGCGATCGTGAGCCGGTTTTCAATTCCATGCCGGTGGTCGTGCTCGTCTTGGCTCTGGCCATACTTGGCGCCGAGCTGGCGAAAGTCGTGGTGCCACCGCTCGGCGAGCTGATCTTCCAGGCCAGCGTTCTGGTCCATACTCCGGCGGGGCAGGTGCCTCCCGCGCAGCCGCTTGGTCAATACCTGCCTTTCCTGCTCCATTTCCTCGTCCATTTCGGCTGGCTGCACATCATCATGAATCTGGTGGTGCTGCTCTCGGCCGGCCGCCTCGTCGCCCGTGTTCTCGGCGACAGCGCACAAGGTGTATTGCTGTTCCTGTCGTTCTTTGGTGCGTGCAGTGTTCTGGGCGCCGTTGCCCAGGTGGTTGCCGAAGGCAGTGAGCCGCTGATTCTGGGCGGCGCCTCCACAGGGGTCTCCGGCTTGATCGCAGCAGCCGGCTGGGTGCGTGGCGGGTATGCCGGCATGCTCAGATTGACCTTGCCCTGGATCGGCGTGAACCTGGTCATCGGCTTGCTGGGTGTGGCGTTTCCGATCCCGATCGGTTGGGCGGCGCATATCGGCGGCGCGGTTGCGGGGGCAGGGTTGTTTCCCGTCATTCTCAGGCTTGCCCGTCCGCGCTGACTACCACAGCCTCTCATATTGCGGCTCACCATCAATCTCGATCCCCTTGATCAGGGCACGCCCATCGGACGGGATCGACACGATCAGGCGGGGTGACCGGCTGTCATCTCGGAGAATTGAATCCAGCTCGAGCGCTGTTGCCCGATCCGCGAAATACCGGTTGAGCCCATAGTCGATCTGGACCACCTCATGCCGCTCATCTGCCTGGCCTCTGAAATAGACGCTGGTGACAAGGCCCAACATCGCCGGGCCCGTTTCCGGTTGTTCATGATGAAGAGCGCTGGCGGTCCAGACCCCGTCCTCGCCCGGTTCCAGCGAGAGATAGACAAGATCCTCGACCTCGATGTCGTCTTTTCCTGCCAGGTCGCGCAAGTCCAGTATCGCGATATCCAGGCGAATGCGGCTGTAATGGCCCAGGAACGGATCGCGCGGATCATAACCCGTGACATCGAGCACCACTTCCTGGCCGCCCGCACGCCGGGCCGTATTACTGCCCAGCATGAAGACCAGAAATGCCGTCATCACGGCTGCTATGATCAAGAGGCGGTTTGTATGGCTCATGACACGTCTCCCTGGCTTGTTGGCAGGCGCTTGCGCCATTTCAGCAAACCCCAGCTGAGGCCAAACAGCACAAGCCCGCCCGTGAGGAAGAAGAGGGAAGTGGTGAGCAGGCCCGAGAATGTCTCCCAGTAAACATAGGCGGTGTGCAGGATGAAGCCGGCAATACCCAGCGTGCCGGTGGCCCGGGCATCCGCTCGTGTACCGATCAGGATCAGCGAGATGCAGAAGGCATAATAGGCCGTGCCGAACAGGATGCGCACGGCGAGAAAGACAACGGGATCCTCGATGTAGACAATGAAGGGGAAGCTGGCAGCTGTGAGGGCGGCGATGGCGACGCCCAGCCCGGTTCGTTTGCGCTGCCCGCCCCCGTTTATCCAGGCCATCGCAGCGATGCCGCCTGAAAGGGCGAGGGCGAGTGGCACGTAGAGGGCCGGATTGGGCATGCCCGGGCCCGTATCGGAACGGTCCAGTTCGCGCACAAACGCGTCATACTCGCCGAGCGGCCACTGGATCAGTGCGCCTCCGATGATGGCCGCCGCGGCGCACCAACCTGCGATCACGCCTGCCGTTGGCACCTGGCGGTGACGCAGGAGCGCAAATCCGGTGGCCAGGATGCCAAAGGACAAGAGGGTGAGGGTGGCAATCTGGTGTGCTTCCATGCCCAGGGTTTCCAGGCCGCGGAGTAACGCATTGATCAGCCAGGGCAGGAGGGCCAGTCCAAGCAGGTTGACGGACACGGAAGACTTCAGTCGAGACGCGACGCCCAGCATCACGGTCCAGACCAGGGCATAACTCCACATGATGTCCGGTGCGGCGGGGGAGAGGATTTCCAGCCAGACCCACAGGGCCGACAGAAGCGTCGCCAGGATCATCACCGGCCTCGACGAAGCAGCAAGCGAAACACCCAGCGCCGCCAATGCCCAGATCAATACCGCCGTATTGCGGAAGGACGAGAGATTGAACGTCTGGGCTGTCAGCATGATGGTGATGCCGAACATCGCCGCTCCCAGAAGCGCGAGGGCATGGCCGAGAACCAGGGCGTTGCGGTCAAAGGCGCGTCCGGCCGCAAACAGGCTGACCCAGATCACAGCCAGCAGCAGCGCGAAGACAAGCAGTTTGGGTGTGGCGTCCCAGTTGGCGCCGACAAAACTGATAGCGGAAAGGGCAATTAGCACCGATCCCAGAATGGCCAGCGCGCCGACCGGCGTCCATCCACCCGGTGCCTTCGCTACATCATCCAGTATCGATGCCTTGCCGTCTTGGCTGACCCAGCCCTCGGCCTGCCAGCGTTGCAGGTCCCGCTTGAGACGCGATTGATAGCCCATGCTGTCTCCCCGATCCGGTGATGAAGTCCGTCTCGCCAGTAGACTGACGGAGGCGGGGAGGCCTGTCCACGTTAGTTTGATTCACGCGAGGCGCCTCGTCTAAGGGCTCACATTTCTTTCGTTTTGTGGTATAAGGAAACTCCATAGGAATGGAGTGACCCATGCGAGTGGAGACAATCCTCAATGTAAAAGGGCGTTCCGTAGTCACCATTGAAGACGGCTGCACACTGCGCGAGGCGGCCCAGGCGCTGGATGCCAACGCCATTGGTGCTTTGGTGGTGGTCGATCCAACCGGTCGGCCGATTGCCGTCCTGACCGAGCGCGATATCGTTCGCGAGTTGGCGATGCATGGTCGGGCCAGTCTCAACAGGACTGTGGCGAACGCCACTACACCCGCCTTCGTGACCGCTGCCCCGGACGATACAGTCGAGGACATCATGATGCGCATGACAGATCGCCGTGTTCGTCATTTGCCTGTTCTGGATGGTCGTGAGCTGGTTGGAATCGTTTCGATTGGCGATGCTGTGAAGGCGAAGATGGAGGCGGTTGAGGCTCAGACGGCGGCGATGCGGGAGTATATTTTGTCCTGAGGGATAAAACTGCAGCGTTCATGATCCCTGTGTGTGCAGGGCTGGGCGGGTGTTGGGTGAGATATTATCTGCGCTTGAGCAGCATTATGGCTTGCGCTTGTGGGGGAGTAGGTTAGAACCGCGCCTCTCGACGGCGCTGGCGGCAAGGTTTTCCTTGCAGTTCGGCGTTGTTTCTCTAGAATGCGAGGTCTTGTCGTTTTTTTGACTGAGGGCTGGTGCGTCGATTTCGAACCGCCGGTGCTGGAAAGTTTTCGTCTCTTTTGAGTTTGAAAACATCACTGCACAAACTCTGAGAAAAGACGATTGACTTCAAATTCTACGCGGCCTAAACACCGCGCTCCTCGCTGGGAGGGTTTGTTGAAAGACGGATCTGGCCGGCACTTGGAAGGCACTCGTACTTCCAGCTGATCATAGGCGATTGTGAGTTCATCGCCGGTTGGTTTTCGCAAGAAAATCCTCCGGACTGCACTTGCTGCTGCGAAGGCTGGAAAAGGCGGTTGACTTCAAAAACGGCGCGGCCTAAACACCGCGCTCCCGTCACGGAGGACTTCCTGAGGAAGCCGAGGTGATGCGGACCTGGAAGCCCCTGGTTTTTGTGGTCCGGCTCTTTGACATTGTTGATAGGAAAGAGAAACGCAGGCGGCGGTGCTCTGCGGTGGGTCAGACCACCACTTGAGAACCGATACGCTGACGCGTTTCTTTACGACGATTTTAGTTCTGTTCTGGTTTTCCAGGGCAGAGCGACAAATCTCGTCAAGAACTTTGAATGCCAAGCGTGTCGGGATCAAAACTCAACCTGAGAGTTTGATTCTGGCTCAGAACGAACGCTGGCGGCAGGCTTAACACATGCAAGTCGAGCGCCCTCTTCGGAGGGAGCGGCAGACGGGTGAGTAACGCGTGGGAACATACCTTTCGGTTCGGAATAGCCCCGGGAAACTGGGTGTAATACCGAATACGTCCTTAGGGAGAAAGATTTATCGCCGAAAGATTGGCCCGCGTTAGATTAGATAGTTGGTGAGGTAACGGCTCACCAAGTCGACGATCTATAGCTGGTTTGAGAGGATGATCAGCCACACTGGGACTGAGACACGGCCCAGACTCCTACGGGAGGCAGCAGTGAGGAATCTTGGACAATGGGCGCAAGCCTGATCCAGCCATGCCGCGTGAATGATGAAGGCCTTAGGGTTGTAAAATTCTTTCAGCAGGGAAGATAATGACGGTACCTGCAAAAGAAGCCCCGGCTAACTCCGTGCCAGCAGCCGCGGTAATACGGAGGGGGCTAGCGTTGTTCGGAATTACTGGGCGTAAAGCGCTCGTAGGCGGATTGGTCAGTCAGAGGTGAAAGCCCAGGGCTCAACCTTGGAATTGCCTTTGATACTGCCAGTCTTGAGTTCAGGAGAGGTAAGCGGAATTCCGAGTGTAGAGGTGAAATTCGTAGATATTCGGAGGAACACCAGAGGCGAAGGCGGCTTACTGGACTGATACTGACGCTGAGGAGCGAAAGCGTGGGGAGCAAACAGGATTAGATACCCTGGTAGTCCACGCCGTAAACGATGAGAGCTAGTTGTCTGGCAGCATGCTGTTAGGTGACGCAGCTAACGCATTAAGCTCTCCGCCTGGGGAGTACGGCCGCAAGGTTAAAACTCAAAGAAATTGACGGGGGCCCGCACAAGCGGTGGAGCATGTGGTTTAATTCGAAGCAACGCGCAGAACCTTACCTACCCTTGACATTTGGTGCTACATCCAGAGATGGATGGTCCTCTTCGGAGGCGCCAGGACAGGTGCTGCATGGCTGTCGTCAGCTCGTGTCGTGAGATGTTGGGTTAAGTCCCGCAACGAGCGCAACCCTCGCCGTTAGTTGCCAGCAGGTTTGGCTGGGCACTCTAACGGGACCGCCGGTGTTAAGCCGGAGGAAGGTGGGGATGACGTCAAGTCCTCATGGCCCTTACGGGTAGGGCTACACACGTGCTACAATGGCAGTGACAGAGAGCTAATCTCAAAAAACTGTCTCAGTTCGGATTGTCTTCTGCAACTCGAAGGCATGAAGTTGGAATCGCTAGTAATCGCGGATCAGCATGCCGCGGTGAATACGTTCCCGGGCCTTGTACACACCGCCCGTCACACCATGGGAGTTGGTATTACCCGACGACGCTGCGCTAACCTTCGGGAGGCAAGCGGCCACGGTAGGATCAGCGACTGGGGTGAAGTCGTAACAAGGTAGCCGTAGGGGAACCTGCGGCTGGATCACCTCCTTTCTAAGGAAGATTATTTACGGCGCCAGGCTCTGCCTGTCCGCTGTCTCTAATCTCTTGGAACTTATAGCTGGGACATCTTCGGATGATCACTGGCAAAACAGGCAGTCGCCGCCGTCTTCGTTTCTCTTTCCATTCTAGATCACATCACCGGATGTGGTCGCCGCGTTTTCGTTAAGGCAACGATCTGCGATCTAAGCGCCTGTAGCTCAGTTGGTTAGAGCGCACGCCTGATAAGCGTGAGGTCGGTAGTTCAAATCTACCCTGGCGCACCATCGCTTCTCAGGTCCGACGCAAACGCGATAACCGCGTTTCTACGGGGCCTTAGCTCAGATGGGAGAGCGCCTGATTTGCATTCAGGAGGTCAGGAGTTCGATCCTCCTAGGCTCCACCAACGCGGTTTAGAAAGACACACGTTTCGCCCTGGCTTCGGCCTTGGGTGGATATTTGACATAGTTGACGAGGGTTCAGCCGCTTGAGGTTGGATCGAAAAGACATCCTGACCGAGGCTCATGCATTATGCGGGTTTCGTCGCGATCGTACCGATCTGCACGGCCGGTATTGAGTGACGAAGCGTTCACCGCGCATGAGCATCAATTTTGAAATCAAGTGTCAGAAGGGCGTTTAGTGGATGCCTAGGCATGTAGAGGCGATGAAGGACGTAGCACGCTGCGATAAGTCTCGGGGAACCGCGAGCAGGTTTTGATCCGAGAATTTCCGAATGGGGAAACCCACCTTTACGAACCCTGGCGGTCGCTTAGCCGGTTTACCGGTTAGTCGATCACCAGAGTTTGTAGGAGGTATCTAATTCTGAATACATAGGGATTAGAAGCAAACCCGGGGAACTGAAACATCTAAGTACCCGGAGGAAAGGACATCAATTGAGACTCCGTTAGTAGTGGCGAGCGAACGCGGATCAGGCCAGTGCTCTTATCAATCGAACTCGAACCATCTGGAAAGTTGGGCCGGAGTGGGTGACAGCCCCGTAGAGGTAGGAAAGATAAGAGACTTGAGTAGGGCGGGACACGTGAAATCCTGTCTGAACATGGGGGGACCATCCTCCAAGCCTAAGTACTCCTACATGACCGATAGTGAACCAGTACCGTGAGGGAAAGGTGAAAAGCACCCCGACGAGGGGAGTGAAACAGACCCTGAAACTGGACGCCTACAAGCAGTCGGAGGGCGAAAGCCTGACGGCGTACCTTTTGTATAATGGGTCAGCGACTTCGTCTCACGAGCAAGCTTAAGCCGATAGGTGTAGGCGCAGCGAAAGCGAGTCTTAATAGGGCGACCGAGTTCGTGGGATGAGACCCGAAGCCGAGTGATCTAGCCATGGGCAGGTTGAAGGTGCGGTAACACGCACTGGAGGACCGAACCCACGTCTGTTGAAAAAGACGGGGATGACCTGTGGCTAGGGGTGAAAGGCCAATCAAACTCGGAAATAGCTGGTTCTCCGCGAAATCTATTTAGGTAGAGCGTCATCCGAATACCCTCGGGGGTAGAGCACTGGATGGGCTAGGGGGTCCCAACGACTTACCAAACCTAACCAAACTCCGAATACCGAGGAGTACTAGATGGCAGACACACTGCGGGTGCTAAGGTCCGTAGTGGAGAGGGAAACAGCCCTGACCACCAGCTAAGGTCCCTAAGTTATCACTAAGTGGGAAACGATGTGGGAGTGCTTAGACAACCAGGAGGTTGGCTTAGAAGCAGCCATCCTTTAAAGAAAGCGTAACAGCTCACTGGTCAAGCGCTCCTGCGCGGAAAATGTAACGGGGCTTAAGTGATACACCGAAGCTGTGGATTCAATCTTATGATTGAGTGGTAGCGGAGCGTTCCGTAGGCCGATGAAGGTGGACCCGCGAGGGCCGCTGGAGGTATCGGAAGTGAGAATGCTGACATGAGTAGCGACAAAGAGGGTGAGAGACCCTCTCGCCGAAAGTCCAAGGGTTCCTGCGCAATGCTAATCAGCGCAGGGTTAGTCGGCCCCTAACGCGAGGCAGAAATGCGTAGTGGATGGGAAGCAGGTTAATATTCCTGCACCTGACGGGTAGTGACGGATTCTGGAAGTTGTCAGTCCTTATCGGATTGAACTGGCAGCCAAGGAGTCCCTGGAAATAGCTCCCGCATTTGACCGTACCCCAAACCGACACAGGTGGACTGGTAGAGCATACCAAGGCGCTTGAGAGAACTATGCTGAAGGAACTCGGCAAATTACTCCCGTAAGTTCGCGAGAAGGGAGCCTGGCATTGGGCAACCAGTGTCCAGGGGCACAGACCAGGGGGTGGCGACTGTTTATTAAAAACACAGGGCTCTGCGAAGTCGCAAGACGACGTATAGGGTCTGACGCCTGCCCGGTGCCGGAAGGTTAAAAGGAGGAGTGAGAGCTCCGAATTGAAGCCCCGGTAAACGGCGGCCGTAACTATAACGGTCCTAAGGTAGCGAAATTCCTTGTCGGGTAAGTTCCGACCTGCACGAATGGCGTAACGACTTCCCCGCTGTCTCCAGTGTAGACTCAGCGAAATTGAATTCTCCGTGAAGATGCGGAGTTCCCGCGGTCAGACGGAAAGACCCCGTGCACCTTTACTACAGCTTGACAGTGGTATTAGCGGTAAATTGTGTAGGATAGGTGGGAGGCTATGAAACCAGGGCGCCAGTTCTGGTGGAGCCATCCTTGAAATACCACCCTATTTATTGTTGATATCTAACCGCGGTCCATGAACCTGGATCCGGGACCCTGTCTGGTGGGTAGTTTGACTGGGGCGGTCGCCTCCCAAAGAGTAACGGAGGCGCGCGATGGTGGGCTCAGAGCGGTCGGAAATCGCTCGTTGAGTGCAATGGCATAAGCCCGCCTGACTGCGAGACTGACAGGTCGAGCAGAGTCGAAAGACGGCCATAGTGATCCGGTGGTCCCGCATGGAAGGGCCATCGCTCAACGGATAAAAGGTACGCCGGGGATAACAGGCTGATGATGCCCAAGAGTCCATATCGACGGCATTGTTTGGCACCTCGATGTCGGCTCATCGCATCCTGGGGCTGGAGCAGGTCCCAAGGGTTCGGCTGTTCGCCGATTAAAGCGGTACGTGAGCTGGGTTTAGAACGTCGTGAGACAGTTCGGTCCCTATCTGCCGTGGGTGTTGGAAATTTGAGAGGAGCTGCCCCTAGTACGAGAGGACCGGGGTGGACGTACCTCTGGTGGACCTGTTGTCGCGCCAGCGGCATAGCAGGGTAGCTATGTACGGAAGGGATAACCGCTGAATGCATCTAAGCGGGAAGCCCCCCTCAAAACCAGATTTCCCTTGAGAGTCGAGGAAGACTACCTCGTTGATAGGCTAGGTGTGGAAGTGTGGCGACACATGAAGCTTACTAGTACTAATATCTCGATAGACTTGATTTCACCGATGCTCATGCCCGGCGATCGCTTCGTCAGGCATGGCCTCAAATGCAGGATGTCTTTTCAACTGGATCTAGCGCGCTGACCGGGTGGTTATTGCAGGGGGACCATACCCGTTCCCATCCCGAACACGGCCGTCAAGACCCCTAGCGCCGATGGTACTCCGTCTCAAGACGTGGGAGAGTAGGTCGCTGCCCGGTCTGCTCGCTAGATCCAATACCCTCGTGAACTATAGAAAAATCAAACAGCCCCGCCCAACCAGGCGGGGTTTTTTGTTGCCTGCTACTCAGTGGATTGCTGAAGGCTGGGCCTGATCCTCCCGGGCAGACGCGCAGACAGTCAGCGTCCACCGGCCGCTTGTACCACTCTATTCGCGGGCAGGCTCGTAGGGGTAAAATCAGCCACGCTCAAGCCACCTGGAGGCGGCGGGTGTTAACGCGCCTGTGCTGACCGGAATGTCCCGGTTGTTGATCCGGCAATCCAGCTGAAGGCCAATGCTGTCTCTCCGACATTTTTCCCTGGCTTGTAGGGGT
>NZ_CP138920.1:2875000-3248949 GCF_047123815.1 Maricaulis sp. MIT060901
GTCTGACGCCTGCCCGGTGCCGGAAGGTTAAAAGGAGGAGTGAGAGCTCCGAATTGAAGCCCCGGTAAACGGCGGCCGTAACTATAACGGTCCTAAGGTAGCGAAATTCCTTGTCGGGTAAGTTCCGACCTGCACGAATGGCGTAACGACTTCCCCGCTGTCTCCAGTGTAGACTCAGCGAAATTGAATTCTCCGTGAAGATGCGGAGTTCCCGCGGTCAGACGGAAAGACCCCGTGCACCTTTACTACAGCTTGACAGTGGTATTAGCGGTAAATTGTGTAGGATAGGTGGGAGGCTATGAAACCAGGGCGCCAGTTCTGGTGGAGCCATCCTTGAAATACCACCCTATTTATTGTTGATATCTAACCGCGGTCCATGAACCTGGATCCGGGACCCTGTCTGGTGGGTAGTTTGACTGGGGCGGTCGCCTCCCAAAGAGTAACGGAGGCGCGCGATGGTGGGCTCAGAGCGGTCGGAAATCGCTCGTTGAGTGCAATGGCATAAGCCCGCCTGACTGCGAGACTGACAGGTCGAGCAGAGTCGAAAGACGGCCATAGTGATCCGGTGGTCCCGCATGGAAGGGCCATCGCTCAACGGATAAAAGGTACGCCGGGGATAACAGGCTGATGATGCCCAAGAGTCCATATCGACGGCATTGTTTGGCACCTCGATGTCGGCTCATCGCATCCTGGGGCTGGAGCAGGTCCCAAGGGTTCGGCTGTTCGCCGATTAAAGCGGTACGTGAGCTGGGTTTAGAACGTCGTGAGACAGTTCGGTCCCTATCTGCCGTGGGTGTTGGAAATTTGAGAGGAGCTGCCCCTAGTACGAGAGGACCGGGGTGGACGTACCTCTGGTGGACCTGTTGTCGCGCCAGCGGCATAGCAGGGTAGCTATGTACGGAAGGGATAACCGCTGAATGCATCTAAGCGGGAAGCCCCCTCAAAACCAGATTTCCCTTGAGAGTCGAGGAAGACTACCTCGTTGATAGGCTAGGTGTGGAAGTGTGGCGACACATGAAGCTTACTAGTACTAATATCTCGATAGACTTGATTTCACCGATGCTCATGCCCGGCGATCGCTTCGTCAGGCATGGCCTCAAATGCAGGATGTCTTTTCAACTGGATCTAGCGCGCTGACCGGGTGGTTATTGCAGGGGGACCATACCCGTTCCCATCCCGAACACGGCCGTCAAGACCCCTAGCGCCGATGGTACTCCGTCTCAAGACGTGGGAGAGTAGGTCGCTGCCCGGTCTGCTCGCTAGATCCAATACCCTCGTGAACATGTTTAATACGCCCTGCGTCATGCAGGGTGTTTTTGTCTCTGCTTCCAGTCGCTTAACGACAGTTTTCAAACTGTGCCGGAGTTGACGAGGAGCGATGTGAGGCCTAAAAGTTCCTCACCCTGATGCGGGGTGGAGCAGCCCGGTAGCTCGTCAGGCTCATAACCTGAAGGTCGTAGGTTCAAATCCTACCCCCGCACCCAAAACCAACCCGCCTGGCGCCTGCCCGGCGGGTTTTTTGTGTTCAGATGTCGGAGAGCCGGTTACCTGTACATGGTCGTGTGGTGACCGTACATCACATTTCAACCTGGTCATCTGGAAATCAGCTTGCTGAGATTTACGCCGCTGAGCGAGCATTGAAGGCGCTGGTTGCTCGAACGCTGTTCAATGGCCCATTCGGATCGTTATTCGAAGCACAACCTGCACTCCAATTCAGAGTAGATGTGCCAAATGCCGCCGTCGACTGAGCTGAATATTACTTCTTCCTGCGTCGCATCCGCTTCAATCGATCCATCGCTATCAGGTATTTGCTTGAGGCAATATTGCCTATCCGGAGCAAAATAACTGATGCGACCACCGCCAATAATGTAATCCAATGCAGCCAAACATCTAACTCGTTGACCCAGCGGCTCCAGCTGGCCACGGCGACGGCAGCAGCTAGCGCAATATAGAGAATACGGAGATTTAACTGACCTTTTCGAACACGTGTCATCGATTGACCCACCTCCCCGATAAAAAGCCTAAAACCGGGACACCTACCTTTTAATGGCGCGCCACCCCGCAGAACGAGGGAAGAATCAGTAAGTGTCCCCGTTTGTTACGCGCGAAATGTAGTAACCAGCGACCTATGATGGAATAGGTGACGGGAAATCGGTAAGTGTTCCCGTTTTATCCGGTACGTGTCCCCGTTTTATCCCGAGCTTGAACTCAGTCGATTTCCCAAGAGGAATTTGAAATGAAACTTCATTCCCTATTGGCTCTGTGCCTTCTGATAATGCTGGCGGGGTGTGGAAATTCTGATGAAGCATTGCCAGATTTGCCGCGGTTTGAATCTGTAGCTGCAGGTGAGGAATTCCCGGCTCAGGTCCCGTCTTCATTCGGGTCGACGCGTGGCTGGTTGGTGGTCGCGGAGGATCGTACCGATCCTCTATACTCCGAGATCAGATTGCCGGTTGTCATCGTCCACTGTCGAGCACGACGTCACAATGATCCGGTCATATATCTTGCCGGCGGGCCGGGTGTATCGGGCCTGAACGCGGCGGCTTACCCGGGCGCTTACCCCTGGCAGCAGGATCGGGATTTCATTGTCCTCGGCCAACGCGGCACTCAGGACGCCGTGCCCGCATTAATGTGTCCAGAGTATCGCGCCGCGGTGGGCAACGGGACCGACCTTGTTGATGCAGTCCGAGCGTGTCGACACCGGCTGACAGAGGCGGGCATAGGCGTGGAAAATTACCATAGCCTAGCAAGTTCTGACGATCTTGAGGATCTACGCCAAGTGTTGGAGATTGAGGCCTGGAACCTGTATGCGGGGTCGTACGGCACCTGGTTGGCGCTAACCTATGCGCGTAACTACAGCGAGTCCGTACGGTCGATGGTGCTCGATTCACCTCTGCCGCCCAATGCCATTTATGACGATGAAAGCGCAGTCAATTTTGAGGCTGCTTTGCGTGCGATTGCATCGGATTGTGCCGGGCAGCCCGCCTGCGATGCGGCCTATCCGGAACTGGAGAGCCGCTTTTTCGGTCGCCTAGAGACCGCGACAAGCTCCCCGTTCTTCGTCGAAGCTGTCTCGGCACCTGTGACCGGGGCTGATCTGGCCGCGCTGGTTCCATTGTCGTCAGGCCGCGATGTCATCGCCGCTCCGGGCATCATGGATGCCAGCGCGAAGATGGAGCCTGTCGTTATCGAAGCGCTCGGAAGGAGGCAAGAAGCCAGCGATTTCGCCTGGGGGATGCGTTTTTCAGTCTGGTGCAGCGAGGCTCTGCCTTTCAGCGAAAGAAGCCGTCGCCAGCGACCGGAAGCGACACTTGGCGGCTTTGAGAGCGCGGCGATGAGGCCTGAGCTGTGTGCTGCTTGGGATGTCCCCTCGCTCGGGGTCGAGTTTGTTGATCCGGTCACATCTGATGTGCGCGTGTTAATCGTCGCAGGAGAATTTGACCCACTTACACCGCCTGCATGGGGCGAACGCGCCGCTGAAACATTGACCCGCAGCCGTGTCGTGAGCGTGAGAGGAGAGGCGCATGTGCCGATCCAGCAATGGGGTGGAGATGGATGTGCGATGTCGCTGGTTGGGGCCTTTATCAATGCACCGGTGGCCACGTTATCGGCTCCAGCGTCGGAGTTTTGTGTTTTTGACCGTGCTGCACCACGATATGTTTTGCAAACCGGACAGGATTGAGCCCCTATCGACATGACGCGCGAAATCATCGAGCTTATAAACTGAGGCTCGCAGGGTGAATTCGGCCCCAGAGTTCAAAAAACAACCCGCTAGGCGCCTGTCTGGCGGGTTTTTTGTTGTCCAAGAGCGCCTCTTGCCGCGTCCCTCATGATCTCTGCCAGGAGTTCTAGCCCGTCGCGAATGGGGGAATTTCGGCGCCAGACAAGGGCGATGTCGCGGCTAGCTCTTGGGTCTTCGATCGGACGAAAAACGAGACTGTCATCGCGCCGGGCTTCGCATTGCACATAAAGGTCCGGCAGGACGGCGATGCCGGCCCCAAGGGCGGCCATGTGGCGGATGGCGTCGAGGCTGGTGCCTTCATAATCAGAAGCCACATAGCCGCCAGCGCGATAGGCGAGCTGCTGGACCAGCTTGGTTAGTCGATGGCCCAGCCCCAGGGTTAAAAAGCCGCGCTCTTTGAGATCATCAAGCTGGACGGGCTGGGACGTGGCGGCGAGGGGGTCTTCCGGCTCCACCGCGATCCAGAGCCGCTCGCTGAATAGCGTGACGCCTTCACACCCCGGGTGGTCTTCCAGTGTGGAGACTGTCGCGTCGAGCAGGCCCTGTTCCAGCATGCTGGCGAGACGATCAGTGGCTGCATCATTGATACTGAGGCGGAGCTCGGGAAAGCGGGCGTGAATCGGCTTGGTGCACCGCGGCAGGAGGTAGGGGCCGATTGTCGGCAGCACGCCCAGGCGGACACGACCAAACAGGCCGGTTTCGCCATGCGCGGCAATCGCCTTGAGATCTTCCATCTGACGCAGGATGTATCGGGCTCTGCGGATAACCTGTTCCCCGATCGGGGTGGGATAGGCACCGGCGCGGGAGCGTTCAAATAGCGTCGCCCCCAATTGTGTCTCGGCATCGGCGACCTGGGTGGACAGGCTTGGCTGGGCGACGTTGAGGCGCTCAGCAGCGTCGGAGAACCGGCCCGTATCGGCGATGGCGACGAGGTATTCGAGTTGGCGGAGTGTCGGTTTCATATAGGCAATAGCTATCTAAAATATACAGAACTTATATTTTATCTAATTCAGAGTCACAACTAACTTCTCCTCATCGACAACGACATGGAGATCTGCACGAAGAAACGGCGCCTCCGAATCAGCTTCCAAAGCCTGTCCCTGCACGCTCGGAAGTCGTCACGACTCTCCTCATCCGGACCAGGCGCGCCCGGCCCACCCTGTCAGTTTCCGGGCATCTGGCCAAACTTCGCCATTCCGTGTGCCCCGACTCGCACACGCGGCGCAGTCGGCCAGGGATGACGCCCGACCGGCCTCCTCCGTTCCTGTGTGCCGGTCGGGCGTTTCCTAATTGTAGATCAAGTTAAAGGACCAAGACATGACACGTGCGCTGGTGCGTATCGGCGAATTCCTGCGCATGGAAAGCGCCGCCGGGATCATCCTCATTTTTGCAGCAGCCTTCGCGCTGATTGCCTCGAACTCGCCGTTTGCGGTGGAGTATGCAGGACTGTTCCAGCAATACCTGCAGGTCGGCTTCGGCGAACAGGCGATCAACAAGCCGATCCTGCTTTGGATCAATGATGCCTTGATGGCCATTGGCTTCAAGGGGGGCGTGGAAATGGGCGCCGGCGCCAGTTGGGGGGGGCGGCGAGTGTTGTGCTGGCGGGCATTGTCCTGTCAGCCTGTCTGCCGCTGATCTCATTTACGGCGCTCAGAGCAACCACCCGGCTGGGCCAGGTTGATGCGGCTGCGGTTGCTGCGCACTACGGCTCGATATCCATTGTGACCTTTATCGCTGCCAGGGATGCCCTGGCGGGATTGGGGGAGGCGGCCAGCGGACATATGGTTGCCGTTGCTGCCGCGATGGAAGCGCCAGCCATTCTGACCGGCTTGATCCTGGCGGGCCGCGTTGCCAGCCAGGCGACCCTGCAACCTGCCGCGCTGAGCGCGGCACCCTCAGCGCCCAGTCGGCCAAATGGAGATCTGGTCAGGGAGTGTCTGACCAATGGATCCATTATGTTGTTGCTCGGCAGTTTTGTGATCGGCTGGATGACGGGCGAACGAGGCATGAGTTCGGTTGAGCCGTTTGTCTCCGACATTTTCCGCGGCATGCTTTGCCTATTCCTTCTGGATATGGGGCTGACGGCCGGGCGTGGCCTCGTGAAATCCTGGCGGCAATTGCGTCCTTCGCTTCTGGCCCATGGGCTGATGATGCCGGCGGTCGGCACGGGCATCGCCCTGCCGGTCGGGCTGGGCCTTGGTCTTTTGGCAGGTGATCTGGCGTTGTTGATGACACTGTGTGCCTCGGCATCTTACATCGCTGTTCCCGCCGCTTTGCGCATGGCCTTGCCGCAGGCGCAGTTGACGACGCCCTTGACGCTGTCACTGGGGGTGACTTTTCCGTTCAACCTGCTTGTTGGTATTCCGATCTATATCGCGATAGCGCAGGCGGTGACTTGATTGCGGAGAACCCGCCGGACACTGGTCCGGTGGGTTTTCTTGTCTGCGGCATGCTTTAGAAACGGGGCAAGCGAATGACAGGTCACAGCCATCTCTTCCCGAACAACCCCGCCTCGACCCTTTGTGTATAATCCGCCTGCCGCGGAGACTTTGCCGGTGCTGTTTGCGGACGAGCACATCCTGGTACTCGACAAGCCCTCGGGATTGTTGACCGTGCCGGGGAGGCCTGCCGAACACGCGGATTGCCTGGAAAGCCGGGCGCGTGAGGCGTTTCCGGAGGCGCGTATTGTCCACCGGCTCGACATGGATACATCAGGCGTCATTGTCCTGGCTCTAACGGCGCATGCCCACAGGCATATCGGCCTGCAATTCGAGAAACGCCAGACCCGCAAGGAATACCAGGCCCTGGTCTGGGGCGAGGTAAACGATGATGTTGGCCGTATCGATCAACCTATCATCACTGACTGGCCGAACCGTCCACGCCAGATGGTTGACCATGAACGGGGCCGCTCAGCGGTTACGGACTGGCTGGTGCTGGCGCGAGAAGGGGGAATGACCCGGGTCAGCCTCAAGCCCCTTACCGGGCGCTCCCACCAATTGCGAGTGCATATGGACTATCTCGGGCACCCGATCCTGGGCGATAATCTTTATGCGCACGACCAGGCGTTCCAGGCGCGCGGGCGGCTGTGCCTGCATGCGAAGGAATTGGGCTTTCGCCATCCCGATGGTGGTGAAGAGATGTGTTTTTCCAGCTCGGTACCGTTCTAGCCGTCGGTCAGCTCGCCAGGGCCGCCTGCAGAGCTGAAAGTTCTGCCGGGATGTCCCGGACCGTCGTCGGTCGTTCCAGCACATTGGCAAGCGTTTGCGGTGGTGAGATTTTTTGACCGATCAGCGGCTCGACGGTTTCACGGAATTTGTAGGGATGGGCGGTGGCGCCGACAAGCCAGGGGCGCTCTGCACGAACACGGTCGCTGATGCGGGTGTGCGCGACCAATGCCGTGGCGGTATGTGGGCAAGCGACATATCCGTGGAGTGTGTGTTCTTCCCGGATTGCCATCTCGATTTCATTGTCCGTGACACGGACCACCTCAACCGGGGCGTCCGGTTCGAAAGCAGCGAGGCGCTCAAAATTGCTCGGCGCGCCAACATCCATGGCGTTGGCGAGGGTCGCGACTGAGGCGCGGGCCTTGTACTGGCCATCGGTAAACCAGTCATAGAGGGTGCGGTTGGCGTTCGTTGCGAGGACGATGGGGCCGATGGGCTCGCCCAGCGCACGTGCAAGGATGGCAGCAAAGGCATTTCCCAGATTGCCGGTCGGGATGACAAGACCCGGTTTCTCACCCGTATCTGCCAGCATCTGCCTTGCAGCCATCGCCCAATAGCTCATCTGGGGCAGTAGTCGTCCGATGGAAATGGAATTTGCCGACGTCAGACCGAATGTGCGCGACAGGTCCTGATCCAGAAACGCACGTTTGACCAACGCCTGACAAGCGTCGAAATCTGCATCGACGCGCAGCGCGCGTACAGGTTTGTTCCAGCAACATAACTGGTGTTCCTGGAAGGGCGAGATACGGCCCTTGGGAAAAAGGATAACTGCGCCGGCATGGGCATTTCCTTGCGCCGCGCATCCAACAGCGCCGCCGGTATCGCCAGAAGTCGCTGCCAATACGGTAATTGGATCACTAGCATCCGCGATGCGATCAAAGGACCGGAACAGAAACCGCGCGCCGAAATCCTTGAAGGCCCCGGTCGGACCATGGAAGAGCTCGAGTATATGAGGCCCGCTTTCACCCGGCTGTACGATCGGTACCGGGAAGTTGAAAGCGTCATCACAGATCTGTTCGATCTGTCCTTCCAAGGCGCTTCCCGTGAAAAAGCTCGGAAGGAGTTCACGTGCGACTTCAGCGACTGAGCCGACGGCTCTCCCCGATCGGATCTGGGGCAAGCCTTCGGGCAGGTACAGGCCACCATCCGGGGCGGCACCGGCGCGCAGGGCCTTGTTGGCGGGAACGGAGGGGCTCTCGCCGCGCGTTGAATGAAAGAGCATGTCTCAGGCTCGCAGGGCTACGGGTTCCGACTCGATGACCAGGCCCCGGGATTTGAGCGGTGCGTTGTAACAATCCGCCTTGCAGCCTGTCTGTTCGAAAGCCTCCGCCATGCTGGCGCGCACGGCTGCCAGCTTGTTGCTTTCGCACCAAGCGAAAACAGAGGGGCCTGAACCAGAGAACGAGCAGCCGAGCGCGCCAGCATGCATGGCGGCAATCTTCACCTCCGCCAGCTCCGGCAGGAGTGGCAGGCGTTGCGGTTCGATCAGAATGTCCTTGAGACCGGCCCGGATGAGATCGAGGTCACCAATGGCACAACCGGCCACGAAGCTCGCGAGATTGCGGCTGTGCTCGACAGCGATTTGCCGATCAGTCACTGGAGCCAGCAGGTCGCGGGCGTCCTGGGTGTTGATCTTGCGTTCCGGATGAAAAAGCACACAGCTGAGGCCGTCCGGCAGGGGTAGGGCGCGGATCAGCGGTGGTTCCAGCCTGGCCGCCAGGACCAGCCCGCCATGAACGGCGGCCATGACATTGTCCCAGGGCGGCGGGTCTGCCGACACGCGTTCGCCTTGCATGGCGTGCACCAGGATCTCGTCCGGCGAGAAGGGGGAGCCGAGCAGCGCATTGACAGCACCTGCAGCCGCGACCGCCGATGCCGCGGACCCGCCCATACCGGCGCTAAGAGGGACACCCTTGTGTACATCGAGCCGAAGACCGATCGGAGCGCCTGCCGCATCCAGTACAGCTTTCGCAGCGGCGAGCGCGCAGTTTTGCGAGACCTCGCCTGGCAGGGCGTCAACCAGTCCGGTGACCTGGCCAAGCTCGATCAACCCAGGTTCATCCAAGCGATATGCTTCCACGCTGTCCCGGACCGCGTCGAAGGCGAGGCCGAGGACATCGAAACCGACACCGACATTGCCAATGCTGGCGGGCGCGCTGGCTCGCGCGCTGTTGGAGAGCTGGCTCATATCATCGATTCTTGCGGCATTCGCTGCGCTTGAGAAGCGGTTTTCTGGCGTGTTCGGGCAGATTTCCGTGTGCAGGCCTGATTGCGCTGAACATCCATCAGGTCGGCAAACATGGCTTCGGCCGTGGGCCAGCGGCCTGCGCCCTTGCCCTTGATATAGGTTGCGCCCTGGGCGCGGTGGATGAGGAAACCATTGGCTTCGTTGCGCAAGGATGCAAACGGGTGAGAGCGTGGCAAGGCGCGCAATTCCACCCGGGCCTCGACGCGGCCTGAATTGTCCGCCGCGCAACGGCCGACCTGTTTGAACACCAGGTCGGCCTCGCGCGCCGCTTCAATGCGCTCGGGGGAAAGGGCAGAAAGACTTTCTCGCGCGATATCGCGCAGATCGGGCATTACGCCAAAGGCGTGGTGGCAGATGATGGCCAGCTTGTCTGCAGCGTCATCTCCATCCAGATCCGTGCTGGGGTCCGCTTCGGCAAACCCAAGTCGCTGGGCTTCAGCAACGGCGTCGGCAAACAGCTCACCGCGGTCGAGAGCGTCGAGGATGAAGTTGCACGTACCATTCATGACGCCCTCAACGGCGAGCACATCGCTCGTCGGGCCGAGTTCGTCGAGATGTTCCAGGATGGGTGTGCCGCCGCCAACCGCAGCGGAATAGCGCAGCTCCAGCCCGTTCTCGCGCGCCAGGCCGGAAAGCAGTTCGAGGTCGAGCGCGATAACGGCCTTGTTGGCCGTAACCAGATGACGGCCTTCGCGCAGGGCGGACTGGCTCAGCGAACGGGCGACACCCGTACCGCCGAGAGCCTCGACGACAATGTCGACATCATCGCGCAAGGCCTCGGCAGGGTCCTGGGTGAACTTCAGGCGAGCATCGGCGATGGGGGAATGTTTCGCCGGGTCGCGCACCAGGACGGGGGAGAGTTGAAATCTGTTGGGATGTGCCAGCAAGTGCTGGCACAGGCCCGCGCCAACAGCGCCATGTCCGAGCACGGCGACACGGAGCGGGCGCTCGCTGCGGGCGGCGGCTGGCTTTTCTGCGGAGGCGGCGATGCGCGTCGCATAGGCCTTGCCAAGCGAGGCGACCTCGACGACGACATCCAGGGCCTTGGCTCGGCTGATCGCCTTGTCCTGGACCAGGCCATGACTGACTTTGCGGGCAGCCTCATAGTCCAGTGCGTCAAAACGATGTGCTTCAGGGTTTTTGGCCGGGTCGTCGGAATAGACGCCATCAACATCCTTGATCAGGCGCGCGCGTTCGGCCCCAAGCCAGTGCGCGAACATGACCGCCGTCAGATCCGTGCCGCCGCGGCCCAGCGTGATCGGGCCATCCTCATCCTCACCGAAGAAACCGGGCGCTACGATCACATCGGCCTGGTCAAACCGGGCCAGGACTTTATCGCGATTGAGGCCGGAGAGATTGGCATCCAGCGGATCACCGGAAGCGACCAGATCCATTTCATGCGGATCAAGCACAGCTACAGGGACGCCGGAGCGTTCCAGCGCCAACCCCATCAGCGCCGCGGATTTCAGTTCCCCGCAACGGACCAGGCGGGCCAGCACGCGATCGCTGGAGCCCTGGCCCACCTGGTCACCCATGGCAAACAGGGCATCGGTTTCGCCGTCGAGCGCCGAGACCACGGCAACAACCTTCTCCCCAGTGCGCGTGTGACGATAGATCTCGTGAGCGACACGGGCGTAATCGTCTGCATTGCGCAGGACCGAGCTGCCGAACTTCAGGACGCTGAAGCGGTGGGCCTGGCTGGAAGGTTGATACTGGGTCACGGTTTTGATCCTCGGGGTTTGTTGGGTCTGATCGCTGGGGTGGGGAGTTCGGGTAAGAAAAAACCCGCTCGCCGGGGTCGGGGAGCGGGTTTGGTGTGTTCTGGAATTTTTATTCCGTCAGTCCACGCCGTCCGCTCCCCCTGTCCAGGAGGTCATGGTCATTGTGGTAAAGGAATAAATGCCGAACGGCGTCACAGCGCCGACGGAGCGGTGCTGGAGCGTGATCGCGAGGATGTCGTTCGACAGGTGCATTTCTCTCATCCGTTTGGTGGGCGAATGCTGCGCCCGCGAAACTTCCCATATAGAAATGCCCAAAAATCGGGAAGCGTCAAACGAAAATTCCACGTCTTGCTTCATTTTCAATGATCGAGGGAAAAATAAACCTCCAGGTCGCCTTCAGGTAAAGCGCTGCAGATTTCCTGGAAGTGCGTCCTGTGACAAGGTAAGGGCGTAATTCCGGTTGGGGTGTTACCGCTTAAGGGCAGAAGGTCGCGCAGGGTCTTTCAAGCCATTTGTGTGCCGGTTGGAAAAATCACGCCCGGCGTGCAGCGCCGCTTCAATTTCAATTGAGAAAGAAAAAAGCCCCGCCTTGCGACGGGGCTTTGAGAACCTGAACCGGAAGGCATTCTACTCGGCGAATTCCTCAACCCGACGCTCTTCCGTTTGCAGCTTTGGGGCCGCGGCCCGGACATAGGGCTGAACATGGTCTTCGAACTTCTTGAAGTTCTCGATGAACATGCCGGCAAGCTTGGCCGCTTGTGCGTCATAGGCAGCCTTGTCGGACCAGGTGGACCGCGGATCCAGGATGGAGGCATCGACACCATCTACGGCGACGGGGACCATGAAGCCGAAATTCTGGTCTTCGCGATAATTGGCACCTTTCAGGGAACCGTCCAGCGCTGCATTGAGCAGGGCGCGAGTGGCTTTGATCGGCATGCGGTTGCCCGTGCCATAAGCGCCGCCCGTCCAGCCGGTATTGACCAGCCAGCAATCGACATTGTGTTCGGCGATCAGTTCGCGCAGCAGGGCGCCATACTCGGCCGGGTGACGCGGCATGAAGGGCGCACCGAAACAGGCGGAGAAGGTCGCAGTCGGCTCGGTCACACCTTTTTCGGTGCCGGCAACCTTGGCGGTGTAGCCCGACAGGAAGTGATACATGGCCTGGGCCGGCGTCAGCTTGGCGATCGGCGGCATGATGCCAAACGCATCACAGGTCAGCATGACCAGGTTCTTCGGCTGGCCACAGGTACCGGTTTCGCTGGCGTTCGGGATGGCACTGATCGGATAGGCGCCGCGGCTGTTTTCGGCCAGTGTTGCATCATCCAGGTCGAGGACACGGGTTTGCGGATCCATGACCACGTTTTCCAGGACCGTGCCCCACATCTTGGTGGTGGCGAAGATTTCCGGCTCTGCCTCTTCGGACAGGCGGATCATCTTGGCGTAACAACCGCCCTCGAAGTTGAACAGGCCGTTCTCGGACCAGCCGTGCTCGTCATCGCCAACCAGCGTGCGGCTGGCGTCAGCGGAGAGGGTCGTCTTGCCTGTGCCGGAAAGGCCGAAGAAGATCGCTGCGTCATCGTCCTCGCCGACATTGACGGAACAATGCATCGGCATGATGCCCTTTGTCGGCAGCAGATAGTTGAGGATGGTGAAAACGGACTTCTTGGTTTCGCCCGCATAGGACGTACCGCCGATCAGGACCAGCTTGCGATCGAAATCAACGCCGATCACGGTTTCCGAACTGCACCCATGACGCTCTGGGTCGGCCTTGAAGCTAGGCAGGTTGACGATGGTGAACTGGGCGTCGAAGCCTTCATATTCGTCGACTGCCGGTATGCGCAGCAGATGGCGGATGAAGAGCGAGTGCCAGCTCAGCTCGTTGACTACACGCACCGGAAGGCGATGGTCCTTGTCAGCGCCGCCGAACAATTGCTGGACGAACAGTTCCTTGCCTTCCATGTGGGCACGGAAATCATTCCACAGCGTCGCGAAATGCTCCGGCGTGATGGACGCATTATTGTCCCACCACACCTGGTTTTCGGTTGTTTCGTCACGGACAGTGAACTTGTCCTTGGCGGAGCGGCCGGTGTGAACGCCGGTCTTGACGACCAGGGCGCCACCTTCGGCGATTTCACCTTCACCACGACGAACAATCTCTTCGTAAAGACGTGCTTCATTCCAGTTCAGGTGAACTGTGCCGGCCTTGATGCCGAGCGACTCCAGGCCGCCGTCACGAACTTCCGAATTGGACATGGAAATACCCCCGATTGGTGGTGCGTTACTACGGGCACCGCCTTGTTGGTTCAAGATCGTCGCTCGCTGACCTTCTGTCGCGGACGATCCGGTTGCGGTTTCCCCATCACCCGTCGGGGATAACCGATGTCATAGCGTGCCGGTATCAGATCGAGATGGTGCGGAAAAGCCCAAAATTCACGATTTGGTAAAACGCCAGGCTGAGGCGAAGTTCATGTTATCGCAAACATTTTGGTCGCCGTGACCGTATTGCCTTTTGTTTGCAGAAAGATCCGGGATTTACCCTGTTGGAAGCGCGGCGGTGATAAATTTTCGTTTCCGTGTCCTACGCAGGAGATCGCGACTTTGTTAGCTGAATTTGACGACGAGGATTGCTAACCGGTTCGCGCTCGGAGAAGAGGTTTCATGAGAGTTTCCATCATTGCTGCGCTGGTGACGGCGGCGGTATCCGGCGCTGCCTCCGCGCAGGGCGCCCACCCGCAGGTCTCGCCGGACGGTGAGCGTGTCGCCTATTTCAGCTTCGACATGTCCGCGCGCTCGGCTTCGATCCATGTGTATTCCTTCGCCAGCGGCGAGACCGAGACGCTGGACACCGGAACGCTGTGGTCAGTCAATCCTACCTGGCACCCGAGTGAGAACCGGATTGCCTTTGGTGGTGCCGTCGGCGGGATGAGCGATGCCTGGAATGTCTACGAGATGAACCTGGACACCGGAGAGGTCACCCAGCTGACTGATACGGCGCAACGTGAAGCGCACACGCATTACTCACCAGACGGAACTCGCTTGGCGTTTGTGCGCATGGGGCCTACTGCAGACGTATTCATCCTGGATCTCGCCAGTCGCGAGGTGACTGCCGTGACCTCGACGGAGGGACGGGAATTTCACGTCAAATGGGCTGACAATGACACTCTTGTCTATGATCTGAGCGAGGGTGAGCGGTCCTGGATCGTCGCGCACGATATTGGCGGTGCGATCCACCGCATCGAAGGGGCTGTTGAAGACGGGCGTGTCGGCTTGCCCGCGGTGCAGCAGGGTACAGGCGCACTCGCGTTCGCCATACGAGGCCCGGCCGGCAGCGAACTTGTCGTTCTGCGCGGAGATGCTCGAACCGTAGCCTATGCGGCTGAGACGCGCTGGAATGTCGGTGGGAGTTACTGGCGTCCGGGACGCGAGGAAATCGTGTTCACGATAGCCAGTGAAGACCGCGTCAGCCGCCTGATGGTCGTAAATCCGGAGACGGGCGAAGCCCGCCCCCTGATCGCCGAAGACTAGTTATCTGGTAGCGGAATATGTTCGCTTTCTCCCCGCGGCAGGTGGAAACGCCCGTCGCTGGGAAAGCCGTTTTCGCTCGCTTGGGTCCAGTCCGCCTTGGCTTGCTCCAGGCGCTCGGCACTTGAGGCGACAAAATTCCAGTAGATCTTGCGTTCGCCAACAGGGGCGCCGCCGCACATCATGATGCGGGCTCCGCTTTTTGTTGAAACACGCGGGTTCAGATTTTCCGGCAATACAAACATGCTGCCAGCCTCGAGCGTCTGGCCATCAACGCTGAGGTCACCCTCTACCAGATAAATCGCGCGTTCTTCGTGTTCCACATCCATGGTGAAAGCGGAATCCGCGGCCATCTCGCTGTGCAGGTAGAATATGGGTGAGAATACGGCGACTGCGGCCTCGCTGCCCCAGGCGGTGCCCAGGATAAGGTCGAACCGCACCTCCTCCCGTTCGATCACAGGGATTGTCTCTGCCGGGTGATGGTGAAAGGCGGGGGCGACATCCTCATCCGCTTCGGGCAGGGCAACCCAGGTCTGGATGCCGTACATGCGATGCCCGTTCTCGCGCTCCGGGGAAGGCGAGCGCTCCGAATGCACGACGCCGTGACCCGCCGTCATCCAGTTTACCGCGCCTGGCCGGATAACCAGGTCCTCGCCCAGGCTGTCCCGGTGCTGCAGGGCCCCCTCGAAGAGATAGGTCACGGTCGCCAGGCCGATATGCGGATGTGGTCGCACATCAATGCCCTGACCGGGCGCGAATTGCGCCGGTCCCATCTGGTCAAAGAAAGTGAAAGGGCCGACCATTCGTTTCTTGGCATAGGGCAGCACCCGACGGACGCTGAACCCGCCGAGGTCGCGCTCTCGACCGGCGATTTCCAAAATTTGATCCATGCGACAGCTCCACTTTCAACGGGTTGCGGCGAGGGCGGCTTGCCTCGCGCGCGCGCTCGGGCTTAGTTGCCAGCCATATGTGAGTGGAGGAACACATGAAGGCAATACTTGCAGCCGGATCAATCGCCTTGATCACGGCGGGCGCCTTTGCCCAGGAGCGTTATGAACTACCGGCCGAGCAGGCCGAGACGGCACGCATGCTGATCGACCAGGCACTGGAATCAGATCTGGCCTGGGACATCGTCGAATCGCTGACCACGGAAGTTGGACCGCGCCTGGGTGGTTCCGAGGCCGAGGCGCGCGCCCGGGAATGGGGCGCAGCGCTGGGTGAGGAACTGAGCTTTGACCGGGTTTCCATCGAGGAATTCGACATGCCGTTCTGGACGCGCGGCGACATGGAAATCACCATGAACGCGCCCTACGAACAGGCACTCTACGGCACCGCCCTGGGGGGATCTGGCCGCTCACCGCGCCTGCGTCCGATTTCCAGCGATATCGTCTATTTCCGCTCGGTCGATGATCTGATGGCGGCTGCGGATGGTTCCCTGGAAGGCAGGATCGCCTTCGTCGATGGCGAGCCGATTGTTCGCTCCCAGACCGGAGCGGGATATGGCCCGGCCAATGTTCGGCGTCGTGTGGGCTGGCAGCATGCCGAACGCGCAGGAGCCGAGGCGCTGGTGGTGCGTTCCGTGGGCTCTGATATCCGTCGTTTCCCGCATACCGGCATGATGTCGTCCAACGGTAACGGCGAGTGGGCTGAGATCCCTGTGATCGCCGTTTCCAATCCGGATGCGGATCACATCCGCCGTCTGCACGAGCTGGGTGAGGACATCAATTTCACCATTCGATCAACTGCCGGCTGGCGTGGCGAAGTGGTCAGCGGCAATGTCGTGCTCGACATCATCGGTCGTGAAAACCCGGAGGAGATAGTCCTGATCGGTGGTCACCTGGACAGCTGGGACTTGGGAACGGGTGCCGTTGATGATGGCGCTGGCATCGCCATCACGGTCGCTGCTGCAGAACTGATCGCGCGTCTGCCGGAACGTCCGCGTCGCACGATCCGCGTGGTCATGTTCGGTGCCGAGGAAGTCGGCCTCCTGGGCGCACGCGCTTATGCTGCACAGCATGCCGCGGAGGTCCCGAACCATGTTCTGGCGACTGAATCCGATTTTGGTGCCGGTCCGATCTGGCAGTTTGTTTCCAACGTCAACGAGGATGCCAATCCGGTGATCGACGCCATTGGTCGTGAGCTGATGCCGCTGGGGATTATCCGCGGAGGCAGCAATGTCCCGGGTGGTGGTCCTGACATCATTCCGCTGGCGTTTGCCGGTGTGCCAACCATCCGTCTCAATCAGGACGGCACGGATTATTTCGATCTACACCACACGCCTGACGATACGCTGGACAAGATCGATCCGGAGAGCCTTGCCCAGAATGTGGCCGCCTATGCCGCCACGATCTACCTGGCCGCAGAGCTGGACGTGAATTTCCGGCCAGACCCGGAAGCGGCTAGCGAATAACTGCTGGACACAGAAATGACAAAGGCCCCGCTAGCGGGGCCTTTTTTATGCGTAATCGTATTCGCCACCACGTTCGAGCGCGGCCTGGTAGGCCGGTCTGGCATGGATGCGGTCGACGAAGGATACAATATTGGCGTAGCTGGAAAACCCGGGCGCGCGAGCAGCGGAAGCTTCGAGCGGGAAGCTCATCTGTATATCGGCAGCACTGAATTCCTCGCCACAGAACCATGTGTTTTTGCCGAGATGGTTGTTGATGTACTCCAGCAGGGAGCTGATCTCGGGACCGGAGAAGTTGGCTTCCATCTGTTTGGAGATGGATTTGACGATCGGCTTGACGAAAAACGGCACCTTGGCCTCGGTCAATCGGTCACCAATCAGTTTCACGAGCAGCGGTGGCATCAGAGAGCTTTCCGAGAAGTGCAGCCAATAGACATAGTCCCGGTAATGCACATCGTGGGTCGCAGGCTTCAGCTGGTTCCCATAGGTGTCCACCAGATATTCTATGATCGCGGCAGATTCAGCGTAGGTCTGCCCGTTGTCCGTGATCAGAGGCGACTTGCCGAGCGGATGGACCTCACGCAATTCCTGTGGAGCACGCATCGTTTCTGCATCACGCTGGTAACGCACGATCTCATAGTCGACGCCGATCTCTTCCAGCAGCCAGAGAATGCGCTGGGATCGTGAATTGTTGAGGTGGTGAACGGTAATCATGGCACGCTAGCTCCTGTCGGCGGTCAAGAGATAGCGCGTCTTTCCCAGAGCTCAAGGCTGGTTATTCGCCAACATCATCCGTGACACTTCCCGGAGGATTCCAGCCGTCCAGGCGCATGCCGCTGTCCAGCCCGTCACCTTGCAGGCGCAGTCGCAATTGCTCTGCCACTTCCTTGCGGCCACCAGCGATGTCGGCCAGCGTGAAGTTGGAAAGCCGCGCAACCTGGCCGACGAACAGATGTCCATGGTCGGCCAACCGATAGGCGAAATCGACCAGGTGAGGAGATCTCGAGCAGAAGCTGAGAATGTCCTCGTTGACGGTGGGGTTATTGCGACTCTGGTTCCAGATCCAGTCTGCATCCCGGTAGGTGTGGAAATCGACCATTTTCTATCCCTAGTGCCATTCATCTCCCAAGGCACAACATATTGTGGATCGATTTGAGTCGGCGATGAATAAGAATTGACCGCTCGCACCGCCCTCCGCTGTGGATAAGGGCGTAAAGCGCCTTGATCTCAGCGGCCAAGCATCCGCGAGGGCCGGGTAGTGTCTGATCGTTAAGGGATAGCCCACGCCCGGCTATGAACACCGGGCGCAGTAGGGTGGCGTCTAAATGCCTGACCAGCGCACGCGAGTGCCCAGCTGGTCGAACACTTCATTCCAGTAACTGCGCAGCGGACCACGCTGTTCGGCTTCCCAGCGGTCGCGCGGGATAAGGCGGATTTCGATTTCTACACCGCGCAGGCTGTCGCCATAGGTCTCACGGATGGCGTTCGCGACATCCCGGGCTGGTGGTACGCGGTCGCGCAGGTCACCGCGGCTGCGGCCATAGACCGTGAAGATCTCCGAATTCTGAAGCATGTCCGAGACAAGGACGATGCGACGGCCCGGTACGGTGCGGTCAAATTGCGGGTCCTGGCTCAGGCGGGCGATCGCCTCGATGATCGGGCTGTTTGGTGCATTCTTGGGGCTGATCAAGTCAGCCAGGGCACGGTCCAGCGGGCCTGAGAAGAGATATTCATAACGCGCCTGGACACGGTCCGGATTGCGATAGAGCGGATTGACCTGCTCTCCGGCGCCCGGATTGCACAGCGAGAAACGGTTGGTGTTGCGCAACTGCCCGCTTTCATTGAGCTCGTAGAGAGAGAGGCGTTCGCCGACCTCGAGCGAGTCGCGTTCGGACAGGATGACTCCTTCGATCGAGCCAGCCTGCTGCGGTGAATAAAGGTCCGTCTTGTCGATGATGACGACGCGATGGGGCGGTGTGACACCAACCATGCAAAGCGTATCACTGTCATACTCGGCTGGCTTCAGGATGAAGGCTGCGTAGCTGATCCCGCCAAGGATCGCGGCAACAATGATCAGGTTGAAGAACCCTACGATATCGCGTCCCGACATTTATCCCCCCGTCGCTCCGCTGGATGCCCCCGGCCCGGTGAGCCGGAGGCTTGTTCGTGCACTTTAGCGGCGAACGCCCGGTCCGGCGAGATCTGCGTTGACGTCACGCAGAACTTCATTGGCCTCGACCAGCAATTCCAGCTCTGCCTCGGACATTTTCTTGGCGTCCTTGAAGCCCGCTTCCGTGCATTTCTGCAAGTCACGTGCGGCACTTTCCAGGCGCTTGGTGACACCGCCATACCCAAGGATCGGGTCAGAGAAAGTGCGGCCCTTGTAGGCTGCAATGGCGGCAAAGGTCGTACCCAGGATGAAGAGCAGCAAAGCTTCCAGCGTCTGGAAACCGAACGGGTTCATCCGGGCTTCCGTAACAGGTGCCAGGACCTCTCCGGTCGTTTCAGCTCCGCCAAGCGCCAACGTTGCGGCGTTGAACTCCAGCAAGTCCCTGAAGTGGGCTGCGGTCAGGTTCAGCGCGATCAGAGCGATGGAGGTCGCGACGATCAGAACCGCACCCATTGCCATATGCATCGGGCGATGAGGGTTGGTCATCAGGCGCGAGCCGAGGAAGCCGATCAGGAAGAAGGCTGCGATGACATTGGTGAAGGACACGGTGATCGCCTGCAGCCAGCCACCCAGCAGGCCCAGATCAGAGCCCTTGGAGAAGAAATAGGCATTGGCCAGTCCCTCGAAGAGGACCAGGGAGGCCAGAACCGAGAAGTGCAGGATGTGCGACTTCGGATAAACGGCTGCACGCTCGATCGGCTTTTGACGGCCGCGCGGCTGGGCTTGTCCCTCGGCGACTTCCTGCGGCGGCTCGATTGCGCCGTCCCAGGTTTGTCGGAAGTGCAGCAGATCGGCATGGCGTGCCTGTGCCAGCGACTTGGCATTGTCCAGCCGAGTCATCTCGACCGGCGAATGCATCTGCCGATATTTTTCTAGCTCGTAATTACCGTGCCCGGCGTCTGGCGACGACGGTCTTGGCGGGAATTGGATTGGAGCTTCAGCGGTCATGGCCTCCCCCGTTTTCAGCTCACCGGAATGGTTCGAGTAATAGGGTTAAGAGCTAAATGTGGCGCACAATGGGGCAGTTTTCGGCGATTTGGCGATCTTTCGATAAAATGGCCATCAGGACTTGCCGATAACGCTTCGAAGCATCAGATATATAACAGAATTCACATGGGGAGAGTGATGATGAAAAAAGGTGGATCCAGACGCGATTTTCTCAAGACAGGCGCCGCGGGCATGGTCCTCGCGGGCGGGGGATCGGCCGCATTGGGGCAAGAAAATGGCGCCTCAACCGCGAATCCGGAGACCGAATCTCCCCTAACAGAAGAAACCATTCGCTCGGCCGAGGCGATTTTCGATGTGCGCTACACGGACGCTGAACGCCAGATGATGGTGGATGGCATGGAGGCGTGGATTGACCGCATGAGCCGGTTCCGCCGCATCTCCAAGCCCAACGAGCTCGCGCCGGCCTGTTCCTTTGATCCGCGCCTGCTCAATGTCGACTACCCCGAGCAGGACAATCAACTTGTTCGTTCCGGGCAGGATGCAGGTCAGTTGCCGTCCGGTGACACTGACATCGCCTTTGCTCCGGTCTGGCGCTTGTCACAGTGGATTGAACGGCGCCAACTCAGCTCCCGCCGCCTGACCGATATCTATCTGGAGCGCATCAGTCGCCATAATGGTGTGTTACAGTGTTTTGTCACAGTGACGCCGGAAATAGCGCGTGCCCAGGCGGATGATGCCGACAGGGAAATCGCCGCCGGACAGTATCGAGGCGCGCTGCACGGCATCCCCTATGGCATGAAGGACATCATCGATATTGCCGATATCGCTTCGACCTGGGGTGCGACACCGTATCGGGACCGGGTCGCCAGCGAGACCGCCTTCATCGCAGATCGTCTGCGCGAAGCGGGTGCTGTATTGCTGGGCAAGACCACGAACGGCGCGATTGCCTATGGTGATATCTGGTTTGACGGTGTGACCAAGAATCCCTGGAACCCGGAAGAGGGCTCTTCCGGTTCGAGCGCCGGGTCTGCCTCGTCGACAGCGGCCGGCCTGGTCGCTTTCTCGATCGGCACCGAGACGCTCGGTTCCATTGTTTCACCGTCCAATCGCTGCGGCACGACCGGCTTGCGTCCGACATTCGGACGTATTTCCCGCCACGGCGCCATGGCCCTGTGCTGGTCACTCGACAAGATCGGTCCGATCACACGTTCGGTGGAGGATACCGGCCTGGTGCTCGAAGTCCTGAACGGTTTCGATCGCCAGGACCCCGGAGCCATCGACATGGGTTTTTCTGCGGACTTCACCCGTGATGTGCGCGGTATGCGCGTGGGCTTTGACCCTGCCTGGTTCGAGCAGGGGTCGGATGCGGATCGCGCCACGCTGGAGGCCGCACGATCTGCCGGTGTAGACTTGGTCGAAATCACCTTGCCCGACCTGCCATACGACGCGCTTTTTGCTGTGGTTGAGGCGGAATCCGCGGCGGCCTTCGAGGAACTCACCCTGACCGATCAGGATGACGACCTGCGCTGGCAGGCACCGTTCGCCTGGCCCAATACCTGGCGCCAGGCGCGTTTCATTTCAGCCATAGATCTGATCAATGTGGACCGTTTCCGGCGACAGGTTATGCGGGAGATGCATACATTGTTCGAAGGGTTGGATGCGATGATCGGTCCGAATTTCGCCGGTGCGATGCTGACGATCACCAACTATACAGGGCACCCCCAGCTCGCGATAAAATCCGGCTTCAACGAGATCGCCAGCCGTGCTGCCTTCGATGTCGAGCCGGCCAATCCGGACACGCTGTATCGTGTGCCCCAGACGACCTCGCTCTGGGCGCCATTGTTCCAGGAGGGGAACATTCTGGCGCTGGGGCGTGAAATCGAGAACCGGTTGGGTGTTGCCGATATGCGGCCGCCGCTGTTCAGCTAGGAAAAGCCATGATCCTGTATGATTACCATCAGGCGCCGAGTCCGCGCCGCGTCCGCATGCTGTTGGCCGAAAAGGGGATCGAGGTCGAGACTCGACAGATCGATCTCGGCGCCCGTGAGCAGTTGGGTGAGGAATTCCGCAAGATCAATCCGCGCTGCACGGTGCCAGCCCTGGCACTCGATGATGGCACGGTGTTGTGCGACAGCATGGCGATCACGCGCTATTTCGAGGAAATGCGGGCGGAGCCGCCCATGCTGGGCCGTGATCCGGTTGAAAAGGCCCTGGTCGCCGAATGGATCGCTCGGTGCGAGCAGGAGGGTTTCTTCGCGGTCGCGGAAGCCCTTCGCAACAAGGCACGTTCCTTCGCGGATGCTGCGCTGACTGGCCCCAAAGCCTATGCCCAGGTGCCGGAGCTGGCCGAGCGCGGTCGAGCCCGGGCGCAGGATTTCCTGGCTATTATGGACGAGCGGCTTGCCGAGAGTGCATTCCTCGCAGGTGATAACTTCACCGCTGCGGATATCACAGGCTTCATTTTCGTGGAGTTTGCTGCCTGGGTGAAAGTCATGCCGAACGAGGCGCAAACGCACCTCCTGGCCTGGTACCAGGCGGTCAAGGCGCGACCCAGCGCGTCGGCCTAGCGCGGATAGATCCTGTCGCCCTCGAGGCGCACCTCGAACAGGTCCGGTCGGGAATAATGCCCGGCCGGGTCACAGGCGGATTTTGCCTTGCGCACTTCTTCCAGATCCGCTTCGGCCATCAGGATGGTCTCACCATCTGCCGGTCCTGCGATGATTTCGCCGCGTGGATCGATGATCGCGCTCTGGCCGGTGTGTTCGAAGGCGCTGAGTTCGCGGAAACGTTCCGGCACATGTTCGGTCAGGCGCAGACCGGCCGGAGCGATCACATAGGCGCCGGCCTGGCTTGCAAAAGCGCGTGACAGCAGGATCTGTCGTGACCAGACCGGATCACTGGGCGCCGTTTCCGGTTCGCGTCCGGGCCAGCCGGCCACGTGGATCTGGGTGCCCTGGCAGATCAGGGAAAAGCCGGGCAGGACGATATTGTGCTCCCAGCAATTGAGACCGGATAGTCGACCATAGGGGCGCTCATGGACCTTGAGGCCCTTGGCATCACCATCCGCCCAGACCGAGCGTTCGTGATGGGTCGGTTTGATCTTACGGTGGCGCCCCAGCAATTCTCCGTCCTTCGAGATGAAGACCAGGCTTGCGTAGATGCTGCTCTTCGTTGCCGGGTCGAGTTCGGCGATACCGATGACGACATCTGTTCCAGCCAGTTTGGCCGCCTTCCGGATGCGCGCCATTTCCGGCCCGTCAAGGAGCACGGCGTTTTCCAGATAGAGCGCTGCAGCTTCCCACCAGAGTTCGCTCAGTGGCGCTTCGATGAAGAACGGATAGCCCGGCAGCCAGGTCTCGCCGAAAGCTGTTACATCGGCTCCCTGCTTGCCGGCCCTGGCGATCCACTCACAGGCCTTGTCGGTCGATGCGGCCTTGTCGAAGAATACTGGGGCAGCCTGAACAGCGGCCAGCTTGATCTCGCTCATTGTGAGGCGTCCTCGCGGGCAGGGTCATGGGTTTCGAACCAGCGCAGAATTTCCGCGACCTTGGTCAGCAGGCGGCTGGGCCGGGAATTGGAAATGCCGTGGAAACTGTCCGGAATGGTGACGAAGGCCGTTGGAACGTCCTGAACGCGTAGTGCCGTGTAGTACTGTTCGGCTTCCGAGCCAGGTGTGCGGAGGTCGGCTCCTCCTACCATCACCAGCGTCGGCGTCTCGACATTCCCCACGAGCGATAACGGCGAACGACGCCAGTATTCCTCCGGGTCCTCCCAGGGCGGGTTTTCGAACCAGTAGCGCAGGAAGAAGGGCGGAAGGTCCGAGTGCAGCACGAAGCTCGACCAGTTGATAACCGGCTTGACCACCGCTGCTGCAGCGAAGCGATTTGTCGTGCCAATGGCCCAGGCCGTCAGTGTTCCGCCGCCAGAGCCGCCCGTGATGAAAAGGCGTTCAGGATCGATAAAGCCTCGGTCGAGCATGTAGTCGATAGCGCCCATCAGGTCGTCATGATCATTGCCGGGATAGGCGTGGTGGATTTCATTCGCGAACTGGTCGCCATACCCCGAGGAGCCGCGCGGATTGGTGTAGATCACGACATAGCCAGCCGCCGCCATCAGTTGAAATTCAGCCGAAAAGACAGGCCCATAACCAGAGAACGGCCCGCCATGGATCTCCAGGATTAGTGGATATTGCTGGGTCGGATCAAACTCGGGCGGGTAAAGGACCCAGCCCTCGATTTCGAGCCCGTCATGCGGTGAGTTGAAATGGATTTCTTCCGCATCGGAGATGTGGATTCCGGCGAGGGCGTCCGAGTTAACATCGGTAAGCTGCACGAAGCCCTGATCTGCCGTGCCCACAAAAAGCTCGGCCGGGCGGGTCGCGGTGATTCCGGTGATGGCCAGGGTCCCATCAGAGGCAACGCTGTAACTGCCACCTGTATAGGGGCGACCGAACACGGGATCTCCCAGCCCGCCTACCAGGGGTTCGAGACGACCATCCAGGTGGATGCGGGCGACCACGGTATCGCCGCTGTCCTCGTACTGAACGTAGATGGCCTGACTGTCCGAGGACCAGGTCGGATTGGCGAGGGAGCGATCCAGATCGGCACTCAGTACGCTGTGTTCGCCGGACTGGGTGTCTAGCAGCGAGAGGCGCGTATTGTGATACCCCATGCGCTGATCATCATAGCCCAGATAGGCGATGTATCGCCCATCGGGTGACACGGCGGGTGCAGTGTCCGGGCCAAGCCTGTTTGTCAGTTGCATCCAGCCGTCTTCGGCTAGGTCGATGCGGTAGAGTTCGGTATTGGGCGGGTCTGTCTCTCGCTCCCGGCGGTCCGCGGAAACTATGAGTGACCGGCTGTCCGGTTCCCAGGCCAGGGCGTCAATACCAGCAGTAGCGGTTTGGGTGAGGGGGGTAATCCGGCCGGAGCTTGCGTCCATGATGAAAATTTGCCGATCGCCATAGGGCAGGGTGCCAAATCCATCGAGACGGAAAACCAGTCGGTCTTCAACCTGTGCCCGTGCTGCCCAGCGCTCTTCGTCTGCTTCTACACCGAGACTGGCAGGCTGTGGTGCTGCGCCACCGACAAAGCCGACAAAAGCGAGCATGGAACCATCGGGCGACCAGGCCAGATCATTGAGACCACCGTCCAGGCGGGTCAGTGTCGCTCGACGACCGGAGGTCGGATAATATCGGATCAGGCTGGCGCCGTTTTCGTTCTGGAGGACATAGACAAAACTCTCACCATCCGGCGCCCAGAGCGGCGCTGAGGAAGTTTCATCACCGGGTGTCAGAGAACGTTGTTGCGAGCCGTCAGCCCGGCTGAGCCAGACATTGGACATGCCCTGATCGGCACCACGGTCATTTGAACGCCGCACATAGGCGATCCATTCGCCGTCGGGCGAGATCTGGGGTGCTGCTATGGCTTCGAGCTCGAACACGTCTTCAGGCAGAAACGGGCGGGAGACATCGGCAGTCTGGAGCGCTCCGGCGGCGAGGATCGCCGCCCAGATGGAAATCGACACAGCATACTCCCTGGGTATCTAACTGAAAATCGGCAGGCTGAAGGTCCTGCGGTAGTGAACCGCAAATCGCATTGAATTCCAAAATAAAAAGGCCGGGGCGATAACCCCGGCCTTGTCCTTGTGGTGTTGGAATCTACTAACGGGAGATCGTGAACTCGATTCCGATAGTCCGGCCCGGCTTCAGCGGGGACAAGGTTCCGACCGCCGGATACGCCCCGAACGGCGCATTCACGCCATCATTGAGACTGGGCAGACCGAACAGCGGAGCGACATTGCCGCCAAAGGGCAGCTGGGTGTCGCCACCCGCCTGGACTTCATCCAGCAGGTTGCGACCGAACAGAGAGATCTCGAGGCCGTCGACCGGGGTGTACCAGGTCAGGTTGGCATCGAGCATGTCCGCTTCCTGGATCCAGCCGAAATTGCTGTCCGTGTACGCGATACGATCACGGTGCTGAAGATTGACGCGGGTCGACACCGTACCGGAGTTACCCAGATCGAGATCGTGGATAAAGCCGATGCCCCAAGTGGTTTCCGGGACACGTGGCAGGGCGAGAGCCAGGTCCGCACCATCGACGAGTCCGCCTGGATCTGCGGAGATGTTGAAGGCGACGGAGTCATATTCGGCATCGATCAGACCAAGATTGGCCATGATCAGGAAAGTGTCGGTCAGCGCATAACGACCTTCGAATTCAAAGCCGGAAATGCTGGCATCTGCCGTGTTCAGGATGGTCTGGACGACACCTGCGGTCGGATCGGAGGCGTTTACCTCACGCTGCATGTCCGCAACATCCGTAAAGAACGCGCCAAGGCTGAACTGCCCGCGACCATCTTCGGTTTCATGACGAAGGCCGATTTCGTAGCTGTCCACAGATTCTTCATCGAACGCGTAGGCGCCACCATTGCTGGCCACGATGGCCTCGAACGGTGCAGGTGCGGTGATGCGGAAGTTGTAGCCGCCGGAACGGAAGCCGCGCGTGTAGTTACCATAGATGTTGGTGTTCTCACCCGGGAACCACTGGAACCCGATTTTCGGCGTAACGTTCGACCATTCATCAGCATCGGTGAAGCCGTTGTTTTCACCCGGAACAAACGGGTTGGTGCCCGTGAACGGGCAAGTGCCGGCGACGATCGAGCACTCTGGCCGGGGCCGGATATAGGTGATGCTCGCGTCTTTTTCCTCGTTCGAATAACGAAGCCCGAAGCTTGCGATGAAAGTCTCCGTCACATTCCAGTCAAGCTGACCGAAGAGGCCGAAGACCGTGTGGTCTTGGCGGCCACCGCCGAAGAAGCGTGCAGCAGAGACGGTCGGCAGATCACGGGTCTCGGTATAGGCGATCTCCTGATCGAAATAATAGATACCGGTCGTTACATCGACATTGCCGAACGTGCCCGCATACCGAAGCTCGTTGGAAATTTGTTCCTGCGTGGTTTCGGAACCCGAGTGGAAGAAGAAGCCCGGTGTCGAATCGATATCGCCATAGGAGCTGCCTTCGGAATCACGGAAGCCGAAAATATTGGTGATCGTGCCGTTACCGAAATCAACGTTCAGGTCGGCGCGTATCGAACCCAGCCATGCATCTGATTCATAAAACCCACGTTCGTCGATCGAGAAATCGAACGTGCTGCGTTCGAAAATACCACGGTTCTGAGTTGAAGGGCCGTCGCCATCGCCGGACGAATTTTCCAGCTTGGCTAGGATGCTGAGATCGTCACTCGGCGTCCACTCAAGCGAACCACGGATGATGGTGGCTTCATTGGCACCGTGGTCGGAGCCGTCAAGCAGATTCGTGAAATAGCCACCATCGTCGTTGCGGTACATGGACAGGCGACCATTCAGGACACCTTCTACAATCGGCCCCGAAACATAGCCCTGCAGGGTGTGAGCGCTGCTGCCGCGGTCGTCATCCATGGGGCCTTCGAACGTATAGCGCGCACCCCAGGTGAACTCGTCCGTCGGCGAACCGGTATTGATGACGATCGCGCCGCCGGTCGTGTTGCGACCGAACAAAAGGCCCTGGGGACCACGGAGAACTTCGATGGAATCCAGATCGAACATGTCGAAGACAAGTCCGCCATTATATCCCATATACACGCCGTCGATGAAGACGCCGACTGTCGGGTCAATCGACGGAATGGACGAATTCACGCCCAGGCCCCGAATTGAAAAGTTCGCGGTGCCTCGCGACGTTGCAATGTCATCGAGAGTGACGTTGGGAATGGAATAGCTAAGGCTTTCAAGATCACGCATGTTTAGCGCGTCCAGGGTATTGGCGTTAAATGCAGATACCGAAATGGCGACGTCCTGAACGTCTTCCGCATCCGGTCGTTTTGTTGCAGTTACGGTGATTGTGTCAGAGATGACACTTTGAACGCTGCCTCGGCGTTGTTCCTGGTTGTCCTGCGCGTTGGCGCCTGATGCGCATATCGCAATGGCACTAGCGCCCGCAAGGAGCGCTTTGGTGATGTCGAGTTTCATGTTTTCTCCCCTAATTATCGATCCGTCTGTATTTGTTGCCTCAGTCCGGGCGGCATGCCTTCGATAGCTTTCGGTCACGATTCTTCAGAACCAGACTATCTCGACCGTTCGCGCATCGAGCACTCATTTCGGTCGGTGTGTTGGCTGAAGCGAAGATGCTTCTTGTTCGGGTGTGGTCTTTTTGTTTTCTCCTCCTTAAGACCTAGACTGACGCATCTGGTAGTCCAGCGGGCCAGCGCATCTAAATCAGACAAGATAAGCATCTGGGCCGACACCGCGGGATGAAGCCTAATCTAGTTTCCTCTTGTAGGTAAACGCGTAGACGACCGAACTTTTCCACTTTGCTTCGCAAGTGATGGCTTAATTCACGTTTGCCCTTTTCTATCAGCGTGACTTAGCCGTTTTGTCAGACTTGTTAGGCCTGTCGGCTCGGTGTTATCTAGGTCAGTGTCATGAGTTGTTTTTTAAGGTGATTTTCACCACTAGAATCGGGCAATGGGTGTTAGGCGGACTGCCGACGATCATGGGTAGAGAGAAGGCGAGATGACACAGCGTACCAAACGACTTCTCCTAATGGCCGCCGGGGCCTGGCTGGTATTGACCGCGCTGGCCGTGAATTTTGGTCCGGTTTCCGTAGGAACACTTGAGCGTCGCCTGCAGGCCAATGCCCAGGATGCGCTGGATCGTCGTGGCTATAGCTGGGCTCAGGTTCGGATGGATGGCCAGGTTGCCACCTTGACCGGCGCAGCCCCCGACGAAGATCAACAGCAGGCTGCGATCGCGATTGTGCGTGCCTCGACCTGGTCTGGTGGCCGCGTTGCCGGTGGAATTAGCCGTGTTGTCGATGAGATGGTCGCCGAGACCCGATCCCGTGGCTTTTATATTCGCGGCGATATGATTTCCGCAGGCCGTGTCCATATCAGTGGCGGCGCTGCAACCGATGCCATGCGTCAGGAAATCGGCAGCTTTTCCTCCGCGACATTTTCCCAGGGTTCCGCAGTGGACCTGACGATTGTTCCGGGCGGTGAGGAAATCGCTGGCTGGGACGAAGCGGTCAGGAGATTGCTGGGTCAATTGGCGCGCCTTGAGCAAGGTTCCATTTATCTTTCCGGCACTTCCGCAGCCCTGATCGGCGAAGCGGCCAACCCGCAGATCGCCCGTTCGGTGACGCGCGCCCTGGTCAATATGCCCGAGGGATATGAAGCCGCTTCCGTAGTGACTCCGTCCGGAGCGCCGGCGGAAGTTTCCATCGCCGGAAGCGCGGGATGCCAGACTGTTCTGCGGGCAGCTCGCAGTGCTGATGAAGACGAATTACGTTTCGACCATGGCGGTGTTGAACCCAGCCCCTTTACTGAAGTGGCGCTGCGACGCATGGCTCGTGTTTTCCAGGCCTGTCCCGGAGAGCCCACGTTGCGGATCGGGATTGGCGTTGAAGAAGGCGGTGCGGAGTTGGCTGCGAGCCGGGCTGACCGCGTGCGGGCGTTGATGGTCCAGGCCGGAGCGCCAACCGAGAGATTGAATATCGTACTGGAGAACAATCAGGTCCGATTGCTTCAGTTCGAAGTGGAAAGCGATGAGGGGTAGGCCATGTTTTGGTTGATCTGGCAGATGGGACTGATCCTGTTGGCAGCGTTTGCGCTGGGCCTGTTCTTCGGAAGACAGATTTGGAGCGGTGATGCGCGAAGCGCTGAAGCTGACCAGGCTCTGGCGGAAGCGTCCCGCCTGCGCGCGGAAAATGAAAACCTGGCCCGTCGCCTAGGTGAATCCGAAGCCCGCCAGAAAGATGTCTCGCCAAACGTGCAACCCGTGCCGGCGCAGAGTGCACCCGCGCCAGCGAAAGCCGAGGCGGATACCGGGGCAGTCAACGCAGACGAGCAGGAACCAGATCCGGCTGCCGAGACACCCACTCCGAAAGTGGTCAAGCCGACCCCCTCCGCCAAGCGCGGGAAGACTGCGGCGAAGCCCGCCAAGGCAGATGCTCCAGCTGACGATTTGACGAAGATCAAGGGCTTGGGCCCAAAGGCCGCTGCGGCGCTGCATGACGGCGGCGTGACCCGTTTCGCCCAGATCGCCGCCTGGTCCGACACGGATGTTGAAGACTGGGATGCCCTCATCAATGGACGCGGCCGGATTACCCGGGATGACTGGGTCGGGCAGGCCCGTTCTCTCGTCGGCTAGCCATGCGGTCTGCGGATGATTTTCATGCGTTTTGTGCTGCTCTTCCGGCGACCAGCCATGTTGTTCAGTGGGGGGGGCATGATGTCTGGAAGGTGGGCGGCAAAGTCTTCGTGATCGCGGGCTTCAGTGAGGAAGAGGGGCCCCGCCTTTCCTTCAAGGTTTCGGACATCTCCTTCGAAATCCTGCAAGACCAGCCGGGCCTGCGGCCGGCGCCTTATCTTGCGTCGCGGGGAATGAGCTGGATCCAGCATTATGAAGAGCCGGGCCTCGATGATGCTGCGCTGCGCGACTATATCCGCGAGAGCCACCGTCTCGTGGCGGCGGGTCTGACCAAGAAGAAGCAGAGAGAGCTGGGCCTGCTCAGCGACTAGTCGATTTCTGCGTAGTTGAGGACATCGATTGCGTTGTAGGCGTTCCGATCCTGCGGCATCTCACCCGTTCGGATAAGGATCTCCAGGGAGACACGCTTCTCACCGGCATCGCCGTCAAAGTGTACGCCGAGGCCAACTGACGTGCCTGAACGTCCTCCGGAACCAAATCTGTGGCTGACACCCGTCCGAACGCGGACCGGGTCGCGCTCATTGCCGTCACGCGAGCTAGAGACGACGAGGAACCATTCGCCATCATTGAGCAGCGTGACTTCTGCAGCGCGCCGAAGAGCCATGTCCTCCGCGTCACGAAGGGACATGTCCGAGCCCGCATCGAAGTGAATCCGGAAGCGATCGCTCTCGATCTGCTGTTCCGAATAACCGCGGTCACGGCCGTTCGCAGGGGTATAGGTCGTCGGAGTGTTAGCGCAGGCGACAAGAGCCGCAGACGCCAGGATGGGAGGCAAAACACGCATTCGAAATTCCTTCACGCTGGCCCTATGAAAGCCCGTCGCGGCAGCTGGATCAATCCTCATTGGCGAGGTCGTCGAGCGGGGGGGCGGCAAAGGGTGATAACTCGGCGTTGCCATAGGTCTGGGTGAAGGCCTGGTGTCGGGACCAGTCGACCAGCATCTCCAGATAGCCCTGCGCATATCCCAACCCCTGGCGGCTACCGTCCTCGGCTTCGACAAACCGCGTTATCCCGTGATCCGTGTCCGGGAAGAATGCGATATCGATGATGTGTCCATCGCTCTGCAATTCGGTCAGGATCTGGCGCGTCGGGGCCGACGGCGCCTCTCGGTCCGCACCGGCGAGCACCCACAGCATGGGGACACCGACCTTGCGCAGGACGGGCACGGGTTCATGGCCCCAGCTGGTGCCAACGCCAAGGAAGCGATAGCCCATCCGGAATTGCCACAGCGGTCTCATGGTCATTTCGCCGGTTATCTCTCCGCGCATCTCCTGGAACCAGGCTTCATCGCCCCATTCGCGGCGAACTCGGGCGAGGTCTTCAGCTCCGTCCTGGAAATTCGAGGCCAGCAGCCGGCCGGTGATGTCGGTGACCTGGCGGGCGCGGTCCAGCACCGCGTCATCATAACCGGCCTCCCGCAATTCCATCTGCACCTGCTCGCGGTCCTCGGCCAGCGGGCTTTCCGCCAGTCCGAAGCTGGCGATGACAAAATCGGGTTGGCTGAGGGTCGCTGCCAGTGGCGCGACCCATCCACCCTGGCTGCCCCCGAGATAGCCGGAGCTCGAGGCGCGCCCGGCGGCCAGTTCCAGGGCAGTTCGGTGAGCGGCTGCCGCATCCGCAGCCAACAGGTCGAAGTCCTGGGTGTACTCCCCCGTCGATGCGCCTGTGCCCCGCTTGTCATAGACGAAGGCACCGATGCCATGGGCCGGCAACATCCGCTGCAGGAAGGCATAATCCCGCGCGCTCCAGTCTTCCGATCCGTGCACGAGGACAACGATCGGCACCGGTTCGTAGCCCGCTGGCATGACCAGGCGGCCCGCGAGCTCTTCGTCCGCGCCTGTAAAGCGGACGTCCTGAATATCATGGGAGATGCGGGTCGCATGACCCTGCAGGCTATCAATGCCGTTGATCTCTATCCCGTCATCACCGCAGGTGGTCATTGCCAGCCGGGCGGTGTGGGGCAGGTCGCTCCAACCCGTTGTGCCCGTCCAGACGCCGTCCTCGTCGCGGCTGACGCGGCCCACTTCGCCCGACATGACACGCCAGCGCAAATGATCCGAACTGGACAGGCCGACATCGATCACATCGCCGGTAGCCACGCGGTAACTCCCGACCAGACAGCGCATGTCAGCGCTGATCTCGTCATCCGATGATGAACATGCCGCGAGCGTGATGCTGGCTGCCAGTGCAACACTGAAAAAGCGCATGGGGCCCCTCCTGATCCAATATCAGCTTAGCGGAGAGAAGGGGCCGACGACCAGCTTATTCTGCCAATTCTGCCTCGATATCGACGCCCATACGCTCCAGCATCACGATGGCACTGTCTGCGATGATTGTGCCCGGCGGGAAAACTGCGGCTGCACCCATCTGGCGCAGGACCGGCTCGTCGTCCGGCGGGATAACGCCGCCAACAATCACCAGAATGTCGTCACGCCCGTTGTCGCGCAGCGCATTGCGCAGCTCGGGTACCAGGGTCAGGTGACCGGCCGCCAGTGACGAGGCTGCAGCGGCGTGAACGTTTTCCTCCACCGCCAGTGCCGCAGCCTCTTGCGGTGTCTGGAAGAGCGGTCCGGCGACGACCTCCCAGCCGAGGTCGGCATAGGCCGAGGCGACGACTTTCTGGCCGCGGTCATGCCCGTCCTGGCCCAGCTTGGCGATCAAGATCTTGGGCTTGCGGCCGTGACGCTTTGCAAAGTCTGCAGCAAATCGTTTTGCCAGCTTGATGCGGTCATCATCACCTGCTGCGGCGGCATAGACGCCTTTGACCGTCTGGATCTTTGCCACATGGCGGTTGAAGGAGCGCTCCATCGCGTCTGAAATCTCGCCGACGGTCGCCTTGGCGCGTGCTGCGTCGACGGCCAGTGCCAGCAAATTGCCGTCACCCGCGCGCGCGGCATTGGCCAGCCCGTCCAGCTTGCTTTCGACCTCGGCGCTGTCGCGCTCCTGGCGCAGGCGTTCGAGCTTCTCGATCTGCTGTTTTCGAACCAGGTAATTGTCGACCTTGAGAACCGGAACGTCTTCTTCCTCGTCGAGACGGAACTTGTTGACGCCGGTAATCGTCTGCTGACCGCTATCGATCATCGCCTGGGTGCGGGCAGCAGCTTCTTCAATCCGCAGTTTCGGGATGCCGGCATCAATCGCCTTGGCCATGCCGCCCAGCTTGTCGACCTCGGCGATATGATCGAGCGCCTTGGCTGCCAGATCGTGGGTCAGGCGTTCGATATAGTGGCTGCCGCCCCACGGGTCGGCGGCGTCACACAGATGAGCCTCGGTCTGCAGCAGAAGCTGAGTGTTGCGGGCAATGCGTGCGGAGAAATCCGTCGGCAGGGCCAGGGCTTCGTCCAGCGAGTTGGTGTGCAGGGATTGGGTGTGACCATCCACCGCCGCAATGGCTTCCAGTGCTGTACGGCCAACATTGTTGAACACATCCTGGGCCGTCAGCGACCAGCCGGAGGTCTGGCAGTGCGTGCGCAGGCAGATCGACTTGTCGGATTTCGGCGCAAAGCGCTCCTTGACCAGCTTGGCCCACAACAGGCGCGCCGCGCGAAGCTTGGCGATCTCCATGAAGACATTCATGCCGATGCCGAAGAAGAAGGAGAGACGAGGCGCGAAAGCGTCCACGTCGAGGCCGGCATCCACACCCGTCTGGATGTATTCCAGACCGTCCGCGATCGTGTAGGCCAGCTCCAGATCCGCCGGCGCGCCGGCCTCCTGCATGTGATAGCCCGAGATCGAGATCGAGTTGTATTTCGGCATGTTTGCCGAGGTATAGGCAAAGATGTCCGAGATGATGCGCATGGAAGGCTGGGGCGGATAGATATAGGTGTTCCGCACCATGAATTCCTTGAGGATGTCGTTCTGGATCGTACCGGAGAGTTTATCCGGGCTGACGCCCTGTTCCTCGGCCGCAACGATGTAGAGTGCGAGGACCGGCAGGACCGCGCCATTCATCGTCATCGAGACGGACATCTGGTCGAGTGGGATGCCGTCAAACAGGGTCCGCATGTCATAGATGCTGTCGATCGCCACACCGGCCATGCCGACATCACCGGCAACACGTTCATGGTCACTGTCATAACCGCGGTGAGTGGCCAGGTCGAAAGCAACCGAAAGGCCTTTCTGGCCGGCGGCCAGATTGCGGCGGTAGAAGGCGTTGGAGTCTTCCGCCGTCGAGAAACCGGCATATTGACGGATGGTCCAGGGGCGCTGGCCATACATGGTCGGATAGGGGCCGCGCACAAAGGGCGCTGCGCCCGGAACACTGGTCAGGAAATCAATGCCCTCGCTGTCGCCGGCGCGGTATTGCGACTTGATCGGAATGCCTTCTGCCGGCGTCCATTCGCGGCGAGCGCCATCATTGCCGGTCTCCAGCGCGCCGAGCTCGATCTGAGTGAAGTCAGGGTTCTGCATTACTTCTCTCCTTCGAAGGAGGCCGCAAGCAAGACGGGAGCAAGAGGGCTGTCGGGGGAGGTCATCTCGCCCCAGGTACCACCAGTCTCGACGGGTTTCGGATCCGGGTCTGGGTATTTGGTGACACCCAGAATGATTTCTTTGCCATCGGCAATCTGCTGCAGTCGGGCTTCACGCGCCGCAGCGATCTCGGCCTGCAGCGATCCGTCGCCAAAGGCCTCGACAAGCCCGCCCTTGCGCTCGATGTCCTGGAACAACGACCAGGCCTTCTGTGCCAGCTGCTCGGTCAGGTGTTCGTGCAAATAGCCGCCGGCTGCCGGGTCCGTGACCTTGCCGGCGTGGCTCTCCTCGGCCAGCAGGATGTGGAGATTGCGCGCGACGCGGCGTGCAAACCCGCCGGGGCGGGCGATCGCGTCCGTGAGCGGGCGGATGGTGATGCAGTCCGCGCCGCCGGCCGCTGCGGCGAAACCTGCGCAGGCATTGCGGATCAGATTGGTCCACGGATCCTGGGCGCTGAGCATGCGTCCTGCCGTGACGACATGGATGTTGGCGCGTGTTTGTGTTGCACCGAAGCTGCTGGCGATCTGCGCGAATACCCGGCGTGCCGCCCGCAGCTTGGCGATGGTGAGGTGAATGTCAGTGTCGGCTGCAAGCTTGATCTCGATGGCCTGAGACGCCTCATCCGCGCTCATGCCGCATTCACCCATAAGGCGCATGTAGGCCGCGACCTTGCCGGCCATGACGGCGAGTTCCTGTGCTTCAGTCGCACCGGCCTCGAAGGCGAGGGCGCCGTCAGCACGGAAGGTCTTCAGTTTCGGAAACGCGGCCTGGCAGAGCTGAACGTGGGCTTTGGCCTTGTCGAAACACTCCGGATCCAAGTCCACATTCTGGCGTGCAGCGCGGCCGATCGGGTTGAGCCCCAGACCGCCCTCGAGCGTTTCACCGTCAATCCGACGACGCGCATAAAGTGCGAGCAGGTGATGGGCGTGCGTGCCCTGGCCCAGGATGACATCGAGGTGGATCGGAGCGAGAGACAGGTCGACTCCCTTGAGGGCCGCGTCCAACGCGTCGACATCATTCGCCGCGAGACCGGTTTCGCCCCGCGGGTCGAGATTGAGTTCCAGCTCCGAAACTCCGCCCATCAAATCTGCGAGAGCCGCTTCATTGGCAGTTTCCGGAGTCGCTTCAACGATGGAGGCGCGCATGCCCCAGGGCAGGTGTAGGTCGCGCTCACGCAAGTCCACGGCACCCGCATTGTCAGCCCGCTCGAAAAAGGCCGGGCCGCGATCAATACCATCCGCGCTGGCCCGCCCGAGTGTCTCGTCGAAATCCGCTCCGCGCAGGGCCTTTTCGGCCAGCGGGCGCCAGTCTTCGGCGGTTTTTGCGGCAAATCCCCCGGACATGGTGTGGATAGTTTCGCTCATCGGACAAATTCCTCGCGGCGCAATGATCCTGTTGGGCGGAGAAAAGGCATGAGAGGGGCCTGCGTCAAGTGCGCGATATGCGCATGGATAGTGCGCGAGCCTCTCCACCCGCCCCGGCCACCTTGCATGCTTTACATACAGCAAGGAGATCGTCATGTCCGAACAAAGCCCGCGCCTGTCACTTCCGCTCGTCATGCCGGACCAGGCCCAGAAACATGTCACCGTGAATGAGAGCCTGCTGCGTCTCGACACGCTGGTTCAGTTGAGCGTGGAGAGCCGCGTCCTCACGGCTCAGCCCTCATCGCCCGTGAATGGCCAGGCCTGGATCCTGCCGGCCGGAGCAAGCGGAACCGACTGGTCCGCGATGTCGACCGCCTCGATAGCGTTGTGGCGGGACGGTTCCTGGAGCGAGATTATTCCTCAGACCGGTTGGCAGGGCTGGGTGATTGATGAGGGCACTCGCTGTGTCTTTGGAGACGGGCACTGGACCGCAGCCTATGAGACTTCCGAACGCGTCCTGGCGCTTGGCGAGATGGGCGCACTGACCAAGGCGGTCTTGCTGGAGGAGGAGTTGGGCGCTCTTGCGGGCGCAAGCGTTCAGACGACGATCACCATCCCTGATCGCGCAATCGTCTTTGGCGTCTCCGTGAGAACCATCAGCGTGATCAACGGTGCCACCAGTTTCGACTGCGGCATAGCCAGCGAGACGTCCAAGTTCGGCGGATCACTCGGTATTGCCGCGGGCGCGTCCAATGTCGGCGTGATCGGCCCCCAGGCCTTTTACGCTGAAACGCCCGTTGTTTTGACGGCGAATGGGGGTGATTTCGCTGGCGGTACGGTGAGGGTAGCTATCCACGCCGTGGTGCCGGAAGCGCCGGACTAACCCTCAAACCCACTCATGATCTCCCGCAGCACCGCCTGTGTCGTTTCCGTCATGCCGTGCCCGTTGACCGGTACAAGACGGAAGTCCGCATGCGGACAGGCCGCAGCCAGGCGGAAGGCGGACTGAGGCGGGCAGACCATGTCATACCGGCTGTGCAGGATCGCCATCGGAATGTCCGCGAGGCGGTGGGCGTCCTGGATAAGCTGGTCGGGTTTCAGGAAACACCGGTTCTGGAAGTAGTGCGCCTCGATCAGGGAATGTGAGGCGATATAATCCGCGCCACGCTCGCGCAGGCTCTCCAGGACTTCCTGCGGCGAGTTTTCCAGGTAGGAGGTGCGGTCTTCATACTCAGTCCAGCGATAGACGGCGGAGCGCCGCAGTTCGTCAAGAGAGGCCGTCGCCAAGTTGGCCAGCAGCGGATAGCCTGCCGCCTGCTCCGCGCGCATGACATCCAGATACCAGTCCATGACGTTTGTGGCGCTTTCGCGTGCGGGTATCGGCACCGGGCTGATGAAGGCGTCCCACGCGTCCGGGAAGAAGCGCTGCAGCCCGTCCGGACTGTGCCACCAGTTCAGCTCACTCTCTGTGCCCAGGAAGACGGCCTGTACGACAAGTCCGCTGATCCGTTCCGGATGAGCTTGCGCGTAGGCGAGCGCAAGGGTGGAGCCCCAGGACGGTCCGTAGACAATCCATCGGTTCAGCCCGAGCGTGTCGCGAAGGATTTCGAGGTCGTCGATCAGATGAGCAGTGGTGTTGTGCTCGAGACTGGCGACCGGGCGGGATTGTCCTGCGCCGCGCTGGTCCAGCATGAGGATGCGAAACCGCTGGGGATCGAAGACCCGGCGATATTTCGGTGAACACCCCGAACCTGGCCCGCCATGCAGGAAGAGTAGGGGGATACCCGCCGGATTGCCGCATTCCTGCCAGAAGAGCTCATGCCCGTCTCCCGTTTCGAAACGGCCGGAATTGAAGGGGGTGATGTCGGGGAAAAACGCGCTCATCGCGCAAGCGTATGACTATTGCCCTGATAGTTCACGCGGATTGTCCAGTCGCAAACCTCGTCATCGGCGAGGCGCGCCTCGACCTCATGCATCATTACATCTGGCCCCTCCGCGATCGGGCTGAAAACACCATCCAGGCGTTCGGCGGCAAGGCGCGATTCGATCTGTGATCTCAGCGCCGGCTGATGCAGGGGGCAAGCTGCCCAGACAGACGGGTCCTCGGTGATGTTGAGAATGGAGTAGAGGCGCTCCTCTCTCGGCAGGTCCGCTGCCAGGCCCAGATGGGGGGACGCCCATACCGCGCCACCGGCCATCATGGCCGCAACGACAAGCGCTGCTCCTGCACGCATCAGATCAGATTGCATGACGTCCCCTCGGTCCCGCACGTGTTTTAGCGCCGCCAACATGGCGGGGCCAGATGCTGGCCGAGCTTGCAGATGGGAGCCGAGGCAGCGCGCGAAGACGAACCTGTTGAAAACCTGTCCGGAACCTCAACAGAAGTTCTCAAATGTCTAATACGGGCGAAATGCTGAGGACAGGTGCGCCGGGCGATGATCCCATCAACGGTTCAGCACACACACGGCATGAGATCGTGGGGCGCGGATCGTTCAATTGGTGCAGAGAAAGGTCCCCCCAATGAAACATGCGATTCTCCCCCTCGCCATTGCTGCAACCCTGCTGGCAGGTGCCAGCGCTTCCGCGGCCGAGCCGACCCAGATTGTGGATTTCCATCCGGCAGATCTGGCGACTGAAGCCGGCCAGGCCTCTATCCGCGCGGATATCCTGCGAGCCGCTGAAGACGTCTGTGCGAATCGCGACACACGCGCCCTGTCACTTCGCTCCGACCAACAGGAGTGCCTGCAAGCCGCCGTCAGCGAGGGTGAGGCCCTGTTGCAGGAGCGTGTTCGTGAGGCCGGTTACTTCCATTTCACCGTCGCCAACATCCCGCGCGCCATTAACTAGACGCGCTACATATCTCGCTGAGAGGGTTCAGCGTTACGAAAGGGGGCTTGCTTGCAGGCCCCCATTTTCGTGTTCGTACGTACGAGCGGAGCCGGGCGGTCCGAGAAGGCTGTGAGCTTTGGGGGAATGGTGCCGCGAGAGAGAATTGAACTCTCGGCCTCACCCTTACCAAGGAAACTGCGGCTTTCTCTTTCACCCAAGTATAGCAAGCACGTTGCCGTTCATGTGCCTGAGATTGTGTAAGGATTGTGTCAGAGCGTCCAGCCGTGGCGCTCTAGGCGCTCTGGCAGATCAGGTGTTGCGGCGTGCACGTAGCGCTGCACCATCGCGAGGCTTTTCCACCCGCCGTAGGCTTGCAGTCTGGGCAGGTCGGGGTCAAGCGCGTAGCGCCACGTAGCGCCCGTGTGGCGCAGGACATGGCAGGAAAAATGCGGCAGTCCGTTCTCACGACAAACCCGGGCGATGGACGTGTTGATCGCGTCGTAGGCATGGTAGCGCTTCTGGTCGTCTGCGCAGATCGGCGGGCGCGATAGATCCATCAATAGCGGCCGGGCGCGCGACAGAGGCTCTATAGAGCGTGTGTACCCGCCTTTGGTGCTCTCGCCCCACAGGGTGATCTTCCTGCCGTCCTGGGACACATCCCGCACATCCAGCTCAACGCCTTCGCTCGCTCGCATCATGGTGCCAAGATAGATGATGACGTTTCGTGCCACGTGCCATGGCGCGGCCTGGATGAATTCTTCGATCTCTTCGGGCGTGCGCCAGTCTGTTCGCCCCTCTGGCTGTTTGGGCCGTTTCCATTTTCGATGCCGACACCAATCCTGGTCTGCCGCAAATCGAAGGACGGCGATCGCTGGCGTGTAGAACTGCCGATTGACGGTGGATGGTTTAGCGCTTGGGTAGGCCTCTCGTGCGGCCCGATCCAAATCCGGTTGCCGGATTTCTGAGATCGGCCGGTCCATAAACGCCTGGACGACTTTGAGCATGTACTTGGCCTCGCCATGCTCAAGGTAGGCTTCTGCGGCTTCCGCAAAGCCAACCGGCCGAGCTTCCCCTAGGACCTTCTGCGCATAGATCGCGCGCTCGTACTTTTCTCGGACGGTTTCGGCTTCGGCTCTGACAGTTGTGCCAGCAGCCTTGCGGACGGAGACCCCGTGGTGGGTGCCTTGAATGTGCCACCAATCTCCACGTTTGATGAGTTTGAGGGGCATGGTGTCTGCAGGGCCTTGTACGCTTCAAGTTGGTCCATGGTGACACGCCGGCGCTTACCCACGTAGAAGCATAGGCCTCGCGCCTCGAGGTCTTTGGCCAAGACTCTAGCTGAAACAGCCATGAGCTTTGCCGCTTCTTGTATCGTCAGTGCGCGTTGCATGGGGCGGATCGTCGGAATTTGAATTGTTAGTGGCCTTCTGGCGTCCAGGGCGCTTGGCTACGCCTCAGATCGAAGGGTGCGTACGAGCTCAATCAGGCTGCGACGAACCTTTTGATCTTTCACTTCGGCGAAGGCGCTTGCGAGTGCCAGTCCGTCGGGGCTCGCGATGAATTCGTAGACCTTGTCCGCGGTCTCTTCGTCCAGCGCGGTTACGCCCTGGTCGTCGAGACCCTCGAAAAAGTAGGCAACGGGAACCTTCAGAACGCGCCCGACGTGGAAGAGACGGCTTGCTCCAACACGGTTCGTACCGCGCTCATACTTTTGGATCTGTTGGAAGGTCACGCCGAGCTTGTCGCCAAGGTCGCTTTGGCTGAGCTTCAGGTGCGCTCGGCGCAAACGAAGGCGTGCGCCAACGTGCTTATCGATATCCGTCGGTGTACGGGTGCTCATGTGGCCGCTCCATGTTCTGTGGTCTCGTTCTCAATAGCGTCTATCTCCCCATTTGCGAAATCTGCGGTTGCAACCTCGTTAGCGAGAAGTGTTCGCGCTCGTGTTTCATGCGCTGCTCGGACGGTGTCTTGTTCCGCGGCTGTGGCCTGAGCCCAATCCTCTGAGTGTTGCAGGTCGTTGAAGGCCTCGCCGAGTTCGCCGAGGTCGGCGATCTCGCTCAATTGCTCGGTGAACATCGTCAGCGTTGAGCTACAGGGGGCGTGCGAGCTCTGATCGGGGGCTAGAGTGTCAGTGGTCGGTTCAGCCTTGAGGAAGCGCCTGTGCATCCCCTCTGAGCTGTTTGAGCGATGATTGATAACGCTTCCCTGGTCTGCCATCTCGTCCTTGCTGACGACGCCGAGCATGACACCGGGTGTGAACCGGCGCCCCCAGGCACGTGCAGCGAAGTAGGCCAATTGCTGGTCGGGGTCATTCTTCCAAAGGGGGCTGTTCTTCGGTGTGATCTTGCCCAGCGTTGGTGTCTCGTACGTGCGGCTCACCACCTTGCCGTCATGGCTTTTGAACTTTCCTATGCAGGCGCAAGACCGTGTTTCGCCGCTGCCGGAGTATTGGAAGTCGAGCGGCTCGACGAGTGGCGCATTGAGATCAATGGCTGCTTTGATGACCTTTGCCTCGTAGGCGACCTTGTCGTTCACCACATAGGCGTTCTGACAAACGCCGAAAGGGTCCATTCGCCAGCGCAGCGCCTGCATGGCGACAGCGAGGCACAGCCCCGGCTGGTTCCGGAACGGCTTTGGTACGCCCTGTTGGGCCTGGCACATAAGTTTTGCGAACTCGACGACCTGAGGCAGGCTGTCCACGTTGATTGCCCCTTCGACGCCAAAGCTGGTGCGTTCTGCGATCGCAGAGACACGGTCGCCTTGGTCCAGAGTAAGGGGATCAGTAACCGCGAGCTGATGGTTCATGCGGCTTGCTCCATGTTCTTGAGGTTTTCGCACCATGCAGGTGCCGGTGGTAGCAGGCCTGCGTCCTCTTCGGCCTGCAGGCGTTGGTGAAGCCAGTCGGGCGTCTCGATGCACCCGCTGGGTACGTCGTAGGCCGGCCAGTCGTTGTTCTGGACGCATTCAGCGAAGGTCCTAATGGCGCGTCGGTTGAGTTGAGCGGCCCGCCAGATCAAATCTTGGCTGAGCTCGATGGGTACGACGGCGTAGGGTGGCGCCTTCTCCTGCATCACCAGGACAAAGCACCGAATTTCCTGGCGACGTGTGTGCCATAGGCCCTCAGCGCAGAGTGCGAGCTGTTGTGCGTAGCCCCGTTCGATGATGTCTCGCTGACGGGCACGGTGTCGCGCATCGGTGGTCGTTTTGTAATCGGCCAAGGTGTCATCGGCGTGCAGGCCGTCGACCGAGATAGCTGGGATCACATCAGGGCGCGCCTTAAGCCAGACACCGGTCTCTTCGTCCTGCCAGATAATCGATTTCTCGACTTCTCCCTGGAAAACACCGCCCTGTACGATCGGGTGTGCTTCCAGAGCTGATTTCATGCCTTTGATGGTGTCCATCTGATCAGGCATGACGAGGGTGCGCCGTGTCGCCTGTTGGTCGGTTTTCCACTTGCGTTTCGCGGTGACGGTCCAATCGCCAATCACGACACCGTCCGCTTCGCCATCGGCCTCGTTCTTGTTCCAGTTGGTGAACGGCACAAGCGTGAACGAGCGTGCGAATGGCTCATCACCGAGCAGCAGGGAGTGTGCGGCGCGACCGAAAGCCAGTGCCTTGGTGTCTATCGCCGCACGGTCCGGATTGAGATAGCTCTCAACGAAATAGTGGGCCGGTGAGAATGCCTCGATCTTGCGCAGGCCAGATGAGGAGATCGACGGGCCGACACAGCAGTCACCGTGATAGAACTCCATCGGCAGATCGTAGACGCCCGGGCGATCAATTTTCGCAATGTTGAGTTCGTCAGGGCACACTTTACCCGTCGTGTCGTTAGGCATTGTTCAACGTCCTATCGGAGAAAGAGACCGGCCAGGCAGGCGAGAAGGGCGGGCGCGCTCAACACGACAATCCAGCCGGTCAGAGTGAGGGGCACTCGTCTATGCGGTCGCACAGAGTTCATGCCGCCTCCGGCGGCTCTGGGCTTTGGGGAGGAGTTCCAGAGCCCGCCGAACCATTGATAAGGGTGAAGGGACGACCCCGCTGGCCATCCTGATCGGGGGAGGGTTGATCAGGAGTGCTCGGATGGTTGCCCGCGCCAGCGGGGTCGCTTTTCACTGAGGAGACGGGACAGGGTTTCCCCTCAGTGAGGTCGGGTCGCAGATCGTCGACAGTCGAGAGCACCTGAAGGGCGCGCTCTGATGCGTCGATACCTGCTTGAATGTGTCGCTTGGCCGCTTCCAGGGAAGCTGAATCCTTGGGCACGGAAATGTTGTAGATCGTGCTCTCAGCCTTCCCCACGTACCGCATCGCCTTTCGTGCGGACTGGTCAGCATTGCCGAGCTCTTCGTCGACCTGGTTCAGGAGGTTGAAGATCGCGTTCATGCTGCCACCTGTTGGGTTTGAGCAGCAATCGCAGCCTCGATCATGTCGGGGTAGAAGGAGGCGCTAGGCATAGGCTTGCGGCGATGAAAATCCGCAACGCGTTGGGCCTTCTCCACGCCTTCCGTGACAACAAGGCGTTCGGCTGCATCCCTGAACCATTGGTTCTCGGTGTTCGTGATCGCATCCATCAAGCGGCCTCCTTCTGTTCGGAAATGACCGCATTCGGGCGACGGGCAGCCTCAGCCAGAGCCAGACGCTCGAAGCCCTTCGCGGTCAGTTTGTACTGGTAATAGAAACGGTTCGGGGAGAGGCGCTTCTCAACGAGGCCCTGTTGCTCGTAAACGCGAGCAGAGCTGTCGCTGAGGTCGTTCGGGTGATCACCGTAGCTCCAACCACCGTCAACCAGTTCCAGCTCCGGGCGAAACTCGCCAGCCAGAACGCGAAACCAGTTGTAGGCCGCCAGCGGAAGGCGGTCGGCTTCGGTGTAACGATGTTGGTTGTTGGTGTGCATTTCCTGCTCCCCGGTTGTGAGAGCAAGTTACATGCGGTGTAATTACATGGCAAGTAAAAAATTACGTCCCATGTAAAAATTCTCGATGGGTTCGCCCGAATGCCGCGCACAGCAAGGGGAATCGGCGTGTGATTTTTTCACACCCGGCGAGCAGTCTTTGTGTGACTTGGTGTGTCCTAGGCCTTCTTCTTGTCCGTGAAGGTTTCAAGAATCTGGCGGGCCTGGTCGCGCTTCTCAGCGCTGATGCGGGACCAGATGTTGAAGACCTCTGCAGCAGGCGCTTCGGGCTCTACAGAAAGAAGATCCGCCGGTGTGCACTCCAGCGCCTCGGCGATCTGCTCAAGCTGACGCTGGTTGTAAGGCTGTTTGCCATTCTCAATGCGAGAGAGGCTGGCGGTTGTGATGCCAATAGCATCTGCCAGCCATTCTTGGCTGCGCTCGCGATGCTTGCGCCACTCGCGAATGAAGGTTTTTCCGAGCTCTTTATCCATGGCGCCAATGATCGCGCTCCTCTCGGGCGGCTTCCATATCGCCTGATGTAATTTTGTGCTTGCCATGAAATTACATCACACGTAACTTACATCCCATGAAACATTTAGAGACATTCCAGGCTTGGCTCGACGCAGCTGAGCTGTCTGACAAGGAAGCCGCGCGAGTCCTGGAGACAAGTGCCGTGACTGTGTGGCGCATCCGTACTGGTCGCCAGTGGCCGTCCCGGGAGTTGGCGCAGAAGATAGTGACCGCTTCAGATGGTGCAGTTTCTCTCGGTGGGATCGCATTCGGCCCCTCGAAAGACGCGGCCTGATGCAGGCCTCATCCAAATCTCTTGAATGCGGTGACGTTGTCCGGGCTGGATCCCAGCACCTGGAACAATTCATGCGCGAGCGCGAGGCCGGCGTGCTTCGTGAGGTAGAGCTGGATGAACTTCTCTCCGCACTGAAGCTCAACCCATGCGCCATTATCCTTGGCAGCCGTAACCGGCGCTCTGTCCACGAAGAGAGCGTAACCATCCATGCTGAACCCCTGTGTTTGTTGTTCAGCAATCTGTACGCGAGTGGGGCGTCAAAAAGAGTCCGATCGCGTTTACGATTGGCAGCACTCGTACGCACCGCGTCACGCCGATTTCTTCCGGCTCATGTTCGCCGCTCGGGCGTCATAGAGGTCCGCGGCCGCGTTGAGCGCCTCCCGGTATTTGGGCTCCACGATCCGGCACTGCGCCAATTCTCTCAACGCCGCAGACCTGTCTTCCAGTTTTTCCACCAGCTCACCGAACATCGTTCGTTCTCCACTTGCTACGCCTGCGGGGAACATCGGTCGGGTGCTGGTCTGTCGTCCATTACATCAGCACGAGTGAAATTTAATGACCGCCTACAAGCCGCGTAAGCCGGGAACCTTTGACGAGGCAACGACGACCATCCGCAACCTGTTCGGCGCCGGTCCTATGGGGCTGCACGTTGGTGTGTCGGATGCGACGATCAACGCGGCCTGTGATGCTGACGTGTCCAACTATACGCCCCTCCGGGTCGACCGAGCTCTGGACCTGGATGTTTGGTACGTGAGGGCGACGGGCAGGGCGGCTCCGATCCATGCAGCCTATGGACAGATGTTGGCCGACCGTACCCAGCAGGCGCCCATGGCAGGGCTGCCCCATGAGAACATGGCCAATCTCTCCAAGGAGAGTTCCGAGGTCATCGAGGCCATTGCCAAATTCGTCGCGACCGAGGGCTGCTCATCCGCTTCGGAAGAGGTCGTGCGCCAGTGCGACGACGTGATCCGTCTCATGCAAGCCATCAGGACCAAGCACGCCCGCAATGCCGGGCTGCTGCCGGCCGACACGCAGCAGGCCGACGACAACGCTGCGTAATCTCCAACCGAAGGAAGTCTGGAATGACTGAAGAAGTGAAGGACGTCGAGACGCTACCGAACCTCTCCGATGATGTGATCATCGCCTGTCACCGTCGCATGTCCGAGATCGAGGCCGAGGAAGAGAAGGCCAAGGGGGCCCTCAAGGCTATCCGTGATCGCAAGAAGAACACGCGCAACGAGTTCAAGGGTTATGGCATCACGTTGGGTGTCTTCGACCAGGCCCGAAAGGATCTCCTCAAAGACGAGGACGAGGTGCGCGCTGAGCTCGCGGAGCGTGGTCGCTATCTGACCGCCATGAAATCCCCTCTGGGTCATCAGTTCGATCTGTTCGCGGATACGGACAAGACACCGCAGGATGATCGCTGGTTCAGCCAGGGTTTCAATGCGTATCTGCGCGGCGAGGCCATTGAAGACAATCCGCACAAGCCTGGTGATGAAGGGCGTGCTCATTGGGAACGCGGCTTCCAGGCCTGTCACAATCAGAATGTGATGGGGCTCCAGGCTCTGGCTGGCCCGAGCGATGAAGACGCGGGCGAAGAAGATGCCGAGCCGACGAGCGAGCTGGAAGAGGCCATGGAGGAGGCGGACGCCGCTGCCGAGGCCGCAGAAGGCGCTCCTGTCGACGAAGATGCTGCCAATGACGCAGCAGAAGAACCGGCAGCTGCCTGATGCCGGTTTCTTTCCTCATAAAAGGAAAGCCGGTTCCCAAGGGACGGGCGCGTGCCACCATCATCGGTGGTCACGCCCGCCTCTATACGCCGGACACCACTCGTCGGTTCGAGGAGCTGGTCGCGCTATTCGGACGTTCAGCGATGCGCACGGCTGGGCTGAAGCTTCTGGATGAGCCCCTGGCTTTTCATCTGATCGCCCGGATGCCGATCCCCAAATCGACACCGAAGTACAAGCGCAAGGACATGCTCTCTGGGCTGATCCTCCCGGCCAAGAAACCTGACCTGGACAACCTGACCAAGTCCGTGACTGACGGCCTCAATGGCGTCGTCTATCGCGACGATGCGCTGATCTGCCAGGCGTCCCAGTCGAAGATCTATCACGCCGAACCAGGCGTGTTCGTCTCCATCCAAACCATTGCCGAGCAGCGAGCTGCTGCCGAACGGAGAGCTGCATGAAACGCAGAAAGCTGACCCGTAAACAGAAGGCCGAGCTCTTCCTCGCATATGACGGCAAATGCGCCGCGTGTGGTGTGAAGCTCCATGTCACGGACGCAGAGTGGGATCACATCAAAGAACGCCGCATGGCAGTCGACGAGGAAGACGCAAAGGCCCGTGAGCAGCTTTCCAACTTTCAGCCGCTCTGCACCCAATGCCACCGTGAGAAAACCGACGATTGGACCGGAAAGCACGCCAAGGCCGAGCGCCAGGGCGGACGCACCGGACAGCAGGCTAGGCGCCAGCGGAAGAAGGCTGACGGTTCCTATCGGGGCATCCCGTCTCCTGCCAACCCGTGGCCGGCCAAAGGAACACGCAAGATCCAGAGCCGGGGGTTTGGAGCATGAGCAGCAAGCCGATCGACGCGCGCATCTTCGAGCGCGAACAGCATGAGCATTATGTCGAGCAACGCTGGTGCACGGAGCTCCTCTTGGCCGCTGAACAGTTTGACGGCCAGATCTGGGACCCCGCCTGTGGCTACGGCACAATCCCGAAGGTCTGTAAGGCCGCCGGGTTTTCTGTCACTGCGACCGACATTGTGGACCGAGGGTATGGGCAAGGCGGCCAGAACTTCCTGGCATTCAGTCGGAAGCTGGTGGGGCCGGTCGACAACATCATCTGCAATCCACCGTTCGATCTGGCGGAAGAGTTTATCGACCAGGCGCTTCGGTTCGCTCGGAAGAAGGTGGCGATGCTGCTGCCGCTCACTTTCCTGAGTTCTGGTGGGCGCTATGACGACTTCATGGGCGGCTGGCCGGTGTCACGAATTCACTTTCTGTCGACCCGCCCCTCTATGCCGCCCGGACGCTTCCTTGATCCAGAAACCCTGCGTTTCTGCTGCAACGATCCGGAGCCGAAAATCAGCCAGGCGAATGGTGAAGCCAAGTATCGCTGGCGTGTTGGCGACAAGCCCGCGGGAGGCACCAAGGATTTCTGCTGGGTGGTGATGACCAAGGGCCATGAAGGCCCATCCCAGAACAACTGGCTGGCCGAGCCTGGGCGGCTCGCTCGATCGCGTGCGCTCCGTCGCCGGCCGATCATGTCGGAGGCCGCATGATGGACGATGCCTTGGTGCCGATGGAGTACGAGCCTGCCGACTACGGAGAGCCGGAGGTGGTTCTCGACACAGCACCGCATAACCTAGAGGCCGAGCAGGCTCTGCTGGGCGCGTTGTTGTACGATAACGAGGTGTATTTCCGGGTCTCGGACTTCCTTCATGTCGAACACTTCTATGACCCGGTCCATGCACGCATCTATGAGACGGCGAGCGATCTGATCGGCCGTGGCAGCCGGGTGGATGCTGTCATCCTGAAGACCCATTTCGAGCGCGATGACGGCCTCAAGGAAATCGGTGGCGTCACCTATCTGGCCGTCCTTATGGAGAGCGCGGCTGACACTCCGGCGGCCAAAGAGTACGCCAAAATCATCTATGAGCTGGCCACCAGACGCGAGCTGATCCGAATTGGAAACGCCCTAAAGGTCAGCGCGACCGATGCCACTGATGTCGCTCCACGTGAGTTGATCGTCGAGGCCGAGGCGGAATTGTTCTCGCTAGCCGAGCAGGGCACTGCAAAGGGGGGGCTGAAGGCGTTCAAGACAGGGCTGGCGAAGTCCCTCGACATGGTCGCTGCTGCCCATGCGAATGAGGGTGGTCTCAGCGGCATCTCGACCGGCCTGAAAGCCCTGGATGAGAAGCTCGGAGGCTTGCATCCGTCCGACCTCATCATCCTGGCAGGGCGTCCCTCCATGGGTAAGACCTCGCTGGCAACCAATATCGCCTTTGATGTTGCCAGAAACTACCGGTACGAGGACCAACCAGATGGCACCCGCAAGACCGTTTCCGGAGGGATCGTCGGGTTCTGGTCGTTGGAGATGTCCGAGGAGCAACTGACGACACGATTGCTCTCCGAGTACACAGGCATCTCCGGCATTGCGATGCGTAAGGGTCAGCTAGACGTTGACCAGTACGGCGAGGTCCGGGAAGCCGCCCTGGAGATCCAGAACCTTCCCCTTCACATCGACGATACCGGCGGCATCCACATCGCAAAGCTCGCCGCGACCGCGCGCCGGCAAAAGCGCAGGACCGGTCTCGACCTGATCGTCGTCGACTATCTCCAGCTTGTGACCTCGTCCAAGGGGCGGGAAGGTCGGGTGCAAGAAATCTCCGACGTCACGCAGAAGCTCAAGGCGCTCGCCAAGGAGCTGAATGTGCCGGTGATCGCGCTTTCCCAACTGTCTCGCCAGGTGGAGCAGCGCCAGGACAAGAAGCCTCAACTCTCGGACCTGCGCGAATCTGGGTCAATCGAGCAGGACGCGGACGTGGTCATGTTTGTCTACCGCGAGGCCTATTACAAAGAGCGCGAGCGCCCTCAGTACAAAACGCCCGAATACCTGGCGTGGGAAGACGAGTTCGAGCGCATCAAGGATCACGCCGAGGTCATCATCGGCAAGCAGCGCCACGGACCCATTGGCACGGCTGAAATCGCTTTCGACGGCTCGACCACGACCTTCCGAGATCGGGAGGCGTATTGATGAGCAATCCTTGGATGAAATTCTATCCTTCCGATTGGCGCGCTGATCCGCGCCTTCGCATGTGTTCCCTAGCCGCCCGGGGTTTGTGGGTGGAAATGCTTGCCCTGATGCATGAGGCAAGCCCTTACGGCCATTGTCTCGTCAACGGTCTACCGCCCAATGAGATGCAGCTCGCCGTGTTGGCAGGAGCGCCCTCCGACCAGGTCCCCGATCTTCTCGGCGAACTGGAAACGGCCGGCGTTTTCTCCCGCACGAGAGAGGGCGTCATTTATTCGCGGCGGATGACCCGGGACGACAAGAAGAGCCGAACAGCCCGGAAAAACGGCAAAAAAGGAGGCAACCCAACTTTAGGAAAAGAAACGCTTTTCCCGTCGTCGGATAAGCAAAAGCATAAGGGTGAGGATAAAACCCAGAAACCAGAGGCCAGAGGCCAGAAAGAACCCCAAACCCCTTACGGGGTGGAGGACGCGGTTCATGATTGGAACCGAATGGCTGAGCGCTGCGACCTGCCCAAGTGTAAGGCGGTAACCAAGGCCCGGAAGTCAGCCATTGGCATGCGGTTGCGTGACCATGGCGAGAAGGGCTGGAAACAGGTCATAGAGTTCATCTCGAAGAGCTCACATCATCTCGGCCAGAACGATCGAAACTGGAAGGCGGGAATTGACTTTGCCTCCCGTGAAAGCGCGTTCGTCGGCATCCTGGAGCGATGTGAAGAGACAACCATCGCAGCACCCCAGACCCCCGAGGCGTGGGCCCGGCGGGTGGAATACTTCCAAACTGAGGGCGAATGGCATGCGCCAGGCCCGAAGCCGAATGAGCCTGGCTGCCAGGCGCCCCCTGAGGTGCTTGAGCGAGCCGGTTATCCGCAACTCATCCAGGGAGCGCTTGTATGATTGGCGTTGTCGAAAACCCCCACATGAAGGCCCTCATCGAGAGCTATGTGCCGTTGTTGGTCAGTGACGCGTGGAGCGACAGGCGCAAGGCGTCGGCACGGCGCGCAATTGAGCAGATGTGCAAGCGGGCATCCCAGATCGGAGCGACCGGAGCCCATGTCAGCCATGACCGAGCAGCGCACCAGCACGCGATGGAATTGGCGGTGGAGCTTGTGGCCGCAATCGATCCCGAGAAGGTTTCCACGGACCCCGACCGTCTAGCAGCAGCGAAGGAGATGCAGGGGCTGGTGGTTCTGCTCCTGTCCTCCCTGGACCAAGGCAGGGCTGCCGCATGAGGATCACCATCGTGAAAGCGGGAGAGACCCGGGTGCCTGGCCAAGTGCCGCATTGTGGCAAGTCCCGCTCACCGAAGCGCGGCTCTTCCGAATGGATTTGTGCCGACCATTGGAAGCAGGTCCCACGCGGTTACAGGAGCGTCCTGCGGCGAACCGCTAAGGCCTGCGAGGCGAGCCTGACCAGTCGCAATCTCAGAAGAAATGAACGGGCATGGAAGCGCTGTGTCCGCATGGCAATCGAAGCAGCAGCGGGGATAGCGTAGTGCCAAGACGTAACCGTCCAACAGATCCGGTATTTGAACCAGTCGCTCCGAAGCCGTTGAACAGATCACAGGCCCGCCGGTTGGCTGCCGCCTTTGAGCTGCCCGAGTATCCGATCGTCAGCGCTGCGTCGACGCCGGACGTGATCCGCGCCGAGGTTGATGAAACGGTGATCAAGAACAGGCTTGCCCGGCTGAAAACCGAGCAGGAACGACGGGAATTCGCGCTGCGCACGTCGAGCCCAGGTGGCCGAGACGGGGAAAACCTCCAGCTGACGCACCGGGCCAGGGTCAATGACAATCCGAAGCACGCAGATCAGTGGGCGGATTTCGACACAAGCCACCCAATCGAGAAGATGCGTGTCCGCCAATCTCTGGGCACCTCAGCCCAGCAAAGGTTTCGCCGGTATTGCGCGGCCAAGGTGTGGCTCACGTTCTTCCTCAAGGCCCAGGGGTTCAATGTCAGCACCTGGCTGAAGGAGCAAGTGGACGGCACCGGAGACCCAGAAGCGAGCGCCCTGTCTCGCCTGGACGCCATGATGCAGCGCATGAATGTGATCGACGCCAGCCTTATGGATTTGTCGGCTCACCGTTCGCTGGTCATGCAACGGCGCTTTTTCGACCTTGATTCGGTTTGCGCGATCGGTTTCACCGTTTCGGAGGTCGCAAACCGGACTGGCCGGAGCGAGCGCGGCGTAAAAAAATCGCTGCTTTCTGGCCTGGACGCGATCAGCGGATATGCCCCGTGGGACAAGCATTTAGAAGCCGTTGGGGTGCTCTACATCGAGGGGCGTGACCTAGCTGCTTGAAAAGACTCTTGAAAAAACCACTTGCGCAAAGTCCGGTTTTTGTGATTCCCATCTCTACGTTCGAAGAATCCGCCCGGCGCCCAGCGCTCCGGGCGGTTTTTCGTTAGGGTTGCTGAAACTGCATCGGATCGCGTCCAAGGCAGCGTAACGCCACGAGGGTCGCGCCCTCAGCCCTTGATTGCCATAGAGGCACCGGCCCGCCACGTGGTACCAGGCGGGCCGCTTTCCACACGATCCGGTGACGGGGTGGAGGCTAGGAGAAGGCGGCCACCAGCCCGCACAGTGCGAGCACGAAGGCGATGGCTCCCATGCCGACGGCACCGGCTATCCCAGCGTGAAAGAGCCGGCGTGCGGCGGCCAGATTGCTCGCCTCGTTCCAACCGCCGATAATTATCAACGGATCGCCCTCTCTGGACTCGTGGTGCTTGTGGGTCGGCCTCACAAACGCCGTAGCGAGCGCGCTGGCGAGCGATCCGCCCAGGGCGAGCCCAGCGGCCCAGAACCACAGTAGGTCCGCCAGGCTGAAGGTCGAACGGGCCATCAGTGAGCCGATCAGTTGGAAACCGAACAGAAACAGAGCGAAGCGGTAATAGGGTTTCACGAATTTAAACGTCGCGCTGACATGCGCATCGAGAGGAGTCGGTTCCACCAATGTTGGTGGGACACGATCCCTCACTATGTTGTCGATCTTTTGGTCGAGCCAGTTCAGCATGCGCCTTCCTAAGATCCAAAGCGCAGGCAGATGAAACCGGCCATTGCCGCAACGCTGCCTATGACGAGAAGCCAGAACGATGCGCCGTGGAAGTGGCTCGAGAGGCGGTGGGCGTTGTTCAGCTTCTCGAACGCTTCTTCTCTTCGCGCGTGGATAGCCTCTGGCATGTTCAACGACGCACACTCCGCATTGGTTAGGACGAATTCACCTTGCTGGATTGCGACAGCAAGCTCCGAGACCGAAATCCGATAGGTGTTGTAGGCGTTCGTAATCAAGTCCATCGACCACAACGCTGAAAACAGCGAAACGGCGTACGCGACGACAGCTGCTCCGTAGAGAACTTCGGGGCCGGTGGCCATTTCGTTGGTGAACTGCGACAGAACCAAGCCAACTCCGGCCGCCGCTCCGACAACCTGCAGCCTTGTGAGCTCCTTATGCGTCTCGCGCTGGGTTGCTTCGGCGGTCTCGAGCGTATCCACGAGTTTTTCGACGCAGTCGATCAGCTTCGGAAGGGCCACCGTGTTCGGCGCCGCGTCGTTAGGACCGACCGCATTTCCGTCATCAACCATGCATTACCTCCGTCTGAAGAGGCGGGGGCTACGGTGCGCCAACACCGTAAGCCGGGTGCTGTAACACCCATGACCTGAACCGGCCTGCATCCAGGCCACCCCGCCACCGTGCAACACGGCGGGTTCATCCAGAAATTGAGTCATGGGAAAAAGCGAGTCCGGGGCTGTTGATGCCCTGAAGGTCGAGGCGTGGGCACTCGACAAGATTAAGGCCTATCCAGGAAATCCGCGTGTGATACCGGATGAAGCCGTGCTCGGCGTTGCCCGAAGCATCGAGCAGTTTGGCTGGCGGCAACCGATTGTCGTTGATAAGGACGGCGTGATCATTGTTGGTCACACCCGCCTGAAGGCGGCGCACCATCTGGGTCTGACAACTGCGCCGGTCCATGTGGCAGACATGCCGAAGGAACAGGCCCAGGCTTACCGCCTGGCAGACAACAAGACGGGCGAGGCCACGAGCTGGGACCTGCCCGCCCTGAATATTGAATTGGCTGGGCTCGGTGACCTCGGCTTTGATCTTGCGGTTATCGGTTTCGATCCAGCCGGCGGCGAGCTGAGCCCGGTCACGGCACCAACACCATTGGACAATCACGCCCAAGGCGCGCTCTCCGACAGTTTCGGCGTCCCACCGTTCTCAGTTCTGTCCGCCCGGGGCGGCTGGTGGCGAGAGCGCAAAGAACAATGGTTGGCCCTGGGGATTCAGAGCGAGCTCGGCCGAGAAGGGGCGTTTGACGCGCTCGGTTCGTTGGCGTCGGCCCAGAAGGGCGTGTCCGGAGATACCGCATGGGCATCAACATCGATCTTCGATCCGGTGCTGTGTGAGCTGATCTACAGGTGGTTCTGTCCGCCTGGTGGCGTTGTGCTCGATCCGTTCGCAGGTGGATCCGTCCGCGGATTGGTGGCGTCCCGTTTGGGCCGTGCCTACACCGGTATCGAGCTTCGACCTGAGCAAGTGGCGGCCAATCGAGCGCAGATAGGCATCTGTGGGGAGCCTCGACCGCAATGGATCGAGGGAGACAGCAGAAACATCCCAACCCTGGCTGCTGACGTGGACGCGGACTTGATTTTCTCCTGTCCACCGTATGCCGACCTCGAGGTCTATTCTGACGACCCCAAGGATTTGTCGACGATGGACTATCCGGACTTCCGAGATGCCTATCGAGATATCATCAGTAAGGCAGCGGCTCGCCTCAAGGAGAACCGTTTCGCTTGTTTCGTTGTCGGAGAAGTCAGAGATGCCGGCGGCGGATATAGCGGCCTGGTTCAGGACACGATTCAGGCGTTCTGTGATGCAGGGCTGAGCTACTACAACGAAGCGGTCATCGTCACACCGATCGGCACGCTGGCTATGCGAGCGCGCAGACCATTCGAGGCAAGCCGAAAGCTCGGAAAGTCACATCAGAACATGCTGGTGTTCTGCAAGGGCGATCCTCGCAAGGCCGCTGAGGTCATCGGTGATGTCGAGTTCGGCGAGGCAGATGCTGGGCTATAAGCCGTAGCGCTCTCGGAGGGCGCGCTTCCCCTCCTCGATGAGGGCGACAGGGTCTTTGCCGACCTGACGGTAGAAAGCGGGGTTGGTCAATGCGCCATGCCCCCTTTCAATCGCCGCTTTGGCATTGCCCAGGCGCGGGAAGCGGGCCGCGATGCGCAAAGCTGTCGGCCAGTCATCCTGGGCAACGGCGGCGCGTATTTTGTCAATCTTGGTTTCCATGAAGACACGCTAGCGGAGGTCCGCGCGGTCTTCGAGGGCCATAGTTTTTTTCGTCTATCAAGAAAGGGCGGACCATGGGTCGACCCTCGCATAAGCCGGATGAGCAGTCCGTTGGGTATGTGAAAGCGATGGCCAGCTACGGTGTTCCGCAGGCCGATATTGCTGAAGCCCTGGACATCTCCGAGCCCACACTTCGCAAGCACTACGGTGCTGTTCTTCGGCGCGCCTCCATTGAAGCAAATGCCAGGGTTGGCGAGTCCTTGTTTCGCCAAGCCGCAGGAGCGCCAGCGCAGTACGACGAAAACGGCAAGAAGGTAAGGGACGAGCAACTGCCGGTGCCATCGGTCGGTATCTTTTGGGCCAAGTGTCGGATGGGCTGGAAGCCCACAGAACGGATGGAAGTCACAGGCCGAAACGGAGGGCCAATCCCGCTGCTGAAGGCAGAACAGCTGAAAGGTGCATCTGATGAAGAGCTCGTCGTACTCGAAAAGTTCTTCGGTCGACTTCAGCGAGGCGATGGTAGCGATCAGGGCGGAGAAGCTGCGCAGGCAGGCGAAGACGAATACGCCGCCTCCCTCGACGGCACAGAAGGATAGCTGGCCACCCGATTACATCAGCGTCCGCGCCTGGCGTGCAGCGCAGTGCGCTAAGTTTGAATTGGACCCAAAGCTCGCAGCGTCTGCGTTGTCCTACTACAGCAGCCGCCCGGTCGAGTTCATCAACCACTGGTGTGACACGTTTGATCCTCGGAATGTGGGAACGGGAACGCCGACACACATCCCGCTGATCATGTTCGAGCGGCAGGAGGATCTGGTCTGGGCCGTCCTTGGTTGTCTCGACGACAAGGAGAGCGGCCTCACCGAGAAAAGCCGCGACATGGGGGCGTCGTGGATCTGTTGCGCTATATCGGTCTGGCTTTGGCGTTTCCGGCCCGGCACCGCGGTAGGGTGGGGGTCGCGAAAAGCGGAGTACGTCGACAAGATCGGCGACCCAAAGTCCATCTTCTGGAAGATCCGATACATCATCGACCGGCTTCCGCCCCAGTTCCTGCCTGCTGGGTACCGCACCGACATGCACGCTACGTACATGAAGATCATCAACCCCGCGAATGGTGCGACGATCACCGGGGAAGCGGGTGACAATATTGGCCGCGGTGGCCGTACCTCGATCTATTTCAAGGACGAGAGCGCTCACTATGAAAAGCCCGCGCTGATCGAAGCCGCGCTCATGGACAATACCGATGTCCAGATCGACATTTCGTCGGTCAACGGCATTGGGAACGTGTTCCATCGGCGCCGTGAAGCAGGAGTGGAATGGGAGCGGGGCAAGGAGATCCCGTCAGGGAAGACACGCGTTTTCATCCTTGATTGGCGCCACCATCCGGCCAAGGACGATGCCTGGTACGAGCGTCGTCGCCAAAAGGCGATCGATGACGGCCTGGAGGCGGAGTTCGCACAAGAGGTTGATCGCGACTATGCAGCCAGCCGCAAAGGCGTGCTGATTAAGCCAGCATGGGTGAAGGCAGCAATCGACGCCCATATCAAGCTGGGATTTGACGACCGCGGAAAAGTTATCGCCGGGTTGGATGTTGCCGACGATGATGACGGTCGAGGCGACCAGGACAAGAACGCCATGGTGGTCCGCAAGGGTGTCGTCGCAGTCCATGCTGAGGATTGGGGCAACCGGGACACCACAGAGACCACTGAGAAGGCGGTGGATATCGCAGCTGGGATTGGCCCGATGGAGATCCATTACGACTGCATCGGAGTTGGTGCCGGCGTGAAGGGTGAAGCCAACCGGATGGCCCACGCCGACGAGCTGCCCCATGGGCTGGTGTTCATCCCTTGGAGTGCATCGGCAGCGGTGCTGGACCCGGAAATGCACGTCGTGAAGAAGCCAGACGGTACGGATGACAAGAAGTCACCCACCAACAAAGACTTCTTCCAGAACTTCAAAGCGCAGGCTTGGTGGTCGGTTCGCGAGCGGTTTCGGAAGACATTTAAGGCTGTCCGAGAGGGGGCAGAGTATCCGCCTGACGAATTGATTTCGCTGTCCTCTGACTTGCCACACCTCCACCAGCTCGAGCGCGAGCTGAGCCAGGCCACTCGGGGAACGTCGGGCCGGGGCCTGGTCATGATCAACAAGTCACCGGATGGCACGAAATCGCCAAACATGGCGGACGCGCTGGTGCAATCGTACTTCCCGGCTCGCAAGCAGCAGACGACCGTTCTGAGATTCTAGGAGTCCTCATATGCCGAACCAACAGGATCTGAAGCCGGACTATTGCACATCCTACTTCTCAGACATGGCCCACGATTGGAGCATTGTCTCAGCTCTGTTGGGCGGAACCCGCCGCCTGCGTGAGTCCGGCAAGGCCTATCTGCCCCAGCACGAGAGCGAAACGGAGACAGGGTACAAGACACGCCTGCAGGGAACGACGTTGTTGAACGTATTCGGTTCCACGGTTGCGCAGATGACCAGTCAGGCGTTCGCGAACACAGTCACGGTTGATGACCTGCCCGAGGACCTTGCCTATGCCCAGGCCAGCATCGACGGGAAAGGCAAGACCGTTTCGGATTTTGGTCGCCGCATCTTCGATTGTGCCTTGAAGCGGGGCGAATGTTTCATTCTCGTGGACATGCCGTCTCGCGGGGAAGATGAGCGCACACGTCGCGATTCCATAGAAGCCAATCGGCAGCCCTATGCGGTCTTCATCAATCCCAGCCAGATGCTCGCCTACCAGAGCGAGATCATCCAAGGTCAAGAGGTTGTGACGTACGCTCGCTGGAAGCACACGGTGGTGGAGCGCGAAGGGGAGTTCGGCGAGGTCGAGAAGACCTATGTCACTGAGTGGACGGATACTGACTGGCGGCGTTGGGAGAAGCCCGAATCCAAAGAGCGGGATTGGCCGGTCGTTGGTGAGGGCACTCATGATTTCACGTTCGAGGGAGTGCGGGCGGTGCCGATTGTGCACCTGTCATTTAGCGAGCCTGGGGATGATGGGCTCCGCCGGCCGCCACTGATGGACCTGGCCGACAAGAACATCGAGCACTGGCAGTCCTCCAGCGACCAGCGAAACATTCTGACTTTCAGCCGGTTTCCGATCCTTATGCTGGCTGGGATGTCTGCTGAAGACGTCCCGAACTCTAACGGCAAAGCCGCACTCGGGCCCCAGACCCTCATCCTGTCGAACAGCAAAGATGCGAAGGGAAATTATCTGGAACCCAGTGGCGCTGCTATTGCAGCCGGAGAGCGCGACCTGGACCGGTTGGAGCGTGCAATGGCTCTGCTGGCCGCTCAGCCCTATATCAGCCGCCCAGGCAGCATCACGGCCACACAGACGGCCCTTGAGGAAGGAAAGTCGTCATCGATCGTCGAGCATTGGGTCGAGTTGACCGCCCAGGCACTTGCTCGGGTCATCGGCATGCTTGGGGCGTGGCGCAACAAACCTGTGAAGGTCTCTGTCCAGATCAAACCGGAATTCGCCGCTATGACGGCCAATGCTGAGAAGGTCAAAGCGTTGATTGAAGCGCGTCGCAACGGTGACATCTCGCGCCGCCAATTCTGGATTGAGATGAAGGCCCTAGACTTCGTGTCCGACGGGTTTGATTTCGAAGAGAACGAGGCGGGTCTGACAGCTGAGGGCGAGGGCGGTTTCGAAGATGTCGCCGCCTGATGGTGCTCCGGCACGCGACGCGACTGAGAGATATGCCGAGAGCCTGAGACGGCGCCTGGTCGGCGGGTTGCGGTTCGAGGGGCATGAGCGCCGGCGGATTCTGGCATTGCTCCAGGAGGTCGAAGACGAGATCGTTCGCAAGATTGCGGAACTGGACCCGACGGGCGTCACGCAGACAGCCGCTCAACAAAGGCGGCTCCGTCGGCTCCTCCGGGATGCTCGCGCACGGATTCGGGAGTTGATGCGCACCATCAGGGATACGGCTGTGTCCGGACTGGATGAGTTTGCCGCTGCAGAGGCTGCGTGGGCTCAGGCGTCCATGCAGCGTGCCATTTCGGCAGCTGGAATAAGCCTGTCGGTTCGCCTGGCTCCGAGTGAGGTCCTGCGCACATTGGTCGGCGACAGTTTAATCGTCGGCCGCCCCCTAGAGGAATGGTGGTCGAGGCAAGCAGATGGGCTCATCGATCGCTTTCAGGTCGAAATGCGCCGGGGTGTTGCCCAGGGCGAGACGCTTGACCAACTCATCCGACGGGTGAGGGGTACCAGGGCCAATCGTTACGCCGACGGCTTGATGGCCACGTCCCGCAGAACGGCAGAGATGGCGGTGCGGACCTCGGTCAACCATGTTGGCAATGCGTCCCGACAGGCCGTGTATGAAGCGAATGCGGACATCATTACGGCCTATGTCCACTCCTCGGTTCTGGACAGCCGGACGTCCGTCACCTGCAGCGCGCGGGATGGCAAGGCTTGGGATATCGCACGGAAGCCGGTAGGCGGGCACAAAATCCCGTTCGAGCAGCCGCCGCTGCACCCCAATTGCCGGAGTGTGATCGTGCCCCGTATCGGGGACGTGACCCGCATACCAGGTCAGAGGGCATCAGCAGATGGGCCGGTGCCAGCATCGCAGACGTTCGAAACCTGGTTGAAGGCAAAGACAGTGGCTGAGCAGAACGCAATCCTCGGATCAGGCCGGGCCCGCGTTTGGCGGCAGAACAAGCTGACCTTGAGCCAGCTGCTCGACTTCAAAGGTGATCCACTGTCACTCACCGATCTTCAGCGCCGGTACTCGGCCTGACCACTGCCCCGCCTCGAGCGGGGTTTTTCATGCCCGCTGGGCGGGTGCAATCTCCATAGGAGCAATCATGACCATCGAAGAACTTCTCAAGGCGCTGGGCGTCGAGGTGAATGACGATAACAAGGACCAGGTGGAGAGCCTGATCTCGGCCGAAACAGCAGGGCTGAAGGCCAATCGCGACAAGCTCAAGTCCGAACGCAACAAGGTCCGCGATCAACTCAACACCCTGAAGGGGCTGGATGTCGACGAGGTTCGGGAAGCGCTGGGCGTGGATGAACTGTCGCTCGATGAACTGCCCGACCTGATCCGCACGGCCAAGGCTGGCGACAAAGACCCCAAGCATGATGCCCGGGTCGTCGAGCTGGAGGGCAAGCTGGAGCGTGCCGAGAAGCGAGCTCGCGAACAGTCCGCTGAGGCGGATGCCCGCGAAGCTGCCCTCAAGCGAACCCTTACGCAGAAGGCCGTCGAGTCCATGGTGACTGACGCTGTTGCGAAGGCTGAGGGCAACATCACGCTGCTCAAACCGCACCTGGAGTCTCGCATCAAGGCCGAGGTCGATGAAGATGGCATCGTCACAACGACCGTTCTTGGCGCCAACGGCGACCCGCTCGAAGACAAGCACGGCAACCCGGCCACGATGGCCCAGCTCATTGATGAGTTCGCCAATAACGAAACCTTTGCAGCCGCGTTCCCGGCGGAAGGCAAGGGGGGCTCCGATGCTCGTGAGGGCCGTGCCTCACGCGTTTCCAATAACCCGTGGGCGAAGGATTCGGAAAATGTCACCGAACAAGCCCGCATTCGCCGGGAAAACCCGGCACTCGCGGATCGGCTGCAAGCGGCTGCCGCGTAAGCATTTCGCCGGGTTGGCAGGGCCGACCGGCGCCACAGGCCCAGGGGGCCGTCTCTCCAAACCTGAAACGGCCAACTAAGGGAGTTTCCTATGCCGTATACCATTTCTGACATCATCGAGCCGCGCACGTTCGAGGATTACCGCCTCGAGCGTTCGCGGGTTAAGTCCAACCTGGTGAGCTCTGGGATCATCGACTTCAACGAATTCGGCGCTCTCGCGGCCGGCGGTGGCCGAACCGTTGACATGCCCTTCTGGGACGACTGGGGCGACAGCGACGCCAACATCGACGACAGCACCGGCGCGGATGCTACGCCGGAAACAGCTACCTCCGGTGATGACGTTGCGTTCCTTCACAGCCGGAACATCGCCCTGACGGGCCCGGATCTGGCCGCAGTCGTCGCGGGTTCCGATCCGCTGAAGGTCCTCGCAGATCGCTCCATCGCCAAGTGGGACCGCGAGTACCAGAAGCATCTTGTCTCCTCTGCGCTCGGCATCCTGGCAGACAACCAGACAAACGACGGCGGAGACATGATCTACAGCGTTGCTACCGACGCAGCAGGCGACCCGACCGCCTCGGAGAAGTTCAGCGGCGAAGTCGCCGTGGAGGGTGCTCAAACCATGGGTGACAGCAAGACCGACCTCGTGGCGATTGGTATGCACTCCCGGGTACACGCCAACCAGCAGTTGCTCGGCTTGATTCAGGACCATCATGACCTGGAGACCGGCGAGCTGCTGTTCCAGACGCACCTGGGGCGCCGGGTCATCGTTGACGACCGCATGCCGGCCGTTATGGGCACCAACCGCATCACCTACACGTCGATTCTGTTCGGCGAAGGAGCATTCGGTCACGGCGAGGGTAGCCCGAAGGTGCCGCTTGAGTACGAGCGTAGCGCTGTCGCCAATTCCGGCGGCGGTCAGGAAACCCTGGTCAATCGCCGCAAGTACATCCTGCACCCGCGCGGCATCGCGTGGAAGGGAGCCAATGTGGCAGGCAAGGGCCCGACGAATGCCGAGATGGAAGACGCGACCAACTGGGATCGGGTTTTCCAGCGCAAGGCCGTCCGCCTGGCGTTCCTGCAGACCAACGGCTGATCAATCCTGATCAGTTGAAATCTGGACCGGGGGCTTCGGCTCCCGGTCTTTTCATAAGGGATCTCCCATGAATTCTGACAAACACCTCGCACTTACGAACGCTGTTGAAGCCAATGGCGGCGTGATCTCCGACGAAATTCGAGAGCGGTTTGGTCTATCAAAACCGGGGGCGGACGAGGCTGACTCGGCTCCAGCGCCCCTCGTCGAAATCCCGGAAGGTTTTGCTGACTTGCCGTGGAAGCAGCTCCAATCGCTGGTGAAGGACGTCACCGGCACGGGCCCGGAGAGCAAGCTCGATGCTATCGCGAAGCTGGCCGAAGAGGTGGAGCGGCGCGCAGCAGAGGCTAACGGCAATGCCAACGGCGGGGACAATGGCGACGCCTGACGTCGCCTTCCTCAATTTCTCGCAAGGCCTGGCGATCCTGACTGCTGGCCGGGTCTGCGAGATCACCACGCTGATCGACAGTGATGGTGACATCACCAAGGCACCAGATGACGCCGTGGTGTGTGTGGCACAGACGCCGTCCGGCGACTGGCTGACAATCGACCTCGATGTCTTTGAACCAATGGAGACGAACTGATGGCCCTGACAGTTGAAGACGGCACCGGCCTCAGCGAGGCAGACAGCCTGGTGTCGCTAGCCACGTTCAACGCCTTTCTGTCCGACAATGCGATTTCCACGACGGCCACAGATGCCCAGAAGGAGGCCTGGCTGCGCGAGGCTACGCGTTATCACGAGGCGACATATGACTACCCAGCGCCTGTGCTGAACTCGACGCAGGCTCTGCGCCTGCCCCTCAATCAGGTGATCACCATGGCAGATGGGCGTGCTTGGGACGGCGTGCCGGCCAAACTCCAAGAGGCAATCTGCCTTCTGGCGGCTGAAGCCAGAAACGGCCCGCTGGTCGTCAACCAGGCGGCCAAACGAAAGGTGAAATCAAAGACAGACGTGATCGAAAGCGAGTTCGTTTACGACGAGGCTGATCGTCGCCGCGTGTTCCTCGCTGCTGATGACCTCGTGCGGCAGCTGGGGGGCTGGAAGGCCTCGGGCCTCACCCAAGTGAGCCGGGCATGACCAAATACGCTGAAGAGATCGCTGACGCCCTCGAGGCAATCGAAGAGGCGGGCACGACATTGACCTTGCTCCGTCACCCCATGGAGGTTGACGCTGCGGCCGGCGAAAAGCCCTGGCTGGCCGATCACTCGAACCAACTTGGAGAGGGGCAACTCGACGAGCCCGAGCCACACACCATCACATGCGTTGTCCTTCCAGCCTCCGGCGGCAAGATCGAAGCCTTGGACTCTCGGTTGAAGAGTGGGACGCTCATCCTTGAGCAGTACCGATATCTGATCATCGCGGCGTCTGGCCTGGCTGTTGAGCCCCTGCCGAAGGATCAGGTCGAGTATCAAGGGCAAACGTGGACGGTCATCGCCTCCACGTCATTGGCCCCAGACGGAGTGCCGATCATCTACAAAGCCGCGATCCGGAAGGGCGGATAATGCCGAGTTTCGCGGATCGAGTGAAAGCCTGGGGAGATAAGGCGAGGGACCGGGTGGATGCCACTCACCGAGGCGCGGCGCTGGAAGTGCTTACCCGCGTCGTCATGAAAACCCCGGTCGATAAAGGCGGGGCCCGAGGAAGCTGGCAGGTTACACTTGATGGACCGGTGACGGCTGCAATTGAGCGCCTTGATGTTTCGGGAAGCGCAGCCATGGCGGCCGGAGCTTCGATTATCCAGGCGGCACGGGCCGGACAGACCATCTACGTCACGAGCGCTTTGCCCTACATCGTCCGCCTTGAGCAGGGGCACTCGAAGCAAGGCGACCACATGGTCGCCACGACGGCAGCGGAATGGGATGACATCGTGTCGCTGGCAGCTAAGGCGGCTGAACGAGCTCACCCGTAGTCGTTATTCGAATGAGCAGTGAATGCCGTGCTCGTCACCAAACTCGTTCACGCGGTCCAGTAAACGGTTAAGCTCCTCTGTCGCGAGCCGGTCCGTTGGTGGGCGCTCTAAAAGGGCCGCCATTCGAGCATAAGAAACCGAGATTGCGACCTCTTCGCTGGGGTGCCAAACGAACGGTGCAAACCCTGTCATGCCACCACGGTCATTGGGTAGGTTCACACGTCCACAGACCCTACCGTCGGCGCCGAAGTGCAGGCCTTCAAACTGAACCTGATCCGGGTCAGTGGAGCGACGGGCGAGTGTGTCCTTCGCATCCGCATACGGGTCTGAGCATGCCGCAAGCATCAAGCCCGCGACTATCACGATAGCTGTTCTCATAATTCTCCCCTTGGGTGCGAGAGCCTATCGATTCTTCGAAAAGTTGCAACGGGGTCCCAATGTCCATCCAAGCAATCGAGAGCGCGCTTCTGTTGAAACTGACGACGCTCAATCCTGGCATCGCCATCGTCCACGAGGGTGAACCCTATACGCCGTCGGATAACACGCCGTATTTGCGCGTTGAGTTTATCCCGAACGAGACGCCCGCAACCGGTCAGGAGGCAGGGCAGGACGCGCCTGTTCGTGAGGCTGGCCTTCTTCAGCTCACACCCGTTTATCCGGTCGCCAGTGGCCCAGGTCCATTGAAAGCGATGAACTCGGTTCTAAAGACCGCCTTTAAATGGAAGCAAACCGTGCAAGCCGTCGGTTTCAAAGTTCGGATCGATCGATGTTCCCGCGGCCGCCTTGTGTCCGATGCCGGTTGGAACTCGCTCCCCGTAATTGTGCGGTGGAGCGCACACACACCTGGAGACTGACATGAAGTTGAAGTTCACAAACAAGGCTCCTGGAGCCAAGGCCCTGAAGGTCAGGGGGCAGCCGGTGGTGATTGAACCCGGCAAGTCACACACGGCTGAATTCGACAAGGTCGACGAAGCCACGTTGAAGGCCCTCAAAGCTGAGGGGTGCACCTTCACGAAAGCTCGGGCCTCTTCCGCCGAATAGCCCGGTCGGCATCGTTGAAACCACGCCCCGCTAATGCGGGGCTTTTTCGTATGGAGCGAACCCTATGACCACCATGAACAATGCGGCCACTGGCGGCGGAACCCAGGCCGGTTTCATTGAAGAGACCGTCTACGGCACGACGCCGGCCACGCCATCGCTGACCGCGCTGCGCAATCGACCCTTCTCCTTCTCTCCGGAGGTCGAAAACTACATCAATCGCGAGGTCGGCAATAACCGCATCGCCAAGGGTGTGAAAAAGGTCTTCGAGCGCGGTTCTGTCGCTATCCCGATGGATCTGATCTACGGGAATGCTGATGCGATCCTCGAAGCGATCATGAAGGGCACCTGGACGGGCGCTGGCACGCAAACGCTGGCGAATGGCTCGGTCAATCGCGCCTTCTCGCTCGAGCAGCACCGGGCAGACGCTGCGACGCCTTACTTCATCCTTGCGCGTGGCACCATGTTCCATGGATTTGAGATCGCGATCAGCGCTGATGGTTCTGACCCTGTCCTGCTCACGCTGAATGGTCAGTGCGCGGAGATCTCGCCAGCTGCAGCGACGGTCGATGCGGGCAGTGGATATACGGCGGCGCCTGGCAACACCCCGGTCGATGCCGGGGAGGTTTCGTTCCAGATCGACGCAGCCGGCATCGACATCATCGGCGCGACCTTCACCTACAACGATGCCATCGATGCCAAGCGCGAGTGCGGCTCGAAAACGCCGACCGGGTTCAATCCTGCTGCGGGTGGTCGCAGCGGCCAGGTCTCGCTGACCGGCTACGCGGTGAACAAGGATGCCTTCGACCGCATGAAGGCGGACGCACAACATGCCTTCACAGCGACGGCAGTTGATGCGGAGGGCAACACGCTTGTCATCAGTGCTCCCGTCATCAAACCGATTGGAGCCTATCAGGAGTCCGCGGACGACGGTTCGATCCGGTGGGAGCAGACCTTTGAGGCATTCGATCCGGCTGGCGGCACGGTCTTCAGCTTCACACGCACTCCGGCATAGGTGATCAATGACTGATCTGAACGTCTATGATGGCCTTGTAGCGGATACGCCCATTCCGGTCCCTTTGCGGGATCCAAATGGGCGCGTCCATCTGGGCTCCGACAAGAAGCCGATCACCTTCTTTCTCCTGCCGCCAAGGTCGGAAGCGCTGGCCAACAAGATCGATGACATCACCGATCGCAAACGCGCCCAGGCAGAACTGGAAACGCTCTCTCGCGAGCAAATTCGGGCCTATGCCTACGCGCAGCTGGCCGCGTACATCACCGGATGGACTGAGAACTTCACCCTGGACGGTGAGACTGTCCGATACGGCGATGATGCGGCTGTCAGGCTGGTCACCCGGCTCTCACCACTCCGCGAACTGCTGACCAACTGGGGACTGAACCCGGGAAACGCCTGGTCGGCCCTCTTGGACGCGCAGAAAGCTGGGCGCAATGGAGAGGCCGGGTCGATAGGCCAGAATCCACAGGGCTGAGCCGGGCGAAAGAGCTCCAACAGCTTGTGAAACGGGGAGGAGCGGTCGCTCAGGCCGCCCGCCTCGAACTGCAAGGACCTCCGCTCGATGGAATGGCGGCTGTGTTGGTCCAAAAATGGATGAGCGTGCAGCTCGGCCGCGGCGAGGGGGCCCTGTCGTGGAGCACGTTGAAAGACTTCACCCAAATAACCGGCGAGCGCCTCAAACCAGATGAGGCCCAGGCAGTGATCCGGATCGATCACGCATATCTCGCTGCGCTCCGAAAACCGAAGCCGGGAGGCCAAACATGACCGACATTGCCAAGCTCGGCCTTGCCGTTGAGTCCCGCGACGTGAAGGAAGCACGCCGCCACGTCGAGGCCCTTGAGCGGTCGGCCACCTCTCTCGAGCGTATTGTCGACAAGCTCGGCGATGAGGCGAAGAAGACCGACGATGATATCGACGGCATGGGGCAAAGCTCTCAGCTTGCGAGCCGGGGCTTTAATCTGGCAGCCAGCGCCGCCGCCAGCTTTATTGCGGCTCTCGGTGTTGGTGAGATCGTCCAGACCGCCGACAGCATCGCGCTCCTGCGTGGCAGGATTGGGCTCTACACCGACACTACGGCGGAAGCTGATGCTATTGTCGGGCAGCTCTTCGATCGTTCTCGTCAAATGGGGGCTTCCTTCGACGCGCTCGCCGAGACCTATGCTCGGATCGTGCCGGCCCAGGATGCCATGGGGCTTTCAACTGGACAGCTGCTGGATCTCACCGAGGCGGTAGGCACCGCCTTCCAAGTCTCCGGTGCGTCCGCTGAGGAAGCCCGCAACGCCACCCTGCAGCTGTCCCAGGCTTTCGCGTCCGGTGAGCTGCGGGGTGAGGAGCTTCGCTCGGTGATGGAGCAGGGCCAGCGTATCATGCTCGCGCTGGGCAATCAGACAGGCAAGACAACCGGCGAACTTCGCGCTATGGCCGAGGCTGGTCAGCTGACGTCTGATGTGGTCGCAAACGCGCTGCTGGCCGAACTCCCGCAACTCCGCCAAGAAATGGAAGACCTGCCGCTGACCGCCGGGCGAGGGTTTCAGTCTCTCCAGACGGGTTTCACCGAGCTGATCGCCAACATCGATCAGGCCGTGGGTGCAACGGAGCGTTTGGGCGGTATCTTTTTCAGCCTGTCTGAGGCTGTGGACGGCGTGAACGAGCGCTTCTCGACCGATCTCAGCGTTCAGTTGAACGTGACCCGGCAAGACCTTGAAAACCTCACTGCCCAGCTCACGGGGATGCAGCGCGTATTGGCCGATCCGTCAGCGGCTGGCATCGCGGCAGGTGAGCTCGCCAGTTACCAAGCGCGCGTTGCAACGCTCGAAAAGGAGATCCAAGAGCTGACGGTCCAGGAGCAATCCTTGACCATGGCGATTGAAGCGCGGGCTGAGGCTCAACGCCGGGCGGATGCCTACCAGGCTCGATTTGGTGTCGAGGAGGAAGTCGACCCGCTTGAGGATGTCGCCGAGGTGCTCGCTGCGCTGAGACGGGAATCTGAGGTCGTCGGTCTGACCCGGGCCCAGCGCGAACTCTACAACCAGGAACTCCGCTTGGGGCGGGACCTCACTGAGGATGAAGAGGTCGCAATCCGTGATGTGGTCGCTCAGATCGAACGGATGGCCCAGATCCGCGGTGAAATGGCCGCGAAGGTTCCCCAAGAGATCCAGGCGATCCACGAGATGTCTGCCGCCAAGGCTCAAGAGTATGAGCGCGAGGAACAGCACCGGGAGGAAGCTGCCCGTTTGGCCGAGTATCAGCTGGAGCAGCAGATACGCCTGGCAGAGCTGGCTGGTGATCGTGATGTGCTCACAATGCTGGAAACCGAGCGGGACGTTCGCCGGGAAATCAACGAGCTGGTCGAAGCCGGTATCTCACAGGAGGAAGCCAGGTCGATTGCCCAGAGCAATGCGCAAGCCCGCCTTCAGGCCGCGCGGCACGGTGAACTAAAAGAGGCTGTGCATGAAGGGCTCGATCAGGGACTTCGCGCATTCGTCGAGAGCGGAGACCTCAGCGCGATCGGTCGAGGACTGCTGGCTGAAGCCGCCGATCACTTCCTTGAAGACTTGGTGGATCAAGGAGCGGACATTCTCTCTGGGCTGATCTTTGGACAAGCCGAGGCTACCGCAGCCGGCGTCGCGCAGGGCTCTGCTGCCGGAGCAGCGATGCAGACGGCCATGGCAACGGGGGAGCGACGGCAGCGACGGCGTTGCAGCAAGCCTTGGTCCTGGGCGGCTCCCAAGCAGCGGCCCAGATAGCGGCCGCGGCAGGGGGCGGGGGCTCGGCAAGTGCGGCGAAGGCGATCATCAAGACCGTGTCTGCTGGCCGCGCGACAGGCGGTACCGCACTGCCCGGCGGCGCATATGGCATCAACGAGGTCGGTGATGAAGTGTTCGTGCCCCATGTGCCGGGCAAGATTGTCCCTGCGTCGTCTGGTGGGGTTCGCGAGCGCATCATTGAGCGCGAACGCATCGTGCGCATCGAGACCGAGGCCAGCGACTACTTCACCACCAAGGTCCGTGAGGACGTTCAACCGATGCTGGATGCCACGAAGGACGCGGCGGTCAGCGAGTCACGAATGGCGACCGCGCGAGATTTGCAAAGTCGTCGTCGACACCTGGAGTAGACCATGGCCATTCAATTGCCATCAGGCGGCTTGGAAGGCGTCGGTGAGTTTCTCATCGACCATTCCAACAAGATCGGCTCAGCCACAGGCGTTGGACCGGAAACGGAGATTGAACGCGCAGGCTCGAAATGGGGCTTCAACGTTGCGGTGTCGGCCAAGACAGCTGATGAGGCCCTGGCTTGGAAAAAGCTGCACCGGCGCGGAGAGCCGTTCCTGTTGGACATCATCCAGCCTGGTCTCGATGTCGGTAACCCAGGCACGCCGCTGGTAAGTATTGGCGGGCAGGTGGGCAGTCAGCTCCCTATCAAGGGGCTGACGCCAGGCTACACGCTCGTGGATGGTCAATTCCTCTCTGTCATCGTTGCCGGACAACGCTACGCCTACATGGTCACCGCAGACACCGTTGCCGATGGCACTGGAAACGCCACGGTGCCCATCACCCCACTGCTCCGCGCCGCGCCCCAGCTCAATGATGTCGTCGAGATTGCCGCGCCCAAGGCTGAAGGCTGGGTCACAGTCCCGGCCAGTGGTTTCAACCTCGATGTAGTCGCCGTGATGCGCGGCCTGAAATTCGTTTTGAGGGAGGTGGCCTGAATGGACGCCAATCTCAAACAGGACCTTCAAGGCGGCTCACCGCTCGTATTTGGTGCCATCGAAATCGTCTTGCCGGCTGACACGGTGCGGCTGTCGACTGGATTGCCGGTGACGATTGAAGGGCAGCCTTTTACGCCGAAACACACCGTGTACGGCTCCCTGGGCCGTGTGGAGGGCATCGAGGACGGAATAGGGGACACAGTGCCCGCACCCACTGTGGAGATGCTCACGGGCTCTGACGCCGGTATCGTCAACCTATCGACGGCAGCAGCACAAGGCTCGCGCGTTCGGCTCTGGTTCGGGTCGATCAATCGTGTCTCAGGCTTGGCAGTCGGCATCCAGCAGGTGTTCACCGGCATTCTCGACACGGCTGAGCTTGATCCACACGCCACGGGCAAGAGCTTGAAGCTCCAGCTGCTGACGACCTTGGCGCTGGCGTTGGAGCCCAAAGACCATCGGCGCTGTTCGGATAGTTTCCACCAGTCCGTCTGGCCCGGTGAACGCGGTATGCGTCGCCGGTCTGATCTTCGCCGCAAGTTTGCTTGGCGGACCAACCAGCCGGGCGCCAAGTACACCTACAGCTCTGATGGCTCTGCCACCTCTGGGCGCACCCCCGGCGGCCGGGGACGGATTTCCATCTAACCCCATACCAGGACGGATCAATGCACGAACGCGAACGACGCGCCCGCGCCGCTCAGGCGTGCGTGGACCTCTATCTCAATAAGCCGCTGTCCTGGGGAAAGCGGGACTGCATCACCCTCGCACGCACCTCGCTTCACAAAATGGGAGTGAAGGTGCCGGCCGAGCTGAAGGGCATTCGCTGGACATCGCTGAAAACGGCGGTGCGTCGGCTTGATGAGCTGGGCTTCAACGACCTCGATGAGGTCATGGATGCTGTCGGCTTGGCCGAGATCGCTCCGGCTCTTGCTTGGCCAGGCGACATCGTCGCGTTGCCGGGTGCTGACCGCCATCCATTCGGTTGTGCGCTCACGCTCGCGGTCGGCAATGGCAAGCTCCTTGGGTTCGGTGAGGGGGCTGATCACTGCGGCATTCTCAAGCCGCACCACTTTCACAAAGCTTGGAGGGTTGCCTGATGGCCGAAGCCGCAGCAGCTGCATTCACATGGGTTGTCGGCCAGGGCACGAAGGCGCTTGTTGCGGCTGGGTTCTCAAAGGCCACGGCAACAGCGATCGCGACCTTCGCAACAAAGGCGGCAGTTTCTGTGGCGCTATCAGCGGCCACGAGCGCAATCCTTGCTCCAAAGGTTGGGGCGGAAGGTGGGGCTCTCGCGCTCAATGACAGCCTCGATGCCGGTATCCCCTATGTGGCCGGTCGGCGTGCGGTTGCGGGTGTGCTTCAGCATGCCGACGAGTTCGGCAAGGACGAGCGCTATATGGGCTTCATCAATGTGATGTCCGGCGCTGGCCCTGTCGAAGCCATTGAAAGCACGCGTGCTGATAGTGTCACCATCACGGTTGATGGAACCGGCAAGGTCACAGCGCCTTCCGAATATGCCAGCAAGATGTGGTATCGCAACCAGCTCGGCAATCAGCCTGAAACCGGGCATCTGACCCAGTCTGGACTGCATCTCAACGCACAAATGGCAGGCTGGGCCTCCACTGAGAAGCTGTCGGGTAAAGCCGCCCACATTCTGACGCTGCAGCAGGACTCGAAGTTCAAGTCATTCCCTGCCGGCCCGCCTGTGGTCGAGAGCACGATCCGAGGCATCAAGTGGTATGACCCGCGCCTAGACAGCACTTACCCGGGCGGTTCCGGTGCCTGCCGCTTCGACGATCAAGCGACTTGGGTCTACTCCACAAACGGCGCAATCCATGCGCTGGGCTATGCCTTGGGGCTCCGCGAAAACGGCAAGGTCGTTGAGGGCTTTGGCTGCCCGATCACGGACGTGGTCATTGAGGATTTCGTCGACGCCGCAAACGTCGCGGATATGAACGGCTGGACTTGCAACGCCTACTGGACCTCCAGAGATAGCGCTTGGCAGGTCTACACCGCGTTCCTGCAGGCTGCTGGCGCCACGCACACCACCAAATGGGGAAAGCTGGGCTGCTTGCCTCGCGGCGCCGCTCGCGTCTCTCTGACAACGATCTCGGCGGCCGACACTGCCGCGGCGGTGTCGATCAGCCCGATTGCATCGCGCCGCGACCGCATCAACACAATCACCCCGAAATGCCCGCTCGAGTCCCACCGATGGGCCGAGCCGGACCTGACGCCGGTCAAAATCCAGTCTTACATCGACGGCGAGGACGGTGGCGAGGAACGCGAGCGCGGTGTGCACTACCCGTTCGTGACGAGCGAGGCACAAGCGGGCCAGCTTGCGGCTTATGACATCCTCGACAGCCGTGAGGGCATGGCGGGGATCATTCCGGTGCGGCCATATCTCATGGATCTCGATCCTGGTGATTGCTTCACGGTGACTGAGCCTGGCTTCAATCTCTCCGCGCAGAAATTCCTGGTCCATCGGCGCAGCTTCGATTTCGAGACCGGTGTATCGATCCTTCACCTGATCTCGGAGACCGATGGAAAACACGCGCTCGCGCTGGGCCAGTCCACGGATGCCCCGGATGCTCCATCTCTTACTGTGCCCGATCCGACCGACGTGCCGGCACCAGCGGTTTCTGTCTGGACAGCGGTCGCGGGCACGGGCGACCAGCCGAACCTGGTTGTCTCAGGGGCAACGGATAACGCCACCGCGACCCATGTCCGCATCGAGTACCGTCTGACGACGCCCTCGGGAGGCGGCTCCTGGCCGGATGATGAAACGGGTTGGGCGATCTATGCCGATTTTCCGATTGAGACTGAAACCATCACGGTCACGGGACTTGAGCCGAGTACGAGCTATCAGGTCGCGGTTTCCTATATCTCCGCGTTCGGCGTTCCGGGTGATCGACGTATCATTGCGACGCTGTCGACGGGAGTCATCAATGCCGGCGCCGTTGGCGGGCTGAGCCGTGAACAGTTCGAGGCACTAGTCACCGCTGTTGAAGCCCAGCTCAACGCCGGCCGTGATGCGATCTCTGCAGAGGCTGCAGATTTCGCGGCCTCGATACTGGCCCTCAAGGAGAGCTTCGCGACAGGTCACGCCACTGTTGACGATGCAGTCCAGGCCCGACTGGGGCTGATCGACAGCACCACAGACACGCTGACCAGCGATATCCGCACGCAGGCTCGTGACACCCGCGAGGCGCTTGCTGTCGCGTCGCGCACGGCTTTGGCCGTCTTGGCGCAGGTGGAAGAAAACCGGACGCTGTCTGAAAGTGTCGGCAATTACTCTGCGTCCTTCTCCTCGCAGATCGCTGTCATCATCAACGACATTGGCAGTCTGACAACGCAGGTGGATGCCTGGACCGCTGCGAATGTGACCGGCGACATCACGTCAGCGCTCACGGCAGAGATCAACGCGCGCGTGGCGGGCGATGCGGCGCAGGCCTCCCGGTCGGACAGCATCGAGACGACGGCCAATGATGCTCAGTCCAAGGCCAATGAGATCCTCGCGCTGACCGTCAGTCCGACCAGTGCCATCGCTCTCAAGTTCTCCGGAATCGAGCAGAGCGTCGGCACGTTGCAGACGAATTACACCAACATCATCAATTTGGAGAACATCGGTGGCTCGTCGCTTTTGCAGCGCTTCGAGAACATTGAGGCCCAGCAGGACCCGGCAACGCCCGGCGGGCTTCGGGCTCGCATCGATGAGGCTGCTGAGATCCAGATCGCGGACAATGCGGCCCGCACGCGCGAGATCCGGGAAACGCAAGCCTCTGTCGCCCGTGCTGCTCTGACGATCTTCGCCGCACAGGAAACATTCCTGACCGAGAATGAGGCCACGCTCCAACTGATCGAGCAGGCCAATCTGGCTATTGGGGCAAACACCGCCGGTTTCCAGTCGATCATTGATATGACGCTGAACCCGGCAAGTGGACTTGTTCAGCGCTTCCAGACTATCGAGCTGGACCTAGACGAGACCGAGGCGGGCAGTCTGGCCGCTGATGTGGCCGACCATGAGTTTGCGCTCTTTGACGGCGTGGCGGGTCTGTCTGGCCGCATGTCGACGGTCGAGACAGCGCTTAACCCTGGCACAGAGGGCAGTATTGCGAGCCGGGTCGCTGGGCTGGAAGAGACCCGTGTCACGGACAATGCCGCAACAGCCCGCGAACTGCGCGAGCTTTGGGCCACCCATGCGCGCAGCAATGTGGCCTTCCGCGCCCAGGTCGAGGCCTTCGCTGGCGAGACCGAGAACACGCTGACGATCATCGAGCAGGCACGGCTGGAAACGGCTGAGGTGGACCTGCGCGTTGATAGCATTCTGGACCTGTCGATTGTGGACGGCACTGCGCTGGGCACGCGGCTGAATGACATGGAGGCGGTAGCGGAGGAAAACACGTCCGCGATCACCAATGCGGCTCAGGTGCAGGCCAGTGACAATGCCGCTGTGCTGCGTTTGTTGCGCGAATCCTTGGCGTCTACCTCCCGTGTCGCTCTGATGGCTCAGCAGATGGTCTACGGTCGCGCCGAGGCTGATGAGGGCTTGCTGTCCGTCCTGGAGACGCTGCGCGTCTCAACGGATGCGAGCCTCGCGTCACTCGAAGAGACCAAAATCACCAATGCCGATCTGGAAACAGCGTTCGCGCTCTTTGGGTGGGACCTGTCTGCGGCTTACGACGTTGAGGGGCGGCTAGGCGGGATCGATGAAAATCTGAGTGCTGTGGCGACGGTCGCAGCCGCTGCAACCACGGTCGCAGAGGCTGAACAGCTCATTGCTGATTACCAGGTCATGGTTGGTACGAACTCAGAAAATCTCGCGACCTGGGTCAATCAGCACGCCACGGCCATTGAGACGATGCAGGGCGGCGGTGCGGCCTACGCGCTAGAGCTCGGTGTCGGCGACCGCATTCAAGGCCTCTACGCCCTGAATGACGGGCAGCAGCGGTCATTCGTCTTTGACACCGACGTGTTCAAGATTTGGGACGGCGAGGCCGACACCCAACCGTTCGTCTATGATACTGTCTTGGCGAAGTTGAAGCTTCAGAACATCGCTGTCGCCTTTGCCGATATCGAGGACTTGCAGGTTGATCGCATCCACCTCGCCGCCGGTGCGGTCGGCACATACGGATTCGATCAGACCGCCCCGACCTCCCACACGTTTCACACCAACCCCTCGCTGAATACGCAAGCAGGGTTCACGAACTTGGGGATGCAGTCCGACTGGATCGACATCCAGGTCGGAGATCGGGTGGAAGGAGAGCTGAACTACACCATGCAGGCAGGCTTCAACACCTACACTTGGCTGTATTTCCAAGACTCTATGTCAATCGAGGTCGAGCGTGAGGACGGGAGTACCACCGTGTTTTTTCCGCCGCAATACCTGCGCAGGAGACGCACAGGGTACACTTCTCAGACCGGAGGCGGCGACGGCAGCACCCCGAACGGTACGGACGTGCCCGACGACTTCATCAACAAGTACGCCTTACAGGTTCCCTCATCAGGGTGGCCTTGGCATTCAAGCGGAAACGGGCCTGTCCGTGTTCGAGCGCTTGCTACCATTAAGGCCGTCCCAAGGCACGGAACTGCCGTCTTTCAAGGGGGGGTAGGGTCTGCGGCATCGTTCCGGGGTGACACCTCGATCATCTCACCATCATTGGAGATCCGGGCTTTCGGCCTGGATTGACGCACAACCTAACTCTCGGAGAATCTGAAAATGAAGTTCGACCTTGCAACCGGCAGGGCGGTTGGTGCCGCTGTGCCTGAACATTTCCTTGCTGGCACAAACTGGTTGGACGGAATTCGCAAATGGGCGATGGCCGGCGTGTCTGTTCTGCCGTCGCTGGCGCTGGGTTTCACCATCGACACCTACCTGATGGATGGGGAGTACGCTCCGAACTTCGTCGAGCTTGCGTCACACTCGCGTGCGTCAAAAGCCTGGTATCCCAACTGGGACTTCAAGAGCGGCTCTGAGGTTGGCCGTCTGGTGGAGTACGGTGCCCATGAGCGCCGCTATGGGGACTATGGGGCACTCGATGAGGGCTCCGCGACGAACCATATACGGAACCCGAGGGCTGAAGGGGCCGAGGGTAGCACTGCGCCGACCAACTGGGTGACCGCACTCGCCGGGGCCTCCGCGACCTACATGCGGGGCGTGGAGAAAGGCTGGGAGTACGTGGACATCGCCCTCTCGGGAACCGCGTCCGGCACCATCGCCATCTGGTTCGACAGCCTCGCCCTTGTCGCAGCAGCGCAGGGGGAGACGTGGACGAGTTCCCTCGGTCTTCGGGTTGTTGAAGGCACGCTTCCGGGCACCAGCTCGCAGCTCCTCGTCAACGAGCTGGACTCTGGTGGCATCTCCATCGTCACGAATGGTGCAACCATCGAGCCAGATGCGGAACACTGCCGCTTCGCCAACTCGGTGATGCTGTCGAACGCCTCGACCGCCTACGTCATGAACGCCTTGTACCTCAACGGCACCTCTGGGTCGGTCTCCTGTACCCTCAGGGTCTACCTCCCGCAGCTCGAACAGGCATCCGCGCCTACCTCTCCCATCCTGCCAATCGCAGGAACCCCCGCAGCAGCCACCCGCGCCGCTGATGTGGTCTCAGGTGTCACCGCCGACCGTGCTTCGCGGGGCTGGTACGATACCCAGTGGGACTACACGAGCGGCGGGGGATGCGGAGACTTGCTGGAGTTCCTACCGGGTGTGCCGAGGGTTGGCCCAAAGGGGCTTTTGGTCGAAGAGGCGACGACCAACCACATCAGGAACCCGAGGGGCGAGGGCGGCGGCGCAGGCGTGCTACCAACCAACTGGATTGCGGGCTCTGGGCTCACTATAGAAGGGGTCGGTCAAGAGAACGGCATCGATTACGTAGAGTTCTCGATCACGAATCAAGTCTCTCTAACCACCCTCTACTTCGAGACGTACTCTCAGATCGCCATGCTGGACGGCGAGGATTGGACGGTCGCCTTTGATCTCAGGCTGGTCTCGGGCTCAATGGACAACCTCGATGTCAATCCCTCTATCCGTCTTGCAGACAGCGGGGGAGGGCAGATCGCCAACCTAGAATATACAGGTGGCCACGCTGACGATGCCCTAGCATCCGGGAAGCGCGTGCGTATCTTCCATTCGTGGTCCATCAGTAACCCCTCGGCATCCGCAGGCGGACCGCGTGTCAATTTGCGCAGTTCTGGAGCAGGCGCTACGGCAACCTTCCGGGTCTATAACCCACAAGTCGAACAGAAAGCCTACCCAACCTCCGTGGTTCTCCCAGAAGCTGGCAGCCCTGCTGCGGCTACTCGGGCGGCTGATGACCCACGGCTTTCCCTCGGGAGTTGGTTTGCTGGTGGCGCGTACTCTGAAGTGGTCCTAGAAATTCGGACAGGTTGCTAAGGTGTATCCCGACCCGCATGGAGGGATACGAGATGACGAGACGTCGGAAGTTCACAGATCAGTTCAAAGCGAAGGTTGCGCTTGAGGCGCTGCGTGGGGACCGGACGATCCAGGAGATAGCGGCTCGGCACCAGGTTCACCCGAACCAGGTGAGCATGTGGAAACGTCAGGCTGTCGAGGGCATGGCGGACGTGTTTGCGCGTGGCGGCAAGACTGACGGGCCAAGCGAGGCGGAGGTCAAGGAGCTGCACGCCAAGATCGGGAGGCTGGCGGTGGAGAACGATTTTTTATCACAAGGGCTCAAGCGATGAGCCCTGCGGAGAAGAAAGCGTTGATCCGCCGCGACCATGAAGCGCTGAGCATCAGCCAGCAGTGTCGGCTGGTGAAGCTGAGCCGGTCATCCTTCTATTATGAACCGGTTGGTATCGACGCGGTGACGCTGGACGTGATGAAGTCGATCGACCGGGTGTTCACGAAGTATCCCTTCTTCGGGTCGCGCCAGATCGCTGCGTATCTGCGCCGGGAAGCGATCATCGTTGGACGCCACCGGGTGCGGCGGTTGATGGCGAAGATGGGGCTGGAAGCGATCTACAAGCGGCCGCGAACCAGCCAGCCGCATCCCCACCATCGGATCTATCCGTATCTGCTCCGGGGCATGGCGGTCGAACGGGCCAACCAGGCCTGGTGTGCCGACATCACCTTCATCCCGGTCCGCCACGGCTTCCTCTATCTGGTGGCGATCATGGACTGGGCGACGCGCAAGGTCCTGAGCTGGCGGCTCTCCAACACGATGCATGCGGACTTCTGCGTCGAGGCACTGCAAGACGCCATCGCCCGCTTCGGCCCACCGCAGATCATGAACACGGATCAGGGCAGCCAGTTCACCGGGGCGGCCTGGATCACCACGCTCAGTGAGGCCGGGGTCCAGATCTCGATGGATGGCCGCGGCCGCTGCATGGACAATATCTTCATCGAGCGACTGTGGCGGTCATTAAAGCAGGAGGCGATCTATCTTGAGGAGCTGAACGATGGCTTCGCTGCGCATCGGACCATCAAAAACTGGATGATCTTCTACAACACAGAGCGGCCTCATTCCGCCCTCTTGCGGCGTACGCCGCAAGAGGCATACTGGGGCTCAAGAGACGAAAAACAGGCGGCATGACAACAATCCCGGATACACCTTAACTCAGCCGCCAAACTGTCCGGAAAACCGGGACCACTTCACTCCTTCGCCTTGGATTACTCTCTGCCCGCCAACGACAAAGCCACCTCAACATTGTATGCGCTGGGAATTGGAAACGGCGCCAGCTCCGAAACAGTCGGAATCGGGTTCACCAACACGGCGACCAACCGTCTTCTTGTCGTGGCAGGTGGCAGCACCGGCATCAATGCGTCGAGTGCTTTGAGGCCCAATAGTCAGGAGCAACGCATCGCAGTGAGGTTGGCGCAAGGCGATGCATATTTCGCCGCGAGCGGAGAGGTTGGCCGGAGCTACGCTTTACCGGCAATGCCCTCCGGTGCCGACACGGTTTTCCTCGGTCGATATCCAAACGGGGGTGGCGCCGCAAACGTGCTTTTCGTCAAGTCGTTCCGGTACTTCCCTGCAACTCTTTCCAACACTGAACTTGAAGCCCTCGTGGCGTAACCAAAGGACATCACAATGAGTTCCTATTTCTACGCTGCGCAAGACGCGGCGACCCTTTCGGCTGCCTTAAGCGCGGCCTTCGTGACTGACGAGGAGACGGGCGCGGTTCGTCCGGTGTCTCCCAAGGTCTGCCTATCGACATCCGGTGTCTGGCTCCAAGAGCCCGTCATGTCGGAGCCTGACGAAAACGGCGAGCAGACGGTCGAGACGGAAGGCGTGCGGAGTGAGCCATATGTGGTTCTTTCGCCAACTCCCATCGCGGCCTGGGCCGCGTTCCAAATCGTTCCGGTGGGCGTGCAGGGGTTTGCCTGACGCCTTCAACATCACCGAGTTATCTGCCGCCGCCGGGCGGCTTTTTTGTGCCTGAAAGGAAGGGCGATGATTGAAGACTTCCCGCGTGCAGCTCCGATTGTGGTGCTGTCCATTGTCACCGCGACACTACGGGTTCTCGTGGCCGGTAAGCGATCCCTCAAGGTCGCCCTTCTTTCCTGGTTTGTCGCGCTCATGTGCGGCCTGACCGCTGGATATGTCGCAGATGGGTTTGAGATCGGTGAGGGCGCTGTCCGTGCGATCGCGGTCTGTGCTGCCCTGATGGGGGATCACCTGGTGGTCGGCGCCATGGATCTGGCAAAGACGTTCCGCGAGGACCCAGAGGGCACAATTATGCGTTGGACCAACTGGTGGCGATCGGGAGGGCGTCCCGATGGATAAGCTTCTACCCGCCGGTTACGTCTGGCTGATGCTTGAGGCGGTGATGCCGCAAATGCTCCTCGAAGCCGTGCGCCTGTACGGGGTCGAGGAAATCCCGGGCGAGGACCACGACCCGCGCATTCTGGCCTGGGCAAGCACCGTCGCTGATGCCGGCGCCGGTGCCTGGATCAAGGACTTCTACACCAACGATGAGATCCCTTGGTGCGGGCTATTCGTGGCCTATGTCGCGGCGAAGTCCGGCCACAAGGTCCAACCCGATTGCCTCTCCGCGCGCGGCTGGCTCGACTGGGGCGCGCGCTGTGATTATCCGGGGCTCGGTGATGTCCTGATCTTCTACCGCGGCAATCCGAGCGGAAAGAGCGGGCATGTCGGCCTCTATGTCGGCGAGGACGATGAGGCCTTTCACGTCCTGGGCGGCAATCAGGGCAACCAGGTTTCCATCACCCGCATCTCCAAAGACCGTCTGCTCGGCGTTCGTCGTCACCCAGATGCACAAGTCGGCCGGCGCGTATCTCTCTCGCCCAAGGGCAAGCTCTCGGAGAATGAAGCATGACCCGTATCTTTGCCTGGCTCAATGCCATGAAGTTTGGCCTGATCGTCGGAGCCTGCATCGGCTTTGCGTTTCTCTACTGGGTGGGGGTGCCCTGGTTTCTCCCGCCGTATGAGAGCGTGCGCGCGGACCTGCGCGACCTGCAGGGCGTGGCTGAAAAGGTCGTAGGCGTTGTGGACGAGGCGGAGGGGCTCCGCGCGGAAGAGAACGCCGTGAGTGTCGAGGCTGTGTCCGAGGAGCGCGCAGCCCATCAAGACGAAGTGAACCGCCTCCTCAACACCATCACCATTCTATCAGCTCAGATCCAAGAGGTTGAATATGATGAGAGCAATTGTCCTGTTCGTCGTCTCATTCCTGCTCACCAGCTGCACGGGGACGAAATTCCTCGAGCTGCCGACGTTGCGGGAGAGGGCGATGGACCCCCGGATTTGCGCGAGGCCCCCGGCTGAACCGGAGTTGCCGGCCAGCGCAGGCCTTGTGAACCCGGTCACGGTCGAGGAGGCCGACGCCGTCTCCGGCTATGTGACCTGGTCAGAACGCCATGCCGCATGGGGGCAGCGAGGTTGGGAGCTGGTTACAATCGCAAGGCAGCGTTGTTGAGAATTCCCTCAGCTGAGAGTCAACGATTGAATTTATTTTGGTGCTCAGGTCTCGAAAGGTTTGTCTCCAAGCTGGTTGTTGAATCACCGCTCGCCTTGGTGCAGCTCGCGCCGATGAGCCTTTCAGGCCAAACTACCTGCGAAGAGCGAATGGTGCTTTCTCGTCATCTCGATTTTGTGGCTTGCGGCCATCAGTCGCTCCTGTGCGCTAGTTGATCTGGAATTTGCGGCGAAGGGCCAAAAGGCTGAGAAATATCAGCACGCTTGATGCGAGCGATTGCAATGCGCTGACAATCAAAACGGTAAATCCGAAAATTGGCGCTGACCCGTTTAAATGTTCGAAGCTAGTTCCGCTTCCCAAAACCAAACGAAATGGGCCCAGAGCATTTGTGATCGCGAGCTCACATATATCCATGAAAGTCGGGTGAAGCGGTGAAACTTCGTTTATACCGTGAGGCGTCGCCCAGATATCTGATCCGAAACCTCCGAAAAATAGGGCGAGATCTAAGAGGATTAGCCATGACAGAATTGTAAGGGTGCCCAGATGTCGGAGCGGGATCGCTGCGGACTCCCCATATTCCGAGAATGTTCCATAGAGTTGAGTAAACTGGCGAGATAAGGTGGGCAGGTCACGCCGGTGCTCGCGCGCTTGAAGTTCGAACCGGTAGAATTTCTGCTCGCGCCGTCGGTCGCTCTCCTCTGACATGGCGTGTTTGAGCATCCTACAACCCGCCTCCAAAGAAGCGAAGTGAGACTGATTTCGATCATCACTACCCCCTGGCTCGTGGTCTAACGTCGTCGCGTCTGGTGAGGTTTTTAACGCCTGCTCAAACTGACCCTGTTTGGGATGGTCAAGATCGAGCAGAATGCCATCTTTCAGCCGAATGCCTTGGAAAGCAGAAAAGGGGAGTGTGCGCACGCTCTTGAAATCAAGTGGTTCATAAAATCTTGTGCCCTCGAACATCGCCATGCACTTCTCAGTTTCGTCCGGAAATACACATCCGGCAAAAACGGATAATGCCTCGAAGGTCGCGCCACGAAATGATGTGTGCCCGCTGAATGTGGCACCGCCTCCAGCCATGTTGATAGATTCAGATCCCAAATTGGCATCACCAAAAAAGGCCGGCCCCTTGAACAGGGCACCACGAAAGTTAACGTCGGCATAGAAAGTGCAGCCAATCAAATACGCGGCTTTCGAAAAAACCGCATTTTGGAAAGATACATAGGTTCGGCCTGCATCGGATGTGCGGTTATGATTCAGCGTAACGGTTGCGCTTGAGGCGGCGTCGCCAAAACTAGCACCGCTGAAGTCTGCGTTTCCGGCAAAGTTAGTGTCCCAGAATTCCGCGCGCTCCACAAAACTCGTTCTTTCAAATAACGCTGGGCCACAAAATTTGACGCCCACAAAATCAGTGGGTGCGTGAAATTTTGCTATGTTGAAATCCACTCCTTTGGCGAATTCGGCCGAAGCGAAGTTTGAGGCGCCGTCAAATTTAGCCGACCAAAAAATTGCCTTACCCAGTACTACAGCTTTTGAGAAGTTAGTTACATCATTAAAGCGGACTTGCTGGAAAGAGGCGTTCCCTTCGAAGCGAGTACCCGTGAACGCAACACCCTCAAAAGTCGTATCGAGGAAACTCACCTCATGGCAGAAACACGCGTTCCGGAAAGCTACGAATCCATCAAATTTAACAAGTGTAAAAGGGCATCTCCCTTTGAATTCAACTTTGTCGAATGTTGCGCCATTACCAAAGCCGACCTCCTGAAAGCTTGCGCTACCGTCGAAGGTCGCTTCAGAAAAATCTACGGCTTCATAAAATTGCGCTCCGTGAAACGAAGTGCCGTGGCCAAATGTTGTTCTGCTTGCATCAACGGGTTGTAGAAATGCGCTTCGATGAGCGTTGATATGAAGCTCGGTATTTACACCTTTGGTGGTGGCGCTGGAGCCGAAAGGCAGAGTTTTAATCACGCAACCAAGAATCTGGGACCGTCGGTCCGGGCCATCGATTTGCCATGTGCTACCATCTATTCTCGTCTCTGCTCCCCTGGCAATAAGAGAAGCAACTTCAGCTTCGACTGTGTCCCATTGAGGGTCCTCCGGATCGTTCTTCCAAGTTGGATCGCCTTCTGGGCTGTATACGGGTAAATGAAGGACATGGAATAACCAGCCGTTGGGTGCTTCCTGCAACAAGTTCAATTGCGTCAGAGCAGCATCGTCGCGAAGGGTTTCACTTTTGGTATCCCAGCGGAAATAGTCTTGTAGCGTTGCAACTCTCGAGTCCGCTGGGGCTCGCTCGGTCTCGACGACAGTGTTGGATGGTGTTACCGACCAACCGATCCAAAGCTTAGCGGATAGGCCTAGCCAACTATAATCATCTCCCCACCATAGATCTTTCCAGTCTTTTTTTTTAAACGGTTCCTCAGTATCGTCATCTGAGTGGTGCGAGCTGGACGCTGACATTTGCCCCTCCTGTCTGTCTTTAGTCATTTCGTTCACGGCTGTGGGCATAAAGGCGGACCTAGGACGTCTTTGATAAAGAGCCGCCCGATCAATCAATTTTGCAATATCAAAATGTGTGTGGGGGATGCAAAAGAAACGATCAACCGTTTAAGTCGTTTCGATGTGAGCCTTTTCCCGGATCGTCATTTCGTCGGTCCAACCGTTGTCCCAGAACAACGATATCAACCCGGTTGACCCACACCGGGCACAGCGAGCGTTCTTTCGAACCCGCTCCACTTCACGGACAGACGGTGCCTCGGATACGTCCTTGTAGGCCCGTCTTCCGCACTTCCCATTCTCACATTCAAATATGAACAGCGTGACGCGAGGCATGGTCACAGGTAGTCTCTCTTTCCCGCCCCGGGAAGGTGAGCTGTCATAGATGATCAATCGCTAGGACGGAAGCTGTCACCTCTTTTGTTGTTCCGGCGATGCTCTCAAATAATTCACTGGCGTCAGCTTGTGTTCTGCCTCATTGATTTCGGAGATTTTCACCGGGGAATATTGATGCTGAAATCCGTCGCCGTTCTTTCGACCGCTTTGCTGACCTCTGGCGCCTCACTCATTGGCGTTGACCAGAGAGGCCAAGACCCGATCACGGTGGCTGCTTGGAATATAGCGCATCTGGCCGGCGAACCTGGACAGGGCTGCGTCCCTCGTGACGCGGTCGGATACCAGCTCGTCGCCGACACGATTGAAGCGGTTGGTGCCGATGTGTGGCTGCTCCAAGAGATCGAGAATGAAGCAGCGCTGGCCCGCGTGTTCGACCCGGAGGAGTGGACATTCCACGTTGAGGCACGCGCCGACACGGGGCCAGGGCCGGAGTGTCGTGGCCGGGATGATGGAACTCGGCTCCGGATGCAGCGCACCGCGATCGTCGTGCGCAATGGTGTCGTGCATACGCGAGGGGCGGACCTGGCTGCGCTTGATGTCGACGGTCGAGGGCGCCTTCGCCATGGTGTATCCGTGACCTTGGAAGTTGGCGACCAACAGTTCGATTTGCTCAGCGTACACCTTAAGTCGGGTTGCTTCTTCGGCGATACTCGCGACGCCTGCGCGACCTTGTTTCGCCAGATCCCGGTCCTGGAGGCCTGGATCGATGAGCGCAGCGAGGTCGGTCGTGCAGTCCTCGTCGGTGGTGACTTCAACCGCCGCCTGGAAGGCGAGGGGGATGCTGTGTGGCGCGATCTGGCGGATGGCGATCCCGCTGCCTTGGGCATCGCGGGAGAGGGCATCGGTCCTGAGTGTGACCCACGTTATCGACAGTTCATCGATTTTCTGGTGATGAACGAGGACGCGAGCGCCAGTGTTGACCCCGGCTCGTTCAACGAAACGACGTATGGGGATGGTGTACGACCTTCTGACCATTGTCCGATCAGTGTTGTCATCGGGCGATAGCGCTCGCCGAGCTCGCGTGTGGTCTCTCTTTCCTGCCCCGGAAGGGCGAGTAACATATGGATCACCGCATGATGAGACGCTCTCAGATTAATTCCTCGAGGCTTCAAGCTACTTGCTGCTATCGGCCCAAGCCCCTGGATCAATAAAATTCCGGGGAATAGCTACCGCACGATCGACCGATTTCCGACTATGGCAAACAGTGTTTTTGGTCGTCGATGAACCCAGCAGTCTTGACAATTACAACGGATGATTGAAGCGTAATTGAAGTATTCGCGTTATAGCGCGAATCGAAGCGCTACCATCACCTCGATGTTCAGCGCCTACGTTTGTATTGGTTTAGACAAACCATCGCTGACGGTATAAAGATGGGGGGTTCTATGGTGCTTCGTTCTATCAATGCATCCTTTACCTGTGCGGCATTCGCGCTATCTATATCCTTAATTCTTTCCAGCTCTACGTTTGCTCAATGGGGTTACACGCCACCCGCACCTCAGCCCCCGGAACCGGTTCAACTTGAAGATTATGTAACCACCAATGTGCAAACGACCCTCTCGGCTTATGGCGAGGGGCTTTTGGGTGACACGATCAATCCTGATACTGGATCTCTTTCTTTCCAGAGCGTGGATGTAAGCATTCCTGGTAATTCCTCTCTGCCGGTCATGTTCGGCCGCTACATTGATGCAAATGCCGAGCGGCACGTAAATCTCGGGCCAAACATGCCCGTCTCGTCAAACGGCAACCAATGGGAGCAGGGCTGGTCCGTGATGGTTCCGCACATTATGACACGTACGCCTTATGACGGTGTATGGCGGTCAGATCGGTGCACGGATCCGATCGATGAACCTGATTTGGATGTTTCTGGGTATCACGGCCAGAGTGCGCCTGCGACATGGTCTGGACGCTATGGAATCCGGTTTTACTCCCCAGGCAGTGGCCTGAGGCCGTTTCTGAACGGGGATAGTCCAGCGTTTGCTGCTAACCCGCCGGACTATGTGACACGAGATTATTGGCGAATTGATTGCCGCAGTGGAGCTAACGGGGAGTATTTCGAGGCGACCTCACCAGAAGGGCATACATATGTCCTCGACAAATTTTACACCTACAAAAGTGGGCAGACCTATCAACCCCGTTTTCCGGGTAGCGCGGATTGGGACTCTGGTCTCTATGACGCTTCCGAAAACCACATCGCCTATCCAACAGAAATCCGGGACCGGTTCGGAAACTGGGTGCGTTTCGAATACAACGATGCAGCGCAAGGTGTGTCGCGCATCTACAGTAACGACGGACGGGAAATACTGATTAATTACACCAACGGCTCTGTTTCATCCGTTGAGGCGAATGGTCGAACGTGGACTTACTCCTACACCAATGGCGTTCTTGACCGCGTGACGCTGCCTGATGGCCGATATTGGACTATTGGCAATCTCGATGGCGTTGGCCGAGTTTTGTCCTGGATTTTTGGCCAAAGTTGTTACTTTGGCACGGACGCCTATATCCGCCATCCCGATGGCGTTGAAGGCTTCTTCACAACACAAAAGATCGTCAACTTCCGGAGTGCGTTTATATCTGGCATCGCATCAGCCCGCGCGCGATGCATGTCCCGGCAAGGCAATTACTCCGGCAACATGCTGTATAATACTGGCTTCGTCCGCCAAGACAGCTGGAACAACTTCTTCACTTCTGCAGTGACTGAAAAGCGGTTGGTCATACCGGGGGCGCCGGACGCCGTCTGGACCTACGATTATGAGGACGGCGACCACTACAATACCAATGTCTGGGGAACGTCCGTCGGTGATAATCCAACAGACACAACACTGACGCGGAAAGTTCGCACGATCACAAACCCCGAAGGTCATGTAACGCGGCTGGAATTCGATATCCGACTCGACACTGAAGGAACGCTGCTTCGCCGTGAGATGTTTGCCAATGCGTCCAGCTCGATACCGATGCAGACGGAAGTATTCACCCACAACATATCGTCCGAGCCGGTCGGATCGCCTGTTCAATTTAACTATGGGATGAGCATCAACGCCCATATTTATCACAATCAAAGAACGCGTTCTGAACTTATGCGCGATGGGGAAACCTATACTACCAATATGGTCTATGATGGGTTTAATCGTGTTACGAGCTCGTCTGCGTCGAGTAGTCTTGGAAGTGGCACCCGTAACAGTGCGACGGTCTATCAATACGACATCACGGACTGGGCGCTGGGACTTCCGACACGGGTGACTCGAAATGGAAGAGTGTTTGAGGAATTCACATACACCGCGAACCACCAGCTTCATACAGTGAGCCACTTCGGCACTCTTGCAGCCACGATTGGGTATAACGCACAAGGACAAGTCAACTCGATTACCGATGCCCTTAACCGCGTGACGTTGCTTTCCAATCATTATCGGGGTCATGCGCGTAATGTGACGCTACCAGACGGTGCTCAACTAAGCTGGGCGATCAATGGAAATGGCTGGATCACGAGCATGACTGATGCTCGTGGGCAAACAACCGGCTACAGCTACAACGCGATGGGCTGGCCGACCCTTATAAATCGTCCCGCAGGCTTGGCTGACACCTCGATTAGTTATTCGAATTTGGGGGCTGGAACCCGCCAAACTGTTACCGAAGGGTCTGTTCGGACCATCACCGATCATGATGGTATGCACCGCCCTCTTCTTGTGAACAACCAAGCGCTCTCCAACGGGGGAGGGTCAATCTACACACGATATGAGTATGATGGGCTGTCTCAGCAGATCTTTGCGTCTATTCCGTCCACCAGCTCGCACCCAACTTCGGGCGTGACAACGAGTTATGATGGGCTAGGTCGTGTTACGCAGGTGGCGGAAAATATGGCCCCATACGCTACGACCACAACGGCCTATCTTTCCGGTAACCGAACGCAGTTTACTGACCCGTTGGGCAATGTGACGATCAACACAGCCAGTGGGTTTGGCGGCCCCGGTGACGGAGCAGTGACCCTGATCCAGCATCCGATGGGCCTATCGACCGCGATGACCTATGACATCTGGGGTAATCTGCTGACCGCGCGCCAATATGGCTCGCACAATGGCTATACCTCGAACCATACCCAGTCTTGGGTCTATGATAGCCGTATGCGCCTATGCCGGCATTCCGTGCCGGAAACCGGAGACACGCTCTATGCCTATGACAATGCCAACCAAGTGACCGCCATTGCGCGCGGTCAGTCGGCTGGCTCAAGCTGCGCCAGCTCACTGCCGGGCTCTGCGACTATTACCCAGGTCTGGGATAATCGCGGGCGTTTGGATCAGGTGCTCTATCCCGATAGCGCACCGGATATGAATTTTGGTTATGACGCCAACGGCAATATGACTTCGGCTGTTCGCGGTACAACCAGCTGGAGTTATGCCTATAACAACGCCAATGCGATAACGTCTGAAACCCTCAGCGTGGACGGGCTCAGCTTTACGACCAGCTATACCCGCAATGCCAATGGCTATGTGACGAACCAGGTTTTGCCGGGTGGTCGCACGATAAACTACAATCCAGATGGCTTCGGACGGGCCAAGCGTATTCGCTCCAGTGGGTTTGATTACGCCTCCGCAGGGAGCTACCACGTCTCAGGCGCGCTGCAGTCCTACAATATGGGCAATGGCCGCAATTATTCCGCGACCTTCAACAGCCGTCATCAGATGACCAGCCAGACGGTGGGCGGCAGCTCGACCCTGGTGGATTTTGACTATCTCTACAACGCGGGCGGTCAGATCATCGATATTGATGATAATGTCGTGTCGGGCCAGGACAGGGTCTTTACCTACGACGGTCTGGGTCGTCTGGCGACGGCGTCCGGTCCTTGGGGCTCGGGGAGCTTCACCTATGATCCGCTGGGCAATCTGCGGCGACAGGTGCTGGGCTCTCGTACGGTGGATATCAGCTATAACGCGCTTAACCGCGTGTCGCAGGTGCGTGATAGTGCGCGCGGGTCGCTGTGGGATTTTTATAGCTATGACAGCCGCGGAAATGTCACCTCAAACGACCAGCTAAATTGGGCGTATGATCGCTCAGAACAACCCATCTCGATGTCGGGCAATAATTCCGGCAGTTTTGTCTATGACGCACATCGCCGCCGGGTGAAACAGGTCATCGATGGGGAGACGATCTATTCGGTTTATTCCCAGTCGGGCAGCCTGATCTATCGCCGCAACCACACCACGGGTGAGGAAACGGATTATCTGCGCCTGGGCGTGGGTGGGCGGTCTGTGGCGCGGGTGGTGGATAATGGTTCGACCGAAACGGTGACCTACACGCATACCGACCATCTCGGCTCGCCCGTAGCCTCGACGAGTGCGTCGGGTGCGCTGCTGTGGCGAGAGGACTACACTCCGTTCGGCGAAGCCCGACAGCGACCTGCCGCAAATGATAATGACGAAGGCTATACCGGTCATATCAGCGACAGCGATACTGGCATCGTCTATATGCAGGCGCGCTATTACGACCCGGCCATTGGGCGGTTCTTGAGTAGCGACCCGGTAGGGTTCGCGAGCGGTGGGCCGGCGTATTTTAATCGGTATGCGTATGTGGGGAATAATCCGCTTAACGCGACCGATCCGACGGGCGAGTTCGCTCAGTTTTTGATTGGTTGCGCAATGAATACGGCCTGCAGGACAACTGTGGCCAGCGTCGGGGGAGCTATTTTGGGAGGAGGAGCTAATCTGGCTGTCCAGCTCGCCTCCGGGGAGGACGTCAGCTGGCGCGAAGTTGGGGTTTCCGCACTGGGCGGCGCCGCAACGGGTGCTGCACTGGCAAACGGCAAACCCCCGTCTGCCGTTGGTGGCATTGTAAACACAGCGACCAGTCTGACCAACAGCGCTCTGGATGGCGACTTCGAGAGCCTTGATTCAGGTATCGCCGCTACGTTGGAGGCTGGCACGGCTGGGTTGCTCGGTGCGGCTCTCGGTCCGGCAGGCGGTCGGGGTGGCGATGATGTTGGAGGTGCCGCATTCACCGCAACCTTAAACGCGACTGAAGATTTGGCGACGGCGTTCCTGACCGGTACGGTTGCCAAAGAAACCACGGGTATTATTGCAGGTGAGACGATTGCAACTATGGGCAGCCCAGCCTTTGAAGAGGTCGGCGATGTCATAACACAGGGATTGTGTGACACGATGTATGCGAGCTGTGACCCATGATCAGGCGGGTAAAATGCGGGGGCTGATCCGAATTTATTTGCTTGGAATGGCGGCACACCTTGCGATTCATCTTATTTGGCTGCTGATGTCACCAGACCTGTCGGAAGTAGGAGAAAACTTTATCCGCGGCGCTCTCGGGTTTTCCGTGTTCATGGGGGCGGTGATGATCATTGGTCGCCTCTTGGCCTGGTTGTTGGGGCGGCTGAAATAGGCTCAAGCACAGTCCCCAAGGGAGAATTTGCAACTACGACCGCTTCGCTGAAGCTAAGACGACCTGATCGGCCTGTACTGCTGGTCGCGACCTCCCCTGCGCCAAATTCCCCTATGCCTATGTCGGGAACAACCCGCTGAACGCGACAGATCCGACGGGGGAAGCAGCGTTGTGGGGAGCTGCGCTAAATGCGGTCTTTGAGGCAGCCATTATTGTGGCCGAAAATGGCGGCGATGTTGGAGCTCTTGCTTCGGGAGAAAGCGCAGCTCGTGTGGCTGGTGCGGGTCTGGCCGGTGCCGTAGGTGTCGGCGTAGCCAATCGAGCTGGGCGGGTGGCCAGAATGGCCACAAGAGCCTCAGGAGAGACGAGAACCGCTCGCCGCGTTGTCGGAGGGGCTGGCTCTAGCGGACACCGGCAAGCGGGCCGTGTTGGTGATGTGATTGCGCGAGGTGCTGGCGATGCAACTGGTGCCGCTGTGACTGATGTCCTCACGGCGACAGCTGAAACTGCCGCTACAGGTGAAGCCGGCCATGCGGACCCGACAACCGCTGCACAAGTTGGTGGCGCCGGAGGGGCTGTGAGACAAGGAATGCGGCAGGCAACAAGTGCAGTGTCGAGCCGCAGCCGCGTCGGCAGGGCACAAGCAATCATAAAACGAAGAGAAAGGATCAAGCGACAGACACTCGAACATCGGCGCTTGCAACACCGCAGGCTCGCCGCCTAAACATCAATCACAGACGAGGCCCAAACTCCGCAAGCCTACGCCGCGAGTTGTGCCAAATGTTCTGACGACGGACAGCCTGGCCATCCGGGTGGAGCGCAAGCTGAACTCGAAGCTTGTCCTGGAGACGCTGGCAGATCTGTTCGTCGAGCATGGGTCGCCCGATCATATCCGCTCGGACAATGGCCCTGAGTTCATCGCCACGGCGCTGCGCGAATGGCTGGGGCGTCTGGATGTAAAGACGCTCTACATCGCGCCGGGAAGCCCGTGGGAGAACGGATACTGCGAGATCTTTAACTCGAAGCTCCGCGACGAGTTCCTGGATCGGGAGGTGCTCTACACACTGAAGGAAGCCCAGGTGCTCATCGAGGCCTGGCGGCGGCACTATAACACCGTCCGGCCGCACTCATCGCTCGGCTACATACCACCGGCTCCTGAAACACTCTTGCCAGCACCGCTCATGCCGCCCTACGTTGAGGGCGTGTCGGCATGACCGCCGCACATAACCCGCCGGGCCCTAACTTTAAGTCTGGGCCACTTCGATGGGGCAGGGCGATACGATGTGTGTGTGCTGGCGAATTAAGGGCAAATGAATGCAAGGCTTTAAAAAGCTAGAAAAAAATGGGCATCAAATTTATCGCACTCGGCCAGCTTGGCAGTCTTATTGGGGCAGTTGGCTCACTCTCGGGGCGAGCGTCGCTCTTTGCGCTAGGTTCTATACTGATATACCGCAAGACGCCTACGCCTACATCGCTGGGTGGCTAATACTCATCTACCTCTTCATCGCCGGTCGCCGTCAAATGGAGACCTTCGATATTATTGATGGTCAGGTTGTCCGTGCCCACAAAGGCCTCATACTTCGCAAAAGACGTGACTTGACGCTAAGTCCACAAGTTCACGTGGATATGGAACAAAGCATAATCGGGCGGATCCTGAATTACGCGACATTGCGTTTTTGGACCGGCGATGATCGCTCAACCGCGAGCTGGGGCCGGATAACTAGTCCAGAACGCGTCAGCCGAGAAATAGAGGACCTCAAAGGACTAAACCACCCCTCAGAAACCATCCCACTTGCAGAGAAATTCGAAGACCCGAATGCAACGAATTTTGAGGTTAGCCATCCCAACCTGCCATTCTCCTTACAGGCAGAAACTGGCCTAAGGCCTGCAGAAGAATTCCGCTTCTTTCAACCCCTCGACCAAACCAGCCGACCGGAAAGTTTTCACCAGCTAGTGCAATCCAGCACCCATGGAACCGCTCCTCGGAGCGATTATCGCGTTAGCGCTTATGGACAAACCATTACCGTTACACACGAGCCCAGCAGCAAATCGTTTTCCTTTGGGGTCCCCGGTTATATCTGGTCTTACCTTATCAGCGCGTCAGGCAGAGACCTGTTTGTTTGCTATACTCCATTTTCTACAAACTTCTCGGATATGCGAGCAGTCATAGTTAGATACGTTAGAAGCGAGCGAATATTTGGGAATGGTTTTAAATTTAACTTTAAAGACGAAGTGAATCTGTCTGACGTCGATCATCAGGTTGTAATTTACAAGTTTCTGAGCAACGGCAGCTTTCTCGCAATGCTCAACAGAGGATACCGTGAGAGCTCGGCCGCCTTTAATATCGGGCCGGCTCATCTTGTCCTCGGAAGGTCGGAACACCCATTGGTATCGACTGAGTCAGTGGCTAGCGGAGGCGGTGCTGCCAACAGGCAGTTGCCTGACGTTCTAGGAAGTGTTGCTCTAAACCTATCCGAGAGCTTTTTAGTACAATTAAGCTATGTTGAAAGAGGGCGGTTCCCCCACCTTGGGCACTTCGGCCAGACAAGCGAGCAATGGTTCAAACCACAAATTCGCGTCTACGACCTACAAAACTTGTCTTTGGCCGCATCGCTAGAACTAGACGAAAAATATGCGCTGGTTGACCGAGAAGGCTACAGGAAGATCGACCCCTACCAAAGAGTAGGCGTCGACATTTCAAATGATAGGGTGTTCGGCCTTAATGTTGGAACCGACAAGGTAAGGTCTTTTCGGTTGAATTGATTTTCAAGCAATGGTGGTGTCTGCTTCCTGCGGGGCTTTTGATCGGCGATTTTGGCCAAGTTAGGCGGCACCGCTGAAAGAAGGAAATACGGATGGTGACCCAGCCCCGTGATCCGGGCCGTTCGTTAGTAGAGTCTGTTCGCCCTTCTTTCTGGTTTTGGTTCTGGGTTCAAGGCCCGGTGAGCGGAGCCCATGCGTAGCTCAGGCGAACCGGGCCGGTGTTTGCGGGTTTGCTGGGCGTAGATGGCAGGCGCCAGTCCGCCCAGCGAGGCGCGAGGCTTCCAGACCCGGTCCTAGCCCAGTGGAAGCGCCAACGCTAAACTGCCGATAGCAATAATGAAAGCCGCGATGACTAGGGCGGTGCCCCAGCCGGGTGGCGGGCCGCCGTAGTCGCGGGAGTGCTTCTCATAGCCGTTCAATGGCCTGGGCTTGATAGCTGGCAGATGGACCCCGTTCCGCTGAGGCGCACCCCGTCCTCGCGGTAGAGGTCCCTACAGCGAATGTAAGCATCATCAGGCATCCGCCAGTAGGTGAACTCGACAACGGTGACCAATCCGGCCTCGGCGTCATCTGTGGAGGTGATAACGCTGGAGTGAGCGGCAACCAGCTCTCGGTTCAACGAAGCCATATATGCGGACGTGACCCCCGGAAGTCTTGCCCAGCAGGGGCCGACATCATCATCTGACCGTGAGCCCATCGCGCCGGTACAATCTTGACCATAGCTGGCTCCGGCGAACAGCGTGATCACAGCAAGGGCGGCACCGGTCCCAGCGAAACGTTTCATCATTATGTCTATCTCTGCTTCTCAAGTATCACGGTGTCGCTGGCGTGGATGGTTCCCAGGAGCAGGCTCCAGCTGGATCGGTACCACCGCCTGCAACGAACTGGTTTCTCACCCCGGTCAGATCGAAAATGCGCTGTTCTCGTTCTGCCTCCCAGGGAGAGATCGGATCTGCGTCCATCCACTCGACGAACATTGCGCGTTCTTCTGTTGGGATCCAAACGCCGTGCTCTGCCTCCATGAAAAGCCAGATCCGGGCGACATCTCCCTTTTTACAATCTGGCGGCTCGAACAGGTCGTCGGCTCGTGAGGTCTCGATCTCGCACATTCCATACTCGCTGACGCTGTCATCGAGGTCAGCGTATCGATGATTGTCGCGGTCTCCGTTCGCTTGGCCCACGGACGGGACGAGGTTGTGGAGCTCGAAGATCATGGCTTGGGCTTCGGGGTTTTCGCGCTCGCACCGACCGCGCTCACCCTCAGGACCATCCCAGCAAGCAAACTGTCTTGCCGGCATCAGGGAAGCAGGGACGACATGCTCCCACTCAATCCTCTGCGCACGGTCCTGATGATTGGCGCCGCGGTCGTATCCACAGGCGTTGATATCATCCACATCACCTGATCCGTCATTGTCTTCATGTGAAGTGTAATCACACCCGCAGTAGAATGTTTGCCGCGCCTCGGAGGTGTAGACCAGGTCGGAAGCCGTGTTCTTGGCTTCGCGCCAGGATTGAGCGTGCGCTGATCCGGCGAACAACACGCAGACCGTTGCGCAAAGAACTGATCGAAGCATCCTTCTCCCCCTCAAGCTGTCTAAACTGAAGCTATCGAAGCGCACCCTTACGCAAAAGTGTGTCGGAGAGCACGTGATCATCGTCACGTCACAACGAATCTCGCGACGGCCTTGTGTAAGTTTTGTGTAAGGGAGTTGGAATGTTCTCTGCCTGTTCCGTCGCGAAACGACAGAAACAATGATTGCGCAGCAGGGCGCAGACACACATTTTTCTTATATATTATGGGGTTGTAAATGGTGCCGCGAGAGAGAATTGAACTCTCGGCCTCACCCTTACCAAGGGTGCGCTCTACCACTGAGCTACCGCGGCGCTGGATCGCGAGATCGCGAACGAGAGACGGGCGTATAACGCAAGGTCGCGCGCCCGCCAAGAGTGTCTTGACGTAACCAGCTGCATTCGACATGACAAAACGCATGAGCGACATACCCAAAACACCCGCATCCGCCCGCAAAACCAAGCCAGAAGGCACACGTGAAGAACGTCTGGCCGAAGCCTTGCGTGCCAATCTTCGCCGCCGCAAGGCAGGCCGGTCGGCAGCGCCGACTGAACAGGATCGGGAAACAACTGACAATTCTGCCTCTAAAATACCCCCGGAGAGGTCATAATCCCGCCGGACTTGCCGGGCTATTTGCCGCGTATCTTGAAGTGAGGAGTTAAGATGGACCGTATCGTCATTCAGGGCGGCGCGAAGCTCAACGGGAGCATCAGTATTTCTGGTGCCAAGAATTCGGCACTCAAACTCATGGCCGCAGCGCTTTTGACCGATGAACCGGTTGTTCTGACCCGCATGCCGCGCCTGGCAGACAGCCGCTTCATGGGACATTTGTTGGCGCGCCTGGGAGTGTCCGTGGAGGAGGGACCTGGTCCGGAAATGACGCTGCATGCTGGTCGGATCGCTGACACCTATGCGCCCTATGACCTGGTCCGCAAGATGCGTGCGACATTCAATGTTCTGGGACCACTCGTTGCCCGTGAGGGCCGGGCCAAGGTATCGCTGCCTGGCGGGTGCGCGATCGGAGCCCGTCCGGTTGACCTTCACCTCAAAGCCCTTGAAGCTCTTGGTGCACAGATCGAGTTGTCGGAAGGATATGTCGAGGCGACAGCGCCGAAGGGTGGTCTGGTCGGCGGTGAAATCGAGCTTCCATTCGCATCTGTTGGTGCGACTGAACATGCCATGCTCGCGGCCTCCCTGGCCCGCGGGGAAAGCGTGATCGACAATGCAGCCCGCGAACCGGAGATTGGCGACCTTGCCGATTGTCTCGCCGCCATGGGCGCTGAAGTGGAGGGCGCCGGTACTTCGACGATCCGGATCCAGGGGCGTGAAAGGCTCAGCGGCGTCCGCCACCAGGTTGTCGCTGATCGTATCGAGACGGCGACCTACGCGCTTGCGGTGGCCGCTGCGGGTGGTGATGTCGAGCTGGAGGGGGGCCGCTGGGAACACAATAAGGTGCTGTGGCGCGCGATGAGTGATGCGGGTGTCACGGTCGAGCCCTCGGATGCTGGAGTTCGGGTCGCCCGCAATGGCTCACAGATCGTCGGAACGGATATCGAGACCCAGCCTTTCCCCGGTTTTCCAACTGATGCCCAGGCGCAATTCATGGCCGTCATGACCATGGCGGAAGGCACCTCGGTGATCCGGGAGACGATTTTCGAGAACCGTTTCATGCACGCTCCGGAACTCACCCGGCTGGGTGCGGATATCGCTGTGCACGGGAACGAAGCCATTGTTCGTGGTGTGAAAAGCCTCAAGGGCGCGCCGGTCATGGCAACGGATCTGCGGGCCAGCGTCTCCCTCGTCATCGCCGGACTTGCGGCGGAAGGGGAAACCGTGGTCAACCGGGTCTACCATCTTGATCGCGGATTCGAGCGTCTGGAGGAGAAACTCTCCAAATGTGGCGCTCAGATTCGCCGGGAATCCGAATAGGAGCCTTCCTTGCCCAGGCCTGCCTTGCCACTGAGACTGTCCGCGCTGGACGAGAATGATCTCCAAACCATAAGCGCGACCCTTCAGGATGCCGTGGCGCAGCTGGGTGATTTCGAGTTTTCCAGGTCGGCACGCACTTTTACGCTCGCGCTCAACCGGTTCCGTTGGGAAGGCGGCGGTCGCAATGAGCGTGTCCGCACGGGATTGCAGATTGCCCAGGTGACGGGCGCTCGGTCACAAAACCTGCGCCAGGGCGCGGATGACGCCGTTGTCAATCTGCTCTCGGTCGGCTTTGAGTCCTCAGACGCGCCCTCCGGTGTTGTTGTCCTGGTATTTTCCGGTGGTGGAGAATTGCGGCTCAGTGTTGAATGCCTGGAAGCGGTGATGATCGACATCTCCGCGCCCTGGCCGGCATCGAGCCGTCCGGAACACGAGGCGGAGTGATCATGAGCGAGCATCGCATCATTCGAATCGACCTGGAGGCCGCAAGCCTGGGGCCGGGGGATGTGAATGCCGATCACGAGCGCCGCGTCGCCATCGCGGATCTTCTGGAAAGCAATCATTTCCGTCCCGAGGCCGAGGGACAGGGGCCCTATGCGCTTCGCCTGGCGATCGAGGATGATCGACTGGTCTTTGATGTGCGCCAGGAAGATGAGACGCCCGTGCATGCCTTTGTCTTTGCGCTGGGGCCGCTGCGTCGGATCATCAAGGATTATTTCCTGATCTGTGAGAGCTATTATGAGGCCGTGCGCGATGCACCACTGGCCCAGATCGAGGCGATCGATATGGGGCGTCGCGGTGTGCACAACGAGGGCTCCAGCCTGTTACGCGATCGTTTGACCGGCAAGATCGAGGTTGATTTTGATACCTCGCGGCGCCTGTTCACTCTGATCTGTGCCCTGCACCGCCGAGTCACAACATGAGCGCTCCATCCGTCTTGTTTGTGTGTGGCCGCAACGCCATTCGCTCTCCCATGGGCGAAGGGCTGTGGCGACTGGAACATGGCGAGAGAGCGAACGCCCGTTCCTGCGGGGTGATTCCTGCCGCTTTTGTCGATGGTTATACGATCTCGGTCATGGAGGAGCTGGATTGCGACCTGTCCGAGTTTTCGCCCATTGCCCTGAACGGTGTCGGTGAGCCGGCAGCTCAGATTGTGGTGTCTCTGTCGACCGCGGCGGACCGCACGGCGCGGGAATATGCCGAGCGGACGGGAGCAACTTTCCTGGCCTGGCCGATCGCCGATCCGAGCGAGACACCGGGGGATCGAGAGGCCAAGCTGGCGGCCTATCGGCGGACGCGCGACGAGATCCGCGAGCATATCCGCAGCTTCCAGCCCGCCTAAATGCGTGCTGGCCCTCGACTTTGACCGCCGACCGGGACTATATAGCGCCGCTCAGGCCGCCGGCTGGTCTGAACATCCAGATTTCGAAACCATGAAAGTGGAGCCGCATGGCGAAAGAAGAGTTATTGGAGTTCCCGGGTGAGGTGACGGAATTGCTTCCGAATGCCACCTTCCGTGTGAAACTTGAAAACGATCACGAGATTATTGCTCACACCGCAGGCAAGATGCGCAAGAACCGCATCCGTGTCCTGGCGGGCGACAAGGTTCTGGTCGAGATGACGCCCTATGACCTGACCAAGGGCCGCATCACCTATCGCTTCAAATAAGTCCGACAGCGTGGTTCCGCGATGACGAGAGCTGATCCGGTCGCAAGCCGACCACGCTTGATCCTTGCCAGCGCGTCGCCCCGGCGGCGCGATCTGTTGTGTCAGGCTGGTCTTGAGCCTGACAGTATCGAACCGACCCATATCGACGAGAGCGAAATCCCTGGCGAACTGCCGGGGCCGCTCGCCTTGCGCCTGGCGCAGGAAAAGGCCGCGGCCCACGCCGGTGCCGAGGACGGATTTGTCCTGGCGGCGGATACGGTTGTCGGTGTTGGTCGCCGCATCCTGCCCAAGACCGAGGACGCCGATGAGGCGCGGCGCTGCCTGGAGCTGATGTCCGGCCGCAGCCACCGTGTCTATACCGGTATCGCCGTCAAGGCGCCCGACGGTCAGCTGACCTCGCGCCTGGTGGAAACACGCGTGAAGTTCAAACATCTCAGCGCGCCCGAGATCGCGACCTATCTCGCCTCCGGTGAGTGGAAGGGCAAGGCCGGTGGTTATGCCATCCAGGGCATGGCGGGCGGCTATATCATCAATCTCATCGGCTCCTTCACCGGCGTGGTGGGGTTGCCGCTATACGAGACCATCAATCTTCTGTCGGGCGCGGGTTTTCCTGTACTGCTACGGCAGGGCGAGGCTGAAACGTCATGAACCGCACCATCCTGATCGAGGAAAACATCGGCGAGACCCGGGCGGCCGTGGTCGAGAATGGCCGTATCGTCGAGCTGCACCTGGATCGCTGGAGCGAACAGGACAGGCGCGCCATCGAGGGCGAGGTCTATCGCGGCCGTGTGCGCAAGGTCGAGATGGCGCTCAACGCCGCCTTTGTCGATCTGGGCGTTGGCGAGGAGGGCTTTCTGCCCTTCGGCAAGTCCGGACGCCCCAAGGGCATGCATGAAGGTGCGGCCATCAAGGTGCGTATCGCCCGGGAAGCCTATGACGACAAGGGGCCGAACCTCGCTCTGATCGAGCTGGACGACGGGCCGGCACCGGAATGCCTGGAACCCGCTCCCATCCTGGCCCAGCGCCTGGTCCGCGCCTTTGGCGATGCCGAGGCCCAGTGGTCGGATGAAAGTGATCTGGACATGGATGAGGCCTTTGACGAGGCCCTTTCCCCGGCCGCCATGATCCCGGGCGGTGGTTCTCTCTATATTGAACAGACCCGGGCGCTGGTTGCCATAGATGTCGATGCGGATGGCCGCAAGGGGCAGGGCAATGCAACCAAGCTGAATCAGCAGCTCAACGTATCCGCCGCCAAGGAAGCCGCGCGCCAGGTGCGCCTGCGCGGACTGGGCGGTCTGGTCGCGATCGATTTTGTACACATGCGCGCGCAGCCGGATCGCAAGGCGACCGAGCAGGCTTTGCGCCAGGCCTTCAAGCGTGACCGCGCCAAAGTCGATGTCGCACCGCTCTCCCAATTCTGCATCGGTGAACTCGCGCGCCAACGCCGCGGGCGTTCTCTCGCCGAGCTGATGCTGGACAAGCGCGGAGAGCTAACCGTCGAGACCGAGGCCCTGCGTGCCTTGCGTGAAGCCACCTCGGCCCTGTCGCATTCGCGCAAGGCATCGGTGACCATCAAGGCCGGCCAGGATGTGTTTGACTGGCTGGAGGTTGACACGATCAGCTGGCGCGAAGCCTGGGGCGAGCGGCTTGGCCCGCTTCCCAAACTGCAGCTGGATGACAAGATGCGCCCACGTTCCGTCACTGTCCGCGCGGACTAGGAGTAAGATCGATGAAATGTCCCATCTGCCGCCAACCCGCGGATCCGGAATTCAAACCCTTCTGCTCCAAGCGTTGTGCGGACGTTGATCTGGGCCACTGGGTGTCGGGAAACTATGCCATTCCGGGCGAACCGGCAGACCAGGCGGAGGAGACGCCGTACAACAATCGCAATGAAGAATAGGGCCGAACTGCAATTGGCTGCGTCCGAGCGTCGTTGAAGCGTGGACAGGCGCAAATCATCACCGTATAAACCGCGCTCTCTGGCGGTTACAACCGCAGCGGAAACAGTGCCTGGGTAGCTCAGTTGGTAGAGCAGCGGATTGAAAATCCGCGTGTCGGCAGTTCGAGTCTGCCCCTAGGCACCATTCCTTTTTCCAGACAATGCTGCAGCTTCTTCCGGTTCGCTCGCGACCTCGGCGATGACGGCTTTCAGGGCATCAAGCTCAACTGGCTTGCCGATACAGCCGCTCATTCTGGCGCACAGATAATTTTGGCGCCCCTGTCCCATTGCACTGGCGGTTAGGGCGATGCCGTTCAAGCTCGGTATGGCAGCCTGGCTTGCACTGATTTAGCGAACAGTGTTCACTAAAATCCGGAAGCCCGGGGCTCGGGCAGGGAGGAAACATGTCCGAAGCATTCTCGCCGTCTGTTACGGTGGATGTCCTGATCGTCGGTGCCGGCGTGTCCGGCATTGGTGCTGCGCACCATCTGACCACGCGCTGTCCCGACCAGAGCTTCGCCATTCTCGAAGCGCGGGATGCGATCGGCGGAACCTGGGACTTGTTCAAATATCCCGGCATTCGCTCTGACAGCGACATGCATACGTTCGGCTATGCGTTCAAACCCTGGGAAGACGGGCAGGTCTTTGCCGATGGTCCGAATATCAAGCGCTATGTGACCGAGACCGCCAACGAAGCCGGCATCACGCCGCGTATCCACTTCGGACATCGTGTTGTCGAATCCAGCTGGAACAGCACGCGGGCGCGCTGGGAGGTGACGGCTGAGCGGACGGATACAGGCGAGCGCGTGCTGTTCGAATGCCGTTTCCTGATGATGTGTTCCGGTTACTACCGGTACGATCATGGCCATATCGTCAATTTCGAGGGCGAAAGGGACTTCAAGGGCGATATCGTGCATCCCCAACACTGGCCCGAGGGTTACGACTATTCCGGCAAGAAGGTGGTGATCATCGGATCCGGAGCGACGGCGGTAACACTGGTGCCTGCGATGGCGGGAACGGCCGAGCATGTGACCATGTTGCAGCGCTCGCCGACCTATATCGCCCCGCGCCCTGCGAGGGACCCGGTCGCCAACTTCCTGCGCAAGATTCTGCCACGCCGAGCAGCCTATTCCGCCACCCGGATCAAGAATGTCCTGATCTCGATAATCTTTTTCGAGCTGGCCAAGCGCCACCCCCAGATGATCCGCAATATGGTGATGAAACACATCCGCGCCGAACTCGGCGACAAGATGGATGTCGAGAAACACTTCACGCCGAAATACAATCCCTGGGACGAGCGCTTCTGTGCGGCTCCGGACGGTGATTTTTTCGACGTGCTCAAGAATGACAGCGCCTCGGTGGTCACCGATCATATCGAGCGTTTCACGGAGACCGGCATCCAGCTGAAATCCGGTGAGCATCTGGAGGCCGATGTCATCATCCCGGCTACCGGTCTGGAAATGCTGCTGGCGGGAGGAATGGAGTTCAACCTGGACGGCCAGCCGGTCGATCCGCGCCAATCCATCAGCTATCGTGGAATGATGCTCAGCCCGATCCCGAATATGGCGATCGCGTTCGGTTATACCAACGCATCCTGGACGCTGAAGATCGACCTGACCTGTGAGCGGGTCTGCCGCTTGCTCAAACACATGCAGAAGAAGGGTTATGACTGGTGCGTGCCCGAGCCGCCGGCGGACATCGAGACCATGCCGCTGCTGAACCTGCAATCGGGTTATATCAAGCGTGCCGAGCCCTATTTGCCGCGCCAGGGCACCAAGCCGCCATGGCGGACCTATCAGAACTATATCAAGGACATGATGGCCATTCGGTATGGACGTCTCGAGGATGGTGCGCTGACATTCGGCCGCGTCGAGGATGAGCAGGTCGCCCCGGTTTCCCCCGTGGCGGAAGCTGCGGAATGAGCGGACGTCTGGAGTTTGCCGGCAAAACGGCAGTGATCACTGGCGCAGCCAGCGGGATTGGCCGCGCGCTGGCCTTTGCGCTCGCCGAGCGTGACTGCAATCTGGCGCTGGCAGATATCAATGAGGATGCACTCCGGGAGGTCGCAAACGCGCTGGCCAGCAATGAACGCAAGGTCACAGCCACGCGTGTGGATGTTGGCCGGCGCGGTGATATTGCTGACTTTGCTGACACGGTGCGCGCTGAACACGGCGAGGCACACCTCCTCTTCAACAATGCCGGCGTTGCTGCCGGCGGTACGTTCGAGGAATTGTCCGAAGAGACTTTCGAATGGCTGGTCGGAATCAATTTCTGGGGGCCGATCCGCATGACCCGAGCTTTCCTGCCCCTGATGCATGCGAGTGGCGATGGGCACATAACCAATGTCTCCAGCATTTTCGGGGTTATTGCGCCGGCCGGGCAGACTGCCTACAGCGCCAGCAAGTTCGGTGTTCGTGGCTTCTCTGACGCCCTGCGTCACGAGCTGGCCGGGTCCGATATCTCGGTGACCACCGTCCATCCGGGCGGTGTGAACACGAACATCGCCAAGTCGGCCCGGGTATCGGACAGCGCCAGCGAGGAAGACATCGAGGCCGGCTTGAAGCAGGCGGCCCAGAATCTGGTGATGCCGCCAAGCGAGGCGGCCGGAATCATCCTGCGCGGTGTCGAGCGCCGCAAACCACGGGTGCTGGTGGGCAGGGACGCGCATTTACTACACTGGCTCGAACGCCTGATGCCATCGAGCTATTGGGGGCTGATGGCGCGTCGCCTCGGCAGGGCGAAAGCGGAGGACTGACATGGAACTGGCTCTGACAATTCTGGGCGCGCTGTTGCTGATCGTGATGCTGGTCCTGATCGGTTTCGCAGGCTTCTCGGCCTATGTGTCTGGCAAGATTTCCAAGGCCATGGCGCCAGCCGGTGCTTTCCAGGAGGTTGAGGGCGGCCGCATTCACTATGTCGAGAAGGGCGAGGGGCGGCCGCTGCTGCTGATCCATGGCCTGGGCGGCAACCTGCACAATTTCGGCTATGCGATGATCGATCGTCTGGCCGAGCGCTATCACGTCATCGCTATCGACCGTCCGGGATGCGGACATTCCGAACGGGATAATGACGAGCTGGCGCGCCTTCCAAGGCAGGCGGAAATGATTGCCGATTTCATCCGCCGAAAGGGCATCGAGAAACCGCTTGTCATCGGACATTCCCTGGGCGGTGCGATCTCCCTTCGCCTGGCCATCGACCACCCTGAACTGGTCGGCGGGTTGGCAATGCTGTCACCGCTCACGGCTGTCCAGGAGAGCGCTCCGGCCGTATTTGGTGGTCTCTTTGCGCCCAATTCCGCCCTGCGGGGCATCATCGCAAACACGATCGCTGTACCGGCGTCCATCCGCAATGGCGCCGCCGTGGTGGAGACGATCTTTGCTCCGGAACCGGTCCCTGAGGACTTTCGAACGCGCGGAGGTGGATTGTTGTCGCTTCGGCCGGTTGCCTACTACGCGGCGTCGACCGATATGCACGCAGTGCCGATGGATATCGGAGCGCAGCAGGATTTGTACGCTCGGATTTCTGCTCCCATGGGGATGTTGTACGGCGATGATGATGCGGTGCTGGTGGCCGACCATCATGTCGCGGCAATCATGGCGGTGCAGCCGGAACTTCACCTGGTCCGCATGGGCGGGGTGGGGCACATGCCGCTGGTGACCCAGCCGGACACGTGCGAGCGCTTTATCGACGAAATGGCAAGCCGGGTTTTTGCGACTTAAAACCAGCTTGGCTTGGGCGCGCGAACATGTCATGTCGCTAGGCCAATGATCACCCAGCGAGGGCACAGCCATGAAGTTTTTCGTCGACACTGCTGACGTTTCTGAGATCCGTGATATCGCCGATGTCGGCCTGCTTGATGGCGTGACCACAAACCCCTCGCTGATCATGAAATCAGGTCGCGACTTTATCGAGGTGATCGCCGAGATATGCGAAATCGTCGAGGGGCCGGTCAGCGCTGAGGTTACGGCCCTGGAAGCCGACGCCATGATCGCGGAAGGCAAGAAACTTGCGGCTATTGCATCAAATGTCGTGGTCAAATTGCCATTGACATGGGATGGGCTGAAGGCGTGCAAGGCGCTCGTCAGTGCAGGCATCCAGACCAATGTCACCCTGTGTTTTTCGGCCAATCAGGGCCTGATGGCTGCGAAGGCCGGCGCGACCTATGTCTCGCCCTTCATCGGTCGTCTGGACGATCTTGGGGTTGATGGCATGGAGCTGATCCACGATCTGCGCATGATCTTCGACAATTACGGTTTCGAGACCGAGGTGCTGGCTGCATCAATCCGATCTGCTGCGCATGTGCAGGAGTGTGCCATCGCCGGAGCTGATGTTGCGACCGTACCGCCGGGCGTGCTCAAGGGGCTGGTCAAGCATCAGCTGACCGACAAGGGCCTGGCTGCTTTTATGGATGATTGGAAAAAGACGGGTCAGTCGCTCTAGAGCTCAGACTACGTCAACCAAACTCCAGTCGCGTCGCGCCGTATCGGTATCAAGATACTCGTTGAAGGCGTCGAGTGTGCCCGAACTGGTTGCCTGGACGGTGACCAGTTGTCGTCGGACCGTGCGATTATTGGTTAGGAAGAGGCATTCGCCATTGTTGGTTTTGCTTTTGTCCAAGCGTGTAATGAACCGCAGCACGTGTTGCTGAAAGCGCAGAACCTCTTCTTCAGTCTTGAAGCTATGTGTCTGTGACAACATGATTTTCCCCCACGAGCGTCATATGGCTCGCTCCCCGATCAGGCCTTATTGTGCAGCCTGTTCTTCGCAGTTTTGCAGATTGTAACCCTAAAACGCAACCTGAACGGCAAATCCGTCGCGAAAAATGGGTAAGCGCAGGGCGTGCAAACTGCGTCCATCCTGTCGCGCAACAAATTGCCATACAGATTTTGTGGAATTGAACCCGTAACCCGGAGACCTGACAGGCAATCAAGAACCGGGGGCGTCGATGACTTCGTCGCAATCTCTCCAGCGTAGCGGGTTTGATATAAACCTTGCTGGCGTTGGTCTAATTACAATTTTAGGGGCGCTCTGGGCGCTCTTCGCTGCTGCCTTTGCGCCGGATGCTGCCATGAAAGGGCAGTCCTGGTTGATTCTCGGCGGCTTCCTGACGGGCATTTTCCTGGTCGTCGGCGCTGCGGCGCGCGGCGGTGTGATCACGGATCAGTCCGACTATAACGAGGACATCGTCAAGGCAGGCGTCATCGCCTCGCTCTTCTGGGGCGTTGCCGGATTGCTGGTTGGTGTCATCATCGCTGCCCAGCTGGCCTTCCCGATCCTCAATTTCGATGATTTCGGCTTTTTGAGCTTTGGTCGCCTGCGCCCGCTGCATACGTCAGCGGTGATCTTCGCCTTTGGCGGCAATGTGCTGATCGCGACATCCTTCTACGTCGTTCAGCGGACGTGCCGCACGCGCATTGCCGGCGGGATCTGGCCCTGGTTCGTCTTCTGGGGCTATCAGTTCTTCATCGTCATCGCGGCGTCCGGTTATCTGATCGGCATCACCCAGGGGTAGGAATATGCCGAGCCGGAATGGTATGCCGACCTCTGGTTGACCGTGGTCTGGGTCGCCTATCTCCTGGTCTTCCTCGGCACGCTGATGAAGCGCAAGGAGCCGCACATCTATGTGGCCAACTGGTTCTACCTCGCCTTCATCCTGACGATCGCGGTACTGCACGTGGTCAATAACCTGGCCATGCCGGTCGATTTCTTCGGCTCGCGCAGCTACTCGCTGATGGCCGGTGTGCAGAACGCTCTGACCCAGTGGTGGTATGGCCACAACGCGGTTGGTTTCTTCCTGACGGCAGGTTTTCTTGGCATCATGTACTACTGCATTCCGAAGCGGGTACAGCGTCCGGTCTATTCCTACCGCCTCTCCATCATCCACTTCTGGTCCCTGATCTTCATCTTCGTTCCTTCGTCACTACGACGAAACCCAAACCCTCCCTAAATAACAACCTCAAATCTGTGCCATAGGCGCTGACGGGGGACAGATCGCGCCGGAAAACCCGCGCCCGCCTCTCATTATCAGGCCCGAAGCCCCGACGGTTCGGGCCTTTTGCTTCCGTTCGCAAGAGCCCCTTAACCCGAGGCGCTTCAACCCTCGCTTTCTCTCGTGACGATTGCGCCTGAACCGTCTAGCTTGGCCGGATCTGCATGTGTCGAGGTTATCATGTTCCATCTGCGCTTTATCGGGCTTGCCGCCAGCCTGCTTGCCTTGTCCCTCCTCGTTCTATCGGTCTCGAGTCAGGCTCAGGCCCAGACGCAGACTGGGGCACAGGACGAGGCAAGCGGTTTTCAGGCTGAGGCCGATGCGATTGCCGCGCGCTGGACCGAGATACTCAATAGTCGCTATCGCGAACTCGCCGCCCTCGACGAACAAGCTTTCATCACCGGCTGGGCAGAGGAGATCGACGGGTGGAAAACACAACTGCGCGCACTGGAAGTCGAACATGATCGTTCAGCCGAGGCTTACATCACGCGTATCCATTATGAATGGGCCATCGGTCGTCTGCTTTACGGCCCGATGCACGGACGCCTGACGCAGGATCGCGCCTTTCGTCCCAGTTCCACCTATGATGCCTATCTCGACGAGGTGGATCTGGGACGGGCGGACCTGCTCGAACTGGACGAGTATCGCAGCTTCATCGAACGACTGCGCGATTACTGGGCCGATACACGCTTTGACGAAGATGTGCCCGGCACCGTGCAATTCCTGACGGCCAAGCTGGAGTCGGGCCACCGGTTCAGTCATCCCGATATCCAGTGTTACCTCAACACCCAGTCTCTCAGGCTCTGGGTGGAGGAAAACGCCGCCGATGGCCTGCACACCGAAGCCGAAGATCACCGCGCCGCCTGCCCGGGCGAGGCGTCCGACGATATCCTGGCGATGGTCGCCGCCGAACGCGCCGAGCGGGACGGTCATATCATCGAGACCTTCAAGACCTTCGACGATTATGATCTGGAGATTCATATCTACCTGCCCGACGACTGGAGCGCGGATGATGACCTTCGTCCCGCCATGGTCTGGGTCCACGGCGGTGGCTGGTTTTTCGGGTCCTGGAGCTGGTGCGGGCCCTGTAGTTTCTTCAAGGATCGCGGCCATGTGGTGGCGCAGATTGAGTATCGCACGCGGGGGCGTTTCGGTGTGCGGGCCGGAGACAGTCTCGCCGATGTGACAGATGCGATCGCCTGGCTCCGCGAGAATGCCCAGACCTATGGCATCGACGCGTCCCGGATCGGCGTGTCGGGTTTTTCCGCTGGCGCGCATCTCTCCGTCGCAGCGGCCACACTGGAAGCGCCGACTTCGCCCTCGCGACCTGATTTGGCCCTCTCCTTTTCCGGCTGTATGGACATGACCGATGACGGCTACATGATCTCGATTGCCGGAGGCTGGCCAACCGCCCGCTCGCTCTCACCCTTGCACATGATGGACGGAGCGCTACCCCCGCTGTTTATCGCCCATGCCCACGAGGATACGGACTGTTCCTTTGAGACGGCCACGGCCTTTGCCCAAGCCGCCCGCGCCCAGGGCACGTCTGTCGACATGATTGATTTCCCCCAGGCCGGTCATTTCTTCCTGCGTGATCCGGACCGCGCGCACCTCACCCGTACCCGTGTCAACGCGTTCCTGGATAAGCACGGCTATTGATCAAGCGGACCGATCTCCCCAACTGAGCGGGCACGGTCGCGCGCGCTGGACGTCAGGCGGTCCTGCGAGCTCTTTATGGTTGATTTGCTCATCGAGCAGTTCGTGACCATCCGGCTCATCAATTGAGAAGGCGTCGAGGATGCGACGTTCCTCAGCCGGATCGGTCCACGCGAAGAAGGCGTCGATCTCGACCGGGTTTCCGTGGTCGTTGTAGAACCCGCTATCAAGCGAGAGTTCACCGCGCTTGCAACGGACGCGCTGCACCCGATTAGCTTCCTTCGCTGCGGGGATGAATGCGAGGAAACGAGAGCCGTCCTGCGGAGCCTCTTCCGTATTCCAATTCCACATCATGCGGGTCGAGAAGAACTTATCCATCTTAGTGTCCGTCGTCAGAACATTTGGCACAACTCGCGGCGTAGGATTGCGGAGTGTGGGCCTCGTCTGGGATTGATGTTTAGGCGGCGAGCCTGCGGTGTTGCAAGCGCCGATGTTCGAGTGTCTGTCGCTTGATCCTTTCTCTTCGTTTGATGATTGCTTGTGCCCTGCCGAAGTAGGCGTCGGCGGGTGTGACGTTGTCGAAGCTCTCGTGGTAGCGCTGGTGGTTGTAATGCTCGACGAAGGCCTCGATCTGCTGTTCGAGATCGCCGGGCAGGAAGTAGTTCTCCAGCAACACACAGTTCTTCAGGGGCTGGTGCCAGCGCTCGATCTTGCCTTGGGTCTGCGGATGGAAGGGCGCGCCGCGAACGTGATCCATCTGCTTGCCATTGAGATAATCGGCCAGTTCTCCGGCGATGTAACTCGGGCCGTTGTCGCTCAGGAGCCGCGGCCTGTGCAGCACGTTGGCGTGGTCGTAGCCTGAGGCTGCCAGAGCCATGTCGAGCGTCTCGGTGACGTCCTCGGCCCTCATGGTGGAGCAGAGCTTCCAAGCAATGATGTAGCGCGAGTAATCGTCGAGCGCGGTGGATAGGTAGACCCAGCCCCATCCGATGATCTTGAAGTAGGTAAAATCGGTCTGCCATATCTCGTTGGGCCGAGTCGTCTGCGTGTGGAACGCCTCTGCCGCCTTGATCACCGTGTAGGCCGGGCTGGTGATCAGATCATGGGCCTTGAGAAGGCGATAAACCGTGGCTTCGGATACGAAGTAGCACCGCTCGTCGGTGAAGCGCACCACCAGTTCGCGAGGAGACAGTTCGGTCAGCTCCAGCGCCATCTCGACGATCTGCTGCTGGATGTCCTCACCGATGCGGTTCCACACCCGGCTCGGCGTCGATGGCCGGTTTGCCAGCGCCTCCGGCCCGCCTTCAATGTAGAGGTCATACCAGCGGTAAAAGGTTCGCCTTGCCACGCCGATCTGGTCCAGCGTTTGCTTGGCGGGCAGGTGAGACTGCTCGACGATACGGATGATCTCCAGCTTCTCGGATGCGGGATACCTCATTCGTTGTCTCCCCCATCCGCGACCATGCTTTTTTTGAGCAGGCGGTTCTCCAGGATGAGGTCGGCCACACACTCCTTCAGATCGCGGGCCTCGCGGCGAAGATCTTTCACCTCGTCCGTGGTAGCAGCACGGGCGGTGTCACCGGCAAGCCGACGCTTGCCAGCTTCCATGAATTCCTTGAATCAGGAGTAATACAGGCTCTGGGCAATGCCTTCCTTGCGGCACAGCTCGGCGATGGAGTCATCACCGCGCAGGCCGTTGAGCACGATCCTGATCTTGTCTTTAGCGGAAAAATGCCGACGGGCCTTTCGGCGGATGTCCTTCACCACCTGCTCGGCAGGCGATTTAGACCTTGAGGATTTGGGCTTCATCTTCGTTCCTTCGTCACTACGACGAAACCCAAATCCGCCTTAAATCACAACCTCAAATCTGTGCCATAGGCGCTGACGGGGGACAGTTTCCGCTTTGAAGACAAGCTGCGCCCGGAAGCGCGCGAAACCATCGATGCGCTGCACAAGCGCGTGTGCCGCGTGATCCTGCTTTCCGGTGACCGCCAGGCTCCGGTAGCCGCTATCGCTGAGGAGCTGGGGCTGGACAAGTGGCAGGCCGAGCTGAAACCGCAGGACAAGATCGAGCGTATCCAGGCCTCTAAGGAACAGGGCGCCAAGGTCGCCATGGTCGGTGATGGCATCAATGACGCGCCCGCCCTGGCTGCCGCTGATATTTCGGTGTCTCTTGCCTCAGCAGTAGAAATCTCCCAGGCCGCCGCGGATTTTGTGCTGCAGGGCGACAAGCTCGACCGCATGGTCCGGGCGATGGATGTTTCCTGCGGCGCGAAACGCCGCGTATTGGAGAATTTTGGCCTGGACGTTGTCTATAATATGATCGCGGTTCCACTGGCTGTGTTTGGTTTTGTCACGCCTCTGGTTGCGGCGATTGCCATGTCCGCATCCTCGCTTCTGGTGATATTGAATGCGTTGAGGCTCGCTCGCTGAAGTCTTTCCTGATCTGGATGATTCCGCTCGCCCTTTTGATGGGCCTGGCCGGCCTGACCGGCTTCATGTGGAGCCTGAAATCCGGCCAGTTCGAGCATCTCGATGGTGCCGCCCACCGCATCCTCATGGATGACGACAAGCCGCTCGATCGCGATTGAGCGCGAATGAAAACGCCCGGCTGTGCCGGGCGTTCATCTCAGCTTTTTGCTGCGCTGGCCGATGGCTCCGGCCTCGGTTCGAAATCCTTGTAGGCATAACAGGACGCATGCGCGATCCATAGGAAGGTGAAGGCCAGGCCGATGGTGAAGACGGCTGATCCCGCAACAACCATGAAAGCGATGAGCCAGGCCCAGGTGATCATCACGAAAGGCTGGGCAAGGACCGAGCGGAAACTCGCGACCAGGGCCGTGACAGCGTCCACATCCTGATCGATCAGCATCGGGAAGGAGAGCACGGAGATCGTGAAGGCGAAAGCCGCCAGGATGGCGCCGGTGATCGTGCCGATGATCATGAAGGTCATGCCCTCGGGGGCTGTCAGCATGAATTGGATGAACTCGCCCGGATGGAACGGCCCGGACGGGGCCAGCACGATGAGCAGGATCTGGGCGATGTGGAACCAGAGCAGCAGCAAAACCAGAATCACACTCATGAAGCTGACCTGGGAGATGCGAGAGGGATAGCGGGAAATCACCACGCGGAAACGTGGTTTCTCCCCCCGTTCGAAGGCGTGGCTGACCTGGTAGATGCCGATGGCCAGGGCGGGGCCGATAAGCGCGAAGCCGCTTAGCGCGACCGGAATGGCCTCCTCGCCACCAAAGGCCCACAGCGTGCCGCTGATGGCCAGGCCGCCCAGCACGAAGATGAGACCATAGCTGATCGAGACCAGCGGTGCGCGCCGCAGATCCTCGAAGCCCAGCTTGAGCCATTTCCAGGGTGCGTCCCGGCGGACTTTCTTCAAAGTGACCATGTTAATCCTCCCCCTCCATATTCGCCCGACAGGCGTATGAAATCTGCGCGTCATTACGCCACACGTTTTTTGTGATTATTCCGGGACATAAGGTCGGGGCCAAGGAGAAAGAACATGCCACCAGCCGGTCTCGCCGACCTCAGCATTCTGGGCGGATTGCTCGCGGGTTTTGCCTCGAGCCTTCACTGCGTGGGCATGTGCAGCGGAATTGCCGCCAGTCTGATGTTTACGCTGGCGCCTGAGGCAAGTGAGAACGAGCGCCGGATAGTGATACTGAAGGCGCAGTTCGGGCGTATTGCAGCCTATATGCTGGCGGGTGCGGTGCTGGGAGCCATCGGCAGCCAGTTCTATTTCGACGCCGATCGCGCCGAAGGCTTCACGATCCTGCGCTGGGCCGGTGCAGTGACACTGGTCTGTATCGGCCTCTCCGTCGCGGGCTGGGCCCCGGCACTCGCTGGCCTGGATCGCGTCGGCGCGGGGTTGATACGCATCGCGCAAAATCCACTGGGCGGAAAGTTGAGCGCAGCCACACCGGTGCTCGCTGGTTTCCTCTGGGGACTGTTGCCCTGTGGGATGGTCTATGCCGCGCTGTTCTAAGCCATGCCTTCAGGTTCGCCAGGGTAGGGCGCCGAGATCATGGCCGGCTTTGGCGTAGGAACCTTGCCCGCAGTCCTGGCGTCCGCCTTTGGCGCCGCCAAGCTGATGAGTTTTGCGGCTCGCCCGGGCATGCGAACGGTGACCGGCCTGGCCATAGTCGCAGTAGGCATTCTGTCAGCGGCGCTGCCCTGGAAGGAAATCGCAGCCTTCTGCGGCATTCCTGTCGAATAAGCACGCAGTTGTGATGCAGCGCGAGAAGACCCGCCTTCTCGGTCGCGCTATCTAGTCCGTGCTCGGGGGTAGACATCATGATGAAGGCGAACACCATGCTTCTCACGCTCATACTGGCCTCCAGCCTCACCTTGACGATCGCAGGCGAAGGCGATGCGCAGGTCGTGGGCGCAGTCACGGAGCACCAGTCAACACTTCTGAGCCAGGGTGGTGGAGCGCTTTACGGACTGCAGATCACTGAGCGACGTAGCCGGGCCTGCCAGGTTCGCGCCTTCTTTCGTGGTGCACCGCCGCGAACCTCGCAATTCTGTTCCGGCCGGGTCGTCGGGCGGCATGTGCGCGATGCCTCCGCGGCGCTGATGGGTATTGCCGAGGAAGTCACCGGGCTGAGCGCCTGCATGGATCGCAACGAGAAAATCGCCGTCGTGCGATTGCACTCCGGGAGTGGCCAGACGGCGCAGGCCAGTGTTGGTGAGTGTGCGACCGATTTCCAGCGGGTCGATTGTGAAGCTGGCTGGGCAGTGCAGGGCATCCAGTTCTATTTCGATGGCGCTTCGGGAACACGTTCCCACCGTCATCTGAGCGGAATGCGCCCATTGTGCACGCTGATGGCGATGCAGTAGGCCGATTTATCGCTTATGATTTGAGCGACGGGACTGTCTGCTGCAGATTCTCTGCAGGAGAAGCGCCATGCCGAGCGAGAATCATCCAGACCCGGAAACCTATCTGACGACCGCCCTGGACGGTCAGGTCGTCATGGTGCGAGCGACGGGCGAGCAGACCGGGCCCGAGGCTGCCCTGATGCGCCAGAAACTGGTCCGGCTTCTGGCCGAGCGTGGATGCGACGCGGTTCTGGTGGATTTGCGGGAGGCCAGCTATGAGGCAAACCGCATTCGGGAGACGGCAGATCGCCTGGCGGCACTGACCGCCGTGATCCCGCCCGGACGGGGCGCAGTATGGCACCGCAATGAAGACCCGCACGCGCTTTCCTTCATCCTCGATGCTTTCCGCCGCGCCGGGCATCTTGCCTGGGCGGTACAATCACTAGACGAAGCCGCGCACTATCTGCTCGACGACGAAGGTCCTGACATTATTGCGATCTAGCTGTGCTTGCCCCGGCCCTGCGAACGGGTCATCCTGCGCGCAATTGAGGGGGAGCATCATGAAATTCAAGGCGATTGCCGCTGCGCTGGCCGCGACTGTACTTACACCCTTTGCCCAGGCCCAGGAGCAGCCCGAATGGGCGCTGGTTATCCATGGTGGCGCAGGCGTGATCGAGCGCGGGCGTATGACAGCCGAGCGCGAAGCAGAGTACCGGGCAGCCATGCATGCTGCGCTCGACCGCGGCGAGGCAGTGCTGGAGGCCGGTGGCAGTGCGCTGGACGCAATCGAGGCCGTGATCCACGGCATGGAAGATGATCCGTTGTTCAACGCTGGTCGCGGAGCTGTTTTCACTGCTGCCGGCAAGAATGAGCTCGACGCGTCCATCATGGACGGCGCATCCCTGAACGCCGGCGCCGTTGCCGGTGTCACCCAGGTCCGTCATCCTATCTCACTGGCCCGGGCCGTCATGGACCGTTCTCGCCATGTCATGCTGCAAGGAGAGGGCGCAGAGACTTTTGCCATCGAGCAGGGGCTGGAAATGGTGCCACCCGCCTGGTTCTTCACGGAACGCCGCTGGCAGTCGATGGAGCGCGCCCTCGATCGTCTGGGCATAGCGGCCCCGGATCGCCCTGAGGACGCGCCGGAGGCAGAGGGTGTCGATCACGGCACGTTGGAACAGGATGACCGCGAACACCGGTTTGGCACAGTTGGCGTGGTAGCCCTGGACAGTGACGGAAATATCGCCGCGGGAACCTCCACCGGCGGAACAACCGCCAAGCGTTGGGGGCGTGTCGGTGACAGCCCAATCCTGGGCGCCGGCACCTATGCCAGCAACCAGTCCTGCGGCGTGTCCGCAACGGGTACGGGCGAGTATTTTATCCGCCTGACGGTGGCCAGCCGAATCTGTGCGCTGGTCGAGTTCCAGGGGCTGTCCTTGCAGGAGGCCGCTGACCAGGTCATCCAGGATGAGCTGACCGCGATGGGCGGTGATGGTGGTATTGTCGCCCTGACACCGTCCGGAGATGTCGCGTGGAGCTTCAACACACCCGGCATGTATCGTGCCCGCCAGAGTGCAGGCGGCGAGCCGGTTGTGGGCATTTATGGTGACGAGGACTAGCCCGTCCCGTACTGCCCGACATTCAGATCCAGACCAAACCCTGAAAGGTACCCCCTTGGATATCAAAGCCCTTACGGACCAGCTGTCCGTCAGCCCCCAAGGTTACCGTCGAGGATATCGCTGCCATCAAGGAGGCAGGCTTTAAGTCAGTCATCTGCAATCGTCCTGACGGCGAGGGTGCGGATCAACCGACGTTTGACGAGATCAGTGCAGCCGCCCAGGCCGCTGGGCTTGAAGCGCTCTATCAGCCGATCGTCGCGGGCAGGGTGCAGGACGAGGATGCGGCGAAATTCGGCGAAGCGCTCAGCTCGCTGCCGGGGCCGGTCCTGGCTTATTGCCGCACGGGCACTCGCTCGGCGACGCTCTGGTCACTGCACAGCGCTGCGACCATGTCCATGGAGGATATCCTCGCAGCGACCTCTGCAGCTGGTCATGACATGACCGGAATTGCCCGCCGCGTGGCCAGTGGCGGTTCCACGCCAACTGAGACCGGGGGTGCGCGTTTCGATGTCGTGATTGTTGGTGGCGGCGCCTCCGGTGTCTCCGTAGCTGCCAGCCTGCAAACACGCGAGTATGGCCTGTCCATCGCTATTATCGACCCGGCCGACACCCATTATTATCAGCCGGGTTGGACCATGGTGGGCGGCGGCGTCTTCAACGCTGAAAGTACGGCGAACCCCATGGGCGCGCTGATCCCGGGCGGGGTGACCTGGATCAAGTCTGCTGTTGCCTCCTTTGAGCCGGAAAAGGATGCTGTCGTTCTCGATGGCTGCCGCGTGGTGAAATACGACCGCCTGGTCGTCTGCCCCGGCCTCAAGCTGGACTGGGATGGCGTGGAGGGCCTGACCGACACGCTGGGTCGCAATGGCGTGACCTCGAACTACCGATATGACCTGGCGCCCTATACCTGGGAGCTGGTGCAGTCGCTGAACAAGGGGAGGGCCCTGTTCACCCAGCCGCCCATGCCGATCAAGTGTGCCGGTGCGCCGCAAAAAGCGCTCTATCTCTCCGGGGATGCCTGGACGCGTCGGGGGGTGATAGACGACATCGAGATCGAGTTTTGCAATGCCGTTGGCGTGCTCTTTGGCGTGAAGGACTATGTGCCGGCGCTTGAGCGATATATCGACAAGTATGGCGCCCAGCTGAACTTCTTCCATAATTTGGTGGCTATTGATGGCGAGGCGAAAAAAAAGCCTGGTTTGACGTAAAGAAGCCGGACACCGAAGTGGTCCGTGTCGAGAAGGAATTCGACATGATCCACGTCTGCCCACCCCAGACGGCCCCGGACTTCATCCGTGTCTCACCTCTGGCGGATGCCGCTGGCTGGGTGGATGTCGACCAGTTCACCCTTCGTCACAAGACTTATGAGAACATCTGGTCGCTGGGTGATGTCATGAATGCGCCGAACGCCAAGACAGCCGCCGCAGCGCGCAAACAGGCCCCGGTCGTTGCCGAGAATATCTCGGCTGATATTCGCGGTCGTTCGCCTGTGGCCCAGTATGACGGTTATGGCTCCTGCCCGCTGACTGTCGAGCGCGGCAAGATTGTTCTCGCCGAGTTCGGCTACGGCGGCACGCTTTTGCCAAGCTTCCCGCGCTGGCTGATTGATGGCCAGAAACCGACTCGTGCAGCCTGGTTCCTTGAGGAAAAACTCCTGCCGCCGATCTACTGGAGAGCCATGCTGCGCGGTCATGAATGGCTGGCCAAGCCGACCCGGATCAAGGTTGAAGTGGACTAGAACCGTCATCGCAAGCGAACTAGGAGAGAATCGAATCCTCTCCCTGTTCGAAATACTCACTGTCACGTTTCATCTGGGCGACGATGTGGTCGAACGCCGCCCGGATCCGGGCGCTCTTGCGCACGGTTTCATGGGCCACGATCCACAGATCCAGCGACGTGGAAAAGTCTGGCAGCAACCGGACCAGGTCACCGCAGCGTCGGGCGAGGCGGTGCGAGGTCACGCCAACGCCGTAACCGGCTTCCAGCCCCTTGATATGGCTGGCCGGGCTGTTGGCCTTGAAGGCAACGTGATGCGGTACGACGGCTGAACCTTCAGGCGTCTTGGGCCAGCCAAAATAGTCCCCGATCGACCAGGCAACACAGGCGTGATCCGATAGATCCTCGACATTGGTCGGGTGACGGTGCCGCTCTAGATAGGTTTTCGAAGCATAGAGCCCAGCGCCAACTGTTGCGCCGCGCCGGCCAATCAGGCTTTGCTGGGTTCCGGGGCCGTTCCACCGCAGGGCAATATCGGCTTCGCGGTCAGCCAGGTTCGCCGGGTGATTCTTGATCGCGATCTCGATCCCGATGCCGGGGTTTTCCCGCTGGAACGGAGCGAGGGCGCCTGGCAGCCAGTCCGCGCCCAGACCTTCCGATGCCGAAATGACAACCAGTCCGGTCAGGGACTGGTCCTGCGCGATGGCAGCGCGGTGGATGGCGGAGGCTTCCTCGCGCATGCGCCGGGCATGGCCGACAATACGTACACCCAGCGATGTCAGCTTGGACTGCCCGTTTTCGCGTTCGAACAAGGGTTCACCCAGCCGGGACTCCAGCGCCTGAAGGCGGCGGGTGACGGTAGGTTGGGAGACATTGAGTTCCGCGGCGGCGGCCGTGAGGCTGCCACATTCCGCGACCGTGAGGCACACGAGATAGTCTGACCAGTCATCCATACATTTATGTATGCAGGTAATGTGCTATTGGTCAATGATATTCATATAACTTCGTTCTAAATATAAACGCTGTTCACTCATGGAGAGCGAGATGTTCAGAACGATTCTTATTGCTGCGGCGCTCGTCGCCGCCCCGACCACTGCTGCAACGGCTCAGTCCTGCGAGGCCGAGCCGCAGTTTGCCTTCAACCGTACTTCTAATGCCCTAGTCCGTGCGCAGTTCAACTCCCTGCGCCGCGCCCAGTGGGAACGAGCCATCCACTTCGGCACGGAAGTTTCCGAATCCGGTGCTTCCCCGCGCGACAAGGTCGTGGCCCTGTCCAACCTTTGTTATGCGTATGCTGCGTCCGGCGATGCGGCTGAAGCCATTGTCGCCTGTGATGCGGCAATCGAACAGAGCTCTGACGCCTGGCGTGCCCTGAATAATCGCGGCGCTGCCAACTGGCTTGCCGGCAACCGCTCGGCTGCCGCGGCTGATTTCCAGGCTGCTGCTGCCGTTGCCGGTGGTGAGGACGAGGTCCAGGCCAACATGGCCTTGGCCCAGTGCAGCTAAACTCCCCCCATCAGCTTGCCCAAGGCTGATGTTGTAGCCGGAGCGCTCCCCCGCTCCGGCTTTTTGCTGCCTGCGTATGTGGGCGGGTGAGGCGATGAAGCTTCACACTGAGCTTGTCTTGTGCGGTGAGTAGCGATAGCCATCAGCTTCCACCCAACAAGCAAGTGGTTCACTATGAAACTCGCATCTTTGAAAAACGGTCATCGCGACGGCAAGCTGGTCGTCGTTTCCAAGGACATCGCCTGGTATGCGGACGCGTCTTCCATCGCCCCGACCATGCAAGCGGCCCTGGATGACTGGGAGCGATGCGAGGGCGAGCTGCAGAGCCTTTACGAACAGCTCAATCGCGAGACCATTCCGCGCGAGCGCTTCCATGAACATGACGCCCTGTCGCCGTTGCCGCGTGCGTTTCAGTGGGCGGACGGCTCGGCCTATGTCAATCACGTGGAACTGGTGCGCAAGGCGCGCAATGCCGAAATGCCGGCAACCTTTTGGACTGATCCGCTGATGTATCAGGGCGGGTCCGACGCTTTCCTGGCGCCGCGCGCCGACATCCCGCTGGGCGACGAGGCCTGGGGATGTGACATGGAAGGTGAGGTCGCCGTGATCTGTGGCGATGCGCCGATGGGCTGTTCTCCGGAGGAAGCCGCCAAGTCGATCCGCCTCATCATGCTGGTCAATGATGTCTCGCTGCGCGGCCTGATCCCGGCCGAGCTGGCCAAGGGCTTTGGCTTCTTCCAGTCCAAACCGCCGACGGCCTTCTCTCCGGTCGCTGTGACCCCGGACGAGCTGGGCGATGCCTGGGATGGCAAGAAAGTCTCGCTGCCGCTGGTCGTGCACTATAACAACGAACCTTTCGGCGTGGCGGATTGCGGTGTCGACATGACGTTCGATTTTCCGCAGCTGGTCGCTCACCTGGCGAAAACGCGACCGGTCACCGCCGGCACCGTGATTGGTTCAGGCACGATTTCCAACAAGCTGGATAATGGTCCGGGCAAGCCGATTTCCGAGGGCGGCGTGGGCTATTCCTGCATCGCCGAGATCCGCATGATCGAGACGATCAATGAGGGCAAGCCCTCGACCTCGTTCATGAAGTATGGCGATACCGTCAAGATCCAGATGAAGGACAAGGACGGCAAGTCCATCTTCGGCGCGATCGAACAGACCGTCGTGAAATACGAGGGCTAGGCCTTCGCAAAAGCCCTAGACAGACGCCGGTGCGGTTTCGTGCCGGCGTTTTTCTTTGCCGGATACCTTGAGGCCAAGCGTCAGCGCGGGCAGCCAGGGCATCACCGGGCCGAGACTGCGGGCAATGATTTCCGCAGCGATTGAGAGGGTCAGACCTGCCGTGGCGCCGATGACCAGGCCAAGCCAGGGATCTGGGAAGCCCATGATCTTGTAGACTGCCAGCAGGGCCATCACCGGGAACATGTGGTAGAGATAGATCCCGAAGGAAAACCGGCCGATCCACGCCAGCGGCGCGAAATTTAGCACATTGCGAAAGAGGATCAGCGAGCCAGATGCCGTGAGGCCCAGGCCGAGCGCCATGGCATCACGCCGCTCGATCACGGCGGACGGATCAGCAAAGACTCCGATGAAATGGATCGTGCCCAACAGGGCCATGCTGGACAGGAAGGCCGTCTTTACGCCGCGTGTTGCTTCGCCCTCGAACCGGTTGAGGAAGACGCCCAGCGCAAAGAAGGGCGCCAGGTAGAGCGTGCGGTCAAACGACATCCATTCAATGCCCCGGCCGATATCGGACAGGAACAGCGCCGAGGTGACCGCCAGGAATCCTGTGGCCACTTGCAATCGTGCCTTGGGGAAAATCAGATCCAGTGCCCCGATGACCAGAAAGAGGATGAGCACCGCCTGCAGGAACCAGAGATAGGCATAGGCGCTGACATAGATCTGCCAGAACTCGCCCCACGGCACACCGTAACCGGCACCCAGCAGGGTGTTGGCTACGCCATAGATGGTTGTCACGAACAGGAAGGGCAGGCCGACACGACGCATCTTGCCGGTCACGAACTGGCCGCTCACCTCGCGCGTCGGTGGTCGATAGGCATAGACAAAGCCCGACAGCATCGCGAACAGCGGCATGCGCAAATGGAAGAAAACCGCAGTGAACATGGCCAGCGGATGATCATCGGGGACCCGCAGTCCGTTGGTGGCCTGCTCACCGACGACATGCAGCACCAGCAACAGGATACAGGCCAGGCCACGCAGCGTATCAATACCGCCATGGCGAGATTGTGCCAGATTGGTGCTGCTCATGGCCGCGGCCTCCCGGAAGCTTGTTCTGATGGGCTGGCACGCAATATCTGCGCCGCGCTGGAGTTTGTCACGGCGCGCTTCGCTGGCGACCCTAATTCGGGCGAACATCCTCGGCGCGGAGCGGGTAGCGCTGGCCGTCGAATTCGTCGAAGGCGTCCCGGAGTTCGGGATGGCCGACCGGGCCGTTTTCCGCATCGGGCAGGAGATTGCCTTCGGAAACATAGGCGCCGTAATAGCTTTCATCATTCTCCGCGAGGAGATGATAGAATGGCTGGTCCTTGGACGGGCGGATATCCTCGGGAATGGCTTCATACCATTCCTCGGTATTGGCGAATTCCGGGTCGACATCGACCACCACGCCCCGGAAGGGGAAGAGGCGGTGACGCACCACGTCGCCGAGACCGTATTTGGCGTGCCGGATATCCATCACGTCATATTGCCACACTCTGCTTAACTTTGCGTGATTGCTGACAGTTCGAGCGCAGTGCTGCGTCGGGCTGTGCAAAGTCTTGTCACGCATCTTTCCTCTCTCATGTGAGATGAGTATGCTGATTTTCAAGACCAAATTTAGGCCGCACCGAGCTGCGCCGCCATTGCCCGAAGGGGCGGGGCGATTGCGCACCTGTCGGCGAAAGGACCATCATGGCGGAGCCATCGCCCCACAAAGAGGGGGGCAAAGGATCCGCCGGACGCAAGCGAAACCGGCGCCGTGCGCCGGCTCCGGTGTACGGCGCGATCGACCTCGGCACCAACAACTGCCGAATGCTGCTGGCTCGAAGGAGTGGCAGCAATTTCCAGGTTGTTGATGCCTTTTCCAGGGTAGTACGGCTGGGCGAGGGCCTGACCGCGTCCGGGCAATTGTCCGACGTGGCCATGACACGTGCCGTGGAAGCCTTGAAAGTCTGTTCGGAAAAACTCGCCCGCCAGAATGTCGCCAAACACCGCGCGATTGCCACCCAGGCCTGCCGGTTTGCGGATAATGGCAAGGAATTCCTCGAGCGGGTGCGGCTGGAAACGGGACTGAATTTCGACCTGATTTCGCCGGAAGAGGAGGCGCGTCTTGCCGTGCATGGCTGTGTCGATCTCATGGATGTCGACCGCGACGCTGCTCTCGTCATCGATATTGGCGGTGGATCTACGGAATTGTCCTGGGTCGACCTGGAGGAATGGCGTCGTCGCGGTGGTCCGGAAAGCGGTGGGCGTCCGCCGATGAAATCCTGGTCGTCTGCGCCCATTGGCGTGGTGACGCTGTCGGAACGCTTCCCCGAGCGCCATGATGACCGTCTGGCCTGGTATGAGGAGATGAAATCCTTTGCCCGCCAACAGCTCAAGACGCCGCGCGGCGCACGCTCCATGCGGGCCGTGTTCGCCGAGGGGCGCGGGCATCTCGTGGGCACTTCGGGTACGGTGACATCAATGGCCGGCGTGCATTTGCGTCTGCAGCGTTATGATCGTTCGCGTGTGGACGGTTTGTGGATGTCCGGCGAAGAGGCCCTGGCGGCCTGTACCCGCCTACGGGATCTCGACATCAAGGGGCGGGCCCAGGAGCCGACAATCGGCGCGGACCGGGCCGAGCTGGTGCTGGCGGGGTGTGCGATCTATGAAGCGGTTGCGGAGAAATGGCCGGCCGACAAGCTTCGGGTCGGCGATCGCGGTCTGCGCGAGGGCATGTTGCTCAATCTGATGCGCCGTCCTAAACGTCGCCGCAGAGGGGGCCGCAAGCCCAATACTGCCCAGACCGGCGGAGACGAGACGTGAGCGACGACAATAACGAGAATGACACTCCGGAAGAGCCGTCCGAGGAAGAGGGCGGTCGCCGCCGTCGTCGCTCCGGCCCTGTCACCAAGGGCGGCGATGCCCGCGCTGCGAAACAATTCCGGACCCGGGTGAAAACCGCTCGCGGGCGCAAGCTGTCCTCGACGCGTTGGCTCGACCGCCAGCTCAATGATCCCTACGTGAAAAAGGCGCAGATGGAGGGCTATCGCTCCCGCGCAGCCTACAAGCTCATCGAGCTGGACGAGAAATTCAAATTCCTGCGCCCCGGTCAGCGCATCGTCGATCTCGGTTCTGCGCCGGGCGGCTGGGTGCAGGTTGCTCTCAAACAGGGCGCAACGGAAGTGATCGGTATCGATCTCCTGGAAATGGACCCGATCGAGGGGGCTGTCCTCCTGCAGAAGGACTTCACCGAGGATGACGCGCCGGATCTGGTGAAGGCGGAAATGGGCGGCCCGGCCGACCTGGTCATCTCGGACCTTGCACCGTGGACCACCGGTCACAAGACCACGGATCACCTGCGCATTGTCGGCCTGGTGGAAATGGCAGCCCAGTTCGCCTTCGAAACCCTCAAGCCCGGCGGCAGTTTTGTCGCCAAGGTCTTCCAGGGCGGCACCTCCGGCGAGCTGCTAGACCAGATGAAGGGGCGTTTCGCCAAGGTCCGCCACTTCAAACCGCCATCATCCCGTTCCGGCAGTCCCGAGACTTTCCTGATAGCGACCGGGTTCAAGGGATAGGTTGTTTTCTTCCCCATTCGTGGGGAAGTGCCGTAACGAAGTGAAGGCGAAGGGGGCGAGCGCAGCGAGCTAACCTCCGGCCCCTCCGGCCCCTCCGTCTCCGCCTTCGCTGAAGCTACGGCAGATCCACCTCCCCGGTGGGGAGGATTATCCGTCCTCCTCAGCGCGCCTGAGAGAAACAGGCACGGCGTTGGCCTGCATGTCGTCCCAGATCCGCACGATGATGCCGTGGCTGGCCTCGTTATTGGCTTCGATCAGCACGGCTGCGCCGGCACTTTCGGCCCGGAAGCGGTTCACCGCCGAGATAACCCGGTAGACATCCGTGATCACGCCGTTGACGTAGATGCGATTGTCCTCGGTGACCTGTACGACAATGGGTGCCGGGCAGTCCGGACAGGGTGGTGCCTCGTCCGGAGGCGGTTGCATATCGATGCCTTCCTCATTGAGGAAGGTTGCTGTGACGATGAAAAAGATCAGAAGAATGAACACGATATCCAGCATGGGTGTCATGTTCACTTCAGCGGCGTCCTCCCGCCGCTTGGTGCGTTTGCGCATGGCAATTCCCCACGATTGCTAACGTGGGCATGACAGCCAAGGCTTGCGGCGAAACTCCGGGGGCAATGTGCCGGGATTGGGATTAATTGTGGCGGGCTGCGGATACGCGCCGCTTCACCACACATCTCCGATTGACCTTCCGCGCGTGTCTGATATAGCGGCCCCGCAAGAGAGAAGGAGGTCTCCGATGGAGATTCGTGAAGGTCTGACCTTCGACGACGTGCTCTTGCAGCCCGGCCCGTCCGAAGTTCTTCCTGCAACCGCCAATGTCGCGTCCCGCATCGCCCATGATGTTGGTCTGAACATTCCCATGCTCGCTGCCGCCATGGACACCGTGTCCGAGGCCGGTATGGCGATCGCCATGGCCCAGGCGGGTGGTATGGCGGTGATCCACCGCAATCTGACCATCGCCGAACAGGCCGAGGAAGTGCGCCGGGTGAAGCGGTTCGAGAGCGGCATGGTGGTCAACCCGGTAACCATTTCTCCCGACGCGACGCTGGCCGAGCTCAAGGCGCTGATGGCCGAGCACCGTATCTCCGGCATCCCGGTGGTCGAGGGCGCAACCAATTCCAAGCCCGGCAAGCTGGTCGGTATCATCACCAATCGCGATGTACGCTTTGCAGACGATCCGAACGAGAAGGTCGGCAATCTGATGACCCGCGACGTCGTCACGGTTCGCGAGGGCGCGACCCAGGACGAGGCCCGTGCCAAGCTGCATGAACACCGTATCGAGCGGGTGCTCGTGGTCGACAAGGATGATCGCTGCATCGGTCTCATCACCGTCAAGGACATGTCCAAGGCAGAGCAGCATCCCAATGCCGCCAAGGACAGCCAGGGGCGTCTTCGCTGTGCGGCAGCGACGACTGTGGGTGACAGCGGTTTCGAGCGCGCCGAGGCCCTCATGGACGCCGGTGTGGACGTGGTTGTCATCGACACCGCGCACGGTCAGAGCGCGTCGGTCCTGGAACAGGTCACGCGCGTCAAGAAATCGTCCAGCGCGGCGCGTGTCGTGGCCGGCAATGTCGCCACCTATGACGGTGCCAAGGCGCTGATCGATGCCGGTGCGGATTGCGTGAAGGTGGGTATCGGCCCGGGGTCGATCTGTACGACCCGTATCGTGGCCGGCGTTGGTGTGCCGCAGCTGACCGCGATCATGGACGCCCGCCGCGCAGCAGAAGGCTCTGACGCCTTCATCATCGCCGATGGCGGGATCAAGTTTTCCGGTGACATGGCCAAGGCCATGGCCGCCGGCGCGCATGCGGTCATGGTCGGTTCTCTCCTGGCCGGTACGGAAGAAGCGCCGGGCGAGGTCTTCCTCTACCAGGGCCGGTCCTACAAATCCTATCGCGGCATGGGCTCGCTGGGCGCCATGGCGGCTGGTTCTGCCGACCGTTACTTCCAGAAGGATACCGAGCGCATGAAGCTGGTTCCGGAAGGCATTGAAGGCCAGGTCCCGTTCAAGGGCCCGGTCGGACCGATCCTGCACCAGATGGTCGGCGGTCTGCGCGCGGCAATGGGCTACACCGGCTCGGCCACCATTCCGGATCTGCATGAGCGTGCGAACTTCGTGCGCATCACCAATGCCGGTCTTCGCGAGAGCCACGTCCATGACGTGAAAATCACGCGCGAAGCGCCGAACTATCCCACTACGAGCTAGCACTGCTCCTTCCTGCATGGCCTCCAGACGGAAATGTATCTGGGGGCCGTGTCGGCTCTGAACTAGCGTTCGCGTACTCACCAACAGTTTCAAGGGTAATGCGATGTCTACTGCGCTTCTGACACCAGTTTTTGTCTATGTGGCCTTCTGTTTCGTGATCATCGGGATGATGGGCACGATGCGATTCAAGGCGATGTCTTCCGGCCAGGTCCGGGGGCGAAAGCTCAAGCTGGGCGAGCGCAACTGGCCCGAGCGTATCCAGCGTGTCTCCAATGTCGCCCAGAACCAGTGGGAAACGCCCATCCTGTTCTGGGGGGCAATCGCGACGGCGCTCATCCTCGAGCTCGACGCGCCGCTGCTGGTGCCGCTGGCCTGGTTTTTTGTCGTGACACGCCTAGTGCATGCCACCATCTATATCAGCGTCAACCACATCCTCTCGCGCTTCCTGAGCTTTGGCTTGGGACTGGTCACAATGGCCGCGATGTGGGTCGTAATTGCCCTGGAGGTCTTCAGCCGATGATGCAAGAGCAACCGCCGATCGATACCGGCAAGGACATCCTGATCCTGCTGACTGGCAGCTGGGTCAATGAGGAGACGGGCGAGGAGCGCCTGTGTCCGGACGCCTGCCTGGTTGAAGGGGCGATGTTGCTCAACCCGCATTGGGCGGACGCGGTGACGATCATTCGTGTTGATTATCCGCGCCCGCGCCAGCCGGTCATCGATCTGCTGGACGAAGATAACCAGAATGCCCCGACGCTGATCCTGGCCGCTGATGCCAAGGCCCACCAGGCGGTCGAGGCCGAGGTCAATGGTCGCCGCATCATGACCGACCCGAAAACCATTTGTCGGCAACTGGCCGCCAGCCATGGCGGTTCAAGACCGGCTTAAGTTTCTATTTTCCCCCTCCAGGGGGAAGTCCCGAGCATGCGAGGGAGAGGGGGCGGTCCCCCTTCAATTTCGCTGCGCTCAACCACTTCCCCCTAGAGGGGGAAGATAAAGGATATTGCCCATGAGAGACGGTGGACGCATCGCTGCAGCGATTGAGATCCTGGACACGCTTCAGACCCGGCACCAGCCGGTCAAGGACGCTGTGCGGGACTGGGGCAAGGCGCACCGGTTTGCGGGATCCGGCGACCGGGCGTGGATTGGCGGGCTGGTGCTCGATGCACTGCGCCACAAGCTTTCGGTCTCCCATGCCATGCAGGACGACAGCGCGCGCGCCCTGGCGCTGGGAACAGCTGGCCGGGTCTGGGGCATGCGCGCGGACGAGCTGGACGAGATTTTCGACGGTGATGAGCACGCTCCGGAAAAGCTGAGCGAAGCCGAGCGCGAAGGGCTGGTCCGCGACATTTCCGATGCGCCGATGTTTGTCCGAGGCGACTTCCCCGAATGGCTGGAAGAAAGCCTGGTTCGTGCTTTCGGCGATGCGGCTGCGGAGGAGGGGCGCCTCCTGTCCTCGCGCGCTCCGGTCGATCTGAGGGTGAATGAAGTCAAGACTAATTTTGAGCGCGCTTTCAAAGAGGTGTCGAGCAAAATTAAAGCAGTTTCCGAATCCTCTCTGACCCGGCTCGGCCTACGCATTCCGCTGCGTGATCCGCGGGCGAAGTCTGCGTCAGCTGATAGCATTCCCGCCTATGGCAAGGGCTGGGTCGAGGTGCAGGATCTGGGATCCCAGGTCGCAGCACTCGCGGCGGCACCGAAAGAGGGCATGAACATCCTCGATTACTGTGCGGGCGCCGGCGGCAAGACGCTGGCCCTGTCGGCCTTGCTCAACAATACCGGCCAGGTGCATGCCTGGGATCTGGACTGGCGTCGTCTGCGGGCCATCTGGCCGCGCCTCAAGCGCGCTGGCACACGAAATGTTCAGGTGCATGATGGCAAGGAAAACGAGGTGTTAGAGCCGTTTGTTGATGCCATGGATGTGGTCTTCTGTGATGCGCCGTGCACCGGAACCGGCACCTGGCGCCGTCGCCCGGACGCCAAATGGCGACTCAAATCCACCGCCCTTGAACGCCGCATGAGCGAACAGGACACCGTCCTCAACAAGGCCCAGCGCTACGTCAAACCCGGCGGCCGTCTGGTTTATGTGACCTGTTCCGTCCTGCCGGAGGAGAACGGTGATCGTGTCCAAGCCTTCCTCGACACCGGCGCAGCCTTCAAGCCAGTTTCCGCCCTGGAGGTCATCCAGTCCTCCGGCGGACTCGCCGCGGACGCCACCGAAACGCTGAAGGCCTGTGAGACGGATCATGGTGCACTTCAGCTTTCGCCCGGGCGGACGGATACGGATGGTTTCTACATCTGTGTGCTGGAGCGCGAGGGCTAACGTCCTGTCAGCTTGCCAATCACGCCGCGACCGAGCTTGAGAAGCGGTTTCTCGATCAGGTAAAAGCTGAGAGCACCATAGACCAGGGCGGCCGAGATCAGGACCAGATAGGCGAGCACGCCTGTCAGCGGAAGTGCGGTCAGGACCGGAGCGGCCAGCCTGGCCAGCACACCGATGACCAGCAGGTGGCTGAGATACGTTGAATAGGACCAGTCGCCCAGCTTTATGGCGATGTCGGGCAGTTTGGGCTTGAACGCCAGGAGCGCCCAGACAATGCCGACCGCAAGCGGAGCGAACATGCCGACGCGCAGGCTGACCTGGGCGAAACCTTGCAATCCGTCGATCTGGGTGAACCAGCCGGCGAGGCCCAGACCGGAGATCAGGAGAGCCAGCCCGATCCATTTGAATTTCTCTGCCCACTTGAACCCTTCAGCCAGAGCGACACCGGCCAGGAAGAGCAGGTTGAACGGGCTCAAAAGGAGCTTGCCCCATTCCGGCCAGCCTGATTGTCCGAGGAAGACGAAGATCAGGGTCACAAGTCCCCAGACGCCAAGAACGGGCAACCGAAGCCGGCTTGGTAGGAACAGAAGCAGTCCATAGATCAGGTAGAAGTACAGCTCATGCGTCAGCGTCCAGCCGACCGCGAGGACCGGGTAGGCGCCAGTCGGCAGGAGGGTAAGCGTATTGACCCAGTCGAAGGTCGCGGCATCACGGCTGAGCGCATCGCCCATCACTGCATAACCACCCAGTGCCGCAAGCGTATACAGCCAATAGATAGGATAGATGCGGTTGAGCCGTTTGAGGAAATAGCCGGCATCCGGTTTCTCTGCCTGGCGGTAGAGATGATGGATGATGAAGCCGGAAATCACGAAAAACACATCGACCCCGGCGAACCCGATATAGGCCAGGTCCCCGATCAGGGCTGGTCCCATGAAACGTTCCTGCGCCTGATGGACGTGGCCGATAATCACCATGAGGACGGCGAGGCCGCGCAGGGCCTGGAGTTCGACGATGGATTTCACGCTGGACCTGTAAACTGGCTGAACGGTACTTGATGTGTCGGGGGAGGATTGCTTTAGCGTTAGCCGCGCTGAAACTCGATCACGAAACTGACCGGTACCTCGCGTGTAATGCTGTCCAGTCCGGCCAGCTCCTGCAGCGTGTCGATCCCATCCATCAATTCCAAGGCGAGGGCGTTCACTTCAACTGGCTGGGCGCTTTCAACCCGCACGCGATCGGTGTCGAGACGGGTGATGCGAACCGGGGCGACGAGGTCGAGCGGGATCTCGCGCATGGTCAGGGTGATCGGCAGCTCATCATCTCGCGAGGCGCCGACAGCCATGTCTTCAAGAGCGGCCAGGTCATAGCTGGCGCTGATCACGGCAATCGGGTGATCGGCGGTCTGGAACAGGTGTTCGCGAATGCGCTCATTGCGGATGTCGATGAAGGTCTCGACACTGTCCATCTCCAGCGCGATGTGTACCGAGCCGAGCGCGTTGGCGAATCCGGAAATGCCGGACAGTTCGTGTGTCTCGTCCACATCGCCGTTTTTGACGGTCACAAAGGAGAGGCTCGATTCGCTTTCGATGATCGTCCAGTCCCCCGCGGAAACATCGGTCTGCGGCTGCGAACAGGCGGCCAGAACAGACAAGCCGGCGAGGGCGGTAATGAGCGTGCGCATGAGAATCTCCGGCGACAGGAAAGGACGGCAGGCGCCAATCTAGCCCATCTCGGCAAATCCGCCATGTCGATATGAGGAGATTCCCCACTGGAATTTCAAACTGACTCGCGCTATCGGCTCGCCATGACGACTGATACCCACGAAAAACTCCTCATCATCGACTTCGGCAGCCAGGTCACCCAGCTGATCGCCCGACGTGTCCGCGAGAGCGGCGTCTTCTGCGAAGTCCATCCCTACAATCGCGCTGATGCCGCTTTCATCGACAGCTATGATCCCAAGGCGATCATCCTGTCGGGGTCGCCGCATTCGACCCATTGGGACAATTCCCCGCGCGCAGACGAGAGCGTGTTCACACGCGGTCTGCCGGTACTGGGCATTTGTTACGGCGAACAGACCATGTGCGCCCAGCTGGGCGGTGCGGTTGAAGCCTCCGACGAGCGCGAGTTTGGCCGGGCCGATATCACCATCAAGGCGGACAGTCCGCTGTTTGATGGTCTCGGCGGCATCGGTCACGAGGAACGTGTCTGGATGAGCCATGGCGACCGCGTCTCCGCCATTCCGGACGGGTTTGAAGTCATAGCCACCTCCGGCAATGCGCCCTATGCGGCGATCGCTAACGAGGCGCGCAAATTCTACGGCGTGCAATTCCACCCGGAAGTCGTGCACACGCCTCGTGGTGCCGAACTGCTCAAGAACTTCACCCACAAGATCGCCGGCTTTGCCGGCGACTGGTCCATGGCCAGCTTCAAGGATGAAGCCATCGCCAAGGTCCGCGCCCAGGTCGGTGACAAGCGTGTGATCTGTGGCCTCTCTGGCGGTGTCGACAGCTCGGTCGTGGCCGTGCTGCTGCACGAAGCCATCGGTGATCAGCTGACCTGTGTATTCGTGGACACGGGCCTGATGCGCCAGGGCGAAGCCGACCAGGTCGTCTCCCTGTTCAAGGAGCACTACAATATCCCACTCATCCATGCCGACGAGGAGGCGCTCTTCCTCGACGCCCTGGCCGGCGTGGACGACCCGGAAGTCAAGCGCAAGACGATTGGCAAGCTGTTCATTGATGTTTTTGACGCCAAGGCGAAAGAAGCCGGTGGGGCGGATTTCCTCGCCCAGGGCACGCTGTATCCGGACGTCATCGAGAGTGTCAGCTTTGATGGCGGCCCGTCCGTTACCATCAAGTCCCACCACAATGTGGGTGGTCTGCCGGCACGCATGAAAATGGATCTGGTCGAGCCGCTGCGCGAGCTGTTCAAGGACGAGGTTCGTGCCCTGGGTCGCGAGCTGGGTCTGCCGGAAGCCTTTGTGGGCCGTCATCCCTTCCCGGGACCGGGGCTGGCCATTCGTATTCCCGGTGAGATCACCAAGGAAAAGGCGGATATCCTGCGCAAGGCCGACGCGATCTATATCGACGAGATCAAGAAGGCCGGTCTGTACGACGAGATCTGGCAGGCCTTCGCGGTCCTGCTGCCCGTGCGCACCGTTGGCGTGATGGGCGATGAACGCACCTATGACCACGTCCTCGCCCTGCGCGCGGTGACCTCGGTCGACGGCATGACGGCGGATTACTACCCGTTCGAGCACGACTTCCTGTCCCGCACCGCAACCCGCATCATCAACGAGGTCCGCGGCGTCAACCGGGTCGTCTATGACGTGACCTCGAAGCCTCCGGGGACGATTGAGTGGGAGTGATTCTCCCTAGCTAATATGACTAAAAATCAGCAGGATAGACTTGCTGTTCTGGAACGGCCTGACTGGGCAACCTACAGGCCGGAAATGACGCATTGGCAGGCGTCCAATCTTCTCGACGCGGCGCTGGAGGCGGCGCGCGATGTTCCAGTATCGCGTCTCGCACGTCTGCTTCTTTGGGCGAGCAGCGATGTTGATCTTGTTCGGTCTAAACTGATCTCGGTTATCGCGGTCAGATGGTGGAGTGGCATAGAAGATGCGATCTCATCACTGCCGCCTAATGATCGCTCAAGACACACGAAGGCTTTTAGCCAATCATCGGGATTATCGGCGCTCGGCAAGCCTGCCTTTTTAGTCGCAGAAGAAAGCGACCCTCTGACCTAGACCTATATTTGGGCACGGCTTGAGGCTTTGGGGCGCCGTGACCCGGTCGACCGGTTTCCACATCTAGACCCCGAAGACAGCTATGTCGCTGATGGCGTGAGATGGCAAATCGTGCGGTACTCGAGGCGTTGGAAAACGGATGCTGTTTATCGCAAAACAGTGTTGGCGGAACGGAGCAAGTTTCGTCGTGATCATTCAGCTCATTGATGATGCAGCTTGCGGCGCAGATTCCGCCGCTTATTCGAGTGTCACTACCAGGGCCGAAAATTTCTATTGCGGGTTCGCCGCGCACCCTTTCCGATCCGCTGCTGCGCACCGGCCCACCCCGGATCAAATCCGGGGCAGGCTCTTTCCCATCAAGGGAAAGGAGAGGCGACTGGTTCCCCACCTCGCCCTTGATGGGCGAGGTGGATTGCGGCGCAGCCGCAAGACGGAGTGGGTGCGCGCCGAAGGCGCTCTAAAGCAAAGCCTCGATCTCCGAGCGCAATTGTTCCGGCGTATCCTGCGGGCCAAAGCGCTTGACGACATTGCCCTCGCGATCGACGAGGAATTTGGTGAAGTTCCACTTGATCGACTTTGACCCCATCAGGCCTTTCGCCTCCGACTTGAGATACTCGTAGAGCGGTGCGGTATTGGGGCCGTTGACCTCGATCTTGGCGAACATGGGGAAGCTGACGTCGTAGGTCAGCTTGCAGAAATTGGCGATTTCCTCGGCATCGCCCGGTTCCTGCTTGCCGAACTGGTTGCAGGGGAAGCCGAGCACGCTGAGGCCTTTTTCGCCCAGCTCGTCATGCAGTTTTTCCAGGCCTTCATATTGCGGGGTGAAGCCGCACTTGGAGGCGGTGTTGACGATCAGCATGACCTGGCCCTTGAAATCGGCCAGGGCGCGGTCTTCGCCGGAAAGGGTCTGGGCATTGAAATCGTAGATCTGGCTCACAGGGCTGTCCTTGTTTTTAGAGGCGGGCAAGATTGACTTTAGCGTGCCTTGATTAGATAAGCGCCATCGCAGCGAGTAAAGGAGACGCGCACATGAAGCAGCACCTGCAGTTCGAAACCCGTCCGATTGCAGCCGTCGCCGAGAACCTTCATGTCCGCCTTGCTTACTCTCGATTCCCTTTCCCTGACCACGCCTGACGCCAGGCCGCTTTTTTCCGACCTGTCCCTGACCCTGGGCCATGAGCGCATAGGCCTGGTGGGGCGCAATGGCTGTGGCAAATCCTCCTTGTTGCAGGTAATCGCCGGCCGACAGCGTCCGGCGGGCGGTCATGTGCGGCGTTTCGGCCGGGTTGGACTGCTTGAACAGCGCCTCGAGGTCCAGGGCCTCAGCTGGGCAGAAGGCCTTGGCGTTGGCGAGGACTGGCAACGCCTCAAACGCATCGAGCGCGGCAAGCCCCTTGCAGACGATATCGAACTGGCGGTCTGGGACTTGGAAAGCCGTATCGAAACCTGCCTGCGCGACATGGATTTGCCGGTTCGTAGCCTGGACAGTCCTTTGGAGGCCAGCAGTGGTGGCCAGCGTACTCGCCTGGCGCTGGCACGGCTGATATTGGCGCGGCCGGACGTGCTGTTGCTGGACGAGCCCACCAATAATCTCGACCCCGGGGACGAGCGTTGATCCTCCGGCTGGTCCGTGAATGGCGTGGCGGTCTGGTGCTGGCCAGTCATGACCGCGACCTCCTCGAACAGGTTGACCGCATTGTCGAGCTCAGTCCTGCTGGCTGTACGGTCACAGGCGGAGGCTGGTCGAGTTATGTCGCCGAGCGCGAGGCGCGTCGGGAAAGACTGGCCGAGGCCGTAGAGACCGCGCAGTCCGGATTGCGCCAGGCGAAATCCGCGGGTCAGCAAAGGGCCGAACGCAAGGCGCGATCGGACGGGCAGGGACGCGCTGCGCGCCGCTCCGGTTCCCAGAGCAAGCTGATCCTGAACGCCCAGCGTGAGCGGGCGCAGGGCACGGACAGCCGGGCAGTGGCCGCCAGTGCGCGCCAGATCAGCCAGGCCGAGGACGCGCTAAAACAGGCGCGCGAACAGCTGGACGTCATCACCCCGCTTCAGATCGCCATCCCGCCCAGCGGTCTGGTGGCCGGCCAGAATGTGCTGGAAATCGATAATGTCTCGCTGGAGCGGGGCGGGCGCGTCCTGTTCGAGGGGGTGAGCCTGGACATCACCGGGCCCGAGCGTGTGCAGGTGTGCGGGGCGAACGGTGCGGGCAAGAGCAGCCTGCTGGCCCTGGCGAGTGGAAGACTGGCGCCGTCTTCGGGCCGGGTCCAGCGGCATTTCCCCGTCGCCATTCTCGATCAGCATGTCGGATTTCTCGAGCCTCGCCAGAGCGTGCGCGAGAATTGCCAGCGTCTGAACCCGGAGCTGTTCGACAATGAAGTCCGCGCGGCCCTGGCGCGTTATGCCTTTCGCAATGACGCCGCGCTGAAACCGGCCGGGGTTTTGAGCGGCGGAGAGCGTATGCGCGCCGGACTGGCCTGTCTGTTCGCCGGCTCTGCGATGCCATCCTTGTTGATTCTCGACGAGCCCACCAATCACCTCGATATCGAGGCGGTGGAATTGCTGGAGGCCGCTTTGCAGGGGTTCGATGGTGCCTTGCTGATCGCCAGTCACGACAGGACTTTCATTTCTGCACTGGCGCCGGACCGCTGTATCGAGCTGGGTTAGGGCTTGACTTCCTGAATAAGCATAACAAGATATATATCAAGTTATGGAGGTCGTCATGGTCGAGGATTTTGTCGCAAGTTTTGGTCATACGGCACTGGGCACGCGCCTGAAACGATCGGGTATGGCCATGCAGGCCGTGGTCCAGAAATGGTTGCAGGCGCAGGGCTGCGAATTGCCTTCGGCGCAGATGCCGGTGCTGGCGGCATTGCATTTTCATAGCCCCAGATCCACGGGCGAGCTGGCGCAGATGCTGGTGATTGCCCAGCCGGGTGTGTCCCGCCTGATCGATCAGATGGAAAAGGGCGGCTGGGTTGTTTCCACGACGACCGATGCAGATCGCCGCGTCCGCCGGATCGCATTGTCTGAGAGTGGCAAGGTACTCGCGGCGCGCGCAGCCGAAGAGTTGTGGCCTGTGATAGATGCGGCCGTGACCGAGTTGTGCGGCGAGCTCGAGGGATCCTTCATCGACCAGATCTCTGCCCTTGAGGAGCGCCTGGCCGGCGGGGCGCTGGACGCCAGGCTCGACAGCATCTCGACCAAGCGGGAGCAAACATCATGACCCTGTTGGATCGACCGGTCTGGTTCAGCCTGATCACACATCATGAACGCTTTTCGAGGGGGGGCGATCTGGCCCGGCGTTTTCTGCCGGATGTGAACAAGTTCGTCTGTGGCGTCGATGATGGAGAGGCGGCGATGCAGGCGGCCGGCGCGCTGGTGGGGAAGGGTGAGGAAGCCTACTTCTTGCAGGTCCAGGAGATCCGCATTCCCGAGGGCTTGACCGTCACCTTCGAGGCGCTTGGCGTACAGATGGTGCGCGAGGACACGTCATTCCTGCCAGTCGACTCTTCGGACATGATTGCACTGGGGGATGATGACGCAGCCGAGATACTGGAGCTGGCAAGTTTGACCAAGCCCGGGCCCTTCCTGAGCCGGACGCACGAAATTGGTCAGTTCTGGGGTATCCGGATTGATGGCCGGCTTGCCGCCATGGCCGGTGAACGCATGCGTTTCCCAGGCTATACCGAGGTAAGCGGTGTGTGTGCGCATCCCGATTTTCGTGGTCGGGGCCTGGCCAAGAGACTGTCTGCGCATGTGACCAACGAGATCATCCGGCGCGGCGATATTCCCTTCCTGCATGCCTGGGCGGACAATGCGACAGCGATCGGCCTCTATGAAAGTCTCGGCTTTTCCATTAGGTGCCATGTCAATGCGGCGGTGGTTGAACGCGCCGATTGAGGCCGAAATGACAGATACAATCGATCAGCGCGTTGATGCGCTGGAAATGCACATCACTCACCAGGACCAGTCGATCGAGGACATGAATGCGGTCATCCTGGCCCAGGGCGAGGAAATTGAACGCCTGACCCGCCGGCTGAACAAGCTGATGGGCCGTGTTGGTGATCTCGAAGAATTTATGCCTGCGCCGGAAGCCAAAAAACCGCCGCACTGGTAGGAGCGTGACATGAGCAAGCTGATTACGAACGCCCTCTGGCTGGCCGCGATCTTTGCCTTTCCGATTCTGGCGCTGGCCTGGCGCGATGGTGGGCTGGATACCGAGCTGATCATCGCCCTGGTCCTGGCCGTGCCATTCGGGTTTGTCGTGGCGTTCGTGGGCGAACATGTGCGCAGTTTTCTCGAGCGAAAACTGCCGGAGCGTCGCGACGACTAACCTTCCGCCAGTGCGCTTCTCACCTTGGGCATGATGCGGCGGGAGACGGGGACTTCCTGGCCGTTGGACAGGAGCAGACGGCCGATCCCGCTGGCATCGCGTTCCAGGGCTGAGACAAAGGCCGTGTTGACGATGTGGGAGCGGTGCACACGCAGGAAGGTCGGCGGGAGGTCGCTCTCCAGCGCGGAGAGCCCGCCATTATAAAGCGAGGTCTTGCCGCCCTCGAGATGGACTTCGACATAATCGCCGGCGCCCTTGAACTGGGTGATGGTGTCGGTCGCAACATAGTCCACCCGCCCGCTGGAGACGAGCTGGATCTGTTCCGGAGCCGTACGCTGGCGGGCCTGAGCGAGGGCGAGTTCGAGCTTGTCGGCGCGAATGGCTTCCTCACGCTTTTCCCGTCTTGTGCGCACCAGTTCTGCAGCCTGTTGCTGGATCAGGAAGAGCAGCAGGCCGGCGAACGCGTAGAAGGCGTAGAAGTCGAGGAATTCGCCCTGGAAAACCAGTAGCAGCAGCGACATGCCAGCGCTGATCGCCAGATAGGTCATAGCTCCGGGTTTTTTCTGCCAGCTCCAGAGTGCACACCACGCAGCGGCGAAGAGACTTGCGGTCAGGAAGCCATAGCCGGCTTTGGAATCGAAACCCGGCGTGGTGAGTGCGATAGAGACGCAGACTGTAACCACGCCGCCAAGACGCAGGTAGCGCTGGACGGCGTTGAGGCCGGAAAAGCGCTGCATCAGCCAGGCGAGCAGGAGCAGACCCGTACAGACGGCGGCAACCGCGATGCTGATCAGGCGATAGTCGTGCCAGGGGTAGGGATAATACAGCAGGCCTCGGGCAGCCTCGGCGATAAGCTGGACGCCGGCCGCCAGCGCCAGCAGCGCCAGCAATAGGGGACCTTCGCGTTTTTCCTCGCGCAGTGCGACCACGCCGAAAAACACCAGGGCCAGCAGGAAGACACCAAAGGTGATCAGGGAAGGCCAGTAGGCTCCCAGGATCAGTAGGGTGGGATTGGAATATTCGCCGATACCGAGGGCATGCATGGGTGCGATAAGTTCGATCAGGCTGTGATGGCCCGACATCTCGACAATGATCTCGTTCTCGCCGGAGGTCAGGATTTCGCGTGGCACATAAAGCACCGCATCCATCAGCCCCGGGATCTCGCTGGCCCGGTCAGGTCCGGGAGTGCCATTGTTCTTGAGCTCATGCCCATTCACCCAGACCCGGCTGGACGCCTTGCCGGCGATGTAGAAGCCCAGCGGAGACTGCCCGTTCAGAATCGTGTCGCGCAGCGTGATGCTGGTCCGTAGCCAGAGATGCCGGCCCTGGGGATTGAGTTCTGTCAGCCCTGTCTCCTCGCACCCGGCGCCGGTGAAATCCGGCGGCGCGGCGTTCAGGCCATCGGCTGGGCAGATGATCGCGCCCTCGCTGTTGGCCCGCTGAAAGGTTTGCGCATTGGCGGCGGCGGGGAGGGTGACGAGAGAAAGGATGAGGAGGAGCAGACGAAACATGATCCGATCATAGCGCTGCCGGTTACCGGCGTCTCGCCGCTTGTTGTAAGCACGCTACCGTTCACCGATTCAGGCGTGATTTCCGGTGTTTGCGCGTGCTTGAAGGGTCTGGTCAAAGCTTGGAGCGATAACAATGAAAAACGGCTGGACCTGGATCAGCGCCCTGATGGCAAGCACGGTAATGAGCGCCGCAGCCCTGGCGCAGGCCGAAGAAAGCATCACCTTTGAAGCGGGCAATGGCGAAACAGTCGAGGCCTTTCGTGGTTCCTTTGACGTGCCCGAAAACCGCGCGGACCCGGACAGCCGCATGATCACCATTGGTTATGTGCGTTTCCCGTCCACGAGCGAAACCCCGGGTGATCCGATCGTTTATCTCGCCGGGGGCCCCGGTGGGACCGGTACGGGTACGGCACGTGGCCAGCGCTTCGCGCTCTTCATGTCGATGCGCGAACATGGCGATGTGATCGCCTATGACCAGCGTGGCACCGGCCTGTCCGAAAACGATCTGCCACGCTGCCAGTCCAGCTATGGCGGAGATGACCTCGCCCTGCAGACGGATGAAGAGTTTGCCCGGGACCAACGTGATGCCATCGAGGAATGTGGCGCTTTCTGGCGTGAGGCTGGTGTTGATCTCGATGGCTATACGACGCTTGAAAGCGCCCGGGACCTGTCGGACCTGCGCGAGCATCTCGGCGCCCAGCAGCTGGACCTGTGGGGGATCTCCTATGGTTCCCACCTGGCGCTGGCCGCCATCAAGGAAATTCCGGACGAGATCGACCAGGTCGTGCTGGCTTCGGTGGAAGGTCTGGACCAGACCGTGAAAATGCCGGCCCGTACGGATGCCTATTTTGGGCGTCTTCAGGCCGCAGTGAATTCCCAGCCGGCAGCCGCAGCACGCTATCCCGATATCGCCGGCATGGTTCGCCGTGTGCTTGGCCGGCTGGAAGCGGAGCCGATGCTGCTGGATATCCCGCAGCGTGACGGTTCCGTTGCCCAGCTGTTGGTGCAGCGCCACCATGCCCAGCAGTTCGCGTCCATGCTGATCTCCGATCCGCAGAACGCCGCTATCCTGCTAGCCCTGTTCGCTTCGCTGGATGCGGGCGATACACGCCTTTTGACGGGCCTGTTGCAGCGTTTCCATACGCCGAACGAGACTATCGGACTGCGGGCCATGCCGACGGCGATGGATATCGCGTCCGGTATCGACAGCGCTCGCCTGGCGGCCTTCCAGCGGGAAGCAGCAACCGGTCTTGTCGGCGGCTATCTCAACTTTCCGATGCCGCAGGTCTTCGGTGCCTGGGACGGGTTTGATCTGGGTGATGAATTCCGCGAGGCCCCGACGGGCGATGTAGAAGTGCTGGTCCTGTCCGGCACGCTGGATGGACGCACCTATGTTGAAAGCCAGGCCGAGGCTGTCGCCGGCCTGCTGAATGCCCACATCGTCACCGTCCACAATGCGGGCCACAACCTGTTCATGAGCTCGGATGAGATCCATGACACCATCCATGCCTTCATGCGCCGCGAGGGCGGTCTGGCCAGCGATATCACCGTTGATCTGCCGGACATGACGCAATTGCCGTTCTAGGCAACTCGCCTGTGGGGCGAGAATCGGGTCGAATGGACTCATGTCTCGCCCGCTCTACAGACTTTACGGCCTCAGGCTTTCCTATTTCACGGGAAAGCTTGAAGGCTATCTGCGCGCCAAGGGCGTGCCCTATGATTATGTGGAGATGGACACGGCCACTTTCCGTTCCTGCGCTGGCGAAACCGGCATCGCCCAGATGCCTCAGCTGGAATGTGAAGACGGCAGCTGGATGACGGACACCACCGACATCATCGCCCATTTCGAGGCCTACTGGCCCAATCCACGTTTCAAACCCGGCCCGCCCGCTGTGGCCTTTGCCAGCCTGTTGCTGGAGGATTTCTTTGATGAATGGCTGTGGCGTCCGGCGCTGTATTATCGCTGGGCCTTCAAGCCGGATACCGACCTGATGAGCGGTCAGCTTGCGGACGGCATGCTGCGCGACGTCAAGGCGCCACGCTTTCTGCGCCAACACTACATCCGCCGACGCCAGCAGAAACACTTTCTCAAACACGATGGCGTCACACCCGAAACCGCGCCGCTGATCGAGGCGTTCCTGCGCGAATTGCTGGAAATGCTGGAGACCGTGTTCGAGGACCGGCTCTTCCTGTTTGGCGATCGACCTTGTGAAGCCGATTTCGGCCTGTTCGGGTCGATGTTTCGTCATTTCTCCCACGACCCGACCCCGCATGCACTGCTGCGGGAGATCGCGCCGCACACGCTGAACTGGACGGCGCGGATGTGGGCGACTACGCCGGAGAGCCTGCGCGACAGTGTCGCTGCCCAGCGCATCCCGCCGGACCTGGGGCCGATCTTCTCGCTGCTGGGGCGCCAGTATCTGCCCTATCTGCACTACAACACGGTGGCGATGGCGACGGGGCAGGAGAGCGTGAGCTGGGAAGAGGAGGGCGTAACCTGGACGGTGCCGGTCAATCCCTACCGGGCACGCTGTCTCGAGGCGCTGAAGCTGCACTACGCCAAGCTGGAGGAGCCGGCCCAGAAAGTTATTCGCATCCTGGTGGGCGACAGCCATGCCATTCTGGCAGACACCAGCACAGCTGAAGTCGAACTGCCCGCACGACCGGACAAGAAGGCGCCGCTCGACCATCGCTGGCGCAAGGCCTAGCCCAGCACGCCGAGGCGTGGGCTGGCGTTGCTGAGAAAAATTTCAGCCCGCTGCATCCAAATACATCCGTGGCGGCAACTCACAGACGAAAACAAACAAGAAAGCGAGGTTTGTCGTGGCAGATTTGTTCGAGAATTACTGGTGGCTTCTGTTCCCGCTGGGCTTCTTCCTGTTCATGGGCTGGGCCAGTTTCATGAGCTACAAGCAGACCAAGGCGAAGATCGACCTGCTCAAGACCTATGCGGCCGCCGGAAAGGAACCCCCGGCTACGCTGGTGGAAAGCTTGGACAAGATTGAAAGTCGTGATCACGCCGACTGGCACGACAAGGATGATGGCAGCGGAGCAGGCGGCAACGCCTTCCTGGTCGTGCTCTTTGTGGGGCTCGGTGCTGTGTTTGCCTATGAAGGGTATGCGGGCATTCTGGGCATGGGCGAGGTCGCCTATTTTGTCTCCATGATCATGGGCGTGATGGCCGCAGCCTTCCTGGTCGGCGGAATCTTCAAGTCGGGCAAGAAGTCGGACTGATGAACCAGGCTCAGACGGATGCGGACCTGGTGTCCGCATCCCTGGTGGGGTCTGATGCAGCCTTTTCACGACTGGTGGACAGGCACCAGCAAGCCCTTCGCAGCTTCTTGCGACGTGTCAGTGGCAATGAAGCCGACGCTGACGAGCTGGCCCAGGAGGTGTTCCTTGCGGCCTGGACCAAGCTGAAGCTTCTGCGGTCGCCGGACAAATTCCGTTCCTGGCTGTTCGGCATGGCCTGGAGCATGAACAAGACGTTCCGGCGTAGCGCCGCCCGGCGGCGGGCGCGCGACGAGGCATGGCAGGACCTCCAGCCGCGAACAGCAACGCCGCAGGACGAGCTGCGGCTGGCCCTGAACAAGGCCATGGCCGAGCTGGGAGAGGATCAACGCGCCGTTGTCGCGCTGTGCCTGGCCGGGGGCTGGACACATGATGAAGCGTCAGGGGCTTTGGATATTCCGCTGGGGACGGTAAAGTCACATGTAAGTCGCGGCCGGGCGCGGCTTGAACAGATACTCGGAGACGGCCATGAGCGGTGAAAACGCACTCGACAGCCTGTTTGCACTAGACGAAGCCCCTGCAGTCGACCCGACTTTCCGGGCCGGGGTGATGCGCGCGGTCGCGCAAAGGCGTTTCAGGATCGAGCTGGCCATTTTCGCAGCGTCAGCCCTGGTCATGCTGATTGTGCTCTTCCTGTCGGGAGACGCGCTGAAGGCAGCAATCACCCAAATCCTTTCCAGCCTGGGTGACGTGGGTATTGTTCTGGTGATCGCAGGCGTGGTGGCCTTTCTGGGACATGCCATCGTCACGCGAACCATCCGCTTGCCGGTGCGCGTGTTTTCCTGATCTGAGCACATGCAAAACTCTTGGTTATGAACTGAATCACCTATAATCGGCGGTCAGATAGGGGAGGCGTTCATGCTTGTACTGGTTGCCGGCCTGGTATTGTTCATCGGCGTCCATTCGCTGCGTCTTGTTCCGGGGGGGCGCGACAAGCTGCAAGCCCAGCTCGGAGAAATGCCCTACAAGTTGGGCTACACAGTCATCTCGCTGGTCGGCTTTGCCCTGATCATCTATGGCAAGATCATCGCGCATCCGCCGGTCGTGGTCTGGTATCCGCCGGAGTGGACGCGTCATCTGGCTTTCACCCTGGTCCCCGTCGCGCTCATCCTGATCGTGTCGGCCTATGCGCCGGGACATATCCGTCGCTGGGTGCGCCATCCCATGCTCGCCGGTACGATGTTGTGGGCCTTTGGGCACCTGGTAGCCAATGGCGAGTTGAGCGCGGTGTTGCTGTTTGGATCTTTCTTCGTCTGGTCGGCAATCACCTTCATTGCGTCCTGGATGCGTGAGACCCCGCCACCCATCGTAAAGGGCTGGGGCGGCGATCTTACCGCCATCATCCTGGGTGTTCTTGCAGCGCTTATCTTGATGAATATACACAGGTATTTGTTCGGCGTGGCGATTATTGGATGATCTGTGCATCCAAAATCGCCCTGACCCGCATCTAATGGTCAGAAACGGCGTGCAGCGCGCCGGTCGAGTACTAGGAGAATAAAAATGGAAATCTCTACTATGCTGGTTGCGATGTCGCCGTTCCTGATGGTTGTTGCCATCGTCTGGATCGCGTTCAATGCAAACACCCAGCGTCGCAAGGCAACGTTGGCCACCATCGAGGAAGCCATTCGTGGTGGTCAGCAAATGACTCCGGATACGATCAAAGCGCTCGGAATGCCGCAGAAGTCTAGCGCCAATGGCGACCTCAAGGCTGGATTGATCCTGATCGCCGTTGCCGCCGGCTTCCTGGTTCTGGGCTGGGCGATTGGCTCCGTGGAAGGTGATCAGGAGGCCATGTTCATAATGCCAGCTATCGCGTCCTTCCCGGGTTTCATCGGTCTGGTTCTTGTTGGGTTCGGTCTGATGGGCCGGAAAAAAGAACAACAGGACGCGGCTTAAGCCGTAATTTGGGAACCGGGATCTAAGTCATGGCGGCATCGGACGAAGAACTCACGGCACTGGTTGTTGCCACGCGCAACAGCGCAGCCTTCGGCGAGCTTGTCCGGCGCCACCAGACCCTGGTCCGGGCCATGCTGCAGCGGATGTGCCGGAACCACGCCCTTGCCGATGATCTCGCCCAGGATACCTTTGTCCGGGCCTTCGAGAAGATCGGCAGTTTCAAGGGCACCGGCTCATTCAAGTCCTGGCTATGTTCGATTGCCTATACAGAGTTCTTGAAGTCAGCCAGGAAACGCAAATCCGCCGACCGTTTGCTGGAGCAATACCAGCAGGGTGCAGAGGAGAGTGAAGCGCCACGTGACATGGGAAATGTCGTAGACCTTGATCGCGCGCTCGCTACACTCAAGGATGAAGAACGTGTTGCCGTCGTTATGTGCTATTCTTGCGGAATGTCGCATTCGGAGGCAGCAGAGGCGACAGGAATGCCGCTGGGGACTGTAAAGTCACACGTGAACAGAGGCCGAGCCAAGCTCCAGGCTTTTTTCACCGAAGCGGAGGTAACTGTGAGATGACCATGGAAGATGCATTTGACGCACGCCTGAAAGCCGCTTTCGCCGCAGCTGCGAAACCGCTTGAAGAAGATAAAAGTGCTGATGCCTTCGCGCAGAGCGTGATCGCCAAGCTCAACAACCCGGATCGCAAGCGGGTGCTGATCCTGGGCGGAGCCGGGTCCACCGGATCGGCGATTGCGGGAACGCAGCTCGAAAGTGTTCTGGGCAATATCCAGATCCCGGCCGAGGGCATTATGGCCAATGCTTCCTTCCTGATGTCACCGGAAACCATGGCCGCTGCCGCAATGGCACTCGCTGCCGGCATGGTTGCTCTGGTCTTGCCTCGCCGGATTCTCCAAGGCGGATAAGCCACTCTTTTGCACTGCAGCATTATCGTCTAGATTGGCGGCTTCAAATTGCTTTGAGGCCGCCTTTTCATGTCTGCACAAACTCAAGTTCGCCGCATTACGGCTCCGGATATTCGTGCCCGCAAGAGCGGTGAGCCGCTGGTCTGCCTGACGGCCTATGACGCGCCGATGGCCCGCATTCTCGATCCGCATTGCGACCTGCTGCTGGTCGGTGACAGTGTCGGCATGGTGGTGCACGGGTTGGACAGCACGATCGGCGTGACGCTGGACATGATGATCATGCATGGCAAGGCCGTCATGCGGGGCTCCAGACGGGCGCTGGTAGCGGTCGACATGCCGTTTGGCTCCTACGAGGCCAGCCCGCAGCAGGCGTTCGAGAACGCAGCGCGTATCATGTCCGAAACCGGTTGCCAGGCGATCAAGATCGAAAGCGGCACCTATGCCGCTGAAAGCATTGCCTTCATGGCAGAGCGTTCCATTCCGGTGGTTGGTCATATCGGGCTTCGCCCGCAGGCAGCGCTGGCCGATGGTGGTTTCAAGGCCAAGGGCCGTACCGATGCAGAGCGCCAGCGTGTTATCGACGAGGCCCGCGCTACAGCCGATGCCGGTGCCTTTGCCATCGTCATCGAGGGGGTGGCAGAAAACCTGGCGGAAGAGATCACTCAGGCGGTCGATGTTCCGACCATCGGGATTGGTGCGTCATCGGCTTGTGACGGCCAGATTCTGGTCACCCAGGACATGCTGGGGGTGTTCGAGTGGACCCCGAAATTCGTCAAGAGATACGACAACATGGCCGAGCGAACCGACGCTGCAGTGGCGCGTTATGCCGAGGAAGTGCGCTCGCGGGCCTTCCCGTCCAGTGCCGAGGTCTACACACTCAAGCGCAAGGACGGTTGACGCCTGTTGCCGCAAGGCGCTGAGACGGCTAGGGTCCGCCCCGAATATCTGTTTCAGGGAGTCTGGCCGAAGTGGTCGATGTTTTTGAAGAAGTCGAAGAAGAGCTTCGCAACGACAAATATCAGGAAGCGCTGAAGAAATGGGGCCCCTGGGTGGGTGGCGCTGCTGCCGCTATTGTCGTGGGCGCGGCTGGTATCCAGTTCTGGGATTACTGGCGCACCTCTCAGCTCCAGGAAAGCTCTGACGCCTATCGTGAAGCTGTCAGCAATTTTGAATCCGGTGAGTTCGCTCTTGCGGATGCCGGGTTTGACACGCTGACCCGCGAAGGAACGTCCGGTTATGTGCTGATGGCACAGATGCGTCGTGCTGAAATTGCCCTCGAGAACGGCGAGAACGAAACGGCGGCCAGCCTGTTCGACCAGATCGCTGCCTCGACCTCTGACCAGATCATCTCCGACATGGCCCAGCTCAAGGCCGTCTGGGCCCGCTGGGAAACGCTCAGCTTCGCCGATGTGGAAATCCGCGTCAGCCCGCTGGCGGGCGCGTCGTCTCCCTATCGCCTGCTGGCGCGCGAAACGATTGGTGCCGCTGCCTTGCGGGCGGGTGATCTCGAGCGAGCCGAGAGCGAATACCAGCTGTTGACCTTCGCACTTGATGCGCCGCAGGGCGTTCAGCGTCGCGGGCAGGAAGCCCTGGCCCTGATCGAGTCCCTGTCTTCGGTCCAGGAAGCGCCTCTCGAGGAAGCGGAAGCCGAAGCGGCGACCGACCCTGTGGACACCCCGGACAATGCTGCTGAGGAAGCCGGCAATGATTGATGTAAAGCGTACGCGTTCTCTTCTTCTCGCGCTGGCCCTGGCGCCGGTTGCAGCCTGTTCCTCACTTCCCGATCCGGGTGATGCGCTGGATTTCATTCCGGGCATCGGAGGTGGCAGTGATGCCCCTGAAGAGACGGCTCCGACGGACGGTCGCATCTCGATCCTTGATTTCGAGGTTGGGCTGCAGACCGGTGCGGAACTGCCGCCTGTCCAGTTGCCGACCGCTTATGTCAACACGGTCTGGCCGGGGCCGGATGGATATCCGACCCATTCGCTGCAGCACACGCAGGCTTCTGGAAACCTGGATATTATGTGGCGCGAAAGTGTCGGGCAGGGCTCTGACAATAGTCACCGCCTGAATTCGCGTCCGGTCGTTGCCGACGGTCGGGTCTTCATGATCGACGCTCGCGGCGAAGTGTCTGCGATTGATGCGGATACGGGCAATCGTGTCTGGTCTCGTCGCCTGGAAGGTCCGAATGAACGCGATCGCATGGCCTTTGGCGGTGGTCTGGCGTTTGATTCCGGCCGTATCTATGCACACGCCGGCTATAATTATTTTGTCGCTCTTGATGCCCAGACCGGCAGCGAGATCTGGCGCAGCGAAATCATCGTACCGTTCCACGGCGCTCCGACGGTGGCTGACGGACGTGTTTTTGTGGCGTCTGACGATAACGAGATGCTCTCGCTCGACGCTGCGACGGGTACGGTGAACTGGACCTATCAGGGCATCGTCGAGACGGCACGCCTGATCACATCGCCAAGCCCGGCAGTTTTGGGTGACATCGTTGTTGCGCCGTTCGCGTCCGGCGAACTGGTCGCGCTTCGGGTCCAGAACGGAAACCCGCTGTGGTCTGACAGCCTGGGCAGTTCCGGGTCCATGACCGCCATGTCCGAGATCAACGACGTTGCCGGCAGCCCGGTGATCGTCGACAACATGGTCTATGCGATGAGCCATTCCGGCACCCTGGTTGCTATCTCCCTGCGCTCTGGCGAGCGTGCGTGGGAATTGCCAGCCGGTGGTCTGCACGCACCGTGGGTTGCGGGTGATTATCTTTATGTTGTCACCACGGAATCCCAGGTCGTCTGCGTCAATCGCCTGAGTGGCCAGGTGCACTGGATCACCCAACTCCAGCAGTTCGAGAACCCGCGCAAGCGTGAGGATCGCATTGCCTGGTCCGGCCCGATCATGGCCGGCGGCCGCGTTTTTGTGACCTCCAGTCATGGCGAAGCTGTGCTTTTAAACGCCTATGACGGTTCGGAGATGCGTGAGTACGATCTGCGTGACGAGGTATATGTCGCGCCCGTTATTGCCAATGAGACGATCTATGTCGTCACCGACGAAGCGCGGGTAATCGCGCTGCGATAGGCCAAAACCGAATGACTGATAATCTGCCCCGCATTGCCGTCGTCGGACGTCCCAATGTGGGCAAATCGACCCTGTTCAATCGTCTGGCGGGCAAGCCGCTGGCGATCGTGGATGACCGTCCCGGCGTGACGCGGGACCGGCGTGAGGCGCGTGGCCGCCTGGGTGAGATGGAGCTGTTGCTCATCGACACCGCCGGTTATGACGATGCCGAGAAGGACGGGCTGGACGCCGAAATGCGCACCCAGACCGAAATGGCCATCCATGATGCCGATGTCTGCCTGCTGTTGATCGATGCCCGTGCCGGCATCACCCCGCTCGACGAGATCTTTGCCGATGTCATGCGCAAGTCCGGCAAGCCGGTGATCCTGTGTGCCAACAAGGCCGAGGGCAAGGCAGGTCTGGGCGGTCTGATGGACGCCTATGCGCTGGGTCTGGGCGAGCCGATCGGCCTGTCCGCAGCCCATGGCGATGGCATGAGCGATCTCTACCAGTCCGTCTACGAAGCGCTGGGTTCGCCCAAGCGTCGTCGCAAGAAGGATGAGGACGAGGAACCGCCGCTGCGCATCGCCGTGATCGGTCGTCCCAATGCCGGCAAGTCGACGCTGATCAATACGCTGATCGGTGAGGAACGCCTGATCACCGGTCCCGAGGCCGGCATCACCCGCGACGCCATCGCCGTTGACTGGATGTGGGATGGTCGCCGCGTGCGCCTGCACGACACCGCTGGCCTGCGCAAGCGCGGCAAGGTCAAGGACCGTCTCGAGCGCATGAGCGCCGCAGACACGCTGCGCGCCGTGAAGTTTGCCGAGGTTGTGCTGCTGCTCGTCGATGCCCAGCATCCGCTGGAGAAACAGGACCTGCACCTGGCCGACATGGCCTACAAGGAAGGCCGCGCTGTCGCGATTGCCATTTCCAAGTTCGACCTGGTGCCCAATCGCACGGCTTTCCTGAAAGAGATGCAGCTGGAGTTCGAACGCCTCCTGCCGCAGATGACTGGCGCGCCCTTGCTGCCGATCTCCTCGGTCAAGAACAAGGGGCTGGATGAAATCATGCCGGCCCTGTCCCGTCTGCACAAGGACTGGGATGCCAAGATCAAGACGCGCGACCTCAATGACTGGCTGCAGGAAATGATCGAGCGCCACCCGCCGCCCTCCGTGGCGGGGCGCCGTATCCGTCCGCGCTACCTCACCCAGACCAAGGGCCGCCCGCCGACCTTCGTGTTGATGTGTTCACGTGGTTATGCCCTGCCGGACAGCTATAAACGCTATCTGATCAATGGCATCCGCGAGGCGTTCGACATGCCCGGCATCCCGATCCGCCTGATTGTGAAGTCAGGCAAGAACCCGTATGCGGACCGGAAGAATCCGGACGCACGGACCAAGCGGACCTGATCACCCAGGCGTCTTCTTCGCCGTTTCCCGATAGGCGCGCGGTGTCATGCCGGTTACCCGTTTGAACGCAGTGTAGAAGGTCGAGCGGGTGTTAAAGCCCACGTCCAGCGCGATGGTCAGCACGGTCTCCTTGCCTTCGGCGATGTGGGGCAGGGCGGCTTCGATGCGCCAGCGATTGACATAGTCGAAAAACGTCTCCTCCAGCGCCTCGTTGAGCGTCTGGGAGACATGATTGCTGGCCACCCGGACATGGCGCGCCAGCTTGGTGAGGGACAGGTTGGGATCCAGATAGAGTCGATCATCCTGCATGGCCTGTTCAAGTCGCTCTGCTATTCGCGCCGCGTCGGTCTCGCTGAGGGCGGATTTCTTGTATTTTTGCAAGTGTTCGACTGGTGACTGCTCCGGCATCGGGGCGTGGGCGGGCTCTGCTGGGGCGACCAGGCCGTTATCCTGTTCCAGTCCGCGAAGGCTGAGGACGAGGATCAGCACCAAAAGCATGACGGGGCCCAGACTGGCGGGAACGTGCAGGCCGCTCCAGACATTGTCCACTATCAGCAAGATGATCGAGCTGCACCAGATTGCAGCGATGGCCAGAATGATGCCGCTAAGCCAGAACAGATCCCGTCCATCCGTATTGGACAGATTGTCCCGCAATAGTCGGCGGTGGCGGATGAGGCGGCGCTGGACGGCGATCCCGTATCCCGCGGAAACAGGCGTCCAGCTGATGACCAGGATGAACAGGACAAGAGCGACCGCTGTGGCGTGATCCGTTCCGTCCAGATCGCCGGAAACGAACATGGCCAGGCGAACCTCTGCCGGCAGCGTGATGATGCTCAGAAGGCCGAGGCCGCCGCACAACGGCGCGATGGCATGTGTCCAGTGAGGTGTGACGGGCGCGCTTTCGGGGGCCTGGGTCAGCGAGAGCGTGTACAGCCAGAACAGTACGGGCAGGGCATAGAGCGCGAACAGTACAACGCTCATGATGACCGGATAGAGCGGCGCAAAGAGTGCCGCGCTGATCGGGCCGGAGGCCAGACCGCCCAGGCAGATAAAGATCAAAGAGAGCCATCGGCTGTGTGGTGCCAGCGCTGCCCTGGAGAGGAGAAGAATGGTGCACAGGCTGGCTTGCCCGAATGCTGCGGCTGACAGGATAAGGGCCAACGGGTCCGGGATGATCGAAAGAGGCATCATACTCCCGCCTTAGACAGGCCAGGGGCCCCTGTAAATGTCTCTCGTGCCCACATGTGTCCAAGCCTGTCGGTCCGGACAGTCGTCTGTCCGGGCGTGCAGGCTTGGGCGCGCGAGTGTTCTGGAGCTGTGAGTGTGTGTGGTGTTTGAAACTACGCAGGATCATTTCGATGCCGATCGACTATCTCAGCCTCGTTCATATCATCACCGGGACGCTGGCCCTGGCCGGCGGTGTGCTTGCTCTTGTCGCGCCCAAGGGGCGCCACTGGCACCGGCAAGGAGGGAGAATTTTCTTCTGGGCCATGCTGGTCTCTGCTATGAGCGGCAGCCTTCTGGGGCTGTTGGAACCGGAGCGTCTGTTGATCACTGCGCTGGCGGGCGTTCTGACCCTTTACCTCCTGCTTTCAAGCCGCCGCGCCGCGCGTAATCGAAGCGGCAGGTTTGAGCGTATGGACGGAGCGCTGTTTGCAGCCGTTGTGGTGTTGATCCTGCTGCTCGCCGGCCTGGGCGGTTTCGCCCTCCAGCAGGCAGACGGACGGCTATTGGGCTTCGCTGGCGAAGACTATTTCATGCTGGCCGTTATGGCGGGGCTGGGCGGCTGTGCGGACGTCACGCTGGTCTTTCGAAAGCAAATGTCCGACCGGCACAGGATTGCGCGTCATCTCTGGCGCATGGGGCTGGCTTTCTTCATCGCCGTCGGCTCGGCATTCACGGGACCCGGAGTGGGCGTTTTCCCCGAGGCATTGCGATCCAGTGGCCTTCTGGCGGCGCCGGAAGGGATAACCGCACTCGTGATCCTGTTCTGGTTGGTACGGACGGTATTCAACCGTCCTCGTCCTGTGCCTGGAGATGGATCATGAGCGAGATAAGCCTGGTTGGGCAAATCCATTTCGCCATAGGAAGCTTGAGCTTGCTGGCGGGTTTTGCCGCATTTCTTCTACCCAAGGGACGCCCGACCCATGTGACTGCCGGGCGGGTCTTTGCGATCAGCATGCTGCTGCTGTGTGCCAGTGGCCTCTACATGAGTATCACGCGGGAAATCGTCTTCACCGTCTTCCTGTCCCTGTTCGCAGCGCATGCGGTCACGACTGGCTGGCTGGCGGCCGTACGACGCTCCGGTCAGATGGGGATGCCCGAGCGGGCTCTGGCTTTGCTGATTGCGGGGGTGGGGCTCGCCAGCCTCCTCACGGGCATGTGGGTGATGAACGCCGCGTCCGGAGAACTGGACGGTCTGCCGCCCGTCGGATTTTTCAGCCTGGGCGGGGTCGCCATCCTGATCGCCCTGATCGATCTCCAGGCACTTGCCCGGCGAATGGTGTCGCCCAAGCACAGGATCGCCCGTCATGTCTGGCGGATGGGTTTTTCCATGTTCATCGCGACATTCATCTTCTTTTTCGGCAATAATCATGTCCTGCCGGAGCTGTTGCGGGCGGAGGTTGTGCTGATCATTCCGGTGCTTGGCGTGGTGCTCGCGACCTTTATCGCATTGGTGCGAGTGCTTGTCCGATCGCGGTGGCTGGTGGACTAGTTCTTGAGGCGGTCCGAGAGGGCCTCGACACTCTCGAAAAACCGCCCGCGCAATTCCGCGGAATAGGGATTGTGTTTCTCGATGGCCCGGAAGAGGGCGTCGCTGTCCTGGGCGACCAGGCCGGCGGCTTCCATCAGGAGGTCGTAGCTGCGTGTGGTGTAGGCGGCCGGGGTGGCGTCGATTTCGGTGATGACCTTGGCGACAAGGTGGGTGAGGCCCTGAACGCGGGCCATGGTCCTGTCATGGGTGTCGGCGTCGGAGACATGGACGTCCAGCTTGAGGCGCTCGGCGAGGAAGTCGCGCTCGCAGCTGACATCCTCGCCATAGGACGGACAGAGCACAATGGGCAGGCCTTCAAGGCCGGTCACGGCGGATTGCGGGCCGAACAGCGGGTGCGTGCCGACGATCTCGCAATGGTCGGGCAGGGCGTCGCGCATGGCCTGCATGGGGCGCAGCTTCACCGAACCGACATCGTAGATCCGGGTGCCCGGCTGGACCAGCGGGGCAAGCGCGGTCGCGACTTCGCCGATCGCCTGGACCGGGGCGGCGATGACGATGCGTTTGCAGGCGGCGACGTCTTCCAGGCTGGCAGAAGCCGTGCGTCCCGGCTGGGCATCATGAATGACCAGGTCGAAATGCGGTCCGAGGTGGCTGCAGGCAAGGCGCCCGAAAGCGCCATATCCGATCCAGCCGAGTTTCATGGATCAGGCCGATTGCAGCGCTTGCGAGAAATCGATGATCTCGCCATGGCGGGTGCAGTCCGGTGAAACCAGCTCGGCAAAGTGCGGCCAGATGTCGGCCGGGGCGGGCAGGGTCATCGGATCCTCGCCCGGAAAGGCCTTGGCGCGCATTTGCGAGCGGACGGCACCGGGATAGACGATATTGATGCGCAGATTGTCCTGCTGGTGTTCATTCGCCCAGGATTTGACCAGGGCATCCAGCCCCGCCTTGGACGCGGCATAGGGTGCCCAGAAGGCGCGTTGCGAGCGCGCGGCACCCGAGGATACAAACACGGCACGACCAGCGTCAGAGGCCAGCAGGGGCGCTTCAAAGGCCCGAATCATGCGGGCAGGCGCCATCAGATTGACACCGACAACCTCGTGCCAGGTCTTGGCCTTGACCTGTGAAGCCGGGGTCAACACACCCAGCGCGCCGGCATTGGCGACCAGGATGTCGAGCTTTTCCCAGCGTTCCATCACGATCTTGCCGAGCTGTTCGATACCGTCTTCAGACAACAGGTCCATCGGCACCAGGGTGGCACTGCCGCCGGCCGCGCGAATGGCATCATCGAGTTCCTCAAGCCCGCCAGTCGTGCGGGCCGAGGCGATGACGTGAGCGCCGGCCTTGGCCAGCTCCAGGGCTGTGGCATAGCCGATGCCACGCGACGCTCCTGTGACCAGGGCGAGGCGTCCGGAAAGATCGATTTGGGTCATGCGTCTACCAGGAGAGAGAGCTGGAATTCCTTGGCCGAGAGATCGCGGTCGTGATCCATCAGGCGCGTGGGATACTGGCCAGTGAAATAGTGATCTGACAACTGCGGCACGCGGTTATTGCGCGGTTCGCCGACAACAGCCTGGTAAAGACCGTCGACAGTAAGGAAGGCTAGGCTGTCTGCCTCGAGCTTTTCAGCCATTTCCTCGACTTCCATATTGGCGGCGATCAGCTCTTTCTGACCGGCCATGTCGATGCCGTAGAAGTCCGGGAATTTGATCGGCGGACAGGCCGAGCGGAAATGCACTTCAGCTGCACCGGCCTCACGCATCATGCGTACAATCTTCAGCGAGGTCGTACCGCGCACGATGGAATCATCGATCAGAAGGACGCGCTTGCCCTTGACCGCTGCCGCATTGGCAGAGTGCTTGCGTCGGACCGAGAGGTCGCGGCGGTCCTGGGTCGGCTGGATAAAGGTCCGGCCGACAAAGTGCGAACGGATAATACCCAGCTCGAAGGGAATACCACTGGCCTCGGCATAGCCGATGGCAGCGGGAACGCCACTATCGGGAACCGGGATGACGACATCGACATCCACCGGGTTCTCGATCGCCAGCTGACGGCCCATCTGCTTGCGTGCCTCATAAACGGAGCGGCCACCAATGACCGAGTCCGGACGGGCGAAATAGATGTATTCGAACGCACAGACACGCGCGGTGCGTTCCGGAGCAAACCGTTCCGAACGCAGGCCATTTTCGTTGACGACCACCGCCTCACCCGGCTCGATCTCGCGCTCGAACGTCGCGCCGACCATGTCCAGGGCACAGGTCTCGGAGGCGAATACATAAGCGTCTCCAATCCGGCCCATCACCAGCGGGCGGATGCCATAGGGATCGCGCGCGGCGACGATGCGGTCATTGATCAGGACCACAAAAGCAAAAGCGCCCTCAATCTGTTTGAGGGCGTGCAGGACACGATTGGTCAGCTTGTTTTTGGTTGATTGTGCGGCCAGGTGGAGCACGACCTCACTGTCGGAGGTGGACTGGAAGATGGCGCCCTTCGAGACCAGCTCTTCTCGCAAGACCCGGGCATTGGTGAGGTTGCCGTTATGCGCCAGGGCGACACCGCCGCCGCGAACGTCGGCATAGAGCGGCTGCACATTGCGCATCACCGACGCGCCCTGGGTCGAGTATCGGGCGTGACCGATGGCACTGCGCCCGGGCAGGCGTTGCGGCAGGTCCGGCGAGGCGAAATTCTCACCCACCAGGCCGAGATAACGTTCATTGTGGAAACGCGATCCGTCATGCGTGGCGATGCCACAGGATTCCTGCCCGCGATGTTGCAGGGCATGCAGGCCAAGTGCGGTCAGGACGGCAGCGTCATCAGCGCCGTAGACTGCAAATACGCCACATTCTTCCTGGGGGCGGTCTGTTTCTGGATCGTAGGTTAGCGTAGCCGGGAATGCCTGATCAGCGCTCATCCATCATCATCCTGGTCATCCGTGGTCGAACCAATGAGGTCATCTAGTCGGTTTCGGTCACGTCTGCCATAAGAAGTGTCATCATTTCTTATTGTTTCTGCAATCGGGTCATCCGCGGCGGCCGGAAGACGGTCGGTTTCGGCGATTCTGGAGGTTTCCGGCGCCAATACCTGCAGCGCTCTCGCCGTGGCGTTGACCACCGGATAAATGCGCGCGGTGGTAACCCAGCTGGGCGGGCGACCGTTCTCGCCAAAGATGGCGGCGATGAAAATCACGCTGAGGCCCAGAAGCACCAGTCCCCTGATTACACCGAATGCAAAACCGAGTGTGCGATCAACGACGTTGACATCCTCGCCCTTGGCCAGGCCGCTCGACAGCGAGCTGGTGACGAAGGTCACCGCCAGATAGATGATGATGAAGACAAACCCGCCAACAGCCAGCGGAGCCAGCCAGTCCGGGTCGATCATGTCGCGAGCAGGGTTGATGAAAGCGGGCAGAGACCACAGCGTGGCCAGTGATGCGGCGACAAAGGCGGTGACTGACAGGGCCTCGCGGACAAAACCACGAACCAGGGCCAATAATCCGGACACCAGGACAATGGTGAAACCGATACCGTCAAATGCACTCAAAGACCCGTCCATCGCGGTGTCTCCTTACTCGCCCGCCAACGCTTTCAGAGTTTGCACCAATTCGAGCGCTGTGGCCACGCTTTGAATGGTCACGTGACCGGCATCACTCTTGGCGGACTCCGGGGCGATGGCCCGTTCAAATCCGAGCTTGGCGGCCTCTTTCAGGCGCGCTTCGCTGCGTCCAACGGGCCTAACATCGCCGGAAAGACTAATTTCTCCGTAAACAACCGTCTTGGCGGGCAGGGCGACCTCGAACGCGGCAGCGACAATGGCGGCGGCAACGGCGAGATCGGCGGCAGGCTCATTGATTTTCAGACCACCGGCGACATTGAGGAAAATGTCGTGATTGCCGAACGATACGCCACAGCGTGCTTCCAGCACGGCCAGCACCATGGCGAGGCGTCCACTGTCCCAGCCGACCACGGCCCGGCGCGGATTGCCAAAAGCGGCGGGAGCGACCAGGGCCTGGATTTCAGAAAGAACCGGCCGGGTGCCTTCCATTCCGGCGAACACGACCGAGCCTGCGGTTCCATCCTCTCGACCATCGAGAAATAGCGAGGAGGGGTTGGCAACTTCGCCCAGGCCCTTGTCGCCCATTTCGAACACGCCGATCTCGTCCGTGGGGCCAAAACGGTTCTTGACCGCGCGCAGGATGCGGAACTGGTGGGAGCGCTCGCCCTCGAAATAGAGCACCGCATCGACCATGTGTTCAACGACACGCGGACCGGCGATCTGGCCGTCCTTGGTGACGTGGCCGACGATGATCACGGTGCAATTGCGTTTCTTGGCATAACGCACCAGCTCCTGCGCACAGGCCCGGACCTGGGCCACGGTGCCGGGCGCTGCCGTTAGCTGGTCTGACCAGAGCGTCTGGATGGAATCGACAACCACAACATCGGGTTTTTCCGATTTCAGCCCGTCCAGGATGTTATTGAGCGACGTCTCGGCTGCCAGCGAAACCGGGGCGTCAGCGAGCCCAAGGCGCTTGGCGCGGCGGCGGACCTGGGCCACGGCTTCCTCGCCCGAGATATAGATCGCGCGGTGTTTGCTCATCGCCAGGCGAGCCATCAGCTGGAGCAGCAGGGTCGATTTGCCGATACCCGGATCACCGCCCACCAGAACCGCGGAACCGGGAACCAGCCCGCCGCCGCAGACCCGGTCCAGCTCTGACATGCCGGAAATCAGGCGCGGCGGTTCCGGCGTATCTGCTCCGAGATCAACCAGATCCAACCGCGCGGCACGTCCGCGTTTCTTGGGCGCGGACGCCTGTGTTCCCAAGGGCGCAGCTGGAGCTTCCTCGACGAGGGAGTTCCATTCGCCGCAATCATCACAGCGGCCCGCCCATTTGGAATGAACTGCGCCACAGGACTGGCACACAAATATCTTATCGCTTCTCGCCATGAGACTCGCTCCGTCGCCCTGACCACAATGTTCTCATTATGTTCTGCTCGTGGCAAGGGGATTTAGCGGCGATAGACCCGGTTGAAACGCAAACCAAGGCGTACAAGCAATTCATAGGAGATCGCTCCGGCATGGTTGGCCAGCGCGTCGAGATCCTCGCTCAGAAAACACACCGGATCACCCGGCCTGGGCTCGCCTTCGTAGTTCGATAGATCCACGGAAATGAGATCCATGGAGACCCGACCCAGTATCGGCACCGCCTGCCCGTTGAGGCGGGCAATGCCGCCTTCGCCACAGGCCCGCAGAATACCGTCGGCATAACCCGCTGCGACAGTTGCTGTCCGGGTCGGTTTGTCCGCGGTCCAGGTGGCACCATACCCAATCTGGTCACCGGGCTGGAGTTTTCGCAGCTGCAGGATGGGCGCCTCGATCTGCACACAGACCTGGAAAGGCGAAGCCGAGGCTGGATTGGGGGCGCCGCCGTAGAGCGCAAGGCCGGGGCGCAGGACATCGAAATGATAGTCAGAACCGAGCAATGTACCGGCCGAATTCGCCAGACTGATCTTGATCTCTTTACCGGAGCGCGCTGCGATCGTGCGAAAACGTTCAAGCTGGGTGGCGTTGAGGGCGTGCTTTGGGTCGTCCGCACAGGCCAGATGACTCAGGTGCTGACGCACTTTGAGCGTCTCTGGGAGGTCGCTGCCCAGATAGGTCTCTGCCTCGCGCGCATCCAGTCCTAGTCGATTGATACCGCTGTCGAAATGGATCGCGCATGGAAGGTCGGGTGCAATTTCGCGCAGCTGCCGGGCCTGACCCAGATCATTGATCACCGGGAAGAGATCAAATTCACGCAGGGCCGGAAGTTCAGCCGGCCAGAAGCCGTTAAAGACGAAGATTTCGGCATCTACGCCTTTCAGGGCACGCCGCGCTTCTTCACCTTCTGACATGTGCGCCACGTAGAAATGCTTGCAACCCGCATCGGCGAGGGCCGGAACCACTTCGGTCGCGCCCAGCCCATAGGCGTTTGCCTTTACGACAGCACCCACGGCCGAGTGCGGGGCCATGGCCTGCAACGTCTTGTAATTGGATTGTATTTTCGCGAGATCGACGATCAGGCGTGGCGCGGGCTGGGGCAGTCGATCAATATTCCGGTTCGTCAAAACGCGTCTCGATATCGTGGAACTTCGTACGGGCACCGTCGAACGCCACCTTGGCCGTTCCGATTGCCCCGTGACGCTGCTTGCCGATGATGACTTCGGCCAGTTTCTCGATCCTGCGGAATTCTTCTTCCCAGGCCAAGTATTCCGGCGTGTCCTCACGCGGCTTCTCGCGTTCCTTGTAGTACGCTTCACGATAAACGAACATCACCACGTCTGCATCCTGCTCGATCGAGCCGGATTCACGCAGGTCCGAAAGCTGCGGCTTCTTGTCTTCCCGCTGCTCCACCTGACGCGAAAGCTGGGAGAGGGCGATGACAGGAACATTGAGTTCCTTGGCCAGTGCCTTGAGGTTCTGGGTAACGTCGGAAATTTCCTGTACCCGGCCTTCACCGCTCTTCGAGGACGTCACCAGCTGCAGATAGTCGACCACGATGAGATCCAGGCCATGTGTCCGCTTGAGCCGTCGAGCACGAGCAGCCAGTGCGGAAATGGGCAGGCCACCGGTATCGTCGATGAACATCGGCAGGCTCTGGATTTCCAGCACCGCGTCGCGGATTTCCTCATACTGGGTGGCGTCAATCGTACCCTGGCGGATCATATAGCCGGGAATGCCGGTATAGTCTGCGATCAGACGGGTCGCGAGCTGTTCGGCGGACATCTCGAGTGAGTAGAAGCCGACCACGCCGCCATTGACGGTTTTCTTGGTGCCGTCCGGCTGCATCTCGAACTGGTAATTCTTGGCGACATCAAAGGCGATATTGGTGGCCAGCGAGGTCTTACCCATTGAGGGGCGACCGGCCAGGATAATGAGGTCTGACGGGTGGAGACCGCCGAGTTTCTCGTCCAGCGCTTTCAGGCCGGATGAAATACCTGACAGGCCACCATCACGCTCATAGGCAGCCGCAGCCGTCTCGATGGCTTCGGCCAGGGCCTGTTTGAAGCCGACAAAACCGCGGGAAGAGGAGCCTTCCTCGGCGAGATTGTAGAGCTTCTGCTCGGTGTGCTGGATCAGTTCGCGCGGTTGGGCATCTGATTGCTGGGTGGCATTGTTGGACAGCTCGTCACCAATGCGGATCAGCTCGCGGCGCAGGGCCAGCTCATAGACGATGCGCGCGTATTCCTGTGACGCCGCGCTGTCGGCCGCGCTTTCGATCAGTACGGCCAGATAGGTTGCGCCACCGATTTCCTTGAGGCCGTCATCGCGCTCGAAATGGGTTTTCAGGACCACGGCATCGGCCAGTGAGCCCTTGCCGATCAGATCGGTCGCCGTCTCGTAGATGCGTGCGTGAACCGGATCATAGAAATGCTCCGCCTTCAGCCAGTCCGCGACCCGGTGGAAGACTTCATTGTCATAGAGCAACGCTCCCAGAAACGCCTGTTCAGCGTCCAGATTGTGCGGGGCGGTATCCAGTTCAGGTTCGGTGTCGAAGGGAAGAAGCGCGTTTTCCATGGACCTTACCTAGCCCGATCCGGGCACGCGCGGCGAGGGCTGATATCGCTTGTCCACGGGGAAATCCCGACCCTGTTGATAAGTGTGGATAATCACCCTGCAACGAAAAAGGGCGGCTCATGTGAGCCGCCCTTTCAGGTCGAGTGGAACCGGAGGAATTATTCCTCGGTTGCAGCCTCTTCAGCGTCAGCTGCCGGAGCGGCGCCGCCGAATTCGTCGTCTTCACGCTCGGCATTGGCTTCATGCAGCTCGGCTGCCTGGGCGTCTGCGATAGCGCGTTCTTCATCCGCTGCCGCTGCGACAACGTCCTCACCAGCAGCCTGGCGCTCGGCTTCGTCTTCGGAACGGGCGACGTTGATCGTCACGTTCACGGAAACGTCGGCGTGCAGGCGGATGCGGACTTCGTGCAGACCCAGGGTCTTGATCGGTGCGTTGATCGCGACCTGACCACGGGACACGGAAACGCCGGCTTCAGAGATCATCTCGGCGATGTCACGGGAGGTGACAGAACCGTAGAGCTGACCGCTTTCGCCTGCCTGGCGGATCAGAACGAAGCTTTCGCCGTCGATCTTCTCGCCATCGGTGGCAGCAGCTGCTGCACGCTCGGCATTGCGCTTTTCCAGGGCTTCACGCTCGGCTTCGAACCGGGCCAGGTTGGCTTCGGTTGCGCGCAGAGCTTTTTCCTGCGGCAGCAGGAAGTTGCGGGCGTAACCCGGGCGTACGGTGACGACGTCACCCATCTGGCCCAGATTTTCAACGCGTTCCAGGAGAACCAGTTTCATCGTCAGTTCTCCTTAGTCGGCAGCGTACGGCAGGAGAGCCAGCTGACGGGCGCGCTTGATGGCGCGAGCCAGTTGACGCTGTTTCTTGCCGGAAACTGCGGTGATGCGGGACGGAACGATCTTGCCACGCTCAGACATGTAGCGAAGCAGGAGCTTGGGGTCCTTGTAATCGATCTTCGGTGCGTTTTCACCGGAGAACGGGCAGACCTTGCGGCGACGCATGAACGGACGGCGTGCCGGGATATTGGAGATGTTTCCAGAAGACATTCTCGGCGCTCCTTAGTTACGTTCACGACGACCGCGACGATCGTCTTTCTTGGTCAGGATGGCGGACGGCGTCTCGACGTGCTCGTCAACACGAACCGTCATGTGACGGATGATGTCTTCGGACAGGCGCTGCAGACGGTCCAGCTCGTCGATCACGTCAGCAGAAGCGTCGATGTCGATGAGGCCGTAGTGACCTTTGCGGGATTTGTTGATGCGGTAAGCAAGATTGCGCAGACCCCAGTATTCGGTCTTGCCGGTCTTGCCGCCTTTTTCCTCGATGAGGGTTTTGACGTCCTCGATAAGGGATTCCATCTGTGCCGGCGACATGTCCGGGCGAGCGATGAAAATGTGCTCGTAAAGTGCCATTTCGGCTCCCTTCAAGTCGATTGCGGCGCAGACCAAGCCGAAGGGTCGGGCAGGTCCGCGGTGGCTCCGGCCTCCATGCCTCACCCCATGTGAGCCATATAAAGAGGGCGGACCGCAATCACGCGAAGCGCGGGCTTTATCCGATCTTGTGAGCACATTCAAGCCGCAAGGATGCTTGCACACCTCATGGAATATTGGCTATCGAGCTTTCACACCCAGTTCAGGGGAGGAAATTTAAATGAAACTCGCCTTTGTTTTTCCCGGTCAGGGCTCCCAGGCCGTTGGTATGGGCCAGGAACTTGCCGACAACTTCGCCAGTGCCAAGGCCGTTTTTGACGAGGTCGATGCGGCCCTGGGCCAGGACTTGTCCGGCCTGATGGCCAATGGCCCCATTGAAGATCTTACACTGACCGAGAATGCGCAGCCCGCTCTGATGGCTGCCAGCCTCGCGGTCATGCGGGTCCTGGAAAACGACTTTGACGTAAACGTCACGGCGGCCTCCTTTGTGGCCGGCCACAGTCTTGGTGAGTATTCAGCACTGGCAGCAGCAGGCTCCCTGTCCATCGCGGATGCGGCCAAACTGCTCAAACTGCGCGGCCAGGCCATGCAAAAAGCGGTTCCGGTCGGCGAGGGCACGATGGCGGCGCTGCTGGGCGCGGACGAGGATCTCGCGGCCCAGGCGGTTGCAGCAGGCCAGACGGCCGGTGTCTGCGGCATCGCCAATGACAATGCCCCGGGCCAGATCGTGATCTCCGGTGCGACCGCTGCCATCGAGGCGGCGATTGCCAAGGCAGGCGAGCTGGGCCTGAAGAAGGCCATGAAACTCCCGGTCTCCGCACCGTTCCATTGCCCCATGATGCAGCCGGCAGCTGATGCCATGTCTGAAGCCTTGGCTGCGGCAACGATCAATGCGCCCGCAGTCCCGGTTGTTGCCAATGTCACCGCGCGCCCGACCAATGATGTAGAGACCATTCGCCGCCAGCTGGTTGAACAGGTCACCGGCCGGGTTCGCTGGCGCGAGAGTGTCATGTGGATGGTCGAGGAGGGCGGTATCACCACGCTCGCCGAAGCCGGCGCGGGCAAGGTGCTGTCCACCATGCTCAAACGCACTACTAAGGACGCCAAAGGCCAGCCGCTTAACAGCGCTGCGGATCTGGAAGCATTTGCTGCGGCTTTGAAGGAAGAGGCGTAGTTCTCATTGACGCGCGATGATGGTTTGATCTCCGGCGTTACGAAACGAGCGATGCACTTGGCGGCGCTCGGGATCGGTTGGTCAAACCTGTTGGGTGTCCTGCTGATCGCTTATTTCGGTCGAGACTCAATCGCGTTATCAATCGGCATATTGATTTTCATTGGCCTGGGTATTGTCTATCTCGCCGTCTACAGGCGTTTGACCGGGATGGAACCACCATTCCCGCGACCGCTCTGGCTCTACTGTTTGGTCCTGTTCGCTGGCGGGGTGTTCCTCGCAGCAAATCTCCAAGCGAGAACGAAGGAGTTCTTGATGTTTGATCTTACCGGCAAGAATGCCCTTGTGACCGGCGCGACCGGCGGTATTGGCAAATCCATAGCCAAGGCGCTGCACGCGCAGGGCGCGACCGTGGCCCTGTCCGGCACGCGTGAAAACGTGTTGGCCGAGCTGGCTTCCGAGCTGGGCGAGCGCGCGCACGTGCTGCCCTGTAACCTGTCTGACGCGGAAGCCGTGGACGCGCTGCCGAAACAGGCGGCCGAAGCGATGGGCTCGCTGGACATTCTGGTGGCCAATGCCGGCATTACCAAGGACCAGCTGTTGATGCGCATGAAGGACGAGGACTGGGACCAGGTTCTCCGCATCAACCTCGACAGCTATTTCCGCCTGTCCCGCGCAGCCCTGCGCGGCATGATGAAGGCCCGTCACGGCCGCATCATCGGCATTACGTCCGTTGTGGGTGTCATGGGTAATCCGGGCCAGTCCAACTATTGTGCCTCCAAGGCGGGCATGATCGGCTTTTCCAAGTCGCTCGCCCAGGAAGTCGCCGCACGCGGCGTCACCGTGAACTGTGTGGCTCCGGGCTTCATCGCTTCGCCGATGACAGACGTGCTCAATGACGAGCAGCGCTCGGCCATCCTGAGCAAGATCCCGGCAAATGATCTGGGCAGCGGTGATGACATCGCGTCCGCAGTTGTCTATCTCGCCAGCGCCGAAGCCGGTTACGTGACAGGCCAGACCCTGCACGTAAATGGCGGTATGGCGATGATTTAATTGAAACCTGCGGGTGCCGTATACGGCAGCTTCGCTAGCCACGGCGAATGAAGTATGCTAGGTGCCCGCGCATCTTCGGGAAAGTACGGTAAAACCTGACTTCCCGTCCTTTCCTGCATCGCTATAGTCATGGCGATGAATCACTATGAGGGTCTGAAATGTCTGACGTTCTCGAGCGCGTAAAGAAAATCGTTGTTGAGCATCTTGATGTCGATGCGGATAAAGTCACCGACAATGCAAGCTTCATCGATGATCTGGGCGCTGACTCCCTGGACAATGTTGAGCTGGTCATGGCTTTTGAAGAAGAGTTCGACATCGAAATTCCGGATGATGCAGCAGAGCACATCCAGAAAGTCGGTGATGCTGTGAAGTTCATCTCTGAAAAGGTCGGCTAACTGACCCACGCCATGCGTCGCGTCGTTGTCACGGGGATTGGGCTCGTTACCCCACTGGGCCAGGGTCAGGATGCCGTTTGGAAACGGTTAATTGACGGTGAGTCCGGACTGGGGCGGATCGAGCACTTTGAAACCGACGATCTGGCTTGCCAGATCGCCGGGCTTGTTCCCCGTGTAGACGGCCGCGGTGGCGGCTCTGCGGATATGCAGGGCGTTTTCGATCCGGATGCGGTGATGTCACCGCGTGAGCAAAAACGGATCGACGACTTTATCCTCTACGGCATCGCCGCAGCGGATCAGGCTCTCGCCGACAGTGGCTGGGAGGCTGAAGATGACGCGGCCCGGGAACGGGCCGGCGTCATGATCGGATCGGGCATTGGTGGTCTTGAGACCACATATGATGCCTCGATCACGCTCCACGAGAAGGGGCCGCGCCGTCTCTCTCCCTTTATTATTCCAGGCATGCTGATCAACCTCGTCTCGGGACAGGTATCCATCAAGCACGGCCTGAAAGGTCCTAACCACGCGGTCGTTACGGCTTGTTCCACGGGCGCCCACTCCATCGGGGACGCGGCTCGCCTGGTTGCCCGCGGGGATGCGGACATGATGGTTGCCGGTGGTGCAGAAGCCGCCGTTTGCCGCCTCGGTATTGGCTGTTTCGTATCGCTCAAGGCGCTGTCGACCAATTTCAACGATGACCCGACTGCGGGCTCGCGCCCCTATGACAAGGACCGCGATGGTTTTGTCATGGGAGAAGGCGCCGGCGTGGTCGTGCTGGAAGAATACGAATCGGCCAAGGCGCGCGGCGCCAAGATCTATGCCGAAGTGAAAGGTTACGGCCTTTCCGGGGACGCCTATCACATCACCGCGCCGGCAGATGACGGCAATGGCGGGTATCGCTCCATGCAGGCCGCGCTCAAGGATGCCGGCCTGAATGCATCTGACATCGATTACGTCAACGCGCACGGCACCTCGACCCCGTTGGGCGACGAGATTGAGCTGCGCGCTGTCGAGCGACTTTTCGGCGGAGCCTCCGATGATCTGGTGATGTCCTCGACCAAATCGGCGATCGGTCATTTGCTGGGGGCAGCCGGCGCTGTCGAGGCGATTTTCTCGATCCTGGCCATGAAACACGGCGTCTGCCCGCCAACGCTGAATCTCGACAACCCGTCCGTCGACACCGACATCAATCTGGCTGCCAAGGCGCCGGTTGAGAAATCTATCAGCGCTGTACTGTCGAATTCTTTTGGATTCGGTGGCACAAATGCTTCGGTCGTGTTTGTAGCGGCTGACTGACCGCATTCGGGGAATAGTCATGAGTGAAGTGGAAGCGCGCAAGTCTGCGCCGCTGTGGATGAAGCTCCTTATCTGGGGCGGCATAGCCCTGGTGGTTCTTGCACTGCTTGCAGCAGGCGGGGTGTATGCCGGCTATCGCTGGATGCAGGACGAGTTTGCGGCGCCCGGTCCAACGGCTGAGGCCACTGTGACGACCCTGCCTCGTGGCGCAGGGCTGATCCGCATTGCAACCCAGCTGGAAAATGAGGGCCTGATCAGTGATGCGCGGATCTTCCGCTTTGCCATCACGCTCGACGAGGGCGATCGATCCCTGCGCGCTGGCGAGTACGAGATCCCGGCCGGGGCATCCATGGCCCAGATCTATGAACTTCTGCGGTCCGGCCAAACCGTCCAGCACCCGATTACACTGGCCGAGGGGCTGACCAGTGCCATGATTGTACGCTCCCTGGCCGAGGAAGCCGTGCTGACAGGCGAGATCACCGATCCACCCGCCGAGGGTGACCTCTTGCCGGAAACCTATCTGGTGACCCGCGGAACCTCCCGCCACGAAATCGTCGACCGCATGCGTCGTGCCCAGGATGACCTACTGGACGCGCTGTGGGACCAGCGGGCCGAGAACCTGCCGTTTGAAACGCGTGAGCAGGCGATCATCCTGGCCTCCATCGTCGAGAAGGAGACCGGCATTGGTGGCGAGCGTGGTGAAGTCGCTGGCGTCTTTGTGAACCGCCTGCGTCGTGGCATGCGGCTGGAGAGTGACCCTACCATCATCTACGGCATCTCTCAGGGAGAGCCGCTGGGCCGTGGCCTGCGTCGCTCCGAGATCGATAATCCGAACAACGCCTGGAACACCTATCAGATCCCGGCCTTGCCGCCGACGCCAATCGCCAATCCGGGCCGCGAAGCAATTGCTGCGGTTCTGAACCCGACCGAGACGAGCGCGCTCTTCTTTGTTGCGGATGGTACCGGTGGTCATGTGTTTGCCGATACGTATGCGGAACACCAGCAGAATGTGCGCCGCTGGCGCCAGATCGAGCGGCAGCGCCGCCAGGCAGGAAACTAGACATGAGCCAGCTCTCCGGCATGACCGGTTTTGCGCGCGCCGAAGGCCAGCACGAAAATGTCCGCTGGATCTGGGAAGTGCGCAGTGTCAATGGCAAGGGGCTGGAAGTACGCTCTCGCGTGCCTTCTGGTCATGACGGCCTGGATCTCAAGATCCGCGAACAGGCCCGCAAACGGTTCACTCGCGGCAATCTTCAGGCCTCGCTCAATCTCAAGCGAGATGCCAGCCAGTCGGCACCAGTGATTAACCGTTCAGCGCTTGATGCACTACTGGCACAGGCGGAGGACCTGATTCTGTCCAACCAGGTCGAACGCCCGCGTCTGGATGGTTTGCTGGCAATTGACGGCCTTCTCGAGACGTCAGCGGATCCAGATCCCGAAGCGCGGGCTGCGCTGGAGAAGGCGCTACTGGAAGGTCTCGGCGAGGCGCTGGACGGCTTGAAGTCTGCACGTGAGGAAGAGGGGGCGGCCCTGGCCCCCGTGCTTGCAGGACATATCGACAAGGTGGAAATCCTGACGGATGCGGCAGAGGCCAATGCCGCCACACGCATCGATGCCATCCGTGATCGCCTGTCCGCCAAGATCGCGGAACTGGTCGATGCCGAGCTGGAGGAAAACCGCCTCGCTGCCGAGATCGCAGTGCTCACTGTCAAGATGGATGTGCGCGAGGAACTCGACCGTTTGCGCGCGCATGTTGCCTCGGCTCGGGAACTGCTCAAGCAGGGCTCCCCGGTGGGGCGCAAACTCGACTTTTTGTCACAAGAGTTTAATCGTGAGGCGAACACCTTGTGTTCGAAATCCTCTGACTCGTCGCTGACGCAGATTGGTCTGGATTTGAAGAACGTGATCGATCAGTTCAGGGAGCAGATCCAGAATGTCGAGTGACGGCTTTTCCGGTACCATTTTCAGAGGCCGTCGTCGCGGCGTGTTGATCGCGCTGTCGAGCCCGTCCGGCGCCGGCAAGACGACGCTCTCCAAACGCCTGCTTAGCCAGAATCCTGATGTTGTCCTCTCCATCTCCTGTACGACGCGAAAGCCGCGCCCGGGCGAGATCAATGGCCAGGACTATGACTTCATCTCCGTCGAGGAATTCAAGAAGCGCATTGATGCGGGGTACTTCTTTGAATGGGCAGAAGTTTTTGGTCGCTATTACGGCACGCCGAAAACCCCGGTCATGGAAGCCATCGACGAAGGTCGTGACGTCATTTTCGATATCGACTGGCAGGGCGCACAGATCATTGCCGACCAGGCGCCTGCGGACACCGTGCGTATCTTTATCCTGCCGCCATCGCTGGCCTTGCTCGAAGATCGTCTTCGCAAGCGCGGCCAGGATTCCGACGAGGTTATTCGCGATCGCATGAACCGCGCCAAGGACGAGATCTCGCACTGGAACGAGTATGACTATGTCATCGTCAATGATGACTTCGCGCGCGCACTCGAAAAGCTCAATCAGGCCCTGCACGCGGAACGCCTGAAGCGCAACCGCCACCCCTGGCTGGGTGAATTTGTCGACGCTCTTATGGAGCAGTAGCGGCCCGCCAGGCCCGTGCAAGCCTCTGGAAACCCGCAATATCAATCGTCTCCGCGCGCAGGCCCGGATCGATGTCGGCTGTCTGCAGCAATTCTTCTGCGGAAGCGCGGGTCTTGCCGGCCGCTGCCGCGAGACTCCGGCGCAGTGTCTTGCGACGCTGCCCAAACGCCGACGCGGTGACTTCCCCAAGCGCTTTGAGATCATCGAAACGCTGATCTTCGGGAAGCGGATCGAGAACCACGACAGCGCTCTCCACCTTGGGCGGAGGTGTGAAGGCCCGGGCCGGGATTTTCAGCGCCAGACGTGTCTCGCAGACGGACTGGGAAAGGATGGCGAGGCGGCCATAAGCCTTGCTGCCAGGTTGCGCGACAACGCGGTCGGCGACCTCGCGCTGGAACATCAGCACCGCCCGGCGCCACCAGATCGGCGAGGCTTCCAGCCATTTGATCAGCAAAAGTGTACCGACATTGTAGGGGAGGTTGGACAAGATGGTGCAAGGCCCCTCCGGCAATACGTCCGGTTCGTCGACCTTGAGCGCATCGGCCTCGACGATTTCGAGTTTACCCGGGTAGGCATCACCGATCTCGCCCAGCGCGCCGAGAAACCGGCTGTCCTTCTCCACCACCAGCAAGGAACCCGTGCCATGGGCGAGGATGCCACGGGTAAGCCCGCCCGGTCCTGGCCCGATCTCGATCGCGCTCTGTTGGGAGATATCTCCGGCTAGGCTGGCGATCTTGCGCGTAAGGTTGAGATCCAGCAGGAAATGCTGGCCAAAGGACTTGTTGGCGCCCAGCCCATGCGCGGCAATCACATCGCGTAGCGGTGGAAGCTCATCAATCATCGCGTCCGGTTCTCCGCAATGCTGGCTGCCAGTTTCAACGCCGCGATAAGGCTGTCGGCACGCGCCTGGCCCTTGCCGGCAATGCCGAACGCAGTGCCGTGATCAGGCGAGGTTCGCACGATCGGCAGGCCCAGAGTGGTGTTGACCCCGCCATGAAAATCCAGCGTTTTTACCGGTATCAGCCCCTGGTCGTGATAATGGCAAATGGCCGCGTCATACTGCGCCCGGGCCTCGGCATGAAACATCGTGTCCGGGGCCATGGCATCCGTGATATTGATACCTTCATCGCGTAACTCGGCAGCTGCCGGGTTTATGATCTCGATTTCTTCACGCCCCAACGCGCCATCTTCACCGGCGTGCGGATTGAGACCGGCCAGGGCCAGTCGCGGCCTGGCGATCCCGAAATCACGCCTGAGGGCCGCGTAGGCGAGCCGGGCGACATGTTTGATGCGCTCGGGATTGACCGCGCGAACTGCGTCTTCAAGGGCGATATGGATCGTGGTGAGCACCACACGCAAACCGCCACCCGAGAGCATCATCAGTGGCCCCCTGGGACCGTCGAGCGGAGCGTCCTTCGTCAGGTCTGCGAGAAACTCGGTGTGGCCGGGAAAGTCGAACCCCGCCTGGTACATGACCGACTTCGCGATAGGGGCTGTGACAACGGCGTTGATTTCGCCCGTTCTCGCGAGGGAGACAGCATCCTCGATCGCGCTGCGGACCGCTGCAGCATTTTCGCTGGCAGGCGCGCCGAGCCGGACTGGATGAGTGAGCGGGGACGTTTGGCTGAGGACCGGAAGCCGTGTCCGGAAATGCTGCGCAGCATCAGCGGCGCTCCCAACCTGTATCGCCTGGCTAAAACAGGATGGATCTCCGATCACGACAAACGGGAGGTCGGAGCGCTCGCGCAGTGCGCGCCATGCCTTGGTGATGATTTCCGGACCAATCCCAGCCGGATCACCCATCGTAACGCCGATGGGAGAGGGCAGCGGCATCAGTAGCGGATCTCGATCGTGCTTTCGCGGCGCAGGTCACGCAGCCAGCGACGGGAGAGCAGGGAAAGCTGCTGACCTCTCAGCTGGCCTTCCAGGTCGTCTCGTGTTGGTACGCCCGGGCCGCCGATTGTGCGGTCACAGACAACGATGCTCTGTACGCCTGCAGCGCTCTCGATAACGCCCGTATTCTCGCCCTGGTCGAGCGGTGCCAGGGAGTCGCGGATCTGCGGCAGCAGCGCGTCAGCGCCGATGGAGCCGAGAGGCGTGACAATGGCGCCGTCAATCTCGGCAGCGACTGCATCCAGCGTGTCACAGACAGGGTTACGGTTCATGGCACGCTCAAGGTCGCTGCGTGTCGTCTCGGTAACGGCACTCGTGGGTACAGTGAGCTGGACCAGATCGTATTGTAAGGTGGTCGTGCCGTCCCGGGCACCGACGAGGGCGATGATCATGTATCCGCCCGGTACGCGGACCGGATTGGATAGTGCACCACCGTTTTGCTGGAAGACCGGCAGAAGCTGAGGAATGACCTGGGCGACTTCCGGCTGCAGCTGCGAAGCTGCGATCCAGCCGATATCACCGCCGGTGGCCGCGGATGGCGCGTCGGAGAATTGCTGCGCGAGCTGCGGGAAGGCCGCGCCCTGCTGCAGCTGGTTCATCACGGCGATAATGCGCTGGGTGGTTTCCTGTTCGGAAGCTGCCGTGCGGATCTCGAAGAACATCTCGAAGATGCGGAACTGGGGCTGGGACGCACTGGCTGCGAGCCGCTCCAGGGCCAGTTCGATCTGTTGATCGGAAATACGCACGCGCGAGCCGTAGCGGCCGTTGACCAGGATCTGCCAGGCAATCTCGGACTCGATCTGGTGACGCAGTGTCTGGACGTCCACACCGGACTGTTCAAGCTCGGCAACGACAGCCTCGATGGTGGAGTTGTTACGCTGAGCGAGATCAAGCAGGGACTGCATGATCTCTTCTTCCGATACCTGGATCTCGTACTCGCGAGCAGCCTGAAGCTGCAGGTGTTCATCGATCAGGCCTCGAATGGCCTGGTCCTGCACACGCAACATGGCTTCCTGGTCAAGCTGAGCCAGCCCTGTTGAGGCGATGATCAGGCGCATGCGATTGCGAACGTCGACCGTGGTGATCGGTTCATCATTGACCAGAGCAGCGACGCCCTCGGTAATCTGAGCGCTCGCGCTGACGCCAAAAAGGCTCGTCAGGGCGGCAAAAGAAGCAAGTACGAAATTTCTGGTGCGTGACATCGGTTCTTTCCGTTCCGCCGGAAGATTACTCAAGATCGCTTACAACGCAATGACGAGACACTGTTGCTAGTCAGGCGCGACGCTTCCCAAGGTGAACAGTGAAATCCGGAACTGTATCGACTCGGACGGACCGAGGCGGTCAATTCCCACATCCTGGCGCTCATAGACGATTTCCATCTGCGTACAGTCATCGATGTAGCGGAAGCCGGTCTGGAGGATGCGAGATGTATCCAGGTCCAGGTCGTGCGTCACATTGGCGATGACCTGCCAACGATCCGTCAGCTGATAGGATGCATCAGCAATGATCTCGCGCTGCGCCGTCAGCGTCGAGGCGTCGTCACTGATGTCGGTGTAGCGAAGATTGCCGGTGAAACGACCGGTGGAATAGCTTGTCGTGAAGCTCAGACGGTCAATATCGAAATCATCAGAGTCGAGGCGCGTCTGGATGCCCGCAACAAAGCTGCCCCAGTTGATCTCGCCGGTGAACACATAGTCGGAGCTTTCCTCCGCCAGTCCACTTGCTCCGGAAAAGACAGGGGCACCATCCAGTCTTTCGCTGCGCCCCAGGAAGGCGCGCAGCATCCGGTCGTCACCGATATAGGCCGTTGCCCTCATGCCCGCCGTGAGGCGCTGGCCTTCTTCCCACAGGTCGAAGCCCGGTGCGCGGGAAGGCTGGAACAGCAAGGTCTCGTCGAGGTCGATGGAAAGGCTGTCCTCGTTGATGACCCGCGAGGAAACCGGATCATCGGTGGCGATGACGCCGGCCACGACCGGTTCGAGGATAATGTCCGAATTTTCTCCAGACCGCATGAGAGGCCAGGACACTTCAACACCGGCGAGACCGACCTGACGATCGAAACCGTCACCATAAGTACCGCCATTTCCGTCCGGCACATTGCTGTACTCGAAAGCATCGACCCGGCCATAGGCGAACGGTTCCGCGACGATACCCTGGGGGCTGGTCCAGCGGGTGCGCCAGTCAATGCTGGATGAGAGGCGCTGATAATCGGTGCCGGTTTCACGGTCGAGGACAGCACCATTGATGCCCAGGTTTACGCGTCCCCACCCGTCCGGAGCATTGATGACCTGCCGATACTCAAGCACCGGCAACAGGTCCGGGAGCGATTCGTCATCGAGTTGCGAGCGCAGAGACTGATAGGAGGCCGAAATCAGCGTTCCGAAGGCATTGCGAGACCGGTGTTCGACGTAGATCTGGCTCAGCAGGCGGCGTGTGTCAGGGTCGAGCGGAGCCCCGCGATCCAGGTCGATTTCAGAGAAATCATAGCGCCGCAGGTGCAGGTCATCGGATGCGCGTTGAACCGTGAACCCCCAGCGCCAGTCCTCGGTGATGCGAAAACGTCCACCGCCATAGATATGCCAGCGATCATCTTCCTCGCCGAAACGGTTGCCGTCGCTGTCGATCTCGGCTTCGTAGGTATAACTACCCTCGAAGGCCAGGGAGCCGGACCAGAAACGCTTGCGATACTCGCCGTAAACCAGCGGATTAACATTGCCCATATAGCGCGGAGCCACGACCAGGTCCTGGTGCGGCGAGATCGCCCAGAGATAAGGCTGTTGATAGTTGAAGCCGAGACGCGATGACACGCCCAGTCCCGGGAAGAGGAAACCGGAACGGCGTTCTGACGACGGATCGGGATGTGCGAATGTCGGGGCGTAGAGGACCGGTACGCCAAGGAACTCCAGCTGGGCATCCTTGTAGTAGATCATCTGATCTTCGGTGTCTTGGACCACTTCGCGCGCGCGAATGCGCCAGGTCGGCTCCTGTTCACCGTCTTCGCAGAGTGGGCAGGCGGTGTAATAGGCTCGGTCGAGACGAATGGAACCGTCCTCGGAGCGAGCCGCCGTCGCGGCAGCCATGCGACCATTGTTTTCCATCATGGTCGCGAAACCGACTGCGATACCGGTGGACATCTCGCTGTCGAGTTCGAACTCGACAGCGTATTGCGGGTATTCGCCCTGGCCGTGGATCTCGACATTGCCGCGAGCAATGACGCGGTTTTCCTCGGGGCGGTATTCCAGCTCGTCGGCGATCAGCAGACGGTCGCCTTGCTGGACCCGTACATTGCCGCGCGCGATATAGCCCTCTCCGGACCCGAAATCATCCAGCGTGTCAGCTTCGAGATAGACCGGTTGGTCGTCCTGCGTTTCCTGCAGGGCGAACGCGGGAGCTGAACACGCGAGTAATGTTGAAGCAAGCAAGGCCGCAGCGATGCGGCGATAATGCGACGCCATGCGCGTCACTCCCTCAATTGAATCGGCCCCACCCGACCGAGCCATCATGACTAGCCGATAGCGGGCATTTCGTCCACGCCGTCAACCGTCCTCGGTCGAGGCAATATAGGTCAGGGCAAGCAATGCGGTGATGGCAGGTGCAGCCCAGGCCGCCGTTAGCGGCGGCAGTGCCCCCGCTGCGCCGATAGAGCCGAGCAATTCCTGCAGAAAAAACATCACGAAGCCCGTCAAACCGCCAGCCAGCGCAAAAACCTGCTGCTCCGCCCAGACGTTGCAGGCGCATGGTTGCAGCGGCGGCGATCAGTGTCGCCGCGAGCAGGGTCAGCGGCAGGGCGAGCAGGCTGTGCAGGCGCAGTTCATAGCGCTCAGTCGCCAAGCCGGCTTCGTTGGCCGAGGCGATGAGCGTCGGCAGGTCCCAGAAAGAGACCCCTTCAGGTGATCGAGATCGCTCGAAGAGAGCCTGCCGGTTGATGCCTGTGGGCAGGGTGATCAGGCCCAGCTCGACCGAAGGTGTGTTGGGCGTACGCTCGACGGCGTTTTCAACTTCCCAGAAGCCTTCCTGTAGCGTCGCAGCGTCAGCATCGATGCGGCGGTCAAGCGCGGGAACTCCATCCTCGTTGACGGCGTAGTAGAGAAAGGCCGGTGCTTGCAGTACGCGGTCGCCCTCCGCCAGAGACGTAGCCGCGATAACGGTGAAGCCGTTGACATTCGCCTCTCGCAGCCAGACCGGAGTGGCCGCATTGGGGTCCCGGCGGACATTCATCAGCGCATCGCGGCGCGCTTCGAAGGCGGCATTGCCGGCCGCACCGAGCGGGTTGAGCACAGTTGTGCCGAACAGGCCGACGACAAGCGCCAGGATCATGGGGGCGGTCAGAATGCGCCAGGCCGACATGCCTGAGCCGCGCATGACAACCAGTTCGCTTCGCCGGTTCAGGCGGAAGAGTGCGGTCAAGACGCCAAACAGGAATATGAAGGGCAGAGTGGTTTCAAGTAGGGCGGGAACTTTTAGCATCGTGAGGCCGACCAGTTCCGGTGCTCCGATGTCGACCCGCGTGCCGATCGTACGCGACTGTTCCACAAAATCGATGAGGATGATTACCGCGCCGATCACGCCGGCAGCCATACCCAGGCCGGCCAGTGTCTGGTTCAGCATGTAGCGGTTGAGGTGGCTAGCGACGGTCATCTAGCGGGCCTCCGCGGCGGGCGGCGCATCCGGCCGGGCCCGGCCCGGCCAGTAGATAACGGCCAGCGCCCCGATAATTCCAATCAATGGAACAATGTACTGGGCGATGTTGAGGGCCGGGTCGTCCGTAGCACCAGATTGAACGCTGAAACCAACGAGGCGAAGGGTCAGCCCTGCGCCCACGGCTATTGCTATTCGTCGCCCGTAACCCAGGCGGGAATAATCGCCTGCCAGGTAGGCCGCAGCGGCGATAAGAACGAATGCCAGATTGAACAGCGGCGCGGAGAGACGGTAGTGCGCTTCCGCCCTTGCACTTTCCTCGCCGCCGGGGCGTGCGAGAATGGATCCGTCCGGCCACAACAATTCATGCAGAAAGCGGTCGCTTTCCTTGAAAAAAATGGCGTCTGCGATTCCCGAGAACTCCTCCAGGTCCGGTTCGGTCCGGTCGAAGGTCGTGTAGTTCATTTCCTGGTTTTCATCGAGCCATTGCGCATTGCCATTGATGAGGACCAGGGCGGTACGATTGCCACCACGCGCGATCACGCCCTCGCGGGCGGTGTATGTGACAGCCCCTTCCTGGCCGCGTGTATCGTGGATCATGATGTCCAGCAGGCGGCCATCACGCGTGCGTTCGCGCGCATAGATCGTCACGCCTTCGCCGATGCGTGAGAAGGCGCCCGGTGTCACCAGGCTGGAGGCCACGTCGGACCGCAGGTCATAGAGGCTACGCCGCATCTCCCGGTAGGAGACGGGTTGGATAAAGAGATTAATCGCCAGGTTGGCGATGACGACATATATGCCTAGGCGCATAAGCGGTGAGAGCATGCCCCAGCGTGTCATGCCGGAGGCCGAGGTGACGACAAGCTCACTGTCGGAGGACAGGCGGCTGAGACCGGTCAGGGTGGCCACGAACAGTGCGATCGGCAGCAAGAGGGCTGTCAGGTGCGGCAGGGCCAGCAGCGTGACCTTGAAGAAGGTGAAGGCCGTTTCGGAATAACCTGAGACCAGATCCGTATTCGACAGACTCTGTGTCAGCAGGGACAGTCCCGCAAAGGCACCAACCGAAGTCAGGAAGGGCCAGAGGAGTTGTCGGAAGAAATATCGCTGAACAAGAATCATGACGGATCTAAAGCTGCGCGTTCAGCCTTCTATCTCGCTTCCGGATCGGATACCACTTTCGCGACCCATCTTTTTCGCCCCAATCACATACGGGCGGTTCCACTGTTCTAGCGAGGTTTTGCCATGAAAATCGAATTCGCTTCGGCTGATTCCGTTTCAGGTTCCCAGGCCGTACCGGTCTTTGCCGACTCGACTTTTTCCGCCGCTGCCAAGGCGATTGATGATGCTTCCGGTGGTGCGCTGTCGCGCGCTGTTGCCGCCAGCCGCTTCACCGGCAAGCCGGGCCAGACCCTGGAAGTGCTGGCGCCAGCCGGTACGAATGCTGACCGCGTGGTCCTGTTCGGACTGGGCAAACAGGCTGAGCTGAAGGCCAGCGTCATCGAGAAATCCGCTGCGGCTGTGACGTCCAAGATACTGCTGTCTGGCGAGACCTCCATCACCATGCGTCTCGACGGTGTGGCGGATGCTGAAGGCGCCGGCCGTGCAGGTCTGGGAGCCCGCATGGCGGCCTATCGTTTCGACGAGTATCGCACCAAGCTCACCGACGACAAGAAACCCTCCCTGTCCGGTATGACCATCACCGCTGATAATGTCGCCGCGGCAAATACCGCCTGGGACAGTTGGGGCGCCGTTGCCGCCGGTGTCGACATGGCGCGTGAAGTGACCAACCTGCCGCCAAACGTTCTCAACCCGGAAACCTATGCCAAGAAGATCGAGGGCATGTCCGAACACGGTCTCGAGATCGAGATCCTCGACGAGGCGGCCATGGCCGAGCTGGGCATGGACATGCTTCTGGGTGTGGGCCAGGGCTCCGAGCATGAAAGTCATATCGCCATCATGAAGTGGAATGGTGGTGCGGAAGGCGAAGCACCGCTGCTTTTCGTTGGCAAGGGGCTGACCTTTGACAGTGGTGGCATCTCGCTGAAACCGGGTGCTGGCATGGACGAGATGAAGGGCGATATGGGCGGCTCTGCTGCCGTTGTCGGCCTGATGCGTGCTCTCGCAGGCCGCAAGGCGAATGTGAATGCCATCGGTATCGTCGGCCTGGTCGAGAACATGCCGGACGGCAATGCCCAGCGGCCGGGTGACGTTGTTCGTTCCATGTCTGGCCAAACGGTGGAGATCCTCAACACCGATGCCGAGGGCCGTCTCGTCCTGGGTGACGTGCTCTGGTATGCCCAGGGGCGTTTCGAGCCGAAGCTGATCATCGACCTGGCGACGCTGACGGGTGCCATGCTGATTGCCCTGGGCAATAGCCGTGCAGGTATCTTCTCCAATGACGACACCATTGCCGAGCAGCTGTTCGCGGCGGGTAACGCGTCGGATGAGCCGGTGTGGCGCATGCCGCTGGGTGCCGATTATGAAAAGCATATCGAGACCAAGAATGCCGATATCAAGAATGTCGGCGAAGGCCGCCTGGCCGGCTCCATCTCGGCTGCTGAATTCCTGAAATGCTTCGTCAATGAGCGTCCGTGGTGTCACATCGATATCGCCGGTACGGCCATGGGCGGTATGAAGGACGATCCGCGCCAGCCGAGCTGGGGTACGGGCTGGGGTGTACGTATCCTCGACCGTTTCGTGCGCGACAATTACGAAGGCTGACGCCGAACAGGAGAGGGCGGCCACGGCCGCCCTTTTTCTCATGTCAAATTCCGATCAGGCAGGCGAACTCTGGTTCTACCACCTCGAGCGATCGAGCGTGGAGGAAGTGCTGCCTGAACTGGTCGAGAAAACCATCGGACGGGGCTGGCGCGCCCTTATCAAGTCTACCGATGAGACCCGATTGAAGGCGCTCGATGCGCTGCTTTGGACCTGGCGCGAAGAAAGCTTCACGCCGCATGGCTTGGCCAGCGAGGCTGACGCAGAACGCCAGCCCGTCCTGCTGACCCTGGCTGATGACAACCCGAACGGCGCACAATGCCTCTTCCTGCTGGATCGGGCCGAGCCGGGGGATTTCAAGGCCTTTGAGCGCACGATCGTGATGTTCGATGGCAATGATGAGAGCGCCGTCGTTGCAGCGCGCGGGCTCTGGAAGACGGCCAGCGGCGTTGGCGCGAATGTCTCCTACTGGCGTCAGTCCGATGCCGGGCGCTGGGAAAAGAAGGTCTAGCCCTGTCCAATTTGTCGCTTGAGCTTCGCTGTATGGACGCTAGGGTGACCGCGTAGTCAGTGCGGGTGAGTGTGATATGCGGGTCTTGGTCCTGGGATCGGTTTTGTTTCTGTCGGGATGTTTTGCCACTTCCGGTGAGCCGGCCGGGCAGTCTCCATCTGCAGGTCAGGCGGCAGACGCTCTACCGCCCATGATGCCGGTCGAGGAGCTTGGCTCATCTGATGTACATCGGCCGATCACCGGTAATTGCGGCATGGAAGACCTGCAGCAATATATCGGCCGCCAGCGAACCTCGGTCTCTCGTGACGTCCTGCCAACGAATTTCCGTGTGCTTGGACCTGATACGATGACGACCATGGAATACCGGGCCGACCGCCTGACCATCCGTATCGACCGCAATGACCGCATAGAGAGCATCACCTGCGGGTAAGTTATTTTTCTGGGGGAATATTATGTTTCAATTAGTTGCTGGGCTGGCTGCTGCCAGCCTGTTTGTTCAGGACGGAACTGAGTCGAGTGAAGAGCAGGAAGTGGATCCGGCCGCTGCTGTTGTGGAGATGTCGTCGACGCCTGTTGCCGCTGAACTAGATACACGCCCGATTTCGGAGCGGGGTGAGGAAATCGAGTTTCGCCAGCGTTTCCGCAGCTGGTCACTGGGAGATATGTCTGGACGTCTGTCGCGACGGACAACGTCATCTAATATCCTCGGTCTCAGACGTGGCCAGAGCTCAAGGGTGACCCTCACTGTCAACAATGGTGCGTATGAAGACAATCCGCTGACAATTACCTGTTCCGCGCGCGAAGTATCACTCGGGCTGGAGTGGATCGCGAGATTGGATCGGGACGAACTGGTGTACGGATGCAGTTTCGAGCAGGACGGTCAAGAAACTGACGCGGTGTTCGAGATGGTTCTCGGTGGCGGTCTCATGGGGCGAGGTGATCGAGCTGGAGAGTATCGGAGTGGAGACACTGTTCTACGCTTTCAGAATAGAGAAGGAAGCGGAGGGCTGATGTCATCAATGATGCCTGACATGTCAGTTTATCAAGGCGAACTCGAAGTGGGCGCTCTTGATCCGGGCATGATGAGTTATGACGTTTGGGTAGTACGGGAGCCCGGAGCGGTGCGTGAGCACACAACTATTGTGCTTGCAATACTGGCGACCTACACGGAGCCGGGAAACTAGCCGGGTTTCGGCTGAAGTGATTTGCGGCCCCGCTTTTGGTAAGCGGGGTCGTTTTCTTATCTCGGGCTTGGGGGGCGCTTCGACTTGCGTCCAGCGCCAAGATCAGGAGATCCAGGGGATGGTCCTGGATAGTGCCTGGCTTGGGCCCAGGATTTGCGGCGTCTGGTCGTAATCCAGTTCGGCCAGGTGTTTGCGCACCTGAGCGACAAGCTCATGGAAGTTTGGGGGTGCCTTGCCCCGATATCGGCGCAACAGGGTCGCCAGAGAATAAGTGAAGGCCCCGTAGCTGGTGACACCGTGGCGGTATTCATAGGCATATTGGTTTTCCGCACAGGCCTCGATGATCAGCGGCAGATAGGGCCCCGGCAAATAGGCTGACGTGTCCTTGCTGGCTTCATAGTCGCGGGCACTGGTCTGGCGCAGCATGCCACTGCGACCGAGCCGTGCAACGGCCCCATCGAGACCGAAATATTGTCTGCTGACATCGCTGTCTTCGGACCAATCGGTGTTGAGGGGCTTGAAGGCGCGCGGAACCCACATTTCACGCTTGCTGTCCCAGCGGATCTCTCGGTGACGGATATCATCCGGCGGCGAAATACCCTTCGCTTTGCGGCTGCCATCACGGTGCATGCTGCCGGCATGACAGCAGTCAAAGATCAGGCCCAGCTGAACCTCATAGGGCAGCTGGCTGTAGAATTGCTGGATCTGTTTGTCTGTTACTGCGGTGTCCGCAGACCAGGCGAAATCCCAGGGCACCAGGCATTCCAGGTGATGATCCGGTTCGGTGCTTGGCCCGTATTCGGGGATCTGGGCACCATGCCCGCTGAAATAGAAGATCCGCTCGTCGCCGGGCTGTGGATCATCCACGAGCCATTCCAGTCGTTCCAGTATCCCGTCCGTCGTTGCCCGGCTGTCCAGGCAGACATGGATATCCGCCGCATCGAAACCGCATTCCTGGAGCACGGAACTCATCAGGAACACATCATTCACACAGCCTTCCAGGCGGCTGGCCTCATCCGGATAGTCATTGATGCCGACAAGTACAGCACGTTTGCTGGTCTTTGACTTGGTCTTTGCACTCCTGCGAGCGGACCCGAATCTGCGCGTGGCGCGGTAGACGCCGTCACCGAGCAGGCCAGCTGCGAGCGGGTTCCAGAACTGTTCAATCGCCACGCTGTGTCCCAGATATCCCGAACCTGAGTGGTCACCGACGCCGTCATCATCGAAGGGGGTTTCCAGCTGCAGGAAATTGTCGGCTTCAGGTAGTCTGATCTGTGCCGTGAAGACATCATCATGACGATTGTAGAAATGCCGCCAGGTCTTCACCGCAAGCGGGGTGACCCGGCCGTTGGTCAGATTGCCGACCACAAAAGGATTGCCGATCTGGGAACCGATGGTGACGTAGTTGATCCGGGACAACAGCTCGGCGATATCACCCTCGCGGGCGCTGGGGTGGGAGAAGGCGTTGTAGCTGACAAGCGAGCCCAGGCTGTGGGCAATGACGACTTCAGGTTTGTGTTCACGAAGGCGGTCATGCAGCCAGTCGCGGCTACTTTGCTGGAATTCCCTGTCCTCGACCCAGGCGACAACATAGCCCGCCGTCCAGCGCGCCTTGTCCTTCAGATCACCTATTTTACCGCGCGCGCGACGCGGCCGGATCGCGCTCGAGGCGAGTTTCCAGACGGCTTTTGCAATGTCCCAGCCGCTGATATCGATCTCTTCGAAAATCGGGTCATAGGTCTCGAAAATGATTTCGAGCGGACGCTCACTCCCGGTCGGGTAGGCGGCCTCGATGGCCGTGCGCCATTCCTCGTGCCAGCCATTATCCCTGTGGTCGCCGAGACCATGCACACACAAGATGCGTATCGGATCCATCTCGTTCTCCTCTCCCTTTGGTGCCGCCGGAACGGTATTTCGCCCCAAGGGGGAGGTGCAAGGTAAATTCGATCACAAGTTGTTTTTCTGGGCTTCCTCGAGTTTCTCTTCCGCTTCCAGCCATTTTGTTTCGGCCGCATCGATCAGTTCGACGGCCTTTGCGCGTTTGATCTGGAGGTCGGTCGCGGTTTGCGGATCCTTTTCGTAGAGGCCGGGCGTTGCGAGCCCCTTGTCGATCACATCAAGCACGCCGCGCAGGCGATCACTTTCCTTCTCCCACCGCGCCACTTCATCACGCAGGGGTTTAAGCAGTTTACGTTGCTCGGCCGCGGATCGGCGCGCGACAGATTTTTCATCCGTTGCGACGCTTTTCTTGCCGGAGCTTTCTTTAGCGCCACGCCCCAGCAGAGACTGACGGTAGGTCTCGATATCCTCGCCATAGGGCGTGACAGTTCCGTCCCCGACCAGCCAGAGCCGGTCAACGCAGGCCTCGATCAGATAGCGGTCGTGGGAGATGAGAACGACAGCGCCCTCGTAATTGTTGATCGCATTGATCAGCTCGGCGCGACTGTCCATGTCCAGGTGGTTGGTCGGCTCGTCGAGGATCAGGAGGTGTGGTCCGTCGAAGGTGATCAGATTGAATAGTAGACGGGCTTTCTCGCCACCGGACAGTGATTTCGCCGGTGTTTCCTGGCGATCGCCGGGCAGGCCGAACGTGGCCAGGCGGGCACGGCGCTGTGCCTCGGTTGCGTCCTCCATGCGCTCGACGACGTGCTGATAGGCCGAGACTTCCGGCGACAGCATGTCGATCTGGTGCTGGGCGAAGTAAGCGATCTGCAACTTCTTGTGCTTGCGCAGGAAACCGTCCTGCGGATCCAGCTTGTCACAGAGCAGTTTCGCCATGGTCGACTTGCCGGCGCCATTGCGACCGAGAATGCCGATGCGATCATCCGGATCGATATTCAGGTTCACATCGCGCAGGATGTGTTTGCCCGGCTCATACCCCGCTTTGAGGTCCAGCATGCGGATGATAGGCGGGGCCATGCGGCGCTGGGGATTGGGAAACTCGAAGGGCGCGACCGGGTCGTCTACGATTGTGGCGACGGGTTTCATGCGCTCGAGCATCTTCACCCGCGACTGCGCCTGTTTCGCCTTTGACGCCTTGGCCTTGAACCGGTCCACGAAGGACTGGAGATGACGGCGCTGGGCTTCCTGCTTTTCCAGCAATTTCATCTGCAGGCGCTGTTTCTCGCGCAGGGCCTTTTCGAAATCATCATAGCCGCCTTCATAGACGCTGATCTTGGCGTCCTTGAGGTGGGCGATCTTGTTGACGGCACCATTGAGCAGGTCGCGGTCGTGGGAGATCAGCAACACCGCCCCGGGGAAAGTGCGCAGATAGGCCTGAAGCCACATCACGCCTTCCAGGTCGAGATAGTTGGTCGGCTCGTCGAGCAGCAGCAGGTCCGGTCGCGCAAACAGGGTCGCTGCCAGGGCCACTCGCATGCGCCATCCGCCCGAGAACTCCTTGCACGGTCGACGCTGAGCCTCGCCGGAAAAACCCAGACCGGACAGGATAGAGCCTGCACGGGCTTCGGCAGAGTGGGCCTCGATATCGGCCAGACGGGTCTGGATCTCGGCAATCCGGTTCGGCTCGGTTGCCGTCTCCGCTTCTTCCAGCAGAGATGCACGCTCGAGATCAGCGGCCAGGACGACATCCATCAGCGTTTCATCGCCAGAGGGGACTTCCTGGGCGACCCAGCCCACACGTGCGCCCTTCTTGATACTGGTATCGCCGCTTTCCGGCGAGGCTTCGCCGCGGATCAGGCGGAACAGGGTCGACTTGCCGGTGCCATTGCGCCCGACAAGACCCATCTTGGCCTTGCCGCGAAGCGCAAAGGTCGCCTTGTCGAACAGGACCCGGCCTTCAATCCGGTAGGTGAGATCATTGACGTGCAACATGGGAGAGGCGGTGTAGGCCGCAGCGCGGAGAAGGGCAAGAGAGGTGATTATTCGACAGATTGTCCCGGTCATAGCGTTAGTGTTACACTTGTAGACAGTGCTGCTTTGCGCTATCCGGTTCAAATGCTGGGGGGCATGAAAACTGGACCAAGAAGAATGATTGTAAAAATTGGTACGAGCCTTGGACTGGCGGTCTTGTCGCTGACGACCGCCATCGAACTGACGGCCGAAACCGCCACAGTCTCTCACAGGGACGAGATCCGCAATCTCAATGTGAGTTACCAGGGCAGCGAGGAGCAGACTTTCTCTGCGAGTGAGAAGGCGGCGATCGAGGCGATCCTCTCTGATACCTATGAGCAGGTGAAATCCATCTACCCGGATCTCGCCAACGAGGTCAGCGTATCTGTGCGCACGCTGGCGCGCGATCTGACCATGGTGGGACATGTGACTGGCATGGCTGCGGCGCCCGGGCGGATCGTGATCATGATTTCCAGCCTGCATCCGGAAAACCTCGAGGTCGCTGCGCGTGATGGGCTCGCCGGGACTTTTGCCCACGAGCTGCATCATTTGCGCCGTGGTTGGACGATTGAGGGCAATCACTACGGCCCCGGTATCCAGATCGCGACGATCAATGAGGGCCTGGCGGTCATATTCGCGGAATCGATCACCGGTGTTTCCAAGCCGGGCAATATGCAGCCCGACGAACCAACATCGCTGGAGTGGGCGCGGGAAATCCGCGAGCTGCCTGTGGATGCGGATTACGGCACCTGGATGTTCCAGCATCCCGATGGCCGGATGGGCGTGGGCTATCGCACCGGACGTTTCCTGGTGCAGCGCGCGATGGAGAATTCCGGCCTGGATATCGTGGCGCTGTCAGAGCACACGCCGGACGAGATCTGGGCGTGGGCCGATGTGGAGTAGGTCAGCTTTGAGGCGGTGTACTGTCACACCGCTTCCCTTTCCCCACATCCCCCGCTATAAGCCGCGCGAATCCTGATGCCTCGGCTGTGCTCGAGGTGATGACACACTCGAGTTCAAGGAAACCCGTCATGGCGACCCAACGCACTTTCTCTATCATCAAGCCGGACGCAACCAAGCGTAACCTGACCGGTAAAATCATTGCCAAGTTCGAGGACGCCGGTCTGCGCATCGTTGCATCCAAGCGCATCCACATGACGCGCGAACAGGCTGAAGGCTTCTACGCCGTGCACAAAGAACGTCCGTTCTTTGGCGAGCTGGTTGATTTCATGATCTCCGAGCCGGTTGTTGTACAGGTTCTGGAAGGTGAAGACGCCATCGCGAAAAACCGCGAAGTCATGGGCGCCACCAACCCGGCCGAAGCTGCTGACGGCACGATCCGCAAGGAATTTGCCCTGTCCATCGGCGAAAACTCCGTACACGGTTCCGACGCTCCGGAAACCGCTGCTGAAGAGATCAAGTTCTTCTTCACGGACGCCGAGATTGTTGGCTAAGCCAATCTGAGCTCCGAATATCGAAATTCATGAAAGCAAGCGGCTCGCAAATTGTTGCGGGCCGTTTCTTTTTTGCGCTATTCGTGAATTGCGTGAGACGATCATGCTCCCCACATTGCGCTTCCAGTGTTGAGGAGTGAGTGATGGATCTGGCCCTGTATTTCAGTCTTGTTGTGTTCGTGATTTCAATGTCGATCACGCCGGGCCCGAACAATCTCATGGTCATGTCCTCCAGCATGCTGTTCGGCTTCCGGGCAACACTGCCGCACTGGATCGGGGTGAATATCGGGTTCAGCCTTCTTCTGCTCGCATCGGTGTTCGGGCTGGGTGGGCTAGTTGAACGCTTTCCGCAATTCCTCTGGGTCGTGAAAGCAGTGGGGGCGCTCTGGCTGATCTGGATGAGTTCGATCTTTATCCGTGCCGCCATTAATCCCAAACCGATCGACGAAACGCGAAACGACACGTCCAGGCCGTTCCGCATTCACGAAGGGGCGTTGTTCCAGCTGGTCAATCCCAAGGCGCTACTGATGACAATCTCGGCCTCAGGGGCCTTCATCGCCCTGGCCGATGCAGCCGCCGATCGCGCCTTGATCATGGTGCCGACCTTTTTCATCTTCGGTGCACCGTGCGGCCTCCTGTGGATGGCGGCTGGCGGGACCCTGCACAAATTTCTGGGTGATCCCGCCCATGCGCGCTGGATCAACGCGGTGATCGCCCTTCTTTTACTCTTCACGATCTGGGTTGTGGTGAGCGGCTAGAGTTCCGCAATGATGTGGAGCCTCAGTCTTTCGAGCACCTCATCCTCCGAGCCCGGGAATACCGGAAATTCGATTTCAATGTCGGGCGTCACCGGGTGTGGCGCTGAATGGCCGTTCGGTCGAATTATGTGGGCCTTTGGATAACCAACTGCCAGACCGGAGTGGGGCAGCGAGAAATGCTCCATGGCCGCGTATGTTGTCGCCATGTCTGCGGTGGTTTCTCCGGCGATCACCGCGAAACCGTAGTCCTGCGCGAGTGCAGCGACGGTGGTCGCGTTGGAATAGGAATAGCGATTGATCAGGATATAGACCGGTCTTTCGAAACGTGTTCCCGGCCGTGGGTGCTGCAGGTCGAGGTCCATGCTGACCCGCGCTCCATTGGCAGCACTTGCAAAGAGCTCGGCAAGTTGACGGCTCGTTTCTCCTCCACCATCCGCCAGGCGAGCGGCGTTTGAAGCTGTGGTCGCCGCGCTGACCCGAACGGTGAACTGTGATGCGAACCGCCAGGGGCGGTCAGCGAACCAGGCGATCAACGGGTCGGAAAAACTGGCAGAACCGCCCGGATTATTCCGCAGATCCAGAATCAGCGCCTGTGCGCCTGTGTCTAGAAAACGCTCAAAGGCCGCATCGACGCGGGAGATGTAGGATGTCGGATCCCACTGGCTTTCGCCCTCGGTTGTATTGGTAAAAGCGCCCGGGCGGAGATAGGCGATTTCGCCGTCCAGCATGCGAACGTCATGTTCGGGCAGGGTGAGAGGGGAGTTGGAAGAGCTTGAACCTTCGAAGGCCGCCAGTGGCCGCAGCGCAATGTCTGCAGTTGTCACAACACCATCTGCTTGGGCGAGTTGCAGCGATACCATGTTGAGTGCGGGATTTTCGATCCAGAAAACCAGGGGCAGATAGATTTCAAGCAGGGTGTAGGCCATGTGGGGCGTGTCTGCAGAAATATGCCGTGTGTAGCGGGCAAGCCAGACTGCATTGGGTTCGCCGTTGAGGGAGAGTATTTCGGCGCCTGCCTGCAGGTCGTTGTCACCGGTCTGATGATCTGCCAGCCAGACCCGCCCATCGCGTATTCGGATATCCACGGGCAGCACGAGACCGTCGGCTTCGACATGATCGAACCAGCGTTGCAGTGGAAACTCGACCCGGGCATGGGCATGCCGGGCGAGGGCGGTGTAGGTCTGGAAGAGAATGGCGGCGTCAAGCTGGCTCATGGGCTCATTCAGCAGCGCCATGATTTCCGCACGTCTCTGCGAAAACACGCTGGGCGGTGTGGCGGCATAGAGATCGAAATGAGCCGCTTGCAGCGTGGTGTGGAGGGTCTGGAAATCTTTCTGAAGCTGCTCGGGCTGGATCAGCGGCGCGGGTTGGGCCGGCAGTTCTGAAGCCAGGGATATGGCGCAGGTCAGTGCCGTTAGCAGTGATCGATACATGGTCATTTTCCTGTTTTCAGCCGGCAGGATTGCGGCCGTCCGCTTTGCAAATCCGCGTGCCGGCACGATAATGCAATGACTCGGGCTTCCCGTTGTTCTGACCTTTTTCTGACCAGGGAAAACAGATTGAAAAACATGATGTTGGAAAAGGGCTTCCGGCTGGGCGAAGTGCGTGTCGAGCCAGCAAACGGACACCTGGTTCGAAGCGGAGTGACCGTGGAGGTCGAGCCCAAGGTCATGGCGCTGCTATGCCTGCTGGCGCGAACGCCGGGCGACGCGGTGAGCCGTGACTCCATCTTTGAGGAACTCTGGCCGGGCGTGACCGTGAATGACGATGCACTCGCGCGGGCGGTGTGGAAGTTGCGCCAGGCGCTGGGCGACGAAGCCCGAAATCCCGCCTTTGTCGCGACTGTGGCCAAGAAAGGATATCGGCTGCTGGTCGAGCCTGCGCCGCTCCGACGGACCGGAAGCGTTTCGGACCACCCTGACTGGCGCCTTGCTGGCATTGCTTTGCTGGCCGGCGTTGTGATGGTGGCTTTTGTTTTTGCAGCTTTCATGGACCGCACGCCGGAAGCCGAGGTTGCCCCCCTGATCACGCGGGCGGATGAGTTCTATTATCAATACACCGAAGCCGATAATGATGCGGCCATGAGGCTCTATCGCCAGGCGGTTGAGGCTGAGCCCGGCTCTGCCCGGGCCCTGTCAGGCCTCGCCAATACAATCACCCAGGAGGTGATCCGCTGGTCGCCGGGGGAGTGGGAAGAAGTCGGGCTGCAATCGCGAGTGCGAACCGCGCTGGCCAATGGTCGCACTCAAACGCCCAATGCCATCGAGGCGCTTGCCCGGGCGCGCCAGCATGCGGAAATGGCCGTCGCGCAAGATGCCGATTATGCGCTCGCTCACCGGGCGCTGGGACTGGTCTTGTCGGCACAGGGAGAGATCGAGCTAGCGATGCGCAGCTATGACCGTGCCGCCACGCTGGATCCGGATGCGTGGGAGGTTTTTATCAACCTCTCCGACCTCCACAATCATCAGGGCGCGCCCGACCTGGCTCTGGTTCACATGGAGCTGGCATTCGAGGCCATGAGCCGGGTTTATGAAAGCCAGACAGTGTTGGTTCGGCCTTGGTATTCTGAAACCGGCCTGTCGGTCGCGGACCGGTATCACGCGCGCTCTGACGGTGTGACGGCTGAGCGTTGGTATCGCCGCGTGCTGCAATGGGACCCGTTGAACGTCCGCGCGCTCACCGGTCTGGCGGCCGTGCTCTCCGAAAGGGGAGACGAAGCCGGGGTCCGGGAGGCCTGTGCTCCGATTTCTGATCCCCAGGCCCTCGCGGATTGTCTGAATCCAGATTGATCATGCTTGCAAGCCGCGGCGGCGCGGCGCATTTTCTTGCAACTCCCCAAACCCAAGAGAGGTCGCCATGTCCGCTTTGCATGATCTGATCGCCCGCCTGCCCAAGGCTGAGCTTCACCTGCATATCGAAGGTTCTCTGGAGCCTGAATTGATGATGGCGCTGGCTCAGCGCAACGGGATCGAACTACCGTTCAAGACGGTGGAGGAGATCGGTGCGGCTTATGACTTCTCCAATCTCCAGGACTTCCTCGACATCTATTATCTCGGCATGAATGTCCTGCAGACCGAACAGGATTTCTTTGATCTCGCCTGGGCGTATCTGGAACGGGCGCACGCGGACAATGTCCGCCATGTCGAGATTTTCTTTGACCCGCAGGGCCACACCGAGCGTGAGATCCCGTTTGCCACCGTTATTGATGGTCTGACGCGGGCGCTGGAACAGGCCGAGACCCGGTGGGGAATGAGCTCCCAGCTGATCATGTGTTTCCTGCGCCATCTCTCCGAAGAAGCGGCGTTTGAAACATTGGAACAGGCGATGGCGCATATTGAACGTATTGATGGGGTGGGGCTCGATTCCTCGGAAATGGGTCATCCGCCGTCGAAGTTCGAGCGAGTGTTTGCCCGCGCAGGCGAACTTGGGCTCAAGCGAGTTGCCCATGCCGGCGAGGAAGGCCCGCCGCAATATGTCTACGAGGCGCTGGACCTGCTGCACATTGACCGGGTGGACCACGGCAACCGGGCGCTTGAGGATGAGGCGCTGGTTAAACGTTTGGTGGACAGCAAGATGGCGTTGACGGTGTGCCCGCTATCCAATTTGCGCTTGTGCGGGGTTGAGCGGTTGGAAGATCACCCGATGAAACGCATGCTGGAGCTGGGCCTTGTCGCCACCTGCAATTCTGATGACCCGGCGTATTTCGGTGGTTATGTGAACGAGAACTATGTCCGTACAGCCGAGGCTGTCGGCCTGACGGCTGCCGAGATCATCACCCTGGCGCGCAATAGTTTCATCGGTTCATTTTTGCCTCAGGCAGAGATTGCTAGACACCTCGCTGACATCGACGCGGTGATCGCGTCGGAACTGGCCTAGTTTTCGGGGGGCGTTATGGATCGTCGTGTTTTTATTGCATCGGGGCTTGCCGCACTGGCGAGTTTTCCCGCATCTGCTCAGAGCTTGAGCCGCGCCCAGGCTGCCAATGGCCTGCGCACAGCCCTCGACCAGGCCGCACGCCTGGCGACGACCCGGCTGGGACGTCGAGACGGTTTCTGGGGCGATTCTCAGGTCCGTATTCCGCTTCCGCGGCAGGTGGCCTCCATACAGTCGACCTTGCGCAGCGTGGGCATGTCCGGAGCCATTGATGATCTTGAGCTCGGTCTGAATCGGGCAGCAGAGGCGGCCATGCCGGCGGCCCGCGATATCTTCATTTCCGCCATTCGTGACATGAGCGTCAGCGATGCGGTCGGCATTGTGCGTGGTTCGGATACGGCAGCGACGGAATATCTGCGCCGCTCATCCGGCCCGAGGCTGGAGCGGGCGCTTGAACCGCACATGCAAGGCGCGATGCGCCAGGCTGGGGTCTACCGCTCGCTGGACCGGCTCGAGCCCTATGTCGATCGGGGCAATTCCCTGCTGGGCCGTTTCGGGATCGGCGGCACGTCGTCCCGGGATCTGGCAGACAGGCTTTCCGATCATGCTGTCGACAAGGCGCTGGACGGTGTTTTCTACTATGTTGGCCAGGAAGAACGGGCCATTCGCCGGGACCCGCTGGGCCAGGCCTCATCCATCCTGAGGCGGGTGTTCGGCTAGTCCTCGGACGAGGGGCTGCGGCGGGAGGCCTTGAGGCCCGACCGGTGCATCTTGCTCTGTTGGTGGCGGCGAACCGAGGCCAGGCTGGGCCGGGATTTCTTGCGCGGCTTGGGCGCTGTCAGACAACGCTCGATCAGGCTGCGCAGACGTTCGCGCGCCTCGGCCCGGTTACGCTCGCGCGAGCGTGATTTTTCGGCCCGGATCAGGATTTCACCGCCCAGGGTCATCCGTGAACCGGCCAGCTTTTTCAGCCGGGTTTTCTGATCCGGCGTCAGATTGCGGTTTTCCAGGGCGTTGAAGCGCAGCTGGATGGCGCTCTCCGTCTTGTTCACATGCTGACCGCCGGCACCGGAGGCGCGCATGTAACGCTCCTCGATTTCCGCTTCGTCGATCACCAATGTATCGGTGATACGCATGGTTCTAGTCGTGCGGATTCATCAGCAGGTCGGCGCCGAATTCGCGGACCTGCAAGCGGACGCGTTCACCCGCGACGCGGGCCTTGCCGGAACAGGCCAGGGCGATGCACTGCGGATAGAGCTGGTGTTCCGCTTCCAGCACGCGAGCGGCCAGCGTGTCCGGTGTGTCGCCATGCAGGACAGGTACAGCGGCCTGACCGATGATCGGGCCGTCATCCATTTCCGGACGCACATAGTGCACGGTACAGCCATGGATTCGGACACCGGCTTCCAGCGCACGCTCATGCGTGTGCAGACCCTTGAAGGAGGGCAGAAGGGACGGGTGGACATTGATCAGCAGGTCACGCCATTTCTCGGTGAAGAAGGGCGTCAGGATGCGCATGAAACCGGCCAGGCAGACGATGCGGGCGCCGTAGAGTCGGATCAGCGTGTCCAGCGCCTTTTCGAATTCCTCGCGGGTCTCGTAGTCGCGGTGATTGAGCACTTCGGTCTCGATACCGCGTTCCGCGGCCCATGCCAGACCGGCCGCGTCGGGATTGTTGGAGACGACCAGCGCGATCTCGGCCGGATAGTCCTCGGCCTGGGCCGCATCGACAATTGCCTGCATGTTCGAGCCGCGCCCGGAAATGAGCACGGCGATCTTGGTCTTCGCCATCTTGATCTCTTTTCGGGCTCTGTCAGGCCGACTGGAGGGTGCCGACAATCAAGCCGGTCTCGCCGGCTTCTGCAAGCTGCGCGATTGCCGCATCCGCGTCCTTTTCAGCGACGCTGATCAGCATGCCGATACCGCAATTGAAGGTGCGATGCATTTCCTCACGCGCGATGCCACCGGTTTCCTCGATCCACTTGAAGACTGGCGGAAGCTCGAAACTGGCATAGTCGATGACCGGCACCAGCGTATCCGGCGTCATGCGCGGCGGATTCTCGATCAGGCCACCACCAGTGATGTGCGCGAGGCCATGGACCAGTCCGGACTTGATCAGGGGCAGGCAGGATTTCACATAGAGGCGCGTCGGCGCGAGCAGGGCCTCGCCCAGCGTCTGGCCCGGCGCGAATGGCGCTTCATCACTCCAGTCCAGACCGGATACTTCGACAACCTTGCGGACCAGGGAATAGCCGTTCGAGTGCACACCGGAGGAGGCGAGGCCGATCAGCACATCGCCCGCCTGCATGCGGTCATGGTCGGGCAGGAGGCGACCACGTTCAGCGGCGCCGACTACAAACCCGGCGAGATCGAAATCGTCTCCGTCATACATGCCCGGCATTTCCGCCGTCTCGCCACCAATGAGCGCGCAGCCGCTTTCACGGCAGCCGGCAGCGATACCGGAAACAATGTCCGCGCCGCGGGCGGGATCCAGTTTTGAAGTCGCCAGATAGTCCAGGAAGAAAAGCGGCTCGGCGCCCTGGGCCAGGATGTCATTGACACACATGGCCACCAGGTCGATGCCGACCGTGTCCAGCTTGCCCGTTGCGATGGCCAGTTTCAGCTTTGTACCGACACCGTCCGTACCGGAGATCAGGATCGGGTCGTCATAGCCCGCAGCCTTGAGATCGAAGGCGCCACCAAACCCGCCCAGGTCTGCTGCTGCGCCCGGGCGCCGCGTTGAGGCCGCCAGCGGCTTGATGCGATCCACCAGCGCGTCGCCGGCGTCGATATCGACACCGCTGTCTGCGTAGGTCAGTCCGTTGGTTTTGCCGGAAGGCGCGTTGCTGGACATGCTGATTCCCTGGGCCCTGTAAAATTTGCGCGGAGTACAGTGCAAAGCGGCTTTCAAAGCAAGTCATGGGCTTCACGCGTGACAGTGTCGCGGTATAGTGGACGCAAGCAACGCTCAGGGGAGCTCGACGTGCGTTCAATTGTTTCTGCCATCTGCCTGACTATCACAGTCTTTTCTGTCGCCCAGGCCGATGACCCGTACACGGTGACAGGCGTTTCGATCGATGCCAGCGCCGACAATGCCCTGACCGCCCAGACCGAGGCCATGCGCCAGGGCCAGGAACTGGCCGCGCATCGTTTGATCGAGCGCCTGACCCTGGAAGAGGACCGTTTCGAAACGGCTTTTGATTTCACGCCGCGCATGAACGAGTTCGGCGAGATGGTTCAGGAAAACGCCCTGGATTTGTCCGTTGTCGCCGAAATGATCTCCGGTATCGAGATCCAGAATGAGCAGCGCAGCGCGACGCGTTACCTGGCGGAACTCACGATCAGTTTCGATCCGCGGGTCGTCGAGCGCATTTTCTCCAGCTATAGCGTGCCGTATGTCGAGGCCCAGTCACGCCCGACCATGGTGCTGCCGATCTACAACGAGCGCGGTCAGTTCCAGCTATGGGAAGACAATGTCTGGCGCGCGGCGTGGGAAGGGCAGAATTTCTCCAACTCCCTGACCCCGATGTTTGTGCCCGATGAGGGCGAGGCGCTGTTGAGTGCCCGCGACGCCCTGACCCTGAACGAACCGGCCCTGGCCGCGCTGGCTTCGGCCTACAACGTTAATCGCATCGCTGTGTTGCGCGCGGAAGAGCGTGACGAAATGCGCATGTTCGGTGGTTATCTGGTCAATATCGGCTCGGATGGCGTCTTCGAGGTCTCGACCTGGGGGCCGGAGAGCGTGTTTGGTGGCTGGAGCGATGCCGCGAGCCGTTTTGTATTTGAGCGTGAGACCGAATGGAAACAGCAATCCATCGTGCGTGATCTGGAGACCGAGGAGTTTCGTGTCACAGTGCTTTATGGTGCGATCGGTGAGTGGCGCAGCCTGCAGGACGCCCTGACGGGTGCCTCGCTGGTTGAAGATGCGCGTCTGGATGCCATGTCTCGTGATGGTGCGCTGATGACGGTCAATTTCCGTGGTGCGCGCGAGCAGCTGATTTCCGAGCTTGCCGAACGTGGTGCGGTATTGGAGGAACAGCCGGAGCTGGGCTGGATCATCCGGACGGCGTTCTAGGCGTTCCTGACGGATCAAAGAATGACAGAGCAACTGGCGCTGGATCTGCCCGTCGAGGTCGATTTCAGCCCTGAAAGCTATATTGCAAGCCCCGCCAACCAGGACGCTCGCGCGGCCCTGAACCGTTGGCGTGACTGGCCGGACCGGCGCATGGCGCTGATCGGGCCGGAAGGATCAGGCAAATCCCATCTAAGCCATGTCTGGGCCTGGCAGATGGACGCGCATATCTGCACGGGTGATAGCCTGGCCTCGACGCTGGAGAGCCTGCCGGGTGGTGTGCCGCTTGTCGTTGAGGCAATGGATGCCACCTTGCCGGAACAAGCGCTATTCCACGCGATCAATCGGGCGTCGGAGGGCGATATCAGTGCCTTGCTGCTGACGGCGCGAACGCCGCCGACGCAATGGACGGCGCACTTGCCTGACCTGATCTCCCGTTTGCGGGCGACGCCTCAAGTGGCGCTCGCGGAACCGGATGACGAGATGCTGACCGCGCTGATGCAGAAACACCTCCAGGACCGGCGAGCTCCGGTCAAGGAAGGGGTGATCGAGTATCTTTTGCCGCGTATGGAGCGTTCGGTAACCGCCGCGCGTGCGATCGTTGAGCGCATGGACAAACGCGCGTTGGTCAAGCAAACCCCCATAACGCGAGCCATCGCCCGCGAAATCCTGGAAACCTGGTCTCAAACGGAGTGTGAGGATGACCTCCCCGGCAGTTGAGAATACCGAAATCGAGGCGCTGAAGACCTCGCCCTCACGTTTTTTGAACCGCGAGCTTTCCTGGTTGCGCTTCAACATGCGTGTCATCGAAGAGGCCGAGAACCCGGCGCTTCCGGTGTTCGAACGACTGCGTTTTCTGTCGATCTCCGCCAGTAATCTGGACGAATTCTATATGGTGCGGGTGGCCGGTCTGCGGGCACTGGTGCGAAATGGTGTGACCCGTCCGAGCATTGACGGACTGACCCCGGCTGAACAGATCGAACAGATCCATGTCCTGGCCAGCGAGCTGATGGGCAAGCAGCAGGCGCTTTGGAACGACCTGCGGGAGGAGATGCGCGAGCACGGTGTCTCGGTCCAGTCAGCTGATGAACTCTCCAAGACGGATGAGGCCTGGCTGCGCGGGGATTTCCTCTCGCATACCCTGCCGGTTATCACGCCGATGGCGATCGATCCGGCGCACCCGTTTCCTTTCATCCCCAATCTCGGCTTCGCCCTGGCCCTGCATCTGCGCAACAAGAAGACCTCCAAGGAGATGTATGCGCTGATCCCGATGCCCAGTGGGGTCCGGCGTTTTGTGGAGCTTCCCTCCCGTTCCGTGAATGACCGTGGCCGCCCAGAGCGCCGTTTCATCCCGCTGGAAACCGTGATGGCGATGTATCTGGACACGCTGTTTCCGGGCCATGACGTGCTGGCACAGGGAGCTTTCCGCGTCATTCGCGACAGCGATATCGAGGTCGAGGAAGAAAGCGAGGACCTGGTTCTCGAATTCGAGAAAGTCCTCAAACAGCGCCGGCGCGGTGTCATCGTTCGTCTGAAGATGGATGCGGCGATGCCGGACTATCTGCGTGACTTCATCCTGGCCCATCTAAACGCAGAAGATCAGGATGTTGTGCCGATCTCCGGAATTCTGGGACTTTCACAGGCCAATGAGCTGATCCCAACCGATAATCCGGACCAGCTTTTCCCGGCCTACGAGCCGCGATACCCCGAGCGCGTCATGGATCATGGCGGTGATTGTTTCGCCGCCATCAAGGAAAAGGATATTGTTGTCCATCACCCGTATGAGAGTTTCAATGTGGTGGTGGAATTCCTGCGCCAGGCTGCGGCGGACCCCGATGTCGTCGCGATCAAGCAGACGCTTTACAGGACGTCGAAGAATTCACCGATTGTCGCTGCTCTGGTTGAAGCCGCTGAGTCTGGCAAGAACGTCACCGCACTTGTCGAGCTGAAGGCGCGGTTTGACGAGGAGGCCAACCTGAAATGGGCGCGCGATCTGGAGCGCGCTGGCGTCCAGGTGGTCTATGGATTCATCGAGTACAAGACACACGCGAAAATCTCGCTGGTCGTGCGCCGAGAAGGCAATGACCTTCGCACCTATTCCCACTTCGGAACCGGCAATTACCATCCGATCACAGCCAAGGTGTACACCGACCTCTCGGTCTTCACCGCGGATCCGGCCTATGGCCGTGATGCCGGGCGGGTGTTCAATTATGTCACCGGGTATGCGCGTCCTGAAAATCTGGAACGTCTTTCTGTCTCGCCGATCAATCTCAAGGAAAATCTCATCGAGATGATCGACAACGAAATCGCGAATGCAAACGCCGGAAAACCGGCAGCGGTTTGGGCCAAGCTGAATGCGCTGGTCCATCCCGAGATCATTGATGCGCTTTATCGTGCCAGCCAGGCCGGCGTAAAGGTTGAGCTGGTCGTGCGCGGTATTTGTTGTCTGCGCCCGGGCATTCCGGGCCTGTCGGAGAATATTCGCGTGAAGAGCATTGTCGGGCGGTTTCTTGAACACACCCGGCTTGTGTGTTTTGCCAATGGTGAGGCGATGCCATCCCCCAGGGCCAAGGTCTTCATCTCGTCTGCTGACTGGATGCCACGCAATCTGGATCGTCGCGTCGAACATCTGTGTCCAGTGCAAAACCCGACCGTGCATCGTCAGATCCTTGATCAGATCATGGTGGCCAATCTCAATGACGAGGTCAGCAGCTGGTACATGGACGGGGCCGGCGATTACCGGCGGGTTGATATCAGCGCGATCGAGGAGCCGTTCAGTGCCCACGCGTATTTCATGACCAATCCAAGTCTTTCCGGACGGGGCGAAGCACTCAAGGATGACCAGCCTCCGGTGCTGACAGGTCATGGCTAGGACTATTGAAACAAACCCCTGATCCTTCTGCGGTTTCCCAGGAACTCGCTGTTGAGCGTGATATCGCCGTCATCGATATCGGGTCGAACACTGTGCGCCTGGTACATTTCCGGCTGCAGGGGCGGGCGATATGGCCAGTCTACAATGAAAAGGTCATGGCCGGTTTGGGGCAGGGTGTTCGCGCCACGGGCAAGCTGAACCCGGAAGGGCGCGAAATCGCGCTGCGGGCGCTCAAGCGTTTCCAGCGCATTCTCGATGCCAAGGGTGTGTCGGAAGTTCACGCTGTGGCGACCGCCGCTGTGCGCAATGCGGAAGATGGCGCTGATTTTGTCCACGAGGTTGCCAATCGTTCCGGGTTTGATGTGCGTATTCTATCCGGTCGCGAGGAAGGCGAGATCTCGGCGCTGGGCCTGCTGGCCGGTATCCCTGACGCGCATGGGATGACCGGCGATCTGGGTGGGTCCAGCCTTGAGCTGACTTCGATCAACAATGGTGTGGCCGGACAGGGAACGACACTGGCCCTGGGCCCCCAGGAAGTGTTGGGGAATGGCGATTGGGATTATGATGATGCCCGCCGCAAGATCGACGACCGTCTCGACGAATTCGGGCTGGATACGCGTCCGGGGCAGACTTTCTACGCCGTCGGCGGTGCCTGGCGGACGCTGGCGCACATCGCTTTTGCGCACGAAAACCACCCACTCAAGGTCGTACATCAATTCGACATGACAGCCGCCGAGGTGGAGACCATCACCCAGCTGGCGATCCAGGCCAGCCCGTCGTCGCTGGAGGGCACGCCGGGTATCTCCCGTCGTCGCGCTGTGACACTACCGTATGCCGCGTTATTGCTGCGCCGCATCGTCAAGAAGGGGAATTTTGCCCGGGTCAGTTTCTCGGCCTATGGGCTGCGTGAAGGCGTGTTGCTGGAAACCATGCCTGGGGGCGTGCGTGATCAGGACCCACTGATCGCCGGAGCCGAGGCGCTTGCGCGTCCGATAGCGCCGACGCCGGGTTTTGGCATGGCGCTGGCCAATTGGTTGCGCCCAATGCTCGGGGAGCTCGACCCTGTCTTTGCGCCCCGGCGTGACCAGATCCTGCGGGAGGCGGCCTGTCGGCTGGCTGATTTCGGCGCGCGAATGCATCCGGACCATCGCGCGGACCTTGCTCGTGACACGGTGCTTTATGCGCCGTTCGCCGGGCTCTCACACCCAGAACGGGCTTTTCTCGGAACGGCCCTGCACTTCCGTCATGGCGGGAGCGGGCGTGCCTTGGACAAACATCCGGTTGCCCGGTTGATGGATGCCGACCAGCGCCGCATGGCGGAATGTCTGGGGCTGTGTCTGCGACTGGGGTCGAAACTGTCCGGTCGTTCGGTCAACCTGCTCAAACGTTTCCACATCGGTTTCGAGAGTGGCAAGCTCTGCGTTACCGTGCAGGAAAGCGTGCACGATCTCTATGTCGAGCGCTCGGTTACACAGCTCAAGGCAATCGGGGGGCTGATCGGTGTTGATACCGAAGTGCGGTATGTCGATTAACCCTTCAGGTCTTTCGCAACAACTTTACCGTCTTCCAGAGCCAGCGAGATCTCGCCTTTCTTGAGACGCAGGGCCGGTTCGCCAAAGACTTCACGGCGCCAGCCGTGCATGGCCGGGATGTCGGCCTTGTCGTCGGCAGCGATCTTTTCCAGATCCGGAACTGTTGCGATCAGCCGCGAGGCCACGCCAGCCTCTTCTGCGACCAGTTTCAGGTAGACCTTGAGAAGCTCGACCGTCGGACCGATGCCGCTGGGCGGCGGGGCCGGTTTTTCGACCTTGGGCGCATAAGCTTCCGGATCAGCCATGGCCGTCTTCATGACCTCGTAGAGGCGTTCGGCGGGCTTGGAGCGCTCGAAACCCTTGGGAACACCGCGCAGGCCTGCCAGATCATCCGGCTTGACCGGAGCGACACCGGCGATCTCGTAGAGCGCATCGTCCTTCATCACGCGCTGACGCGGCATGTCGCGGGTCTGGGCTTCGCGTTCGCGCCAGGAGGCTGCGGCACGCAGGCCGGCGACCCATTTGGGGTGGGTTTTACGCAGTTTCAGGCGTTTCCAGGCGTCTTCCGGTTCCAGGCGATAGGTCTCGGCCCGGGTCAGGATCGCCATTTCCTCGGCCAGCCAGGCATCACGTTTTTTCGTTTCTAGGCGCTCGCGCATGATCGGGTAGAGATCGCGCAGATGCGTCACGTCGGCGATGGCGTAGTCGAGCTGTTTCTGGCTCAGCGGACGGCGGGACCAGTCGGTGAAGCGCGGGCCCTTGTCGATGGAGCGTTTGAGGAAGGAGCGCACCAGGCCGTCATAGGCAATGCTGTCGCCGAGGCCCAGGGCCATCGCGCCAACCTGCGTATCAAACATGGGTGTCGGGATCAGATGTTCCCCGAGGTGGAAGAAGATTTCCAGGTCTTGGCGGGCGGCGTGGAAGACTTTCATCACGCGATCGTCCGCCATCACTTCCCAGAAGGGTTCCAGGTCAATGCCATCGGCCAGCGGGTCGATGATCACCTCTGTCTCGCCGCCAGCTGCCTGGATCAGGCACAGGGCAGGCCAGTACACGGTTTCACGCATGAACTCGGTATCGACCGCGATAAAGTCGCATTGCAGGAGCGCGTCACAGGCCTTCGCCAGCTCTGCCGTCGTCGTAATCATTTTCATGGAGCGGGTTGTTAGCGCGACCCGCCCCATTTTTCCATCAGCTTTGGCTGTTAGACTTGGGTAAATACCTCAGGGATGCGGCAGCAATGACACAGGTGCCTAAGGCCACGAAGACGATCGCCCACCATTTGGGCAGGGCGTAGATGCTCAGGGCGAGCAATCCCATCTGGCCAACCGAGGCCCCGCCGGCATTGAGAATATTGCCGGTCGCGAGCAGGCGGGCGCGCTTGTCGACCGGTGCGCGATGCTGGGCCATGGCCTGCAGGGGCACGATATACATGCCGGCGGCAAGCGCCGTGAGAAAGAAACCGGCCAGGAGGCGCCAATTGTCCGGATTGTCCATGAAGACCATGGCGCCAACCGGCTCCAGCGCCGTTTCCCAATGGGCCAGTTGCCAGGCCACATCCAGGAGGAAGATGGTCATGCCGAACCCGCCAGCAATGGTGAAGATGATGGCGTCCTTGCCGCGCGAGAATGCTCCACAGGCCAGCGAACCAGTGGCTGCACCGATGACAAACAGGACCGAGAGCAGGGCAACCAGGTCAGCGCCTTCACCCAGCGTGTCGCGCACCAGGGTGGGAATGAGCGTGATCAGCCCGCCGGTCGCGAGGTAGAACCAGGCCATGCCCAGCAGCGGTCGGAAAACCGTCGGGTGCCTGGACGCGACCCAGATGGAACGCACGGTCTCGACCACGAAGTTCCAGCGGATTTTGAGCTTGGGATTGCCGGCCGGAGAGGGAGGGGTCGGCAGAATGCTCAGCCAGCCCAGGACGGCGAAAACAACCAGTATGCCTGCGATCAGAACGCGACCGTTCTCCATCGCTGGCAGAAGTTGGCCGCTGGCCTGTCCGACGAGCAAGAGCAGGAAGAAAACCGCGCCGAAGATGGCATTGCCTGAAACCAGCTCATCCGGCTTGAGATAGTGCGGCATGGAAGCAATACGCGACGGCGAATAAAAGGCGGACTGGGTTCCCATCAAGAACAGGGTCAGCATCAGGACCGGTCCTGAATTGAGCAGGAAACCAATTGCGGCAATGACCATCAGGATGATCTCGGCGAACTTGGTCCGGCGCATGATCATGGCCCGGTCATAACGATCCGCGATCTGGCCGGCGGTCGCCGAGAAGAAAAACAGTGCTGCCGTGAACATGGTCGCCGCAATCGGCACGACCATGTCGGACGGCAGGCCGGCAACAGTCAGGCCGTGATAGGTGGCCAGCACGACCAGCGCGTTCTTGAAGAGGTTGTCGTTGAACGTGCCCAGGGCACTCGCGGCTAGGATCGGCGAGAAGCGTTTTGTGCCGATCAGTCCAAAAGCGGTTTTCAGGCTCATTGTGATGCCTCCTGGAAGGCCTTGCCTTCCGTTTCCAGCGCGCGGGTCGCGTTTTCAACGCTTGCCTGCAGGCGCTGCATAAATTCGTCCCGGGGCAAGCCCGCGGGAATGGGATCAAGGAATTCGATAACGGCCGGGCCCTTTGTCTTGTGCCAGTCTTCCTGGTTCCAGCGCAGGCCAACATTGGTGGCAGCGGGAATGACGGTTCGGTCGAGTGTCTCGTAGACCTTGTGTACGCCCTTGCGATAGCGCTTGGTCTCGCCGATCGCGGCCAGGCCGCCTTCAGGATAGATCAGGATCGGACGGTTCTCTCCGTGACTGCGGGCGATTGCGGCTTCCAGGGCCCCCGGAGCAGTCGTATTGCCCTGGGTGTTGACCATGGTCGCGCCAGCCTCGCGTACGATGCGGTTGATCAGCGGGAATTTCTCGATGCCGTTGCCGATAACAAAATTGAGATCGCCGGTGATCGCCATCATCAAAGGGCCGTCCGCATAGGACTGGTGTTTCGCGGCGATAATGACCGGTTGCTGTGTCGGCGGCGTCCCACGGACCTCGATGGGTATCCCGGCCACGTGTTCCAGGCAGAAACGGACGCTTTTGCAAAATCCGATCATGCAGCCCACCAGGGGAGCGCGCCAGGGTAACCAGGACAGCGCATAACACAGCAGGGCATAGATCGCCGCTATGCCCCAGAAGAGGGCATTGAAAATCATGGATCGCATGGCTGAGCCTCCCCGCTTCGCCATCGTGACCGGACGGGCGCGTCTTTTCGCGCGCCTAGACCCGGCACTCCGTGTGCTGAACAGATTGCAGTGCTTGGTGCTCATGGGCAAATTCGGCTTCCAGCGCGCGCGAGTGACGTTCCACATTACACTCCAGCTGTGACAGGAAGCTGTTGCGGTCGGCAGCGGGTTGCATGGGGTCCATGAACTCGATCACGGCCGTGCCGGAGAACTTGTTCCACTTCTGCTGCGGCCAGCACTGGCCGAGATTGGTAGCGACCGGGACAACCGGACGGTCCAGCTGGTCGGACAGTCGCCAGGCTCCGGAGCGGTACTGCATGCCCGTGCCGACTTCTGTCAGATGGCCTTCCGGATAGATCAGGACCGGGCGCGGGGCGCCTTCGCCCTGGGAGCGTTCAATGCCGGCTATCAAACTGGCTGCGGCAGCTGCGCCACCCTTGTTGTTGACGACAATCGCGCCACAGCGTTTCAGCACCCAGCCGATCAGCGGGAATTTCAGCATGTGATCGCCACACACGAAGTTCACATCTCCGCACTTGGCCATCATCACGATGCCATCACCCCAGGACTGGTGTTTGGCAGCGATGACGACGGGCTGGTTTTTCGGCGGCGTACCGCGAACCTCGATCTTGATGCCGCAGACGACGCGCATCAACAACACGGTCAGGCGGCAATAGGAGCGCAGCCCATGCATCAGGGCGAAACGACCCGGAATGAGGGCCAGGATGGCGCAGACCACCGCGTAGATCGCGGAGATCGACCAGTAGAGAATATTGAAAATGAAAGAGCGCATTGGATCGTCTCCTCTGGGTCCGAAACTCAGGACCTCAGCACGGCCATGATGCCGCGCGTGAATTCTTCGATGTGATCGGTCAGCGGTGGGTTGATACGGCCATATAGGCTGTATTCCGCGGGTTGCATGACGACGCCCAGCGCCATGCCCGAGCGCAGCTCTGCATCGCCCTGGGCGATCTCGCCGCGATCCATGGCCTGTTGCACACAGGCGGCCATGAAGTCTGACGGGTCGGCCCCACCATCACCCGTGGCAGAGATGAAGTGGTTGCGATGGGCCAGGTGATAGGTGAATTGCGCCGGGTCCTCGTCGGCCAGCTTGCAATAGGCGGTGACGAGGGTTCGAGCGATATCCTCCATCGAGGCGTCTGCCTTGAGGTTTTGTGTCACTAGGTCCTGGAGCTTGGCATGGATGGCTTCGAACATCAGGCGAGCCAGCTCGTCCTTGGACTTGAAATGGCGATACATCGCGCCGTCGGATATCACGCAGGCCTCGGCGATCTGCTTGATTGAAACGCCGTCAATACCGTGACGGGCAAAGAGTTGCAGGGCCGCGCGCTCGATACGGGCCTTGGTGCTGCCATAACGGGCGGTGACGCCGAGATTGGCGTCCGTGCCGTCAAAAATATCTTTGCGAAGCATGCCTTCCATGGTGTGTCCCTCACGCAAGTGAATGTTCATTTACGTGATGTTTAGCGAAGGTGTTCGTGTGGCGCAAGTGAATAGTTACTTACATGTTCGATTTTTTATCGTCTGCGCCAAAGAAAAGGGCGCCACCAGGGCGCCCAAGTTGTTTTTACTGAAGGGGAATTTCGTAAACTTGATCCGGGAAAAGTCTCGAACAGAAGGAAGCCGGTGTTTCGGCTAATGCGCTTCTGTTCGGTGTTTCATACGCCTGAAAAGCGAAACTATCTCCCGTAAAATGATTTCTTAATGAAACATTAGCGCGTGGGGCGAGTTATTGCAATCCCGACCGCACGATTGCGCTTGATAGCCCCGGACGGTCGGTCGCTGTTGCGCCGATTCAAATGGGACCTTCCAGGCTGTCGTTCGTCACTCGGCGCTGGCCTGGCCGGAGCGCCCTGTTAGACAGGGCGTACATCCAGGAGAGTTTGATCATGTTTCGAGTTCTTGTTTCCGCGCTGTTTCTGTCGATGGCACCTGTGGTATCGGCTTTCGCCCAGGATGTTTCCGGCTTTACGATGAGCCAGGGTGTTTGGAGCGTTGAAACACGTTTTACCGACGAAAACGGTGAGTGGGGCGAGCCGGCTGCTTCCCATGCCAGCGGCCAGACAACGCTGGGTGAGGCATTTCATGAGCTCGATGTGGCCGTTCCGTTTCCTGGCACCGTTTTCCAGATGCGCATGAGCCTTGGTTATGACCGGTTCAATCAGCGCTATCGGGTTGTCGTTCTGGATGACCTCAATGGCTATACCGACCTTTATGACGGTGAAGGTGAAGCCGGCGCGCCCATCCAGGTGACCAATCTCAATTCCGGCACCGGCTTCCCCACTTTGGAGGGCGGATATGTTTTTGGGCGACTGACCTTCGAAGACACGGAAACCGGTTTTGCAATCCTTGCTGAAAGCGCCGTGGATGGCGGCGAAAGTTGGGCTCCCTTCATGCGGATGGTGTTTGAACCGCGCAACTAGGTACGTGCAACGGACCCGGGAGGGGCTTTCCCGCGACAATCAACTGCAGCCCATCGCCCGTTATCCTTGACATTGTGCGCCGCAAACCGGCATGTCGCGGCAACACGATTTCTGTTCTGACGGACGACGCACAATGCACGCTTTTCGCTCTCACACCTGCGCTGAACTGCGCCCGGAACATGTTGGCCAGGAGGCCCGTATTTCCGGCTGGATCCACCGTAAACGCGACCATGGCGGTCTGCTGTTTATCGACCTGCGTGACCATTACGGTCTGACCCAGTGTGTGCTGGAGCCGGAAAGCGAGCACTTCACCACGCTGGAGCGCCTGCGTGTCGAGAGTGTCGTCACGATTACCGGTGAGGTGATCGCTCGTTCCGCAGAGACCGTGAACGAGAACCTGCCGACCGGTGGTGTCGAGCTGCGTGTGAAGGACCTCGCCATCCAGTCCGAAGCCGACGAGCTGCCGCTGCCGGTCTTCGGCGAGCCGGAATGGTCCGAGGAAGTTCGCCTCAAGCACCGCTATGTCGACCTGCGTCGTGAGAGCCTGCACCAGCGGATCGTCAAACGGTCCCAGATCATCGACAGCATTCGTCGTCGCATGGTCGATGAGGGCTTCACCGAATACCAGACGCCGATCCTGACCGCCTCGTCTCCGGAAGGCGCGCGTGACTTCCTGGTGCCGGCACGTCTGCACCCGGGCAAGTTCTACGCCCTGCCGCAGGCCCCGCAGCAGTTCAAACAGCTGATCATGGTCTCCGGCTTTGACCGCTATTTCCAGATCGCACCGTGTTTCCGTGATGAGGATGCGCGCGCGGATCGCGCGCCGGGCGAGTTCTATCAGCTCGACATGGAAATGAGCTTCGCCACTCAGGAAGACGTATTCAACGTCATCGAACCGGTCATGAAGGGCCTGTTCGAGGAGTTTTCCGAAGGTCGTTCCGTGCCGGATGCAAAATTCCCGCATATCGCCTACAAGGATGCGATGCAGTGGTATGGTTCCGACAAGCCGGACCTGCGCAACCCGATCAAGATGTCGGATGCATCCGAGACTTTCCGTGGCTCCGGCTTCAAGGTCTTTGCCGGCATGCTGGAACGCAATCCCAAGGTCCAGGTCTGGGCGATCCCGGCCAAGACCGGTGGTTCGCGCGCCTTCTGTGACCGCATGAATTCCTGGGCCCAGAAAGAGGGCCAGCCGGGCATGGGCTATATCTTCTGGCGTGAAGCCGATGGTGGCCTGGAAGCCGCCGGACCGATCGCCAAGAATATCGGACCGGAGCGCACCGAAGCCCTGCGCGCCGATCTCGGCCTGGAAGCCGGCGATGCCGTCTTCTTCGCGGCCGGTGATCCGAGCGAGTTCGCTTCCTTTGCCGGCAAGGCGCGCGACGTCGTCGGCACCGAGCTGGATCTGTGCGAGAAAGATACGTTCCGCTTCTGCTGGATCGTCGATTTCCCGATGTATGAGTGGGATGAAGAGAACAAGAAGGTCGAGTTCTCGCACAACCCGTTCTCCATGCCGCAGATGACGGCCGAGGAATTCCTCGCTCTGGACAACCCGTCCGACGAGACCCTGCTGGCCATGAAAGCCTGGCAGTACGACATCGTCTGTAACGGCGTCGAGCTCTCTTCCGGTGCTGTGCGTAACCACCGCCCGGACGTGATGCTGAAAGCCTTCGAGTATGCCGGCTACAGCGCGGATGTCGTTGAGGAAGAGTTTGGCGGCATGCTCAACGCCTTCCGCTTCGGTGCTCCGCCGCACGCTGGAGTCGCGCCGGGTGTCGACCGGATCGTCATGCTGCTCTGCGAACAGGAAAACCTGCGCGAAGTCGTGATGTTCCCGAAGGACCAGCAGGCCCGCGACCTGATGATGAACGCGCCGGGCACGGCCGAGAACAAACACCTGCGCGAGCTGCACATTCGCACGGTTGTTCCGGAAGAGAAAAAATAGGGCCCCTCGACGCCAAGTGTCGTCACAGCGGCATTTACTGATAGAGCGGGGCCCTTGGTGGCCCCGTTTTTTATTCCCGGTCCTGGCAAGAGGAGAAGACGAGCTGGATATCCGTCTTGCCTGGCTTATCGAAGATTCGAGATGGCGGGACTGGTTGGCGCGACAATCACCGCGTGTCGTCAGAGGCGGAACGTGACGATCAGGTCTTGTTTGGTGATGTCGTTCGTATGGTCAACAGTCTCCATTGCTTTGTGGGCAATCATAAGCGGTATCGATCCGCCTTCCACGCCACGCCTCGGGGCGTGCGTGGCGTTAATTTCGCCAAGCAAGTCTCTCAAAAAATGATAGAAAAATCCGTTGCAAAGAGGCTTCATATAGGTCAATCAGGAATTGTTTTTTTGCATCATGGGGGACCCAATGAAAATCAAAGCTATCCTCGCTGTCTCTGTGGCAGCGCTGTTCGCTACGGCCTGTACGTCCACTCCGAAAGTCGACGTACGCCAGCCGGGCGACCAGAGCATGAGCTGTGCGCAGCTTGAGGAAGAAATGCATGCTCTGGACGATATCCAGGAAGAAGCCGAGAACAATCAGGGCGTCAATACGGCTAACGTGGCTGCTGTTGTATTCTTCTGGCCTGCAGCTGTTGGAAACTACATGGAAGCTGACCGGGCGATGGATCTTGCTCAAGAGCGTCACGAGCACCTGATGGACATCTATGACGCCAAGTCTTGTGAAGTTTCCTGATTGGAAACGGCAAACGGATATGAAGAGGGGGCAGCTTTCCCTACTTCGTATCGATACAAAGAGAAGGGCCGCTCGATGAGTGGCCCTTTTTTCTAGTTTTCGTCGAGCTCGACTTCTGGCGCATCAGGCTGTTCCGGGGTTTCGAATTCAAATTCGAACTCCTGGTCGCGGCCACCTTCCAGTTCCGGGATATCTTCGATGATTTCCAGCGCGGTCGGTGGAAATGGCCCGGGCATTACGAAGACATAGTCACCATCATGGCCGTCAGGGATCACGATCCTGCCCTGGCGCATGATCTGGTTGCTCATTTCCAGCGCGAAGGCACGCTGATGTTCCAGAGCCTCGCGACGGACCTCGATGCGGTCACGCTGCGCGTCGGCGAGGTCGCGTTCCATTTCGTCAAACGCCCGAACTGTCTCGCGCTGGGCGCGCGAAAGTTCGCGCTGTTCATCGCGTAGTTCGCGGCTGACATCACCGCCATTGCGTTCGGCTTCGCGGATGGCGCGATCAATCTCGCGTTCGCGATGGGCCAGGTCACGCATGGCGGCACGAAGGGCGCGTTGTACTTGCTGACGTTCGACCTGCTGGGCCCGGTCCTCGGCAATAGTGCCCAGTTGGTGCAGCAGTTCCACACGGATCCCGCCGACCGCCTCAAGCTCCTGCAGCAGCGCCTCGGTTTCATCACGTCCTTCGCGGGACAGCACACGGAAGTCGTAGGAATAGCCGACATTGCTGCGGGCCTCCGAGTGACACGGAGGCAGGGCGACGCCGCGGCCAATCTGGGTTTCTTCGTTACCACAGGCACCGGCCAGAGCACTCTTGGTGAGACCCTGCGGGTCAACAATCACAGCCGAGGAAAAATCGACGCCCGACAGTTCCGCCTCGCGGAAGTCGACCTCATGCAGAACAGCACCTTCGAAACTCACATCCGTGAGGTCAGCATCGCGAAAGTCGATGCGTTCACCAACTACATGGCTGAAATTGGCATCGCGGAGCTGGGCGTCGCGAAAGACGGTTCCATTGAGATTGGCGCGCAGGAAATTCACCTGCTGCAGCTCGGTATCTATGAAACGTGTATTGATCAGCTCACTGCCGACAAATGTCACGAAAACCAGCTCGCCCTCGGAAAAATTGGTCCGGGTCAGATCGGTATCCGAGAAGTTCACGCGTTCGACTCGCGCATTGCGCAGGTCGACATGTGACAGGTCGGAATTGAGGAAAGTCACGCCGCGAAGCTGGGCCTCGTCGAGGTCTGCATGCGCGAAATCGGTCTGTGCGAAGCGCGATTCCATGAAGTTGGAACTGACCAGCTCGGAATTGCGGAAACTGGATCCCGAAAACTCCGCGCCGATGAAGGTCGCGCCGGACAGGTTCTTGTCGGAGAAGTCGCAGTCCTCGCATTCACCGCCGATCGCCAGGCCGCGGCGTGGCTGATCGTTTTCACCTGCCAGAGCAGGCGAAGCGGCCAGAATGCTGCCGCCCAGAAGCAGGGCGCTGAACAAATGCAATGACTTCATACTAACCGGATAGGTCAGGTGACACCCGAAATCGACTTAAAAGCCAGTAATATCGGGTATTAGAATACAACTAGCAGTTCGCGATGTTCAAGCCGGCGGGCAGTCGTGTGCTGCTGTCACCGCAGGCCGTATTCAGCTGGGCTTGGGTCAGGCCGCCTGCGGTTTGCAGATCGGCACCGGAAAGATTGGCACCCGTCAGGTCAGCACCGCGCAGGTCCGCCCCGCCGAGATAGGCGCCGACCAGCACAGCGTGCTGAAGATTGGTATTGCGGAAATTCGCTCTGGTAAACCGAGCGCCGAACAGATTGGAGACACTCATGTTGGCACCATTGAAATCCGCCCGGTTCATTGTTGCCAGCGAGAGATCGGCCTGGCGCAGACGCGAACCGGCGAGATTGACGCCGGGCAGGTCGCGATAGGCGAGGTCGGCCTGGAAGAGATTACAGCCCGCGCAGCTTTGCCCAGCCTGGACACGGGCGATCTCGCCGGCATTCTGCGCCAATGCCGGGCTAAGACCGAACAGGGTCATGAAAATAGCTGCGATAAACCGTGTCATTGTGGGCCGCTCCGCTTGGATTTTCCCTGTCAGTGCAAGCCTTGCGCCGGTTTTCAGCCGGACCAGTTGCACGCGTCACAGCGGGAGCCATTACCTTCGCTGACCAGGGTGAAATGACCACATTCCGGGCAGGGGTCGCCCAGATAGGCGCTGACTTCACTGACCGGGCTGGTTGTCGCTACGGTACTGCTGGCAGAGGCGTGCTCGATCTCGACAATTTCTTCCTGGACGATCTCGTCGCCATCATTGGCGTTGGCCGCTTTCTTCGCGGCACCAGCGAACATCAGGATATTGTCGGGCACCTGGCCTCGCGAGAAACCGCGCGAGATGAAGCGGGCCGCGTCTTCCTGCAGGAGTTTCTCCTGCTCCACTCCCTGGCCCAGACCACCCGGATCGGCCTTGTCCGGTGAAATTTCCGCCAGATCGTCCCGCCCGAGATAGGACACGCCGAGTTCGCGGAAGAGGTAGTCCAGAATGGACGTCGCCTGTTGAATGGAATCATTGCCCTCAACGGCCCCGGCCGGCTCGAAGCGCGTGAAGACGAAGGCGTCGACATATTCTTCCAGCGGCACGCCGTATTGCAATCCGATGGAAATCGCGATGGCGAAATTATTCATCAGCGAGCGGAAGGCGGCGCCTTCCTTGTGCATGTCGATGAAGATCTCGCCCAGCTCGCCGTCATCAAACTCGCCGGTATGCAGATAGACCTTGTGGCCGCCCACGGTAGCTTTCTGGATATAACCCTTGCGACGATCGGGCAGCTTGCGGCGCGCTGCGGGTTTTTCGACGACACGTTCGACCTCGACGGTGCGCTCGATGATGCGCTCTTTCTGGGGCTCGGCGGTGTAGTCGCCCTTGTCGAAATCGATCGCCGGCAACATGTCAAACAGGCCGGAACCCGTGCGGCGCATCGCGACCTGGCGCAGCCCGACTTTCATAGCAAGATCAAAGAGTTCTGCGACATCGTCGATGGTTGCTGCGGCGTCGAGCGCCAGGCGTGTATCGCAGACGCCGGACATCTGGCTTTCCAGCGCAGCGGCCATCGCCAGCTGGGCGCGGTTGGACGGTTGTTCGAATACACGTCGCTGTTCCGGGCTGAGTGACGGTGCGTCGTCCAGCTGGCCGGAGCCGTGGGCGTAACGATCCGCGATGGCAACATCGCTGTCGGAGTAACCAGCGGCTGCGCACAGGGACTGACCCTGTTCCGCGACGACATCGTGTGGCAGGCGCAGAATGTCCCGGCACACCCGGTCTCCCAGCGTCCAGCGGTTGAAGGCGAAGCGGATGGACGCGCCTTCGCCAATACTGTCATCCATGCGCTCAAGCGCCTCGATCGGCACGCCCTTGAGCATCAGATCCTCAAAGGAAATCCCGGGAGCGCCCTTGAATGTACCGTGTCCGGCGGCGTGGTCCTCGGCCTTCTCGATCTGGCTGGCATTGAGACCCAGCGCTTTCAGGCCATTGCGTGCACTGTCCCGCAGCGTGCTGCCAACAGTTTCGCCCATATCCGTGGTGATGGAATTGATGACATGGCTTGCGCCCAGTGCGTCGGCTTCGATCAGCGGTGCGACGTCTGCAGGCACAGGCAGCGCCGACAGCAGCACGCCAGGGCGTGACAGGGCACCTTTCGCTTCAAACCGGGCCGGCAGCTCGCGCAGTCCGTCCGCCAGCGTCTGCAGGGCTTGTGGCAGCTCGCCAGCGTCAAATTCGATGTCTGCGCCCAGCGCCGGGGCCATGGCACCGGTCTGTGCACAGGCCTGGCGCATGTATCCAGTAATCAGCCGGGTAATGGCTGCGGCCGTCTTGCGACCAATTTCGCTGTCGTAGGCAATGCCGCAGGACATGAGCACGGCGGCCATGCCGCTCAGTGAAAGTGTTCCCGCAAACGGTTCGTCCTTGGGTGCGCTGACGCTAAGCGCGGTTGTCCAAGCAAAAACGGTGTCTGAGAGCAAATCAGTGCGCAGTCCGGACGCGTCCAGGAAGGCTGGCAGGTTCAGATAGACGACGGCGCCGGTTTCGGTCGGGCTTTCATGGAAGCTGAGCTGTGGTGCACCAAAACTCCAGATGGAGCGGGCGATCGTGTTGCGGAAGCCGCGGGCACGCACGCTTCCGCCCTTTGGCCCAAAGCTCCAGGCGCTGTCGGCCTCGAGCGCTTCGAGAAGACCCGGCGCGACTTCGAGAACACAGGCCGCTGGCGTTTCCATCTCTGGCGCCAGGCCTGCGAGCGTATCGTCGTCGGCGCCCTGTTGCGCGAGGGCCAGGGCTCGTTCAACGGCTTCTTCAGGGACACCGTCGCGCAAGGCCTGTCGCATGGCACGGGCGAGTGCTGCGTTCTGGCGTGGATCGAAACGCTCTGCCTCGCCGGAACAGCGCCGGCAGGCTTCGCCGATTGCGCTGAGGCGATCCTTCATCACGCGTGCGCCGACATCGAGCACGCTCGAGCGGAGTTCCTTTTGAGCGACCTGGCGCAGGCGTTCCGGCGCGTCCTCGGCGCTGGCAGAGAAGCGGTCTGTTCGGCGTGCTGGTGTGGATGACGGGATCGCGTCCCCATAAGCCCAGTCAGCGCCCCCATGACGCCAGAGACCGGCTTCTGGCACGACGAAACGACCCAGCATGCTCAAGGCGAGTGTGTCACGTAGCCGGTTTGCGTCTTCGGTGTCTTCGATCAGACCGGCCCGGGCGACTGCCCAGGTCAGCGAGCCGGACAGGCGGTCGATCGCGGGTTCGATACCGTTTTCGACTTCGCGTTCCTTGCCTGCCGGGGTCTGTGCGACCAGGCCGGCATAGGCTTTCAGGCCCGGTTTGGTCCGGGTGCGGGTCGGTCGTGGTGTGTCGAGCAGGTCGGAAAGGGCGCGGGCCGCGGCCTCGTTCCAACCCTTGGGCAGGCGCATGCTGCGGACCGGTGAGGGGACGTCGCTGTCCGGATCGAAATCCAGTGCGATTTCACGCGCTTCGATTTTTGCGGTTTCAGGGGCTGACTTCAGCCATTCCTTAAAGCTTTCCAGCATCTTCATGTGACCACCCTCACGCTCCCGAATCGGTCGGGAATCGCTCGACACTAACAAGCCCGGTGAGTCGTCTGAAGCCTGCGGTTAAGAAGACTGGACCCGGAGGCGCGGGAAGGGCATATACGGGCAGATTGTTACGACCGACTCGGAGCCGCCCAATGCTCGGATTTATCTCCAAGATCTTCGTCTGGTGGAAAGACGCCACACCCGGAACGCTGCTGACCATCTCCTCGCGCGGCGGCAAGCTGGTGGGCAAGGACGAGTTCGGCAACAAGTATTACGAGGAAAAGGGCGTCACCGGTCCCGATGGCAACAAGCGCCGCTGGGTCATCTATAACGGTTACGCCGACGCCTCTCGCGTGCCCTCCGACTGGCATGGCTGGATGCATCACACGTTTGAACATCCGCCGACCGAAGCGCCGCTCAAGCGCCAGGACTGGGAAAAAGACCACCATCCCAATCTGACCGGAACGGTTCACGCCTATCGCCCGTCAGGCTCGCTTGCCCGCGCAGAAGACCGCCAGACTGCTTCTGGCGATTACGAGGCCTGGAAGCCGGAATAATCCGGATCGCCTGTGAGGCGTAAGGCCTCGACAGCGCCACAATCACTGGACAGCTTGGTGTCATGATGCGTTTTTCGACCGGAATTCTCGCCGCCTCGCTGTTATCTTCAGTTTCGTTGGCACAAGATCCTGCAGACCTGCTGCGGGCGGATGATCCCAACGCGGTTGATCCGGAAGCGGAACAGATCGACCCGCGCCTTCTGGGCGATTACGAGCTGTCCAGCGAGCCAGGTGACGTTGTCGTTTTGCGTGGTCTCGACAAGGTGACGGCGCGCACGCGTGATTTCGAGATTGCTATCGGTGAGAGCTATGAATTCGGCGCGCTCATTGTGACGGCGCAATATTGCCGCCGCCGCCCGCCGGAAGAAACGCCGGAAACCTACGCTTTCCTCCAGATCCAGGATCGCCGCACGGACGGTTTTGGAGTGGATACGGAAGGTGAGACCATCTTCTCCGGCTGGATGTTTGGCTCACGCCCGGCACAGAACCCGCTGGAACACCCTGTTTATGATGTCTGGGTGCTTGATTGCAGAACGTCGGATGCCGACGTATCTGCGGGCATCGAGTAGAAATCTCCCACACCTTCCAGCGCTGCGGTCAGTCGCTCGTGATACTGCTCGCGGGTAATCGTCACCACGCCCAGCGTTTCCAGGTGCTCAGTCGTGAATTGTGTGTCCAGCAGGGTGTAGCCACCCGCTCTCAGGCGCGCGACAAGGTAGACCAGGGCGATCTTTGAAGCGTCAGTTGCCCGGCTGAACATGCTCTCGCCGAAAAAGGCGCGGCCGAGGGAAACGCCATAAAGCCCGCCCACCAGCTCATCATCCTGCCAGGCCTCGACCGAATGGGCGTAACCATCCCGTCTCAGTTCTGAGTACAGGCCAAATATCCCGTCATTGATCCAGGTTTCCTCGCGCCCGGGCGCAGGTGTCGCGCAGGCTTCGACGACGCGCTGGAACGCCGTGTCGAAAGTGATGCGATAGGGTTGCTGTTTGACCTTGCGCTTTAAACGCTTGGAGACGTGCAGCCCGTTGAGGGGCAGCACGCCGCGTTCATCGGGATCAAGCAGATAGATGCGCGGGTCATCGCGCGAGTCCGCCATTGGGAAGACACCGCGCGCATAACAGTCGAGCAGTTCGGCTGTGCCGAAGACCCGCATCGCATCCTTTCCGGCGTTTGCCTAGCGGTCAGCCAGCCAGTCTTCCAGCCAGCGGATATGGTAGTCGCCATTCACAAATTCGGCCTCTTCAAGCAGGTCCAGGAAGAGCGGGGTCGTGGTTTCAACACCGCCGACAACCATTTCCTCCAGCGACCGGCGAAGGCGCAGCAGGGCTTCTTCGCGGGTACGGCCATGGACGATCAGCTTGCCGATCAGGCTGTCATAATAGGGCGGAATGGAGTAGCCGGCATAGAGGGCACTATCTAGGCGCACGCCCAGACCACCTGGTGCATGGAAATCCGTGACCTTGCCCGGAGACGGCGCAAAGGTTTTCGGATTCTCGGCATTGATCCGGCATTCGATCGCCCAGCCTCGGAACTTGATGTCCTCCTGGGTGATCTCCAGCGGCGCACCGTCAGCAACGCGGATCTGTTCGCGCACCAGGTCGATACCGGTGATCATTTCGGTGACCGGATGTTCCACCTGCAGGCGGGTATTCATCTCGATGAAATAGAATTCGCCGTCTTCCCACAGGAATTCGATCGTGCCCACACCGCGATAACCGATGGCACCGATGGCCTTGGACACGGTTTCACCGATCTTGGCGCGATCTTCCGCGTTCAGTGCCGGTGAGGGGGCTTCCTCGAGGATTTTCTGGTGGCGACGCTGCAGCGAACAATCGCGCTCGCCCAGGTGCACGACATTGCCATGCGTGTCAGCCAGGATCTGGATCTCGATATGGCGCGGGCGACCGAGATATTTCTCGATATAGACCGTGCCGTCACCAAACGCCGCCGCGGCTTCGGTCGAGGCGGTATCCATGGCTTCTTTCAGGTCCGCAGCGGTCTCGGCGACCTTCATGCCGCGGCCACCACCACCCGATGCCGCCTTGATGAGGACCGGATAGCCGATCTTCTCGGCGATCGGGATCGCCTCTTCATAGGTGGCGACGCCGCCCTCAGAACCGGGCACGACGGGGATGCCGGCGTCCATGACGGTTTGCTTGGCGGTGATCTTGTCACCCATGATGCGGATATGGTCTGCCGTCGGGCCGATGAAGGTGAAGCCGTGGGCTTCAACGATCTCGGCGAAACGCGCGTTCTCCGACAGGAAGCCGTAACCCGGGTGGATGGCCTGGGCGCCGGTCACTTCTGCCGCCGCGATAATGGCGGGAACGTTCAGATAGCTCTTGCCGGCCGGCGGCGGGCCGACACACACGCTCTCGTCAGCGAGGCGGACATGCATCGCGTCGGCATCGGCTTCGGAATGGATAGCCACCGTACGGATGCCCATCTCGCGGCAGGCGCGGTGGACACGAAGAGCAATTTCGCCGCGATTGGCGATCAGGATTTTGTCAAACATGGGCGCGCTCGCAAAAGGGGTGAGCGATTAGACGAGAATGAAAAGCGGTTCGCCGTATTCGACCGGCTGGCCGTCTTCCACGAGAAGTTCCGCGATCTTGCCGGACTTTTCCGCCGTAATCGGGTTGAAGGTCTTCATGGCTTCCACCAGCAGGATGGTGTCGCCCTGTTTCACATTATCGCCGACCTTGACGAAATTCTCGCTGTCCGGGTTCGGCTTGAGATAGGCCGTGCCGACCATCGGTGAGGTGACGACGCCCGGATGCGCGGACATGTCAGCCGTGTCCTGGGCAGCCGGGGTTTCCGGCGGGCTGGCCGGCACTGCAGCCGGAGCGGCGGCAGGGGCAGGTGCAGCTGCGACGGGTGCGGCGGCGACGGTCTGGACGACCGGGGCAGCAGTGATTTCACGCGCGATGCGCAGCTTGAGCTCACCGTGCTCCACTTCGATTTCAGTCAGTTCCTTGTCACGCAGGATCTTCGCGAGATCACGAACTAGGCGGGTATCAAGCGGTGCACCGGTTTGGGAATCAGAACTCATGGAATGGGCCTTTGATTGTCTCAGGTGTTCAGGCTTTGAACAGCGGCATCGATCCCCAGCAAGTAACTAGCCAGACCGAAACCGGTAATACTGCCCTTTGCAGCAGCGGCAATGAAGGATTGGTGTCTGAACTCTTCACGGGCTGCCGTTTGGGACAAGTGAACTTCGATGACGGGAGGTTCTATAGCGCGAACAGCGTCATGCAAAGCGATTGATGTATGTGTGTATGCACCGGGATTGATGACCACAGCACTGCCGTTGACGTTGGCGTCATGCAGCCAGTCGATCAGCTGTCCCTCGTGATTGGATTGAAAGAAGGCGACGGGCATCCCAGATTTGCCGGCGTGAGCCTCACAGGCCTCGCGAATCTGGTCCAGTGTCAGCGCGCCATAGATTTCCGGCTCGCGCGTGCCCAGCAAATTGAGGTTGGGCCCGTTGATGATGTAGATCGGTTTCGTCATGGCCTTGCAAATCAGCGTGGGGAAGTTCTACGACGTGTCTGAACGGTGACACAAGCGAAGTGAGCGGTGACGTGATCGAATTGACGGTGAATGGCGAGACTAAATCGGTGAATACCGGCCTGTCGGTCGCTGGCCTGCTTGAGGAATTGCAGATCAATGGCCGCAAGGTGGCGGTGGAACGCAATCTCGAAATCGTCCCCAAATCGCTCTATGCGGATACACAATTGGAATCAGGCGACCGGCTGGAAATCGTCGCCTTTGTCGGAGGTGGATAAATGGATGACGCGATGACCCTGGACAAAACCATCGAGGACAAGCCGCTGGTCGTGGCCGGGCGGACGTTCAATTCCCGCCTCATCATCGGCACCGGCAAGTACGAGACCTATGCCCAGAACGCCGAGGCGCTGAAGGCTTCCGGTGCCGAGATGATCACCGTCGCTGTGCGCCGGGTGAACCTGTCCAATCCGGACGAGCCGCGCCTGGTCGATTTCATTTCGCCGGACGACTACACTTATCTGCCCAATACGGCGGGCTGTTTCACTGGAGAAGACGCAGTGCGCACCCTGCGCCTGGCGCGTGAGGCGGGCGGCTGGAACCTGGTCAAGCTGGAGGTCCTGTCCGACCCGAAACACCTCTATCCGGACATGGCGGAGACCCTGCGGTCTGCCGAACTCCTGATCAAGGACGGGTTCGACGTCATGGTCTATTGCTCTGATGATCCGGTCTACGCAAAGAAGCTGGAAGAGATCGGCTGTTGCGCCATCATGCCGCTCGGCGCGCCGATCGGCTCCGGTCTGGGCATCCAGAACCCGGTCAATATCCGCCTCATCATCGAGCAGACCAGCGTTCCGGTGATTGTCGATGCAGGTGTCGGTACCGCGTCAGATGCGGCTGTCGCGATGGAGCTGGGCTGTGACGGCGTTCTTATGAACACCGCCATCGCCGAGGCACGAGACCCGATCCGCATGGCACAGGCCATGAAACACGCCGTTATCGGCGGCCGTGAAGCCTATCTGGCCGGACGTATGCCGAAAAAACGTTATGCCGATCCATCGAGCCCGCTGAGTGGTTTGATCTAGAATCAAAAAAAGCCCGGGTTTTGATCCGGGCTTTTCGTAGGTCCCAAAAATCGCCTACCCCGCCAGGGCGGCCTGAAGCGCTTGTTCCAGGCCCAGCTCATTGGCGCCCGGGATAACGCGGCCATCCACGATGAAGAAGGGCGTGCCGGTAACGCCCATGACCTGACCGAGCGTGCGGACCTCGCCGATCTGGGCCATCAGGGCCGGGTCCTGCATGTCTTCACGCATCTGGGCGACATCCACGCCGGCCATCTGCGCCAGGCTGTCGATCCGGCCCGACGGAAGGGGGCCGGAGGCTGTAATCATCTCGTGGTGGAAAGCGCGATAGACGTCTTCGCCCTGGCGCAGGGCGGCGAGAGCCGCCCGGGCCGCTTCGATCGAGTCGGAGCCGAGCACCGGGTATTCCTTGAAAATAATCTGGACACGGTCGCCATAACGCTCCGTCGCGCTGTCGAGCCATTCCGCGGCGATGCGGCAGTAAGAGCATTTGTAGTCGACAAACTCGACGATGATGATATCGGCATCATCCGGGCCGATCCGCGCATCGCGGGGATCGCCGTAGATGGCGTCATGATTGGCTTCAATAGCCGTATAGAAGCTGCGCATTTCGCGATCGCGGGCGCGACGTTGCAGTTCGATCAGGGCTTCCTCGATGATCTCTGGATTGGAGAGGATGTATTCGCGAACCAGTTCGCGGACTTCATCCCGCTCGGGCTCGGTCAGCTGTGCATCGGCAGGCGCCTGCTGGCAGCCGAGCAGGAATGCGGCAGCAGCAAGCAAGGCAATAACGCGTGTCATCGATCAGACCCCATAAGTTAACCCGGACACCATGTAGACGACGCTCAGGGCCGGGGCGAGGGGGCGAGCACTAAATTCACAGTCAAGTCGATGTTACCACTGGGCGAAGGGTGAACATCGCCCTAAGCTTTCTCCAGTGCAAAAGAACACCATTAAGGGGAGATAGCATGAGCACACGGTTGGCCGGTAAGACGGCATTGGTCACGGGCGGTAGCCGCGGTATCGGCGCAGCGATTGCCAAGGCGTATGCAGCAGAGGGCGCTGATGTCGCGCTGAGCTATGGCGGGTCAAAGGCCGCGGCGGAAGCCGTCGCCGAAGAGATCCGCGGCATGGGTCGAAAGGCTGAGGCCATTCACTGTGATGCCGCACAGGCGGGCGCAACAGACAAGCTGGTCCGCGGCGTGGTGGAAAGCTTCGGCAAGCTGGATATCCTGGTCAACAACGCCGGGGTCTACCCGCTGACGACGATCGCCAAATGCTCCGACGAAGAGTGGGAACGCACCATGGCGATCAATCTGCGCGCGCCGTTCGAAGCCTTCCGCGCAGCTTATGAAGTCATGGAGCATGGCGGCTCCATCATCACCATTGGTTCAGTTGCAGCCGAAGCGGTCATGGCGCCGGGCATTGCGGTCTATTCCGCGTCCAAGTCCGGTGTTCAGCTGCTGGCTCGCGGCGCCGCGCGCGAGCTGGGCCGCAAACAGATCCGTTCCAATGTCATCCAGCCCGGTCCGATCGACACCGACATGAACCCGGCCGATGGCGACAAGGCGGACTTCCAGAAGATGATGGTCCCGATCGGTCGTTACGGCACGGTCGAGGAGATCTCGTCCCTCGCGACCTTCCTGGCGTCCGACGAGAGCTCCTACGTCAATGCGGCGGTCATCAATGCTGATGGCGGGATGAATAGCTAGGGCAAATAGTTGGACCTGACCAAACACCCCATTCTTGTAAGTGCCGCCATGCCTGTCGGATTGATCATTCGCGTGGCACTGGAAGCATCTGGGCAGGTTGAAAGTGCGGTAGCGGTCGGGCTTGTTGGGGTCGCTATTGCATTGGTCTTTATGGCGCAGGTGTTCGTTCGCTCGAATGGACACCTGTCGTCGCCACTGCCGGGGGGCTTCGTGAAAATTGGCCTGGCAGCTTGGCCTCTGATGGTCTTCGCTCTGGTCTCGTCAGAGGTCTTTAAACCCGAGCAGGCCTATTTGATTGAAGCCTTGTCAGCGGGATTGGTATTTCTCGCTGTTCTCTTGTTGAGCGGTTTCGCCGCCATGGCGCTGGAACGCGCGGAGAAGGGTTTGGCGAACCCTTTTGCGGTCGCAGGAACGATGCTCCAGCTCTTCTTCCAGCCATTTTGCGCCGTGCGCGTTTGCCATCGCCTGCAAACCCTCGATGCGCCCGCTGTCTGGTGGAAGTAAAGAATTGAGCGGTGACACGTTCATCCTTCTCCCCTGTCCCCTCGGGGAAAGTGCCCCGAAGGGGCGATGAGTGGCACGGATTTTCCCTGGCGCAGCTTTCGCTGCGCACCCGTCTCCCCTCGCTTCGCTCGAACCTCTCCCTCGAGAGGGAGAGGGATGGCGTCGTGTCACTCCACTTCGAACACGCCATCGACTTCGACAGCCGCGCCGAGCGGCAGGACCGGACAGGACACCGCTGAACGCGCGTGGCGGCCGGCATCGCCGAACACTTCGACCATCAGGTCGGAACAGCCATTGATGACTTGCGGGATGTCGGTGAAATCGGCGGTCGCAGCAACAAACCCGCCCAGTTTCACCACGCGTTTCACACGGGAAAGGTCACCCTCACAGGCGGCCTTGAGCTGGGAGATCAGGTTGATGGCGCACAGACGCGCCGCGGCCTGACCCGCAGCGATATCCATATCGCCGCCCAGCGTGCCCTTCACCAGACCTTCAGCGCCAATCGAAACCTGGCCAGAGATGAAGACCTGGTTGCCGGTGCGCACGAACGGAACGTAATTGGCGACCGGGGCAACCGGTTCGGGCAGGGCGATACCGAGGTCGGCAAGGCGGGTGTCGATGGCGGACATGGGACTCTCCATTGGCATTGTTGCCCCCGCTTTAGGTCAGGCATGCGGCCCATGCAATCGTGAAGCTTGACCTGACGCGAACGTAAATGGGCATGCTGGTCTCATGGTCCCGATTCACGAACACGAATTCTACCTGCCAGCGCGAGACGGCTACATGCTGTCCGCCCGCAGTATTCTGCTGGAGAACGCCCGGGCAACGGTGCTGATCTCGTCGGGAACCGGTTTCCCCAAGGAACTCTATGCGCGGATGGCCCGTTTTGGCGCTGAGCGCGGCTATGCGGCCCTGATCTATGATTATCGCGGTATCGCTGGATCCGCCCCGGAGCAGATGCGCGGCTTTGATGCTGACATCATGGATTGGGCGCGCTTGGACTTTCCTGCGGCGCTGGATGCAGCCGAAGCGCTGGCACCCGGCAAACCGCTGTTTACGCTGGGCCACTCGGTCGGCGCTCACCTGCTGGGTTTTGCGGACAATGCGCACAAGGCGAAGGCGCACGGTTTCGTCACCGCCGGGACCGGCTATCACGGGGCTCATGAGCCCGGCTATCGACACAAGGCGCTGTTATTCTGGTGGGCTTATGGTCCTTTCATGCTGGCCTTGCACAATCACATCCCGGCCGGTGGCTTGTGGACCGGAACGGCCTTGCCGCGTGATGTCTTCACCCAATGGCGTCAATGGTCCCAGAGGCCCGGTTATTTCACGGAATTCTATGAAGAACTGGGCGAACACGGGTTCGACAGGATATCCGCGCCCATCCGAGACTGGACCTTCACCGACGACCAGCTCTGTTCCCGGCGTTCTGCCGATGATCTCCTGAGCTTCTACACCGCCGCGCCGACCGAACAGCTACGCCTTGACCCGGCAGAGCTCGGGGCAAAACGAATTGACCATCATGGCGCTTTCAGTCGCTCCGCGAAGGCGTTCTGGAGCCTGCCGTATGACTGGTTTGACGGGTATCTTTAGCCGACCTCAAGGCCCGTCCCTTGACCACAGCATCGGTTCCAAACTTTGCCCGGGCCTTGTCCATGGCGCGTTCTGCCGTGGCCCGGCGGATGGCCTGTGGGTCTAGCAAGTCTCCACTATCGCCAACGGCGTCGATGAGACCGGAATAGCCGATGCCAATCAGACGATAGCGCGTGCCGTCGGTTTCGGCGGCCAGGAGTTCGCGTCCTACCTTGAACAGGGTGTCGGCCAGCTGGCTGGGTTCGGTCAGTGTGCGCCGGCGAGTCTTGGTCTTGAAGGTCGAGCTCTTGAGCTTGAGGGTGATGACCGTGCCGGAAATCTCCTTGGACTTCATGATGTCGGCGACTTTCACGCACAGCCGGTAGAGACGTTTCTCCAGCTCCCGGAGGTCATTGATGTCGGCATTGAACGTGGTCTCGGAGGAGACGCTCTTGCGCTCGCCGACCGGATTGACCCGCCGAGTGTCCTCTCCGCGCGAAAGACGCGAGAGGTGATAACCCATATCGCCATAACGCTGGGCCATCGCCTTGTCGCCGCGCTGGCGGATATCGTTGAGGGTGTGCAGACCATCGCGCTCCAGCTTTTTGGCAAAGGCCGGGCCAACGCCATAGATGGCGCGCACCGGGCGTTTGACCAGGAAGTCCATCGTCTCAGCCTTGCCGATCACCGCAAACCCGTCAGGTTTTTCCAGGTCCGAGGCTGTCTTGGCGAGAAACTTGTTGTGCGACAGCCCAACGGACACCGTGATCCCGACTTCTTCCCAGATCTTCCGTTGCAGCCGCAACAAGGTATGCGCTGGCGGGGCGTTGTGCAGGCGTTCTGTACCGGACAGGTCGAGGAAGGCCTCGTCGATGGACAGCGGTTCAACCAGCGGCGTCATCTCGCGCATCATGTCGCGGATCCTGTATCCTTCCTTTGTGTATTTGCCATGATCCGGCTTGATCACGACGGCGTCGGGACAGGCGGCGAGGGCCTTGAACATAGGCATGGCCGAGTGAACGCCATACATGCGCGCGACGTAACAGGCTGTGGAGACGACGCCGCGCTGACCGCCGCCGATAATGACCGGCTTGTCTTCCAGCTCCGGATTGTCGCGCTTCTCGATCGCCGCGAAAAACGCATCGCAATCGATATGGGCGATGGCCAGTGTATTCAGCTCGTTGTGCTGCAGAATGCGGCGGGAGCCGCAGGCGGGGCATTGTCGAAGATCCACCGCGACCGGTTCCAGGCAGGACCGGCAATAAGCGCCGGCGTCACTCATTCATCAGGTCCCCACAGCCAGGCCGCTCCGCGGACACCGGAACTGTCGCCGTGCTGATTGGTCACCACACGCGTCCGGCAAATGTCGGAGAAGACCCACTCGGCAAGCCGCGTTTCGACCGCTTGTGCCAGGCCCGGTGTATTGGACACACCTCCGCCCAGGACAACGCAGTCGGCATCTATGATGTTGATGACGCTCGCCAGCGCACGGCCGAGACGCGCGGCATAGTCGGCACGACTGTCGACGCATTGCTCGGAAGGGTCGGTTGCGATCTGTTCGGCCGTGAGTTGAGACGCGTATTCGTTGTTGTGTATCGAGGCCCAGCCGGGGCCGGAAAGAAAGGTTTCAATACAGCCAACACGTCCGCACCAGCATCGGGGCCCTGGAAACTCGTCCGGGCTCATCCAGGGCAGGGGGTTGTGACCCCATTCTCCGGCAATACGTTGGGCACCAGTGTGAAGCGTGCGATCCACCACGATCCCGCCGCCTACACCCGTGCCAATGATGACGCCAAAAACCGTTCGATAATCTCGCCCGGCGCCGTCGACGGCTTCGGACAAGGCAAAACAATCCGCATCATTGGCCAGGCGAATCGCTCGTCCCAATCGTGCCTCAAGGTCTGACTTGAAAGGGGTCTCATTGAGCCAGGTCGAATTGGCGTTGCGCATGAGGCCCGTGGCGGGGCTGAGCGAGCCGGGGTGGCCGATGCCGACGTGCATGGACTTGCCGATTTCTCGCTCCAGTTCGCTGACCAACTCAGTTATAGCAAGCAATCCGGCCTCATAGGCGCGCGGGGTCGGGACCCGTTTCCGGACCAGCTCGACACCCGTTTCATCAATAGCGAGCGCCTCGATTTTCGTACCGCCGAGATCGATGCCGAGCCGGATCATGATTTTGCCTTATATGCCTTTAGATATAAGCTTGTATCGCTGGCTTTGTTCTTATCTTGTTCTACGGGGCAAGAAAAGCGCCGCCTGACTCATTGTTGGTTAAGGAAGATCGGTTTTAGTGCACGAGGGGTTCAACAAGCGCCGCAAAGGCGCACCATCTACGGGAAGCGTGTCGTCGCTATGCTGCAGGTCATGCCGAAAAAGGTCCTGATCGTCGAAGATAACGAGCTCAATATGAAGCTCTTCAACGATCTGCTTGAGGCTCATGGGTATGAGACCTTGCAGACCAAGGATGGTTTCAAGGCGCTTGAAATGGCGCGTGAACACACACCTGATCTCATTCTCATGGACATTCAGCTTCCGGAGGTCTCTGGCCTGGAAGTGACGAAATGGCTCAAGGAAGATGATTCCCTGCAGACGATTCCGGTCGTCGCGGTCACGGCCTTTGCCATGAAGGGCGATGAGGAACGCATTCGCAAAGGCGGCTGCGAAGCCTATCTGTCCAAACCCATCACCGTCTCCACCTTCATTGAAACGGTTCGCCAATTCTTGGACTAGGGGGTAGACGATGAGTGCCCGTATTCTTGTCGTCGATGACCAGCCTGCCAACGTCCGAATGCTGGAGGCGAAGCTCCTTGCCGAGTATTTCGACGTGTGCACGGCCGAGAACGGTGTTGATGCCATCGATCTCGCTCGCCAGGAACAACCCGACCTGATCCTGCTCGACATCATGATGCCTGGCATTGATGGTTACGAGACCTGCCAGCGCCTGAAGGTCGATCTGCAAACCCGCCACATCCCGGTCATCATGGTCACAGCGCTGGATCAGCGCGAGGATCGCATTCGGGGTCTGGAATGTGGTGCTGATGATTTCCTGACCAAGCCGATCGACGATGTCACCTTGTTTGCACGCGTACGCAGTCTATTGCGTCTGAAGGCCGTGCTGGACGAGTTGCGCTATCGCGACCAGGGCGGGGCGCTTGCCGGTATCGTGGCTGACCCGGTCGAGCTGGATGCCCAGCCCGCAACCGCGCTTGTCGTCACCAGCGAGGAACGTAGCGGCAAACGTTTTGCCCGCGCTTTTCCGGACGGAATTGACGCAGACTACGAGCTGGAGCCCGCCTCGGCAGTCAAGCGCATGCAGAGCGGTATCGATCTGATGTTGCTGGACCTGACCTGTCCGACCTTTGACGGTTTGCGTGTGTGTGCTCGCATTCGATCCGATACGGCGACACGTCAGATTCCGATCGTCGCCATCGTCAACCCGGATGACGTCAAGATGGCCGTGAAGGCTTTGGAGCTGGGTGCAAATGACATTGTCTACCGGCCGGTAGATGCCAGCGAGCTCGCTGCGCGTGTGCGCACCCAGCTGCGTCGCAAACGCTATGCGGACAAGCTTCGCAATCGCCTGGATGAGAGCCTGAACATGGCGATCACCGACGCGCTGACAGGGCTGCACAATCGTCGTTTCATCGAATCGCGTCTGCGCCAGGCGGTCGAGAGCGCGAATGCCGGTGGAGCACCAGTTTCCGTGCTTTTGCTGGATATCGACTATTTCAAGCGCATCAACGACACGCATGGCCATGAGGCCGGAGATGTGGTGCTGAAAATCTTTGCCCAGCGCATTACCGCACAATTGCGGGCGCTGGACCTAGCTTCGCGTTATGGCGGTGAGGAGTTTGTGATTCTGATGCCGGGCTCTGGTCTGGCCGAGGCCGAGCATGCTGCCGAGCGCATTCGCCGCAGTGTCTGCAGTGAATTGTTCAAGCTGTCGGACGAGCTGGAACTGCCGGTCACAGTCAGTGTTGGCCTGGCCCAGGCATCGTCGGGAGAGCCGATGGAATCGCTGTTGCGCCGGGCCGATGCCGCGCTCTATGAGGCGAAAACCGATGGCCGGAATCGAGTTCAGGCCGCAGCATGAGCTGCAGCCTGATACGAAAACAAGTTAAGCTTTAACAGCTTACTTGATTTTGCCTTCTTTGAACTCAACGTGCTTGCGGGCAACCGGATCGTACTTTTTCAGCACGAGCTTCTCGGTCATGGTGCGCGCGTTTTTCTTGGTTACGTAGAAGTAACCGGTTCCAGCCGTGGAGTTCAGGCGGATCTTGATCGTTGTTGGCTTCGCCATGGCTCAAAAGTCCTGGTTCATCGCGCACAAACGGCCCCATTGCCGTCGCGAGAGCGCGCGAACATACTCACGCGGGGCTGAGTGTCAACTCTTGGCACCGCCAAAAACTGTACGCAGCGACACAACAATGACATAGGCGCCCGTAATCCCGGCGAGAACAGCGAGCAGGCCCCAGGGGCCAACCGCGTCCATGGCCAGCCCTGCGGTCGGCGGGCCGACCAGTGATCCTACGCCATATGCAAAGATGAAGGTCGCGTTCGCGGTGGCAATTGCTCCGCCGGTGAAGCGTTCACCGAGGAGGGAGAGACCGACCGTGTAGAGCCCGCTGACGACGCCGGACTGCACAAACAGGATGGGCAGAAGCAACAGGGTGTTGTTGCCGGCAAACCCGGCCAGCACAGACGCAAATGTTGCGATGACAGCGATCCAGAGCAGGGTCAGGCGACGCGATGTCCTATCCGCAACCCAGCCGATCGGGAGCTGGAATACGATGGCTCCCAGGGCCACGGCAAGGACCATCAGGCCGATCATCGTGTGCTCTAGCCCGATGTTTTTGCCATACACCGGCAACATGGAATAGAGCAGGGTCTCCGTCGCACCGAAGGCCAGACCGGCAAGGATGGCGCTGGGCGCGATCATGGCGGTCTTGATCAGGCTGGGCAGCGAAGTGGATTCCGCATCCGGCGCTGTGGCCTGTGGGCCCTCCAGGAAAAGAATCGGAAGGGTGCCGGCCAGGAAGATGAAGGCACCCAGATAAAAGGCTGTGTCGCCGGCACCGTGCAGTGCGGAGAAAAGCAGGCCGCCAATACCGAAGCCGCCGGAAAGTGCCGTGCCATAGACACCAAGCATCAGGGCGCGCCTGTCCGGTGAGACGATCTGATTGATCCAGCTTTCCGAAATCACGAAGATCACGGTCATGAAACAGCCGATCAGAAAACGCAGCAGGAACCACATCAGCACGACTGGAAAAACCGGCAGCAGTGTGAACAGGCCCGCCGCGCCGACCAGTGAGAGCACGAGAAGCCGACGCGGCGCCAGCAGCGCCATCAGGCGGGGAACCAGCGGCGCGATCACAAGGGTCGACAGTGCTGCAGCAGCGCCATTGAGCCCGACCATCAGGCCGGAGCCGGTCATTTCTTCCAGGCGCAGCGAAATCAGTGGCATGGACAGGCCGAAAACGATGCCACAAACCGCAGCACAACAAATGGCTGCGATCAACGAACGATTGTTGGCGAAAGCCTTGTCAGTGAAGAAATGCGCTGTGGACATGCCCCAGCTATAGGACCGGGCAGCACGCTTGTCCTAGAAATTTTCACCCTGCATGCGCGAGCGGGTCAGATATCTTCCACCAGCATCTTGCCGTGACGTGCCCGGAAACAACGCACGGGCTGGGGCTCGGGCGGTTGGACGCGCAGCAACTCCTCCAGCACGAAATGCGTGACGATGGGCAGGTCAAGTTTCTTGGCGTCCGGGAAGGCTACCCAGTGAACATCTTCGAGTTCCTCGCTGGGTACCGGCGCGCGCTCATCGGCCAGTGCAGATACGTCTGCGGTGAAGAACCAGGTGTCAAAGCGGCGTTTGCGTCCCGGAGGCGTGATGGCGCGAGTGATGAGGCGCAGGGCGGAGAGGTCCGGCAAAAGGCCATCGCGCTGGAAGGGCTGCCAGTGCGGATGGCGCGAGCGTGTCGCGCCCCGGGCGGCGATGAGCAATCCGGTTTCTTCCGCGGTTTCGCGGACGGCAGCCACGGCAGCAGCCCGCGCCCGGCGTTCCGGGAGGTGTTTCTGCATTACGTGAAGCGGTTCGCTGGCCAGGTCAGCGGCAAGCGGTGCTGTATTGTCGGCACGGTCCACGCGTCCGCCCGGAAAAACGTATTTATTGGGCATGAAGACGTGTCTGGACGACCGTCTGCCCATCAAGACTTCAAGATTGTCCCGGTCGCCGCGGGTCAGGATCAGCGAGGCTGCGAGACGCGGGCGGATCGCCGGCAGTTTCCTGTCATGGCTCTCATCGCTCATCGCCGCTTGCCCTTCTTCCAGGGACGGCCACCACGCTTGGGGGCATGACCCGGTCGGCCGCGGCCGCGATTGCGCCGGTTCGGACGAGGACCCGGTTCCGGATCGGTGAGCATCTCCAGCAGGAGCCCGCCCGTTATGGGCGTGGCCTCTTCGATACGCACCTTCACATTCATGCCCAGGCGATAACGTCCGCCGCTTTCCATGCCGACCAGGACATGGGTGGCCTCGTCATGTTCGAAGCGTTCATGACCAAGGGTGGATACAGGGACCAGACCGTCGGCGCCGGTCTCGGCCAGGCGCACAAAGGCACCAAAGCGCGTCAGACCGGTGATACGACCGTCAAACTCGCCACCGACCCGTTCTGCCAGGTAAAGCGCGATGAAACGGTCCACAGCATCGCGCTCTGCGGCCATGGCGCGGCGTTCGGATTGGGTGATCTCGTCCGCGATGGAGGCGAGGCGACTACGTTCCTCGTCGCTCTGACCGTCATTGCCCAGGTCCAGCGCCCGGATCAGCGCACGGTGCACCGTCAGGTCGGCATATCGACGGATGGGTGAGGTGAAGTGGGCATAGCGGTCGAGGTTGAGCCCGAAATGGCCAGCATTGTCGGTTTCGTAGACAGCCTGGCTCTGGGAGCGCAGGACGACCTCGTTGACCGTTTCGTAGTGCTCGGTCCCCTTGGCCTGTGCCAGCAATTTGTTGAAACGGCCGGTCGCCGGTTTCTCGCCACGTACCCATTTGAAGCCGACCGTCGGCAGGAAGCTCGCCAGTCCATCGATTTTTTCGCGCGAGGGCTGTTCGTGAACGCGATAGATCAGCGGGGTGCGCTTCTTCTCCAGGCTTTCTGCCGCACAGACATTGGCCTGGATCATGAACTCTTCGATCAGCTTGTGTGCATCGAAACGCTCACGGACCTGGACACCGAGGACTTCACCGCTCTCGGACACACGGACACGTCGTTCCGGCGCATCAATCTCCAGCGGTTCGCGCGCGGCGCGGGCCTTTTGCAGCGCCTCATAGGCGCCCCAGAGGGGTCTGAGGACGACGTCCAGCAATGCCATGGCCTTGTTCGAGCCACCGCCTTCGATCGCGTCCTGCGCATCTGTATAGGCCAATTTGGCAGCCGACTTCATCCAGCCCCGGATGAATTTGTGGGACTTCTTGCTGCCATTGCGGTCAAAGACCATGCGGACGGCCAGGCAGGGGCGTTCTTCCAGCTCGCGCAGGGAGCAGAGGTCGTTGGACAGGCGTTCCGGCAGCATCGGAATGACCCGGTCAGGCAGGTAGACGGAATTTCCGCGCTTGTAGGCGCCGCGATCCAGCGAACCACCGCTTTGCACATAGGCTGCGACGTCCGCGATGGCCACCATCACGACCCAGCCGTCCTTGTTGCTGGGATCCTCGTCCGGCGCTGCCCAGACAGCGTCGTCATGATCCTTGGCATCGTCGGGGTCGATGGTGATCAGAGCCAGATCACGCAGATCGGTACGATTGCCCATACTGGCGGGCTTGATCGCCTTGACTTCCTGCAGTTCAGCCTCGGAGAAGCCTTGCGGGACGCCGTGTGCATGCAGGGCGATCACACTGCCCGCGCCGGCGCTGTCTGCATCGCCGAGCACTTCGACAATCTCGGCAGTTTTCAGGCCGAAGCGGCGCTCCTTGGCGATCCGGCACAGCACCAGCTCGCCATCAGCGGCTTTCTCGCCTTCGCCCTTGGCCGGAATGAGTTCATGGCGGGAGCGACGGTCCACCGGCAGGAGACGGGCATAACCCTTCTCGGGCTTGCGCATCACACAGAGAATGCGGTGGGCGCTCTGGCCCAGCTTCTTGAGCATGCGGGCTTCATAACTGCCGTCTTCCTGTTCGGCGAGGCGCACAAGTGCCTTGTCGCCAATACCGACGGCGGTTTCACCCTTGCCGCCAGCCCCTTCGCCGGGAGCGAGGCGGATAATCGGTGCGCCGCGGTCTGCTCGCGCGGGTTCGGCCAACAATTCGCCATGCTCATCGCGCCCGGTAATGACGACGACAGTCACTGCCGGCAAGGCGCCGGCGAGAACATAATTCTTCTTGTTATCGCGGGAGACGACGCCTTCATCCTCGAGCAGTGCGAGCTGTTCCTTGAGATGACGTTTCTGGTCGGCGCCCTTCAGGCCGAGCGCGCGAGCGAGCTCGCGCTTGCCGAAATGGCCTTCACCCGACTTGATCGCCGCGACAAGGCCTTCGCGGGTAAATCCGGCCAGCTTCGGATCAAGATCGCTCACGACTCGCTGTCAGCCTTCTTGGTCGACTTCTTGGCCGGAGCCTTTTTCTTCGCGGGCGCTTTTTTCTTGGCGGCGGTTTTCTTCTTGGCCGCCGGCTTCTTCTTGCCGCCCTTGGCGGCCTTGGCCTCGACCAACTCCATGGCCTGTTCCAGCGTCACCGATTCCGGCTCGGTGCCCTTGGGCAGGGTGGCGTTGATCTTTTCGTATTTCACATAGGGGCCATACCGGCCGCTCATGATGCGGACGGGCTTGCCGTCATGTTCGCCCAGTTCCTTGAGCGCGGTGGCAGCTGTGCCACGGCGGCCCGGATTGGCGCGTTTGTCGGCGATGACGGATACGGCCCGGTTGAGTCCGACCTCGAAAACTTCCTCGACATTGGCGAGGTTCGCATAGGTCTTTTCGTGGTGGACATAGGGGCCGTAACGGCCGATGGCTGCGGTGATCGGCTGACCATCATCCGGGTGTTCACCGACCAGGCGCGGCAGGCTCATCAGCTTGATGGCCTGGTCCTCGGTCAGGGCATGCGCGTCCCAGCCCTTGGGGATGGATGCGCGTTTGGGCTTGTCCTCTCCCTCCAGCTCCATCTCCAGATAGAGGCCGAAACGACCGTCTTTCAGCGTGATAGGCTTGCCGCTCTCCGGATCGATAGCGATCTGGCCATCCCCCTCGATGACGCTGTCGGCGTCCTGCGGGCTCATCTGGCGTGTGAACTTGCAATCCGGGTGATTGGAACAACCCAGGAAAGCACCGAACTTGCCGAGGCGCAGGCTCAGCGTGCCTTCGTTACAGGACGGGCACAGGCGTGGATCGCTGCCGTCTTCCTTTTCCGGGAAGATGTGCGGGGCCAGGGCTTCATTGAGGGCGTCCAGGACATTGGTGATGCGAAGCTCGCCAATCTCTTCGACCGCCGCCTTGAAGTGTGTCCAGAAGTCACGCAGCAGCTGTTTCCAGTCCAGATCACCGGCAGAGACCTTGTCGAGCTGACCCTCCAGGTCCGCGGTAAAGTCGTATTCGACATAGCGGCTGAAGAAATTCTCTAGGAAGGCAATAACCACGCGGCCCTTGTCCTCCGGGTGGAAACGGTTCTTGTCCATGCGGACATAGTCGCGGTCACGCAGCACCTGCAGCGTGGAGGCGTAGGTCGACGGGCGACCAATGCCCAGCTCTTCCATGCGCTTGACGAGAGAGGCCTCGGTAAAGCGTGGCGGCGGCTGGGTGAAGTGCTGGTCTGAATAGGTCTTGGCAGCGTCGGCGGCAGCGCCTTGCTCAACTTTCGGCAGGCGCGCTTCGCCTTCATCCTCTTCGTCGTCGCGGCCTTCCTGGTAAAGCGTCAGGAAGCCATCAAACATCAGCACGGAACCCGTGGCGCGCAGGCCGGTCTTGCCGTCGTCGGAGGTGACGTCGATCGTCGTGCGTTCGAAACGGGCGCTCTCCATCTGGCTGGCAACGGCACGGCGCCAGATCAGCTTGTAGAGACGGGCCATGTCGCCGTCCAGGTCCATATTCTCCGGCAGGCGGGAGAAGCTGGTCGGGCGGATGGCTTCGTGCGCTTCCTGGGCGTTCTTGGCCTTGGAAGAATACATGCGCGGCGAGGCCGGCACATAGAGCGAACCGTGCTGGTCGCCGATCACATCGCGCGCCTGGCTGATCGCCTCGGGCACCATGGAGACACCGTCGGTACGCATATAGGTGATCAGGCCAACCGTCTCACCGCCGATATTGACGCCTTCATAGAGTTTCTGCGCCGTCTGCATGGTGCGTGTCGCAGAGAAACCCAGCTTGCGCGCGGCTTCCTGTTGCAGGGTGGATGTCGTGAAGGGCGGCGGCGGATTGCGACGTGTCGGCTTGGCCTCGATCCCGGAAATGGAGAGGCTGGCAGAATTGATCGCCTCGACAGCGGCATTGGCAGAGGCGCGGTCCTTGATCGATAGCTTCTGGAGCTTCTTGCCGTCCAGCGTGACCAGCTTGGCGCGGAAGCTGCTGCCACAGGTCGTGATATCGGCGTCGACGGTCCAGTATTCCTCGGCCTTGAACTTCTCGATATCCAGCTCGCGGTCACAGATCAGGCGCAGGGCGACGGACTGGACCCGGCCTGCCGAGCGCGAACCGGGCAGCTTGCGCCAGAGCACCGGCGACAGGGTGAAGCCGACGAGATAGTCCAGCGCGCGGCGGGCCAGATAGGCATTGACCAGTTCCATGTCCACGGCGCGCGGATGGCGCATGGCTTCCTGGATGGCCGGCTTGGTAATGGCGTTGAAGGCAACACGCTCGACGGTGACATTCTTCAGCACGCGGCGCTTGGTCAGCGCTTCCAGCAAATGCCAGGAAATGGCTTCGCCTTCGCGATCCGGGTCAGTCGCCAGGATGAGCTTGTCGCTTTCCTTGACCGCATCGGCGATCGCCTTGACACGTTTGGCCGACTGGCTGTCGACCTCCCAGGCCATTTCGAAATCCTCGTCCGGCTTGACCGAGCCATCCTTGGGCGGAAGGTCGCGGACATGTCCGAAACTGGCCAGTACGGTATACTGTGAGCCCAGGTATTTATTGATGGTTTTTGCCTTGGCAGGCGATTCGACTACGACGACGTTCATCGGTGATTCCAGGCCGGATGGGAGGATTGGTTGTGTTGTGCAAGGCGCGCGAAAGTGTGCGAGCGATCCGGCGCTGTCAACTCAGCAGGACTGAACAATGTGTGTCTAACGACCCGGAGCGACCGCGAAACAGGCCTGGTCGAACCGGCCGAAATCACTGCACGCCTGGCGCGCTTCCTCGGCGCTGAGCGCCTCGAAACGGGCGCGCCAAAGCTGATTGCCATTTACATCAACTGACCGGGCAGCGTGCTGGGCGTTATCAAGTGCTGGAGAAAGCGCGGCAACCTGGGCGAGGCGTTCACGTGCCTGGTCAGCCGAACGATAGGCGCCGACCTGGACAGACCAGATATTCGCCGGATCCCGGGAGGAGCGTTCGGCGGCGGGAGCGGCGAGGGGGCTGGTCATCTCGTCTTCGTCAGCGAGAACGACACGCAGCGGCGGTGCAGACTGTGCCGATCCCATTTCCGTGGGGGCAGCGACCCCGAGTTCGGCGAACTCGCGGGCAATGATGGCCTGTTCGCGCACCGGGTTGAGGCGCGGAATGGTCAGCCCGGCAAACAAGCGGCTGTCCTGACGCTGTTCCAGCGTGTTGAAGGCCGCTTCCAGCAATTCCTCGGCATGGGCATCCCGAGCAGCGGCGGTCGGGCCGCCCATGATCACGGCGATAAGACGGTTCTCACCCCGCTCGGCGGACACAACGACATTGAAACCCGACGCACGGATATATCCTGTCTTGAGGCCGTCCACACCATTGACGCGACCGACCAGCGTATTGTGATTGCGGTAGGTGCGACCGCCATAGGTGAACTCGGTCGTGTCGAAAAAGTCGAAATACTGGGGGAAATCCCGATGCAGGGCGACAGCCAGACGGGCCATGTCCTGAGCAGTCGTGGTCTGGCGCGAATTGGGCAGGCCGGACGCGTTGCGGAAGGTGGTGTTCTCCAGTCCCAGAGCCCGGGCGCGCACGGTCATTTCGTCCGCGAAGGCACGTTCGCCTCCGCTGATGCGTTCGCCGACTGCGACCGCAACGTCGTTGGCGCTTTTCACCACCAGGGCGAGAATCGCGTCCTCGACACGTATTGTATCGCCGGAGCGCAGACCTAGGCCGGAGGGCGGGGCGCTGGCGGCGTTGGCAGAAACGCGGATCTGATCTTCCAGCCCAATCTCGCCGATATCGATCGCCTCGAACAGCATATAGAGCGTCATCATCTTGGTCAGCGAAGCGGGGTAGCGCTGTGCCTCCGACCGTCTCGAGTGCAGGACTACACCGGTATTCTGGTCGACCACAAAAGCCGCATAACGTTGATTATTGGCGCTGGCAGAGGGCGCGAGCGCGAAACTCAAGGCCAGGAGGAGGGCCAGAAAGGGGGCGTGCAGACGTCTCATGCGCGAGAGGGTGCGACGCCCACCGTTTCCATCGGGTTAAGTATAAGCGCGCAATTCGACGGGCTCGGCTTGTCAGCTACGTGAAAGTCCGAAATTTGTGCAGTGCACAAAATTCGCTTGACGCGCGTGCTGCGAGTGCGTAGTAATGCTGCGACTGCGAAGTGCGGTCGCTGACTCTGAAGTGTGTTGAGCCATGACTGACGTAACCGAGAAATCTCCGGCGCCGGCCAAAACCAAGGCTGAAGCCAAGCCGAAGACGCCTGCAAAGGTGTCGGCCAAGAAACCGGCGACGAAAAGCGCTCGCAAGACCACGGCGACCAAGAAGACGGCTGCCAAGGCAGCGCCGAAGAAAACCGCCGCCAAGCCGAAAACCGTTAAATCTGTTGCAGCGAAGCCCGCTGCGCCCGAGATCAAAGTTGGAAACCCGATGAACCAGACGATCGAAACCATGACCTCCGCAAGCAATGAAGCTCTCAAAGAGGGTTTCGAGAAGACCATCTCTGTGGTGAATGACGCTTCTGCCTTCCACAAGGAAACGATGGATGCAGTCATCGAGACCGCGACTGTTGCCGGTAAGGGCATCGAGACGGTCAATGCGAACGCCGTTGCTTATGCCAAGTCCGCTATGGAAGAGGGCGTTGCGGTGACCAAGGCTGTTGCTTCCGCGAAGTCCGTCCAGGAAATCTTCGAGATCCAGTCCGAGTACGCCAAGTCCTCCATGGACAGCTACCTGTCTGAAATGAACAAGACGTCCGAGCTCTTCGCCGACCTGTTCAAGACCTCTTTCAAGCCGCTGAACGATCGCGTTTCTGCAGCTGTCGACCTGGCGCAATCCCAGCGCTAAGCGACTCCACAGATTTTTCCTCCCCGACTGGGCCCGGTTTTCGCCGGGCCCTTCTTTTTTCTGCACGCGTTCCGCATGCAGGAATTTTTCGTGTCTGCAGTGAAATTCCTGCAGTCCGCTCGACTCCGTGTTATCGTTTGTGATGGACGGAGTGCACAGCGCACCTTTCCGGTCGCGCTGCCCCTCCCTATCTGTCAGTTGAACGACCCGATACTGTTCAAAAGAACGATTATAATATGACCGAACGAAATCACGAAGATAACGGCGTTGAAGAAGAAACCGGCATTGCCACGAAGACACGGCCGGCGACAAAGAAACCTTCGCTTTACCGTGTTCTGCTACTCAATGATGACTACACGCCCATGGAGTTCGTCGTTGAGATCCTCGTCGGGATCTTTCGGAAAACTCCCGAAGATGCCGCCAGGATAATGCTTCATGTTCATCAGAACGGTGTCGGTATGTGTGGTGTGTACACGTACGAGGTTGCCGAAACAAAGGTAGCCCAGGTCTTGGACGCTGCACGGCGTGGACAACATCCGCTCCAGTGCACGATGGAAAAGGAATAGAGTGGTGCCATCTTTCTCTGCCGACTTGGAAGACTCCCTGCACCGCGCTTTGGGTTATGCCAATGAGCGTGGGCATGAATTTGCAACGCTGGAGCATCTCCTTCTCGCCCTCGTGGACGACCAGGACGCTAGCTCCGTAATGAAAGCGTGTGACGTGGATCTCGATGAGCTCCGTGCCACGCTGGTAGAATATATCGACAATGAGCTCGGTGAGCTGGTTGTGGACGATGAAGAGGACGCGAAACCGACGGCCGGTTTCCAGCGCGTGATCCAGCGCGCCGTCATTCACGTTCAAAATGCCGGCCGCGAAGAGGTCACCGGCGCTAATGTTCTGGTTGCCCTGTTTGCCGAGCGTGAAAGCCACGCGGCTTACTTCCTCGCCGAGCGCGACATGACGCGCTACGACGCGGTGAACTTCATCTCCCACGGCATCGGCCGCAAGGCGAGCGCGGCCGAACCGCGCGCCGTCCGCGGTACCGAGGAGCCGGAAGAGAAGCAGAAGGATGGTGATGCGCTGACCGCCTACACCGTCAATCTGAACGAGAAGGCCAAGGCCGGTGGCGTTGATCCGCTGATCGGTCGTGACAGCGAAGTCGAGCGCTGCATCCAGGTTCTGTGTCGCCGCCGCAAGAACAATCCGCTTCTGGTCGGTGATCCCGGTGTTGGCAAGACCGCCATCGCCGAAGGCATCGCCCGCAAGATCATCGAGAACGAGGTTCCCGAGGTTCTGGCCACGGCGACGATCTACTCGCTCGACATGGGCTCACTGCTGGCCGGTACGCGCTATCGCGGTGATTTCGAGGAGCGTGTGAAACAGGTCGTCAAGGAGCTGGAGCAAAAGGACAATGCCGTCCTCTTCATCGACGAGATCCACACTGTCATCGGTGCGGGTGCGACCTCGGGCGGTGCGATGGATGCGTCCAACCTGCTCAAGCCGGCCCTGCAGTCCGGTGAGCTGCGCTGCATGGGATCCACGACCTACAAGGAATATCGCCAGCACTTCGAGAAGGATCGTGCCCTGGCGCGTCGCTTCCAGAAGATCGATGTTGTCGAGCCGTCCGTCCCCGATGCGATCAAGATCCTGCAAGGTCTGAAATCCTATTTCGAGGACTTCCACGATGTGCGTTTCACCAATGATGCGCTGAAATCCGCAGTCGAGCTGTCGGCCCGCTATATGGGTGATCGCAAACTTCCTGACAAAGCCATCGATGTGATCGACGAAGCGGGTGCCCAGATGCGTCTGATGCCGGCGTCCAAGCGCAAGAAGACGATTGGCGTCAAGGATGTCGAGGCTGTCGTTGCGACCATGGCCCGCATTCCTCCGAAGTCCGTCTCCAAGGATGACGAGACCCAGCTGAAACAGCTGGACACGGATCTCAAGCGCGTGGTCTTCGGCCAGGACGAGGCAATTGCCAAACTGTCCACCGCGATCAAGCTGTCCCGTGCAGGACTGCGGGAGCCGAACAAGCCGATTGGTTCCTATCTCTTCTCCGGCCCGACGGGCGTGGGCAAGACCGAGGTCACCAAACAGCTGGCTGATATCATGGGTGTCGAGCTGCAACGTTTCGACATGTCCGAATACATGGAGCGCCATGCCGTATCGCGTCTGATCGGTGCGCCTCCGGGATATGTCGGTTTCGACCAAGGCGGTCTGTTGACCGATGCCATCGACCAGCATCCGCACTGCGTCCTGTTGCTCGACGAGATCGAGAAGGCGCACCCGGACCTGTTCAACATCCTTCTGCAGGTGATGGACAATGGCACGCTGACTGACAGCAATGGCAAGAAGGTCGATTTCCGCAATGTCATAGTCGTGATGACCACCAATGCCGGTGCTGCGGACGCCCAGAAGGAAGCCATCGGTTTTGGCCGTGGCAAGAAGCTGGACGAGGCCGACCAGGCTGTCGAACGCCTGTTCACGCCGGAATTCCGCAATCGTCTGGACGCGATTATTCCGTTCGCACCGCTCAGCCCTGAGCATATCTCCCGCGTGGTCGAGAAATTCGTCCTGCAGCTGGAGGCTCAGCTGATCGACCGGGGTGTGACCTTCGAGCTGACGCCGGATGCCACGGCCTGGATCGCCGAGCGCGGTTATGACAGTCGTTATGGCGCCCGTCCGCTGGGTCGGGTCATCCAGGAGCACATCAAGAAGCCGCTGGCGGACCAGATCCTGTTTGGCGAGCTCAAGAAGGGCGGCTTGGTCAAGGTCAATGTTGACGATGCAGATCCAGAACGCCTGGACTTCCACATCACACCGGGCGACCGGCTGTTGCCGCGCAACAAGAAGACCAAGGACAAGGCCGAGAAGGCCTGATCCACGGACTGAAGCTGAATATGGAAACGGCGCCTCTAACGGGCGCCGTTTTCTTTTGCCGGGGTTCGAGATGTTCGCCGCTGGAACAGGATCAAGGCCAGTTGAAGGAAGAGCACGCCGGCCCAGATCATACCGACACCCCATCCCAGTCGTGGGGTGACGTCGAGCTGGTAGGTCACAAACGCGATCACCGTCATGACGCCGGCAAAGACCATGGTGTGCCAGAACAGGCGTTCGAATTCCCGGGGGATCAGGCCCCGGGCCATGTCCGGATGGCTGAGAGGATCGGGCATGTTTTTTCTCCGGGTTTGTTTCAGGTGGTGCTGAAACTCGCCGGCAGAGAGCGCGAAACTGGTCGCCAAGGCCTTGATTGCTTCCAGGCTGGGCGTGTGACCTTTTTCGATACGCTGGATCGTACGCACGCTGAGATCACTGATCTCGGCAAGCTCGGCCTGTGACCAGCCGCGTTCCAGACGCAAGGATTTCAATCCCATAATCAGCTCCACATTGGTCTCCTCAAGTGAGTTTCGACCGGGGTAACTTGCCGTGTTCCGGTCAAACCTAACACGTCACCAAGGTGACAGCATGTGATCTTGTACATTTTCCAGAGCGGGGTTTGGATCTACAACATCTGACTCGGCAGTCAGGGGGTCGACATCGAATTCTCAATCGCGAATTTTTTTGGCGTGATGTCGATCTTGATCGGCTTTGTCTGCCTGTTGTTGAGCGGATTTCTGTTCGCCCTGCCATCACCCCGCAAGCAGCCCAACCTGTTTCTCGCCGGCTTTTTGGCGCTTACCGCGATTGAACTGACAGTCTGGCTGTGGGGGGCGAGCGATTACATCTGGACCTGGCAGAGCACGATTTGGCTCGCGCTCGGCAAGCTGCAGATGCCGGTATTTTTCTTCTTTTTTGTCGCGTCCTGCTATTCAGATTTTCGCTTGCGGATGATCGATCTGGTCCATGGGATACCTTTCGCGCTCACGCTTCTGGTCAACTGGCCAGGCCTGGGCAGTTTCGGTTTTCTCGGTGACCTTCTCGCGCCGGGCGGACGCGTCTCGTGGATCACGAGCCAGCTGATCTATTTTGGTTACCTGACCGCCATTCTGCTTCTTCTGTGGCGTTTCCGAAGGCGATTTCAGCAGCAGCACTCCGGAGCCCGATCTGAGGTCCTGTTGTGGCTAACCCAACTGGCTGCGGCTTCATTGTTTGCCCGCCTGGTGATCCTGAGCCGTGACCTGCTGGCCGATACAGTGGCAGGCTGGGCGGTGCCGTCCCTGCAGATCTTTGGTGCACTTTTGGCGCTCGGCATAACCAGTTGGATCGCGTTAAAATCCCTGCTGCAACCTCATCTGTTCCGTGATGTGGACCGGCGTCTCCTTCGGCTGCCGATAGCGGGTCAGCCTGTGGGATCATTTCAGCTCGAAAGTTTGCGGGTCCGCGTTGAAAGCGAGCAAGTTTATCTCGACCCAGATCTGAATCTTGAGCGTCTGGCTTTTCTGGTCGCCATGACACCGCGTGAGGTTTCGGAACTGTTGAATCAGAGTGCTGGCATGCATTTCTTTGACTTTATCAACGGATACCGCGTCCGCCACGCTCAAGACCTGCTCGAACGATATCCGCAGCATACGATCTTGCAGATCCTGACCGACAGTGGGTTCAACTCCAAATCCTCCTTCAACACCGCATTCAAGAAACAGACGGGGATGACACCCAGCGCCTATCGGTCGAAACTGACATCTCGATGAGCGTACGGGCGAAAAGTCGGACGTTCGATTTCCTGTATTCGGTCGCTCGGACCCGAGAAAACACTCACACCTGTCGCGTCTTCAACGAGGTGTGACATCATGAGTTCAATTCTATTTCCCCTGGTTTGCTCCGCGCTCTGCGCATTCAGTCTGGGCGCTATCGACGCAGAAGCGCAACTGCGTGCATCCGAAGCGCCCGCCGCTCGTGCCGATGCGATTGTGGCCCCCTGGGTTTCCGATCGTGCGCCAGGTGTCTCGGTCGCAGTCTCCTTGAATGACGAGATCGTCTATGCGCGCGGGGCTGGCCTTGCGAACCTGGAGCACGGCGTGCCGTTGAGTCCGGATAGCGTGTTCCAGGTTGCTTCTGTGTCCAAGCAGTTCACGGCCTTCGCGGTGTTCTTGCTGGTCAGCGAGGGTCAGATTCAGCTTGGCGACGATATTCGTACTTATCTGCCGGAACTCGGTGAAACGGATGATGTGGTCACGGTGCAGCATCTCCTCGACCATGCCGGCGGGCTGAGGGAACAAAATACACTCGCGGCAATGGCGGGATGGATGCCGGGAGACATCCATACGCGCGATGGCATTTTCGATCTGGTGGCCCGTCAGCGCGGTGTGAATTTTCCGGCTGCGAGCCGTATTGAGTACAGCAATACCGGCTATGCCCTGCTGGCACGCGTGGTGGAGCGGGTGTCTGGACAGCCCTTTCGGGAGTTCATGCAGGAGAATGTATTTGCTCCGCTCGGCATGACCCGGTCCGGCTTTCCAGCGGATCGCGATGCGCTGGTCACACAGCGGGCGGCGTCCTACTACCCGGCTGGCGAGAGTTTTCGGAATGTGATTTCGGCGAGCGAGAGCATCGGGTCAAGCGGGCTCTATACAACGGCTCTCGACGTTCTGCGCTGGGCGGAAAACTTTGAAACCGGTGTTGTTGGTTCATCGCGCGTCTTCGAGTTAATGGCTGCCCGTTACACGGCGGAGAATGGTGAGGTGTCCACGTTTGGCCGAGGGCAGGAATTGCGGGTTCATAACGGGGTTGCGACCTGGTCACATGGCGGGCGAGACGCAGGCTACAGGTCTTTCCTGCTGCGCGTTCCGGCTGCCGATCTGGAAATCGTGATCCTGAGCAATCGTACAGATTTTGACACCGCGGCAATGGCCTTTGCGCTGATGGATGCTTGGCTCGAGAACGACCCTCGCTATGTTGGGCCACAAGCGGATAACTGGGAACCGCATTCCCTGAACGACTTGCAGGGTCTCGCGGGTGATTACGAGTTTTATCCGGGGGTGATCTTCTCGCTGCGCGCGGGAGAAGGAGGGCTGACCTTTGCTCCCCATGGTGCGTCACGAGATGACCTCGCGCCCCTTGTCCAAATCGGACCTGGCGAATTCCGGCTGAGTACGTCACCGGACCTCTCGCTTGTCTTCGAGGCGCAGCGTGGCACCCCAGCCGCTCGGATGGGATACCGGATTGGCCTTCACGGCACCTTATGGGCGCCGCGAATTGCGCTGGAGAGCTTCCAGCCGGAAAGTCTTGATATCAATGAATTTGCAGGGCGTTGCTTCAGCGAGGAGCTGGAAACGCACTACCGGCTTGAAGCGCGCGATGGCGTGTTGATAGCGCACCATCCCAGACTGCAGTCCTTCGAGTTCACGCCGTACCAGCCCGACACCTTTGCCGGGGAGGGGCCGCTACAGCGAATTGAGTTTGTGCGTGCACAATCCGGTCAGCCGGTCGGGTTTCACGCCTCCGGGCCGCTGGCCATGAACGTCTGGTTCGAATGTCGGGCCGGTTGATCGCCCGGATGGTTACTCCGCGCTGACCGCCCCGGTATCGCGCCAATTCGCCTGGCTCCGGTACTGGCGCGGGGTGAGGCCGGTACGGGCCTTGAAGGCACGGTTGAACGGGCCCAGCGACGCGAATCCACTATCCAGTGCGATGTCGAGAATCGGCCTGGGTGTGGCGATCGGATCAGTCAGCAGGGCGCAGGCATGATCAATCCGGTATCGGTTGGCGAGGCGGTTGAAATTGGCTTCGCCCAGCCCGGCCGTAATGGCACGGCTGATACGATATTCTGGCTCCATCAGACGGCGGGCGATGTCGGCGACTTTCAGCTCGGCATTGAGATGCAGGGCCTCGTCGCGGAACAGGGTCTCGATACGCTGGCCCAGGGCGAGATCGTCGGAGGTCATTTCGGACTGGCGTGCGCGCAGGCGCTCACCCGTTTTGGTCAGCGGGTTCTGCAGGCGGAAAACCAGCGCCACCGAGGACACTGCGAAAATACTGAGCGCGCAGATCGACTGGGCGAGATACTCCGCATTGGCAGAGAGCGTCTCGCGTACCGGCAAGACCATGCAGACGCTCACGCACACACCAAACGCCCCGAGGAAGGCGAGGCGCAGATGGCGTTCGGATCCGTTTGTATTGGCAAAACCGCGGCCGGCCTCGGCGAAGCTGAGCAACAGGGCGGTTGAGCTCAGCAGGATCTGGAAACTGCCCAGCGTGTCATCAATAACGGCAAAACCGGCACTGGCTGTCCAATTGGGATCGCCAAAGAAAAGCAGCCCGCGCTTGATCACCGAGGGAAGGAAAATCCCGCTGACGAGCAACAGGTGTGGCCAGCCGATCTGTGCGGCGGGGCGGAAGAGTGCACGCGCATAAAGATAGAAGACGCTGCAGGTCGCCCCGCCGGCCATGCCGAGCAGGAGCGCGTATTGGCCCAGCACATCAGAGAAGACCTCGTGCAACAGCACCAGTCCCATCGAGGTGCAGAATACAGCCCAGCTGGTCTCCAGCGCGCTGAAACGCCCGCGGCGCAACACCCATAACACCCAGACCAGGCAGCCACTGGCGATCGCCAGTTTGATCGAATTTGCCAGCATCAACATGAGCCACTCCATCAAGGTCGCGCACACTCCTGCAAACGCGATACCGGATCAAGGGTGACAGGCTGTCGCCAAATCCCTCACAAAAACTGTCGCCGATTTCCAAATCGGCAGGACCGGAGCGTCGATATCACGCCATTTCCGTCCAGGACCCGCCGCAAGTTTGCGCGGGCACAGGCAGGAAAGGTAAGTGAAATGACTGATGTCGCGAGCCAGAGGAATAGTGCCGGCAGGGCGCAGGGCATGCTCAAATCAGCCGGCGTGTTGTGGTTCCTCATAGCCACGGCAGGCCAGTGGGTCTTCGTCTACTACATCGCCATGTATTACGGCCGGAAGTCGCTCACCGGTGATTATGGCACGATCAATGATCGAGGCCTGATCAGCGGGTATGTCGATGGTGATTTCATCGGCAATCTCCTGTTTCTCAGCCACGTCCTCCTCGCGATGGTGATGATTGTCGGCGGCACGCTGCAGCTGACCCCTCCGCTTCGCAAACGTTTCCCGGCGCTGCACCGCTGGACCGGGCGGGTATTCATCCTGATTGCCCTGGTTCTGGCGATTGGCGGCTATTTCATGACCTGGGCCCAGGGTGTCCGGCTGAGTGATATCGGGGCGCTGGGTGTCAGCTTCAATGCGCACCTGATCGTCGTCTTTGCGGGCCTGACCCTGTTTTACGCGGTAAAGCGCAGGATCGACGTCCACCGGCGCTGGGCCATGCGGCTGTTCATCGTTGCCAATGGGGTCTGGTTTTTCCGTATTTGCCTGATGGGGTGGTACATGATGAACCAGGGGCCGATGGGCAATTCCCGACAGCTCGACGGGCCGGCCGATATTGCCATCTCCTTTGCCTGTTACCTGCTGCCGTTGGCCGTGTTGACGCTGTATCAATGGGCCGCTGACAGCCCGTCAGGCGCGTTCAAGTGGAGCATGGCTGGGGTGACGCTGCTGGGCGGTCTGGCCACCGGTTTTGGCGTCTTCGCTGCCTATCTGATGATGTGGTCGCCGCATTTCTGACGAGAGGTTGATGGAATCAATTCCCGCGATGGGCGAATTTCGCATTGCCTCCTGAGATGGAGCTGTTAACGATTACGCCACCAGATCGTTCTGGTCGATAAACGATCTCAAAAAGGGGAGAGAGACTATGAAAAAACTGATCGCAGGCGCCGCTGTTGCGCTTCTCGCTGCGGCTCCGGCTTTTGCTGGCGAGATGGTCATCGAGCTGACCCGTAGCACTGGTGAGAGCTTCACGCTCGTGCTGGACACGACGGCTGGCACGGCTTCCGTGAACGGCAGCACGCCGGAATCCTACACCTGGGACGAAGGCACCAACCAGCTTTGTGCGTCCAGCGGCCTGTGCGTTACCTTTGCCGAGGCAAGCCAGGAAGTGGGTTCCTCTACGACCTATACGACGAATGAAGGCAATTCCGGAACGGCGACCCTAGTGTCCTATTCCGAGTAATTCCTGTTCATTCGGAACAAGTGACGGCGCTCCATCGGGGCGCCGTTTTTGTTTGCGTGTCAGGCGCTTGCATGGGCCGGAATCCTGTCGATAAATGGTTCGACAAGACAATAATTTCACGGGAGATCGAAGATGAACTGGGCATTGTCCATTGCCCGCGAGGCAATCGCGGATGTCAGGCTGACAGAAGAAGCCGGGCGCGAGCTGGCAGCGGGCGAAACACGCCTGGCTGTTCGCCGTTTCGCGCTGACGGCCAATAATATCACCTACGCCGCCTTCGGCACTGTGATGCGTTACTGGGAGTTTTTCCCGGGGCAGGATGATCGCGGGCGGCTGCCGGTCTGGGGTTTTGCAGAAGTCACCGAGACGCGATGCGATGCGCTGACGGTCGGGGAACGGATTTACGGATACTTCCCCGCAGGGGCTGAGCTCATCGTTCAGCCGGGCAACGTGGAGAGCGCAAGCTTCATTGATTTCACCGCGCACAGGGCGGAATTGCCGCCAGCCTATAATCGCTATGTCCGGTGCGCCGCGGACCCGTTGTGGTCGCCCGACCGCGAGGCCGCGCAAATGGTCCTGCAGCCGCTCTTCATCACCTCCTTCCTGCTGGCCACCTTCCTGCGGGATGAACAGGCGTTTGGCGCCCAGTCGATTTCCCTGACGTCGGCCTCGTCCAAGACCGCGATTGCCCTGGCCTGGCTGCTCAAGGCTCATCCGGTTGAGGGGGTGAGCGTTCGGGCGTTGACCTCGAAGGGCAATGCGCAATTCGTGGAGGGGCTGGAGCTCTACGACGAAATCGTCACCTATGATGCGCTCGACAGCCTGCCTCAGGACGAGCGGCACGTCGTCGTCGACTTCGCGGGCAGCAGTGACATCAACACGGCGATCCATACCCGACTGGTCGATCAGCTGATGGCGAATATCCGTGTCGGTGGCGCGCACTGGGAAAAGAGCGTGCCGGCTTCGCACCTGCCGGGACCAAAACCGCAATTCTTCTTCGCTCCGGACCATGCGCGGGCCCGCATCAAGGAGTGGGGGCAGGAGGCTTTCGATGCTCGCTATCGCGCCGGTTGGGACGGGTTTGCCGATGCCGGGTCGCGCTATTTCGACTATGTCGAAGAAGCAGGCGGAGAGGCTGCCCTCGATGTTTACAAGCGTTTCGTCGCTGGCGGCGTGCCCGCCCGGGCGGCATTGACGATCGCGGTCTAGTCCCGGTCCGCTCCGTCCTTGTTTCGGGAGATGTGTTGGCCGAGCGTCCGGTAAAGGGAGGCTCGGTCGATTGGCTTGGACAGGAAGCTGTTCATGCCCGCATCTTCGCAGGCACGGATGTCAGCCTCGGCGACATGGGCTGTCAGCGCGATGACGGGCAGGGCGGCCAACTCCTCCCGCTCGCGCAAGCGCATGGTTGCTTCCAGCCCGTCCATTTCCGGCATGGACACATCCATCAGGACCGCATCAAAACGGTGTTTATCCAGCGCTGCGAGCGCTTCGCGTCCATTGGCGGCACGGATCACGCGGGCGCCGCACCGTGTCAGATGGTGGGTCACAACAAAGGCATTGGTGTCGCTGTCCTCGGCTAGCAGGATCTGGATATCGCTGCAGTCGGGGATGCTGCTGTCGACCGGCGATTCCGTCTGCGCGGGGGTCACATCCTCGTTCACGGGAATGCGGACGGTAAACGTCGTGCCGACGCCGGTTTGCGAAGTCACGGTGATGGTGCCGTTCAACAGGTCGACCAGGCTTCGGGTGATGGCCAGGCCGAGACCCACGCCCCCATGTCGCCTTGAGCGGGAAGCATCCGCCTGGACAAAACGGCCAAACACACGCTCGCGGGTCGCCCGGGTCATGCCGATGCCGGTGTCGCAAACGCGTAGGACAAGCTCGTCGCCGGCCTGACGTTCAATCGTCACATCGACCTGGCCCTGGTCGGTGAATTTGAGTGCATTCTGCGTGAGATTAAACAGGATCTGGCGAACCCTGTGGTGATCGGTGCGGACAGGTAGCGGGGCGATGTCGCTTTTAACGTTGAAATTGAGATCAGAGCGGGCCGCTTGTTTGGTGAAGGCGCCGAGTACATCTTCCACGAGGGTTTCGAGCCGTCCGGTCTCCTCCTTGACCTGCATTGTCCCGGCTTCGATCCGTGAGAAGTCGAGCAGTTGATCGATCAGGGCGGTGAGGTCATCGCTGGACCGCGAGGCCCGCGCTATCAAGGCGAGCTGTTTGTCATTTATTCCGGTCTCGGCGAGGATGTCCAGGCAACCGGAAATCCCGTTGAGCGGGGTGCGAACCTCATGACTGATATTGGCCAGGAAATCCTGTTTGGCCCGGTTGGCCGCATCGGCCTCGCGTTCGGCGACACGCAGGCGTGTCGTGGCCGAGCGCAGGGAGCTGATCAGGCGGCATTGCGCCCATTGCGCAGCCGTCAACGCAGCGATGGCCTTGAATGTCTCCAGATCGGATTCGCGAAACCAGCCGGGTGAGGGATGTTCGGAATCCAGCACGCCGAGCAATTCATTGCCGTGCAGGATCGGAACGCATAACTCCGAACCGGGCGGAGCGAGGTCGTGGATATAACGCGGATCGGCGCGGGTATCCCCGACCAGCAACGGGGTATGGCTGTCGGCGACCGCGCCGGTAATGCCTTTTCCGACAGGAATGCGCAGTGCGTTCTTGATCTGTCGCCGCAGAGGCGTTTTTTCGCCGATCGCCGCGGCCTGTACGAGGGTGTCTGTCTCGCGCTCCAGCCTGTAGATCACGCAGTCTGCATAGCCCAACCGTCCGACCACGCTCTGCGCGACGTACCAGAGCAGCTCGTCTTCCTTGTTGAGGCTGACGAGCCGGGCCGCGAATTCACGATAGATTTGCAGCTCTCGCTCTGCGGCGAGCGGAGTGTGCATGTCCCCACGCGTGTTGTGCTGATCCTCGATCACGCTTCACTCTCCCCGTTCTTACCTTTTAGGAGACGCAAGTTCAGGGCCGTTGTTAACTCATTGTTATCCAGCCTAGTTTCGAAGGGTATTGCAGAATGCGGCGCGATTAGTTGCAAAACGCAAAAGATTATTTGCATTTGGCGGTGTTATTATTCATGGCATCACGTTCCGTGTGCCAAGCAAGAGGCCTGAGAACTGTGTGTCTTCCTAGGCGGAACGCGGCGGGCCACTTATTCATGCTGTGCAACCGCAACGCCTGACCGTCTTGTTGTCCCGTAACCTGCTATCCGTGATGTCACGCTCCCTCGATCTCCTGTCCAGCACGTTTGGCTTTCCCGGTTTCAGGCCCGGGCAGGAGGAGATTGTCGATCGGTTGCTGGCCGGGACGAACACGTTGTGTGTCATGCCGACCGGTGCAGGAAAGTCGTTGTGTTACCAGGTGCCGGCGCTGTTGATGGACGGGCCGAGCGTGGTGGTCTCGCCGCTGACGGCCCTGATGGATGACCAGGTCGCGGGCCTGGCAGCCAATGGCGTCAAGGCCGTGGCGATCCATTCCGGGCGCGACCGTGAGGAAAACGTGCAGGCCTGGCAGAGTTTTAAATCGGGCGAGGCCAAACTCCTCTACATGTCGCCGGAGCGCATGATGACCGGCCGCATGCTGGCAGCGCTGGACGGGCTGCAGCCCGCCATGTTCGTCATTGACGAGGCGCATTGTATTTCCAAATGGGGGGCCAGTTTCCGGCCGGAATACGAGATGCTGTCCGCTCTGTCCGAACGTTTTCCCGATGCCGTCATCGGCGCCTTCACGGCCACGGCGGACGAGGTTACCCGCCGCGATATCGCAGCCAAGCTGTTTGCCGGTGAGGGCGATATCGTTGTGCACGGCTTTGACCGGCCCAACCTGTCGCTGGCAGTCGCGCCAAAACAGAAATGGAAGGACCAGCTGCTCGAGTATCTCGATCCGCGGCGCAAACAGTCCGGTATTGTCTATTGCCTGTCGCGCAAACAGACCGAAGAGGTCGCTGATTTGCTGGTCGGGCAGGGTTTTCGTGCCTTGCCCTATCACGCCGGGCTGGAGCCGGACACGCGGCGGGAAAACCAGGAAGCCTTCATGGCAGAGGCCGGCCTGGTTATGGTGGCCACGATCGCTTTTGGCATGGGCATCGACAAACCCGACATCCGTTATGTCCTCCACCTCTCCCTGCCGGGCTCGATGGAGGCCTATTACCAGGAGATCGGCCGCGCCGGCCGCGATGGTCAGCCGGCGGATGCCATGATGCTCTATGCCATGTGCGATGCGCGCATGCGGCGACAATTCATCGACCAGGATGGTGAGGATGAGCGTCACAAACGCCAGGAACACAAACGCCTGGACGCGCTCCTGGCCTATTGCGAGGCGACCCAGTGCCGCCGCCTGGCGCTATTGGCTTATTTCGGGGAGACGGGCGGTCAGGCCTGTGGCAATTGCGATATCTGTCTAGATCCGCCGACCCTGATCGATGGCACGCGCGAGGCGCAGATGCTTTTTTCGGCCATTGCCCGCACCGGCCAGGTGTTTGGCGTGGGCCATATCACCGACATCCTGCGCGGCTCGGCGTCCGAGAAAGTGCTTGCCCGCGGCCATGATCAATTGCCCACCTATGGCGTCGGCCAGGACCGGCCCAAGGCCTTCTGGCAAGGCCTGACCCGCCAGATGCTGGCCTCAGGTCATCTGGAGCTGGATATCGGCGGTTATGGTGGCCTGCGCCTGACCGAAAGCGGCGACGCCGTCCTGCGCGGCAAGGCGAGTGTCGAGATCCGCGAAATCGTCGTGAAGAAAGAGACCCGCCGCACCAAGGCCGCCATCGCCGCCGCAGCAGCCGATGTGGACCCTGACCTGCTCTCCCGCCTCAAGACCGTGCGCCGCGAGCTGGCCGCAGAGCGCAATGTCCCGGCCTATGTGATCTTCTCCGACGCGACCCTCATCGACATGTGCCACCTACAACCGCGCACCCTGGACGAAATGGCCAGCGTCAACGGCGTCGGTCCGAAGAAGCTGAAGGATTTTGGGGAAGTGTTTTTGGAGGCGTTGGGGTTATAAACTGGGGCAGACACATATTCTCAAAAACGGGGACACGTACCGATTATACCTCCGCGTTGAGCTGTGGGCGCCCACTAACCAGGGACACTCTCGGCTTAGTGGCCGTCCCTCCAAGGATCTGCTTCGCCAAACATGTGAGCGGTGCGATAAACGGGGGCACGCTAGAAAAACGGTCTGTGTCCCTGTTTTTCTCCAGCTTCGGCTAACCGGATAGAACAGCTACCCAACGGTCGAACAAGACAGGTAGGAATGTCTCAGCCGGAACGGAATGCTGCTAGGCACTACCGCAATACTGGATCATAGATATGGTGCTTTCCCCGAGAAACGTCGCCTTTATTTTGCCAGCGAAGAAAATCACAAGCCAAGATGATGCAGAGTTTGTCGATTCAATTTTGGATCGGGCGGACAACATGATTCTGAACTTCGAAGAGGAAATTTTCAGTTCGATTCGCATGCTTGTGGGTGATGCGACTGTGATTTATGGCGTTTATTGGGTTACCTATGAGGAGGATTGGGTCGAAGGGAAAGACAACCTCATCGGTTTCGCCAGAGTTGTTGAGCAGGCGATTGAGCGCAATCCAGAGTTCGAACATCTGGATATCTTGAAGAAGATCGTGTCGTTGGCCAAGGAGGCAGCCGAACGCGACCTTCCCTTGATTATCGAGAGCTAAAGTACAGGGGCACACCACTTTTCACAGGGTTTTAGTCTCGCGACCGGTATCCAGGACAGCTTCTCCTGGACCAGCGTGGCTGCGGCGGGCGTTGGCGGCGCGGTGGGCCATCATGTCGGTGGGTGGGCGGACAACCGGTTTGGCGCGAAAAAAAACCGGGATACGTACCGGAAAAAACGGGGACACGTACCGATTATTCCTCCGCGTTGAGCTGGGGCCGCCCAATAGGCAAGGCCACCCATCAATTAGTGCCAGCCCGCAAAGGTCTGCAGCCTAACAAGAACCGGCCATGCTGACCCCTAGGTCCTGACTTTCGTCAGGATGAGGCGGCTTGATACCTTCTCCCTAAGGCATCTCGATCGCCGCAGCGATTTTCTCCGCCTGGACCTGCAGCTCCGCCATATCCGCCTGGCCACCGCCATGCGCGCCCAGGGCTTCGCCTTCCTTGCGCGGGATGATGTGGAAATGGACGTGGAACACGGTCTGACCAGCCGGGGCGCCGGAGAACTGGGTCATCACGATGCCGTCGGGATTGAGCGCCTTTTTAACCGCCTGGGCGATGCGCTTGACGCGCAGCATGGCGCCCTGGAGTGCGCCGTCGGTCAGTTCCAGCAGATTGCGCGCCGGTTCGCGCGGCACGACCAGGACATGGCCGGGCGCTTGCGGGAAAATATCCATGAAGGCGAGCACCTGTTCGTCCTCATAGACTTTCACACAGGGCATCTCGCCGCGCAGGATCTTGGCGAAGATATTCTCCGGATCATACTGGCCGTCGATGCTCATTGTGCGTCTCCTGTTTGGGTTCTCCGGCCTTAAACGGACTCTCCTGGCGCTGCAATTCGATATCGTGCAGCACGGCCGGGCGTTCCTGGTCCAGGAAATCTGACACAGCGCCGCGAAAGCCTTCATCTGCAATGTAATGCGCCGAATAGACGGGCGAGGGCAGATAGCCACGCGCCAGCTTGTGTTCGCCCTGGGCTCCCGCCTCGACGCGGTCCAGTTTCAGTGCGATCGCGGCATCGATGGCCTGGTGATAACAGAGCTCGAAATGCAGATAGGGGTGATCCGCCAGGCGCCCCCAATAGCGGCCATAGAGAGCGTTGGAGCCGATCAGGTTCAGTGCCGAGGCGATGTAGCGCCCGTCATGTTTGGCCATGACCAGCAGGACCTTGTCGCGCATGCGTTGGTGCAGCAGATCGAAAAAGGCCCGGTTGAGATAGGGATAGCCCCATTTGCGCGACCCGGTTTCCTGGTAACAGGCGAAAAACACATCCCAGTGTTCCGGGCGCAGATCATCACCGGTGAGTTGTTCGATCTCCAGCCCGGTCTGCGCGGCTTCGCGTTCCTTGCGCAAGGCCTTGCGCTTGCGGGAAGAGAGCGCGTCCAGGAAGTCGGCGTAACTGGCATAGTCCTGATTGTGCCAGATGTATTGCCGGTCCACGCGCTGTAACAGGCCCATGGCCGCCATTTCCTGCCAGCTTTTCTCGTCCGGGAAAGTGATATGCCAGCTGGCGATATTCCACTGGGATGCTGCCTGGACCGCGGCGGAGGCGAGTGTGCGGCGGGTAGCCTCGTCGGCAGCCAGAAGGCGCCGTCCTGTCACCGGGGTAAAGGGAACCGCCGTCTGCATTTTGGGGTAATACTGCCCGCCAGCACGTTCCCAGGCATCGGCCCAGGCGTGGTCGAAGACATATTCGCCCTGGCTGTGCGCCTTGAGATAGAGCGGCAGGACACCGATCAGTTCGCCCGCGGCATTTTCCAGCGCCAGGTGACGTGGATACCAGCCGGCCTCCGGCGAGACACTGCCGCTTTCCTCCAGGGCCTGCAGGAAATCCCAGCTCAGGAAAGGATCGAATTCCTGCCCCGCCGGATTTGCCAGCCGGTCCCACGCCTCGCGAGGGATCTCGGAGAGCGCGCCATGCGAGCGCACGGTCAGGCCATCAGGCGTGTCCGGTTCTGCAGGGTCCATCTGCTGCTTGCCTAGTTTCTGCGGCGCTGGCGGCGGATTTCCTCGCGGGTCGGTATGGAGACCGCCTCGATCTCGGTGGCGCGGAACCAGGCGGGTGTGCCTTGTTCCAGATTTGCCCGGGCACGCATTGCGAACTGGCGGGCGCGGCCGGAATTGCCAACCGCAAAGGCCTGTTCGGCGACAGCCAGCTGGGCCAGCGCGGTTTCTCCGCTGCGTTCATGCACGATGGAAAGCTGATACCAGGCAAAGGCATTGTCCGGCTCGATATCCAGTGCGATGCGCAGGTTTCGGCGGGCGTCCTCCAGCAATTGCGGGTCTTCCGTGGCGATCTGAGAGATGGCGAGATTTACGCGCAGCAAGGGCGCGGTCGGCAACAGCTCTACCGAGCGGGCGTGATACTGGATGCTTTCCTCGGCGCGACCGCTTTCGAACAGCATCTGGCCGTAAAGTTCATGGAAATAGGGGTTTTCCGGCTCTTCTGCGATCAGGCTCTCGATCTCTTCGCGCGCTTCGTCCAGGCGGGCGTCATGGTAATAGGCCACAGCACGGGCATAACGCGCCGGCAGGGACTGGTCGGTTTCCGGATAGCGATAGAAAACAAATTCCGGCTCGACCAGGAAGCCATAGATCTTGGCCTGGATGCGGCGCAGATCGGCGATGTCCTCGGGGGAATCCTGAACCGTGAAAAATTCGGACTGTTCCACATTCTCGCGCAGCGCGTCGATACGGTGGCTGGACAGCGGGTGGGACCGGAAATAGGGGAAGCGGCGCGCGTTCGACATCACTTCCTGGTAGCGAAAGCGGTCAAAGAATTCGACGAGGCCCTGGCCGGACTGGCCGGTCTCCTCCAGATAGCCGAGAGCAGCCTGATCAGCCGAAGCTTCCTGGCCGCGGCTGTAAGTGAGGAAGGACAGCGCGCCGAATTGCTGGCTTGAAGCCATCAGCGTGGCACCGGCACCGCCTTCGCCAGCGAGTGCAGCGAGCAAGCCCAGTCCCATTGACACATAAACCGGTACTGCAGCAGCCTGCATGGCATCGCCGGACCGTGCCAGATGGGCGCCGGCGATATGGCCGGTCTCGTGAGCGATGACGCCCTTGAGCTGGTTGGGTGTGCCTGCTTCGACGATGATGCCGGTATGCAGGAAAATATTCTGACCGCCCGTTACAAAGGCGTTCAGGGTCGGGTCCGCGACCAGATAGAGATCAACATCTGCTGGCAGCAATCCTGCCGCAACCAGAATCGGATCGGTATATTCGCGCAGGACCTGCTCGATCTCGGTATCCCGGATCAGCGATTGACCCAAGGCTTCAACACTTGTTGCCGTGGCAAGAGTAAACGCTACGGCGATGGCTTTGAGGATTTTCATCCTACCTCCACTACACAGCCCCCGCAGCAATATCTTAGCAGCGCTTCCCCAAAGCGCCAGCGTCAGGCGTTCACCCGGCTCTCACCATGTCGAGAGCCGGGTGAACAGGATCTGATCAGTTGCCGAACAGACCGGTGCGGTTCCACCAGCCCTTGCGCTTGGGCTTGTCCGACTTGTCGTCTGCCGCCTCGGCAGGGGTTTCAACAGCCGGCTCTGCTGCAGCAACAGGTTCGGCTGCGACGGGCTCCGGCTCTGCGGCTTTGGGAGCGTCCTCAGCGGCGGGCGCGTCAGCAGCCTTCTTTCTGGTACGGCGGCGCTTGGGCTTTTCCGTCGCTTCCGGTTCAGCTTTTTCTTCAGCCTTTTCCGCAGCGGGCTCAGCCGTTTTGGCGTCTTCCGCAGTTTCAGCTTCCGGTTCTGCCTTCTTGCGGCGCGTGCGACGCTTTGGTTTCGGCTTTTCTCCCTCGGCCTTGGCATCTGCTTCGGGCTCGGCTGGCGTTTCAGCCTTGTCCTCGCTTGCCGCAGATTCTACGCCGGCGTCAGCCTTCTTGCGGCGCGGGCGACGTGTACGCTTGGGCTTTTCTACCTTAGCGTCCTCGGCGGCGGTCTCCGTGTCTTCAGCGGAGGCTTCGGCCGGTTCAGCAGCCGCCTCATCAGTTGCGGCTTCGCTCTCGACCTCCGCATCTGCCTTCTTGCGACGCGGGCGGCGCTTGCGTTTGGGCTTCTCGTCCTCGGCCGCCCGCGCTTCAGCTTCAGCTTCAGTGTCGGTTTCGGCTTCAGCGGTGGGTGCTTCGGCTTCGGCTACAGCTTCGCCGTTCTCGGATGGCTCGGCCCCCTCGTTGGTCTCGCCATCGGTTTCCGCACTGGCGTTCTCGCCCCGGCGACGACCTCGGCCACCGCGACGACCACGACGGCGGCGGCGTTTCGGCTTGTCCTCGTCATCATCATCGGTATCCGCCTCGGCGTCGGACGATGTATCCTCGTTCTCATCAGAGCTTGTTTCAGCAGACGCGTTGTCTTCGCCCTTGCCACCACGGCGACGACGGCGACGCCGGCGGCGGCGACCGCCACCTTCACGCTCTTCCTCTTCCTGGACTTCCGGCTCGTCAGCCTCGATCTCGTCGATTGATTCGACAGAGAGCGGGGCCAGTTCGATCTTCAGCTCCTGACCCGGCTCACGCGTGTCCAGGAGTTCGATGTTGAACGTAGGTGCAATGAGCTGATCATTGGCCGCTACCATGATGCGCATCTCGAAGCGTTCCTCGATCGAGAGCAGGTGGTCACGCTTTTCGTTGAGCAGATACAGCGCGACAGATGTCGGGACGGTGATCCGGATTGCTTTCGCGCGACCGCGAGTGCCTTCCTGTTCCAGACCGCGCAGCGCGACCAGGGCACTGGACTCCGCAGACCTCAGCAGGCCGGTTCCGCTACAATGCGGACATTCCGTCGTCGAGCCCTCGATCAGGCTGGTGCGGCGCCGCTGGCGGGAGATCTCCATCAGGCCGAACTGTGAGATACGGCCCATCTGCAATCGCGCACGATCGCGTTTGAGCACGTCCTTCATGCGCTTTTCGACGGCACGATTATTCTTCGATTCATCCATGTCGATGAAGTCGATGACGATCAGGCCCGCCAGGTCACGCAGGCGCATCTGGCGCGCGGCTTCGGTTGCCGCTTCCAGATTGGTCTTCAGGGCAGTTGCCTCGATATTGCGCTCACGCGTGGCGCGTCCCGAGTTGACGTCGATCGAGACCAGCGCCTCGGTCGGGTTGATGACCAGATAGCCGCCGGATTTGAGAGGTGCGATCGGCGAGTAGATGGCCTCGAGCTGATTCTCGACCTGATGGCGCAGGAAGAGCGGAACCGGCTCCTTGTAATGCTGGACCTTCTTGGCATGACTCGGCATGAGCATGCGCATGAAGCCCTTGGCTTCCTTGTAGGCCGCTTCGCCTTCGACCAGGACGGAATCGATTTCCTTGTCGTAGAGATCGCGAATGGCGCGTTTGACCAGATTGCCTTCTTCGTAAATCAGGGAAGGGGCCACAGCCTTGAGCGTCGCCTCACGGATATTACTCCACAGGCGCATCAGATAGTCGGCGTCGCGGCGAATCTCGACCTTGGTCCGCTTGGCGCCTGCCGTACGGATGATCAGGCCGACACCTTTCGGCAGATCCAGCTCGCCGACGACAGATTTCAGACGCTTGCGGTCAGCTGCATTGGAGATCTTGCGGGAAATGCCGCCACCACGCGGGGTGTTTGGCATCAGCACACAATAACGACCGGCCAGGGAAAGGTAGGTGGTCAGGGCCGCGCCCTTGTTGCCACGTTCTTCCTTGGCGACCTGGACCAGCAGCACCTGGCGGCGTTTGATGACCTCCTGGATCTTGTAGCGACGATAGAGTTGGCGGCGCATGCGCGCAGCCTTCTGCTCGTCGATATCGTCCTCGACGTCATCGCTGTCGGTCTCGATCGTCTCTGCAGACGTGTCGTCACCGTCTTCGTTCGCGTCATCGCCGTCACTGGCGTTTTCGTTGGACTTGTCCGCGTCGGATGCGTCCTCGGCCTGGGCCTCGGGCGTTTCGCTGGCGTCCTCCTCCTCGTCATCCTCATCGGCGACGACAGAGGCTTCTTCCTCGGCCAGGGCGAGGCGATCCTCGTAGGGGATCTGGTAGTAATCCGGATGGATCTCGTTGAAGGCGAGGAAACCGTGACGGTTTCCGCCGTATTCGACGAAGGCGGCCTGCAGCGAGGGTTCTACTCGCGTGACCTTGGCCAGATAGATGTTGCCGCGTATCGGCCGCTTCGCAGCGGCTTCGAAATCAAATTCCTCGACTTTGGGTCCATCGACTACGACGACGCGGGTCTCCTCGGGATGACCTGCATCGATCAGCATTTTCTTTGACATTAAGGGATTCTCCTGCGCGCACATACAGTCCGGCCCGGCCGCTTTCGGCGGCAACAGGAGACAGTTGTGGCGGGGTGCTGGAAAGCGAGTCTCGGCCTGTCGAGATTTGGAAATGATGCAGGCGTTGCTCGCGCATCTTCGCGTTTCCTTTGGCAGACCCGATGCGGCGGACGCCGGCTGGCCTGCGGTGGTCGGGGCCGCATCTCCGATATGGACATGCGACAGTGTTCAGCGGGTCGGCGCTCGCTTCGGCAGGCCCGAAAACAGGGCGCCGGAGGAGGCCTCATCGCGCCGGGCGAACTTCGGGTTGAATGCTTCCGGTCGCCGCAGCGGGCTCAAGATGCAACATTCGCGACGGGAATGGAAGCCTTTCACGCGGTAGGAAAAACTTGGGATGTTGAGTATTTTCATCAACCAAACGTCAAGTTCCATCGTTTAGGGTCCAATTAAAGCCGTGGACAGAATCACGGCGTATGCGATGGTGTGTGTATGCGTTTACTGGCGATTTTGGCGGCGTTTGCGACCAGCTTGGTCTCGGGTGCTGCAGCTCTGGCAGAACAGGAAGTCCGTGCGGTTCGTTTCGGTGGAGACGAGTCGCGTACGCGCGTGGTTGTTGAAACCTCGCAGCCGGGGGAGTTCCGCGCATATACGCTGGATGGTGTGTCCACGCGTCTCGTTGTCGACCTTCCGGTCTCGTCCTGGCAGGTGCCGGGGCTTGAGGCAGGTGAGGGCGTTGGAACCGGTCTTGTGGACGGTTTCCGCTTCTTCAACAATTCCGCCTCGTCATCACGCATCGTCTTCGAGCTTGACCATCCCGCGATGATCGACAGCCAGTTTTCGCTCGAACCTGCGCCAAGCAGCAATAATTATCGCATTGTCGTTGATCTCGCCCGGACCAGTGAACAGGCCTTTCGTGATTCTTCCGGGGTTCAGACGGTGGCCAGCACGATTGATACGCTGATCGCCGAGCGGGTCGAGGCTGCCTATGTTCCGCCAGCCCGTGACCGTCGTGTTATTGTCGTCGATGCCGGTCATGGAGGGCACGACCCGGGCGCGTCTGGTCGTGGCGGCACGCATGAGCGTGACGTGACCCTGGCCGCTGCGCGCGAGTTGCGCCGCCAGCTCGAGGCCACCGGACGATATGAAGTCTATTTGACGCGAGACACTGATGTCTTTCTGTCCCTGCAACAGCGGGTCCAGGTGGCTGCCGATGTGCGTGCCGACCTTTTCCTGTCCATTCACGCGGACTCTGTACCAACCAATCGCAATGCACGCGGTGCCGCGGTTTATACGTTGAATGACCGGGCTGAAAACCGGGCCAGGAACCGGGCGCTCCAGAGCGCGGATCATTCTGAAGAAGCCGATGTGAACAACATCCTCGTCTCGTTGGAACTGCGCGAGAAGCGCAACCAGTCCTCTGCCTTTGCCGAGGTTCTGCTGGAGCATCTCGGTGATTCCGGCCCGTTGCTGAACAACCCGCACCGTCAGGAGAATTTCTACGTTCTTCTCGACAGCCGGGTGCCTGCCGTGCTGTTGGAAATGGGTTTCCTGTCGAACTCCACTGACGAGCGCAATCTCAATTCTGCCTCCCACCGCCGCCGCCAGATGGAGGCTGTGACCAGAGGTATCGACGACTATTTCGCCACTCGTGGTGACATGGGCGAATACCCCGAGGCTGCAAACACCCCTATCCGGGCACGCTAGAACGCTTCCATCCGGGGGCTGTACCCGTCATAATAAGGCCCTGATGTCGTGATCTGACGTGACACCGGGGAATGTGGGGCCTTGAGAGCGTAATGAAGATTTTCACTCTGCGTAATGTGTTGCGGACTGCCATGTGGGGCGGGATCGTCGCACTGGGCACGGCCCTCGTCGGCGCCATTGTGGCGGTTGTCTATGTGGTACGTGTCACAGCGGACCTGCCCGACTATCAACAATTGGCGGAATACGAACCGCCGGTAATGAGCCGGGTGCATGCCGGTGATGGGCGCCTGATCGCGGAATATGCGCGTGAGCACCGCGTCTTCGTGCCGATCGAGAACATTCCCCAGAGCCTGGTCCAGGCCTTCATCTCGGCCGAGGACAAGAATTTCTATGAACATGGCGGGCTGGATTTTCGCGGCATTATCCGTGCTGCCTTTGCCAATGTGCGCCATGTGATCCTTGGAGAACGCCTGGAAGGCGCCTCGACCATCACCCAGCAGGTGGCCAAGAACTTCCTGCTTTCCTCGGCTCAGCGCCTTGAACGCAAGGTGCAGGAGATGGTGCTGGCCCGGCGGATCGAACGTGCTTTTACCAAGGACCAGATCCTAGAGCTCTATCTCAACGAGATCTATTTCGGTCAGCGCGCCTACGGGGCTGCGGCGGCCGCGCTGAACTATTTTGACAAGTCCCTGGACGAGCTGACCCTGGACGAGGCCGCACTGCTGGCTGCGGTCGTGAACGGCCCGGCCCGTTTCCACCCGATCCGCCATCCCGAACGCACGATTGACCGGCGCAACTGGGTGCTTTCCCGCATGGCCGCCAATGGCTACGTCACCGAAGAGGAAGCGCGCGAAGCGGCCCAGCAGCCGCTGCAGATCGCGGAGCGTCTGAGCGGTGATGATTATCTGGCAGCCGAGTATTTCGTCGAGAATGTTCGTCGCCAGGTTTTCTCCATGTATGGCGATGACGAGCTCTATCATGGTGGGCTCTCGATCCGGACGACGCTGGACACAACCATGCAGCTGGCCGCACGCCAGGCTCTGCGAGAGGGTCTAGAGACCTATGACCGTCGCCACGGCTATCGCGGCGAGCTGGGCCAGATCGAGCTGGAAGACGGCTGGGAGACACGCCTCGAGGAGTTCACCCTGCCGCGCGATCTCGACGCCGGCTGGATCGGCGCAGTTGTTCTGTCGCTGACGGATGAAGCTGCCGAGATCGGCTTTGCTGACGGGACGCGTGGATCCATTCCCATGACCGCTCTGGAATGGGGACGTGAAACCCTGCCAGACGGCGAGCTGGGTCCTGTTGTTTCCACACCGTCCGAGGTGCTTGATGCCGGTAATGTGATCCTGGTGGAATCGATTGCTGACCAGGAAGACTATTCAGAAGGCCAGTTCGGCCTTCGCCAGATCCCGGCCATCAACGGTGCGATCATGGCGATGGACCCGCATACAGGCCGTGTCCTGGCGATGATGGGCGGCTACAGCTTCCAGCACAGCCAGTTCAATCGTGCGACCCAGGCCCGGCGCCAGCCCGGATCTTCGTTCAAGCCGTTTGCCTATGCCGCAGCGTTGGACAATGGATATACGCCCGCCAGCCTGATCCTGGACGCGCCGTTTATTGCGACGGGTGGTCCGGATGAGCGTTTCTACATGCCCTCCAACTATGCCGAGCGTTATTACGGCATGTCGACGCTGCGCCTCGGGCTGGAACTGTCGCGTAACGTGATGACGGTTCGCCTGGCCCAGGAAATGGGCATGCGCCCGATATCCGATTATGGTCAGCGCTTTGGAATTTATGACGAGCTGTCTCCGGTTCTCGCCATGTCGCTGGGTGCGGGTGAGACGACGCTGCACCGCCTCGTGTCCGCCTATGCCACGCTGGTCAATGGCGGGCGCCGGGTCGAACCGACCATTCTCGACCGGGTTCAGGACCGGACAGGGTCCACGATCTTCGCCCATGAACAGCTCGATTGCGATACCTGTGACGTTGAGGAATGGACGCAGGAATTGCTCGAGCCCTGGTTCGAGGAAACGCGAACCGAGGTCGTTGACCCGGTGACGGCCTATCAGGTCGTGCATATGCTGGAAGGCGCTGTACAGCGCGGTACGGGCACGGCGCTGCGGTCCCTGGGCCGCCCGATGGGGGGCAAAACCGGCACGACCAATGATTTCCGCGATGCCTGGTTTGTCGGTTTCTCACCGGACCTGATTGTCGGCGTCTATGTCGGCTTTGACACGCCCTATCAGCTGGGCAGTGGCGAGGCGGGAGGCCGTGTTGCCGCGCCGATTGCACGCGATTTCTTCAGCCAGGTGATCGGTGATTATCCGGTCGCACCTTTCCGCGTTCCAGAAGGCGTGCGCCTGGTGCCGATCGACCGTCTGACCGGCGAGCCCGGTATTCTCGGCCAGTCCGGTGTGATCCTGGAAGCTTTCCGTCCTGGCACCGAGCCCTCGCGCCAGAGCGTGGACGAGGAAAGCGGTCTGTCCTTCGCCCGTTCCTCCGTCAGTGACCGTCCGCAGGATGCGGGGCTCGAGGAGGGTGACGAGGAAGAGGAAGAAGAGGAGCTCGATGAGGAGCTGGGCGGGCTGTACTGACGTGTAGCGCCCGGCTTGTTTCCTCCGGCGAGCCTCTTTATCCCTGTTCGTTCACGTCCATGATGCCAAGCCGAGTCGATCCATGCGCGCAGACATCCAGACCCTGTCCGATGAAATCCAGCAGGCCGTAGGCTTGCTGAGGAGGCGTCTTTGACTGGGATACAGCCCAGAAACGCCTAGACGAACTCACCGCCATGTCCGAAGCACCGGACTTCTGGAATGACAGTCAGAAGGCTCAGTCCCTGATGCGTGAACGCAACCGGCTGGACGATGCCATGACGGTCATCCAGGAAGCCGAGGTCGAGCTGTCTGATACACTCGAACTGGTCGAGCTGGCCGAGATGGAAGACGATGAGAGCATCGTCGAAGATGCCGTCGAGAGCCTGAAGACCCTGCAGGACAAGATGAAGCGCGCCGAGCTGGAAGCGCTGTTGTCCGGTGAGGCTGATGGCAATGACAGCTATCTGGAAATCCACTCCGGTGCCGGCGGCACGGAGAGCCAGGACTGGGCGTCCATGATGACCCGCATGTATACACGCTGGGCCAATGCTCGTGGTTTCAAGGTCGAGGTCATCGAGGAACAGGCCGGCGAGGAAGCGGGGCTCAAATCTGCCACCCTGCTGATCAAGGGCGAGAATGCCTATGGCTGGCTGAAGACCGAGACCGGCGTCCACCGTCTGGTCCGGATCTCGCCGTTTGATTCCAGTGCCCGTCGCCATACCAGTTTCGCAAGCGTTGGCGCTTATCCACTTATCGACGACCAGATCGAGGTCGATATCGAGGAAGGCAAGGTTCGCACGGATACCTATCGCGCCTCCGGTGCGGGTGGTCAGCACGTCAATACGACGGACTCGGCGGTTCGCCTGACCTATGACATGCCAGGCCAGGAGCGACCCATCGTGGTGCAGTGCCAGAATGAGCGGTCCCAGCACAAGAACCGGGCCCAGGCCTGGGATATGTTGCGCGCCCGGGTTTATGAGATCCAGCTGGCTGAACGCGAGGCTGCGGCGCAGGCCGAGGCTGATGCCAAGACCGAGATCGGTTGGGGCCACCAGATCCGCTCCTATGTCCTGCAGCCCTATCAGATGGTCAAGGATCTGCGCACCAATGTGGAAACGTCCAATACGGGCGGTGTTCTTGATGGTGATCTGGACCAGTTCATGGCCGCTGCCCTGGCAGCGCGTGTTGGCGGTGAAGAGGAAGAGGCCTGAGTTGGCGCGGATAATCTTCCCCATTCATGGGGAAGTGGGCTCGCCGAAGCCTTGGCGTAGGCGAGGTCGAAGGGGGCGAGCGATAGCGAGCTAATCTCCGCGCTGACGCGCTCCGGTCCTTCCGCCTGCGCTTGAGCTACGGCAGAGCCACCTCCCAGGAGGGGAGGATTCGGTTCGCTCAGCCTCCATCTCCCAGCAGATCTGCAATGGCTTTCACATAAGCCTTGAAGGCTATGCGTCCGGTCTTGGTGATGCGGGCGCGGGTGAGCGGTTTGCGGTCGAGGAAGCTTTTTTCGATCTCGATATAACCCGCGTCTTCAAGCTTTCTCAGATGCACGGAGAGATTCCCGCGCGTGGCTTCAAGCGCGCTGGCGAGCTCGGTAAAATCAGCCACTTCTGCATTGGTCAGATAGGTCATGATACCCAGGCGCAAGCGCCCGTGGATCACTTCATCAATCTGGCCGATACCCTTGGACGCCATGACTAGTCCGCCGTCTCCGACTGTTTGTCGGCCACCCGCATCATGACCAGTCCAGGTCCGGCCAGCAGCAAGATGAGGGAAAGCGCGATCACCAGGACATAGGTTGGAGAATGCGCGGTCAAACCCAGCGCAATGGCGCCGACATACCAGCCCAGCGCGACAAGGCCGAGCCAGGCGCGCTTTCGCATCCGAAAGGCGAGATACCAGGCAACGCCCTGCAAAGCATAGATAAAGGGTGTGTAGAAATACCAGACGCCGCCATCACCCGTGCGGATATTGGCGACGATGAAGACGATGACCAGACATATATTCGCCACGCCTGCGCCCTGGAAGGCCGCTTCATAGGCCCGACGGACTGCGGTGTTGGAGCTCTGGCCCCGGTTTTTCCAGATGATCACGCCGAGGACAGCGAAGAAAGCCACGGTGCAGCCGATGACGAAGGCGAGATATCCCAATCCGGACAGACCGATGATGCCGATGGCCGTTGCCCACTGCACCAGACCCTGGAAACCATAGATAATGCCCGCTGCGAGGAAGGATTGGCCCATGGCCTTGTTGGGCTTGTCCGGTGCGTCCGCAAGCGCGCGCATGAAAGCCAGGTCGTCGCGAACTGTCTCGATATCATCAGCCATGGCTTACCTTTCCATGCAGGAAGGAGGCGCCGGGATTGGCGCCTCCTTGTGAGGGTATGACCTGATTCAGGCGTTTGCCGATGCGGTCTCCAGTTTGGCGGCTTTGGCGGCAGCCTTGGCTTCCGCTTTCTTACCGTAGCGGCGACCATTGAGCCAGGCACCGATCCACGTGCCGCGGACCAGCAGATGGTAAGTGCTGATCGTGACCGCCAGGGTGATGGCGTTGATCAGCAGGTATTTCACGACGCCCAGCATCTCGACATCATTGAGCCAGACCTGCAGAGCCATGACGATCGGCAGGTGCCAGATGTAGATCCAGTAGGAAGCATCAGCGACATAGCGGCGCGCCGGGCTTTCATTGGCAAACAGGGCGAGGCCCAGGCCGATGAAGGCAAAGCTGAAGCACCAGCCGGCCAACGAATAGGCGCCGGCATAGGCCCAGCTCTGCAGGCTGTCATCAGCCGGCATGAAGCTGGGAGCGAGGCCGATCATCTGCAGGCAGGTGACTGTCAGGGCGATGGCAACCGCCATATAGGCCCACCAGAACTTGCGGAATGTGTCGAGCAGCCCGCTCTGACCGTGCAGGATCCAGCCAAAGGCGAAACCGGTGCCATAGGCGGTCAGTGCGATCATGTTCGGGTAAAGACCGATATCCGGCGTCGGGATGCCAAACCAGCTGTACCACATCTCGGTATTCATGAAGGCCAGGCTTGCCGGGATCGCCAGCAGGAGCGGCAGGAGCGGCGTGTGACCGATAAACTCGACGAGCGTGCCACCCGCAGCACGCATTTTCCCGGACGGATCAACGACCGCGACAAGCAGACGGATGATGATTGCGCCAACATAGAAAATGCTCAGCAGGTAGAGGAACCAGAGATGGGTCAGGGGAAAGTTTTCTGCCGTCAGCGGCGGATCTTCCGGCGCTTCCGGGGCTTCGCCCCCATTGGCCTTGATCGCGCCCCAGACAATGACCGTGACGATCAACATCAGGATCGGGAACCAGAACGTGGCGAGGGGAGCAAACACGCGTTTGAAGCGATCAAAGGCAAATCCGATCGCACCACGTTTTTGCCAGGCGAGGCGCGCGAAAAAGCCGGCGAGGATAAAGAAGAGCAGCATGCGGAAGATGTGGGGCACATAGAAAGTCAGGCCAAAGGCGGCGCTGCTGTTGGCGTCATGGGTGATCCACACGGGGAAGTCACTCGGGATGAATGACATGCCGGCGTGCAGGAACACGCCCAGCAAGAGTGCGAAACCGCGAACGGCGTCGAGGCCGTGCAGACGGTTGGTCGGGGAAGAGGTCATTTGATTGCTCCGTTACGTGTTGAGTAGGATGTTACACAGACAAGTTTAAAAATCAAACACGTTTTCAATAGCCGGAGCGACGAAAAGGGATGACGCGCGCTGCCGGGGAGGGTAAGTCTCTATAAAGAAACAGCTTCAGAGGATTTCGATGGTCGATGTCGTGGCACAGAACCGAACGGCTTGGAACAGGGAATCAGCGTCCGGAGAAGGTGAGTGGAGCCAGCCCGTTGATTTGGAAACTATCGAGCGGGCACGCCGGGGCGAGGTAGAGGTAATCCTCACACCCAACCGCATCGTTCCGCGTAACTGGTTTGGCGAGCTGGCGGGTGCACGTGTGCTTGGACTGGCATCCGGAGGCGGCCAACAGGTTCCTGTACTGGCCGCGGCCGGCGGACAGGTGACCAGTTTTGACAATTCGGACGAACAGCTTGCTCGCGACCGTGAGGTTGCTCGACGTGACGGGTTATCTGTGCTGTTCGAGCAGGGCGACATGATGGATCTCTCGCGCTTTGATCCGCAGAGTTTCGATCTCGTTTTCAATCCGGTCTCCACGATTTTCGTGCCCGATGTCGAACGCGTGTGGCAGGAGGTTCGCAGGGTCCTCAAGCCGGGCGGTCGCCTGCTTACTGGCGTGATGAACCCGGCTTTCTACATGTTCGATCACGACGCCATCGAGGCCGGTGCCGAACCGGTCGTGAAATTCCAGTTGCCGTTTGATGACACCCGACATCTCGACAAGCAGGGCCTCGACAAGCGAATCGCCGCACAGGAACATCTTGAGTTCTCCCACACGCTGGACAGCCTGATCGGAGGCCTCCTGCGGTCCGGTTTTGTGTTGCGCGACTTCTACGAGGACAACTGGAGCGATGAGGCCACGCCGCTCAACAAATTCATGAAAGTCTCTTTTGCCATGCTGGCAGAGGCGGTTTGACCAGATTTGTAAGCCTAAACCGGGGCTATCTGTCGAGACACGATTTAACAGTTTCGGGACAAGATTGGAGAGGATTGGAGATCAGTCTGCCGGACAGAAGGTGAAGAGACCGCGACCGGTGTTCGCGGCCAGTGTTCACACGTTCTCTCAGATGGCTGCCCGAGGTCTCCAACATGCTTACGCGCCTATTCTCCATTCTTCTTGCCCCGGTCCTGCTGACGGGACTGTGTCCTGTCGCCAGCGCTCAGACAGGCCATGATTGGTCGCATATCGATGCCTATTTCGAAGAGACCGACAGCGCGACGACGCCGGCCGCGGCGGTCGCCGTCATGTGGCAGGGCGAGTGGATCCATCGAGCCGTCGACGGCATGGCGGATATCGAGAACGCCATTCCGGCCGACGCGGAGAGCGGGTTTAATCTCGCATCGCTGACCAAACACTTCACGGCCTATGCCATCCATTCCCTTGAGGCGGAGGGCCATATCGAGCTTGACGCGTCCATTTCCAGTTATCTACCGGAGTTGCCAGATCGCGGCGTGACGGTTCGCGATCTCATGGTGCAGATTTCGGGACTGGCTTCGCCGTCTGCGAGGCGTTTGGGGGTGTTCGCCGGTGGCCGGCGCGAGGGATTGCTGGATATGTATGCTCGCCTGCCACAGGCCAACGAGCCGGGCAGTTTCTGGGCATACAATAACAATAACTATGATTTGCTCAGCATGATCGTGGAGCGCGTCAGTGGCTGGTCACTGCCTGAATACCTGTCAGAAACAACGTTCGGGCCACTCGGCATGACGGGAACCTATTTCCCGTATGGCCCCCAATACAGCCGGGAGAATCGAGCCTTCGGTTATCGGCAAGTCGACGGAGGTTATCGCAATCTCGACACGGTTGACGCTGTGCAGAGCCTGGTCGGCGCAGGCGGGCTGTATTCTTCGCTTTCGGACATGATGACCTGGTCGCAAGTCGTCTTGGCTGGCGGAGGCGCCATGGACGGGTTGCGCATGGAGGGGCTCTATAGTGACGGCATGCCGACAAGTTATGGTGCTGGCCTGAATGTTTCCGGCGAGGGGCATGGCACCATTTTCGAACACGGCGGAACCAGTGGAGCGACCAGCACTTACGTCATGTACTATCCTGCAGCGCGTAGTGTGGTCATCGTTCTCATCGCGTCAGACATCTATCACGGGCGTGGCGGGGCCGAGCGCATCACGCATGCGATCCGCGATGAGATGTTCGAGCGTTTCACGCATGAGCGGCCTCTTCAGGACGAGCCTCCGAGAGTGACAGGCCCAAACGCCGAACTTGCCGCGCAACTTGTTGGGCAGTGGTTTGGAGAGGTGAACGGCCGGGTACAAGTCGCCGACATGGAGATTAATGAAGCGGGTGATCTGGCCCTGCGTTTCTTTGATGGCTTTCAGTTGAACCTGCAACCAGTTGCGGAAGACAGCTTTGTTAGCCCGGATGTGCCATGGGCACGTGTTACGCTGCATGAAGGGCAGCTGCTCCTGTGGATGCAGCAAAAGTCTCTCGGCCAGCTTGCACCGGTCAGGGCGAATTCCGCGCTGCCAGTGACACGCAGACATACCGGGCGTTTCGTTTCATTCCTCCTTGGCGACGCCGCGTGGCATATTCAGGTCGACGGTGAGGATGTGCTCGCTACGTCCCCTTCCGGCAGAGCCTATACATTGACGCGCTTTACGGATGGCATTTACGGGAACACCCAATCCAATCTGGCGTTACAAATGATGGAAGAGGGGTGGATGCTCGGCGGTGGCCAGCTGCCGGACATTCTCTTTCGGAAAAGCACTGACTAGTGCGACACAAATGAAAAAACGGCGGAGCTTTCGCTCCGCCGTTTTTTAGAAGTCAAACTCGTCCTGGTTCAGCTAAGCTGAGGACTTGCTCGCCAGCGGTGGCTCAAGAGACGTCACGGAAGACGAGGACTTGCCCGGAGCCGGCGGGATGTCGGCGGACTTGTTCGCGGCCTTGGGGGCAGAAGCGGGTGCGCCACCGCCGGATTTCTCGCTCAGCGGATCAGAGGCATGGCGGCAGTGGCCATCGAAGAATGCGCCGCTCTCCACGGAGAGGGCAGCATGCACGATATCGCCTTCGATGCGTGCGGTGGAGGCAAGCTGTACCTGGCGGGCGTGAACCGAACCGGTCACGCGGCCACGGATGACAACCGTCTCGGCCATGACTTCGCCATTCACATTCGCTTCTTCACCGATGATCAGGGAGCCTGCGCGGATGTCGCCGTCGACGGTGCCGTCCAGCTGGACTTCGCCTTCGGAAACGATGGAACCGGTCAGAACCAGGTCACCGGAGAGAATGGATGGAGCTTTCGATTTCATGGCATTCCTTTTTGGCGCTGCAGCTGGTTGATGCATCGGATCGGAGTTGGAGGTGTCTTTGTTACTCTTATTGAACATAACGTCCCGCTCTCAGTAGTCGGTCCGGATCAATTCTCGATCCATTGAACCAGATTTCATAGTGCAAGTGCGTAGCTGTGCTACGACCCGTGGACCCCATGCCCCCGATCTGTTGTCCTCGCTCGACGGTATCACCCCGGCGCACTGCGATTTCGTGGAGATGCGCGTATCGGGTACGGAAGCCATACCCGTGGTCGATCTCCACGGTACGACCATAACCACCTCTCCAGCCCGCGTAAACGACTTCGCCCGGTCCGGTCGCGATAATCGGGGCGCGGCGATAGGCGCCGAAGTCCATGCCCAGGTGCTGGGTGGGGCGTCCGTGGAAGGGATCCATGCGCATGCCAAACGGCGAGGTGCGACGATGGGGAACGGCGATCGGTTCACCGAACGGCGCCTCCAGGGAGAAGCGTTCCAACTCGTTCACTTCAAGCATGCGCGCTGCGATACGGTTGATACGCGAGGAAAAATCGCGATTGATCTCGAGGTCGGGTCCAAAGGAGTGGTCGACGAAAATCGGCTCATACGGGCCGCCTTGTTCGTCGGTGTCACGGCCTGACGCAACGACTTCCTCGATATCCAGTCCGGTCAGGCGCAGAACGGCGCGCAGGTTTTCAAGGCGCGTCTCGGTCGCGTCCTCGGCCTGGGCCAGAACGAGATCCTGCTCGCCCATGAGGTAATTGATCTGGTCTTCCGGGTTTTCCGAAAGCGAGGACAGGGAGACCAGGCTGTCGCGCGACTCGCGCGGTGTCGGGTCAGCCGGGGTAGCCGCCATCAGGACGCGGCCATCATCCAGCTCGGGAGAGGGCTCCATGACGCTGCCGGACAATTGCTCCGCAAATTCAACGAGCTGACGCAAGGTCTCGTGGCGAAGCTGGAATTCAACAGCGGTGCGGTCGAACTCGGCCGATTGCGACTCCACCAGCGAGATCGCGGTGGCTTCACTCGCCTGTGCCTCGGCAATCAGGCGGTTGGCCTGGACCCGTTCTTCTTCAATCTGGGATTCCTTGGCGGCAATGGCGCGGCCGTGGAAGGCAACGGAAACCGTCGTGAAACAAAGCCAGCCGGCGAGCACGGTTGCGGCAAAAAGCGCCGACACCTGTAGCGTGGTCGAAATCGCGAAATAACGAACCTGACCATCACTGCGGTGATAAATTTGTCGATCTGGAAACCAGCGCTGCGCTGTACCCCAAATCGCTTCTTTAACGCCTGCGAACATGCTTGTGAGCCGCTCTTTTACGCTTGCCCCATACGCCCCGCAGGCATGTGACACAAAACTGGAAGAAAATTCAACAGCCCGTGATGCAAATCTTGGGCCCTATTGCGCCAATGGTAGGTAGTATTCTTCGGGCAAACCCGCAGTTTTACGCGCATTGAAGTTAAATGGCAGCTTTAGGCCACCTTTAAAGTGCTGTTTTACAAGGCTCTGGTATCGCGTTTGAGGATCGAGCTTGTCGGCGGTGCAAAGCGCGTGAAACCACTTCGCACCGGCTGCAACGTGAGCGATTTCTTCCTCGTAAATCACTTTCAGGACATCGGCGCTGCTCTGGTCGCCGGCAGAGACCAGCCGGTCAATCATGCCGGGGGTCACGTCCAGACCGCGCGCTTCCAGCACTAATGGTGCTACGGCGAGGCGCGCCGCGAGGTCATGTGACGTGGAAATGGCGGCATCCCAGAGCCCGTTATGGGCGACGTGGTCGCCATAACAGGCGCCGAGCTCCTCCAACCGGTCCTGGACCATGACAAAATGCCGGGCCTCGTCATCCCCGACACGGATCCAGTCATCGACCAGGGCGTGGCGTTGGGCTTCATCAAATTCAGCTTCGCCGCCAAATCGGGCGACCAGGTCGAAGGCGAGGTCGATGGCGTTGAATTCGATATGGGCGATGGCGTGCATCAGGGCGATCCGGCCGGCGGGCCCATTGAGACGTCGCCTGGGAACCTGTCCCGGCGGCACCAGTTCAGGATGTTTTGGCCGCGCCGGACGGTGGGTGTCCGGTATGTTCTGCCATTCAACCGGCAAAGGCAGTACGCCGTCCTGCCAAAGTGCGGCGACCTCTCGTGCCCGGGCGGGCTTGTCCATCGGGCACGCCGTGTCGAGCACGCTCAGACAGGCTTGCTGGATGTCATCCGTCGTCGTCATCAAAGCGCGTGGACGGCGTCAAGCACGGCCTGGGCGTGGCCCTTTACTTTCACCTTCCGCCAGATCTGCGCGAGCTTGCCATCCGCATCAATCAGGAAGGTTGCGCGTTCAATACCCATGTATTCGCGGCCATAGAGCTTCTTGAGAACCCAGACACCATAGGCTTCGAGCACTTCGCCATCCTCATCGGAGCCCAGAGTGACCTTGAGTTCGTGTTTGGCCTTGAACTTGTCATGTTTGGCGACAGTATCCTTGGACACGCCGATGATTACTGTATTGGCGGCGTCGAAATCTGCGATCAGCGTGCTGAAGTCGATGGCCTCGGTGGTGCAACCCGGCGTATCGTCCTTGGGATAAAAGTAGAGGACGACATTTTTGCCTTTCAGGGTAGAAAGCTCTACGGAAGCGCCACCATCGGTCGGCATGTTGAAATTCGGAGCCAGGTCGCCTGTTTTGAGTTCGCTCATGTCATTTCTCCCCAGTCGCATGGATTGCGGTTGCTGCAGCGATAAATTGCCCTTGTGCGCCTGCACGTCCAGCCATTCGACTGCGATGGGGCGTGAATAATGCTGCGCCGTTCTGCGAAATGGACCCTGATCTACATTCTGGAAGCCGTTGCCGTGCTTCTGATGATGGTGATTTTTGGCCTGGGGTTCATCTTCTGGCGCCTGTCCTCAGGGCCGGTCGATCTCGGCTTCCTGCGCGAGGATGTGCAGGCCCAGATCGCCCAGATGTTCGAGGGTGATGTGGTCGCGCTTGGCGATCTGGAAGCGCGGTATGAGTCGAGTGAAGGCGCCATTATTGTCACTGCCCGCGATGTGGCGGTGGCCCAGGCGGACGGCGAAGTCATCGCCCGGGCGCCGCTGATCGAAGCGGGGCTGGCCATCCAGCCGATGATCTTCGGGCGGATCGAGCCGACGCAATTGCGTGTTCACGGGGGTTCCGTATCTATTGTGCGACGGGCAGATGGCGCCGTGGGCGCTGGCCTGGGCGGAGTTGACCGTGTGGCTGCTTCGGCACGTCAGCCGGAACGCGGGGGCGATGACAGCGCCTCGCTCTTCCTTCTGCTGCAGGACCCGGAAGCCAGTGACAGTCCGCTCGGACGTATCCGCAATGTGGAAGTTCGTGACGCGACGGTGCGCATTATCGACCAGATCAGTGGCGTAGCCTGGCTGGTCAACAATGCGCGTGTTGAACTCGCTCGGGACGAGTTCCGGATTGTATCCATCCTGCAGGGACAGATCGCGACCGCCTCCGGATTCGCCGATCTCAATATCCGTATACAGGCCGGGGCCCGGCTGACCTCGCTCTTGCTGGAAGTTGATGTGGATCAGCTCTACCTCGCTTCGGTTGCTCCGACCCAGGGGCCGTTTTCCGCCTTGCGGGCACTGGATGCCCCGCTCTCGCTGGACCTGATCATGGATGCGCGTCTCGAGACCGGCATCCAGACAGCCTCGCTGGAGCTTGATATCGGGGAGGGTGTTATCCTGTCCCAGGGCGAGGAGCATGGATTTGAAGGAGCTGAGCTGTCGCTGGTCTTCGATCCCCAGGTCGGATCGCTTTCGCTGGACCGCGGGCGGATTGTCTCTGATGTCTTTGCCGGGGAACTTTCCGGGCGGATCTATGACCTGGACGCCTATGCGGGGGCCTTGCCCATGCGCTGGCGGTATGAATTCAGCGCCGGTGAGGGGTTTGTCGATCTGGGCGAGATCTTCGAGCGTCCGCCGCGTTGGGGCGGGCTGGATGTATCGGGCCGTGCCGACCTCAATGAGCGCCGGATCGATTACGAGGCCCTCAATGTCCAGCTCGACAGGATTCGCGCCGAGCTGACCGGCTACGCCAGTCTCAGCCAGGTCGCGGACGGACGCTGGCTGCCCAATATCGTGCTCTCCGGACCGGTGCTTGGCGATGTAACGGCCGAGGCGGTGCTGTCCTACTGGCCGGTGGATCTCGCCGACGGTGCTCGTGACTGGATCGAGGAGGGCATTCTCGGTGGCCGGTTTTATAACTCGCGCCTGGATATGAATATTGACGCTGAATCGATTGCCAGCGGTGCGCTGGCCAACGACCGGCTCAATCTCTCCTTCGATGTTGAAGACGGTATCATCCGCTATATTTCGACCATGACGCCGATCACGGAAGCAGTTGGCAGCGCAACGCTTTACGGCAATGCCTTCGAAGCCAGCCTGACGGCGGGTCGGGTCGGCGACATCATCATCCACGAGGGCCATGTGGACATCCCCCGGCTCAATCCGAAAGGCGCCATCGCGACCTATTCAGGACGGGGATATGGCACGGCCACGGATATTCTCGCGTTGATCGACGAGGAGCCTCTGGGCTTCCCGACCGAGTACGGCATCGATCCACAGGCCGTGGGCGGTGAGGGCGAGATCACGTTCCAGATCCAGCGCCCCATGCTCTCTGACGTTCCGGCAGAGGACATCCCCTTTGTGATCACGGGCGATCTTACCGGCGTTGCCCTGGCCATTCCTGAGACACCTCTAGCGCTCAGCCAGGGCACGGTATCGATCACCGCGGACCAGAACCGCCTGACCGCCAGCGGAGATGCTTTCTGGGGCGATACGCCCGTTAGCGTGAACTGGGTGGAAGACTTCACAATGCCCGACGGTCAGCCTTCTACCACATTCGAGGTTGAGGCCCGCCTGGGCGCGCGGGCGCTCGATGAATTCGGCATTCCGGCGCGCCGGTATCTTGATGGATTTGTTGGTGTCGAAGCCCGCGCGATTTCCAACGGGCTGGATATTGAGTCCATTGATGTGGATGCGGATCTCACTGAAGCCTGGATCGAGGCTCCAGACGGCGTCTGGTTCAAGGAAATCGGCGTCGAGGGGCTGGCCGGTTTCACCCTGACCCGCAATGACGCCCAGAATTATGTCTTCGAGGAAATCATCATCCAGACGGAAGGTGTGGAGATTGGTGCCGATGCGCAGCTGTCTCCCGGAGGACGTCTGGTCGAGCTCAATCTTGACCATGTCGAGGTGAACGATTTTATCAGTCTGCGCGGGCGTCTCGCCGCCCCTCCTGAGCCGGGGCAACCCTTTACTGCAAGACTGTCCGGCGATTATCTCGATGCTCGTGAAATCCTGGAGATCTGGAACAATCGTGAGCCGGTGGCACCGGAGCAATCGACCGCAGACGAGAGCGACACGGCGGACGCTTTTTCCCTTCCGCTGTCCGTGACATTTGATGTGGCACGGATGGCGATTGAAGAGGATGAAGTGCTGGAAGATTTCAGTCTCATCTGGCGCAGCGAAGAGGATGGCATCCGTGCTGTAGCTGTTTCCGGCCGCTCCAGCGCCGGGCCGTTTTTCGCCAGCTTTGGCGCTCCGGAAGAGGGCGGCATCCGGGAATTCCGTGTGGAAACCCAGTCGATTGAACGTCTCTCGTCCTTCATCGGTTTCTCTGAGGGTGTGGTGGGTGGTCGAATGTCCGTACTCGGCGAAGCTCCGCCCCTGGGCGTGGATGGCCCGCTGACGGCCCGGGTGGAAATCGATGACATCACCCTTGTTCGGGTTCCGGTTCTCGCCCGCATCTTGGCTGCGGGTTCATTTGAAGGGCTGGGCGCTTTGCTCAATGGGGATGGTATCCGTTTCGAGCGCATAACAGGTGATGTCATGTTCGAGGACGGCCTGTTCACCATCGGCGAAAGTCAGGCGACGGGCAGTTCGCTGGGCGTGACGGCAACAGGCTCGATTGACTTTGAAGGACGCAGCGCGGCGATTGACGGTAATCTGGCGCCCTCCTATGCGGTCAATTCCTTCTTTGGAAACCTCCCGGTTATCGGTGAATTGCTGATTTCCCGGCCGGGAGAAGGCGTGGTCGGGATAACCTATTCAGTCGAGGGGCCGTTCGACAGCCTGACAGTGTTCGCAAATCCGCTTTCCGTTCTGGCGCCCGGTGTCTTCCGCCGCATGTTCGAGGGCACAGCAGCGGAGCGTGCCGCTGCGAACCGGGGCGAGGATGGTGAGCCGGCCATCCCGTCAGTGTTGCCGCCGGAGGTTCTCGAACGATTGCGGGTGGTGGAAGAACCGGGAGACGGGGGCGTCGTTGCCGACCCCGTCACCGGTATTCCTGAAAGCGAAGAGCCGAGCGAGCGCTAGGCGGGCTTGGCCAGTGCGTGGCGCTTCTTGCCAACAGAGAGTTTGATCGCGCCATCCTGCACGAGATCAGCTGTAGCCTTGGCCTGGATATCAGTCAGGGGCTGACCGTTCACCTTGGCCGCACCGGCTTTGATGTGGCGCTTCATTTCGCCGTTTGAGGCAGCCAGACCGGCCTCGACAAACAGTGACGCCAGCGTCACATCACCATCGGTCAGACCGGCGATCTCAACAGTTGGCAGCGCGTCACCCGCACCGCCGGCCGCAAAGGTCGCCTTCGCCGTCGCCTCGGCTTCTCGCGCTGCGTCGGCGCCATGCAGCATCGTGGTCGCCTCATTGGCGAGACGCACCTTGGCATCATTGATCGCTGCGCCCTCCAGGGCTTCAAGCTGTGCGATCTCGGCCAGCGGCAGATCAGTGAACAGGCGCAGGAAACGGCCGACATCGGCATCCTCGGTATTGCGCCAGAACTGCCAGTATTCGTACGAGGACAGCATGTCGTCATTGAGCCAGACGGCGCCATCGGCGGTCTTTCCCATCTTGGCGCCGGACGCGGTCGTGATCAGCGGTGTGGTGAAGGCACTGACTTCATTGCCGGCGATCCGGCGGCACAGCTCAACACCATTGATGATATTGCCCCACTGGTCACCACCCCCCAGCTGCAGTGAGCAGCCATAGCGCTTGTTCAATTCCAGAAAGTCGACCGCCTGCAACAGCATGTAGTTGAATTCCAGGAAGGTCAGCGGTTGTTCGCGATCGAGGCGCTGCTTGACCGACTCAAACGTCATCATCCGGTTGACGGTGAAGTGCGGGCCGAATTCGCGCAGGAATTCCAAGTATCCGAACTCTGACAGCCATTCATCATTGTCCACGACAATCGCATCGGTCGGGCCATCGCCGATGGCGAGGAGTTTCTTGAACGGTTTGAGAATACCCGCCTTGTTCTCGCCGATCTGGTCTTCGGTCAGCATCGAGCGCGACTTGTCCTTGCCGGACGGGTCGCCGATCTTGGTCGTGCCGCCGCCCAGCAGGATGATCGGCTTGTGACCGGCCTTCTGCATCTGGCGCAGCATCATGATCTGGACGAGAGAGCCGACATGCAGGCTCGATGCGGTCGCGTCAAAGCCGATATAGCCCGTCACCACACCACTTGTCGCACGCTCATCGAGCGTGTTCAGATCGGTCGACTGAAAATGGTATCCGCGTTGCACCAGGTTGCGGACAAGTTCGGACTTGTATTCACTCATGAAAGCTCTCCTGATAGATCGCTTCTAGGTCGCAATTCGATGGGAGAAAAGAGGGAGATGGCATGAAGCGTGTGATCGGTCTCATGAGCGGGACCTCGCTGGACGGTGTTGATGCTGCCCTGATTGAGACAGACGGTGAGGATATCCGGGCCTATGGCGCGGGCACCGAGATCAGCTATACGGCCGAAGACCGGAGCATTCTTCAGGATGCGGTCGACAGGGCACTGGATTGGGGTTTCGAGGGTGATCAGCCTGATTTCACGGCTGCAGAAGACGTTCTCACCCGGACCCATATCGCGGCCGTTCGCGCTGTGCTGGAAAGCGAGTCGCTTTCCGCGCCGCCGGTCGAGCTGGTCGGGTTTCACGGTCAGACTGTATTGCACAAGGCGCCCAAGGACGGGCAAGCCGGCCAGACCCTGCAGATCGGTGATGGGGAGGCTCTCGCACAGGCGCTGGGCATGCCGGTGGTCTATGATTTCCGCTCTGCCGACATGCAAATGGGCGGGCAGGGCGCCCCGCTCGCACCGCTTTATCACCGGGCGCTCGCCAACAAGGCCGGGCTGGGTGATATTGCCGTGCTCAATCTGGGAGGAGTGGCCAATGTGACTTGGTTGGAAGACGGTCAGGACCCGATCGCCTTTGACACCGGTCCGGCCAATGGCTTGATAGATGCCTGGTGCCAGGAGCTGACCGACAAGTCCCATGATGAAGGCGGCAAGCTGGCCTGTGCGGGCGCCGTTGATCTGGATGTCCTGGCACAACTGATGTCTCACGAGTTTTTCCCGAAAGCCGCTCCGAAATCCCTTGATCGTTGGGATTTCTCGTTAGCTCCGGTACGCGGCCTGTCCCTTGAGGATGGCGCGGCCACGCTGACCCGGTTCACGGCGCGCACGGTCGCTGATGCAGTCCGCATGCTGGGTGAACCGTCTCGTGTCCTGGTCACAGGGGGCGGGCGTCACAATGCAACTCTGATGGGCATGCTCGAAGAGGAACTTCCCCGGGTGCAGGTTGAGCCGGTCGAAGCGGTCGGCTGGCGTGGGGACTATATCGAGGCAGAGGCTTTCGCCTGGCTGGCCGCCCGTTTTGAGCGCGGTTTGCCGACAAGCTTGCCATCGACAACAGGTGCCTCGGAGCCTGTGTGTGGTGGAAGAAGGGCGAGTTGAGCTCAGAAAAAAAAGCCCCGGCATCGACCGGAGCCTTTCTTCGTCGGGTCGTCGCGATGTTTACCGCTTGCCCGTAATCGTGCGCTCGGAGCGCTCTTTCTCGACGATCGGCAGGCGTTCGTCGAGATAGTCGTTGAGCATGATGTCCAGCGGTTCGGCATGTTCGGTGAACAGGTGATTGGCATCCGGGATCAGCTCGCGGCGGATCTCGATACCTTTCTGGACACGGATCTTGGACATCACCCGCTCGACATCGTCAGCCGGGACGATCTTGTCGGCACCGCCATTGACGATGATGCCGGAGGCTGGGCAGGGCGCCAGGAAGGTGAAGTCATACATGTTGGTCGGCGGGGCCACGGAGATAAAGCCCGCGATTTCCGGACGGCGCATCAGAAGCTGCATGCCGATCCACGCACCGAAAGAGTGGCCGGCGACCCAGCAGAAACGCGCGCCGGAATTATAACCCTGGACCCAGTCGAGCACGGTTGCGGCATCGGACAGCTCACCGAGACCCTGGTCATAACTGCCCTGGGACCGGCCTACGCCACGGAAATTGAAGCGCAGCGTGGCGAAATTCCGCTTGCGGAAGGTGTCGTACATCATATCGACGATGTCGTTATCCATGCTGCCGCCGCCGAGCGGGTGGGCGTGGAGAATCAGCGCGATCGGTGCGGTTTCATCTTCACTCGGGCTGTAGCGCCCTTCCAGTCGGCCGGCCGGGCCGGGGATGATTACGTCGGGCATTCAGGGGGTACCTTCCTAGCTCGTCCAATGTCTTTTCTGCAGGCATGCGGCAATTCGACCATTGAAAGCACGATCGAAAGGGCACATATACCTGACTACACAGCTCGGGTATTAGGTTTCAGTCGCCAAACGTCGCCTGTCGCCCACCCCGAAGCTGCGCGTCTTAGCATGATCATGCCGAAAGATGCGAGCGTTTAAGGAGGTAGATACATGAAGCTGAGCACAAAGGGCCGCTACGCCGTCATGGCGATGGCCGATCTTGCAGGAGCTGCAGAGCAGGGGCCGGTCACGCTGAGCGATATCGCGTCGCGCCAGTCCATCTCGCTTTCCTATCTTGAACAACTGTTCGCCAAGCTGCGTCGCGCCGAGGTGGTTGCCTCGGTCCGCGGGCCGGGCGGCGGCTATCGCCTGAGCCGTGAAGCATCCGAAATCCGTGTTTCGGATATCATCATGGCAGTGGACGAACCGCTGCGCGTCACCCGGTGTTCCGACGCCAAAGGCTGTCTGGCGGATGGTCGGCGATGTGTTACCCATGATCTCTGGGACGAGCTGTCCCGTCACATCTATCTCTTCCTGAGCTCCGTGACGCTGGAAGATGTGCTGGAGCGTCGCCTGCTGGGCGCTGCATCCGGCGCCATCGGACAGGGCGATAGAGGTCAATCGGCCGCTGCCGAGTAAACATGCGCGTCTATCTGGATCACAACGCCACCACGCAGGTCCGACCTGACGTGATCGAACTCATGAGCGAGCTCATGGGTAGCGTCGGCAATGCCTCGGCGGTGCATCAGCATGGCCAGTCTGCGCGCCGCCATGTCGACAACGCACGGCGCCAGGTCGGCAAGACTTTGTGCGCACGTCCCGAGGATGTGATTTTCACGGGCGGAGGCACAGAAGCACTAAATCTGGCCATGGCCAGCGCGACCCATGCGCCCGGGGTGAAGCGCGTTATCATCTCGGATATCGAACACCCCGCCATTGTCGAAAGCGCCCGGGCGTCTGGTTTGCCGATCGATATCCTGCCGGTGACTGGTGAGGGTGTGGTGGATCTGGCCTGGCTGGAACAACGCATGGACAGCTGGTCTGAAAACGACGGTCGTCCCGTTCTCTCAATCATGCTGGCCAATAACGAGATCGGCACCATCCAGCCGGTGGCCGACGCCATCGCATTGATCAAGCAAAGAGACGGTCTCGCGATCGTCGACGCCGTCCAGTCCGCCGGAAAAATTCCTGTCGATTTTGCGGGGCTCGGCGCGGACTACATGGCGATTGCTGCGCACAAATTTGGCGGCCCCCAAGGTGTAGGCGCGCTGATCGCGGCCTGCAATGCGCCCATGACACGCCACAATCACGGTGGCGGGCAAGAGCAGGGGCGTCGATCCGGTACGCTGAATGTGGCCGGTAATGCGGCGCTTGGACTGGCGCTGGAACAGGCGCATGCCAAGCTTGCAGAATTTGCTGCCCTGGCAGGCTCGCGCGACCGCATGATCGCGGCTATACGCGAGGCCAATCCGAATGTTGTTGTTCTGGGTGAGGGTGCGGAACGCCTGCCCAACACGATCGGACTGGCAGTGCCGGGCTGGCGCGGGGAAACCCAGGTCATGGCGATGGATCTCGCCGGTGTCTCGATCTCGGCCGGCGCGGCGTGTTCGTCGGGCAAGGCCAAGGCGTCAAAAATGGGCACCGCCCTGGGCCTTGATGACGCATTGTCCGAGGGCGTGATCCGGATCAGCCTGGGCTGGTCGACAACAGATGAAGACGTGGATGCGGCGATCAAGGCCTGGACCGAGGCCTGGGCACGCGCATCGAAACAGATCAAGGAAACGGCCTGACCATGGCGGCGACCAAGGAAACCATTGAAGACGTCAAGCAGCTCGAAGCCGACAAATACAAGTACGGTTTCACGACGGACGTCGAGACCGAGCTCGCGCCGAAAGGGCTGAACGAGGACATCGTTCGCTATATTTCGGAGCAGAAGAACGAGCCGGAATGGATGCTGGAATGGCGTCTGGACGCGTTCGAGCGCTGGAAACAGATGCGCGACCCCAGCTGGGCCAAGGTCGAGTACCCGCCGATCGATTACCAGGACATCCACTATTACGCCGCGCCCAAGGCTGGCGCGAAATATGAGTCCATTGATGATGTGCCTGAAGAGATCCTGAAGGATTTCGAGAAGCTGGGCATTCCGCTCAAGGAGCAGGAAGTCCTGCTCGGTGTGAAGGGCGCTGCCGCCACGGCTGCCGAGGCACGTGAAACGCCCAAGGTCGCGGTCGATGCGGTGTTCGACAGTGTATCGGTTGTGACGACCTTCAAGGAAGAACTGGCCAAGGCCGGTGTGATCTTCTGTTCGATCTCCGAAGCGCTGCGCGATCATCCCGAACTGGTGAAGAAATACCTGGGCTCGGTTGTGCCCACGACCGACAATTTCTTCGCGACCCTGAATTCGGCTGTCTTTTCGGACGGCTCCTTTGTCTATGTGCCGCCCGGCGTTCGCTGTCCGATGGAGCTGTCGACCTATTTCCGCATGAATGCAGAAGGCACGGGCCAGTTCGAGCGCACGCTGATCATTGCCGACAAGGGCGCCTATGTCTCCTATCTGGAAGGCTGTACGGCACCCATGCGCGATGAAAACCAGCTGCACGCCGCGGTCGTGGAACTGGTCGCTCTGGATGATGCCGAGATCAAGTATTCCACGGTCCAGAACTGGTGGCCGGGCGATGAAAACGGCAACGGCGGGGTATATAACTTCGTCACCAAGCGCGGTGATTGTCGCGGCCGGAATTCCAAGATCTCATGGACCCAGGTCGAGACCGGTTCTGCCATCACCTGGAAATATCCGTCCTGTGTCCTGCGTGGCGAAAACTCGCGCGGTGAGTTCTATTCCATCGCGGTCACCAACGGGCATCAGCAGGCTGATACCGGCACCAAGATGATCCACCTGGGCAAGGGCTCGACCAGTCGCATCATTTCCAAGGGCATTTCTGCCGGTCGCTCGGACCAGACCTATCGCGGTCTGGTGTCGGTGCATGGCAAGGCGGAAGGCGCGCGTAATTTCACCCAGTGTGACAGCCTCTTGATCGGTGATCAGTGTGGCGCCCACACAGTGCCCTATGTCGAATGCAAAACGCCCAAGGCGGTGCTCGAACACGAGGCGACGACGACCAAACTCTCCGAGGACCAGCTTTTCTACGCCCGCCAGCGCGGCCTGGACGAGGAAGCGGCCACGGCGCTCCTGGTCAACGGCTTTGTCCGAGAAGTGTTGCAGGAACTGCCGATGGAGTTCGCCGTAGAAGCCCAGAACCTGCTCAAAGTCTCGCTTGAAGGGAGTGTAGGATGATTACTGTTATTGGACTTGTTTCGGCCATGGCCGGCAGCAACTTGCAGGCGATACCGGAATGCCCGGAACGGTTCACGCCGGGTGAGTGGTATTCCTGCCAGACCGCACTCGATCAAGGGGAGACGCTGACCTGGACCATGGACGGCGGCAATCTTGTGCTATCGCAGCAAATGAGCGATGGGCGCCGGCAGCAAACGTCGACCTATACGGATAGTGCGCTCTGGGGAGCGCCGCGCTTCTCCGATCTCGATCTGGACGGTGATGAGGAGATGATCGCCACCTTGTTCTGCGGCATGGTCAATTGCACCTATGCAGTCTACCAGCGTGACGCTGATGGTTGGTTTACCTATGCCGGGCAGGGCGGAGGTTTCGGCATCAAGGCCGCGGAGGCACCCGGCGGGTTGTTGACTGACACGGCTCGCAGTTCAGCGGCAGTCTATGTGTACACGACCTGGCTGCTGGACGAGGACGGTCTGCACCTCGTTTACGAGATCGACAAAGATCATGGAATGGGGGTTTGCCACCTTCGCCTTGGTTCCGCCTTCGGGCGGTCTTTGCTGGTGGCGGACGAGGTCCTTGCTGATTGTACACAGGACCTGACCCAAAGAGAGGAAGAAGTTGGGAGTACGATCCGGGACATGGGAGGGGAATGATGGTTCTTCTTCCGATCGACACGATCATCGCGGCCTGCGAAGCAGGTATGGATGGAGCCGAATGATGAAACGTCCTCCTCCCGTTGTAAGTCTCGACAAGCTTCAGCTCGACACACTGGCTCATGGCGAAAAGTTTGAAGCCCAGCTGGGTCGTATTGGACCCGTCATCGGTATGGAGCAGCTTGGCGCGATGTTGACGGTCGTGCCGCCGGGCAAGCGCGCCTTTCCCTGTCACAATCATCATGTGATCGAGGAAGCCATGATCATCCTGGCGGGTGAGGGCGAGTATCGTTTTGGCGATGACGTTCACCCGACCAAGGCCGGTGATGTCATCGCCGCGCCGGCGGGTGGTCGAGATCGCGCGCACCAGATCATCAATACCGGGACCGGTGAGCTGCGTTATGACTGCTTTTCGACCATGCAGAAAACCGATGTCGTGGAATACCCGGACAGTAACAAGGTCGGCGCCATCACCTGGGGTGATGAGAGCGGGCAGGGCGATGGCGTCCTCTTCCGTCACCGTGCCTACGCCCAGGAAGTGGATTACTGGGAGGGCGAAGAATGAAACCCTGGTTTCATCGCAATCTCAGTTATCGCTGGATCGGTATCTCCATGCCCGGATTGCGCCGTGACGCCGGATGGAAGATGGCAATCTGGCCTGCTCGCCGCGAAGGCTGGATTGCGTTAGGCGTCATCGCGGGGCTCCTGCTGGCGGAGGTGTTCTTGCTTCCTGCCCTGGTCGGCGAGAGCTTTCTCGACGGCGGCCGAGAATGGGATACGCGTGCGGTCGCCATTATTCCCACCTTGTTGCTCAGCGTCGCTTTCATATTTGCCTTTTCCGGCCCTGCCGAGAAACACGAGAATAACAATGCTTAAGATCAATAATCTCCACTGCCGTGTCGAAACCCAGGATGGTGCGGAAAAGCCGATCCTGAAGGGCCTCTCCCTCGAAGTGCCTGCCGGTGAAGTGCATGCGATCATGGGGCCGAACGGGTCGGGCAAGTCGACCCTGTCCTATGTGCTAACCGGTCGTGACGGCTATGAGGTCACCGATGGCGAGATGGCGTTTCGTGGCGAGGACCTGGCCGAGCTGGAACCGGAAGAGCGCGCCGCGGCGGGGCTCTACCTGTCCTTCCAGTATCCGGTTGAAATCCCGGGCGTGCCGACCCTGACCTTCCTCAAGGAGGCCCTCAACGCCCAGCGCACGGCGCGCGGCGAAGAGGAGATGTCGGCCCCGGAATTCATGAAATTCGCCCGAGCCCAGGCCAAGCGGATCGGTGTGTCGATGGACATGCTGAAACGCCCGGTCAATGTCGGTTTTTCCGGCGGCGAGAAAAAACGCATGGAAATTCTCCAGGCCATGATTCTGGAGCCGAAATTCCTCATTCTCGACGAGACTGACAGTGGTCTGGATATCGATGCGCTGAAGACGGTGGCCGAGGGCGTCAACACGCTGCGCGCGGAAGATCGCGGCATGCTGGTGATCACGCACTACCAGCGTCTGCTGGACCATATCAAACCGGATGTTGTGCACATCATGGCTGATGGCCGCATCATCAAGTCCGGCGGCCCCGAACTGGCGTTGGAGCTGGAAGCGGATGGTTATGACAAATACCTGGGCGAGGTGGCCTGATGGGCGTCATCTCCCGAACACCGGCCGAACAGGCCCTGATCGACCTTCTCGACGGCGCCGAGGACTGGCGGGCGGCTGCACGCCAGGCAGTGATCGAGCATGGCCTGCCCACCAAACGTGCGGAAGCCTGGAAATGGTCGGATCTGCGCCGGGCCAGCCAGGGCATCGACCAGGCCGGTGAAACGCGCATCCTGCTGAACGGGAAACCCGCGCCTGCCGCTATCACTCTGGACGCGGACACCGCGTTGACGATTGAGGCAGACGCTGGCGTATCTGTGGGCAGTCTGGAAATCGAGATTGCTGCTGGCGCGTCGGTGACTCTGAACGAAGTCCATACCATTGCAGCCGACGCTTTCCCGAATATCCGTCTGGAGATTTCGCTTGGCGATGGCGCGACGCTGGAGCGTGTGATCCGGAGCGATGTGCCGATGGACGCTGTGCCTGTTGTGCGCAGCCGTATCCGTGTCGGAAAGAATGCGACCTACAGGCAGGCCACCCTGTCGTTCGGCTCCAAACTCTCCCGTCACGAAACGCACATCACCCATGCTGGTGAGGGCGCTGAGGTGCATCTGGGCGGTGTCTATCTTCTTGAGGAAGGTCGTCACGCGGACTTTACCTCCACGGTGACCCATTCCGGTCCGGGCGGGGTGACGCGTCAGCTGGTCAAGGGCGCGGCAATGGCGCATGCGCAGGGCGTTTTCCAGGGCAAGTTCAAGGTCGAGCAAGCAGCGCAGCAGACCGATGCGCAGATGACCCACCGGGCGCTGATGCTGGATGAGCGTGCCGAGATCGACGCCAAGCCGGAGCTGGAAATCTATGCCGATGATGTTCAGTGCGCACACGGTAATGCGCTGGGCGCTATCGACGAGACGGCGCTCTTCTACATGCGCCAGCGTGGACTGTCTGAGGTGAAGGCGCGGGCGATGTTGATTGAGAGCTTCCTCGCAGAACCCATTGATATTATTTCGGATGAAGCGCTTCGCGAAGAGGTTTCCGGCCTCTTGCGGCAACGATTGGGAGCGATCGCATGACGGCTCAGACACCGGTCAAGCTTCCACTCGATATCGAAGCTATTCGCGCCGAATTCCCGATCCTGCATCGCCAGGTGAATGAGAAGCCGCTGGTCTATCTCGACAGTGCGGCGTCGGCACAGAAACCCGAATTTGTCATCGAAAGCGTGGCGGGCGTTTATCGCGCGCAATACGCCAATGTGCATCGCGGCCTGCACACGCTTGCCAACGAAACCACCGAGGCGTTCGAGGCGGCACGCGAGGATGTGCGTCGTTTCCTCAACGCGCCGAGCACGAACCAGATCGTCTTCACGCGCGGCACGACAGAAGCCATCAACCTGCTGGCTGCCAGTTTCGGCCAGATGTTGAAAACGGGGGACGAGATCATCCTCTCCGAGGCCGAGCACCATTCCAATATCGTGCCCTGGCGCTTATTGGCGGATCGTATTGGTCTGGAGCTGAAATGGGTCGACGTCACGGATGACGGTTCGATCGACTATGCGCACCTGGCGCAATTGGTGGGGCCGATGACGGCGCTGATCACCATCACCCACATGTCCAATGTCATGGGCACGGTGACGGATGTCGCACGCGTGATGGACATTGCCCGCGCTGCTGATGTCCCGGTGATGATCGACGGCTCCCAGTCCGCTGTTCACCTGCCGGTGGATGTGCAGAAACTCGATTGCGATTTCTTCGTCTTCACCGGACACAAGCTCTACGGTCCGTCCGGTATCGGCGCGTTTTACGCCAAGGGCGACTGGCTGGACCGTTTGCCACCCTATCACGGTGGCGGCGAGATGATTGCTGACGTCTACAAGGACCGTGTGACTTTCGCTGACGTGCCGCACAAGTTCGAAGCGGGTACGCCGCCGATTGCCGATGCCATTGGCCTGGGCGCCGCCATTCGCTGGCTGGAACGTTATGACCGCCAGGCTATCCTGGAACACGAACGTGCGCTGCTCGACCGCGCCATGGCCGGCCTTGCTGATATCGATGGTTTGCGGATCATCGGAACGGCGCAGGACAAGGGCGCGATCATCTCCTTCACGCTTGAGGGCGCACACGCCCACGATATCGCGCAAATTGTGGACAAGTACGGGATCGCGATCCGCGCCGGCCATCATTGCGCCCAGCCGCTGATGCAGCGCATGGGTGTCAGTTCCACTGGCCGGGCGAGTTTTGCTGTGTACAACACCGTCGAAGAAGCCGATGCCTTTGTCGAGGCCTTGAAGAAGGCTCGTGAGTTTCTCATCTAGGTGACCATGATGACCGAGAATACTGCCAGAGATGTGATCGACCTGTCCGGTACGGCCCCGAAAGAGGACGTCATCGCGGAAGCGTCCGCCGAGTTGCCCTCTGCGGAAGCCAGCGCGATCCCGGCTGATGAGCTGGCGCGTATCACGGACGATATCGTTGAAGCACTCAAGACGGTGTTCGATCCGGAGATTCCCGTCGATATCTACGAGCTGGGCCTGATCTACAAGGTGGATCTGGAAGATGACCGCTCGCTCAAGGTTTTGATGTCTTTGACGGCTCCGGGGTGTCCTGTTGCCGGCGAGATGCCCGGTTGGGTGCAGGAGGCCGTTGAGAAGGTGGACGGCGTTGCCAAAGCGATGGTCGAACTCACTTTCGATCCGCCATGGACGCCCGCTCGCATGTCTGACGAAGCGCGTCTCGCGCTCAACATGTTCTAGGAGGCTTGAATGACTCTGCGTGAACGTCCCAAGGCTGTCAGCCTAACCGATGCCGCAGCCGCGCGTGTCAAATCCATCATGTCCGATCGCGAGAAGGGGTTCCTGCGTGTCGGTGTGAAAAATGGCGGCTGTGCGGGCATGGAATACGTGATGGAGTATGTCGAGGCGCCGGAAGCCCTTGACGAACGTGTCGCGGACAAAGGCGTCGAAATCGTTCTTGAATCCAAGGCGCTTCTTTTCCTCCTCGGCACTGAGATCGATTACGAGACCACGGCGTTGCATTCCAAGTTTGTTTTCAACAATCCAAATCAGACCGACGCATGTGGTTGCGGCGAGAGCGTCACCATAATCCCCGTGAAAGAGGCCTAGTCCTGATGCAACTCCTCGTCTCGCACACCTCACCCTATGCCCGAAAATGTCGAGTTCTGGTGCGGGAGCTGGGACTGGAGAGCAAAGTCGAGGAGATTGACGCACATCCGTTCGAGGATAGCGAGATCCTGCTCAGGGCTAATCCGCTGGGTCGGGTTCCGTGCCTCATCCGTGACGGCAAGGGCTATCCGGAAAGCACTCTGATCGGCGAAATGCTGCACGAGGAAGCGGAATATCCCTGGCGTTATGACTGGGAAGACCAGCGCATCGAAGCTTTGGCCAGCGGGCTGCTGGACCTCGCGGTCGGCCGTCGTGTGGAGATGGTCCGTGACGAGGCAATCTACTCCGACTACTGGATCGGTCGTCGCGAAGCGGGCATCAGCCGGACGCTGGATGTGCTGGAGGCAGAGGCCAATCGCGGACTGGAGCTGGACACGATGGGCGCGCTGACGATCGCCGTCGCAGTCAGCTATCTGGATTTTCGCTACCCGGAGAGTGATTGGCGGAACGGGCATCCGAAACTGACGGGGCTCCACGACGCCTGGGCCGCACGCCCCTCCTTCGCGCAGACAAAACCGCCCGCAGACGCTTAGTCCACGGGCGGTTTCAATTCGGTTTTTTAGGAGCATCAGGCCGCGTTGGCGTTGTTTTCCGGCTGGTCCTCGGTCAGGCGGTTTCGGCCTTCCGTCTTGGACCGGTAGAGATTGCTGTCGGCTCGCTCGATGAGCTCTTCAACGGACTCATTGCCCGTGTAGTTGGCGATGCCCAGCGATACGGTGATATTGCCAAGGTCTTCATTGGTCGATTTGCGAAGGAGTTTCTTGCTTTCGACTGTTCGTCGTATCTTTTCAGCAACCTGAGCGGCTTCAACCGGAGAGGTTCCCTGCATCACAATGCCAAATTCCTCACCGCCATAACGCGCCACAAGATGGCTGTCGGCGGAATGACGGGTCAGGCAGCCGGCAACAAAGCGGATGATCTGATCACCGGTCTGGTGACCCCATGTGTCATTGAAGCGCTTGAAGAAGTCGATATCACAAAGAACTAGGCTCAGCGGCTTCTTGGCCGTGTCTGAATCGCGACGGGCCTTGCGCAGGACCTCGTCGAAACGCTTGCGATTGGCGATGCCGGTGAGGGCATCGGTCATCGCTTCCTCGCGGACCTTTTCCAGGTTCGAGCGCAGCTGGGTGACCTCGTTGGAGGTTTCCTGCAGGCGCTTTTCGAGATCCTGGCTGCGACGCTGCATCTTGGCGGTTGCGGAGACGAGTGATTCAACAAGAACCTTCATGCCGTCATTATCCGGCAGACCCTTGAGTTCAGTGGATGCACCTTCCAGGGCCTGGCCGTAAGCAGCGGTATCGCGCTCGGCAGCTTCAAGGCTCTGTTTCACAGCGCCAAGTTCGCGGGACATGGCGCCGCCGCTTTCGAGGATTGCGTCCTGGATGGCTTTCCACTGGAAATATTGTTCGAAGAGATCAGCGCTGACAGTGTCTGTGAACTCTTCCTCCGATTCGATACGGGCCTTGATCGAATTACAGAGCTCAGGATTGCTGTCAGTCGCGAAGGATACCCAGACTGCATAGTTTTCCGGGGTTGGGGGAACATTGAACTGTTCCATGAGGTTCAGCGCTTTTTGCGCGTGATCCCGTCCCTCATTGCCTAAAAGTCGACCGTTCACCGTCAATCCTTCCTTACTCCAGAGGATGCCCGCACATCACTCATGCGGCGAAAGCTAGGAGAGAAAGTGTAAGATTGGGTAAAAATCGCTCATACGGTATGAGCTTTTCCGCGCGGAAGCACGCAGTCGCAGATTTCATTGGATAAGTTGCAGGCGCGCAGTGATTTAGCGCATGAAATCCGGAAAATGATCACCGAAACCGACAATCGGGGTGCGATTGCGATCATTGTCGTCGCGACGAGAGCGTTTACGCTCTTTCGGTTTGTCCTGCTCCGGGGCCTTTTCGACCTTCTTTTCAGCAGGCTTGCTCGGCTTTTCCTTATTGTCAGCCGTGCTCTTGCGGCTCTTGGAATTGCGGCGCGGCTTGCGGTCGTCGGCCTCTTCCAGCGCTGCTTCCAGGCCCGGAAGCTCCAGATTCGGAATCTCTTTCTTGGTCAGCTTGGTGACTGCTGAAAGAGACTTGTCATCTGCCGGGGTGACGATCGTGACCGACTCTCCCTGGCGACCAGCACGACCGGTCCGGCCGATACGGTGGACATAATCATCCGCGTGGTGCGGGACGTCATAGTTGAACACATGGCTGACATCGGGAATGTCGAGACCGCGTGCAGCAACGTCTGATGCGACCAGGAATTTCAGCTCGCCGGACTTGAAGTTCGCCAGCGTGGCCATGCGTTCCGACTGGTCCAGATCGCCGTGGATCGGCGCCGCCGAGAAACCGTGTTTCTGAAGGCTGCGAGCGACGATATCCACATCACGCTTGCGGTTCGAGAAGATGATACCATTGCGCACATTCTCGCGATCCATCGACACGCGCAGGGCAGTTCGTTTGGCCTTGGGCGTGGAGGTTGGAATGCGCACGAGGAATTGTTCGATATTCGCGCTGGTTGTTGCCGGGCGCGCAACTTCGACACGCTCGGGGTCCCTGAGAAAACGGTCAACAAGTGACTGGATTTCCTTGGGCATGGTCGCCGAGAAAAACAGGGTCTGTCGGCGCGGCGGGGTCAGCGAGAAGATCTTTTCCAGGTCAGGGATGAATCCCATGTCCAGCATGCGGTCTGCTTCATCGACGATGAGCATCTGCACGCCGGTCAGCAGGAGTTTCCCGCGCCCGAAATGGTCGAGCAGGCGCCCCGGGGTCGCGATCAGGACATCGGCGCCCTTGTTCAGGATCTCTTCCTGGGGACCAAAGGCGACACCACCGATCAACAGCGCCATATTGAGTTTCTGGCCAACTGAATAGGTCTCGAAATTTTCGGCGACCTGGGCTGCCAGTTCGCGCGTCGGCGTGATGATCAGTGAGCGCGGCATGCGAGCCTTGGCCCGGCCACGCGAGAGCTTTTCGATCAGCGGCAGGGTGAAGGATGCCGTCTTGCCAGTACCGGTCTGGGCAATACCCAGAACGTCCTTGCCCTGAATAGCATGTGGAATGGCGCCGGCCTGGATCGGGGTCGGCTCGGTGTAACCGGCGGCAGAAACTGCCTCGAGGAGTTTCGGGCTGAGCCCGAGATCGTCGAACGTCATGGCGTCCTTGGTGCTCTTACAACGAGAGTGGCCGCGCCGTAGGGCGCGGCCACGTTTGTGCGGCAAAATACGGACAAGTCGCGCCCTGTCAACGCAACAAGGCTGAAACGCTAGCGCCGATAGGCAAATGGCGTCTCGTCCGTGATATCCATGTAACGGTCACGGAGCATCGTCTGCCGGCTTTCCATGTCCGTTTCCTGGCCATCGATCAGTACGTGTGTTGGTGCCGACATCACTTCCAGCGGGTCGCCGTCCCACACCACGACATCGCCGGCGTAACCCGAGGCGAGGGCGCCATAACGCGTGTCCACTCCATAGATCTGGGCCGGAACCAGGGTGATGGCCGCGAAGGCATCATCCCAGGATACACCGTGGGCAACGGCATTGCCGGCATGCTGAGCGAGCAGGCGGGCATTGAAATACCCATCCGCGGTTTCCGTCGTATAGGCGACCGTGACACCGGCATCATGCAGGCGCGAAGCGGCCGCGAGGGTGGAGCCGAGACTGTCGAATGAACCCGGGAGGTTACGGATCGGGTCCATCAGGACCGGAATACCGGCGGCGGCCAGTTCATCGGCCACCATCCACGCTTCCGCACCGCCCTGGATGATCATCCGGACGGGCGGATGTTCATTGCGGAAACGGATTGCCCGGCGAATGTCTGCGGCGCGATCAACATTGATCACTAACGGCAATTGTCCTCGAACGACGGGGACCAGGGCCGCGGCATCATATCGATCAAGGGCGTCACCGTGATGATGCGCACTGAAACGTCCCATGAAACCGGCGGCGTCTCCAAAGGCTGCTTCCAGGAAGGTCCATGCCGCAGAACGTGATCCACCCGCGGTGCCGGCGCCGCTTTGGGAAAGATCTGCATAGACGAAGCTGCCGGTCTCAAAGAGGCTGTCGGCTGCACCGGACATCGAGACAAGAGCGCCGTGACCGCCAAAGAGGTTGAACCCTGTGGACGGGTAGAGCGCGGCCCGGGTGACACCCTCTATCCGCGTTGACGGAATATGCGTGCCGGCCGGGTTGAAGCTGTCCGCAACATCCAGGGCGACGGAGTATTCACTGTCACCGGCACCGGCGTCATTGGTCGAGCTTTCCAGCGCCACCTCGATCAGGCCAAGCTGCGTATAGGGTGCAAAAATGCCCGGGGTGACCCAGCCACCATCCGCATCGATGACTGTTGCGCCGGCCGGGACGGTGACATTTGCACCGACGGCGAGGATATCGCCATCGCGGATGACAACGGTACCGCCTTCAATAATACCGGCATCGGTATTGGTGACGACACGTCCATTGGTGACCGCATAGGTCTGGGCCAGGGCAGACGTTGCCGTCAGCGCCGTAACGGCGAGAGCAGAAAGAAGTCGTTTCATTACTGGTCTCCTTCACCAGGCTGGCCGAGCATGAAGTCCCGAACCGGTTGGGTGTTTTCCTCGGAGCGGTTATAGGCCATCGCCCCGTCGATCCAGACCTGGTCAGCGCGCGTATAGACGCTGAACGGGTTTCCTGACCAGAGAACGACATCACCACGCAGGCCCGGCTGCAGGGAACCGGTCTGATCGGCAATGCCCAGCGCTGTTGCCGGGTTATTGGCGACCCAGGTCCAGGCTTCCGCTTCGGAGATCTCGATGCCGGCACGGCGGCCATCGGCCAGGGCCTTCGCGATTTCCTGGTTCAGGCGCTGGATGCCGCCGGAACTGTCGGAATGGATCATGGCGCAGGCACCATTGGCATGGGACAGGGCGAGGTTCTCGCGAATGCTGTCATAGGCTTCCATCTTGAAACCACCCCAGTCTGCCCAAACGGCAACACAGGCGCCGTTTTCGGCCAGGAGATCCGGGATCTTGTAGGCCTCGACCGCGTGGTGGAAGGTCGTGACCTGGTAGTCGAACTCACGGGCCAGATCCATGATCTGAGCCATCTGGTCGGCGCGATAACAGTGCATCTGCACCAGGACTTCGCCTTCCAGGACACCCATCATCGTGTCCAGTTCCAGATCGCGACGCGGTGGTGAGGCGTCTTCGCCCGCTTCCGCAGCATCCCAGTATTCCTGCCAGTCATCGCGATAGTCGGAAGCGCGCTGCCACGCTGCGCGATAACCGGCCATGTTGCCCATATCGGTCGCTGGCGAGGAGCCGCGATTGCCATAGACGCGCGATGGATTCTCACCGCAGGCCATTTTCAGCGTGTAGGGCGCGTCAGGGAATTTCATTTCCTGGACAGTGCGGCCGGAGACATTGCGCAAGGTCACGCCGCGACCACCGAAGAGGTTGGCGGAGCCTGGCAGGACATGCAGCGTGGTGACACCACCCGCGAGGGCGGCTTCAAATCCAGGATCCTGCGGCCAGACGGAATGCTCAGCCCAGACTTCCGCGGTGACCGGCTGGGTCGCTTCATTGCCGTCGGAATGGGCGCCAACGCCCGGAGAGGGGTAGACACCAAGGTGCGAGTGGATGTCGATCACACCCGGCGTTACATATCGTCCGGCTGCGTCGATTACGGTTGCGCCATCCGGCACATCGAGATCTTGTCCAACCGCGGCGATGCGGCCGTCTTCAATCAGGACATCTCCGTCGTCAACCTGGCCACCCAGACCATCGAAGATCGTGGCGTTCTGGATCAGTGTCGTGCCGCTGGACATCGGTTGATAGGTGGACGGATACGGATCGAGGTTGATGCGAACAACCTCTCCGTCATCCGCAGTATCTGTCCCGCCCGAGCCGGAGCTCGCAGATCCGCCATCGCTGCATGCAGCAAGGCAGAACACGGCGGCGAGACCCACCGATGCCTTCAGAAAGTTAGATGTCATGATGTACCCTCTTGATGTTCCCTGAGTCGCGAGTGCCCGCGCATTGAACGCAATCAGGAGGGGAGCGTCAATTTCAGTTCGCTACCCTTCGCTGAGTTCAGCGAAATGTCTTCCGGTCCGCAATGATGCTGTAGCGGTACGGTGCCGTCGTTGCATTCTTAAGCGGGCAGGCGGGATTGCGCCGCGACCAGCCACCCGCGCTGCTTGTGGTGTTCGTGTCGTAGCTTGTTACGGGCCTGCAGTATCAATGCAGCGCTAGATATCCAACCCACTGATTTCCGGCGCGTGTTCCTGGATATATGCGAAGCGCAATTCCGGCTTCTTGCCCATCAGCGTTTCGACCAGGCCTTCCAGTGTCGGGAGGTTTTCCTCGTCGATCACGACCCGTGCCATGGTGCGCACATTGGGATCCATCGTGGTCTGTTTCAGCTGTGACGGGGTCATCTCGCCAAGACCCTTGAAGCGTCCGATATCGACCTTGGAACTGCCCTTGAATTCCTCGGCGATGATCTGGTCCTTGTGGGCGTCGTCCCTCGCATAAAACGTCGTCGAGCCCTGGGTTACGCGATAGAGCGGCGGTTGCGCCAGGAAGAGGCGGCCGGAATGGATCAGCTCCGGCATGGAGCGATAGAAGAAGGTGATCAGCAACGCTGCGATATGAGCTCCATCGACGTCGGCGTCAGTCATGATGACAACACGCTCGTAGCGCAAATCTTCCAGGTTGAAGCGGCTTCCGCTTAGGCAACCCAGCGCTTGCAGCAGGTCGTTGATTTCCTGGTTGGCGGCAATCTTGTCCGCGGCGGCCGAGGCCACGTTCAGAATCTTGCCGCGCAGGGGTAGAATGGCCTGGGTCTCGCGATTGCGAGCCTGCTTGGCTGATCCACCAGCCGAGTCGCCCTCGACCAGGAATAATTCAGTTCCATCCGCATCAGAGCGGGAACAGTCAGCAAGCTTGCCGGGAAGGCGCAGTTTGCGCGATGCCGTCTGGCGTTTGACGGCCTTTTCCTTGCGGCGGCGGACGCGGTCCTCGGCGCGTTCGATCGCCCATTCGACCAATTTGGTCGCTTCTTTGGGCGAACCGGCGAGCCAGTGATCAAACTGGTCGCGGACGGCAGTCTCAACCAGCTTGGCTGCTTCGGGAGTAGCCAGGCGTTCCTTGGTCTGGCCCTGGAATTCAGGGTCCCCGATGAAGACAGAGACGAGGGCTCCTGCGCCACCAAGTACATCCTCGGCGGTTATCAGCGAGGCCTTCTTGGCGTTGGCGTGTTCGGCATAGGCGCGCAGGCCCTTGGTCAACGCCGCGCGCAATCCTTGCTCGTGGGAACCGCCCTGCGGGGTCGGGACAGTGTTACAGAAAGACTGGCAGAAACCATCGGCCTCGGCTCCGAAGCCGTTATTGGACCAGGCGATGGCCCATTCGACCCCCCCCGTGCCGTCGTCGCGCTCAACCTTGCCAACAAAACTCTCTGCAGTGACCAGGGCGCGGCCCTGGACGATTTCTGCGAGGCGATCCGCCAGACCACCGGGAAAGCAGAGCAGGGCTTCGGCAGGCGTGTCAGTGCCCTCGACGAGTTCCGGTGCACAGCGCCACTGGATCTTTACGCCGCGGCGCAAAAACGCCTTGGCACGGGCCATGGCATAGACGCGCGATGGCTTGATCTTGAGCTTGTCGCCAAAGATCTCGGTGTCCGGCATGAAGCGGATCTTGGTACCGCGGCGGTTCGGTGCAGAGCCGACCTTTTCCAGCGGGCCTTGCGGCAGGCCGCGACTATAGGTCTGACGCCACAAGGTTTTTTCACGCGCGACTTCGACCTCGACGGTCTGCGACAGGGCATTCACGACAGAAATACCCACGCCATGCAGGCCACCGGATGTCTTGTAGGCCTTGTCCGAGAACTTGCCGCCGGCGTGCAGGACAGTCATCACAACCTCCAAGGCGGACTTGTTCTCGTATTTCGGGTGCGGGTCGACGGGGATGCCCCGGCCATTATCGGTGACGGTAATATAGCCTTCAGCGTCAATGGCGACCTCGATCCGGTCCGCCCATCCTGCTACAGCCTCGTCCATCGAGTTGTCGAGGATTTCCGCGAACAGATGGTGATAGGCGCGTTCATCCGTACCGCCGATATACATGCCCGGGCGCCGTCTGACGGCTTCAAGGCCTTCCAGGACCTCGATATGGGCAGCGGAATATCCCGGAGCCGGAGCGGACTCGGGTTGCGGGGCGGGCGATGAACCAAACAGATCGGTCTGAGAATTTGACGTCGACATGTGCCCAGATTGCACGAGTCGCGCGCCAAAGGGCAATTTCAAAACAGTCCGAAACGCCGTGACAGCCGTCTTTCGCAGCGGGAAATCTGGTTTTCGTAACGTTGGGCGTCGGCCGCGACCTGATCCGCAGCGCGCATCAGCCAGTCGTGGCGACGATAAGTGCCGCGATTATAGCCACCATGTCCCTCGTGATAGGACAGATAGAGCTCCCGGGCCTGATAGGGCTGGATGCCGGAAAGCTGACGGCTTTTCGCGGAATACCAGCCAACAAAATCCACGGCATCGGAGAAGTCATCGCGGTCCGCACCGCGCCGGCCGGTGTCGCGGCGGTACCAATCCCAGGTGTCATCAAGTGCCTGTGCATACCCATAGGCTGATGAGGGCCTCCGCCCGGGGATAATGCCGAGCAGACGGTTGCGCGCCGGTCTTGCGTGGGCGTTGAAACTGGACTCGCGTTTCAGAATGGCCAGCTGGACGCCGGGCGGGGTGCCCCAACGCTCTTCGGTGCGCTGCAAGGCACGCCACCAGGAGCGATTGTCCTCAAGGATCAGACAGGCGTCATTGACCTGGTCCGGTGGTGCGTGACCACAGGCGGAAAGGGCAGTCAGTGCCAGAAACGAAACGAGGCTTGCGCGGATCATCGCGCAAGCCTCGTTGAAGCGGGTTAACCGTAAGTTGCCCTGGTGTCGATTTAGAAGACCAGGCGGATCACGAAACGTGCCGTGTGACGGATGAAGTCGTCGCGGACATCAGCATCATAGTCGAGCGAGAAGGTGGAGTAATCCGAACCTGCCGCGATGCCGAAGCCGAAGATGAAGCCACTGCCTGGCATCTGCTGAGACCGCAGGGTGAAGCGATCACTATAGGTCGGCGTACCCGAGCAATCAGAGACACAGAGCGCAGCGAAGGTGTCCGTGTTGGAACTGTCCAACTCACTGCGATATCCCAGACGCAGGGTCGGTGACCACCAGTTGTCATCACCCTCGAAGCGCGCGCCCATCGAGAGCAGGGCAGTACCTGTAAAGCTCGTGGAATCACGGTCTCCGACCATCAGGTCGATACCGGCACCGCCGCCGCTCTCATTGTAGGAGTTCTCGGTCAGGCTGAGATAGTCGATCGAGGCTGACGGACGGAAGAAATAGCGCCCGAACTGGACGTCGTATCCGATGCGGGCCGAACCGGTGAGGTGATAACCATCCCATTCTGCGATTGGTTCAGCGGAGAAGCTGCCGATAACGACCTGCCGGTTGTGCTCGAACTTGTCGATACCGCCACCGGCGTAGATGTCGATGTAGACATCACCAGTCTGGGCCGCGGCATAGACACCAATCTGGCTGGTGATGGCAGACATCGGATTGTCAAAACCCTCAACCTCTTCCACCTCACTGGCGGCACCCACAGCGTTGATACCCACCGCGTAGAAGGGGCCGAACGGCCGGTCAAAGCCTATGGCCATACCAAGACCGTGACCGCGATAGCCAGGTCCGAACGCCGTGCCCGCACGATCCGCGAAATAGCCGAATTCCTGCAGCCAGAGGCCGCCGGTGTTGTCCGGGCTGCGGCGTGCAGCTTCGAGGCGTGTTGCCAGCGCACCGAGCGAGCTGTCATTCGCCGCCATCGCAAACTGGATTGCGCTCGACGCATATTCCGGCAGCAGCTGGTTATAGGCCTGATAGAATTCGGCTTCGGTGATCAGTGAAGCAATTGCCGCACCCAACTCGTCATTGGCCTGCCAGCCAGCGAAAGCTGCGCCATAGGCCGCAGCCTGGTTGTCATTCATGCCCAGCTCTTCCGCCGATTTGCGGCGCAGGGACAGGATGATGGCGTTGGAATTGTTTTCGTCCAGAGCCAGTGTGGTGTCGTAGAGGAACGGGTTTGGTGCATCGGCGAGTGTCGCGATGCCTTCGTCAATGTCCAGATTTGCTGCCGAAAGGACGACATAGTCACCGGATTCTCCGATCAGGTTGGAGAGGGTGATGGACAGGCGGGATCCCGCCTCGAAATTCACATCGCCGGAGGCTGTGATGGTGCGCGGGGCTGCGGCGTCAGCGTCGATCTCGAAACGCAGCAAAGCGCCATCGCCGAAGCGCGCGTCGCCAATCTGAAGCTCGCCAGCCTGGGTCAGCTCAAGGCTGGCCCACTGCATGTCGATGTCCAGCGTGCCGTCCGCGTCCGTAACTGCACCTACAAAGCTCGGCAGAGCGTCGTACAATTCATCGGTGGAGAGGGCATCAATCCGACCAGCGGTAACAAGATTAGTGATCTCGTCGCGGACGTCAGAACCGTCGAGCACAAACATGTCGCTGCCATCGCCAAAGGCGATCATGCCGCGTACATCGCCAGCATCAATGCGGATGACATCATCGCCCGAGCCCAGCAGGATATCGCCCGTGGTGGCAATGATGGCCTGGGTAACGAGAATAGCGTTCAGTGACTCATCTGCATCGGTGTCCGGGTCGTCCTCGACAACGTCGCGGACCCAGAACTGATGATAGGTCACCCCGGTGGTGTTGTTGGACACATCGATGGCAACAACGTCGTAATTGTTCACGTCATCCGGAGAGACCAGGTCGCCATTATCGTCAAAATAGGATGATGGTGCCGTGCGCGCCGACTGGATCGTGCCACTGTTGGTGATGTTCGTCAGCGTACCCGAGCGGTCAACGACAGCAAAGGCGCTGCCGCCTCCGATACCGGATGACAGGATGTTACCGGAGTTCACCAGCGCGTTCATCACAGCGTCGCTGTGGATGTAAATCGCGTAGGAATCAGCGAAAGCGGTGCCCTGAGCCACGGTTGTAGCCTGGCCGCTGATATTGCCGCTGTTGGAAAAGACCGGAATGAGCGCGCCGGACGTGATGTCATAGGCGTAGGCAGACGCGCCAACGGTGTTGGAATGTGCCGCGGCTGTGACGGTGCCGGTGTTGGACATGCCATGGGTCAGTGTAGCGGTGTGGAAGCCACCAGCACCATTATCCGTACCGCCGACCCGCACACCGAATGCGTCCATGTCATCGAGCTCGCCGCGCGAGGTAATCGCGCCGCGATTGACGAAGGAGAAACCGAGAGGAATAGCGGCAACGCTCTCGTCTGTGTCGGTCGTGTCCGGATCGTCGGGAATTGCCGGCTGCTGCGATTCGCCAATGACGATGTCACCGCTAGTTGCCGAGATCTGGACAGCAGGCGCACTGCCGCGGATGGAGATTGCGCTGGCACTGGTCGTGGAATTGTCGTCAGTCGGAGCATCAAAGAGAATGCCGCCGCTGACGCTCGCTTCTACCAGAATAGTCGCTCCGGATTGCGCGGTGTCCTCACCGGGATTGTCGTCGTTCGAAATATTGGTGAGCTGGGTATCCGTGACCGGGCGTCCGGCGAACCGGAAACCGGTCGTGCTGGATGTGCCGTTGAAGTAGAAACCGCCCGTGATATCGCCGCCGATCCGGATGGCCGTTGAGCCCTCGCCGGACGTTGCGACGTTGCCGCTGACATTGAAATCGCCGGTTAAAGCCGCTGCAATGTCGACACCGTATGAATTGTGGCCGACTGTTCCGATACTGCCGGCAATATCGATATTGCCCGTCATTTCGGTGAGAGTGCGCAGGCCGGCCGATTCATTTCCGCGAACAGAGATGGTCCCGCCCGTTTCAAGGAAAACGTCGCCGACATAGGCACCGGTACCGTCTACCAGGACACCGACACGATGACTGCCCGCGCCGATATCTCCGTCGACATCGCCGTCATTGTCGTCATCGCCGGGCAGGTTTTCCGCTGTGACGGTAATGTCGCCACCGATGCGCAGATCTCCCGAGACACCGCCGAGCAGATTGACGCCCACTCCGCCATCATCATCTGACGTCACGGTGACATCGCCGTCGATGGTCACATCATTGTCGCTGTCCATCGTGACAGCCGGAGTCGCCGGAGAAGTCAGCGTTACGCGACCGGTGTTTGAGATGACAATGCTGTCAGCACCACCACCTGAGCCAGCCGTCGACGTCGCGATCGGAGTCGTACGTTCGTCTGAGACGGTCGTCTGGGCGAACGCTGCGGGAGCGCAAACTGTTAGCGTGGCAAGGGCGCTTGCAAACATAAAACGGCGACGCATACCGACTCCTAGAAGAACGACCCATGGCGGGAATAAGTTAACTCGGGTGGATTTGTAGCGAATGGAATAGCGCTCGTCGACCATTCATGTGTGTCGAAACAAAAAAGCGGCCGGGCTTGGGCCCGACCGCTTCTTCAATCTTCGTGCGGATCGCCGGATCAGCAGGAATAATACATGTCGAATTCGACCGGGTGCGGGTGCATCTCGAAGCGTTCGACTTCTTCCATCTTGAGATCGATATAGGCGTCGATCTGGTCGTCATCCATGACACCGCCCTTCTTGAGGAAGTCGCGATCGGCGTCGAGTGATTCCAGAGCCTCACGCAGCGAGCGGCAGACCGTTGGGATGTCCTTGAGCTCTTCCGGCGGCAGGTCGTAGAGGTCCTTGTCCATCGGATCGCCCGGATCGATACGATTCTCGATGCCGTCGAGACCGGCCATCAAGAGCGAGGTGAAGGTCAGATACGGGTTGCCGGCGGGGTCCGGGAAACGCGTCTCCAGGCGCTTGCCGTTCGGCGAGCTGACATACGGGATACGGATGGACGCAGAACGGTTGCGGGCGGAATAGGCCAGCAGGACCGGTGCCTCGAAGCCCGGGACCAGGCGCTTGTAGGAATTGGTCGAAGCGTTGGCGAAAGCATTGATCGCGCGGGCGTGTTTGATGATGCCACCGATATAGTAGAGGCAGTTGTCAGACAGGTCAGCATACCGGTCGCCGGCGAAGAGCGGCTTGCCGTCCTTCCAGATGGACTGGTGCACGTGCATGCCGGTGCCATTGTCGTTCCAGACCGGCTTGGGCATGAAGGTGGCCGTCTTGCCATAGGCATGGGCAACCATGTGGACCGTGTACTTATAGAGCTGCATGCGGTCGGCCATCGTGGTGAGGGTCGAGAACTTCATGCCGAGCTCGTGCTGCGCCGGAGCCACCTCGTGGTGATGCTTTTCCGGCTCGAGGCCCAGCTCAGTCATCACTTCGAGCATCTCGGTGCGCATGTCCTGGCCGCTGTCGACCGGATTGACCGGGAAATAGCCGCCCTTTGGACCCGGGCGGTGGCCCATATTGCCGCCCTCATACTTGCGGTTGGAGTTGTAGGGGCCTTCCTCGCTGTCGAGCTTGTAGGAGGTGTGGTGCTGTTCGGTGGAGATGCGAACATCGTCAAAAACGAAAAATTCCGCTTCCGGGCCGAGATAGGCCGCGTCGCCAATGCCGGAGGACTTCAGGAAAGCCTCGGCTTTCTTGGCGGTCGTGCGCGGGTCGCGATTATAGCTTTCGCCCGAACCCGGCTCGAGAATGTCACAGAACATGACCATCGTCGGCTGCTGGTAGAACGGGTCGATCGTCGTGTAGGAGGTGTCCGGTTTGAGCACCATGTCGGACTCATTGATCGCTTTCCAGCCACCGATGGAGGAACCGTCAAACATGATGCCGTCTTCGAAGAAGTCCTCGTCAACCTGGGACTTGTCGAAGGTCACGTGCTGCAGCTTGCCGCGCGGATCGGTGAAACGGAGGTCAACATAGTTGATCTCCTCGTCATGCAGTTTCTTGATGATGGCCTCGGACATGAGCCGGTCTCCGTGGTTTGTCGGGTTTGAATGCTAGAGGGCGTCGCGACCGGTCTCACCGGTACGGATGCGGATGACACTTTCGACGGGGCTGACAAAGATCTTGCCGTCGCCGATACGACCGGTCTGGGCCGCATTCTGGATGGCTTCGACGGCAGCGTCGACACGATCCGCGGGCAGAACCAGTTCAATCTTGATCTTGGGAAGGAAGTCCACGACGTATTCAGCGCCGCGATAAAGTTCCGTATGACCTTTCTGGCGGCCGAATCCCTTGGCCTCGAGAACGGTCAGGCCTTGCACGCCGACTTCCTGAAGGGCTTCCTTCACATCGTCGAGCTTGAACGGTTTGATAATCGCTTCGATCTTTTTCATGACCGTCTCCTTGGACTTGAGCCGAACCTATCGGTGGCACCGGTCGAGACAAGCAGTCGGCAAGGTGTGATATGCGATGAACGGGAAACTGCTCGATCATGAAGCAGTGCTGCTACGAATTGAAGCAATGATGCAGAAGGCGATCCTGTCCACCGCGGATATCGGCCGCTGCGACTGCTATGCGATTGAACATGGCGTGGCGGGCACGGTTTTGATGGAGAATGCCGGTCGGGCAGTCGCAAAGGCGATCTGTCAGCGCTGGGCTCCGCGCCCGACCCTGATTCTGTGTGGCCCCGGGAATAACGGCGGCGATGGTTATGTCGTCGCGCGATACCTTCGGGACCAGGGCTGGCCGGTGACGCTCGCCAGCCTGGTCGAGCCGAAGGCGCTGAAAGACGATGCGCTCTGGGCCTATCAGCAATGGAGCGGGGACACCCGGCTTGCATCCCGGGCTCGGACCGAGGATCAGGCCCTCATTGTAGACGCAATGTTCGGGGCCGGCTTGACGCGCCCACTTGATGGGCCGGCCGCGGATCTTGTGCGGGCGAGTAATACGGCTGACGCCATTCGCGTGGCCATTGACCTTCCTTCGGGGTTGTCCGGTGATATGAGTGCGTTGGAGGGGCCTGTTTTCCACGCGGATCTGAGTGTCACCTTTCACCGTTGCAAACCAGCCCATTTCCTGCAGCCTGGAGCTGATCTATGCGGCGAGGTGGTGCTCGCGGATATCGGTATCCCCAATGGCTGGCAGGCCGAGATAACGCCGGTCGCTTACTGGAATGTCTCCGAGACCTGGCGACAGCGTCTACCGTGCTCCGGGGCAGACACCCACAAACACCAGCGCGGTCGCCTCGCAGTTTTTTCCGGACCTGCTGGCTCTACAGGCGCCGCGCGCCTGGCCGCCATGGCTGGATTACGAACAGGGGCAGGCCTGGTCACAGTGGTTTCTCCGAAAAATGCCATGGCCGAAAACGCGGAGCATCTGACGGCGATCATGTTGCGCGAGGCGGAGGTTCAAGCAGGGGACGACCTGTCCGCATTACGAGCCACGTCTGCCGTGATGGGGCCGGCTTATGGGACCGGTCTGACGACACGTGACCAGGTGCTGGCAGCACTGGGCGGTGACACCAAGATGGTGCTGGATGCGGATGCGTTGAGCAGTTTCGAGGGGCATAAGGATGCGTTGTTTGCAGCCCTGCGAGCGGAAGACGTTCTGACGCCGCACTTCGGCGAGTTTCGGCGCCTTTTCCCGGGGATCGCGCTCGGACCAGAGAACAAGATCGAAATCGTTCGCGAGGCGGCGGAGAAAGCGGGTTGTGTCGTCCTGCTCAAGGGTGCGGACACGGTTATCGCCGCGCCGGGGCAGACCCCGGTGGTGAACACCCATGCTTCCCCCGTGCTGGCAACGGCTGGCAGCGGGGATGTGCTGGCGGGATTGATCGCGGGATTGATTGCCCAGGGCGTTGACAGTTTTACAGCTGCGTGTGCTGGCGCCTGGATTCATGGCGATGCCGGATGGCGCTTCGGGCAAGGTCTGGTCGCGGAAGATTTGCCGGGCTCGGTTGCTGAGACGCTGCGCCGACTCGAAGCGTCTGCACGGCGGGCCGAGGTTTATGAGCGCCTCGCAAATCGGGTGTGAACAGAAGGGGACTTGGCGGAACCAGCGGAGCGGTTCATGTTTGCGGTCCCACCTTTGATGCGAGACATGCATGCCCGCTGACCATCCGTCCAATACTGCCAGTGCTCTCGACGCAGAAGCGCTGCGCTTTCACATGAAACCCACCCCCGGCAAGATCGGACTCGCGGCGACCAAGCCGATGGCGACGCAGCGTGATCTCGCCCTGGCCTATTCACCGGGCGTGGCAGCACCCGTAAGAGCGATCGCCGCCGATCCAGATGCGGCATATGACTATACCTCCAAGGGCAATATGGTCGCCGTCGTCTCCAACGGTACAGCGATCCTCGGGCTAGGTGATCTGGGCGCCGCGGCGTCCAAGCCTGTGATGGAAGGCAAGGCGGTTCTGTTCAAGCGATTTGCTGATCTGGACGCGTTTGATGTCGAGGTGGAATACACCGATCCTGACAAGTTCATCGATTGTGTGAAGGGGTTCGGGAACAGTTTCGGCGGCATCAATCTTGAGGACATCAAGGCGCCGGAATGTTTCGAGATCGAGCGCCGTCTGCGCGAGGAACTCGATATCCCCGTCATGCATGACGACCAGCACGGCACGGCGATCATCGCGGCTGCGGGGCTTATCAATGCGTGCGACATAACCGGGCGAAAAATCGAGGACCTGAAAGTTGTCCTTTGTGGTGCCGGGGCTGCGGGCCTTTCCGTGCTCGAGCTGATCAAACACCTCGGAGTGAAGGATGAAAACACCATCGTCGTCGATATCGAGGGCGTGGTTTATGAAGGTCGTCCCGGCTGTCACGACCGCCTCGCTAAACACGCCATCGAGACGGATAAACGCACCCTGGCAGAGGCTGCCGAGGGCGCGGACTGCCTGCTGGGGCTGTCGGCTGCGGGGGTGTTCACAAAGGACATTGTAGCCTCGCTGGCGCCTCGACCAATCATATTCGCCATGGCCAACCCGACACCGGAGATTACTCCTGAAGAAGTGTCCGAGGTGCGTGATGACGTGATCATGGCTACGGGACGTTCCGACTACCCCAACCAGGTGAATAACGTTCTGGGCTTCCCCTATATCTTCCGCGGCGCTCTGGATGTCCGTGCGACCGAGATCAATGAGGACATGAAGGTCGCCGCCGCGCGGGCCCTGGCGGCCCTGGCGCGCGAGGATGTTCCTGATGAAGTGGCCAATGCCTACAAGGTTGACCGTCTCCAATACGGTCGCGACTACATCATTCCGACCCCGTTTGATCCGCGCCTGATCTACTGGATCCCGCCCTTTGTCGCCGAGGCCGCCGTCAACAGTGGCGTCGCGCGGCGTCCGATCGCTGATATCGAGGCCTACAAGCAGCAGCTGGCGCGCCGTCTCGATCCGACAGCTTCAATGCAGCAGCGCATTACCGCTTCCATTCGCAAGGAAGAAAAGCGAATCGTCTTTGCCGAGGGCGAGGAGCCGGCGGTGATCCGAGCGGCGCATGCGTTCGAGAACCAGGGGCTTGGCAAGGCGATCCTGATCGCGCGAGAGGAAATTGCCCGGAAGAATATGCGCGAGCTTGGCCTGCCCGATGACGCGCTGGAGATCTGCAATGCGCGGCTTTCCGAGCACAATCAGGACTATGCCGATTTCCTTTACACCCGTCTTCAGCGCAAGGGCTATCTCCGCCGGGACGTGCAGCGTCGAGTTAACAATGATCGCAATGTTTTCGCTGCCTGCATGCTCAAAATGGGGCAGGCCGACGGGATGGTGACAGGCGTTACCCGCCACTCCAACGGTGTGATGAAGGATGTGAAACTCGTGCTCGGCCCGGCCGAGGGCGGTCGGGTGGTTGGCATCGCTGCCGCGATTACTCCGGGACGCACCATCCTGATGAGTGATGTCACTGTCGACGAGTTTCCCGATGCTCAGGGACTGGCTGAAATCGCCATAGCGACGGCCAATGCCGCCAAGCGCCTGCGTCTGACACCGCATCTGGCGTTCCTGTCGTATTCCAGTTTCGGCAATCCTCCGGGCGAGCGCACCGAGAAGATCCAGCAAGCCGTGCGCATACTGGACGAGATGGGCGTGGATTTTGAGTACGAGGGCGAAATGGCGGCCGATGTGGCGCTGGACCCGGACCATCATCGGCTTTACCCGTTCTCGCGTCTGACCCAGCCGGCAAATGTGCTGATCATGCCGGCAGTCCATTCCGCATCGATCGCACTGCGATTGCTGAAATCCGCGGGTGGGGCGACCGTCATCGGCCCGATGCTCGTGGGGCTCGAAAAACCTGTTCAGATCGCGCGTCTGGGTTCGTCGGTGTCCGATATTGTCAACCTCGCGGGCATTGCGGCCTACGACCTCAATACAGTCGATGCATAACGGTCATTCGCCGTGTTCACGAAAACGAGGGGTGCATGCGAGGATGTGGCGGCCTATCTAGTGCGCTCTTGTGTGTTTGAAAGGACTGGCCATGGCGGGACGTCAGGCGAATGATCTGACCCAGGGCTCGGTGTTCGGGCACCTTGTACGCATGGTCATGCCGATGAGTTTCGGCATTCTGGCCATGATGCTCGTCGGCATTATCGATACCTTCTGGGTGGGAACCCTGGGTACGGCGCAACAGGCCGCCGTACAGATGAGTTTCCCGGTGACCATGCTGGTTATGTCCGTTTCCATCGGCCTGGGCGCCGGAGCGGTCTCGGCTGTCTCCCGGGCAGCCGGGCGCAAGGACGGCACCTCAATTCCACGCATTTCCACTGACGCCCTGAGTCTGTCGATTATCTCGGTGGGCCTGGTGTCCATTCTTGGGATCGTTTTTGTCGAAGAGATTTTCGCGGCGCTTGGTGCCAGCGAAAGCATGATGCCACATGTGGTCGACTACATGACGGTCTGGTTCGCAGGCATCCTCCTGATCGTCGGCCCAATGGTGGCCAGCAACATCCTGCGCGCACTCGGCAATGCGACCGTGCCCAGCCTGATGATGATCGCAGCCGCTTTCATCAACATGATCCTCGACCCGATTTTCATTCTCGATGATGTCTTCGGCTGGTTCCCGGGGCTGGGCTGGGGCGTGTCCGGCGCTGCACTGGCAACGGTCGTCGCCAACGGCGCGACTTTCCTGATGGTTTCCGCCTACCTGGTGTTCAAGGAAAAGCTGATCGATTTCAGCTGGCCGGGTTTTGGTGAAGTCCTGCACAACTGGGCGGATATTGCGCGAGTCGGTATTCCGGCCTGTATTTCCAATGTCTTCAACCCGCTGGCCCTGACCATTGCCATGTCCGGCCTGGGAATGGCGCGCTTTGGTGATGCTGCCGTAGGCGGTCTTGGCGTTGCGGGGCGCGTTGAGGCTTTCGCCATCGTCCCGTTGTTTGCCCTGTCAGCCTGCATCGGGGCTGTCACCGGCCAAAATGGCGGAGCCAATAATCTTGATCGTGTGCGCGAGGCATTCCGGTCCTCGTTTGTATTCTGCATCATCTGGAGTTTTGCGATCGCGGCGTTGTTGTGGGTTGTCGCTGGTCCGTTGGCCGCCGCCTTCCTTCCCAGCGAGGAGGGGCAGTCCATTGCGCGCACCTATTGGCAGATCGTCCCGCTGACTGTTGCCGGTTATGGCATCACCATCTCGGCGAGTGCCGGTTTCAATGGGCTTGGCCGTCCCGGGCATGCCCTGGTGATCACTGCTGGCCGAGCGATCGGATTGGTGATCCCCGGTGTGATCATCGGTGCCCAGGTATTTGATTCACCGCTGGGTCTGATCTGCGGTTTTGCAGCCGCGAATGTCATCGCAGGCCTTCTGACCGCAGGCGCAGTTCTCACCTTTGCGCCGATGACCGCGAAACATGGCAAGCAACGCAAGCCGGTGGCTTCGACTGAAGAACCGAAAACATCCGACGAAGAGCGGGCCTAGCGCCGTCTCAATACGCCTGCGAGCTCAGGTTTGTCGTTGAGGTTGGGGTGAGGATAGGGCGTGAAGCTCTCGTTTTCCGGCCAGTCCCATCGATTAGCCGGGAACAGCGTGTGCATCGCTTCCAGAGAGCAGGCATAGGGTGGCCCGCCACGCTCGGTTTTTTGCATGAACAGGGCCAGGAAGCCTCCGCCCGGTTTCAGCCAGCGATAAGCGCAGGCCTCATAGGTTTCGCGCAAGGCTGGCGCGATGGCGCAGAGAAATGTCTGTTCATAGATCAGGTCGATGGGGTGGCTGGGCGCCCAGGTGAAAGCGTCGCCTGCGATCAGTTCGGCATCCAGCCCGCGTTCCTCGAGCCTTTCGCGCTGCCAGCCGATAGCTGTTTCCGAGAGGTCGAAACCAGTGACTTTCAGGCCTAACGAGGTGAGATGAACGAGTTCAGGTGAACGTCCGCATCCCGGAATGAGCACGCGGGAACCCGGTTGGAATACGCCTGCGCTGGCCCAGTCAGAAATGACCGGGTGCAGTCTTGACCGCTCCCAGGGCGTGGAGTTTTCCTGGAATCTCTGTTCCCAATCCATGGCTTGCCTCAATCTCTCAAGGCGAGACTAGAGCGAGCCGAGTTTCCGGACAAACGGGAAGGTCAGGCCGCCTTGGCAATGCGGCAGAGATCGACGATCGACAGGGGACGCAGCGGCGACGGGCGTGCGGCTTCTGGCACCAGGCCCGGCCCGCACAACATGCGAACACCGCAGGCCATGGCCTGTTTCAAAGTCTTTAGATCACGCACATCATCCAGCAGGAATGGGGCAGACATGGCGCCCGCCGCCCGGACAGCATTGTTCAGGGCAGCGGAGTCATGATCAAGCATGCCCTCGCTTTCGAAATTGGCGGGGCGCAGGGCGCGGGCCGAGAAGACATTGACGCCGCGCTCTTCAAAGGAGGACAGCTCAGCTTGGCCAAATGGTTGGTCCAGCATCAGGCTGAAGCCCTGATCGGCGAACTCCTCCAGAGCCGGAAAGGCGTTGCCGTGGGGAATGTCTGCGGCCTCCAGGCGCAACCAGAAACTCTTGCGAGCCACTTCCGGAACGCCGGCCAGGCATTCCAGGAATCGGGTGCGGTTTTCCGCATTCAAGAGAGTCGTCTCGTGGATCGAGATGGCAAATGTGTTGCGTTTCTTCTTCTTGAAGAATGCGAGAAAGGCCTGGAAGGCAGAACGCGCGGCGACCAGGTCGAGCGTGAGATGTTCGACATCACTCATCCGGGTCTCGATGGCGCGGCGCCCTTCGATGAGGCGGCCTTCGACATGAACCTTGGAAAAACAGTAATTGGCGGTTATGGCTTGGCGCTCAGCGTCCCAGATCGGTCGGAAGCAGGCTTGAGCATTTTCCGCCCCGGGACCCAGCTCGTGGAGCGGGGGCAGGGAGTCCATGGACGGGATGTCTGGTGCCTTCGCTGGCGCGGGCGGCTTTGATGATGTCGCTATCTGAGCGAGCTCGCCTGGCGATACCGACTGGGCGTCGCTGGCGACTTCCAGGTCAGGCAGATCCGGATGGCCCAGGAAGAAGGCGATCATCTCTTCGGTGATCTTCTCGACTTCTTCAGCGATATTGTCGGCGTGTTCCGCGAAGATGATCAGGAAACCTTCTTCGCACGGAACCAGGATGTGTTTGATCGACAGGCGCTTCTCGATGAAATGGGAGGCGGCGTCGAAAATCTTTTTCTTCATGGCCGGCCAGTCATCGCCGGATGCGTCTTTGATGCGATCAAGATTGAGAAGTTGAAACTGGCCGATATCGACCTTTTTCTTCTCCGCGAGGACCGCCTTTAGAATAGTGTTCAGATCAATAGACATCGCCGACAAGCACTTTCCCACCCCTGTACGAATAACTGTATGCGACAGTTTGATTAATATGCGATTGATGACTTGCCCCAGTGTGCGGGGGCTTGCGTCCGGAGCAGGCCCATGTCATCACCCGCGCCCGGTCCGAGAATGACCGATGCGGATGTGGCGAAACTGGTAGACGCGCCAGATTTAGGTTCTGGTGCCGCGAGGCGTGGAGGTTCGAGTCCTCTCATCCGCACCACTCATTGCCTGTAGGTTTCACGAGTTGGAAGCCATCCTGGCTGAATTGCAGGGTGGGGCGGTCGGGAAGAACCGCTTTTCACAGATCAATACAGCTTCAATACACACGCTACAGCGTCGCACCGTTGCGCATGCCAAAACCACGTGACATAACGCGCGCTCGAATTTCAACGCGGTCTCCGCACTAGTCAGAACACCAAGGTCCAACCCATGAACGTCATCGAGAAAGCATCAGAAGGCTTGAGCCGCACTTATGAAGTCGTTTTCGCGGCTGATGATCTGCAAGCTCGCCTGGATGCAAAAATCGAAGAAATCCGTCCGGAAGTTCGCCTGAAGGGCTTCCGCCCGGGCAAAGTTCCGTCCAAGCACATCCGCAAGATGTTCGGCGAATCCATCATGGGCGATCTGCTCAACGAGCTGGTGCCGGAAACCACCCAGAAAGCCCTGGACGAGCGCAAGATCCGCCCGGCCTCCCAGCCGGAGATCGACGTCAAGTCTGACGCCAAGGCTGTTGCTGGTGGTTCCGACTTCACCTTCGAGATCAGCCTGGAAATCATGCCGGAATTCGAGCCGGCCGATCCGTCCAAGTTGAAAGTCGAGCGTCCGGTCGCTGAAGTCGCCGACGCACAGGTCGACGAGGCGCTCGGTGAGCTGTCCGAGAAGAACCGTTCCTACGCAGCCAAGAAAGGCGGCAAGAACGCCAAGGCTGAAGAGGGTGATGTTGTTGTCATCGACTTTGTCGGCAAGATCGATGGCGAAGCCTTTGAAGGTGGCTCCGCCGAAGACAGCCGTGTCGCCATCGGCGACGGCGCCTTCATCCCGGGCTTTGAAGAGCAGCTGGTTGGTGCCAAGCGAGGCGAGGAGCGTGAGTTGAACGTTTCCTTCCCGGAGCAGTACCAGGCCCAGCACCTTGCGGGTAAGGCCGCTGTCTTTGAAGTCACCGTCAAGGATATCGAATCCCCGGAAGAGCCGAAGGTTGACGACGAGCTCGCCAAGCGCCTCGGTCTCGAGGACCTGGACAGCCTCAAGGACGTTCTCAAGAAGAACATCGAAAGCGAGCACGCCCAACAGTCCCGCATGAAGGTCAAGCGCGTCCTTCTGGACCAGCTGGACAGCGAGCATAGCTTTGACCTGCCGCCGAAAATGGTGGAGGCCGAGTTCGCCAACATCTGGCGCGAGGTTTCCCACGCGATCGAGCACGATCACCTTGAAGACGAAGACAAGGGCAAGTCGGAAGACCAGCTCAAGGACGAATACCGCGGTATCGCGGAGCGTCGTGTCCGTCTCGGCCTGGTGCTGGCTGAAATCGGCCGCGCCAACAATGTTGATGTGACCCAGGAAGAGCTTTCCCGCGCGGTCAACCAGGAAGCCATGCGCTATCCGGGTCAGGAGCGCCAGGTTGTCGAGTTCTACCAGAAGAACCCGAACGCTATCGCCCAGCTGCGTGCACCGATCTATGAAGAGAAGGTCGTCGACTACATCCTCGAGCAGGCTGATGTGAGCGAAGTTTCCGTATCGCGCGAAGCGCTCTTCGCCGACGAGGACGAGGAAGCGCCGAAAAAGGCTCCGGCCAAGAAAAAAGCTCCGGCCAAGAAGGCAGCTGCGAAGAAGGCTCCGGCCAAGAAGGCAGCTGCCAAGAAGGACGACGCCAAGGACGAGAAGCCGGCTGCCAAGAAAAAGGCACCTGCGAAGAAAAAGGCTCCGGCCAAGAAGGCGGCTGCAAAAAAAGACGCCTAGGCCTAACAGTCTCATTTTAAAACAGAACGCCGGTGCCTATATGTGCACCGGCGTTTTGTTTTTGGTCATACCTTGCAGTCTAGAGCTGTGCTGATGGCCTTGCCTCGTCGGGCGAGCGCCGCAATAGTTCTGATTACTTCCCATGAATCGGCGGCGTCCGCTGTGCCGATACCCCAAGGAGCGCGATATGAGAGATCCCCAGGATGTGATGATGAATCTTGTTCCCATGGTCGTCGAGCAGACCAGCCGGGGCGAGCGTTCCTTTGATATCTTTTCCCGTCTGCTCAAGGAGCGGATTATCTTCCTGACCGGACCGGTCGAGGACCACATGGCGAGCCTGGTCATTGCCCAGCTGCTCTTCCTTGAGTCGGAAAACCCGAAGAAGGAAATCTCCATGTATATAAACTCGCCGGGCGGTGTCGTTTCGGCCGGGTTGGGTATCTATGACACGATGAAATACATCCGCAGCCCTGTTTCCACGATCTGTCTGGGCATGGCGGCTTCCATGGGCTCTCTATTGCTGACCGGTGGTGAGAAGGACATGCGTTTTGCCACGCCGAATGCGCGCATCATGGTGCACCAGCCGTCCGGCGGTTTCCGTGGGCAGGCGTCCGACATCGAGCGTCACGCAGCTGACATCATGAAGATCAAGCGTCGTCTGAACGAGATCTATGTCGAGCACACCGGTCGCAAATACGAGGAAATCGAGGCTGCACTGGACCGCGACAATTTCATGTCGGCGGAAGAGGGCAAGGAATTCGGACTGATCGACCAGATCGTTCAGACCCGTGGCGGCGAGGACGCAGCCGAGGACTAGATGTGATTGTTGGCGCGGATCCTGCTTGATCTGCGCTACAACACTGTGGTCGAATAACAGTATGCGGAAACGTTTCGCTAAAGATCGATTGCGATTTTGTACGAAACGAAACTGAAAGCAGGCATGGTATAGACCCAGTGCTTGCGGGTTGAATTGGAGCGGTCATGAGTAAGACGACAGGCGGCGAAGGCGAAGCGAAGAACACGCTGTATTGTTCTTTCTGCGGCAAGAGCCAGCACGAGGTTCGCAAGCTGATTGCGGGACCGACCGTCTTTATCTGCGACGAGTGTGTTGAACTCTGCATGGATATCATCCGTGAGGAGAGCAAGTCTTCGCTGGTCAAGTCCAAGGGCAACGTCCCGGCTCCGCAGGAGATCTTCGATATCCTGAACGACTATGTGATCGGGCAGGGGCATGCCAAGCGCGTACTGTCCGTTGCCGTCCACAACCACTACAAACGTCTCAACCACGCCACCCAGAATGGCGGTGATGTCGAGCTGGCCAAGTCCAACATCCTGCTGATTGGCCCGACGGGTTGCGGCAAGACGCTGCTGGCCCAGACCCTCGCACGCATCCTGGATGTGCCGTTCACGATGGCGGACGCCACCACTCTGACCGAAGCCGGTTATGTTGGTGAGGACGTCGAGAATATCGTGCTGAAACTGCTGCAGGCCGCCGACTACAATGTTGAGCGAGCCCAGCGCGGCATCGTCTATATCGACGAGATCGACAAGATCTCGCGCAAGTCCGACAACCCGTCCATCACCCGTGATGTGTCCGGTGAGGGCGTGCAGCAGGCTCTGCTGAAAATCATGGAAGGCACGGTCGCATCCGTGCCGCCGCAGGGTGGTCGCAAGCATCCGCAGCAGGAATTCCTGCAGGTCGACACCACGAATATCCTGTTTGTCGTTGGCGGTGCCTTTGCCGGTCTCGACAAGGTGATCTCCCAGCGCGGGCAGGGTTCTTCCATCGGTTTTGGCGCCGATGTGCGTGAGCCGGATGATCGTGGCACCGGCGAAATTCTGCGTGATGTCGAGCCGGATGACCTCAACCGTTTCGGCCTGATCCCGGAATTCGTCGGTCGTCTGCCGGTTATCGCAACCCTGGAAGATCTGGACGAGGGTGCCCTGATCAAGATCCTGACCGAGCCGAAAAACGCTCTGGTCAAGCAGTATCAGCGCCTGTTCGAGATGGAAGGCGTTGGCCTGACCTTTACCGAAGATGCGCTCAAGGCGATCGCCCAGCGTGCGATCCAGCGCAAGACCGGTGCGCGCGGCCTGCGCTCGATCATGGAAGGCATTCTGCTGGAAACCATGTTCGAACTGCCTGGCCTTGATGGTGTTGAAGAGGTCGTGGTCAACGGCGAAGTCGTTGATGGCAATGGTAAACCTCTCTACATCTATGCAGACCGCAAGGAAGAGACAGCCGAGGGCGCTTGACGTTCGGCTCTCGGATCGCCACCTGTTGATCTGAAGACAGCCTCAACTGTCACAGTCTTAGCCGCCGGTTCCACCGCGAATCGCGTCAAATTCCCATTGAATGCGACGCGGCTGGAGCCGCGAATGGAGTATCCATGTCCACAGTGAAAACCCTTCCGCTTCTGCCGCTTCGCGACATTGTCGTTTTCCCGCACATGATCGTGCCGCTGTTTGTCGGCCGGGAAAAATCCGTGAAGGCCCTGGAAGAAGTGATGCGGGCGGACAAGCAGATCCTGCTCGCGACCCAGCGTAATGCGTCTGACGATGAACCGGCTCCGAACGCCATTCATTCAACCGGTGTGATCGCGTCTGTCCTGCAATTGCTGAAACTGCCCGATGGCACCGTCAAGGTGCTGGTCGAAGGCGGCGTGCGTGTCGAGATCAGCAAGCACCTCGACAACGAGACCTATCACGAGGCGGAGTGCGAAACGATCATCGAGGACCAGGGCGATGAAAGCGAACACGAAGCGCTGATGCGCTCGGTCGCCGCCAAGTTCGATGACTACGTCAAGCTGAACAAGAAAGTCCCGCCGGAAGCCCTCGCGTCGCTGCCTCAGATCACTGATCCGGGCAAGCTGGCCGATACGATTTCCGCCCACCTGGCCGTCAAGATCGAGGAGAAGCAGAGCCTGCTTGAAGAGACGGATGTTTCTTCGCGTCTCGAACGTGTGCTCGGCCTGATGGAAGGCGAGATCGGCGTGCTGCAGGTCGAGAAAAAGATCCGCAGCCGCGTCAAGCGCCAGATGGAAAAGACGCAGCGCGAATACTATCTGAATGAACAGATGAAGGCGATCCAGCGTGAGCTGGGTGAGGGCGATGACGGCCGCGAGGAACTCGCAGAGCTGGAACAGCGTCTGTCCGAAGCCAAATTGTCCAAGGAAGCGCGCACCAAGGCCGATGCCGAGTTCAAGAAACTCCGCCAGATGAGCCCGATGTCCGCCGAGGCGACGGTTGTTCGCAATTATCTCGACTGGATCCTGGCGCTGCCCTGGGGCAAGCGCAAACGCCTCAAGAACGATCTGGGGCGTGCCGAGGGCATTCTCGACAGCGATCATTATGGTCTGGAGAAGGTCAAGGAGCGCATTCTCGAGCACCTCGCTGTGCAGGCGCGCACCAAGAAGCTGCGTGGCCCGATCCTGTGTCTTGTCGGTCCGCCGGGCGTGGGCAAGACCTCGCTGGGTCGTTCCATCGCCAAGGCAACGGGACGTGACTTTGTGCGCATGTCGCTGGGCGGTGTGCGTGACGAGGCTGAGATCCGCGGTCACCGCCGGACCTATATCGGTTCCATGCCGGGCCGCATCATCCAGTCGATGAAAAAGACAAATTCGTCCAACCCGCTCTTCCTGCTCGATGAGATCGACAAGCTGGGCGCGGATTATCGTGGCGACCCGGCGTCTGCCCTGCTTGAAGTGCTGGACCCGGAACAGAATTCGACCTTTGCCGATCACTATCTGGAAGTCGATTACGATCTGTCCGACATTATGTTCGTGACGACGGCAAACACGCTCAACCTGCCGCAACCCCTTCTCGACCGGATGGAGATCATCCGCATCGCCGGTTACACCGAGGATGAGAAAGTCGAGATCGCCAAGCGCCACCTCCTGCCCAAGACGCTGAAGAACCACGCGCTCAAGGCCGACGAGTGGGAGCTGACCGAGGACGGTCTGCGTGACCTGATCCGCTATTACACGCGCGAAGCTGGCGTGCGTAATCTCGAGCGTGAAATCTCCAATCTGGCGCGCAAGTCCGTGCGCAAGATCGAGAGCGGTGAAGAGAAAACGATCTCTATTACACCGGCCAATCTCAAGGACTATTCCGGTATCCGCAAACACCGTTTCGGTGAGACCGAGAACCAGGACCAGATTGGTGTTGTCACCGGACTTGCCTGGACGGAAGTCGGTGGTGACCTGTTGACGATCGAAGCCGTGCGCATGCCCGGAAAGGGCCAGATGAAGGTCACCGGTAATCTGCGCGATGTGATGAAGGAATCGATCTCCGCAGCGAACTCCTTTGTGCAGTCGCGCGCGCCATCCGTCGGCGTAAAGCCCACCGTGTTCCGCGCAACCGATATCCACGTTCACGTGCCCGAAGGGGCAACGCCGAAGGACGGTCCGTCAGCGGGTATCGGCATGATGACTGCCATCGTCTCCGTGCTGACCGGAATTCCGGTGTGCAAGGACATTGCCATGACCGGCGAGATCACCTTGCGTGGCCGTGTCCTGCCGATCGGCGGGTTGAAGGAAAAACTGCTCGCGGCCCTGCGCGGCGGTGTTAAGACGGTGCTTATTCCGAAAGAGAATGAGAAGGATCTTGAGGAGATCCCGGACAACGTCAAGGAAGGCCTGGAAATCATTCCGGTCGAGACTGCTGATGAAGTCCTCACGCGCGCCCTGGTCGAGCCAGTCGAGCCGGTCGAGTGGACCGAGGCGGACGAGGCTGCCCTGGCGGCGGTTTCCTCTACACCAGGTGGAGGCGAGAGCACGCCGATTGCGCACTAGTTTCACCTGAAACGAATTTGAGCAATAAAATGAGAGCCGGGATGCTTATCCCGGCTCTTTTTTGCAGAAAACGGCGCTTTGTTAACTCTGAGGGGATTGACGCCACCCGACCGGCTGCGCACAGTCTCCGCATGACTTGCACGACTTATTTCTTTTTTGGCTATTTTACCGACGTGACCCGAACGGGGGCGGTGGCCGGATAGTTTGCGTGACAAGCAACAAGTTTCCAGGACCTCCCCGAGCGGGAGGTCCTTTTCATTTGGGGTAAAGGACATGAGCGACACACAAGCGAGGGACCAGGTCCGTCAGCAGATTTCCGAACTGGACCGGTTATTGATCGACACCATCGCGAAACGCGGTGACCTGGTGGAGGAAATCCTCCGCGCCAAGGCCGAACAGGGGTTGCCAGTGCGCGATCGTGAGCGCGAGCAGGCCGTGCTTCTCGATGCTGTTGAACGCGGCAAGTCCCAAGGTGTGGCGCCGGAACTGGTAGAGGGCCTGTTCCAGGGCCTGTTCGAAGCGTCGATCCAGCGCCAGCGCACCCATTTCGACAGCATGCGCGATGAAGACCTCAACGAAGCAACTGTCGCCTATCTCGGCGGCCCAGGAAGCTACAGCCATATCGCTGCCCAGCGTGTGTTTGAACGCCGCAATGCGAGTGTCGTTCCGGCCCCCAAACGCGACTTCATCTCCATCTTCCGCGCTGTGGAGAGCGGCGAGGTGGATTTCGGTGTTATCCCCATCGAGAACACCACGACCGGTTCCATCAATGAAGTTTATGACCTTCTTCTCGCTGGCAATGCCCGTATCGTTGGTGAGTTCCTTTTGCGCGTCGATCACTGCCTGATTGGCCGGTCCACGGGGCTGGGGCGCATCAGTCGCGTCTATGGCCACCCTCAGGCGCTGGCGCAGTCACGCCGCTGGCTGGCCGGACATCCCGAGATCGAGTCCCACATGGCGTCCAGTTCGACCCGTGCGCTTGAGCGCTTGCTTGAGGATGATGATACGGCCGGCGTGATCGCGGGGGCTGACGCCGCTGCGCTCTTTGGATTTGACATCCTGGAAAGCGGTGTTGGCGATCACGAGCAGAATATCACGCGTTTCATCGTTCTGGGACGCGACAGCAAGAACCCGACGCGTGAGGTCGAGTGCAAGACATCGATGATGTTCACCACACGTGATACGCCGGGCGCGCTCGTGGATGCGCTGATGGGGTTCCGCGATGGGGCCGTGAACCTGGTCAAGCTGGAAAGCCGTCCCATTCCGGGCAATCCCTGGGAAGAGATGTTCATCATGGATGTGGATGGCCATGTCGAGGACAGGGTCATCAAGGACGCGATGGCCGTGCTCGAGGAGCACACACGTGAGATCAAGCAGCTGGGCTGTTACGCGTCCGATCGTATTGATCAGGTGAGTATCGCCGAGTAGGTCACGGCAGACTATTCCCAGAATCGGCTCATCGGGTTTACAAGCCCCGATGAGCCGTTTTGCTGTCAGGCCTACGCCGCATCCTTGGATGCATATTCACTCAGCAATTTTTCCTGCTTGGCGCGTTCGACCTTGCTGGAAAATTGCTCATTGATCCGCACTTCCTGCAGCGTTTTTACCAGGGTGATGAGAGAGCCGCAGAGGAATAGGATCCCCATGCCAAGATAGCCCTTGGTCGACAGATCAACCGGCATCAGCAAAAGGGAGAGGGAGAGCATGCCCAGGGCAATAGCCACACAGGCATAATTGAAACCGATCCAGAGTTTTGATTGTTCCAGCATGTCATTTCTCCTCGTCCTGGCTCATGCCAGCGCGAATGCGGGCCAGCACGGCGTCGGTTGAGTGGGGAGCAGGGGCTCCGCAGCCTTCTGCAGCCAGTCGGTCCAGTACAGTGTCTGGGTCGTTTTCGGTCGCGATTTCCTCCAGGATCTCCATATGTTCATAGGCGTCTGGTTGATCGAGGAAGGCGTTGAGTACACGCTCGCCCTCAATGAGCGCTGCAATGCCGGTAATATCCCCGCTCAACTCCGCCGTCGTTCTGCGCTCGGCCGCCACCGTCCGGGCCGTAGAGAGCCCCTGTTTCAACTCCAGCAACCGGGTTTGGCCGGAATCGATCATCCGGCGCAGTCGTTCGATGGCGAGTTGGTTCCTGGAAATGGATGTGTCGAGGCGTTCGACATCACGTTCCAGCCGCGCCAGATGTCCTGCCGCATCCTCTGCAAGGGCCGTCAGGTCAGAACACAGTGCCTTTTTAATCCTATTTTCCAGCTCTCTCGCCTGGCCGGTCAGGCTGGTGCGTGAACCGGTTTCATTCCTTTCCTTTAGGATCAGCCCGGCGAGGCGCTGTTTGGCATTGGCCTGCGCCATCTCAGCATCCTCGATTCTCTGCTCCAGTATGGTGATAGCATTCTGGCGCTCGATGGAGCGCTCGGTCTTGCGGACTTCGCCCCGCATGACGGTCATCAAGGTAGAGAACATCGATACCTCCATAAATGAACAATGTTCATAAACAGAGTGGAAGCGAATATCATTCATTCAAGGTGTAAAATGAACCTTGTTCATTAAATAATATTATGGTTGAACGTAGAAATGGAAACGAATTCACGTAACGCGCGGGGGCGAGGGCGCCCGCCTCTGTCAGACGGTGTCCGCCAGCGGCTGTTATCCCATGCGCGTGAACTCTTGCGTTCCGGCGAGCAGGAAAAGCTTCCGATACGCCAGCTTGCCGCGAGTGCGGGCGTAAGTACAGGTTCATTCTACAAGTTTTTTCCTGATCAGCATGCGCTGCGCGAAGCCTTGGCCATGGATGTCTATGCCGAACTGGCGCTGATCCTGGATCGTACATTGACTCAAGCCGCGGAACGCTCGGTCCTGGAACGGGTCATGCAAATGGCTGTGTCCTACGTCGACTATGTGCAGGCGAACGAGAAACTTTGGGCGAATCTCCTGGAGTTCCGGCGCCAGTATCGAGATTCGAATGCGCTGGCTGTTGAGGCCGAAAATGCACTCTTTGGTGTGCTTGAAGCAGAATTGGATAAACTCGAGGGGGTCAATGAACCCGAGCTTCGTGCCGACCTCGCACGTGCCCTGTGGGCGAGCGTGCATGGCATTACTGTGCAGACGGTTCCCAATAGTTTCAAGGAAGATCCAAAGGGCGATGCCCTGGAACAAATGCGCCTGATAATCGACGCTGTGATCACGCGTTACAGTTCCTAGCGCATGAAGCGCTTGCCAAGGAGCGTTTGGCTTATTAGAACGCGCGCTCCACACCGGATGGGCGGTTAGCTCAGTTGGGAGAGCATCTCGTTTACACCGAGAGGGTCGGGGGTTCGAGCCCCTCACCGCCCACCATCCTTCGACCTGCGGGTTTCGGACGGCGAGCCATTCGGGAAAGCAGGCGAACATTCAGAGTGGATGGTGCGATGTCCTCCGACGCCTTGGCGACGGAGGGTTTTTTGTGCCTTTTTCAGTCTCGCGACAGCTTGTTTCGAAGATGCCTCCTTACGGGATCGGACCGATCGACCCTCGGTGGCGTTTGCGAAAGTGACGCACCTGCACCGGTCAGACTGGGCCGCCTCAGACGAAGGCGGGCGAGCCTGTGAAGTTGCTTAGACCGGGCAGGGCGATGGCCAGTTCCTGATCGTTCAGGCCGAACCAACGCCCCAGAGTGGCTGCATATTGTTCGACCGAGGTCGTGGGGATAAGGCGACCATTTCCGGCGTCCTGGGCGTGTTCGAAGCCGTATTCAGGCATTTGACCATAGATCTGGCGGCCATTGACTGCACCACCGATTATAAAGTGGTGAGATCCCCAGCCATGATCGGTGCCATCACCATTGATGGACAGGGTACGGCCGAAATCCGAGGCGGTGAAGATGGTGACATCATCACTCGCGCCGATTTCGCCCATGGCGGACTGGAAGGCGGCGATACCTGCGGCCAGCTGGGACTGGCGATTGATCAGGTCGCGTGCTTGCGTCGAGTGGGTGTCGAAACCACCCAGTCCGACGAAGAAGACCTGGCGGGAGGCGCCGAGGACATTGCGAAGAGAAATCGCTTCGGCAACCGTGCGCAATTGCTGCGCGAAATACCCACCCGGAAACTCCGTGGTGATCTCGGCGACTTCGTCTCGGGCGTTGGAATAGGCCTCATTGGCGTCCAGGGCCCTGCGGGAACGGTCGGTGATATCCTGTTGGAAGAGATTTGACGGGCTCAGGCCCTGCGACCGGAAATGGTCCTCCATCATCGCCGAGACACCCTGGCCCTCAGCTCCGAAATAGGGAGGCCATTGAATGGCGATCAGATTGTCCGGGCCACCAATGGACAGCTGGTATTGCTGGGCAACATCCCCGGACAGCCAGACTTGGTTCCCGAACGTACTCATGCTGGTGAAGAGGGAGTTCTGGTTGGCATTCGCTTCCAGCGCGGCGTCAGCGAGACGTCCGCCCCAGCCAAACAGGGCACCTTCGGGAGCAGATGACATCCAGGTGGATTGCTGGTCATTGTGGGAGAAAAGCTTGCGTGGAAGCCGAGCCTGGCCATTCAACACCATCTCCCGGTTGGTTGGCTCGAGCAGCGGGCCAACATTCGCGAGGATTGCTGCATCACCCGATTCAAACATGGTGTGGAGGGGGCCAGCTCCTGCGGCAGCGCAAACTGGCGGCCGCCGAGTGAGCCGGCGTTTACAGGGTTGAGCGCCAGCAAATTGTCACGGCTGCGCGGGCTGTTGGCGCTGACATACTGCGAAAACAGGCTTTCGCGCGTGGTTGCGAAACTGTCGTGTGATGCCTGATCGTAGGGGATGACAGCATCATAGTGATCCATCCCTCCGAACAGGAAAACACAAACAAGTGCCTTGTATCCCGTCGTGTCTGCCGCCAGAGCCGGCATCGACATCAGGCTGGTGGTCAGTCCGCCAGTGCCGAGAAGACCGGCTGCGGATGCGCGGGAGAGGAAATCGCGTCGATTGAGTTTCATGAGCTTGTCCCCCTAGCGCTGAACAATGTAGTCGGGTGAGGTGAGAATGAGCAGGACGGCCGTCTGCACCCGCCCCCTCTGCCCGGGGCCGGGGTCCTCGCCATCGATCACGATCGTCTCGAGGATGTCTGACATTCGGGTGCGGGTTTCCACGCTCAAAGTTCCTGCTGTGAATGTCATGTCGAGCCAGTCGATCAAGGCATTGATATCGCCTGCGATCGCCATCTCATCGTCATAGACCGGGTGGAAGCCGAGGGTTTCAGTCCGGTCATCGCCCCAGGTGGCGTCTGTGATGAAGGCACTCAGGAAATTGGTGAAACCGATGATGCTGGCCTCGTTGACGATCTGGAGTTCGGGGGCGGTCAGTCCCGCTGCCCCGGTCGCAGATCCAGGCGCGATGTAGCCCGGTCGGTAGAAATTGAAGACTGATGGCGACCGGAAAGGGTGCTGCCCGAGCGTGCCGTTGGAGGAGGTGTCCCACAGGAAATCCTCGCGCCAGGCTTCAGAGCCGGTTATGTGGAAGGCGCGTGCCCAGTGTACAAAGCGCAGAACCGGTTCCCGCACCTTGCCGAACTCGTTGGGCGCTGTTGCCGGATCCTGGCGGGCTTCATCATCCATCAGGATTGCGGCAAGCGTAGCTGCAAGGTCTCCGCGCTGGCCTGTTCCCACATTCTGTCCATCGGGGAATTGATAGCTGCCGTTCTCGAACACGGTCGCCACGCGTTGGACATAGGCCGGTGTCGGATGGCTGGTGGTGAACCGCTGGATCAGCTGGCGGCTGATAAAGGGCGCGAGGTTGGGATGATTGAAGAGCGTATCCAGGGCGATGTCGATACTGGTTTCGGCATCGGTATTCGCGGGAATTGTCGTTTCCAGGAAAGTTTTCTCGCTCGTCGAGTGATAGTCCGGAAAAATCTGGAGCGGCGTGTAGTAGATGCTCTCATCATCCCCGGACGGCCAGTAATTTTCGCCGCGCAGGCCCAGGCCTGTGAAGACCCGGGCGAGGCCGGTTACATCGGTATTGTCATAGGTCTCAACCGGGCGGCCCTCATTGTCGGTGACGACGCTGCCATCCATGCGCAGTTCGACCAGGCCGATGGTGAAGAGTTGCATGATCTCGCGTGCGTAATTCTCGTCGGGGACGCGGCCATTCTCCATATTCTCGCGAACATTGTAGAGATAGGTCAGATAGGCTGACATGGCCGGCGAATAGGTAACCTCCTCGAGGATGTCCCGGTAATTGCCAAAGGCATTGCGGATGAGAATGTCCATGTAGTGGGCGGTGGTCAGTGGGCGGCCGGCCAGTACAGAACCCTGGCCCTCCGAGACAACCAGGATTTGCGAGAGCGCATAGGCCATGCGCTGCCGTAACTGATCATCGCCATCGATCAGACCTGCCCAATAGGCGTCCGAAGCCCCCCGGAAGGTCGAGAAATCGTTGAGAACGCCATTGGCGATCAAAGCGTCTAGGTGCAGCGTCGCCGGTCGGGTCAGCTGATCTCGGTACCAGAGCGAAAACGTGCTGACCGACAGATCTTCGATTTCCTCGTAAGTCGGGCCGAACGTCGCCTGCCCAAGGAATTTGGAAGATTGTTCCAGCGTCGGGCTTTGATTCTGCGGAGGTGGGGGAGGCGGCGTTGTTCCACCGCCGCTACCCGAGCCACTACCTGATCCACCACCGCCGCCACTACAGGCAGCAACGACAAGACCCAGTCCAAGGGCCGCGACACGAACAATACTGCGCATACTTTCCCCGCTGGAAATGCTCCGGCCCAATCTGTGCGGGCAGGAGTTTGCGATCTCTCCAAGACATTCTGAGGATGATTATACGGATTGGAAGGCGATTCCCGTCGCCCGAAAGGTTCACATCGTAAACTCGACGTGATTGGCCAGGCGGGAAGTTGACTCAGATTGCGCTGACCTAGTCACGCAAGGCGAGGTCGACGATCCGGAGCAATCGTTCCGGGCGGTTCGCGTCGTATTCGATGATCTCGGCGCGCGGGGAGAACCGGCGAAGGCTGGCTGCCGTTTCATTTGCCTCGACCGGATCGCCGGGACGTGGATTGATGATGACAGCAGCGCGGCCGTCCAGCACGCGTAGTGCCGTCAGCGTGTGGGATATCGTGCCCAGATAATTACCGGTCACCAGGACCGGAAAGGCGTCGAGTTCCCGCAACAGGTCGAGATTGAGACCGTCTTGTGCGATCGGAGACATGATGCCGCCGGCTCCTTCGACAAAGGTCGGGCGGCTTGAACTGCACTGGTCACTGCACCAGGAGGCGATCGGGTCAAGTGTCAGTTCGCGCTGTTCACGGCGCGCGGCCATGTCAGGCGAGAGCGCAGCCTTGAATCGCCACGGCGTGGTTTTCTTGAGCGTCTCGGCATCCATTGTGCCGCCATTGGCGCGGATCAACCGGGCCGAATCGGATTCCAGAGCGTTAGAGTTGTCGAAACCCGACAGGACGGGTTTGAGAACACGGGCGCGGCCGCCAACGGAACGGTAGATTTCCAGCAGGGCACACAGCACGTGTGTCTTGCCGATGTCGGTTCCGGTTCCGGTAAAAAAGATCGGTCTGCGGTTCACGCTGTCTCCGAGGTCTCCTCAAGGATCACTCGCACGCATTGCGCCAGTCGGTCAATGTCCGCCTCGACATGGGTGGCCGAGAAGGTGATGCGCAGGCGTGCGGTGCCGCGCGGAACGGTCGGTGGCCGAATGGCGGTGACCAGAAAACCTTCATCCTGCAATGCCATGGACGCGTTGAGCGCGCGGCTTTCCGATCCCAGCAGTACCGGCACAATGGGAGAGGCCGGAGCCGGCAGGCCCGCTGCAGCGCAAAAACGCCTCGCCAGCGTGAGTGGGCGCTCCCGGCGTTCCGCATCGCGCTCAACGATGTCCAGCGCCGCGAGAGCGGCAGCGATGCTGGCTGGGGGCAGCGCCGTGGTGAAGACCAGCGGCCGTGCACGGGTGCGCAGCAGCTCGCAGACATTGCGCGAGGCGCACAGATAACCACCATAACTGCCCAGTGCCTTGGACAATGTTCCCATTTGAAGGGGGGCAGGGCGGGAGGCGAGAACTGCGCGGACGAGCCCTTGCCGTCACCAACAACGCCGACAGCATGAGCGTCATCCACCAGTGTCCAGGTGTCGTACTCATCAGCCAGAGCGAGCAGTTCGGGCAGGGGAGCGAAATCGCCGTCCATGGAAAACACGCCATCGGTCATGATCATGGCATGGCGAAAGTCTGCGCGCTCGGCAGACAGGATCTCGCGGGCGTGCACCAGGTCGTTGTGACGGAACTTGCGTATCTCCGCCCGGGAGAGCTCCGCACCCGCATGGATGCAGGCATGGGCCAGCTCGTCCACCAGAACCAGGTCACCCGAGCCCAGCAGGGCGGGTGCGATGGCCAGATTGGCCAGATAGCCCGAGCCGAAAACGATACAGTCCTCGCTGCCTTTCAGTGCGGCCAGGCGGCGCTCAAGTTCAAACAGCAGGTGGTGCCCGCCGGTGACCAGTCGGGACGCACCCGAGCCGGCACCATATTTTGCGGCGGCCTGCTGGGCGGCGCTGATCACTTCGGGATCATTGGCCAGGCCCAGATAGTCGTTCGAGCAGAAATTCACATAGGTTTGACCATCGCGCTCGACCTGCATGCCGGCGGAATTATTGGATTCCTGGAGCCGGCGGCGCAGCTGGCGTTTTTCCAGCCCGGCCAGCTTGCGGGACGTGAAACGTTCAAGCGATGGCGAAATTGATTGCATATGGGCCCTGTCGCACAGATTTCCCGCCTGCTAAAGCCCGGTCATGACCCAAAACACACCTGATCTGCCTTTCAACATTGCCGACCATCATGTCTGGCGCCCCTATACCCAGATGAAATCCACACCGCCGGCACTGAAGGTGCGTTCAGCAGAAGGTGTATTCATCGAGCTGGAAGATGGTCGTCGCCTCATTGATGGCGTCTCGTCCTGGTGGACGGTGTGCCACGGCTATCGCCACCCGCACATCATGGCCGCCGTGAAGGATCAGATCGACAAGGTACCCCATGTCATGCTCGGCGGCTTCACGCATGAACCAGCGCAAACGCTCGCTGCGCGTCTGGCCAGGCTGGCGCCAGGAGATCTCAACCACGTCTTCTTTTGCGAGAGCGGATCTGTCTCGGTCGAGATCGGCATGAAGATTGCGATCCAGTCCTGGATCAATCGCGGTGAGCGCGGCCATACGAAATTCGTCTGTTTCAAGGGTGGCTACCATGGCGACACGCTGGCGACGATGTCTGTGTGTGACCCGGAGGAGGGCATGCACAGCCTGTTTGCAGGCGGGCTGCAGCAACAGATCGTGACGGACCTCCCGCGCGACGCAGACAGCCGGGCCCGGTTTGAAAACCTGGTTGCCGAACACAAGGCTGAGATCGCGGGCATCATCACCGAACCTCTGGTCCAGGGTGCGGGCGGGATGAAATTCCACGCGCCCGAAACGCTGCAATTCCTGCGTGAGATCTGTGATCGACATGGACTGCCGTTGATTCTGGACGAGATCATGACCGGGTTTGGACGTCTCGGGACGATGTTTGCCTGCGAGAAGGCCGGTGTGGTCCCGGACATCATGACTGTGTCGAAGGCGTTGACCGGCGGGACCTTGCCTCTGGCCGCAGCGATCGCGTCCTCCCGGCTGTTTGCCGATTTCTGGTCGGACGATGCCGGTGCGGCGCTGATGCACGGGCCGACCTATATGGGCAATCCGGCCGCCTGCGCCGCAGCCAACGCGTCCATTGACCTGTTTGAAAACGAGCCGCGACTTGAGCAGGTCGCCGCCATCGAGGCGGTGTTTGCGGAACAACTTCCCGAGGCGTGGGAGTTTGCGGGCATTGTTGATGTCCGCTGGCAGGGCGCTATCGGTGTGATGGAATTTGAAAGCCTGCCGGATCTGGAATCCCTCAAGGCGCGGTTTGTCGATGCTGGTGTCTGGGTGAGGCCGTTTGGAAACATCATCTATCTGATGCCGCCCTATGTGATTTCCCGAGATGAGCTCGACCAACTCATCTCGGCAACGCTCTTGGTGACCAGGTCCTGGGCGAGCGAGCATTTCAGTTAAATTTCCAAAAATGTGAAAATGACCTTGTGTCGATATTTATTTTCACTACATTGGAAATATGAAAAAGATTGACGCTATCTCCGCCCTGGGCGCTCTTGCCCATGATTCCCGTCTCGATATCTTCCGACTGCTCGTCAGCTGGGAAGCGGATGACCCATCGAAGGCCGGGCTTGCTGCCGGGGCGATTGCGGACGAATTATCCCTGCCGGCACCCACAGCCTCCTTTCATCTGAAAGAGCTTTCCCGGGCCGGGCTGGTCGCGGGCACACGGCGGGGGCGTTCGATAATCTATCGGGCACAGCTGGACACACTGCGTTCGGTAGCCGATTTCCTGCTGCACGATTGCTGCAGCGCTTCCTCCCCCAGAATCAGGAGTATCACGCCATGAAACGTCTTCATGTCAGCTTCAATGTCGAGGACCTCGACAGATCCATCGCCTTTTACACCCAGTTGTTCGGCACCGAACCCACGATTGTCCGTGAAGGCTATGCCAAATGGCTGGTCGAGGATCCGCGCATGAATTTTGTCATTGAGGAAACGGCAGACGCACATGGCTTTACCCATGCCGGCCTGCAAGCCGAGAGCGAGGACGAACTCAATGCGGTGTTTGACCGTATGAAATCCGCGGAGGCGCCATATTTGCCCGAAGGTATGACGACGTGTTGTTATCACAAGTCCGAGAAGAGCTGGACGGCTGATCCCGATGGCGTGATGTGGGAGGCTTTCTTCACACACCACCAGACCGAGGACTATGGAAAGGCGCCTGAATTTGCGGCGAAATAGGAGCTTGTGCAGTTCAAGCTGCATTGCCTGCTGAAAGTCGCTTGACCCAGCGCCAGCACGCGCATAAACAGCACTCCTCGCTTCGGCGAGCCACATTGCGGGTGTAGCTCAGTTGGTTAGAGCGCCGGCCTGTCACGCCGGAGGTCGCGGGTTCGAGTCCCGTCACTCGCGCCACTTCTTTTCAGAGGTGGCTGGACCAGAAAAAGCCGCTCATTCGGGCGGCTTTTTTCTATTCCTTACGCTTGGAATGCGCTTTCTTTCCTGATCGGTTGCCTTAAGAACTGACGGTGGGTACCGATCGATTGCGGCCGCGTCTTTGGCGGGGCTTAGCTGTGTGGAGTTGGGGGAAAATTCAATGATAACAACAGTTGTTGCGGTGTCGTTCGTTGGGCTCTCGCTTACGGTGACTCAGGATGTGCATTCACGCCACGAGCAGTACGGCGCGTATCGCTATGACGGTTTCTCAGTTTCCGGCGAATTATGGGCGAGGACAGCGCGCTGTGCTGCGGCGGCCTACAATCAGGAAAACTATGCTCTTTACTGGTACTTTCAGAATTTCAGCACCCCGTTAGCGATTGAGTACTTCACACAACAGCATGCGCTGCGCGTTCGCGAAGACCCGACTGGAATGGTCGGTGATTTTGGCCCTGAGTTTGAGGCGGGTTATCGACTCCGGCAGATCATGCATGAGGTCGAAGTAGAGATTACCCACCGGTGGTGGACGGATCGGGAATACGGCGTTCAACAGTCCCGTGAGGACGTCGCTGAGTATTTCTACAGTCTATATAGCTGCATGGACGTCGAATACATAGCCTGCGAGTATCAGTTTCCCGGGCAATGCGGCGGACCACCAGACCATCAGGTGTTCGACGACGAGTATTGATTGGGCGCGAGTCCAGTCACTCTGAGTAGCTTGCAAGCCTAACAAGTTTTAACTTCCATTTCCCCTTCGCCGCGGTGAGAGTTTTCGCTCACCTCGGAGGGTGATCGTGACAAAAATTGATATGAAGAAGGAAGACCGCTGTTTCTACAGCGGCCGGAAGGGGCGTTTTGACATCGTCACCGTACCGGAAATGAACTTCCTGCAGATTGACGGCAAGGGCGATCCGAATGCGTCGAAGGCGTTTTCAAGCGCCGTGGCGGCGCTGTTTGCGCTGTCCTACAACATCAAATTTCATTCCAAGCTGGAACTGCAGCGTGATTATGCGGTGATGCCGCTGGAAGCGTTGTGGTGGGCCGAGGATGAGGCCGTGTTCCAGCGTCGGGAAAAGGATGAATGGCTGTGGACGGCCATGATCCGCCAGCCGGACTGGATTGAACTGGCGCTGCTGGACAGCGTGCTGGAAGCCACGGTGGCCAAGATCAATCGCAAGCGTGAAGCGGCGACGGACGAGGGCACGCTGCGGCGTGTTCGCCTGGCGCGCTGGAGCGAGGGTGAATGTGTCCAGACCCTGCATCTTGGAAGTTTTGATTCCGAGGGGCCGGTGCTGGAGGAAATGCACGGCAGTTTCATCCCGAAGGCCGGCGCCAGCATGCGCGGAAAGCACCACGAGATCTATCTCAGTGACTTGCGCCGCACGCCCTCTGACCGCCTGCGTACGATCCTGCGTCAGCCTGTCGAGCTATCGCAGGGCGGGATTTCGGCGCAGCGCGAATGCGACCAGGTAGACGTAAACGAAGAGCTGGCCTGAGAAGACGAAGAAGCCCAGTTGTGAGGCCGTTTCAGGTACCGTGTTGATCAGCAGCACCCAGTCGACCACGGCCGCCAGGATGGCGAAGGCATAGGTGATGAGAACAAGGTTGCTTCCGCGCCAGGCCAGAACGAGGCTGGGCAGGGTAAGCGCGATCGCCGTGTAGAAGGCGATGTCATTCCAGATTGAAAGTGTGTCCTGCATCGCCCCTGTGTCCACCACGGGGGCCTGCGGCGTCATGCCAAGCTTCATCAGGACATCAAGGACCAGCCAGGCACCGGAATAGACAAAAATGGCGAGCATCGTGCCAAACGCGATCCAGAAGACCGGGTTACGACGATGCTCGCCAGATGTGTTCATGCGGATGTCTCCGCCTAGTTGCTGCCGCTTGTCAGCGTGCTCGGATCAATCGTGACCGGGGCAAAGCCCGGGCCCAGCGGCAGATCCAGCACAACGAAGATACCCAGCACCGACATCGACACGATCAGGATCGCGATCGAATAGGGCAGCATGGTCGCGATCAGGCTGCCGAGACCGAATTCCGGCATGTAACGGCGTGCAAAGACCAGAACCAGCGGCATGTAGGGCATCAGCGGCGTGATGATATTGGTGGCGCCATCGCCGACACGGTAGGCGGCGGTTGTCGCGTCCGGTCCGATCCCCAGCAACATGAGCATGGGGACCGCGACAGGCGCCAGCATCGCCCATTTGGCCGAGGCCGATCCGACAAACAGGTTCAGCACAGCGGTCAGGAGCACCATCGCGATCAGCAGGACGGGCGCTGGCAGACCGGATTCCTGGAGCGTTGACGCACCGGTTATCGCCAGGATGGTGCCCAGATTGGACGAGCCGAACTGGTCCAGGAAAAGCGCCATCGTGAAGGCCAGGACGATGTAAACGCCCATGTCGGCCATAGCATCGGACGACATTTTAACAACATCCTTGTCGGACTTTACCGTGCCCGCTGCGAGGCCATAGGCAAGCCCAGCGACCAAGAAGGCCACGAGAGAGATACCGACAATGGAATTGTAGAACGGTCCGAGCGGGTTCAGTTCGCTGGTCGGGTCACGCAGGATGCCATTTTCAGGCACAACCATCATGGCTACGCCGATGAACAACGCCAGAAGAACAACGCCCGCGAACATGAGCCCGCGGCTTTCCGCAGCGCTCAGTTTCGTGGACGGCTGTCCGGCTTCGTCATCCGAACCGGACATGACGCCATTCCATTCGCCCAGGCGCGGCTCGACGATCGCATTGGTGACATAGGTGCCGGCAATTACCACCATCGGCGTCAGTGCCATGATGAAGTAATAGTTAGACGCGATGTTGAGATTCCAGCTCGGATCGATGAACTGCGCGGCCTGTTGGGTGATGCCAAGCAGGAGCGGTTCGAGCGGTGTGATCAACAGGTTTGCTGAAAAACCGGCGGAAACACCGGCAAACGTCGCGGCGATACCAGCGACCGGGTGGCGACCAACTGCCGCAAAGACAATTCCACCAAGCGGGATGAGCACGACATAACCCGCATCGACGGCGAGATTGCCCATCACGCCAGCAAAGACGAGGGTCGCAGTCAGAAGCGGTCCCGGAACCCAGCTGACCATGGCGCGCAGGCCGGCAGCAAACAAACCGGTACGTTCAGCAACGCCGGCACCGATCATGACGACCAGGACAAGGCCGAGTGGTGGGAAGTTGACGAAAATGCGTGTGATATCTGTCAGCAGGTGACGAATATTCTCGCCGCTCAACAATGATTGAGCTGCGATAGTGTCGCCGGTGACCGGGTGGGTTGCTTCCAGGCCGGAACCGGCTGCGAAGACTGAAACCGTGACCACGATCCCGATCAGGATCAGAAAGATCGTTACGGGATCCGGTAGTCGGTTCCCCGCTTTCTCAACCATGTTGAGAATTGAATTGCCAATGCTCACCTTGAAACTCCCCTCAAACGCTCAAGACTTGTGCCCGATGTGGCTCAAAGAGATAAAACGAATGGGGGGGCGGGGCCAGCCATTTTGGCGTCAGACGAGGTCTAGGCGTTGCTGGGCGTCTGCGATGAGTGCGCGATCATCGACCTGCCAGGGATGAAATCCGGGCCGAAAATAGGCCAGCCAGGCCAGGAATACGCGCCGTACCAGCCCCGGTTTGCCCCACAGGAGCCAGGCCAGTTTCCAGCGGGCCTTGAAGCCGATTATCCCGTCCTGTTCGAGCAAATCCAGAGCTTCGCGCCAGCGGCCGGTGATGAAATTGCGGGAGACATTGAGGAAGGTCATCGAGCGGATCATCCAGCGCTTGAACTTCGGCACGTCCCGCGTGGCATGGCGATATATGTCGAAGGCGACGGCCTTGTGCTCAATCTCTTCAATGGCGTGCCAGCCCCACATGCGCTGGGCTTCCCTGTCGGCACCGTTGAGCAATTCGGGCTGTTTCAGCGCAGAATGAGCAAAAATGGCTGTGAAATGTTCCAGCGCCGTCGTGAGGCCGAGTTGAACGACCGGATGCGTTTCGCGTGCCTGGTCGAGACGGGCCTGAACCTCCGCCTCCATGTGGCCGATATCGTATCCGGCCTCCTTGACGCGGGCGTTGAAGGCATTGTGTTCGCGGGTGTGGAAAGCCTCCTGTTTGACGAAGGCCTTGATCTGAAGCGCCAGCTGTTCGGGAACCTGTTTTTCAAAGCGCCGCACACTCTCGATGAAGAATGTCTCGCCAGCCGGGAAGGTGACGGAGAGGGCATTGTACCAGGCTGTCGAAATCGGATCGCCGCCTGCCCACCAACGCTCGGCTTTGCTCTCCCGCGCGAATTTCAGATTGCGTGGCGAGATCTCCAGGTCTTGCGGTGTCACAGCTTCAGCCATGTCTGCCTCCCGTAGCGAACAGCGTTCACTTTTTTCCGGCAAGGGCAGGTTGTCAATTTTTCAAAAGGTCCAGCGCCGGGCTGTAGAACTGGCGATAGGCCAGCAGGCTGGCGATCGCTGCCGTGGCCAGGATCTGGGCGAGAGGGCCAGCGATCCAGGCGAGATAGCCGATGGAGAGAAAGAGCGCACGCAGTCCTCGATTGAACTGGCGGCCAGCGAGTACATTCATCTCGCCGGCCAGCTCGGCCTGTCTCAGGCATTGCGCGCCGGGGCTGTCACCACGTTCCACATCCCGCGTCGAGCCCAAAAGGACGGCGCAGTAGTTGATCAGGCGATAGGCCCAGCCGAATTTGAAGAAGGCATAGGCATAGATCACCAGAAGGCCGATGCTCATGACTTCCCATTGGGTTCGAGACCCGACAGCAAGCGCCGGGATGTCGCGGACGGCGGCCATGACATTGTCCAGGGCAGTGAGAAGGGTAAAGGCCGCACCTATTCCCAGCAGCGCGGTTGAGGCGAAAAAAGCGATACCGTTCTGCAAGCCGCTGATGATCTGGCTGTCGACGATGCGGACTTCCCGTGCCGCCATCGCGCTCATCCAGTGTGACCTGTAGCGGTCCATGCGAGCGGACAGGGTGCGGGCTTTCAGGGGGCTGTGGTCCACCAGATACGAAAAAAGGACGGCGATCAGCGCGAAGCCTATAACGCCGTAGTAATCAGCCAGCATAACAATCCCCGTTTTTCCTTCACGCTGACAGATCGGCACGAGTCTGGGCCGGTGCAAAGAGGCAAGGGGACGCTCAGCGTGCACGTCCCTCTATCTGTTTGCCGGTGAAGCGGAAAAGCTCGGCGCATGCGTACATCCAAGGCTTTTCTCGATTTCCAGCTCTGGTCGCTTCGCGCGACCTGGCCGCCCCTGCTTCTGCTGGGCAGTTCGCTGATTATCGCCCTAGCCAGCCCGTTTCTCTGGCTGTCTGTCCTGGCTGTGCTCGGGGTGCTCGTGCTGTCCCTCGATAGTGTGGCCCGATTGCGGGAATTCGTGCGCTTGCGCGCAGTTTTCCAGCACGTCGGCGCTATCGAGGGGCGTGCGCTGGCCGAGTTCCGTCGCTCGCGCTCTTCCTGGTGTTCTCGGCGCGCTGCCATCGCTGCTGCCTATGCGGCTGGCCTTGGTGACCAGGCACGGCAACAGATTCGGGAATGGGGGTACAAGCCCTGGCATATCTTCCCGGACCGCGCGTTTTCGCTGCGCTCGCCCTTTTTGCGTGTGAATTTCTGGAAATCCGTACTCGGGATCACCGCAAAATAGCCCGTTTTCTGCGACCTGTTCGCAACTGGAAACCTCTTTGCGGATAAAGCGGTACAGAACTGAACTCCGGCGGTGTTTTGCCCTTGCCCGAAGCGCCGGTGCGATCTAGCTTCCGGCAAAATTCGGGCGGGGGCTCCCTTTGGCGTTTTTGATTCGCTCCCCGCGGGTCACGCCAGTGTTCCAGATCTTCGCCCGAGAGCTGAAATTCGGACCCGGCGAGTGCTGACCATGGACACGCTTCTTCTCGACTACCTTCCGATCCTCATCTTCTTCGGCATTGCTGCCGTTATCGGGATTGGTTTCATGCTTGCGGCCTTCGTGATCGCACCGTCAAAGCCGGACCCGGAAAAAGTCTCCACCTATGAATGTGGCTTTGAAGCATTCGACGATGCGCGGATGAAGTTCGATGTCCGCTTCTACCTGGTGGCAATCCTTTTCATCATCTTCGACCTGGAAGTCGCCTTCCTCTTCCCATGGGCGGTCACCCTGCGGGAACACCTCGGCGAGTTCGAGTTCTGGTCGATGATGGTTTTCCTCGGCGTGCTGACCATCGGCTTCGTTTACGAGCTGAAAAAAGGCGCGTTGGACTGGGAGTAAGTCATGGCCTCTGATCTCACCCCGAATGGCATGGCCGGACGCGCTGCCGTCCCGCACTATGACCCGAAGAAACACGATCCCTTCTTTGATGGCGTGTCCGACGCCCTCGCTGACAAGGGGTTCGTCGTTGCGGCTGCCGACGATCTCGTCACCTGGGCGCGCACCGGCTCGCTGATGTGGATGACCTTTGGTCTGGCCTGTTGCGCCGTTGAAATGATGCAGGCCTCCATGCCGCGTTACGACGTCGAGCGTTTCGGGTTTGCTCCGCGTGCATCCCCGCGCCAGTCCGACGTGATGATCGTGGCCGGCACGCTGACCAACAAGATGGCTCCGGCCCTGCGCAAGGTCTACGACCAGATGCCCGAGCCGCGCTACGTCATCTCCATGGGGTCCTGTGCCAATGGGGGTGGGTATTACCACTATTCATATTCGGTCGTTCGCGGGTGTGACCGCATCGTGCCGGTAGATGTCTATGTGCCGGGTTGTCCGCCGACAGCCGAGGCGCTGGTTTACGGCATCCTGCAGCTGCAGAAGAAAATCCGCCGCGAAGGCTCGATCGAGCGCTGATCCGCGCACCAGGAGAGATGAATGAGCGAAGCTCTCAAAACGCTGGGTGAACACATCGCCGCCTCTCAGGAGACGGCTGTGACCAACTGGTCAATCGCCCACGGCGAGCTGACGGTTGAGATCCACGACGACCGTATCGAGGACGTCATCCGTTTCCTGCGCGATGACCCGACCTGCCGGTTCACCACGCTGATCGACATCTGTGGTGTCGACTATCCGCAACGCGCCGAGCGTTTCGAGGTCGTCTATCACATGCTGTCCATGCAGCAGAACCAGCGTATCCGCGTGAAACTCTACGTCGACGAGGAGACCCCGGTCGCCTCGATCTGCGACTTGTTCCCGGTCGCCAACTGGTTCGAGCGTGAAGCCTTCGACATGTATGGCATCACATTCTCCAACCACCCGGACCTGCGCCGTCTGCTGACGGACTATGGTTTCGAGGGTTATCCGCTGCGCAAGGACTTCCCGCTGACGGGTTATGTCGAGGTGCGCTGGGATGAAGAAGAAAAACGCGTCGTCTATGAGCCGGTCGAACTGGTCCAGGAATATCGCGACTTTGATTTCATGAGCCCGTGGGAAGGCGCGAAATACGTGCTCCCGGGCGACGAGAAGGCGGAGGGTTAAATCATGGCTGATGATCAGGCGCAAACCTCCGAACGTAACTTCACGATCAATTTCGGTCCCCAGCACCCGGCGGCACACGGTGTTCTGCGCCTCGTGCTGGAGCTGGACGGCGAGGTTGTCGAACGCGTTGACCCGCATATCGGCCTCTTGCACCGCGGTACCGAGAAACTGCTCGAGCACAAGACCTATCTCCAGGGTATCGGCTATTTCGACCGTCTCGACTATGTCGCGCCGATGAACCAGGAGCACGCTTTCTGCATGGCTGCAGAGCGTCTGGCTGGTGTCACCGTGCCGCGCCGTGGCCAGTATATCCGCGTGCTCTATTCGGAAATCGGCCGGATCCTGAACCATCTTCTCAACGTCACCACCCAGGCCATGGATGTGGGCGCGCTGACGCCGCCGCTCTGGGGTTTTGAAGAGCGTGAGAAGCTGATGATCTTCTACGAGCGCGCCTGTGGTGCTCGTATGCACGCGCATTATTTCCGCGTTGGCGGTGTCCACCAGGACCTGCCGCCGCAACTGCTCGCGGACATCCGCCAGTGGTGTGATGATTTTCCCAAGGCGCTGGACGATATCGACAGCCTGCTGACGGAAAACCGCATCTTCAAACAGCGCAATGCCGATATCGGTATCGTCTCCAAGGAAGAGGCCCTGGAATGGGGTTTCTCCGGCGTGATGGTGCGCGGTTCCGGCATGGCCTGGGACCTGCGCCGCGCGCAACCGTATGAAGTTTACGACGAGCTCGAGTTCAACATCCCGGTTGGCAAGAATGGCGATTGTTATGACCGCTATCTCTGCCGCATGGAGGAGATGCGCGAGTCCGTTAAGATCATGATCCAGTGCTGTGACTGGCTGATGCAGGACGAGAACCAGGGTGAGGTGCTGGCCACCGATTCCAAACATTCTCCGCCACGTCGCGCCGAGATGAAACAGTCCATGGAAGCCCTGATCCAGCACTTCAAGCTCTACACCGAGGGTGTGCATGTCGATGCGGGCGAGGTCTATGCCTGTGTGGAAGCGCCCAAGGGCGAGTTTGGCGTCTATCTCGTGGCCGACGGTACCAACAAGCCGTATCGCGTGAAGATCCGCGCGCCGGGCTTTGCCCACCTGTCCGCCATGGACCACCTCAATCGCGGGCACATGCTCGCTGACGTATCCGCCATTATTGGTTCACTGGACGTCGTGTTCGGGGAGATCGACCGATGAGCGTTCGCCGTCTCGCAAAAGAGCAGCCGGATAGCTTCGCCTTCAACAAGAAGAGCGAAGACGAGATCAAGTTCTGGCTGGGCAAGTACCCGGAAGAGAAAAAGGCCTCTGCCGTCATCCCGATGCTGTGGATCGCGCAGAAGCAGGAAAGCTGGGTGTCCGAACCGGCAATCCGCGAAATCGCCTCGCGTCTGGATATGCCCTATATCCGCGTCTACGAAGTCGCGACCTTCTACACCATGTTCAACCTGGCCCCGGTCGGTGAGCATCTGGTCCAGGTCTGTGGCACGACACCGTGCATGCTGCGTGGCTCTGACGAGCTGATCAAGATCTGCAAGAACCGGATCGGCAAGCAGCACGAGATTTCCGAAGACGGCAAGTTCACCTGGGTTGAGGTCGAATGCATGGGCGCCTGCGCCAACGCCCCGATGATCCAGCTCGCCAATGGCGAGGGTGACCATTACATCGAGGATCTCGACGCCGAGAAATTCGAGAAACTGCTCGACGATCTGGCCGCCGGAAACAAGGTCGAGTACGGCCCGCAATCCGAGCGCAACGCGTCCGAGCCGCACGGCACGTCTGTTCTGTCTGATCCGAGCCTCTATGACGGTTCAAAGGCCAAGAAGATCAAGCTGCCGAACACAGAGAAGGCGGAGGGCTGATCATGGTAGAGCTTCTCCAGGATAAAGATCGTATCTTCACCAACCTGTTTGGTCATCACAGCCCGGGGCTGGAGGCTGCCAAACAGCGTGGCGCATGGAATGGCACCAAGGACATCCTTGAACAGGGCCGTCACTGGATCATCGACCAGATGAAAGCCTCCGGCCTGCGTGGCCGCGGTGGCGCCGGTTTCCCGACCGGCCTGAAATGGTCCTTCATGCCGCAGGAAGTGGGCGCGCGTCCGCATTATCTCGTCGTCAATGCCGACGAATCAGAGCCGGGCACGTGTAAGGACCGCGAGATCATGCGTCATGATCCGCACCTCCTGATCGAAGGCTGCATGATCGCCTCCTTCGCGATGCAGGCGCACGCTTGTTACATCTATCTGCGTGGCGAGTACGTCACCGAGCGCCTGGCGCTCGAAAAAGCCGTCAAGGAGGCCTATGAGGCCAAGCTGATCGGCGAGAAGAACACCAATGGCTGGCCGTTCCACGTCTATATCCACCACGGGGCTGGTGCGTATATCTGTGGCGAGGAAACGGCGCTGCTGGAAAGCCTGGAAGGCAAGAAGGGCCAACCGCGCCTGAAGCCGCCATTCCCGGCCAATGCCGGCCTTTATGGCTGCCCGACCACGGTGAACAATGTCGAGTCGATCGCGGTTGCCGGCACCATCCTGCGTCGCGGCGCGGAATGGTTCTCCAGCTTCGGTCGTGAGCGCAATGTCGGCACCAAGATCTTCTCGATCTCGGGTCATGTGAACAATCCCTGTAACGTCGAAGAAGCCATGTCGATCCCGATGAAAACGCTCATCGAGACACATGCCGGCGGTGTTCGCGGGGGCTGGGACAATCTCAAGGCCGTCATTCCTGGTGGTTCCTCGGTTTCCCTGCTGCCCAAGGATATCTGCGACGACGTGCTGATGGATTTCGATGCGCTTTCCGCGCACAAGTCCGGTCTGGGTACGGCTGCCGTCATCGTCATGGACAAGTCCACCGACGTGGTGAAGGCGATTGCCCGGATTTCCTACTTCTACCGTCACGAGAGCTGCGGCCAGTGTACGCCGTGCCGCGAAGGCACCGGCTGGATGTGGCGCGTCCTGACCCGCATGGCGGCAGGCGAGTCCACGATCGAAGAGATCGACATGCTGCTCGACGTCGCCGGCCAGGTAGAAGGTCACACGATCTGTGCCCTGGGTGATGCGGCTGCATGGCCGGTCCAGGGTCTCATTCGCCACTTCCGTCACGAGATTGAAGAGCGGATCAACAATTACCGCGAAGGCAAACCTGTCTTCGTCAGCCAGTCGGTCGCAGCGGAGTGATGGAGATGACTTTCTTCGGCAATCCGCGGTTTATTCCGGTGATGTCCCACAAGGGTGAGAAGATGCTGCTGCGCGTCGACACCATTGCGACCATCCGGGAGCACGACAAGGGCGGCAGCGTCGTCACCTGTCTGCCCAATGCGTCCTATGCCGGCGAATTCAAAGTGCAGAATACGATCGAGGAACTCTCGACCCTGTTGAAGGCGAAAGACTAGGCCATGAGCGAAGATCTCCGCAAAATTATCGTCGATGGCGAGGAAATCGAAGTACCGAATTCCTACACGCTGTTGCAGGCGGCTGAAGAGGCAGGGCGCGAGATTCCGCGCTTCTGTTATCACGAGCGCCTGTCCGTGGCGGGCAATTGCCGCATGTGCCTCGTTGAGCTGGTCGGTGCGCCGAAACCGGCTGCGTCCTGTGCGATGCAGGTGAAAGACATGCGCGGTGGCCCCAATGGTGAGCCGCCGGCGATGAATACGCTGTCCCCGATGGTCAAGAAGGCCCGCGAAGGTGTGATGGAGTTCCTCCTGATCAACCACCCGCTGGATTGCCCGATCTGTGACCAGGGCGGTGAGTGTGACCTGCAGGACCAGGCCCTGGCCTATGGCCGTACCGGTTCCCGTTTCCCGGAGAACAAGCGCGCGGTTGAAGACAAGGAAATGGGTCCGATCATCTCCACCGAGATGACCCGCTGTATCCAGTGTACGCGCTGTGTCCGCTTCGTCACCGAAGTGGCGGGTTCGCCGGAGATCGGCATGATCGGTCGCGGTGAAGATGCTGAAATCACGACCTATCTGGAAAGCGCGGTCGAGAGCGAACTGTCCGGCAATGTCATCGATCTGTGCCCGGTTGGCGCGCTGACATCCAAGCCGTACGCGTTCAACGCGCGTCCGTGGGAGCTGAAAAAGACCGAGACAATCGACGTGATGGACGCGGTTGGCTCGAATATCCGCGTCGACAATCGCGGCCCGGCGGTTCTTCGCATCCTGCCGCGCGTCCATGAGGGCGTGAACGAGGAATGGATCTCCGACAAGACGCGTTACGCCTGGGAAGGCCTGGGCAAACAGCGTCTGGATCGCCCGTATGTGCGTGAAAACGGCAAGCTGCGTCCGTCTGACTGGACCGAGGCTCTGGGCATCGCCGCTGAAAAGCTGGGCGGTGACGCGTCCAAGATCGGTGTTGTTGCCGGCGACATGAACTCTGTTGAAGAGCTCAAGGCCGTCAAGGACCTCGCTGATGCGCTTGGTGTTGCCTCCATCGATTGTCGCCAGGACGGCGCCAAGATCGGTGGCGGTGCCCGTCAGGACTATCTCTTCAATTCCACGATCGCCGGTATCGAGGACGCGGACGCCATCCTGCTGGTTGGCACCAATCCGCGGGTTGAGGCCGCGATCATCAATGCCCGTATCCGCAAGACCTGGCTGAACAATGACACCAAGGTCGGTGTTATCGGTGAAGCTGTTGATCTGACGTATGAATACGAGCATGTCGGCGAAAGCGCCAAGGATCTGGCCGGTCTCAAGAAAAAGCGCTCCGGCTTCATCAAGACGCTGAAAGACGCCAAACGCCCGATGATCATTGTCGGCTCTGGCGCTCTGACCCGCGGTGATGGCGCCCAGGTGCTCAATGCAGCGGGCGATCTGGCGGCTGCGGTCGGCGCGATCAGCGAAGACTGGAATGGTTTCAACGTGCTGCACACGGCTGCATCGCGTGTCGGCGGTCTCGATCTCGGCTTCCTGCCGGGCGAGGGCGGTCATGACGTGGCGGGCATGCAGTCCACGGCGCTGGACACGGTTGTCCTGCTGGGCGCTGACGAGCTGGACATGTCCAGCTTTGGCGATGCCTTTGTGATCTATGTCGGTTCGCACGGCGATAATGGCGCACACCGCGCCGACCTGATCCTGCCGGGCGCCGCCTGGACCGAACAGGACGGTATTTTCGTCAACACCGAGGGTCGTGTTCAGCTGGCTTCGCGTTCCGTCTTCCCGAAAGGCGAAGCGAAAGAGAACTGGGCCATCTTCCGGGCACTGTCCGAGCGCCTCGGCAAGACGCTGCCGTACGACAATCTGGAACAGCTGCGCATGAAACTGTTCGAGGACCATCCGGTCTTCGCCGGTATCGACCATGCGCCGGGCGCTGAAGGCGCTGCCGATTTCGACGCCAAGGCTGTTGGCGAGGCCGGCGATGTCGCGGACGAGGCCTTCACCTCGGCTGTCTCCAACTTCTATTTCACCAACCCGATCGCCCGTGCGTCGGAAACCCTGGCGGCCTGCTCCGCCCTGCGTTCCGAACCGGCCAAGGTCGCAGCGGAGTAAGCCCTGATGAGCGATTTTGTTGCACAATTTGGCGTCTGGGGCGGGTTCGGCATGGCCGTGCTGCAGATCCTGGGTTTCGTGATCGTCCTCCTGATCTCACTGGCCTTCCTCTTGCTGATGGACCGCAAGGTCTGGGCCGCGGTCCAGATGCGCAAGGGCCCGAACGTGGTCGGTGCCTTCGGTCTGCTGCAGTCCTTTGCCGACTTCTTCAAGTTCGTCTTCAAGGAAATCGTGGTCCCGGCCGGCGCGGACCGGTCGATGTACCTGCTGGCGCCGCTGATCACGCTGATCCTCGCCTTTGTGACCTGGGCTGTCGTGCCGGTCGCTCCGGGCTGGGTCATCTCCGACATCAATGTGGGTATTCTCTACCTCTTCGCCATGTCCTCGCTGGGTGTCTACGGCATCATCATCGGTGGCTGGGCGTCGAACTCGAAATACCCCTTCCTGGGCGCGCTGCGCTCGGCGGCACAGATGGTCTCCTACGAGGTTTCCATCGGCTTCATCATCGTCACTGTGCTGCTGTTCGCGGGCTCCATGAGCCTGACGCACATCATCGAGGCTCAGGCGGGTGGTTTCTGGAACTGGAACTTCCTCGCCGGTCGCGCACTGATCGAGGATGGCTGGCCGATGTTCATCGTCATGCTGCCGATGGCGATCATCTTCTTTATCTCGGCCCTGGCCGAGACCAACCGTCCGCCGTTTGACCTGCCGGAGGCCGAATCCGAGCTCGTGGCCGGTTACCAGGTTGAGTATTCCTCGACCCCGTACCTGCTTTTCATGGTCGGCGAGTATCTCAACATTGTCCTGATGTGTGCCATGACGACGATCCTGTTCTTCGGGGGCTGGAACCCGCCGTTCGAACTCGACACGTCCAGCTGGCCGTATCTCGTCTCCAGCCTGTGGTACTTCTTCTGGTTTGCCATCAAGGTTGTCTTCTTCTTCTTCATGTTCGCCATGGTGAAGGCTCTCGTACCGCGTTACCGCTATGACCAGCTGATGCGCCTGGGTTGGAAAATCTTCCTGCCGGCCTCTCTCGTCGCGGTTGCCGTGGTTGGCGCCTACATCGTCTACGGCGCTCAAGGGTGATTGTGATGAGCCGTATCTCTCAAGCTATCCGTGGCGCGCTCCTGATGGATTTCTGGTCCGCATTCGGACTGGGCATGCGCTATTTCTTCAAGAAGAAGGCGACGCTGAACTATCCCTTCGAGAAGGGTCCGCTCAGCCCGCGCTTCCGTGGCCAGCACGCTCTGCGTCGCTACGCCAACGGCGAAGAGCGCTGCATTGCCTGCAAACTCTGCGAGGCAATCTGTCCGGCGCAGGCCATCACCATCGAGGCCGAACCGCGTGAAGACGGCTCCCGCCGCACCACGCGCTACGACATCGACATGACCAAATGCATCTATTGCGGTTTCTGCCAGGAGGCGTGCCCGGTGGATGCAGTGGTGGAAGGTCCGAACTTCGAATTCGCGGCCGAGACCCGCGAAGAACTCTATTACGATAAGGCGAAACTGCTCGAAAACGGTGACCGTTGGGAACGCGAAATCGCCAAGAACCTGGAACTTGATGCACCTTACCGCTGATCTGTCGGTGCATTGTAAAACTTGAGAATGGAAGAGGGCGCCATGCTCGCATCCCTGGCCTTCTGGGCCTTTTCCGGTGTCGCGATTGTCTCGGCCTTGATGGTCGTCATCGCGCGTAACCCGGTCAGGTCTGTACTATTCCTGATCCTCGCCTTTTTCTCGGCAGCGGGTCTTTTCGTACTGCTGGGCGCGGAATTCCTCGCCATGCTGCTGATCGTTGTCTATGTCGGCGCGGTCGCGGTGCTCTTCCTCTTCGTCGTCATGATGCTTGACGTTGATTTCACCGAGCTGAAACAGGGTTTCCTGGAATACGCGCCGCTCGGTGCCATCGTCGCCCTGATCCTGGCCATCGAGCTGGCCATGATCGGCCTGACCTGGCGCGCTTCCGAACAGGCCGAGGCGCTGCGCGCTGCGGTGATGCCGGACGGTGTCTCCAACGTCGAGGCGCTCGGGATGATCCTGTATGACGACTACATCTATTTCTTCCAGGCTTCCGGCCTCGTCCTGCTGGTTGCCATGATTGGTGCCATCGTGCTGACGCTGCGCCACAAGCCGCATGTGAAACGTCAGAGCGTCTCCGCTCAGGTCGGTCGCCGTCGCGAAGACGCGGTCGAGCTTGTTAACGTCAAACCGGGACAGGGGATTGGAGAATGATGGAAGTCGGTCTGGGCCATTATCTGGCTGTTGCCGCGATACTGTTCACCATCGGTGTCTTCGGCATTTTCGTGAACCGCAAGAACGTCATCGTCATCCTGATGTCGGTCGAGCTGATCCTTCTGTCCGTGAACGTCAATCTGGTGGCTTTCTCCAGCTTCCTCGGTGATCTCGCCGGCCAGGTCTTCGCACTCTTCGTGCTGACCGTGGCTGCCGCCGAAGCCGCTGTGGGGCTCGCCATCCTCGTCGTCTACTTCCGCAACCGGGGTGATATCTCGGTTGAGGGCGTCAACCTGATGAAGGGCTAGGAAACATGGCACCCTACATCGTTGTCTTCGGACCGCTCCTGGCGTCCATCATCGCCGGCCTGTTCGGCAATATCATCGGGCATCGCGTCTCGCAGATCGTCACGACCTTCTTTGTCGTGCTCGCTGCAGCGCTGTCCTGGTATCTTTTCTTCGACGTAGCCCTGGGCGGCCATACGGCGACCCTGCATCTGGCGACGTGGATGAGTGTCGGCAATTTCGATGTCTCCTGGGACATCAAGCTGGACACGCTCTCTGCGACCATGCTGATCGTCGTCAACACGGTCTCCGCGCTCGTGCACATCTATTCCTGGGGCTATATGTCCCACGACCCGCACCGCGCGCGTTTCTTCTCCTATCTGTCGCTCTTCACCTTCGCCATGCTGATGCTGGTGACCTCCGACAACTTCCTTCAGCTCTTCTTCGGCTGGGAAGGTGTGGGCCTGGCCTCCTATCTGCTCATCGGTTTCTGGTACAAGAAGAAGTCCGCCAACGACGCCGCCATCAAGGCCTTCGTCACCAACCGTGTCGGTGATTTCGGCTTTGCCCTGGGTATCATGGCGCTGTTCCACGTCTTCGGATCAGTGGATTTCGACGTCGTTTTCAGCCACGTCGCCGACCATTCCGAGACGGTGCTGGCCTTTGCCGGTATGGAGTTCAACGCGATCGAGCTGATCGCCTTCCTCCTGTTCATCGGTGCGATGGGCAAGTCGGCCCAGTTCTTCCTGCACGTCTGGCTGCCGGACGCAATGGAAGGCCCGACGCCGGTCTCCGCCCTTATCCACGCTGCGACCATGGTCACCGCCGGTGTCTTCCTGGTCTGCCGTGCTTTCCCGATCTACGAAGCTGCACCGATGGCCTCTGCCATTGTCACGGTGATCGGTGCGACGACGGCGATCTTTGCTGCAACGATCGGCCTGGCCCAGAACGACATCAAGCGCGTTGTCGCCTATTCGACCTGTTCCCAGCTTGGTTACATGTTCTTCGCCGCGGGCCTTGGCCTTTACTCGGCAGCGATGTTTCACCTGTTCACGCACGCTTTCTTCAAGGCGCTCCTGTTCCTTGGATGTGGCGCCGTCATTCACGGCCTGCATGACGAGCAGGACATGCGCAAGATGGGCGGTCTCTACAAGATGATGCCGATGACCTGGGTGCTGATGCTGATCGGTACGCTGGCGTTGACCGGTGTCGGTATTCCGCCGTTCACCCTGGGTGGTTGGGAATTCGATGGTATCGGCTTTGCCGGTTTCTACTCGAAGGACATGATCATCGAGGAAGCCTTTATGATGGGCCAGGAAGGAAAGTTCTTCGGAATGGGTGCTTTCTGGATCGGTATCGGTGCAGCCCTGCTGACCAGCTTCTATTCCTGGCGCCTGATCTTCATGACCTTCCACGGCAAATTCCGTGGCAAGCAGTCCGACTACGAGCACGCCCACGACAGTGGCTGGGTCATGACCGGCCCGCTGGTCCTGCTGGCGATCGGTGCTGTCTTTGCGGGCGGCCTGTTCAAGGACAGCTTTGTCGGCAAGGATGCCTTTGCATACTGGGGCGACAGCCTGCCGGCAGGCCCCTATGCCGAGGGCAATTACCCCGAATACGCTGAAGCCTATGCGTCGGGTGGTTATGCGGGCGACAGCCATGCGGCTGACGATCACGCAGCGAGCTCCGAGGAGCATGCAGCTGATACCCATGCCGCTCCGGCTCATGCCGACAACACGCACGCGGATGAAAGCCATGGCGATGAAGGTCATCACGGTCACCATCCGCCGACCTGGGTGTTGTGGATGCCGTTTGGCGTGACCTGGCTTGGTTTCGGCCTGGCGGTCTGGTTCTACATCGTCAAGGAAGGCATTGGTGCGCGCATCGCTGCCAATGGCGGTCCTGTCCACGCTTTCCTGTCCAACAAATGGTATTTCGACGAGATCTATCAGTTTGTCTTCGTGAAAGGCTCGAAAGGGCTGGGCGATTTGTTCTGGAAGGTCGGCGATGTACGCATCATCGACGGTTTCGGACCCAATGGTTTTGCCGCAACGACCATGGCCACGGCACGCCGTATCGCCAAGGCTCAGTCCGGCTTCCTCTATCACTACGCATTCGTCATGCTGATCGGCGTACTGGGCTTCACGCTCTGGATCGTCGCCGGCGCAGGAGGCAACTAGAATGTTCGGCGAGATCGAATCCCTGCTTACCGTTCTCACCTTTGTGCCGACGCTCGGCGCGCTGGTGATTGCCTATCTGCGTTTCACGACGCGGGCGGAAAACCAGGACATCACGGATCGCAATTCCCGCGCCGTGGCCCTGTGGACGACGCTCATCACCTTTGGCATTTCCTGCCTGATGTTGTGGGAGTTCGACCCGTCGGTCTCCGGCTTCCAGATGATCCACGAGGTCACCTGGCTGGAGCAGATCGGCCTGGGTTACCGCATGGGTGTTGACGGCATCTCGGTCCTGTTCGTCATGCTGACGACATTCCTGATGCCGATCTGTATCCTGGCGTCCGGTGCGATCAAGAAACGCGTCGCCGACTACATGATTGCCTTCCTGCTGCTGGAGACGCTGATGATCGGCGTCTTCACGGCACTGGACCTGGTTCTGTTCTACATCTTCTTCGAAGGTGGCCTGATCCCGATGTTCATCATCATCGGTGTCTGGGGTGGTCAGAACCGTGTCTATGCGGCCTTCAAATTCTTCCTCTACACCCTGTTCGGCTCGGTGCTGATGTTGGTGGCTATGATCTACATGTTCTTGGATGCAGGTACGACGAACATCATTACGCTGCTCGATCATCCGTTCGACATCGATGTCCAGACCTGGCTGTGGCTCGCCTTCTTCGCGTCCTTCGCGGTGAAAATGCCGATGTGGCCGGTGCATACCTGGCTGCCCGACGCGCACGTACAGGCGCCGACGGCAGGCTCGGTCATCCTGGCCGGCGTGCTGCTGAAAATGGGTGGTTACGGCTTCCTGCGTTTCTCACTGCCGATGTTCCCCAATGCGAGCGATTATTTCGCGCCGCTGGTCTTTGGCCTGTCGATCATCGCCATCATCTATACCTCGCTGGTGGCGTTCCGGCAGACGGATATCAAGAAACTGATTGCCTATTCGTCAGTTGCTCACATGGGTTTTGTGACCATGGGCCTGTTCGCCATGAATGACGTCGGCGTTCAGGGCGCGATCTTCCAGATGATCTCCCACGGCTTCATCTCCGGTGCGCTCTTCCTGTGTGTCGGCGTTATCTATGATCGCATGCACACACGCGAGATTGCCTTCTATGGTGGTCTGGTACACCGCATGCCGGTTTATGCCGCGCTCTTCGCGCTCTTCACCATGGCCAATGTCGGCTTGCCGGGTACGTCGGGCTTTGTCGGCGAGATCATGACCATGGTCGGCGCCTATCAGGTCAGCTGGTGGATCGCTACCGGCGCAGCCGCTGGCGTCATCCTGTCAGCCATGTACATGCTGACCGTCTACCGCAATGTCGTGTTTGGCGAGATGACCAATCCCAAGCTGGAGACGATCACCGATGTCGATGGCAGGGAATCCGCAATGCTGGGCATTCTTGCCATCGCAACGCTGGTTCTGGGGGTGTCGTCCACACTGATCACCGATATCACCGCGGCTTCGGTCGACAATCTGATTTCCAACTACCAAGCGGCCCTTGAAGCCGCAGCAGCCCAGTAAGAGGGGCCTGATATGACAGCGGATCTGCTTTCCCAGGAATTCTCGCTTCTCCTTCCCGAAGTGCTGCTTGCAGGCGGTGCCATGGTGCTTTTGATGCTCGGCGTCTTCATGGAAGGCGAGCGGGCGACACGCTTGGTCTACACGCTTTCCATTGCGGCCCTTGTCGGTGCAGCACTTCTGGCGCTGTTCGGCGCGGGCGGTGAGGGCATGGCCTTTGGCGGCGCTTTTGTCTTTGACCCGCTGGCCAAGTTCTCCAAAGTTGCCATCGTGCTGGTCGCGGCGCTGACCCTGATCCTGGCCCTGCCATACCTGGACAAGGAAAAACTGCTCAAGATCGAATACCCGATCCTTGCCATCCTGGCGGCCACGGGTATGGGCATGATGGTTTCGGCCAATGACCTGATCTCCATGTATATGGGTATCGAGCTGCAATCCCTGGCGCTTTACGTGCTGGCTGCGTTCAACCGCGACAGCCTGCGCGCGTCCGAGGCCGGTCTGAAGTATTTCGTGCTGGGCGCTCTGTCCTCCGGTCTGCTGCTTTACGGCTCGTCACTGATCTACGGTTTCACGGGCGCTACAGGTTTCGAGGAAATCGCCCAGGCGGTTGCCGCAGGGCCGTCGGTTGGTCTGACCTTTGGTCTTGTCTTTGTCATCTGTGGTCTGGCCTTCAAGGTCTCTGCCGCACCGTTCCACATGTGGACACCGGATGTTTACGAAGGCGCGCCGACCCCGGTCACGGCCTTCTTTGCGACTGCACCCAAGTTTGCCGCCATCGTCCTTCTGGCCCGTATCCTGGTTGAGCCGTTTGGCGGCATGATTGACCAGTGGCGTGACGTCGTCTGGATGATTGCGGCCTTGTCCATGGGTATCGGTGCCTTTGGCGCTCTGACCCAGACCAATATCAAGCGTCTGTTGGCCTATTCCTCGATCTCGAACATGGGTTATGCCCTGGTCGCGATTGCGTCGGGTACGAATACAGGCCTGTGGGCGCTGCTCGTTTTCATGTCGCTCTACATGGTGGGCGTGGTTGGTGCCTTTGGTGCTGTCCTTTCCATGCGCACCAAGGAAGGCATGGTCGAGAACATTTCTGACCTCGCCGGTCTCGCCCAGCGCAATCCGGGGCTTTCCTGGTCCATTACAGCGTTGATGTTCTCGATCGGTGGTCTGCCCTTCATGGTCGGCTTCTTCGGCAAGTTCTTCGTGATCTATTCCGCCGTTGATGCAGGCCTGATCTACCTCTCGATCTTGGCAGTCCTCTTCTCTGTCGTTTCCGCGGCCTACTATCTGCGGATCGTCAAGGTGATGTGGTTCGACAGCTCCGACGTCGAGTTCGTGCCATCCTCCATGAGTGTCTACTGGGTGACGCGTGCGGCTGGTCTGGCGACCGTGCTCTTGCTGCCGGCCCTGGGCTGGCTGGTGCACCGCGCCTTCAGCGTCGGACTGGCGACGCTCTAGCTTGAGTGGACTTGCCACCCGGCTGGAATGGCTGGACGAGACATCGTCGACTAACACACTGGCGCGCGAGCGTGCCGAGGCGGGTGAACGCGGTCCCCTGTGGATCGCCGCCCGCCGCCAGACCGCGGGGCGAGGGCGACGCGGTCGTTCCTGGTCCGGGCTGGACGGAAACCTCTTCACCACGGGCCTTTACACGCTGTCGGACGATCCACAACGCGCGGCCCAGCTGTCCTTTGTGGCAGCACTGGCAGTTGGCGATCTGTGTGACGCGGCTGGGGTTCCGTTTGAGCTCACCCGGCTGAAATGGCCCAATGACGTTCTGATCAACGGCGAGAAACTGGCCGGTATCCTGCTGGAGAGCGGCAAGGCGCCAGGCGGTGGTCTCTGGCTGGCCGTCGGTATTGGTATCAATATCGCCGTAGCTCCCGAAAACGTCGAGCGGCCGGCGACCAGTCTGGCAAGTCTCGGCGCGGATATGAATCGCGAGCGGGCGCTTGATATTCTCTCCCGCGCTTTCGACAAGTATTTCGCGCTCTGGTTCCGGGATGGATTTGGTCCGATCCGGGATCGCTGGCTGGTGCGTGCCTTCGGGCTGGGCGATCGCTGTCAGGCGCGGCTGAATGACGAGACCGTGACTGGTATCTTTGCCGATCTTGGTCCTGATGGATCATTGCGCCTCGACTTGGCGCGCGGAGAGCGGAGATTTATCTCTGCCGGTGAAGTCTTTTTCCCGGACAGCTGATCCGGGGCGGGATGAAAGGATGAGGCATGCTGCTGGTTATCGATTGCGGTAATACCAACACGCTGTTTGCCATTCATGATGGCGAGGACTGGAAAGCGCACTGGCGCGCCGGAACGGATTCAACGCGAACGGCCGATGAGCATGCCGTTTGGCTGTCGCAATTGATGGCCCTGCAGGGCTTCAAGCTGTCGGATGTCCATGCGTGCGTAATCTCCACTGTGGTGCCCCAGGCGCTGTTTAACCTGCGCAATCTCTCCCGCCGCTATTTCGATTGCGAGCCGATGATTGTCGGCGAGAGCGGGATCAATCTGGATATCGAGGTGCGACTCGAGCGTCCCCAGGACGCCGGTGCCGACCGCCTGGTCAATGCGCTGGGCGCCCGCGCCAAGTATTCCGGCGCCATGATCATCATCGATAGCGGCACGGCGACGACCTTCGACGTGATCTCCCATGACGGTGCATTCGAGGGAGGCATCATCGCCCCGGGGATCAACCTGTCGATGCAGGCGCTGCACGCGGCTGCAGCGAAACTGCCCCGCGTGGCCATTGCCAAGCCACAACGCGTGATGGGGCGGGATACGGTCTCGGCCATGCAGTCCGGCGTGTTCTGGGGCTATATCGACCTGATTGACGGGCTGGTGGAAAGGCTCAAGTCGGAGTACGCACAGCCCATGACGGTGATCGCCACGGGTGGTGTCGTCAGCCTGTTCGATGGGGCTTCGCGCACGATCGAACATTACGACCCCGACCTGACCATCCGGGGATTGCTTGAAGTCTGGAAACTGAACGGGGGCGCCGCGTGAGCGACAGCGTCTATTTCCTGCCGCTCGGCGGGTCTGATGAAATCGGAATGAATCTCAACCTCTACGGCTATGGCCCGGAGGAAAAACGCAAATGGGTGATCGTCGATTGCGGCGTGACCTTTGGCGATTTGTCGACGCCCGGCGTCGACCTGATCATGCCCGATCCGATCTTCATCGAGGAACGTGCCGACGACCTGGTCGGCATGGTGCTGACGCATGCGCACGAGGACCATATGGGCGCTGTGGCGCAATTGTGGAAACGCCTGCGCTGTCCGATCTATGCAACGCCGTTCACCGCCTATCTGGTACGCGACCGCCTCGCCGAACATGGCCTGCTGGACGAGGTCGAGCTGCACGAGATCAGCCTCGACAGCCGGTTCGAGCTGGGCCCGTTTGATATCCAGCTGGTCACGCTGACCCACTCCATCCCGGAACCCAATGGCCTCGCCATCCGGACGCCGGCAGGTCTGATCCTGCATACCGGTGACTGGAAGATCGATCCCGATCCGCTGATCGGTGAGGAAACCGACAGCGCGGCGCTGGAAGCTATGGGCGAGGAGGGCGTCCTCGCCATGGTGTGTGACAGCACCAATGTCTTCTCGGCCGGTGAAAGCGGCTCCGAAGCCGGGGTCAAGGACGCACTGATCGAAGTCGTCGGCGAGCTCAAGGGCAAGGTCGCCATTGCCGCCTTTGCTTCCAATGTTGCCCGCCTGCAATCGGCCATCGAGGCCGCCGAGGCCAATGGCCGACGCGTCTGCCTGGTTGGTCGCTCCATGCACCGCATGACGTCTGCGGCCAAGTCGGTCGGCCTGTTGCAACACGTCCAGGACTTCGTGACCGAGGAAGAGGCGGGCTTTTTCCCGGAAGACAAGATCCTCTATCTCTGCACGGGTTCCCAGGGTGAGCCCCGCGCGGCGCTGTCGCGCATTGCCGACGGCAATCATCGCAATGTGACACTGGGGCCCGGCAGTACCGTCATTTTCTCCAGCCGCGTTATTCCGGGCAATGAGCTGGGGATCTTCAATCTCCAGAACCAGCTGGCCGAACGCGGTGTGCATATCATCACCGAGAAGGACCGCCCGATCCATGTGTCCGGCCATCCCTGCCGGGACGAGCTGGCGCAGATGTATGCCTGGGCCAAGCCGAAAGTGGCGATCCCGGTGCATGGCGAACGGCGCCATCTGCTCGAACACGCCGATTTCGCCAAGTCCCTCCAGGTTCCCCATGCCATCACGGTACGCAATGGCGACATGGTCGAGCTGAGCTCGGATGGCAGTGGCGCCGTTGTTGACGAGGTTCCCGCCGGGCGTCTGCACCTTGATGGCAAGTTCCTGACGCCGGACAATGCCAATTCCATGCGCGAACGCCGCCGTCTGTCTTTTGCCGGCATGATCGCGGTCTCGCTGGCCGTGGACGAGAAGGGCCGGCTGGTAGGCGGTCCGGACGTGCGGGCCTCCGGTGTGGCGGAAGATCACCGCACCCCGATCGAGGCCATTCTCGACCAGCTCGAGGAAGTTGCTGAACAGCGCTTTGACAGCCTGGGCCGCCGGACCCGCAAGGATCCCGACGCGATCGAGGAAGAAATCCGCCTGGCCGTGCGCCGTGAAATCAATGCCATCTGGGGCAAGAAGCCACAGGTCGAAGTGATGGTTCTGCCCGTATAAGGCGGCAAAGAAGGAGAGTTTTGGATGAAGATCGGACGTCTCAACCATGTCGGTGTCGCAGTTCCGGACATCGAGGCCGCCAAACAGACCTATGCCGAGCTCTATGGTGCCACCGATGCCACCGAGACCAAGGACTTCCCGCAGCTGGGTGTTCGGGTCGCCTTTGTGCATCTGGACAATTCCGAGATTGAGCTGTTGTCACCGCTGGGTGATGACAGTCCGGTGCACAAATTCCTCGAACGCAATCCCAAGGGCGGCCAGCACCATTTGTGTTTTGAGGTCAAGGACATCATCGAGGCGCGTGATGCGATGGTTGAGCGCGGCGCGACGGTATTGGGCACTGGTGAACCCTATCTGGGCGCGCACGGCGTGCCGGTGATTTTCATCCACCCGAAAAACTCCAACGGCCAGCTGATCGAACTGATGCAGGAGCCGTCCTGATGAACCGCTATCTCCAGATCGCCCCCGTCGTCATCGCCGGCCTTTTGTGGCTGTCGCGGATTTTCCTGCGTGATGGCGGTGTGGGCCTGGTCAACGGGCTGGTGGTCTTCCTGATCAGCTGGTGGCTGATCCTGTTCATGACCCTGCCGGTCGGCGTGCGCTCGCAACAGGAAAACGGTGATATCCAGGAAGGTTCCGAGCCGGGTGCGCCTGTCACGCCGATGCTGGCCAAGAAGGCCTGGTGGACCACGGTCATCACCTCGATCGTCTGGATCATCTATTTCGCCATCGCCGAAAGCGGTGTGATCAATGAATTCCTGCCGCGCGATGGTAGCTGGGGGTAGGGCATGATCCTGCTCGCCCTCATACTCAATCTCGGACTGGCGGAAGGTCAGGCGGTCAATTCCCGGCCTGGCGTACTCATCTGGGCGGACCTGTCCGGCGAAACGCCCGTGATCGAGGCTTATGGCGAGCGCACCTATTTTGAAAGCGATGTGACCACCGCGCCCGGATCGCACCAGTTGTGGACCTTCTATAGCTGCCGTCAGCGCGAGATGGGCCGGACCCGGGTCTGGGACCCGCGCTGGGTCGGCGGCGGCCATGCCTTTGTCGGTGAAAATGGCGAGCTGGGTGAACGTATCCCGGGCCGGCTCGATGACCGGCCGGTCGAAGGCGAGGCCATTGCTCCGCGCGGAGCGGCCTATTTCACCATCAGCCTGGATGTGTCAGAGGCGCATCCCGAAGGCGCCGTGCTTGGGCCCTTTGCACTCCCACTCGAGGTCTTTCCCTGTGCCGGTCTGCCGACACCGGACTTCCAGCCCGGCCCGAAACGGAATTAGGACATGCCCCACGCCATAGTGGAGTTTTCCCCGCTCAGCGAGATCGGTATCAGCGAAGCCGATCTTCTCGACGCCGTCTTTGACGGCATGCAGGCCAGCGGGCTGTTCGGCACCGAAGACATCAAGGTCCGCTCCCACCCGGCCTCGATGACCCGCAATGGCTCGGACAATTTCTCCTTCGTCCACATCCAGCTCCGCATCATGCCCGGCCGCACGGTCGAACAGAAAGCCGATCTGAGCGAACGGGTGAGGGCGAATGTGTGCGCGATGTCAGGGCAAGCGCGGTCCACGAGCGTGGAGGTGGTGGACATCGACCGCGCGGTTTATGCGAAGACGGTGGTCAATAGTTCACCCGCGGCTGAGGGCCTCAGCGAGTTGGATCTCCTACACAAGGCCGTAAGAATCTATCTGACCGAGACAGACCCGAATAGGAACTCGGAAGCCTCAGACGGATCATCAAGTCGGCATACGAGTGCCTGGTTCTGGAGAAAGGCACATCTGCCGTATCGTCCAGCGTCCAGCCGTGGTGTGAAGCTGGGCGCGCGCGATGTCCTGGCCGGTATCGCGGAGATTGCTAATGAGGGTAAGCTCGATCGTGTTTTCGCGCGCTGGAAATCGGAACTCGATACAGATCTTCAGGGTGTTAATCAGCTGCTTGCAAAGCCGCGACTTGGCGCCGGGCGTAAAAAGATTACGAGTCCTGACCTTAATGATGAACTCGTCCTGGGAGATGCAATTTCCATAGACTATGCGGTGGCAGCTCCGATTTGGGAGGCGCTCTCGGTCTCTCCTGACCTAAGTCAGCCGGATCCGGGGCTCGCTTTTGTTGGAGACAGGCTGCAGGCGGAAAACCTGGCTGCTAAGGGCAACGTGGACACTTTGTTTATCAGGGTGATCAATCTGGGCTTTTTTCGTTCGGTGGAGGTGCTTCAGGCACTGGATAGTGGTGGCGTGCGCTGGGTGCCACGAGACGAAATCAGCGCGACCGCTTCCATCGGTGTGATTGAAACCGTGGCACGTTTGCAGTCGGAGTTGGCGACCGCACAGGAATCCGCCCCCGAAGCATTTGTCCTCACTGTAAACTGTAGGGGCGATGCGGCCGTTCAGTTTATCCAGCAGGCGACATTTCTTTGTGCGCAACCCATACTTTCTGTTGAGCCGATGTCTCTCTGGCCGGTTTTTGCTACCGCAGCAGAGCAGTTGGGGGATAGGGCGGACTGGTGCGCAGATGAGATCGGGCTTTCACTCACTCATTATACGCGCTGGAGATTGGTCGAGTTTGACGCTGATGCGCTTGTTGACTTGGCAGATTGTCTGACGGGGCTCCTCGTCAAGGAGCGTTCGGAGAGTCCGCGCCACTTTTTTCTGCACGCCAGTTTCCAGCGGAAACCTACGAAGGCGAAGGAGCCCATCCTCACGCTGGATGTTGAACACGGAAAGAGCTGGATTCCGGTCCCGGCGGGCGAGATGCGCTTGCTGGTAGGAATTTTCGCGCAGGCTGTCATGGAGCATCTATCCCACAACATCTCCACACATTTCGGTACAGACCTGGTTGAACTCGAATTCGATCTTGAGGAAGGCGTGGTCAGGGCTACGACCAACTTGCCCGATCTATGTGCCGAGTTTGCACTGGGATGACACCGCCAGGAGCAGCCGCTGACCAAATTCCTGACTGGCGAGTCGGGAACTGGTGGATATTGACCGTGCTGTTTATGCGAAGACAGTGGTGTAGGGGCCTTTCGCAGTCCGCCTATCGTCACCGCAAGCCGCCCCAATCACCTTCCCCCGCATTCATTGCGGGGCCTGGCATGCGTTGGTGATTGTTCTTCCCGTCAACCAGACCCCGCCACAAGGGCGGGGAAAATGGCTGGGGGGCCCGTTTGCGGATTGGCAGAGTGTTAGCTCGCACTCCACCGTCACCCTGATGAAGATCAAGGCCTAGTTCGAAGCGGGCCGATGTTCGCGGCTTATTCCTGAACCAGAATCGTTCGACGAACTGGATCCCAACTTTTGTGGGGACGGCGCTTTTAACACCACCTCCGTCATCGCCCGGCTCGTCCGGGTGTCCTCAGCCATCCGAGTGCCGGGCGAGGCGCCGATCTGGAATGCGGTCAGACCGTGAGACACCGCTTCCAAAAAAAACGGGGACACGTACCGATTACGATGGGCGCTACGGACGGGTTGGACAGTCTGGAGACCAAGTCCACTCGCCAGCTACGCCCCCGCGCACGTGGACGCCCGCGTCTGGACAGGGAATAAATGGTGTGTGTCCCTGTTTTTTCCAGCGTCGGTGAAGATGGCGAATTGGGTGAACGTATCCCGGGCCGGCTCGATGACAGACCGGTGGAGGGTGAGGCCATCGCTCCGCGCGGAGCGGCCTATTTCACCATCAGCCTGGATGTGTCCGAGGCGCATCCCGAGGGCGCCGTGCTTGGGCCCTTCGCGCTTCCGCTCGAGGTCTTTCCCTATGCCGGCCTGCCCACACCGGACTTCCAGCCCGACCCGAAAGGGAATTAGGACATGCCCCACGCTATCGTGGAATTTTCCCCGCTCAGCGAGATCGGCATCGGTGAAGCCGATCTCCTGGACGCCGTCTTTGACGGCATGCAGGCCAGCGGGCTGTTTGGCACCGAAGACATCAAGGTCCGCTCCCACCCGGCCTCGATGACCCGCAATGGCTCGGACAATTTCTCCTTCATCCACATCCAGCTCCGCATCATGCCCGGCCGCACGGTCGAACAGAAGGCCGATCTAAGCGAACGGGTGAGGGCGAATGTGTGCGACATGTCAGGGCAAGCGCGGTCCACGAGCGTGGAAGTGGTGGATATTGATCGTGCTGTTTATGCGAAGACGGTGGTTTAGGGCGATTTCGCCGACGGCCCATCACCACCGCAAGTCGCCGCAATCACCTTCCCCCGCATTTATTGCGGGGCCTGGCATGCGGTGGTGATTGTTCTTCCCGTCAACCAGACCCCGCCACAAGGGCGGGGGAAACTGGTGGGGGGATTTTGGCGCTTCCGGATTGGCTGGTGTTCGCTCGGTCGTTTAACTGAAGAAACGGGGACACGTACCGATTACGATGGGCGCTCCGGACGGGTTGGACAGTCTGGAGACCAGGTCCAATCGCCAGCTACGCCCCCGCGCACGTGGACGCCCGCGTCTGGACAGGGAATAAATGGTGTGTGTCCCTGTTTTTTCCCAAAACATTCTCGACAGCCTGGGTTTGCTGAACATTCAAACTCGAGTAGCACAATAAGATGATTAACTTCGAATTCAGACGACGCCCTATCGTTGAGCAACCGATCGAAGATCTGCACGCTTTTCTAATTCAAACTGCTGGCGTTTTACCTGCAGATTGGGCGTTGAGTATTGACGAAGTGAAAGCCCCGGACATTGGTCGAAATTTGGTAGCGGTCGTCGAACTTCCCATTCTCAACAACGCTGTCACGCAAGCGAGTATCCAGTACCAGTTGCGGAAGGACACATACCTCCGCGATGAAGCTCTTTACGATGATTTGCTCCTAATTCAGGTCAATGCCCGCGACATAGATGTCTCAGCCATTTGTCATCAAGTGTTTGTGCCATTTCTCGATTGGTTTTCTCCTTATCGCGCTCGCGTGACGCTTAATCCCGCGCTTAATAGGCAAGATTGGACATCAATATGCGCTCTGTCACGGGAAAGCGGGTTGGACGTTAATGGTAGGGACTCGGTCTTTCGGATCTATCCGTGGTTTTTCATTGACCGGGAGCTTTGCCTACGTTCGTTCCAGCGTGAGCCGGAAGAACTGGTCGCCACGGAAGTCGAAAGTGGGCTGCGTATCGAAGTTCACAGCGGCGGCCTGCTGTTTTCGATGAACAAGCTCCTTTGTTTCGATGAGGAAACACTCAATTCGATCGACCTTCGGGCCAAGCAATTGATCGGCCCGCCGATAGTCGCGATTGAAACCCGCTAGGGCTTTGGAAAAAAGCAGGGACCCATACCCATTTCCGTCTAGCGGGATACGAAACATAAATAGTGGGAAGCGCAGTCTTGCCCAACCCGCCTAGCCAGGCGCGCGTTGTTCAACCTGATTATCCGTTAAGCGCTACCTGGCGGGGCGATCGTCGCCAGCAGACCTTTTCGAGGACAACGATTCCGCGCTCTATCGCGACCTGATGGCGGTTTGTGCGCAGTTTACATGCGTTGCCGAGCCTGATGCTTGATGCCCAATCATGTTGATCAGGTCATGTAGTTTCACCCACCCAAAAAACTTTTCCACACCCCCGCACACCACACCTAACCACCAGCCCGCGTTAACCTTTTTGAACAATTTCAGCGTGTGGTGGTGAAGCGCAACAAAATTCCCTCTTGAAACACCTCAAAATTGTGCATTAGGGTCCCCGCCGCATTCGGGACTTTGTGTGATGTTAGAGTTGTTGGGTGTGGCGGAGACAATGCTGTCCGCTTCACAGCGTCGCCTGGAAGTTATTTCAGGCAATATTTCCAATACAGAGACATCTGGGTTCAAGCGTACACAGTCTTTCGACGCGGTGTTGACTGCGGCGAGCGATGGCGTTCTGCCTGAAGCTGGAATCTCGACTTATCTGGATTTGACCTCTGGCGCGTTGAGCGCGACGGGGAGCCCGCTGGATATTGCCATCTCCAGTGGTGGCTTTTTCCAGCTCTCTGACGGTGAACAGGCGCTCTACAGCCGGGCCGGGCAGTTCTCGATTGCAGCGGACGGGCGTGTGGTCAATGGCGCTGGCCTGGCCTTGCAGGCCGTGTCGGGCGGGGATGTGATCCTGCCGCATGACCAGGTGGAAATCCTGGAAGACGGCACGGTGCTGGATGCCGGCCTGCCGGTCGCGCGTATTGCTCTGTTTGCGCCGGACAGCGTTGATCAGATGCAGGCGCTGGGCGGCTCGCTGTTTACGGCAGACGAGGCGGCCATGCAGCTGGAAACCGATCCGGTCATGCATCAAGGCATGCTTGAAGGGGCCAATGTTGAACTGGCCTCGGAGATGACCGCGATGATGATGGCGCTGCGCCAGGCCGAGATGGGCTCGCGACTGGTGCAGACCTATGACCAGCTGATCGGTCAGGCCATCACGACCTTTGGTCGCGGTCGCTAGTGCGGAATGGGCCGGGTGTTTGCCCGGCCGTGTTGAGTTGTGTCGGTCGTGGGCCCTGTTCGGGCAGACGCCGGTGATCCGCGTTTCTTGCTCCGCTAACATCGCTCAACGAACCGCGTCCCACCTGTCGTCGGGACCACCCCACCACCCCAAAATCCCGCCCTCCAGGTGCAAGTGACACCTCCAGCTCCTTGTCACGGCGCGCAGAAGTCGTCTAACTGGCACAAACCTTCCTGACTGGACGAATTTCCATGCGCCTTTCCCGCTATTTCCTGCCCGTACTGAAGGAAACCCCTTCGGACGCCCAGATCGTTTCCCACCAGCTGATGCTGCGCGCCGGCATGATCCGCCAGCAATCCGCGGGGATTTATTCCTGGCTGCCGCTGGGCATGAAAGTGCTCAAGAAGGTCGAGCAGATCGTGCGCGAGGAGCAGAACCGCGCCGGTGCGGTGGAAATGCTGATGCCGACCATCCAGTCCGCCGATCTGTGGCGGGAGAGTGGTCGTTATGACGATTATGGCCAGGAGATGCTGCGCATCACCGACCGCCATGAGCGCGAGATGCTGTTCGGGCCGACAAACGAGGAGATGATCACCGAGATCTTCCGCTCCTATTGCCGGTCCTACAAGGATCTGCCGAAAATGCTCTATCACATCCAGTGGAAGTTCCGGGACGAGATCCGTCCGCGTTTCGGCGTCATGCGCGGCCGCGAATTCCTGATGAAGGATACCTATTCCTTCGATATCGACGAGGCGGCGGCGCGCCACTCCTATAACCGCATGTTCGTGGCCTATCTCAACACGTTTGCGCGCATGGGCCTCAAGGCCGTGCCGATGCGGGCCGATACCGGTCCGATCGGGGGCGATCTGTCTCACGAGTTTATCGTCCTGGCCGAAACCGGCGAGAGCGAGGTCTTCTGTCACGCTGACCTGGTGGAAATGGCTGTGCCGGGCGCGGATGTGGATTTCGAGGGTGATCTCCAGCCGCTGGTCGATCAGCGCACCGCGCTCTATGCCGCCACCGAGGAAATGCACGACGCGGATGAATTCGCCAAGGTTCCGGCTGACCGCCAGCTGTCCGCGCGCGGCATTGAAGTCGGCCACATCTTCTATTTCGGCACCAAGTATTCCGAGCCGATGAAGGCCATGGTCATGCACCAGGACCAGAAGGAACACGCGGTCCACATGGGCTCCTATGGTGTCGGCGTGTCGCGCCTTCTCGGCGCGATCATCGAGGCGCATCACGACGAGAAGGGCTGTATCTGGCCGGAAAGCGTCGCGCCGTTCGGAGCCGGTATTCTCAACCTGCGTGCCGGCGACGAGGCGGCGGATGCGGCCTGTGAGGACGCCTACGCCAAACTGTCGGCGGCCGGGCTCGACCCGCTTTACGACGACACCAAGGAACGTCCGGGCGGCAAGTTCGCGACCGCTGACCTGATCGGCCTGCCCTATCAGCTGGTGATCGGTCCGCGCGGCCTTAAAGAGAACAAGGTTGAGGTCAAGATCCGTCGGTCCGGTGAGACGCATGAAATGTCGCCGGAAGACGCGGTCAACCGTCTCGCAGAAGGTGCTTTCTCGAATGGATAATCCTGCCGCCAGCAAGACGTCTGGCGCATTGCCGTTCAGCCCGTATGAATTCATGATCGCGGGGCGTTTTGTCGGCGCAACCCGCAAGGATGGCGGCGTCGCGCTGATCGCGATTATCTCCTTCATCGGCGTGGCTCTCGCCGTTGCGGCCCTGATCACCGTCATGTCGGTCATGAACGGGTTTCGCACCCAGCTGTATGAACAGCTGCTCGGGGCGCAGCCACATGTCTATGTCGACGCCCGCGTGATGACGCCCAATGACGTGTCCGAGCTTGTTGCCGAGCTAGAAGCCATGCCCGGCGTTGAAAGCGCCGACCCGGTTGTCCAGGGACAGGTCATGGCGGTGTCCGATCGTTATGAGACCGTGATCCAGGTGCTCGCCGTGGAACCCTCCGATCTCGCACAGATGGAACTGGTGACGCAGGGCGAGACGGCCGGCAGCCTGACGGGGATTACTGCAGGCTCTCTGGAGCGTTTTGGCAGTGGGCGTTATGGCGGTAATGGCATTGTGCTCGGCCGCGGCGTCGCTCGCCAGCTCGGCGTCAGCATTGATGACCGCGTGACCTTCATCACCACCGCCATGCGCAACACGCCGGCGGGCAGTATCCCCACGCAAAAGGCCTATTATGTCGACGCCATCATCTCGACCGGTGTCTCAACCATTGATGATGCGCTGGCCTTCATGCCGCTGGAGCAGGGCAATCTCTTTTTCCAGAAAAACGGGGTGGTAGACCTGATCCAGATCCGTCTGGATGATCCGATGTTGTCGGCCAGTTTTGTGGCGCCCATCCAGGAACGCGCCGGGGTGAATTCCTCGGTCTTCGATTTCACGGGCCAGAACCCGGCGTTTTTTGATGCCCTGCAGATGGAGCGCTCGATGATGCGGCTCCTCTTGTCTGTGGTGATCGGCATTACCGCGATGAATATCATCGGCGGGCTGGTCATGCTGGTGAAGGTCAAAAGCGGTGATATCGCCATCCTGCGTACTGTGGGCGCAACGCGCGCCTCGATCATGCGGATCTTCCTTCTGGTCGGTGCCACGATCGGCATGCTCGGTACGCTTTGTGGGATCATTCTGGGCGTCGTTCTGGTGCTCAATATCGGTCCGATCCAGGATGTTCTGAACGCGCTGACCGGTGGCCCGGTGTTCGATCCCTCGGTCTATTATCTCTACCGGATCCCGGCCGAGCTTGATGTCGGCGAGATCTTCTTCGTTTCCATATTCGGCCTGATCATGTCCCTGGCCGTCACGGTCATCCCGGCCTGGTTGGCGTCCCGTCTCGATCCTGTGGAGGCGCTTCGTTATGAGTGATGCCGTTCTTGAACTGCGCGATATCGAGCGGACCTATGTGACCGAAGCCGGTGATCTGACGGTCCTGCGCGGGGCCAACCTGACGCTGAACCCGGGAGAAATTGTCGGCCTGATCGGGCCCTCCGGTTCCGGCAAGTCCTCCCTGTTGCATGCAGCGGGTTTGCTGGAACGACCCGATGCCGGTGAAGTGGTCATTGCTGGTCAGAACACCCGGGAACTCTCTGACCGCGGACGCACGGCGCTGCGCCGCTGCGAGGTCGGGTTTGTCTACCAGTTCCACCACTTGCTGCCTGAGTTCGACGCGCTGGAAAACGTGGTCCTGCCGCAACTGGTTGGCGGCAAGGGTGTGCGACGTGCACGCGAGCATGCCACCGAGCTTCTGACGGGGCTCGGTCTTGGCGAACGCCTAACCCATGCGCCGTCTCAATTGTCCGGCGGTGAGCAGCAGCGGGTCGCCATCGCACGTGCCCTGGCCAATGAACCACGGGTACTGCTGGCGGACGAGCCAACCGGCAATCTCGATCCGGCGACGTCGGAGAGCGTCTTCCTGGCGCTTCAGTCCGCGGTGAAGGAGAGGGGCGCTGCGGCTCTTATCGCCACGCATAATCACCAGCTGGCAGAGCGCATGGATCGTGTTGTCACGCTGGAAAACGGACGCCTGACGGCGTTCGAACCGGCCTGACTGCGGAACAAATTTGGAACAAAAATTCGAATCGGGTGTTGACGGCGGCCTTTATCGTCGAATAGAACAAATCAAGAACATTGGTTTGGGAGGGCGTTATGCGCCGCATGATTCAAGATATGTCCGCTGCTACTGCAATTCTTGGCTTCACCTGGATGATCACGATGTGGGGCTCTATTTTAGGCGCGTCCTGATCGCGCTAGTCTGCCGGGATTCGTGCGCCCTCTAGCGGCGCGGGTCCGGGCACTCAGGAGATCAACATGGACACGAAGCTTCCCTTTGTGCATCTGCGCGTCCGGTCTCCTTATTCGCTCCTTGAAGGGGCGATCCGCATTCCCAAAATGGTCGATGCCTGCCAGGCCTATGGCATGCCCGCCATCGCGCTGACCGACACCAACAACCTGTTTGGCGCGCTGGAATTCTCCGAGAAGATGGCCGGGGCCGGGATCCAGCCCATAGTCGGCATCACGCTCTCGGTCCGGGTATCCGATCCACACCCCGGTGAGCGCGCTGCCCCGGATGGCACGCTGGCGCTCTACGCGCAGAATGCCGAGGGTTATCTCAATCTGATGGCGCTGACATCCGCCGCCTTCCTCGATGTGGATGGTGCGGAAGAGCCGCAGGTATCGCTGGATAATGTGCTGGAACACAGCGCCGGCTTGATTGCTCTGACCGGCGGGCCTGACGGGATTCTCAATAAGTATGTTGTGACTGGACGAGAGGCGGAAGCGGCGGATGTGCTGGGGCGATACCAGGTGGCATTCGGAGATCGTCTCTATGTCGAACTACAGCGCCACGGTCTGGCCGAAGAACTGACCGCCGAGGACTGGCTCGTCGACGAAGCTTATGCCCGTGACCTGCCACTGGTCGCCACAAACGAGGCCTTTTTCCCGGACCAGGGCATGCACCGCGCCCATGACGCGCTTCTGTGCATTTCCGAAAGTACCTATGTCTCGGTCCAGGAGCGGCGCAAGGTCACCGCAGATCACCATCTCGCCACGCCGGACGAGATGCGGGAACGCTTCAAGGACTTGCCCGAAGCGCTTGAGAACACGATAGAAGTCGCCAGTCGTTGTGCCTATCGTGTACGCACGCACCCGCCCATCCTGCCCAGTTTTGAAACCGCCGAGGGCCGGGACGAGGCGGAGGAACTGGTCGCCCGCGCCCATGACGGTCTGACCGACCGGATTGCCGCGGGGCAGGCAAATTCCCTGCCGGAAAGCGAGTATCGCGAGCGCCTGGATTTCGAGCTCAACATCATCAAGCAGATGGGGTTCCCGGGCTATTTCCTGATCGTCTCGGACTTCATCCAGTGGTCCAAGGAAAACGACATTCCGGTCGGTCCCGGCCGTGGCTCCGGTGCGGGCTCGCTGGTGGCCTACGCCCTGACCATTACCGATCTCGATCCCTTGCGGTTTGGCCTCCTGTTCGAGCGTTTCCTCAACCCCGAACGTGTTTCCATGCCCGACTTCGACGTCGACTTCTGCCAGGAACGGCGCGGCGAAGTGATCCGTTATGTGCAGGACAAGTATGGCCACGACCGGGTCGCCCAGATCATCACCTTCGGAACACTCCAGGCCCGTGCCGTGGTGCGCGATGTTGGGCGTGTGCTGCAATTGCCGTTCGGTCTTGTCGACAAGCTCGCCAAGCTGATCCCGGCTAATCCGGCCAATCCGGTTACCCTGGCCGAGGCGCTCAATATCGAGCCGCGCCTCAACGACATGCGGGCGGAGGACCAGGCCGTCGACAGCCTGCTGGAAGTGGCGCTGAAGCTGGAAGGCTTTTTCCGCAACGCCTCCACCCACGCCGCCGGTGTTGTCATCGGTGACCGCAAGCTTTCCGAACTCGTCCCGCTCTATCGCGATCCGCGTTCAGACATTCCCGCCACCCAGTTCAACATGAAATGGGTCGAGCCCGCGGGACTCGTGAAATTCGACTTTCTCGGCCTGAAAACCCTGACGGTGATCGCGCGGGCGCTCGGCTACATTGAGTCCGCGGGCAAGGAAGTCCCCGATATCGAGGCGGTCAGCCTGGAAGATCGCCCGACGTACGAACTCCTGGCCTCGGGAAATGCCATCGGCGTGTTCCAGCTCGAGAGCTCGGGCATGCGCGATACGCTGAAAAAGATGAAGCCTGACGCGATCGAGGATCTGATCGCGCTCATCTCGCTTTATCGACCGGGCCCGATGAAAAACATCGACGTCTATGTCGACCGCAAGTTCGGCCGCGCCGAGGTGGATTGCCTCCATCCTGATCTGGAAGGCGTGCTGTCGGAAACCTATGGCGTCATCATCTATCAGGAACAGGTGATGCAGATCGCCCAGATCCTGTCGGGCTACTCGCTCGGTGAAGCCGACCTTCTTCGCCGCGCCATGGGCAAGAAGAAGAAAGAGGAGATGGACAAGCAGAAAGTCCGTTTCCTTGATGGTGCCGAAGAGAATGGCGTTGATCGTGCCAAATCCTCGTACATTTTCGAACTTGTTGCCGAGTTCGCCGGTTATGGTTTCAACAAGTCTCACGCTGCGGCCTACGCCGTCATTGCCTACCGAACCGCATTTCTGAAGGCGAACTACCCTGTTGAATTGATGGCCGCGCTGATGTCGCTCGACGCCGCTAACACTGACAAGCTTGCTGCTTTCCACCAGGAAATCCGCCGCATGGGCATCACGGTTCGACCGCCGGATGTAAACGCATCCAATGCCGATTTCTCGGTCGAAGAGGGCTGTGTACGTTTTGCCCTAGGCGCCATCCGCAATGTCGGTTTTTCTGCGATGGAACACATTGTTGCCGAACGCGATGCCAAGGGGCCGTTCAAGGATCTCTACGACTTTGCCGAGCGCATTGATCCACGTCAGGTCAATCGCCGCACGTTCGAAAACCTTGCCAAAGCGGGCGCTTTCGACACCATGGAACCCGACCGGGCCAAGGTCATCGCGTCTGCGGAAATCCTGCTCTCCATGGCCCAGCACGCTGCTGAACAGCGCGAGAGCGCCCAGGCCAGCCTGTTTGGCGGCGGTGGTGGCGAGGTCGAGCTACAGCGGCCCAACCTGCCCGAACCTGAACCTTTTACCGCCCAGCAGCGTCTGGACGAGGAATTGTCAGCCATCGGCTTTTATCTCTCCGGCCACCCGTTGGACGATCTGACGGAACAACTCGCAGGCCGCGGCGTAGTGATGTTCGCGGAAAGCACGGGCCGCGTGCTTGAAGGCGCTACGGCCTTGCGATTGAGCGGAGTGGTCCGTCGGCGTCAGGAGCGTGTATCCAACAAGTCCGGCGAACGTTTTGCCTGGGTCACCCTGTCCGACCCGACGGGCGAGTTCGAGGTCTTTGTGGCGCCGGAGCTTCTGCGCACCTCTCGAGACCAGCTGGAAAGTGGTACAGCCGTTCTGGTCAATTGCCGTGTCGATAATCGAGACGAGCAAATCAGCTTCTTTGCTGACCGGCTGGAAGTTCTCGATACCCGGATGGCGGCGCACAGTCTGAAAATCCGTCTCGACGACCCTTCCGCTCTGGCCGGGATCAAGGCGCGGCTCGACCGGGCCAACTCCCGTTCGGATGCCCAACTGGACGCGGCGGTCGATCTGTTCGTGCCGCTGCGCGATGGTGGGGAAGCCGAGATCCGGCTGCCGGGGCGCCATTGCGCTGATGCTGCGGTGCAAGCCGCGCTTCGTGCGGTGAGGGGCGTTGCCAGCATTGATGCGGAGCTGGCGTGATCCGCCCTGGTTCGCATTGATTGAAATGACACCGATCCATCTTAAGCACGCCACCAAAGACGGGCTGGATGGCATTGGCTTTTTTGTTCCGGGCTTTGCCTTGGCAGAGGATCATGATCAAGTGCGCATCAGGCTTGAACGCTCTGCTCGACAAGCGTTTGAACGCCATCGTCTTCGTCATCCGGACATCAAAGGCCAACCGATCATCACTACCGATGGCGTCAGGAAGTGTAACTGGCTCGTTTTCATTGTGCTGCGTGGCAGCAGATTGTTTCCAGTAGGCATGGATTTCACCTGGTATCCTGCTGAAAACGACAGACCAGAGCCCTGATCTGACGATCAATCTCGCTATTCGTTTTCGTGCGGAGCCATGCCGTGCATCTCACCCCTGCATAATTGATAGCACAAAAGCCGGATGAGCCTGCTTGCATTACTCAAAAGAGGTGCCTATAAGCCGCCTCATTACGCACACGGAGCTCCGGCGGGCGCCTTGTCTGCCGCTCCGGTGTCGTTTGTTTGCGCAAGCGACTCCGCTCCGTGGAGGCCAACCGGAAAAGGATACATCGATGGCTCTCCCTGAATTCAGCATGCGCCAGCTGCTCGAAGCTGGTTGTCACTTCGGACACCAGACCCACCGCTGGAACCCGAAGATGAAAGACTACATCTTCGGCGATCGCGCCAACATCCACATTCTTGACCTGTCCCAGACGGTGCCGCTGTTGCACCAGGCCCTGGTCAAGGTCCGCGATACTGCTGCCAAGGGTGGCCGTATTCTCTTCGTCGGCACCAAGCGCCAGGCCTCCGACCCGGTTGCCGCGGCTGCTTCTCGCTGTGCGCAGTACTATATGAACCAGCGCTGGCTCGGCGGTACGCTGACCAACTGGGCCACGATTTCCAACTCCATCGCGCGTCTGCGTGAGCTGGAAGCCATGTTTGATAGCGAAGGCGGTGTTGACGGCCTGACCAAGAAAGAACAGCTGATGCTCACCCGTGAGCGCGAGAAGCTGGAGCGCTCGCTGGGCGGTATCAAGGACATGGGCGGTACGCCGGACCTGATGTTCGTGATCGACACCAACAAGGAAGCGATCGCCATCCAGGAAGCCAAGAAGCTGGGCATCCCGGTCGTTGCTATCGTTGACACCAATTGTGATCCGGACCCGATCGACATGCCGATCCCGGGCAATGATGACGCATCCCGCGCGATCTCGCTGTATTGCGACCTGATCGCCGACGCTGTTCTGGACGGTATGGCAGACAGCCAGCTGGCCATGGGCGTTGATCTGGGTGAAGCAGAAGCTCCGGTTGAAGCCATGCTGGCTGCCGAAGACGCTCCGGCGGAAGAGGCGGCTCCGGCTGCTGAAGCCGCCGAAGAGGCTGCTGCTCCGGAAGCGTCCTCTAAATCTGACAAGACCGAAGCATAAGCTTCGTTAGCAACTCTATTTATTCCAGGAGAATCCGATGGCCGCGATTACTGCTGCTCTCGTGAAGGAACTTCGCGAAAAAACCGGCGTTGGCATGATGGACTGCAAGAAGGCGCTGAACGAGACGGACGGCGATTTCGAAGCCGCTGTTGACTGGCTGCGCAAGAAAGGTCTGTCCAAGGCCGCCAAGAAAGCTGACCGCGTTGCTGCGGAAGGCCTGGTTGCCGTAGCGACCGATGGTGCCAATGGCGCTGTTGTAGAGGTCAACTCTGAAACCGATTTCGTTGCCCGCAACGAAAAGTTCCAGGCTGCTGTTGCCGAGATCGCCAAGCTGGCCCTGACCACCGACGCGACAGTCGAAGCGCTCAACGCTGCGACCCTGCCGTCCGGTGAAACGGTTGAAGCGACACTGACGAACCTGATCGCCACGATCGGTGAGAACATGTCCCTGCGCCGCGTCTTCAAGCTGGACGCCGGAACGGGTGTTGTTTCCTCCTACGTGCACAATGCTGCTGCTGACGGCATGGGCGCGCTGGGCGTTATCGTTGCGCTCAAGTCCGAAGGCGATGCCGGCAAGCTGGCCGAGCTGGGCCGCAAGATCGCCATGCACGTCGCTGCCGGTTCCCCGGCTGTTGCCGTTGCCGTTGATACCGATGGTGTCGACAGCGCGATCGCTGACAAGGAACGCGAAGTGTTCGCTGACCAGGCACGTCAGTCCGGCAAGCCGGAGCAGATCGTCGAGAAAATGGTCGAAGGCCGTATGCGCAAATTCTACGAAGAAGTTGTGCTGCTGAAACAATCCTTCGTCATGGACCCGGACAACACGATTGAACAGGTTCTGGCCAACGCTTCCAAAGAACTGGGCACGCCGGTTGAGATCGTTGGCTTCCAGCGCGTCGCCCTGGGCGAAGGCGTTGAGAAGAAAGAAGAAGACTTCGCCGCTGAAGTTGCTGCTGCAACTGGCCAGGCCTAAGTCAAAAACAGCCAGCGCCGGAGCTTTTCAGCTCCGGCGCTTTCTGTATGCTGCCAGACCGTGACCGACTCAGCTTCCTCCACGCCATCAGGCGCCAGCAATCCGCCGCAATTCCGGCGGGTTCTTCTTAAGGTTTCCGGTGAAGCCCTCATGGGCTCCCAACAATTTGGTATCGACCTGGAAACCGCCAATCGTATCGCGCAAGAAGTCAAACAGGCCGTCGAAGGCGGCACCGAGATGTGCCTCGTCATCGGCGGCGGCAATATCTTTCGGGGATTGTCTGGCGCCGCCAAGGGCATGGACCGCACCGCTGCCGATTATATGGGCATGCTGGCGACGGTGATGAATGCCTTGGCCATGCAAACCGCTCTTGAAAGCATTGGTGTTCAGACCCGTGTGCAGTCGGCCATACCGATGACCACTGTGTGCGAACCCTATATCCGTCGCCGCGCCACGCGGCACATGGAAAAGGGGCGTGTTGTCATCTTTGCTGCCGGGACCGGAAACCCGTTTTTCACTACCGACACGGCTGCTGCGTTGCGCGCCGCCGAGATGGGCTGTGATGCTCTGTTCAAGGGCACCCAGGTCGACGGTGTCTATACGGATGACCCGAGGACGAATTCGGACGCGGAACGTTATGATAAACTCGATTACCTCGATGTCCTGACCCGCGACTTGCGCGTGATGGATGCCTCGGCCGTGACGCTGATGCGCGAAAACCGTATTCCGATCGTGGTGTTCAGCATCCATGAACAGGGCGGCCTGGCCAAGGTTCTGGCCGGTGAGGGTGTGTGTACGACTATCGGCAAGGTGCGTTCGCAAGAAACCGCCTGACCGCAACAGAATAAGGGGAGAGACCCATGAGCGATTATGACGAGGACGATCTGAAACGCCGCATGGAAGGCGCGATCGATTCGCTGCGCAAGGAGTTTGCCGGTCTGAGAACGGGACGCGCCAGCGCCAATCTGCTCGACCCGATCAAGGTTGAAGCCTATGGCACGCCGACCCCGATCAACCAGGTTGGCACGGTCTCCGTTCCGGAGCCGCGCATGATTTCGGTTCAGATCTGGGACAAGGACATGGTGGGCGCTGTCGACAAGGCGATCCGTAATTCCCAGCTTGGTCTTAACCCGGTTGTTGAAGGTCAGCTTCTGCGGATTCCGATCCCGCCGCTCAACGAGGAGCGTCGCGCCGAGCTGGCCAAGCTGGCCGGTAGCTATGCTGAGAACGCCCGCGTTGCTGTGCGCAATGTACGCCGCGACGGCATGGATGGTCTGAAAAAGCTGGAAAAGGATGGCACGCTGTCCGAGGACGAACACAAGTCCTTTGCCGACGACGTCCAGAAACTGACGGATGACGCGATCAAGAAGATCGACGAAAACCTGAAGACCAAACAAGAAGAAATCATGCAGGTCTGACGACCTGAGCGAGGCGACACTTCTATGAGCGAGACCGCATCGGACAGAACGAGCGTTCCGCAGCATGTCGCCATCATCATGGATGGGAATGGCCGCTGGGCGCAGCAGCGCGGCCGGCCCCGTACTTTCGGTCATTCCAAGGGTGTTGAGGCTGTCCGCCGGGTCGTTGAAGCCGCCGGAGACATGGGGATTCACACCCTGACCCTGTTCAGCTTTTCAACCGAGAACTGGAACCGTCCCGCCGATGAGGTCGGGGCGTTGTTCGAGTTGATGAAACGCTATGTTGCCGCGGACCTGAAATCGCTAAAACAGCGTGGTGTGCGTATTCGCATCATCGGTCGGCGGGAGGACTTGCGGGAGGACCTGGCGGAGATTGTGGGCCAGGCCGAGGCCGAAACCGCCAGCAATACCGATTTCAACCTCAATATCGCATTCAATTATGGGGGTCGGGACGAGATCCTGCGTGCGGCACAAAACCTAGCGCGCGCTATCCACGCCGGTGATCTAAGCGTTGACGCGATCGATGAGGGCCGTTTTTCCGGAGCTCTTGATACGGCGGGGCTGCCCGATGTGGATCTGATGATCCGCACGAGCGGTGAACAGCGCATTTCCAACTTCCTGCTCTGGCAGGCCGCTTATGCGGAGTTCCACTTCACCGATGTGTTGTGGCCCGATTTCGACGAGGCCGAGCTGGCTCGAGCGCTGGAGGCCTTCAAGAACCGCGACCGGCGTTATGGAGGCGTTGATGCCGGAGCGGCATGATCCGGTCTTCAAGCGCCGTCTGGTCTCCGCCCTCATTCTCGGTCCTCTGGCAGTTTTCCTGCTCTGGATGGGTGGATTGTTCTTCACCGCTTGGGTGGCGGCTTTTGCAGCCGCCATGGCGTGGGAATGGATCCAGATGTCCGACGAGGACGCGCCGCCTGTTGCCTATGCAATCGCCTGCGCAACCGCATCTGGCGCGGTTTTGCTGGCCGGACAGACCAGCATTCAGGAAGCGCTCGTGTGGGGCGCGCTGGGAACGGCTGCATCCGGCGCCGAGCGTTGGCGTCGTGGCTGGTCGATCGAGGTGCTCGGCATTCTTTATGTCTCGCTGAGCGCTGGTCTTCTGGCGGCTATGCGCGCCGAGGGCGGGCACGGACTTGAGGCCGTGATCCTGTTATTCGCGATCGTGTGGGCGGCGGATAGTTTCGCTTATCTGGTCGGAACCTGGATTGGTGGCCCCAAGCTTCTGCCCCAGGCCAGTCCGAACAAGACCTGGTCGGGTTTGTTGGCCGGTGTGACGGCTGGCGGCGCGGCTGGATACGCAGTCGGACTGCTGTTCGGTCTGTCCACCGAGGGGGTGATCCTCTTCTCGGTCCTGGTCGCCTTTGCCTCTGTTGGCGGGGATCTGGCGATGTCACTGTTCAAAAGATCCTTCGGCGTGAAGGATTCAGGTACACTCATCCCCGGACACGGGGGTGTTCTTGATCGCGTGGATGCGCTGATGCTGGCCGTCGTGACGGCTGTGATCGCGTCACGTTTCATCGATCTTGGCTGGTCGGCATAATGGCAAAGACAAGAAAAATCAGTGTGCTCGGGGCGACGGGTTCGGTTGGTGCAGCCACGCTGGACCTGATCGAGCGTGCTCCGGCCGGGGCGTTTGAACTCGCCGCGCTGACGGCGCATACCAATGTGGACGAGCTTATCCGTCTGGCCCTCAAATTCCGCCCAGAAATGGTAGCACTGGCCGATTCCAGCGGCGAAGCGAAACTGCGGGATGCGCTGGACGGACTCGGGATCGCGATTGCCTGCGGTGAAGGCGCTGTTGTTGAAGCCGCACGACGTCCGGCGGACTGGACGATGGCAGCAATCGTGGGGGCAGCGGGTCTGCGGCCGACGCTGGAAGCTCTGAAACAGGGAAATGCGCTGGCCTTTGCCAACAAGGAGTGCCTGGTCTGTGCCGGCGGGCTTTTCATGCAGGCCGCGACCAAGGCAGGGACCGAGCTGCTTCCGGTTGATTCCGAACACAACGCCATCTTCCAGGTTTTCGACAATCGGCAGAAAAAGCAGATCGACAAGATCACCCTGACCGCGTCCGGAGGACCGTTCCGGACCTGGACGTCTCAGCAGATGGACAACGCACGCCGCGCTGATGCGCTGGCGCACCCAACCTGGGAGATGGGCGCGAAGATCACGATCGATAGCGCCACCATGATGAACAAGGGACTCGAGATCATCGAGGCATGCTGGCTGTTTGACCTGCCCGAAACCCGCGTCGATGTGGCTGTTCATCCGCAGTCCATCGTCCACGGGTTAGTGCATTATGCAGATGGCAGTGTGCTGGCGCAGATGGGATCGCCGGACATGCGGACGCCGATCGCAAACGCATTGTCCTGGCCGCAACGCATGCAGGCGCCGGTCAAACCCCTGGACCTGTGTGCCATTTCGAGGCTGGATTTCGAGGCGCCGGATCTCGCGCGTTTTCCTGCCATGCGTCTGGCGCGCGAGGCGGTCGGGCAGGGTGGGATTTTACCGGCAGTGCTTAATGCTGCCAATGAAATAGCTGTCGACGCCTTCCTGGCCGAACGGATCGGTTTCCTGGACATTGCCGGGGCGGTCGAGAATGTGATGGAAGCCGCACTGGGTGATGCGGACATGCCGCAACAGCTGTCGTCATTTGACGATGTTTATGCGATCGATCATCGTGCCCGGGAATTGGCACGCGACTTGATTGCTGTTGCCGCAGCATAACAGAATACGGATCGTTTCATGAGTGCCATTGCGGGTCTCCTGCTAGGAACATTCTCCTTTATCTTCCTGATTTCCCTGGTCGTGGTTATCCACGAGCTCGGCCATTACTGGGCGGGGCGGATGTGTGGGGTTCACGCCGAGGCCTTTTCCATGGGATTTGGCCCGACACTCTGGTCACGCCGGGACAAGAACGGCACTGTCTGGCGCATCGCGGCTTTCCCGCTGGGTGGATATGTGAAGTTTCTCGGCGATGCCGGTGCTGCGAGCGAGCCCGATGCCGACAAGCTGGCAGAATTGCGCGAACGCATGGGGCCTGCCGCCGACCAGTGTTACCACTTCAAGCCGATCTGGGCGCGCAGTTTCATTACCGCCGCTGGCCCGATCGCGAACTTCATTCTCGCGATCGTCATTTTTGCCGTGCTGGCATTGAGTATTGGCGGCCCTCAATATCAGCCGGCTGTGGTTGGCTCGGTTGCGGAGGGATCTGCCGCTGAAGAGGCTGGATTCCTTGAAGGGGATGAAATTCTTGCGATTAATGGCAGTGATATCCACAGTTTTCAGGAAATCATTACGGAAGTGATCTGGCGCCCGGGGCAGGAGATCACTTTTGACGTTTCCAGGGGCGAACAGCAGGTCACCCTGTTCGCAACGCCTCGCGCAACCGAGGTCGAGGACGAGTTTGGCGGAACACGCACATTCGGCCAGCTTGGCATTGGTAATGTCCCACAGCTGATCCGGCGTGATGAGTACGCGATCTCACCGGGTGGTATCGTCTCGGCGATCGGGCATGGTGCGGATCGCACCTGGGATGCCGTCTCGATGACCGGCCGCTATGTCGGACACATAGTAACCGGTCGCGCATCGACAGATCTGCTGAACGGTCCTCTGGGAATCGCGGAAGCGGCAGGGCAGACCGCTCAGCGTAGCGTCGAGGCCGGACGGACTCCGCTGGAAAGCACGTTATTGCTGTTTATTAACCTCATTCAGCTGGCCGGGTATCTGTCCGTCGGACTGGGATTGGTGAACTTATTGCCGATACCGATCCTCGACGGCGGGCATCTTGTGTATTACGCATATGAGGCAGTGGCGCGTCGTCCGCTGAGCATGAAGGCACAGGCCATCGGTTTTCGATTGGGGCTTGTCTTTGTGCTCATGATGATGCTTTTAGCCACCTGGAACGATATTAACTACAAGCTCAGTCAATTCTTCTGATTGAGCGGAGAGAACGGCGATCTTCCATGGCGAGTGTTTTGCGTGTGCTCTTTGCAGCCCTGATGACCTTTAGCCTCGGCGCAGTTGCGTCGGCGCAGGCTCAACCGGCACAAGGGGAGGCGGCGGCTGTCCAAGCACCCGCTCGCCCAGTTGTCCGGCAGATCCTGGTAGAAGGCAATCAGCGCGTCGAAGCTGACACGGTTTTGTCCTATCTGCTGATTCAGCCGGGCCAGTATGCGGATCCGCGCTCGATCAACCTCTCCATCCAGACGCTGTTTGCGACGGGCCTCTTCTCTGATGTTCAGATCGAAGATGGCGGCGAGATCGTTACCATTCGTGTCCAGGAAAACCCGATCATCAACCGCGTGGTGCTGGAAGGTAACCGCGCCATGGATGACGACAAAATCACGGACGAAATCCAGGCTCAGCCCCGCGCGATTTTCACACGCGCACGGGTCCAGAGTGATGTCCAGCGTATCATCGAGGTCTATCGCCGCTCTGGTCGCTTTGCGGCGTCCGTGACACCCCAGATTATCGAGCTGCCGCAGAACCGTGTGGATCTGATCTTCGAGATCTCTGAGGGGCCGGTTACCGGCGTTCGCCGCATCAATTTCATCGGCAATGAGAGTTTCTCGGATCGTCGTCTTCGTCGTGAACTGGTGACAGAGGAATCGCGTTGGTGGCGGTTCTTCAGCTCCAATGACAATTACGACCCGGATCGCCTGGAATATGACCGCGAACTGCTGCGCCAATTCTATCAGAATCAGGGTTATGCGAATTTCCGTGTGCTCAGCGCCGTTGCCGAACTGACGCCGGATCAGGAGAGCTTCTACATCACGATCACGATCGATGAGGGCGAAGTATACAGTTTCGGCGAGGTCACAGTGACCAGCGCTATCGAGGACCTGAACGAGGAATATCTCGAGGCAATCGTACCCACCCGCGAGGGGGCGACCTATCAAGGCCAGCTCATTGAAGATGCAATCGACACGGTGACATTCGCTGCGGGTGCGTCTGGCTATGCCTTCGTCAACGTGCGTCCGATCACGCGTCGCAACCGCGAAACGCGGACTGTTGATGTGGAATATGTCATCGACGAGGGCCCGCGGGTCTATATCGAGCGCATCGACATCGTGAACAACACGCGGACGCTCGACCGGGTGATCCGTCGCGAGCTGAACATTGTCGAGGGTGATGCCTTCAACCGCGTCCTGATCGATCGTTCCCGCAATAATATCCGTCGTCTTGGTTTCTTTGAGGAAGTCGAAATCACGGAAACGCCGGGCTCGACACCGGACCGTGCGCGCCTGCAGGTCGATGTGTCGGAACAGCCGACCGGCGAACTGGCCTTCGGTGCCGGTTTCTCATCCACCGATGCTTTCCTGGTAGACCTCTCAATCTCGGAGCGAAATCTGCGCGGTCGGGGCCAGTTCCTTCGCTTGCGGATTTCGGCGAGCTCGCGCCGCGAGACGATCGATATTCGCTTCACAGAACCGCGATTCATGGATCGCAATCTGGCCGCTGGTTTTGACCTCTTCCGCGTGAACTCAGATTTCCTCAGCGAAGCCTCGTTCCAGACGGAATCGACAGGTGGCAGTATTCGTCTTGGCTTCCCAGTCACGCGGCAGACCAATCTGCAACTGCGCTATACCCTGCGAAACGATAATGTCATTGTCTTCAGCAGCGCGTCACAGGCGCTGCGAAACCAGGCCGGATCGCGTACAACCTCTGTTGTGGGCTACACTTTCCAGTGGTCGCGCCTGAATGATCCGGTCGAACCGAGTGACGGTTTCCGTTTCGTTTTGAACCAGGACCTCGCCGGATTTGGCGGCGATGTGCGCTATCTGCGCACCGAGATCCAGTCGGCTTACTATCACGAGATCTTCCGCGGCTGGGTTGCGAGCTTCACGGGTAATGCCGGTTTCGCAGTCGGCTGGGGCGGTGATGGTATCCGCATCAACGACCGTTTCTTCAAGGGTGGCAACTCTTTCCGCGGGTTTGACGTCGGTGGTCTCGGTCCGCGCACAGTGCAGCGTGATACGTCGACAGGCGAGCTGGTCCGGGGCGACTCTCTGGGTGGCAGGCTTTATGCAATTGGTGCCGTTGAGCTGACGCTGCCAAGTTTCCTGCCAGAGCAATACGGTATCCGGGGCGCGTTGTTCACTGAATTCGGTACGCTGGGCATGCTCGACTCCGCGGACCAGATAGACGAGGGTACGTCAACGATCTTCACAGTCGATGATTTGGCGCTGCGGGCGTCAGCCGGTCTGAGTGTCTTCTGGGACTCTCCGTTCGGCCCGGTCCGTTTCGACTTTGCAGAGGCATTTATGGCGGAAGAATACGACCGTACGGAGTTCTTCCGCTTCAGTACAAGAACAGGGTTCTAGGTTATGAAATTCATTCAATCACTTCTGCTGCTGCCAGTTGCTGTGTTGAGCCTCGCGGCTCCGGCGCTGGCGCAAACGAACATCGCGGTGATGAGCGAAGAACGTGTACTGCGGGAAAGCGCAGTGGGTATTCACATCCAGACACGTCTGGCGGCTATAGCACAGGAAGTTGACGCGGAACTCCAGGCCATGGGCCAGCCCCTGGCTCAAGAGCGTGAAGCGCTCAATGCTGAAACCGCAGCCATGACGATGGCAGCAATCCAGGCGCGTCCGGATCTCGTCCAGCGTATCGAAACCCTGAACCAGCAGGCTCAGGCTTTCGAGGTTCAGCGCCAGATTCGTCAGCGTGAGCTTGTTGCCACCGAGCAGTCTGCAATGCGCCCGGTTTATGAGAGCCTTGGTCCTATCCTGGAAGAAGTTGTCGCTGCACGCGGCATCGACATTCTGGTCGATCGTTCCAACCTGGTTTTCGCCAGCCCGGAAGTTGATATCTCCGAAGAGGTTATCAATATCCTGAATACGCGCCTGCCGACGGTTTCTGTAAACCGCGTGCGCCTGCCGCAGGATGGCGGTCAGGCTGAGGCCGCTCAATAAGACTGGATGTGAACGTGGCTGACCCGAGATTTTTTGATCGGCTCGGTCCTGTCGCAGTATCAAAGATCGCCGCGCTTTCGGGTGCGGCGATTTCTGATTCTTCGGGAGGCGAAGTCGAGGATGTTGCTGATCTGGCGGATGTGAGACCCGGTGCCATCAGCTATCTGGAATCTGACAAGTTCTTCGGCCTTCTGGACGGCAAGTCCATGCGGGGCATAGTCCTCCTGGTCACCGCAGCATTCGCCGGTGATGAGCGTCTGGCCGGAGCAACACTCCTGGTCCATGATAATCCGAGGGCGGCATTCGCTCTTGTCGCCAATCATCTCTACACGCTCAGGGAAGCCGGGTTTGGTGATGCGGACACGTCGTCCGCCCGGGTGGACGCGAGTGCTCGCATCGCGGCGACCGCAGTAATCGGTGAGGGCGCCGTAATCGGCGCAAATGTCACGATCGGCCCAGGCGCGCACATCGGTCCCGGTGTGACGATCGGGACAGGGTCGCGGGTTGGAGCCAATGCCTCGGTCATCTGTGCGGATATCGGCGAAAACTGCAACATTCTGGCAGGAGCTGTGATTGGCGAAGCCGGCTTTGGCGTTGCAATGTCCAAGTCCGGCTCGATTGACGTGCCGCATCTGGGTCAAGTGACCCTGGGGAATAATGTGACTATCGGAGCCAATTCCTGCGTGGATCGGGCGGTGTTCGGTTCGACCAGGCTCGCCGACGGCGTCAAGATCGATAATCTCTGCCACATCGCTCATAATGTGTCGGTGGGAGAGAATACGTTGATGGCAGCGTTTGCAGGCGTTTCCGGAAGCACGACGATCGGCCAGCGGGTCATGTTCGGAGGCCGTGTCGGTGTCGCGGATCATGTCGATATTGTCGATGACGTCATTGTTGGTGGTGGCGCGGCGGTCATGAAGAGCCTTCCAAAGGCAGGGGCGTATTCGGGTATGCCGGCCCAACCCCTTCGAGATTACATGCGCGAGGTTGCCGAGATCCGGCGCCTTGTTCGTTCCAAGAACAAAAAGACTTAGGATCCACCATGAGTGACCGAATTGAGAGCGCTGAAATCCAGACTCTGCTGCCGCATCGCTATCCGTTTCTGCTAATCGATGCAGCCGAGGACTATGTCGAAGGTGAGAGCATTACAGGCATCAAGGGAGTGACGTTTAACGAGCCCTTTTTCCCTGGCCACTTCCCCGGCAATCCGGTGATGCCCGGCGTCTTGATGATCGAGGCCATGGCGCAGGCAGGCGCGGTTCTCATGTACAAGACGCTCAAAGCCTCTCCTGCGGATGCCACGGTCTTCTTCATGGGTGCTGACAAGGTGAAGTTCAGGGCTCCCGTGCGCCCGGGAATGATGTTGCGCATGCCGGTTAAGGTGAATGTTGCACGCCATGGCGTGTTCAAGTTTTCCGGCGAAGTCTACGCTGATGGTGTCAAAGCCGTTCAGGCAGAGTTTGCAGCCAAGGCGATGCCCCACTCATGAGTGCCAAGATCCATCCGTCTGCGGTCGTTGATCCGGCTGCTGAACTCGGCCAGGACGTCGAGATCGGTCCCTTCTGTGTAATTGGTCCTAAAGTCGTTCTGAAAGACCGCGTGCGTGTCATTTCAAACGCGACGGTAGCCGGGTTGACCGAGGTTGGGCATGACTGTGTCCTTTATCCCGGCGTGCACCTGGGCCACCCTCCGCAGGATTTCAAGTATCAGGGCGAAGATACGACGCTGACTATCGGTGATCGCAATGTAATGCGCGAGAATGTCACCATGCACCCCGGCACAAGTGTCGGCGGCGGGGCCACGCGCATTGGCCATGATGGATACTTTATGGTCGGCGCACATGTGTCTCACGACAGCCAGGTGGGCGATCGTGTGGTTTTCGCCAATGGCGCGGCCATTGGCGGCTGCAGTCACATCGAGGACCACGTCATCCTTGGCGGTTATGCAGGAATACATCAATTCAGCCGCATCGGGCGTCACGCCTTCATCGGGGCGATGGCCATGGTCACCGCGGATGTGATTCCCTATGGTTCGGTCATCGGCAATCATGCGCATCTTGCGGGACTGAATGTTGTCGGTCTGAAACGCAGAGGCATGCCGCGGGAAACCCTGCGCGAGTTGCGGACAGCCTATCGACTGCTCTTCGCGGAGGAGGGTACGTTTCAGGAACGACTGGACGATGTGGCCCGGGACTACTCTGAGAATGCTCCGGTGATGGAAATTATCAACTTCATTCGTGCGGCGGATGCCAAACGCTCGCTTTGCATGCCCAATGGCTGAGTCTCCGGCAATATCTGGCAGATGGTCACGCCTTGGTATCCTGGCGGGGGGGGGGACCTTCCCAGACTCATTGCCGAGGCCGAAGCTGAACGATCCCCGCTGGTTGTCGAACTCACCGGATTTGTGGACCGCGAATTTCCCGAGTTCGAGACCGCGCAGTTTTCAGTCGGGCAGATCGGTGCGATCTGCAAGGCCCTGAAAGCCGGCGGCTGTGACGCCGTCTGTTTTGCTGGTTACATTCAGCGCCCTGACATCAAAACACTCAAACTGGATGCGCGTGGCATGATCATGGTGCCCAAGGCGCTGGCCGCTGGACGGAAGGGTGATGATGCGCTGTTGCGGGTGGTCGTCGGCGAGTTTGAAACACAGGGTTTCAAGGTTGTTGGCGCGAACGAGGTGCTCGAGAGCCTGACACCGGATGCCGCAGCCGGCTTCAATTCCCAATCAGTACCCGAACACCAGCATGATGTCGTAAAGGCCTGTGCTGTCGCGCGCGAAATCGGCCGTCTGGATATCGGTCAGGGCGCTGTGGTCGCCGATGGGCTGGTTCTAGCCGTGGAAGCCCAGGAAGGCACAAACCAAATGCTGGAACGGGTCGCCGGCCTTCGGGCTGAGGTCCGTGGAACACCGCAGGCGCGACGCGGCGTGCTCGCCAAAATGCCCAAACCGATCCAGGAGCGTCGAATCGATCTGCCGACAATGGGTGTGGAGACCATCGAGCGTGCGTCTGCGGCAGGCCTTGCCGGTATCGCCCTGCAGGAGGGTGCGGCCCTCATCGTCAATCGAGATGCCGTTGAGGCCGCCCTTCGCGAACATGACATGTTCCTGGCGATCGTGGAGCCGGAGGATGAGTGAGGACACTCCGCTGATCTATGTGGTCGCAGCGGAACGGTCCGGCGATCTACTCGGCGCCGGCCTCATCAAGGCAATGCGTTCGCGATACGGTAATGGCGTGAGTTTTCGCGGCATGGGCGGTGAGGCGATGGCAGAGGGGGGCGTGCCCTCTACAGTGAGTATCGAAGGCCTCTCCATTCTGGGTTTTTTCGACGGACTCAAGGCGTTTTCGCGCATCAAGGAACGTGTCGCCGAAGTTGTCGCGGATATCATCCGACACAAACCCGACGCGGTCGTGCTGATTGACAGTTGGGGGTTCATGCTGCGTGTCGCTCAGGGCGTGCGCGAAGCAGATCCTTCCATCAAGTTGATTAAATATGTCGGTCCGCAGGTGTTTGCGACGCGTCCCGGTCGCGCCAAGACCCTCGCCGAAACGGTGGACCATCTCATGTCCATTCTCAGTTTCGACGAGCGCTATTATCGTCCTTTCGGCCTGCCGGTGACCTTTGTCGGCAATCCCACACTCGATCGGATCGAACCGGGGGATGGCGCAACCTTCCGCGCTCGACATGGGATAGCTGCCGATGCCCACACCGTCCTGGTCCTGTTCGGGAGTCGGAAATCGGAAATCGATCGTATCGGGCCGGCCTTTGTTGCCTCGCTGGAGCAATTGAAGGCGGAACGCGAAGTGACGCCGATCATAATCGTCGCTGGTGCCGTGAAGGAGCAGCTCGCACCTGTCCTGGACCATGCGCGCAGTGAGTTTGGCGCTGTCATCGTTGATGAAGCTGAAAAAACCGATGCCTTCGCTGCCGCCGACGTCGCGTTGGCCTGTTCTGGGACCGTTGTTACCGAGCTCGCGACCGCTGGCGTTCCAACCGTGACGGCCTACAAGCTGGGCTGGCTGACCTGGGCGATTATCCGAGCCTTCAACATCATGAAAGCGCCTTATATCAGCCTGGTGAATATCGCGGCTGATGAAATGCTGGTCCCGGAATTTGTCCAGACCCGCTGCCGCGGCGGTCTGCTGGCCGCGGAAGTCTCTGCACTTCTCGATGACCCGAAACGCCGAGAACGCCTGCACAGTGAACTGGCAGCCGCGACAGACAAACTGCGCGGCGAGGGCGATGCCAGCGAGAATGCGGCGCAGACCGTGTTTGAACTGACCCAATAAAAAAGGCCGCTCGATTGAGCGGCCTTCTTCTTGTACCGAGTAAAGCCTAGCGCTTGCCCAGCGGGACGTAGTCGCGGGACTGGGCGCCGGTGAAGAGCTGGCGCGGGCGGCCGATTTTCTGGGACGGATCGCCCAGCATTTCTGACCACTGCGCGATCCAGCCGACCGTACGTGCCAGGGCGAAGAGAACGGTGAACATCTCGGTCGGGAAACCCATCGCCTTCAGCGTGATGCCAGAATAGAAGTCGATGTTCGGATAGAGCTTCTTCTCGACGAAATACTCGTCTTCCAGCGCGATGCGCTCCAGCTCCATGGCGACCTGCAGGGTCGGGTCATTGCGAACGCCCAGTACGTCGAGGACCTCGTGACAGGTTTCACGCATGACTTTCGCACGCGGATCGTAATTCTTGTAGACGCGGTGACCAAAGCCCATCAGGCGGAACGGGTCGGACTTGTCCTTGGCCTTGGCAACGTATTCCGGGATCTTGTCGACGGAACCGATCTCGTTGAGCATGTTCAGCGCGGCTTCGTTGGCACCACCGTGTGCCGGCCCCCACAGGGAGGCGATGCCGGCTGCGATACAGGCAAACGGGTTGGCACCGGAAGAACCGGCCAGGCGAACCGTGGACGTCGATGCATTCTGCTCGTGGTCGGCGTGCAGGATGAAGATCTTGTCCATCGCCTTGGCGAGAACCGCATTGCTTTCATAATCCTCGGCCGGAACAGCAAAACACATGCGCAGGAAGTTAGCGGCATAGTCCAGCTCGTTGCGCGGGCTGATGAAAGGCTGTCCGATGGCATACTTGTAAGCGCGGGCGGCGATTGTCGGCATTTTCGCAATCATGCGATGGCTGGCGATGGTGCGCGCTTCGGGGTCATTGATGTCGGTTGAGTCGTGATAGAAGGCCGAGAGGGCGCCGACCGTACCCACCATGATGGCCATCGGATGCGCATCGCGGCGGAAACCGCGGAAGAACATCTCGAACTGGTCATGCAGCATGGAGTGGCGACGGATCGTCCAGTCGAAATCATCCAGCTCTTTTTGTTCCGGCAGACGGCCATTCATCAACAGGTAGCAGACCTCGATGAAGCTCGATTGTTCGGCCAGCTGGTCGATCGGGTAGCCGCGATAAAGAAGTGTGCCTTCATCGCCGTCGATATAGGTGATCTGGCTTTCACAGCTGGCGGTCGAGGTGAAACCCGGATCATATGTGAACGCCCCGGTCTGGGCGTACAGCTTGCGGATATCGATGACATCCGGCCCGATCTCACCGCTGAAGACCGGCAGTTCGATGCTCTGGCCATTATAGTTCAGGGTGGCGGAGCCGTTCGGCTTTGCTTTGCTTTCCATGACGTCTTCCCTCTACGCGTGGCGGGCAGTTAGCTGCCCTGCGACATTTGATCTTTGATGCGATCCAGCGCTTCGTCGCGGCCGAGGAAGACCATGACTTGTGCCAGATCGGGGGCGGGTGCCCCTCCGGTCAAAGCCGCGCGGAGCGGTTGACCTACTTTACCGAAACCAACCTCTTCAGCGTCGGCGAAATCCTGCAGGGCCTTTGCCAGCACCTCTTCTGTCCAGTCCGTGGTGTCGGACAGAGTGGTGAAAAGGCGGTTAAGACGTTCTCTTGCGTCTTCTTTGAGCGCCTTGGCGGCCTTGCCGGAAAATACGAATGGACGAGATTTGATCAGAAAATAGCCTTGCTGAGCCAACTCATCCAGTCTTGATGCGCGGGTTTTCAATACCGGCATCGCGCGCATGTAACGCGCCTTGATCACTTCAAGGTCCTCGAGCCGTTCCTCGAGGCCCTCAATCCAGGGCCAGCTCAGCTCCAGCAGCCGAGAATCATCGGCCAGGCCGATATGGTGGCTGTTGATGTGAGCGAGCTTGTCAAAATCCATGCGAGCCGGGGCCTTGTTCAGGCCGCCCATGTCAAAGGCCGCAATGGCTTCCTCGTCGGTGAACAATTCCTGGTCACCATGGGCCCAGCCGAGGCGCAGCAGGTAATTGCGCATGCCTTCAGATAGATAACCCTGGTCCCGATATTCTTGAGCGCCCAGTGCGCCGTGGCGTTTGGACAATTTCTTGCCGTCATCACCATGGATCAGTGGGATATGCGCGAAAACCGGGCGTTCCCAGCCCATCGCATCATAGATCTGGCTCTGGCGGCCACCGTTTACCAGGTGATCATCACCGCGAATAATGTGGGTGATGCCCATGTCATGGTCATCCACAACAACCGCGAGATTATAGGTCGGTGTGCCATCGCTGCGCAGCAGGATAAGATCATCAAAATCCTTGGCAGCCCACTTCACCGTGCCCTGCACAGCGTCTTCGATCACGGTATCGTCATCACTGGCGCGGAAACGGATGGTGAAAGCCTGTCCGTCCTGTTCCGCGCCCGGCTGCTTGTCGCGCCAGGGTGAGCGAAGGGCGCGGCCTTCCTCGAACGCTTTGTCGC